>JADJAS010000007.1 GCA_016704145.1 Rhodocyclaceae bacterium | reverse complement strand
AGCAATGGTTGGCCGACCATCTCCAACTGGCTGGCAGTCTATTGCTCGACGATGGCGCAGTCAGCGCGCTCCGGGCCGGGCGCCATCGCCGCTGCAGGCGTCAGGACACGTCGAAGGCGACTTCGAACGTGGCGCCGCAGTGGCTCCTGCCGCACGCTCGCCGGTACCAGGATTGCCCGTGGCTTGATCAACTATTCCAGTTCGAAACCCGCTGCATCGCCGGCCACTCCACGAGCGAGATCGAATCGCTTCTCGGCTACGTCGACAACGAAGAACTGATTCATCGCGAGCCAACCTCATCCTGCTGTAACAGGCGACGCAACGCGGTAGCGCGTGCCGGGCGCGAAAAGAGCAAAGGCCCGCCAAATCCGGCGGGCCTTTGTTTATAGGGGTTAGTCTGGCGCTGACCTACTTTCTCACGGGTAGTCCGCAATATCATTGGCGCAGAGTGTTTCACGGGCCTGTTCGGGATGGGAAGGGGGTGGTTCCTCCCTGCTATGGGCACCAGACTGAAGGGTGTGACCTGGGCTGAGCGGTTGCCTAGTCAGGTCACGTGATTTGGAAGAAGCAGTAGCATTTCGAATTCTTTGGGAATTCGGATGGATTGGATTGCGGTTGCGCGAATTGCGCTGAGTCGTTTGACTCAAAGTTATAGGGTCAAGCCGCACGGGCAATTAGTACTGGTCAGCTCAACGCATTACTGCGCTTCCACGCCAGCCTATCAACGTTGTGGTCTCCCAACGACCCTTCAGGATCGAGTCCCCGGGATATCTCATCTTGAGGCGAGGTTTCGCGCTAGATGCTTTCAGCGTTTATCTCTTCCGTATTTAGCTACCCGGCGATGCGATTGGCGTCATGAACCGGTCCACCAGGGATACGTCCACTTGGGTCCTCGTACTAGGAGCAGGCCCTCTCAAATATCCAGCGCCCACGGCAGATAGGGACCAAACTGTCTCACGACGTTTTGAACTCCACTCACGTACCACTTTAAATGGCGAACAGCCATACCCTTGGGACCGGCTACAGCCCCAGGATGTGATGAGCCGACATCGAGGTGCCAAACTCCGCCGTCGATATGAACTCTTGGGCGGAATCAGCCTGTTATCCCCAGAGTACCTTTTATCCGTTGAGCGATGGCCCTTCCATACAGAACCACCGGATCACTTATGACCTGCTTTTCGCACCTGCTCGACTTGTGGTCTCGCAGTCAAGCCTTCTTTTGCCATTGCACTATCAGTACGATGTCCGACCGTACCTAGAAGACCTTCGTACTCCTCCGTTACCCTTTAGAGGAGACCGCCCCAGTCAAACTGCCTGCCATGCACGGTCCCCACCCCGATTCAGGGGCCAGGTTGGAACCTCAACGACACCAGGGTGGTATTTCTAAGGTCGGCTCCGCCGAATCTAGCGACCCGGTCTCACAGCCTCCCACCTATCCTACACAAGTCCCGTCAAAGTCCAATGCAAAGCTACAGTAAAGGTTCATGGGGTCTTTCCGTCTAGCCACGGGGAAGATTGCATCTTCACAAACACTTCAACTTCGCTGAGTCCCAGAGGAGACAGTGTGGCCATCGTTACGCCATTCGTGCAGGTCGGAACTTACCCGACAAGGAATTTCGCTACCTTACGCCCGTTCTAGTTACGGCCGCCGTTTACCGGGGCTTCGATCAAGCGCCTCCACCCCATCCCTTAACCTTCCGGCACCGGGCAGGCGTCACACCCTCTCCGTCGTCTTTCGACTTTGCAGAGTGCTGTGTTTTTTGTTAAACAGTCGCAGCCACCTATTCTCTGCGACCCCATCGTGCTTCGCCCGCGAGGGACTACACACTACCGGGGCACACCTTCTCCCGAAGTTACGGTGTCAATTTGCCGAGTTCCTTCTCCTGGGTTCTCTCAAGCGCCTTAGAATTTTCATCCTGCCCACCTGTGTCGGTTTGCGGTACGGTCAATCACGGACTGAAGCTTAGAGGCTTTTCCTGGAAGCAGGGTATCACTCACTTCAGAGCCAATGGCTCCTCGTCATCACGCCTTGGCTAAGCCGCACGGATTTGCCTATGCAGCACGCCTACACGCTTAAACCGGGACGTCCAACACCCGGCTGAGCTAACCTTCTCCGTCCCCCCATCGCATCCGTGATCGGTACGGGAATATTGACCCGTTTCCCATCGACTACGCCTTTCGGCCTCGCCTTAGGGGCCGACTCACCCTGCGCCGATGAACGTTGCGCAGGAAACCTTGGGCTTTCGGCGAGCGTGCTTTTCACACGCTTTATCGCTACTCATGTCAGCATTCGCACTTCTGATATCTCCAGCATCCCTTACGAGACACCTTCACAGACCTACAGAACGCTCCCACCACGCACATTGCTGTGCATCCGCAGCTTCGGTTATTGGCTTGAGCCCCGTTACATCTTCCGCGCAGGACGACTCGACTAGTGAGCTATTACGCTTTCTTTAAAGGATGGCTGCTTCTAAGCCAACCTCCTAGCTGTCTATGCCTTCCCACCTCGTTTTCCACTTAGCCAATCATTGGGGACCTTAGCTGGCGGTCTGGGTTGTTTCCCTCTTGACGATGAACGTTAGCACCCACCGTCTGTCTCCCCGTACATCACTTTCCGGTATTCGGAGTTTGCTATGGCGGGGTAGATCTAAACGACCCCCCCAACCATTACAGTGCTCTACCCCCGGAAGTGTCCATACGAGGCACTACCTAAATAGTTTTCGGGGAGAACCAGCTATCTCCAGATTTGTTTAGCCTTTCACCCCTATCCACAGCTCATCCACTAGTTTTTCAACACTAGTGGGTTCAGTCGTCCAGTGGGTGTTACCCCACCTTCATCCTGGCCATGGATAGATCATCTGGTTTCGGGTCCACGCCCAGCAACTAAGTCGCCCTTATCAGACTCGCTTTCGCTACGCCTCCCCTATTCGGTTAAGCTCGCTACTGAACGTAAGTCGCTGACCCATTATACAAAAGGTACGCAGTCACCCCTTGCGAGGCTCCCACTGTTTGTATGCATGCGGTTTCAGGATCTGTTTCACTCCCTCCCGGGGTTCTTTTCGCCTTTCCCTCACGGTACTAGTTCACTATCGGTCGATCACGAGTATTTAGCCTTGGAGGATGGTCCCCCCATGTTCAGACAGGGTTTCACGTGCCCCGCCCTACTTGTCGCAAGCTTAGTCCCACATCCTGGTTTTCGCGTACGGGGCTATCACCCACTACGGCTGGCCTTTCCAGGCCATTCCACTAACCAGAACGCTAACTCTTGCCGGCTGCTCCCTTTCGCTCGCCACTACTCAGGGAATCTCCGGTTGATTTCTGTTCCTCCGAGCTACTTAGATGTTTCCAGTTCGCTCGGTTTCGCCTCTCCTGGCCTATGTATTCAGCCAGGGATACCCTTGCGGGTGGGTTTCCCCATTCGGACATCCACGGATCAAAGCTTGTTTGCGAGCTCCCCGTGGCTTTTCGCACGCTACAACGTCCTTCATCGCCTGTGATCGCCAAGGCATCCACCACATGCACTTAGTCACTTGACCCTATAACTTTGAACCCTGACTCCCGCCAGGCCTTCTCAGTCAGTCAAGCAACTCGCGCTTGTTTCCGGTACCGCCGCTGGTTCGCAAACAGTACCGAAGAATGCAATCACAACCCATGTACGACCCAGTTCCCTGGATCGAACACTTTACTTCTTCCAATTTGTTAAAGATCCAACAGCCTTCGGCTAAAAAACCGATATCAAAGTGCCACCACTTTGATATCAGCTCTTGGTGGAGGTGAACGGGATCGAACCGATGACCTCCTGCTTGCAAAGCAGGCGCTCTCCCAACTGAGCTACACCCCCGTCCTTGCCTTTACCTCCTAAAAATCATCTGGCTTCGCCAGGGATTTTTAGCTCACTGCCCCAAACGAAAGTGGGTTTGTACTTTCGTTTGCTCAGGTCGTGGTGGGTCTGGTTGGGTTCGAACCAACGACCCCCGCCTTATCAAGACGGTGCTCTAACCAGCTGAGCTACAGACCCGCGTCTGCCTGGCTTAAAACAACCGATAGGCTGTAGGTGCTCGTCGAGCCTTCTCGCTCTAGAAAGGAGGTGATCCAGCCGCAGGTTCCCCTACGGCTACCTTGTTACGACTTCACCCCAGTCATGAATCCCACCGTGGTAAGCGCCCCCCTCGCGGTTAGGCTACCTACTTCTGGTGAAACCCACTCCCATGGTGTGACGGGCGGTGTGTACAAGACCCGGGAACGTATTCACCGTGGCATGCTGATCCACGATTACTAGCGATTCCGACTTCACGCAGTCGAGTTGCAGACTGCGATCCGGACTACGATCGGCTTTCTGGGATTGGCTCCACCTCGCGGCTTGGCAACCCTCTGTACCGACCATTGTATGACGTGTGAAGCCCTACCCATAAGGGCCATGAGGACTTGACGTCATCCCCACCTTCCTCCGGTTTGTCACCGGCAGTCTCATTAGAGTGCCCAACTGAATGATGGCAACTAATGACAAGGGTTGCGCTCGTTGCGGGACTTAACCCAACATCTCACGACACGAGCTGACGACAGCCATGCAGCACCTGTGTCCAGGTTCCCTTTCGGGCACCCCCACCTCTCAGCAGGGTTCCTGGCATGTCAAGGGTAGGTAAGGTTTTTCGCGTTGCATCGAATTAATCCACATCATCCACCGCTTGTGCGGGTCCCCGTCAATTCCTTTGAGTTTTAATCTTGCGACCGTACTCCCCATGTTCCTCCACATCTCTACGCATTTCACTGCTACACGTGGAATTCCACCCCCCTCTGCCGCACTCAAGCCTTGCAGTCACAAACGCAGTTCCCAGGTTAAGCCCGGGGATTTCACATCTGTCTTACAAAGCCGCCTGCGCACGCTTTACGCCCAGTAATTCCGATTAACGCTCGCACCCTACGTATTACCGCGGCTGCTGGCACGTAGTTAGCCGGTGCTTCTTCTTCAGGTACCGTCATTGACCCCCTATGTTAGAGAGAGCCTTTTCGTTCCTGCCGAAAGAGCTTTACAACCCGAAGGCCTTCTTCACTCACGCGGAATGGCTGGATCAGGGTTGCCCCCATTGTCCAAAATTCCCCACTGCTGCCTCCCGTAGGAGTCTGGGCCGTGTCTCAGTCCCAGTGTGGCGGGCCGTCCTCTCAGACCCGCTACGGATCGTCGCCTTGGTGGGCCTTTACCCCACCAACTAGCTAATCCGCCATCGGCCGCTCCAGTCGCGCGAGGTCTTGCGATCCCCCGCTTTCACCTCGGGTCGTATGCGGTATTAGCGAATCTTTCGACTCGTTATCCCCCACGACAGGGTACGTTCCGATGTGTTACTCACCCGTTCGCCGCTCGCCACCAGGGTTGCCCCCGTGCTGCCGCTCGACTTGCATGTGTAAAGCATTCCGCCAGCGTTCAATCTGAGCCAGGATCAAACTCTTCAGTTCAATCTTGTTTAAACTCACTCAAACGAATCTCAGAGGTCAAACTCAACTTCCGTTGCGTCTAACCATTACTGTGTTTCGTGTAAGTGTCTGTTACATCTTTTTAGCTTCGGCAGCAGCGTGGCTTCCATCACCTTCCGGCAACTTCCACCGAACCCCTCCAGCACCAAAACTCCCCTTCCGGTTCGCCCCAGTACCTTCTCCAGTGTCCAGCCAGCCCCTTCGATCTCAGGACCAACCCCACCACCACCTCCAGCACAACAAACACCTACACCTATCGGCTGTTTGAACTGTTAAAGAACTTAGCGCAGGTCGCGCCTTCCGCATAAGTGCAGAGGCCGAACTATACGGACTTCTAGAATCCTTGTAAAGGCCGATTCAAATTTTCTTCTCAGCGCAAGAACTCCACGCTGATTTCCTTGAAGAGAGGGGTATCCGCCCGCCGTAGCCACTCGAATACCGTCATTTCCCGGCTGACGATTTCGATACCGTGACTGCGCATGCGCTCAAGTGCCAAGGCCTTATCCGCCGGATCCCGTGAACCGATGGAGTCCGCGACGACGAAAACCTCCTTGCCCTGCCATTTGAGTTCCAGGGCTGTCTGTTGCACACATACATGCGCCTCCATCCCGCAAATAATCACCTGCGGCCGGTCGGCCCCAAGCAGACCTGGCAGACACTGCGCGGCCACGCAGGAAAAATGTACTTTTTCGACGGCCCCGCCCGATCGAAATTCCTTGGCCAACTCGCTATGCGTGTGTCCCAGCCCCTTTGGGTACTGCTCGGTCGCCAACACCGGAACCCCCATCCGCCCGGCGATCCGCACCAGCCAGATCACGTTGGTGAGCAATTTTTGCCAACCATGAACGTGATGAAGCAGACGATCCTGCACATCAACTACGAGCAGGCAACTGCTTTCGGCGCTCATCAGCATTCTCGCGTCTCCTCAGTTCATCAATTCCGGTCGATCCCGGAAGAAATCGAGCGCCTCGGGATTGGCCAGGGCCTCCAGGTTCCTGACTGGCTCTCCGTGAACGATATTTCGGACCGCCAGTTCGACAATCTTGCCGCTCTTGGTACGAGGAATGTCCGTCACCTGAAGAATCTTGGCCGGAACATGCCGGGGTGTCGTATTGTCGCGAATCACCTCCTTGACGCGGGCAACCATGGGTTCGTCCAGTACCACGTCTGCGCGCAGCTTGACGAACAGGACGACACGCACGTCATTTTCCCAAGCCTGACCGATCACAAGACTCTCCAGCACCTCCGGAAGCTTTTCCACCTGGCGATAAATCTCCGCCGTGCCGATACGCACCCCACCGGGATTCAACGTGGCGTCGGATCGCCCATAAATGACGAAGCCGTCATGCGCCGTCCACTCGGCGAAATCGCCATGACACCACGTCTCCGGAAAGCGATCCAGGTAGGCGGCACGATACTTGGCATTATCCTGATCGTTCCAGAACCTTAGTGGCATCACCGGAAACGGTCGGGTACACACCAGTTCCCCCTTCTCGCGCCTGATGGGATCGCCCTCTGGATTGAAGACGTCCACGGCCATGCCCAGGCCCGCGCATTGAATCTCGCCGCGATATACCGGACCAATCGGATTGCCGCCAACGAAGCAGGACAGGATGTCGGTCCCCCCGGAAATCGATGCGAGTTGCAGATCGCCTTTTACGCGCGCATACACATAGTCGAAACTTTCCGCCACCAGAGGGCTGCCGGTCGAGAACATCACGCGCAGCCGATCAAGGCGGTGAGACTCGATTGGCGCCAAGCCAACCTTGGCGATGGCATCGATGAACTTTGCCGAGGTACCAAAGTGCGTCATGCCTTCGGCATCGGCAAGATCGAACAGGATCTTTCCTCGTCCCAGGAAGGGCGAGCCGTCGTACAGCAACAAGGTCGCGCCCGAAGCCATGCCCGACACCAACCAGTTCCACATCATCCAGCCGCAGGTGGTGAAGTAGAACATCCGGTCACCGCGCTTGATGTCGCCGTGCAACCGATGTTCCTTGACATGCTGGAGAAGCGCGCCACCCGCCCCGTGCACGATGCATTTCGGCACGCCGGTGGTACCGGACGAATACATGATGACTAGCGGATGATCGAACGGCAGCCGAGCGAATTCGATCCGGGATTCAGCGCTGGCCGATTGCAGGAATGACCCCAGCATGATGCCGTTCCGAATTGCCTCGATCCGATGGCCATCGACGCCGACATATGGCGTCACCACCGTTTTCCTCACCGAGGGAAGCCGCTCGACGATCTCCGCGACACGCGCAAGACTGTCGATCGTCTTGCCGTTATAGAAATAGCCGTCGGCGACAAACAGCAGCTTGGGCTCAATTTGGCCAAAGCGATCCAGCACGCCCTGAACACCGAAGTCGGGTGATGCCGAGGTGAAGATCGCGCCAATCGAAGCGGCGGCCAGGAAGGCGATGACCGTTTCGGGCATATTGGGCATGTAAGCAGCCACCCGGTCCCCGGCTCCGACTCCCTCGGCACGCATCGCCGCCGCGAGTTGCGCCACGCGGCCATAAAGCTGGTCATGACTTAGTGTTCGCCGAACGCTATTCTCGCCCCAGAAGACCAGTGCCTTGTCGTCGCCACGGAAACGCAGGAGGTTCTCGGCAAAGTTCAGGGACGCCTCCGGAAACCAGCGCGTACCCAACATTCCCGCTCCCGTGAAAGTCAGTCGTCCGGGCACGCCGATCAACTCGGCATACTCCCAAATCGAAGGCCAAAACTCCGCGGGCTGGGTCACGGACCAGCGATGAAGCGAGGCATAGTCGGCAAAACGACGTCCCCAGCGCGCTTCCATGCGCGCCATGAAGTCGGTCAGGTTCGCCGAGGCAATCCTGTTCGCGGAAGGCATCCAGATCGGCGACATGATGGCTCGCCTATTCGCCTAGTACCGCTCGGCTTCGGCGCGAATGCGCTCGGGCAATGGCGCCGACTTCCCGGAAGAAGGCTGGAACCAAACCAGTTTCGCCGCACCTTCCGCGTACAGGACATCATGTCCCACGCAACGAATTTCGTAGTAGGTGGGCAAACTCGTCCGTCCAGGCTTGCCGATGAACATCAGGATTTCGGCAGTCGCCGGATAGGTGATGGGCACCAGGAAAGTGCAACTGGCATTGACGATCACCGCCGCCTCGTCCTGCGCGCGGTCGATGCCGTAGTGGCACAACTCCAGCCATTCGATCCGTGCCTGCTCCATGTAGCGAAAATAAACCGTGTTATTCACATGGCCCATCGCATCCATGTCGCCCCAGCGAACGGGCATCCGTGTCGTATGAACCCACCTGTGCGCGTGTTCCATGGCAAGCCGGCTCGAAATGAGATCGGCCGATTATAATGGCGCGATCGATACTACAAATAATGGTCGCGCCAGATCGCGCGGCGTCGGGAGATCGCACAATGGAACGCGAAGGAATGGATTTCGATGTCGTCATCGTCGGTGGTGGGCCAGCCGGTTTGGCCGCCGCGATACGACTCAAGCAACTGTCGCCCGACCTGGGCATCTGTCTGATCGAGAAGGGCTCTGAAATCGGCGCCCATATTCTCTCCGGCGCCATCATGGACCCGCGCGCCATCTCTGAACTGTTCCCCGACTGGCAGGCACTGAATGCCCCGCTGAACACGCCGGTCGCCGAGGACCGCTTCGTCTTTCTTTCCCGGTCCGGTAGTTTCGCGCTGCCGAATGCCTTCCTGCCCGACTGTTTCACCAATCACGGCAACTACATCATCAGCCTGGGTGAAGTCTGCCGCTGGCTGGGCCAGCAGGCGGAAAGCCTGGGCGTCGAGATTTACCCGGGCTTTACGGGTGCCGAGGTTCTATACGACGATGCCGACCGGGTGGCAGGCGTGATTACCGGCGACATGGGGATCGGGCGGGACGGGCAACCAACGGATGCCTTCCAGCCAGGCATGGAACTGCGCGCCAAGTACACTCTGTTCGCGGAGGGCTGTCGTGGCCATCTTGGCAAGCGCTTGCAGGAAAAGTTCAAGCTGCGCCAGCATGCCGACCCTCAGGTCTACGGACTCGGCATCAAGGAACTCTGGGAGATTCCCGCCGATAAGCACCGGCCCGGACTAGCCATGCATACCGCTGGCTGGCCCTTGGATTCAGCCACCTATGGCGGCTCGTTCATGTATCACTATGGCGCGAACCTCGCCGCGGTCGGCTTCGTGGTTGGCTTGAACTACGCAAATCCGCACCTTTCGCCGTTCGAGGAATTTCAGCGCTACAAGACCCATCCCGCCATCGCCACCTTCCTCGAAGGAGGCCGAAGGATCAGCTATGGCGCGCGCGCCATCGCCGCCGGTGGTCTGCAGGCGCTGCCCAAGCTCCATTTCCCGGGCGGCGCATTGATCGGCGACGACGCCGGCTTCCTCAATGCCTCGCGCATCAAGGGATCGCATGCCGCCATCAAGACCGGCATGCTCGCCGCCGAAGCGGCTGCCGAAGCGCTTGCCGCCGGACGTGAGCGCGACGAACTCGAAGCCTACGACGACAAGTTCCGTGCCTCCTGGCTATTCGACGAACTGCACAAGGCACGCAATTTCAAGCCGTTGATGAGCAAGGGGCTGTGGCTGGGATCGGTGATGTTCGGCGTCGATCAGTTGCTCCTCCGCGGCAAGGCGCCCTGGACGCTAACTCTGACCGCGGATCATCTCAAGCTCAAGAAGGCTGCCGACTGCCAGCCCATCGATTACCCTAAGCCGGACGGCAAGATTACCTTTGACCGCCTTTCATCGGTTTTCCTGTCAAACACCAACCATGAAGAAAACCAGCCGTGCCATCTGCAACTGAAGGATCTCGACACACCGATCCGCATCAACCTCGCGCTCTATGACGCCCCGGAGCAACGTTATTGCCCGGCAGGCGTCTACGAGATCGTCAAGGACGAGCAAGGCGGCGCCAAGCTTCAGATCAACGCGCAAAACTGTTTGCACTGCAAGACCTGCGACATCAAGGATCCGACCCAGAACATTGTCTGGGTCTCGCCACAAGGAGGCGAAGGTCCGATCTATTCCGCGATGTAGGCCATCTGGAGAAAATCTGTTGCACTGCACATTGTGACGCCGTATAATTAACAACTCTGACGCGGGGTGGAGCAGTCTGGCAGCTCGTCGGGCTCATAACCCGAAGGTCGCAAGTTCAAATCTTGCCCCCGCAACCAAATAAAATAAGAGCTTACCGGTGAAAACCCGTAAGCCCTTGTCGTTGCCAGTCTCTGAAATCCCTTCAAGGCTGGCGCGGGCTTGGCTGTAAGCGGCCCCTGCCGATTCTGCTCCGGATTACCGCTAGAATCGAGACATGCTCGACCGCCGCGCCCAATCCCTGCTGAAGACGCTGATCGAACGCTACATCATCGAAGGCCAGCCGGTCGGCTCGCGTACCCTGTCACGCCATTCGGGTCTCGAATTGTCGCCGGCGACCATCCGCAACGTCATGTCGGACCTCGAGGAAATGGGCTTCATCGCCAGCCCGCACACCTCGGCCGGCCGCATCCCGACCCCCAAGGGCTACCGGCTGTTCGTCGATAGCCTGCTCACCGTGCAGCCGCTGGCGCGCGAAGAAATCAGCGGCATCAAGGAAGTCATCCAGCCCGACCAGCCGCAGCGCGTGATCAGCCACGCCTCGCAACTCCTGTCGGAACTGACCCGTTTCGCCGGCGTGGTCGTGGCCCCCCGCCGCCAGCTGCCGCGCATCCGCCAGATCGAGTTTCTCAACCTCTCGGACACGCGCATCCTGCTGATCATCGTCACCACCGAAGGCGACGTGCAAAACCGCATCCTGTTCACCCAGCGCAGCTACACGGCATCGGAGCTGACGGCGGCCGCCAACATGCTCAACGAACATTTCGCCGGCTTCGACTTCAACCAGATTCGCGCACGCTTGCAGGATGACCTGAAGCGGCTGCGCGCCGACATGGTCGAGTTGATGAGCGCCGCCGTCGAAGCCGGCAGCGAGGCGGTGACCGACGCCTCGGCCCAGTACGTGATCAGCGGCGAGAAGAACCTGCTCGGCGTCGAGGAACTCTCGTCGAACATGGGGCGCCTGCGTGGCCTGTTCGAATTATTCGAGAAGAAAACCGGCCTGATACAGTTGCTCGACCTGTCGAACCGCGCCGAGGGCGTGCAGGTCTTTATCGGCGGCGAGTCCGGCATCGCGCCGCTCGACGAATGCAGCGTCGTCGCCGCACCCTACGAAGTCGATGGGCGCGTGGTCGGCACCATCGGCGTCATCGGCCCGACCCGCATGGCCTACGAACGGGTCATTCCCATCGTCGATATCACGGCGAAGCTGCTATCGAGCGCGCTCGCCGCGCCATGAACGACGCCATCCTGCTGGTCAACCTCGGCACGCCGGACGCGCCGACCGCGCCGGCGTTGCGCCGCTACCTGGCCGAATTCCTCGGCGACCGGCGGGTCGTCGACCTGCCGCGCCTTGTCTGGTGGCCGATCCTGCACGGCATCATCCTCAACACGCGGCCGGCCCGGTCGGCCGCAAAGTACCAAAGGATCTGGACCCGGGAAGGTTCGCCGCTCAAGGTGCACACCGAACGGCAGGCTAAGCTGGTCCGCGGCCTGCTCGGGCATCGAGGCATCGCGGACGTCGACGTCGCTTGGGCCATGCGCTACGGCCAGCCGGCGATCCCCGGCGAACTGGATCGGCTGCGCCAGGCGGGCGCCCGCCGTATCGTCGTCGTGCCGCTCTATCCGCAATTCTCGGCGAGCACCACGCTGAGCACGCGCGATGCCCTTCGCGGCTGGCGCCAGCGCCACGGCTCGGCGGTCGAAATCCTCGAGGTCGAGGATTTCCACGACGACCCGGGCTATATCGGCGCGCTCCGCCAGAGCATGCGCGACCACTGGATGACATCAGGTCGCCCCGACCATCTGGTGATGAGCTTTCATGGCATACCGAAACGCGCGGTCGAGCGCGGCGACCCCTACGAAAGTCAGTGCCGGCGCACCGCCGATCTGCTCGCAGCGGAACTCAATCTGCGCGACGACAGTTGGCAAGTCACTTTTCAATCGCGTTTTGGCGCCGCCGAATGGCTGCAGCCCTACACCCAACCGACGCTCGATCGACTCGGTCGCTCCGGACTCAAGCGCGTGGACGTCATCTGCCCCGGCTTTCCCGCCGATTGCCTGGAGACGCTGGAGGAAATCAACATGGAATGCCGGGAGACCTTTCTCGCCGCCGGCGGAAACGAATTCCGCTATGTTCCCTGCCTCAACGAGCGGCCAGACTGGATCGCCGCGCTGACCGATATTGCTCTGAGCAAGCTCGGCCGCCGGCTGGGCTGACACGGCGGCCGACGCAACACGCCAAAGTCAGCCGTGGCGACACGCCGCTTCTTCCATTATCCTCCCGACATTCTTGCTTTCGGCTGATTGCCCGCATGAGCGAAACCCGCCTGATTCATGGCTTCCACGCGATTACAGCGAAGCTGCGCCGCTCGCCGGCGTCATTCCGGGAAATTGTGTTCGCCGGGGACCGCCACGACCCGCGGATGCGCGACCTTCTGAAACTGGCCGACGCAGCGGGCGTGCGAGCCGTCGCCGCCGATGTCGCGCGGCTGGACGGCATGGCGGGCGGCGCTCGGCATCAAGGCGTGGTCGCCCGGGTCGCCATGACCGAAAAATTCGTCTCGCTCGACGATGTCATGGCGACGGTCTCCGGACCGGCGCTGCTGCTGGTGCTCGACGGCGTCACCGATCCGCACAACCTCGGCGCCTGCCTGCGGGTAGCCGACGCAGCGGGCGCCCATGCGGTGGTGGCGCCCAGGGATCGCGCCTGCGGCCTCAATGCGACGGCCATCAAGGTGGCCAGCGGCGCGGCGGAAACGGTGCCCTACCTCATGGTCACCAATCTGGCGCGCAGCCTGCGCGAGATGCAGGAACTGGGCGTCTGGGTGATGGGCGCCGCCGGCGAAGCCGACCGGGATATTTACACCATCGACCAGCGTGGCCCGCTTGCCTGGGTGTTCGGCGCCGAGGGCGGCGGCCTGCGCCGACTGACGCGCGAAACCTGCGACGAACTGGCGCGCATCCCGATGCTCGGCAGCGTCGAAAGTCTCAATGTCTCGGTTGCCGCCGGCGTCTGCCTGTTCGAGACACGCCGGCAACGTGCGCCAGCGAAGCTCTGACCCGGGCTACCAGAACTTCCACCATGGCTTGTCGGCATCGCCGGCGTCCGGTTTGAAGTAGCGACTGTTGGGGAAGTTCGCGCGCATCACGCGCTCCGTGTCGTCGCGCAGATCTTTCATCCCCATGGCGTCATAAGACTTGATCAGAATGACGAGTGCATTCTCGCGGGCCGGCGAATTCGGGTAGGCCTTGATGGTCGCCTGCGCCCGGTTCGCCGCGGCCAGATAGGCGCCGCGGCGCACGTAGTAGTCGGCGACATGCACTTCATGGGCGGCCAACGCGTTGACCAGATAGTTCATGCGTTGTGAGGAGTCGGCGGCATAGCGGCTTTGCGGAAACCGGCTCACGAGTTCCTTGAAGGTTTCGAAGGACTCGCGCGCCGCTTTCGGGTCCCGTTCCGTCAGATCCTGGTTGCCCAGGAAGCCGAGCAGGCCGAGGTCCTCGTTGAAGTTGATCAGCCCCTTCAGATAATAGGCATAGTCGACATTCGGGTGATTCGGGTGCAAACGGATGAAACGGTCGCACGCGGAAATTGCGGAAGCGGCTTCGCCCTGCTTGAAGTGGGCATACGCGACTTCAAGCTGGGCCTGCTGGGCGTAGCGTCCGAACGGATAGCGCGCCTCCAGTTTTTCGAAGTACTTGACCGCCTTGTCGTAGGCGCCGTCGGACATTGCGCCGCGCGCCTCGGAGTAGAGTTTGTTCGCCGACCAGCCGAGGGTTTCATCCTGTTCCTCCTGCAGCAGGCCGCAGCCGCCGAGGACGAGCGCGGCAAGCAGGAGAAGCGGAGCGAGCAGAGCGGCTAAACTGCGCATGATGAATACCCGACGGACAGATGCGGCCGATTATAGCCCAGCGACCACGGCCATCCCGCCGGGTTTGGCCGGGCTGCGGCTGGATGCGGCGCTGGCCCGCCTGTTCCCCGAACACTCGCGCAGCCGGCTCCAAGCCTGGCTGAAAGCCGGTCGAGTAATGATCGACGGCCAGCCCGCCGACGCCAGACGCAAGGTGCTCGGCGGTGAGGTGGTGCGGGTCGAGGCATTGCCGCCGCCGGTTGGGACCAGCGTCGCGGCCGAAGAGATCGCGCTGAACATCGTTCATGAGGACGAACATCTCCTGGTTATCGACAAGCCAGCAGGCCTGGTCGTGCATCCCGGCAGCGGCAACTGGTCGGGAACGATGATGAACGCGCTGCTGCATCATGCGCCGCGGCTTGCGGAAGTGCCGCGCGCCGGCATCGTTCATCGGCTGGACAAGGACACCAGCGGACTACTGGTGGTGGCGAAGACGCTGGCGGCGCAGACCGATCTCGTCCGCCAGTTGCAGGCGCGCAGCGTCAAGCGCCACTATCTGGCGCTGGTGCATGGGCTGGTGGCGCGAGGCGGATTGGTGGATGCGCCCATCGGCCGGCATCCCGTGCAGCGGACGAAGATGGCGGTGGTTGGTGCCGGCCACGGGGCGCGCGAAGCACGCACACATTACGAGGTCAGGGAGCGATTTGCCGCCGCCACCTTGCTCGAATGTCGGCTGGAAACCGGACGCACGCACCAGATCCGCGTGCATATGGCCTCGATCGGCCATCCCCTGGTCGGTGATCCCGTCTACGGCAAGCGCAAGTCGGTGGATGCCCGGCTCGACGCTTTCCCGCGCCAGGCGCTGCATGCCTGGCGGCTATCCCTGGTGCATCCCGCCAACGGTGTCGGGATGACCTGGGAATCACCGCTGCCAGCGGACTTTTCCGCCTTGCTGGCGGCGTGCCGCCATGGCTGACTTTCTCGTTCCCGACTGGCCCGTGCCGGCGAACGTCCGTGCGCTCGTGACCACGCGCGCGCATGGCAGCCTGGCCGACCATGTCGATTACCAAAAGTCAGCCATGGCGGCACGCCGCGCCGAACTGCGCCGCCAACTGCCGGATGAACCGGTCTGGCTGACCCAGGTGCATGGAACGCGCTGCGTGGAAGCCGAAGCGTCGACTCGGGGCGTCGAGGCCGATGCTTCGGTGGCGCGCACGCCCGGCGTCGTCTGCGCCGTGCTTACGGCCGATTGTCTGCCGGTGCTGTTGTGCCACGAGGCGGGTAGCGTGGTCGCGGCCGCGCATGCCGGCTGGCGCGGCCTGGCCGCCGGTATCCTGGAGGCTACCATCTCGGCCATGGCGGCGCCGGGCGACCGGCTGCTGGCCTGGCTGGGACCGGCGATCGGCCCCGCCGCCTTCGAGGTCGGCGCCGACGTCGTGTCGGCCTTCACGGCCGACGATGCCGGCGCCGCGTCGGCATTTGTCGTCAAAACCGACGGCAAGTGGGGATGCGATCTTTATGCGCTGGCGCGCCGGCGGCTTCGTGGCATGGGCGTCGAGCGCGTGTACGGCGGCGGTCATTGCACGTTCAATGACGAACAATACTTCTACTCCTATCGGCGCGAAGGGGTCACCGGGCGTATGGCCAGCCTGATCTGGACCGTATAATCGAACCACCTGATTAGCCACAATGTTCAGCCGCGCGCAAGAATCGCTCGGGACGAGCCGTGGTAGCCACGGCAGCAACCAAGAGGCGCTTCAGGATAGACGACAGATCGAACCGGCGATTGAACCGATACTGGACTTCAGCAAGATACCGATGCGCATACTTAGCGAAATCGAAGGCATGGTAGGTACCCGAGTAGGCGGTCTTGAGATTGCCGAGGAAGGTATTCACTGCGCGGAATTGCTCCAGCTTGACGCAGGCGGGGCCGCCACCAGTAACAATGCGCTCCTGGGTGGCGCCGGCCGCGGTGACGGCGCGGAAGCACCACAGACCATCCGACACCACGTGGGCCGATGCGGACAGTGCCGTCTTCGCCCAGTCGGTGATCGCCTCCTTGGTGAATTCCAGCTTCTTCAGGCAGACCTTCAGTGGGTTGCCGGTCTCGGTGGTCTGCACGGCGGCAATGAACGATACCTTGTTCTCCGAACCGCGCCCGCTCTTTCCGCCAGGCAGTTCGCCGCCCAGGTAGGCATCGTCGATCTCGCCCCGGCCATCCAGTTGGCGATCCGCCTCCCGCTCGCTCATCACCTGCATCAACTTGTAGCTGAGCAGCCAGGCGGTCTTGTAACGCACACCGAGGTGGCGCTTGAGTTCCAGCGCCGAGACATTGTTCTTGGCCTGGGTCAGCAGATGCATCGCCAGGAACCAGGTCGTCAGCGGCAACTTCGTGGACTCGAACACCGTCCCGCACATTACCGTCGTCTGCTCCCGGCACGACGCACATTGCCAGTACCGCAGTCCCTTGCGCTCGAACGTGTAATGGCGCCTGTCTTTGCATTCGGGGCAAACGAACCCATTCGGCCAGCGCAGCGCAACAACCGCAGCGTGGCATTTCTCCTCCGTCCCGTAGCGCTCCATGAATTGCGCCATCGACAATCCCTTCTGAAACTGCACCCGGTTGATCCCCATCGCGCATCCCCTTCGGACAAGACGCGCCCATTTTTCACCCCGGCAGGCTCGCCAAATGAGCCTTCTGAATATTGTGGCTAATCAGGTCGAACCATGACCACCTTGACCTGGATTGTCGGCGCCGCGATTGCCGGCGGCCTGCTCTCCGTCCTCACCGCCGCCGTGTTCGCCTTCAAGGTGCGCGCTTCCTGGGTGCCGATGCTGGTCAGCTTCGCCATCGGCGCGCTGCTCGGCGCCGCGTTTCTCGAGGTGCTGCCCGAGGCCATCATCGGCAGCGGCGATGCCACCATGACCACCACCACCGTGCTGGCCGGCATCCTCGGCTTTTTCGTGCTGGAGAAGCTGGTGCTCTGGCGCCACTGCCACATCGAGTCCTGCGAAGGACACGAGCCGCATGGTCACGGCCACGACGGAAGTCGCAGCGGCCTGATGATCCTGGTCGGCGACACCTTCCATAATTTCGTCGACGGCGTGCTGATCGCCGCCGCCTTCATGGAAGACCCACGTCTTGGCCTGGTCATGGCGGTGGCCATCGTCGCCCACGAGATTCCCCAGGAAGTCGGCGATTTCCTGATCCTCCTGCATTCCGGCTATACGAAGGCCCGGGCCTTTCTCTACAACCTGCTCTCCAGTCTTGCCACCCTCGTCGGCGGCCTGCTGGCCTGGTTCGCGTTGTCGACCGCCCAGGGCGCCATCCCGCATCTCCTGGCGCTGGCCGCGGCGAGCATGATCTACGTGGCGGTGGCCGACCTGATTCCCGGCCTGCACAAGCGCCCCGAACTGCACGCGACGCTGCAACAGGTGCTGCTGATCGGCGCCGGCATCGCCACCATCGTCCTCACGCACCATCTGGTCGAAGGCTACGGCCCGTCCTGAACCGATCGGGGCATGCCGGACGGCCCGCATAAGGAAGGCGTAAGGATTGCAGCGTTAACATTCGTTTCGGTCATCGCCGTCGGCTAGAAGGTACAATGCTGCAATGCAATACCGGGCTGCCACGCGGCGGCCCGGGATTTTCTCAAGCTCGCCTGGCATCGCCGACAATACTTGGTACCAGGCGCCGGAAAGGGGGGTGCATGTCGTCGGCTCCGGACCTGAATTCGTCCGTCAAGGCGTGGATGGAAGCCTGGCAACCGCAAGGCGAAGCCTTGGTCGCGTTGCAGAACGAATGGCGCGAGCGCCATGCCGCTCTTTGGCAGGCCATGCTAGCGCGTCGCAGCGGTGATGCGTCGCCGACAGTCGCGCCCGCCGAGCCCGGTGATCGCCGTTTCGACCACCCAGCGTGGGCCGAAAGCCCGATCTTCGACTACCTGCGCCAGGCCTACCGCATCAATGCCGATTACCTCGGCAAGGCCGTCGAAGCAGCGCCGGTGACCGACGGTCAGACCAAGGGCCGCTTGCGTTTCATTACCCGCCAGATGGTCGATGCGATGGCGCCGTCGAACTTCATCGCCACCAACCCGGAATTCGTCCAGAAGGCCCTCGAAACCCAGGGCCAGAGCATCACGCAAGGCATCCAGAACCTGATCGCCGACCTCGAGAAAGGGCGCATCTCGATGACCGACGAGTCGGTCTTCGAAGTCGGCCGCAACCTGGCGATCACGCCGGGCGCGGTGGTGTTCGAGAACGAACTGATGCAGCTGATCCAGTACGCGCCGCTCACCGACAAAGTCGCCAAGCGCCCGTTCGTCATGGTGCCGCCCTGCATCAACAAGTACTACATCCTCGACCTGCAGCCGGAAAATTCCTTCGTCCGCTACGCCATCGAGCAGGGTCACACGGTGTTCCTGGTCTCCTGGCGCAACGCCAAGGCCGCTCAAGGCCATCTGACCTGGGATGACTACATCGAACAAGGCGTGTTGATGGCATTCCGGGTCGCCAAGGACATCTGCGCTGTCGAGCGGATCAACACCCTCGGCTTCTGCGTCGGCGGCACCATCATTTCATCCGCGCTGGCGGTGATGAAGGCACGCGGCAACGACGACGTCGCCTCGCTGACGCTGCTCACCACGCTGCTCGATTTCTCCGACCCGGGCGAACTCGGCTGCTTCATCGACGAAGCCTCGGTAGTCGCACGCGAAAACACCATCGGCAAGGGCGGCCTGCTGATGGGCCGCGAGCTGGCGGCGGTGTTTTCCGCGCTGCGCGCAAATGACCTGATCTGGCAGTACGTGGTCGGCAACTACCTGAAGGGCATCAAGCCGCCGCCGTTCGACCTGCTCTACTGGAACTCTGATTCCGCCAACCTGCCCGGCCCCTTCGCCGCCTGGTACCTGCGCAACATGTACCTGGAGAACAACCTGCGCGTGCCGGGCAAGCTGGCCATGTGCGGTGTCAAGGCCGACCTGGGCAAGGTCGATATGCCGGCCTTCATCCTCGCCACGCGCGAGGACCACATCGTGCCCTGGCAGACTTCCTATCTCGGCCGCAAGCTCCTGGGCGGCAAGACCACCTTCGTGCTCGGCGCCTCCGGCCACATCGCGGGCGTCATCAACCCGGCGGCGAAAAACAAGCGCAGTCACTGGGTGAACGATAGCCAGACGACGAGCGCCGACGAATGGCTGGCCGGCGCCACGGAAGTGAAAGGCAGCTGGTGGCCGCGCTGGGCGGAATGGTTGCAGCAGTTCGGCGACGGCGAAGTGGCGGCGCGCGGCCGGCTCGGCGGCAAGGCGCATCCGGCCGGAGAGCCGGCGCCGGGCCGTTATGTCAAGGAAAAGGCAGCATAACAACGCAGCATCAACAAGGAGGAGTGAAAAATGCAACGAGTGGCACTGGTAACAGGCGGTATGGGCGGTCTCGGCGAGGCCATTTGCGTCAAGCTGGCGGCGCTGGGCGACAAGGTGATCACCACCTACAGCCCGAGCAACAAGACCGCGCAGGAATGGCTGCGCAAGATGAACGACATGGGCTTCGGCTTCAAGGCTTATGCCTGCGACGTCACCGATTTCGACGCCTGCAAGGCTTGTGTCGACCAGGTGGTGAAGGATCTCGGTCCGGTCGACGTGCTGGTGAACAACGCCGGCATCACGCGCGACAT
Organism: Rhodocyclaceae bacterium; assembly: GCA_016704145.1. GTDB lineage: Bacteria > Pseudomonadota > Gammaproteobacteria > Burkholderiales > Rhodocyclaceae > Fen-999. The sequence goes on along the minus strand of JADJAS010000007.1, from coordinate 2,035,576 downwards.
GACGTTCAAGAAGATGAGCAAGTCCGACTGGGACGCGGTGATGCACACCAACCTCGACTCCGTGTTCAACATGACCAAGCAAGTCATGGACAGCATGATGGAGCGCGGCTGGGGGCGGGTCATCAACATCTCGTCGGTGAACGGCACCAAGGGCGCGTTCGGCCAGACCAACTACGCGGCAGCCAAGGCCGGCATGCACGGCTTCACCAAGTCGCTGGCACTGGAAGTGGCGAAGAAGGGCGTTACCGTGAACACCATCTCGCCGGGCTACATCGGCACCAAGATGGTCATGGCGATCCCGCAGGACGTGCTCGACTCGAAGATCCTGCCGCAGATTCCGATGTCGCGGCTCGGCAAGCCCGAGGAAGTCGCCGGCCTCGTCGCCTATCTGGCGTCCGAGGAGGCGGCCTTCGTCAATGGCGCCAATATTTCCATCAATGGTGGTCAGCACATGTTCTAGGTCTTCGCGACCCGGGCAGGTCGGCCGCCTTTTTCCAGCAAAGGAGTAGCAAAAATGACTCAACGCGTAGCTCTCGTCACCGGCGCCATGGGCGGTCTCGGTACCGCCATTTGCCAGGCGTTCGCGAAAGATGGCTACCAGGTCGTGGCGGCCTACCACCCGCAGTTCGACAACAAGGACGAATGGCTGAAGGAAATGGCCGCCGCCGGCTTCAAGGGCTTCGTCTGCGTGGCCGGTGACGTTTCGAACATCGACGACTGCAAGAAAATGGTCGCCGATGCCGAAGCCGCCGCCGGTCCGGTGGACATCCTGGTCAACAACGCCGGCATCACCCGCGACCGCTTTTTTGCCAAGATGGAAAAGGACCAGTGGGATGCGGTGATCGCCACCAACCTGAGCAGCCTGTTCAACATGACCAAGCAGGTGTCGGCGAAAATGGCCGAGCGCGGCTGGGGACGCGTCATCAGCATCTCGTCGGTGAACGGCGTCAAGGGCCAGGCCGGCCAGACCAACTACTCGGCGGCCAAGGCCGGCGTGATCGGCTTCAGCAAGGCGCTGGCGCAGGAACTGGCCACCAAGGGCGTTACGGTTAACGCCATCGCCCCAGGCTATGTCGGCACCAAGATGGTCATGGCCATCCGCGAGGATGTGCTGAAGGGCATCATCGATTCCATCCCGATGAAGCGCCTGGCCAAGCCCGAGGAGATCGGCGCGCTTTGCTCCTATCTTGCCTCGGAGTCGGCGGCTTACATGACTGGCGCGACGCTGAACATCAACGGCGGCCTGCATTTCCAGTAAGAGTCAGTCGCGGCGGCACGCCGAAGCTTGGCCATCCCCCTGCTTCGGCGGGGGGTTTGCTTATATAATTGCTGCACTGCCACGATCCGGTGGCTGGGGGAGATCGCCATGGCCGAGCAAGTCAGACTGATCAAGAAGTACCCGAACCGCCGCCTCTACGACACGCGGACCAGCACCTATATCACGCTGGTCGACGTCAAGGATCTGGTGCTCAAGCACGAGGACTTCCAGGTGATCGACGCCAAGTCGGGCGACGACCTGACGCGCAGCATCCTGCTGCAGATCATCCTCGAGGAAGAAGCGGCCGGCGTACCGATGTTCTCTTCCGACGTGCTCTCCCACATGATCCGCTTCTATGGCAATGCCATGCAGGGCATGATGGGGCAGTATCTCGAGAACAACATCAAGGCCTTCACCGACATGCAGAAGAAGCTGCAAGACCAGGCGCGGCATCTGTATGGTGACAACGCCTCGATGAGCAAGGAGCTCTGGTCGCAGTTCCTCAACTTCCAGGGGCCGGCCATGCAGAGCATGATGGGCGCCTACGTCGAGCAAAGCGCCAAGATGTTCCAGCAGATGCAGGACAGCATGCAGGAACAGACCCGCAAGCTTTTCTCCGGCTTCCAGTTCCCCGGATATCCGCAGGGTTCGGCCGAGAAGCCCGCCGAAAAGAAGTAAGAGAAGTTAGTGACTCGCCGCGGTAAGGCACCGACGGTTGGCTTCGTCTCGCTCGGCTGCCCAAAGGCGACTGTCGACGCGGAGAACATCCTGACCCGGCTGCGCGCCGAGGGCTACGAGCTTTCCCCTTCCCACGACGGTGCCGACCTGGTGATTGTGAACACCTGCGGTTTCATCGATGCCGCGGTGGCGGAATCGCTGGAGGCCATCGGCGAGGCGTTGGCCGAGAATGGCCGCGTGATCGTCACCGGCTGCCTGGGCGCGAAAGGGGACATTGTCCGCGAAGCGCACCCCAGGGTGCTGGCGGTGACCGGTCCGCATGCGCTGTCCGAGGTGATGGCGGCGGTGCATGAGCATCTGCCACCGCTGCACGATCCCTTCGTCGATCTCGTTCCTCCACAGGGCATCAAGCTGACACCCGAACACTATGCCTACCTGAAGATTTCGGAAGGTTGCAACCACCGTTGCAGCTTCTGCATCATCCCCAGCCTGCGCGGCGACCTTGTCAGCCGGCCGATCGGCGAGATCGTGCAAGAAGCCGAAAAGCTCGTCGACGCCGGCGTCAGGGAACTGCTGATCGTCTCGCAGGACACCAGCGCCTACGGCGTCGACCTCAAGTACCGCACCGGCTTCGTGGGCGGCCGGCCGGTGAAAACCAGGCTCGTCGAACTGGCGCGCGAGCTCGGTCAACTCGGCGTCTGGGTGCGCATGCACTACGTCTATCCGTATCCGAGCGTGGACGACCTGCTGCCGCTGATGGCCGAGGGAAGAATTCTTCCCTACCTCGACGTGCCGTTCCAGCACGCCAGCCCGCGCATCCTCAAGCTGATGAAGCGGCCAGGCGACATCGACAAGACGCTCGATCGCATTGCCGCCTGGCGTGGCGCGGTGCCACGGCTGACTATCCGTTCGACCTTCATCACCGGCTTTCCCGGCGAGACCGAACGGGAATTCGACGAACTGCTGCAATTCCTCGATGCCGCCGAACTGGATCGCGTCGGTTGTTTCGCCTATTCGCCGGTCGACGGCGCCAGCGCCAACGCCCTGCCCGGCGCGCTGCCCGAACAGCTGCGCGAGGAGCGCCGCGCCCGGCTGATGGCGCATCAGGAGGATATCAGCACGCGGCGCCTGGAGCAGCGCATCGGCGAGACCATTCAGGTGCTGGTCGACGATGTGGACGACGAGGGTGCCATTGCCCGTTCCAGCGCCGATGCGCCCGAGATCGATGGCGTGGTGTACATCACCGATGGCCACGACCTCGAGGTCGGCCAGTTCGCCACGGTGATGGTGACCGACTGCGACGTGCACGATCTGTTCGCCACGTTGAACGCCGCTCCGGCATGAAACCGAAAATCGGCCTGGCGCTCGGCAGTGGCTCGGCGCGCGGCTGGGCCCATATCGGCGTCATCCGCGCGCTCGAGGAAGCCGGCATTCGCCCGGATGTGCTCTGTGGCTGTTCCGTGGGCGCGCTGGTGGGCGCGGCTTATGCCGATGGCGATCTGGCGGCGCTCGAACAGTGGGTGTCGGGACTGGCCTGGAAGGACGTCGTCGGCCTGCTCGACGTCAGCCTGGCTGGCGGACTGTTGAAGGGCGACAAACTGATCGCCTTCTTCGAGCGTCATTTCGTCGACAAGGACTTCTCGGCGCTGCCGCTGCCGTTCGCCTGTGTCGCCACCGACCTGGCCAACGGCCGTGAAGTCTGGCTGCGCGAAGGTTCGGTGGCGGCGGCGGTGCGTGCCTCGATCGCGCTGCCCGGCCTGTTCGCGCCGGTCAATCGCGATGGTCGGCTACTGGTCGATGGCGGTCTGGTCAATCCCGTGCCGGTGTCGCTGTGCCGTGCGCTGGGCGCCGATGTCGTCATCGCGGTCGACCTCGGCTCCGACATCGTCGGCAGCTCGCTCAGGCGTGGCTCGGGTGGGGAAGCGGGCCACGGCGCGGATTGGTCCGACCGACTCTTGGCTAGTCTGGGCATCAAGCGCGATCATGACGCGCCCTCGCTGACCGGGGTATTGTCGACCAGCATTCAGATCATGCAGACGCGCATCGCCCGCAGCCGCCTGGCCGGCGAACCGGCCGACGTGCTGGTGGCGCCACGCCTCGCGCACCTCGGGCTGATGGACTTTCACCGGGCCGCCGAGGTGATCCCGGAGGGTGCCGCGGCCGTGAAACGCATGCTGCCGGCCATCGAATACGCGCTGAGTCCATGAGCGACCTGATCGACACCTTGCGGGCCATCGTCGGCACGGGGCACATGCTGACCGGCGGCGACAACATCGCGCCGTTCGCGACCGACTGGCGTGGCCGTTACCAAGGCACGCCACTCGCCATAGTCAGCCCTGGCGACACGCCGGATGTGGCGGAAGTGGTGCGGCTGTGCGCGCAGGCGGGTGTCGCCATCGTGCCGCAGGGCGGCAACACCGGTCTGTGCGGCGGCGCGACGCCGATCGCGGGCGAGATCGTGGTCAGTTTGCGCAGGCTTCGGCGCGTGCGTGCTGTCGATGTCGCCAACAACACCATTACCGTCGAGGCCGGCTGCACGCTGTTCGAGGTGCAGGAGGCCGCCCGACACGCCGATCGGCTATTCCCCTTGTCGTTGGCGGCGGAAGGCACGGCCACCATCGGCGGCAATCTGTCCACCAACGCGGGTGGCGTGCAGGTGCTGCGTTACGGCAATGCCCGCGATCTTTGCCTCGGCCTCGAGGTGGTGCTGGCCGATGGTCGTGTCTGGCACGGCTTGCGCGGGCTGCGCAAGGACAACACCGGCTACGACCTGAAGCACCTTTTCATCGGCGCCGAAGGCACGCTGGGCCTCATCACCGCCGCCGTGCTGAAGCTCTATTCGCGGCCGCGCAGCGTGGCCACCGCCTGGGCGAGCGTACCGACGCCGGAGGCCGCGGTGACGCTGCTGACCCGGCTGCGCGAGAAGATCGGCGGGCGCGTTACCGCCTTCGAACTGGTCGGCCGGCCGGCGCTCGATCTGGTGCTTGGGAACATTCCCGGCAGCCGCGATCCGCTGCCGCTGCCTTCGCCCTGGCAGGTACTCATCGAGCTTTCCGACACCATGGCCGGTGATATTTCCGCCGCGCTGGAAGAGGTCCTGGCCGAGGCCATCGTCGCGCGCGTTGCGGCAGACGCCGCCATCGCCCGCAACGAAAAACAGGCGCGGGCATTCTGGGCGCTGCGCGAGAACATCTCCGAGGCGCAGAAGATCGAGGGGGTCTCGATCAAGCACGACATCTCGCTCCCGGTGTCGCGAATTCCCGAATTCATCGCGCGCGGCGATGCCACCCTGGCATCGGCTTTCCCAGGCGTGCGGATCGTCTGCTTCGGCCATCTCGGCGATGGCAACCTGCATTACAACCAGTCGAAGCCGCGAGCGCAGGACAATGCCGCCTTCATCGGTCAAACGGAAGTCGTCAATCGCATCGTGCACGACCTGGTCGCCGAACTCGGCGGCTCGATCTCGGCCGAGCATGGCCTGGGCCAGCTCAAGCGCGACGAGGTGCTGCGCTACAAGAGCGAAGTTGAGATGGACCTGATGCGCAAGGTCAAGCAGGCCCTCGATCCACGGGGGTTGATGAATCCTGGCAAGGTTCTGTAAAAAGTTTACGACCCGACCTTTACAGCCAAGTTGGTCGTCCATATAATGCGCGCTCTCTTGTGGGGGTATAGCTCAGCTGGGAGAGCGCTTGCATGGCATGCAAGAGGTCGCGGTTCGATCCCGCGTACCTCCACCAAACGATACGTCCCTATCGTCTAGAGGCCTAGGACAATACCCTTTCACGGTATGAACCGGGGTTCGAATCCCCGTGGGGACGCCAGAACGATCGATGACTTGGAGCAAACCCTCCAAGCCATTTTTTTCGCTATCTCGCCCGCTAATTCCACAGCATCGGCAGGGCGATCAGCGCGCCGAAGAACACCACGAGGTGGAACCAGGCCCACAGCCGGTAGCGCCGCGCCAGCTTGGCCGGATCGAGGTCGGAAATGATGTAGTGCCGCCGGCCGGCCGGCTGCCGCATGAGGTGCAGCTCGGCCGCGCCGCGCAGCTCGCGGTGGCTGGCCAGCACTTCCCGCCGGGCCTGGGCACGGGCGAGTTCCCATTCCCGCAGGTCGATCTCGCCGTTGCCGTCGAGATCGAAGCGCCCCAGCAATCCTCCGGGCGCCTTCTTCCAGTCGGCGAGCAACTGCCCGACGTCCTGGCCGAGGTCCAGCGCCAGGTCGACGCTGCCGTGCGTGACGAACTGGCCGAGCGCATAGATGGACTGGCGCTCGATGAGCAGCCACTGGGTGTAGCGGCGCTCGCCCCGCATCCAGGTATCCTTCTTCGAGATCAGCATTTCGGCGCCTTCAGGGTCTACCGCGCATTGGCCCGTGCCATCGTCGAGAATGAAGGAGGCATCGCTTTCGCCCCGCGCCTCCATGTGCCACTTGTTGTCGCTGTCGCGCCGCTCGATGGTGTAGCGGTACCACAGGCAGGGTAGCTGCGAGGCCGGACTGATCAGCGGCACGCCGGCGAGCGCCTTGCCCTGGCCGATCAGCTCCGTATAGCCTTGCGCCGCCGAGGCGATGCGCGAGGTGGGCGTATCGTCGATGGCACGGGTGCGACGATAGGCGGAGGTCCAGGCGACAAGGCTGATCGGCGCCATGAGGCCGAGGCAGATGGCCATGCCAACGACCGACTCGGTCTGCAGGCCGACAGCGATGAGGACAAGCTGAGCACCGGAGGTGACGAGGTTGCCGTACCCCCGGCGCAGGCGGACGAGCATCGGCGAGGGCGCTTCAGCCGAATAGCGCCTTCATGTCGACGTCGGCCTTCTCGTCGGCGGAAAACTCGAGCAGCGGCTTGGCGCCGAAGCGGAAGATGCCGGCGATGATGGCATCAGGGAACTGTTCGATGCGCACGTTGTTGATATTGACGGCATCGTTGTACAGTTCGCGGCGGTCGGCGATGCCGTTCTCCAGCACGGTGATGCGCGTCTGCAACTGCATGAAGTTCTCGTTGGCCTTGAGGTCGGGATAGGCCTCGGCGACGGCGAACAGCTGGCCCAGTCCGGCGCGCAGCGCGCCCTCGGCCTGGCCCAGCGCCGGGATGTTCTGGCTCTCGCGCGCTGCCTGCACGCGCGAGCGGGCTTCGATAACGCGCTGCAGGGTCTCCTGTTCGAACTGCTTGTACTGCTTGCAGGTCTCGACCAGCTTGGGCAGCTCGTCGTGGCGCTGCTTGAGCAGCACGTCGATATTGGCCCAGGCCTTGGCGACGGCATGCTTCACCTGCACCAGCCCGTTGTAGATCATCACGCCATACACGATGGTGACGACGATGAGACCCAGTACGATCAGCGACACGATACCCATGATTTCCTCTCGGTCGGACAGTCCGCGGCGATTCTAAAATGGAATTTCATCAAACTGCCGGATACCGTCGATCGAGGCTTTGAACCGTGGTGAGGATTGCTCGGAAAGGAATACGCCTGCGCTCGAGTCAGTCGAGTTCGATAGTTTCGAGCAACGATGGGGCGTCCGGACAGGACTCGTCCTTCTCCGCCTTCCCACCCATCATGTCCTTCAGTACTTCGGGCATGAGCAAGGGTCGAGAACCGGCGCTTGGCCACGGCTGACTTTGACCGAAGCGAACCGGCCACAAGTTATGACAATCACGGCCTCGTACGGGCGTACCATGCGGGGATGCGATTCATCCGAAGCCTGTGGCCATGAAGGGCGGCATCGTACCCACCCTGCGCAAGGCCCTGCGCCGCGCGCTGGCCGTGCTGCCGCGCGAGCGGCGCTTTGCGCTGTACCGGTCGTTCGTTGATTGCGATCCGGCGCCCAGCGACCGCCTGCAACTGAAAATCGCCGAGACGCGCGAGGAACTGGAGGCCTGCTTCCGGCTGCTGCACGACGCCTACGTGTCCAGCGGCTTCATGAAGCCGCATCCCTCGGGCATGCGCGTGACGCTCTACCACGCCCTGCCGACCACGACCACGCTGTGCGCCAAGTGGGACGGCGAGGTGGTCGGCACCATGTCGCTGATCCGGGACAGCGCCTTCGGCTTTCCGCTGCAGGCGATTTTCGACCTTGCCGGCGTGCGGGCCAAGGAGGGCAATATCGCCGAGGTGTCGGCGCTCGCCATCGATCCGCGCTTCCGCAAGACAGGCGGGGCGATCCTGTTCCCGCTGATGAAGTTCATGTATGAGTATTGCACCAGCTTCTTCGACACGCGCCACCTGGTCATTGCGGTCAACCCGAACCGCATCGAACTGTATGAGTCGCTGCTGTTCTTTCGCCGCCTGACGGCCAACATGGTCGAGGAATACGATTTCGCCAACGGCGCGCCAGCCATCGGCGCCTGGCTGGACCTGCGCCATGCGCCGGAGGTCTTCGAACAGGCCTATGGCGCCAAGCCGCCACGCAAGAACCTGCACGCCTACTTCACGCGGACCGACCTGGCCAACATCCTCTGGCCGCAACGCCGCTACTACACCACCAACGACCCGGTGCTGACGCCGGATCTGCTCGACCATTTCTTCAATGTTCGCACCGACGGTTTCGCCAATCTCGACGACCACAAGAAGCGGCTGCTGCATTCGATCTACGACCTGCCGGAGTACGATGCCGTGCTGCCCAGGCTATCGACACCGACCGGCGACGGCCGCAAGAACCGGCGCTGGAGCCGCTACTCGTTCAAATGCCCTGGCTATCTGACGGTGGCCGGCGGCGGCCAGCAAGTGCGCTACACCATGCAGGTGATCGAGGTGTCGAAGTATGGTTTCCAGGCAAAGACGGAGAAACCGGTGCCCATGAACATCTGGAGCGACGCAACGATCAAGCTGGGCTGGCACGATATCTCGACCGTCAAGGCCATGGCCGTGCGCGACCATATCAATGGTGCCGTCGACCTCTACGGCTTCGAACTGGGGGAGCCCGACCTGGTCTGGAACAAGTTCGTCAGCGCGCTCACCGCCGGCAAAACCCACGGCGACCTGGAAAACGCCACGCGCTTCATGGTCTGAAAAGCTGGGAGACGGCAGGTAGAAACCGCCTATATGCAAAGCACCAATGTGGCACACACCAATGTGGCCTGGTGACATCCCGGAGCATTCTCCCAAGCTACGCCATTGACAATGACCAAATTGATGACTATGGTTATTCTTATAGTCATAACTTTGGGCGAACGATCATGCCAACCATTCAAGCATCTGAATTCAAGGCGAAATGCCTTGCCCTAATGGACAAGGTCGCGGCGACCGGGGAGTCATGGATTGTCACCAAGAACGGCAAGCCGGTCGCCGAATTGCGGCCCTATTCCGGGGGGCGGAAGGGGTCGCCGTTTGGCCTCCACCAGGGGTTGGAGATTCGCGGCGATGTCATTGCACCGCTCGAGGACGATCTCTGGAATGCGCTGGGATGATCGTCGACACCCATGTCCTGCTCTGGATGGATGGCGATGATCCATCCCTGGGGCAGCAAGCCCGGCATCAGATCAAGCTCGCCTGGCCGGCCGGCCAGATAGCCGTCAGCGCCATCAGTTTCTGGGAGGTCGCAATGCTGGCGGAGCGCAAGCGTATTGCATTGCCAATGCCGGTAGCTCATTGGCGTGAAGACTGGCTGCAGGCCGGCCTCGTCGAAATTCCCATCGACGGCCGCATCGCCCTGCTAGCCTGCCAACTGGAACGCCTGCATCGCGACCCGGCCGACCGATTCATCGTGGCAACCGCCATTACGCGCGGGACCCCGCTGATGACCGCCGACACGGGAATTCTGGAATGGACGGGCGATTTGGCTAGATCAGACGCTCGTCGTTGATCGGTCGCTGACCGGCCCGAGGGACTGCGACCCGGAAAACGCCACGCGCTTCATGGTGTAGATCAAAAGCTGTAGCGAATCTCCGTGTAGGCGCGGTCGCGGGCGTCGTACTGGCCGAACATGCCGGCCGGCGGGCCGTTGAACACGTCGGCGCCGATCAGCCAGCGCCAGTTCTTTTCGAAGTTCCACTGCAGGCGCGGCCGGAACAGCCAGTCGCTGCGGTTGAGGCTGGCGATCCAGGTCGCCTGGGCTTCCCACTTGCTGCCGAACTTCTTGTTCAGGTAGAGGCTGTAGCCGTTCTCATGCTCGTCGGGAATGAGGTCCCGGCTGCGGTCGAAGAACACGCGCTGGAACAGCTGGACGTTGAAGCGCGTGTCGGCCGGCAGGGTGAAATCGAGTCCCGCCGCCCAATCGACGGTGTTCTGGCGAACCAGACCGTCGGCATCGAAAGGATTGGGCACGCCGAACTGACGGCCGCGGGTATAGACAGCCTCGCCCTTCAGCACCACGTCGCGCCGAGGTCCTTGGCGACGGTGCCGCCCGTCTGCGTGATACGGCCGTGGCGCGGCTCGAACACCATGGCCGAGCCGACGATCTGACGATGGAAGGTCGGCTGAATGTCCATGCTCCGATAAACAAAGCCGGAGAAATCCCAGCCACCGCGCAAGGCCGACAGGCGGATGCCGTAATTGCCGTTGCTCAGCCTGCGCGAAGGCCGGTCGACATTGCGATAGCGGGCGGTATAGCCCGGCGGCACCGCCTGATACGGATAGAACTCGGCGCCCGGCTTGCCGATGTCGTCGTAGCTGGCGACGGGCACCCAGAGCAGTTCGGCGTGGGCGTCGTTCTTGAAGTACTCGGCCCGCACCGCCCATTGCGGGGTGCGCAACACGTCGAAGTCGGGCAGGATGAATTCCCGCAGGTCGCGCGCCGAGACAACATCGGCGAAGAACAGCCCGACCATCTCGCCCCAGACCACGTGCTGGCGGCCGAGCCGGAAATCCCAGTCGCCGCGACTGATGTCCAGATACGTCTCGCGCAGCATGGCGTTCGAGCGCTGGTCGCGCGCCACCGCCGTCGGATAGCGATCGTTGATGTCGAAAACGGCATCGTAGTCGACGCGGGCGCTGGCCTTCCACTTGACGCCCTCGCCCAGGCCGCCCTGGCCGCCGAACTCGCCGCGCGTGCGCAACTTCGACCAATGGCTGTCGCCGCCGGTGGTCCGCGCCGCCTCGAACTGCACGAACCCCTTGAGGCCCGCCCCGGACTCCGCCTTGTTCGGCGTGCCGCCGCCGCTGACTTTCGTCGCGGTCCCGGGAGCATCGTCGTCGTCGCCGAACAGAGCATCGCGCGAATCGGCGCGGCCGGCCTGCGCAAACGCCGTCAATGCGGCCAGCAGCGCGCAGCGCGCCAGCATGCGGCCAACAGGTTTCCCGTTCACTTGTCGTCTCCCTTGTCGTCTTCGTCGGCATGGCGTTCGGGCGCCAGCAGCCATTCGCCTTCGCGGCGCACGCCGAGCGCTTGAATCCTGCCGTCCTCCATCTGCACCAGGCGGTCGGCCATATCCACGACACGGCGGTCGTGCGTGGAAAAAATGAACGTGGTATTCATCTTCTGGTTGATCTTCTTCATCAGCCGCAGGATGCCGACACCGGTCTTCTTGTCGAGATTGGCGGTCGGCTCGTCGGCCAGGATGATGCTCGGCGAACCGGCCAGGGCACGGGCGATGGCCACCCGTTGCCGCTGTCCGCCCGACAGTTGGTTGGGCCGATTGTTCATGCGGTCGGCGAGGCCGACGACATTGAGGAAGTGACCGACACGCTCCTTGCGTTCGCCGGCGGTCATCTCCGGCCGTTGCAGCAGCGGATACTCGACGTTCTCGGCCGCCGACAGCACCGGCAGCAGGTTGAAGGTCTGAAAGATAAAACCGATCGAGCGCAGCCGCAGCGCCGCCAGCTGGTTGTCGGTCATGCCCGCCACCGGCCGGTCGTCGATGTAGATGTTGCCCTGGGTGGGCCGATCGATGCAGCCGATCAAGTTGAGCAGCGTGGTCTTGCCGCTGCCCGATGGTCCTGAAATGGCCAGAAAAACGCCCGCCTCGACCGACAGCGAGATATCATTGACCGCGCGGACGAGTTGGTCGCCAAGCCGGTAATCCCTGGACACATGTTCGACGCGGACGACGCTCATGATTGAAGACGGAGCCTGTGGCAGCCATGACAATCGGTGAATTTTATGCCAAAACCCGGCGCGCCCTCGCCGCCGCGATACTGTTCGCCTGCGCCGCCGCCGTTCACGGCCAGGAGGCGGCGGATGCCGAGGCGCAGGCCGTGGTCGAAAAGGCGGACCATATCCGCTTCCCAGCCGAGGGTTTCCAGGTGGACATCGCGATCGCCACCACGCTGGCCGACAAGTCGAGCGAGACGCGCAAGTATCGGGTGCTGTCCAAGGGCAACGAAAACAGCGTGGTCATGGTCACCGAGCCGGCCGCCGACCGCGGCCAGATCATGCTGATGAAGGGGCGCGACCTGTGGGTGTTCATGCCCGAGGTGTCGCAGCCGATCCGCCTTTCGCTGGCGCAGCGGCTGACCGGCCAGGTGGCGAACGGCGACCTGGCGCGGGCGAACTTCGCCGGCGACTACCTGCCCAGGGTCACCGGCGGCGAAACGATCAACGGCGAGCACTATCATGTCCTCGAACTGAAGGCGGTGGACCGCAGCGTGACATACCAGCGCGTCGTCTATTGGGTGAACAAGAAGAATTTTTGGCCTCTGAAGGCAGAGTTCTACTCGCTGTCCAACCGGCTGCTGAAGCGCTGCCGCTACGAGGAGTTCCTGCCGATGGCGGGCAAGACGCGGCCGACCCGGCTGGTCATGGAAGACGCGCTGAAGGAAGGCGAGCAATCGGTGCTGAGTTATTCCGGCATGAAGCTGCGCGACCTGCCCGACAAGATATTCACCAAGGATTACTTGAAGAAGTTGGACTAAATGCCAGAAGCACTGCCGCCCGGCATCAGCATCGCCAGCTTTTCCGAAGGCTATCGCAAGTATTTCGAGGTCGTGCCGGCGACCACCCCGGAACTGAAGTGGCACAACTTCCACCTGCGACACAAGGTCTATGCCGACGAGCTGGGCTGGGAACCGCGCCGGGCGGACGGCATCGCGACCGACGACTACGACCGCCACGCCGTGCACTGTCTGGTGCGCGCCGTCGCGACGCATGCCTTCGTCGGCGGCGCCCGCCTGGTGCTGCCCGATCCCGAACACCCGACGGCTCCGCTACCGTTCGAGACGGCATGCGGCGCGGCTCTCGATCGCCGCATTGTCGACACCGCGGCGCTCGACCGTTCCCGCATCGCCGAAATGTCACTGCTGACGGTAGCTGCCAACTATCGCCGGCGACCCGGCGAGGCGGCCCAGGCTTTCGTCATCGACGATGATTTCGGCATCACGCCGCGCATCCGCTTGCCCTATCTGACTCTCGGGCTCTACCTGGGCCTGATTGCCCTCGCGCGGACGCGCGGCATCGCCACGCTGTTCATGCTCGCCGAGCCGCAACTCGCTCACAGCATCGCCCATCTCGGCGTGGCCATCGTGCCGATCGGCGGCGCCATCGACCACCACGGTGAACGTTTTCCCTCGATGATCGACGTCGGCGCGGTCGTCGTTGGCCTGGCACCCTACATCCGGCCGTTCTTCGATACCATCGCCGACGACATCGAACGCGCGCTGTACTCGCCCGCCTGAGCACGTCCGACGATGAGCACCACGGCCGTCACCCCGCCGGCGCACACGCCCATGATGCAGCAGTATCTGGCGCTCAAGTGCCAGCATCCGGACGTGCTGCTCTTTTACCGCATGGGCGACTTCTACGAGCTGTTCCACGAGGACGCGGAGAAGGCGGCCCGGCTGCTCGACATCACGCTGACGGCGCGCGGCCACTCGGCGGGCAAGCCGATCCCCATGGCCGGCGTGCCCTACCACGCCGTCGAACAGTATCTGGCCCGGCTGGTGAAGCTAGGCGAGTCGGTGGCCATCTGCGAGCAGATCGGCGATCCCGCCACCAGCAAGGGGCCGGTCGAACGCGCCGTGACACGGATCGTCACGCCGGGCACGCTGACCGACGCCAACCTGCTCGACGAGCGCAGCGACAGCCTGCTGCTGGCCGTCACCCGCGAACGCAACCGCATCGGCCTGGCCTGGCTCAACCTGGCCAGCGGCGACTTCCGCCTGCTCGAAGCACCGCTGTCGGCGCTGCCGGCGCAGATCGAGCGCTTGCGGCCGGCCGAGGTGCTGATCCCCGAAGCGCTGTCGGACGACATGCAGGCCGCGCGCGCCGCCAGCATCAAGCGCCTGCCGGACTGGCAATTCGACGGCGGGGCCGCCGCCCGGCAGCTGGCCGAGCACTTCGGCACCCGCGACCTGGCCGGCTTCGGCGCCGATCTCGCGCCGCTCGCCGTCGGCGCCGCCGGCGCGCTCCACGCCTACGCGCGCTCGACGCAGATGCAGTCGCTGGCGCACGTCACCGGCCTGACCGTCGAGCACGAAGGGGCTTACCTTCGCCTCGACGCCGCCACGCGGCGCAATCTGGAAATTTCCGAAACGCTGCGCGGCCAGCCGGCGCCGACGCTGCTGTCGTTGCTCGACACCTGCTCGACCGGCATGGGCTCCCGCTGGCTGCGTCATTGCCTGCATCATCCGCTGGCCGATCGCGACGAGGCGGCGCAGCGGCACGCCGCCGTCACGGAGTTGCTCGGCGAGGCCGGTGACGGCCCCTGGCAAGCGGTGCGCAAGGGGCTCAAGGCCGTCGCCGACGTCGAGCGCATCACGGCGCGCATCGCCCTGCGCAGCGCGCGGCCGCGCGACCTCTCCGGGCTGCGCGATAGCCTGGCACAACTGCCGGCCGTCCGGGAACTGATGCAGGGTGGCGTCTCGCCACGGCTGACTTTGATCTCAGCCGATCTCGCCGCGCCGCCGGAATGCCCGGACCTGCTCGGGCGCGCAGTCGCCGCCGAGCCTTCGACCCAGCTGCGCGACGGCGGCGTCATCGCGCCTGGCTGGTCGTCAGAACTCGACGAGCTGCGCGGCCTGCAGGCCAACTGCGGCCAGTTCCTGCTCGACCTGGAAACCCGCGAGCGCGAACGCAGCGGCATTGCCAGCCTGAAAGTCGAATACAACAAGGTGCATGGGTTCTACATCGAGGTCACCCACGCCAACGCCGACAAGGTGCCGGACGACTACCGGCGCCGGCAGACGCTGAAGAACGCCGAGCGCTACATCACGCCGGAACTGAAAGCCTTCGAGGACAAGGCGCTCTCCGCCAACGAGCGGGCGCTGGCGCTGGAGAAGCGACTGTTCGAGGAATTGCTCGTCCAGTTGGCGGAATGGATCGCGGACCTGCAACGCATCGCCCGCGCGCTGGCGCTGCTCGACGGCCTTTGCGCCTTTGCCGCCGCGGCAGCCCGCCTCGACTGGCGGCGGCCGACGTTCGTCGGCGAGCCGACCATCGACTTCGAAACCGGCCGCCATCCGGTGGTCGAAGGCGAGGTGGATGCCTTCATCGCCAACGACGCGCGCCTGTCGGCGACGCGCAAACTGCTGCTCATCACCGGGCCGAACATGGGCGGCAAGTCGACCTACATGCGGCAGGTAGCGCTGATCGTGCTGCTCGCCCATTGCGGCAGCTTCGTCCCCGCCCGCGGTTGCCGGCTGGGACCGATCGACGCCATCCACACGCGCATCGGCGCCGCCGACGACCTGGCTTCGGGCCGTTCCACCTTCATGGTCGAGATGACCGAAGCGGCGGCGATCCTGCATGGCGCCACGGAGAAGTCGCTGGTGCTGATGGACGAGATCGGCCGCGGCACTTCGACTTTCGACGGCCTGGCGCTGGCCTTCGCCATCGCCCGCCACCTGATCGAGAAGAACCGCGCCTTCACGCTGTTCGCCACGCATTACTTCGAACTGACGCGGCTGGCGCAGGACTATCCGGAATGCGCCAACGTGCACCTCGACGCCGTCGAACACGGCCACAAGATCGTCTTCCTACACGCGGTCGAGGAAGGACCGGCCTCGCAGAGCTATGGCATCCAGGTCGCGGCGCTGGCCGGCATTCCCGGCAGCGTGGTGCGCGACGCCAGGCGACGCTTGGTGCAACTGGAAAACCGCGAAGCGTTTGCCGGACCGCAACCCGACCTGTTCGCGCGCCTGCCGGAGCCGGCGCCGGCCGCCGAGCCGCATCCGGCCGCCGCCGCGCTGGAAGCACTCGACCCGGATGCGCTCTCGCCGCGCGAGGCGCTCGAACGACTCTACGAACTCAAGAAGCTGCTCGGATAAAGCAGCCCCGAGCAAAGTCAGTGGTGGTGGTGCGCCCCCGGCCCATGGATGTGGCCGTGGCCGATTTCCTCGGCGGTTGCCTGCCGCACCCCGGCGACGGTGCACGAGAAGACCAGCGCCATGCCGGCCAGCGGATGGTTGCCGTCGACCACCACCTTGTCTTCCGCGATATCGGTGATGGTGTACAGCTCGCCGTCGACGTCGCCATCCTCGCCGGCGCGCTCGAACTGCATGCCGACTTCGATGTTGTCGGGAAACAGCGAGCGCGGCTCGACGACGACAAGCTCGGCGTCGTAGTCGCCGAAGGCATCCTCCGGTTGCAGTTTGAGCTCCAGCACGGCGCCGATGGCCTTGCCCTGCAGAGCCTCTTCGATGCGCGGGAAGATGCCGTCATAACCGCCGTGCAGGTAGACGATGGGCTGCTCGCCTTCATCGACGGTATTGCCGTCGCTGTCGGTGACGCGGTAGTCGAGGGTGACGACGGTGTTCCTGGCGATCTTCATGATGAGGCCTTCTTTCCGTTGATCTGCTTGACCAGTTGATAGACCTCGGCGGCATGTCCCTTGGCGGCCACTTCGTAGAGCGCGTGGCGGACGACGCCCTGGCGATCGATGATGAACGTCGAGCGCTGGACAAACAGCTTGCGGTGGCCGTCCTTCTCGCGATAGTGATAGACGCCGTACTGGTGACCGACCTTGCCATCGACGTCTGACAGCAGGCGAATCGACAGGCCGTTCCGGTCGCGGAACTCGGCATGGGCCAGGCAGTCGTCGCGCGAGATGCCGAGGATGACGCAGCCCTGGCGGTTGAACTCTTCCTCGTGATCCGAGAACTCGATGGCTTCCTGCGTGCAGTAAGGCGTGCCGTCCTTCGGATAGAAGAACACCACGGCGCTTCGCTTGCCATGCAGCGAGCGGAGATCAAACATCTCCATGTCGGCGTCGGGCAGCGAGAACAGCGGCGCGGGTTGGCCGGGCTGCAACATGCGGGCACTCCTGGGTCGGCAACAGGCCGGGGTCGCGTCGATTCTAACCGACTGCCGGCGGCATCTTGCAAGCGCCGCCGGGTGCATGACAATCACGCTGGCGCGGTGTGCGTCTCGAACCGGCGGTGGCCACTGGCGAGATACTCGTGGGAGCGCATTTCGATCAGTCGCGAAACGGTGCGCTGGAACTCGACGGCCTGCGTGCCCTCGGTGTAGAGCGCCTCCGCCAGGCACTCGGCGGTCGCCACCAGCTTGACGCGATGATCGTAGAAGACATCGACCAGCCAGGTGAAACGGCGCGCCTCGGACGCACGCTCGCGGCTCATGCGCGGCACGTCGGAGAGAAACACGGTGTGAAAATTGTGCGCGATCTCGAGGTAGTCGTTCTGCGAGCGCGGTCCGCCGCAGAGCGTGGCGAAGTCGAACCAGACCACGCCGGGCGCGCGATGAATGACCGGCAGATCGCGACCGGCGACCACGAGCGGCCGCACGTGGCCGCCGCCGCTGGCGATACGGCTGAAGGTCGTCATCATCTGCGCCTCGGCGGCCGCGTCGGCCGGCACACGGTAGATATCGGCCTGCTCCAGCGCCCGCAGGCGGTAATCGATGCCGGCATCGATGCGGATGACATCGAGACGCTCGTTGAGCAGGGCAATGGTCGGCAGCAGCCGGTCGCGTTGCAGGCCGTTGGGATAGAGGCCGTCGGGTGGATAATTGGAGGTGATGCAGAACAGCACGCCGGCCTCGAACATCGCCTGCATCAACCGGCCGAGGATCATGGCGTCGGCGATATCCGAGACATGAAACTCGTCGAAGCACATCAGCCGGGTTTCCTTGGCGACTTGGGCCGCGACGCCGGCCAGCGGGTCGGCTTCATGCTTCGAGGCCTGCAAGCGCGCGTGGATCTCGCGCATGAAGGCGTGGAAGTGCACGCGCCGCTTGCGCCGGTAGGGCACCGCCTCGAAGAAGCAGTCCATCAGGAAGCTCTTGCCCCGCCCGACCCCTCCCCAGAACCAGACGCCGCGCGGCAACCGCGGCCGCGCCAGCATCTTGCGCAACTTGGTGCGCCGCGCCGCCTTGAAGGCGATCAGTTCGTCGTAGAACTGCTGGAGGCGCATGGCGGCCATCAGCTGGGCGGGATCGGCGACGATGCCGCGCGCGTTCATCGCGGCATTGAAGCCTTCGATCATGCCGTCCTTGGGGACCTTGAGGATAGTGTGTGGCATCGAAAAAAAGTGGCCACGGAGGACGCCCCCGTGGCCGCCATGTTACCTGCTTACCCGCGTGGGTTCAGAAATGCAGCGGCCGCTT
The DNA here is from genome assembly GCA_016704145.1 of Rhodocyclaceae bacterium. Classification (GTDB taxonomy): domain Bacteria; phylum Pseudomonadota; class Gammaproteobacteria; order Burkholderiales; family Rhodocyclaceae; genus Fen-999. The sequence continues at coordinate 2,017,206 of JADJAS010000007.1, read as the reverse complement.
GTCCACGGCGAGGGCCGCTTCATGCATGACTTCCGAAAGCGTCGGATGGGCGTGACAAATGCGCGCGATGTCCTCGCTGGCGGCGCCGAATTCCATGGCGACCACCGCCTCGGCGATCAGCTCCGAGGCATTGTTGCCGATCACGTGGACGCCAAGCACGCGGTCGGTGGCGGTGTCGGCGTACATGCGGACGAAACCGGTGGTGTCACCCTGGCCCAGCGCGCGGCCGTTGGCGGCGAAGGGAATCTGGCCGACGCGGAAGTCGATGCCGGCGGCGCGCAACTGCGCCTCGGTCTTGCCCACCCAGGCGATTTCGGGGTGGGTGTAGATGACCCAGGGAATCGCCTCGTAGTTCACGTGGCCGGCCTGGCCGGCGATGCGCTCGGCGACCATCACGCCTTCTTCCATGCCCTTGTGCGCCAGCATGGCACCGCGCACGACGTCGCCCACCGCCCAGATGCCGGGCTGGTTGGTCTGGCAATGAGCGTCCACCGTCACCCGGCCGCGCTCGTCGAGCGCCAGGTCGACATTTTCGGCGCCCAGGCCGTCGGTGTTGGCGATGCGGCCGACAGAGACGATCAGGCGGTCGCACTCGAGCACGTGCGACGCGTCGCCGCATTCGTATTCGACGGTGACCTGGGTATGCCGGCCCTTCTTGCCTTGCGTCACCTTGCCGATCCTGGCGTCGAGCTGGATCTTCAGGCCCTGCTTCTGGGTGAAGGTCTTCCACGCCTCCTTGGCCACGGCGGCATCGGCCGCAGCCAGGAAATCGGGCAAGGCCTCGAGCACGGTGACGTCGGCGCCAAGGCGCTTCCACACCGAACCCAGTTCCAGGCCGATGACGCCGGCACCGATCACGCCCAATCGTTTGGGCACCGCGTCAAGCGACAGCGCGCCGACGTTGTCACAGACGATCTTGTTGTCGACCGGGATGCCGTCGAGATGGCGCGGCCGCGAGCCGGTGGCGACGACCACGTTCTTCGCCTCGACGATCTCGCCGCCGTCCTTGCCGACGACCTCGACCTGCCACCGGTCGTCGTCGCGGCCGACGAAGCGGCCATGGCCTGGCAGCAGGGTCACCTTGTTCTTCTTGAACAGCCCGCGGATGCCGGCGGTCAGCTGAGTGACGATGTTGTCCTTGCGCCGGATCATGGTGCCGATATCGATCTTCAGGCTGTCGAGGCCGATACCATGCATGACAAACGAGTGGCCGGCCTGATCGTAGAGCTCGGATGACTGCAACAGCGCCTTGGAGGGAATGCAGCCGACGTTGAGGCAGGTGCCGCCAAGGCGCACTTCGCCCTTGAGATCGGCGTAGCTATCGCGCTCGATGCAGGCCGTGCTCAGCCCGAGTTGCGCGGCGCGAATCGCCGCCACGTAGCCGCCGGGGCCGCCGCCGATCACCAGCACGTCGAATTGCTTGTTGGCCATGGTCGTTTCCTCAGAGATCGAGCAGCAGGCGCGCCGGATCCTCCAGCGCCTCCTTCATCGCCACCAGGCCGAGCACCGCCTCGCGGCCGTCGATGATGCGATGGTCGTAGGACATGGCCAGGTAGTTGATCGGCCGGATGACGATCTGGCCGTTCTCGACCACCGGTCGGTCCTTGGTGGCATGGATGCCGAGGATCGCCGACTGCGGCGGGTTGATGATCGGCGTCGACAGCATCGAGCCAAACACGCCGCCGTTGGAGATCGAAAAGGTACCGCCGGTGAGTTCCTCCAGCGACAGCTTGCCGTCCTTGGCCTTGACGCCGAATTCGGCGATCTTCTGCTCGATCTGCGCCAGCGACAAGCGGTCGGCGTCGCGCAGGATGGGCACCACCAGGCCGCGCGGGCTGCCGACGGCGATGCCGATGTCGAAGTAGCCGTGATAGACGATGTCATTGCCGTCCACCGAGGCGTTGAGCACCGGATATTTCTTCAGCGCATGCACCGCCGCCTTGACGAAGAAGCTCATGAAGCCCAGCTTGACGCCGTGTTCCTTCTCGAACTTGTCCTTGTAGCGGTTGCGCAGGTCCATGACCGGCGCCATGTTCACCTCGTTGAAGGTGGTCAGGATGGCGTTGGTCGACTGCGACTGCACCAGCCGCTCGGCCACGCGCGCGCGCAGGCGGGACATCGGCACCCGTTGCTCGGGCCGCTCGGCGATGATGTCGTCGGCATCGATGACCGCCGGCTGCGGCAGCGACGGCGGCGGCGCCGAAGTCAGTAGCGGCGCCACGCTGGCGGCGGCCGTCGCGAGTACCGGCCGGGCCGTGCCGGTGACATCTTCCTTGAGGATGCGGCCGCCGGGACCGCTGCCTTTCACTTCGCTGGCCGACAGCCCCTTCTCCTCCATCAGCTTGCGCGCCGCCGGTCCGGCCACGGCGGCCTTGGCTTCGAGCTTGGCGGCGGGCGCCGGGGCCGTTTCGGCCTTCGTCGCCGGCGTGGCGCCGCCACTGACTTTCGCCGCGGTGTCGATTTGGGCGATCACGTCGCCCGAGGCCACCGATTCGCCATTGCCCTTGATGATCTTCACCAGCACGCCGGCATCGGGCGCCGGCAGTTCGAGCACGACCTTGTCGGTCTCGATGTCGATCAGGTTTTCGTCGCGCGCGACGACTTCGCCTTCCTGGCGGTGCCAGGACACCAGCGTGGCTTCGGACACCGATTCCGACAGCTGCGGAACTTTGACGTCGATGATCATGATTTCTCTCTCTGTTTAGTTCGTGCGGCCGGCGCCGCCCAGGGCTGCATCGATGACTTCCTTCTGCTGGACAACGTGCTTCGCCGCATAGCCGACCGCCGGCGACGCCGAGGCCGGCCGCGCCGCCACTTCGAGCGTCTGCCCCTTGCCAAGGGAACTCATCAGGGTGTGGTGCTTGGCGTACCAGGCGCCCTGGTTGAGCGGCTCCTCCTGGCACCAGACGATCTGCCTGGCGTTGGGATACTTCCTGAGTTCCTCCGACAAGCGACGGTCGTCGAGCGGATAGAGCTGCTCGATGCGCAGGAGCACGACGTTGTCCAGCTGGCGCTCACGGCGCGCCGCCAGCAGTTCATAGTAAATCTTGCCGGCGCAGGCGACGACGCGCGTCACTTTCTTGGCGTTCAGCGCGTCGACCTCGCCGATCACCGTCTGGAAGGTGCCGTCGGCCAGCTCGTCGAGCGAACTGGTCGCATCCTTGTGGCGCAGCAGGGACTTCGGCGTCATGACGATGAGCGGCTTGCGCTGCCGGCGCAGCATCTGCCGGCGCAGCAGATGGAAGATCTGCGCGGCGGTGGACGGCTGGCAGACTTCCCAGTTGAACTCGGCGGACAACTGCATGTAGCGTTCGAGCCGCGCCGACGAGTGCTCGGGCCCCTGGCCCTCGTAACCGTGCGGCAGCAGCATGACCAGGCCGCAGCCCCGGCCCCACTTGGCTTCGCCGGAGCCGAGGAACTGGTCGATGACCACCTGGGCGCCGTTGGCGAAATCGCCGAACTGCGCCTCCCAGATCACCAGTTCGTTCGGGGCGGCGGTGGCGAAGCCGTACTCGAAGGCCAGCACCGCTTCCTCGGACAGCACGGAGTCGAAACAGTGGAACCAGCCCTGCTTCTCCTGGATCTGCTGGAGCGGCCAGTAGGTGCCCTCGTCCCACTTTTCGCGCTTCTGATCGTGCAGGGCAGCATGCCGGTGGAAGAAGGTGCCGCGGCCGACGTCCTCGCCGGAAATGCGCACGTTGTAGCCCGCCGCCAGCAGGGTGGCGTAGGCCATGGTCTCGCCCATGCCCCAGTCGACCGGCAATTTGCCCGCCCCCATCCGTCGACGATCATCGATGATCTTCTGCACGCGCGAATGCAGGGTGAAGTGGTCTGGGATCGTCGTCACGCGCTCGACCAGCCGCAGCAGTTCCTTGCCGGGCACCGTGGTGTCGCACTTCTCGGTATAGGGGACATTGGCGTGCGGCTGCCAGTCGACCGCGTACTTGCTCTGGTGATGGGAAATCACCGGGTCGATCAGGTGCCGGCCCTCGTCCAGCGCGGTGCGATAGTCCTTGATCATCCGCTCGCCGTCGTCGGCGCCGATGACGCCCTGGGCCGCCAGTTTCTCGGCGTAAAGTTTGCGCGTGCCGGGATGTGCATTGACCTTCTTGTACATCAAGGGCTGCGTCACCATCGGCTCGTCCTGCTCGTTGTGGCCGAGCTTGCGGAAGCAGACGATGTCGATGACGACATCCTTGCCGAACTCCTGGCGGAACTCCATCGCCAGCTGCGTGACATAGGCCACCGCGTCCGGGTCGTCGCCATTGACGTGGAAGATCGGTGCCTCGACCATCTTGAAGATGTCGGTGCAGTAGAGCGAGGAGCGATAGTCGCGCAGGTCGGAGGTCGTGAAACCGATCTGATTGTTCACCACCAGGTGCACCGTGCCGCCCGTGCCATAGCCGCGCGTCTGCGAGAAGTTGAGCATCTCCTGGTTTCACACCCTGGCCGGCCACGGCGGCGTCGCCATGGATCAGCACCGGCACCACCTCGCGCCGGCCCGTGGCGCCGCGTCGCACCTGCCGCGCATAGACCGACCCGCAGACCACCGGATTGACGATCTCAAGGTGCGACGGATTGAACGCCAGTGTCAGGTGCATCGACCGCCCGGGCGTCGCCACGTCCGAGGAATAGCCGAGGTGATACTTGACATCGCCGGCCGACAGTTCCTGCGCCTTCTTGCCTTCGAACTCCTCGAACAGCATCTTCGGCTGCTTGCCCAGCGTATTGACCAGCACGTTGAGCCGGCCGCGATGCGCCATGCCGATCACCATCTCCTCGACGCCGCCGGCGCCGCCAGTACGAATCAACTGATCCATGGCGACGATCAGCGACTCGCCGCCCTCCAGCGAAAAACGCTTCTGGCCGACATAGCGGGTGTGCAGGTAGCGCTCCAGCGTCTCGGCCGCGGTCAGGCGCTCAAGGAAACGCTTCTTGTCTTCCGGCCCGTGGGCCGGCGTGGCGCGGCACTTTTCCAGCCGCGACTGCAACCAGCGCTTCTGCACGACCTCCGTCAAATGCATGTATTCGGTGCCCACCGAGCCGCAATAGGTCTGCCGCACGGCTTCGAGAATCTCGCGCAGGGTCGCCGATTCGCCGACGGCCTCGAACGAGCCGGTGTGGAAGACGTGCCCCAAGTCGGCCTCGGTGAAGCCGTAGTAAGATGGATCGAGTTCGGCGACCGCGGGCCGCTCCTGGCGCTTCAGGGGATCCAGTTGCGCCCAGCGGTTGCCCAGAAAACGATAGGCGTTGATCAGTTGCAGCACCCTGACCTGCTTTTCGGCGTTCTGCTTGCCTGCACGGGCGGGTGCCGCCAGGGTGCCTTCCTTGGCCCGCTGGGCGAAGGACGCGATCACCGGCGCGTGCGGCACATCGGGCGCCGTGGAATTTCCGACGCCAGGCAGGGCGCCCAGCTTGTCGAAATAATCGCGCCACGCCGGCTCGACGGCGGCCGGATTGTCCAGATAGCGCTCGTAGAGTTCCTCGATGAACGGCGCATTGGCGCCGAACAAGTAGGAATTCGCCAATGTTTGTCTCATCATCTTGTCGTCACCTCTGCTGGTCGGAGCCAAGCGCGGCCAGCGCGGCTGGCCACCCTTGCCCGCGGACTCATCGCCGTTCGATGGTCGGCACGTCGCGCCTCGCCGCGCCGACATACAGCTGGCGCGGACGGCCGATCTTCTGCTCCGGGTCACCGATCATCTCGTGCCACTGGGCAATCCAGCCGATGGTGCGGGCCATGGCGAAAATGCCGGTGAACAGCTGGGTCGGGATGCCCAGCGCCTTTTGCACGATGCCGGAATAGAAGTCGACGTTCGGGTAAAGCTTCTTCTCGACGAAGTATTCGTCCTCGAGGGCGATGCGCTCGAGCTCCAGCGCCAGCTTGAACAGGCGGTCGTCGTGCAGGCCGAGTTCATTGAGGACTTCGTGGCAGGTTTCGCGCATCAGCTTGGCGCGCGGGTCGAAATTCTTGTACACCCGGTGACCAAAGCCCATCAGCTTGAAGCCGTCGTTCTTGTCCTTGGCGCGCTTGATGTATTCCGGCACGCGCGAGACGTCACCGATTTCCTCAAGCATCCGCAGACACGCCTCGTTGGCGCCGCCGTGGGCCGGCCCCCACAGGCAGGCAATGCCGGCGGCGATGCAGGCAAACGGATTGGCGCCGGACGAGCCGGCCAGGCGCACCGTCGAGGTCGAGGCATTCTGCTCGTGGTCGGCGTGCAGGATCAGGATGCGATCGAGCGCGCGCACCAGCACCGGATTCGGCTCGTAGTCCTCGCACGGATTGCTGAACATCATGTGCATGAAGTTGGCCGTGTAGTCGAGGCTGTTCTTCGGGTAAGGCATCGGCATGCCAATCGAGTACTTGTAGGCCATCGCGACGATGGTCGGCATCTTGGCGATCAGGCGCACCGCGGCGATCACGCGGTGCTCGGGATTGTTGATGTCCAGCGAGTCATGGTAGAAGGCCGACAGCGCACCGACCAGGCCGACCAGCACCGCCATCGGATGCGAATCGCGGCGGAAGCCCTGCATGAAACGAGTGATCTGCTCGTGCACCATGGTGTGGCGCTTGACCCGCTTGTTCCAGTCCTCGCGCTGGGCGAGATTCGGCAGCTCGCCGTGCTTGAGCAGGTAGCAGACCTCCAGGAAGTCGCATTTTTCCGCCAGCTGTTCGATCGGGTAGCCGCGATAGAGCAGTTCGCCCTTGTCGCCGTCGATATAGGTGATCGACGACTTGCACGATGCCGTGGACATGTAACCCGGATCGAAAGTGAAGGTGCCGGTCTTGCCGTACAGCGAGCGGACGTCGATGACGTCCGGGCCGATGCTGCCGGAATAGACGGGAAGCTCGATGGCCTTGCCATCGACGTTCAGCGTTGCCATGCGTTGTGCGTTCATTTCAAGAACCCCTGTCAGGTCGCCCTTCGTTATTTACCGGTTCCGCGGTTGCGTCAGGCCTGACGCAACCGCTCGACCATGCCCTTGGCGCGCGGATCGTCCGTCTCGGTCTGCCCGCTCACCAGATACCAAAGCTCGTGATCCTCCATCGCCAGCAGATCCGCGAGCACCACTTCATCGTCTTCGCTCAACTCGCCGGCGCTCCGCCAGAAGCGCTCGAAGACGATGTCCAGTTCCAGCAGCGCACGTCGGCAATGCCAGCGCAGGCGTTCACGCCGGGCGCGCCGCTGTTCGTCCATGTCTCAAACCGCCCGGCGCACCATCATGTCCTTGATCTTGCCGATGGCCTTGGTCGGATTGAGTCCCTTGGGACAAACATCAACGCAGTTCATGATGGTGTGGCAACGGAACAGCCGGTAGGGATCCTCGAGGTTGTCGAGCCGTTCGTTGGTTGCCTGGTCGCGCGTGTCGGCCAGGAAGCGATAGGCCGCCAGCAGGCCCGCCGGGCCGACGAACTTGTCCGGGTTCCACCAGAACGAGGGGCAGGAGGTCGAGCAGCAGGCGCAGAGGATGCACTCGTAAAGGCCGTTCAGCTCCTCGCGATCCTCCGGGCTTTGCAGACGTTCGCGTTCCGGCGGTGGATCATTGTTGACAAGATAAGGCTTGATCGAGTGGTACTGCTTGAAGAACTGCGTCATGTCGACGATCAGATCGCGAATGATGGGAAGCCCCGGCAGTGGCCGTAGCACGATGGGCTTGCCCTCGGGGAAACTCGCGATGTCGGTCAGGCAGGCCAGGCCGTTCTTGCCGTTGATGTTCATGGCGTCCGAACCGCAAACGCCTTCGCGGCAGGAGCGGCGAAAAGCGATGGAATCGTCCTTGGCCTTCAGCTTCACCATTGCGTCGAGCAGCTTGCGGTCGGTGGCGTCGACCTCGACGGCGATGTCCTGCATGTAGGGCTTGACGTCCTTGTCCGGATCGTAGCGGTAAATCTTGAATTGGAGTGTGCGCGTGGTCATGTGCGGTTCCTCAGTAGGCGCGCTTCTTCAAGGCGATGGTGTCGACGGAGAGCGGCGTCAGGGTCACCGGCTTGTAGTCGAGGCGATTGCCTTCCTTGTACCACAGCGTGTGCTTCAGCCAATGGGCGTCATCCCGGCCGTCCGGATGCTCCGGCGTGTCGGTCGCGTCGTCGCGCACATGGGCACCGCGCGATTCCTTGCGCGCCTCGGCCGAAATCATGGTCGCCACCGCCACCTCGATCAGGTTTTCCAGTTCCAGCGCCTCGACTCGCGCGGTGTTGAACACCTTGGACTTGTCACGAATGACGGTGTTGCGCACTTGCTGCTCAACTTCAAGAATCTTGCCGACCCCCTCCTTCAGTTTGTCGGCGAAGCGGAAAACGCCGCAATGATTCTGCATGGCACGCTGCATGGCGATGCGCGTCTCGTGCACGTCGGCGCCGGTGGTCTGGGTGTCGAGGCGATTGACGCGCGCCAGGGCGCGGTCGATCTCGCCCTGCGGCAGCGGCTTGTGCGCCTTGGCCGACTTCTTCAGTTCCTCGACGGCCGTCTCGCCGGCCGACTTGCCGAACACCAGCAGGTCGAGCAACGAGTTGGTACCCAGGCGATTGGCGCCATGCACCGAGGCGCAGGCGCACTCACCGGCGGCGTAGAAGCCCGGCACCACCGCCGCCTTGGCATCACCTTGCGGCACCACCACCTGGCCATGGTAATTGGTCGGGATGCCGCCCATCTGATAGTGGCAGGTCGGTACCACGGGTATCGGTTCCTTGATCGGATCGACGCCGGCGAACTGGATGGCGATCTCGCGGATGCCCGGCAGCCGCTTCATGATGGTCGCCGGTTCCAGGTGGGTGATGTCCAGCAGCACGAAGTCCTTGTTCGGCCCGCAGCCGCGACCCTCGTTGATCTCGGTGACCATGGCGCGGGACACCACGTCGCGCGAGGCCAGGTCTTTGGCGTTGGGTGCGTAGCGCTCCATGAAGCGCTCGCCCTGGCCATTGCGCAGGATGCCGCCTTCGCCGCGCACACCCTCGGTGATCAGCACGCCGGCGCCGGCCACGCCAGTCGGGTGGAACTGCCAGAACTCCATGTCCTCGAGCGGGATGCCGGCGCGCGCCGCCATGCCGAGACCATCGCCCGTATTGATGAAAGCGTTGGTCGAACTGTGGAAGATGCGGCCGGCGCCGCCAGTGGCGAAAATGGTCGCCTTGGCGTGGAAGACGACGATCTCGCCCGTCTCCATGTCCATGGCCGTCACGCCCAGCACTTCGCCCTCGGCGTCGCGCACGAGATCCAGCGCCATCCACTCGACAAAGAACTGGGTGTTGGCCTTGACGTTGCGCTGATACATCGCATGCAGCATGGCGTGGCCGGTGCGGTCGGCGGCGGCGCAGGAGCGGCGCACCGGCTTCTCGCCGAAGTTCGACATGTGGCCGCCGAACGGCCGCTGGTAGATCTTGCCGGCGTCGGTACGGTCGAACGGCATGCCATAGTGCTCCAGCTCGATGACACACTCATTGGCCTTGCGGCACATGAACTCGATGGCGTCCTGGTCGCCCAGCCAGTCCGAACCCTTGACGGTGTCGTACATGTGCCAGTGCCAATGGTCCTCTTCGGAGTTGCCCAATGAGGCGGCGACGCCGCCTTGCGCGGCGACGGTGTGCGAGCGGGTGGGGAAGACCTTGGTCAGTACCGCGGTCTTGAAACCGGATTCCGACAGTTGGATGGCGGCGCGCAGCCCGGCGCCGCCGGCGCCGACGATCACCGCGTCGAAAGTGCGAACGGTAACGCTCACGATCAGAGCCTCCAGATGATTTGCACGGCCCAGCCGGCGTAACCGACCAGGACGAGCAGTGTCAGCACATGCAACAGCAGTCGCGTCGAGACGGGCTTGACATAGTCCATCCAGATATCACGGACGCCGACCCAGGCGTGATAGCAGAGGCTGACAATGAAAAGGAAGGTGAAGAAACGGACGGCGCCGGTGGACATGATGGCGCGCCAGCCTTCGTAGCCGCCATCCCGGCCAAGCAGCAGCACCGCCATCACCACGGTATATATGGCCATGATCGACGCGGTGATACGCTGCGCCAGCCAGTCCTTCAGCCCGTAGCGGGCGCCGACGACGGTTCGCGTCACCATAGTTTCGCTCCCAGAATGACGGTCAGCGCCAGGCTGACGACCAGCACGGCCAGCGCTGATGCGCGGGCCGGGGCCTTCTCGACGCCGACATGGATGTCGATGAGCAGGATGCGGATGCCCATGCAGAAATGATGAAGATAGGCCCAAAGCAGTCCCAGCAGGACCAGTTTGACGACCGGATGGCCCACCGTCGCCTTGAATGCCTCGAAGCTCTCCGACGATCGCAGCGACAGGCCAAACAGCCAGATCAACAACGGCAGCATTAGGAAAAGGCCGGCGCCGCTGACGCGATGCAATATCGACATCAACGCCGGCAACGGCTGCTTTATCTCGAATAGATTTAAGTGTTTGGGTCTTTCCTTGACCGATTCAGCCATGCTCGACCTCCCTTAATTGACACGACGCAGCAATTACGAATTATAAAACCGATATACCCATGAAACAGTACATCTTATCGACATTGGCAACCGGGCTGACGTGATGCGCGACCGCCTCCGCCAGCATCAACTCAACTCGTTGACGTAACAATGATCGCTGGTGGAATACAAGCCTCGTCGCCACTCCACCGGACGACCGCCATAACTGAAACTGACGCGCTCCACCGAGAGCAAGGGGCTGCCTTCCTTCACGCCGAGCAACTCGGCGCTGGCGCGATCGGCCGCCACCGCCCGCAAGCGTTCCTCCGCGCGGACCATGCGCACGCCAAACTCGGACTCGAACAGGCTATAGAGCGATCCCGGCCAGTTCCTGAGCATCTCCAGCGTCAGGCCACCGAACACATCGCCAGGCAGATAGATCTCGTCGACCACCACCGGCTTCCCCGAAAATTGGAGCAGGCGCCGCACGATGACGATCGGCTCGGCCAGTTTGATGCCGAGCACGCGGGCCGCTTCCAGCCCCGCCTTGGCGCGCCAGCATTCCAGCGGCACGCTGATGGATGGCCCGATGTCGCCCTTGAGCGCTTCGAGCCTGAGAAAGCGGAAGAACGCGCGCGGGTCGTTGTGCGAGGCGACATAGGTACCCTTGCCCTGCCGGCGCAACAGCAGGTTCTCGGCGGCGAGTTCATCGACCGCCTTGCGCACGGTGCCCTGGCTGACGCCGAAGCGGCCGGCCAGTTCGGTCTCGCTGGGAATGACCTCGCCCGGCCGCCATTCACCCCCTTCCAGCGACTGGAGGATCAGGCTTTTGATCTGCCGATAGAGCGGACTGAACGTGGGAGATTCGTGCGCCATGGCATGCATTCAACCACAAACGGCTAGACTCGTCCATAGACTATCTTATGTCTTATATATGTTATCTGATAACTATTGACACGGCGCACAAGAGGCGACTAAGATTTCGCCTGGCATCGTACCGGTACCGAAATGCCTGGCACCGGCGTTTCACTTCTCGAACATTTCCACCTGCAAGGAGCCCTCCATGGCCAAAGCCCCCATTCGAGTCGCCGTCACCGGCGCCGCCGGTCAAATCGGTTACGCCCTGTTGTTCCGCATCGCCAGCGGTGAAATGCTGGGCAAGGATCAGCCGGTCATCCTTCAGATGCTCGAACTGCCGATCGACAAGGCGCAAGCCGCGCTCAAAGGCGTGATGATGGAACTCGAAGACTGCGCCTTTCCGCTGCTCGCCGACATGATCGGCACCTCGGATCCCAAGGTGGCCTTCAAGGATGCCCAGCAAGCCCTGCTGGTCGGCGCCAAGCCGCGCGGCCCGGGCATGGAGCGCAAGGACCTGCTGCTCGAAAACGCCAAGATCTTCACCGAGCAGGGCAAGGCGATCGACGAAGTCGCCGCCCGCGATTTGAAACTCATTGTCGTCGGCAACCCCGCCAACACCAACGCGCTGATCGCGATGAACACCGCGAAGAGCCTGCCGCAATCGGCTTTTACCTCGATGATGCGCCTGGACCACAACCGTGCCATCTCGCAGCTCGCCACGCGCACCAAGTCCTCGGTCACCGACATCGAGAAGATGGTCGTCTGGGGCAACCACTCGCCGACCATGTACCCGGACATCCGCTTCGCCACCGTCGCCGGCAAGGCCGCGCCGGCCCTGGTCAATGACGACGCCTGGTACAAGAACGAGTACATCCCGAAGGTGGGCAAGCGCGGCGCCGCCATCATCGAGGCGCGCGGCCTTTCCTCCGCCGCCTCGGCCGCCAACGCCGCCATCGACCACATGCGCGACTGGAACCTGGGCACCAATGGCAAGTGGGTGACCATGGGCGTGGTTTCCGATGGCTCCTACGGCATTCCGGAAGGCATGATCTACGGCATGCCCTGCACCTGCGCCGGTGGCAAGTGGCAAGTGGTCAAGGGCCTCGAGATCGACGTCTTCTCGCGCGAGAAGATGGACTTCACGCTCAAGGAACTCACCGAAGAGCGCGACGGCGTCAAACACCTGTTCGGCTGATCGATAGGCGCCATGGCACTTCATCCCTCCGAAGTGCTGTACGCGGGTGGCCGGCCGTTTCCCGCGCTGGCTGCCTGCGAACACTACGCGGGCAGCGAAAAGACGATCGGCAAGGCGCTCGAACTCCAGACCAGACTCGGCCCGGTGTTCGACGTCACCGGCGATGGCGAGGATGGGGCGCCGGCCGGCCGCGAGCGCGAGCATGCGGCCATGATCGCCGCGCTGGTCATGAGCGACGCCAATCGCTTCGACCGTTTCGGCGCCCGCATCCACGACGTCACGCACCCTGCCTGGCACGAGGAACTGGAAACGCTGATCGCCACGGCCGGCCGCCGGCTGGCCTATCTGGTGCTGCCCAAGCCGGAGCGTGCCGACGATGCGCTGGAGCAGATCAGCGCCCTCGATGCCGCACGGCAGCGTCATGGCGTCGACCGCGAAATCCCCGTCCATGTGCTCATCGAAACGCCGGGCGCGCTACGCGAGGCCTGGCGGATCGCCGCCCTGCCGCACGTCGAGTCGATCGACTTCGGCCTCATGGATTTCGTTTCCGCCCATCATGGCGCGATTCCCGCCACCGCCATGCGTTCGCCCGGCCAGTTCTCGCATCCGCTGATCGTGCGCGCCAAGTGCGAGATCGCCGCCGCCGCGCTCGGCAACGGTGTGGTGCCGGCTCACAACGTCACCACGGAATTCCGCGACCCGGCCGTGGTGCGCGACGACGCCCGCCGCGCCCGCATGGAATTCGGCTTCCTGCGCATGTGGAGCATCCACCCGGCGCAGATCGAGCCGATCGTCGAGGCTATGCGCCCCGACTTCGCCGAAGTCGACACCGCTACCGCCATTCTTTGTGCTGCCCAGGACGCCGACTGGGGACCGATCCAGATCGACGGCAGGCTGCATGACCGGGCCTCCTACCGCTACTACTGGGAACTCCTGCAACGGGCGCGGTCCACCGGCATGCCAGTGCCCGCCGATGCCCAGCAACGCTTCTTCAACTGACACCCCAACCGAGAGGACACTTTCATGCTCGAAGCCTACCGTGCCCACGTCGCCGAACGCGGCGCCCTCGGCATCCCGCCGCTGCCGCTGACCAAGCAGCAGACCCAGGAACTGATCGACCTGATCCAGGGGCCGCCCGGCGGCGAGGCCTCATTCCTGCTCGAGTTGCTGACGCATCGCGTCCCGGCCGGCGTCGACGACGCCGCCAAGGTCAAGGCGGAGTTCCTGGCCAAAGTCAGCCGTGGCGAAGTTGGACAGGATGGGCCGAGCAAGCTGGTCTCGCGCGCCAAGGCCACCGAACTGCTCGGCACCATGCTCGGCGGCTACAACGTCAAGCCGCTGATCGACCTGCTCGACGACAAGGAAGTCGGCACCGTCGCCGCGCAGGGCCTCAAGGGCACGCTGCTGATGTTCGACGCCTTTCACGACGTCGCCGACAAGGCCAAGGCCGGCAACGCGAACGCCAAGGCCGTGATGCAGAGCTGGGCCGATGCCGAATGGTTCACCTCGCGCCCCGAAGTACCCAAGAAGATCACGGTCACCGTCTTCAAGGTCACCGGCGAGACCAACACCGACGATTTGTCGCCGGCTCCGGACGCCTGGAGCCGCCCCGACATTCCCCTGCACGGCCTGGCCATGCTGAAGAACGCCCGCGAAGGCATCACGCCCGAGAAGCCGGGCGAGCGCGGCCCGATCAAGCTGATCGAGGACCTCAAGCAGAAAGGCCACCCGGTCGCCTACGTCGGCGACGTGGTCGGCACCGGCTCGTCGCGCAAGTCCGCCACCAACTCGGTGCTGTGGTGGACCGGCGACGACATTCCCTTCGTGCCTAACAAGCGATTTGGTGGATATTGCCTAGGCGGCAAGATCGCGCCGATCTTCTTCAATACGCAGGAAGACGCCGGCGCCTTCCCCATCGAGTGCGATGTCACGCAGATGGCCATGGGCGATGTCATCGACATCTTTCCTTACGACAAGAAGGTCGAGAAGAACGGTGCCGTCATTTCCACCTTCGCCTACAAGTCGGAAGTGCTGCTCGACGAAGTGCGCGCCGGCGGCCGCATCAACCTGATCATCGGCCGCGGCCTCACGGGCAAAGCCAGGGAATTTCTCGACCTGCCGCCTTCCACGCTCTTTCGCCTGCCGCAGAATCCCGCCGACACGGGCAAGGGATTCTCGCTGGCCCAAAAGATGGTCGGCCGTGCCTGTGGCTTGGCCGAACTCAATGGACAACAGCGGGGCATCCGCCCGGGCACCTACTGCGAGCCCAAGATGACCTCGGTCGGCAGCCAGGACACCACGGGGCCGATGACCCGCGATGAATTGAAAGACCTCGCCTGCCTCGGCTTCTCCGCCGACCTGGTGATGCAGTCCTTCTGCCACACCGCCGCCTATCCGAAGCTGGTGGACGTCAAGACCCATCGCACGCTGCCCTCCTTCATCACCGCGCGCGGCGGCATCTCGCTCAAGCCGGGCGACGGCGTCATCCACTCGTGGCTCAACCGCTTCCTGCTGCCGGACACGGTGGGAACAGGCGGCGACTCGCACACCCGCTTCCCGATCGGCATCTCCTTCCCGGCCGGTTCCGGCCTGGTCGCCTTCGCCGCCGCCACCGGCGTCATGCCGCTCGACATGCCCGAGTCCGTGCTGGTCCGCTTCAAGGGCAAGCTGCAGCCCGGCATCACCCTGCGCGACATGGTCAATGCCATCCCCTATCAAGCGATCAAGCAGGGCTTGCTAACCGTCGAGAAGAAGGGCAAGAAGAATATCTTCTCGGGCCGCATCCTCGAGATCGAAGGCCTGCCCGACCTCAAGGTCGAACAGGCCTTCGAGCTGACCGACGCCTCGGCCGAGCGTTCCGCCGCCGGCTGCACGGTGCGCCTGAACAAGGAACCGATCATCGAGTACCTGAAGTCGAATATCACGCTCATGAAGTGGATGATCGCCGAAGGCTACGAGGACAAGCGTACTCTGGGTCGCCGCATCAAGGCCATGGAGGACTGGATTGCCAACCCGAAGCTGCTCGAACCCGATGCCGACGCCGAGTACGCCGCCGTGATCGAGATCGACATGAACGAGATCAAGGAGCCGCTGCTGGCCTGCCCGAACGATCCGGACGATGTCAAGCTGCTCTCCCAAGTCCAGGGCGACAAGATCGACGAGGTCTTCATCGGCAGTTGCATGACCAACATCGGTCACTTCCGCGCCGCCGGCAAGATTCTTGAAGGCAAGAGTGACATCCCGACCCGCCTGTGGATCGCGCCGCCGACAAAGATGGACGCCATGATGCTCAACGAGGAAGGCTACTATTCGGTACTCGGCAAGTCCGGCGCGCGCATGGAAATGCCCGGCTGCTCGCTGTGCATGGGCAACCAGGCGCAGATCAGGAAGGGCAGCACGGCGGTGTCGACCTCGACGCGCAACTTCCCCAATCGCCTCGGCATCGACACCCGTGTCTATCTGTCGTCCGCCGAACTGGCATCGGTCTGCGCACTGATGGGCAAAATTCCGACGGTGGCCGAATACATGGCGCAGGTCAAGACGCTGGAATCGAAAGCCGCCGACGTGTATCGCTACATGAACTTCAACCAGATCGGCGAGTTCCAGGAAGTCGCGGATTCCGTGACCGTCTGAGCAAAGTCAGCCATGGCGGCGCGCCGCCATGGCTGACTTTCGCCTATTATCGGTCTCACTGTCGACGTGGCGATCGATACCAACGCCCGGCAACCGGAAGCACGACCCGATAACGGAAGGCGGTCCATCCATGCGTTATAAACTTTTTGGCCATTCGGGCCTGCGCGTTTCCGAGCTGTGCCTCGGCGCCATGACTTTCGGCAAGGACGACCAGCTCTGGCAATTCGGCAGCAACGCGGCAGCAAGCCGGGAAGTGTTCGACGCCTTCGCCGATGCCGGCGGCAATTTCATCGACACGGCATTCATCTACGGCAACGGCGCCAGCGAGGCATTGCTGGGCGATTTCGTGAATGCCGATCGCGATCATTTTGTTTTGGCCACCAAATACGGCTCGACGCTGGAGCGCGACTTGTCCAAGTCCGGCAACAGCCGCAAGAACATGATGCGTTGCGTGGAAGAGAGCTTGCGCCGGCTGAAGACCGATCACATCGACCTCTACTGGCTGCACATCTGGGACGACACGACGCCGGTCGAGGAGATCATGCGCGGCCTCGACGATCTGGTTGCCGCCGGCAAGGTCCACTATGTCGCCGTGTCCGACACGCCGGCCTGGCAGATCAGCCGCGCCAACATGCTGGCCGACCTGCGCGGCTGGGCGCCGTTCATCGGTATCCAGGTCGAATACAGCCTGCTGGAACGCACGGCGGAACGTGAACTGCTGCCCATGGCCGGCGCGCTCGACCTGGGCATTACCGCGTGGTCACCCCTGGCGGGCGGCATCCTCACCGGCAAATTCCTCGACGGCACGGGCAAGGGGCGCGGCCAACACCAGCCCATGACGGAGCGGCAACGAACGGTGGCCACCCTGGTAACCGACATCGCCCGCGAGGTGGGTTGCACGCCCAGCCAGGCGGCCCTGGCCTTCATCCGCCAGCAGACTCGCCTTGGCACGATTTTCCCCATCCTCGGCGCCCGCACGCGGGAGCAACTGCTCGACAACCTGGGTTGCCTGTCTTGCACGCTGAGCGACGACCAGTGGCGACGGCTCGAACGGGCCACGGCACCCAAACTGGGGTTCCCGCACGACATGCTCGAAGGGGCCATGGCACGCGACATTCTGTTCGGCGGCCAGGCGGACCGCTTCGACAACCACCATCGGCGCTGATCGAGAATCCCGTCAAGGATCGGGAGGAGGCTCGCGTCCTCTCTTCCGGCCAATGCCGGCAAAGTCAGCCGTGGCCGCCCGCCACCTTTGATAAAATCGGGGAACGCCTCCAACGATGCGGCGTCCGTGCCACGCCTTCCCCCATGAGCAACGACGATACTTTCGATCCCTACGCCTGCCCCGCCACCAAGGCTCCCGTAAACGACGACTGGGCGGCCCGGCGCGACGCCGCCGAGGCGGCACGTCAACTGATCGCCAAGCTGGTGGCCACCACCAGCGACGCCGCCACCTTGCGCGCCGTCGCCGACAGTATCCGGGCGCAGACCGACCGTCTGGCCGAAGTGCCCAACCTCCTCGGCCGGCTCGCTTTCGAGGCGCACGAGGATGGCCGTCACGGCACCCCGGGGCGCCTGGGCTACGAGCTCAACCCGGTCGACGGCAAGTGCAATCCCATCTCGCCGCCGTTCAACACCTGGATCGAGGGCGACACGGCGCATGGCCGCACCACGCTCGGCTGGCAATACGAAGGGCCGCCCAACTGCGTGCACGGCGGTTTCGTCTGCGCGCTGTTTGACCAGTTTCTCGGCATCGCCCAGAAGCTCACCGGGCAGCCGGGCGTCACCGGCACCATCACCGTCCGCCTGCATCGCCCGACGCCGCTGTGCACCGAGTTGCAGTTGGTCGGGCGGGTCAAGGAAGTCAAAGGCCGCAAGAACCTGCTCGAGGGCGAAATCCGCGCCAACGGCGTCGTCACCGCCAGCTGCGAAGCCCTGTTCATCCATGTCAGCCGCGATCGTTTCCGCCAACTGCTGGCCGGCGGCTGAAATGCCACCGGGCGTTGCCCGGACCCCGCCCGGCGCGGCGCCATGCCGTCATCGGCGATGAACGGCGAACGGCCAAGCTCGCCGCCGCGCGCCGACACGCCGGTGCTGACGGCCGGTGTCTGGCTGTTCGTCGTGGCCGCCGGGCTGCTCATGGCGGCGGCGCGGCCGGTCCATTACCTGCTGTTTCACACCCTGGCCGAACTGATCGCCATTTCGGTGGCCATCTCGGTCTTCACGCTGACCTGGGCGACGCGCCAGCACCTGCACAATGGCTATCTGGTCATCGTCGGCGCCGCCTACGCCACCATCGCCACCATCGACATCTTCCACACCCTAACCTTCAAGGGCATGAACCTCCTGCCCGACGTCAGCACCAATCACCCCACCCAGTTCTGGCTGGCGGCGCGCTTCATCGAGGCCGTCGCGCTCTGCCTGGCGCCAGCCTTCATCCGCCGCCGACCGAATTTCACGCTGGCCACGTTCGCCTTCGCCGTGCCCGGCGTCCTGGCCAGCATCGCCATTCTTCAAGGCATGCTGCCGGCCACCCATGTCGAGGAAGTCGGACTGACCCGTTTCAAGATCGTCGGCGAGTTCGTCATCATCGGCATCCTGGTCCTGGCCTGGCTGATGCTGGCGCGCGCGCGGCGGGAGTTTCCGCGTCGGGTCTTCGGCTTGCTCAGCGGCTCCGTGCTGCTGGCCATCGCCACCGAGTTCTGCTTCATCCACTACGTCGGCTTCTACGACTTCGCCAACGAACTCGGCCATTACTTCCGTTTCGTCTCGGTGGTGCTGGCCTACCTGGCGCTGGTCGTCACCGGCGTCCGACGCCCCGCCGAGCTGCTCTATGGTCAACTGATCAGCAAGGACGAGGCGCTAACCGCCACCAATGCCGAGTTGGCGCGCAGCGAGGCCAACCTGAAGCACGCGCAGGCCGTTGCCGGCATCGGCAGCTGGCATCTCGACATCGTCGCCAATCGCTTGACCTGGTCGGACCAAACCTACCGCATGTTCGCCGTGCCCCCGGGGACGCCGCAGACTTTCGAATCCTTCGCCAGTTACATCCATCCCGACGACCTGTCCGCGGTTACGCAAGCGTGGAATGATGCCATCGCCGGACGGGTGCCTTACGACGTGGTGCATCGCATCCTGGTCGAGAACAAGGTGCTCTGGGTGCGCGAACGCGCCGAGATCGCCCGCGACACCGGCGGCCAGGCGATCGCCGGCACCGGCACGGTGCAGGACGTGACGGCGCAGCGGGTCGCCGAGCTCCAGCTGGCCGACCAGCGCAGGTACCTGGAGGAGCAGGTCGACAAGCGCACCCATGATCTTGTCCTGGCCAAGGATGCGGCCGAGACGGCCAGCCGGGCCAAGAGCGTCTTCCTGGCCAACATGAGCCATGAACTGCGCACGCCGATGAACGGCATCATGGGCATGACCGACCTCGCGCTGCGCCGCGCCACCGACCCCAAGCAGCGCGACCAGCTGGGCAAAGCCCGCGACGCCTCCAGGCACCTGCTCGGCGTGATCAACGACATCCTCGACATCTCCAAGATCGAAGCCGACCGCCTGCAACTCGAGCAGATCGATTTCCGGCTTGGCAGCGTGCCCGAGAACGTGATCAGCATGCTCGGCGGTCGCGCCGCCGAAAAAGGTTTGCTGCTGACGGTCGACATCGCCGACGAAGTGGCCGGGTTGTCGCTGCGCGGCGACCCGCTGAGGCTGGGCCAGGTGCTCATCAACCTGGCGGGTAACGCCATCAAGTTCACCGAGCGCGGCTCGATCAGGATCAGGGTTTCGGCGGTCGAGCAGACGGCGTCGCATTGCCTGCTCCGCTTCGATGTTCAGGATACCGGCATCGGCATCCCGGTCGAGGACCAGCCCCGGCTGTTCTCCGCGTTCGAGCAGGCCGACAGTTCGACGACACGGCGCTTTGGCGGCACCGGCCTGGGCCTCGCCATCAGCAAGCGCCTGGTGGGCCTGATGCGTGGGCATATCGGCGTGAACAGCCAGCCAGGTCTCGGTAGCACTTTCTGGTTCACCGCGCGGCTGGAGCGCGCCCGGCCCGGCGAGGCCCCGCGCGCGGTGGACGACTCGCCGGCCGAGCAACAGATCAAGGACCGCCACCGGGACGCCCGCATCCTGCTGGTGGAGGACGAGCCGGTCAACCAGGAAGTCTCGCGGTCCCTGCTCGAGGAGGCGGGCCTGAAGGTCGACCTGGCGGAGGACGGACGCCAAGCGGTCGACATGGCCAGGGCCGGCGCCTACGACGTGATTCTCATGGACATGCAGATGCCCCATGTCGACGGCCTCGAGGCGACGCGGATGATCCGCGCGCTGTCCGGGCGGCAACATGTGCCGATCCTGGCCATGACGGCCAATGCCTTCGAGGAGGACAGGCAGCGCTGCATGGGCGCCGGCATGAACGACTTCATCGCCAAGCCGGTCGATCCCGACAAACTCTTCACCACCCTGCTGATCTGGCTGGCCCGCGGCTAAGCGCGGCCCGACCGCCGCGACGTGCTAGATTCCCGGTCGGCCATCGACCACCGAGACAGTTGACATGGATACCTCCCGAACCCGCCGCCCAGGCTTCGACACCCGGGCCATCCACCATGGCTATGACCCCTACGCCGGCCACGGCTCGCTCAATCCGCCGGTCTACCTGAGCTCGACCTACGCCTTCCCGACGGTGGAGGATGGCAGCGCGCGCTTTGCCGGCGAGCAGGCGGGTTTCGTCTATTCGCGCGTCGGCAATCCGACCACGGCCCTGCTCGAGGCGCGAGTCGCCGATCTGGAAGGCGGCGAAGCGGCCCTGGCGACCGCCTCTGGCCAGGGCGCCACCACCTCGCTGCTCTGGACCCTGCTGGCGCCGGGCGACGAAATCATCGCCGACAAGACCCTGTACGGCTGCACCTTCGGCTTTCTCAACCACGGGCTGGCCAAGTTCGGCGTCAAGGTCACGCATGTCGACCTCACCAACCCAGCCAATCTCGAGGCCGCCATCGGCCCGACCACCCGCGTGGTGTTTTTCGAATCGCCGGCCAACCCCAACATGCGCCTGGTGGACATCGCCGCCGTGACGGCCATTGCCCGCCGCCACGGCGCCCGCACCGTGGTCGACAACACCTACTGCACGCCGTACCTGCAACGACCGCTGGAACTGGGTGCGGACTTCGTGCTGCATTCGGCGACGAAATATCTCGGCGGCCATGGCGACCTGCTGGCCGGCGTCATCGTCGGCGACAAGGAAACCCTCGACAAGGTGCGTTTTTACGGACTCAAGGACATGACCGGCGCCGTCCTGTCGTCGCAGGACGCCTTCCTGGTACTGCGCGGCCTGAAGACCTTGTCGCTACGCATGGACCGCCACTGCACCAATGCCCGGGCGGTGGCCGAATTCCTGGCCGGCCACGGCAAGATCGCCGTGGTGCATTACCCGGGGCTGGCGTCCTTCCCGCAACTGGAACTGGCGCGGCGGCAGATGGCCCAGCCCGGCGGCATGATCGCCTTCGAACTCAAGGACGGCATCGAAGCCGGCCGACGCTTCATGAACGCGCTTCGCGTGTTCACCCGGGCGGTCAGTCTCGGCGATGCTGAAAGCCTCGCCCAGCATCCGGCCAGCATGACCCATGCGTTCTACACGCCGGAGGAGCGCGTCGAGCACCTGATCAGCGAAGGCCTGGTGCGGCTATCCATTGGCTTGGAGGATATCGCCGACCTGCTCGGCGATCTCGAACAGGCGCTGGCCGTCGCCTAGCTTCCCGAGTGCTGGGCGTGCTGGCTCTCGTAGGAGGAGACGCTGACCCCGGCGTGAGCGAGAAACTCGCGCAACTGCTTGATCAGGTTGCGATCGCACACATTGCCGTGGTGCGGATGATGGAGAAATGTCTCCGCCCGGTTCAGCTTGACGTGGAAACGCGCGCCATGCGCGGCCTCGATGCTGGCACCGAGATGCGTGAGCAGCGACTCGACCTCGCGCCAGTGGATGTTGGCGCTGATCGGGTCATGGAAAATGCCGCGGAGTTGATTGACGTGCTTGTGGCTCATGTCGAATGCCTCGGTCTGAACAAAATTCCATCCTAGCAAATCCGGGCAAGCCATGTCGCTCATCTCGCTCACCCAAGCCTGCCTCGCCTTCGGCCATGTGCCGCTGCTCGACCACGCCGACTTCCAGCTCGACGAAGGCGAGCGCGTGGCGCTGATCGGCCGCAACGGCAGTGGCAAGTCCTCGCTGCTCGCCGCGCTGGCTGGCGGCGAGCACGGCGGCCATCTCGACGACGGCGAAGTCTGGCGGCAGCCGGGGCTCCGGCTCGCCCACGTCCATCAGGAGCCCGAACTCGATCCGGCCCTGACTGTTTTCGAGGCCGTGGTCGCCGGCATGGGCGCGGCGACGCGCCTACTGGCCGAATGGCACGAGGTTTCGCACCGCCTCGCGGAGCCCGGCGCCGATCACGACAAGCTGCTGGCGCGGCTCGACGTCCTCCAGCACGACCTGGAGGCGCTCGGCGCCTGGTCTGCTGCTGCCCAGGCCGAGCGGGCCATCGAACGCATCGGCCTCGACCCCGACGCGCGCGTCGCCACGCTCTCGGGCGGCCAGAAGAAGCGGCTGGCGCTGGCGCGGGCGCTGGCCACCGAGCCGCAGGCGATGCTGCTCGACGAACCGACCAACCACCTCGACATCGCCGCCATCGAATGGCTGGAGGAACTGTTGCTCGGCAGCGGCATCACGCTGCTGTTCATCACCCACGACCGGCGCTTTCTCGACCGGCTGGCGACGCGCATTGTCGAACTCGATCGCGGCAGGCTGACCAGCTTCGCGGGTTCCTTCGCCGACTACCAGCGGCGCAAGGCCGAGATGCTCAAGGGCGAGGCGACCCAGAACGCGAAATTCGACAAGTTTCTCGCCCAGGAGGAAGTCTGGATACGCAAGGGCGTCGAGGCGCGCCGCACGCGCAACGAAGGCCGCGTGCTGCGTCTGGAAGCGCTGCGCCGCGAACGCGCCGCCCGGCGCGAGCGGCTGGGCGAGGCACGCCTCTCGCTCGCCACCGGCGAGAAAAGCGGCCAGCTGGTGGCCGAATTGACGCATGTCGACAAGTCGTTCGGCGACCGCAAGATCGTGCGCGACTTCTCGGCGCGCATCCTGCGCGGCGACCGCATCGGCCTGATCGGCCCCAACGGTGCCGGCAAGACGACGCTGCTGCGGCTGATCCTCGGCGAACTGAAGCCCGACGCCGGCTCGGTGCGGCTGGGCACGAAGCTCCAGATCGCCTATTTCGACCAGTTCCGCGCGGCGCTCGATCCCGAGGCCATGCTCGCCGACGTGATTTCGCCCGGCTCCGACTACGTGGAGATCGGCGGCCAGCGCAAGCACGTCATCGGTTACCTGGGCGACTTCCTGTTCGCGCCGGCGCGGGCGCGTTCGCCCGTCAAGTCGCTGTCGGGCGGCGAGCGCAACCGCCTGCTGCTGGCGCGGCTATTCGCGCGGCCGGCCAACGCGCTGGTGCTCGACGAGCCGACCAACGACCTCGACATCGAGACACTGGAGCTGTTGGAGGAACTTCTCCAGGACTATTCCGGCACCATCTTCCTGGTCAGCCACGACCGCGCCTTCCTCGACAACGTGGTCACGCAAACCATCGCTGCCGAGGGCGACGGCCGCTGGAAGGAATACGCCGGCGGCTACGAGGACTGGCTACGCTGTCGCAAGGAGACGACGGTCGCCGCCAAGCCGCCGCCAACCCGGACCGCCGCCCCGTCGCCGACCGCCGCCATGAAAAGGAACGACAACAAGCTTACCTGGAAGGAACAGCGGGAGCTCGAAGCCCTGCCGGAACGCATCGCCGTACTGGAGGCGGAACAGGGCGAACTGACGCGCCGCCTCGAAGACCCGGCACTGCACATGAGCCGGGGCGACGAGGCGGTGCGCATCGCCGCGCGCCTGACCGCCATCGACGATGAGTTGCTCGCCTGTCTGGAACGCTGGGAAGCACTGGAAGGGCGCACGGGCTGACCGACCGCCGGCTGGCCGGCGTGCCGCCATGCCTGACTTTCGCCGCCTTGGTATAATGGCGGCATGAATACGGAGCCAGAAAACCTGAACGAGTCCCCGGCGTCACCGCCGGCAGCATCGGCCGAGGAGGCGCCGGCACCCGCCGCGCCGCCGGTCCAGCCCGTGGCGCAAGCCGCCCCCGCCCCGCAGACGCCGGGCGTCGACCCGCGCCGTCGCTTGCGCGAACTGCTGTCGGTGCCCGAACGCGATCGCAGCGACGAGCAATGGGACGAGATCAACGAGCTGGAGATCCAGCTCGCCCCGGGCAACCGCGTGCACCCAGGCAGCCCGGCCGGCCCGGTCGGCGTTCCTTCGGGCGGTGGCGGTGGCCGGCATTTCCTGCAGAAGAAACATCCACCCAAGGGCGAAAAAGGCCCGGGCGGCGGCGGCAAGCGCCGGCCCCGCCCCAACAAGCCGCAGCAGGGCTAAGCCCTCCGCTGCCTGCCGAATCAGTGGTGGCCCTCGGCCACCGACAGCATTTTCTCGGTGCGCTTCTTGCGGGCCTGCTCGGGCGTCAGCCCGACCAGCGATTCCGGCGGCAGTTGCACGTCCCAGTGTTGCTGGAAAAGATCGATATCCTCGCCGGTGTCCAGATGGGCCCGGTAGATCTTGTTCTGGTAGGCCGGCGCGTTCGGCAGGGCCACGAGTTCGACGGACTGGATGATCACGGCTTGTATCTCCTGAGCGGGTTTCAGCGCTCATCCTGCTCCCGTGGCGGCGGGCCGATATACCCAAGAATGCGGCCAATTTCCCCTCTAGTTTTACTTGACCCCGATGCGCACCTTGCGCGCTCCGGCCAGCGGCACTTCACGCCCGTTCAAACCCGATGGCCGGGGTCGACGTTACAGTGGCGCGGAGCTAGCCAACCGCGGAAGATAACGACATGAGCAACCCACAGGAACGCATCAGGACCATCTGCCGCGCCTGCGGCCATGGCGGCTGCGGCGTATATGTCGCCGTCGAAAAGGGCCGGCCGGTGAAGATACACGCCGACTGGGAGCATCCAATCAGCAAGGGCTACACCTGCAAGAAAGCCCATGCCGCGATCGATCTGCAGAATCATCCCGATCGCCTGCTGCATCCGATGCAGCGGGTCGGCGCACGCGGCGAAGGCAAGTGGCGCCGACTGTCGTGGGACGAAGCGCTCGGCATCGTCGCGGAGCGGCTGAACCGCATCAAGGCCGAGTCCGGCGCCGAGTCGGTGGTGTTCGGCCATGGCACCGGGCGCGACTTCCACCGCTTCCTCTATCGGGTCGCGAACCTGTTCGGCACACCGAACGTGCTGACGCCCGGCCACATGTGTTACCTGCCGCGCATCGCGGTGTGCAAGGCGCTCGGCATGGAGATTCCGCTGGTCGATTACGACAACCAGCCGAAGTGCCTGCTCGTCTGGGGCAGCAATCACCTGATCTCCAACCCGGACGAAAACAAGGGCATCAACCTGGCCAAGACCATGCAGGCGGGCACGCGGATGATCGTGGTCGACCCGCGCCGCAACCGCCTGACCGACAAGGCCGAACTCTGGTTGCAGGTGCGGCCGGGCACCGACTCGGCGCTGGCGCTGGGCATGCTGCACGTGATCGTCAAGGAGGGGCTCCACGACCGCGAGTTCGTCGCCCGCCATACCACCGGCTTCGAACATCTGTGCCATCGGCTCGATGAATATCCGCCCGAGGTCGTCGAGCGCATCACCTGGGTGCCGGCCGACAAAATCGTCGCCGCCGCACGGCTTTTCGCCACCACCAAACCGGCGGCGTTGCAGTGGGGTGTCGGCGTCGAGCAGAACGTCAATTGCGTGGACGCGGACCGCGCGCTGATCTATCTGGTGGCGCTGACCGGCAATCTCGACGTTCCGGGCGGCAACGTCATTTTCGGCATTCCGCCGGGCGTGCCGCGCGCGAAGTTTTCGCTGTTCGACGCCTTGCCCGACACGCAGCGCGCCAAGATGCTCGGCGCCGACCGCTACCGGCTGGGCGCCACCAACCTCAAGGGCCTGATGTGCCAGATCATCAAGGAGTGAACATCGGCCACTGATGCCGGCGGCATGCCAGGACCATCACCAAGGCACGGCCTCTCCCAGGTGGAAGAATCCACCCGTTGGTCCATCGTCGGGTAGCAGCGCCAGTGCCACCGAGGTCCGCGCCCCCTCTTCCGGAGTGATGAGCCCGTTCGGATTGGGGTCGGTCTTGACGATGCCCGGATGGGCGGCGTTGACCTTGATCGGCGTATCCCTGAGCGCGCAAGCCAGATGAACCGTAAACGCGTTGAGCGCGGTCTTGCTGGCGCTGTAGGCCAAGGGACGATCACCCATCGCCCAGGATTCCGGTGTTGCGTGTCCGGCCAGAGAGCCGATGGCACTCGACTGGTTGACGATGCGGCCGGCGGGGCTTTTCCGGACGAGCGGCAGTAAACGCTGAGTTAGCTCCACCACGGAGAAGAAGTTGATCTCGAAGGTATTCCGCAGCAGCGGCATCGGCACATTGGCCGCGGTGTAGGCCCAGTCGCAACCGATGCCGATGTTGTTCACCAGAATATCCAGCTTGCCGAATTCGCGTTCGATCGCTTCGCGGGCGGCATCGAAGGTTTCCCGATGGTCCGTGTCGATGACGATGGGGCGTACCTCCAGGCCATCGGCTTGCAGGGTCCGGGCCGCGGCATCGCCCGCAGCCGCATCGCGGGCCCCGAGCAGCACGACCACACCCCTCTCGGCGAGTTGCCGGCACACAGCCAGCCCGATACCACGATTGGCGCCAGTGACCAGCGCCACGCGCCGGTCGTCGGATCGACGAGACATGACCATTACCTTTCAGACGGTTCCTTGTGGAGGCAAGTCTATTACAGGGTTAGCAGCGCGCCAGCCGCGGCACCCAGACCGATGCCGGACTAGTGCCGTGCAGCTTCGTCGATCGCCTTGCGCCGCCAGAGCCAGGCGTAGTGAGCCCCTGAAACGAGCACGAGGGCGAACAGCAGCACGAACAGCGGGGCCAGCCAGGACTTCGCCTGTACCAGCTGGCCCGCCTGGGCCATAACCAGCGCCAGCACGCCGAACTCCAGGCAGGTGTTGGCTTTCGACAGCCGCGTCGGCGCCATCTCGATGTGGCCGACGACGAAACGATAGGCCACGGCGCCGGCGACGATGATGGCGTCGCGCAGCAAGATCACCACCGCCAGCCAGATCGGCAGCAAGCCCTGCGCCGCCAGCAGGATGGCGACGATCATCATGGTCATCTTGTCGGCGATCGGATCGAGCACGGCGCCGAGCTGTGACATCTGGTTCAAGCGCCGCGCCAAAAAGCCGTCGAGCCAGTCCCCCACCGCCGCGGCCACGAAGACGCCGCACGCCATCGCATAATCGTGGTCGAGCAGCAGGAAGGCCACGACCGGGATCAGCAGGATGCGCGCGACAGTGATGATATTGGGCAGGGTGAACATGGCGAGCAATCATGCACCGAGAAGCGACGTCGGGCAATGCCCGCCGCGGTCCGCTGCTAGCCGCGCAATGCCTCATGCCACGCCGCCAGCTTTCTCTCGATGGTCCAACTCGCGTTGGCCGGGCTGGTCGAGGGCAGGACCCGCGTCTCGTAACCGAGTGCCGCCAATTGCGGCGCGAAGCGGCCCGCCGCCTGGCCGTTGAAGCAGACGCGGCGTAGCGCCACGGCTGACTTTCGCAGAGCGCCGAAATCGTTGGGCCAGGCGTTGCGGATGGCGCTGTCCAGGCTACCGGCGCGCTCGCAGGAGGCATAGACGTCCCAGATGGCGATGCCGGCCGCCGTCACCGCCGCCTGCTTCGCCGCGTAATCCATCGTGGTCACCGGCTGGCCGAGCACGGCGCCGAGGATGCGCCAGAACTGGTTCTGCTTGTGGGCGTAATACTGCCGCGCCGCCAGCGAGGCCTCGGAAGGAAACGAACCGAGGATCAACACGCGCGCGCCCGGCCCGATCAGCGGCGGCAGGCCAGTCAGACGCGCCGCTCCCGCCGCGCCGCTCACTTCACGGTCAGCAGGCTTTCGTCCCAAGCCGGATGCTTCTCGAAGCCGAGCAGGTTGGCCGCGGTCGCGGCGAGATTCGACAGCCCCGCCGTCGCCGTTTGCCGCAATCCCAGCCGGCCACCGCTGACGTTGTCGTACAGGATCAGTGGCACGGGGTTCAGAGTGTGCGAAGTCTTGGCCTTGACGCTGCCATCCTTGTTGGCGGACGGCTGGCCGGTCTTCTTGTCGATCTCGTACATTTCGTCGGCATTGCCGTGGTCGGCCGTCACCAGCGCGACGCCGCCGGCGGCGTCGATGGCCGGCAAGAGCCGCGCCAATGCGAGGTCGACCGCCTCGATGGCCATGGTCGCGGCGCGGAAGTGGCCGGTGTGACCAACCATGTCGCCGTTGGCGAAGTTGCAACGCAGCGCCCGATACTGACCGTTCCGCAGCGCGGCGATCATGGCGTCGGCGATCTCCGCCGACTTCATCCACGGCCGCTGCTCGAAGGGCACGACATCGCTCGGCACCTCCTGCCAAGTTTCGCCATCGAGCTTGCCGGAGCGATTGCCGTTCCAGAAATAGGTAACGTGGCCGAACTTCTGCGTCTCCGAGCAGGCAAACTGCGCGATGCCGGATTTGGCGAACCATTCCCCCGAAGTGTCGCGGATCGCCGGCGGATCGACGAGAAAGCGCTTGGGCAGCTTGAGGTCGCCGTCGTACTGCAACATGCCGGCGTAGGTGACCTTGGGCCAGCGCACGCGGTCGAACTTGTCGAAGTCCGCATCCTCGAAGGCGCGGGTGATTTCGATGGCACGGTCGCCGCGGAAATTGAAGAACACCACCGAGTCGCCATCCTCAATCGTGCCGAGCGGCTTGCCGTTCGCCGCGATGACGAAGGGTGGCAGGTCCTGGTCGATGGTGCCGGGATGCTGTTCGCGCAGCGCCTTGATGGCGGTAACGCAATCGGGGAACTGCTCGCCCTCACCCAATACATGCACGCGCCAGCCTTTTTCGACCATCGCCCAGTTGGCCTCGTAGCGGTCCATGGTGATGTTCTGGCGTCCGCCGCCGGAGGCGATGCAGGCATCGAAGCCGCCGTCGTTGAGGCTGGCCAGGAAAGCATCAAAAGGCTCGACGTAGTCGAGCGCGCTGGTCTCCGGCACGTCGCGCCCATCCAGCAGCACATGCACACGCACTGTGCCAATGCCCTCCTCCTTGGCGCGCGCCACCAGCGCCTTCAGGTGGTCGATGTGGCTGTGCACGTTGCCATCGGAAAACAGGCCGAGGAAATGGATCACGCCGCGAGCACTCTTTGCGCCGGCGACAATCTCCCGCCAGGCCTGGCCCGCCCAGATCGAACCGGAGGCGATGGCATCGGCCACCAGCGCCGCGCCCTGGGCATAGACCTGGCCTGCACCTATTGCATTATGGCCGACTTCGGAGTTGCCCATGTCATCGTCCGAGGGCATGCCGACCGCCTTGCCGTGGGCCAGCAGGCGCACGTTCGGATATTGCGCGAACAGGCGGTCGAGCATCGGCTTGCGCGCGGCGGCGATGGCGCTGCCGATATCGGTCTTCGCCAGACCGTAGCCGTCCATGACGATGGTGACCACCGGGCCGGCGATGCCGGGGAAAGCTGAGAATCTGGGCAACATGTTTCGTTCCGCGAGAAGGGGTTGGCTATGACGCAAATTTTCGCATTTTGTAGTGCAAAACGAAAACGGGACGCCCAGGTGACATATGGGGGGCGTCCCGTCACGCCTGACTTCTGCGGCGATTACTTGCCGGCCAGAGACATCGACATCATCAGCTCGTTGATGCGCTTGACGAAGGTGGCCGGATCGTCGAGCTGGCCGCCTTCGGCGAGCAGCGCCTGCTCGAACAGCACGGCCGTCCAGTCGTCGAACTTGGCCTCCTCGTACTTGAGGCGCAGCACCACGGGGTGTTTCGGGTTGATCTCAAGGATGGGCTTCATGTCCGGCGCCTGCTGGCCGGCGGCCTTGAGGATGCGCGCCAGGTTGCCGCTCACGTCGTGCTCGTCGGCCACCAGGCAGGCCGGGCTGTCGGTCAGGCGGTGCGTCACGCGCACTTCCTTGACCCGCTCGCCCAGCGACTTGGCGATCTTGTCGGTGAGATCCTTGAACTCGCCGGCATCCTTCTCCTGTTCCTGCTTTTCGGCCTCGTCCTCGAGCTTGCCGAGATCGAGGCCGCCCTTGGCCACGGAGACCAGCGGCTTGCCCTCGAATTCGGTGAGGTGCGAGACCACCCATTCGTCCACGCGGTCCGAGAGCAGCAGCACCTCGATGCCCTTCTTGCGGAAGATTTCCAGGTGCGGGCTGTTCTTGGCCGCATTGAAGGTCTCGGCGGTGACGTAGTAGATCTTTTCCTGCTCCGGCTTCATGCGGCCGATGTAGTCGGCCAGCGAGACGGCTTCCTCGGTCGTGTCGGCGTGGGTCGACGCGAAGCGCAGCAGGCCGGCAATCTTCTCCTTGTTGCTGAAATCCTCGCCGACGCCTTCCTTGAGCACCTTGCCGAACTCGCCCCAGAACTTGGCGTACTTCTCCCGGTCGGCGGCTTCGTCGCTCTTGGCCAGGTCGGCCAGCATGCCCAGCACCTTGGCCGTGCAGCCCTTGCGGATGGCTTCGATATCCTTGGATTCCTGGAGAATTTCGCGCGAGACGTTGAGCGGCAGGTCGGCCGAATCAACGACGCCGCGCACGAAGCGCAGATAGAGTGGCATCAGTTGCTCGGCGTCATCCATGATGAAGACGCGCCGCACATAGAGCTTGATGCCGTGCCGCGCGTTGCGGTCCCAGAGGTCGAAGGGGGCATGCGCCGGAACGTAGAGCAGCTGGGTGTATTCGCTCTTGCCCTCGACGCGGCTGTGCGTCCAGGCCAGCGGCTCGTCGTAGTCGTGGCCGACGTGCTTGTAGAACTCCTTGTACTGTTCCTCGGTAACCTCGTTCTTCGGCCGCGCCCACAGGGCCGAGGCCTGGTTCACGGTTTCCCATTCGCCCGTCTCGACCTGCGCCTTCTTGTCCTCGTCCCACTTCTCTTCCTTCATCCTGATCGGCTGGACGATGTGGTCGGAGTACTTGCGGATGATGGACTTGAGCTTCCAGGCCGACAGCAGGTCGTCCTGGCCTTCGCGCAAATGCAAGGTGATCTCGGTGCCGCGCGTTGACCTGTCGACCATCTCGATGTTGAACTCGCCGGCACCCTCGGACTCCCAGCGCACGCCCTGGCCGGCGGCCTCGCCGGCGCGGCGGGTGACGACGGTCACGCGGTCGGCAACGATGAACGAGGAATAGAAGCCGACGCCGAACTGGCCGATCAGGTGCGCGTCCTTCTGCTGGTCGCCGGTCAGCGCCGAGAAGAACTCGCGGGTGCCCGACTTGGCGATGGTGCCGAGGTTACTGATCACCTCGTCGCGGCTCATGCCGATGCCGTTGTCGCTGATGGTGATGGTTTTCGCCGTGGCGTCATGGCTGACTTTGATGGCGAAATCGCTGTCGTTCTCGAACAGCGCCGCGTTGTGCAAGGCCTCGAAGCGCAGCTTGTCGCAGGCGTCCGAAGCGTTGGAGATCAGCTCCCGCAGGAAGATTTCGCGGTTCGAATAAAGCGAATGGATCATCAGGTGAAGCAGCTGCTTCACCTCGGCCTGGAAGCCCATGGTCTCGCGGGCGGCGGTTTCGGTCATGAAAGAAGTCTCCGGAAAGAATCGGGCGCTATCTGGGGACGCGAATCCGGATTTCAAGGCCCCGCTACCGGTAGATGATTTCGACCACCTCCAGCTCGCGCCAGCCGGCCGGGCTCTGGAACCTGACCAGATCGCCTTCGCGTGCCTTCAGCAGCGCCCGCGCCAATGGCGACAGCCAGCTGATCAGCCCCTGGCCGGGATTGGCCTCGTCGACGCCGACGATCTGGTAGGTCGCCTCGGCGTCGCCGTCGTCGATGGTCACCGTGGCGCCGAAGAACACCTGATCGACATTCGCCTGGTCGCGCGGATCGACCGCCACTGCGCTTTCGGTGCGCTTGGTCAGATAGCGGATACGGCGGTCCATTTCGCGCAGCCGCTTCTTGCCGTAGATGTAATCGCCGTTCTCCGAGCGGTCGCCGTTGCTCGCGGCCCAGGCCACGACCTTGACCAGTTCGGGCCGCTCCGTTTTCACCAGGCGCGCCAGTTCGTCGAGCAGGGCGCGATGGCCGCGCACCGTCATGTAATTGCGCGTGCCCGCCGGCAGCGGCGCGGCCTCGGGGCCGCCGTCGCCATCCTCCTCCTCGTCGTCGGTTTCCCTGACGAAAGCCTTGTTCATGTGCACTGCGATTCCGTGGTGGTCGAGGCCGGCAATGCTACTAAATCGACTGCTTGATCGCCAGCACCGCCTGGTTGCGCAGCGCCTTGAGCAGCGAGAGCTCCTTCTCGGGAATGGCGATGCTGCCGGCCCTTTCCTTGTCGCAATAGATCAGCGCCACCGGGCTACCCTTGATATTGAGCGGGAACAGCACGAAGGTGCGTGTCGTCGTCAGCCGGCGGTACCACTCCGGCACGCGCTCGGCGATCCTCGGATCGTCGATGTCGGCGATGATGATATCCACGCCCTTGGCGGTGGCCAGATGGAACACATCGGCCGAATAGGTCAGCGGGAAACGGAATTGCCGGGCGATCTCCTGTGTATCGGGCCCGAAGCCGAAGCGCCCGGCCATCTGGTTGGCCCTGGCGTCCTTCAGGCACAGCAGCACGCGGCGAAAACCCATGGCCCGGTACATGGTTTCCAGCGTAATCCGCAATACGTCGTTGAGCTGGAAATCGTCGAGCAACGAATTGCTGATGTCCTGGATGCCGGCCGTCAGCACCGCCTGCGCATCTTCGGGCGGGCTCGCGTCGACCGCCACGGACACATCCGATGCCTCCGTGTCGCCGAGGCTCGGCCCGCCCAGCACCGTGCCCGCCAGGTTGGCTTCGGCGGCATCGACGGGCGACGGGCTCGCGGTTTCCGCCCGGGGCGCCGCGAATGCCTTGAGTTGCCGGGCGAAAGGACTCTGCTTGAGGTTCACGCGCAGGATGGCGGCGACCTGCGCCAATTCCCCGGCGGATGTCTCGACCGTGGTTTGCAACTGCCGGTCGGTCAGCTGCATACTGGCGCCGAACCGCTCCATCACCATCTGCACGGCCTTGCCCTCGTTCTCCGGCCCGCCGGCGGCGATCAGCTCGCACAGTTCGTTGGCGAAACCGGCCACCAGCCGCAGCGCCTCGTCGTGGCTGGCCGGCTTGCGTTGCCTGCCGGCCGCCAGCCGCCGCATGCTGTTTACGATGGCGGGCGGAAAATTCCAGCTGCGGGCGATGCCGATGCCCAGATCCTCGAAGGACAGGCCGAGCACGCGTGTCGCCGCGGCTGACTCTGCAAGCTGCCGCGCCACCATCAGCTTGCGGATTTCCTCGACTTCTTCCGGAAAGTAGTATTGCGCCAGCAATTGTCCGAGGCCATGGAACAAGGCGCAAATGAAGGCCTCTTCACCTTCGCGCGGCAGCAGCGCGCCGCTGGCGTCGCGCGCCAGCAGGCCGGCCAGGTTGGCGCGCAGGAACGCCTCCTTCAATTCGCGGGCATTGCCCTTGTCCTGCAAGTGCTCGAACAGCAGGACGGTGATGGCGATGTTGCGAATGGCATCGAAGCCGAGCACGATCACCGCCCGCGAAACAGTGCTGATGTTGCCGCCACCCGCCTGCCGGTAATAGGCGGAATTGACCAGCCGCAGGATCTTGTTGGTCAGCGCGTAATCCTTGAGGAGGGTGTTGGAGAGCGTGTTGATGCTTTCGCGGTCGGAATGGGTCAGCTTGTTGATCGCCGACACCGAATCCGACAGCGCCGGGAAATCCGACCGATGCCGCATGCGCCGCAGCAGGAAATCGAGGGTGCTCTGCCGCGCCGATACCGGTTCGCCGTCCGGCGGGCCGCACGCGCCTTCAAGATAGGCGTCCAGCGCCTGGCGCATCTCGGCGGCGGAATCGAAGCGTCGCACCGGGTCCATGGCGCAGGCGCGCAGGACGACATCACCCAGACGTTCGTCGATGCGAACCTCCGTCGGCAAGGTCACCGGCTCGCTGGCAATCCGGCGCATCACGGCCTCGGCGCCGCCGCCGCGGAAAACCCGCTGGCCGGTCAGCAATTCCAGCAGGATCAGGCCCGCGGCGAATACGTCCATCTTGGCGCTGACCACCCGGTCGGTGACGTACTCGGGCGCCATGTAGGCCGGCGTGCCGCGCAATGCCGTCTTCTCCTGCTCGCCGGACGTCTGGCCGGCTCGCGACGCGATGCCGAAGTCCATCACGCAGGGCATGCCGGCGCGATCGAGCAGGATGTTGGACGGTTTCAGGTCGCGATGGATGATGCCCTGCGCGTGCGCCTCGGCCAGCGCATCGGCGACGCGCCGCATCAGTTCCGCCGCACGCGCCGCTGGCCAGGCGCCGTTGCTGGCCAGCGCCTCCTGCAAACTGCCGCCCTCGACGTAATCGAACACCAGGTAAATGTCGTCACCCTGCTCGCCGGCATCGTGGATCGGCACGATGCCGGGATGGCGCAACTTGCCGACCATGCGCGCCTCGGCCAGCAGGGCGGCGTTAACCACCGGGTCGGCGTCGGCGAAATGCAGCGTCTTGATCGCCACCTCGCGCTGCAACTGGGGATCCCAGGCAAGGTAGACCGCGCTCTGGCTGCCACGCCCGAGTTCGCGGCGAATTTGAAAGCGGCCGATGGTGTTGGCCAAGCAGGCATCCCCGGGCTGTTCTGGATGGTGCCGACAGTCTGACTCGAACAGACGACCTACCGCTTACAAGGCGGTTGCTCTACCAACTGAGCTATGCCGGCGCAGGACGGATTGTAAGGCCTTAGCCAAGCCCATGAATCGACTGGTTTTCCAGCAATAACCAGCCCACTAGATGTAGTGGCATGAGGCTTGCTCAACCACTAGGCATCCCCATAACTATTTGATTCCATTATCGGTCAAAAAATCGGACTTCCAAAGTTTGGCGTCCCGGGATATTCTTGCCAGCCATCGCATCCGCACCCTGCTTCCTTCCTACCAACAACCATCGGACGACAAGATGACAACGGACACGCCGATCTCGGGAGACATCGTACCCATTCAGCAAATGGGCCTGCCGCTGCCGCAGGAAATTTCCGGCGAGGTATTGATCGAGAAGTACGCCAAGGGCAACGAGCGCAGCGTCCATGACGTGCGCGACCGTGTCGCTCGCGCACTGGCTTCGGTGGAGGCCGAAGACAAGCGCGCCCACTGGCAGGAACGTTTCCTCGATGCCCAGGAGAACGGCTTCGTGCCCGCCGGCCGCATCAATTCGGCCGCCGGCACCGACCTGTGCGCGACGCTGATCAATTGCTTCGTGCAGCCGGTGGGCGACTCGATCTCCGAAATCGTCGACGGCCGTCCCGGCATCTACACCGCCCTGCTGCAGGCCGCCGAAACCATGCGCCGCGGCGGCGGTGTCGGTTACGACTTCTCGACCATCCGCCCGATCGGCGCCCACGTCAAGGGCACGCAATCCCGGGCCTCCGGCCCGGTGTCGTACATGCGCGTCTTCGACCGTTCCTGCGAAACCGTGGAATCCGCCGGCTCGCGCCGGGGCGCCCAGATGGGCGTGCTGCGTTGCGACCATCCGGATATCGAGGATTTCATCCACGCCAAGGATCACGGCGACCTGACCAATTTCAACATTTCCATCGGCGTCACCGACACCTTCATGCAGGCGGTCGAGGCCGACCGCGATGTCGAACTGATTCATCGCGCCGAGCCCTGCGCCGACATCAAGGAAGGCGGCGCCTACCAGCGCGAGGACGGCCTCTGGGTCTATCGCAAGCTCAAGGCACGCGATTTGTGGGACCAGATCATGCGCTCGACCTACGACCACGCCGAGCCGGGCATTCTGTTCCTCGATCGCATCAACCGCGACAACAACCTCAACTACTGCGAGACCATCGAAGCCACCAACCCCTGCGCCGAGCAGCCGCTGCCGCCTTACGGCTGCTGCTGCCTGGGCTCGATCAATCTCACCAAGTTCATCAAGCGCTCGTTCGACAAGTCGGCCGCCGAGTTCGACTTCGCCTCGTTCGGCCGCGTCATCGATGTTTCCGTGCGCATGCTCGACAACGTGCTCGACGCCACCCACTGGCCGCTGCCGCAGCAGCAGGCCGAGGCAGCCGCCAAGCGCAGGGTCGGCCTCGGTTTCACCGGCCTGGGCGACGCCTTGATCATGCTCTGCCTGAAGTACGACACCGCCGAAGCGCGTGGCATGGCAACCCGGATTTCCGAGTACATGCGCGATCGCGCCTACCTCGCCTCGGTCGAACTGGCCAAGGAGCGCGGCGCCTTCCCGCTGTTCAATGCCGATCTCTATCTCAGCGGCGGCAACTTTGCCTCGCGCCTGCCCGCCGAAGTCAAGGAACAGATCCGCAAGCACGGCATCCGCAACTCGCACCTGCTGTCGATCGCGCCGACCGGTACCATCTCGCTGGCCTTTGCCGACAACGCCTCGAACGGCATCGAACCGCCATTCTCGTGGACCTACACCCGCAAGAAGCGCATGGTCGACGGTACCTTCAAGGAATATGCGGTCGAGGACTATGCCTGGCGCTATTATCGTCACATGGGCGGCGACACCGCCCGGCTGCCCGACTACTTCGTCACCGCCCTGGCCATCTCGGCCCAGGCCCACAAGGACATGGTCGCCGCCGTGGCGCCCTGCATCGACACCGCCATCTCGAAGACGGTGAACGTGCCGGAGGATTATCCCTACGCCGATTTCGAGGGCCTTTACCTCGAAGCCTGGCAGGCAGGCCTCAAGGGCCTGGCCACCTACCGGCCCAACAAGGTGCTCGGCGCCGTGCTCTCGGTCGATGCCGGCAGCCAGCAAAAGCAGCCGCAGGATGTCACCATCGACGGCGCCAACAAGCGCATGTCGATCGGCTCGCTGCCCGCGCCGGTGCTGGCCAGCCTGCGCTGGCCGGGCCGACCGCGCCTGGCCGACGGCAACCTCGCCTGGAGCTACATGATCGAGACGCCGCATGGCGAGTTCGCGCTGTTCGTCGGCCAGACCGAGAATCCGCTGGCGAAGCCGGTGCCTTTCGAAGTCTGGGTGAATGGCACCGAGCAGCCGCGCGGTTTGGGCGCCGTGGCCAAGACCATTTCGATGGACATGCGCGCCAACGACAAGGCTTTCCTCAAGCTCAAGCTCGACGTGCTGGCGCGCACGGTCGGCGAGGAACCGTTCGAGTTGCCCTTTCCGCCGCTGGGCGAGAAGAAGCTGATGCCGGGCTCGGTGGCCGCCATGGCGCAGGTGATCCGCTACCGTTGCGAGCAACTGGGGGCGCTCGACGGTGAAGGCACCACGCCGGTACTCGACGCCATGTTCTCGCGCGACGAACCCAAGACCGGCACCGACGGTACCCTGTCATGGACCGTGGACATCGCCAACCCGGCCGCCAACGAGGAATTCGTCCTCGGCCTCAAGGAAATCACCTTGCCCGATGGCGTCACCCGCCCCTACTCGGTGTGGCTCTCGGGCAATTATCCGCGCGCGCTGGACGGCCTGACCAAGCTGCTGTCGCTCGACATGCGCGTGCTCGACCCGGCCTGGATCGGCATGAAGTTGCGCAAGCTCACCAACTATGCCGAGCCGCTCGGTGATTTCATGGCGCGCGTGCCGGGCAGTCAGAAGCAGCAGAACTGGCCGTCCACCGTCGCCTACATCGCCCGCCTGATCATGCACCGCTACGCCATGCTCGGCATCCTCGACGAGAAGGGCTATCCGAAGCGCGAGATGGGCATCCTCGAGACGCCGCGCGACACGGGCGCGCTCAAGGTCACGCAGGGCTCGCTGTGCGCCGAGTGCGGCAACATGACGGTGATCCGCAAGGACGGCTGCGACTTCTGCACCGCCTGCGGCGCGGTGGGCAGCTGCGGTTGAGGTGAACCGCTAATCCGAGTCTGGCAACCAGCGCGCCAGCTTGGCGTAAAGGTTGTCGGGCTCGACCGGCTTGGCGATGAAATCGTTCATGCCGGCAGCCTCGCAGCGCCGCCGGTCTTCCTCGAAGGCATTGGCGGTCATGGCGATGATCGGTGTTTCGATGCCGAGTTCGCGGATGCGCCGCGTCGCCTCCAGGCCGTCCATCACCGGCATCTGCATGTCCATCAGCACCAGGTCGTAGGACTCGGTGCGCAGTTTCTCCAGCGCCTCGCCGCCGTGGTTGGCGACCTCGACCACCAGGCCTTCGCTCTCCAGCAGGTCGAGCGCCACCTCCTGGTTGATCTCGTTGTCCTCGACCAGCAGGACGCGGCAGCCGACCCGGATGCTATGTCCGTTGCCGGCGGCGGTCACGGCTTCGACGCAGCCGCGCTTGAGCCAGGCCGTGAACCAGAAGGTGCTGCCCTGCCCAACTTCGCTGACCACGCCGGTCTCGCCGCCCATCAGCCGCGCCAGGCGCCGGCTGATGGCAAGACCGAGGCCGGTGCCGCCGTGCCGCCGCGCCGTGGACGCCTCGGCCTGCTCGAAGGCATCGAACACGCGCGCCTGCGCCTCGGGCGGCAGGCCGATGCCGGTGTCCTGGACCTCGAAGCGTATCTTCACGCGCTCCACCGCGTCGTCCACCAGGGCGGCACGCAGCGTGATCCGGCCGCGCTCGGTGAACTTGACGGCGTTGCCGGCGAAGTTGATCAGCACCTGGCCGATGCGCAGCGGATCGCCCAGCAGCGGCAGCCCGACCAGGCGGCCATCCAGTTCCTCGACCATCTCCAGCCCTTTCGCGGCAACGCGATCGGCCATCATGCTGAGGACATGATCGAGCGTGGCCTTGACATTGAGCGTGGTCTCCTCCAGCACGAGGCGATCGGCCTCGATCTTCGACAGATCGAGGATATCGTTGATGATGCCGAGCAGGTGCTTGGCGGACGCCGTGATCTTGTCGAGCTTTTCCGTCTGCGCCGGCACCGCGATGTCGCGCTGGAGCAGATGAGTGAGGCCGAGGATGGCGTTCATCGGCGTGCGGATCTCGTGCGACATGTTGGCCAGGAACGCGCTCTTGGCATGGTTGGCCGCCTCGGCGGCGTTCTTGGCGTGACTCAGCTCGCGGTTGGTGTCGCCGAGCTGGTCGGTGCGCTGCCGCACCAGTTCCTCGAGGCGGTCGCGGTGGAGAGCCAGATCTTCCTGGGCGCGCCGGGCGTCCGAAATGTCGTGGGCGATGCCGAGCACGCCGATCAGTCGCCCGTCGCTCGACCGCACCGGCGTCTTGGTCGTCTCGAACAAGCCGTGGTAGCCGCCGTCGGCGAAGGTGATCCATTCCTCGTTGGTGGTGGGACGTCCCGCCTCGATGGCCGCCCGGTCATGCCGGCGGAAAAAGTCGGCCAGGTCCTTGGCCACGAAGTCATGGTCGGTCTTGCCGAGAATTTGCGACTCCCTGGCGCCGAAAAACCGCTCGAACAGCGGATTGCAGCCAAGATAGACGCCTTCGGGATCCTTGATCCAGACCAGGTCCGGAATGGCGTCCATCAGCGTGCGCTGCAGGATGCGCTCCCGGTCGGAATCCTTGAGCGCCTGGCCACCAGTTCGTTTCAGGTTGGCGATCGACACCACCAGGTCGTCGAGCTCGTCGCGCCTTGCCGGATCCGGCAAGGCCGGAATCTCCGCGAGCGGCCGATGGCGCAAGTCGTCGGCGGTGACGTCGCGCAACTCGGCGGCGATCGTCGCCAGCCGGCGGGCGACGATGGTCTGATAGATCAGCGCCGACAGAAAGGCGATGACAAAGATCACCGCGGCGTTGGCGACGAAACCGATCGCCCACGACCGCACCAGCTTGCGGCGATCCTCGCCGAGGTCCTTGACGAGCACGAGACGGCCGACGTCAAAGCGTCCGTCGGGGCCGGCATAGACCAGGGGAACGGTCCGCTCGATGGCCCGGTCGGCCGGCACGTCGGCACCATGGCTCAGCACGTCGCCCTTGTCGAGATGCAGTCGCACCGCCGACACATCGGGAAAGCGCAACAAGGACTTCAGCTGCGTGTCGATCTGTTCCCGGTTGTACACCCAGGCGCTTTGCGCCAGGGGCGGCGCGACCACCGCGCCGATCGATTCGACATGCAGTTCCAGCTCGGCGACGTGGCGCTGATAGCCGACCACGCCCTCGATCAGCGAAACGACCAGGGTGGCGATGCCGCCGGCCACGAACACCCAGAACCACAATCGCCGCGCGATGCGGCTGCTGAGGCCGAAGAAACCACCGACGCCGGCCGCGGCCGTCTTGCCGGCGGGTCCGGGCGCGGCCATTATTCGGCGGTGATTCCGGACATGATGCGGTTGTAGGTGCCGTCGGCCTTCATGTCCTTGAGCGCCTGCGCCAGCCGTGGCGCCAGCGCCTGGTGCTTCTTGTGCAGGTAGAGGTACATGTCGACATCCTTGAGCGCCGGCGATACCGGCGCGATCGCCGGCAGGCCGAGCCTGCGCACCAGCGCAACACCGTCGGCCCGCGTATAGAGCGCCAGATCAACCCGCCCGCCATCGAGCATCTGGAACATCTGCTCAGGTTTATCCACCTTGGTCACAAGACGCGCACCGCCGCTGTTGGCCTCGAACATCTTCCAGCCGGTGATGAACGCCACGCTGTAGGGCTTGATGCTGTCCCAGCCGTTGTCGAGATTGATGGTCGCGTCCTTGGCGAAGGCGACGAAACTGATGCGCACGTAGCGTTCCGGCACCTGCACCAGGTTCGGATACTGCGTCGCCAGACCGGCGATGCGCAGACCCTCGCCGTCGACTTCGCCGGCGTCGGCCGACTTCAGCGAACGCTCGGACGGCAGGCTGACCAGCTTGAATTCCGCGCCGACGCGGCGGAAGGCTTCTTCCGATAAGCGCTGGAGCGCCAGGCGATCCAGCGGGGTATTGTTGGTGCTGACGGTGACCACCGGCGCTTCGGCGAAAGCCGCGGCAAGCCA
The DNA here is from genome assembly GCA_016704145.1 of Rhodocyclaceae bacterium. GTDB lineage: Bacteria > Pseudomonadota > Gammaproteobacteria > Burkholderiales > Rhodocyclaceae > Fen-999. The sequence continues at coordinate 1,976,092 of JADJAS010000007.1, read as the reverse complement.
TGACATCAACAGCAGGAATACTGTCGCCCAGCGCGCTTGCATGCGATAACCCATGATCATGACGTGACTTTTCCCGTGGCACGACATCTTAGCATTGTCCGACACCGCCCGGACCGCGCCCGACGGCGTGCGCCAGCCTCCGCACGGCCTGGCGAAAGTCAGGCGTGGAGGAACGCCGGCCAAGTCTCCGTGACGGCGGCCGACAAGGGCTCATAGCCCGGCAGCGCCGCCAGACGTTGACGAAAAGTCGGCCCCGACAATCGCCGCAGCAGCGCCTGCCCGACCTCGGTGTTGATCGCGGCGTGGCGCAGGGCGAAGCCGTAGCGCTCCGTGACCAGCGGCACAAAGTCGAGGTCGTAGCGCGCCGCCGCCGCCATGATGCCGAAGCCGGCATCGGCCGAGCCGCCTGCCACGGTGGCGGCGACGGCATCGTGGGTGAATTCCTCGTGGGCGTAGCCGTCGATGCTGGCCGGTTCGATACCCTTGGCGGCCAGCAGCTGGTCGATCAGCGTGCGCGTGCCCGAACCCCGCTGGCGGTTGACCATGCGCGCGCCGCGCGCCGCCACGTCGGCCAGCGAGCGCAGCCGCAGCGGATTGCCGCGCGCCACGATCAGGCCCTGGCGGCGACACATCAGCGGCACCAGCACATGCAGGCGCGGCTTCAGCCAGCGCCTCAGCCAGGCCGCCAGGTGCTCGGCCTGCCAGTTCTCCGGCACGTGGAAGCCAGCCACGTCGCACTCGCCGCGACCGAGCGCCGCCAGCGCCTCCTCGCTGCCGCGCCAGACGATGTCCACCGGCACCTGCCGGCCGTGCTCGACCCAGTCGGCCAGCGCCAGGTCATGGCTGGCGTGCAAAGTCAGCCGCGGCGGCACGCCACCCGCGTTGTCCTTCCGCTTCGCCGGCGCCAGCAGCGCGTGCATGCGCGCCTCCCAGACCGCGTGCACCTCGCCGAGCGCCAGCCGGGCGGCGCCATCCATCTCCACCAGCGATTCGCCGAAGGCCGTCAGGCGCGTACCGCGGCCGCGTTCCATGACCACCAGTTCCAGCCCGAACTCCTCCCGGCAACGGCGCAGCAGGCCCCAGGCGGCGCGATAAGACATGCCGGCGGCGGCGGCGGCCTTGCCCAGCGCGGTGGTCTCCAGCAGCCCGGTCAGCAGTTGCAGCAGGCGGCGCGTATCGGCTTCGCCGAGCTCGAAACCGAGGTCCCAGCTCCAGCGCAGGCGCGGCACGGCCGCCGCCTTCTTTCCAGTTGTTGCAGGATTCGACATATTCGGGTTCCTTCGTCGCTACTTTAACCTCTCCGCATTCAACGACCACCCGAAGGAGAGACCCGTGCAAGTCCGCAACATCCTGCGCCGCGGCCTGGCTGCCGCCACCATGATCATGATCGGCCTGGGCGCGTCCGCCCAGGACCGCTTCATCACCGTCGCCTCCACCACGTCGACGGAGCAGTCGGGTCTGTTCGCCCATTTGCTACCGGCCTTCGAAAAGGCCACCGGCATCAAAGTGCGCGTCGTTGCGCTGGGCACGGGGCAGGCGCTCGGCCTCGCGCGGCGCGGCGACGCCGACGTGGTGTTCGTGCACGACAAGGCGGCCGAGGAGAAATTCATCGCCGAAAGCTACGGCGTCAAGCGCCAGGAAGTGATGTACAACGACTTCATCCTGGTCGGCCCCAAGGCCGACCCCGCCAAGGCGCTTGGCCGCGACATCCTCGAAGGCCTGCGCCGCGTCGAAGCGGCCAAGGCACCGTTCGTCTCGCGCGGCGACAAGAGCGGCACCCACGCCGCTGAACTGCGCTACTGGAAACTGGCCGGCGTCGACCTCGACGCAAGGAAGGGGCCGTGGTACCGCGACACCGGCTCGGGCATGGGCCCGGCGCTCAACACCGCCGCATCGATGAATGCCTACATCCTCGCCGACCGCGGCACCTGGCTGAACTTCAAGAATCGCGGCGAAATGGGCATCGTCGTCGAAGGCGACAAGGCCTTGTTCAACCAGTACGGCGTAATCCTCGTTAATCCCGCCAGGCACACCCATGTCAAGCAGGCCGACGGCCAGAAGTTCATCGACTGGGTGGTGTCGAAGGACGGCCAGCAGGCCATCGCCGACTACAAGATCGGCGGCGAGCAGCTGTTCTTCCCCAACGCGGCGAAGTAATGACCAACCGGAGACCACAACCATGATTACCAAGGACAAGTTCCATATCGGCGGCCGCTGGGTCGCCCCCGCGGGCAGCGGCAGCATCGACGTGCACGCGCCGGCGGACGGCGCGCTGCTGGCGCGCATTCCGCAAGGCGCGAAGGCGGACGCCGACGCCGCCGTGGCCGCCGCGCGCCAGGCCTTCGACGCCTGGGCCGCCACTTCGCCGGCCGAGCGCGGCGAGTATCTGAAGAAGATCCACGACGGCCTCAAGGCACGCGGCGAGGAAATCGCCCGCACCATCACCTTCGAGATGGGCATGCCCTACAAGCTGTCGCTGCGCGTGCAGGTTGGCTCGCCGACGGCGACCTTCGGCATGTACGCGCGCATGGCGGGTGATTTCGCCTTCGAGGAGCAGGTCGGCCATTCCAAGGTGCTGCGCGAGCCGGTCGGCGTCGTTGTCGCGATCACGCCCTGGAACTACCCGCTGCACCAAATCGCCGCCAAGGTGGCGGCAGCCATGGCGGCGGGCTGCACCCTCGTGCTCAAGCCTTCCGAGGTGGCGCCGCTGAACGCCTTCGCGCTCGCCGAGATCATCGCCGATGCCGGCGTGCCGCCAGGTGTCTTCAACCTCGTGACCGGCTACGGGCCGGAGATCGGCGAAGCGCTCGTCACCCATCCCGACGTCGACATGGTTTCCTTCACGGGCTCCACGGCTGCCGGCAAGCGCATTGCGCAACTGGCCGCCGCCACCGTCAAGCGGGTCGCCCTCGAACTGGGCGGCAAGTCGGCGAGCATCGTGCTCGACGACGCCGACTTCGGCGTCGCCATCAAGGCGGTCGTCAACAACGGCTACCTGAATTCCGGCCAGACCTGCACCGCGCAAACACGGCTGCTGGTGCCCGCGCGGCGCTTCGACGAGGCGGCGGCGCTCGCCGTCGCGGCCGCCCGGGGCTTTCGCCTCGGCGACCCGATGGACCCGGCCACCACGCTCGGCCCGCTGGCTTCCAAGGCGCAACAGGAGCGCGTGCAAGGCTACATCCGGCAAGCGCAGGCGGCGGGCTGCCAATTGCTGACCGGCGGCGCCGACTTGCCCGAGGGCGTGAACCCGGCCGGCTATTTCGTCGCGCCGACCGTTTTCGGCCCGGTCGATCCGCAGGCGGCCATCGCGCAGGAGGAAATCTTCGGCCCGGTGCTGTCGATCATCCCCTACCGCGACGAAGACGACGCCGTCGGCATCGCCAACGGCACCGTTTACGGCCTGTCGGGCGGCGTCTGGTCGGCCAGCGACGCACATGCGGAAAACGTGGCACGGCGCCTGCGCACCGGTCAGGTGGACATCAACGGCGGGCCGTACAACATCATGGCGCCCTTCGGCGGCTACAAGCAGTCCGGCAACGGCCGCGAACTCGGCAAATACGGCCTGGAGGACTTCCTCGAGTACAAGGCCATGCAGTTCCGGCCGCCGAAGGCGTAGTTTGCCGACCCTTCCGGACAGGCGCGGCCGCACGCGCGCCGGCGCGGCATGAACGAAATTTCGGCCAGCCTCGCCCTGGCCCTCGATCTGGTCGCCGGCGGCGAGAGCCGCTTGGCCGCCATCGTCCTGCTCAGCCTGAAAGTCAGCCTCGGCGCCACGCTGATGGCCTGTGCGCTGGGCATGCCGCTCGGCGCGCTGCTGTCGGTGGGACGTTTTCCCGGCCGTCGCGTGCTGATCGTGCTGTTCAACGGCCTGATGGGCTTGCCGCCGGTGGTGGTCGGCCTGCTGGTCTATCTGCTGCTCTCGCGCGCCGGACCGCTCGGTCAGTTCGGTCTGCTGTTCACGCCGACGGCGATGGTCATCGCCCAGACGGTGCTGGTCGCGCCCATCATCGCGGCACTGACCCGGCAGGTCATCGACGACGAATGGCGCGAACATCGCGAGCAACTGCGCAGCCTCGGCGCCAGCCGGCCGCGGGCGGCGCGCACGCTGCTCTGGAACGCGCGTTTCGCGCTGACCACCGCCGCGCTGGCGGGCTTCGGCCGCGCCATCGCCGAGGTCGGCGCGGTGATGATCGTCGGCGGCAACATCGACGGCGTGACGCGCGTCATGACCACCACCATCGCGCTGGAAACGAGCAAGGGCGATCTGCCGCTGGCGCTGGCGCTGGGCGTCATCCTGATCACCGTGGTGCTGACGCTCAACGCCGGCGCCTATCTGCTTCGCCAGTGGGCGGAGCGGCGCTGGGGCTGACGATGGCTCCGTGGCTGCGGCTCGAGGCGCTCGGCCTCACGGAAAACGGCGTGCGCATCGTCGAGGACGTCAGCCTGAAAGTCAGCCATGGCCGGACGCTGATCCTCGGCCCCAACGGTGCCGGCAAGAGTACCTTGCTGCGGCTCATGCACGGCCTGTTGCGTCCATCGGCGGGCCATGTCGTCTGGCCGCGGGCATTGATGCAGGCGATGGTGTTCCAGCGGCCGGTGATGCTGCGCGCCACGGCGCTCGCCAACATCGAATACGGCCTCAAGCTGCGCGGCATCCCCGCCGAGGCGCGCCGGCGGCAGGCCCTGGCCGCGCTAACGCGCGTCGGCCTGCCCGAACTTGCGGCGCGGCAGGCCCGCCGCTGCTCGGGCGGCGAACAGCAACGCATCGCGCTGGCGCGCGCCTGGGCGCTGGCGCCGCAAGTGCTGTTCCTCGACGAACCGACCGCCAGCCTCGATCCGCACAGCAGCCGCGAAGTCGAGCGCATCATCGGCGAGATCGCCGAGGCCGGCACGAAGATCGTCATGACCACGCACAACCTTGGCCAGGCGCGACGGCTGGCCGACGAGGTAATCTATCTCGAGGAAGGCCGCGTGCTGGAGCAGACGCCCGTCGACGAATTCTTTCGACGACCGCGTACAAGCGCCGCCACGACGTTCATCCGCGACGAACGCTAGCGCCGCATCGTCGGACACTGCTCGGCAACGCTTGAAACTTTCGCCGTTTTGCCCCACTCTAATGGCCGTTACCAAACCGTAGGAGATAGTTTCACATGCCAGGCAACCACGAAATCCTGCGTACCGGCTCGATCGCCGGCACGGCACTGCAACAGAACCGCGTCCTGCGCAACACCTATGCCCTGCTCGCCCTGTCGATGGTGCCGACCGTGCTCGGCGCGCTGGTCGGCATCCAGCTGAATTTCTCGTTCCTGGCCGGCAGCCCCTTCATGGCTTTCCTGCTGTTCTTGGGCATCGCCTGGGGCTTCATGTGGGGCATCGAGAAGAACAAGAACAGCGGCGTCGGCGTCATGCTGCTGCTGGCCTTCACCTTCTTCATGGGTCTGATGCTGTCGCGCATCCTGCAAGTCGCGCTTGGCTTTTCCAACGGCGGCTCGCTGATCGCCATGGCGGCCGGCGGCACCGGCGCGATCTTCTTCGCGCTGGCCAGCGTGGCCGCGACCACCAAGCGCGACCTGTCGGGCCTCGGCAAGTTCCTGTTCGCCGGCCTGATCCTGGTCTTCGTGGCAATCCTGGCCAACCTGTTCTTCCAGATTCCGGCCTTGTCGCTGGCCATCTCGGCGATTTGCGTGGTGCTGTTCTCGGCCTACATCCTGTTCGACATCAACCGCATCGTCCAGGGCGGCGAGACCAACTACGTGTCGGCGACGCTGGCGGTGTACCTCGACATCTACAACGTCTTCGTCAGCCTCTTGAACCTGCTGATGGCCTTCACGGGACAGCGCGACTAAGCCCCGCGAAAGTCAGTCGTCGCAAAACGCCACCTGCGGGTGGCGTTTTGCTTTATGGGCGTTCGAACAGCGCGATCGACTCGACGTGCGAAGTGTTCGGGAACATGCTGGCGATGCCGGCGCCGCGCAGCGCATAGCCCTTCTCATGCACCAGCACCGCCGCATCGCGCGCCAGCGTTGCCGGGCTGCATGATACGTAGACGATCCGGCCGGGAGCCGATGGCCCCAAGGCATTGACCACCGCGACGGCGCCTTCGCGCGGCGGATCGATCAGCAGCTTGTCGAGCTTGCCAAGCGCGGCGATGCTCTCCGGCGTCGCCTCGAACAGGTTGGCGACCTGGAATTCGCAACGATCAGCCAGTCCGTTCAGCTCCGCGTTCATGCGCGCGCGGTCCACCAGCGCCTTGGCGCCCTCGACGCCGACCACGGTCGCGCCGGATGCGGCAATCGGCAGCGTGAAGTTGCCCAGGCCGCAAAAGAGGTCGGCGATGCATTCGCCGGACTTCGGTTGCAGCAAGCTCATCGCGCGACGCACCAGCATGCGATTGATGCCGTGATTTACCTGCGTGAAATCGGTTGGCCGGAAACGCAGCGCCACACCGAAGTCGGGCAGGGTGTATTCGAGCGGCGGAGCGTCCGCCGGATAAAACAGCGCTGCCGTGTCCGGCCCGCCCGGTTGCAGGTACCAGACGACGCCGTGGCGATCGGCGAACTCGCGCAGCAGTTGCTGGTCATCGACCGTCAGCGGTTCCAGGTTGCGCAGCACCAGCACCCGTTGGTCATCTCCGACGGCCACCTCGATCTGCGGCAGGCGATCCGGCCGCGACATGCCGCCGATCAGCGCCTTCAGCGGCTGGATCAGGGCCGAGATCGTTCGCGGCAGGACTTCGCAGGAATCCATCACGGCCACGTAGCTGCTGCGCTTCTCGTGGAAGCCGACCAGCACGCCGCCCTTCTTGGCCACATTGCGCACGGAAAGTCGCGCTCGATGGCGATAGCCCCAGGCCGGCCCGGAAATCGGCGGGAAGACGGTTTCCGGCTTCAGCCGCGCCAGATGCCAGAGCGCGTCCTCCAGCACTCGCTGCTTGGCCGCCGTCTGCGCCGCCGGCTCCAGATGCTGCATGCTGCAACCGCCGCAGACGCCGAAGTGCGGACATGCCGGTGTCACACGCTGGCTCGATGCCCGGATGACGCGCACCACCTGTGCCTGCTCGTAGGTCAGCTTCCTGCGATAGCTGGAATACTCGATGCGCTCGCCCGGCAGCGCGCCTTCGATGAAGATCGCCTTGCCATCGACGCGGGCGACACCGCGGCCTTCGTTGTCCAGCGATTCGATCAGGGCTTCGGGCATGGCGGCAACGGCAATGGCGAGAAAGGGGCCGGATTATAATTGCTCGATGAATCCCTCCCTCCGTGCCACGTTGCTCGGCGGCCTGACGGCCGAGCAATTCCTCGCCGAGTACTGGCAGAAGAAGCCGCTGCTGGTGCGCGGCGCCATCCCCGGCTTCACCGGCTTGCTGTCGCGCGACGAAATGCTCGATCTGTCCTGCCGCGACGACGTCGAAGCGCGCTTCGTCTCGCAGGTCGGCGGCTGGACCATCGATCATGGCCCGTTCTCGCGCGCGGCGCTGCGGCGCAAGGCCAAGCCCTGGAGCGTGCTGGTGCAGGGCCTCAACACGTTGCTGCCACGGGCGGACACGCTGATGCGCGAATTCAGTTTCGTGCCCTACGCCCGCCTCGACGACCTGATGGTGAGCTACGCCACCGACGGCGGCGGCGTCGGCCCGCATTTCGACAGCTACGACGTCTTCCTGATCCAGGGCATCGGCAAGCGGCGCTGGCGCATCGGCAACCAGAAGGATCAAACCTTGATCGATGGCCTGCCGATCCGCATCCTCAAGGATTTCCGGCCGGTGCACGACTGGGTACTCGAACCAGGCGACCTGCTTTACCTGCCGCCCGAATGGGCGCACGACGGCATCGCCATCGGCGAATGCATGACTTACTCGGTCGGTTTCCGCGCCGCGCCGGCGCAGGACCTGGCCGAGCAGTTTCTGATGTTCCTGCAAGACCGCGTCAGCATGACGGGCCGCTACCGCGACCCCGGCATCGAGCGCCAGAAGCATCCGGCCGAAATCGGCCCGGCGATGATCGAGCAGGTCGCCGGCCTGCTCGACCAGATCCGCTGGAACACGGATACCGTGCGCGACTTCCTCGGCAGCCATCTTACCGAGCCGAAACCGCACGTCTTCTTCGATCCGCCCGAGAAACCGCTGAGCGAAAAGCGCTTCGCGGCGATTCTGGCCCGAAAGGGCATTCGGCTCGACGCGCGCAGCCAGTTGCTGTTCGCCGGCAACCGCTTCTTCATGAACGGAGAGTCAGTCGCGGTGGCACGCCGCGAACAGGCGACGTTCAGGCGACTTGCCGACGAGCGGAGCCTGCCGGGGTCGTCGCCCGGCACGGCCGGCCTGGCGACGCTTTACGACTGGTATTGCTGCGGATTCGCCCATTTATCCTGAGCACCAGGCCGACCATGATGCAAGTCGAGCCGAAAAACAATTGTTATGGATATAATTCAGGGCTGGACGGATATCCCCGCCCAAGGCTGAAAACGGTTTTGCTTCAACTCCTCTATCGATAAAGGGATCCCAAATGAAACATTCTCTCCTCGTAGCTGCGCTCGTCGCCCTCGCCGTTGCCGGCTGTGGCAAGAAGGAAGCCCCTCCCGCGGCGCCCGCCGCCCCCGCCGGCCAGTCTGGCATGAGCGGCATGTCCGGAATGTCGGGCATGAGCGGCATGTCGGGCATGAGTGGCATGGAAGGCCAAAAGGGCATGGAAGGCATGTCGGGCATGAGCGGCATGCAGGGCCAGGCCGGCATGAGTGGCATGAGTGGCATGAGTGGCATGAGTGGCATGAGTGGCATGAGTGGCATGAGTGGCATGAGTGGCATGTCGGGCATGAGCGGCATGGAAGGCCAAAAGGGTATGGAAGGCATGTCGGGCATGAGCGGCATGCAGGGCCAGGCCGGCATGAGTGGTATGGGCGGCATGTCGGGCATGAGCGGTAACCTCGCCGACAAGGCGAAGGCAGTCGCCACGGAGGCCGCCAAGGGTGCGGTCGAAGGCGCCAAGGATGCCATGAAGAAGTAGTCGCTTCGGCAGACATCGCCAAGCAGGCCGGACGTTCCCGGGAACGTCCGGCCTTTTCATTCTTGCCGCTTCAGCAACCCAGGTCGCGCCAGTCGCAGCCGTTGTCCTGGTCCGCCACGCCTATCCAGGACGGCTCGCAACCGAGCACCCGCGCGAGTGCTGCCCGCGCCAGGTCCGGCCGATTATTGTCCTGGCTCAGATGCGCCGCGATCACGTGCCTGATCCGCCGCGTATCCAGGCGTGCCAGCAGATCCGCCGCCGCGGCGTTGTCGAGATGGCCGTAAGGCCCGGCAATCCGGCGTTTCAGATGATCGGGATAACGCCCTTGCCTCAGCATGTCGGCGTCATGATTGCATTCCAGCACCAGGGCATCGCAACCATCCAGCATGGCCACCATGTGCGGCGTCACGCGACCACTGTCGGTGAGCATGCCCAGGGTGGCCGCGCCGTCGGAGAACACGAACTGGACGGGTTCGCGCGCGTCGTGCGGCACTGGAAACGGCCTGACCTCGAGATCGCCGATGGCAAATGGCAAATGGCTGTCGATCACGCGCGGCGACAGGCCGTCGAAGTCGGCCGCGCCCATCGAGCCGTGCGTGAGGTAGACGGCCAGTTCATGGCGTCGCGCGCATGGCCGCACGCCGGACAGATGATCGGCATGCTCGTGGGTGACCAGGATCGCGTCGATGTCGCCGGGCGCCAGCGCCAGCCGCGCCAGCCGCGTCGCCAGGTTACGCGGGCCGAAACCGCAGTCGACCAGCACGCGCGTGCGCCCGGCCTCGACCACCAGGGCATTGCCCCGGCTGCCGCTGCCCAGCGAGGCAAACCGCACGCGAACTACTTCAGCTGTTCGAGCAGCAGCCGGAGGATCTTGCCGCCGGTTTCGGATGTTTCGGCCACGCCGTCCGCGTTCATTATCTGGACGTAGCTCGATTCCCCGGCGCCCTTGACCAGGACGCGATAGCGCTGGCTCTTGGCCGGATCAGGCTTGCTGCTGCGCCAAAACGCCAGCTTGGCGAGGAAACCCTCGTCCTTGTCCTTCTTCCTCGCGTCGACCTCGGGGTCGACATAGCGGACGAAGTACAGGCCCTGGGAACGGTCGCGATCCTCGACGGTGAAGCCGACGCGATCGAGCGCCAGACCGACCCGCCGCCAGGCCCGGTCGAAGGCATCCTGCACTTCGAGCGTGCCGGCGCCCCCCTTGGCGGTGATCAGCTTGGCCTTCTCCACCTTGGCGCCGGAGTCGGCCAGGAGGGTCTTGGCCCGCACCTCGTCCATGCCGAAGCGGACCATCAACCGGCGCAGCATCGCCGCCTCGAGTTCGGGGTCGGCCGGCCGCGGCTGCCAGCGGGTCTCCGACCGGCCTTCGCTGACATAGACCTCGTACATGCCACGATGGCTGATGTAGATCTCGGTCTCGCCCTGCGCACCCTTCTCGACGCGGGTGCGGAACTTGTCGCGCTCGGCGGTCGAGTAGAACGTATCCAACACCTTGCCGAGGGCGCCGCGCAACATGTCCTGCGGAATCTTGGCGCGGTCCTCGGCCCAGTCCGTTTCCATAACGCCGGCTTCGGGCAGTTCGACGTTAATGATGAAGCCGAGCTCCTGCCAGAATTCCTTGATGCCCGACCACAGCTTGTCCGGCGCGCCGGGCACCACCAGCCAGCGCTGATTGCCGGACCGCTCGATGCGCATGTTGCCGACCGTCGGCAGCACTTCCTGCACCGTCGTGGTCCTTGCCTGGCCGGCGCGTTCGCCGACATAGGCGGAATAGGTCGCCGTGCCCTTGGGGCTGACGTCCGGCACTGCATAGCGGTCGTCGCGCGTCGGCTGCGTCAGGTCGGGCGGCACCTCGAGGGTCGGCAGCTTGCCCGCCGACTTGTAATCGACCTTCTTGGTTTCCAGCATCGACATGCTGCAACCGGCGAGCAGCGTCGCCAACGTGACCAGCAGCGGGATGTTGCGTTTCATGCGTCCCTCGCGAAATCAGATTTGGATGCCGGCTTCGCGCAGCGCCAAACGCACGCGTTCATGGCAGTCGGATGACAGTTCGGTCATGGGCAGGCGCACCCCGTGTTCGACCAGGCCCATCTCGGCGCACGCCCACTTGACGGGAATCGGGTTGGCCTCGAGGAACAGGTGGCGGTGCAGACCGAGCAGGCGGAAATTGATGGTGCGCGCCGTGGCGACGTCGCCGGCAAGCGCCGCGACGATCATGTCGTGCATCAGGCGCGGCGCCACGTTGGCGGTGACCGAGATGACGCCGTGCCCGCCCAGCAGCGTCAGCGCCAGCGCGGTTGCGTCGTCGCCGCTGAGCACCGAGAAGCTCGGTGGCGCGCGCTTGAGGAGATCCGTGCCGCGCTCGATGTTGCCGGTGGCGTCCTTGATGCCGGCGACGCCCGGCACTTCGGCGAGACGCAGGGCGGTGTCGTTCGCCAGATCGGCGCCGGTGCGGCCGGGCACGTTGTAGACGATCATCGGCAGCTCGACCGCCTCGGCGATGGCCCTGAAATGACGGTAGAGGCCTTCCTGGGTCGGCTTGTTGTAGTAGGGCACCACCGACAGGTGGGCAGAGGCGCCAGCTCGCCGCGCGAACCCGGCCAGTTCGATCGCCTCGGCGGTGGAATTGGCGCCCGTCCCGGCCACCACCGGGGCCCGACCGGCGACCTGCTCGACCACAACCTCGATCAGCTGGCAATGCTCGTCGAAATCGACCGTCGGCGACTCGCCGGTGGTGCCGACCACCACGATGCCATCGGAACCCTCGCGCAGGTGCCAGTCGACCAGCCCCCGCAGGCGCGGCAGGTCGAGGCTGCCATCCTCGTGCATCGGCGTGATGATGGCGGGCAGCGAGCCCTGAATCAGTATGTTGGCCATGTCGAGACGATCGAATTCAAAGTGAGCATTTTACGCGACTAGAGTTCCGCCAGAGCCTTGACATGGGCGGCGACGCTGCGCGCCAGCGCCGACAAGGAATAACCGCCTTCGAGCATGGAAACGATCCGGCCTTGCGCCGTCTCCCGCGCCACGCCCTTGAGTTGCTCGGTGACCCAGGCGTAGTCCGACTCGACCAGCCCCAGCGAGGCCATGTCGTCCTCGTAGTGCGCGTCGAAGCCGGCCGAGACATAGATCAATTCGGGCGCGAATTCGCGCAGGCGCGGCAGCCAGACATCGGCGATCACTTCGCGGAAACCTTCACCCCGCGTGCCGGCCTTGACCGGGACGTTGCACATGTTGGCGGCGGGATGCTCGGTGCCGCTGTAGGGGTAGAAGGGATGCTGGAAAGTGCCGACCATCAGCACCTTGTCGTCGCCGGCGAAAATCTCCTCGGTGCCGTTGCCGTGATGCACGTCGAAATCGACGATGGCGACCCGCTTCAAGCCCCACTGCTCGATGCCGTGCCGGGCGGCGACGGCGATGTTGTTGAAGAAACAGAAGCCCATGGCCCGAGCCCGCTCGGCGTGATGGCCGGGCGGGCGAACGGCGCAGAAGGCATTGGGCGCCTCGCCGCGCATGACGATGTCGGTGGCCATGACGCCGGCGCCGGCCGCGCGCAGCGCCGCCTGCCAGGTGCCCGGACTCATGGCGGTATCGGGATCGAGGTGATGGATGCCGTGGGCAGGCGAACTCGCCTCGAGCATTTCGATGTACGGTCGCGGATGCACGCGCAGCAGTTGTTCCATCTCCGCGAGCGGCGCCTCGTGATGGGCGAGGTAGAGATCGAGGCCGGCCGCGATCAACCGATCCTGGATGGCGCCCAGGCGCTCCGGGCATTCCGGATGATGCGACCCCATGTCGTGACGCCAGCAGTCGCGATGGGTGATGAAGGCCGTGGTCATGTCGGCGATTGACTTACAATGAAATCGATATGCGATTATGACCCGATTCCCCACCGTTTGTCGCCGCCCCGCCGATACTCCATGCATGCTCCCGATTCCCCTCGCCCCATGGATGCCGTCATCGCCGCCGCCGGCGGCATCATTCTCGGCAAGGAACGACAGATCCGCCTGGCGTTGGCCTGCCTGCTGGCGCGCGGCCACCTGCTGATTGAGGACGTGCCCGGCGTCGGCAAGACCACGCTGGCGCATGTGCTGGCAAGACTGCTCGGCCTGGATTTCCAGCGCATCCAGTTCACCAGCGACATGCTGCCGGCCGACATTCTCGGCGTGTCGATTTTCGACCGCGCGCGCGGCGCCTTCGACTTCCATCCCGGGCCGATTTTCGCCCAGGTCGTGCTGGCCGACGAGGTCAATCGCGCCACGCCGAAAACGCAAAGCGCGCTGCTCGAGGCCATGGAGGAACGGCAGGTGACCGCCGAGGGTCGCACCCGGCCGCTGCCCGCCCCGTTCTTCGTCATCGCCACGCAGAACCCGGCGCACCAGATCGGCACCTTTCCGCTGCCGGAATCGCAGCTCGACCGTTTCCTGATGAGGATCGAGCTCGGCTATCCGGATCGTGCCGCCGAACGCGAGCTGCTGGCCGGCGCGGACCGGCGCGAACTGCTCGCCGCCATGCCGCCCTGTCTGACGCCGGAAACCCTGCTGGCGCACCAGGAAGCCGTGCGCCAGGTTCACGCCGCCGAACCGCTGATCGACTACGTGCAGGCGCTAGCCGGCCACACGCGCGCGAGCGCCGACTGGCAGGCCGGCCTCAGCCCGCGCGCCGCGCTGGCGCTGCTGGCCGCCGCGCGCGCCTGGGCCTGGCTGGCCGGCCGCGACCATGTGCTGCCGGAGGACGTGCAGGCCGTGCTGCCCGGCATCGTCGGCCATCGTCTGCGGCCGATGGATGCCGCGCCAGCCGCCGATGCCGTCCGGCGGCTGATCGAGGCGGTGCCGATTCCCTGACATGAGCCTCGCCGCCGCGGCCCGCGAGCAGTTCATCCGTTGGGCGCTGCGCGTGCGCCCGCCCGAGCCCTCGCCCATCGTCCTGTCGCAGCGCCGGGTGTATGTGCTGCCGACCCGCGCCGGGCTGGGCTACGCCGCCGCGCTGCTGGTGATGCTGATCGGCAGCATCAACTACAGCCTCGGCCTCGGCCATGTCCTGACCTTTCTGCTCGCCGGACTCGGCGTGGTCGCCATCCTGCACACTTTCCGCAATCTCGTGCGCCTGAAAGTCAGCCATGGCCGCACGCCGCCCGTGTTTGCCGGCGAGATGGCCGTCTTCCATCTCGTGCTGGGCAGCGACGTCGAGCGCCGGGCGCTGCGGTTGTGGCTGCCCGATGGCGGCGATACCCGGCTGGACGTGACCGCCGACGAACCGGCCGATGCCCGGCTGGCGTTGCCGGCCGTGCAACGCGGCTGGCTGACCCTGCCGCGGATCGGGCTGGAAACCACCTGGCCGCTCGGGCTGATTCGCGCCTGGGCCTATGCCGCGCCGGACGCCCGTTGCCTGGTTTACCCGCGCCCCGCCGCCCAGGCGCCGCCGCTGCCCTGGACCAGTTCGCGCGAGACCGGCAAGCACGGTGGCGGCGGGCGCGGCCGCGATGACTTCGCCGGCTTCCGCGAACATCAGCCGGCCGATCCGCCGCGCCATGTCGCCTGGAAGAACGCCGCGCGCCGGGGTGAGGATGCGCCGCTGCTGACCAAGCAGTTCGAGGGCGCCACGACCGCCAGCCGCCTGTGGCTGGACTGGCGGGCGCTGCCGGATGTCGATGTCGAGACACGGCTGTCGATGCTGACGCGCTGGGCGCTCGACGCCCATGCTTCCGGCTTCGAGTGGGGCTTGCGCCTGCCCGGCACAACGCTCGCCCCGAGCAGCGGCCAGGCGCATCTCGACGCCGCGCTGAAGACGCTCGCTCTCCATGGCCACGAAGCCCGCTGAAGCGCCGATGCTGGCCGCCGCGCAGTCCTGGTGGCTGCTGGCGCTCGCCGCCGTGGCGCTGGCGCCGCTGGCGACGCATCTGCCCGCCTGGCTGACCGGCACGACCCTGGCGGCACTGACCTGGCGCGGCTGGCTGGCCTGGCGGCAACGGCCGCTGCCGTCGCGCTGGCTGCTGACGCTGCTGGTCCTCGCCGGCAGCGCCGGCGTCGGCTACCAGTTCGGCGGCCTGTTCGGCCAGAACCCCGGCGTCGCGCTGCTGGTGCTGTTCCTGGCGCTCAAGCAGCTCGAAACCCGCACCGTCCGCGACGGCCGGGCGATCGTCCTGCTCGCCTACTTCCTGGCGCTCGCCCAGTTCTTCTACTCGCAGACCATCCCGGCCGCCCTCGCCACGGCGGCGGTCGTCGTCGTCGCCACCGCGACGCTGCTCTGCCTCGCCGATGCGCAACCATCGCCGGCCGGACAGCTGCGGCGCGCAGGCATCATGCTTGGCCAGGCCCTACCATTCATGCTGCTGCTGTTCGTGCTGTTCCCGCGCGTGCAGGGCCCGCTGTGGGGCCTGCCCAAGGACGCCGGCAGCGGATTGACCGGGCTCTCGGACAGCATGGCGCCGGGCGCCATCAGCCACCTCTCGCAGTCTGACGCCATCGCCTTCCGCGTCCGCTTCGACGCCGTGCCGCCGGCGCGCCATCAGTGGTACTGGCGTGGCCCGGTGCTGTCCGAGTTCGACGGCCGCACCTGGCGACCGCGACGCGAATTGCCGCGCGCCACCCTGCCCTACGCGGAACCGGAAGACGGCGGCATCGGCTACGAAATCACGCTGGAAGCGCACGGCAAGCCATGGCTATTCGCGTTGGAACTGCCCGGCGCGACGCCGGAACCCGCCTTCGCCACGCTCGACTACCAGTTGCTGGCCAAGTCACCGGTGCTGTCGCGGCAGCGCTACGCCGTGCGCTCATATCCCTCGCTGCGCGCCGGCGCCAACGAATCGCCGGTGCTGCTGCAACAGTCCCTGGCGCTGCCGCCGGGCAGCAATCCGCGCATCCGGCGGCTCGCCGCCGGCTGGCGCGCCGGCGCGCGCGGCGACGAAGACGTGCTGGGGCTGGCGCAAGCCTTCTTCCTGCGCCAGGGGCTGCTCTACACGCTGAACCCGCCACTGCTCGGCGAACACGGCGCCGACGAATTCCTGTTCGATACCAAGCAGGGATTCTGCGAGCATTTCGCCAGCGCCTTCGCCGTGGCGATGCGCGCCGCCGGCGTGCCGGCCCGCGTCGTCACCGGTTACCAGGGCGGCGAGATCAACCCGGTGGATGGCTACCTGACGGTGCGGCAATACGACGCCCATGCCTGGACGGAAGTCTGGCTGGCGGGACGCGGCTGGCTGCGCATCGACCCCACCGCGATCAGCGCACCAACCCGCATCGACCTCGACCTGGCCGCCGCCGTGCCGGCCGGCGACCCCCTGCCGCTATTGATGCGCGCCGACCTTGCCTGGCTGCGCGACCTGCGCTTCCGCTGGGACGCCGTCACCAACAGCTGGAACCAGTGGGTGCTCGGCTACAACCCGGAGCGACAACGGCAATTGCTGCAACGCCTGGGCCTGCCCTCGCCCGACTGGCGCGCCATGACGGCCATGCTCGCCGCGCTGTGCGGCCTCGCCCTGCTGATCCTGACCGCCTGGACCCTGCGTCGGCCAGGCCACGTCGATCCGCTGGCCCGTCAATGGCGGAAACTTTCGCGACGCCTGGCCCGGCGCGGGTTGGGCCGCCGCCCGGAGGAAGGCCCGCTCGATTACGCCAGACGCGTCGGCGAGGCGCAGCCCGCCATCGCCGCCGACATGCACGCCATGGCCGCCCTGTACGCCCGGCTGCGCTATGCGGCGCCGGCGGCCGATCGCGCCAATGCGCTCGACCAATTGCGCCACCACGTGGCATCCTTCCGGCCATGATCGTTCGTTCCCCCGCTCTACTCATCCTGCTGGCCTGTCTCGCCGCCGCCGGC
This sequence comes from Rhodocyclaceae bacterium, assembly GCA_016704145.1. GTDB lineage: Bacteria > Pseudomonadota > Gammaproteobacteria > Burkholderiales > Rhodocyclaceae > Fen-999. The sequence goes on along the minus strand of JADJAS010000007.1, from coordinate 1,959,278 downwards.
GCCCACGCCGCGCCGTCCTACGGCGAGCGCGACGACGTGCGCGGCTTCGTCGCCGAAATGGTGGAGCGCCACGGTTTCGAGGCGGACAGGCTGCTGGCGCTGTTCCACAAGGCGCACCCCGATCCGGCGGTCATCAAGGCCATCCAGCCGCCCGCCGATCCCGGCAGCCGCTCGTGGCGGGCCTATCGCGACCGCTTCGTCGAGCCGCGACGCATCGCCCGCGGCCTCGACTTCTGGCAACGCCACGCCGCGTCGCTGGCGCACGCCGAGGCGACCCGCGGCGTGCCGGCCGCGATCGTCGTCGCCATCCTCGGCGTCGAGACCTTCTACGGCCGCCACACCGGGCGCTTCCATGCCTTCAATGCCCTGACCAACCTGGCCTTCGACCATCCGCCGCGCGCCGAGCTGTTCCGCCGCGAACTCGAGGCCTTGCTGCTGCTGGCGCGCGACGAGCGGCGCGACCCGTGGAGCTACAAGAGCTCGTATGCCGGGGCCATCGGCCTGCCGCAGTTCCTGCCGTCGAGCGTGCGCGGCTATGCGGTCGACTTCGACCGCGACGGCCGCATCGACCTCGCGGCGAGCCCCGACGACGCCATCGGCAGCGTCGCCCGTTTTCTCGCCGAGCACGGCTGGCGCGGCGGCGAGGCCATCGCCCACGCGGTGAAAGTCAGCGGCGGCGACACGCCGAATTCCCCGGCCGCGCTGATCGCCGAAGGCATCCGGCCGGCACGGCTGCCGTCCGAACTCGCCGGCTTCGGCGTCGACACCGACGGCGCGCCGGAACTGCCCGCGGCGCTGATCGACCTGGCGACGCCGGAGCATCCCACCGAGTACCGGCTCGGCTTCAATAACTTCTTCGTCATCACGCGCTACAACCGCAGCAGTTTCTACGCCGCCGCCGTCATGGACCTGGCCGAGGCACTGCGCGCGGCGCGGCCCTGAACCTTCACCCACCGTCACGGAGAAACAAGACCATGCTCACTGTCGACATCGTTTCCGACTTCGTCTGCCCCTGGTGCTTCATCGGCACCCGCCGCCTGGCCGCCGCCCTCGCCGAAGTCCGGCGCGACCAGCCGGACTTCGCCTGCCGGAAGCGCTGGCGGCCGTTCTTCCTCAATCCCGACACGCCGCCGGCAGGCGAACCCTACCTGCCCTTCCTCGAACGCAAGTTCGGCGGCCGCGCCGCCGTCGAGGGCATTTTCGAGCGCGTTCGCCAGGCCGGCCAAGCCAGCGGCGTGACGTTCGCCTTCGAGAACATCCCGCTGCGCGTCAACACGCTGCAAGCGCATCGCCTGCTGCACTGGGCACAACGAAACGGCGATGCCGAAGCGCTGGTGGAGCGCCTGTTCGTCGGCAATTTCCATCGCGGCGAAAATCTCGGCGACACGGCCGTGCTACGGCGCATCGCCGAGGAGTGCGGCTACCCGGGTGCCGAGGTCGCCGCCTATCTCGCCGCCGACGTCGACCGCCAGACCGTGCTCGACAGGGAGCAAGAGGTCCACGCGATGGGCATCAACATGGTGCCGACCTTCATCGTCGGCGGCCGCGAAGTCATCGTCGGCGCCGAGGACCCCTCGATACTCGCCGCCGCCATGCGCCCGGCCTGATGCACTCAAGGCTTCTTTCCAACACCCCCACTATTATGGACTTGAATCCATATGAGCATCTGGCAGAACTGGCAACAACAAAAGCAAAGGAGCGCAAGCATGGCAAAAAAACTGGATGACGTGATGGGGGCCCTCCCCGTCAGACGCCGCGCAAAAATAGAACTGCGCGCACAGGAACTCGCCTCATTGAAGGATTAGCCCGGACATTTCATCAGTGCTTCGCCGAGGCGGAGGCATCGATGCGAAATGAGTAGTTAGTGGAGCGGGGGGGTGCCCGAGAAATGGGTGGTTGGACAGATTTTGGGCAAACCTTCCCCAACCCCCGAAGCATCAACGTGTCGGGGCCGCACTTAGATAGGGACTATGGAGCGAGCGCCTGCGCGGCGGTGAGGAAGGTGCCGCCCATTGGGTGATGCGAGGCGAGCATGATGCGCACGCGGCGGGTATTGCGGATCACGGTGGCGCCGATCTTGAGCAGTCGGAGGCGGATCGTGCTGGCGGTGGCCTGGGCCAGTTCCGTGCCGGCCAGCGCGATGGTGCGCAAGCGCTGCATCAAGGTGTAGGCGAGCGCGGCGAACATCAGGCGCAGCCAGTTGGCGTGGAACTTGTGGCAACTGGCGCGGGTGCCGAAGAGATCGAGTTGCGCTTCCTTGATGCGATTCTCCGCCTCGCCGCGCTGGCAGTAGAGTTCGTCGTAGAGAGCATCCGCCGGTAGATCGAGGTTGCGCGCCGATGAACTGCTCGACAAGCACCCGGTTCAGGGCCACGACGTCGCCGCAGGTCGCCCGCGTCTCCAGGCGCGAGAAGGTCGGCGAACTGGCCAACTGGCCAATTCCTCGACCTTGCCCACCGCCGTCTGCATCAGCGGGTCGTGGCGCAGCCGGTCGTGATCGTTCAGGTCCTCGTAGCCGCAGCATAGGCCGTACAGGCGCTGGGCAATCAGATCCCGCAGCGGGTGGGTGATGCGGTCAGGGTCGCGCGGGTCCGATAGCGCCGCGGCCACCGCCGCCGACAAGCCAATCTTGCGATCAAGCTGGCGCACCAGCATGACGCCATCGTCCGAACTGATCGCGCCTCCCCGGAAATTAGCTTCAATCTCCCGGCGCCCAAACCGCCCAAACAACATCTGCTGACCGGTACAATTTGGCATCGGTGGAACTCCTCTACCTTCAGTCTCGACACCTGAATTAGAGCGCCTTTCAGCCGTTCCGCCGATACCTAATCATGAAATTTCCGGGCTAACCGATCCCCAGCGGCCGACGCACTGATCGATTGTTCTTCCTTCTCCAGAATTGCGGCGAGGCGTCCCGCCACCACTGACTTTCGGCAAAAATGCCGACATGATGCCGGAACAATTCATCGCCCGCGGGAAGGACCATCCGCTCACCGAACGCGCCAGCGCCCAAGCGTACTTCGACGACGAGGCCGATCGGAAGATGCGCACCCTGATCAGTCTCGACAACGCCAAACAGTCAGGAAAGGCGGTGGAATACCTGAAGATCCACCTTGCGGCCGGATCGGTCGGCGTGGGTGTCGATGTCCCGCAGTGTGAGGAAGCCCTCCGCCTGATGCGGCTAGCGCGGCGTGTCGCGATGACTGACTTTCATCGATGAGCCCGTTCCCGCGCTTGCCGTGGCAATTCAACTTTCCGCGGCGTGCCGGCGAGCCACCGCCACAGCCAGCCGCTCGCGCGCTCCTGGCCGGTCAGCACATAGTCAAGCACATTGGCATTTTGCAGCGTCAGCTCCAGCCGGCGCTGCATGCCGGGCTGGCCAGCGAACAGCAGCATGTCGCCCGCCTGGAGGGCGACCTTGTCGCCGGGCAGGGCGGTGCGGTCGCCGCCGCGGTCGAGCAGCAGCGGCAGGATCGCGAAGCGGGTGTCGCGGTCGGCGCTGTCGCACAGGAAGTCGGCCAGCGTGATGCGCGCGCCGGCCATCAGCAGGCGATGGGCGGCGGGAGCCTCGGCCATGTTCAGGCGCGTGCCCCAGATTTCCGGTACACGCCCGGCGCCAAGCTCCTCGAGCCGCTGGTCCAGGGCCTGGCACCAGCCTTCGTCGCGGTCGCGGACGAGATCGAGGAAGCGTGTCAAGAGCGGCGTGGTCAGGATGGCGATGCACTCCTGGGCGATGATGCGCGGCGGCACCATGCAGAAGTCGTCGCGGAAGGCGTCGAACAGCACGCCGTTGGCCGTCTGATTCTGGCGCGTGACCACGAACAGCGCCGGATTCAGTTCCTTGGCGGTCACCGCGATCGAGAGGTTGTTGATGTCGTTGTCGCTGCCGGCGACGATGCCATCGGCATTGCCGATGCCCGCCGCGACCAGCGTCGTCGCCTCGGTGCCCAGGCCGACCACGGCGGTTAGCCCGTCGGCGGCCACGGGCTCCGGGTCGATCACAACGAGTTCGATGCCGGTCGACGCCAGGTGCCGGACGACGACCCGGCCGAAGCGGCCATAGCCGCAGACGATCCAGCGGCCGCGCGGCGGCCGATGCGGCAGCGGCATTGCGGAACCCGGCAGGCCGGTCAGAATCTCGATCAGCCGGTAGCGTTGCGGCGCGGCCACGGCGAGCGCCAGGTACTCGGCGAAACGCTCGAAGGGATTGATGATGTGGTCGGTGCCGAACGACGCCATGTTGGCGGCGAACAGCGGCGTGCGCGCGCAGGCCAGCACGGGCAGGTTCGGATTGGTCAGGCGGGCGGCGATGGCGATGCCGAGGTTGGCCCGCTCATCGTCGGTGAGGGCCAGCACGCCGCGACATTTCGGGTGGCGCAGGCCGGCAAGCAGAAGGTTGTCGGGCAGCGCCGCGTCGGCCGCCAGCGCCGGCACGTCGGTCTGGAAGTCGCCCAGGTCGAGCTCCTGCACGCGCCGTTCGTCCTTCTCGACGATCACGAACTTGCGGCCGAGGCTGTCGAGTGTCTGGCTGACCAGGCCGCCCGTTTCGCCAGCGCCGCAGATCAGGTGGAAGGGTTCGTGCATGCGCCGCACGCGGCGCACGAAGCGGTTCGTCACCAGCGCGACTTGCAGGCCCTTGTCCTGGAGCGCGGCCAGCAGCGTGACAATAACGTAGGACCAGCTGATCACCAGCAGGTAGATGCAGGCGGTTGTCCATAACCGCTGCGCGTCCGAAAAGCCGCTGACCGGTTCCGTATAGCCGACGGTGGTGGCCGTGTAGGTGATGAAGTAGAAGGCATGGAAGAAATCCAGCGGCGGCGCCGGCTTGCCACCGGTGTCGGCGCCGGGGATCATCGTCAGGCCCAGCACGGCGACGGCGTGGCTGGCGATGACGAAGATGAGCGGCGCCCGCATCCGCCGCAGGATCAGGAAGAAGATGCTGTTCATGCCGCTTGCCGTGTTCAGCGACGCATCATCACCGTTTCGGCGATCAGGATGACCACGGACACCACGTTGGCGAACAGCGCGCCGCCCGAAAGCGATACGACGCTGGACGTCACCTCCACCGTCATGCCGGTGCCGGTGACATGCACGGCCATGGCCCAGGCGACCGCGGCGGCGATCAGCTGGAGGTCGGCGACCAGGCTGGTGGCAAGATGGATGGCGCCGATCTGCGTGCGGTCGCCGAACTTGAGCACGGTGGCGACGAGGTTCACCACGATGGCGGCGAACAGTTCGTAGACGTTGTGCAGTTCGGGACGGGCGATGTCGCCGATGAAGAAACCAAAATTCAGCGTCGCCGCCAGCACGATGAAAAAACCGAAAATGACCTTTTCCAGATTCATCCTTCTCTCCGTCGAATTCCCGACGTCAATGGTCTGGCGCCGGCATGCCCGCGGTATTGATTTGCGTCAATGGCCGGGGAAAGCGATGCGCTAGGTTGAAAACGAAAGCAGCCGTGCATGGCTGAAAGTGTTTTTTTGACAGGGAGATCGATCATGAAACTCGCCAACGTGTTTTCAAGCGGTACATTGGTACTCGGTATGGCGGCGATGGCTGGCATGGCGGGATGCGTCGGCGTCGAATCGGCGCCGCCCTACCCGACCCGTCCGGTGAAGCTGGTAGTGCCGTATCCGGCGGGCAACGCCGCCGATCTGGTGGCGCGGGCGGTCGCCGAAAAGCTCGCGGGGCAGTGGGGCCAGCCGGTGACGGTCGAGAATCAGGCGGGGCGCGTGAGCGTTCCGGGTGTCGACTTCGTCGCCAAGTCGCCGGCCGATGGTTACACCTTGCTGGTGCATTCGATCTCGTATGCCGTCGACGCGGGGCTGTACAGCAACCTGCCCTACGATCCGGCGAGGGACTTCGCACCGGTGGCGTCGATCGCCCGGCAGCCCTTCGTGCTGGTGGCATCACCCGCGCTCGGCGCGAAGTCGGTGGCCGAGCTGACTGCGATGACGCAGGCCCAGCCGGGACAATACAAGTTCGCGTCGCTTGGGCCGACCACGCAGATCTATTTCGTTGCCGAGCAGTTCAAGCGGCAGAGCGGCGCCCATGCCGCCAACGTCAGCCACAAGACCGTGATCGAGGCCAACGCGGCGGTCGCCAGGGGCGATGCCGCCTTCTGGTTCCCGCCGGTGGCTGGCGCCATGGCCGGCATCAAGGAAGGCAAGCTGGTGCCGCTGGCGGTGACCGCCGACCAGCGCTGGCCCGCATTGCCGCAGGTACCGACCATGGCCGAGGCGGGTGTGCCGAACATGGCGTCGGCGGCATGGTTCGGCCTCTGGGCCCCGGCGGGTGTGCCGGCGGCCCTGGTGAACAAGATCGGCCAGGATGTGGCGACGGCGCTGGCGGCGCCCGACCTGCGGGAGAAACTGGCCAGGATGGGCGCCGAACCGCTGACCATGACGCCGGCACGGTTCGGCGGCTTCATCGCCGGCGAGATCGAATCGAGCAAGCGCTTCGTCAAGGAACTCGGCATTGCACCGCAGGCCTATACCCCGCCGGCCAAACAGTAGTCAGGAATGGGGCAGTAGTCCGACCGGTAACCTTACCTTGTCATATGATAAAAGATCTCGGCAACCGACCAGCCCGTTTCTCCTCTCGCGAGGTTCGGGCCGGTCGGTTCAAGGCCACTCTCGGGCATTTCAGGGCCGGAGATCTCGACGGCGGAATGTGATGACCGCGCCTAGCGCCAATAGACCCGAAAGCAACAGAATCCCCCATTCCGACAGCGTCGGGATCGACGTAACGGTCGCAACCGAGATGGTCGAGCCAGCCGCGATGGGGGTGTTCGGGCTGGTTTCGTAAGCCCAGGCAAGCACACTTTGATCCGCCGCACCCTCTGTAATCTGGACCCAGCCGTAATGCCTTTGTCCGCCGATCATGCAAGAAAGCCCGAAATAAGCGGTCTGCGGTGCCACCATTTCACCGGAGTACGCTGTAGTTCCTGCGTACTCATTGTCGGAATTTGCACTGTCCCAGCGACTTGCGGGTCCAATGATCGCTCCCGCCGCCAAGGCATCACCACCTTCATCGTTCGACAGAACCACCATGTCACCAGTGGCGGCATCCCAATGAAAGTCGCCGTGATCCGAAAGATAAAATCCGCATGTATCGCCAATTGGGGACGTCGATGTGGCATTCGTTTGCAGATTCCAATATAGGTTAGTCCCTTGCGTGACCGTTGATGTACCGGACGGCGTGAAACTTGCGACTGCCGCCATCGTCAACCCCGAAAATACTGCGAATGTTGCAGTTGCGACGCTGCCGATGACGCCCCTAAGCGTATAAGCCATTACACCCTCCCATTTTCATCACATCGATCTGATTTTCGTATTGGAAAGAGAGCCGAAGCCGCCAATTTCCGTGGTGCAGGATACCATCAGTGCATCTGGATATGCCAAACCTTTTGTTTGGCGCATCCGAGACGGCGCCGCCGGCAGGCGCCCAGCCACTCAGGACGGAGCAAAAAAGCGGCTGCGCAGTTCTTCGAGGCCCAGGGTGCCGAGCAGCTCGTCGAGACGCTCGGCGGCGCGCCGGCCCGGTAAGCCCTGTTGGCGGGCAATGATCAGTTCGTTCTTCAGCGAATGCTCCCAGCCGACCAGCTCGGTGACGCCGACCTGGTAGCCGTGGGCTTCGAGTTGCAGGCAGCGCAGCACGTTGGTGACATGGCTGCCGAACTCGCGAGTATGGATGGGATGCCGCCAGAGTTCGGCCAGCGGGCTGGCCAGCATGCGGGCCTTGTGCCGGCGCAGGGTGGCCGCCACTTCGGCCTGGCAGCACGGCACCAGCACGATGAAACGCGCCCGGCGGGCCAGCGCGAAGCGGATGGCGTCGTCGGTGGCAGTGTCGCAGGCGTGCAGGGCGGTGACGATATCCACGCGCGCTGGCAGATCTTCGCACGCCAGCGACTCAGCGACCGACAGATGATGGAAAGACATGCCGGCGAAGCCCAGCCGTGCCGCCAGCGCCCGCGAGCGCTCGACCAGCTCGGCGCGCGTCTCGATGCCGTGCAGGCGCGCGCCCGGCGCCCGCTCCTGGCAAAAGAGGTCGTAAAGAATGAAGCCGAGATACGACTTGCCGGCGCCATGGTCGACCAGGCTGATGTCCGCGTGGTCGGCGCGCAACTCTGCCAGCAAGGGTTCGATGAACTGGAACAGGTGGTTGACCTGTTTGAGCTTGCGCCGGCTGTCCTGGTTCATCCTGCCGTCGCGCGTCAGGATGTGCAGTTCCTTCAGCAGTTCGACGGACTGGCCGGGGCGGATGTCGGTGGTGGCGGGTTGCATCAAGAAGCGTCCGAAAGAGCCGATAATAGAGGCAATTCCCCCAAGTCCACCCGATGACGACACCAGGCCAGGCGCCCCGACGGGCTCCCCATGAGCTCGCCGCGCAATCGCGGCGGGTCGCGGTCTTGCTCGCGCTCGGCGTCATCGCCCTCAACGCGGTGGTGATCGCCCTCGGCGCGCGGGGTCTCTTTCACAGCCGCGCGCAGACGGTGGCACAGGTACGGGATACCACGGCCAACCTGGCGGCGCTGCTGGAAGGCGAACTCAGCGGCATCTTCAGACGCATCGATCTGTCCTTGCAAACCATCGCCGACACGCTGGAACACTTGCAGGCGGATGGCCGGCTTGATGACGCGGCGATCAACCGCATGCTCGATACTCATGGCAGCCGCCATCCGGAAATCGATGCCTTTCGCGTCAGCGACGCCGGGGGACGGGTGCTCTGGGGCAAGGGCGTCGACCGCGCCGCGCCGGTGTCCCACGCCGGCCGCGACTTCTTCGTCGCGCACCAGGCGGCGCCGGGCCAGCGGATGATCGCCACCGAACCGATCCTCGGCAAGCTTTCCAAGACCTGGGCGATCGCCCTGTCGCGCTCGTACCGCCATTCCGACGGCTCCTTCGCCGGCGTCATCACGGCGGCGGCGCCGGTTGGCCAGTTCATCGAGCCGCTAGCGCGCATCAATCTCGGCGCGCATGGCTCGGCGGTGCTTCGTCACGAAAACCGCGCGCTGGTCGCCCGCTACCCGCCGATCGACGGCGAGGGGGGGCAGGTCGGCAACAAGGACGTCTCCCGGGAATTCATCGACCTGCTCGAATCCGGCGTCTCGCGGGGCATGTTCCACACCTCCAACGCGCCGGACGGTCGCGAGCGCGGCTATGGCTTCCGGCGCGTCCGCGCCATGCCGTTCACCATCGCGGTCGGCATGGCGCCCGAGGACTATTTCGATGCCTGGCACAGCGAAGTTCGCAACACCGTGCTGCTGCTCGGCATTTTCCTGGTCGGCAGCATCGTCGCCGCCTGGCAGCTGCATCGCCACTGGCGACGTCTGATCGCCGAGCAGGCCGCGCGCCGCGAAGGCGAGGAACGCCTGCGCTTCGCCCTCGAAACGGCCCGCCAGGGCTGGTTCGATCTCGACGTGCCCACCGGCACGGTGGCCGCCAGCCCCGAGTACGCCGCCATGCTCGGCTACAGCCCGAACGAATTCACCGCCACCTACCAGCAGTTCCTCGACAGCGTGCATCCCGACGACCGCGCCGCCGTGCATGCCGCTTTTCAACGGGGCATGGCCAACGACCAGCCGGTCGAGCACACCTACCGGCGGTCGACCAAGGCCGGCGATTGGGTGTGGATCTCGACGGTCGGCCGCGTCATCGAGCGCGGCGCCGGTGGCCAGCCGCTGCGCGCCATCGGCGTGCACATGGACGTCAGCGAGCGCAAGCACAACCAGGAGGAGCTGGCGCGATACCGGCGGCACCTGGAAGATCTGGTGGCGGAGCGGACGGCGCAGCTGTCGGCGGCCAAGAACGCCGCCGAGGCGGCCAACGTCGCCAAGAGCGCCTTTCTCGCCAACATGAGCCACGAGATTCGCACGCCGCTCAACGCCATCACCGGCATGACCCATCTGGTCCGCCGGAGCGGCGTCACCCCCCGGCAGGAAGAGCGGCTGGCCAAGATCGAAGTGGCCGGCCAGCACCTGCTCGAAATCATCAACGCCATCCTCGACCTCTCCAAGATCGAAGCCGGCAAGTTCGTCATCGAGCACGGCGACATCGACCTCGACGCCCTGCTGCGCAACGTCGGCGCCATGATTCAGGACAAGGCCCGGACCAAGGGCCTCGCCCTGGTTATCGACAGCCCGGCGACCGCGGTCGCCCTGATCGGCGACGCCACCCGGCTGCAACAGGCCCTGCTCAACTACGCCAGCAACGCCGTCAAGTTCACCGAACACGGCACCATCACCCTGCGCGCGCGCATCGAGGCGGCGGACGCGCAAGGCGCTCGGGTGCGCTTCGAAGTCGAGGACACCGGCATCGGCATCGCACCCGAGGTCCTGCCCAAGCTGTTTGCCGCCTTCGAGCAGGCCGACAACTCGATCACCCGCAAGTACGGCGGCACCGGTCTCGGTCTGGCCATCACTCGCAAGCTCGCCCAGGTGATGGGCGGCGAGGCCGGCGTGGTCAGCAACCCCGGCGAGGGCAGCACCTTCTGGTTCACCGCCCGGCTGCAACAGGGTGCGGCGGGGACGATGCCCGCGCCGGCGGCGGCGCATTCGGCCGAGGCGCGGCTGCGGGCGAACTGCCCGGGCCGGCGCGTCCTGCTGGCCGAGGACGACGCGGTCAATCGGGAAGTGGCCTTGACGCTGCTCGACGACGCCGGGCTGGTGGTAGCGGTGGCCGAGGACGGCCAGCAGGCGTTCGAACTGGCGCGCGACAACGACTACGACCTGATCCTGATGGACATGCAGATGCCGAAGCTGGACGGGCTGGAGGCGACGCGGCGCATCCGCCAGTGGCCGGACCGGGCCGCCCTGCCGATCGTGGCGATGACGGCCAATGCCTTCGCCGAGGATCGGGCCCGCTGCCTGGCCGCCGGCATGAACGATTTCATCGCCAAACCGGTCGATCCGGAAATCCTGTTCGCCACCCTCCTCCGGTGGCTCGAACCCAACCCCGACATCGCCCGCTGAAAGTCAGAACCGGCGGGACGCCGGCAAGGCGAAACCGCTACACTGGAATCGTCGCCACGCTTTCACTCGCACGATGGACCTGCTGCTTTACTGGATCGGCCTGACGGCGGTCGCGGTCAACGCGCTGACCGGCGTGCTCGACGCCGGCCGCAAACGGATGGACCTGGTCGGCGTGATCATGGTCGGCAGCGCCACCGCGCTCGGCGGCGGCACGGTGCGCGACGTCCTGCTCGATCGGACGGTGTTCTGGATCAGCGACCCCACCTACCTCGTCGTCGCGCTGGCCACGACGGCGGCGGTGTTTTTCGCGGTGCGCGGGCTACGCCTGCCGCCGCGCCTGTTCCTGATTCCCGACGCCATCGGTCTGGCGCTGTTCACCATCGTCGGCACCCAGATCGCGCTCGAGTGGCAAGCGCCTTGGCTGGCCGCAAGCCTGCTGGGGGTCATCACCGGCGTGGTCGGCGGGGTGCTGCGCGATGTCCTGTGCAACGAGGTGCCGCTGGTCTTCGTGCGCGGCGAACTCTATGCGTCCGCCGCCTGGGCCGGCGCGCTCGCCTTCATCGGCCTGCAAGCGCTCGGCATGTCGGCCGTGGCCGCGGCCTGGACCGGCATGGCGGCGATCGTCGCCGCCCGGCTGCTGGCCATGGCATTCCGCATCACGCTGCCCACCTATTCCGAACGGGAATAAGCGCCCGGCCGCCGAAAGTCAGTCACGGCGACACGCCTACCGCGAAGCCTTGTCCTTGGCCGCCAGCGCCGCCTTGAGATCCGCGAACGGCGAATGGGTGGCGACGCCAGCGCCCTTGCCCGACGAACCGCCGCCGCCGGCCAGTTCGAGCTGCTTCTGATGCTCGTTGTCGTGGCAGTACAGGCACAGCAGTTCCCAGTTGCTGCCGTCGGGCGGATTGTGGTGATGATCGTGGTCGCGGTGATGCACCGTCAGCTCGCGCACGTTGGCGCGCGTGAATTCGCGCGCGCAGCGGCCGCAGATCCACGGATAAATTTTCAGGGCCTGCTCGCGGTAGCCCTGCTCGCGCTGCTCTGCCGCCCTTCGCGCGTCGGCGACCACGCGATCGAGCCGGGTGGGGTCTGTCGGCTTCATGTCGTCGCGGACGATGGCCGCGAAAAGTCAGTGGTGGCGTGACGCCGATCCATGCCGGCTCATACCTTGTGAATCACGTGCTCGGCGTAGGCGTTGAGCTCGCCGAGCATGCCTTGCAGCGTGCGGTTGTCGCTGCCGCCTTCGTAGACGTTGCGGAAAGCCACCGCGACCTCGTGGGCGCCGATGTCCGCCAGCCGCTTGACGCCATCCGGCGTGTAGCCCTCGCGGCCGGCGACCTGGACGTGGAACGGCAGGTGGCCGCGGCCGTACTCGGCGCGCCAGGCGTTGAGCTTGCCGATCATGGTCACCAGTTCCTCCAGCGTGTTGCCGGCGCTGATCCAGCCGTCGCCCAGGCGGGCGGCGCGCTTGAGCGCGACGTCGGCGTGGCCGCCGACGAGAATCGGCACCGGCTCGGTCGGCACCGGGCACAGCTTGATCGCCGGCAGCTGGTAAAACTCGCCCTGGTAGCCGAAGTAGTCGCCGCCGCCAAGGCCGCGGATGATCTCGATCATCTCGTCCATGCGCTTGCCGCGCCCTTCCCAGGGCTGGCCGCAGACATCGAAGTCCTCGTGCCAGGGACTGAGGCCGACACCGAACACGAAACGGTTGCCGGTGATCACGGCGACCGTGGTCAGCGACTTGGCGACCAGCACGGGATGCCGCACCGGCAGCTTCATCACAGAGGTCGAGAACTTCAGCTTGCGGGTCACCGCCGCCATCCACGGCACGGCGCTGAACGGTTCGAGGAAGGGCACGCCGTCGAGGAATTCGCGCGAGCCATCGTCGTTGTAGGGATAGCGGGAATCGGCTTCGCGCGGATAGCAGATACTGTCGGGCAGCGTGAAGCTGTCGTAGCCGGCCGCCTCGGCCGCCTGGGCCAGTTCCGGGTAGAAGGCCGGGTTGCACATGCTGGCGTGATAAGCGAACTTCATGGGTTTTCTCCCTGATGGATTATGCGAACTTCTCGATGATCCGCGCGGCGTAGCGCTTGATCGCCTCCAGCTTGACCGCGAGCGGCGGCTGCTGCTGCATGATGGTGCCGACGCCCATTTCGGCCAGGATGCCGGGCGAGCTCCAGGGCGTGACTTGCAGGTCGGTGACGCCCAGCGCCTCGAGGCGGCGAATGTCGTCCACGGACTCGGCGTCCGGGCAGTGCATCATGACGTCGAACGGTTCATGCTCGCGGCCATATTCGCGGCGGTAGCCGTTCAGCTCCGCCAGCATCCCTTCGACCTGATCGAGGTCGTGGATGACGCTGACCCAGCCGTCGCCCAGGCGGGCGGCGCGGCGCAGCGCCGGCGGCGTGGTGCCGCCGACGTAGATCGGGATGCGCTGCTTCGGCACCGGCGCCATGATCAGCCGGTCGAAATCGAAGTGCTTGCCATGGAACTCCTGCATGCCGCCCCGCAGCAACAGGCGGATGACCTGGATCGCCTCGTCCTGGCGGGCGCCGCGGGTCTTCATGTCCACGCCCAGCCACTTGAATTCCTCGGGCATCCAGGCCAGGCCAACGCCCAGCGCGACACGGTCGTTGGCGATCGCCGCCACCGAGCAGAGGCTTTTCGCCTCCAGCAACGGCTGGCGGATCGCCAGCCGCAGCACCGATGGCAGGAAGCGGATGCGGCTGGTCACCGTCGCCATCGCCGTGATGGCCACCCACGGGTCGAGCACCGGTATGTCCAGCGGCCAGAAACGCGTGCCGTCGGGCGTATAGGGATAGGGCACGGCAATCTTCTCGGGAAAGAATGGCGCGTCAGCGACCTGGATGCTGTCCCAGCCGCACTCGTCGGCCGTGCGGGCAATCTCCCGATGCTCCGCCGGGTCGACCATGAACAGGTGAAAACCGAATCTCATCGCGCGCCTCCTCGCTCCAATGATTTCGCGGGCTTGGGCCCGCCACGCCGAAGCATACCGAAAGTCAGCCGTCGCGGAACGCCGGGCCGGCGGTTCGGGGCGGTCAGGCCGCCACGCCGATGATGACGCTGGAGGCCTTGAACACGGCGGTGGCGGTGCCGCCGACCGCCAGGCCCAGATTCTTCGCACTTTCGTTGGTGATGATCGCCGCGATGGCGCCGCCGTCGGGCAGGTCGATGACCACCTCGGTATTCACGGCGCCTTCCTGCACGCGCGACAGCGTGCCGGTCAGGCGGTTGCGCGCCGAGAGCCTGGCGCCGCCGGCGTCGGTCATGACGATCACCGACGGCGCCTTGATCAGCGCGAACGCCTCCGCGCCGACCGCCAGTTCCAGATTGACGGTGCTTTCGTGGGTGATGACGGCGACGATCTTCTCGCCGCCGACGATCGCCATTTCGATCTCGTCGTTGACCGCCCCCGGGCGGATGTTCGTCACCTTGCCAACAAACTGATTGCGCGCGCTGGTTCTCATCCTCATGTGTCCGATCAACGACAAATCTTCCTCCAGGCCGGCGGCATCCCGGCTGAGCTGGTCGACAAAACGGCGATGCGCCTGCTCGATCATGCGGAAGCTGGCCACCAGCCGCTCGCCGCGCGCCGTGAGGCGCGTCGCGCCGCCGCCCTTGCCGCCCACCATGCGCTCGACGAGCGGCTGCCGGGCGAGATTGTTCATGTGGTCGATGGCGTCCCACGCCGCCTTGTAGCTCATCTTCATCGCTTTGGCGGCCTGCGTGATCGACCCGAGTTCGGCGATCCGCGCCAGCAGCTCGATGCGCCCCGGTCCGCCCAGGTTCACGCCGCCGACGGTCATCCACAACTGCCCTCTCAGGGCGATCTTGTCGTTCCGCGCCATCGTTGCTTCGTCTCCCCCGCCATGATCAGCCGATCACCGCCACCGCCTTGATCTGTGCCCACACTTGCTTGCCGGGTTCCAGGGCCAGCGCCTCGGCCGAGCGGCGCGTGACGCGCGCCACCAGGCTCTGCCCCTCCGCCGCCAGCCGCACCAAGGTCAGGGCCGGATGAAGATCGCCGGCGATCGCCTCGACCCGCACCGACAGGTGATTGAGGACGCTGGTGGCGCGGCACTCCTCCTGCAGGGCGATGCTGACGTCGCGCGCCAGCACCCGCAGGCGGACGCGCCGGCCGATCTCGTGGCCCTCGTCGCGCACCCAGAAACCACCACCGGGAAACTCGACGCGGGCCAACTGCCAATGCGCATCGCGCTCCGCCACCGTGCCTTCGATGACCGATCCGGCATCCTCGCCGAGACGAATCGGCGTGGCGACGTCGGCCAGCACCTGTTTCAGCGGTCCCTGGGCCTGCACTCTGCCCGCTTCGAGCACGACCAGATGATCGGCCAGCCGCGCCACTTCATCGGGCGCGTGGCTCACGTAGAAGATCGGTATCTTCAACTCGGCGCGCAGACGTTCCAGATAGGGCAGGATTTCCCGTTTGCGCTGAAGGTCGAGCGCCGCCAGCGGCTCGTCCATCAACAGCAGGCGCGGGCCGACGGCGAGTGCGCGGGCCAGCGCTACCCTTTGGCGTTCGCCGCCGGAAAGTCCCGCCGGCCGGCGCGATAGCAGCGTGCCGATGCCGAGCAGATCGACGATGCGGTTGAGCGCGCCGTCGTCCAGGGCATGGCCCGAGCGCCGGCGGCCGTAGTCGATGTTGCCGCGCACCGAAAGATGGGGAAACAGGCTGGCTTCCTGGAAGACATAGCCCAGAGGCCGCTGGTGTGCCGGCAGGAAGACGCTGTCGTGCTGCCAGACATGGCCGTCGACGACCAGGCGACCGCCGGCCACGCGCTCCAGTCCGGCGATCGCGCGCAGCAGCGTGGTCTTGCCGGAACCCGACGGACCGAACAGGGCGGTGATGCCTGCGTCCGGCAGGTTCAGGTTCCACGTCGAGCGTGAAGGCCGGATAGTCGAGCTTGAAGCGCGCCTCGATGCTCATGGCCGCTTCCTGCCCGGGTTGAGCGTGTACAGCGCCAGCAGCACGAGGAAGGAAAACACGACCATGCCCGCCGAAAGCCAGTGCGCCTGGGCGTATTCGAGCGCCTCGACGTGATCGTAGATCTGCACAGAAACAACACGTGTCTGACCCGGAATGTTGCCGCCGATCATCAGCACCACGCCGAACTCGCCAACGGTGTGGGCGAAACCGAGCACAGTAGCGGTAAGAAAACCCGGCTTCGCCAGCGGCACCGCCACCGAGAAAAAGGCGTCGAGCGGACGGGCGCCCAGCGTGGCCGCGACTTCGAGCGGGCGGTCGCCGACCGCTTCGAAGGCGTTCTGCAGCGGCTGCACGACGAAGGGAAACGAATAACACACCGAACCGACGACCAGACCCCAGAAGGTGAAGGGCAGCAGCCCGATGCCGATCCACTGGGTGAACTGCCCGACCGGACCGTGCGGCCCCATCAACAACAGCAGGTAAAAACCAAGCACGGTCGGCGGCAGCACGATCGGCAACGCGACCACCGCGCCAACCGGCCCTTTCCAGCGCGAGCCGGTGCGCGCCAGCCACCAGGCGATGGGCGTGCCGACCACCAGCAGCACCAGCGTGGTCAGGCCGGCCAGCCTGACGGTCAGCCAGATTGCCTGGAGGTCGGCGGCGTCGAACATCGGCTACAGGTCGTAGCCGTAGGCGCGGATGACGGCCCTGGCCTGGTCGCCCCGGAGGAACTTCATGAGCGCCTCGGCCGCCGGCTTGCCCTTGCCCTTGTCGAGCACGATGGCATCCTGCTTGATCGGCTGATAAAGATTGGCCGGCAACACCCAGGCCGAACCCTCGGTCAGCTTGTTGTCCCTGGTGACCTGCGACAGGGCGACGAAGCCGAGCAGGGCATTGCCGCTCTTGACGAACTGGAAAGTCTGGCCGATGTTCTCGGCGGTGACGAACTTCGGCGCAAGGCTGTCATGCACGCCAAGCGCCTTCATCGCCTCGACGGCGGCGGCGCCATAGGGCGCGAGCTTGGGATTGGCCAGCGCGATGTGATCGAAGCCGGCTTGCTTCAGCACCTCGCCCTTGTCGTCGACGATCGCGTCTTTCGCCGACCAGAGCGCCAGTTTGCCTTTAGCGTAGGTGAATTGCGAGGCGGCGACGGCGGCGCCCTCCCGGGCCAGTTTCGTCGGCGTTTCGTCGTCGGCCGACAGCAGGATCTCGAAAGGCGCGCCATTCTTGATCTGGGCGTAGAACTTGCCGGTCCCGCCGAAGGACGCCACCACCTTGTGGCCGGTGGCTTGCTCGAACACGGGCGCGATCTGCCGCATCGGCGCGGTGAAGTTGGCGGCGACGGCCGCCTGCACCTCGTCGGCCTGGGCGCTTGCCGACAGTACCAGCACGGCAAGGGAGAACGCAAAGCGCAATTCCACGGATGTATTCCTCGATGGGGCGACACGGACGGCAGCGTCAATGAATCGCAATATACAGTCAGATATAACGATTCGCAAACCCCAAGCAGGCGGCGTCGATCGCGTGGGGGACTCAGCGGCGCTTGACGGCGGTGAGGATGCCCTGCATCAGGGCCAGCGGCGTCGGCGGACAGCCAGGGACGCGCACGTCCACGGCGACGACGTTGTCGACGGGGCCGCAGGTGGCGTAGTTTTCATTGAACAGCGCGCCAACCTCGCCACAGCCGCAGCCGCAATCGCCGACGGCGACCACCAGCTTGGGGTCGGGCGTGCAGTCGTAGGCGATGCGCAGCGCGTTCTCCATGTTCTTGGTCACGGGACCGGTGACCAGCAGCATGTCGGCATGGCGCGGACTGGCGACGAACTTGATGCCGCGCCCCTCGAGGTTGTAATAGGCGTTGTTGAGCGCGTGGATTTCCAGTTCGCAGCCGTTGCAGGAACCGGCATCGACTTCGCGGATGGTCAGCGCGCGGCCGAGGATGGCGAGGGTCTCGTCGCTCAACCGCTTGATCTCGCCCTGCGGGCCGATGTCGGCCGCCGCCGGCGGCTCGGTGAGGATGCCGGTGCGCAGGATGCGCTTGAGCAGCGGGATCACAGATCGACCCCAGAATAGGAGAGGTTGAACGACTTGTTGATCAGCGGAAAGTCGGGGACGATGTCGTTCATCACCGCGTGCTCCAGCGCCAGCCAGGCCTGCCAGGATGGATCATGCGGATGGACGCGGGCCAGACGGCCATCGGCGCCGACGCGAACGCCGACGATGGTCTCGCCGCGCCAGCCCTCGACGATGCCCAGCCCGGCGCCGCCGGGAACGGGCGCGATTTCGCCGCGCAGCTCGCCGCCGGGCATGGCCACGGCGATTTCCTTGAGCAGGCGCAGCGACTCGAATACCTCGTCGAAGCGGACGGCGACGCGGGCGGCGACGTCGCCCCGCTCGTCGGTGATCGGCCGCACGCCCAGCCGGTCGAAGGGCGGCGGCGGCGTGTAGCCCTGCCGATAACAGCGGCCGCCGAGCAGCAGGCCGGTGGCGCGCGCCGCCATGCCGGTCATCGACAGCTCGCGCGCCAGGTCGGCGCTGATGGCGCCGGTGGTGAGGAAGCGGTCCTGCAAGCCGGGGTGCTCGTCGTAGATGGCGCGCAAGGCCTTGACCTCGCGGCCGATGACCTCGCACTGATCGACCATCCGCCGCAGCGCCGCCGGATCGAGATCGCCGGCGACACCGCCGGGGACGATGCGATCCATCATGAAGCGATGACCGAACAGCTCGGCGTTGAGGCGCAGCCAGTCTTCCTTGAGGCGCATGAACTGCGTCAAGCCGAAGGCGAAAGCGGCGTCGTTGCCGAGCGCGCCGAGGTCGCCGAGATGATTGGCGACGCGCTCGCGCTCGAGCATGATCGCCCGCAGCATCAGCGCGCGCGGCGGTGGCGCCACGCCGCAGGCAGCCTCGAGCGCCATGGCGTAGGCCCAGGCGTAAGCGCAGGTGGAATCGCCGGAAACGCGGCCGACCAGTCGTGCCCCGGTGGCAAAGTCAGCCCCGGCAAGACGCCGCTCGACGCCCTTGTGCTGGTAGCCGAGCCGTTCCTCCAGGCGAAGCACGCGCTCGCCGATGACGGAAAAGCGAAAATGGCCAGGCTCGATGATGCCTGCATGGATGGGGCCGACCGGAATTTCGTGGGCGCCCTCGCCGCCGACCTGAACGAAGGCGTAGTCGCTGGGCAGATTGGGAAAACCAACGCCGACACCGACTTCGTGCGCGGAATCGTGGCGCAGCGGGTACCAGTCTTCCGGCCAGCCGCCGTGACGCAACCAGGGCCGCTGGTCGCCGCCGTCGGTGGCGATGCCGACCAGATCGCGGGTGGCCCGCTGCATGCGGTTGGCCGCCGGAAAGATGCCGGCGAGATCGGGATAGACGGGGCAGGCGACGGCGGCCGCCGGCAGTTCGAGCGAAACCCAGGCGTGGCCTTCGTTGATGCCGAACGCACAATCGAGACGGAAGCAGCCAGCCGCCGGCCGTGCGTCCTCGCCCCACAGCGCGGCGATGCGACCGCCGGCGCGATGCACGGCGATGGCGAAGCGCAGCAGATCCTCGCCGTCGGCGGCGCGTCCCGCCCACACCGGCGCGCCGATGCCGGGCTGCGCCGCAAACTCGATGGGTTCGTCGAACAGCTTCATCCGAGCATGCGCGCGGCCTCGTGGAACCAGCGCGTCAGATAGGGCGGAATGTAGAGGCCGAGCATCAGCACGATGGCCAGGTGCACGAATACCGGTGTGATGGCGGGCGCGTGCGGCAGCTGCTTGGCGTGGGTCTCGCCGAACACCATCGGCTGCACCTTGCCGAAGATCGAGGCGAAGGCGACGCCGAGCGCCAGCAGCAGGATGGGCGTCGCCCAGGGATGATGCTTCATGGCGTGAGTGAGAATCATGAACTCGCTGGCGAATACGCCGAACGGCGGCATGCCGAGGATGGCCAGCGTGCCGAGCATCAGGCCCCAGCCAATCACGGGATTGATGCGGATGAGACCGCGGATGTCGGCCATCAGTTGGGTGCCGACCTTCTGGGTGGCGTGGCCGACGGCGAAAAAGATCGCCGACTTGGTCAGCGAATGCATGGTCATATGCAGGAAGCCGGCGAAGTTGGCCACCGCGCCGCCCATGCCGAAGGCAAAGGTGATCAGGCCCATGTGTTCGATCGACGAGTAGGCAAACATGCGCTTGATGTCCTTCTGCCGGCCGAGGAAGAAGGCGGCGAGCAGCAGCGTCAGCAGGCCGAAGCCCATCATCAGGTTGCCGGCGAAATCGCCGTCGATGGCGCCGTCGGCCAGCACCTTGCAGCGCAGGATGGCGTAGAGCGCGACGTTGAGCAGCAGGCCGGACAACACGGCGGACACCGGTGTCGGGCCTTCGGCGTGAGCATCCGGCAGCCAGTTGTGCAGCGGCGCCAGGCCGACCTTGGTGCCGTAGCCGACCAGCAGGAAAACAAATGACAGCGCCATGATCGCCGGTTCGAGCTGGCCCTTGACGTCCACCAGATGCGTCCACAGCAGCGCGTTGCCGGTTTCGCCGAGCACGCGCTCGGCGGCGAAGTAGAGCAGGATGGTGCCGAACAGCGCCTGGGCGATGCCGACACCGCAGAGGATGAAGTATTTCCAGGCCGCCTCCAGCGAAGCCGGCGTGCGGTAAAGCGAGACCAGCAGCACGGTGGTCAGCGTCGCCGCTTCCATCGCCACCCAGAGGATACCGAGGTTGTTGGTGGTGAGCGCCACCAGCATGGTGAACATGAACAGCTGATACATGCTCTTGTAGAGCCGCAGCCGCGGCTTCGAAAGCCGGCCGTGCGCCTGCTCGTTCTTCATGTAGGGGCCGGAGAAGATGCTGGTGGTCATGCCGACGAAGGCGGTCAGCGCGACGAAGAAGACGTTCATCGAGTCGATGAAGAACTGCTCGCCGAAGGCGAAGCGCGGCCCCTCGGCGATGATCTCGACCGTCAGCAGCGCCGAGGCAAGGAAAGTGCCGGCGCTGGCGATGATGTTGAGATGCGGCGCCCAGGCCCGTTCACCGGCCACCGTCAGCAGCGCGCCGCTGACGAGGGGGATGGCCAAGAGGATGACGAACATGTCCACGTTCAGCCGTCCTTCAGATGTTCCATGTGGCTGATGTCCAGACTGTCGAACTGGTCGCGGATCTGGAAGAAGAACACGCCGAGGATGATGACGCCGACCAGCACGTCGAGCGCGATACCCAGCTCAACCACCATCGGCATGCCGTAGGTGGCGCTGGTGGCGGCGAGGAACAGGCCGTTTTCCATGGCCAGGAAGCCGACCACCTGTGGGATGGCCTTGGTGCGCGTAATCATCATCAGGAAGGCGAGCATGACGGTGGCCAGCGCGATGCCCAGCGTGCCGCGGCTGATGGTGTGCGAGAGCAGCGAGATCGGCTGGGCGACGTTAAAGGCGACGATGACCAGCACGATGCCGATCAGCATGGTGGCCGGCACGTTGACCAGCGATTCGACATCCCACTTGACGTACAGCTTGCGCACCAGCCGGTGCAGGATCCAGGGCAGCAGCATGGCCTTGAGCAGCAGGGTCAGGCCGGCCGACCAGTAAAGGTGCGCCTGGTGCGTGGTCACCGCCACCACCAGCGTCGAGCCGGCCAGCACCAGGCCCTGCAGGCCGAACAGGTTGATCAGCGGCATGACGCGGCGCTGCGCCAGCATGGCGAAGGCCAGCAGCAGGATCACCGCCGCGAACAGGTTGATCAGTTGCGCCGAAAGCGGGACGCCGGCGTTCATGCGCGCACCTCAAGCAGCAGCCGCACCAGCAGGCCGAGCACCGCCAGCAGGAAGGCGGTGCCGAGAAATTCCGGCGCGCGGAAAATGCGCATCTTGGCGTTGACGGTCTCGATGGCCGCCAGCAGGCAGCCGCCGATGCCCAGCTTGATCAGCAGCAGCGGCGCGGCGGCGATCATGGCCAGGAAGTTGTCGCGCTCGGCGATGCCCCAGGGAAAGAACAGGGCGAGGCCGAGGCAGGAATAGGCGTAGAGCTTGAGACTGGCCGCCCACTCGATCAGCGCCAGATGCCGACCGGAGTACTCGAGAATCATGGCCTCGTGGATCATGGTCAGTTCGAGGTGGGTGGCGGGATTGTCCACCGGCACGCGGGCGTTCTCGGCCAGCGAGACGAAGGTGAAGGCGATGCCAGCGAAAGCGAGGCTGGGATAGATGACGATCTCGCGGTGCGCCAGCGTCTCGACGATGGTCGCCACCGAGGTCGACTGCGAGATCAGCGCCAAGGTGAAAATCACCATCAGCAGCGCCGGTTCGGCAAGGAAGCCGACCAGCATCTCGCGCCGGCCGCCGAGGCTGCCGAACGCGGTGCCGACATCCATGGCGGCCAGCGAAATGAAGATGCGCGCCAGGCCGAACACGCCGACCAACGCCAGCGTGTCGGCGGCCGGCGCCAGCGGCAGGTCGGTGGACAGGCTGGGGATGATGGCGCAGGCCAGCAGCATGCAGCCGAACACCGCGAAGGGTGCGAAGCGGAACAGCGGGGAAGCGTTGCGCGCCAGCACCACGTCCTTGCGGAACAGCTTGTGCAGCATGTAGTAGGGTTGCAGCAGCGGCGGCGCCGAACGGTTTTGCAGCCAGGCGCGACACTGATTCACCCAGCCGGTCAGCAGCGGTGCCAGCACCAGCGCCAGCGCGATGGCGAACAGCTGGCCGAGAAAGCCGCCGACACTCATGGCCGGGCCACCAGCAGCAGCACGATCAGCGTCAGGAAGCTGTACATCAGATACACCGCGATGCGGCCGCCCTGCACGCGCACGATGAGCCCGGAAATGCGCTCGGCCAGCCGCGCCACGGGCAGGTAAAGCCAGTGCCAGAAATGGTCCTCGACCTTGACCGAGTAATAGGGCTGGTCGTCGCGGGCGGTCGGGAAGTGCCGCGCCATGCGGAACACCGGCTCGAAGATGCGCCGGATCGGCTGCGAGAAGCCCTCGGCGGTATCCTGCGCGCGCGGCCCCTCGAAGAAGAAGCCGCAATCCCAGGCCCGCGACCGCCGGATGCGACCGTGGTAGAGACGGCGCACCAGCCAGCGGCCAAGCAGCACCGAGGCAACGATGGTGACCAGGAAAATCAGCGGCTGGTAGCTGGCACGGTCCTCGGAGATCGGCGCCAACATCCACCAGCCCGACTCGCGCACCCGTGCGGCCAGCCCGGTACCGAGCAACTGGCGGGTGGCGGCATCGAGCAGGCCGATCACCGTCGACGGCATCACGCCGAGCAGCAGCGTCAGCAAAGTCAGCCATGACAGACCGCCGCGTTCCCAGGGGCCGGCGTCATGGGCGTCCTTGAGGGCGGGCTCGCGCATCTGGCCGAGGAAGATGATGCCGTAGAACTTGACCATGGCGAAACCGGCCAGCGCCGCCACCAGCGCGATCACGGCGGCCGCCACCGGCACCACCATGTTCAGCCAGGAATGCGGCAGCCCCGGCGAAAACAGGAAGGCCTGCAGCAGCAGCCATTCGGAAACGAAGCCGGACAGCGGCGGCAGGCCGGCCCCGGCGATGATGCCGACCAGCGCCAGCCAGGCCACCCAGGGCATGCGATGGATCAGGCCACCGAGTTTGCCCAGGCTGCGCTCGCGGGTGGCGTGCAGCACCGAGCCGGTGCACAGAAACAGCAGGCTCTTGAAACCGGCGTGGGCCAGGCAGTGGTAGAGCACCGCCGTCATCGCCAGCGCGGCCAGCGTCTCCATGCCAAACGAATGAAAGATCAGCGCCAGGCCGATGCCGACCGCCAGCAGGCCGATGTTCTCGATCGAGGAATAGGCCAGCAGCCGCTTCATGTCCGACTGCACGGTGGCATAGAGCACGCCGAACAGGGCGGTGACCAGGCCGACGGCCATGGCCACCACGCCCCACCACCAGAGCGGTGTGCCGACCAGGTCGAAACTGACACGCAGCAGGCCGTAGATGGCGGTCTTGAGCATGACGCCGGACATCATGGCCGATACTGGCGAAGGCGCCGCCGGGTGGGCTTCCGGCAGCCAGACGTGCACAGGCACCAGGCCGGCCTTGGCGCCGAAGCCGACCAGCGCCAGCAGGAAAGCGGCCGAGGCCCAGAAGGGCGGCAGTTCCTGCGCGCGCATGCCGGCGAAGGTGTAATCGCCGCTGCCCGAGGTCATGACGCCGAAGGCGAGCAGGATGGCGATGGCGCCGACGTGGGCGATCAGCAGATAGAGATAGCCGGCGCTGCGAATGGCTTCGTGGCGGTGGTCGGTGGTGACCAGGAAAAACGATGACAATGCCATGACCTCCCAGGCCACCATGAAGGCATAGGCGTCGTCGGCCAGCAGCACCATGAGCATGCTGGTCAGGAAGGCGTGGTACTGGAGGCACATCAGGCCTGGCGCGGCGCCCTCGCCTTTCCTGAAATAACCGGCGGCGTAAATGGAAATGCCGACCGAGGCAAAGCCCAGCAGCAGCGCGAACACGGCGGTGAGGTTGTCGAGCCGCAGATGGAACGGCAACGTCGGCAGGCCGATGACGAGGATGGCGGTTTCGGCGGACTGCCCGAGAAAATCGAGCGCGGTGACACCGACCCCCAGGCCGATCAGAGCGCCCAGCGGGAACAGGCCCTTGGCGATGAAGCGCGTGTTGCGTGGCGCCGCCAGCCCCCACAACCCGACCGCCAGCCAGAGGCAGGCGGCGATCAGCAGGAAGTCGATGGCGAGCAGGCTGGACATGACGGCGGCGTGATATCAGGCCGTCATTGTATCAGCCGGCCGCTGGCAGGTTGTCCGGCCGCAGGGCATCGGCTTCGGCGTGGCCGGCCCGCGCGTAAATCGCCGCCAGCGCCTGGTCGGCGGTGGCAAAAATGTTGGCCTGGGTGACGACATCGAACAGCCCGGTGGCGCGCATGACGTCGATCACCTGCTTTTTCAGCCCCGAGAAGACCACGGTGACGCCGTTGCCGCGCAGGCGATCGACGACGTGGCGCACCACCTCCTCGCCGGAGGCATCCAGTTCGTTGATGCCGTTGCCCACCACCAGCAGGTAGGAGGCCTTCGGATTCGCCGCCACCGCGTCGAGGATGGCGTCCTAGAAGAAGGACACGTTGGCGAAGTACAGGCGCCCGTCGAAGCGCACCGCCGTCACCAGGTCCGAAGCCGGCAGGTTGTGCACGGCGGCGTCGCGCAGCGTACCGTCGGGGTGGCGGCCGAGGATGGCGACGCGCGGCGACATGGTGCGATACAGGTAAAGGCCGATGGCCAGGCCGGCGCCGACCAGGATGCCGTTGTCAAGGTGCGGCGCGAAGGCGAGCGTGGCGACGAACGTGACGACGGCGGCGATGCCGTCGTGGCGGTTGGCCTGCCAGGCATGCTTGACCGCACCGAAGTTGATGAGACCGATCACCGCCATGATGATCACCGCCGCCAGCACCGCCTGCGGCAGGTGATAGAGCAGCGGCGTCAGGAACAGCAGCGTCAGCAGCACCAGCAGGCCGGTGAATACCGACGACATGCCGGTGACGGCGCCGGCGTTGATATTGACCGCCGAGCGCGAGAAGGAGCCCGACACCGGGAAGGCCTGCGTGAAACTGCCGACGATGTTGGCGAGGCCCTGGCCGATCAGTTCCTGGTTGGGGTCGATCTTCTGCTTGGTCTTAGCGGCGATGGCCTTGGCGATCGAGATCGCCTCCATGAAACCGACCAGCGAGATCACGATGGCGGCGGAAAGCAGGCTGCCCAGCAGTTCCCAGGAAATGGTCGGCAGGCCGATGCTCGGCAGGCCCTCGGGAATCCGTCCCACCACCTCGCCACCGCCGACCAGCTTCAGCGTGTCGCCAGCCGCCTTGGCAATGCGCCAGCGGTGGCCTTCGCCCACCTCGCCAGTCGGCACCTTGCCGGCGGCGAAGTAGCGCGGCGGCGCGTCGCCGCCACTGACTTTCTCGAACACCATGCTGCGCAGGGCGCGATTGCGCCGGCGATTTTCATCCTCGCGGTCCTTGAGCTGCAAGCGCAGCAGCTCGATCTCGTAGTTGAGCGTGATGGCGTCGTGCGACAGTTCGCCCTGCTCGGCATGCCGACGCTTCAGGTCGGCTGACTTGGCCGAAATCTCCCTGCCGATCTCGACGATGCGCGCCTCGGTGCGGGCGTGGTCGGCCAGCAGCGCCTTGGCCTCCGGCTCCATGATCTGCGCCACGCTCGCCGCGTCGTTGCGCTCGAAGCCGATCAGCCAGGAGGCGGTGGTGGTGATCGCCACCGCGATCAGCACGCCCGGCCATTTCGGCCGGTACCGGCGCGCCAGCCAGATGATGGCGATGGCGACGCTGCCCATCGCCAGGGTCGGCCAGTGGGTGTCGCCGACCTGCCGGGCGACGCCGGCAATGTCCTGAATGAAGTGCTCGGAGCGACCCATCGGCACGCCGATCAGCTTGTTCACCTGCGAGAGGGCGATGATCATGGCGGCGGCGTTGGTGAAACCGACGATCACCGGGTGGGAGAGGAAGTTGACCACCACGCCGAGCTTGAAGAGACCCAGCGCCAACTGGAACACGCCGACCAGCAACGCCAGCATGACGGCCAACACCACGAAGTGATCGGATGCCGGCGCCGCCAGCGGCGACAGGCTCGACGCCGTCAGCAGCGACACCACCGCCACCGGTCCGGTGCCCAGTTGATTCGACGACCCCCACAGGGCGGCGATCATCACTGGCAGGAAGGCGGCGTAAAGACCATAGTAAGCCGGCATGCCGGCCAGCTGGGCATAGGCCATCGACTGCGGCACCAGCACGAGGGCGACCGTCACGCCGGCGACCGCGTCGGCCTTGATCGTCGCGCCATCGAGCGGCCACCAGCGGAGGAACGGCAGGAACTTCCTGATCGCGGACGGGAAAGTCATCTTCCAATGCACCGGCCGGCCGAAGGACCGGTGGCTATACGAATTCTTGACGATGCCATGACGTTTTCTTGACGGTGGCCCGGATATTAGCAACCTGCCTGTCGAGGCGCTGCACAGGATTCTTATTCGCTGATCAGGCGAGCATATCGCCGGCCGCCGTCACCATGTCGGTAGGCGATAATCAACGCATGAACGCACCACTCAAGAATTCGGCGCTTGACGCTGGCTTTACGAGGAGGTCGCTAGACTCGGCAGCCGGTCTTGATATTGCCGCCTGCTAGTATTCATGCTTCCCGTAGCCGAAATGTCACCGCCGCCCGAGTCGGAGGCGCCCCGCATGAAAGCCCCGTCAGGCCCGCTGATCAAACTGTTGCCCTTCCTGCGCTGGTGGCCCATGGTCACGCGCAAGACTGCGCGCGACGACTTGCTGGCCGGATTCACCGGCGCCCTGATCGTGCTGCCGCAGGGGGTCGCCTTCGCCACCATCGCCGGCCTGCCGCCGCAATACGGCCTCTACGCGGCGATGATGCCGGCGGTGGTCGGCGCGCTGTTCGGCTCGAGCTGGCACCTCGTCTCCGGCCCGACCACGGCGATCTCCATCGCCGTGTTCGCCGCGCTTTCCCATCAGGCCGAACCCGGCTCGGCGCAATACATCGGACTGGTGCTCACCCTCACTTTCCTGGTCGGCCTTTTCGAGTTGGTGCTCGGTCTGGCTCGCCTGGGCGCATTGGTGAACTTCATCTCGCATACCGTGGTGATCGGCTTCACCGCCGGCGCCGCCATCCTCATCGCGGCCAGCCAGGTGCGCAACTTCTTCGGCATCGCCATCCCGCGCGGCACACCTTTTCACGAGATCGTGCATCAGCTGTTCGTCCAGTTCGCCGACATCAACCCCTGGGTACTGGCGGTCAGCCTGACGACGCTGGCCGCCGGCATCCTGACCAAGCGCTACCTGAAGAAGATTCCGTACATGATCGCGGCCATGATCGTCGGCAGCCTCGTCGCCGAGGCCCTGAACCTGTGGCGCGGACAGGCCAGTACCGGCATTCTCACCGTCGGAGCGCTGCCGTCGGGACTACCGCCACTGTCGGCGCCCGACTTGTCGCTCGACACGTTGCGCCGCACCGTCGGCCCGGCGCTGGTCATCACCATGCTGGCGCTGACCGAGGCGGTGTCGATCTCGCGCGCCATCGCGGTGCGTTCCGAGCAGCGCATCGACGGCAACCAGGAGTTCATCGGCCAGGGTCTGTCGAACATCGTCGGCGCGTTCTTCTCCGCCTATGCCTCGTCAGGTTCCTTCAACCGCAGCGGCGTCAATTTCGAGGCCGGCGCCCGCACGCCGCTCGCCTCCATCCTCGCATCGATCTTTCTCGTCCTGATCCTGCTGGTCGTCGCGCCGCTGGCGGCCTACCTGCCCAACGCCGCCATGGCCGGCATCCTGTTCCTGGTGGCCTGGGGCCTGATCGACTTCCACCACATCCGTCACATCTGGCGCGCCAGCAAACCGGAAACGGCCATCCTGACCGTGACGCTGGTCGGCACGCTGATCAATCTGGAAGCCGGCATCTTCCTCGGCGTCTTCCTCTCGCTGATCCTGTTCCTCTACAAGAGTTCGAAGCCGGAAATCGTGCCGGTGGTGCCGGCGCCCGAGGCCGGCGCCTATCACTTCGTGCGCGCCAGGGGACGCCAGGAATGTCCGCAGCTGCGGATCGTCCGCATCAACGGATCGGTCTATTTCGGTTCCGCCAGCTACGTCCAGGCGGTCCTGCAACAGATCGACGAGGACAACCCGCAGCAGAAATCGGTGCTGATCGCGGCGGCCAGCCTGGTGCGCATCGACATCGCCGGCGCCGAAGTGCTGGCGCAGGAGGCACGACGCCGGCGGCGGCTGGGCGGCGGCCTCTATTTCTACCGACTCAACGACGCCTCGCACGCCTTCCTGCGACAGGGCGGCTACGACCACGAGATCGGCGAGGGCGCCTTCTTCCCGGTGATGGCCAATGTCACCGGTGCGCTGTACTGGACGCTCGATCCGGATATCTGCCGAACCTGCAAGACCCGCATCTTCAAGGAATGCCATGGCAAGGTACTGCCCGACGGCCTGCGGCGGCAGCGGCTAATGCTGGCCACCGACGGCAGCGAGTTCTGCCAGGCCCCCGAGGACATTGCCATCGCCTTGGCCAGGCGCTTCGGTGTCACGCTCGACATCATGACCAGCATCGCATCGACCGACGATCTCGACACCGGTCGCGCCCGGCTGGCTCACGCCGAACGCAAGGCGCTGATCGAAGGCGTCGATAGCGAGTCGATCCTGCGCCAGGGGGCCAGCCCGGTCGAGCAGATCGTGGCGACCGCCAAGGCCCACGACACCAATATCCTGATCATCGGCCGCCGGCCGCCACGCGGGGACCTGAAGGAGCGATTGATCGGCGACCTCGCGCAGCGCCTCATCGTCCAGGTGCCTTGTCACATCCTGGTGGCCAACGCGGAGGCCCAGCCCCTGCGGCGGCGCATCCTGATGGCCACCGACGGTTCGCCGATCAGCACGACGCTCACGGAAATGACGGCGGCGATCGCCCGGGCCTGCGCCCTGCCGGTCACCGTGCTCGCCGCCGCGAGCAGCGAAGCCGGGCGACTCCAAGCCGAAGAGGATGTGGCGGAGAAGATCGGCCTGCTGCGCGTCGAAGGCGTCGAGTGCGAGGCCCGCATCGTCGCCCGGCCGCCGGCCGAGGCCATCATCGAGACCGCGCGCGACATCGGCGCCGACCTCGTCGTCATCGGCAACGACCAGCGCAAAGGGCTGTCGCGCAAGATCGCCGGCCAGACCACCGACCGCGTGGTCGGCGAACTCGCCTGCGCGGTGCTGGTCGTCAAGCGCCCGCCCGAACCGGACACGCTGGTGGCGGCGGTGCGCAACCAGGCCTGAGCGCGACACCGGCGGCTCCCGCCTGGATTACACTGCGGCGTCCCGCCACGACTGACTTTCGTCATCACCGCCACCATGGGTCACCGCCTCTCGAAGATCGTCACGCGCACCGGCGACGCCGGCACCACCGGCCTCGGCGACGGCTCGCGCGTCGGCAAGGATTCCGCCCGCATCACCGCCATCGGCGAGGTCGACGAGCTCAATTCGCTGCTCGGCCTTTTGCTTTGCGAATCCCTGCCGACGGAGACGCGCGAACTGCTGATCGGCATCCAGCACGATCTGTTCGACCTCGGCGGCGAACTGGCGGTGCCGGGCCACGAATTCCTCGGCGCCGGGCAGCCGGCTCGCCTCGAGCAAGCGGTCGAGCGCTTCAACGCCGAACTGTCGCCGCTCAAGGAGTTCATCCTGCCGGGCGGCAGCCGCGCCGCGGCGCTGACCCACCTGGCGCGCACGGTCTGCCGGCGCGCCGAGCGATCGGTGGTCGCGCTCGGCAATGTCGAGACGGTATCCGACACCGTGCGCCGTTACCTGAACCGCCTGTCCGACCTGCTGTTCGTGCTCGGCCGCTGGCTGAACAAGCAAGCGGGCGGCGGTGACATCCTCTGGCAGAAAGGCAAGAACGCTTGAATCGGCCCAGCCGGCTATTCGCCGGCCGCTTCCGCGTGGTCGGGCTGCTGCTGGCGGCCTACCTGGCGGTCAACACCATCGTTCGGCTTGGCCTGCTGGCCTTCAACGGCGACCAATCGCTGCTGGCACCGACGATGCTGTTGCGGATATTCGGCATCGGCCTGATGTTCGACCTCGCCGCCGCCTGCTGGTGGCTGCTGCCCTTCGCGCTGATCGCCTCACTATGGCCCGACGGGCGGCGCTCGCGCCGCGCCCTGCTGCTCACGCTCGGCGTGCTGTCGGCGCTGACTTTCGCCACCTGGGCCTTCATCGGCGTCTCTGAGTTCGTCTTCTGGAACGAGTTCGCCTCGCGCTTCAACTTCATCGCCGTCGACTACCTGCTCTACACGCGCGAGGTGATCGGCAACATCCGCGAGTCCTACGACCTGCGCCCGCTGTTCGCCGGCGTCGGCGCCGCCGCCATCGCCATGCTTGCGCTTACCTGGAAGGGGCTGCGGCACGCGGCGGAACCAGCGGGCATGAGCTGGCGCGGTCGCCTGGGCCGGCTGGCGCTCTTCCTGCTGCTGCCAGCCGTTTCGTTCTTCGCCGTCGATGCCCGCTACAAGGAGTTCACCGACCATGCCCAAGCCACGCAGCTCGCCGGTAACGGCCACTACGAGTTCTGGCACGCCTTCCGCACCAACGAGATCGACTATGCCCAGTTCTATCGCACGGAAAGTCTGGAGCGTGTCTACAAGGTGCTGCGCGCCGAGTTCGAGCACATCGGGCCGCAGCATTTTGCCGACCGGGCACCGCTGGCGGTCGAGCGCGACATCGTCGGCGACGGCCCCGAAAAGCGCCTGAACGTCGTGCTGGTCACCGTGGAAAGCCTGTCGGCGGAATTCCTGTCCGCGTTCGGCAACCAGGAGAACCTGACACCCAGACTGGACAAGCTCGCCACCGAAGGCATGCTCTTCACGCGCATCTACGCCACCGGCACGCGCACCGTGCGCGGCCTGGAGGCGCTGACGCTGTCGATCCCGCCAACGCCGGGCAATTCCATCGTCAAGCGACCGAACAACGACCGCCTGTTCACCCTCGGCGAGATCTTCGCCGAGCGCGGCTACGAGCCGCTCTACATCTACGGCGGCTACGGCTACTTCGACAACATGAACGCCTTTTTCGGCGGCAACGGCTACACGGTGATCGACCGCACGGCCATTGCACCGGAGGCCATTCACGCCGAGAACATCTGGGGCGTGGCCGACGAAGACCTATTCACCCTGGCGCTCGATCAGCTCGACCGACGCCATGCCAACGGCAAGCGGTTCTTCGCGCACATCATGACCACGTCCAACCATCGGCCCTTCACCTATCCCGAAGGGCGCATCGACATCCCGTCGGGCACGGGACGCGAGGGCGCGGTGAAGTACACCGACTGGGCAATCGGCGACTTCATCGAGCGCGCCCGGGCCAGACCCTGGTTCCGCGACACGGTGTTCGTGATCGTCGCTGACCACACCGCCTCGGGGCGCGGCAAGACCGACCTGCCGGTCGAGAAGTTCCTCATTCCGCTGATCATTCATGCACCGGGCCATGTCGCGGCGGCTCGCATCGACACGCTGGCTTCGCAGATCGACGTGGCGCCGACCCTGCTGGCGCTGCTGAACTTCAGCTACCGATCACGCTTCTTCGGTCACGACATCATCGGCGAGGGACCCCGGCACCAACGCGCCTTTCTCGCCAACTACCAGACGGTCGGCTATCTCGAGGACGGCGTACTGGTCGAACTCCGACCACAGCGCCGCTGGCGGCTGGTCGATCCGGCCACAGGCGAGGCATTGCCTGACAGCGAACGGGGCCGGCATCTGCTTGAGGAGGCCGTCAGTTATTACGAAGGTGCCTCCCAGGCCTACCGTTCAGGCATCCTGCGCCGGCCATGACGCTGCCGGCAGAGAAGGGTTCGCCACAAGTGCGCCTGCCTCGGGCGGTAAGCTTGACTCTTGTCCGCCACGAGCTAGCATTGCTTTTCAACCCCTGCAAAAAGGAGAGTGCCATGAAACCACTTAAGTCCGCGATCATGATTGCCGCATTCGCCGTGCTGGGAACGGGAAACGCCGCCGCGGAGACCCAGCAACAGGTCTATGGCAGCCAGCTGATGACGCGCCAGGAGCGCATCGATTACCGCAACCAGATGCGCCTGCTGAAGACGGAAGAGGAACGCATCGCCTTCCGGGCCGAACACCACAAGAAGATGCAGGAGCGCGCCAAGGAACGTGGCGTCACCTTGCCCGAAACGCCACCCGCCCGTGGCGCCGGCATGGGCCCGGGGATGGGTGGCATGGGCCCCGGGATGGGTGGCATGGGCGGCCGCCGCTGAAGCCACCCGTCTTTGTTCTGTTAACGTTCCCGTAAGCTGGATCTAAGAGACCCTTAAGCCAGCCTGTTCATACTCCGGCTCCATGTTCAACCGACAAGGAGCCGGAAAATGAAGCCCCTGATTCCCTTCGTCCTCGTGGCGGCCAGTGCGACGGCCGTCGCCGGGACGCCCGTCCAGATTCTCGACGCCTACGCCAACGCCGTCGGCGCCGCCTACCAGGTGTCAGCCCAGCGCGGCGCCGAGTTCTACGCGCGCAAGTTCGGTGTTTCCGCGAAAATGGACTCGTGCGCGACCTGCCACACGGGCAAGCCCACGCAAGCCGGCGAGCATGTCATCACGGGCAAGCCGATCAAACCGCTCGCTCCGGCCGCCAACGCGGACCGCTTCAGTGACCCCGCCAAGGTCGAGAAGTGGTTCAAGCGCAATTGCACGGAAGTCGTGGGACGCGAATGCAGCGCTGGCGAAAAGGCGGACTTCATCGCTTTCGTGAGCGGAGGCCTCTGACATGAAACGCACGATCCTCTGCCTTGGTCTCGCCGCCGCGTCGGCAAGCGCCCTTGCCGACCGCCTGCCCATCCCGGCCGATGCCCCGCCCGCCTTCAAGGCCGAGTGCGGCAGCTGCCACCTGCCGTTCCCGCCGGCATTGCTGGCCGCCGACGACTGGCGGCGCGTCATGGGCGGACTCGACAAGCATTACGGCGACAACGCCAGCCTCGACGAGAAATCCCGCCGCCAGATCGAGGAGTTTCTCGCGCGCCACGCCGGCAGCGATCGCCGTGTCACCCGGCCGGACATCAAGCCCGGCGAACTGCCACGACTGACTTTGACCCATTGGTTCCGCAAGAAGCACGACGAGGTGCCGGCCGCCGCCTGGAAGGACAAGGCCGTCGGCAGCGCCGCCAATTGCGCCGCCTGTCACACGAAAGCCGAGCAGGGCAGTTTCCGCGAACGCGAGATCCGCATGCCCGGAAATATCGGAGGCCGTCGCCATGACCGCGACTGAGCGCAACATTCTGGTCTGGGACCTGCCGGTGCGCCTCGGCCACTGGCTGATGGCCGGCGGCTTCGCGCTCGCCTGGCTGACCGGCGACAGCGAGGAATGGCGCCTGGTGCACGTCGCCGCGGGCGGCACCGTCGTCGGCGTCGCGCTGTTCCGGCTGCTCTGGGGCCTCGTCGGTACGCGCTACGCGCGCTTTGCCGATTTCGTGCGTGGACCGCACGCAGCCATCGCTTACCTCAAGAGCCTGCTCGGGCCGCGACCGGCGCATTGCGTCGGTCACAATCCGGCCGGCGCCTGGGCCATCGTGCTGCTGCTGGCGCTGGGGCTGCTCACGGGCGCCGCCGGCTGGCTGACCTACCAGGAAATCGGCGGCGAGTTGTTCGAGGAGTTGCACGAGGGCCTCGCGAGCACCATGCTGGCTGTCGTCGTGGTCCATCTGGTCGGCGTTGCAGTCGGCAGCCTTGTCCATCGCGAGAATCTGCCACGGACGATGATCACCGGCCGGAAGATCGGCGCGACACGCGACGCCATCATTGGCGCCCGCCCCCTGGCGGCAATGGTGCTGTTGGGCTGGGTCGGCGCGTTGGCCTGGCTGCTCAGCCGCTAGAATCGCACCATGCGCGTCCTGCTCGTCGAAGATGATCCGCAACTCGGCGACGGCCTGATGGTCGGGTTGCGCCAGTCGGGTTTCGCGGTCGACTGGCTGAAGGACGGCGAAGCGGCCGACCGCGCGCTGGCCAGCGAAGACTTCGACCTGCTGGTACTTGATCTCGGCCTGCCCAAACTCGCCGGCATGGAATTGCTGCGGCGGCTGCGCGGGCGCGGCCAAGTGCTGCCGGTGCTGATCCTCACCGCCCGCGACGCCACGGCCGACAAGATCGCCGGCCTCGACTCGGGCGCCGACGACTATCTGGTGAAGCCGGTCGACATCGACGAACTGGCCGCCCGCCTGCGCGCGCTGGCGCGCCGGACGACGGGCCGCGCGGCGGCGCTGCTGCGCCACGGCGAGGTGACGCTCGACCCGGCCGGTCGGCGGGTCACCGTGGCTGACTTTCCGGTCGAGCTGTCGGCACGCGAATTCGCCGTGCTGCACGCGCTGCTGGCCAATGCCGGCCGCGTCATGACGCGCGGCCAGCTCGAAAGCTCGATCTACGGCTGGCGCGACGAGCCGGACAGCAATGCCCTCGAGGTGCATATCCACCACCTCCGGAAAAAGCTGGGCGCCGATTTCATCAAGACGCTGCGTGGCGTCGGCTACACGATTCCGCAATGACGACGCGCTGGTTCTCGTTGCGTCGCCGGCTGCTGACGCTGCTGCTCGGCGGCATCACGGCGGCCTGGCTGGCCACCAGCATCTGGGTCTACATCGGCATTCACCACGAACTCGACGATCTGCTCGAGGACTGGCCGGCGCATTCAGAGGAAACGGTCGAGGAACACGACGACCTCATCCGCGACATCGCCCGGCGACTGCTCAGCCCCATGCTGTTCGGCTTGCCGCTGCTCGGCCTCTGGATCTGGCTGGCCACCTGGCGGGCGCTCAAGCCGCTCGATGACGTGGCCGAGCAGATCACCGCGCGGGCACCCGACCGCTTGCAACCGCTGGCGCCCGCCAGCGCGCCGCGGGAAATCCGTCCGCTGGTCAACGCCATCAACGATCTGTTCGCCCGCGTCGAGCGGACGCTCGAATCGGAGCGGCGCTTCACCGCCGATGCCGCCCACGAACTGCGGACCCCGCTGGCGGCGCTGGCAACCCAGGCGCAGGTGGCGATGCGCGCGCGTGACAACACCGAGCGCGACCATGCCATCGAGCAACTGATCGCCAGCTGCCGCCGGGCCTCGCGCCTGGTCGACCAGTTGCTGACGCTGGCCCGGCTCGATCCCGAGAAAACGCGCGCCATCGAGATGGTGGCACTCGACCGGCTGGCCGAGGAGGTCTGCGCCGACCATGGCGCGCCAGCCTTGGCGAAAAACGTGGCGTTGGAACTCGACGCGCTGCCGACCCAGGTTGCCGGTAACGCCGACATGCTGCGCGTCCTGCTGCGCAATCTGGTGGACAACGCCATCCGCTACACGCCGGCGGGCGGGCACGTGACGGTTGCCGTCGCGCCGGGAGCCCTCACCGTTACCGATACCGGGCCAGGCATTCCGGCCGCCGAACGCGAACGCATCTTCGACCGCTTCCATCGCCTGGCGGGGCAGGACACCGAAGGCAGCGGACTTGGCTTGTCGATCGTCGCCCGCATCGCCGAGCGGCACGGCGCGACCGTCCGCCTCGACGCCGGCGACAACGAAAAGGGCCTGCGGGTAACGGTGCGCTTTTAGCGCGCGGCCAGCGCCAGGCGACGCTTCCTGACCGCCTCGGCCAGCAGGTCGAGCACGATCAGCGTATCGTCCCAACCGATGCAGGCGTCGGTGATCGACACGCCGTGATCGAGGGCGATGCCGCGCTTGAGATCTTGTCGGCCCGGGTTCAGGTGCGATTCGATCATGACGCCGAAGACGCGGTCCTCGCCCTCGGCCAGCTGGCCGGCGACATCGTGGGCGACGTCGATCTGCTTCTTGTAGTCCTTGCGGCTGTTGGCGTGCGAAAGGTCAACCATGACGCGCGCCGCCAGGCCCGACTTGCCGAGTTCCGCGCAGGCCGCTTCGACGCTGGCGCGATCATGGTTCGGATGCTTGCCGCCGCGCAGGATGACATGGCAATCCTCGTTGCCGTTGGTGGATACGATGGCGGAGTGGCCGGCCTTGGTCACCGAGAGAAAATGATGCGTGGCGGCGGCGGCCTTGATGGCGTCAACGGCGATCCTGATGTTGCCGTCGGTGCCGTTCTTGAAGCCGACCGGGCAGGAGAGGCCCGACGCCAGCTCGCGGTGCACTTGCGATTCGGTGGTGCGCGCGCCGATGGCGCCCCAGCTGATCAAATCGGCCGTGTATTGCGGCGTGATGGTGTCGAGAAACTCGGTGGCGCAGGGCAGCCCCATCTCGTTGATCTCCCAAAGGAGCTTCCTCGCCAGGCGCAGGCCCTCGTTGATTTTGTAGCTGCCGTCCAGGCGCGGATCGTTGATCAGCCCCTTCCAGCCCACCGTGGTGCGCGGTTTCTCGAAATAGACACGCATGACGATCTGCAAGTCGGCGTCGAGCCGCTGGCGCTCGGCCTTGAGGCGGTGGGCATATTCCATCGCCGCGCCGTAGTCGTGAATCGAACAGGGGCCGACGATGACCAGCAGCCGGTCGTCGGAACCGTGCAGGATGCGATGGATGGCGGCCCGCGCCTCGAACGTGGTCGATGCGGCGGGCTCGCTGGCGGGAAACTCGCGCAGCAGATGCGAGGGCGGTGAAAGCTCCTTGATTTCCTTGATGCGGACGTCATCAACGATGTGTTTCATGGCAAAGGCGCAATCCAGCGAAAGTCAGCCGTGGCCAGACGCCACGTCCGGCCGATTTTACCGCATCGCAGCAGGGGCCGGCCGTGCCGCCGCCGCTCGCCTACCGGGTCAGCCGCTCGTACAGCTTGACGGTGGTATCGACATTGCGCAGCAGTTCCTCGCTGGCGGCGACCACGGCCAGGGTTCGATCCCGGCTCGGCCGGTTGGCCGGCGCGGCGTCAAGCGCCGCCAGGAAGTGCTGCCATTGCTCGGCGTCGACCCGCAACTGGGCCTGCGCCTCGGGCGAGTCGGCGCTGTAAGCGCCCAGAGTGCGCATGTTGGTGAAGAATTCCTGACGGGACATGTCGCTCAGCCGGCCCAGCTTGCGCGACCGGTCGGGCCAGCCATTGAACAGGTAAAGCTTGGCGAGGCGGGCGCAGAGCATGCGATTGCGTCCGGCGACATTGACCATGTGCGCCGCCGCCGTGCCGGCGCGTTCGGCCGCCGTGGCCGCTAGCAGGTCGGCGGCGTCGAGCGTCTGCTCGCTGAGATCGAAGACGCGGTCCGCCGTCTCCCGTTCCGCCGGCGTGCCGGTCAGCGCCTCGCGGTAAGACAGCCAGACACGCTTGAGGTCGCCGTAGCGGCCGCGCAGCCGCGATGTCAGACTGGCCGCCTCGAGCTGCGCCATGGTCCGCTCGAACTGGTGGATGTACTTGCGCAGCGCGACGCGCGACGACGATGCCGACAGGTCGCGGGCGACCATGCACCAGGCCGTCGCCATGCGTTGCGAAAGCATGCGATGGCGACCGCAGATATTGACCAGCGCCGCCGCCGACATCTCCAGTCCCGCGCCCGCGCGTTCCTGTCGCTGGTGGGTCAGCGGCCCCCGCATGCCGCCAGCGGCTCGCTCGGCGATGGCCAGCATGACGTTCTGGATATGCACCATGCGCCCCTCGACGACGATGATGCCTTCGTCCGTAAGTTTGCGCAGCGCGCGCGAAAAGGTTTCCGGCGCGATGTCGAGCCGCGACGCGATCAGGTTCTTGCTGGCGCCGAGGCGGACCGTGGTCTCGCCGGCCATGCCGCGCTGGTTGCCGGCCAGGCCGAGCAGATAGTCGAGCACGCGCTGCATGACCAAATGCGAATGATGCGTCACCACCTCGAATTCCGAGGCATAGTGGCTTTGCGCCACGGCTTCGAGCAGGCGCATGCACAGCACGGCGTCGCGGCCGACCACCTCGCGCAGCACGTCCACGGCGATGGCGATGACCACGCTCGGCTCGACGGTCTCGGCGAACGAGGCGTAGGCCCCGGCGCTAAACACCTCGCTGAGGGCCAGCATCTGGCCCGGCCGCACCAGTTCGAGCACTTTTTCCACCTGGTCGGCCAGCAGCGCGAAGCGCTTGATCGCGCCCGAGGCGAGAAAATGGGCCTCCTTGATCGGCTGGCCGGCACTGAAGACCGCTCGATGTCCGGGCAGTTCGAGCACTCGGCAGGCGGCGCCCAGTCGCGACAACCGTTCCGGCTTGACGTCGGCGAACAGCGGGATGCAGGCCAGCAGCGCGCGCGGTTCGATCGCCAGGCGTTCTTCGCGGGAGGGCATGACGGTCAGGGCAGGCAATGCGTCGTGTCGGTGGTGGAGCCGCATACTACCCCGGCCCCGGCGAAACGGCGCGCTGTCGCCGACACACGGTCGGCGACAGCGTCAGGCACCGATCAATACACGTCGTGCTGGGTATTGAAGGTATTGAAGTGGCCGGTCGGCGTCACCAGGCGCTTGTCCTTGATCACGGCCTTGAGCTTGAGGGTCTTGTCATCGACCACGACCAGCGCCGACTCCTTGTCCTTGGCGCTCCAGACCGAGAACCAAACCTCGTCGCCCGCCTTGTTGTACTCGGGCTGCACCACGCGCTTGGCGCCGTCATCCTTGATGCCGGCCCACTCGGCGATCGGCAGCACCTTGTAGCCCGCGCCCAGGTTATTGATGTCATAGACCGCGATGCTTTGCGAGACCGCCGCGTCGGGGTTGAGCGGCGTATCGACGTACAGGTGATTGGACTTGGGGTGGCTCTTGATGAACAGCGAACCGCCACCCTGGCCCTTGAGCGTCTCGACCACCTTCCAGGCGTTCGCCTTGTGCTTGACCGGGTCGGTGCCGATCAGCGAGACGGTTTCGTCGCCCAGGTGGCCCGTCGCCCAGACCGGCCCGAACTTGGGATGGATGAAGTTGGCGCCGCGGCCGGGATGCGGAATCTTGCCGACCTCGACCAGCCCGGCCAGCTTGCTGGTCTTCATGTCGATGGCGCCGATCTTGTTCGACTGGTTGGCTGCGATCATGAAGTAGCGCTTGGAACTGTCGAAACCGCCGTCATGGAGGAACTTGGCGACGGGAATTTCCCGTGTTCTCAGTTCATTGACGTCGGTGTAGTCGACCACGATCGACTTACCGGTCTCTTTGACGTTCACGACGAACTCGGGCTTGAAGTGCGAGGAGACAATCGAGGCGACGCGCGGCTCGGGGTGATACTCCTGGTCGCCAACGGTCATGCCGCGGGTGGCCATGATCTTCAGCGGCTCAAGGGTGTCACCATCCATGATGGTGTATTGCGGCGGCCAGTAGGCGCCGGCGATCGCCAGCTTGTCCTCGTAGCCCTTGTACTTCGACGTTTCGACCGAGCGGGCCTCGAGGCCGATGCGCACTTCGGCGACGGAATCCGGCTTCTCCATCCAGAGGTCGATCATGTTGATCTTGGCGTCGCGACCGATCACGAACAGGTAGCGGCCCGAGGCGGACATGCGCGAAATGTGCACGGCGTAGCCGGTCTTGATGACGCTGATGATCTTCTTGCTGTCGCCGTCGATCAGGGCGATCTCGCCGGCGTCGCGCAGGGTGGTGGAGAAGATGTTCTGCAGGTTGTAGTTGTTCATCTTCTTCTTCGGCCGATCGGCCGGCGCGACGGTGACTTTCCACGTCGCCTTCATTTCCTTGAGGCCGAACTCGGGCGGCTGCGGCGGCGTCTGCTGGACGTAGCGCGCCATCAGGTCGACTTCGCTCTCGGTCAATTCACCCGAGGTCTGCCAGTTCGGCATGCCCGCCGGCGAACCATAGGCGATGAAGACCTTGAGATAGTCCGTGCCCTTGGCGATGGTCAAGTCGGGCGTCAGCGGCTTGCCGGTGGCGCCCTTGCGCAGCACGCCATGGCAGCCGGCGCAACGCTCGAAGTAGATCTGGCGCGCCTTGTCGAATTCCGCCTTGGTCATCGCCGGCGCCTTGGGATTGATGTCCTGGTACATGTCGACGCTGCCCAGGGGCGAACTGCCGGCCTGATAGGCCGCTTCGGCCGGGGCAAGGTCCTTTTGCGGGGCTGCGAAAGCACTAACCACCGACAGGGACAGGGTTGTCGCCGCCAACAAGCGGGACAAGCGGATCGATTTCTTCATGCTGACTCCTCCACGGGTTAACGAACTGGCGGGAGGGTAAAGACGGCGCCGATGCCGACACTTGATCCAGGTTAAGCCCGGCAGAGGCTGGCGACCGGAAAAACTTGACCATCGTCAAGCACATGACTGGCCCGTCCACTTGATGATCCCATCATCACGACCATGCGCCCGCCATGGATTTTCGCGCTCCGCCACCCGCGTGGCCTTCTGGCGGCCGGCTGGCGTCACGCCCAATACCGGCACACGGCCCTTGCCCGGCCATGGGCATTGTTGACCGCCATCAAGACGAAGAATCCGGGGAGGCGCTGCTCATCAAGCCCCCGGCGCGGCGGCAACGTGGCTACCCCGCGCCGGTACCGCCCACGGTCAGTCCGTCGATGCGCAAGGTCGGCTGGCCGACGCCGACCGGCACGCTCTGGCCTTCCTTGCCACAGGTGCCGACGCCGGGATCGAGTTTCATGTCGTTGCCGATCATCGAGACGCGCGTCAGGATGTCGGGGCCGTTGCCGATCAGCGTTGCCCCCCTGACCGGCGTGGTGATCCTGCCATTCTCGATGAGATAGGCCTCGGCGGCCGAGAAGACGAACTTGCCGCTGGTGATATCGACCTGTCCGCCGCCGAAGTTGGCGGCATAGAGGCCCTTCTTCACCGAGCCGATGATCTCTTCCGGCAGCTTGTCGCCGTTGAGCATGTAGGTGTTGGTCATGCGCGGAATCGGCAGATGCGCGAACGACTCGCGCCGGCCGTTGCCGGTCGGTTCGACGCCCATCAGGCGCGCATTGAGCGTGTCCTGCAGGTAGCCTTGCAGAATGCCATCCTCGATCAGCACGGTGCGCCGCGTCGGGTTGCCTTCGTCATCGATGGCCAGCGAGCCGCGGCGGTCGGCCAAGGTGCCGTCGTCCACCACGGTGACGCCCCTGGCCGCCACGCGCTGGCCGACGCGGCCGGCGAACGCCGAACTGCCCTTGCGATTGAAATCGCCCTCGAGTCCGTGGCCGATCGCCTCGTGCAGCAGGATGCCCGGCCAGCCGGCGCCCAGCACGACGGTCATGGCGCCCGCCGGCGCCGGTCTGGCGGCGAGATTGACGCTGGCCTGATGCACCGCCTCCCTGGCGTATTGCAGCAGCCGCTCGTCGGTGAAATAGCGGTAGTCGTAGCGGCCGCCACCGCCGGCATGACCCTGTTCACGCTTGCCGTTCGCCGACATGATGACGGTGATCGACACGCGCACCAGGGGCCGCACATCGGCCGCCATGCCGCCGTCCGAACGGGCCACCAGCACGACCTCCCAAGTGCCGGCGACGTGGGCCATGACTTCGGCGACGCGCGGATCGAGTTGTCGCGCGAATCGTTCCAGCCGTTCGAGCAATTTCACCTTGTCCACGTCGGCCAGCGACGAAATCGGGTCGCCGGGTGCATACAGCGCCGTGACGGGCCGCCGCGCCAGAGGGGACAAGGTGCCGGTCGCGCCCGCCGCCGCGAT
The DNA here is from genome assembly GCA_016704145.1 of Rhodocyclaceae bacterium. Taxonomy (GTDB): domain Bacteria; phylum Pseudomonadota; class Gammaproteobacteria; order Burkholderiales; family Rhodocyclaceae; genus Fen-999. The sequence goes on along the minus strand of JADJAS010000007.1, from coordinate 1,917,268 downwards.
CGCCCGCGTCGCCCGCGCCGCGTCGCGCAAGGCCGGCAGGCTGATCTCGTCGGAATAGGCGAAGGCGGTCTTCTCGCCGCTGACCGCGCGCACGCCGACGCCCTGGTCGATGTTGTAGCTGCCGGACTTGACGATGCCTTCCTCCAGGCTCCAGGCCTCCGACCGCGCGTACTGGAAATAGAGATCGGCGTAATCGACGCGGTGGCCGAATATCTCGCCGAAGACGGTCGCGAGCCTGCCCGGCGTCAGATCGTAGGGCGCAAGCAGGGTTTTCTCCGCGGTGGTGTAGTGATCGGTCATAGCTTCCTGTGCTTGAGCGCGGGCAGGCTTGCCCGGACGTCGTCGATGCGGGCGGCATCGACTGCCGCCACGATAACACCCTCGCCCTTGTCGATGCGGGCGAGAATCTTGCCCCAGGGGTCGATGATCATGCTGTTGCCATGCGTCATGCGGCCACCCGGATGACGCCCGCCCTGCGCCGATGCGAGCAGGTAACACTGATTTTCCACCGCCCGCGCGCGCAGCAGGATTTCCCAGTGGGCCTTGCCGGTGGTGTCGGTGAAGGCCGCCGGCAGGACGATCAGATCAAGCGGCCCCATGGCGCGGAACAGTTCCGGGAAGCGCAGGTCGTAGCAGATGGCCAGGCCGACGCGGCCGGCCGGCGTGTCCAGGACGACAACCTCCTTGCCCGGCTCGATGGTGGCCGCCTCGTCGTAGCGTTCCGCGCCCTTGGTGAAGTCGAACAGGTGAATCTTGTCGTAACGCGCGACCTGCCTGCCCCGATCGTCGAAGACGAGGCAGGAATTCAGGAGCTTGGCAGGATCGCTTCCCGCCAGCGGAATCGAGCCGCCCACCAGCCAGACGCCATGCCTGGCCGCCGCGGCCGCGAGAAACTCCTGGATCGGCCCGGCACCAGGCGTTTCGCGCGCGGCCAGGCGGGCCTCGTCGGTGGCGCCGATCAGCGGGAAATACTCGGGCAGCGCCACCAGTCGCGCGCCGGCCGCCGCGGCCTCGGCGATCCGGCGACCGGCGGTGTCGAGATTGGGTCCCACCTCGGGCCCCGAGATCATTTGCACGGCGGCTATCTTCATTGTGTCGCTTTTTCCTCCAAAGCCCCCCGGGGCCCCTGGACCGCCAGCTTCTCGACCTTGGGGTCGGCCCACGATCCAGTGACTGCGTAGTCGAAGGCGAAGGCCTTGTCGAGCGGGTTGCCGAATACCTTGTTCATCAACCAAGCCGCCGCGCCGATCGCCGGGTTCATCAGCAGCACGCCGGTGGCCACCGTTTCGCCAAGCGCCGGCTGCACGCGCACCTTGAGGTCCTGCGTTTCGCCCGCGAGGTCGACGCTGCCGTTCATCAGCACCTGCGCGGCCGGCCCCAGGATATGGAAGTCCGATGTCGTCATGATGCCCTGTTTCACCGACACGCTGCCGGCGATGCTGTCGAAGGCGAAGCCTTCGCTGAAGATGTCGCGAAAGTCGAGCGAGATCCGGCGCGGCAGGGATTGTAGGCTGACCACGCCGAGCAGCCGGCCGACGCCGGGTTCGAGTTTCTTGAATTGGCCGCGTGCCGCCTCCAGGGTCAACTGGCCAGCGAGCGAAGGGTAATCGACGCTGGTCGGCTGCCCCGCCCAGGTGAGCGCGCCCGCCAGCGTGGCCGTGCCCCGACGAACCGCCCCGGGATGGCCAAAGCGCTTCAGGAGGTCTTCGAGGTCGGTGGCGACGAGCTTGAAGTCAATCGCCGTGGTGGCGGGCGTGCCGGCGCGGGCCGGCCGCCAGCGCCCCTTGCCCTCGAGGGCGCCATCGCTGTTCTTGATGTCGTAGCGGGCATTCCAGACACCATCGGTATTTTCCGCCTCCAGCCACAGCTCCCCGAACGGCTTGCCATGCAAGGAAAAATTCTCCACCACCAGGTCCACCGCCGGGAGATCGTCGGCGGTCTCGGCGGCGTGCGTGGTGGCGTTGCCTTCGACGCCCTCGGGCAGGTCAAGACGCGACAGGCGCCCGGACAGGCGCCCGCCGCCTTCACCGTTCCACTCGATCCGGCCCGCCGCTTCCTTGCTCTTGACGTTCATTTTCCAGATACCGCCATCGAGCGAGCCGTCCAGCTGCACGTCATGAACCACGCGGCCATGGATGACGAACTCGTCGGCTCGCAAGTCGATGCGACTCACCGGCGGCATTGCCGCTACCTCGCCGCCATTGCCCGCCGCCAGCCGCTGCCGCCAGCCATCGGCGTCCACCCGCTTGGTGTTGACCGCCAGGCCAAGGCCGCGCCCGGGCAGCGGCGGGTTGCCGGCTCCGATGGCCATCACGCCGCGATCGATCACCAGCCGGTCGCGCTCCAGCCGCCGTATCAGCGTCAAATTCGCCGTGTCGCCGAGGCTGACTTTCCACTGATCGCCCCCGGCCGCCGCGGCTCGGCGCTCGACCACCAGCGGCATCGCGTCGGTGGCGGTCTTGTTGAACGGCTCGGGCAGGCTCGACGACACCCCCCGCAAGGACGAATCGACGCGCAGGTCGGCGATGCCCTCGCGAACCTTCAGCTGCGCGTTCCATGGCGCCGAACCAGTGACATCGGCCAGCGCCGCCACGCCGAAATGTTCCCGCACATCGCGCACGGCGGCCGTGCCGGCGGCACGCAGCACCAAGCCGCCATTCTCGGTCGCCAGATCGAGCGTCATCGGCGCGCCCAGCAGGGCGCCGCGCACCTGCCGGGCTTCCAGGCGATCACCGGTGAAGCGCAGTTCGCCGGCGATGTCGCGCAGCGGTGGCATGCCGTCGGCAAACACCAGATCGTTGCCGGCGACCCGATAGCGGCCTTCGACCCGGGTTTCGCCGAGCCGGGCCAGCGGCAGGTCGAGCTTGAGTTTCAGCTCGCCGTTGCCGCCCGCCTTCATGTCGGCGGTGAAATGGTTGATCCAGCCGCCCACCGGGCTAGCTTCGATGAAGCGCAGGAAATCGGCGCTCGGCCCACGCGCCTCGCCAGCCACCGCCAACAAGGTCTCACTCGCGCCCAGGTCGGCGATCTCCGCCTTGACATCGGCCAGCGCCACGCCCCAGAGCCGAGCGCTACTGGCGCGGATCACCATGCGCGAACCGACGAACTCGATCTCTCCGGCCACATCCGTGAACTCCGGCCAGCCGGGGGCGTAGCGCAACGAGGCCCCCTTGAACGGGCCCTTGACTTCGAACACACCCGATCCGTCGGTAAAGGGAAAGCGCTTGAGGTCGCCCTTGAGGCGCAAGGTCGCCGTCGCCGAGCCGCCGACGATGGCGTCGCGCAGCCATTCGCGCACACCCGCCCCGACTACCCGCGGCAGGTAGCGCCAGACGGCGCCGCCGCCGGCGCGCGTCAGACGCGCCGAGAGATCGATCGTGCCCGGCTCGGCGCCGCTGCCAAGATAGCGGCCGCTGGCCTCGCCGGCGGCATCGGCGTTGCGGAAACTGGCGCTGCCCAGATTTAGCTGGATCAAGCCGTCAACGAACTTCCAGTCCGCCTTGGCTTCAAGTGCCGCCAGGGTCATCACCGACTCGGAAAACACGGCCGGCAGCGCGATGCGGGCATCGCGGCTGTCGAGCTCCAGCACGCCGCCCCGTTCGCTGCCCTCGATGCGCCCGTCGAGGCCCGAAAACCCGGGGATCACCCCCTGCGCCCGCAGCCCGAGGTCGTCGAACCGGGCCTTGAGGGCGTACGCATTCAGTTTGCCGGCGTCACCGCTCCAACTCAGATGCAAACCGCTCAACTTGCCTCGTGGATCGAAGGCCGCCAGCTTCTCGCGCAATGCGGCATCCAGCGGCAAATGGTCGGCCAGCGCCGCAACGACGCCGAGGTCGAGGTTGTCGGCGACAGCCTCGCCATGGGCCGGCTTCTTCTCGGTCGCCTCGCGCCAATTGAAATCGATGTCGGTCGGCGCAGCGCGCATGCCATCGCGCAGGGCCAGCGAGAGCTTGCGCGCCTGGAAGCCAAGGCCATGATCGAGGCGCAAGCCCAGGTGGCCGTCGAGGCTCGCCAGTTCCAGCATGCCCAGGTCTGGCGCCAGGCGCACCGAAAGATCGTTCAGGCGCACGTCGGCGGCCAGTCCGGTCAGCTGCTGCTTCGCCAGCGTCAGCCAGAGCCGCACGCCGCCCGCGCCGCGTGGCAGTTCGACCGGATAATCGACCCAGCTCCGCCACCCCGCGAGGTCGGCGTAATCGAGTTCCGCGTAAGCCTCGCCGGTCCATGCGGCCAGCGCCTTGACGTCGCGGCCGACAAAGTCGCCGCGAAGATCAAGCCTTGCCGCCAGCGCTTTCGGGGGCTGCGCGGTCAGGCCGAAGCGATGGTGGTTACCCCGATTGCGCAAGTCGAAGTTGAGTTGCGTCAGTGCCAGCGGCGGCGCCTGGCGCTGATCGTCATGCCAGGTGATGGCGGCATTGCGGATGACGATGCGATCCTGGCTCAGCAACCAGCGCGAGACTCCTTCGTCCTGGCGTTCATCCTGCTTGATCTCGAGTCCGGCGGCGAACAGCCGGCCTTCCCTGTCGCGACGCAGGTCCAGGGTTGGCGCATCGATCACCAGGCGCGAGAAATGCGGTTCCAGCCGCCAGAGCGACGACCAGGCGAGATCGACCTCGACATTGTCGAAACCCAGCGCCGGCCTGCCTTCGGCATCGCGAATCTCGAGGCCCTGAATGCGCAGGTTTGGCCTCAGACCCCGCCAGTCGGCATCGATCCTCCGGATGGCCACCGGCTGCCCCAAGGCCTCGGCGAGCGACCGTTCGATGTCGCCACGATAGCTTTCGATGCCCGGCAGCACGAAATGGCGCAGCGTCAGCACCAGCAGTCCGATGGCGAAATAGCCTGCGGCGCCGAGCCAGCCAAGAACACGCAAGAGCGTGCTGGCGCGGCGGAAAAGGCGGGGGGAGCGCATGGGCCCGGGCGGGCTAGAATGACCTGCTGAACATGAATGAATTGTAAAGCAATGCCCTCCCCCTCCCCGGCCGATGCCCTGGCGACGGCCAGTCGTTATTCGCGTTACCTGCAGCGACTGTTGCATGCGCGTCCCGCGCTCGCCGAGGATACCGGCGCGCGGCTCGATGCACCTGTCGACCGCGCCACGCTCGAGCGCTGGCTGGCCGAGGCCGCCCCGACCGAGGACAACCTCAAGCCAGTGCTGCGACAGCTCAAGCAGCGCGCCTATGCCCACATCACCACGCGCGACCTCGCCTGCCGGGCGCCGTTGGCCGAGGTTGTCGAAGGCATCACACTGATCGCCGAACTCGCTGTCGACACGGCGCTCCGGGTGCTTCACCAAAGCCTGGCCGCCCGTTACGGCGAACCCCGCGATGCCGAAGGCCAGGCGCAGCAGCTGATCGTGGTGGGCATGGGCAAGCTCGGCGGTCGCGAGCTGAACGTCTCCTCGGACATCGACCTGATCTTCGTCTATCCGGAGGATGGCGACACGGATGGCAACCGGTCGATCTCCAATTTCGAATTCTTCACGCGGCTGGGCAAGCAGCTGATTGCCGCCATTGGCGAGATCACTGGCGACGGGCAGGTGTTTCGCGTCGACATGCGCCTGCGGCCGAATGGCGACTCCGGGCCGCTGGTCTGCTCGTTCGACATGCTGGAGAACTACTTCGTCACCCAGGGCCGCGAGTGGGAGCGCTATGCCTGGATCAAGGCCCGGCCCATGACGGGCGCGCGGCATGACGAGATCGAGGCGATCCGCCGGCCGTTCGTGTTCCGCAAGTACCTCGATTTCGGCACCATCAATGCCATGCGCGAACTGCATGCGCAGATCCGCCGCGAAGTCGCCAAGAAGGACATGGCCGACAACATCAAGCTCGGTCCCGGCGGCATTCGCGAAATCGAGTTCATCGCCCAGGTGTTCCAGCTGATTCGCGGCGGTCGCGACACGTCCCTGCAAATCAAGCCGACGCTGCCAGTGCTGAAACTGCTGGCCGACAAGAGTCAGTTGTCGCGGGACGCCGAGGCGGAGCTGACCTCGGCCTATGTCTTCCTGCGCCGCCTCGAGCACCGGTTGCAGTTCCTCGACGACGCCCAGACGCAGAACCTGCCCGACAAGCCCGAGGACCGGGAGCTAGTGGCGCGGGCGATGGACTTCGCCTCCTTCGAGGCGATGGCCATGGAGCTGGATGACCATCGCCAGAATGTGGCCCGCCATTTCGAAGCCGTGTTTGCCGATCCCAACGAGAAGGATCATGCGCTGGATGGCGTCTGGCATGGCGCCGGCGACGACGCCCACGTCGCCGAACTGTCGCGGCTCGGCTTCAAGGATGCCGCCGCTGTCGGCACCCGGCTGGCCGCGATCCGCGCCGGCAGCCGCTACCAGCAGCTCGCCGACAGCGCGCGCGGCCGCTTCGACGCCCTGGTGCCGCGCCTGGTCGAGGCCGCCGCGACCCTGCCCGACCCCGATGCCGCGCTGTCGCGCGGCCTCGACCTGCTCGAGGCGATCTCGCGGCGCGCCGCCTACCTGGCGCTGCTCCAGCAATATCCACAGGCACTAGCGAAGGTCGCGCAGATCGTCGGCAGTTCGAGCTGGGCCGCCGGCTACCTGAATCGCCACCCGGTGCTGCTCGACGAACTGCTCGACGCCCGTATCCTGGACACCGCGCCCGACTGGCCGGCCTTTCGCGCGCAGCTGACGCAAACGCTCGACGAGGTGGAACCGGACACCGAGCGGCAGATGGACCTGCTGCGCGAGGCGCATCACGCCCAGGTGTTCCGCCTGCTGACGCAGGACCTCTCGGGCCTGCTGACCGTCGAGCGGCTGGCCGATCATTTGTCGGAACTCGCCGACATCATGGTCGACCAGGCGCTCGGCCATGCCTGGCGCAAGCTGCTCAAGCGCCACGTGGATACGCCGCGCTTCGCGGTGATCAGCTACGGCAAGCTGGGCGGCAAGGAACTCGGCTATGCCTCCGACCTCGATCTGGTATTCCTGTTCGATGACCCGGACCCGGAAGCAGCGCAGGTCTATTCGAAACTGGCGACGCGCCTCAACACCTGGCTGTCGGCGCAGACGGCCGCCGGCCAGCTATTCGAAACCGATCTGCGCCTGCGCCCGAATGGTGAAGCCGGCCTGGTCGTCAGTTCGATGAAAGCCTTCCGCAAGTACCAGCTCGAATCGGCCTGGCTGTGGGAACACCAGGCGCTGACCCGGGCGCGCTTCACCGCCGGCGATCCCGCCGTCGGCGCCGCCTTCGAGGCGATCCGCTGCGAAGTACTGACGCAGAAGCGCGACCTCGCCAGGCTGCGCGAGGAGATCATGGCCATGCGCAAGAAGATGCTCGACGCGCATGCCACCAGACTCGACGAGCGCGATACCGTCTTCAACCTCAAGCACGACCCGGGCGGCCTGATCGACGTCGAGTTCGCCGTGCAATACCTGGTGCTCGGCTATGCCTGGCAGTACTGCGAACTCACCGGGAATAAGGGCAACATCGCCCTGCTGGCGATGGCCGCGCAACGCGGCCTGATCCCCGTCGATCTCGCCGACGCGGTACGCGACGCCTATCGCGACTACCGCCGCATGCAACATGTGGCACGCCTCAACAACCAGAAGAGCAGCATCGCCAAGGCGGACGTGGCGGAGCGTGTCGCCGTCGTCCGCCGCCTCTGGAAAACCGTCTTCAATCCCGACTGAAACAAGGAAACGACCATGCCCGTCAACCTGAACCCGCCGGTGGCAGCCGAGTTGCATCCGGTGGCCGGCGTCCGTCTCGGTGTCACCGAAGCCGGCATCCGCAAGGCCAACCGCCGCGACCTGACGCTGATCGAACTGGCGGCGGGCAGCCGCGTCGCCGGCGTGTTCACCCAGAACCGTTTCTGCGCCGCGCCGGTGCAGATGTGCCGCCAACACCTCACCGGCAACGACATCCGCGCGCTGGTCATCAATACCGGCATCGCCAACGCCGGCACCGGCGAGATGGGCCTCGCGGCTTCGAAGCAGAGCTGCCAGGCGGTCGCGCGCATCCTCGACATACGCGCCGACCAGGTGCTGCCCTTCTCCACCGGCGTGATCCTCGAACCGCTGCCGGTCGACCGCCTCATCGCCGGCCTGCCCGGCGCCCAGAGCGCCCTCAAGGCCGATGGCTGGTACGACGCGGCGCACGCCATCATGACCACCGACACCGTCGCCAAGGCCGCGTCGAAGCAGGTCACCATCGCCGGCCAACCGGTCACCATCACCGGCATCGCCAAGGGCGCCGGCATGATCAAGCCGAACATGGCGACCATGCTCGGCTTCGTCGCCACCGACGCCATCGTCGCCCAGCCCATGCTGGAGCGCCTGGTCAAGGAAGTCGCCGACGAGTCCTTCAACTGTGTCACCGTCGATGGCGACACCTCGACCAACGACTCATTCATCCTGATCGCCACCGGCAAGGGCCGCGCCCGCTTCGAGACCATCGATACCACGGGCTGGAACGAATTCAAACTGGCCGTCATCGAAGTCGCGCGCACGCTGGCGCAGGCCATCGCCCGCGACGGCGAGGGCGCCACCAAGTTCATCGAGATCGCCGTCGCCGGCGCCCGTTCGAAGGACGAGGCCAAGGCCGTCGGCTACACCATCGCCCACTCGCCGCTGGTCAAGACCGCCTTCTTCGCGTCAGACCCCAACCTCGGCCGTATCCTCGGCGCCATCGGCAACGCCTGGGGCAACGACGCCGCGCTGCGCGACCTCGACGTATCGAAGGTGAAAGTCTGGCTCGGCAATGGGCACAATGAGGTCCTCGTCTCCGAGAACGGCGGCCGCGCGGCGAGCTACAAGGAAGAGGATGGCGCAGCCGCCATGAAGCCCGCCGAGATTACCGTCCGCGTCGACCTCGGCCGCGGCAGCGCGCAAGGCAAGGTGTGGACTTGCGACTTTTCCTACGACTACGTGAAGATCAACGCGGATTATCGGTCGTGAATCTCGTCTGGATAGCGCTGGCCTGGATTTTCTACGGAGCGATCCATTCGCTGCTCGCCTCCACGACTTGCAAGAACTGGGTGGCACGCCGCTGGCCCGGCGCCATGCCTGCCTACCGGTTGGGCTTCAACATCTTCGCCGTCATCGCACTGCTGCCCCTGCTTTGGCTGGTGTATGGCACGGCGAGCGATTGGCTGTGGCGCTGGACAGGCCCCTGGGCATGGTTGGCGAACGGCCTGGCGCTGGCGGCCTTGGCCGGAACGGCCGTAGCGGGCCGCGCCTATGACACACAGGAGTTCTTTGGCCTGCGCCAGCTACGGCAAGGCGACCGTGGCGTCGAGGATCATGAGCGCTTCGGAATTTCGCACCTGCATCGATACGTGCGCCATCCTTGGTACTGCCTTGCCCTGGTGCTGACGTGGACTCGTGACATGAACGCGCCACTGCTCGTGTCGGCGGTCGTCGTCACGCTCTACTTCGTGGTCGGTTCGCGGCTGGAGGAGAACAAGCTGGTCGCGATGCATGGCGACACCTACCGCGAATATCGGCGACGGGTGCCGGGACTGGTGCCGCTGCCGTGGAAGTGGCTGTCGGTGGCGGAAGCGGCAGCGCTAGTGCAGGGTGCGCGGCATGGATAGGACGAACTCGGCGACCGGCGCATCGAACTGCGTGCCGTCCTCGGCCACCATCTGGTAGCTGCCCTTCATGGTGCCCACCGGCGTTTCGAGCGCGCAGCCGCTGGCGTACTCGAACTTCTCGCCCGGGCGCAGCAGCGGCTGATGGCCGACCACGCCGAGCCCGCGCACTTCCTGGACACGCCCGGCGGCATCCGTGATCACCCAGTGGCGGGAAATCAGCTGGGCCGTGACGGTGCCGACATTGCTGATGGTCATGGCATAGGAGAAGACATACCGGTTCGCCGGCGGCTCGGACTGATCCTCCAGATAGCTGGTCACGACATCGACGCGAATCTCGTACTTCTTGGCTTCACCCATCGCTCTCGGTCACCTTATGGTTGCCATCAGAAAAAATTAGCGGGCATGATGGTCGGCCCCGCTAGAATCGATTCATTCTAATTGAGGAGGCCTGTTCCATGGCCAAGCCCGGCTACCGCATCGCGCCATCGATCCTGTCCGCCAACTTCGCCAGGTTGGGCGAGGAAGTCGACAATGTACTGGCTTCCGGCGCCGATATCGTCCATTTCGATGTCATGGATAACCACTACGTGCCGAACTTGACCATCGGCCCGCTAGTCTGCGAAGCATTGAGGAAGCACGGCGTCACCGCGCCGATCGACGTGCACCTGATGGTCAAGCCGGTCGACCGCATCGTCCCCGATTTCGCCAAGGCCGGCGCCAGCTACATCACCTTCCATCCGGAAGCTTCCGAGCACATCGATAGGACGATAGGACTCATCAAGGAATGCGGCTGCAAGGCGGGCCTCGTCTTCAACCCGGCCACGCCGCTGGACGTGCTCGAATACACGCTCGACAAGCTCGACATGGTGCTGCTGATGTCGGTCAATCCGGGCTTCGGCGGCCAGAAGTTCATCCCCCACGTGCTCGACAAGGCCAGAATAGTCCGCCGAATGATCGACGAGCGCGGCCTCGATATCGAACTGGAGATCGATGGTGGCGTCAGCCCGGCCAACATCGCCCAAGGCGCGCGCGCCGGCGTGGATACCTTCGTCGCCGGCTCGGCCGTGTTCGGCAAGCGCAACGAAGCCGATCCCAACCGCTACGACAGCATCATCGCGCAAATGCGTGCGGAGCTGGCCAAGGTTTGAACGCTCGCGCCGTTCTGCTGGATCTGGACGGAACGCTGCTCGACACTGTCCTCGACCTGCACGCCGCGGCCAGCGGCATGCTCGCAGACCTCGACCGGCCACCGGTGACCGTCGAGGACATCCGCGCCTACGTCGGACGCGGCATTCCGAACCTGGTCAAGCGCATCCTGGCCGGCAAGCTCGATGCGGCCGACGATCCGGCGCCGCCGCCCGAAAAGGCGCTGGCGTCGTTCAAGAAGCACTACGCCGAAGTCAATGGCCGTGCCTCCCGGCCTTTTCCCGGCGTCATGGAGGGGCTGAAGGCGCTCAAGGCCAAGGGCCTGCCGCTGGGCGTCATCACCAACAAGGCTGGCGCCTTTACCTCGGTGCTGCTCGACCGCTCCGGTCTCGCGCCGTTCATGGACGTGGTCGTGCCCGGCGACCTGCTGCCCAGGCCGAAACCCGACCCCATGCCAGTGGTCTGGGCCTGCGGCCGGCTCGACGTTTCGCCAGCCGACACGCTGCTGATCGGTGATTCGGTGCACGACTTCAAGGCTGGCAAATCGGCCGGCTGCAAGGTCTTCCTCGTGCCCTACGGCTACAACGAGGGCCAGGACGTGCGCGGCCTGGATTGCGATGCTATAGTCGCCAGCATCGAAGACGCCGCAAGTCGCATCGACATAGCATGATGATTCTCTCCACCACGAAAGTTGTCCGCCCCCGCTGGGCAGAGGCCTGGCCCTGGCGCCCCTGGCGATAAGTTTGTTCGCCCCGCGCTGCCGCCGAGTATTTTCGGCGTACCGCCAGCGCTGACTTTCGCAAGCTGCAAGCAGTGGAGCCATCATGACTGAATCGGAATTCAACCGGCTGGCCGCCGAAGGCTACAACCGGATTCCCGTCACCCTCGAAACCTTCGCCGACCTCGACACGCCGCTGTCGATCTATCTCAAGCTGGCGGCGAGCCCCTACTCGTACCTGCTGGAATCGGTACAGGGCGGCGAACGCTTCGGCCGCTATTCCTTCATCGGCATCGCCTCGACGACGCGCATCGCGGTCTACGATTCCAGCATCCTGTTGCTGACCGGCAACCGCGTCGCCGAACGGCGCGACCACACGAATCCAATGTCCTTCATCTCGGAGTTCATGGCGCGCTTCAAGGTGCCGGACCTCCGGGGACTGCCACGCTTCTGCGGCGGCCTGGTCGGCTACTTTGGCTACGACACCGTGCGCGCCATCGAGCCGAAGCTGGCCCATTCGGATAAGGCGAAGAAGCCCGACCCGATCGGCGCGCCCGACATGCTGCTGATGCTCTCCGAGGAAATCGCCATTGTCGACAACCTCTCGGGCAAGCTGACGCTGGTCGTCTACGCCGAGCCCGGTTTCCCGGGCGCCTGGAAGCAGGCCCAGGCGCGACTCAAGGAACTGCTGGCCAAGCTGCGCGCGCCGGTGGCGATTCCCGCCGATGCCGCCACGGACAGCGCGCCGGCAGAATCCGAATTCGGTGAGGCGGCCTTCAAGGCGGCCGTGGTCCGCGCCAAGCAATACATCACCGACGGCGACGTCATGCAGGTGGTATTGAGCCAGCGGATGAGCAAGCCCTACCGCGCCTCGCCGCTGGCGCTTTACCGCGCGCTGCGCACGCTGAATCCCTCGCCCTACATGTTCTATTTCGATTTCGAGGACTTCCACGTCGTCGGCGCTTCGCCCGAAATCCTGGTTCGCCTCGAAGACGGCACGGTGACGGCACGGCCGATCGCCGGCACGCGCAAGCGCGGCGCCACGCTGGCCGAGGACGAGGCGCTCGCCGCCGAGCTGCTGGCCGACGAGAAGGAGCGCGCCGAGCACCTGCAACTGCTCGACCTCGGCCGCAACGATGTCGGCCGCGTCGCCAAGATCGGCTCGGTCAAGGTGACACAGCAGTACGTCATCGAGCGCTACTCGCACGTCATGCACATCGTCTCCAACGTCGAAGGCCAGATCAAGGACGACGAAGGTCCGGTGTCGGTGCTCAAGGCCACCTTCCCGGCCGGCACGGTCTCCGGCGCGCCCAAGGTGCGGGCGATGGAAATCATCGACGAACTGGAGCCGACCAAGCGCGGCATCTACGCCGGCGCCGTCGGCTATCTCGGTTTCAACGGCGACATGGACCTGGCCATCGCCATCCGCACCGCCGTGCTGAAGGACGGCCGCATCCACGTGCAGGCCGGCGCCGGCATCGTCGCCGACTCCAATCCCGATTCGGAATGGGAAGAGACACGCAACAAGGCGCGGGCGCTGTTGCGCGCCGCCGAGATGGCCGAGAGCGGCCTCGACACCCGCTTCGAGTGAGGAGATTGCCATGCTTCTCATGATCGACAACTATGATTCCTTCACCTACAACCTCGTGCAGTATTTCGGCGAGTTGGGCGAAGACGTGCGCGTTTATCGCAACGACGCCATCACGCTAAAGGAAATCGCGGCAATGCAGCCGGACCATCTGGTGATCTCCCCCGGCCCGTGCTCGCCGAAGGAGGCCGGCATCTCGGTGGCGGTGATCCAGGAATTCGCCGGCAATATCCCGATTCTCGGCGTCTGCCTCGGCCACCAGAGCATCGGCTACGCCTTCGGCGGCGAGATCGTCCATGCCAAGACCATGATGCATGGCAAGCTCTCGCCCATCCATCACGCCGACATCGGCGTCTTCAAGGGTCTGCCGAATCCGCTCACCGCGACGCGCTACCACTCGCTGGCGATCCGCCGCGAAACCTTGCCCGATTGTCTCGACATCACCGCCTGGACGGAGGATGGCGAGATCATGGGCGTGCGCCACAAGACGCTGGCGGTGGAAGGCGTGCAGTTCCATCCCGAGTCGATCATGACCGAGCGCGGCCACGACCTGCTGCGCAATTTCTTGCAGGGCCCGCTGGCGTAACGGATAATTTAGCCATCAAGATAGACATTTCGGGGAATCGCCATGGACAAGATTTACTCCATTGCCGAGGCACGCAACGACCTTTCCAGCGTCATCCGCGAAGCCGAGGCCGGACGGCCGGTGACGCTGTCGCGGCGCGGCCGCCCCGTGGCCGTCGTGGTCTCGGCGACCGATTATTCCCGTCTCGCGCAACGGCGCTCGCTTGCCGAGGCAATCCAGCGCTTCCGCGCAGCCAACGCCGCCGCGCTCGACGACACGGATTGGCTGACGGAGCGCGACCATTCGCCGGGACGAGCGGCATGGCGCCCCTGAAGTTCCTGCTCGACACCAACATCCTGTCGGAGCCGACGCGAGCGACTCCCGACCCCGGCGTAATGGCTCGCCTGCTGAAAGCCGGCGAGCAGATCGCCACCTCCTCGATCACCTGGCACGAGTTGAGCCACGGCCTCGCGCTACTCGCGCCCTCGCGCAAGCGCGATGCGATCGGCGCTTTCATCGAGACGCTGCGCCAGACCGAACTGCCCGTCCTTCCCTACACGGCCGAGGCGGCGGAGTGGCATGCCGCCGAGCGCGCCCGACTCGCCGCCAAGGGATTGACACCGCCCTTTGCCGATGGCCAGATCGCCGCCATTGCCCATGTTCACGAATTGACGCTGGTCACGCGCAACGTGACCGACTTCAAGCATTTCTCCGGTCTCAGGATTCACAACTGGTTCACCGGTCATTGATTGGGACAAACGCCATGATCACCCCGCAGGAAGCCCTCCAGCGCACCATCGAGCACCGCGAAATCTTCCACGACGAGATGCTGCACCTGATGCGGCTGATCATGAACGGCGAAGTGTCGCCGGTGATGACCGCCGCCATCCTCACCGGGCTGCGGGTCAAGAAGGAGACCATCGGCGAGATCGCGGCGGCGGCGACCGTGATGCGCGAACTGTGCACCCCCGTGGTGGTTGCCGACAATCCCCACTTCGTCGACATTGTGGGTACCGGCGGCGACTCGGCGCATACCTTCAACATCTCGACCGCCTCGGCCTTCGTCGCCGCCGCCGCCGGCGCCACGGTCGCCAAGCACGGCAACCGCAGCGTCTCGTCGAAATCGGGCAGCGCCGACGTGCTGGAGGCGCTGGGCGCCAACATCAACCTGTCGGCGCCGCGGGTGGCCGAATGCATCGAGGCCACGGGGATGGGCTTCATGTTCGCGCCCAACCATCACCCGGCGATGAAGAACGTCGCCCCCGTGCGCAAGGAAATGGGCGTGCGCACCATTTTCAACATCCTCGGGCCGCTGACCAATCCCGCCGGCGCGCCCAACACGCTGATGGGTGTCTTCCACCCGGATCTGGTGGGGATCCAGGTGCGGGTCATGCAGCAACTCGGTGCCCGTCATGTGCTGGTGGTCTGGGGCAAGGATGGCATGGACGAGATTTCGCTCGGCGCCGCCACCATGATCGGCGAATTGAAGAATGGCGAGATTCGCGAGTACGAGATTCATCCGGAGGACTTCGGCCTGCAGATGGTGTCGAACCGCAGCCTGCGGGTGGCCGACGCCGTCGAGTCGAAAACCATGCTGCTGGCCGCGCTCGACGACAAGCCGGGCACGGCGCGCGAGATCATCGTCCTCAATGCCGGCGCCGCGCTCCACGCCGCCAATCTCGTCGACGGCATCGGCGACGGCATCAGGATGGCGCGCGATACCATCGCCAGCGGCGCCGCGCGCAAGAAGGTCGACGAGTTCGTTCACTACACGCGCCGATTCGCATGAGCGACATCCTGGCCAGAATCCTCGCCGTCAAACGCGAGGAAGTCGCCGCCGCGAGGGCCGTGAAGCCGCTCGCCGTCATTCGCGCCGAGGCCGAGGCCAGCCTCGCAACCCATCCGCCACGCGATTTCATCGGCGCCATCCGCGCCAAAGTCAGCCGTGGCGGAACGCCAGGCGTGGCGGTCATTGCCGAGATCAAGCAGGCCAGCCCGTCGAAAGGCGTGCTGCGCGAGGACTTCCGCCCGGCCGAGATTGCCGCCAGCTATGAACGACATGGCGCGACCTGCCTCTCCGTGCTCACCGACCGCCAGTTCTTCCAAGGCGCACCGGAATACCTTCACGCCGCCCGCGCCGCCTGCGCCCTGCCCGTGCTGCGCAAGGACTTCCTGGTCGCCCCCTATCAGGTCTATGAAGCCCGGGCCATGGGCGCCGATGCCATTCTGCTGATCGTCGCGGCCTTGTCCTTAGCCGCGATGCAGGAAATGGAAGCGCTCGCCGACCAACTGGGCATGGCCGTGCTCGTCGAGGCCCATGATGGCGACCAAGTCGATGACGCCTTGCGGCTGAAAACGCCGCTGATTGGCATCAACAACCGCAATCTTCGCACTTTCGCCGTCAACCTCGACACGACGCTCGGCCAGTTGTCCCGCATTCCGGAGGAGCGCATCGTGGTCACCGAATCGGGGATTCGGACAGCCGCCGATGTGGCGCTGATGCGCGCTCGAGGAGTCAACGCCTTCCTCGTCGGCGAGGCCTTCATGCGGGTGCCCGATCCGGGCTTGGAACTGGCCCGGCTGTTTGGTGGCCCGCAATCCCGCACCATCCATCCGGACTAGATCAATTTATATATCAATCAATTGCTTATGCCAGACCATGATCGTAAACAGGCCTGAGATGGCCGTCTCCAGGTTGTTGCAAAAAACCCACAAACAGCGCCGCGAAAGCCCCCTATTCCGGGCTTTCGCTTGATGGCTTTTCACCCGTCAAGCGACAATTAGGCCAGCTTTCCTAGAGGGAAGTAGTAGCGGGGTTCAGTGGCCGACCACGTGGAGTCATTGAAACCCGCATCTCAACCAATAAGGAGATTCATATGCAGAAGAAACTGATCGCCATGGCTGTCGCCGGTCTCGCCTCCGGCGCCGCCCTTGCCCAGTCCAATGTCACCGTCTACGGCATTGTCGACATGGCCTACATCCGCGGCGCGGCCGATGGCGCCTCCAGCCGCACCTTCATCAACAGCGGCGGCCTTTCCGGTTCCCGTCTCGGCTTCAAGGGTGTCGAGGATCTCGGCAACGGCCTGAAGGCGGTGTTCAATCTCGAGTGGGGCATGGAAGTCGACCAGCAACTGGGCCTGGGCCAGACCGGCACGGGCGCGGCCATTGGCACCAATTCGGCGAACGGCACCACCGGCACCCGTAACAGCTTCGTCGGCCTGGCCGGCGGATTCGGCACCGTCGCCGCCGGCCGCATGCAGGGCGCCGGTTACGACTTCGCCTGTGCCACCGGCCCGCTCGCCGGCGGCATCTTCGACGCCTATAACAAGGTCGGTCTGGGTGGCACTCAATTGTTGACCTGCGGCGGCCCTGGCCGCGCCAACAACGCTTTCGCCTACATCTCCCCGGACTTCGGTGGGCTGACCGTCGCCTATAACCACGTCCGCGTCAGCGAGGCCAATGCGCCCGGTATTGCCCCGATCTATACCGGCACGCCCGGCGCAACCACTCGCAAGTTCGACGATGCCTACGCCAACCTGTTCACCGTCAAGTATGCCGCAGGCCCCGCCGCCGCCAACTTCACCTATTCCAAGATCACCGCCAACGATTTCCTGCCGGATGACATCAAGGAACTGGGCTTGAACGGTTCGTTCGACATGGGCGTGGCCAAGCTGTTCGCGTCCTACCAGACCCGCAAGAACGACGCCACCGGCGACAAGGACAAGAAGTGGGGCGTTGCCGCCGGCATTCCGGTCGGCCCGGCCGGCACGGTCGCCGTCCAGTACGCCAAGAGCAACATGGATGCCAACGATACCGATTCCAAGGGTTGGTCGGTCGCTTACATCCATGGCCTGTCGAAGCGCACCACGTTGTATGCCGGTTACAACCGCATCAGCAACGACGATCTGGTCGCGCGCGCCTCGACGATTACCCCGAACGCCGGCGGCAAGTCGTCGACGCTGGGTGCTGGTATCCGCCACAGCTTCTAATCGACGTCTTTCGATCGGAAATGGAACGGCCACCTTCGGGTGGCCGTTTTCTTTGGCGCTGAACGTCGAAAAATATTCCGCTCAGGCGGCCAACCCCGACAACGAGCGCATGTAGGAAACTCCCGCCCGCGCCAGTTCGGCGGCGCCGTAGCGGTCGCGCATGTTGCAACTGCCGCACAACGAAGCAATCGCCGCCATGCCCTGCCGCCGTCGCAGCGTATCGCCAATGCTGTCGGCGACGACGTTGCCGATGGCATGCCGATGGCCAACATCGTTGTAGCAATAGAGATATTCGCCGCTGGACGCAACAAAGAGATCGACATTGCGCGGCAGACACTTGTAGCGATTGTGCCGCCATTGCCGATAGATATCCCGCGCGCCCGGGACGAAATCAAGTTCCTGGGAACGCAGCTTGTGCCGCTTGATGAGTTGTCGCAGTTCGCGCGTCGCCACGCCCTGATCCGCAAGGTTGCCACCGCGGTTGTAGAGCGTCGGCGACATCGTCAAGGCATCGATGCCCCGGGCCTTGAACCAGGCGATGGTGTCCGGTAGCGCCGGCAAGCACTCCGGCATCGGCGTGAGGCTGATGGCCAGCCGGGTGCGCTTGAGCATGGTCCGCGCCGCCTCGAGATTGGCCATGACGCGCGCTTGATCGAGATTGACATGGACGCGCCGGTAAACCTCGGGGTCGATGCTGGAAAAGGACACGATCAGGAGACCGATCGCCCCGTCCAGATGCGCCAGCTTGTCGGGGTCGAGTAAATGGCCGTTGCTGACCATGTCGAACCGCACCGGATGATCGCGCAGCGCGTCGATGAACTCGAAGAAACCAGGATGCGTGGTCGCCTCGCCGTAACCGGCGATCACGACCCGGAACACTTCGTCGGCACCGATCCGTCCGAGCGTCCGGCGCCAGGTATCGAGCGACATCAATTGTGGCTGCTGGATGGCGTCGCGCGGACACATGGGACACAGCGCATTGCACTTGCTGGTCCACTCGACATTGACGGCAATCCGATAGGGTACTTGGGGCATGGTTTGTCCGACTCCAGCGATCAGGCCATCGGCGCCAAGCGGGGTATATGCTGGGCGCAGTTGGGCACGACTTGCTCGATGGCGACGCTCACGGCGCGCCGACACGCGGGGAAAAGCGCGGCCACCGCGTCGTTTTCGTGGATGGTCGCCCGGCCGTTGACCCGCAGGCGCGCACCATCGCTAAAGTCGATGAACAGGCAGCCAACATGCGGGTTGAGCAGGATGTTGCCCAGGCTCATGAAAGCGCCATTGCCATCGAAGTCCGGAAAAGCGAAGCGCCGCGGATCGAGAATACGGATCAGGCCGGGGCCACCGCCCTTGAACGAGCAGTCGCAGTGGCCATCCGGCGAACTGGTGGCAAGGAAGAAAAATGGCGCGCCCTCGATGCGGGCGTGAAAGACTTCCGGGATGTGATCCCAGAGCAGCCGCTCCTTGCGCGCGGCATCCCATAACTGGTCGGTATGCCAGCGCTGTTGCGCCTGCTGTTCGCCGGCGTGAAAGTTCGCATGGTCCATCGATCGCCTCGCCTACTGTTTGGGGCTTCGGGACGGACCGAAGCCGAAACGCAGGCTATCGATGCTTTCTTAAGTCCCCATTAACAAGCCGTCCCCTTGCCCGCCGGGGTAGAGTGGTGTCACACCAAGACCATTCCTGCACCGCCACATCACTCGCGCCCCACCGTCAGCATGACCAAAGGCATCCCCCGTCGTCGCGCCATCTTCGGCCTGCTGCCGGCGCTGGCGCTCGGGGCTTGCGTTTATGTGCCAAGAACGGTCGAGTTCATCGATCCGGAGTGCAAGGTCGTGGCCCGACACATGGTGTTGCAGGAAGTGCAGATCGCCGCGATCATGGGCTGTGCCAACGAAGGCTGCGTAACGCTGGTGGTCGCCGCCGCGGCCACTGCCGCGGTATCGGCCGTCATTTCCGGCAGCATCGTCGTCGCCGGCAATACCGTCTATTGGTTCGAACGCCGCGGGCAATGCCGCCGCGCGAGCCACGACACGGTGTCGCCATGGTGAGCCACTCGGTCAGTCGCCAACGACATCGGCGCCCTTGGGCGGCACGAAGCGGAACAGGTCGGCCGGCAGCACGGGATTGACCTCGAAGCCATCGAGCAGCAAGGTCGTGGTCTGACCGAAATTGTCGCGAACTTCCATGACGCGCGGCAACCTGTCCCGGAAGCCGACGCGAACACGTTCGAAGCTGCCATCCCTGGCCTTGGGCGTCGCCTCGACGAACTCATGGC
This sequence comes from Rhodocyclaceae bacterium, assembly GCA_016704145.1. GTDB lineage: Bacteria > Pseudomonadota > Gammaproteobacteria > Burkholderiales > Rhodocyclaceae > Fen-999. The sequence goes on along the minus strand of JADJAS010000007.1, from coordinate 1,897,429 downwards.
CTTCGGCCGCGCCGCCGTCGGCAATCACGAAGTTCTCTTCCAGCGCATCGCCCGCCAGCAGGGCCGCCGGACTGGCGCCCAGCGCCTTGCCCAGTTTGCCGACGGTGACTTGCTTGAGTTCGGGATCGTAGCCCCAAAGTTTTTCGCCGTCGCTAACCAGCAGTTGTTGAAACGGCTTGTCGTAGGTCCAGCGAAATTTGCCTGGCCGCGAGAAGGCGAAACTGCCCGACGACTGTTGCGGCTTGCGCCCCGACTTGCCCGCCACGCTCTGCGAAAACACACCGCGCGCCTGCCGGGTCGTGTCGAGAAAGGACTTGAACTGGTCGATGCCCGAAGCATGAGCCAGCGTGGGCAGCAGGCCCGCAAGGATGGCCAAGAGCCCACGCGAGAGAATCATGGTCGCAAAGTCAGTCAAGGTGGCACGCCGTTCAATCCCCGCGCACGTAACGCTGGCCGGCCCAGGTCAGCAGTGCACCGGCGATGCCGGCCAGCAGCCAAGAGGCCGCGTACAACAGCGCCATCATCAGCCCGTCGAGCAGGGAGATGCCGGCCAGCATGGCGGGCACCACGGGAAACGGGAAAGGCCTGGCCCGGCCGTTCTCGTACCTGGCTACCAGGCTGATGACGACCACGTAGAGAAACTGGGCAGCGCCTGCCAGCAATACCGCCATGGGAACTTCCCCGACCAGCGCCAGCGCCGTCACCACGAACACCAGGAAACGGCAAGCGGCCATGATGAAAACGCTGTAGGGATTGCGCTTGTGATGAAAATCGTAGGCGACGATCGCCAGCAGCAGCAGGACGCCCGCCGCCATGCCGATCGCGCGCGGCGCCAGGGCCAGCAGCGCGAAGCCGGTCGCGAACAACACCACGGTCAGAATCCGCGCCTGGCGGAGGGACACGCGCCCCGACGGAATAGGCCGCGCGGGGCGACTCAGCCTGTCGTGCTCGACGTCACAGACGTCATTGAAACTCATCCCCGCGACGTAGAAGAACGACAGCGCAGCAGCCAGCAGGCCATACGACGCGGGCGCCAAAGGGGCGCCCGCCAGCAAACCGCTGGCCAGAACATTGGTCCAGATGGTCGGCAGATTGCTGACCCGGCAAAGGTCGAGGTAGGCCTTGAGGGCGCTCATGAGTCAGTCGGCGAAGACGTGGCGAAGCAGCAGATTGTAAACGCCGGCGGCATCGATGACGTCATCATCAAACAACTCCGGAGTATCGCTCATCAATAGTGGTCCCTCGGCGGCATCCTCGGTGACGCGGCCGTGCGAGCCTTTGACCAGTGTTGCGTCCAGCGGAATGACATCCATCAGGTAACGGAAGCCCAGCAGCTTCTTCGCCAGTACCGAAGCGATCTTCAACTTCGGCAGACGGATGGCCGGATCGAGAAACAGTTCGCAGGGATCGTAGCCCGGCTTAGCGTGGATGTTCACGGTACGCGCGTAGTCGGGCGCGCGTCGGTCATCCTGCCACCAGTAGTAGGTGAACCAGCTGTTCGCCGACGCGATCAGCACTAAATCGCCGGCCCGCTCGTGATCGAGGCCATGAGCTCGCTTGCCTTCCCGGTCGAGCACCCGCTCAACGCCGGGCGCATGTTCGAACAGCGCCTTCACCGCCGGAACGTCGCGGGCATCGCGCACATGGACATGGCAGATCTGATGATCGGCGACCGCGAACGCGCGACTGGTGCCGGGGTCCAGATACTCGCGACCGAGGTCCCCCTTCAGCGAGAGCAGCCCCGCCTCGCGCAACAGGCGATTCGGATGAGCCGGCGTATCGACCGGCGTGATGCCGTACTCCGAGAGAATCACGACGCGGCAGCCTCGTTCCCGGAAGTAGTCGAGCAGCGTGCCGCACAAGCGGTCGATCTCGGCCAGGTCACGTTCGACCGGCCCGCCCGGTCCGTGCTTCTGCAGGCAGTAATCGAGATGCGGCAGATAGACGAATTGCAGCGTCGGGTGGAACTCCTCCTCGATGGCCATCGCCGCCTTGCCGATCCACTCGCTCGAAGCGATCGAGGTCGCCGGCCCCCAGAACTGGAACAACGGGAACTGGCCGAACTCGCGGTTGAAACGGTCGCGCAATGCCAGCGGCGCGCTGTAGCAATCCGGCAGCTTCCGGCCATCGGCACAATAGAGTGGGCGCGGCGTCAGCGTGATGTCGGCGCCGGTGTTCATCGCATACCACCAGAAGGTATTGGCCACCGTGAAGCCGGGATCGCGCCGGCGCGCTTCGTCCCAGAGCTTGTCGCCTTGCACCAGCTGGTTCGACTGGCGCCAGAACATCACTTCGCCGAGTTCGCGGAAGTACCAGCCGTTGCCGACGATGCCGTGGCTGGCCGGCAGGCGCCCCGTCAAATAGGTTGCCTGCACCGAGCAGGTCACCGCCGGCAGGATCGTGCGAATCGGCACGCTGTTGGGCAGCAGCGCATTCAGGCGCGATGTGTGCGGGCCGCCGAGGAGCTTGCGGCTCAGCCCGACGACATCAAGGACGACGGTGCGCCGCATCGACTTGTGCCTCCAGCCATTGAATTTCCCGAATGATCGAATCGGTCACCGACTCTCGGCGCAGCTCCGGCGGCAGCACGTCGAAGGTATAGGTTTCCACTTCCAGCAGCGGCTCGCCAGGCAACAGCGGCAACGCTTGCTCCAGGAATCGACGAGTGGTGCCGAAATCAGCCGCGCCCGGGCTGAAGATGGGCACATGGAAGTGGCAACGCCACTCCGCGTCGGCCAGCCCGGCATGCTCGGCGATGGCGTCCGGCAAGTCCCGAAACCGGTACAGCGCACCATCCCGCCGCCGCACGGCGACCTGATGAAGGTAGCATGGCTCGTCGAACCGTCCTAGTTGTGCCACCGTTGGCGACATCAGGCTCAGCGCCGAGGATACCTGGACCTTGGCGATGCGAATGCCGGCGTTCGCCAGTCGCGCCAGCGAATCTTCCGGCTCCTCGAATTCCACCGCCTGATGGCAACAGTCGTAGCAGACACCGATGAAGTCGCGCAACTCCGCCGGAAACGCCATCACTTCGAAGAAGCGGCAGACCTCTTCCGTGGTTTCGAGCAGGCAGCCTGGCTCCGGTTCCAGGGCGAGCACGATCTCCTTGCCGGATACCGCTCGCAGGGCCTCGATGTGTTCGAGAACCGGTATCAACTGCCGTCGTACCTCTGGCAGGTCCGCGTCGGCGACCATGCCTTTGAAGCCGATCGGCACCGTGGAGATGGAGCCGACGATTCCCGCGGGCAGCCAGCCAGCCAGCAGATCGGCGAGCCGCATCGTGTAGGCCGCGCGCTCCGGGCTACGCCAGTCGGGGAGGTAGACGCGCTCCTTGATCCGCTCACCGTGAAAGGCGCCGTAGGGAAAGCCGTTGATGGTCGGCACGAAACAATCGTGCTCGCGCAGCCAGGCCACGAAGCGCTCGTGCTCTCCGTCGCTCAGTTCATCGGCCGCGCGGCGCGAGAGCCGAAGGCCGAGGGGAAACGCGCGGTGGGGAGAGACTGCCGCCTTGACGGCAGGAACATGGCATCGCAGCGCCGCGAAGTGTTCCCGCCAGCCTTCTCCCGGATGAATGTTCGTGCAATAGGTGATCAGCCGACCCGGAACTTTGGACATTGCCCGAGGAAGTGCTTGGGATTCTCGAAAAAGACCTGCTCGATCGCGTGCTCGGGGTGGCCGCGCCGCCGCATCTCGTTGGCGCATTTCAGCGTCGATAGCGGATCGCTGACGCTCCAGTCGGCGGATGAATTGATGCAGAGCCTGTCGGTGCCGAATATCTCGACCGCGTCGATCGCCCGTTCCGGGCTGCCCTTGGAGTTCGGATAGAGGGTCATGCCGAACCAGAAGCCGTTGTCCTTGATCTCGCCGATGGTGTGCTCCTCGGCGTGGTCGATCAGCACGCGCTGGGGGCTGATCCGCGGTTCCGACTTGATCATGTCCATGATGATGCGCGTGCCCTTGAGCTTGTCCTCCAGGTGCGGCGTGTGGATCAAGATCATTTCGTCGCGCGCCACCGCGATCTCCAGGTGTCTCTCTAACACCGCAATCTCGTTGTGGCTGTTCTTGTTGAGACCGACTTCCCCAATGCCGAGTACTGTCGGGCGATCCAGAAACTCCGGCACGAACGAAAGCACCTCGTCCGCGAGCGCAAGGTCTTCCGACTCCTTCGAGTTCAATCCGATCCAGCAATAGTGCCTGACTCCAAACCGTGCGGCGCGCGCTGGCTCAACCTTCGTCAACTGATTGAAGTAATCGCGGAAGCTCGCCGCCGAGCCGCGATCGAAACCAGCCCAGAAGGCAGGTTCGGCGACGGTGTGAATGCCGCTGACAGCCATCTTGAGATAGTCATCGGTCGTGCGCGAGATCATGTGGATATGCGGATCGATGACTTTCATTGCTGATCCCCGTTCCACGCGCCCCAAGCCTTGAGGCCGGCTGCGCTTGCCAGCGGTTCCGTGGTGGGATCGCTCAGTGCGACCTGAATGGCCTTGGTGCGATTGCCTGTCGGCTCGCTCAGCAGTTTTACGATTCGCGCGAACGCCTGATAGCGATAATCCGCCTTCGCCTCCTCAGCACCTTCGTAACGATCGATTCGATCCAGAAAGGACGCAATATCGAGAATCCTCGATCGATTCTCGATGAAGTACAAGTCCAGAATATCGTTCGCCCTCATTGGGCGGTAAGGTCCATTCATCACACGGCTCCTTGGCTGTTGCTCCGGCTCGGACGACGCAATCCGTCCCTCTCGATTTCGATGACAGGGCTGCGTAGCACGAAAAAATTCTACTCGAACGCTCCAACGGGATTGCCGTCATTGACAGTATCCCATCGAGCCGGGGCGTTCAATCAATGATCAGATTATCCATCGAACGCCGATCGCATTGCTCCTGCACCACCGGCTCACGCCCACCGCGCAAGATCGAATTACCTTCGAACAAGGCACGCTGATCGATCGGCATAGGATTCAGCCAATCCGACTCCATCATCTGACCACTCCGACCATAGGCGTCAAGCGCGTTCCGATAACAGGCCAGTTCAACCTCCGTCGCCGCAATGCCGCTGTCCAAGGCAAGCCTCGCGGTCTTGGCGACCGCCAGGGGCTCGGAAATTCCCCAATCGCAAGCCGAATCGACGATAACCCGCTTCGCGCCATACTGGCGCAGGATTTCGACCATTCGGACATTACCCATCTTGGTGCTCGGATAGATCGAGAACGCCGCCCAGAAGCCACGATCCAGCACCTCCCTGACGGTCTCCTCGTTGTTGTGATCGATCACCACCATGCGCGGATCGAGGCCATGCTCCATGCAGACATCCATGGAGCGCGAGGTACCGTTCTTCTTGTCGCGATGAGGGGTATGAATCATCACGGGCAACGCGAGTTCCTTCGCCAACTCGAGTTGCAATCTGAAGTACTTGTCTTCAAGAACCGTTTGCTCGTCATAGCCGATCTCGCCAATCGCCACGACGCCCTCCTTCAACGCGAAGCGCGGAATGAGTTCCATGACGGCTTCCGCCAGTCCCTCGTTGTTCGCTTCCTTGGAATTGAGGCCGATGGTGCAGTAGTGACGAATGCCAAACTGGCCGGCGCGGAATCGCTCGAAACCCACCAGCGAAGACAGATAGTCAAGATACGAGCCCGCGTTGGTGCGCGGCTGCCCCAGCCAGAAGGCTGGCTCGATGACCGCCACGACACCCGAAGCAGCCATCGCCTCGTAGTCATCGGTGGTGCGCGAAATCATGTGCGCGTGTGGATCAATGAACATCATGTTGTGTCAGCGTCGCCGAGGCGAAAAGAAAAGCATCATTGAACCCCTGCCCATTCGAGCATACCGTTTTCAACGGCCGAGGCAAGGACAGGAAAGCGCTGCAAGAGCACCTTGGCGTCGACATCCGGACTGGCGGCCAGTGCCAGCGCGGCGGCCTGTTGTTCCGTTGTGGTTCCGGATTCCAGAACGCGTTCGAGGTCACCCAACGCACCGCCCCGTGCAAAAGGGCCAACGCAGCGCCAGATTTCAAACGGCACTGGGCGCCCGGCAGCCCATCGTTCATGGGCGAAATCGCGCAAGATCCTCGCGAGCTCTTCGTTGGCTCTCTCATCCAACCCCTCGATCGGAGCAAGACGACTGCCGACGAACAACGCCTTCAGCACCATGTGATTCCATCGGTGTGTATCAAGATAGTGCATCGGATACGGGTTTTCGTGGGCGATGGCCTCGAATACCGAGCGCATGTTCGTGCGCAATCCTTCACCCACCCAAGGCTCGATGTCGGCCGGTTCCGGATACAACGGCAACCCCCGATATAGCGCCACGGCCTCCGCCATCTCGGCCGTTTGACACAACGAGCCAAATCTCGACGAAAAATCTGGTCGCCGACCGTGAAGGCTGGCGAGAAACAGGATACGTGCCGCATCGGCAACGCTCCATCGGTCGGGTCGCCAGCCGGGAAGACATGCCTCGGCGGCCGCAAGGTCATCTCCCGTCAATCCGAGCGGTTGCTTGCCAAGCCGCCGGGGCACAAGGCCAAAAGTGATGAATAGAATCCTGTCGCCCTGTTCGGCCCGTGCCGCACTTAGCTGAGCGTCGAACCAGCGCCGCTGCTCCGCTTCGATGCGATTAAACAACCACTGCTGCAACAGAGCCCTGCCGGCTCCTGGGTCAGGCGGCTTCCGCACCGGAATGCCGCCCACCTTCAGGCGACGCGACGGGCGCCCGACTCCAGCGACGCCCGCGCCACATCGGTCCTGGCAGAGGCCCGCTCAAACAGCGCCCCAACACATTGCTTCATCAGGGCAATGTCGATTTCATGCGCCTCGACTTTCGTTCCGATGCCGGCCAACAGCGGGATGGACAACTTGCCGCCAAGGTGCTCGCGGAATTCGGACAATGCCTTCTCGACATCCAGCCACGACAGAGCCGGGTGGTTCAACGCAAAACCGACTGTTTCAAGGAGATTCATGATGCGGCGCAGTTCGATCTCACCCAGCAAGCCCTGGCGTCGAGAATAGAGGGAATCGAGCGCGATGCCTATCGCCACGGCCTCGCCATGCTTAAGCTCGCTTGCGGAAAGCTCTTCCAGCTTGTGCGCGACCCAGTGTCCGAAATCAAGTGGCCGGGAAGAGCCACTCTCGAATGGATCACCACCTCCACCGATATGTTGCATGTGAAGTTCGGCGCAACGGAAGATCATCCTCTCCATTACATCGGGGGAGAAGCTTGCAAGCCTGGCACGCTCGTCGTAAAGATAGTCGAAAAACTCGCGATCACGAATGAGTGCGACCTTAATCGCCTCGGCAACACCCGCGCGCCGGTCGCGCAATGGCAGAGAGCCAAGGAATACGGCATCGTTGATGACGGCGAACGGAGGCGCGAAAGTCCCGAGAAAGTTCTTGCGGCCGAACGCATTGACACCATTCTTTACACCGATGCCAGCATCGTTTTGTGCCAGCACCGTGGTCGGCAGGCGAACCAGCCTGACGCCACGATGGGCGGTGGCCGCAGCGTAACCGACGGCATCGAGTACCGCGCCACCACCAATGGCGATAATGAATGAATGCCGGCATATCTTGTGACGCTCGACGAGCGCATGAATCTCCGCGACTTCACTCGGTTCATGCTTGCATATCTCTCCTCCGCGCACCTGAAACGGCGGGGCCGCGAAAACCATCCTCGCTCGATGCGCTTCGCCATAGAGGCTGATCTGGGCGAGCAGCCCTGGATTCAGGCGAACAACTTCGCTGTCGATGACAACCAGAGCGCGCCGGATTCCGGGCTCACCCGCGGCCAGCAGGTCGGCCAAAACAGGATTGGCGGGATCGAATACGTTCCGCGTAAACACGACCGGATACGAGAACGCCACCTGGAACTGTTGTTGAATTACCTGCATGACATCCCTCGCCCCGTAATCCGCTTACAAGCCGCGCTGCACGATCTCCAGAGTGATCGCCGCATAGCTGGTGACCAAGATTGGATCCTTCTCCATCCACCGGCCGTTGTCGTTCGCCCATGACCCGTCGGCCTTTTGCAGATTCAGGAGTCGCTTGGCCAGGTCCTGGCGCCAATTCACCTTGGTTCCATCCCTGAGCGTAAGGGTATCGATGCCCGCGGCGGACAAACCCTTGGCCATGGTATGGAAGTAGTAGTAGAGGCCTTCCTGTCCCATGCCGGGATTCTCGGCGAGCGTGTAGTTCTTCGATAGCCACTCGACGACGGCCTTGATGCGTGGATCGCTCTTGTCGACCTGCGCATAAATCAGGCTGAGCAGACCGGCGTAGCTCATGCTGCCATAAGAGCGAAGCGCCACCTTGTCACCATCCAGCTTTTGTTCGCCAGCCATGCTGTGGCCGGGGAAATACACAAAACCGCCTTTGTTGGCCGGGTCGTCGCTCGCCCATTTCTGATCGTTGGAGCCTGGCAGGTTCTGCGTGCGGCTGACGAACTGAATCGCCGCCTTCCAGTTGAGTTCCTTCGCCTCGGGGTCGTTGGCGACATCGCTCTTCAGGAACCGCGTGTAATGCAAGGCCTCCAATGAGTTCAGCGTGTTGTTCAGGTCGGAATGCTTGTAGCGACCGCCATAGCCGATACCCCCGTTCACGGCGACATCGTCGCCGAGATTGTCCTGCAGGCCGACCAGGAAATTACGCGCCTTTTTCATCACGGGTTCGTAGCCGGGATTGTTGGCCACCACCAGCGCCATCAAGGAAATCGAGGTGTTGTAGTTGGGCAGTTTCTCGGCATAGATGCCGCCATCCGGCTTGGCATACTTGACCAACTGGTCATAGCCTTTCTTGATATTTCCCTCGTACTTCCGTTTGTAGGTACCCGAAGGGTCTCCCTGAAACGCCGTCAGCGCCAAGGCCGAGAGCGCCGGGTATTCCGGTTCGCCCCAAGTTCCGTCGGCTTTCTGTTGGCCAGCCAGCCAGCTCAGCCCCTTGCCAATCGCCGCTTCCAGTTCGAGCTTCATCGAGACATCGCTCTTTGACTTTGCGACAACCGCCTGTTGAGCCCATACGGAGAAAGACAGCAGCACCATCAGCGCCACGACGACATTACGACCAAATTTGTTCATATTATTGATTACCCTGTGTTACTTGCGAGCCTTGATGGTGACGGTGACAGGCGTACCGACAGATGGTGTCGTCCCCTCTTTGACAAACCATATCTTGTCGCTCTCACCCCCCGGCGAAGCGTTATCAATCATGGCAGCAGGATCGTGGTAGAGCGCGATAATAGAGCCGCCTACCTGAGCGGCGAAGCGTCCGTTATGAACCACCGAGCCGCTGAATACCCAGCGCAAACCCGACACATCCCGCTTCGTTTCCCCGACCATCTGCGTCAGCCAGGTTTCCGGCGCGACAGCGAGCTGCTTGCCATCGTTGTCCTTGGCCAGTAAACGAATCTCCACCGCATCGCCCTTCGGTGTCGCTGGGTCGCCCTGGAAGGCCAGCGGCGCTTCGGTGCCTTCGATGCCGACGAGCAGACAGGCGAGTTGAAGGTTATATGGCTCTATGCTGGTGCGAAGCAGGCTCTCGTGCAGTTTGCCACTCTTGCCGACCAAGAGGTATTCGAGCAAACCCTTGTTCATATTCACGGTCGCCGGAAACGAGACCGACCGCTCGGACTTGTTCAACTGAATCTCGCCGATGCGGTACTGGCCGGGACCAACCTGCTCCGGAGGGGAAATCGTCAGGCGGTGACGCTCAACCTCATCCACGGAAACCGCTGGCGGAAAAGGTGTGCGCGCTTCCTGCGCCAGTGCGGCAGCGCCCGCGCCGATGGCCGCGAAGGCAATGATGGCTCGAAGTACTCGGGAGGTCATGGGTCTCGTCTTCGGGGTTGAAAGTCATGGTACATCGCCAAAAAAAGAGCGAACATGTTGTTCGCTCTTCCTGGTCCCCCTGCCATGGAAGGGCAGATTCCCCGAACGCTTATGCAGCCTTCTTCGAACGGCGCCGCGTCCAGACCAGACCCGCCAGCGCCGGCGCGAACAGCCAGGCCATCGAAGGCTCCGGGATCGGGTTACAACCAGGCGTGCCAGGCTGGCAGTTCGGCGTAATGCTCAGCGTGCTGTAGAAATACAGGGATGCATCGCTATCCGGGTCGGTATGCGTCAGGTAAAAGCCGCTGGATGGCGCCGCAGCGGACAGGAAATAACTTGCCTTCGCGGTGTAACCCGGATCCAGCGTGAAATCCCACCCCAGTGCCATGGATACATCGTCAGGGGAGGTATCCGGAACGGCATTGGTATTATCGAGCACACCACTACTGAAATTGGTCCAGATATCGCCAAAAACGTATCCTGGCTCGTCGATTTCCCAGCTTTGCACGGCGGGCAGGGAACCGCTCGTCTCGCCAAACTCATTGAAGAAGGTATTGATCGACTCATCGATTTCCACGTCGACGAATCCGATGGCGGTATGGGTGCCGGCAGTGGTAAAGATCAGGTCGAAGATGCTGGCGAGTCCTGGAATGACCGGGGAACCCGGTTGAGTAACGACTGTGCCATCCTTGTAGGTTGCCCAGTCAAACAGATTGAAATCAGTGGCCGATGCTCCTGACACGCACATGGCATTCGCCGCCAGCGCCAGCAGGGTAACAGGTAGTTTCTTCATTTTTCGCTCCTTGGGTGACGACCCGGTCAGGGGTCGCCACGTTTATTGATTAAGGTTTGTCGGTTACCGGGCGCTCGCCGTCGCGGAAGCCGCTTGCGAACCGCAACCGGTGCTGGCAATGACGCGGTAGTAGTACTTGGTGCCATTGACGGCCGCCGCGTCGAGATAGGTCGCGTAGCTGGTGGCAACATTGCTGGCGATCTTCGCAAAACCGCTGTTCGGACCAACGGCGCTGCGATAGATATCGTACGTTGCGCCCGCCACCGGCGACCAGGTCAGCTGGATCTTGCCGCTCTTCGGACGAGCCGCCAAGTTACACATGCAGGCAGTCGTCACGTTCACCGTGTCGAAGTCCGCATGGGTCAGGTTCGGCTGGCCACTGCCCGGGAACGACGCCATGGTGTTATCGGTCACGCGCAGTCCGATGTTGTGGAGACCGGCAGGCGTCAGCCAGGATACGAACTCGGCTGCCGACAGCGTCACCACGGGACCGGACTTGTCGGTCGCCGCGAAATCGAGCGGGCTGGTCAGATCCCAATCCCACGCGGTAATCGTGTCGCCGGCGCAAGTCGTGCAACCGTCCTGATGCAGGCCTTCATCCGGGTCGAATGAACTGGAACCATCCAGCGTCAGGCTGTCGTTCACACACATCGACGCCATGTACGGCCCGCCCGCTTTCGCGACCGGCGGATGCGGCGGATTGGTGATATTCACCGTCACCACCGTCGTCGCCGTCAGCGCCGGATTGTTGTCATCCGTCACCCGCAGCTTGACCGGATAGGAACATGGCAGCGTCGCGCAAGCAAACGCATGCGCAGCCGTTGCCGGCGTCGTGCTGCTCGCGTCATATGCTCCATCGTTGTTCCAGTCCCATTCGAACTTGGTCAGGTTGGCGATGGTCTTGCCGCTCTCGGAATGGCTCGAGCAGGATGGATCGAAGGCGATCGGCATATTGGCGAATGCCGGGTTCGGCGCTGCCGTGAAGCAGGCCACCGGCGCGGCCGCGAACACCGTCGGACGCAGCGTGATGATCATCCACGCGGTCGTCAGGGGCAGATTCGTCAGATTGCCGCTCCAGGATCCGTCGGCAGCCTGTATTTCCACGATGCGCGGCGCAAGCCCCTTCTCGCAGTTGGCCTCGGTGGAGCAGGTCGCATTGGCCGGGTTGCCGTAATACCAGTCGAACGTGGCGCCCGAAGTCTTGCTAAGGTTGGTCACCGCAGCAGGCTTGGCCAGACGCATGGCCTTGGCAAGCGAATACCAACCATACGTCTTGGGGCCGCCCCAAGTCGAACCCTGATGGGTAAGGTTCTGCCACCGGTCAGCTATGTACTTTTCACCACGTTGCCACTTCAGATCTGCGGTGGTCTGGCCGTCCATGATCATCTGCGTCATGCCGGAAGGCGTGGTTTGCAGGCAGGAATCGCCGGCGCATCCGCTCACACCGTTATAGCTGAAGTAACTGTAGCTACAGGCCGTCACCGCTGACGACGGGCCGGTACAACCCATGCTGTAGGCCAGCCAGTTGGCGTTATAGGTCTTGAGCCATTGCGGAACCACCGCATTCCAGGGTGCTTCCATGGCCGGCAGGATGCCGATGGCGCCCCACTGACTCGCCGAGTTATCACCAGGGAAGCTGTAATTCCAGCCGTACCACCAGGAACCGCAGATACCGCCATTACACCCAGTGCCGTCATACTGGCCCCAAGCATACATATCCACCATATCCTGAACCACCTCGCCATAGGTCCAGATGTGGCTGCCCGCACCGCCCGGCGCGAAATCCCGACCAGTAGAGGCACCTGGTGCAACACCCGAAGAAATGATGGCGTCCATCACCTGCCCACCTTGATAGGGCGGATCACCGCTGCCGCCATAAGCCTCGATGCCATAGCCATTTGTGTTACCGTCGGGGTTATGGATACCATCCACACCATGATTGACGGTGGAAATGGCGACCGATCGCAGCGCCGGATATGAACTGCTGCTGGTATAGCCATTCACCAGATAGTTGAGACCGCCGCGCACCGCATCGACATAAGGATCCTCATCCGCATTGCCACCAAACTTGTGGTTGTTGATGGCAAAAGCGTGAACCGCCGATGCGGTAGGGGATACATATGTACTTACGTAACTACCTTGATACCAAGCCAGTATCGGCGAACCGTTGTAGCTACCAACGCCGCTGGTGCCGCCATTCTTGTACAGCCACCACAGCCCCTTGTCGATACTGATGTTGATCCTGGCGTTGATGTCGTCGGTTTCGACTTTCATCAGGTATGGATCTTCCTTCACCATCACGAAAGGAGTCGTGTTGGACACTTGCAACTTGGAGGTGATCGGCGTACCGGACACCCCGACGTAGGTCTTGGTGGTCTCGACGTTGTACTTGGTCGAACCGCTCAAGGCGGTGGGCGCGGATTCGGTGCCATCGCCGAACACCCATTTGTAATAGACCGTGCTGGTGTCGGTCGTCTTGACCACACACTTCAACTGGGCGGCCTGCCCGCTGATGACGGTGTGTTGCTTATTAGTATCCCCCTGCCAGGGTACGCATATGACTTTATCGACGGCGGCGAATGCCGCACCGCACATCGCAAAAGCAACGGCACCAACCAGCGGAGACTGAATCCAACCCTTGCGCGCAAGCATGATTCCTCCCTTTCCCGTACACAATTGGCATCCCAACCGGAATGCAAGCGTGTGGAACCATGCAATAGTCGCGCCAAACCTTGTAACCATATGAATACCATAGATTATCAATAGCTGCCGCTACGATCTTGCGCACAATGTGTAAAGAATTCCTTACACATTCCTCGCCGACCGAGGTTGTCTGGGCACCGCGGCGCCAGCCCGCAATTGATCCAGAATCTTGCCCAAGGTGTCGGCCGATGGCGGTGTCCGTCCAAAACGCACTGAATCGAGATAATCAAAATAGCTCGTCAACATGGATATTTCCGCTTGCTCGACGCCGACTTGGCGCATCGCGATGCTAGCGACATTGCCCGTCATGGACAATGCATGTCCGCCATAACGCGCTGCAATATGATGCTGAAGGACACGAAACGCCGCTGTACATGCATTCTCCAGATCATTCCTGGCAAGGGCATTCTCGGCAGTCGCAAGCCATGCCGAAACGTGGTTCGCCGCCGGGCCGGCATTCGCGGGCAATTCATCCGTTTGCCCATCGGTGACCCGACGACGCCTGTAGACCAAGCCTGCCAGCGCAATGAGCGCCAAGGTGATCACCGCCGGCAGCGCCACTTTCCACCACTTGAAACCCGCTGGGGTTGGCGCAAGTCGATGGTCTGCCGAAACGCCGATTGCGGGTTCTTGCACGGCGGGAGGCAGATCCATGGGGGGGGAAATCTCAAGCGTGGCCTCGGCGGTCAGTGCCGTTCGATAGTGCTCGCGGTTGGGATCGAAAAAAGCGATGCCGACCGGGGGAATACGCAGCCGCCCGGGAACGGCAGGCACAATAACCTGCGTGCATGAAACACCTTTCTCGCTGGAACGGCGCACAGGAGGATAAGCACGCACACCAGGCAACGTCACCACCGGGCATTCGATGGTGTCAAATTTTCCGACACCCGATATTCTTGTGGCCACTGTAACGGGATTGCCGACTTGCGACGTTCCGTGATCTACCCGTCGCATAATGCTGAATTCCCCGACGGTGCCGCCAAAACCAACCGGTCGTCCTCGCACAGGCGGGTCAAGCACGGTCAGCGGCACCGGCGCCGAGTAAAGCCGGGTGGACTTGAAGTCCCCGCCGCCAAAAAAGGCTGAAGCACCGGAGGCGGCGGCACGGGCATCGAAACCAATTTCCGCCGGGCCAAGGCGGTACTCACCGGCCTTGAGTGGAACAAGCAAGGTATTGAACTCGAAGACAACGCTCTCACCATCGTCGGCTGAGGCAACTTTCTGCTGCGGCGCAGAAAAAGCGTCCATGCGGAACCAGGCATCGGCCAGCCTAGGATATTGAATGTTCCGGACCATCGATGGTTCAACCACAAGGGCGACCGCAAGAGCCGCGACCTCTCCAACGTACATCCGGGTCTTGACCGGGTGAATTTCCAGCCTGGGAATATCGGCAAACCGCGGCAACACCTGCTGCTCGACGGCGTCGGGAGCAGCGACAGCAGCGGTGAAGATTCCCGGCAGGATCATCAGCAGGAATCGGTTCACGCTCACCAATCCTTTTCCGGTGCTTCGCGGCCGGTTCGGCGTCGATCGCCGACGATGGAGCCGGATATTCCCTCACGACCGCGCGACTCGTCAAGCAGCCGCTCTGCTTCATCGCGTGTCAGGTCGCGATGTGATCTGCCTAGCGCTTCATGAGCCTCGGTGTTGTCCTTCGAGGAAGCGTTTGTCCTAGCCGCGGAATTGGGGTCTCCCCTGCCGCGTTGCCTGCCCAGGCCCTCTTGAGTTCGTGAACTACCGGAGGCAGCCCGTGATGAATTCTGGTATGAATGATCCATTGATCGAGACGCCGGAGGAGTCGCAGCAGTTTCCAGCCTTGCCAGCCGTTCCTGACTGAGTCTCAGATTGGAGATGGCATCGCCTGCATTTGGCTCGAGCGACAGTACCTTCTCAAAGTCAGCCGTGGCGGCACGCAGGAGAAGGCGGGTCGCGCCCGCATCGGTTTCCGCCACCTGTTCGGCGCGCCGAAAATAACTGTCGCCCCGGTTGAAGTGCGCCGCCGACACGAGTTCCGGCCGGGCCGAGGTGGTGCTAACCGCGAATTGCCGTTCTGCTTCGTCAAATCGTTGCTGGCGATACCAACCCACGCCTATTGCGATGGCAAGCCGTGCGCGGTCGCCATCCATGAGCATCGCGCCGCGTTGAACCCGTTCCGCTTCAGCCGGATCCCCCGCGATCAGGGACTGTCTGGCTTGGCGCCAGGCGAGATTTCCCATGTCGTGGCGAAAGGCCATGCCGAGCCCCGCAAGAAATACCAACAGCGAAACGACGACGCTTGGACGAGGAATCATCGCCGGCGCCTTGCCCAGCGTTCGAACAACAGCAACAGAATCGCCAGACCCAGCGGCCACTGGAATCGCTCCACGGGTTGTTGCCTCGCGCCCCGAAAGACCGTCTTCTCCAGGCTCGCTGAAACGTCAGCGTAGATTCTCTCCGCTCCCCGCGCTTCCGCGCCAAGCATCACGCGATATCCACCGGTCCGTGTCACGAGAGCATCCAGCCCGCCGCTCCGCAGGCGGCTGACGACCGGCGTGCCTTTCGCATCCCGCACGAAATCGCCGTTCCCGAGAGGGATGATGGCGCCCTGGGCAGTTCCCGCGGCAATGGCGAATACAGTAATCCCGGCCTTGCTCAATCGGGTCGCGGCCGTCTCAAGATCACCGGTGTGGTCTTCTCCGTCGCTGATCACAATGAGTGCCTTGGCCGGCGTCGTGGAAACACCAAATGCCCGAAGTGACTCGTCGACGGCGCTCTCCAGCGACGTGCCACCCTTGGGCACGGTTTGCGTGGAAACTTCTTCGACCATCGAGGAAAACGCAGCATAGTCTTGAGTAAACGGACAAACGAGAAATGCACTCCCCGCAAATGCCACCAAACCGATACGATCGCCGTCGAGCCGCGAAACCATTCCGTTGAGCGAATGCTTGGCGGCCTCGAGACGATTGGGCGACAGATCGTCCGCGAGCATGCTGCGCGACACATCGAGAGCGACAAGAATATCCAGGCCACGGCTCTCACGAGGAATATCCACATGGCCCCATTGTGGCCTGCATAGCGCCAGAACAACCAAGATGAAAACCAATGTCAACACGACCAACGCAACCTTGTCGGCACTTGTCGCCTGGCTACCACGGCCCGTCAAGAGCACCAGATATTGCCGCCTGATCCGTGTGGAGCGCCAAACCAGACCGATGGCCGGCAACACCAGCAGGAACAACCAGGCGTTGGCAGGCTCGGCCCAGGTCATGTCAAGGTACCCGCCGCAAACAGGTAGTGCGCAAGACCAACTCCACGATGGCGAGAACCAGAGCTAGCTGCAGCAACACCGGATACAGTTCGCGATGGCTTAAATGGACAGTATCCTCGAATGATCGCCGCTCGATCCGGTCGATGGTCCGAAACACGTCCGCAAGCACCTCTCGATCCTCGGCACGAAAGTAGCGTCCTCCCGTAACACTCGCGATATCGCGCAACTCCGCTTCGTCGAGGTCGAGTTCGACGTCGCGGAACAGAACGCCCCCCAGCGGATTCTCGACCGGAACGACAGCCGGCCCACGGCTACCGACACCAATCGCGTGCACGCGCACACCCAATGCCTTCGCGGCAGCCGCCGCGACGACGGGATCGATCTCTCCGGCATTGTTGCGTCCATCGGTGATCAAGATAATGGCCTGACTCGACGCGTTACGCCCACGCAGGCGGCGCAGGGCGGAAACAATGGCATCGCCGAGCGCCGTTCCATCCTCGACAATACCCGCTCGCAGGCCCGACACAACGTCACGAAGCCACGCGTGATCCGATGTCAAGGGGGATGCCGCATAGGGGCGTCCTGCAAAGGCGACCAAACCGATATGATCGCCAGGGCGATGTTCAAGAAACCCGGACAGCACCTCTTTGGCGATCGCAAGCCGGTTCTTCCTCGGAAGAGGCATATTCCGTGGCTCGG
Source organism: Rhodocyclaceae bacterium (assembly GCA_016704145.1). Lineage (GTDB taxonomy): Bacteria > Pseudomonadota > Gammaproteobacteria > Burkholderiales > Rhodocyclaceae > Fen-999. The sequence continues at coordinate 1,880,168 of JADJAS010000007.1, read as the reverse complement.
CCAACATGCTGGTTGACAGATCGATGGCCACGACCAATTCGACTCCCTCGGTGCGAGTCCTGATCTCCCGCTCCACGAGTTGCGGACGAGCCAGGGCCAGGATGGCGAGCGCGAATGAAAGCAAGGAAAGCCATGGCAGCTTGCGGGCCAGCCGGGTTCGCAGGGTCTCGGGCAGCGAAGAGAGCCCGGCACCCCACGGCCAAGCGATGGCTTCGGCGGCTTTCCCGCGGCCCGGGTTGGCCCAAAACCAAGGCAGGAAAACGAGCAGCACCAGAAACACCGGGGCTTGAAACCTCATGTCAGGACTTTGCCGAGATTGTGTTGACGAGCCGTTCCGAGATATCGAACGCCATGCCGGCTTCAATCGGGTCAGGTTCATGACCAGCGAATTTCACGCGATCAAGAAACTCGAGAAAACCGCGAACGTCGTTTCGCATTTGCTCGTCGAGGTACGGCGCCAAGCCACGAGCCAGCTCCGTCGACGAGCACTGCCCGGCGTGGATGTTCGTGGCGACGGAAAGTCTGGCTCTGACGATGCGATCCAGTTCAATGACAAGGGATCGACGCGAACGCTGCCGGTCACCGATCGCCTTGCGCAGTAGTTCGATTTCGTCAGGGCCGGAGCTTCTCGCCGGCAAACAAACCGTCGGTGTGCCCAGGCGGCGTCGGGCATGTCTTCGCGATAGCGCAAGGACGGTAATCGCCAGGATCAACAGCCCTCCCGTCAGGACAAACGGCAGAAGCCTTTCCTCGAGAGCGATGCCCCTCACGTCGCGAAGGCCGCCCTCGCCATTATCTGATGTCGTCACGGACGATGCCAACGCGGCAGCCATGGCGAAGTGCAGCGCGATCGCCGCGAACACCAATCGGCTTTTCATGTCAGCGATACCTGCGCGAGGCCCGGCGCAGGAAAAAGCTCGCCAATGCCTTCATTGGCGAATCATTCAGTCCGATCTCGAGGAAGTCGACGCCGGCGATCTTGAAGTTTCGCTGGCGTTCGGCACGTCGCCGCAGAACCTGAACCTCATGCATGGCGTGTGTTGTGGCGGCATCCAGATCAATTGTTCGCCTCAGGCCAGATTCTGGATCGATCGCCTCGACCAGCCCAACGCGAGGCAACTGCCCATCGAGAGGGTCCGTTACGACGATCGCGACGAGGTCGTGATGTCGGGAAGCCGACGCCAGGGGAAGCGCGAAATCGGATGCCAGAAAATCCGAAATGATGATGGCGATGCACGGCCGCCGCTGCACCCGCCCAAAGAACTCCAGAGCAGCCGCGAGGTCGGTGCCACAGCCCTCGGGGGTACGAGCCAACTCGGCAAAAACTCTCCGGGCATGCCGAAGTCCCTTGCCAGGAGGAACGAAGCTCTCGACACGGTTAGCGAATGCGACAAGTCCGACACGGTCATTGCTACGGCTTGCCGCAAGTGTCAGCAACCTGGCGATGTCGAGGGCTACCCGCGCCGCGGTTCCTTGCGCACGCGATGCGGCAAGCGATGCGGATCGGTCGACCAGAAGCATTACCGTCATCTCCCGTTCCTCGATGTATCGCTTGACGAACGGGCGGCCGGTTCGTGCGGTTACATTCCAGTCGATCGCGCGAACATCGTCACCCGGCTGGTATTCCCGCACTTCCTCGAATTCGATGCCGCGCCCCCGAAACGCACTACGATATTCGCCAGCGAAGATGCTATCAACCCACCGCGAAGTGCATATCCTCAAGCGGGTCGCATCCCGCTGCCGAGCGGGAATCTGTTCTTCCTGACGGTACTCGGGAAATATCAATCAAGGCACCTCGGTATCCGTCAGGAGGCGCTGAACAATGGCATCGGTGGTCACCCCCTCCACATCCGCCTCATAGCTCTGGATGATCCTGTGCCTGAGCACATCCGGGGCAATATCCTTCACGTCCTGCGGAACCACGTACGCCCGCCCCCGCAAGAAAGCCATGCCTCTGGAAGCCAGCATCAAATTGATGCTGGCGCGTGGCGAAGCGCCATAGGCGATATGGCGAGCCAAGTCCGCAAAGCCGTAACGAGTCGGCTCACGAGTGGCAAGCACCAGATCGAGAATGTACTTTTCGATCTTCTCATCAAGATGGATCGAGGTCACCACAGCGCGTATGCGCAGGATGTCGTCGGGATGAACCCGCGCCGCTGGCAATGCCGCAAAGTCAGCAGTGGCGGCGCGCCTCATGATCTGCTGCTCCTCTTCGCGGGCTGGGTAAGTAATGACAATCTTCAACATGAAGCGATCCATCTGCGCTTCGGGCAGCGGATACGTACCTTCCTGTTCAATGGGATTCTGGGTGGCCAGCACGAGGAAGAGTTGTTCCAGCGGGTGAGACGTGTCGCCGATGGTGACCTGCCGCTCTTCCATGGCCTCCAGCAGCGCGCTATGCACCTTGGCCGGCGCCCGGTTGATCTCGTCGGCCAACACGATATTGGCGAAGATCGGCCCCTTCCGTGTGGCAAAGGCTCCCTCGCGCGGGTTGTAGATGAGCGTGCCGATCAGGTCGGCGGGCAGCAGGTCGGGCGTGAACTGGATTCGCTGAAAGCGCGCATCGATCAGGCTGGCCAGGCTCTTGACGATCTTCGTCTTGGCCAGGCCGGGCACGCCCTCGATCAGGATATGACCATTGGTCAGCAGGGCGACCAGGATGCGCTCCAGCAGATACTTCTGACCGACGATGACCGTCTCGATGGCCGCGGTGATCTGCTGGACGAACGCGCTTTCCCTGCGCACGTCCTCGGTGATGCTGGCAATATCTACAGTCATGTCAGAACTCTGCTGTGTCGAGGGTACCGCTAAGAGTATCTCCGAGCGGAGTCCGCGCGGTCAATGGCAAGCGTCGGCAATCGGCTACTGGATTGTTGCCAGCAACTCTTCCCGGGATGTCTGACCCGCCTAATCCCGGGTATCCGGCGCCAGGACTTCGCGGTTGCCAGCGGCGTTCATCGCCGAGACGAGGCCGGCGCGCTCCATGGCCTCGATCAAGCGCGCGGCGCGGTTGTAACCGATGCGCAGATGGCGCTGCACCAGCGAAATCGACGGCCGGCGCGTCTGCATGACCACCTGGACGGCCTGGTCGTACATCGGGTCCGATTCGGCATCGTTCGCCGTGCCACCATCGCTGACTTCGGCGTTTTCCCCTGCCGGGGCGGCGACGATCTCCTCGATGTACTCGGGCGCGGCGACCTTGCGCAGATGATCGACGATGCGATGCACTTCGTCGTCGGCGACGAAGGCGCCATGCACCCGCGTCGGCAGCCCGGTACCGGGCGCGAGGTAGAGCATGTCGCCCTGACCGAGCAGCGCCTCGGCACCCATCTGATCGAGAATGGTGCGCGAATCGATCTTGCTGCTGACCTGGAAGGCGATACGCGTCGGGATGTTGGCCTTGATGAGGCCGGTAATGACGTCGACGCTGGGCCGCTGCGTGGCCAGGATCAGATGGATGCCGGCGGCCCGCGCTTTCTGCGCCAGGCGGGCGATGAGTTCCTCGACCTTCTTGCCGACCACCATCATCAGGTCGGCCAGTTCGTCAATGACGACGACGATGTGGGGCATCGTGATCAGCGGCTCCGGCGACTCGGGCACCAGCGGGAAGGGATTCGGAATGTGCTCGCCGGACTTCTCCGCCTCGCGGATCTTGCCGTTGAAGCCCGACAGGTTGCGCACGCCCAGCGCACTCATCACCTTGTAGCGGCGCTCCATTTCGCCGACGCACCAGTGCAGCGCGTTGGCGGCCTTGTTCATGTCGGTGACCACCGGCGCCAGCAGGTGCGGAATGCCCTCGTAGATCGAGAGTTCCAACATCTTCGGGTCGACCATGATCATGCGCACGTCGCGCGGCTCGGACTTGTAGACCAGGGACAGGATCATGGCGTTGATGCCGACCGACTTGCCCGAGCCCGTGGTGCCGGCCACCAGTAAATGCGGCATCTTGGCCAGGTCGGCGACCACCGGCCCGCCGGCGATATCCTTGCCGAGGCAGATGGCCAGCGGCGAATGCAAGTCGTGGTAGGCCTTCGAACCGACAATTTCGGCGAGCCGCACCGTCTGCCGGCGCGGATTCGGCAGTTCCAGCGCCATGCACGACTTTCCCGGCACGGTTTCGACGACGCGGATGCTGACCAGACTCAGCGCCCGCGCCAGATCCTTGGCCAGATTGACCACCATCGAGCCCTTGACGCCGGTGGCCGGCTCGATTTCGTAGCGGGTCACCACCGGCCCCGGATGCGCGGAAATGACTTTCACCTCGACGCCGAAGTCGCCGAGCTTGCGTTCGATCAGACGCGAGGTGAACTCCAGTGTTTCGGCGGCCGGCAGGTCTTCCGGTCGGTGCGTCGGTTGGTCGAGCAGGTGCAGCGGCGGCAAGGCCCCGCCCGGCGCATCGAAAAACAGCGGTGCCTGCCGCTCCTTTTCGATACGCGCTTCGACCTTCGGCGCGCGCGGAATCTCGACCTCCTGCGGCTGGATTCTGACGGGCGGTGCTTCTTCGATCTTGCGCCGGACATCCTCGACCTTGGCTTCGCGCTGCTCGGCGATCCCCCGACCGTAGCGACGATCCTGCCAGCGCTGCCAAAGCCCGACGACCCCATGCCAGCCGGCCTCGAGCAAGGCGCCGGTGCGTTCGGCGGCGTCGATCCAGGACACGCCGAGGAACAGGGTAAGGCCGGCCAGAGAAAGCGTCAGCATCACCAGGGTACCGCCGGTGAAGCCGAGAAAGCGGGTCGCCCACTGGCCGATTTCCAGGCCGAGCATGCCGCCCGGGGCCAGCGGCAGTGTCGCCTTCAGGCTCCAGAAACGCATGGCCTCAATGCTGCTGCTGGCCAGCAGCAGCATGCCGAAGCCGGCCAAGGCGATGGTCAGCGGTCGCCGGTCGCCGCCGAATATCACGTTCAGCCGCCGATAGCCCCAGGCCACCAGAAAGAACACCAGGCCGACCCACCACCACGCCGACAGGCCGAACAAATACAGCAGCAGGTCGGCCAGCCAGGCACCGAACCGGCCGCCGGGATTGGCAATCCGCTCGGCGGCAACGGCATGCGACCAGCCAGGGTCGGCGGGGTCGAAACCCCCGAAAATCAGCGCGAGATAAACACCCACAGCGCCGAGCACCAGCCAGCGCACTTCGTTGAGAAGTGCGACGAGACGTTCAGGAAGCGGCACGGCGGGATTTCGCTGCGCCAAGGCAATGGCCATGGTCAGGACGCTTGTCGGGAAATGTATCGATTCTGCCGTCGGCCGGGCTGGCAATAACCACGATCAGCAGGCTCTTTCACGCTCTGATGGACGATTGGGAACGGCCGCGCAAGCCACCGTCTATAATCCGCTTGACCATGCATTCCCCATTGGAGTCGACGACATGACTGCTCGCCACTGCCCCTTGCTGATCCTTGGTTCCGGCCCGGCCGGCTACACCGCCGCCGTCTATGCGGCGCGCGCCAACCTCAAGCCAGTACTGGTGACGGGCCTCGCCCAGGGTGGCCAGCTGATGACCACCACCGAAGTGGATAACTGGCCAGCCGACGCCGACGGCGTGCAGGGCCCGGACCTGATGGCGCGCTTCCAGAAGCACGCGGAGCGCTTCAACACCGAGATCATCTTCGACCACATCCATACGGCGAAGCTGACCGAGAAGCCGATGAAGCTGATCGGCGATGCGGGCGAGTACAGCTGCGACGCGCTGATCATCGCCACCGGCGCCTCGGCGCAGTACCTCGGCCTGCCCTCCGAACAGACCTTCTCCGGCAGGGGCGTGTCGGCCTGCGCCACCTGCGACGGCTTCTTCTACAAGAACCAGGCGGTGGCGGTCATCGGCGGCGGCAATACCGCGGTCGAGGAGGCCCTCTACCTCGCCAACATCGCCAGCCACGTGACGGTCGTGCATCGCCGCGACAAGTTCCGCGCCGAGAAGATCATGCAGGACAAGTTATTCGAGAAGGAGAGGGCCGGCAAGGTCACGATCAAGTGGGATTCGGTGCTCGACGAAGTGCTGGGCGACAAAACCGGCGTCACCGGCATGCGCATCCGCAACGCCAAAACCGGAATCACGGAAGAAATCCAGCTGATGGGCGTGTTCATCGCCATTGGCCACAAACCGAACACCGAACTGTTCGCCGGACAGCTGGCGATGGACAACGGCTACATCGTCACCCAGGGCGGCCGCGACGGCAACGCCACGGCGACGTCGATTGCCGGCGTGTTCGCCGCTGGCGACGTGCAGGACAAGATCTACAAGCAGGCGATCACCAGCGCCGCCACCGGCTGCCAGGCCGCGCTCGACGCCGAAAAGTACCTAGACAACCTCGGTCACTGAGATGGCCAAGGGCGCGCCGGCGGAAGACGATGCCCGCGCCCTGTTCCAGGCGGCGGTCGGCGATGCGCGACGGCTGACTTTCGATCGTGTCCACCACGAGCCGCCACCACCGCCGGCGATCCCGCGCCAGCGCCAGCGCGACGAGCAATCCGTGCTGGCCGAATCGATCCGCGCCCCGGAACTGCTCGACCTGCACCTGGAAGGCGGCGACGAAGCGGCCTGGCTCCGGCCCGGCATGTCGCCCAACGTCTTGCGCGACCTGCGCCGGGGTCGCTGGGTCATTCAGGCCCATCTCGACCTGCATGGCATGAATCGCGACGAGGCCCGGCATCAGGTCGGGTTGTTCCTTGCCGAGTGTCACGGTCAGGGGCGGCGTTGCCTGCGCATCGTGCATGGCAAGGGCCTGGGATCGCCCGGCCGCGAGCCGGTGCTGAAGAAACTGGTGCTCGGCTGGCTGGCGCAGCGGCGCGAAGTACTCGCTTTTTGCCAGGCGCGTCCCGTTGACGGCGGCGCCGGCGCCGTGGTCGCCTTGATCGAGGCCGCCAGGCACGTCGCCCTGTGATAGGATTTTTTCCCACCTAACGAAACCAGGACAACTTTCTTCGCATGGCCCGCCTGCCGCCGACCATCCGCTGCCAAGGCCGCAGCAACTGTTTCGATTGCACTCTGCGCCACGAGATGGTGTGCTCGGAAGTCACGCTCGACGAACTGATCGACTTCCACACCGGCATCGAGGACTTCGACTATGGCCATGGCGCCGCCCTATTTCCGATGGGCGCGCCGACCGAAGGCGTGTATTGCATCCGCCATGGCGCGGTCAAGATCGTCAAGCACGACCAGGCCGGCAATCAGCGCATCATCCGCGTATTGAAGAAGGGCGATATCGCCGGCATCGAATCGGCCTTCAGCGATCATTACGAACACAGCGCGGTGGCCGTCGGCGACGTGCGCGCCTGCCGCGTGCCAATCGAGTACTTCCGCAACTTTGTCGCCACCCACGGCAACCTGCAGATGCGTCTGCTGAAGACATCGCAGGCGACACTGCGGGAAACGGAGGATTGGCTTTCGGAGCTTACGGTCGGCAACCTGCCGGCGCGCACGCGCATGGCGCGCCTGCTGCTACGCCTGAAGGTGACGGCCGACAGCGACCGCATTCACCGCTTCGGCGTCGAGGACATGGCCGCCATCCTCGGCATCACCGCCGAAACGGTCAGTCGCGTCGTCTCGGACTTCGTGCGCGACGGCATCCTCGTCAAGGGCGGCAAGAGTTTCGCCACCCGCTATTTCCGCGGCGATCTGCCGGCGCTGGAAAAAATCGCCCGCGAAGCCTAGATCGCGGCTTCGTTGGTCTCGCCCGTGCGGATGCGCACGATCTGCTCGACGCTGGAAACGAAGATCTTGCCGTCGCCGATCTTGCCGGTGCGCGCCGCCTTGATGATGGCCTCGATGGCGGTGTCGACGACGTTGTCGGGCACGACGATCTCGAGCTTGATCTTGGGCAGGAAGTCGACCACGTATTCGGCACCGCGATAAAGCTCGGTGTGGCCTTTCTGCCGGCCGAAGCCCTTGACCTCGGTCACCGTCAGCCCGGTGACGCCGACTTCGGACAGCGCCTCGCGCACTTCGTCGAGCTTGAAGGGCTTGATGATGGCTTCGATCTTCTTCATGTTGCGCTCCCGGTTACCATTCGTCGGCATACCGCGATGTTATCGGATAACGCCAGTCCTTGCCGAAGCCGCGCCGCGAGACGCGGATACCGACCGGCGACTGGCGCCGCTTGTATTCGTTGCGCTTGAGCATGCCGACGACGCGCCGCACATCGGCCTCGGCGTGACCTTGGGCGACGATCTCGCGCGGACTTTCATCGCGCTCCATGTACGCCTCGATGATGGCGTCGAGCACCTCGTAGGACGGCAGCGTGTCCTGGTCGGTCTGGTCCGGCTTCAACTCCGCCGACGGCGCCCGGGTGATGATGTTTTCCGGAATGACGTCGACAATCGTGTTGCGATGGCGCGCCAGTCGATAGACGAAGGTTTTGAAGACGTCCTTGATCACCGCGAAGCCACCGGCCATGTCGCCATAGAGCGTGGCGTAGCCGACCGCCATTTCGCTCTTGTTACCGGTGGTCAGTACAATGGCGCCGGTGCGATTCGACAGCGCCATGAGGATCATGCCGCGAATGCGCGCCTGGATGTTCTCCGGCGTGGTGTCGGCCCAGGTCGTCGGCGGCAGGCCGGCGAACAGCGGTTCGAGCAGCGTCGCGTAGGTGTGCATGGCCGGTTCGATGGCGATTTCATCGTAGCGCACGCCGAGGCGCCGCACCATCTCGCGCGAATCGTCGATGCTCATTTGCGCCGTGTAGGGAGAAGGCATCATCACCGCGCGCACCCGCTCCGGGCCGAGCGCATCGACCGCGATGGCCAGCGTCAGCGCCGAATCGATGCCGCCCGACAGCCCGACGATGGCGCCGGGAAAGCCGTTCTTGCCCAGGTAGTCGCGCACGCCGAGTTCCAGCGCCGCATAGACTTCAGCCTCCAAAGTCAGCCGTGGCGAGACGCCGCCCGGCAACAGATGGCCATTGGCATACTCGATGATGGCCACGCTTTCCTCGAAAGCCGGCAGTTGATGCGTCAGCCGGCCGGCGGCGTCAAGCGCGAACGAAGCGCCGTCGAACACCAGTTCGTCCTGGCCACCGACCATGTTGGCGTAGATCACCGGCATGCCGGTGCCAGCAACGCGTTCGCGCAGCACCTCGTGGCGGCGTGCCAATTTGTGCATGTGGAAAGGCGAGGCGTTGAGCGTCGCCAATAGGTCGGCGCCGGCGGCCCGCGACGCCTCGGCCGCGCCGGGCTGCCAGACGTCTTCGCAGATGGCCAGGCCGATGCGGACGCCCTTGACCTCGACGATGCCCGGCGCGTCGCCGGTGTCGAAGTATCGCTCTTCGTCGAACACCTCGGTATTGGGCAACCGCTGCTTGCGATAGGTGGCGCAGACGGCGCCGCCCTCGAGCAGGGTGGCGGCATTGTAGTGGCGGCCGCCCCAGGCCTCGGGATGCCCCACCACCATCGGCAGCGGCGCGGCGGCGGCCAGCGCCGACAGTTCACGCGCGCAGGCCCGGTAGAAATCCGGCCTCAGGAGCAGATCTTCCGGCGGATAACCGCACAGCGCCAGTTCCGGCGTCAGCAACAGGTCAGCACCGGCGGCGGCGGCCTCGCCCGCCGCGTCGAGGATCCGCCGGGCGTTGCCGGCAAGATCACCGACCGTGCAGTTGATCTGGGCGACCGCGAGTTTCAGGGACGACATGGCCGCCCTCGCATGCTCGCCGAATCAGAATGCCGGCTTGTCGGCGGCCGAACTGAAGCGTTCGACCCCCTGGAGGATTTCGCGCTTGGCGTCTTCGACATCGCCCCAACCGTGCACCTTGACGAACTTGCCGGGCTCGAGATCCTTGTAATGCTCGAAGAAGTGGGCGATCTGGTCCAGCACGATGGGCGGCAGGTCGCGCGGACTGGTCACATTGCGATACATCGGCGTCAGCTTGTCCACCGGCACCGCCAGCAGCTTGGCGTCCTCGCCGGCCTCGTCGACCATCTTGAGCATGCCGATCGGCCGGCAGCGCACCACCACGCCGGGCGGCAGGGCGAACTGCGACACCACCAGCACGTCCACCGGATCGCCGTCGCCGGCGATGGTGTGCGGAATGTAGCCGTAGTTGCAGGGATAGTGCATTGCCGTGGACATGAAACGATCGACGAAGATCTGGCCGGATTCCTTGTCAACCTCGTACTTGATCGGCTCGGAATGCATCGAAATCTCGATGACGACGTTGAAGTCGTTCGGCAAGTCCTTGCCTGACGAAACGCGATCCAGACCCACGGGCAACTCCTCGAAAATTGGTGATTATAAAGGGGTGGGCACTTCTACTCCGGTACCGCTGCGCTTCAACCGGCTTCGAAGCCGGCATCGTCGATGGCTGCCACCATCTGCTCGCGGACGACCTTGTCCGCTTCGTAGGTAACCACGGCTTCGGCCCTTTCGAGCGATACCTCGGCCTTGGCGACCCCCGGCAGCGCTTCCAGCACGCCGGTGACGCTCTTGACGCAACTGCCACAGGACATGCCAGTCACTTTCAGAACCATCGTATCCATGTTCACTCCTTGGGTTGCCAGCGCCGCAAGAGCAGCGAATTGCTGACCACCGAGACAGAACTCATGGCCATCGCCGCGCCGGCGATCACCGGGTTGAGCAGGCCGAGCGCCGCCGCGGGAATGCCCAGCACGTTGTAGATGAAGGCCCAGAACAGATTCTGCCGGATCTTGGCCAGCGTCGCGCGCGACAAGTCGACCGCGTCGGCGACGCCGCGCAGATCGTTGCGCATCAGCGTGATGTCGGCGGCTTCCATCGCCACATTGGCGCCCGCGCCCATGGCGAACGACACGTCGGCCGCCGCTAGCGCCGGCGCGTCGTTGATGCCGTCGCCAGCCATGCCAATTAATCCATTGTTTCGCTTGCCCTCGCCCTTCAGCCTGGCCACCGCTGCCGCCTTGCCTTCCGGCAGCACGCCGGCTTCGAAGCGCACGATGCCGACGGCGGCGGCAATTGCCGCCGCCGTGGCCGCATTGTCGCCGGTGAGCATGACCACCTCGACGCCCGCCGTGCGCAGACGCGCCACGGCCTGCTTCGACGATTCGCGCAGCGGATCGGCGACCGCCAGCGCACCGAGCCACTGCCCATCGCGCGCCACCGCCACGACACTGGCACCGGCGTGCCGCCACGGCTGACTTTCGGGCAACGTGACGCCCTGTTCCGCCAGCCACTCCGGCGTACCGGCCAGAACCGATCGGCCTTCGACCTTGCCCGTCACGCCGCGACCGGCCGTGGCGACGACGTCCTGCGGCAGCGTCAGCGGAAGCCCGTCGACCTTGGCGCGGCCGACGATGGCGGCGGCGAGCGGATGAGTCGAGCCCTGTTCGAGACTCGCCGCCATGCCGAGCAATTCACGCTCGCTCACGCCGGGCGCCGGGTGAAAGTCAGTGATGGCGGGACGCCCCTGCGTCAGCGTGCCGGTCTTGTCCACCGCCAGCACCTGCAACTTCTCGGCGAGTTCCAGCGCCTGGGCGTTGCGAATCAGCACGCCGGCGCGCGCACCCTGCCCCGTGCCGACCATGATCGCCGTCGGCGTCGCCAGTCCCAGCGCGCAAGGGCAGGCGATGACCAGCACCGCGACGGCATTGACCATCGCCTGCGTGAAGTCGCCGCCGAGCCACCACCAGGCAACGAAAGTGACGAGGGCGATCGCCGTCACCACCGGCACGAAGATCGCGGCGATGCGGTCGGCCAGCCGCTGCACCGGCGCCTTCGAACCCTGCGCCGCTTCGACGAGGCGGATGATGCCGGCCAGCAGCGTGTGGCTGCCGACGCCGGTCGCCTTGCAGCGGAGCAGACCATCGCCGTTGCTGGTCGCGGCAAAGACGGCATCGCCGACGCCTTTCGCCGCCGGCAGGCTCTCGCCCGTCAACATCGCCTCGTCGGCGCTCGAAGCGCCTTCGATGACAGTGCCATCGACCGGCACGGCTTCACCGGCACGGACGACGAATACGTCGCCGGGAATCAGCGTCGCCACCGGCACATCGACCAGCGTGCCATCGCGTTCGACTCGCGCCATCCGTGGTTGCAGCTTGACCAGCGCCTCGATGGCGGCCGAGGTCTTCGCCTTGGCGCGTGCTTCGAGAATCTTGCCCAGCAGCACCAGCGTGATGACGGTCGCCGAAGCCTCGAAATAAACGTGCTGGTGCAGGCCGAGCACGGTGACGACGGTGCTGTACAGCCAGGCCATGCTGGTGCCGAGCGCGACGAGCACGTCCATGTTGCCGCTGCCGCCGCGCACGGCATTGAAGCCGCCGACGTAGAAGCGCCAACCGATCCAGAACTGCACGGGTGTCGCCAGCGCCAGTTGCAGCCAGCGCGGCAGCACATCGTCATGGACGCCGAACATGAAGGCCATCTGGCCAACCAGCGGCAACGTCAGGGCCAGTGATATCCAGAAACGCTTGAGCTCGGCGCGGTAGGCGGCCAGCTTGCGTTCCTTTTCCTCGGCGTGGGTATCGGTGGTGGACACCGACGCGGTGAAGCCCGTCTTGACGACGGCCGCAAGAATCCTGTCGACGTCGGCAAGTTCCGGCGCGAAGCGCACATGCGCCCGCTCGGCCGCCAGGTTGACCGCCGCCTCGACCCCGGGCAGCTTGTTGAGCTGCTTTTCGATGCGCGCCGCGCAGGCGGCACAGGTCATGCCGCCGACGGCAATTTCGACGGTGGCGGATTCGGCCAAGGGTTACGCTCCATTCAACGGGCCACGGGAGCGAAATATTCTACGCGCCCACCGTCCTTCCCCATCAGACCGTCCCAGCGGCACTCGCGGCCCGAAAAAGACCGAGCATGCCGAACGCCACCACTAGCGCACCGGCGGTCCAGCGCACCGCGCGCGCCTGCGCAAAGCGCTTGAAGCGCGACAGCAGCACGCCGGCAAGGAGCAAATTCGGCAGCGTTCCCAAACCGAAAGTCAGCATCGACAGGGCGCCGCGCCCGGCCGACCCCGATGCCAAGGCAGTGGCAAGCGCGCTATAGACGAGGCCGCAGGGCAGCCAGCCCCAGACCATGCCGAGCGGCAAGGCCTGGCCGACCGTTCGCGCCGGCAAAAACCGCTTGCCAAGCGGCGCCAGCCGACGCCAGAGCGCTTGGCCGAGGCGCTCGACGGCCGACAGGCTGGCGGTGAAACCCATGAGATAAATGCCCAAGGCGACCAGCATCAGATTGGCCAGGACGTAGAGGAGCCACTGCGCGCCGGCCAAGGCCCCGAACGAGGTACCCAGACCGCCGACGGCGCCGGCGAGGGCGCCGGCCAGACAGTAGCTGAAAATCCGGCCGGCGTTGTAGGCAAGATGCAGGCGCCACGGCGTGGTGGCGCCTTGCGCCGCCAGCGCGCCGACGATGCCACCGCACATGCCGACACAATGGCCGCCGCCGAGCAGGCCGACGAGGAACAACGCGGCGTAACCCGGTTCGGGCAATGCTCAGATCACTTTGGAGTAGCGCGCCCGCTCGCGGTCGGCGCGCAGGTAGCGGTCGAACACCATGGCGATGGCCCGCACCAGCATGCGCCCCTTCGGCAGCACGGAGATCCAGCGGTCGCTGACCTGCAGCAGTTCCGCCTCTTCCATGGCGCGCAGATCGGCCAGTTCGGCGGCGAAATAGGACTTGAAGTCGATCAGGTGCGCGATCTCGATGGACTCGAGCGAAAGCTCGAAATGGCACATCAGCGCCTGGATGATCGAACGGCGCAACAAGTCGTCGGCGGTCAGTTCCAGACCCCGCATGACCGGCAGCACGCCGCGGTCGAGACTGTCGTAGTACTCGTCGAGCGTGCGATAGTTCTGGCAGTAGGTCGGGCCGACCTTGCTGATCGCCGACACACCGAAGGCCAGCAGGTCGGCATCGGCGTGGGTCGAGTAGCCCTGGAAGTTGCGGTGCAGTCGCCCTTGCCGCTGCGCCACCGCCAGTTCGTCCTCCGGTTTGGCGAAATGGTCCATGCCGATGAATACATAACCGGCATCGGTCAGGCGACGAATGGCCATCTGCAATATCTGCAACTTGGCGTCCGGCGACGGCAGTTCGCTCTCGTTGATGCGCCGCTGTGGCTTGAAATGCCCGGGCAGGTGCGCATAGTTATAGACGGACAAGCGATCGGGCGACAGCTTGACGACTTCGTCGAGCGTGTGGCCGAAGGTGATGACGTTCTGCTTGGGCAGGCCGTAGATGAGATCAACCGACACCGACTTGAAGCCGAACTCGCGCGCCGACTTGATGACCACCCGAGTCTCGTCGAGCGACTGCACGCGATTGACGGCCACCTGCACGGCGTGTTCGAAGTCCTGCACGCCAACGCTCATGCGATTGAAGCCAAGTTCCGCCAGCAGTTTGACAGTGTCGCGATCAACCTTGCGCGGATCCACTTCGATCGAATACTCGCCGTTGGGCAACAGCTTGAAATGCTTGTGCGTCAACTCCATCAGGCGACGCATTTCGTCGTGCGACAGGAAGGTCGGCGTGCCACCGCCCCAATGCAACTGCACGACCTCGTGACTGCCGTCGAGCGCCGCCGCCTGCATGTCCAACTCGCGGCCCAAGTACTTGATGTACTTGGCGGAACGACCATGATCCTTGGTGATGATCTTGTTGCAGCCGCAGTAGTAGCAGATGGTATTGCAGAACGGGATATGGACGTATAATGACAGCGCACGGCTGATTCCGCCGATGGTGCGGCGCCCCAGCCAGGATCGGTAGGCTTCGGCATCGAAAGCTTCGACGAAGCGATCGGCGGTCGGGTAGGAAGTGTATCTAGGACCGCTGACGTCGAAACGACGGATGAGTTGCGGATCGAAAATCAGTTCTTGAAAGTTGCTCAACATCAGGAATAGGGGTGGCTGCCGATGCGCACGAGCGGCGGAGGTCAAAGATGCCGGAACGACGAGGGCGAGGTTTTGATGCAGATCAAAAGCACCTCGGGCCACGACGTCAATCTGAATGTCATACCGCTCAACATCACCTCGCTCAAGGCCGCGTGCTCGCAGTGCAACCTGCGTGAGTTATGCCTGCCTTTCGGTCTCACCGAGAAGGAAATTGCCCGGCTCGACCGCATGGTCGCCTCGCGGCGGCGCCTGAAACGGGGTCAGCACCTTTATCGCGCCGGCGATCCCTTCGAGGCGATCTATGCCATCAAGACCGGCTTCTTCAAGACCGACGTTTTGCTCGAGGACGGTCGCGATCAGGTCACCGGGTTCCAGATGGCTGGCGAGATCCTCGGCATGGATGGCATCAGCGCCGAAGCCCACACCTGCAACGCGGTGGCGCTCGAGGATAGCGAGGTCTGTGTCATCCCCTTCCTGCAGCTGGAGGGCCTGTCGCGTGAAATCGAGGCGCTGCAGCATCACTTTCACAAGGTGATGAGCCGGGAGATCGTGCGCGACCATGGCGTCATGATGCTGCTGGGCACCATGCGCGCCGAGGAGCGTCTGGCGGCGTTCCTGCTTAATCTCTCGCAGCGTTTCACCACCCGGGGTTATTCGCCCCAAGAGTTCCATCTGCGCATGACGCGCGAAGAGATCGGCTCCTACCTCGGGTTGAAGCTGGAAACGGTCAGCCGCGCTTTTTCCCGCTTTCAGGAAGAGGGTTTCATCAGCGTCCAGCAGAAGCACATCCGCATTCTCGACATCGCCCCGCTCAAGCAATTGCTGGCGCACTCGTCCGCCTGAACCGGGCCGACGGCTGATTCGACGCCTTCAACACCATCCGAACCACGCCAGAAAACCGGCCGGATCGCGGGTCAGGGCCACGGCGACAACATAGGCGAACACCACCAGCGCGGCCAGCCAGGCCGCGATGCGCGCGCCGCGCGACCGCCCGGGTTTCAGCGCAAGCATGCCCAGCAGGATGTAGACGAGCAGGCCGACGATCTTAGCGGTCAGCCAGGACTGGGCAAGCGGATACTGTTCGCTCATGACCGCCAGGCTGATGGCGGCCGCGAGCAGCACGGTATCGTTCACGTGCGGCGCCCACTTCAACCAGCGGCGGCCCATCGCCGGCGAATCGGCGAAGGTCAGCCAACCGCGCATGAAAAAACCGGTGATGCTGACGATCACGCAAGCGACGTGCAGGGACTTGACGGCCAGGTACATCGATGAACGTCGCTACCCGGGCAAGCCGTCTTCCCGCGCGCGCAAGTAGGCCGGCGCATAGCGCCAGGCCCAGACGGCGAAGGCCAGCCACCAGACCAGCGCGGCGATCGGGTTGAGCGCGGGCCGCCACTCCGCCGCCAACCGGAGCACGGCGGCGGCCTGCATGGCCCAGAAACATGCCCACATGACGGCGTCGCCAACGATCGGCTTGCCGGCATGGCCCAGCGTGACACGCGACGCCATGCCGATCAGCGCGGACGACGCGAAGCCGACCGTCATGGCGTGGACAGGCGCCAAAGTCAGCCCTGGCAGACCGCCGAGCAACATCAGGCTGTGCAGCCCGAGCAGGGCAAAACCGGCACCCGCCCAGGCAAATGCGACGTGCAGCACCGCGAGAATGCGGGCGGCGAAGCTTTCCCGCAAGCGCCACAGCCAAGTCAGCCTGAATGCCGCACAAGCCGCCGGCAGATCCACTAGCCAGGTCCAGGCGGACAAATCCAGCCAGGCGAGCAAGCCATGCAACATGCTGCCGCCCAGCATCAGGTAGAGCGCCCAGTCGGAGCGCGGCGGCCGGAAACTAGGTATCACGCCTTGCGAAAAAAACGGCAGCATGCGATGAAGAACGATCAGGAACACGGGCAGCAGGTAAAACCACAAGCCGAAGGTGATGACGAGCGGACCAAGTTCCGCCGGACCACCGGCCGTCAGCGCGGCGAAGGCCAGCAGGCCGAGCAGCCCGGCGGTTTGCGCGGTGGCCATGCAACCCATGTGCATGCGATCGCCCGGGCTTCGCCGGAACAATCCCCAGAGAAACAACGCCGCCACCGACCAGCCGCCGGCCGCGACCAGCAGCCCCAGCGGCAGCAGCGCCGGCAGCCGCAAGCCCAGGTCGGCGATCAACCAGCCGCCGGCCATCAGCATCAGGGCCGGCCGGAACACGCGGGGTTGCGTATCAGGCTGTCGCTGCCACCGCGGCCCGGCGGTGAGAATGAAACCGAATATGAAAAATGCAAACATGCCGTAGGCCAGCCAACCCACGTGAAACCACGCCGGCGGCAGCGGTGGCGCGAAAGTCAGTCCCGGTGAGACGCCGCCGTAGCGCGGCAGCAAGTCGACCAACCACAGCGCCATGATCAACAGACCCTGCGTCATGCCGGCGGCGAACATGCCCCGATGAGGCGCCGCGCACAGGATTGGCCAGGTCATGGGCATGGGTTCAGTGCTCCGACAACCGGACAAAACCGTGATATGTTCCGCCACCATGGGCAACAACGGAACCTCGCACAAGCACGAACTCGACATCCCCTCGCTGCTCGGCCGGATGCCGCTGTTTTCCGCGCTGACGCCGGGTCAGCTGGCGCCGATCACGGCGGCGGCGCGGGAAAAGCGGCTGACCAAGGGCGAGATGCTGTTCCAGAAGGGCGACATGCCCAAGGGCTTTTTCATCATCGTCTTCGGCCAGGTCAAACTGGCCTTCCCGTCGTCGCAGGGCAACGAGAAAGTCGTGGAGATCATCGGCCCCCGCCAGAGCTTCGGCGAAGCGGTGGTGTTCATGGACAAGCCCTACCCGGTGTTCGCCGAGGCACTCTCCGACACCTTGTTGCTGCACATCTCGAAGGAGGCCGTGCTCCGGTTGCTGGAGACCGATGTCACCTTCGCCCGCGCCATGCTCGCCGGATTGGCCATGAGACTGCATTCGCTGATCGGCGATGTCGAATCGTATTCGCTGCGCTCGAGTGCCCAGCGGGTAATTGGCTACCTGTTGCAACATTGTCCGCACGAGGACGAGTGCAACGAGCAACTCGAGTTCATGTTGCCCACCTCCAAGCAGGTGATCGCTTCCCGGCTCAATCTGACGCCGGAAACACTGTCGCGCATCTTCCATGATCTCGCCGAAGGTGGTCTCATCGAGGTTCATGGCCGGCAGATCATGGTGCCGGATTTGGCGCGGCTGCGCGAATACGATCTCTGAAGTTGCGGAAGAACCGCGCCGCCTGAATCAGGTTGCGCCCGAGCATCGCGCAGGAAATCGCAAATACAAGGCCGGCAACACGCGCGATTTCGGGCATGATGGCGCCGGCGAGCAGGAAGATGACCGCGGCGAAATGAACACGCATCTGCGCCACCATGGCCCGCTCGGCAATCATTTCCTTCATGTTGGGCGGCAGCATGCCAATGCCCATCAGGCGTTGCAGATGCAGCCAATTGAGGAAGGGAACGATCTTGTAGAGCATGCCGTTGATCGCCGACACGAAAACGCCCGGCAGTGCCAGCACACCCAGCCAGTACGGTAGCCGTGGGTGTTCGGCCACCGAGGGGACCAGTGTCATGACCACGGCCGACAGCAACAGGCCGATCATGCACACCATGGCACCCCGGAAGAACAGTAGGGTAGGGTCGGAAACCCGGCGGCGGCGACGTTGCTGCAACCAGAGCGTGACCCCCGCGAAACCGGCGCCGACCGCCAGACCCGCCCGCCAGACCCACTGTTGCCACGCCGGGCTCTGGCCACCAAGTTGCACCGACCAGAGCAACAATGTCACCAACAGGATGGGCGCCAGCCAGCGCGACAGAACCGCCGGATAAGCCGGGGTCAGCTGAAACATCGGCACCACGTAGTAGGACACCCCGGCCAGCAGCATCAAGGCCCATCCGCCCAAGCCCCAACCGGCATGAACGTTGGCCAGTTCGACCAATGGCCAGGACGCGTCGCCGGCGAGCCCTTCCGCCAGCGTGGCGCCCAGTAACGCGGTGACGGCCAGTCCGAAAACGGCGATGCGCATCGAGAGTATCGTCGCGCCGCGCGCCGGTGTTCTCAGCAAGGCGGCGCCAACGACCACGACAAGGAAGCCCACGGTCGTCAGCAATATCGCCCCGGCCAGGCGGAACAGCACGCTTTCGTGAACCAGAAAGGCGGCGACGAGCATGCCGGCGCCAATCGCCAGCGCCGGATGAATCAGGTTGGCGACCAGGCCAGGGCGCCAGACATTGCCGCCGGCGGCGACGGGCACGAATTGCATGACCGCGCCAGTCATGGCCTGAAGCATGAAACCGACGGCCAGGAGATGTGTCAGAGCGAGCGCGCCGCCGCTCCAGCGGGATGCCACGGCTGACTCTCCCAGCCAGACCAGCAGCAAACCGGCGGCAACGCCGAACAGGGGCGCGGTCAGGAAAAACCGATACGGCACCGAAACCGGCGGCGCCTGCTCGAAGGACAGATTCGGATGCATGACGGACGAGCGACCCCCGACCCTCAGGCTTTACGGATGCAGATTTCGTGGGTACCGTCGTCCTGGACCGTCTCGGTCCAGCGATAACCATTGCGCCTCAGAATGTCGAAAAGCGGATGCGGCTGACAGTACAGCAGCATGGTCAGTTCTTCGTCATCCGGCAGCGTGTCGAGCGCCATCAACGCTAGTTCCAGCGGCTCCGGCGGCTGCAGTTCGCGACCGTCGATCACGCGGGGCACGCCGCCTCCACCCTGGCCTTCAAAGGCTCGACCAGCGACAGTCCCTGGCCCGAAAGCGACTGTTCGCACATGGGATAGAGGATGTTCTCTTCCTTCATGTTGTGCTGCTGCATGAGCACCAGCAGGGTTTCGGCGGAGCCGGAAAACTGGTCGAGATTCTGTTGTGTCGCCGCCTGCTCTATCTGTCCGAGCAGGTCCCGCATCTGGGCATGTTCGAAGCGCATGACTTGCGACGGTCCGGCCACCATGCCGGAAGCGGTTTCGAACGCCGGGAACAGCACCTGCTCCTCGGTCGAAAAATGCGCCTCTAGCTCGCCCCGGAAACGCCGAAAGGATTCCAAGCATTGCGGCCACCGCTTCTTGTGGGCCGCCTCCTCGGCCTCGGCGAACAAGTTGTCACAATGCTTGTGGTGGTCGTGCAGGGGCTGGGTCAGGCTGGTCATTTCGCTGGACACCCATCGATTGGTCGAGCGGCGATTGTCCGGCGACCGCCTCCAATGGAGCCTTGATACGTGTCAAGATTTGACGGCGCCGACATCCAGTTGCGCGAACCAGTCGATGAAGCGGCGTACCTCGGCGCCACGATAGATGGCGCCGTGCTGCGGACAGAGCATGTCGATATCCAGGTCTGCGACACGGGCACACCAGTCCCGCTTGGCTCGTTCCGAACCCATCCAGCGGCGGTGAAATGCCTCGGCATGAACGATGTGGCGATCGAAATTCTCGACGAACAAGCCGTTGTCACCCGGCGGCAGCAGCGCGGCGCCGATGTCCCCGGAAAACAGAATCTTCGCTTTCGGATCATAGAGATTGAAGTTTCCGGAGGAATGCAGGTAGTGCGCGGGAATAGCCCGCAGGCGTTCCCGCCCGACCGGAATGTCCGTGCCCGGATCGGGGATGGGGATGAACGTATCGCCCGTACCGCCGAAGTGTGGAACGAACCCGGCCCATAGCCAGCTGATATGGCACTTGATGTCCGGGTTGAACTCCATCCACATCGACAGCGATGAAATGATGTCGGGGTCCTGATGCGAGGCGAAAATCTTGCTGATGCGACGCGGATCGTACTCGGCACACAATGCCGAGAATACCGATGGGAATATCTCGCTGCCTCCCGGGTCCAACAGGATGGCATCCTCGCCAACGCTGACCAGATACTCATTGGTGTCGATCAGATAGCCTGGCCGGTCGGGATCGCGCACGATCGCCAGCCAGCGATGGTCACCGTTCTCGTAGATTACTTGGGCCGTCTTCATGGGCAACGCTCCCCTTAGTCGTGATGTCGCGACAACTGTTCCAGCGAACGGTGAATCTCGGCGATAGTGTGCTCGAAATCACTCGATACCTGCATCAGCGCCGCAGAAAAGCTTCCGCCATATGCTGCCTCGATTTTTGCCGATCGCGCCAGCACGCTGCCCAGTTCGACCAGTTGCGCCGTATCGGCGATAGTCTGGCTCAAACGGCGGTTCTGGGTCGCGATCGCTTCCTGATGGAGCACGAAGGAAGTGGTCTGTCGATTGCGCAAGTAACGTTCGATCATGGCGCGCGCCTGCCCGCTCAGCTCGCTCCGCATGCGATCGACAACTCGATTGAGGCGCTCGGTCTTGACCAGAGCGGTGACAGAAGCCACGCTGCCGTGCGTCATTTGCCGCAAAACCTCCATCTGCTGCTGCAAGTCGGTGGCAAATCGTCGCAATTCGTTGGACAGGACGCTGAAACCAAGCGCCGCTTGACCAGCGCGCTTGGCCAGGAAAATGGCATTCATCGCCATCAGGTTGATCTTGAACGCGGTGGCCACGACGCTCTTGATCTCTTCGTTGATCCGCACGATGCGGCGCAACTCACCGCCGGTTCCAGCCGCCTGGGTCACGATTGGGCACCTCCCGGGGGCGGCAAGTTGATCGAGCCACCCTTGCTGAATTGATAGTCCCTGAACACATGCTCCGCGGACAACACCTGGTAGCTTCCATCATCCCGACGATGCGTAGTGTCCTTGAGGCGATAGGTGTAGTGCCCGCAAGTCCAGCACTCGAAGTTTCTCATGTGGGTGCACAAGCAGGTCTTGTCCTTGACCGAAACCTTCTTGACGCCGGGGTGCCCCTCCACTTCGCGATTGTAGGCCTCGATATAGGCACAACGGCCGTTGGTGTCGAGCAGATAGCCGTAGGCTTCGCAGTTTGGCCGAATGCCGTCGCCGATGGCCGGACTGCTTTTCAGCATCCTCATTGGGTAGCCCGTCGGTGAGATGTTGTTGACCTCGATGTCCTGTTCGGTCGCACGGAAATATTCCTGCTGAACGGCATCCGGCAAGCCGCATTCGCGGGTGACGGTGAATCGCGTCGCCACCTGCACGGCGGCCGCTCCCAGTTCAAGAAAGGCCACCGCGTCGCCACCGGAAAAGATACCCCCCGCCGGGACAAGGGGAATGGCGAGCTTCTCCACCGCCAGCCAATCGCGGATCTCGCCAAAGATGGCGGCGAGATCATGTTTCGCCCAGTCCATGCCAAAGCCAAGATGCCCTCCGGCCAGCGGCCCCTCGACCACGACGTAGTCGGGGAGACGTTCGAGCCGGGCATTCTTGCGCAAGAACAGCTGAAGCGCACGCAGCGACGATACGATAATGCCCAGATGGGCCTGGCGAAACCGCGGATGATCCTCGATCAGCGCGAAGGAACCGAGATGCAACCCGGCAGCAAGGGTGATGCCATCAATGCCGGCATCAAGGGCGGCCGAGAGGCGAACGCGCAGTGTTTCCTTGGGCGCGTTCATGGTCAGCTTTTCCATGCAGTTGATGAAGATCAGCCCATCGCCGCGCTTTTCCGCCATGGTGCGACCGACGTGCAATCTCGTCGCTTCCGCCAGATGCCCGAGATCGAAGCGCACGTCGGACTTGTCGGCGTTGGCGACGTTGTACTTGTACAGCTTGAGCTTGTCCTTGACGAAGCGCGTCTTGAAGCGCCGGTCGGAGACCGTCGGCACCATCGCATCGGAAATGTGGCCGATCCCACCGAGACGTGCCGCCTCCAGCGCCAGTTCGGCCGTTGAGATATCAACACCCATGCCACCGATGACAATGGGCAGCCGTTCCTTGGCCCCTAGTCGCCACCGGAAATCGTCGACGCACTTCATTATCGTTGTCTCGCTCCCGCGCCGGATGTCGCCGGTCTGGACCGACGCAAAGGTAGTAATGATAGCCGATCCCGGGTATCTGGCCGCTGCCAATCCGCGCGCCTACGGCTCCAGCACGTAGGTTCCCGGCGCGTCGACCAAGGCCGGATACGCCGGGGTAGCCACCGGCGGCGGCCTGATGATCCTGCCGGACATCGGCTTCAACCATTTCATCCAGTCCTCCCACCACGATCCCAAGGCATGCGTTGCATGCTCGCGCCAGCTTTCCGTGGTGTCGTGACGCTCGACTGCGGCCACCCAGTACTCCCGCTTGGGCGGGTGGACCGGCGGATTGAGGATGCCCAGTACGTGGCCGGAACTGGACAACACGAAGCGCTTGCTCCCCGCGACTTGGTTATTGAGGCGGAAAGTCTGCCGCCATGGCGCAATATGGTCATCCGCTGCGGCAACAGCGTAGACGGGCTGGACGATACGCTCCAGGCTCAACGGCTCGCCCGCGACCGTCAAGGCGTCCTTCTTGATCAACGCATTGTCGAGATAGAGTTCGCGCAAGTACCACTTGTGCATGGCGGCCGGCATCCGCGTGGTATCCATGTTCCAGTACAGGACGTCGAATGGCGGAGGCGTTTCGCCATAAAGGTAACCGTGCACCACGTAGTGCCAGATCAGGCTGTTTGAACGCAGCAGACGGAAGGCCGACGCCATTTCCATGCCGTCCAAGTAACCCTTTCGATCCATGGACTTGGCGAGGAAGTTGTAGCTGCCTTCATCGAGAAACACCTCGATGTCGCCCGGCTTGTGAAAATCGACCAAAGTCGTGAAAAAGGTAGCTGATGCCACGGGAACATTCTTCGCCGGATAGTGTCGGTTGGCCCACGCCATATACATTGCCAGCGCCGAGCCGCCGATGCAATATCCCACGGCATTGACCTTTGGCGAACCGGACGTCGCCCGCGCCACTTCCACCAGACGGCCAATGCCCTCGGTCAGGTAGTCGTCGAAACCGGTGTTCCTCATGTCCTCGCCCGGATTCTTCCAACTGGTGATGTATACGTCGAAGCCCTGGTCGACCAGATACCGGACCAAGCTCTTCCTAGGGTTGATGTCAAGGATGTAGAACTTGTTGATCCAGGGCGTAACAATCACCAGCGGAACCGAATGGACTTTCGCCTGCGTCGGCGCGTAGTGAATGACCTCCAGTAGTCGGTTCCGATAGATCACTTTCCCCGATGTCGTCGCCAGATTCTTGCCCACCTGGAAATCGTCCGGATTAGTCATGCGCACAGTGCCCGCCTGCAAGTCGGCGAGGAAGTTCCTGAAACCTCGAACGAGGCTATCGCCATTCGTTTCCGCCAACTTGCGCATGGCAACCGGGTTTGTCATCAGAAAATTGGTCGGCGCCATCGCGTTGAGCCATTTTCGCCACCAGAAGGCCGCTCGGCGCCGTTCCTGGCTCGATAGGCCTGGCGTACCATAGAGCATGTCCTGGATGTGGCGGGTGCAGAGCAGGTACCACTCCTTGACGACATCCCAACCTGCGGAGTCGCTCCAGACGGTGTCGGCAAATCGCGTATCGCCCGGATTCGGCCTTTCCACGTCCTCGCTCGGCACGCCGAGCACGCGTCGCCAGGAGTGCCATTGCAGCGCCAACATCTTGCCTGCATAGTCGGCAACGGCTTCGCTCAGTTCCTGCGGGTGCATGAGCCAGGCAAGCTGCGCATGCATGATAGGTACGGTCATGCCAAGCGGGTCGATATTGGACTCGACCACCTGATGCAACGCATCCCAGGCGGCAGTTGGAGATACGGCGCCATTGGTTCGCGTCACTGCTTCCCCCCCCCGCTGAGCAGATGAAGTTCGCCATGCGCCGGCACAGTCACGTCGGGCCAGCCCAAGCCACGCACCGCATCGGCGAAAATTGCCGCCGTTCCTGCTTCGCCATGCACAACGAAGCACCGTGCGGGCGGGCGCCGAAAGTGTGCCAGCCACCCCAACAGCGCCTTCTGATCAGCATGTGCGGATAAACCGCCGATGGTGTAGATATCGGCTCTGACCGGAATCTCTTCACCGAATATCCTGACCCAGCGCGCGCCATCCACCAGGCGTCGGCCCAATGTGCCGATTGCCTGAAAACCCGTAATGACCACCGAGCACTCTCGGCGCGACAGGTTATGGCGCAAGTGGTGCTTGACTCTGCCGGCATCACACATCC
This sequence comes from Rhodocyclaceae bacterium, assembly GCA_016704145.1. Lineage (GTDB taxonomy): Bacteria > Pseudomonadota > Gammaproteobacteria > Burkholderiales > Rhodocyclaceae > Fen-999. Next base: position 1,855,302 of record JADJAS010000007.1, on the reverse strand, counting down.
CGCTTGCGGCGACGATCACCGCCCCGGCCTTGATCTCATTGAGCGCCATCGACTCCTCGACTTCCCGAACGAATCTGATGGCCGGCTTGTCGGGATGCCTCCGGTTCCAGGTGACCAAGTCGCGCGTCGGAGCATCGAGCAGATCCATGTGCTTCAGCGTCAGGGTCGTCGCCGCCTCGGCCATGGGCGAATCAACATGTACCGTCATGGCCGGCAGCCGGCCGCGCCTTACCAGGTCGGTCAGGATGAACAGGATCTCCTGGGTCCTGCCTACCGCAAAGGCCGGCAAAATGACATTGCCGTTCTTGCGCGCCAACGTGTCCTCGAACGCGTGGACCAGTTCATCCTCCGTGTCGGCCATGTTCTTGTGCAGCCGGTTGCCGTAGGTGGACTCGACAATCAGGACGTCAGCCTCGGTTATGGGTGTGGGGTCATTGAGAACCGGCCTGTCGGGCTGACCAAGGTCTCCTGAAAACACCAACTTGCGCATTCGCCCGCCCTCGCTAAGCCACAACTCGATGATCGAGGATCCCAGGATATGCCCCGCGTCTCGAAACTTCATGCGGATCCCAGGCGCTGGCTGCAGTTCCACATCATATGAACATGGCCGCAGCTGGCGAAGGCATTGTCGGGCCTGGTTAACGGTATAGAGCGGCGCTCGCTCCCCCCTCGACGCGCACCGCGCTCGTGACGACGTCGATTTTCCCATTCGGCTTCCTTTTCCTGGATGTGCGCGGAATCAAGCAGGAGCACTTCCGCGAGATCAGTAGTCGCCTGCGTCGCATAGACCGGCCCACGAAATCCAAGTGCGACCAGCCGGGGAAGCAGGCCGGAATGATCGATATGCGCGTGCGTCAATACGACGAGGTCAAGTGCCCGCGGCGAAAAACCGAAGTCAAGCGCAGAAAGATTACGGCGGTAAGCCTCGCGGCCCCCCTGAAACATGCCACAATCAACCAGCAATCGCACTCCGGCCCCTTCGAGCAGGAAACAAGAACCCGTTACTTCGCGAGCAGCGCCAAGAAAGCGAATTTGCATGGTTGGCAAGGATTCTTCTCTGGCCGCTTCCGGCCATGTTGACATGCATCAACGGGTTGCCTGCCCTTGGCTTGATAATTGGCCAATGGACCGTTCTCGGAGGAGGTTTCCATGTTCAAGCACATACTCGTTCCCACCGACGGCTCGCAACTTTCCATTGAAACCGTTAGGCGCGCCGTCGCGTTTGCGAAAGAGGTGGCGGCAAAGGTGACTTTTTTCTTTGCCAAACCAGACTACCCCGTTGCCTTTTACGGGGAAGGCGCATTGATAGACCCTACGACACCCGAAAAGTTTGCCGAGATGGCCGACCGGCAAGCGCAGGAAATTCTCGCCAAGGCAAGCGCCGTCGCACTGGAAGCCGGAGTACCGAGCGCGACATTCGACAGCATCAGCGATCTGCCCTATCAAGCCATCATTGAAGCGGCGGGCCATGCAGGTTGCGATCTGATTTTCATGGCCTCACACGGGCGCCGAGGGTTCAGCGGGTTGCTGCTTGGCTCCGAAACCCAAAAGGTGCTGACGCATTCGACCATTCCCGTCCTCGTGTATCGCTAAAGATCACAGTCGAAAACACATCGGTCACTCGACCGGTCTACGGCCCGCCTATCGTCAGTTCGCCGTTGATAGGCAGAACGGCATTGCCCATGAGCCGCCAGGAGACGGCTTCGTCCTCGACAAGAATCAACCAGTGTCCCGATGCCGGCAGACGAAACTTGCCACCATAGCGATCACCAACGCGATCCAGCATGAACTCTTGGTCGAGACCTGCGCGGGTCGGATGGGACAGTGTCACCCTCAAGCGCTTGGGATAGATGAAGTTCTCGTTGTTGGTCGCCACGAGCAGGGCATCCATCGTGTGTTCGGCAAGACGTGCCTGCAAACGCAAGCCCTGTTTGGCGGCTTCTTGACTGCGTGCCACCGTCTGATCCACCACGAGGCCTTTTCTATAGTAGTCCTCGGCGACCAACCCATCGCTAGTCGAGTAAGCGATCCATGCGGTCACGAAACCAGCAACGATGACCAAGGTCGGACCAAGCATCAGCAACCATGGCCACAAGTGGCGATACCATGGCCGTCCGAAATCGTCGTCACCTGAATTCCTCATGGCATCAGGAATATCGCCTTCTCGTGGACAGCGATGTCCTTGTCACTCAGCGACGTCACGTCGAAATAAATCGTACGCGAGCCCTTCGCGGCGGACTCGGGTGGAACCCTCACCTGGAACATCACGTTCTTGTTGCTTGCCGACGATAGCTGAATGATCGGGTCTCCCATCAGCGCGATTCCATTCAACCCGCTGACACTCACGCTATAGCGCTGCTCCTGCTCGGAGACATTCATGACCTGAAGGCGAAACACGTTTTCGACCAGTCCGCCTTCGACCTCGCGTGCCAGCGTCATGCGATCGCGAATCACGTCGACACGCAGCGCCGGCTTGGTTGCCAGCCCCCAAACCCAGGCCAGGGTAATCGCGCCTAGAATCAATGTGTAGACAATGATACGGGGGCGCCCGACATGCCCGAGTATTTCCCTCGATCCCCAATGCTTGGCCAAGGCATTTTCGGTCGAGTAGCGAATCAGCCCCCTCGGGTAGCCCATCTTGTCCATCACCTGGTCACAGACATCGATGCACGCGGCACAACCAATACACTCATACTGGAGCCCCTTGCGGATATCGATGCCGGTTGGACAGACAGCGACACATTGGTCGCAATCGATGCATTCGCCCAACCCAAGAGCCTTGTGGTCGGCACTCCGCTTCCTGGTGCCCCTTGGCTCGCCTCGCTCCTCGTCATAGGTAATGACAAGCGTATCGGGATCGAACATGACGCCCTGAAATCGCGCGTAGGGACACATGTACTTGCAGACCTGCTCCCGCAGGTGCCCGGCAAAACCATAAGTAAGTCCCGAGTAAAGGATTATCCACGTCCACTCCCATGACCCGAACGACAGCGTCATGGCCGACTGCACTAGCTCCTTCATCGGGGTGAAGTAGCCCACGAAGGTAAAGCCCGTCCAGAACGCGAAAACGATCCATAGCCCGTACTTCAGGGCTCGCTTGGTCAGTTTGGCACCACTCATCGGCGCGGCGTCGAGTTTGATTCGCGCATTGCGATCCCCCTCGATCTTCTGCTCTATCCAGAGAAATATCTCCGTATAAACAGTTTGCGGGCAGGCATAGCCACACCATAGCCGGCCCGCCACGGCGGTAAACAGAAACAAGGCATAAGCCGAGATAATCAACAGAACCGCCAGAAAAAACACATCCTGTGGCCAGAACACCAAGCCAAACAAATAAAACTTCCGCTCGACAAGATCGAACAACACTGCCTGCCGCCCGTTCCATGGCAACCAGCAAAGTCCGTAGAACAAGAGTTGGGTGAACCAGACGAGAATCCAGCGCCAAGTGGCGAAAATGCCAGTCACGGCCTTCGGGTGGATTTTCTTGTGGGCCTCGTAAAGAGACTCGGGGGCTTCCGCGCCGGCGACGGCACTTGGTGGGAGCTTGGTGGTCATGCCTGTTTCCGGAAGAATGAAATAAGCCAACTGCAATATACCTGCTTCAAGCAGACGCCCCCACACGTCTACCTGATGCTATCGACCGCCGGTTCTGCCGGCCCGCATCGGGCCAAAACAGCATCCGCGCACCACGTTCAGGCCAAGAATCCACCGACGTCGACCGTTACCAGCAGACTGCCCTTGCCAGCGGGCGAGGCAACGCAACCACCTCGCCCCGATCGATGACTTGGCAAATCAGAGAATCGTCGCCTCCACGCGGCGAGCTTCCCTGTTGTCGCCCGTACCCGTGGTCTCGGCAGGCTTGTGCAATTCGATGCGTTCGTCGCCGATACCGGCTGCCTTAAGGACGGCGGCCACCGCGAGTGCACGTGTCTTTGCCAACTCCTCGTTGGCTGCCTTGTCGCCCGTGGCGTCATGGAAACCCGATATCGCAAACTTGGCCGTTGGATTGGATTTCGCCAAGCCAAGCAGTTCTTGCATGACGCCCTGCGCTTCCGCACCCAACTCCGCCTTGCCGGTTGAAAAATAGATCTTGGCGGTATTTCCATCGAGAACAGCCATGGGTCCGGAACCGGAAGCATCTGGCTTGACTCCGCCGCCCAGACCCCAGACATACGCCGTGAGCAGATGTACCTTCGCATCGCCCAGGAAGTCGCCGAATGCCGGCATGCGGTTGCTTCGGCCATTGGTGACGATGTCGATCATTTCCTCTTCGCGGGAACTGTACAGCCAAACCTTGTCGGTGAGGTTCGGGTAGCCGGCATCGGGATTGCCTTTGGCATCGGGTCCATGGCAGGCCGCACACGCTTCCGGATAGAGATCCTTGCCGCGTTGTGCGCGAATCGAGTCGTTCGACAGCCCTGAAAGGGAACGAACAAAGTGCACGACGTCCTTCACCTGCTCCGCTTCCATGTCCGGCTTGGTACCCTTGGGAGTCATCACCGCATCATGGCCCTCCTTGATGGTGGCCTTGATCTTGTCCGGCGTGCCGCCCCATAACCAATCCGAATCCGTCAGGTTCGGGAAGGACTTCGCTCCCTTGGCGTCCGACCCGTGGCACTGCGCGCAGTACGTCAGCCAAAGCCGCTGACCCATCTCCTTTGCCTCGCCATTGGCGGCAACCGCCATCACGTCCTGGCTCAGAAACTTGTTGAAGATCGGCGCGAATTGCTGGTCTGCCCTCTTCATCTCGTCTTCGTACTGGCCGCGCATGGTCCAGCCAAAGGACCCGGCGTAGTTGCCCACACCTGGATAGAGGGCGAGATAGGCCAGGGCAAAAATAACCGTGATGTAGAACATCCAGCGCCACCAGTTCGGCAACGGATTGCTGTACTCCTGCAACGTCTCGTCCCACACGTGTCCAGTCGTCTGACCGGCATTCGACTTGGCCTTGTCTTGGATCAGCAGAAATACGCCGCAACCAATGACGCTGACCAAAGCCAGCACCGCCACGTAGATGTTCCAGAAACTGCTGACGAAATCGCTCGTGTTCTTGAAATCCATTTCGAATTCCTTTCAGTATTTCGCTTGATCGGCGCCCCGCCCGGCCACACCGGCCGGCTGGTCATCCTCCTCCAGCGGAATCCGCGCGGCAGCCTCATAGCTCTGCTTGCGGCGGCTGGAGTACGCCCACCAGACGATGCCAACGAATGCCAAGAACGATAGCACCGTAAATAGGGAGCGCAGGTCATTGATGTCCATGCTGATCAACGCGTCTGCTTCAGCGCCAGACCCAAGCCTTGGAGATATGCGACCAATGCGTCGAGCTCGGTTTTCCCCTCGATCAATTTGCCCGCGCCGGCAACTTCGTCATCCTTGTAGGGCACGCCAACCTTGCGCAAGGCGTCCATCTTGGCGGCAATATGGAGATCCTTCAGCGGCCGGTCGAGCCAGTAATACGCTGGCATATTGGATTCCGGCACCACGTCGCGCGGATTCAGCAGGTGAATCCGATGCCACTGGTCCGAATATCGACCACCGACGCGTGCCAAGTCTGGCCCGGTACGCTTCGAACCCCACTGGAACGGATGGTCATAGACGAATTCGCCCGCCACCGAATAATGGCCATAGCGCTCCGTCTCAGCCCGAAAGGGACGAATCATCTGCGAATGGCAGTTGTAGCATCCCTCACGGATATAGATATCGCGCCCGGCCAGCCGCAGTGCATCGTAAGGCTTGACCAACTCGTTGACCGGTTCAGTCGTGGATTTCTGGAAGAACAACGGAACGATCTCGACCAGACCGCCCACGCTGACGATCAGGACGGTCAGGACGATCATCCATCCGACATTCCTTTCGATCTGCTCATGTGTCAACATGATTCTTGACTCCTATGTAAGATTGGTCGCGTCGGATCAATGGGCATGCGCCGGCGCCAGCACCGGGGCATCGTTCACCGCGCGGCCACTCGCCATCGTCTTGAACATGTTGTACGCCATCAACAACATGCCACCCAGGAACATCAGGCCGCCCACAACGCGAATCGTCCAGAACGGGTAGGAAGACTTGACGGACTCGACGAACGAATACGTCAGGGTTCCATCGACGTTGGTGGCGCGCCACATCAGGCCCTGCATCACGCCGGAGATCCAGAGCGCAGCGATGTACAACACCGTGCCCAGCGTCGCAAGCCAGAAGTGCGTATTGATGAGTCTGGTCGAATACATCTCGGTCTTCCCGAACAGGCGGGGCAACAAGTAATAGATGGAACCGATCGAGATCATCGCCACCCAGCCCAGTGCCCCGGAATGGACGTGACCAACCGTCCAGTCGGTGTAATGCGACAGTGCGTTCACTGTCTTGATCGACATCATCGGGCCTTCGAAGGTCGACATGCCATAGAACGACAAGGATGTGATCATGAACTTCAGGACTGGATCATCGCGCAACTTGTGCCAGGCGCCCGACATTGTCATGATGCCGTTGATCATGCCGCCCCAGCTCGGCGCGAGCAGGATCAGCGAAAACAGCATGCCAAGGGACTGGGTCCAGTCTGGCAGGGCCGTGTAGTGTAGGTGATGGGGGCCGGCCCACATGTAGGTAAAGATCAGTGCCCAAAAGTGCACCACCGACAACCGGTACGAGTAAACCGGCCGACCCGCCTGCTTGGGCACGAAGTAATACATCATGCCCAGAAAGCCTGCTGTCAGGAAGAAACCAACAGCATTGTGGCCATACCACCATTGAACCATCGCATCCTGGACACCTGCATACGCGGAGTACGACTTTGGCGTCAGCACGCCGGCGGCGAAAACCGGGATCTCGGCGCTATTGACGATATGCAGCAGGGCAACGGTCAGGATGAACCCACCGAAGAACCAGTTCGAAACGTAGATGTGCGGGGTCTTGCGCTTCATCAGCGTACCGAAGAACACCACGGCATACGCCACCCACACAACAGCAATCAGGATGTCAATCGGCCACTCCAGCTCGGCATACTCCTTGCCGGAAGTGAAGCCAAGCGGCAGGCTCAGCGCTGCGAGCACGATGATCAACTGCCAGCCCCAAAAGGTAAAGGCTGCGATAGCGGGCGCGAACAGCGGCGCATGGCAAGTGCGTTGCACCGAATAATACGAGGTGGCAAACAGCGCGCATCCCCCGAAGGCAAAAATCACCGCGTTGGTATGCAGTGGCCTCAAGCGGCCATAACTCAGCCACTCGACGAAGTTCAACTCCGGCCAGACCAGTTGTGCCGCAATGATGACGCCAACCAGCATGCCGACGATGCCCCAGATAACGGTCATGACGGCAAACTGGCGTACGACTTTGTAGTTGTAAGTCGCTTGCGATTGCATGTGATTTACCTCACGAAGAACACAAGAAGAAACCATCGAATCCGTCTGCCGTACGGCCTGACCGGCGGACAGCAGAGCCATGGTTGCTGTGCAGCATAATGACAATGATGATTGGTATTTTGACTCAGATCAAAAATGCGGCACTGCAAGAAATGTTGATTGCCCAATAAGGACGGCTTTCCCAAAAAAAAGGGTGCGCCTTGACGCACCCCCAACCCCAACAGAGAGCCTAACCATTTTCCGAGCCGACCAAGCATCGACGGTCCAGGAAACCCAAGGTCGAAGTATGGGTAAGCAACGTCTCCATGTTATTGATCTGGATCAACCGTGGTTTTGGAATGGTTTTTCCGCATGGCAATGCGACGATCATCGTCGTCCCTTTGGGCAGATACCGAGGAGTTCCGCGACCCGATAGGACTATCGTCGTCCATGAGTATCCGGAAAGCAGGTCCTTCGAGATCCTCAAACTGCCCATGTCGCAGTGACCACCAAAAAATGGCCCCAATGACGAAGACGATGATCACCGACAGCGGCACCAGCAGGAACATGATGTCCATCATCTCACCTTGACCGTCTCGTGGATCGGACGCTGCAACCGAAGGGCATTCAGAACGACCAGCAGCGAACTGGCCGACATGCCGATACCGGCCATCCATGGCGTAACCCAGCCGGCCATCGCCAGCGGAATGGCCAGCAGATTGTAGGCAAACGCCCAGGAGAGATTCTGGCGCACGATGTTCATCGTTCTTTGGCAAAGGATCACGGCGTAGCCCAGCTGCCTCAGGTCTGCGGAGAGCAGGACGATGTCGCCCTGACTGCGCGCCAGTTCGGTACCACTGCCCATGGCGATCGATACATCCGATTGCGCCAGGACGGGTGCGTCATTGACACCGTCGCCAATCATCGCCACCAGGTCGCCATCGGCCTGCCAGCGCCGGATGGCTTCGTGTTTGCCCTCGGGCGACATCGCGCCGAAAAAGTATGGAATGTCGAGCATGGCAGCCATCCGGCCAACGGACTCGGGCGTATCACCACTGAGTACCGTGATTTTCAGTCCCTGATCGCGCAGCAGACGCACCGCTTCGGTGGCGCCTGGCCGCGGACCATCCGTCAGTCGGAACAGTGCCAACAAGTCGTGCTCGTTAGCCAGCGCCACGACCGTATCGCCGGCCGCAAGCCATTGCTCGGCGCGCTGCGGCAACCGCCCCCCATGCAGCCGACCGACAAATGCCGGCGAACCCAGCCAAATCGGATTGCCATCGAGTTTGGCCTGGATGCCTCGCCCCATCACTGAGCGCACCGCCTCGATCGACGGCAGCACGGAGCCATGTGCCGCCTCGCCAATGGCGCGACCGATGGCATGCTCCGAACCGATCTCCATTGCCGCTGCCGTCGCCAAGGCCTGAGTGGCATCCATGCGACCGAACGTCATCGTGTCCCGCAACACCGGCTGCCCCGCTGTCAGCGTACCGGTCTTGTCGAACACCACGTGCGTGACCCGGGCCAGCGCCTCGATGGCGTGCCCTCGCGTCACCAGGACGCCGTGGCGGCAAAGCGCTCCCGTCGCCACGGTCAGCGCCGCCGGTGTTGCCAACGACAAAGCACACGGACAACTCACGACGAGCACGGCGACGAACACCCAGAGCGCCCGCGACGGATCCAGCCACAACCACAGCACACCCGCGACCACCGCCAGCACCAGCAACGCACCGACGAACCTGCCGGCGACGCGGTCGGCCGCCTCGACGATCGTCGGCTTCTCGGCGGCGGCCCGTTCCATCAATCGTTGAATCGACGCAAGCCGCGTCGACTCTCCCACGCGCTCGACCCTGACCGTCAGGGGACTCCCAACGTTGACGCTGCCGCCGATCACCGCGTCACCGCTGCCCTTGTCCACGGCGCGGCTCTCGCCCGTCAACAGGGACTCGTCGACGCTGCTGGCGCCGTCGATCACCCTGCCATCGGCGGGAACGACTTCGCCCGGCTTCACCATCACCACGTCGCCGGTCGCCAGATCGGCAACGGCAACGCGCGCGAGTTGGTCGCCCGGGTAGCGCACAAACCGCGACGCAAAGGCGGGCAGCGCCCTCGCCAGGGATTCGACGCCACGCGCCGCTTTCTGCCGCGCCAGCATCTCGAGGAAACGGCCGCCCAGGAGGAAGAACACGAACATGGTGACCGAATCGAAATAGACTTCGCCGGCATCGGTGACCGTCGCCCACAGACTAGCCAGAAACGCCGCGCCGACGCCGAGCGCAACCGGCACGTCCATGCCGACCCGGCGGAATTTCAGGTCGCGCCAGGCATTGCGAAAAATGGCGCCGCCGAATAGAAAATCACCGGCACGGTCAGGGCAAGACTGGCCCAGCGCATCAACCGCTCGACGTCACTGGTCATGGTGCCGTCGTCGGCCAGGTAGACCGGAATGGCATACATCATCACCTGCATCATGCCGAAACCGGCGACGAACAAACGCCATAAGGCGGCGCGACGCTCCTTCTGGGCCAGCAGTTCCGAGCGGGTGGCGTCGTAGGGATGGGCCCGATAGCCGATCGCCGCGATCGCTTCGAGAATCTGCGACAGCTTGATGCGTTGCTCATCCCAGCGCACGCGGGCACGCCGCGTTGCGTAGTTGATGTCGACGGCGGTCACGCCCGGCTGACGTGCAAGATGCTGCTCGTTCAGCCATACGCAGGCCGAACAGGTGATGCCTTCGAGAATCAACGCGGCCTCTTTCTCGTGCTCGCCGACCGGCCGCACAAAGTTCTTTTGCACATCCGGATGATCGAACAGCCCCAGTTCGCGCAAGGCCGTGGGGATCGCCTCGCGAGGGCTTTCCGGCATGGCGTCCCGATGGCGGTAATAATCGCCCAGCCCGCCATCGACGATGGCGCTCGCCACCGCGTGGCAACCGGCGCAGCACATCTCGCGCCGATGACCATCGATCTCAACCGGAAAATCGCTGCCAGCGGGAACTGGCAGGCCGCAGTGATAGCAGGTTTCGCTCAAGAACGAAGGCTTCGCCGGGAAGCTATTTTGGCTGCATGCGGATCGCGCCATCCAGGCGGATCACTTCGCCATTGAGATAGGGGTTCTCGACGATATGCGCGACCAGCGCGGCGAATTCCGCGGAACGACCAAGCCTGGCCGGGAAGGGAACCATCTTGCCGAGCGCCTCCTGCACCTCGGGCGCCATGCCCAGCAGCATGGGCGTTTCCATGATGCCCGGTGCAATGGTCATGACCCGGATGCCCGACCGCGCCAGTTCGCGCGCAATCGGCAGCGTCATGGCGACGATGCCGCCTTTCGACGCCGCGTAGGCCGCTTGGCCGAGTTGTCCCTCATAGGCCGCGACCGACGCCGTATTGACGATCACACCGCGTTCGCCATCGGCATTCGGTTCGTTGCCGACCATGGCTTCGGCGGCAAGCCGGATCATGTTGAAGCTGCCAACCAGATTGATGTCGATGACATGACGGAACGTCTCGAGGGTATGCGGACCATCCTTGCCGACGACTTTCTCACCGGCGACAATGCCGGCGCAATTGACCAGTCCGTCGAGCCGGCCGAAGGCTGTCAGGGCGGCGCCAACCGCCGCCTTCGCCGACGCCTCGTCCGCGATGTTCGTTTCGTGGAACGCCGCGCGAGCGCCAAGCTCGGCCACCAAGGCATTACCCGCTTTTCTGTTCAAATCGGCCAGTAACGCCTGCCCACCCGCCTCGATCAATCGCCGCGCCGCCGCCGCACCGAGACCGGAGGCCCCGCCAGTCACCAGGAACGTCGAACCCGCGATTCGCATGCGTGCCTCCGGAAAGCAAAAAGGCTTGCAACGCAAGCCTCGTGGGAAAGATGGTGCCGCTTGTCTGACTCGAACAGACGACCTACCGCTTACGAAGCGGTTGCTCTACCAGCTGAGCTAAAGCGGCGTTTGAACCGGGCCGCATCTTACCGGATTTTCCGCACTCTGGTTGAGTCATCGCCGCCGGCCGATCGGCTCAGGCCAGCGCTTTCGGCAAGGGAAACACCACGCCCTCCGGTGCGAAATCGGTCTCCACCACGGTGCCATTCGCCATGGACTTGATCGATTCGATCACCTCGGCCACCAGCACTTCCGGCGCCGAGGCACCCGCCGTGACACCGATTGCCATGGCGGTGACGAACCAGCCGGGGTCGAGTTCGGCGGCGCGATCGACCAGATAGCCGCGCGCTCCACCCTGGGTGGCCACTTCGCGCAGGCGGTTGGAATTCGAACTGTTCGGCGAGCCGACGACGATGACGACATCGCACGCCTTGGTCAACCGCGTGACGGCATCCTGGCGATTCTGCGTCGCGTAGCAGATGTCATCCTTCCTCGGCCCGACGATGGCGGGAAAGCGCTCGCGCAACGCGGCAACGATGGCGGCGGCGTCATCCACGGACAGGGTGGTCTGCGTTACGTAGGCAACCCTGTTCGGGTCGGCCAAAGTCAGCCGTGACACATCGCCGACGCTCTCGACCAGATGCATGCCGTCCGGGCACTGGCCCATGGTGCCCTCGACTTCCGGATGCCCCTTGTGGCCGATCATGACAACTTCCCGGCCCTGGGCACGCTGGCGCGCCACCTCGAGGTGCACCTTGGTCACCAGCGGGCAGGTGGCGTCGAACACGCGCAGTTCACGCCGGGCTGCTTCCTCCTGCACCGCCTTCGATACGCCATGGGCGCTGAAGATGACCGTGGCGCCGTCGGGTACCTGATCCAGTTCATCGACGAAAACGGCACCCTTGGCGCGCAGGTTGTCCACGACGTACTTGTTGTGCACGACCTCGTGGCGCACGTAGATCGGTGCGCCGAACCGCTCGATGGCGCGCTCGACGATGGCAATTGCACGCTCGACGCCGGCGCAGAAGCCACGCGGGCTCGCCAGCCGGATATCCGTCACAGTACCCCCACGATCTCGACTTCGAAGCACACGTCCTTGCCGGCCAAGGGATGATTGAAGTCGATCAGCGCAGAATCGGCGTCGAGTTCGCGAACAAGGCCCATGAAGGCAGCACCGTCGGGGGAGGCAAACTCGACCATGCTCATGACCGCGACTTTGTCATCATCGGGCAGATCCTTGCGCGCCAGTCGCTGGACAAGATCGGGGTTGTGCACACCGAAAGCCTGTTCCGGAGGCAGCAGGAAGGTCTGGTGATCACCCACCACCAGCCCATCGAGACAGGCTTCCAGCGCTGGCGCCAGTTCGCCATGACCGAGTTGCAGCGTCGCCGGGGACGAATCGAAAGTGCTGACGAGCGTGGTGTCGCCGCCGGTAGCCAGGCGGTAGTGCAGCGTCACCAGACTGTCCGGCTTCACGGCGGCCTTCATGCCACTTTTTCCTTGCCGAACAGTTCATACCAAAGCATGAGCACCACTCCCACCGTGATGGACGAATCGGCGACGTTGAAGGCGGGAAAAAAATGTTCGTTCCAGTGGAAATGCAGGAAATCGGCCACCGCGCCAAAACGAACGCGGTCGATGACGTTGCCCAGCGCGCCACCGAGAATCAGCGCCAGCGCGAACGACAGCAGCCGCTCGGTCGCGTGCCGGCGCAGCATGGCCACCAGCCACATCGAGATCGTCAGCGCCAGGGCTGTGAAGAACCAGCGCTGCCAGCCGCCGGCATCGGCCAGGAAACTGAACGAGGCTCCTGGATTGAACAGCAGCACCAGGTTGAAAAACGACGTCACCATCACGCTCTCACCGACATGGAAGGCGCCAAGAATCCAGGCCTTGGTGATCTGGTCGAGTACGATGACCACGCCTGCCAACACCAGCCAGCGCATCCAGCCAAGAGTCAGTCGTGGCGACACGCCGCGACTAAGCGTATTCACGCCGCTCGCCCGTGCCGAACAGGTTCTCGGCGCAGCGGCCGCAGAGCTCGGCATGCTCGGTCGCGTGCGCGTGATTGCCGATGTCGGCGCGCCAGTGCCAGCAGCGCACGCACTTGCGCTGACCGCTGGCGGTGGCGATGATCGCCTCGGCAGCCGAATCGCTGGCCTTGACCAGCGTCGTCTTCGAACAAATCAGCACGAAGCGCAGGTCATCCTCGAGGCGGGTCAGCAGTTCGTACTTGGCGCCGCTGGCGCGAATCTCGACTTCGGCCTGCAACGAAGAGCCGATCCTGCCCTCGGTGCGCAGATCCTCGAGTACCCGGCTCGCCTCGGCCTTCACTTCGCGAACGCGCCGCCAGCAATCCGACAGTTCCGCCTCGCCGGATTGCGCCGGCAGTTCGTGCCAGACCGAGGTCATCACCGTTTCACCCTGGCCGGCGATGGCCCAGATTTCCTCGGCGGTGAAGGCGAGGATCGGTGCCATCAGGCGCACCAGCGCCTGCACGACGTGCCAGAGCGCGCTTTGCGCGGCGCGGCGTGCGCGCGAATCCGTCGCGGAGGTGTACAGCCGGTCCTTGAGGATGTCGAGATAAAACGCGCCCAGGTCTTCGGCGCAAAAGTTCTGCAGCGCCTGGACGATCTTGTGGAACTCGAAACGCTCATAGTCGGCGACGCACTGCGCTTGCAGGGCGCGCGTCATCGCCAGCGCGTAGCGGTCGATTTCGAGCCACTGCTCGACCGGCAACATGTCTTTCGCCGGATCGAAGTCGGCCGTATTGGCGAGCAGGAACTTCAGCGTGTTGCGTAGCCGGCGATAGGTTTCGACCACCCGGTCGAGAATTTCCTTCGAGATCGACAGCTCGCCGGAGTAGTCGGTGGCGGCCACCCACAGGCGCAGGATTTCCGCGCCCAGCTTGTCCGAGACTTCCTGTGGCGCCACGACATTGCCCCTGGACTTGGACATCTTCATGCCCTTGCCGTCGACGACGAAACCGTGCGTCAACAGGGCCTTGTAGGGCGCGCGGCCGTCAATGGCGCAGCCGACGAGCAGGCTCGAATGAAACCAGCCGCGATGCTGATCCGATCCTTCGAGATAAAGGTCGGCCGGATAGGCGCAGTCGGCTGCGTGCGAGCCGCGCATCACGGACCAGTGCGTGGTACCGGAATCGAACCAAACGTCGAGCGTGTCGCTCATCTTGACGTAGCGGTCCGCATCGGCGCCGAGCATTTCCGTCTTGTCGAGCGCGAACCAGGCCTCGATGCCGCCCTGTTCCACGCGCTTGGCCACCTGTTCGATCAGTTCCGGCGTGCGCGGATGCGGCTCGCCGGTTTCCTGGTCGAGGAAGAACGGGATCGGCACACCCCAGTTGCGCTGGCGCGAGACACACCAGTCCGGACGATTGGCGATCATCGCGCGCAGGCGCGCCTGACCCCAGGCCGGGAAGAACTGCGTGTCCTCGATGGCCTGGAGTGCCGTGTCGCGAAGGCTGACTTTCGAGTCGGAATCCATGCGCACGAACCACTGCGTCGTCGCGCGGAAAATGATCGGCGTCTTGTGCCGCCAGCAGTGCGGATAGCTGTGCGTCAGCTTGGTGTGCAGGAGCAGCGTGCCCTGCAGCGCCAGCGTCTCGATAACCCTGGGATTCGCTTCCCAGACGCTCATGCCGGCGAACAACGGCGTCGAGGCAATGAACTTGCCGTCGTCGCCGACCGGATTGTCGATGGGCAGGTGGTAGCGACTGCCCACGTAGTAGTCGTCCACGCCGTGCGCCGGCGCGGTGTGCACCAGGCCAGTGCCTGCTTCGAGCGTCACATGCATGCCCAGGATGACCGGCACCTGGCGATCGAGGAACGGATGCTTGAGATTGAGTCCTTCCAGCTTCGCGCCGGTCGTGGAGGCGATGGCCTTGCCGTGCAGGCCATAGCGCGCCAGCGCCGCCTCAACCAGATCATGGGTCAGGATCAGCAGACCCTTCTCGGTCTCGACCAGGTCATAGACGAACTCCGGGTGCGCACACACCGCCTCGTTGGCCGGCAAAGTCCACGGCGTCGTCGTCCAGATCACCGCGTACGCCGGATGCTTGATGCCGACGGCGAAAATCTCGCGCAGCTTGTCGACATCGGCGACCGGGAAACCGACGTCGATGGCATCCGAACTCTTGTCCTCGTATTCGACCTCGGCCTCCGCCAGCGCGGAATGACAGTCGAGGCACCAGTTCACCGGCTTGAGGCCGCGATAGAGGTGCCCTTGTTCGAGCATCTTGCCGAGGGCGCGAATCTCGTCGGCCTCGGTCTTGAAGTTCATCGTCAGGTAGGGGTTGTCCCACTCGCCGAGCACGCCGAGGCGGATAAAGTCCTTCTTCTGCCGCTCGATCTGCTCGGCGGCAAAGTCGCGGCATAGGCTGCGCACCTTGTTGCTTTCCAGGTGCTTGCCGTGCTTCTTCTCGATCTGGTGCTCGATCGGCAGGCCATGGCAATCCCAACCGGGCACATAGGGCGCGTCGAAGCCGGCCAGCGTGCGCGCGCGCACGATGATGTCCTTGAGGATCTTGTTGACCGCGTGGCCGATGTGGATGTCGCCGTTGGCGTAGGGCGGGCCGTCGTGCAGCACGAAGCGCGGCCGACCTTGGGAAACCTCGCGAATCTTCCGGTAGATCTGTTTTTCCTGCCACTGCCTGATCCAGCCCGGTTCGCGCTTGGCGAGGTCGCCGCGCATCGGAAACGGCGTATCGGGCATGTTGAGGGTCGATTTGTAATCAGCCATGGGCGTCGTCGCCTGAAAAGTAGGTTCGCGTTGCCGCCACGTCCTTCTCGATCTGGGCGGCCAGCGCGGACAGGGAATCGTACTTGGCCTCGTCGCGCAGCTTGTGCAGGAAATGCACGGTCACATGCGCACCATAGATGTCGCGATCGAAATCGAGCAGATGAACTTCCAGCGTCGGCTTGAGCCCCGCACCCACGGTCGGTCTGACGCCGAGGCTGGCGGCACCCGGCAGGTGGCGCTTGTCCAGGCCGGAAACCGTGACAGCGAACACGCCGCACAGCGGCAAGCGCTTGCGCTTAAGTTGCACGTTGGCGGTCGGGAAGCCGATGTCGCGGCCGATCCTGTTGCCCTGCACGACCCGGCCGGAAATGTTGTAGGGCCGGCCGAGCAGGCGCGCGGCATGTTCAAGATCGCCTTCCGCCAGGACCTCGCGCACGAGCGAACTCGAGACCCGCTCGCCATCGAGGTCGATGGTGTGCATGGCCTCGACGGCGAAATCGTGTTCGACGCCGGCCTGCCGCAAGGTGGGGAAGTCGCCGCCACGGCCGCGGCCAAAGCGAAAATCGTCACCGATGATCAGGTGGCGCACGGCAAGGCCGCGCACCAGCAAGCGCTCGATAAAATCGTCGGCGGCTAGCGCCGCCAGCTTGCGGTTGAAGTGGCAGACGTAGGCGCGATCGACACCGCAGGCTTCGATCAATGCGAGTTTCTCGCGCAGGCTGGTCAGCCGTGCCGGTGCCTGATCCGGAGCAAACAGTTCGCGTGGATGGGGTTCAAAGGTCATCACCGCCGAGGGTAGCCCGAGTTCTCGCGCCTTCGCTGTCAACCGGCCAAGCAGCGCACGATGCCCCAGGTGCAGGCCATCGAAATTACCGATGGCCAGCACCGTCGGGGATGCCGCCCGCGCTGGTATGGTCCGAAAAACCTGCATGCCGCCCTGCCTTGCGAAAAAGGGGCAAATTATATCAATCCAGCAGAGCCAGCCTCGATTTGGCGAGCGGCGGATTCTTCGAGAAATAGCGCTTGATGCCGCGCAGGATGGCCTCGGCCATCTGATCCTGATAGCCGTCGTCCGCGAGTCGCGCCTCCTCTTCCGGATTCGAGATGAATGCCGTTTCGACCAGGATCGAGGGAATGTCCGGCGCCTTGAGCACGGCGAAACCTGCCTGTTCCACATAGGCCTTGTGCAAGGTGTTGATGCGCCCCAGTTCGCCGAGCACATCCTTGCCCAGTTTCAGGCTGTCATTGATGGTCGCTGTTTGCGAGAGGTCGAGCAAGGTGCGGGCAAGATGGGGGTCCTTGACGGGCTGGCTCGCACCGCCGATCAGATCGGCGGCATTTTCCTTCTGTGCCAGCCAGCGGGCCGCCGATGACGATGCGCCACTTTCGGACAACACGAAAACGCTGGAGCCGCGTGCCGTCGGCTTGACGAACGCATCGGCATGAACCGACACGAACAGGTCGGCGCGCACGCGCCGCGCCTTGTGCACGCGCTGTTGCAGCGGAATGAAGTAGTCGCCGTCGCGCGTCAATAACGAGCGCATGGCGGGCTCACCATCCATTTTTGCCTTGAGACGCCGCGCGATCGACAAGGTAACGTTTTTTTCGTAATTGCCGCGACGGCCGATGGCGCCCGGGTCTTCGCCGCCATGGCCCGGATCGATCACCACGGTGACCAGTCGCGACACGTCGGGGCGATCGTCCTTGCGCGGCGACTCGGCCGGAACCTGGCGCCGTTCCTCGCTCTTCAGCAGGGCCATGAGCGGATCGGCTTCTTCGGCGGGATAGAGATCGAGCACGAGTCGATGGCCGTAATCGCCGATCGGCTTGAGGGTGAACACCTGCGGGGTCACCTCGCCCTTGAGTTCGATGACCAGTCGCACGACACCCGGACGGTTGCGGCCGGCACGGATCAGCTTGACGTGCGGATCGCCATCCGCGATCTTGCCCGGCAGGCTGCTCAACACTGAGTTCAACTCCACATCCTCGAGATCGACCACCAGGCGATGAGGTTCCTTGACCAGCATGTGCGAATAGCGCATCGGCTGATCGTGTTCGAGGGTAATGCGCGTGTAGTCCGCCGCTGGCCAGACACGCACCCCCAGCACGGTGGGCATGACGGCGGCGGTAGCGGTTCTTGTCGACGTGACCAGCAGCGTCAGGCTGGCGGCGGCGAACTTGAGGGCCGCACGGCGGGAGGAACGAAATTCGTCAGACATCGTTCGCCCCTGGGGCTCCTCGCTTGAACATCGCCAACACGCCCGACACCATCGACAGCGAGACGGATGACCAGATCGGGGGCGGGTAAATATGGCTCGGCCCGCGCCGGCCATTCGACCAGGCAGACACCCTTGCCATCGAAATATTCATCGAGCCCCGCATCCAGATACTCTTCTGGGTTATTGAATCTATAAAAATCAAAGTGATAGAAGTTTAATCCAGAAATAGCATGAATTTCAACCAAGGTGTAGGTTGGGCTTTTGACAGGACTGGTATCGCCCAGGGTGCGCAGCAGGCCGCGGACCATCGTCGTCTTGCCCGCACCGAGATCGCCATCGAGGTACACGACCAGTCCCGACGACATGCAGGGCGCCAGCGCCGCACCCAGCGCCAGTGTCGCGGTTTCGTCGGCCAGAATGATGTTCATAATGTCGTATGGATCAAGACAATTGGCGAGCACTGGCGGCGCTGATCAAGGATTGGGGGCGCGAACTGGGTTTCGCGGCCATTCGCATCGCCCACCCCGAGATGCCGGAGGCCGAAGCCGGCTTATTCGCCTGGCTGCAGGCCGGTTGCCACGGCGAGATGGATTATATGGCGCGCCACGGTGCCAAGCGCGCGCGGCCGCCGGAACTGCTGCCCGGCACTCGGGCCATCATCATGGCACGCTTGAATTACCGTCCGGACGCCGCCAGCGCCGAACAGAACCTCGGCGATGGCCATCGCGCCTATGTCTCGCGCTATGCGCTGGGCCGCGATTACCACAAGCTGCTGCGCGCACGATTGCAGAAGCTGGCCGAGCGAATGGTCGCGCAGGCCGGTTCGCCCGGACAGCGGGTCTTCGTCGATTCGGCACCGGTGATGGAGGCGGAACTTGCCGCGCGTGCCGGGCTCGGCTGGCGCGGCAAGCACACACTGCTGCTCGACCGCGACGCCGGCTCATGGTTCTTCCTCGGCGAGATTTTCACCGACCTGCCGCTGCCGCCCGACGCTCCGGTAACGGATCACTGCGGCAGTTGCCGCGCCTGTCTCGATGCCTGCCCAACCGGCGCCATCACCGCGCCGTATCGGCTCGACGCGCGTCGCTGCATCTCCTACCTCACCATCGAACTCAAGGGCAGCATTCCGGAGGCGCTGCGGCCACTGATCGGCAACCGCATCTACGGCTGCGACGACTGTCAGCTCTGCTGTCCGTGGAATCGCTTCGCGCCGCCGAGCAAGGAGCCGGATTTCGCACCGCGCCACGGCCTGGACACGGCGACGCTGGTGGAACTGTTTTCCTGGTCAAAGTCAGTCTTCGCGGAACGTCTCGCCGGCTCGGCCATCCATCGGATCGGACATGAGCGCTGGCTGCGCAACATCGCCGTCGCGCTCGGCAACGCCCCGACATCGCCGCCGATCGTGGCGGCGCTTGAATCACGCCGCAACGACGAATCCGCACTGATCAGGGAGCACGTGGAGTGGGCGCTGGCACGACACCGCGCCCGCGACAAACTTACGTCCCCGTAGCCACCGGCCGCGCCGGATCGGCGCACCATTCGCTCCACGAGCCCGGATACAGTCTGGAACCCTTGAGGCCGGCGATTTCCATCGCCAGCAGATTGTGGCAGGCGGTGACGCCCGAGCCGCATTGCTGGATGATCCGCGTCGGATCGCGACCGGCCAGCAGCGCGGCGAACTCCGCCCGCAGTTCGTCGGCCGGCTTGAAGTAGCAGCCGGCGTCATCAAGGTTGTCGAAGTAGAAGCGATTCACGGCGCCCGGAATATGGCCGCCGACCGGATCGAGCGTCTCCTGTTCGCCCGAAAACCGTTCGGGGGCGCGAGCGTCGATGATCATGCCCTTCAGCGACGGCAGCCGGCCCAGCACGAAGTCGGCGTCAACGGTCATCGGCTGGGGGCGGGCGATGAATTCCACCGGCGCCGCCACCGGCACTTCGGTGACTAGCGCCTGCTTGGCGCGACGCCAGCCGGGGAGTCCACCGTCAAGCAGGGCCACTTTTTCATGCCCGAGCCAGCGCAGCATCCACCACAAGCGCGAGGCGAATACGCCACCCTCATTGTCGTAGGCTACCACTTGGGTATCAGGCGCGACGCCGCATTCCCCCATTCTCCTGCCGAACGCCACCGGGTCTGGCAGCGGATGGCGGCCGTTGCGGCCGGTCTTCCCGCCGGAGAGGTCGCGGTCGAGGTGCAGGAACATGGCGCCCGGAATATGGCCCTTGGCATAGGCCTCGGCGCCGTAGTCGACGTTCTGGAGATCGTGGCGGCAATCGAAAATGCACCAACCGGGCTCGCCTAGGTGAGCGATCAGTTCGTCGGCGCCGACCAGCAGCCCGCTCACGGTGCGTCCACGCGGGCCAGCCAGGCCTGGGCATCGTCCTCGTCATCGAACACCTCGAGGTCGGCCGAAACGAACAGTTGCTCCAGCCAGGCGCTCCACGTGACCCATTGGCTGTCGGTGATCACGGCGATCCGGCGGAAATCGCCGCCGTGCTGGCGCGAGAACTTGATCTCCTCCCAGGCCATGTCGACGGTAAACCCCGCCATTTCCCGCAGGTCGAACAGCAGATCCGGCGTGGCGCCATGGCTGACTTTCGCCAGCACCAGAGCCTCGAACTCCTTGAAGTCGGCAAGCGTGAATTCGCCGAGGACGGTGACGGTGAGTAGCGAGCCGCTCTGGTCGGTGGTGATCATGAAGCTGCCTCCTACAGATGGGGCGCCATGATGCGCCGGTAGAACTCGTGGAAATGCTGCATGCCGTCTTCCATGGGGCTTTGGTAAGGGCCGACCTCGCTGCGCCCCTGCTTCCAGAGGGCATGGCGGCCGCGATCCATGCGCTCGCCGATGTCATCGTCCTCGATGGCCGTTTCTATGTAGGCCGCCTGTTCAGCCTTGATGAACTCGGGCTCGAACAGCGCGATGTCCTCGGGGTAGTAAAACTCGACCACGTTCAGGGTTTTGTCCACGTCCTGGGGAATCAGCGTCGACACCACCAGCACGTGCGGATACCACTCGACCATGATGTTGGGGTAGTAGGTCAGCCAGACGGCGCCCTGCTTGGGCATTTCGCCGTTGTAGTAGTCGAGCACCGCTTTGTGCCACCTGGCGTAGGTCGGCGAGCCGGTCTTGGCCAGCGAGGTGATGCCGACCCGCTGCACGGAGTACCAGTCGGCGAACTGCCAGGTCAGGTCGTCGCAAGTGACGAAATTACCCAGACCCGGGTGATAGGGCACGACGTGGTAGTCCTCGAGGTAGACCTCGATGAAGGTCTTCCAGTTGTAGTTGCACTGGTGCAGTTCGACGTGATCGAGCTTGTAGCCGCTGAAATCGAACTCGCCGGCGACCTTCATGCCGGCGAGGTCGACATTGGCCGAACGCGGGCCCTTGAACAGCAGGCCGTTCCAGTTTTCGAGTTTCTGTTTGTTCAGGTTCAGGCAGGGATTGGCCGGAAAATGCGGCGCGCCAATCAGTTGGCCCTCGGTGTCGTAGGTCCAACGGTGGATCGGACAGACGATGGTCTTGTCGGCCGTGCCCGCGCCTTGCAGCATGATCGCCTGGCGATGCCGGCAGACGTTGGACATCCGATAAACGCCGTCCGGCTGGCGCGCCAGGATGTGCGAGTGATCGCTCCACTCCGTCGACCGGTAGTTGTAGAGATCTGGCACCATCAGCTCATGGCCGACGTACCCCGGTCCGGCATCGAAGATAAGCTTTTTCTCCAGTTCGAATAGCTTTTCGTCGAAATACCAAGCAACGGGGAACTGAGAAACGCCAGGAGCAAGAACGGCGCGGCTCGCGATGTCGGACATGATTCCCAACCTCCAAGTAGACCCGGAAACCGGAAACTGTGAAATGAAAAGGCCCAATACGGGGCCTCGGGGAAGTATAGCCAATATTGGCCTCAAATTGACCCGCAAGCGTCGCATGGAGTATCTTTTCGGACTTTTTAGCGCATCCCGATTCATGGCCAAGGCCGACACATCGCCGCCGGGCGAATCCTCCACAGCATCCTTCGAGTCCGCGCTACGGGAACTCGAAGCCATCGTGCAAGCGATGGAGACAGGCGACACTTCATTGGAGGCGGCGCTGGCCTCGTATGAACGTGGCGTCGCGCTGGTTCGACAGTGCCAGGACACCCTGGCCGCGGCCGAGCGCAAGCTCCAGATGCTCGAGAGCGGCGTGTTGCGCGACCTGGCCATCGCCGGCGACGACAGCGCGGAGAGCGGTGCGGAGCGTCGATGATGGAGTTCAGTGCATGGATGTCGGCCATTCAGGCCCGCACGGAGGACGCACTCGCGCGCTTCCTGCCGCCGGCGAGCACGGCGCCGGCGAGCTTGCACGAAGCCATGCGCTACTCGGTGCTTGGCGGCGGCAAACGCGTTCGCCCGCTGCTTTGCCATGCCGCCGGCGAGATCTGCGCGGCCGATCCGGCCAGCCTCGATGCACCGGCCTGCGCGGCCGAACTGATTCATGCCTATTCACTGGTGCACGACGATCTGCCGTGCATGGACGATGACGTGCTCCGCCGCGGCAAACCCACATGTCATGTCGAGTTCGGCCAAGCCACGGCGCTGCTGGTGGGTGACGCGCTGCAAACACTCGCCTTCCAGGTGCTGGCGGAGAACGGCGGCACACCGGCGATGATGGCCCAGCTTGCCCACGCGGCCGGCTCGCGCGGCATGGCCGGCGGCCAGGCCATCGATCTGGCCGCCGTCGGCAAGGCCCTGTCGGTGGCGGATCTGGAGTTCATGCACATCCACAAGACCGGCGCCTTGATCCGCGCCGCCGTGCTGCTTGGCGCCCACGCGGGGCAGGTCGACGAAGCATCGCTTGCCGACCTCGGCCGGTTTGCCGGTCGTGTCGGCCTGTTGTTCCAGGTGGTGGACGACATCCTCGACGCCGAGGCCAGCACGGCGACTTTGGGCAAGACAGCCGGCAAGGATGCGATGCAGCACAAGCCAACCTATGTCAGTCTGCTCGGCATCGCCGAGGCCAAACGCAAGGCGGCGGAACTACGGGCCGATGCCAAGCTGGCGCTTGCGCGATTCGGCATGCGCGCCAGGCGCCTGGGCGAACTGACCGATTACATCGCCGAGCGCAACTTCTGATGGCCTACCCCCTGCTTGAAGCCATCGACCTCCCGGCCGACCTGCGCAAGCTGTCGCGCGAGTCGCTCGACGCGTTGGCGCAGGAGTTACGCGCCTTTCTGATCGAATCGGTGTCGAAGACGGGGGGCCATCTGTCGTCCAACCTGGGCACGGTCGAATTGACGATTGCGCTGCATTACGTCTTCCAAACCCCGGATGACCGCCTGGTCTGGGATGTCGGGCATCAGACCTACGCGCACAAGGTGTTGACCGGTCGGCGCGCCGGCATGACCAGACTGCGCATGAAGGACGGCATCGGCGGCTTTCCGCGGCGCTCGGAGAGCGTCTATGACACTTTCGGTGTCGGCCATTCTTCCACCTCGATCTCGGCGGCGCTGGGCATGGCCGTGGCGGCGCGGAACAAGAACGAGGATCGACGCGTGGTGGCCATCATCGGCGACGGTGCAATGTCGGCCGGCCAGGCCTTCGAGGCGCTGAACAACGCCGGCGTGGCGGATGCCAATCTGCTGGTCATCCTCAACGACAACGATATGTCGATCTCGCCGCCGGTGGGAGCCCTCAACAAGTATCTGGCCAGGCTGCTGTCCGGCCGAACCTTCAACGCCGCCCGCCGGGCGGGCGAAAAGGTACTTTCGGTCTCGCCATCGCTGCTGGAACTGGCCAAGCGCGCCGAAGAGCACTTCAAAGGCATGTTCGTTCCCGGCACGCTGTTCGAGGAATTCGGCTTCAACTACATCGGCCCGATCGACGGGCACGATCTCGAGGCGTTGATCCCGACCCTAGAGAATCTGCGGCAACTCAAGGGCCCGCAGTTCCTCCATGTCATTACCAGGAAAGGGCAAGGCTACAAGCTGGCCGAGACCGATCCGGTCTTGTATCACGGCGTTTCCAAGTTCGACACCGCCAACGGTATCGAATCCGGCAAGTCGGGCAAGTTGACCTACACGCAGATATTCGGCGACTGGCTGTGCGACATGGCGCGTGCCGATGACCGGCTGGTCGGGATCACGCCGGCCATGCGCGAAGGCTCCGGCCTGGTACGCTTCGCCGAGGAGTTCCCGACGCGCTATCACGACGTCGGCATCGCGGAGCAGCATGCGCTGACCTTTGCCGCCGGCCTTGCCTGCGAAGGCATGAAGCCGGTGGTCGCCATCTATTCGACGTTCTTGCAGCGCGCCTACGACCAACTGGTGCACGACATCGCGTTGCAAAACCTGCCGGTCATGCTGGCGATCGACCGTGGCGGCCTCGTTGGTGCCGACGGCGCCACCCATCAAGGCGCCTTCGATCTGGCTTATCTCACCTGCATCCCGAACATGGTGGTGATGGCGCCTGCGGACGAGGATGAATGCCGCCGCATGCTGACTACCGCCTTCCGAATCGACGGCCCGACCGCCGTGCGCTATCCGCGCGGCAATGGCCCCGGCGTACCGCCGTCGCTGACTTTGGACAGCTTGCCGGTCGGCCGGGGCGAACTGCGCCGCCAAGGAAGTCGCGTCGCCATCCTGGCTTTCGGCACCCTGCTCGCCGCCGCGCTGGAAGCGGCCGAAACGCTGGACGCGACGGTGGCCAACATGCGCTTCATCAAGCCGCTCGACCATGCGCTGGTCAAGCAACTAGCCGACAGCCACGACTGGCTGGTCAGCCTCGAGGAGAACGCCATCATCGGCGGTGCCGGCGCCGAAATTGCCCGCTCGCTCGCCAACCAGAACTGCAACAACCGATTGCTGCGCCTGGGGCTGCCGGACCATTTCATCGAGCACGGCGAACAGGGCCAGATGCTGGCGGAACTGGGTCTCGACGCGGCGGGTATCATTCGCCAAGTCAAGACATTTATTAGTTGAGTGTTTTTATCGGGAATGATATCCTGCCCGGGCCATCAACGACGCTGCGGCCGTGACCGCGCGCATATCCGTCCCCCAGGAGAACAATCCCGTGAACAGCAGAGATTCCATGTCGATTCCAGACGTACAAGGCAGCGCCGACTCGCGCCGCCTGCCCATCAACAAGGTCGGCATCAAGGCCATCCGCCACCCCGTGCGCGTGCTCGACAAGAGCGGCGGCGTGCAGCACACCATCGCGACCTTCAACATGTACGTCGGGCTGCCCCACAACTTCAAGGGCACCCACATGTCGCGCTTCATCGAAATCCTCAACGGCTACGAACGCGAGATTTCCGTCGAGAATTTCGAGGCGATGTCGCGCGAGATGGTCAAGCGCCTCGAAGCGGAAACCGGGCACATCGAGATGACTTTTCCGTATTTCATCAACAAGCAGGCGCCAGTGTCGAGCGTCAAGAGCCTCCTGGACTACGAGGTCACTTTCAACGGCGAGATCCGCGCGGACGGTGCCTACCGGCAGACCACCAAGGTGGTGGTGCCGGCCACCAGCCTGTGCCCGTGCTCGAAGGAAATCTCGGAGCGCGGCGCGCACAACCAGCGTTCGCACATCACCGTGACCGCCCGCACCAACAGCTTCGTCTGGATCGAGGATCTGGTGCAGATGATCGAAAGCCAAGCTTCATGTGAGGTTTATGGCCTGCTGAAACGCACCGACGAAAAGTACGTCACCGAACGCGCCTACGACAACCCGAAGTTCGTCGAGGACATCATTCGCGACGTCGCCGGCATGTTAAATGCCGATCCGCGCATCGATGCCTACGTTGCCGAGGCGGAGAACTTCGAGTCCATCCACAACCACTCGGCCTATGCGTTGATCGAGCGGGACAAGACCGGTTGATTTGTCGCACCCCGGAAAAGCCGACGGGGCGCCCTGGCGCCCCGTCCTGTCCTGAACCGGTGAGTCGGCGATCAGGCCTTGGTTGCGGTTCTGGCCTCGAGCTTCTCCTTGATGCGAGCGGACTTGCCGGAACGCTGGCGCAGGTAGTAGAGCTTGGCGCGCCGCACGTCGCCGCGGCGCTTGACCTCGATGCTGGCCACCAACGGCGAATAGGTCTGGAAGGTCCGTTCGACGCCTTCGCCGGCTGAAATCTTGCGCACGATGAAGCTCGAATTGAGGCCCCGATTGCGCTTGGCGATCACCACGCCTTCATAGGCCTGGAGGCGCTCGCGGTTACCTTCCTTGACCTTCACCTGCACGACCACGGTATCGCCGGGCGCGAAGGGCGGCACGGTCTTGCCCAGACGGGCGATTTCTTCCTGCTCGAGTTGCTGAATCAGATTCATGTCGTTTTCTCCTTGTGACATCGACAACTTGTTACGACCGCAGAGCTACTGGTTTGATTCGTCTTCGATCTCACGCAGTAGTTGCACTTCTTCCTTGCTCAAGCTGCGAGCATGTTGCGCCAGCCATTCGGCAAACAACTCCGGGCGGCGCTCCCGGGTCCGCAGCAGCGACATCTTCAGTCGCCAGCGGCGGATATTCTCGTGGTGGCCGGACAACAGCACGTCCGGCACCGCCATTCCTTCATACACCTCTGGCCGCGTGTAATGCGGGCAATCCAGCAGCCCGGCCACGAACGACTCCTCGGCCGCCGAGGCATCGTCATTCAACGCGCCCGGCAACTGCCTGACACAGGCGTCGATCAGTGCCATCGCGGCAATCTCGCCGCCAGACAGCACGAAATCCCCCAGGGAGATTTCCTCGTCGACGCAACGCCCGATCAGACGCTCATCGACGCCTTCGTACCGGCCGCATAGCAGGATGGCGCCCTCCATCGCCGCCAATTCGCACACCCGCCGATGCGTCAGTTGCCTGCCCGCCGGCGACAGGTAGATCACGCTGCCCGCACCGCCACGGTCCGCCTTTGCAGCCGCTATTGCCTTCTCCAGTGGCCCGGGCATCATCACCATGCCCGGCCCGCCGCCGAACGGCCGATCATCCACCGTCCGGTAAGCGTTATCCGCCCAGTCGCGCGGATTCCACGTCGCCAATCGCCACAGGCCGCGTTCCACCGCCCGCCTGGTGATCCCCACGGCCGTCACCGCGGCAAACATCTCGGGGAAAAGCGTGACGACATCGAAGCGCAGCGTCACCAGTCCCTCATCACCAGTCTTTTTGCCAGGCAACCACAACCCGGCCGCCGGCCACATCCACGCCCTTCACCACCTGTGCAATGAACGGCAGCAGCCGCTCGATCAATTCGTCTCTGCCGCTATCCTTCACCACCAGCACCTGATGCGCACCGGTTTCCACCAAGGAGTCGATGCTTCCGAGCGACTCGCCCTGCTCGTTCACCACGTCCAGGCCGATCAGATCAGCCCAGTAATACTCATCACCCGCGTTGCTCGGCAGTTCCTCGCGCGGGGCGCCGACGAATCTGCCCGCCAGTCCTTCGGCTGCGCCGCGATCGTCGATGCCGACCAGCTTGGCAATCCACGCTGCGCTATGCTGGCGCAAACCTTCAAGGGCGAAGGCCTGCCAGTCGCTCCCGGCGGCATTGGCGCCCAGCCACCATTGCGGCATCCCGCGCCAAGCTGCCGGATCATCGCCAAACGGCCGGAGTTTCAGCCAGCCGCGCACGCCGTATGGGGCAATGACACGCCCCAGGACGATCATTGCCTACCTAGGCGGCCTGCTTTGCCGTGGCCTGTTTCGTCAGACGGGCCGCGGTCGGCGAGAGGCGCGCGCCTTGGCCTTGCCAGTAAGCGAGGCGCTCGGCATTGATCACCAAGCCCTGCTCGCTGGCGGCGGCAACCGGATTGTAGTAGCCAATGCGCTCGACGAAACGACCGTCGCGGCGGTTGCGCGAGTCAGTCACCACCATGTTGTAAAACGGGCGCTTTTTCGCGCCGCTGCGAGCTAAACGAATGACGACCATGTGCCGTTCCTTGAAAGCGGGGAAAGGGGCGGATTATAGCTAAACATCAATTATTTTCAATCATCTGAACAGGCTGGCGATGGTCTGCTGCACCGAAGCCGCGGCGGCCGCCGGATCGTTGGCCTGCCGGATGGGCCGGCCGACGACGATGTAATCGGCGCCATTGAGGAAGGCCTGGGCGACATCGACCGTACGCTTCTGATCGTCCACCGGCCTGTTCTCGACCGGCCGTATGCCGGGGGTCACCACCAGCAGCCTCTCGCCCAACTCCTGGCGAATCATCGGCGCTTCCAGGCCGGACGAGACGATGCCGTCGACTCCGGTCTCCAGGGCGCGACGCGCCCGTGACAACACCAGCCTTTCGACGTCGCAGGCAAAACCAAGGTCGTCGAGATCGCCCCGGTCGAGGCTGGTCAATACCGTGACCGCGAGTATCTTGAGATCGCCCTTGTCGCGGGCAGCGGCTTCCATGATCGCCTGGTTGCCATGAACCGTGGCGAAGGTCGCGCCGCTACCGGCGAGCGCCCGGACAGCCGAGCGCACGGTTTCCGGAACATCGAAGAATTTCAAGTCCACGAATACCTGCTTGCCACCCTTGACCAGCCACTCGAGGAGTTCGAAATAGCCTCCGGCCATGAACAGCTCAAGGCCGATCTTGTAGAAGCGGACATGATCACCCAAACGCGACACCAGGGCCTTGGCCGCCGCCGCCTCCGACACGTCGAGGGCGACGATCAATCGATCGGCGGGCGCAATTGGCTTGTTTGAAAGCAAGGAACTCATATCGGCGCCGACGGCGCGGCTGCTATTGAAAGAGCATGGATTCTACTAGAATCGAGCGACCGACCACCGTTGGCCGCCCGTGCGCAAGCCATGACCATTCCCGTTCGAGTCCAGCCTCAACCCATCCTGCAAGGTGCCCTGGCGTGGCTGAAAGCCCCGCCCGCCAGCGATCCTCTCCACGACTTGGCCGCCCTCCGCCAATATCTGAAGGAGACGGCCGACGCAACGATCCAGCCCTTGCAGCGCCTGAAGCTGCTCGAATTGCTGCAGGCGCGCGCCGACTCGACCTGCGCCATTCTGCGGCCACGGCTGCTTGATGCGACGCTGCCCCTGCCGCACCGACTGCGCACGATTGCCCAGGGCCTGCTCGACGTGCGCGGCCTGCTGGCGGCCGGCCAACTGGGTTCGCTCCAGCAGTTGGGCGCCAACTCCGCGGCAATCCCGACGCAAGACTTGACCGATCATTGCGTACGGGTGCTGGTCAACGTGGCGGAGCAGCAACAGATTGCCTTGATCGTATCCACGACCATGCCGAACGGACTCTGGTTGCAGGCGCAGGAAGCATTGCGGCTGCTCGAAGCGGCGGGCGCCGATCCCGGCGCGGGCCACGAAGTGCTCAAGGCCATGCTCGCCCTGGTCGCGGCGCAACCGGAAGCCTTCACGGCACGCGAAGTCGCTTTCCTGATCGAATACCTGCGGCAGTTCGGCTCGGCCGTGGAACTGGCCAATCGGCCGGTGCCCCCCCTGGAACGCTGGTATTGGCTGGAGCAAAGCCGCGATCTGCCGCCGGTCGCCATCGCCCGGCGCCAGCCGCCCAGCCAGGGCATCCTGCGGTACTTCTCCTGCGCCACGCTCGGCAAGATCGCCAGCCAGCATCTGATCCAGTTGGCCAACGGTCGCCCACCCGCGGAGTTGGGTCTACCCACCAGCGGCCTCGACGAACATCGCGAGGTGCTGGTGCGCGCCCAGCAGCGCTGGTCATCGGTGCCGCGGCGCCATTCCCACCGGCGGCCAAGTCATTATCGCGTGGAGCTGTGCGCACGGATGCAGACGCTCTGGAGCATGTTGCGCGAGGGCGAGTCGGCCAAAGTCAGTGGTGACGCCACGCCGATCACCGACTGGATGGTGCTCAACGAAAGCCCGAGCGGCTTCGCCTTGATGCACGTCACCGGCGCCATCGACGACATGGCGCCGGGGGATGCGCTCGGACTGAGAACCGCCCCCGGGCGGCCTTGGCACATCGGACTGATCCGCTGGGCGCGCAGCGACAATCCCGAGCACTTCGAGCTCGGACTGGAGATGATCTCGCCGACGGCGATACCCGTCGAGGCCGTCCAGCAGCACGAAGAGCAATCCCGGCGCTGCGCGGCGCTCTTGTTTCCGGCGGTATCGGGGCTCGACCGCAACGAGACGCTGATGACCCGGCGCGGGCAGTTGAGCACGGGGGCATTCATGCTCATCCGGGAAACCGATGGCAAGCTACAGGTGACCCAATGCGAGATGCACCATCTGGTGCTGCAAACGTCGAAGATAGAAATCTTCGAGTTCAGGCGGAACTTCGCCCCCGCGTGACCGGCGTTGGCGCCAACGCCTTCGGCAACTCGGCGGTCACCAGCGCACCGACCAAGATGACCGTCCAGGACGCATACAACCAGACGAGGAAAATCGGCAACGCGGCGAATGCTCCATAGACTTGCGCGTAGGCGGGAAATTTCACGATATACAGGGCGAACAGCCGCTGCATGCCCAGAAAACCGCCCGCGGCCAGCAGCCCGCCAGTGACGGCATGCCAGCGCGACACCGTCCGGTTCGGCACCCGCCAATACAGCAGCGCGAACAGGCCAGCGACAAAACCGAAGGACAGGATGCGGAACACCAGGGTCGTCACCCAGGCGGGCTCGGCGATCAGGCCCAGCGAGATGCTTGCCAGATAAGTGGTGACGGCCAGGCTGGCGCCGAACAACAGCGGCCCCAGGAGCAGGGCGAGGCCATGAATCCATAGCCGCCGAAGCAAGGGGCGCGACGCATGAACTTTCCAGATGGCATTAAAGGCATGCTCGATCGTCAGCATCTGCATCAAGGCAGTCGCCGCCAGCGCGGCAATACCAATAACGGTGACTTTCTCGGCGCGCCCGGCGAACTGGCCAACGACGCTGGCGATAACTGCTCCCGCCTTCTCGGGGAGCAGATTGGTCAGCAGGAATCTTTCGAGCGCCCGCGCGATCGTCGTCGTAAAAGGCAGATGATCGATGGAAGCGGCGATGACAACAATCATTGGCACCAGGCCGAGGAGCGTCGCGAACGACAGGGCCGCCGCGGTCTGCGCGAGGCGCTCCGCCAGAAAGCGCCGGCCGACCCGGACGACCAAACGAAGGGGAGCCAGCAGCCGCACGTCACCGCGTCGATGCTAGCGGCGGCGCCCGCGGCCGCCGCGCTGCACGCCAGGGCAGATCAAAGCTGCGGATTGAGTCGCTCACTGCCCTGATACAGCCGATTCAGGGCATTGAGGTAGGCTTTCGCCGACGCGACGACGATGTCGGTGTCGGCGCCCTGGCCATTGACGATACGCCCGCCGCTGGCAAGCCGCACTGTCACCTCGCCTTGCGCGTCCGTGCCGGTGGTGATCGCATTGACCGAGTAGAGCAGTAGTTCCGAGCCACTGGCGACGACACTCTCGATCGCCTTCAGGGCAGCATCGACCGGACCGCCGCCATCGGCCTCGGCGTGCCGCTCGACGCCGCCGACCGACAGAGTCAGTTCCGCATGGGGAATCTCGCCGGTTTCGGAATGAAACTTGAACGACACCAGCTTGAAATGCTCGTGTGCCGGCGGCAACCCTTCATCGGACATGAGCGCCTGCAAGTCTTCGTCGAAGATATCGTGCTTCTTGTCGGCCAGTTCCTTGAATCGCGCGAATGCCGCGTTGATCGCCTCTTCGCTGGTCACGGTAATGCCAAGCTCCTGCAGGCGATTCTTGAAGGCATTGCGGCCCGAGTGCTTGCCGAGCACCAGCTTGTTCTGCGTCCAGCCGACATCCTGCGCGCGCATGATCTCGTAGGTTTCGCGGTGCTTGAGCACGCCGTCCTGATGGATACCCGACTCGTGGGCAAAGGCATTGGCGCCGACGATCGCCTTATTCGGCTGCACCGGATACCCGGTGATCTGCGCGACCAGCCGCGAAGCCGGCACGATCTGGGTCGTATCGATGCCGGTTTGGAGATGGAAGATGTCGGCACGGGTCTTCACGGCCATCACGATTTCCTCGAGGGAGGCGTTGCCGGCCCGCTCGCCCAGACCATTGATGGTGCACTCGACCTGGCGCGCACCCGCCTGCACGGCGGCAAGGGAATTGGCCACGGCCATGCCAAGGTCATTGTGGCAATGGGTCGACCAGATGACCCGATCGGCATCCTTGACGCGCCCGATCAGCGTCCGCATGCGTTCGCCCCAGACCGATGGCACGCTGTAGCCAACGGTGTCAGGCACGTTGATGGTACTGGCACCCGCCGCGATCACGGCGTCGAAGACACGACAAAGGAAATCAATGTCGGATCGCACCGCATCCTCGGCGGAAAACTCGACGTCGTCCGTGTATTCACGGGCAATGCCGATGGCCTTGACCGCCGCCTCGACCACCTCGTCGGGAGTCATGCGCAGCTTCTTCTCCATGTGGATCGGGCTGGTGGCGATGAATGTATGTATGCGGCCGGCGCGCGCCGGCCGGATGGCCTCTCCAGCTCGTCGAATGTCGTTTTCGTTGGCGCGCGCCAGCGAGCAGACCGTGGATTCCTTGACAGTCTCCGCGATGAGCTTGATAGCGTTGAAATCCCCGGGCGACGCGGCGGCGAAGCCGGCCTCGATGACATCGACGCGCATCCGCTCCAGCTGGCGGGCGACGCGCAGCTTTTCCTCCTGTGTCATCGATGCGCCCGGACTTTGCTCGCCGTCGCGAAGCGTGGTATCGAATATGATCAGCTTGTCTTTGGCCATGATCGTCTCCTGTCGGACTACGGGTCTAAAAATATTCTCGGCGCCCCGGGCACTTGCGCCTGCGGGCCGGAAAAACTCGAATTGTGGGAATGAGGTCTGCTAGCGCGCGGGGCGCAGCAGCGGCCCAGCCAGCAGGAGGCTGGCCAAGGCATGAATAGCAGCGGCAGAGAGAATTGACGCGGACATGGCGCCGACTATAGCGGCTTTATTCCGGGCGTGCAACGGTGCGGCGGCGATTGCCCACCTGCCAAGCCGTCATGACGTAACCCGACAACGCGTAAATGAGAAACAACGCAAAAAGCACGCCGGGGGGGTAGCTTGACACCAGCGCAAAACCGACCGCAAACGCGACCACGATGATGAAAGGCACGCTCTTTCTAAGGTTGATGTCCTTGCCCGACCAGTAGCGGATGTTGCTGACCATGGTGATTCCGGCGAACATGGTCAGTACGCAGGCATACCAGCGAACTTCTTCCCCGGTCCAACCGTTGTCGATCATCACCCAGACCAGGCCGGCCACCAGCGCCGCCGCCGCCGGACTGGGCAGCCCCTGGAAGTAGCGCTTGTCGACCACGTCGATGTTGGTGTTGAAGCGGGCGAGCCGCAGGGCCGCGCCGGCGCAATAGATGAAGGCCGCGATCCAGCCGAGCTTGCCCAGCCCCTTGAGCGCCCACTCGTAGACCACCAGTGCCGGCGCCACGCCGAACGACACCATGTCGGAAAGGGAGTCGTACTCGGCGCCGAACGCACTCTGGGTATGGGTCAGGCGCGCCACGCGACCATCGAGGCCGTCGAACACCATGGCCAGAAAGATGGCCACGGCCGATACCTCAAAGCGCTGATTCATCGCCTGAACAATGGCGAAAAATCCCGCGAACAGCGCCGCCGTGGTAAACAGATTGGGCAGGATGTAGATACCACGACGACGAATCTCGGTCTTCGTCGGCAAATTGCGGGGGCGCAAAATCGTCATTGGCCGCTATCCGCGCCTCGTTCCGTACCGGAGGGAATCGCGGGAACGCGAAAGTCAATCATGGCAGCACGCCGAGGATCGTGCTGGTGGCGCGCACCTTGTCGCCGATGGCGACCGCGACCTGCACATTGGTCGGCAAGTAGAGATCGACGCGCGAGCCGAAGCGGATGAAGCCATAGCGCTGACCTCGCGCGAGCGGCGCCCCGGCCTCGACGTAGCAAAGGATGCGCCGCGCGATCAGCCCGGCCACCTGGACGCAAGTAATGTCATGCCCGGTCGCGGTGCGAATGTACAGGGCATTGCGCTCGTTTTCCTCGGAGGCCTTGTCGAGATCGGCATTGACGAACTTGCCAGCGTGATACCAGCGTTGCTGCACTTCGCCGTCAACGGGACTGCGATTGGAATGCACGTTGAAGACGTTCATGAAAACGCTGATCTTCATCGCGTCGCGGTTCAACCACGGATCGCGCACCGGCTGGATGGCGACGATGCGGCCGTCGGCGGGCGAGAGGACGCTGCGCGCATCGCCCGGCACCAGGCGCGGCGGATCCCGGAAGAATTGCAGGACGAACAGGGCGATCAGCCAGAACGGCACCGACCATGCGGCACCCGCCCCATAGCCGACCATGGCCGCTAGCGCAACCGCCCCCCCCAGGAAGGGCCAGCCTTCCCGGGCGATGATCGGATGCGGATACGCAGTCAAATCAGTTCTTGGATTTGTCGACGAGCGCCTTGGCCTTAATCCACGGCATCATGTCGCGCAACTGGGCGCCCACCTGCTCGATCGGGTGCGCGGCGGTCAGACGACGGCGAGCCGTCATGGCCGGGTAGTCGGTACGGCCTTCGAGGATGAACATCTTCGCGTAGTCACCGTTCTGGATGCGCTTCAGCGCATTCTTCATGGCGGCGCGCGACTGCTCGTTGATGACCTCGGGGCCGGTGACGTACTCACCGAACTCGGCGTTGTTCGAGATCGAGTAGTTCATGTTGGCGATGCCGCCCTCGAAGATCAGGTCGACGATCAGCTTCACTTCATGCAGGCACTCGAAGTACGCCATCTCCGGCGCGTAGCCGGCTTCGGTCAGCGTCTCGTAGCCAGCCTTGATCAGTTCGACCAGGCCACCGCAGAGCACGGCCTGTTCGCCGAACAGATCGGTCTCGGTTTCGTCGCGGAAGGAGGTCTCGATCACGCCGCCCTTGGTGCCGCCATTGGCCGCCGCGTACGACAGGGCGATGTCCTTGGCCTTGCCGCTCTGGTCCTGATAAATCGCGATGAGGGAAGGCACGCCACCCCCGCGCAGGTATTCCGAACGCACGGTGTGGCCGGGGCCCTTGGGTGCCACCATGATGACGTCGACGTCGGCGCGCGGCACCACCTGGTTGTAGTGAATGTTGAAGCCGTGGGCGAAGGCCAGTGCCGCGCCCTTCTTCATGTTCTGCTCGACGTCGGCGTAATAGACGGACGGGATGGTCTCGTCGGGCAACAGGATCATGACGACATCGGCGTCCTTGACCGCCTTGGCGACTTCCTCGACCTTCAGGCCGGCCTTCTTGGCCTTGTCCCACGAAGCGCCGCCCTTGCGCAAGCCGACCGTCACCTTGACGCCGGAATCCTTCAGGTTCTGGGCATGGGCATGACCTTGGGAACCATAGCCGACGATCGTGACCTTCTTGCCCTTGATCAGCGAAAGATCGGCGTCCTTGTCGTAATAAACCTTCATGTGTAACCCCTTGGGAAACTGTTGCGGAAAAATCAGACGCGCAGGATACGGTCGCCGCGGCCGATGCCGCAGACACCGGTGCGCACGGTCTCGAGGATCAACGAGCGATCGATGGCGTCGAGAAAGGCGTCGAGCTTGGCGGTGTTGCCGGTCAGTTCGATGACGTAGCTCGATTCGGTGACGTCGATGATGCGGCCGCGGAAGATGTCGGCGACGCGCTTCATCTCCTCGCGGTCCTTGCCGGTGGCGCGGACCTTGACGAGCATCAGCTCGCGCTCGATGTGCGCGGCCTCGGAGAGGTCTACCACCTTGACCACGTCGATCAGCTTGTTCAACTGCTTGGTGATCTGCTCGATGATGTCGTCGGAGCCGACGCTGACGATGGTCATGCGCGACAGCGAGGCATCCTCGGTCGGCGCAACAGTCAGCGACTCGATGTTGTAGCCGCGGGCCGAGAACAGCCCGGAAACCCGCGACAAGGCGCCAGCCTCGTTCTCGATCAATATAGAAATGATGTGGCGCATGATCAGAGGTCCTCCGACAGGATCATTTCAGACAGACCCTTGCCGGCCGCCACCATCGGAAACACGTTGGCTTTCGGGTCGATGATGAAGTCCAGGAAGACGAGATCGTTCTTGTGTTTAATGAAAGCTTCGCGCAATGCCGGCTCGACGTCGGCCGGCTTGTCGATGCGCATGCCGACGTGACCGTAGGCTTCGGCCAGCTTGACGAAATCCGGTAATGCGTCGACGTAGGATTCGGCATAGCGATTGCCGTGGAACATCTCCTGCCACTGCCGCACCATGCCCAGATAGCCATTATTCAGGTTGATGATCTTGATCGGCAACCTGAACTGCTTGCAAGTCGACAGTTCCTGGATGCACATCTGGATCGATCCCTCGCCGGTGACGCAGGCAACGGTTGCCTTGGGATTAGCGAAGCGCACGCCCATCGCCGCCGGCAGGCCGAAGCCCATGGTGCCCAGGCCGCCGGAATTGATCCAGCGGCGCGGCTTGTTGAACTTGTAAAATTGCGCGGCAAACATCTGGTGCTGACCGACATCCGATGTAATGAAGGCATCGCCACCGGTAACCTCGTAGAGCTTCTCGACGACAAACTGCGGCGCGATGACCTCCTTGCCCTGCCTGTACTTGAGGCACTGGCGGCTGCGCCAGCCGTCGATTTCCTTCCACCAGGCCGCCAGAGCTTTCCCTTCCGGCTTGGCATCGAGGGCCGAAAGTTGCTTGAGCATTTCATCGATCACGTCGGGAACATTACCGACGATGGGCACATCCACCTTGACGCGCTTGGAGATGCTCGATGGATCGATGTCGATATGGATGATCTTGCGGGAAATCTCGCCGAAATGAGCGGGGTTGCCGATCACCCGGTCATCGAAACGCGCCCCGATGGCCAGCACGACATCGGCGTGCTGCATCGCCATGTTGGCTTCATAAGTCCCATGCATGCCCAGCATGCCAAGAAACTGCTTGTCGGTGGCGGGAAAACCGCCCAGGCCCATTAGTGTCTGCGTGATGGGGAATCCCAAGGCATGTGTCAGCCTGGTCAGTTTTTCGGCGGCTTCGGAAAGTATAACGCCACCGCCCGTGTACATGATGGGCCGTCGCGCATCGAGCAATATTTGCAGCGCCTTCTTGATCTGCCCGGCATGGCCCTTGACGACCGGACTATAGGAGCGCATGGCAATCTGCTTGGGATACTGGAAATCACACTTTTGCGTCGTGATGTCCTTG
This sequence comes from Rhodocyclaceae bacterium, assembly GCA_016704145.1. Lineage (GTDB taxonomy): Bacteria > Pseudomonadota > Gammaproteobacteria > Burkholderiales > Rhodocyclaceae > Fen-999. Next base: position 1,818,004 of record JADJAS010000007.1, on the reverse strand, counting down.
GGGATGTCCACCAGCACCGGTCCCGGACGACCACTGCTGGCGAGGAAAAAGGCTTTCTTGATGGTCACCGCCAGCTCATCGATGCTCTTGACCAGAAAGTTATGCTTGACGCATGGGCGCGTGATACCCACCGTATCAGCCTCCTGAAAGGCATCCTGGCCAATGTAGGCGGTCGGCACCTGCCCCGTGATCACCACCAGGGGGATGGAATCCATGTGGGCGGTGGCGATGCCGGTGACGGCATTGGTGACGCCGGGACCGGAAGTCACCATGCATACGCCAATCTTGTTCGACGAGCGCGAATAGGCATCCGCAGCATGCACGGCACCCTGTTCGTGCCGGACCAAGACGTGCTTGATCTGGTCCTGCTTGAATAACTCGTCGTAAATGAAAAGGACCGAGCCGCCCGGATAACCGAAGACATGCTCAACCTTTTCTTCCTGTAAACATCTGATTACAATCTCGGCGCCAGTCAACTGCATCATTTCTTCCCGGATTCGTGGGGGTTGGACCCAAAAGCGCGTTACCTTACTGGCTCACAGACGGTTGGTCAAGGTAGCGGACGACCGGCCAACGGCGCACGGCACCCATTATCGCTTGATCCAGAAGGATTTTGCCCTGGCTTCCGCCCTTGAACTCGCCGATTTTCTCGCCAGCGTCGAGCGCAGAGCATTCAAGCAGGCGCTGTTCGCCGTTCGCGATGGGGACGATGCGCTCGATATCGTCCAGGACGCCATGCTCAAGTTATCGGACAAGTACGGGGCAAAACCCGTGACAGAGCTGCCATTGCTGTTCCAGCGGATCCTGCAAAACACTATCCGGGACCACTATCGGCGGCAGAAAGTCCGCTCCGCTTGGACTACCCTGTTGTCCGCCTTTTCGTCGGACGACGAAGATGCCGATCCGCTGGAAAGCCTGCCAACTGCCGCGGTATCGGGCATGGGCAACCCGCAGGCGTCCCTTGAGCAACGTCAGCTCATCGCCGTCATCGAGAGGGAACTCAAGAGGCTGCCGCCACGTCAACGCGAAGCGTTTCTGCTGCGTTATTGGCAGGGTATGGACATTGCCGAGACCGCCGCTGCCATGGGTTGTTCCGAAGGTAGCGTCAAGACCCATTGCTCTCGCGCCACGCACTCCCTGGCCGCGGCACTAAAGGCGCGAGGTGTGGAATTGCCATGAAATACAAGAACAACGAGACTGAATTCGCTGCCCGCGTGTGTCGGATCCTCGACCAGGACGTGGCGAGCATCGACGCGCGGGTCGCGGCAAGGCTACGCGATGCCCGGCAGCGCGCGGTCGCCCGCCATGCCGATCTGTCGTTTGCAACTGCCGGAGGCGGCCATGGCCTATTCCAGTCGTTGCATCGGCATCATCGGGGGTTGCTGGCGTTGCTAGCCTTGCTGATGGGAGCGTTCGGCATGCACGTTTGGCAGGAACATCGCGAAGTGGCAACCATGGCGGAGATCGACATGGCGTTGCTCAGCGACGAAGTGTCACCCGGTGCTTATCTCGATCAGGGTTTCATGGCATGGCTCGACCGCCTCTCGCAGCACGAAGAAGACTCGTTGCCGGAATAGTGTTGCTGGCGCTGGCGCCAGCGACCACGACGGCGGCTTCGTTCATCGCTCCCGCGAAGTGGGGTGACCTCCCCGCCGACAAGCAAAGAATCCTCGCGCCGCTGTCGTCGGAATGGGCCAGCCTCGAATCATGGCGCAGGAAGAAGTGGCTGGAGATTGCCGATCGCTATCCAAGAATGGCCCCGCAGGAACAGGAGCGCGTCCAGCAGCGCATGCAGACATGGGTTCGGCTGACGCCCGAGGAGCGGAAAGCGGCCCGCGAGAAGTATCGGAACATTCAGAAAGCCTCCTCCGAGCAGCGCGAGGCCGTAAAGCAACTGTGGTCGGAATACGAAACGCTACCCGACGACGAAAAGCAACGCCTGCGCGACGCCGCCGCCAAATCGGCCACGAGCCGGGCCTCCGGAACCGACAAAGCTGGACAATAGGGCATCAATGGCCGAAGAACTGCCAGGCATTCGCCGGCGTCTCGCCAGCATGCTCTACGAGGCACTGCTTCTGGTTGGCGTGCTCGCCGCATTGTTCCTGCTGCCGCACGTGGCTCTTGGCTCGGTCACGGGTGTCTTCTTGCCTGGAACGGTGCTGGTGCTACACATCTTCGTACTATTGGCTGGCTACTTCCTCTGGCATTGGCATCACGGCGGGCAAACCCTGGCCATGCAGACATGGAAAATTCAATTGCTCTCCACGCGGGGACGAGTGCCCACCTGGCGGCAGTTGGCGCTGCGCTATCTGCTGGCCTGGCCGAGTCTGATGCTATATGGCGCAGGCGTGTTCTGGGCACTTCTCGACCGCGACCGCCAATTTCTGCATGATCGGCTCGCCGGAACGCGCATCGCATTCAAGCGCTAGTCAGCGTCGTTCCACCCAAAAGATCATCGTGGCCGCCGCCAGCAGGAAAAGCATGCTGGGAGTAATGGCAGCGTAAAGCGGCGGCCAGCTGTAGATGACGCCCAGGCTCGAGAACAGCCCGTTCAGCATGTGGAACGCCACGCCCAGCATGACGCCGGAAAACACCTTGAAGCTGATATTGCCCGACCGGTCGTGCAAGTAGCCGAATGGCAACGCCAGGATCATCATCACCAACGCCGCTACCGGATAGAATAGCTTCTTCCACATGGCAATTTCGTAACGCTGGGTTTTCTGGCGATTCTCCGCCAAATGGCGGGTGTAAAGATACAGGTTGACCAGCGACATCCGTCCGGGGTCGACCAGCAACACCGTCAGAATGTCTGGCGACAGGGCCGACTCCCAGAGTAGTTCGGCGTGGCGGTCGACCCGCACGCGCTCATCCTCGAAAGACGTTTGGGCAACGTTGGCGAGTTGCCACTTGTTCGGTGGACGGAAATTCGCGGACTCCGCCTCGCTGATCGACGCTAGGCGATAGTTCGCGGTGAATTGGTAGATGCGGACTCCGCGCAGCGACGCATCCGGCAGCACTTCGCGCACGTTGACAAAGGCGTGTTCGTCCTTGACCCACAGCCCGGAACGGAACTGCTGACCGACCACCGAGCTCATCGCCTGCAGGCGCAATTGCTGAGCCGCCCGTTCCGCGGGAGGTGCGACGAACTCGCCGACCACGAACGTGAGCACGACGAAGAGCGCGCCAATTCTCAGCAGGGCGCCCACGAGCGTTGCCGTGGACAATCCCGAAGCGCGCAGAACGGTGATTTCGGAGTGTCGCGCCAGCAACGTCAGCGCATAAAGGGTGCCGATCAACACGGCGATCGGCAGCAATTCATAGACATATCCGGGCAGCGTCAGGAGCACGAAGCCAATGGCGTGATGCAACTGATAGTTGCCCTTGCCAAGGTCGCCCAGCTCATTGACAAGGTCAAAAAACGCGAACAAGGCGAGAAACCCGCTGAGGACCAGCAGCGTCGATGCATAGATTTCGCGGGCGAGATACCGCTCGAACACCCGCATACCGCTCGTCAGCGCCACCAGCGTCTCCAGGACACCACCATGCGCCTTGAAAACAGCGTCAGCATGCCAACGAACATTGCCGCGTGCACCGCCCACACCCCGATCTCGAACGGCAGCTTGCCTTGCGAAACCCATGCCTTGCTGATGCCGATCATGTTGCTGTAGACCATGAACGTCAGCAGGGCGAATATGAGATTGTTGGTGCGCCCGGCCCTGGGATTGACAAACGACAGAGGAATCGCCAGCAACGCCAGGTTGAGCGCCAGGGCCGGCATGCCGACACGCCAAAGAAGCTCGCCGAGATTCCCGGGGGTCGGCTGGCGGAGCAGTTCCCAGACCGGCATGTTCTTTCGGGTTTGCTCGACGCCGCGACCTTCCTTGGTCTCGATGCGCACACCATAACGTTCGAACTCCATGAGACGAAACTCCAGCGAGCCGGGCTGCCCCTCATAGCGTCTGCCCTGATCCAGCACCAGAAACCGATCGCCCTCGGGGGACATCTCGGCGTGGCCTTCAGCGGCAACCACCACCCCCAGCCGGCCTTGATGTATGGAACTGACGAATACATTCCTGACCCGTCCCTGGTCGCCGGCGATCGCTTCGACGAAAAACACACGCTCAGCCTGACTGGATTCCTGGAAGGCGCCGGGTGTGATCCGTGACACGTCGTCGCGTTCATCCATGCGTTGGCGGTACTCCGCGCTCTTGGTCAGCGCCCACGGTGACAGGAAGATGGACAGCACCCCGACGAGGACGACCAGCGGTAGCGCAAAACCCAGCACCGGCCTGACCCATGCCGTGAGCGGGATACCCGCGGAAAACCAGATCGCCATCTCGGAATCCCGATAGGAACGCGACAAGGTCATCAGTATCGAGATGAACAAGGTCAGCGACAGCAGGGTCGGCAGATAGTTGATCGCGCCGAACCCAAGGAGCGCGACGACACCCTCCGAGGCAATCTTGCCGCCAGCCGCCTGACCGAGCAATCTGATCAGCTGCGTGGTCAGGAGGATGGCAAACAGCGCGACAAAGACAGTCGTGGCGGTCTGGGCAAATTCGCGCTTGGCTGCGCGCTGGAAGAGCATTTCGGCGCTATCCCGGGATTGAGCCGGGGGCTTTGACTTTTGCCAAAACTATTGGCGATAATCGCAAAGTCTTCAAATTGAATAAAAACATCAAGACTTCCCTCCCCCGCATACAGGAGCGACACGTGGAATTTAGCATAAGAAGCGGCAGCCCCGAAAAACAGCGCAGCGCCTGCGTCGTCGTCGGCGTTTTCGAGCCACGCAAACTGTCCGTGCCGGCGGAAGTCATCGACAATGCCGGACGCGGCTACCTCAGCGACCTGGTGCGTCGGGGCGATATGGAAGGCAAGCTCGGCGCGACGCTGTTGCTGCACAACGTCCCCGGTACCCTGGCCGACCGTGTCCTGCTGGTGGGCCTCGGCAAGGAAAAGGAGTTCCGCGAGAAAGAATTCCGCACGGCGGTCGCCACTGCGGTCAGAACACTCAATGAAACCGGCGGATTTGATGGCACCCTTTATCTCACCGAACTCCTGGTCAAGAAGCGCGACGTGACCTGGCGGGTGCGCCAAGCGGCCATGGTCGCGTTGGAGGCGCTCTATCGCTTCGACAAACTCAAGTCGAAGAAGGACGATGTCCGCCGCCCGCTGCGCAAACTGACATTCTGCGTCGAACGCCGCAACGAACTGGCCATGGCCGAGGACGCATTGGCCCAAGGTCAGGCGATTGCCGCCGGCGCCACGCTGATGAAGGATCTGGCCAACCTGCCGGGCAATATCTGCACGCCCGGTTATCTCGCCGACCAGGCCCGCGACATCGCCAGCGAGCATGGCATGGCGGTCGAGGTTCTCGAACGGGAGGACATGGAAAAGCTCGGCATGCACACCCTGCTCTCGGTGGCGCGAGGCTCGCACGAGCCGCCGAAGTTCATCGTGCTAAAGCATGCGGGCGGCAAGGATGGCGCGAAACCGATCGTGCTGGTCGGCAAGGGCATCACTTTCGACACGGGCGGTATTTCCTTGAAGCCGGGTCCGGAAATGGACGAGATGAAGTTCGACATGTCCGGCGCCGCGAGTGTTCTGGGCACGATGAAGGCGGTCGCGCAGATGAAACTGCCGCTCAATGTCGTCGCCGCCATCCCGACCACGGAGAACATGCCCGGCGGCGGCGCGACCAAGCCGGGAGATGTGATTACTTCCATGTCCGGCCAGACCGTCGAAATTCTCAACACCGATGCCGAAGGCCGCCTGATCCTTTGCGACGCGCTGACCTACGTGGAGCGCTTCGATCCCGATTGCGTGGTCGATATCGCGACCCTGACCGGCGCCTGCGTCATCGCCCTCGGCCACGTCGCCACGGGCCTGCTCGCCAACAACGATGCCCTGGCGCGCGAATTGCTTGAAGCCGGTCAGGAAGCGCACGACCGGGCCTGGCAGATGCCCCTCTGGGAAGACTACCAGGAACAGTTGCAGAGCAACTTTGCCGACATGGCTAACATCGGCGGCCGCGCGGCGGGCACCATCACCGCGGCCAGCTTCCTTTCACGCTTCGCCAAGAAGTACGACTGGGCGCATCTTGACATTGCCGGGACCGCATACCGCTCAGGCAAGGAGAAAGGTTCGACCGGCCGACCGGTGCCGCTGCTCACGCACTTCCTGCTGGCGCGTGCCGCCGCGGCCGCCAAGCAGTGACCCGCATCGAGTTCCTTCATGGCGCTCCCGACCGCCTGACCGCGGCGGCCGGTTGGCTCAGGCTGGCTTGGACCCAGCGACGGCGGGTGATGGTCTACATTCCCACCCGGAAGGCAGCTGAAGATCTGGATCGCCTGCTCTGGTCCCAACCGGCCACCGGATTCGTGCCGCATTGCCGGGCGGATTCGGCGGTGGCCGACGAGACCGCGATACTGCTGGCGGACAATCTGGATCGATTGCCTCACGATGCCTGCCTGCTCAATCTTGCCGACGAATTGCCGCCCGGGTTCTCCCGCTTCGAGACGCTGGTTGAAATCGTCAGCACAGCGGACGCCGACCGTTTGCCGGCGCGCGAACGTTTCAAGTTCTACCGGGAACGAGGCTATGCCCTGGAAGCTCGCGACATTTCCCGCGGTCTGAGCCATGGATGAACGTGGCCGGATAATCGAGCAGGCCAACCTTCTGATGCGTCGTCACGGCCACATCGTCGATGGCCACGACGAATTGCCCGTGCTGACCGACGTCGTCACCGCAAGTCCCGCACCACCCGAGCCGCCTTTGGCCGCGATTCTCCCTCCGGATTGCGTCGAAGCCTTGGCGCGGGAACTGCTGTTCGACCGGCTGCCGCGCCAGCGGCAAGCGTTGGCCGAGGAACTTTCAGCCTGGCTCGACGATGAACTCCCGCAGATCGTCTTGCGCGTGCTCGATGGCGTCACGGACCAATTGATCGAACAGGTGACCGCGGAAGCGCGAGCGGCGTTATTGCCCAAGCTGCAGATGGTCATCGAAGACCAAAGTCAGCCACCACGGGACGCCGGTTGAGGGTGCCGCGAACCGTATAATTTGCGGTTTTCTCACCCGCATCTCGGGCATCGCCATGGAACTCGCCAAGAGCTTCGAACCTGCCGACATCGAACGGCGCTGGTATCCCGTCTGGGAATCGAACGGCTATTTCGCCGCCGGCCTCGACACCACCAAGAAAGACAACTTCTGCATCCTGCTGCCGCCGCCCAACGTCACGGGCACGCTGCACATGGGCCACGGCTTCAACCAGACACTGATGGACGCGCTGACGCGCTACCATCGCATGCGCGGCGCCAACACGCTCTGGCAGCCCGGCACCGACCACGCGGGCATCGCCACGCAGATCGTCGTCGAACGCCAGTTGGACGCGCAGGGTGTCTCCCGCCACAATCTCGGTCGCGAGAAGTTCCTGGAGAAGGTTTGGGAGTGGAAGGAGTACTCTGGCGGCACCATCACGCGCCAGATGCGTCGCCTTGGCACCTCGCCGGACTGGAGCCGCGAACGCTTCACCATGGATGCAGGCCTCTCGAAGATCGTCACCGAGACCTTCGTCCGGCTGAACAAGGAAGGGCTGATCTATCGCGGCAAGCGGCTGGTGAACTGGGACCCGAAGCTGCTGACCGCGGTGTCCGACCTCGAGGTCGTCAGCGAGGAAGAAGACGGCTTCATGTGGGAGATCCAGTACCCGTTCGCCGAAGGCACGGGATCGCTGACCGTCGCCACCACGCGTCCGGAAACCATGCTCGGCGACGTCGCCGTGGCCGTCAATCCCGATGACGAGCGCTACAAGCACTTGGTCGGCAAGCAGATCATCCTGCCACTGACCGGCCGCACGATCCCGGTCATCGCCGACGCCTACGTCGACAAGGAATTCGGTACCGGCTGCGTCAAGATCACGCCGGCGCACGACTTCAACGACTGGCAGATCGGCCATCGCCACGGCTTGCAGCCGATCAACATCTTCACCCTCGACGCGCGCATCAACGAACACGGTGCCAAGAAGTATCGGGGCATGGACCGCTACGAAGCCAGGAAGCAAATCGTCGCCGATTTGCAGGCGCAAGGCTTGCTGGTCAGCGTCAAGCCGCACAAGCTGATGGTGCCGCGCGGCGACCGCACCAACGCGGTCATCGAGCCGATGCTCACCGACCAGTGGTTCGTTGCCATGAGCAAACCCGGCGCGGACGGCAAGAGCATCGCCGGCAAGGCGCTCGAATGCGTCGCCTCGGGCGAGATCCGCTTCGTGCCCGAGAACTGGGTGAACACCTACAACCAGTGGCTCAACAACATTCAGGATTGGTGCATCTCACGCCAATTGTGGTGGGGCCACCAGATTCCCGCCTGGTACGCGGACGATGGTCGTTGCTACGTCGCCCACGACGAAACCGAAGCCCATGCGCTGGCCAAGGCGGATGGCTACACGGGCGGACTCGAACGCGACCCGGACGTGCTCGATACCTGGTATTCATCCGCGCTGTGGCCGTTCTCGACGCTCGACTGGACGCCGCAATGGCCGGAAAAATCGAACCCGGCACTCGATCTTTACCTGCCTTCGACCGTGCTGGTCACCGGTTTCGACATCATCTTCTTCTGGGTGGCGCGCATGGTGATGATGACCCGGCACATCACCGGCAGGATTCCCTTCCGTGACGTGTACGTGCATGGCCTGATCCGCGACGCGGAAGGCCAGAAGATGAGCAAGTCGAAGGGCAACGTGCTCGATCCGATCGACCTCATCGACGGCATCACCCTCGATGATCTGGTGAAGAAGCGCACGACGGGCCTGATGAACCCCAAGCAGGCAGAGCAGATCGAGAAGCGCACCCGCAAGGAATATCCGAACGGCATCCCCGGCTTCGGCACCGATGCGCTGCGCTTCACTTTCGCTTCGCTCGCCTCGCCTGGCCGCGACATCAAGTTCGACATGCAGCGTTGCGAGGGCTACCGCAATTTCTGCAACAAACTGTGGAACGCCACGCGCTTCGTGCTGATGAACTGCGAGGGCAAGGATTGCGGCCTGGCCGAACGCGGTTCGGACGCTTGCAATGCCGAATATCTCGACTTTTCGCCGGCCGACCGCTGGATCGTCAGCCTGCTGCAGAAGCTCGAAGCCGAAGTCGCCAGGCACTTCGCCGACTACCGCTTCGACCTGCTGGCCAAGGCCCTCTACGAATTCGTCTGGGACCAGTATTGCGACTGGTACGTCGAGCTCGCCAAGGTGCGGGTCCAGACGGGCACCGACGCACAGCAGCGTGCCACGCGTCGCACGCTGGTGCGCGTGCTGGAGACAGTGCTGCGCCTCGCCCACCCGCTGATTCCCTTCATCACCGAGGAGCTCTGGCAAACGGTCGCGCCCATCGCGGGCAAAGTCAGTCATGGCGACACGCCAACCACATTGATGCTGCAAGCCTACCCGGTCGCCGACCTGTCGCGCTGCGACGAGACGGCCGAGCAGTGGGTCACGCTGCTCAAGGACATGATCAACGCCTGCCGCAGCCTGCGCGGCGAAATGAACATCTCGCCGGCGCTGAAGGTGCCGCTGGTGGCCGCCGGCGACCAGGCGACGGTCGAGGCCTATGCCCCCTACCTCGCGGCGCTGGCCAAGCTCTCGGAAGTCACGGCCGCCGGCGATCAGCTGCCGGAATCGGAGGCGCCGGTGCAGATTATCGGCGACTTCCGGCTGATGCTGAAGATCGAGATCGACGTCGCGGCCGAGAAGGAGCGACTCGGCAAGGAATTCTCTCGTATCGAAGGCGAGATCGCCAAGGCCGAAAAGAAGCTGGCAACGCCGAGCTTCGTCGAACGCGCGCCGCCGGCAGTGGTCAACCAGGAGAAAGAGCGGCTGGCGAGTTTCGTTGATCTGCGCGCGAAACTCGCGGCTCAACTGGCACGGCTCGGCTGATGCCGCGCTGCGCCAGCCGTAGCTTTACTGGACGCCGGCCACCGCTTCGAGCATGTCGCGCGTGCGGTCGGGATGGATCGAGATACCCATGAACTGGCCCATGCCCAGCGACGGCCAGGCCAGCGCGGTACGGAAGCGGCCGTAGAGGGCATAGACCTTGCCGTTGACCACGAAGACCTCCCACGGCAGCGCAGCGACGTGGTCGGCGCCGATCTTGTTCACCCACCAGCCCTCGCCGTACTCGGGATCGTTCATCGCCACGCCGAACACGGCGATCTTCTTGTCCGGCGCCACAACTTCGTAGACCTTGCTGGTCGCCTTGACGCCCTTGGCGAGGTTGTCGCGCACGGTCTTCACCGCATCGTCGAAATTGGCGTATTCCTTCAACAGCGAATTGCCGCTGTCGAAGCGCTCCATGCCGAACATGTAGCGATAGTTGGCGAGATCCTCGGTCTTGACGTCGCCGCCGAAGGCCGCGCCACTACCCAGTGCCTGCTCCAGCTTGGCCGCCGCCGCCTTGACCGCCGGCTCGGCCTTGCCGTAGTCCTTGCGCAGGTAGGCGCGTTCCCAGTACTCGAGATTGGCATACGAAACGGTGCCATCCGCCTTGACGCCGACGCGGATCGGCAGGCCAACGACGGCGGCGGCGCCGATGGCCTTGATCGCATCGCTCAGGCCGGCGTCGCTGACCACAACCGTCGCCTGCTTCGGCAGTCCCTTGGCCATGTGCACGCCGAGCGTCGTGAAGCCGGCGGCCGCGAGCTTTTGTTCGACCGCGGCGACCACCGTGGCCAGGTCGCCGGCGCCCAATCTTGTACCGCCCGCATATGGCTGCAGCGCCAGCGCGTGCCACGACACCAAGGCGCATGCCGCGCCGGCAATCCACTTCTTCATGGTGCGTCCGCTCAGAACCTGAGGCCGTAGGCGATACCCAGCGAATCTTCGTACATCTTCAGATTCACGTTGCCGCCAGGGAAGCCACCGCCGGCGGGAACGGAATTGGCCCCATGCACGGTCTTCTCGAAGGCATGCATGTAGCTCAAGCTGAGTTCGGACTTGTCCGACAGCGCCCATGTCGCGCCCAGCGTCAAGTGCGTTTCCACAGTGGCCGGCGCGAGGATGTTGAACAGCGTCTGGTTCGACCGGATGGGTTGACGCGTGGTGCTGAGGCCGCCGCGCAACGTCAGGCTCTTCGAGTAGTCGTAGCTGGCGCCGAGCTTGTACACGGTCACATCCCGCCAACCGAACCCGGCACCGTTCGAACTGCCGATCTGGCATTGCCCAGCGAACAGGCAATCGACCTTGTTGCCGACCGACTTGACATCGCTGTAGTCGATCTTCTGCACATCGAATGCCAGCGTCAGCGCCGGCATGGCCTTCACCGCGATGCCAACGCCGTAGGTTTCGGGAATATCGAAATCGCCCTTGCCCGCGAACAGCCCCTTGTACTTGTCGAACTCGCCCATGCGGGTTTTCGACTGATACGTGGCGCCGATGGTTATCGCGTCGGTGACCTTGCCGGTGTAGCCCACCTTGACACCCCATCCCGTGGCATCGTCATAGCCGCGGTTGGTGACATTGCCCGGCGCCGACGAGAAACAGGCCGGGCAAGGGCCGGTGAAGTTCTGCAAGCCGTAGGCCTCGAAGCGCTGGTAGGCCAGGTTCGCCGACACGCCCAAGGCGTGCCCAGGTGCAACCTGGATGGCGAACGTCGGCGAGATGAACAACTGCGACAGATCGACGCCGGCTCGGGAAGAGCCAAACAGCGGGATGCCCTTCTTGTAGTCTGAATTCATCCCGCCATTGCCGTAAACCGAAACGCCGACCGACATCGTCCGGCCGAGCATCTTGTTGTAGCCGAACTCGGGAATGAAAAAGTTCTTGGTATCGCTACCGCTGTAATTGCCGTTGATCGGCGGAAACCCAGTTTCCAACTCCGCGCTCCGTATCGGTCGGAACCAGACCAGACCGACGTCCATGCGATCACCGACCATGACCATGCCAGCCGGGTTGGTGGCCGCCGCCATGGCATCCTGGGGCAGGGCGATCCCCGCCCCGGCCATGCCCTGCGATTTCACCCCATAGCCGTGCTGGAAATAGCCATTGGTTGCCAGCACCGGTGTCGCCAGGCCGGCCAATGCAAGTGCGGATAGCAGTTTCCCGATTTTCATCTTTTGATTCCCCCTAAGGATCGGTTCGCGTTTGCGTAGCCGATGGTTTCAGATAAACAGGCAAACATCGGCCGTCTGCGCCACCGGCAGGAACGATGCGGCGCCGACGTATTCCATGTCGTCGACAAAGTCTTCCTGGCTGAAGCCGAACAACTCAACCGTCATCTGGCAGACGATGAACTTGACGCCGGCCTCGCGCGACAGTTCCCGCAGTTCGGCGATGCTGGCCACGCCATTGTTCTTGATGGTTTGCTGCATCAGCGTCGTGGCCACCGATTCGAAGCCGGGAATTCCGGCCTGGACGATGTTGGGAATATTCCAGTTGATACCCTTGAACCAGTCCGGACCGAAGGGCATTTTCATCGGCATGCCGGGATTGCCCAACGGGCTGACCTTGAGGTCGGAAACATCCTTCTTGACCAGGTTGAGTCCGTAAAACGTGAAGAAGATGCTGACATCCCAGCCCAGTGCGGCGGCGGTGGAGGCCAGGATAAAGGGCGGGTAGGCCCAGTCGAGCGTTCCCTTGGTGGCAATGATCGCCATCGACGGCGTCTTGCTCTCCTGGATCTCCTTCAGTTTTTCCTCGATCTTCGCTGGCAAAAGCTCGTCGAGGCGTTGACGAATCAAATCGTCGATAACGGCGACTTCGGGAGTGGCACCCATGATTCCTCCTAGTAATTGGCCCGGAGCAAGCCAAGGCCGGCCCTCTATTAATTCATCACACTATGGTTATATTCTTGCATCCTGTCGAACAGTTTGTTCTTATGGCCGCATAATTTCAAGAAGATGCTACCCGCCCGCAAAAGCGAAGGGCGCCCCTGGGCGCCCTTTCGATCGTCCCTCGGGAAGCTATTTGCGCTTGATGTAGAACTCGAATTCCTTGTTGTTCTCGGCCGACGACAACAGTTCGTTGCCGGTCTGCTTGGCGAATGCCTGGAAATCCTTCACCGAACCTGGATCGGTGGCGATGATGCGCAGCACCTGGCCGGAGGTCATCTCGGCCAGCGCCTTCTTGGCGCGCAGGATGGGCAGCGGGCAATTCAGGCCGCGGGCATCGAGTTCCTTGTCAAAATTCATGGCGTTTCCTCATGGGTCATGGTTGATGGATGGGCGGAGATTCACGATATCGCTTGATGCGAAAAATGATATTCCCACATTGGCTTGCTCGGCAATAAAAATAGTCTATCGGCACGGCATCTCAGGCCACCGACTGATAGTACAAGTTCTGCGGATGACTGGCCTGCGCGAAGAAAAACCAGCGCTCGGCGATCAAGCCCAGGCACTGTAGGATGAACGCGGCAATCAGGCTTGGCGCCAGCGCCTCGGCAACGGTGGCCATGCCCAGCAGGATCATGGGCAGGGCGAAAGCAAACACCAGAAAAAACCATTTCACCGAGCGGAGCACCGTCTGCGGCCGCCCATGGAAAAACTCGCGGGTATTGAACGAACCGCCCATGGCGCCCTGGGTTTTCTGGACGATGCGCGGGTGCTTGATGCCCAGCGCCGACTGCAAGGTCGACTTCGGCTTAAGCCGGGCATTCCGAACGAGGGAAGCAATGCGACTCAACATGGCGATGAATGAAATGACCAAGGCCCACCCGGCGAAGAAACGAACCAAGCCGGGTGCGGTCCAAGCAGCGTACGTGGCGGCAAATGTGAATCCTGACGCACTTCCCAGCAGGATGTAATTGACGACCGTCAAAGGTGAGTGCCATTCGCGCAGAAACCGCAGGCAGGCGTAGATCATCCCCGTGCAAACGAAGAGCGCGAAGGCGAGCACGGTGCCTGCCGTGCCGAGCACCGCCGTGACGTTGACCGGAGCGCCGCTGGGAAGCGTTGTCAACACGGGATTGGCGCCCAACCCATGGGCCATGCCGTACAAGAACGTCACCCCCATGAACGCCGGCAGCACGATGACTTCTCGCGACAGCCAAGATGTACGCCACTGGGTCGCCGTGCGCCATGCCCGCTCGGGCCGGCCAAGATGGAAAAAGGATGCAATCAGGCCGCCGGCCAGGAACAGCAGCACAAAGGCGGTACCCGCCGCGTGGAAGCTCGCGGTCTGCGGTGGCAGCAGCCCAAACGCCGCGTAGGACTCGGCCGTGAACAATGCCAGGAACAGGCCCTGGCCGGTACCGATCAGGGTCGTCAGAAAAATGACGGAAAATGCCGGCTTCATGCGTGGCTACCAACTGGTGACATCGTCGAGCGCGGGCTCGGCCTTGTCGGGCCTGGGCAGCAATCCGTCGATCTTGAGGGGGTTGTCGGCCCGCTCGATCTCGTCCACGCGGATGCGCAGCTTGATCTTGCGCCGCGGCAGGTAGTGGTTGGCGGGGCTGGTGCCCCACTCCGGCATCAGTTGGTAGCCACCCGCCTCGCGGATCGCCTTCGATACTTCCGATTCGGGATCGTGGATGTCGCCGAACAGCCGCGCCGACGTCGGACAGGCACGCACGCAGGCGGGCCGGCGCTCCTCGTCCGTCATGGTCTTGTCGTAGATACGATCGACGCAGAGCGTGCATTTCTTCATGATCTTCTGGTGTTCGTCGAGCTCGCGCGCGCCGTAGGGGCAGGCCCACGAGCAGTACTTGCAGCCAATGCACTTGTCGTAGTCGACGAGGACGATGCCGTCCTCCTTGCGCTTGTACGAGGCGCCGGTCGGGCAGACCGGCACGCAGGGCGGATCCTCGCAATGCAGGCAGGATTTCGGGAAATGGATGGTCTCGGTGTTCGGAAACTCACCCACCTCGAAAGTCTGCACGCGGTTGAAGAAGGTGCCGGTCGGATCCTTGCCGTAGGGATTCTGGTCCACCATCGGGCCGGCCAGGCCGGATGTGTTCCATTCCTTGCAATTGGTGACGCAGGCGTGGCAGCCGACGCAGACATTCAGGTCGATCACAAGAGCCAGTTGGGTCATTTCTTGGCTCCCGCGAAGTAATTCCAAATGCTCTTGCGCTCGGTCTGACCCGGATAGGGCTGGAGCAGATCGAACTGCGGTTCCGTTCTCGGCGTGTCGCCATCGCTGACTTTCGAGATGCGCACACGCACGTCGAACCACGCCGCCTGGCCGGTGATCGGGTCGGAATTCGATACCTTCCCGCCACCGCCCGGCAATTCTTCGGAAATCAGGTGGTTGAGCAGGAAGCCGAGCTGCGACTCGTTGGCGTCCGGCGCGAGGTTCCAGGCGCCTGCGGCCTTGCCGATGGCGTTCCACGTCCATACCGTACCTGGCTCGACAGTCTCAGAATGCTTGGCCATGCACTTGACCTTGCCCCATTGCGATTCGACCCAGATCCAGTCGTTGTCCTCGATACCAGCAACGCGCGCGGTGTGCGCATTCACGTAGAGCAGGTTGTGCGCGTGAATCTGCCGCAGCCAGGCGTTCTGCGAATCCCAGGAGTGGTACATCGCCATCGGCCGCTGCGTGATCGCCGCCAGCGGATACTTGTGCTTGTCGGTCGCCTGCCCTTCCAGCGTGTCGTAGTAGAAAGGCAGCGGATCGAAGAAGGTCTCGATGCGCTTGGCCAGATGTGCCGGCGGCTTGCGCGAAAAACCCTTGCCTTGCGCCGCGGCGCGGAACTTCTGCAAGACCTCTGAGTAGATGTGGATCAGGATGGGCTCGGCGTAGCGCGTGATCCGGTTGCGCTGCGACCATTCCAGATAGCCCTTGTTCCAGTTGCGCATGTACTGGTAGCTCTTGGGCAGTTCGTAATGGAAGACGCAATCGTTCTTGGCGTACATCTCCCACTGGTTCGGATTCGGCTCGCCGCGCAGGCTCTTCTCGCCGCCCTTGCCGCGCCAGCCAGACAGGAAACCGATGCCCGAGCCGGGTTCGGTCTCGTAATTGACGATGAAGTCCGGATAGTCGCGGTACTTGCGCACTCCGTCCTTCGTCACGAAGGCCGGCAGCTTGAGCCGCGTACCGAGTTCAATCAGCACTTCCTGGAAGGGCTTGCATTCGCCCATCGGCGGCACCACGGGGATGCGCACCGAATCGACCGGGCCATCGAATTCCGAGATCGGCCGATCGAGGATGGACATCACGTCGTGGCGTTCGAGGTAGGTCGTATCGGGCAGGATCAGATCGGCAAAGGCCGTCATCTCCGACTGGAAAGCGTCCGCGACGACGATGAACGGGATTTTGAACTCTCCGTTTTCATCCTTGTCGTTGAGCATCTTCCTCACCTCGACCGTGTTCATGGTCGAGTTCCAGGCCATGTTGGCCATGAAGATCAGCAGCGTGTCGATCTTGTACGGATCACCGCGCCAAGCGTTGGTGATGACGTTGTGCATCAGGCCATGAACCGACAGCGGATACTCCCACGAAAAACCTTTGTCGATACGTACCGGACCGCCGTTTTCATCCACGAATAGATCGTCGGGATCGGCCGGCCAGCCCAGCGCCATGCCGTCGAGCGGCCGGTTCGGCTGCACCGCCTTGGGATGGTTGGGCGGACGTGCGCAAGGCGGAATCGGCCGGGGGAACGGTACCTTGTGGCGGAAGCCGCCGGGACGATCGATGGTGCCCAGCAGCGACATCAGGATGCCGAGTGCGCGGATGGTCTGAAAGCCATTGGAGTGCGCCGCCAGACCGCGCATGGCATGGAAGGCCACCGGATTGCCGGTCACCGTGTCGTGCTCGTTGCCCCAGGAATCCGTCCAGGCGATCGGCAATTCGATGCGCTGATCGCGCGCCGTGACACCCATCTCATACGCCAGTCGACGGATGGTGTCGGCCGGTACGCCGGTGACACCCTCGGCCCACTCTGGCGTGTATTGCTCGACGCGCTCCCTGAGCAGCTGGAACGACGGCTTGACCGGCGTGCCATTGAGCATGAACTCGCCGAAGAGAAAAGGATCGGCGCCCGGCTTGTGCGTCACCACCGGCTTGTTGGTATTGCGGTCCCACCAGAGCTTGTCCTGTGGGTCGTAGCAGGCTTCTTCCGCCGGCACCTCGGTACGCAGGAACATGCCGAACTCGTCGCTCGTCTCGTCGGCATTCACCAGCTCGCCGGCATTGCTGTACTTGACCAGGAAGTCGCGATCGTAAAGGCCCTTGGCGATGATCTCATGCAGGAAGGCGAGCAACAGCGCGCCGTCGGTGCCGGGGCGGATCGGCACCCACTCGTCGGCAATCGCCGAGTAGCCGGTGCGCACGGGATTGATGGAGACGAAGCGGCCGCCGTCGCGCTTGAACTTGGCGAGCGCGATCTTGAGCGGATTGGAATGATGGTCCTCGGCGGTGCCGATCATCACGAACAACTTCGCCCGGTCGAGGTCCGGGCCGCCGAATTCCCAGAACGAACCGCCGATGGTGTAGATCATGCCGGCGGCCATGTTCACCGAGCAGAAGCCGCCGTGCGCCGCGTAGTTAGGCGTGCCGAATTGACGCGCGAACAGGCCGGTCAGCGCCTGCATCTGATCGCGGCCGGTGAACAGCGCGAACTTCTTCGGGTCGGTGGCGCGAAGCTTGCCCAGCCGCTCGGCCAGCGTCGAAAAGGCTTCTTCCCAACTGATCGCCTCGAACTCTCCGGCGCCGCGTTCGGCCCCGGCCTTGCGGCGCAAGGGCTTCGTCAGCCGCGCCGGTGAGTACTGCTTCATGATGCCCGAGGAACCTTTGGCACAGATCACGCCCTTGTTGAGCGGGTGGTCGGGGTTGCCGTCGATGTAGCGAACCTCGCCGTCGCGCAGATGCACGCGGATGCCGCAGCGGCAGGCGCACATGTAACACGTCGTCTTCTTGATCTCCTCGACTGCGGGCATGGCCAAGCTTTTTGTAAATTAGGAATTTGCGATATTCTCGCAGGGATGCAACAGGATCAACAGCCGAAAACTTTTATTTGCCGATAAGCCATGCCAGAAACCATCGCCGACTTTTCCGACAGCGAACTGAAGCTGCTCAACCAGACCCTCATCGAACGCTATGGCCGCATGGTGCCGCTGCAAACGGCCGACGCGGAAATTCAGCTTCGCGCGGAAAGCGATGCCCTCGACACCTGCCCGGTCGTCTACTGGGAAGAGCGTGGCGCACATTTCGTCGTCTTCAAGCTCGGCGATACCCGCTTCAAGGCGCAGTTCTTCTACAACGAAGCCACCCAATACGGCACCGGCAAGGAAAGTTTCGACAACCTCGGCGATTGCGTGGTTACGCTTCTGCAGGTGCAAGCCGATCACGAGCAGCAGATGAAGGGCATCCGTTCGGGCATGACGCGCCTGGACATCGCCGACGACGGCTACGACGGCCCTCTCGTCATCTGATGAAGATTTGCATCGTCTCCGACAGCCACGACCGCGGCCCGATGCTGGCCCGCGCCATCGAGGCCGCGCAAGGCCTCGGCGCCGAAGCCGTCATCCACTGCGGTGACATCATCGGCGGCAACACGCTCAAGGCCTCGATCAAGCTCGGCCTGCCGATCCACGCCGTCCATGGCAACAACCTGGGCGATCCGGTGGCGATCTCGCGGCTCGCGTGGGAATCGAACGGTTTGCTGCACTACCATGGCCACGATGGCAGCATCGCCCTCGGCGAGCGGCGCATCTTCATCACGCATTACCCGCACTATGCTCATGCCATGGCCTGCACGGGCGACTACGACGTCGTCTGCTGCGGTCACAGCCACGAGCCGGAAGTACGCCAGCAGATCAACGTCAGGGGGAACCAGACCTGGCTCGTCAATCCCGGCACGGTCGCCGGTCTGGGTGCACCGTCTGCCACCTGGATACTCGGCGACCTGTCATCACTGACTTTCGACGTAAAGCCAACGCCCGCGTGATGTCGCGGGGCATTCTGTAGTTCTATTTCCGGATAGAAACATTTTTCCGGGCCGCTTGACCTTTCGCAAGCCGGGCGCGGAGATCGCCACGGTAGAATCGCCGCCGTTCTTCCGAATCCCATTCACCGGAGACTCGACGTGACGGCTCCAATCGCAACCAACCAGACAATCCTGGTCGTCGGCGGCGGCATCAGCGGCATGACGGCCGCGCTGGAAGCCGCCGAATGCGGCAAGCAGGTCATCCTGGTCGAGAAGACACCGACCCTCGGCGGCCGTACCGCCCAGCTGTATCGGTACTTCCCGAAGATGTGCCACCCGACCTGCGGGCTAGAAATCAACCTGAAGCGCATCAAGGGCAACCCAAACGTGAAGGTGATGACGATGACCGAGGTCACCGCCGTCGCCGGTTCGCGCGGCAATTACGCGGTCACGCTGAAGGTCTCGCCGCGCTACGTCAATGAGAACTGCACGACCTGCGGCGAATGCGCCAAGGCCGTGACATCCGAAATCGCCGACGCCTTCAACTATGGCGACGGCAAGACGGCGGCCAAGCTCAAGGCGGCCTACCTGCCGCACATGATGGCCTACCCGCAGCGCTACGTGATCGATGCCTCGATCGCGGGCACGGCCGAAGGCGAGGCGGCCAGGGCCGCGTGCAAATACGGCGCCGTGGATCTGGACATGAAGGAAGAGACGAGCCAGCTCAACGTCGGCGCCGTGGTCTGGGCCACCGGCTGGCGGCCGTTCGACGCCAACAAGATCCAACCCTATGGCTACGACCGCTACCCGAATGTGATCACCAGCGTCGAGTTCGAGCGCCTGGCCGATCCGCGCGGCCCGACCGGCGGCAGGATCCTGCGCCCGGGCGACGGCAAGGAAGCGAAGAACATCGCCTTCATCCAGTGCGCCGGCTCGCGCGACGAGAACTACCTGCGCCACTGCTCGCGCATCTGCTGCATGGCGACACTGAAGCAGACCCAGTACGTGCGCGAAGCCTTTGGTGACGATGGCAAGTCCACCGTCTATTACATCGATATCCGCGCCATCGACCGCTTCGAGGATTTTTACCAGAACGTGCAAAACGACAAGACCGTCGGCTTCGTCAAGTCGAAGGTCGCGCGCATCGCTGAGAACAGGGCCAATGGCAACCCGATCCTGCACGGCGTCGATACCGAGGGTTATCACCGTTATGCCGTCGAGCATGACCTGGTCGTGCTGGCGGTGGGCATGGAACCGGAAGTCACCGGCGTGAAACTGCCGGCCGACATCATCCAGGATTCCTCCAACTTCATCGAGGGTTCCAAGGACGGTGGCATGTTCGGCGCCGGCGCCGCATCGAGCCCGCTGGATGTGAACCGCGCGGTGCAAAGCGCCACCGCCGCGTCGCTCAAGGCCATCCAGGTGATTCACAAGACTGCTTCGACGGAGGCCGCATAATGGCCGACAACAAATTCGCTGCCTACATCTGCTCGGGCTGCGGCATCGGCGATGTGCTGAATGTCGGGGCGCTGGAAAAGATCGCCCAGAAGGAAGGCAAGATGGCGATGGTGAAGAGCCATCCCTTCCTCTGCAACGCCGAAGGCGTGCAGATGATCCGCGACGATGTCGCCAACGAGGGTGTCACTCACCTGTGCATCGCCGCCTGCTCGCGCCGCGCCAAGGCCGAGGCCTTCAGCTTCCCGACCGCCGCCGTCGCGCGCGCCAACCTGCGTGAAGGCGTGATCTGGGTCGTCGCCGAAGGCTCCGACCATGACGAGATCCGCCAGGAAATGGCCGAGGACTACGTGCGCATGGGCTGCGCGGAAGTGAAGAAGATGATCGTGCCCGGCGGCAACGTGAAAGAATCGTCCTCCAAGCGCATCCTTGTGGTCGGTGGCGGCATCTCCGGCATGACGGCGGCGCTGGCCGCGGCCGACGCCGGCTATGAGGTCGTGATCGTCGAAAAATCGGCTGCGCTCGGCGGCTTCGCCCGCAATCTCCTCAAGCGCGTGCCCTTCAGCGGCCCTTATGCCGAGCCGCAAGCGACGGGTGTCGAGGAGATGGCCGCCAGGATCGGCACCCATCCGCGCATCAAGGCGCATCTCAACTCGACCGTCGCCAAGACCGCCGGCGCGCCCGGCCGCTTCCAGATCAGCGTCGCCCAGGAATCGGGTGCAGTGACGGAAGAAACCGTCGGCGCCGTGGTCCAGGCGACCGGTTTCACCACTTACGACATCGCCAGGCTGCCGGAACTCGGCGGCGGTCAAGCCAACGTGGTCGACCAGGCCGGCCTCGAAGCCATGGCGAAACAAGCGAATGGCGGCGCCATCAAGCGCGCCGACGGCAAGGAAGTGAAGTCGGTGGTCTTCGTGCAGTGCGCCGGCCAGCGCGACACGACGGGCACGCATCTCGCCTACTGCTCCGGCCACTGCTGCGCGACCAGCATCAAGCAGGCGATGTACTTCAAGGACCAGAATCCCGATATCGACACCGTGGTCATGTATCAGGACCTGCGGGTGCCGGGCATGGGCGAGGACTTCTACCGCAGCGCCCAGCAGAAGGGCGTGATCTTCACCAAGGGCAAGGCCGGCAAGGTCAGCGGTGGTGACAACTGCAAGGTCGAATTCCGCGACCTGATCCTCGACGAGGACACCGCGGCGGATGCCGATCTGGTGGTGCTCGCCACCGGCCAGGTGCCGAACGCCGGCGTCGACCTCGACGTCTGGACCGAGATCAACACCAAGGCCGAGGGCGGCGACGAGGCGGCCAAGCAGCAGCGCCGCGACCTCGAAGCGACCTCGGTGCTGAAGCTGGCCTATCGCCAGGGTCCGGACATGCCGCAGTTCAAGTACGGCTTCGCGGATTCGCACTTCATCTGCTTCCCCTACGAAACCCGCCGCACCGGCATCTACGCCACCGGCCCGGTGCGCCGGCCGATGGACATGTTGCAGGCGCAGGAAGACGCCACCGGCGCCGCGCTGAAGGCGATCCAGGCGGTCGAGAATGCGCAGCAGGGTCGCGCCGCGCATCCGCGCGCCTGGGACCTGTCGTTCCCGAAGGCCCGACTGGAAGGCTGCACGCAGTGCAAGCGCTGCACGGTGGAATGCCCGTTCGGCGCCATCGACGAGGACGAGAAGCGCTTCCCGCTCTTCAACGAGGAACGCTGCCGCCGCTGCGGCACCTGTATGGGCGCCTGCCCGGTGCGCGTGATCTCCTTCGAGAACTACTCCTGCGACACCGTCGGCAGCCAGATCAAGGCCGTCAACGTGCCCGACGAGTTCGAGGAAAAGCCGCGCATCCTGATCCTCGCCTGCGAAAACGACGCCTACCCGGCGCTCGACATGGCCGGCATCCAGCGCATTACCTACTCCGCCTTCGTGCGGGCGATTCCGGTGCGCTGCCTCGGCTCGGTGAACACCATCTGGATCACCGACGCGCTGAACTCCGGCTACGACGGCGTGATGATGATGGGCTGCAAGAAGGGCGACGACTACCAGTGCCACTTCGTCAAGGGCTCGGAGATGGCCCACTACCGGATGAGCAAGATCGGCGACACGCTGAAGCAGCTCGGCCTCGAACCCGAGCGCGTGCAGACGCAGGAAGTGGCGATCACCGACAACGCCCGCGTCGCGCGGCTGATCAACGAGTATGTCGAGCAGATCAACGAGATAGGTCCGTCGCCGATGAAGGGCTTCGGCTAGGAAGGAGCGCATGACGATGACGACGAACGCAAATTCGGCCAATCAAAACGCTCTCGCCCGCTACAAGAACAACTTCCTCAAGGAAGTCGAGGCGAACGTCGAAGACGGCCACATGGTGAAGATGTGCATGCAGTGCGGCGTCTGCGCCGGCTCGTGCCCGCTCGGCCCGGCCTGGCAGCATTCACCGCAGAAGATCTTCATGATGATCCGCGCCGGCAAGCGCGAGGAAGTGCTGGGTTCCGACTCGATGTGGATGTGCACCTCGTGCTACAACTGTATCGTCCGCTGCCCGCGCCAGCTGCCGATCACGCACATCATGCACGGCCTGGCCAATTACGCCCACCGCCTCGATCTCGCGCCCAAGGGGCAGCCGACGCGGGAAATCGCCAAGCTGTTCTGGGACAACCTGGTCAAGACCGGCCGCGTCAACGAGCTGAAGTTCTCGCTGGCCATGTACTTCAAGGATGGTTTCGGCCAGGGCGTCAAGAACGCCATGGCCATGCAGGCGACCGGCCTCGGCCTGCTCAAGGCCAAGCGTCTCAATCCGATGGAGCTCGTCGGCGGACACAAGTGCAAGGACATCGGCGGCTTCCGCAAGATGGTGGCCAAGGCCCGTGAAATCGAGGACCGTCGCCGCGGTCTGGCCTGACAGGAGCAAGGAATGGCCAAGAAACAGTATGCGTTCTATCCCGGTTGCTCGTCGCAGAAGGGCGCGACAGCATCGAACTTCCTCACCTCGCTCGACGTCGTGGTGCAAAAGCTCGATCTCCAGTTGAACGAGATTCCCGACTGGAACTGCTGCGGCGCCTCGATCGGCTATGCCGAGGGCGGCGAATTGCCCCGCCTGGTCATCAACGCCCGCAACCTGGCGATCGCCGAGAAGGAACTGCCCGGCCAGGACATGGTGTCGGGCTGTCCGGCCTGCTGGCTGGCCACGCGCGAGACACACGAGCGACTGGCCGAGCACGCCAACCTGCTCGCCGAGACCAACGTCGCGCTCAAGGAAGCCGGCCTCAACCTGAACAATACCGTGCGCGCCCGCCACATGACCGAGGTGCTGATCGAGGATATCGGCTGGGACGCCATGAAGGCGCCGGTGGTCAAGCCACTCGACCATCTGAAGATCGCCGGCTACGTCGGCTGCCAGACCAACCGGCCGTTCGGCATCGCCGGCGAATCCTTCGAGAATCCGAAGTATCTCGACAAGATGATCGAGACCGTGGGCGCCGAGGCCGTGAAATACGACCAGAAGGTCACCTGCTGCGGCGGCGCGCTGGCCTTCTCCGAGCCCGACAAGTCGCAAAAGCAGATCCGCGACATCGTCGAGGCCGCCTACGACGGCGGCGCCGACTTGATCGTCACGCCCTGCCAGCTCTGCCAGGCCAACGTCGAGGTCTACCAGTCGGAGATCAACAAGAAGCACGGCACCAAGCTCAACATGCCCGTGGTCTATTACACGCAGTTGATGTCGATCGCCTATGGCGGTACCGCCCAGCAGGCGGGACTCGACGGACAGGTCATCAAGGCCGACAAACTCGCGGCCATCGCCAAGAAATAATTGGCACAAAGGGGAGTCCGCGAAGCGGGAGGGAGTTTGCCTCAACAGTCTTCCCGCCCTCTGCACACGTTTGACAAAGCGTTATCGGCGTACCACCACGCCTGACTTTCGCGCGTCGGCGGCCTTCGCTCAGCGCGTCAGCCGTCTATAGATATCGGCGAGTTTGAGCGGCAGCTTGTGCACCTGGTCGAGCACGGTGTAGCTGGCCGGGCCGACCATGTGCCTGAGGTAATCGGCACCCTGGCGGTCGATGGTGACGCAGTAGCTGCGGATGCCCTGCTCGCGCGCTTCCAGCAGCGCGTGGCGCGTGTCCTCGATGCCGTAGGTGCCGCGATATTCGTCGCCGAAATCATCCGGCCGGCCGTCCGACAGCGTCACCAGCAGCCGGTGGCGCGTCGGCTGCGCGGCGAGCAGCTTGGTCAGGTGCCGGATCGCCACGCCCATGCGCGTGTAGTCCCTGGCTTCGATGCCGGCGATCCGTGAGCGCACGGCGGCATCGTAGGCGTCGTCGAAACCCTTGACGCGGTAGATGTCGCAGCGCGTGCGCGTCCAGCCGGAAAAGCCGTAGATGGCGTAGCGGTCGCCGAGCGCTTCGATGCCCTCGCAGAGCATGATCAGCGCCTCGCGTTCGGCGTCGTTCACCCAGCCTTTCGTCGAGCCGCTCATGTCCACCATGAACAGCGCCGCCAGGCTGCGTTCGTTGCGGACGCGGCGGCTGAAGACGCGCTCCGATGGCTCGGCGCCGCCGCGCCGGTCGGCCAGCGCGTCGACCAGGGCATCGACGTCGACCTCCTCGCCATCGGGCTGGCGGCCGAGCATGCGGTCTTCGCCGCGCACGAGTTCGAAGCGCTTGCGGATCTGGCGGATCAGCGGCCCGTGGCGCTGCGCCACTTCGGTTACATAGCCGGGCTCACCCGGCTTCACCGCCATTTCGTAGACGTGGCACCAGTGGCGCCGGTAGGCGCCGCGGTGGTAATCCCACTCGTCGTAGCGGTGGTCGGCATCGCGGTCGCTCGCCAGTTCCGGCCCCGGGCCGGTCTTGTCGGTGGGCGTCCATTGCCCGTGGCCGGCCGGCGTGAGGGCCTCGGGCGGCACTTCGCCGAGATCCTGGATCAGCGACTGCGCGGCGGCCTGCGCCTCAGGTGGCAAATTCGGCGGTAACGCCACCGCCTCGCCATCGACGCGCACCTCCATCCCGGCACCGTCATTGGCCATCGCCATGCTCACCGCATGCTCGCCGCTCAGCCGCTTGCCGCCCATGCCCTTGAGGGTGGCCAGCGCCTTGCGCAGCGTTTCGGTGTCGCGCTGGATGCGTTCGGCGCGCACACGCCAGGCCGCCGCGGGATCGAGGGTGCCGGCGAAAGTCAGCCGTGGTGGCACGCCGCCGCCGGATAAGAATCCTGCAAGCAGGTCGAGGCTGTCGCTCACCGTCGCCTCGGGCCGGGTCAGGTGTGCAATCGCCGCGGACAGTTCCTCGGGCCAGGGGCCGCGCACCTCCGCCATCTCCGCCGCCAGTCCGGGCAGTTCGGCGGCGATGCGGGCGTCGAGGCGCACGGCTTCCAGCACCGCGAGCCAACCGAGCGCCCGCTCGCGATCCGCCCATTCGCCAAGCCGCGCCTCGATATCGACGCTGAACGTTCCGTAACGCGTCTGCGCCCAGAGCAGCGCCGCCATCGTCTTGTAGAGCCGGCGGTTGCCTCCCGCGCTCGTATGTACTGCGACGAGTTCGGGCAGGAAGATGTTTTCGGTGTCGGTCCAGGCATGTTGCCCCGCGCGCACCGCCAGCGGCCTTCCCGAAAGGCCCTGGACGAACCGCGCCAGACGCATCTCGACATCCGCGAGCCGCGTGACGGCGGTGCCGGCGCGCTCGGCGCAGAACAGCTCGATGTTGCGCAGCTGGTCCATCGCCGGCCGCAGACCGAACCGGTCGTAGGCGTCGAGGCCGGAAAGCACCCAGGCGTCGAAGCCCTCGTCATCCAGCAGCTCGAAGGCCTTCGGCGCCAGCGTGGCCAGCAGATAGCCGATCTCGGCATAGGTCTTGGCGGCGACGCCCGCCCAGTGCAGCACTTTCTCCTGCTGAACGCGGGGCAGCGATTCGAGCGTCGTCGCGAGCCGGGTGATGGAGCGATGCGAGGGCGAGGCGAACAGGACGGCGTCGAGCCGTTCTTCCAGTTCGTGCTCGAACAGCTTCCTCTCGGTCAAAAAATCGCTCTCACCAGATCATTCAGCGTTTCGGTCATCTCGGCATCGTCGGTCAGCGCGCGCGCCACGGCGGCGGTGCAGGCGGCCACAGGCGCCATGCCGTCGTTGATTAGCTGCGCGGCATGCACGAGCAGGCGCGTGCTGGCGCCCTCGTCGAGCCCCTGGCCCTTGAGGTTGCGCGTCAGCTCGCCGAGTTTGACCAACTTGCGCGCCATGTCGTCGGCGACACCACCCTCGGTCGCGACGATGCGCACCTCGACATCGGCGGCCGGGTAGTCGAATTCGAGCGCCACGAAGCGCTGCCGGGTGCTCGGCTTGATCTCCTTCAGCACGCTCTGGTAGCCGGGGTTGTACGAAATCACCAGCATGAAATCGTCCGGTGCTGGCACCAGTTCGCCGCGCTTATCGACGGCCAGCACGCGCCGGCTGTCGGTGAGCGGGTGGATCACCACCGTCGTGTCCTTGCGCGCCTCGACGATCTCGTCGAGATAGCAGATGGCGCCGGCGCGCACGGCGGCGGTCAGCGGCCCGTCCATCCAGACGGTCTGCTCGCCGACGATCAGGTAACGGCCGACCAGGTCGGCAGTGGTGAGGTCGTCGTGGCAGGCGACCGTGACCAGCGGCCGCTGGAGCTTCCAGGCCATGTATTCGACAAAGCGCGTTTTGCCGCAGCCTGTCGGGCCCTTCAGCAGCGCCGGCAGGCGCCGTCGATAGGCGGCCTCGAAGAGCGCGACCTCGTCGCCGATCGGCTGGTAATAGGGCTCGGCCGCGACGCGGGCGAGCTCGGGCGCTAGCGGGTCCGGCTTCATGGCGCCGACGGACCGCCTTGGTCGAAGTCGGTGTCCTCGTACATGCCTTCCTCGGCCCGCGCCAGTTTCTCGGCGGCCTCACGCTCGATTTCCTTCTGCCGCTCGCGCCACTTCTCGAGGCGCGCTTTCGCCGCCGCCTCGTCGAGCTCGATGCTCTGCTCGCCGAACAGCACCTGCTTGAGGAAACGGAAAGCGAACTGCATGAGTTCGACGTCGTCGGCCATCAGCATGGCCTTCTCGTCGGCGGACAGCTTGAACAGCTTGCCGAACGCCTCGCTCTCGACAAAGTCGTGAAAGGTGTCGACGTCGTAGCAGGCCATGAAGAACAGCTGCCGGCTTTTCAGCGACGGTGCACCGACGGACGGGCCGGCGGACTTCTTCTTCAGCACCAGTTGCCGCCAGCCGCGCGCCAGCTCGTCGTATTCCTCGACGCCCTGCTCCTTGCGATAGTCAGCGATGGCGAGACGCCGGTTCTCGGCGTGGCCCCTGCAGTGATCTTCCTTGACGATGGCGTAGGACTCGGTGTCGGTGTATTCGTCCTGCTTGCGCATCGACAGTAGCGCCACCGGGTAGTAGCGGCAGGCGGTCGGCCGGTCCGCGTACACGGAGCAGCCCTCCGGCCGCATGAAACGGCAGGCGGTGCCGTTGTCGACGGAGCGGAACTTGACGCCGGCGATGCCGTCTTTTTCCATCTCGTAGGGAACGGTGTATTCCTTGAGGAATTCGGTGGAGGTGATGCCCAGGCGCTTCTTCAGCCGGATGATGTCGTAGGGCGTCAGCGAGATGTCGATGTTCGAGCAGCAGGCATTCCAGCAACCGATGCCCTTGTGGCAGGAAAACTGGATGACGTGGTCGGGGCTCACCATGTTGGGAACGACGGGACTGCCGGGAATGGTGACTGGGGGCTGGGACATGAAAAACCTCGGGGCGATCGGGGTAAACACTGGGCGAGAATGGGGCCCGAATGAAAAAGGCCGGCAGTCTTGCGACCGCCGGCCCGAGTTTAGCAGCCTGCCGTGCGCTTAGTGCGCGGCGGCCTTGAACAGCTTCGACTTGTCCACCAGGTCAACGTGCTTGCGCTTGAAGCAGGTCCACTTCCTGGACTTCTTGTCGTAGATCGAGTTCACGAAGCAGTGCCAGTTCTGCTCATCGACGAAGTTCTTGTCGGTGCGGTAGTAGAAACCGGGGTAACGGCTCTCCTCGCGGAACTGGATGTGCTTCATGTGCGCTTCGGCCGTCAGTATGCGATGGTAGTTTTCCCAGGCGCGCAGCAGTTCATGCAGGTCCTTGGCACGCATCTTCTGCGAGTCTTCCTTCAGCATCTCGAGCTTCTCTTCCGCCACGGCGAGCATCTTGTCGTTGGTGTTGTAGTAGGTGGCAACACCGGCAACGTACTCATCCATGATCTTCTGCAAGCGGAACTGCAGCATTTTCGGCGTGATGTAGTTCGGGTTCACGTCGATGGCGGTGGAATAGTCCTTGAACTCGAGGAAGTTCTTGACCGGCTTCCAGATGGTGGCGGCGATCTCGTCGGCGCTCTCGTCGAACTCCGGCTTGTAGTCGGCGTTGTCGAGGGCGAACCTGACCATGGCCTTGGCGGCCAGGCGGCCTTCGGTATGGGAGCCGGAGGAGAACTTGTGGCCCGAGGCGCCAACGCCGTCACCGGCGGTGAACAGGCCCTTGACGGTGGTCATGGAGCGATAGCCCCAGTTCCAGCCGCGCGGCAGGTGATCGGGCACGCCGGGCAGTTCCTCGTCGCTCGCGGACGGCGCGCCGACGTCGGTCGGGCCGGATACCCAGATGCCGCAGCAGCCGGAGTGCGAACCGAGCAGGTAGGGCTCGGTCGGCATCAGCTCGGACGGCTTCTTCTCCGGCTCGATGTTCTCGCCGACCCAGATGCCGCACTGGCCGACGCACATGTCGAGGAAGTCTTCCCAGGCTTCGGCTTCGAGGTGCTTCACTTCCTTCGGCGTCAGGGTCTCGCGCAGCTTGGCCAGCGCGGTGACGGTGTCCATGTAGATCGGGCCGCGACCTTCCTTCATCTCCTTGAGCATCAGGTGATTGCGCAGGCAGGAGGCGGGAACGGCGGCCTGCCCGTAGGGCGGGTAGTCGTTCAGCATCTCCTTGTTCTTGACCATGTAGTCCTCGCCATAGGCGTTGGTGGCCTTGGCCTTGAACAGCAGGAACCAGGCGCCGACCGGGCCGTAGCCGTCCTTGAAGCGGGCGGGCACGAAGCGGTTTTCCATCATGGTCAGCTCGGCGCCGGCTTCCGCCGCCATCGAGTAGGTCGAACCGGCGTTCCACACCGGATACCAGGCGCGGCCGGTGCCTTCGCCGACCGAGCGGGGACGGAACAGGTTCACGCAGCCGCCGGCGGCCAGCAGGATGGCCTTGGCCTTGTAGATGTAGATCTTGTTCTCGCGCACCGAGAAGCCGGCGGCGCCGGCGATGCGCTTGGGATCGTTCTTGTCGTTGATCAGGTGCACGATGAAGACGCGCTCCTGGATGCGGTCCAAGCCCAGCGCCTTCTTGGCGGCCTCGGCGACGATCCACTTGTAGGACTCGCCGTTGATCATGATCTGCCACTTGCCGGAGCGTACCGGCTCGCCGCCGTCCTTCAGCGCCGGCAGGCCCTCGCGGATCGATTCGGCGCCGTCATGGCGAACGCCATCGGCATCGGTTTTCCAGATCGGCAGGCCCCACTCTTCAAAGAGGTGCACGGAGTCGTCGACGTTGCGGCCGAGGTCGTAGGCCAGGTCGTCGCGGGTGATGCCCATCAGGTCGTTGGAGACCATGCGCGCGTAGTCGGCGGGATCCTGACGCGGACCGATGTAGGTGTTGATGGCCGACAGCCCCTGGGCAACCGCGCCCGAACGGTCCATCGCCGCCTTGTCGACCAGCTTGATCTTCAAGTCCTTGCCGGTCTCGGCCTTGACAGCCTCGGCCCAGCGCATCATTTCGAAACCGGCGCCGCAGCAGGCCATGCCGCCGCCGATCAACAGGATATCAACCTCTTCCTGGACAATTTCAGGATTGTCGAAAGTACCAGCCATTTCTTGGTTCCTTTATCGAATTACTTGCGAATCAGTTCGGCGGCGTTGCCGGCGCGATAGCCGCCCATCACGTCCTTGGTGAACACGCCCGGCGCGGTCAGCTCGGCGACCTTGGGCATCGGCTTGCCGCCATAGGGGTCGATCGAGCCTTCCGGCGTGGTGCGGATCGGGAACTTGAATCGCTTGATGGTGCCGTTGCGGAACTTGATGGTCCACATGATGGAGTCGGAACCGCGCAGCGGTTGCACCGAGCCGCCCAGCGGCACGATATCGGCGTAATGACGCGCTTCGATGGCGCCTTGCGGGCAAATCTTGACGCAGGAATAGCACTCCCAGCACTGCTCTGGCTCCTGATTGAACGCCTTCATGGCGTGGCCGGTCTCGGAACCGTCCTTGTCGAGCTTCATCAGGTCGTGCGGGCAGATGTACATGCAGGCGGTCTTGTCCTGACCCTTGCAGCCGTCGCACTTCTCGGTACGAACGAAGGTTGGCATTACTTACTCTCCTTGTTAGCAAACAATCCGCCGCCCCGTGCGAGAACGAGCGGTCCATCACTTTGAACCCAAAACCCCCGGGCGCCGGCTAGGCCGCCGAATGCCCCTTCAACTCGACCTTGACGTTCTGCTCCGCCGTCAATCCCCGATAGTACGTCTTCAGCACCGCCGCCACTTCGGGGCGGCTGAACTCGACCGGCAGATCCTGCCCCTCCGACAGCATGGCGCGTACCTTGGTGCCCGACAGCAGGATGCGGTCGTCCTTGGTGTGCGGGCAGGTACGCTGCGAGCACATGCCGCCGCACTTGTTGCACCAGAAGGTCCAGTCGATGTTCATGTTGACCGTTTCCAGCGAGCCCCTCGGGATCTCGTCGAAGATCTTCTGGGCGTCGAAGGGGCCGTAGTAGTCGCCGACACCGGCATGATCACGGCCGACGATCAGGTGCGAACAGCCATAGTTCTGGCGGAACAGCGCGTGTAGCAGGGCCTCGCGCGGACCGGCGTAGCGCATGTCGAGCGGATAGCCGGCCTGGATGACGGTGTTCGGCGCGAAGTAATTCCGGATCAGCACTTCGATTGCCTCGGAGCGCACTTCCGCCGGAATGTCCCCGGGCTTGAGATTGCCCAGCAGCGAATGCACCAGCACGCCATCCATGGTCTCGATGGCGATCTTGGTCAGGTACTCGTGCGAGCGATGCATCGGGTTGCGCGTCTGGAAGGCGGCGATGCGCTGCCAGCCAAGCTGCTCGAACCTGGCGCGGGTCTCGGCCGGTGTCATGAACTGCTCGCCGTACTTTTCCTTGAAGCCGCCGGTGGATAGCACCTTGACCGGTCCCGCGAGGTTGCACTTGCCCTGGGCCATGACCATCTTGACGCCGGGATGCTCAAGGTCGGTGGTCTTGAACACCTGCATGCACTCGTGCGCCTTGTCGATGGTGTATCGCTCGCTGACCCTCATGATGGCAAGGATCTCGCCGGTACCGCCATCGGCCAGGGCGATCTCGTCGCCAGCCTTGATCGATTCGTCGTCCGTGGAAAGCGTGACCGGGATCGGCCAGAACAGGCCGCTGGCCATCTTCATGCCGTCGCACACGCCCTGCCAGTCGGAATGGGTCATGAAGCCGTCGAGCGGCGTGAAGCCGCCGATGCCAAGCATGATGATATCCCCCGCCTCGCGCGAGCTGACCTTCAGCCGCGGCAGCGTTGTCGCCCGGGCCCGCTCTGATTCGAGCGCGCCACCCTGGAGCAGGAGCGGCTTGAGAGCGCTGCTGCCGTGGGGATTGACCAGTGCCATGCGGACCTTTCCTCCCGTTGTCGTCGATCTGGTTCTGCGGAGGATGCGAAGGCTAGCACTTCCCCGAAAGGCCAATTAACTGTTTTTTCGATGGTGGAATAAGCGACTCGAATTGGGGTTGCCCAACCCGCGATCCGCGCCGGATCAAGGTTTCTTGCGCTTGAGTTCTTCCGCGTGCCGCGCCTTGATTTCCCGCAAGCGCGCATCGACCTGCGAACGTTCGTAGAAATCGCCATCCGGCGCCTGTTGCGCCAGTTGCAGCTGAGCGATCGCCTCGTTCAACTGGCCCTGCAGGATGTAGGCCTCGGCCTGCGTCCGATGTTCGCTCAAACGCCGGCCGAGAAAAGCGTAGGCCTTCGCCTGTAGGTGGCGCATCCTGGCATCGGTGGTATAGCCCTGGACATCCGTCGCCGCGATATTCAGCGCTTCCTCGGCGCGATGATTGGCCAACAAGGCTTCCACCAGCGCATAGGCGATGGCCCGATCCTGCGGATAGCGCGCCGACGCCGCGCGCAGAATGGCGGCGACGCCAGGCAGGTCGCCCCGGGCGGTGCGCAGCTCGGCCGCCAGCGTCTCCACCATGGCCGCCTCGGTCTTCAGGCGGCGCAAGGCCGCCAGCTGATGCTCGGCCTGGTCGAGGTTCTTGTTGCGCAGATAGGCGCGCGCCAGCCCATAGATCGCGCCGGGCTCGGAGACAAACTTGCGCTCCCGCGTCTGGCTTTCGAAATCGGCCACGGCCTCGCGCGGTGTACCTTGTTCGGCTCTCAGCTTGGCCCGCACCAGGACGAAGTCGGTGGAATCCGGCGCCTGCCGGTAGGGCCGCTGCTGGATGCGGTTGCCCATGTCGGCGATACGCTCGGTGGTCAACGGGTGGGTGCGCAGATAAGCCGGCGCATTGTTCTCGTAGAGGCGACCGAACCTTTGCAGCCGCTCGAAGAAACTGCCCATGCCGCGGATGTCGTAGCCCGACTTCTCCAGCAGTTGCAGGCCGACCCGGTCGGCCTCGCGCTCAAAATCGCGCGAATAGTTCAGCTGATGCTGGATGCCGGCCGCCTGGCCGGCCAGCGCCGCGCCGATGGCCGCGTCCGGATTGCTGCGCGCCGCCAGGATGGCCACCGCCAGAGCCGCCAGTCCGGCCAACTGGCCCTCGCTCTGCTTGCTGACCATGCGCGCCAGATGACGCTGGGTGACATGGGAAATCTCGTGCGCCAGCACCGACGCCAGTTCGGACTCGGACTGGGCCGCGAGTATGAGGCCGGTATGGACGCCGATATAGCCACCCGGCATGGCGAAGGCGTTCAAGGTGGCATCGCGCAGCGCGAAGAATTCGAACTCCTGCTTCGCCTCGTCGCTCTGCCGGGCCAGCCCGCGCCCCAGGCGATTGAGGTAGCCATTGATCTCCGGATCATCCACGTAGCCCGGCTCGCGCAGACGGATGTCGCGCATGATGCTTTCGCCGATGCGGCGTTCCATCTGCGGCGAGAGATCCAGTTGGGCGGATTCGCCGAGATCGGGCAGCCCCTCGGCCAGCACGGCCGGCGTGGCCGCCAGCAACAGGGCGAACAAGGGAGTAGCCATCCAGTGGCAACGCATGAGGGCTATGATACCGGTTTGCCCGCGCCGGGTCGGCATGGTACCCGGGGCCATTTTGTAACGGGATGTCAATGAACCAACTCACCCATTTCGACGGCGCCGGCCAGGCGCACATGGTCGACGTCGGCGCCAAGGCGGAGACCGAGCGCGTCGCCCGCGCCGGTGGGCGCATCCGCATGCACGCCGAAACCCTGACGCTGATCCGGGCTGGCGACGCCAAGAAAGGCGACGTCCTTGGCATTGCCCGTGTCGCGGCAATCCAGGCCGCCAAGCGCACAGGCGAGTTGATTCCGCTGTGCCACCCGATCCCGCTAACCCGGGTGGCGGTCGAGTTCAGGCTTGACGAAGCGACCAGCGCCGTCGAGTGCGAAGTGGTCGCCCAGACGGTCGGCCGCACCGGCGTGGAAATGGAGGCCATGACGGCGACGGCGGTGGCCCTGCTGACCATCTACGACATGTGCAAGGCGGTTGATCGCGGCATGGTCGTCGAACAGGTGCGTCTGCTCGAGAAGAAAGGCGGCAAGTCGGGTCATTGGCGCGCTGAATAGGTCGATTAGCCTGCCTCGCTGGACTTTTTTTTCACTCGGGGGGAATAATGCGCGGATTCGATCCGTCCACCCCTTTGCCGTGCCGAACCGCGGACGGATACCCGGACACCCCATAACTCAAGGAGGTAGTTTCGAGATGGACATGTTTCGCAGATCATTGCTGAAGGGCGTCAGTGCCAGTGGCGCGCTGGCCGCGGCACTGGCCGCCGGCATTCTGAAACCCACGGAGGTGCTCGCGGCCGACGAGTGGAACCGCGCCGCCTTTGATTCCAAGGATGCCGGCGCCGCGCTCAAGGCCATTGGCGCCAGTTCGGCCACCGACAGCAAGGACATCGTGCTCACCGCGCCCGAGATCGCCGAGAACGGCGCCGTGGTGCCGATCACCGTGCTGAGTAATATTCCCAACACAATTTCGATCGCCCTGCTGTCACTGAAGAATCCGTTGCCGCTGGCGGCGGCCTTCGATTTCAGCGAAGGCGCGATGCCGGAAATGCAGGTGCGCGTCCGATTGGCCGAGACCACCGCGGTGCGCGCGCTGGTCAAGACCGCCGACGGCAAGTTCTTCGCCACGCAGAAGGAAGTCAAGGTGACGGTCGGCGGCTGCGGTGGCTGAGCCGCGCGCCACTCCTTTCTCTCCAGACAACCACAGACAGGAATAGAACATGGCAGATCCGATGAAAATCCGCGCTTCGCTGAAGGGCGACGTTGCCGACATCCGCGTGATGATGAGCCACCCGATGGAAAACGGACAGCGCAAGGACAGCGCCGGCAACACCATTCCGCACCACTTCATCCAACAGATCTGGGTGGAAGTCGGCGGCAAGATGGTGATTCAGGGCCAGACCGGTACCTCGATCTCGCGCAATCCCGTTTTCGGCTTCAAGGTCAAGGGCGCGAAAGCCGGCGACAAGGTCGTCATCAAGTGGCGCGACAACAAGGGCGAAACCCGCAGCGACGAGGCGACCATCACGGCCTGATGCGAAGTTGATCGCCGAGCCAGTGGCGGCAGGCAGACTCCCCGCGCGCGGGGAGTTTGTTTTTGTGCAGACGCACATCGGTTTGATGGAATAAATTCCATTCCTGAAGCGTTGCCTGCTTCAAAAAGACCAAGGAGGAGACATGAGAATCATCATCGCGTTCGCCGCGGCAATCGCCTTCGGCGTATCACCACAACTGACTTTCGCGCAACCGTCGCCGGCCAAGGCGCCGGCCAAGGTGCAGAAAAAAGCCCCCGCAGCCGCCACGCCGGCCGTCGAGGAACCCGACGAAGCGACCAAGGAATTCGAGAAATTTCGCGCCCAGATGGAAGACTCCAACCCGGCCGAACTGTTCGAGATGAAGGGCGAGGAGCTCTGGAAGCAGAAGCGCGGGCCGAAGAATGTCGCGCTCGCCGAAAGCTGCGACCTCGGCCAGGGCGTCGGCGTCGTCAAGGGTGCCTACGTCGGCACGCCGCGCTATTTCGCCGATGCCGACGCCGTGATGGATGCCGAGCGGCGCATCGTCTGGTGCATGGTCGAGAAACAGGGCTTCAAGTTCGACGACATCGCCAAGAATCCCTTCCATCGCGAGAACGATCCCGGCGCGCCGGACATCACCAACCTCGTCACCTATGTCGCGGCGCACTCGAAGGACATGAAGATCGCCGTGCCGCTCGATCATCCCCGCGTGCATGACGCCTACGAAACCGGCAAGGAGATCGTCAACTACCGCGCCGGGCCCTACGACTTCTCCTGCAACACCTGCCACGGCAGCGATGGCAAGCGCATCCGCATGCAGAACCTGCCCAACATCAGCACCGGCAAGGGCGCCATCAAGGGCGTGCAGGGCTGGCCCGGCTACCGCATGACCGGCGGCGTCATGCTCACGCACCAGTGGCGGATGAACGATTGCTTCCGCCAGCAACGCTTTCCGTCGCCGAAGTACGCCTCCGACGTCGTCTCGGACCTGCTGACCTACATGATCGGCAACGCCAACGGCCAGATCTATCGCGGCCCCGGCATCAAGCGCTAACAGGGAGAGCAGAACATGAATACCCGCAAGATCATTGCCCTGACCATCGTCGCGGCCGGCTCGACCGTCGCCAGCCTGCCCGCCGCGGCCGATGCCGAGCATCGCGCCAAGGCGCTCGAGATCATCAAGCGCGACTTCCAGCCGCGCGGCCAGGCCGGCGTCGACCGCCTCGCCGAAGACGGCTTGCAGGCCATCTGCAACCGCACCGGCAACAATCCGCCGGAGTACATCGCCAAGCGCATGGAAGCCGACCAGTTGGCCACCGTCAAGCTGCCCGCCGATGGCAAGCTGCTTGGCGACTGGAAGGAAGGCGAGAAGATCGCCCAGAGCGGACGCGGCTTCACCTGGACCGACAACCCCGGACTGCCGGTCGGCGGCAACTGCTACAACTGCCACCAGATCAGTCCGAAGGAGCTGTCGTTCGGCACCATCGGTCCCAGCCTCTTCCAATATGGCAAGCTGCGCGGCAACACGCCGGACATCCAGAAATACACCTACAGCAAGATCTGGAACGCCAAGGGCTTCAACCTGTGCTCGGAGATGCCGCGTTTCGGCCATGTCGGCGCGCTCAGCGAGCAACAGGTCGGACATCTGGTCGCCCTGCTGCTCGATCCCGCATCGCCGGTTAACAAATGAATCGCCGCGAGTTCCTCCAGGTGCTGGCCGCCGCTTCGGCGGCCGGCTTCGCGCTCGATAGCCCCGACCTGCTGGCCGCCCAGGGTGGCGAGCGCTTGTATGACCTGCCCCGCCACGGCAATGTCCATTTGCTGCACTTCACCGATTGCCACGCGCAGTTGCTGCCAGTCTGGTTCCGCGAACCGAGCGTCAATATCGGCTTCGGCGACGCTGCCGGCCATGTGCCGCACCTGGTCGGCGAACATCTGCTCAAGGCCTTCGGCATCAAGGCCGGATCGCGCGAAGCGCACGCCTTCACTTTTCTGGACTTCCAGCAGGCGGCCAAGGCCTACGGCAAGGTCGGCGGCTTCGCTCATCTGGCCACGCTGGTCAAGCAACTCAAAGTCAGCCGTCCCGGCGCGCTGCTGCTCGACGGCGGCGACACCTGGCAGGGCTCGGCGACCGCGCTGTGGAGCAAGGGCCAGGACATGGTCGACGCCTGCAAGCTGCTCGGCGTCGATGTCATGACCGGTCACTGGGAATTCACGCTCGGCGACAAGCGCGTCAAGGAGATCGTCGACAAAGACTTTGCCGGAAAGGTGGATTTCGTCGCCCAGAACGTCGTCACGACCGACTTCAACGATCCGGTGTTCTCGCCCTATACGATTCGCGACATGAACGGTGTGAAGGTGGCCATCATCGGTCAGTCCTTTCCGTACACGCCGATCGCCAACCCGCGCTGGATGGTGCCCGACTGGAGCTTCGGCATCCAGGACGAGAACATGCAGAAAACAGTCGACGACGCGCGCGCCAAGGGTGCCCGGGTCGTGGTCGTGCTGTCGCACAATGGCATGGATGTCGACCTCAAGATGGCGAGCCGCGTGACCGGCATCGATGCC
The DNA here is from genome assembly GCA_016704145.1 of Rhodocyclaceae bacterium. Lineage (GTDB taxonomy): Bacteria > Pseudomonadota > Gammaproteobacteria > Burkholderiales > Rhodocyclaceae > Fen-999. Next base: position 1,780,383 of record JADJAS010000007.1, on the reverse strand, counting down.
ATCCTCGGCGGCCATACCCACGATGGCGTGCCACAGCCGGTCAAGGTCAAGAACGCCGGTGGCATCACGCTGGTGACCAACGCCGGCTCCAACGGCAAGTTCCTCGGCGTGCTCGATTTCGACATGAAGAACGGCCGGATCGCCGACTTCCGCTACAAGCTGCTGCCGGTGTTCTCGAACCTGCTGCCCGCCGACGCGGACATGGTGGCGCTGATCGAGAAGGTCCGCGCGCCATACAAGGACAAGCTCGGCGAAAAACTCGCCGTCACCGAGGGGCTGCTCTACCGGCGCGGCAACTTCAATGGTTCGTGGGATCAGCTCATCCTCGATGCGATGATCGACGTCAAGGGCGCCGACCTCGCCTTCTCGCCCGGCTTCCGCTGGGGCACCAGCATCCTGCCCGGCGAGGCAATCACCTTCGAGCAGCTGATGGACCAGACCGCCATCACCTATCCGCACTCGACACTGACGGAAATGACCGGCGAGCAGATCAAGACCATTCTCGAAGACGTCGGCGACAATCTGTTCAACCCCGACCCTTACTACCAGCAGGGCGGCGACATGGTGCGCGTTGGCGGTCTCGCCTATACCTGCGATCCGGCCGCGACGATGGGCAACCGCATCCAGGACATGCGCCTGCGCGGCAAGCCTCTCGAAGCCGGCAAGAAGTACAAGGTGGCCGGCTGGGCGCCGGTCGCGGAAGGCGCCAGCGGCGAACCGATCTGGGAAGTCGTCGCGCGCTGGCTGCGCGACAGGAAGACCGTGACGCCGCGCCAGCTTAACGCGCCGCGCTTGATCGGCCTCGACAGAAACCCCGGACTCGCCTGATACATCTTGGAGCGCTGCGCGATAAATCGGAAAAAGTTTTGAGATAAATCGCCGCTGAGTTGATTGTGCATTAAGCAATGAAATTGCACAAAGGTTAACATACGGGAGCCTTCAAGCCCGGCGACAACCAAATCACCTCATCTCGTCGCACCGGGCTATTTGAGACTCGCGCCTGATGGCTCTTGGCCTGACGAGGACAGTCTGCCGAAGGCGGCCGGCACGAGTGCTCGCAACACCCGTGTCGGTCGCGCCGCCTTATTGATGGATGGCATAGAGCTGGTGGCCGAGTATCAACAGCCGACCTGATTAGCCACAATATTCAGAAGGCTCATTTGGCGAGCCTGCCGGGGTGAAAAATGGGCGCGTCTTGTCCGAAGGGGATGCGCGATGGGGATCAACCGGGTGCAGTTTCAGAAGGGATTGTCGATGGCGCAATTCATGGAGCGCTACGGGACGGAGGAGAAATGCCACGCTGCGGTTGTTGCGCTGCGCTGGCCGAATGGGTTCGTTTGCCCCGAATGCAAAGACAGGCGCCATTACACGTTCGAGCGCAAGGGACTGCGGTACTGGCAATGTGCGTCGTGCCGGGAGCAGACGACGGTAATGTGCGGGACGGTGTTCGAGTCCACGAAGTTGCCGCTGACGACCTGGTTCCTGGCGATGCATCTGCTGACCCAGGCCAAGAACAATGTCTCGGCGCTGGAACTCAAGCGCCACCTCGGTGTGCGGTACAAGACCGCCTGGCTGCTCAAGCACAAGTTGATGCAGGTGATGAGCGAGCGGGAGGCGGATCGCCAACTGGATGGCCGGGTCGAGATCGACGATGCCTACCTGGGCGGCGAACTGCCTGGCGGAAAGAGCGGGCGCGGTTCGGAGAACAAGGTATCGTTCATTACCGCCGTGCAGACCACCGAGACCGGCAACCCACTGAAGGTCTGCCTGAAGAAGCTGGAATTCACCAAGGAGGCGATCACCGACTGGGCGAAGACGGCACTGTCCGCATCGGTCCAAGTGGTGTCGGATGGTCTGTGGTGCTTCCGCGCCGTCACCGCGGCCGGCGCCACCCAGGAGCGCATTGTTACTGGTGGCGGCCCCGCCTGCGTCAAGCTGGAGCAATTCCGCGCAGTGAATACCTTCCTCGGCAATCTCAAGACCGCCTACTCGGGTACCTACCATGCCTTCGATTTCGCTAAGTATGCGCATCGGTATCTTGCTGAAGTCCAGTATCGGTTCAATCGCCGGTTCGATCTGTCGTCTATCCTGAAGCGCCTCTTGGTTGCTGCCGTGGCTACCACGGCTCGTCCCGAGCGATTCTTGCGCGCGGCTGAACATTGTGGCTAATCAGGACAGCCGATCGACCAGTTCGTCCGGTGTATACGCATCCCCGACGTCGTGGCCGCAGCGCCGCAGCACCATGTTGGCCCACTCGGCGCACTCCCAGCGGTCGTCCGTTCCGCCCCGGAGCATGCCCAGGCCGGCCAGGATGGCCTGCCACTTGCTGTACCGCTGGCCGACGGTCGAGAGCGCGTATTCCTCGGCCTCGGGTGTCCATTGGTCCAGTGGCAGCCAATAGAACGGCAGATTGAGAGAGAGTGGCGTGATCGACACGCCGCCGCCGATGGCATGCAGGATAAAGAGCCTGCCGCAGATGCGCCATGCCACGCCGACATGAGAGTACTCGGTCATGCGGAACACGCGAATCACCATGACCTGCACGTCGGACCACGAGGCCCATCGATTGTGGCTCAGCGCGATCAGATCGCCGGAGCGGATGTCGTCGCGCGTGTACAGATATTTCATATCGGCGGCCAACCCGTAGTCCAGTTGTAGGTCAATAGGTCACCCATCGTTGTCTGTGTCAATGTCGCGTCTGCGTGCTTGCCGCGCTGGCCGTCCAGCAATGTCTCGATGGCCAGCGCCTGCACGGCGTCGGCCAGCACTTTGTCGACCTGCTGCATCTCCGTGATGCCGCGCACCGCCGCGATGGCAGCATTGACGGAATTGGGGGTCTGGCCCAGGCCAATCGCCGTCGCCAGCGCCGGCAAGATCGGTGCGAATGGCGAAGCATTCCCGGCCTTGACCGCGAGGGCGTCGAACAGCTTGATCGTCCAGGAGATGCCCTCCCATGGACTCTTGCCCCGCATCGCCCGATTGCGCGCCGCCGCCGCGCGATTGTTGATGTCGGCCACCCTGGCGGTCTTGGCGGTGGCCAGGTCGGCCAATTGCCCGATCGGATCAGCGTCGAGCACCACGCCGCCGCTAGACAGATAGACCTGATAGATGTCCCAGCCGGGCTCATCCTTGCGGATGCGGCGCCGATTGACGAGGTCCCAGACGCCGCCGAGCGGGTCGTCGATGGATTGATAAAGCGGAGTGCTCATGATTATCCCGTCTTGACTATTTTTGCCAGCGCGTAAGCCGTACAGTCGCCATTGCTGACCTTCATCCGGCATTTAACCGATGCCGTGAACTGAACGTTGCCCAACCCAAATGGACAGAGCCTGCCATACGCCCCGTCGTAAATAACGGCGCCTCCACCCAACGGGATAATCGCCAATACCCCAGCGAAGGTGGTCGTGTAGGTGTAAGACATGACCACCGTCCCGTTGATCAGGATGTCCAGGCTGAATGTCCGCGATGCGCCAGCAGTTGATCGAGCCGGTCGAGCGAATCGATCCAGTAACGCCAGGTGCCCACTGGCGCCAGCTTGTCCTGGTAGGTGAGCGCATCGACCACTTCGATGATCGGCGCCTCGGCATGGGTCTGCGCCACCGTGCCGCGCTTGAGTTGGTAGCGCACCACGCCGATATCGATCGCCTTGCCCCACCTCAGGTAAGCAGTTCCGCCGGCCTCGTAGCCGATGAAACTGCCCGCCGGCACCGGGCCGGGCGGCAAGCGGTTGCCCTGGGCGGTAATGACTTGCACGGCGGGGGCGGACTGCGCGCCGCCCCGGGCCACCGTCGACACCTTGACGGTATAGGTTCTGTCCTCCTGGACGGCCGGCGTGCGCGCCTCGGCGGTGAGCGGCGCCTGGGTGTTGATCACCTGGCCCCCCTCGCTCACCTCGACGTAATAGCGGTCCAGATAGAGCCACTGCGCGGCATCCCAGACGATCCTGAGCCGCGAACTGCACGAGCCGTCACGCAGCTCGTAGACCTCCTCGGTCACGGCCAGGCCAATGGGGGCGGGTGGCGCCGCCGGGTCCGGCAGATCGGTGTCCGGCGTCGTCGAGTGCGTCACCACCGCGTTGCTGTAGGCCACCGCGTCGTACTCGATCAACGAGAGCTTGTAATCGCCCATCTGGCCAGCCACGGCCTGTATCCGGAACGCCTTCTCCGCCAGCCCGCAAGGATGCGTCACCCTGATCACGTCGCCGGCACGCAGCGGCGCCGCGCGCGCCGGCGCGGTCATGGTGGTCGCCAAGTCGATCAGCTCGGCGCGGTTAAGCCGCTGTATGGCCATGCGCATGGCCTGCCCGGCGTCATGGATGCCGGGCATGGCGATGCGCGACAGCCGCACGTCGACGTCGCCGCGTTCAACGCCCTCGGCGATGGCGGTGGCCACCTCCTCTCGCCACGGAATCTGGCTAGTGTCGGTCCACACGATCTCGACGACATTGGGCGCATCGGCCGGCTGGGTGAACTCAAGGGGCGCCAGCTCGATGATATGGCCGAGCACATGAACGAAATCCATCACCGGGGCCGCGGGCGCGTCGGGCACAAAGGTGCTGGTCACGCCGTCGTCCACCACGAAACACTCGCTGTACGCACCCAACGCCGTATCCCAGTGCTCGCAGGGCTCCCGGGTGGCAAGCGTCAAATTCACGCGGGTGCGCTTTTCGCCGGCGAGCAGCACGTCGTTGTTGTCGGCGCACGCCGCCACCGTGGCCCAGTCGATGGCGCGGCCCATGCCATAAACCGCCGAGCCGCGGTAATCCGCGCGCGCCAGCGACGCGTTGTTCGACCACACCGTCAAGCCGCTGCGCGGATCGTAGAGCCGGCGGCCCCGCCAGATCGCCGCCCATTGCGGCATGCCTGGCGAGACGCCGGGCGGCACCACGGCCACCGAATAGACGAGATACGGGTACACCATCTGCGCCAGCCGCTCCGCATTGCCGGCGACGCCATAAAGCTGCGCCAGGGTCGGATCGTGACTGCTTTGAGTGCCATCGTAATGCCTGACGGTCACGCCCGCCGGCGGCGGCTCGTCATTGAGGGTGATCGATTCGATTCCATCCCAGGGCCCATGGCCCCATACAAGGAACATGACCAGGGCGCCATTCAGCACGCCGAAGTCGTAAAGATCGGCGCCCAGCCGATCGCGGCCGTACAGGATACGTGCCGGCGCCCAGGCGGCGCACGCTTGCATCTGTTGCACGGAAGCTGGCGTGGCGACGCTGTTGAGCGTTTCCTGAGGTGCTTCCCAAGTCACGTTGCTGCCGGCCGCCAGGTAGGCGGCCAGCCACTTCTGACGATAGGCCTCGACGTCGGTCTGGGCCGTGGGCGCCCCGGCGTCCTCGATCGCCGGCAGGTATAGGCCGCCGCTCATGGCTCCAGCCACATCCGCACGATGAGATTGAACCGATCGGGCTTGACGAATTCCTCCTCGTATTCGGCGCTCATGGTCGCGGTGTAGGTTTCGACGACGCCGGCCCGCGTCCGGCTGTAGAGGATCTTCTGCCCGAGATTGGCGGCCCGAAAGGCCAGCCAAGTGTCGTACTGCGCGCGCGTCAGCCGCGGGTGCACAACCTCGATGGCTCGCCGGTCGGCATCGCCGAAAATACGGGTGTGGCGCACGCCGTTGGTGGCCACGCGCGCATCTTCCGGCCGCCTGATCGACTCTTTCGGCCTCCACTCCCAGGGCAGGGTCGGATATGTGTTCACTGGCGCCTCTCCAGGGCGTAGGTCTGGCCGCTGGCCAGGCCGACCGCGATGTCGGTCATCTGCATCGGCAGCTGGCGCATGGCGAACGCCGCCTGCTTGGCCGATATCTCGACACGCTGGTTGGCCTGTTCGGCGGCGGCGCCGACCTTGCGCAGATTTTCGCTACTGACCACGAGGCCGCCATCGACCGCGGAGCCGTCGTATTTCAGGCGAATGCCCAGTTCGATATCGTCGCTCATGCCGTCTATACCGTCCGCCTCATGCGTTGAGGGCCGCCAGCGCCCACTGCTCCATCTGTTGCAGGTCTGCCAGCACGCCGCGCCAGTCGCGCCGCTTGATGCCCAGCGCGCGGCGCACCGTGTCGGCGGCCGGGTAATCGAGGCCGGTCCGCGTCAAGCCCGTCATGCCGGCGACCAGGCGCCATTGGGTTTCCAGGGCCAGCCACAGTTCCCAGACCCGCCGGTTGCCCGGCAGCACCGCCAGCGGCAAGCCGGTGGCCCATTCGTCGGCGGGACGCTCCAGCGGCGGCAGGCCCAGCGCCTTCAGGTCGTCGGCGAACTCGTCGCCGCCGTCGCCTCGCTCGCGCTTCCTGATTCGTTCGGCCCAGGCGCGGGCGAGGTCAAGGCGTTTTTTAGCTCGGGCAACCCCGCATTGACCTGGTGCGTCGCCAGCCACAGGCCCTCCGCCACCGGCAGGCCATCGTGGCTGCGCAGCAGCGCCGCCAGCCGGTCGCGGCTGTAGGCGAGCGGATTGCCCTGTTCGTCCTGCACTTCGGATCCCCAGTCCTCGATCAAGCGCGGCAGCACATGGGCGTTGCGCGCCTTGATCACCGGCAGCATCGCCCCTTCGCCGTCCTTGGGCATCGGATACAGGGCTTCCGCTTCGAGGCGCCAGGTCTCGAACTGCTCGGCGGTCCAGTCGCCGAAGAAGACGACGAACCTGTTGGTGGTCTCGACGATCTCGCCGGTGGCCGGATCGCACGATTGCAAGGTGACCGTCGCCGGCCAGGGCCGGTGGTCGGTGCTCGGAACTACGAACTTCATGTCTCTTGTCTCCCGTGAAAATGGATTGCCACGGCTACAACAGCGTGGTGGCGATTTCGTCGTTGCCGGCCACCGGCGTCGGCTCCAGCGTCAGCTTGTAGGCGGCCATGCCCTCGACCTGAAGCGCCGTCGTCGTCGATGGCGCGAAAGCCCTGCAGCCGCCAGCCGGCCACCTGGGTGGCCAGGCCGACCACGGCCGAGACCTCCCGCGCGCCGCCGAGGCAGACGAACCAGCCCTGCAGCAAGCCCGGGGCGCCGGTGTACAAGTCGCGAAACTTTTTCTGGTCGGCGGCGAACCGCTCGTAGGCATGCACCACGCCGATGCCGGGCACGGCGGCGAGCCGGGCGACGATGGCGGCGCGGGTGTCGGCGAGACTCATCGCGCCGCCCCGACGATGCGATCGCGCAGCCGCGCCATGCCATCGGCGAACAAGCGCTCGACGTTGGCGCGGCCGGCGGCGACGCCGCGGTGGAACATGCCGGCGGCCGGCGTGCCGTAGTGGGCGATCTTCCACTGGATGCGCCGGGCCGCCGAGGCGGCGGCCTTGTCGGTCAGGCCGAGCCGGGTGCGCACCCACTGCTCCAGCGGTTCGATGGGCGGCTTGTGCGGCCGGGTGCCCAGTTCGACTGGAACGGCATAGTCGAGCGCGGTGGCCACCACCCCCAGCAGGCCGGGGCCATCCTCTTCGACGGCGGCGGCGATGGAGGCGCGCAGCGTGCCGGCGGCGGCCGGCGTGCGCTCGACGACTTCGCCCTTGAGATACTCGGTGGCGGCGTGCAGAAAGCGGCGCGCCTCGTCGCGCGCCAGTTCCGGCGCCGCGGCGAAGGCCCGGGCGAGGATCGCCAGGTCGGCGGTATCGAAAACGAACTTCATCGCCGTGCGCCGGCGCCGGGAAAGCGCGTCCGCCCCGGCCAGGCGACGCTGGCGCCGCCGGGCCTGACGGCCGCCGCGTCGTTGATCGCCAGCAGTTCGGTGTACCGCTTGCGCAGCGCCCGGGCGCGGCCGGCGTAGTCCTGCGCCTGACTCTTGTGGTCGACGGCGTCGGCGTTGAGGGTCGGCTCGCTGTTGCGCGTCGCCAGCGACGCCAGTTGATCGAACACCAGGGCGGCGGCGTAGGCCGCCACCGCTTCGCGGTCGGCGATGGCGATGCTGTCCTCGGCCACGGCCAGCACATGCATGTCGGTGTAGTGGATATGCACGGTGTCGCCGGCCGGCACCTCGATCTCCGTCACGGCGACCAGGTCGCCGGCCAGGGTGCGCAACGGCACATGGGCCAACTGCGCCGGCGGATTGCACCAGAGCGGCCATTCCAGCCAGGCGAGCTTGGCGGTCGCCGGCCAGCCGGCCGGCATCGGCAGGCGGTCGCCGCCCGGCGCGACGGCGGCGGCGACCGCCGGGCGCGGCCGATCCGCCGAATAGCGGGCCACGGCCAACTCGATGGCCGTGTCCCGTTGCGCCGGGCTGACCTGGTCCAGGGTATCCCGGACCAGATCACCCACCAGTGCCTGCACGTCGGCCAGCATCGCTTACGGCACCACCGCCTTGGTCGTGCCCTTCTCGCCGTCGACCAGGACCGCGCCGCCGTACTCGTGGCGGATTTTGTAGGTCAGCTTGTCGTTCGAGAACATGCTGCCGACGTTGGGCATGTCCTGCACGAACAGCTCGGGCGTCTCTTGGCCGTTCATGAAGCTGATCTCCAGCACTGGCAGTTTCATCGGATCGGCCACCGTCACCCAGTCGTTGGCGTCGGTCCAGTACGACACGACGATGACCTCCGGGTTGATCGTCTGGACGAAGGTCTTGTCCAGGTTCTGGTTGCGCACGAACAGGTTGTAGGCCGTCTCCTGCAGTTCGAACGGGATCAGCACGGTCGCCGGGCTCACGCCCATGCGCTTGGCACTGCCGGCGCGCGCCTGCTTGACCATGGCCAGCCGGTGGGCGGCGAACTGGGTGGCGTCGAGCGCGGCGGTGAACAGGTTGGCGTGCGAGGCATGGTAGAGCGCCACGGCGTCCCACACCGTCGGATTGGTGCGGAAAAAATCGAAGACGAACTCGTAGAGCGTGTTGCCGGCGGCCAGTGCCAGCTCGGCCGGAATGCGGCGGATGGCATTGACGTCGTCGTTGAGGATCATCTCGCGCGTGACGGTTTCCAGGCCGCCGCGCTTGGTCGCCGCGTAGGTCGCCTTGTCGTCGCCCGGCGAGGTCAGTGCGGCATAGGCGCCGCCCTCGGCCACCGCCGGCAGGTTGCCATAGCCGCCGACGCGGAAGCGCTCCTGGCTGCGGAAGTCATTGACGCGGCCGACCGTCGCCACCTTGCGCCAGGCTTGCAGGTCGGGTTCGCCCACGTAGATTTGCTGCATGCGGCGGGTGATCGAGTTGCCCAGTGCGTCGGCCCACGAGGTGCTGTCCAGGGCTTCGCGGAAGCTCGCGCCGGCCGACTCGCGCAGCCGCGCCTGGTCGCATTGCGCGTACTGGCCAGTGACATGACGGTCGCCGGTGAACTCGATATAAGCCTCGCGGAAGCTGCCGACCGAGCGATGATCCTTGTGCGCCGGATCGAAAAAGGCATCGAGCATGTCGGCCATTTTCACGGCGCGATCCTCGACCTGGATGTCCGGGACCAGCCCGGCCAGATCGACGCGGCCGGACTCGGCGAAGCGCGCCAGGTAGGTGCGCTCGCTTTCGATGGCCGCCATCACGTCGGCCTCGGCGAAGCGCGCGCGCTTGGCGAAATCGTCCTGCAGCCGTGTCTTGGCGGCATCGGGCAGCGTGCTGGCGGCAATCATCGAGCGGGCCTGCATGCGCGCTTCGATCATGCGCACTTGTTCCAGCACATCCTCGCCCGCGCCGGTGGCCGGCGGCGCGAACGCCTCGCGGTAGGCGGCCATCACCTCGTCGTCGGTGGCCGTGGCGACGTCGATCCTGGCATAAGCGGCCGGGGCCTGGTCTTTCAGTTGCAGCAACAGTTTTTCACGCATGGAAACCTCCGGTGGAGTAAGGGGAGCGGGAGCGGCCTCGATCAAGCGCACCAGGCGGCCGCCGGCGCCGGGCTCGACAATCAAATCGACGGAATCGACGCGGGTAATGCTCTGGGCCGCCCGCACGCGCCGGCCTTCGACCAGGCGCGCCGGCGCTGCCGGTGGCGTCGATCGACAGGCCGATCAGGTTGGCGCGGCCCGCCTTGTGGGCCTCGATCAGCAGCTTGCGGATATCGTCGGGCAGGCCGGGCAAGTGGATGGCCGCCTCGATGCGGCCGCCGTCGGCCGCCGCGCCCTCGACGAAGCGCGGCTGGCTGACCCAGCCCACCAGCTGGCGGACATCCTTGCTCGCGCCCTTGAGGTGATCGGCGTCGGACTTGACGTAGATGCGCGCGCCATCGAAGCGCGAAACCGCCTCGCGCAGCACGGCGTCGGCGTAATAGACCTGGTTGGCCGACAGCCCGGCCTGGATCAGCGTGGCCTGCCAGACCTGGCCGGTGGCGGCGCCGTCGGCCTCGAGCAGGCGCAGGGTGTCGTGGGTGTCCGTGCCGCTCATGACGCCGCTTTCAGGCGGACCAGCTTGCGGCCGTCGATGGTGACGATGACCACGCGGTCGTCGTATTCCCGGTGGGCGAGGACGTCGGCGGCGGCGACGGGGAATTCGACCCCGGCCACCCGCGTCGCGGGCGAGTCGGCAACGACGCCGTCGTCGGCGACGGTGTCGGGGTGTTGCTGCTTGGGTTTGGCCATATTTCCTCCATGACCGCATGGGCGCGGCATGGAGGACAGACTACGGGTCGCGCGACCCGCAGTCCTTTAACGATGCTTACAGTTTTGGTGGTGGGAGGGGCGGGAGAACCCCGCCCCGGTTCCGGCTATTTGCGCCAGAACGATTCCTCGATCGAGTCAAGATGAGCGATCGCGTCGCTCAAGGCCCTGCAGAGTGCGATCTGGCAGCCGCTCTCCGTTTCCCGCCGTTCCCGCAGGTCACCCATATTATCGACCAGACCGTAACGCAATACATTGGCGAGCGCCAGCGCCTGCGTCATGAGCGTTCCTGATTAGCCACAATATTCAGAAGGCTCATTTGGCGAGCCTGCCGGGGTGAAAAATGGGCGCGTCTTGTCCGAAGGGGATGCGCGATGGGGATCAACCGGGTGCAGTTTCAGAAGGGATTGTCGATGGCGCAATTCATGGAGCGCTACGGGACGGAGGAGAAATGCCACGCTGCGGTTGTTGCGCTGCGCTGGCCGAATGGGTTCGTTTGCCCCGAATGCAAAGACAGGCGCCATTACACGTTCGAGCGCAAGGGACTGCGGTACTGGCAATGTGCGTCGTGCCGGGAGCAGACGACGGTAATGTGCGGGACGGTGTTCGAGTCCACGAAGTTGCCGCTGACGACCTGGTTCCTGGCGATGCATCTGCTGACCCAGGCCAAGAACAATGTCTCGGCGCTGGAACTCAAGCGCCACCTCGGTGTGCGGTACAAGACCGCCTGGCTGCTCAAGCACAAGTTGATGCAGGTGATGAGCGAGCGGGAGGCGGATCGCCAACTGGATGGCCGGGTCGAGATCGACGATGCCTACCTGGGCGGCGAACTGCCTGGCGGAAAGAGCGGGCGCGGTTCGGAGAACAAGGTATCGTTCATTACCGCCGTGCAGACCACCGAGACCGGCAACCCACTGAAGGTCTGCCTGAAGAAGCTGGAATTCACCAAGGAGGCGATCACCGACTGGGCGAAGACGGCACTGTCCGCATCGGTCCACGTGGTGTCGGATGGTCTGTGGTGCTTCCGCGCCGTCACCGCGGCCGGCGCCACCCAGGAGCGCATTGTTACTGGTGGCGGCCCCGCCTGCGTCAAGCTGGAGCAATTCCGCGCAGTGAATACCTTCCTCGGCAATCTCAAGACCGCCTACTCGGGTACCTACCATGCCTTCGATTTCGCTAAGTATGCGCATCGGTATCTTGCTGAAGTCCAGTATCGGTTCAATCGCCGGTTCGATCTGTCGTCTATCCTGAAGCGCCTCTTGGTTGCTGCCGTGGCTACCACGGCTCGTCCCGAGCGATTCTTGCGCGCGGCTGAACATTGTGGCTAATCAGGTGAGCGTTTGCATAAAATCCCACTCCGCGTACGGCAGCCGATAGGCATGAGGCTTCATGGCGCACCCCTCAGTTCGACGGAAGAAGCGGCAACAAAGGACGGCAAGCCGTATCGATGGCTTCCGCCAGCGCTTCGTTGTGGGCGTGCGCACAGTAGCGGTTTACGAAGCGCTCATTCTCTTCAATCTGCTTGGCGCGCACGTATTCCATATGCCGCATCGCCACCGCCGCCATCAGCTCCGGCGAGCACTCGTTCTCACCTGCGGCTGGAGAAAACGAATACTTGCCGTGCAACAACTGACTGATCGTGGAGCCTGACCGCTTCACCTCTCTGGCGATTTCCCCAGGCCTCCAACCGGCAACGAACAATTCCAACACCGCGCGCTCCATCCGCCGGGTAACGATCATCTTCCGCCCCCGCCCGCCAGAAGTCAGCCGTGGCGGCACGGGTGCTTGGCCGGCCAGCACCTGTTTCGCCCAGGCGCGGAATTCCTTGGAGCGTGGCGTATTGGCAAAAAACCCGAGCAGGTTACAACCGGCGAGGGAGAAGATGAGCATTCCCCGGCTTTGACCCTGCCGGGTCAAGTTGACCCGGCAGGCATCCGCATCGGTGAACTCGTCGCGGTTGCGTTCGTAGAGCTTTCGAACGCCGCCACTCGCGTTAGCTGCGGTGTAGCCGAGGCAGAGCCCCGCCTCTTCTGCGGTCAGCCATTTCTGGCCGGAATGGTCGATGATGGAAACGGAAATGCCGTGAAAATCGGCGATGGACAGTTGTTGCGTCATGGGATTCTCCGTATAAAAGTATCAAAAACCGCCATCCCCTGAGAGGGCGGCCGGGCGCTGATAACCGTATACGGGCGGCGGACATATTCCCCGGCAAGCCGGGTCTTGTATTAGTCCACGCCCGGCCATAGCGAACCATGACCGGCAAAAAACAAAACCGCGTGTCATCCATTTTCATGGACAGGCAGCGCGGTTCTCACTGCCGTATATCTATCATCAGCTGCGACGTTATCAGCGCCGTGAAATCATTGTGCGGGAATTTCGCTCAACTTGCAACAGGAGAAAGCAGGTTGAACAGGGCGCAATTTTTGTGGCGTTTCCGCTACACTTCGCGCCATGAGCGCCATGACTTTCGATACCCTCAAGTTCGCGAACCGCCTGAAATCGGCGGGAGTGCCGTCCGCGCAGGCGGAAGCCGAGGCCGAGGCATTGGCCGAGGTGTTCGATGCGAACCTCAAGGAACTGGCCACGCGCGAAGACATCAAGCGCCTCGAAACCGGTTTCGACGGCAAGCTCATTCAGCTCGAACAGCGCATGACCATCAAGCTCGGCACCCTCATGGTGCTGGCCGTCGGCGTCATGGCGACTCTCGTCAAGCTGCTGTAGGCGGGGGCAAATGCGTCGCCGGCGCCGCATTTGAACTCAGGCGGCGGCTGGCAGCCCGGCCTCCGCTTCCTCGCGCTGGAGGTCGGCGATCATGTCGTCGGCGATCCGGAGCGTGAGCTCGCGGCCTGGCTCGCCGACCGGAAAAGCCGCCACGGCGCGGCGATAGGCCACCCACTCCGCCAAGGGGGCGAGGTAGCTGGGTTCGCGGGGAATGATGGTCATGGCGTGCTGCCTTTCGCTTTCATGGCCACAGGGTAGAGCACCCCGGCTATTTTTTCAACCTGCGCGGCCAGCGGGTGGGATGCCCAGTCGATGTTGGTCTCCAGGCGCACGATGCCGGCCCGGTCCAGCGCTTGCAATCGCGACGCCCCGACCGCCCAGTGCAGGTCGCCGCCTTGCAGCGCGGCGGCCTCGTTACGCAGCGTGCGGCGTATCGGATCGCGGAAGTCGAGCAGCGCCTGGCCGATGTTGCCGCGCTCCAAGGCGGCAACGCGCCAGAAGGTGCCGTCATGGCCATGGACGGCAACACCGGCAATACCAGGATGAGTCGCCAGGGTATCCATGTCGCCGACCGAAAACGGCGTGCTGTCCGGGTGGTTGTGAATCATGACGAGGCGGCGGGTTCTGTTCAGGGCAGCGGCCTTGAGATCGTCCGGCATGGCGACGCCGTCAACCCGGCCGTCGGTGCGCTGCGCCAGCACCTTGCCGGTCTCGGCGTCGAAGGCATACAGATACTCATGCCCAGTTCGGCGGCCGTTGCCCAGCACATAAACGCGGGCATCGCCGTCGAGCTTGGCAAGCGTGGCGGTGGGCAGGGTCGGCGAGGCCATGTCGCGCATCTTGCCACCGCTGGCGAAATCGACATTCCCTCCCCGCCTGGCCAACAGTTCCCGCAGCGTGGGTTCGCCGGCCGCCGTCAGTTCGACGGCGAGGGCGGCGAGGGCACGGGTGCGGGAGTGCGGCATGGAGCGAATCATCGCCGCGCGCGCGCGGATCGGTCAGGGGGAAGGGATTCGGATGGGAGCGATTGCCGCCCATAAACGACAATGGTACGCTTCATGCCGCTCCCAGCAGATGCGCCTGGATGGCATCGAGCACTTCTTCTTCCAGCCCATCCTGCAGCCGCCCATATGGCGTTACAGGAAGGAAGGGGCGAGCGGGGATCAACGATCCTGGATGGTTCACTTTCTTGACCACATGCCCGCCGAAGGCCAGCGCCTTCTTGTTGCGCGGCAGGATTACGTGCGGCTTTGTTTGCCCACCGAGCTGGTGGATGGCGGCATAGATGGCGCTGACGCCCACCCCGGCTTCGTCGGCGGTGGCCCATGAATGCAGCGACGCGGCCAGGCGTCCGGTGTCCTGGAGAATCTTGCCGCCCTTGCGGCGCTCACCGGGATTCTTGAGTGCCGGCCACTTGCCGAGCGGGCCGGATTCGGCCGCGAAGTTGTCTTCGGCCTGCCGTTCCAGCAGGCCGGCGATGGCCCGCATGGCGGGGGTCGGGTCGGCGGCCTGCGCCGCCAACTGGTTGAGCGCGTCGATTACCGGCCCGTCGGTGACTTCGATCCTAAAGGCGGTCATGGTCTATACTCGGCATAAGTAGTCGGGATCGAAACCGGTGGGCACAGGAGCCAATGACCGGCGTTAGAGTGGGCCGAGCGCACCTGGGAGGCGGAGTCCGAGAACCGACTACTTACCATATATCAGATCCCCGACGCGATGCCTGTTCATTGCCTTCGTGTCGGCCTGCATCAAATTCCACAGGAAGCTGCCGTCGCGATTGCGGCGCACGATGCACATCATGTCGCGGTCGCCCTGGAAAATCCCTATGTACCGCGGCCGCATACGGCCATCCGTATACTCTGTCAGGTAGACCTCGAAGGGGTCGAGCAGCGTCGGCAGGATGAAGCGGGAATAGCGCTCTCGTCCGTCGGCTTCCTTTTCCACCATGTGCGGCAACAAGTCGCGCCAGATCACCAGTGTTTCGACTGGCGTCTTGATAACGCGCTGCGACTGCTCGGCGGTCAGCCCAAGCTCGGCAGCCAATACCTCGACGGCGTATTCCCTGGTGGCGGCACGCTCCACCATTCCAGGAGAGGCGTGCCGCAACGCGACCGGGACATCGCGCAGATCGGCGCGGCCGAAATCCTTCCAGGTGCGCTGGCCGGCAACGATGCCGAGGCAGTTGCCGACAATCGGGCGCGCGGCCATATCGGCAACACCCGCATCGCTCCATGAACAGTCCGGCAGCGTGGCCGCCTTGTCCCAGAGGGCCATTGCACCCGGATTCCCCTCCCAGCCGATATCCGGCGCGATATATTTACCGGGCGCGTATTCGAAGCGGGTGCGCGGCAGCGTCTGGCCGGGCCGGTAGGGATCGGGCAGATCGACCTGCGCCAGACGGTGGGCCGAGGCCGAGGTGGCGATGCCGCGCTTCCTGACTGCAGCATCGGTGAAGGCACGCACGCGACAGCGGCAGTTGTGAATAATCACCCCACCCGCTATCATCAAACCTGTCTCAGTCTGAAAGTCATACACATGACCCGCCCAATCGAATTGCCGAATCTCGACCACTTCATCGAGCGCTATCGCGCCGGGGTTAGCCTCAAGCAGCTCGCCAAGGAGGCCGGTTGCAGCCGCGACGTGTTCTACCGACTGTTCCGCCGGCACGGTGTAACGCTGCGTAATCGCTCCGAGGCCGAAATCATCAAGTGGGCGGGCATCAAGACCGACCCCGCTGCCGTGGCCCGGCAGTGCGGCGCGGCCTGGCAGGCCGCCGACGCCAAGGATGCCAACATCGAGCGGCGCATTCTTTCCCTCTACCGATCCGGGCTGACCTCGAAGCGCGCCATCGCCAAACAAACCGGGGCCGGCCTGAGCAATATCTCCCGCCTGCTGCGCAAGCACGGTATCCGCGACGACGCCCGCCCGCTGCGTCGCGCTGTCGGCAAGATAGGCATTGCCGGCGCCGAACTGCCGCTGGCGGACGAGCTGCTGAAGCTCGGCGTCGACTTCATCCATCAAGCGGCGGTCGGCCGTCGCAATCTCGATTTCGGGTTTCCGCAGGTGCGCGTCGGCGTGGAAATCGTGCGTCGACATTGGAACGACGCGAAGTCCCTGCGCCGCGAGCGCCTCGAAGAGATCTTCGGCCAGGGTTGGCGGCTGTTCGTCATTTACGACCCCAACCACCTTGGCATCGACTTCGCCCGCTGCGCCCAGCGTCTGGTCGCCTATCTCGATCAGGTGCGCCGGCAGCCAGCCGCGCCCGGTCAATACGGGATGGTTCGCGGTAACGGTGAGCCGGTGCCCGAGGCGCGTGCGCAGCTCCACCATTTTTCCCGCGTAGAAGGTTTTTAGCCCGACCTCGGCCTTGCCGCGTACCGACGTGCCGGCCGGGAAGCAGTTGAAGCCGTTCGGCGGGTAGAACTTCTGCCAGAACGGGTCATCGTAGCGAAACGTGCGGCCGTTGAGGGCGCTGTGCTGCGGCCGGGTGTGGCTGTCCATGATCGCGACGTACATCCACCAGGGCCGGTCGCCGACGTTTTCCATGTGGGCCTTGTAACGCCCCGCCATATAGGAGGACTGGACGTTGGCGCGGAAGATCGTCTCCAGCCGGCGGGGCGTGAGGCCCTTGCCGGCCATCTCGCCGGTTTCCATGTCGGTCTGCGCCATCTTGCCCCACCAGCCCTTCTTCTGCAGCAGCGGGATCAGCTCGTCCTTGAACTGCGCGTAGGTGCGCCCCTCGTTCAGGGCGCGCTGCAGCGCGCCGCGGATGTCCTGCAGCACGTCGAGCTTGGTCACGCCGGCCACGGTGAAGGCGCGGGCATGGGCGGCGGCTTCCATCTCGCGCCAGCCCCAGGTGATGGCCATGCCCTTCGATTCGAAATACCGGAGCGCCTCGGCTTGGGCCGCACCAAAGCCGGCGGCGATCCCGGCGGCGGCGATGCCATCGAGCGCGGCGCGGGCCGACGGCGCGTCAATCCGCAGCCGGCCTTGTTCGAGCAGCGGTTTGACATACCGAAAGTCTGGCGCGTTGTAGAGCACGTCCAACAGCGCATTGCCGACGGCCAGGCCAAGTGTCTCCAACACGGTGCCGTTGCCGATCTCGGTCGGCACGAGGCGCGACACTGGCGGCAGCGCCGCCGCGATCTGCGCGGTGTCGCGCGTGGCCAGCAGATCAGCCGGCAGGGCGCGGATGTCATCGATCAGGGCCATGTTGATGCCTCCTCATGCTCAGTTATCCCCCCAATGCACCGTGCCGCGGAACAACGGCGGTGGCACGGCTTTCCGGCGCGGCTTGATGGGCGCATAGCCGACCACGCGCAACTTGCCATCGCGGCCGCGCCGGCCGTGCAGGAAGTGCGGCCACCAGCCCCAACGGCTGCGCCGCACCACCAGATAGCCGCCGACCCGCAGCCAGAGCGCCACGGCGAAAATCAGGCAATTGCCGCGCCATGACATGGGGCATCAGGCGTCGATCTGTATCGACATGGCAGATGCCGGGAAGCTGGGCGCCGCGTCGCCGTTATTGACGGTCTTTGGCGTCGCCAGCACCGACCAGTCCCAGGCGTTGCCCGCCGTTGCCGCGTCGTTGCTGGTCCAGCCGGCGATGACGCCCCAGTTGGCCGAGGGCGCGCCGAAAGCGATGGCCACGTTGTTCTCGATGGTGTCATGAGCGAGCACCCGTTGATCAAGGAAAACCTCGCGGCCGGCGAAGAGTACGCCGGCAGAGTGATGAAGACGCACAACTACAAGGTTGCTTACGACCTGTTCGACATCAGCACGGACCTCGCCGTGGCCAACAGCTATTTCGGCCTGCTGCGCCAGGCGCAACACAGCCATCACAGCCGTGCACGCCTGGCCAACGTAGTGCGCCGCCGAGGACGCTGCGTCAAGAGCGATCTCACCAAGACCTATCGGAGGACATGACGGTGTCTCGCGATCCAGCTTATTGCCGGGCCAGACTTATTACCCTGGTGCATGTCGCCAAGCAGCAACTTGGTCTCGATGATGAGCAGTACCGGGGGATACTGGCCGCCCAAGGGGGCGGCAAGACCAGTTCGGCAGAACTCAATAATCTCGAGCTTGACCGCGTGATGTCTTATATGCGGCGCCTTGGTTTTGTCGTCAGGGCCAAGGGCGGGAAAACTGCAACCACTAAACCAAGCCGTAGGTTGGCCCTAGATGAACAGAGCAAGAAAATTCGTGCCCTGTGGCTGCTTTTGCGCGATCTCGGCGCTCTTCGAAATCCGTCGGAGGCAGCCCTGGCGGCCTACGTTCGACGCATGACAGGTATCGACGATCTGCACTGGATCAATCAGGACCAGGCTTCGGCGGTTATCGAGGCGCTGAAGAAATGGGCGATGCGCTTTCTTCCTAGAGCCATCGAACAGCTGTTGGAGATATTCAGAACAATACCCTTACCAGATGCTCATTCGCGCCGAATAAATGGGGCACTTGAATTGGCCTGGTCTCGCAGGACGTTTGATGCAATGTGTTCGGCGTGGGGGGAATTGAAGACCGTAACGACGGATCATGACTCAGCTATTTCATAAAGGCTCAGCCGAGTTGTTGGCCGACCTAGCCAGCAAGGTCACTCATCTCCTTGTTTCGAAGGCTGCCCTTACCGAGGGTGATGCTGATCTGATCGGCATTGAGGTCGCCGAGGCCATTGCCCAGGACTGGGGTGGGCAAGTCACCTACATCCCGAAGAATTTCATATTCGAGGTTAATCGCAAGCACCTTGAGATCTACGGGAAATTCAACGGCCGTAATCACGGTGAGCTTGCCGCTGAGTATCGAATTGCCGTTCAGACTGTTTATAAGATCGTCGCGAGGATTAAAGCTCGTCTGGTCGCTGACCGCCAGCCTGACATGTTTAGCGAAGCTGGCGACTTGAACTAAAATCTGGCGGTTTCTCGCTTGCTCCATAGGCAAGTCACTTGATTTTCGATCCCGCTCTATTCAAGTACGTCCCGCCTTGTACCGCAATTATCTCGCGGAAACACTACTATTTATCTCGATCTAATCCAACATCTGCTTACAGAGGCCCATCGAAGCCCTGGGCTAGAATGCGCGGCATGAAGCGTCGCGCATTTTTTCTGGCTTTCGCCATCGCCCTGATTGCCGCGGCGTACGGCGGCTACCGGTATTTCGCGACCAACGGCAAGCAGACCACCTACAAATTCGCCACCGTCGAGAGCGGGCCGCTGACCGCCGCCGTCTCCGCCGCCGGCACGCTCAATCCGGTGTCCACGGTACAGGTCGGCTCGCAGATTTCCGGCCAGATCAAGGAAATCCTGGTCGATTTCAATTCACCGGTAAAAGCCGGCCAGTTAGTCGCGCGCATCGATCCGGAGACCTATCGGTACAAGCTGCGGCAGACTGAAGCCGACCTCGAGGCGACACGCTCGGCGGTGAACGTGCAGCGTGCCCTGGCGTACCAGGCGCAAGTCAATCTCGCCGAGGCGCAGCGCGACTTCGACCGCAAGAGCCTGCTGCTGTCGAAGAACTTCATCTCGCCGGCGGACCGTGACAAGGCCAGGACAACGCTCGACGGCGCCATCGCGCAAGTGCGGCTGACCGAGGCACAAGTCAAGAACAGCGAGTCAGTGGTGGGGCAGCGCGAAGCGCAGGTGGCGCAGGCGAAAGTCGACCTGGGCCGCACGGAGATTCGCTCGCCGGTCGATGGCATCGTCGTCAAGCGCAGCGTCGAACCGGGACAGACGGTCGCCGCCAGTTTGCAGGCGCCCGAGCTGTTCGTCATCGCCCGCAATCTTTCCGACATGCAGGTGGAGACTTCCATCGACGAGGCCGACGTCGGCCGCGTCGCCATCGGCCAGCGCGCCAATTTCACGGTCGATGCCTTTCCCCAGCGCCGCTTCGAGGGCGAAGTACGGCAGGTGCGCAAGGCCGCCACGGTAGTCTCCAACGTCGTCACGTACACCGTCATCGTCACGGCCAGCAACGACGACCTGATGCTGCTGCCCGGCATGACGGCCAACGTGCGCATCGTCACGGCGAAGAAGGACAAGGTGCTCAAGGTGGCCAACGCGGTGCTGCGCTTCAAGCCCGAGAGCGAAAAGGACGCCGCCAAAGTCAGCCCCGGCGGCACGCCGGCTGGTGGAGCCGGCGGTCCCGGAAAACGCGGCAAGCCGCCCAGCCAGGTATGGGCGCTCGACGAGGGCGGCAAACCGAAAGCCATCCCGATCGAGACCGGCATCACCGACGGCACGGCCACGGAAATCACCGCCGGCGACGTCCGCGAAGGCATGGAAGTCATCGTCGGCGCCACCGCCCCGGCCAAGCCGGCCACCCCCGGCGGCCCGCGGATGTTCTAAGCGTCGCCGACGTGGCGCTGATCCGCACGGCCGAACTGGCCAAGCAATACGTCATGGGCAGCACGGTGGTGCATGCCTTGCGCGGCGTATCGATCGAGATCGACACCGGCGAATTCGTGGCGGTCATGGGACCCTCCGGCTCCGGCAAGTCCACTTTCATGAACATGCTCGGCTGCCTGGATTCGCCCACATCCGGCCGCTACTGGCTGGGCGGCCAGGAAGTGTCCCGGCTGGCGGGCGACGACCTGGCCGCCGTGCGCAACCGCAAGATCGGCTTCGTCTTCCAGCACTTCAACCTGCTCGCGCGCACCAGCGCGTGCGACAACGTCGCCTTGCCACTGCTCTATGCGGGCGTTGCGCCGCAGGCACGCCACGAGCGCGCGCAACGGCGCCTGGCCCAGGTCGGGCTGGCCGACCGGCTCGACCACCAGCCAACCCAGTTGTCGGGTGGCCAGCAGCAGCGCGTCGCCATCGCCCGCGCACTGGCCAACGATCCGCAACTGGTGCTGGCCGACGAGCCCACCGGCGCGCTCGATTCGCGTACCAGCGTCGAGATCATGGCGCTGCTGCAAGCGCTCAACCGCGATGGCATCACCATCGTGCTGGTGACGCACGAGCATGATGTCGCCGAGTTCGCCAAGCGCATCATTCTTTTCCGCGATGGCCATGTCGTCGAGGACAAACCCAACGCGCCGCGCGACGCGGCCGCCGTGCTGGCCGCCACGCCCGGAGTGGCCGCATGAATTTTGCCGCCATCCTGCGCATCGCCCTGGGCGCGCTGCGCGTGAACAAATTGCGCTCGGCGCTGACCATGCTCGGCATCATCATCGGCGTCGGTGCCGTGATCGTCATGATCGCCGTCGGCAACGGCGCCCAGGCGCGCGTCGAGGACCAGATCCGCAGCCTCGGCGCCAACCTGATCATCGTTTTCTCGGCGTCGCCGACCTTCACCGGCGCCCGCGCGGCGGCCGGCTCGCTGCAGACGATCAGCGAGGACGATGCCTACGCCATCAGCCGGGAACTGCCCGACGAAATCCAGACGGCCGCCCCGGCGCTGCGCGGCAGCGGCCAGGTGGTGGCGGGCAACGCCAACTGGTCGACGTCGTTCTATGGCGTCACCCCCGAGTATTTCGAGGCGCGCGAATGGGCGGTGGCGGAAGGCCGGGTGTTCGACGCCGCCGAGGTGAACGGCGCCGCCAAGGTCGCCCTGATCGGCCAGACGGTGGCGAAAAACCTGTTCGGCGACGAAAGTGCGGTCGACCAGGTGATCCGCGTGCGCAAGGTGCCGCTGACCGTCATCGGCGTACTGGCCGCCAAGGGCCAGAACATGATGGGCTCCGACCAGGACGACATCGTGCTGGTGCCCATTTCGACCGCGCGCAAGCGCATCCTCGGCGCCACCGCCCTGGCCAAGTCGCGCTCGGTCGGCTCGATCAACGTCAAGGTGCGCCAGGGCGCCGACATCAAGTCGGCCGAAGACAAGATGCGCGACCTGCTGCGCCAGCGGCATCGCCTGCAACCGGGGCAGGACGACGATTTCAACGTCCGCAACATGACCGAAATCCTCCAGGCGCAGGAAGCCTCGTCCAAGGTGCTGGCCATGCTGCTGGCCGCCGTCGCCTCGGTTTCGCTGCTGGTGGGCGGCATCGGCATCATGAACATCATGCTGGTCTCGGTCACCGAGCGGACGCGCGAAATCGGCCTGCGCATGGCCGTCGGTGCCCGCGGCCGCGACATCCTCGCCCAGTTCCTGATCGAAGCCGTCACCCTCTCGCTGATCGGCGGGCTGGTCGGCGTCCTGCTGGGCGTGGGCGGCGCGACGCTGATCGGCGAACTGGCGGACTGGCGCATCCAGCTGTCGACGGCGGCCATCGCGCTCGCCGTCGGCTTCGCCGCCGCCATCGGCGTCTTCTTCGGTTTTTATCCGGCGCGCAAGGCCGCCCGGCTCTCGCCCATCGAGGCGCTGCGCTACGAGTAGCCGCGCCGACGGCCGAAACCGGACATGGACCTGATTCTCTGGCGCCACGCCGAGGCCGAAGCAGGCGATGGCAAGCGCCCCGACCACAAGCGGCGGCTGACGCCGCGCGGCGAAAAACAGGCGCGCGGGATGGCTGGCTGGCTGCGCGAGCGCCTGTCGGGCAAGGTGGCCGTACTCGTCAGTCCGACGGAGCGCACCCGGCAAACGGCACACGCCCTGGGGCTGCCCTTCGAGATCGAGCCGAAGATCGGTCCGAGTGCCGACGTCGCCGATCTGCTGGCGGCCATCGGCTGGCCAGAAGGCAAAGTCAGCCGTGGCGGCACGGCGATTCTGATCGGCCACCAGCCGACCCTGGGTCGGCTCGCCGCCCTGCTGCTCGCCGGCGACGAAGCCGACTGGGCGGTCAAGAAGGGTGCGGTCTGGTGGTTTACCGCCCGCGTGCGCGACGGGGAAATTGGGACGGTGCTCAAGGCGGTGGCCCATCCGGACCTGCTGTAGCGCCGGCCCGCGTCGGACTCAAGCCCCCAGCAAGCGTCTGGCGAGCAACGATTGCATGTCGCGTCGCCCATCGGCGATCGCATAAACGTAAACACACTTGTCGATCACACGATAGATCATGCGATAGGGCTTGAAGAAGGTCTGCCGATACTCCTTGACGCCGAGCGCCAACAACTCCTTCGGATAACTGCCGCGTTCCGGAAAGCTTGCCAATCCCTCGACCGCCTTCATCAAGCGATCAAGCACGTGGTCCCCATTGGCCGGCGAATCGAACTCGGCGATGTAGTCGTGGATCGATTCAAGGTCTTGCTCGGCGCCCTGCGTGAGAAGAACCGCGTGGCGAGCCTGGGGCATCAATCCGCCCTCTTGGCTTTCAGACGGGCCACGACATCGCCCGCGGGCTTGACCCTGCCGGCTTCAATGTCCTGGTTACCCAAGGCGAGAATCTTCAGCAAGGCAAGTGTTTCCTGGGTCTCTTCATAGGAAGCGACGTCCTGAAGCACCGCCTTTGCCTCCCCATTCTGCGTGATCACGAGAGGTTCCCGCCGCGCGGCCAGTTGCAACAGAACCTCCGCGGCATTGGCCTTGAGGTAGCTGATGGGCTTGACTTGAGAAGAATAGCGCATGACGGACTCCATTGGATCGAATAAGGTCCGAATATAGTCGTCATGGGGGAGATGCGCAATTGCTCTCCGGAATGGATCATGCCCCTCTTGAGCCGCGTTGACATAAAATCGCCGGCATGCGTCTGACACCCAGGGCCCGAGAAATCATCCGCGATACCACACGCGAGGTATTCGGCGAGGCGGCGCGCTCGCGATTGTTCGGGTCGCGAGTCGATGACAGCCAGCGGGGTGGCGATATCGACTTGCTCATCGAACTCCCCGCCTGTCAGCCAGACGCGCGCCAGAAGGCCCTGGCCTTGACCGCCCGCCTGCAAATGAAGCTTGGCGACCAAGCCATCGATGTCCTGGTGATTGATCCGGAAACGCCGCTTTCGCCTATCCACCGCGTCGCTTCCGCCACGGCGGAGACCATATGAAAGCGAGCAGCCCGCTGCCGGTCGATCGGTTTCTCGCCACGCTTACCGTTGTTGCCCGGGAGGCGGGACATCTTGAATGGAGCCGTGCACGCCTGTTCGCTCAACGCATCGATGCGCTCTGGGTGCGGTCCCTGAACAACCAGCCGGAGCTTGCGGAACGGCTGGAAGCCTTTGTCTCCCGCTACGGGCGGCTACAGGACACCATTGCCGACAAGCTGTTGCCACGCTGGCTGCTCGCCCTGGCCGAACGGCCCGGTAGCCAGATCGAAGTACTCAATCGCGCGGAGCGACTCGGCGTCGTGGAAGATGTCGCTGCCTGGCTGGAAGCGAGACAACTGCGCAACCGGCTCGTCCATGAATACATGACCGATGCCCAGTCGTTTGCCGAGGACCTCAATCTCGCCGACTCCTACAGCCGCATCCTGCTGCAAACCTATCGGCGGATATGCGAAGACGCGGCGAAGCGCTTGCATCTCCCACCGGAGCAGTTGCCCGGCGATTGAATTATTCGGCGCAACGGGGAAATTCGAACGTTGCTCAAGGTGGTGGCACATCCGGACATGCTGTAGCGCCTGCGCTGGCAATCACGAAAGTCAGCCGTGGCGGCACGCCCATGGGTCACGCAAAAAACAGAAACCCCGCCGAGGCGGGGTTGCTTTCGCGTTACGCGAGGCTGCTAGCATCAACGACATGCAGCCGGAACATACTTATCGGCAGCATTAGAAGTGCAAGCCCACTCGATGGAACCGTTGTTCGCAGTCGGCGTCAGAGTGATGGTTTTTCCGGCAATAAGCGCAGAAGCATCACCGCCAGCGAGTGCCACGACAACTCCATCAGTCACCGTAACGCTGGTCGTGTACTTACCCTTAACATCAGCGGCGGCAGGAACACCAAAGCTGCCACTGTCGGCGTCGGTAAATGCGCCTTTGTCGGCATAAATATCGGCGACTACTGTCTTCAAGCCACCGGCAAGATTCACGGCTTCACTAAATTGCGAGCGTGCCGTGTAATCCTGATACGCTGGCAGCGCGATGGCGGCGAGGATGCCGATGATGGCCACGACGATCATCAGTTCGATGAGGGTAAAGCCTTGTTGAACCTTTTTCATGTCTATCTCCTGGGTTAGCGCACGACAAGTTGTGCTTGACAGGGATATAGCAACCGGCGTGCCAGCCAGAAAAGCCGTGTTTTTCGTGGTTTTCGGGGCGGTCGACTGGCGAATTTGGGCGCGAGGTGACGATTTTCGTCACCGGATAGCCGGCGAATGACTTAACACAGCCCCATGCCGCGCGCCACCGTCTCCAACCGGGCAT
This sequence comes from Rhodocyclaceae bacterium, assembly GCA_016704145.1. Classification (GTDB taxonomy): domain Bacteria; phylum Pseudomonadota; class Gammaproteobacteria; order Burkholderiales; family Rhodocyclaceae; genus Fen-999. The sequence continues at coordinate 1,754,993 of JADJAS010000007.1, read as the reverse complement.
CGCTGGTCAAGACGCGTGCGCCATGGCGTTCGGCCAAGGCCAGGTAGAGCGCATCATAAGCGCTCAACCCGTGCGCCTCGGCAATCACGCAAGCCGGCTGTAACAAGGATTCATGTTCGACGTAACGAATGGGCAGCGATTCGACGGCTTGCAATAGTTCGCGCAGTTCCGAGGACGACATTTCGCCGCGACGGCACTTGCGGAGCAACACATTGGCGGTCTCGGCCAGCAGCAACTGAGGGGCGATGAGGATGTCCGCGCCGGTGCTCGCGCGATTGAAGGCTGCTTCGGCTTCCGGATGAACAGGGCCGTCGGGGACGAACAGGCGAATCAGGGCCGAGGTGTCGATGACCCAGATCATCGGGCACGATCCAGCCGGACATCCTCCACCGTGTCACCGAGATTCCTCCCGGCCAGCCGTACCCGCCACGCCCGTGCCGCGGCCAAACCCGGGCTCGCGGCGAGCCTGGCCTCGCGCTCGATCAGGCAGCGCACCTGCTCCTGCATGCTTCGGTGATTGGCCGCCGCCATTGCCTTCAGCGCCTCATAAACATCGTCCGGCAGATTACGAATGCTCAGTGCCTTCATGGTCATCACTCAAGGAAATCAAAACGAAACTCGATTGATGATAGCAAATTGCCATCACAATGGAAGCAGCCCTTGGCGGGCATACCAATAGTCAGCCGCCGCGGCACGCCGACGACGAAGCTGGCGGCTGAATTCGAGCCGCATCGATGCCCGTTCAAATGGGTACGCGCCTGCCGCCAGCCAACTCTGCTAGACTTAGTCACGGTACTTAGTCCAGACCATCAACATGGTGAGGCGATCGGATATGCGGCTTATCAACGTTCATGACGCGAAAACCAACTTCTCGCGCCTGCTGGAACTGGCCCATGCCGGGGAGGAAATCGTGTTGGCCAAGGCAGGCAAGCCTTATGCTCGCCTGGTGCCCTTGGCCGCCGATCACGGCAAACGCCGACCGGGCAGGCTGACCGGATGCGTGGCGGACACCTTCTTCGAGCCGCTGCCCGAAACGGAATTGGCGGCCTGGGAGGCACCTTGAGATTCTTGCTGGACACCCACGCGCTGCTATGGTGGTGGACCGACGACCCGAAGCTACCCGATAGCGCTCGAAGCCTGATCCTCGACGAGGGGAACACGATTCTCGTTAGCGCGGCAAGCGCTTGGGAAATTTCGACCAAGCACCGGCTCGGCAGGTTGGCGATCGGCGCCGAAGTCATCGCGCGCTTCAGGGAACTATTGGACGCCGACGGCTTTCAGCACTTGCCGATAAGCTATCTGCATGCGCTGCACGCTGGCGGCCTTGCCAGCGAACACCGCGATCCTTTCGACCGGATACTCGCGGCTCAAAGCCGGCTCGAGTCGGCTCCGCTGATCAGTCGCGACGACATGTTCGCGACCTTGGGGGTCGCCCGGCGGTGGTGAATTGGGCGGCGGCGCGCGCTACTTGATGCACACCGCCCGCACCTGCTTCATGTCGGTGATGCCTTGCAGCACTTTTTCCATGCCGTCCTGCTTGAGCGTGGTCATGCCCTCTTCCAGCGCCTGAGCCAATATCTGCGCAACGCGCGCGTGCTCCTGGATCAGCCGCTTGATTTCGTCGGTGCCGACCAGCAGTTCGTGCAGGCCGACACGGCCCTTGTAGCCGGTGTTGCCACAGGCTTCGCAACCCTTGGGGCGATGGAGCGTCAGTCGGCCTGCCTTCCCGTAGGCCTTGAGCCAGCGCTCGGCGACGGCCGCGCGGGCGGCGTCGGCATTGTCGCGAAACGCGGACGTGGCCTTGAGCTCCTGGCAGTATTCGTCCACCAGCTGCCGCATGTCGTCCTCGGTCGGCGCGTAGGCTTCCTTGCACTTGCACAGTCGCTTGGCCAGCCGCTGGGCCAGGATGCCGAGCAGGGCGTCGGCGAAGTTGAACGGGTCCATGCCCATGTCGAGCAGCCGCACGATCGATTCGGGCGCGCTGTTGGTGTGCAGGGTGGCGAACACCAGGTGGCCGGTCAGCGAGGCCTCGATGCCGATCGCCGTGGTCTCCTTGTCGCGCATTTCGCCGACCATGATGATGTCCGGGTCGGCGCGCAGAAAGGAGCGCATGATGGTGGGGAAGTCGAGGCCAGCCTTCTTGTTGATCTGTACCTGACGCAACCCCTTTTGGGTGATCTCGACCGGATCCTCGGCGGTCCATATCTTGGTGTCGGGCGTGTTGAGCTGGGCCAGCACGGAATGCAGCGTGGTGGTCTTGCCCGAGCCGGTCGGGCCGCAGACAAAGAACAGGCCATAGGGCTTGGCGATGCAGGATCTCAGCTTCTCGAGGTTGCCGGGCAGGATGCCGAGCTTGTCGAGCGGAATCGGCTCGCCGGCGGACAGGATGCGCATGACCACATCCTCGACGCCGCCGGTCGACGGCATGGTGGCCACGCGCAGCTCGATGTCGAGCGGCCCGAAGCGCCTGAACTTGATCTTGCCGTCCTGCGGCCGGCGCTTCTCCGAGATATCGAGGTCGCACATGATCTTGATGCGCGCCACCAGCGAGTTGCGGTAGCTGCCGGGCACCTCGATGTACTTGTACAGCGAACCATCGCGGCGGAAGCGGATCAGCACCTTATCCTTGCCCATGCCGGGTTCGATGTGGATGTCGGAGGCGCCCTGCTGGTAGGCGTCGGTGATGATCTTGTTGACCAGCTTGACCAGCTCGTTATCGGCCGAGGCCGAAACATCTTCCGCCGGCGCCTCGGTCTCGGCATCACCCGCCTCCAGGTCGGAAAGCAGCTCGCCCACGTGCACGTCGTCGCCGTTGGCGCCGAACATCTGCTTGACCGTCAGCACGAACTCGCGATGCGTGGTGACGCGGAACACCAGCTTGCGCTTGGGGAAGATGTTCTGGACGACGCGCGAGCTTCTCACCTGCTCGGGATCCATGGTCAGGACGACGACGCCCTCGGCGGTATCCTCGATCGGCAACCAGCGGTTCTGCTCGACATACTCGAGTTTGAGGTTCCTGAGCAGGTCGAGCGGCTTGAGCCGCTCCGGCGAATAGGGTTCGTAGGGCACGCCAAAAAACTTGGACAGCGCCGCGCCGAGGGCCGCCGGCGACAGCTGAAACTCGGCGAGCAAGGCTTCCTCAACGTCGATGCCCTTGCGCCGCGCCGAGCGCGTGGCCAGTTCCAGTTCCTGCGCCGAGATGACGGCGTCGAACACGAGATAGTCGTACTTGGACTTGACCGACTGGGTCACCTTCTGCCGATGGGCAAAGGCGATGGCCATGGTTTCGCATAGTCCGCGCAATCCTTCCTCGGCCACCGGCGCGAACGGGGTGTCGGTCTGGTGGTTGATGATCTGCACCACGCCGTACAGTTCGCCGCTGGCGGCATCGACGATGGGCGCGGCAAGAACCTGTTTGGTGCGGTAGCCCGTGCGCTGATCCACCTCGCTCATGAGCCGCAAACCAGGATTGACGGCCTTCAGTTCCTCCTCGTCGTGAGCATCGCGAATATTCACGGCCGATCGGCTCAGCGCCACATAGCCGGCGATGCTCTGATCCGAAACCGGCAAGCGCAGATCCTTAAAAGACCCGAGGCCGGTCTTGACCTTGGAGACGATGTGCGCCTTGTCCTCGGTGAAGGCGTAGATGGTGAGGCGATCGGCGTTGAACATGCCACAGATGTCCTGCGACAGTTCCAGCATGATCTCGTCGATGTTGGCGGTGGCGTGCACCTTGTTGGTGACGGCCTGCAGCTTCTTGAAGAAGATCAGCCGGCTGCCGACATCGGACAGGTTGCCGGCATCGGCATGGGTCGCGGTGGTGGTCACTTGGCTTTCCTTTCCGTCTTCGGCCCGGGCCGGCGCGGAACTCTCGGGACGAACACGCACACTGTTCATAGCTCGAATACCTGTTGCGCTTGCAGCCGCCGCACCCGGCCGGGGCCAACGCGCGCCTCGATCTCGGCCATGATCTGATCGGGCTGCGTCGGTTTGAGGTGAGTGATGAATATCTCGGCCGGCCGCCGAAGCCGGGCCAGTTCCTCGGCAAGCATGCCGGGGCACAAGTGTCCTGAAGCCAGGGCAAGCGCGCGCTCGGCTTCCGGGTAGGAAGTCTCGATCATCACGTAGCGCAAGTTGTCGATGCGATCGATCGCCGCCCACAGTTCGGCGCAGGGCCCGGTATCGCCCGAGAAAACCAGGCTGGCGCCGGCGGAAGCGACCTGGAAAGCGACCGCCGGCACGGTGTGCGCGACCGGCAGCGGCGTGATCGAGCGCTCGCCAAGCGCAATCGCCGCGCCGACATCGATGGCATCGAACCGCATGCACGGAGCGGCCGGACTCGGAATCTGGCGAAAATCCGGCCAGATCGACCAGTTGAAGACGTGCGCGCGCAGGATGTCGAGCGTCCCCTCGGTGGCATGCACCGTCAGCGGACGGTCGCGCAGGTCGCCGGCCGTGTCGATCAGCATCGGCAGGCAGGCGATGTGATCGAAGTGCGCATGCGTGAGGAACACGTGGTCGATGCGGGCCAGTTCGGCGATGCCGAGGTCGCCGACACCGGTGCCGCAGTCGATCAGGATGTCATCGTCCACCAGCAGGGCGGTGGTGCGCAGCGGCTCGCCAGTGCCGTTGCCGATGCCGCCGCTGCAGCCGAGCACGCGAACTTTCATCGGGCCAGGCCTCCTGAGCGCCTTCCGGCCGACTCAGCCACGCGAACGGAATTCCATCCTGACGCCGCCCAGCTCGATGATGTCCAGATCGAGCAGCGCATGGGGCTTGCCGGCGACCAGCCGCTCGCCGTTCACCGAGGGCAGGTTGTTGCCCTCGACATGGACAATGAAACAGCCGTGCGGCCGCCGTGAAATCATGGCCACCTGCACGCCCTGCTTGCCGAGGGTCGTTGTCGGCTTCACCAGTTCCAGCTCGCGCCCGGCGCCGCCGCCGGTGAGCACGCGCAGTTTCGCCGTCGGCGGCGCCGACGCGGGAGCCGCAAGCTCGCCCAAAGTCAGCCCTGGCGGCACGCCAACACCTGGCGCCACGGGACGTTCGGCGGCGCCACGCATCATCTCCGGACGGAGAACCACGGTCTTCTCGAAATCATCCTGGGCCGGCCTGGCGTCGGCTTCGCTCAGGTACTTCAGCCGATACTTGCCCAGCTCGATGACATCGCCATCCTGAAGAAAATGCTTCTTGACCGGCTGGCCATTGACCAGGGTGCCGTTGGTGCTGTCGAGATCCTCGAGGAAGGAATCGTTGATCACCGTGACGATCACCGCATGCTCGCCGGAAATCGCCAGATTGTCGATCTGGATGTCGTTGTTGGGCTTGCGGCCGATGGTGGTGCGTTCCCTGACCAGGGGAATCTCCTTGAGCACCAGGCCTTCCATGCTGAGTATGAGCTTCGCCATTTCGATCGTCCTCGATTACTTGAACCAGGCCAAGAACCGCACCCACCAGCTTCGCCTGGCCGGGAAAACCTGCCCGACCCGCACCAGCGCCACCGAAACATTATCGCGACCGCCGCGGTCGTTGGCCGCCCGCACCAGCTCCGCGGCGCACGCCGCCAAGCGCTCCGACTGACTGACCAGCATCGCGGCGATGTCGCCATCCTCGACCATGTCGTTCAGGCCGTCGGAGCACAACAGGTACACGTCCCCGGGCTCGACCGCATGCTCGGCAAGTTCCGGTTCCACCACGGGGTCTACGCCCAACGCCCGCGTCAATAGATTGCGGTTGCGCGACTGCCGCGCCTGCTCAGCCGTGATTATCCCGCTGTCAAGTTGTTCCTGCAAAACGGAATGATCGCGCGTCAGCAGCCTCAATTCTCCGTTTCGCCAGCGGTACAACCGTGAATCGCCGACATGGGCGACGGTCATCTGGTCGTCGCGAAACACGGCGACGACGAGCGTCGTGCCCATGCCGGCGTACCGCGGCTGACTTTCGGCGGCGCGCAGGATCGCGGCGTTGACCAGGCCGATCTCGGCGGGCAGCACGGCTCCGGGCGAAACTTTGCCGCCGGCCGCCAGCGCCTTGGGCAGCGCCGTGCGCAGCATCATGGTGGCCAGGCCGCTGGCCATTTCGCCGGCGTTGTAACCGCCCATGCCATCGGCCAGGATCACCAACCCCGCCGCGGCATCGCCGAACACGGCATCCTCATTGTGGGGGCGCACCCGTCCGGCATCGGTTCGAGTAACGATTTCCAGTGATCGCGCCAGGTCGGTGGCCATGGAGGACAAGTGGTTCAGCGGTGAGGCGAACTATACGACAGGGCGGAAAAAAGGCGGGCCGCGGCCCGCCTTGTCCGGACAGACACGACGGTCGCTACAGGAGCGACTTCAGCAGCTTGCCCATCACCGAGGGATCGCGGGTGATCTTGAAGCCGCATTCCTCCATGATCGCCAGCTTGGCGTCGGCCGTGTCGGCGCCGCCGGAAATCAGCGCGCCGGCATGGCCCATGCGCTTGCCGGCCGGCGCGGTGACGCCGGCGATGAAACCGACCACCGGCTTCTTCATGTTGGCCTTGCACCAGCGGGCGGCTTCGGCCTCGTCCGGACCGCCGATTTCGCCGATCATGATCACGGCTTCCGTATCCGGGTCGTCGTTGAACATCTTCATGATGTCGATGTGCTTGAGGCCGTTGATCGGGTCGCCGCCGATGCCCACGGCCGACGACTGGCCGAGGCCGAGTTCGGTCACTTGGCCGACGGCTTCGTAGGTCAGCGTTCCCGAGCGGGAGACGACGCCAATGCGGCCCTTGCGGTGGATGTGGCCGGGCATGATGCCGATCTTCACTTCATCGGGGGTGATCAGGCCGGGGCAGTTGGGGCCGAGCAGCAGGGTTTCCTTGCCGCCCTTGGCGACCTTCTGCTTCATCTTGTTGCGCACGACCAGCATGTCGCGCACCGGGATGCCCTCGGTGATGCAGATGGCCAGGTCGAGGTCGGCCTCGCAGGCTTCCCAGATGGCATCGGCGGCGCCGGCCGGCGGCACGTAGATGACGGAAACGGTGGCGCCGGTGGCGGCCTTGGCGTCCTTCACCGAAGCGAAGATCGGCACGTCGAAAATCTTCTCGCCGGCCTTCTTCGGGTTCACGCCGGCGACGAAGCAGTTCTTGCCGTTGGCATACTCGATGCACTTCTCGGTATGGAACTGACCGGTCTTGCCGGTGATGCCCTGGGTGATGATCTTGGTGTCTTGGTTGATCAGGATAGACATTGCGTTACCTCACTTCACCGCCGCGACGATCTTGGTCGCGGCTTCCGCCATGGTGTCGGCGGCAATGATCGGCAGGCCGGATTCGGCCAGGATCTTCTTGCCCAGGTCCTCGTTGGTGCCCTTCATGCGCACCACCAGCGGCACGGCCAGGTGGGTTTCCCTGGCTGCGGCAACCACGCCGGTGGCGATGGTGTCGCACTTCATGATGCCGCCGAAGATGTTGACCAGGATGCCCTTGACCTTGGTGTTCTTGAGCATGATCTTGAAGGCTTCGGTCACCTTCTCGGTGGTGGCGCCGCCACCGACGTCGAGGAAGTTGGCCGGCTCGGCGCCGAACAACTTGATGGTGTCCATGGTCGCCATGGCCAGGCCGGCGCCATTCACCAGGCAGCCGATGTTGCCGTCGAGGCTGATGTAGGCCAGGTCGAACTTGGAGGCCTCGATCTCGTCGGCGTCTTCTTCGTCCAGGTCGCGGTAGGCGACGATTTCCGGATGGCGGTAGAGGGCGTTGGCATCGAAGTTGAACTTGGCGTCGAGCGCCTTGATGTTGCCGTTGCCTTCCAAAATCAGCGGGTTGATCTCCGCCAGCGAGGCATCGGTTTCCATGTAGCAGGTGTAGAGCTTCTTGAAGGTGTCGATCGCCTGCGGCTGCGAGGCGGCGGGAACGCCGATGCCATCCGCGAGTTCCTTCGCTTGCGCATCGGTCAGGCCGACCAGCGGATCGACGAAAACCTTGATGATCTTCTCCGGCGTCTTGTGGGCGACTTCCTCGATGTCCATGCCGCCTTCGGAGGAAGCCATCAGGGCCACCTTCTGGGTGGCCCGGTCGGTCAGCGCCGCGACGTAGTATTCCTTTTTGATGTCGGCACCGTCCTCGATCAGCAGCCGGCGCACCTTCTGGCCTTCCGGGCCGGTCTGGTGGGTTTTCAATTGCATGCCGAGGATGGCGCTGGCGTTGGCGCGCACTTCGTCGAGCGAGCGCGCCAGCTTGACACCGCCGCCCTTGCCGCGACCGCCGGCGTGGATCTGGGCCTTGACCACCCAGATATTGCCGCCCAGCGTTTCGGCAGCCTTGACGGCCTCATCGACCGTGAAACAGGGAATTCCGCGCGGCGTCGCCACGCCGAATTTCCTCAGGATTTCCTTGCCCTGATACTCGTGGATCTTCATGAGATACTCTTCCCCGTTAGGTCTGGCCAGAATCGAAGCATAATATCCAATTATGTGCTGCGACGCAAAATCTATAGCTTATTCCCCTTTAGTTTCAACATGCTGACTCCCGAACAGGTGGCGTGGCGTTGCGCCGAGATCATGTGGCCCGACGACCACGCGGCGCGCGGGTTGGGCATGAAGATCGAGGCGGTCAGTCCCGGCACGGCGACGCTGAGCATGAGCGTCCGCCCGGACATGGTGAATGGCCACGGCATCTGCCACGGCGGCTTCATCTTTGCCGTCGCCGACTCGGCCTTTGCCTACGCCTGCAACAGCTTCAACCACCGCACGGTCGCCGCCGGCGTGGACATCAATTTTCTCGCCCCCGCCCACCTGGGCGACCTTCTCACCGCCCGTGGCCAGGCGCGACAACAGGCCGGACGCAGCGGCGTCTATGACATCGAGGTCACCAATCAGGCGAACAAGCTGATCGCTGTCTTCCGTGGCCGCGCCGCGCGTATCAAGGGCCACTTCTTCGACCCGGGCGAAAACACCGCGTAACTGAGGGATAATTCGCGACCCAGAGGAGCCAGCCGACATGACGGAGAAGACCGGTCTCGAATCCATCGAAAATGCCAGTCGCGACGAGATCACGGCCGTGCAACTGGAACGCCTGCGCTGGTCGCTGCGGCATGCCTACGACAACGTTGCCCACTATCGTCGCGCCTTCGACGACGCGGGCATTCGCCCCGACGACCTGAGATCGCTTGCCGACCTGGCCAGATTCCCTTTCACCACCAAGCAGGATCTGCGCGAGAACTACCCGTTCAAGATGTTCGCCGTGCCCCGCGAGAAAGTCGTCCGGGTGCATGCCTCGTCGGGAACCACCGGCAAGCCGACCGTGGTGGGCTACACGCAAAACGACGTCGACATGTGGGCCCGCTTGATGGCCCGCTCGATCCATGTGTCGGGCGGACGCCCGGGGGACATCCTCCACGTTTCCTACGGCTATGGGCTGTTCACCGGCGGCCTGGGCGCGCATTACGGCGCCGAGCGGCTGGGCTGCACGGTGATTCCCTTCGGCGGCGGCCAGACCGAGCGGCAGGTGCAACTGATCCAGGATTTCGAGCCGGACATCATCATGGTCACGCCCTCGTACATGCTGGCCATCGGCGACGAGTTCGTGCGCCAGGGCCTGGACCCGGCCAAGTGCTCGCTGCGTCTGGGCATCCACGGCGCCGAGCCCTGGACCCAGCAGATGCGCGAGGAGATCGAGCGCCGCTTCGACATGGACGCCGTGGACATCTACGGCTTGTCCGAGGTCATCGGCCCCGGCGTCGCCAACGAATGCGTCGAGAGCAAGGACGGTCCCGTGGTCTGGGAAGATCACTTCTACCCGGAAATCGTCGATCCCGCCACCGGCCAGGTGCTGCCCGACGGCGAACTGGGCGAACTGGTATTCACCTCGCTGACCAAGGAAGCGCTGCCGGTCATCCGTTACCGCACGCGTGACCTGACCCGCCTGCTGCCGCCGACGTCGCGCTCGATGCGCCGCATCGGCAAGATCACCGGCCGCTCCGACGACATGCTGATCATCCGCGGCGTCAATGTCTTCCCCTCGCAGATCGAAGAGCTCATCCTCAAGACCCCAAGGCTTTCGCCACACTACCTGATCGAGGTCGATCGCGACGGCCATCTCGACACGGTGACGCTCAATGTCGAGATGCAGCCCGAGCACGCCACCGCCACCGGCGCCGAGAAGGGCTTCGCCGCCAGCGAACTGGCGCATCACATCAAGTCCTACATCGGCATTTCGACGCACGTCGAGATCAAGGCGGTCGGCACCATCGAGCGCTCGGTCGGCAAGGCCAGGCGGGTGGTCGATCGCCGGCCGCGCTGACGCCCTGGCCGCACCAATGCAACCCCGGAACCGGAGGTCGTCCAAGTGAACGAAGACAGCAACGCCTGGGAAAAATTTCTGTACGCGCTCGACTGGGTGCTGGCGGTGCAGGCACGCCATGCGACCGACCTGCGCTACAGCCTGGTGCGCATCCGCTTCCATGACCGCAAGACCCTGGGCGACGCCTACGGCGCCCGCGATGCCATCGACATGCTGATGCGCCTCGCCGCCCGCTTGCAACACGCACTGCGCAAGACCGACCTCGTGGCGCGCGACGGCACCGACATCTGGGTCCTGGTCCCGTTCGTCACCCACGACTCGGTGCTCGCCAAGGTGGCGCAGATCGTGGCCATCGCCTCCGCCGACGGTCTGGACATCGTGGACCGCGATCTGTCGGTGTTCGCCATTCCCGACGCCGCCGGCCTCGGCGACCTGGCTTTCGACAATGCCAGGGGTTTCCTCGCCATCATTGGCGAGGCCTCCCACGTCGCCATGCGCTGGCCAGGCGCCGGTAGCGGCGCCAGCTGATGGTCACCGACGCCACCCGGCGCGAGCCGATCGAGACCGCCAGCCGCGACCAGATCGCGGCGCTGCAACTGGCGCGACTGCAGAAGACCCTGGCCTGGGCGTACGACCGGGTGCCGCATTACCGGGCCAAGTTCGAGACCGCCGGCGTCCATCCCGACGACCTGCGCGAGCTGGCCGACCTCGCCCGCTTTCCCTTCACCGCCAAGCAGGACCTGCGCGACACCTATCCATATGGCATGTTCGCGGTGCCGCTCGACGACGTCGTCCGCATCCACGCCTCGAGCGGCACGACCGGCAAACCGACCGTGGTCGGCTACACCCAAAACGACATCGACAACTGGGCCGGCATCATGGCTCGTTCGTTGCGAGCGGCTGGCGCCAGCCGTTCGGACATCGTTCATGTCACGCATGGCTACGGCCTGTTCACCGGCGGCCTGGGGGTTCATTACGGCGCGGAGCGACTTGGCTGCACCGTGGTGCCGATCTCGGGCGGCCAGACCGAGCGCCAAGCCCAACTCATCCGCGACTTCAAGGCCACCATGATCGTCGGCACGCCGTCCTATGTGCTGAACATTGTCGACGAGATGGAACGACTCGGTATCGATCCGCGTTCCACGTCGCTCCGGCGCGGCATGTTCGGCGCCGAACCCTGGGGCGAGCAGATGCGCACGGAGCTGCAGGACCGGCTGGGCATTGCCGCCATGGACCTTTACGGCCTTTCCGAAGTCATCGGCCCCGGCGTTGCCGCCGAATGCATCGAGGCACGCGACGGCCCGGTGATCTGGGAAGACCACTTCTATCCGGAAATCATCGACCCCGACACCGGCAAGGTGCTGCCCGACGGCGAGCCGGGCGAACTGGTATTCACCTCGCTGACCAAGGAAGCGCTGCCGGTCGTCCGCTATCGCACGCGTGACCTGACCCGCCTGCTGCCGCCGACGTCGCGCTCGATGCGCCGCATCGGCAAGATCACCGGCCGCTCCGACGACATGCTGATCATCCGCGGCGTCAATGTCTTCCCCTCGCAGATCGAGGAACAAATCCTCAAGGTGCCGAAGCTGTCGGCGCATTACCTGCTGGAGGTCTCGCGCGACGGACATCTCGACGAGCTGGACGTGCTGGTCGAAATGAAGCCGGATGTCGTTTCGGAGGCGGACCGCGAAGCCGCCGCGCACGAGTTGCAGCACCACATCAAGTCCTTCATCGGCATCAGCACGCGGGTGCGCATCCAGCACCACGGCGCCATCGAGCGCTCCCAGGGCAAGGCCCGGCGCGTCATCGACCGACGCCCGCGGTGAACGCGGAGCAAGGGCGGGCGCCCGAAGATCATTTTTCCGGCGTCGCCGCCAACTACGCACGCTTTCGCCCCGGGTACCCAAGTGCCCTGTTCGACTGGCTGGCGGCGCGGACGCCCGACCATGACTTGGCGTGGGACTGCGGCTGCGGCAATGGCCAGGCCTCGGTGCCGCTGGCCGACCGCTATCGGCGTGTCGCCGCCACTGACTTTTCGCCCGGGCAGATCGAGTTAGCGAAGCCGCATCCGCGCATCGACTATCGCGTCGCGCCCGCCGAGGCCAGCGGACTGCCGGCGCATTGCGCCGACCTGGTCACGGTGGCCCAAGCTCTGCACTGGTTTGATTTCGACCGCTTCTACGCCGAAGTCCGGCGCGTGCTCAAGGCGGACGGCTTGTTCGCCGCCTGGACTTATCGCCTGCTGCGGGCCGAACCGGCCATCAACGATGTTCTGGGCGATTTCTACGCCAACACCCTTGGCCCCCATTGGCCGCCGGAGCGGCGCTGGGTCGACCTGGCCTACGGCGGCGGCATGCCCTTCCCTTTCCGCGAAGTCGCCACGCCGTCGTTCGAGATCAGGCTGGAATGGTCGCTCGACGACCTGCTGGCGTATCTGGGCACATGGTCCGCCACCGCGCGTTATCGCCAAGCCACCGGCCGCGACCCGATCACGGCCTTGGGCGAACAGCTGGCATCGGTCTGGGCCGAGGGCCGGCGGGAAATCGTCTGGCCCATCGCCTTGCGCGCCGGCCATGTGTGATTGCGGCGCCTGCCACCCGCCCTGATTGCCTGCTAAACTTTTCTCGTCGACCCGATGGCGGGGAAACGTGGAGTATCGATGGTCAACCGGATGATGCATTGGGGTATCCGCGCGAAGCTGATCCTGCTGTTCGTGCTGATCAAGGTCATCCCGCTGCTGCTGCTCGCGCTGTTGGCATGGCAAGGTTTTTCGCGCCTGGGCGGCGCGCTGACCGAGCGCACCGAACAGATGGCCGACGGGGTGCGCGCCACGGTGGGCGATCTCGCCAAAGTCATGGTCGACGAATCGGTGAAGGCGCTGGACCGGCAATCGCGCGACTCCCTTGAACGACTGACCACCGACACCGCCCTGGCGGTCGCCGATTTCCTCCATGACCGCGACCGTGACATCCTGCTCGCCGCCTCCATCGAGCCGAGCGCTGAGAACTATCGCAAGCTGATCGCCAACCGCACCGGCAAGCTCATCGATCCCGGCGAATGGATTCTGGCCGACGACGGCAAGCGTTGGACACCCAAGCGACCGCCAGCGGCCGCTGCGATCCGCCAAACCCCGAGCAATCCCGAAAACAAGCAGGACTTTCATCACCGGCCGCCGGAATACTTCGGCGCGCGCGTCGATGCGCCGCTCTATCACGAGATCACGTTTGTCGGAATCGACGGCCAGGAAAAGATCAAGGTCAGCGCCACCGACCTGTTGCCGCGTGACCTGCGCCACGTCGCGCGGCGCGAGAACACTTATGCCCGCGCCGAGCGCTATTTTGCCGAACTGGGCAAGCTCAAGCCGGGCGAAATTCATGTCTCGGACGTGATCGGCCCCTACGTGCGCTCGCGCTACTACGGTCCGGTGGTGACACCGGAGGCGGCCGCCAAGGCCGGCATTCCGTTCGAGCCGGAGCAGGAGGCATACGCCGGCGCCGAAAACCCCAATGGCCGCAAGTTCCGCGGCATCGTGCGCTGGGCGACGCCGGTGGCCAGGAGCGGCAAGGTCATCGGCTACGTCACGCTGGCGCTCGACCACGCGCACATCATGCGCTTCACCGACAACCTGATGCCGACGGAAGCCCGCTACACGCAGATTCCCGACGCCAGCAACGGCAATTACGCCTTCATGTGGGATTATCAGGACCGGTCGATCGCCCACCCGCGTCATCAGTCCATCATCGGTGTCGATCCGGCGACCGGGGAGTACGAACAACCCTGGCTTGACACCGAAACCCACGAGGCCTGGAAGAAGTCGGGCAAGCCGCTGAACGTGTTCCTGGCTACGGCGCCCATCTTCGACCGCCAGTCGCGCGACAAGAAGCCCTCCGCCGAGCAGGGCAAGGCGGGCATTCGCGGCCTCGACTGCCGCTATCTCGGTTTCGCGCCGCAGTGCCACGGCTGGAACGACCTGACGCAGGATGGCGGCTCCGGCTCGTTCGTCATCCTTTGGTCGGGTGTCTGGAAACTAACCACGGCGGCGACCATCCCGTATTACACGGGCCCCTACGGCAAGTCGCGGCGCGGCTTTGGCTATGTCACCATCGGCGCCAATGTCGACGAGTTCCACAAGGCCGCGACCGACACCCGCGCCCTGCTCGACCAGCGCGTCGCCGCCCATGGCGAGAGGATGATCCAGGCCAAGGACGACACGCTGGCCCTGGTCGCCGAGCGGATGCGCAATTCGGCCTGGATGCTCACCATCTCCACGGCCAGCATGATCGCCGTCGTCATCGCCATCGCCATCTGGCTGGCCAATGCCCTGACGCGGCGCGTGACGCAACTGGGCGAGGGGCTGGGCCGCATCGAGGCGGGCGATCTCGCCTACCGCTTGAGAAAGACAAGCGACGACGAGATGGGCACGCTCGCCATATCGATCAACCGCATGGCCGACAGCGTGCAGGAATCCTTCAAGCGCCTGGAGCAAGCCAAGCACGACGCCGAGGAGGCGAACCGCCTGAAAAGCACCTTCCTGGCCAGCATGTCGCACGAACTGCGCACGCCGCTCAACGGCATCCTCGGCTTCGCCGAACTGCTCAAGCTCGATGCCGCCAGCGAGGAACAGCGCACCTGGGCCGCCACCATCCACGCCAGCGGCAAACACTTGCTGGAACTGGTCAATGAAATCCTCGACCTGGCCAAGATCGAAGCCGGCCGCATGGAGCTCAAGCCAACCCCGACCAAGCTTGCCGCGCTCATCGAGGAGGTGGCGGACCTGCATCGCGTCCATGCGGAAGGCAAGGGGCTGCGGTTTGCTCACTCGATCGACGCGGCCTTGCCGGACCTCATCGTCTGCGATCCCACACGGCTGCGCCAGATGCTTAACAACCTGGTCAACAATGCCGTCAAATTCACCGACAGTGGTTCGATCACGCTCTCGGCCACTCGCGACCACGATGACCTGCTGCTCGCCGTCGCTGACACCGGACGGGGCATCCCCCGCGAGCAACAGGAGACCGTCTTCGAGGAATTTCGCCAGGCGGAGAATTTCCTGACGCGCGAACACGGCGGCACCGGGCTCGGGCTGGCCCTGGTGAAGAAATTTGTCGGCCTCATGGGCGGTCAGGTGACGGTCGAGTCCGCACCCGGCCAGGGCTCGACGTTTCGCATCCGGCTCCCGCTGGCAGCGACCCAGGGCGTTGGCTGATGGCGACCGCGGTGGCGACGCTGGGCGGCGGCTGCTTCTGGTGCCTCGAGGCGGCGTTCATCCAGTTGCGCGGCGTGCTCGACGTGACCTCTGGCTATTGCGGTGGCCATGTGGCCCAGCCAAGCTATGGCGAGGTCTGCGCTGGCGACACGGGTCACGCCGAAGTGGTGCACGTGACATTCGATCCGGACATCATCGACTACCGGACGTTGCTGCTGGCCTTCTTCGCCATCCACGACCCGACCACGCCCAACCGGCAGGGGCATGACGTCGGCAGCCAATATCGCTCGGTGATCTTCACCCATGGGGCCGAGCAGCAGCGCATCACGCTGGAACTGATCGAGACCTTGACTCGCGAACAGACCTGGCCGGACCCGGTCGTCACCGAGGTGATCCCGGTCGAGCGCTTCTGGCCGGCGGAGGAACACCACCAGAACTACTTCGCCAACAATCCACGCCAGCCCTATTGCATGGCGGTCGTCGCGCCCAAGGCGGCGAAATTGCGCGAAGTCTTCAAGGATCGGCTCAAGTAGCAAGGCATCAGCAAGGAACTGGGCCGGTTTCAAGGCGCTTTTCCCGCCCTAGGATCGGCCGCGCCTCTGGCATCCTGATGCCACGGACATTCCGCGACACGAACGCCTTCGACATGAACAAGCCCTTGGTGACGAGCAGCAGTCAGCGCACGCGCCCAAGGTTTCGCCTCGACCCTGATCCAAGCATTTTCTGGAATGAAACTTAGCCGCGACGGACGCGCCGTTCTCGCCGCCACGCTTTGGCTGCTGCTGCCGACGGCCACCACCACGGTCGTCGCCAGCGAGCAGACCGCTGCCGCAAGCGTCGAACCGGCCCTGACCAAGCTCGAGAGTCGCGCCGCCCAGTCGAAAGCCGGTGAAACCGCGGTTATCGATGAAGTGCTGGCGCGTGTACAGCGAATGAACGCAACCGTGGCCGAGTTGCACACGATCATCGAAGCCATCCCGGCACAGCGTTGTCCTCAGGCGCCGGAACCCGTGGTTTGCCCTCCGGCGGCCATCGCCTCGCCCACTGTCCCGCCGGCGATCGCACCCGCACCGAAGCCCGCGGCCAAGACCAAGGTAGCCGAGGATTCGCTGGCCGACGTGCCGTGGCAACCCATCGCGGCCGGTTTGGCGGTACTTGCGTTGCTGGGCCTGCTGTGGCGGCAGCGTCGCCAAAGGCGCGCCACTAACGAGTCAATCCCGGTCACCCAGCCGTCGTTGCCGCCGTCACTGACAAAGCCGGCGACAGCGGAGCGCAAAGTCAGTGCCGGCGCCACGCCGCCGGCGCCCGCCGCCGCGCCGCTCGCCACTCCGGTCGGGATTTCCTCGCCCCCGCCACCCACGGTGGCGGAGACCCAACCGTCACCCGCGGCCGAAGTCGCCGACAATACGGGCGCCGCCGACGCAGACCTCTCGCTGGAACTCGCCGAAGTGATGTTGTCGATGGGCCTGACCGATGGCGCCGCCCAGACCCTGACCGATCACATCCGCGCCCATCCGCGCCAGGCCTTGTTCCACTGGCTGAAACTGCTCGATATCTACCGCAAGTCGGGCATGAAGAATGATTTCGAGAAATCGGCCCAGGAGATTCAGCAACACTTCAACATGGCGCCGCCCGACTGGGAACCGATCGACACCGATGCCCGACCGCCCGGTCTGGAAAGCTACGCGCACATCATCAGCCGGGTGCAGGAGCTGTGGCCGCGACGATCCTGCGCCGAGTACCTCAACCGCCTGCTCGAGGACAACCGGGGCGGTACCCGCACCGGCTTCCCGCAGCCGGTGGTCGAGGAAATTCTCTTGCTGGTCGCCCTGCTGAAGGAACTGGGCCGCTAGGCCGGGTTGTCGAGGTCGACGAACCGGCAATCGAGACCGAACTGCTCGCGCAAGTGCTCGCCCAGGGCCATGGCGCCATGGCGCTCGGTCGCGTGGTGGCCGGCGGCGATGTAAGGCACGCCCGATTCCCGGGCCAGATGCACGGTCTGCTCGGAAATTTCGCCGCTCACGTAGCAATCCGCGCCGGCGAGAATCGCCTGCTCGAACCAGTTCTGCGCGCCGCCGCTGCACCACGCCAGCCGGCGTACCACGCGATCGCCCGCGCCGACCAGCAACGGTGTTCGGCCCAGAACGCGTTCCAGTTCGGCCGCAATGGCAACCGCGGCCAGCGGTTCTTCAGGTCGGCCGAGGTATCCGACATCCTGGTCGCCGAAGCGCCCCTCGACGTTCCAGCCCAGACGGCAAGCCAACTGGGCGTTGTTACCCAGATCGGGATGGGCATCCAGCGGCAGGTGATAAGCGAACAGGTTGATGTCGCGCACCAACAGCGTCGCCAGCCGGCGACGGCGGATGCCGGTCACCCGCGCATCCTCGCCGCGCCAGAACCAGCCATGGTGCACCAGCACGGCGTCAGCGCCCAGACGCACCGCTTCGTCGAGCAGCGCCTGGCTGGCGGTGACGCCACACACGACGCGGCCGATCTCGGGCCGGCCTTCCACTTGCAAACCATTTGGGCAATAATCACGAAAAGCAACGGCGTCCAGCATGGCATCAAGATAGTCTCTGAGCTCGTCGCGCCGTATCGTTGGCATCTTCATTGCCTTTCCCGCCAATTCATCGTCCCCGGATCGTCAGATTATGCGCCGCGTTTGGCTGATCTTTGCCCAAGCCGTGACCATTGCCGTGGCGGCCTTGTTCGTCGTTCAGACCCTCAAGCCCGAGTGGCTCGACCTGCGCTCGCGAACGGCTGTCCAGGCGCCCGCCAGCATCGTGGCCATCAAGGAGGCGCCCGAGACGGGCGCGGCAACACGCCCGGCCTCGTTCGCCGACGCCGCCGGCAGGGCGGTGCCGTCGGTGGTGCATGTCTTCACCGCCCAGGAAATCCGCTCATCCCGCCATCCGCTGGCCAACGATCCCTTCTGGCAGCACTTCTTCGGCGATCGCGACGGCATGCGCACGCAGCGGCGCTCGGGCCTCGGCAGTGGCGTCGTCGTCTCGGCGGAAGGCTACATTCTCACCAACTTCCATGTCGTCGAAGCCGCCGACGAGATCGAAGTGGCCAGCAACGACGGGCGCAAGTTCAAGGCTGTAGTGGTCGGCGCCGACCCGGAATCCGACCTTGCCGTGTTGCGCGTTCCAGTGGAGGCCAAACTGCCGGCCATTACCTTCGCCCCCGCCGATTCCCTGCGGGTCGGTGACATCGTACTGGCGGTGGGCAATCCCTTCGGCGTCGGCCAGACGGTCACCTCCGGGATCGTCTCCGCCCTCGGCCGCAGCCATCTCGGCATCAACACCTTCGAGAACTTCATCCAGACCGACGCCGCCATCAACCCGGGCAACTCGGGCGGCGCGCTAACCGACGGCAACGGCAATCTGGTCGGCATCAATACCGCCATCTATTCCCAGAACGGCGGATCGATGGGCATCGGCTTCGCGATCCCCGTCTCGCTGGCGCGCAACGTCATGGAACAGATCATCCGCACCGGCGGCGTCACGCGCGGCTGGATTGGCGTCGAGGTCCAGGAAATCACGCCGGAACTAGCGGAATCCTTCGGTCTGCCCTCGGTCGAGGGCGCGCTGATCGCCGGGGTCATGCGCGGCAGTCCGGCCGACAAGGCCGGCATCCATCCTGGCGATGTCTTGCTGGCCATCGACGGTAAAACCGTGAAAGACGCCGAAAACATGCTCGCGCTGATCGCCGCCCTCCAGCCGGGCGACACCGGCACGTTTGCCCTGCGCCGCGATGGCAAGGAGATCGAGCTGCGCGCCACGATCGGCAAGCGACCGAAACCGCCGCGCGACTGATCAGGCGCGCCGGTCGAGTTGGTCGAGCTCGCGATCCATCTCGGCTTCGCTGGGCGCGACATAGTCGCTTTCGCCCGGCATCGGCTCGGGGCGCTTGCCAACGAAACGGGCCAGGAACAACCCGAGTTCGAAGAGCAGACACATCGGCACCGCCAGCATGAACTGCGACAGCACATCCGGCGGCGTCACCACGGCGGCAATGACAAAGGCGCCGACGATCACATAGGGGCGCGAATCCTTGAGCTTCTCGACATTGACGACACCAAAGCGCACCAGCAGGATAACCGCCACGGGTATCTCGAAAGTGATACCGAAGGCGAGAAACATGGTCATCACGAAGTTGAGGTATTGCTCGATGTCTGGCGCCGGCGTGATGCTTTGTGGCGCGACCTTGCCGATGAAGCTGAACACCGTGTTGAAGACGAAGAAGTAGCAGAATGCGATGCCGGCGAGGAACAGCACCGTGCTGCCGACAACCAACGGCAGGCCGAACTTCTTCTCGTGAGCGTAAAGGCCCGGGGCGACAAAAGCCCATGCTTGGTAGAGCACAACGGGCAGCGCCGTCACGAAGGCAGCGAGCAGCGTGACCTTGAGCGGCACCATGAAAGGCGTGATGACACCGGTGGCAATCATCTTCGACCCGGGCGGCAATGTCGCCATCAGCGGCTTGGCGAGGAAGTCGTAGATCTCGCCCGACCACCAGACCATGACGAAGAACACCACCAAGACCGCCGCCGCCGCGCGCAGCAGACGGTTGCGCAGCTCGACCAGATGGGAAATGAAGGTTTCCTGGATTTCGGACATCTCAGGTCTTCGGTTTGTCCGTTTCGCCGAAAGTCAGTGGCGGCGGCACGCCGGCCATTTCGGTGGCGGCGCCTGGCGCGATCGACTTGTTGAGTGAGGCTTCAATCTCGTTCATGCGCTCGCTGACCGACTGCTCCATGCTCCTGGCATTCCTCTCCACCTCCTCCTGCAGCTTCTTCAGCTCCTCAAGCTGAATTTCGCGATTGATGTCGGCCTTAACGTCGCTGACGTAGCGCTGCAGGCGTCCGAGCAAATGGCCCGCCGTGCGCGCGACGCGCGGCAGCCGCTCGGGGCCGATGACGATCAGAGCCACCAGGCCGATCACCACCAACTCGGAAAAACCTATGTCGAACATTGCATGCCGGCGTCCGAAAAAATGAGCGGGCATCACCCGCTCCCCTGGTATCCGCGGCCGAGAGGGTCCGCTCAGACCTTCTCCCTTCTTGGCCTCGCCCTCGATGGTATGGCCGACCCGCTCGGTCTCGGCCGGCGTGTCGGCGGCGCTTTCCTTCATGCCGTCCTTGAAGCCCTTGACGGCGCCGCCAAGATCCTGGCCGACGTTGCGCAGCTTCTTGGTGCCGAATATCAACATGACGATGACCAGGACGATCAACCAATGCCAGATGCTGAAGGAACCCATGTCTCTCTCCTAGCTTCTCGGTAGCATCGCGCCCAAGGGCTCGGGACCGCCGAGGATGTGTACGTGCAGATGATACACCTCCTGCCGGCCCACTCTGCCCGTGTTGATGATGGTGCGAAAACCGTCGGCGAGCCCCTGCGAGCGAGCCATCTCGCCGGCCTTGGCGAACAGCTTGCCGAGCACCGCCTGGTGGCGGGCGTCCGTGTCGTTCAGCGAGGCGATGTGCTGCTTGGGAATGATCATGAAATGCACCGGCGCCTGCGGGTGGATGTCGTGGAAGGCGAACAGGTCTTCGTCCTCGTATACCTTCTTCGAGGGAATCTCGCCGCGGGCGATCTTGCAGAAGATGCAATCGCTCATCTCAGCCCCGCGAGTTCTTCTCGTCGATGCCGGAAATGCCCTCGCGCCGGCGGAACTCGACCATGATGTCGTCGACACCAATGTCGAAATGGGACAGCAGCACCATGGTATGAAACCAGAGATCGCAGGTCTCGCGCACCAGATGCAGGCGATCGCCATCCTTGGCCGCCATAATCGCCTCGGCCGCCTCTTCCGCGATTTTCTTGCAGATGGTGTCGGTGCCCTTGGCGTAGAGACTGGCGACGTACGAGGAATCGGGCGCCGCGCCCTTGCGTTCCGCCAGCGTCGCCTGAACGCGGTGCAGGACTTCGAGATTGATCACTTGTATATCTCCTTCGGGTCCTTGAGGACAGGGTCGGCGGCGAACCATGTACCTTCGTCCAGTTTCTGGAAGAAGCAGCTCTTGCGGCCGGTATGGCAGGCGATGCCGCCCACTTGTTCGATTTTGAGCAATACCACGTCGTTGTCGCAATCGGTGCGGATTTCCAGTACTTTCTGGAAGTGGCCGGACTCCTCGCCCTTGTGCCAGAGCTTGCGACGGGAGCGCGACCAGTAAACCGCCTGGCCGATGGCCGCGGTCTTTTCCAGCGCCTCGCGGTTCATCCACGCAAACATCAACACCTCGCCGCTGGCGGCGTCCTGGGCGATCACCGGCACCAGGCCCTGTTCGTCCCACTTGATCTCATTCAACCACTTGCTTGTCACAATCTCACCTCGATACCTCTCGATTTCATGTATTCCTTGGCCTGCCGCACCGTGTATTCGCCGTAATGAAAGATGCTGGCGGCCAGTACCGCGTCGGCCTTGCCCTGCTGCACGCCATCGGCAAGATGTTGCAGGTTGCCGACCCCACCACTGGCGATCACCGGCACCACCACTGCCTCGGCGACGCGACGGGTCAGCTCCAGGTCGAAGCCGTTGCGTGTGCCGTCTCGATCCATGCTGGTCAACAGGATTTCGCCCGCGCCCAGTTCGGTGACGTTCCGCGCCCACTCGATGGCATCGAGGCCCGCGTTCTTGCGGCCGCCGTGCGTGAAAACCTCCCACTTGCCGGGACTGGTCTGCTTGGCGTCGATGGCAACGACAATGCACTGCGAGCCGACTTTCGCCGAAGCATCGGCGACCAGTCGCGGATCGTTCACGGCGGCGGTGTTCATGCTCACCTTGTCGGCTCCCGCGTTGAGCAGACGGCGTACGTCCTCGACGCGGCGCACGCCGCCGCCGACGGTCAGCGGGATGAACACCTGCTCGGCGCAAGCCTCGACAATGTGCAGGATGATGTCGCGATCGTCCGAACTGGCCGTGATGTCGAGAAAAGTGATCTCGTCGGCGCCCTGCTCGTCATAGCGCCTGGCGATCTCGACAGGATCGCCGGCATCGCGCAACTCGACGAAGTTGACGCCCTTGACGACACGGCCGGCATTGACGTCGAGGCAGGGGATGATGCGCTTGGCAAGCATGGGTGTCCTACTTCGCCGACAGCTTGTCGGCCTCCGCCTGGGCTTTCCTGAAGTCGAGCTTGCCCTCGTAGATCGCCCGGCCGGTGATGGCGCCCATGATGCCTTCATCCTGCACCTTGCACAGCGCCTTGACGTCCGCGACGCTGGCAATGCCGCCGGAGGCGATGACCGGAATGCGCAGCGCCTGGGCCAGCTTCACCGTCGCCTCGACGTTGACGCCGCTCAGCATGCCATCGCGGCCAATGTCGGTGTAGATCACCGCCTCGACGCCGTAGTCCTCGAATTTCCTGGCGAGGTCGACGACGTCGTGGCCGGTCATCTTCGACCAACCGTCGACGGCCACCTTGCCGTCCTTGGCGTCGAGCCCGACGATGATGTGGCCGGGGAAGGCCGTGCAGGCGTCGTGCAGGAAACCGGGGTTCTTGACGGCCGCCGTGCCGATGATGACGTAGCTGATGCCGTCGTCGAGGCAGCGCTCGATGGTGTCGAGGTCGCGGATGCCGCCGCCGAGCTGCACGGGAATCTCGTCGCCAACCTCTTCCAGGATGGCCTTGATCGCCGGCTCGTTCTTCGGCTTGCCGGCGAAGGCGCCATTGAGGTCGACCAGGTGCAACCGGCGCGCGCCCTGCGCGATCCAGTGGCGCGCCATGGCGGCCGGATGTTCGGAAAACACCGTGGCATCGTCCATGGCGCCCTGCTTGAGGCGCACGCAATGCCCGTCCTTCAGGTCGATCGCGGGAATCAGCAGCATAGTGATGAAATGAAAGTCAGTGATGGTGACACGCCGCGGCAACGTCAGGGTTGCCAGCGCATGAAATTGCCAAGGAGTTGCAGGCCCGCCTGGGCGCTTTTCTCCGGGTGGAACTGAACGGCGAAAATGTTAGCGCGAGCCACCGCGCTGGTAAAGGGGATGCCATAGACCGTGGAGCCCGCGATTGCGCTGGGTTCGGACGGCTCGACGTAATAGCTGTGCACAAAATAGAAACGGCTGCCGTCCGGAATGTTCGCCCAGACCGGATGCGCCTCGGCCTGATCGACCTGGTTCCAGCCCATGTGCGGCACCTTGAGGCCCTTCGCGATCGTCTCCGCCGCGGGAAAGCGGCGCACCTGGCCGGTCAGGATGCCCAGCCCGGCGACATCGCCTTCCTCGCTGTGCTCGAACAACATCTGCAGCCCGATGCAGATGCCGAGGAATGGTTTCTTTGTCGCCGCGCGGATGACTGCCTCGCGCAGGCCACACGCCGCCAACTCGCGCATGCAGTCCGGCATGGCGCCCTGACCTGGCACCACGACACGCTCCGCCGCCGCGACAACGGCCGGATCGGACGTCACCAGGACCCGCGCGCCGGCGGCCACGTGCTCGATGGCTTTCGCCACCGAACGCAGGTTGCCCATGCCGTAATCGACGACCGCCACGACACCCTTGGCACTCATGATCGACTCAGAGCGTGCCCTTGGTCGAAGGTACGCCGGTGGCGCGCGGATCGGCCTCGACGGCCATGCGCAGGGCGCGACCGAAGGCCTTGAACACGGTTTCGGCCTGATGGTGTGCGTTGTCGCCGCGCAGGCAGTCGATGTGCACCGTCATGGCGGCGTGATTGACCAGGCCCTGAAAGAACTCGCGTACCAGGTCCACGTCGAATTCGCCGATGGTGCCGCGCACGAAGGGAACGTCGAACACCAGTCCGGGCCGGCCGGACAGGTCGATGACGACGCGTGACAGCGCTTCGTCGAGCGGCACGTAGGCATGGCCGTAACGGCGCACGCCCTGCTTGTCGCCGACGGCGCGGGCCAGGCATTGGCCGAGCGTGATGCCGACATCCTCGATGGTGTGGTGAGCGTCGATGTGCAGGTCGCCCGTGGCCGCGATCTCGATGTCCATCATGCCGTGGCGGGCGATCTGGTCGAGCATGTGGTCGAAGAAACCGACGCCCGTCGACAGGGTGGACTGGCCGCTGCCATCGAGGTTCAGCTTGACGCGGATCCGCGTTTCCAGCGTGTTGCGTTCGACTTCGGCGCTGCGCATTTCAGGATGTGCTTCGAGAGACGAAAACGCGGCCATGATACCATTTCGGACCGCATGAACCGCCCGCCGCAAACGCAATGAGCCGCTACTGGAGCGAAGTCACCAAGTCGCTGACGCCGTATGTGCCGGGCGAGCAGCCGAAGCTGCCGAACCTCGTCAAGCTCAACACCAACGAGAACCCGTACGGCCCCTCGCCGAAGGCCATCGAAGCCATCCGCCGCGAGACCGGCGACAACCTGCGCCTCTATCCCGATCCCGAGGGATCCCAGCTCAAGAGCGCCGTGGCGGCCTATTTCGGCGAGATCGCCACGCAGCAGGTGTTCGTCGGCAATGGCTCCGACGAGGTGCTGGCCCACGCCTTCCTGGCCCTGCTCAAGCACGACAGGCCGATTCTTTTCCCCGACATCACCTACAGCTTCTATCCGGTTTACTGCGGCCTGTACGGCATCGAGTACCGCACGGTGCCGTTGACCGAGCAGTTCACGATTCGCCCCGACGACTATCTCCAACCCAACGGTGGCATCATTTTTCCGAATCCGAACGCCCCCACGGGCTGTGCGCTGCCATTCGCGGAAATCGAGCGCATCGTCGCGGGCAGCCCGGACTCGGTGGTGGTGGTCGATGAGGCTTATGTCGATTTCGGCGCTCCGTCGGCGGTGGCGCTCGTAAACCGTTACCCGAATCTGCTGGTCGTGCACACCCTTTCGAAGTCGCGCTCGCTGGCGGGATTGCGCGTGGGATTCGCGGTCGGCGACGCGAAGCTGATCGAGGCGCTGGAGCGCGTCAAAAACAGCTTCAACTCCTACCCGCTGGACCGACTGGCGCTGGCCGGCGCGGTTGCCGCGCTGGAGGATCGCGAGTGGTTCGAGCGCACGCGCCAAGCCGTCATTCGCAGCCGCGGCGAGCTGACGCGGAAGTTGCGGGAACTGGGTTTCGAGGTGCTGCCGTCGGGAGCCAACTTCATCTTCACGCGGCACCCCGGACAGGACGCCGGCGAATTGGCGAAATCATTGCGCAAACGCAGCATCATCGTCCGCCACTTCCGGCAACCACGCATCGGGCAGTTCTTGCGCATCACCGTCGGCACCGACGAGCAGTGCGAGATACTCGTCGCGGCGCTAAGAGAAATTCTTAACGCTTGATGCGCAGCTCCGCCGCGCGGGCGTGCGCGGTCAGGCCCTCGCCGTGGGCGAGCGTCGAGGCGATCGGACCGAGCGTCTGCGCGCCCGCCTCGGAGACTTCGATGATGCTCGTGCGCTTCTGGAAATCATAGACGCCGAGCGGGCTGGAGAAGCGCGCGCTACGCGAAGTGGGCAGCACATGGTTCGGCCCGGCGCAGTAATCGCCCAGCGACTCGGACGTGTAATGGCCGAGGAAGATCGCGCCGGCATGGCGAATCCTGTCGACCAACGCACGCGGATTTTCGACCGACAACTCCAAGTGCTCCGGCGCAATGCGGTTGGCGATCACGCAGGCCTCGTTGAGGTCGCTCACATGGATCAATGCGCCGCGACCGCCTATCGAAGCGGCAATGACATCCTTGCGCGGCATGGTCGGCAACAATCTTTTGATGGCCGCCGCCACCCGGTCGAGGAAGGCAGCATCGGGACACAACAGGATGGACTGCGCAAGTTCGTCGTGCTCGGCCTGCGCGAAAAGGTCGATGGCCGTCCACTCCGGATCGCCTGAGCCGTCCGAGATCACCAGCACTTCCGATGGGCCGGCCACCATGTCGATGCCGACCGTGCCGAACACGCGCCGCTTCGCCGACGCGACGTAGGCGTTGCCCGGGCCAACGATCTTGTCCACCTGCGCAATGGTCTGCGTGCCGTAGGCCAGCGCCGCCACCGCCTGGGCGCCGCCGATGGTGAACACGCGATCGACGCCGGCCAGGTGCGCCGCCGCCAGCACCAATTCGTTCCTCTGGCCGCCAGGCGTCGGGACGACCACGATCAGCTCCCTGACACCGGCGACCTTGGCGGGAATGGCGTTCATCAACACGGAACTCGGATACGCCGCCTTGCCGCCGGGCACGTAGAGGCCGACCCGATCCAGCGGCGTGACCTTCTGGCCCAGGCGCGTGCCATCGGCTTCCGTGTAGTCCCAGGAATCGAGCTTCTGCCGCTCATGATAGACACGAATGCGCTCGGCGGCGTGCCGCAGCGACTGACTTTGGGCGGCCGGAAGACTATCGAATGCCGCGCGCAACACGTTGCGCGCGAGCTCCAGCTGCGCCATCGTCGCCACGTCCAGCCGGTCGAAACGGCGCGTGTAGTCGAGCACCGCCGCATCACCGAGCGTACGGACGTTGGTGAGCACCTCGGCGACGGTACGCTCGATCGCCTCGTCGGTGCCGTTGTCGAAATGCAGCAGCGCGTCGAGTGCGGAGAGGAATTCGGGATCGCGGGAGGAGAGTCGACGAATCACTTGACCGCTCCCGCAAAACTGTCGATCACGGGCTGCAGCAGCGCCCGTTTCATTTTCAGGCTGGCCTGATTGACCACCAGCCGCGACGAAATGGCCATGATCTCCTCGACCTCGACGAGATTGTTGGCCTTGAGCGTGCCGCCGCTGGACACCAGAT
This sequence comes from Rhodocyclaceae bacterium, assembly GCA_016704145.1. Lineage (GTDB taxonomy): Bacteria > Pseudomonadota > Gammaproteobacteria > Burkholderiales > Rhodocyclaceae > Fen-999. The sequence goes on along the minus strand of JADJAS010000007.1, from coordinate 1,727,828 downwards.
CGACGATGGCATCGGCAAGGCCGGCCAGCGGCGCCAGTTCCATCGAGCCGTAAAGCTTGATGAGGTCGACATGCACGCCCTTGGCGGCGAAGTGCTCGCGGGCCGTCTGGATGTACTTGGTCGCCACGCGCAGGCGCGCGCCACGGCACACGGCGGCGGCATAGTCGAAACCGTCCGGCGCGGCGACGCACATGCGACACTTGGCGATTTTCAGGTCGAGCGGCTGATACAAGCCCGTGCCGCCATGCTCGATGAGCACGTCCTTGCCGGCGATACCGAGGTCGGCGGCACCGTACTGGACATAGGTCGGCACGTCGGAAGCGCGCACGATGACCACTCGCACATCGGGCCGGTTGGTGCCGATGATGAGCTTGCGCGACTGCTCGGGATTTTCGCTCGGCACGATGCCGGCTGCCGCCAGCAGCGGCAGCGTCTCCTCGAAAATACGGCCCTTGGACAGGGCGACGGTAATGCCGTTCATGCGGCTATTTTACCCGCCGCACCCTGGCGCCCAGCGACGTCAGCTTGTGTTCAAGCCTTTCATAGCCGCGATCCAGATGATAGATGCGATCGACCAGTGTTTCGCCCTGGGCCGCCAGTCCCGCGATGACCAGTCCGGCCGAGGCCCGCAGGTCGGTGGCCATCACCGCCGCCCCGTCGAGCTTGCCCACCCCCTTGACGAAAGCCGTGTTGCCATCGATCTTGATGTCGGCGCCGAGCCGGATCAGTTCGACGGCGTGCATGAACCGGTTTTCGAAGATGGTTTCGCGGATCACCGCCGTGCCGTCGGCGACAGCGTTGATCGCCATGAACTGTGCCTGCATGTCGGTCGGGAAGGCCGGGTACGGCTCCGTGCGTATCGAGACCGAGTTCAGCCGGGCAGGCGCGGCGAGGCGAATGGCATCCGGCTCGACGGCGATGTCACAGCCAGCCTCGGCCAGCTTGTCGATGACCACGTCCAGATAGCCGGCCAACGTCCCGGTCAGGCGGATATTGCCGCCGACCGCCGCCGCAGCGCACAAGTAGGTACCGGTTTCGATGCGGTCGGGCATGATGCGATGATGCGTGCCGTGCAGTCGGTCGACGCCGCAAATGCGGATGACGTCCGTGCCGGCGCCGGAAATTCTGGCCCCCATGGCGACCAGGCAGTTGGCCAGATCGACCACTTCGGGCTCGCGGGCGGCGTTCTCGATCACGGTTTCGCCTTCCGCCAGGCAGGCAGCCATCATCAGGTTTTCCGTGCCCGTCACCGTCACCATGTCCGTGAACAGTCTGGCTCCCTTCAGTCTGGCCGCCCGGGCATGGACGTAGCCGTGCTCGACGGTGATTTCGGCGCCCATCGCCTGCAGGCCCTTGATGTGCTGGTCCACCGGCCTGGCGCCGATGGCGCAACCGCCCGGCAACGACACGCGCGCTTCACCGCAGCGCGCCACCAGCGGGCCGAGCACCAGTATCGACGCCCGCATGGTCTTGACCAGTTCATAGGGTGCCACAGCGTTGTCAATGCACCCGCCATCGAGGCAAACGGTATCGCCGCCGCGCTCGACCTTCACTCCCATTTGCGCCAGCAAACCGAGCATGGTGGTGATGTCGTTGAGATCGGGAACATTGCTGAACGTTATCGGGTCACGGGTCAGCAAGGCCAAAGTCAGCAGTGGCAAGGCGGCGTTCTTGGCGCCTGAAATGGCTACCTCGCCCTTCAGCGGCAGTCCGCCCAGGATTGCCAGACTGTCCATGCCCGGCTCAAGCCAGCGGCAGCAGATCCGCCACGCCATAGAGCGTGGCGAGGGAACGAATGTTGTCGGGCGTCCCGAGAATCGATATCTCCTGGTTCCGTTCCTGTGCCGCGCGGACCCAGGCCAGCAGCATGGCAACCGCCGCCGAGTCGGCTTCGGTCACCCGGGCCAGGTCGACAAACCTCGCGCCCGACGCAATGGCCGATTCCCCGGCCGTTTTCAACCCCGTCGCCGAGGCAATCACCATCGGCCCGACGACAGTGAACCTATCGCCCGCCCGTTCGATCATTGCTTGCTGGCGACGGCGGCCTCGCCACCACCGTTCTTGGTCCGCAAGGTGCCGATCAGCCCATCGATACCGCCCGCGCTGATTTCCTGGGCGAAGGAACTGCGGTAGTTGGTGACGAGGCTGACCGCGGCCACGGAAATGTCGTAGACCTTCCAGCCCTGATCGGTCCTGTCCAGGCTGTAATCGATCTCCACCGGCTTGCTTCCCGGCTGCTGGACGAGCGTGCGGACCACCACGTCGGTATCGGCCGCCTGCATCTTGACCGGCTTGAAATCGATGGTCTGGTTGCGATACTCGGTCAGGGCCTTGGAATAGGTGCGAACCAGCAGCGTGCGAAACTCGTCCGTCAGGGCCTTCTGCTGGGCGGGACTGGCCTGCCGCCAGGCCTTGCCAACCGCCAGCCGGGTCATGTGGGCAAAATCGAAGTGCGGCAAAACCTTCACTTCCGCCAGTTCGACAGCCTTGCGGGTGTTGCCCGCCTGGATGTCCTTGTCTTTGCGGACGATATCGAGGACATCGTTGGTGACGCTCTTGACCAGCGCATCGGGCGTCAGGCCCTGGGCCACGGCGCCCAACGTCATCAGTAGACCGGTCAACAGCGCGAAAAAGTGTCTCATGGGGAATGTCCTTGATGTTGTTGTCATCATCCGGGGCGGATCACTCGAAGTCCGGATCCTTCGGCGGTCTGCCGTCGAAAACGAGATTGCGCCGGCGTTGCAGGTAGGCGTCGCGCAGATACGAATACTTGTCGAGCGCGGCCTCGTCGATGATCTTGTCCGCCGGCAGCAGGCCGGCCCGGTCATTGACGAGACGCAAGGCCGTCAGCGCGTTGCGCGATGACGGGTCACTGACATGGCCGACCGGATCGGCGGCCATGTCGAACACCAGCCCCACGCCATCGCGCACGTTGCGCGGTCCGAACAGGGGCAGGACGACATAGGCGCCGGTATCCATTCCCCAGCGACCGAAAGTCTGGCCGAAGTCCTCCTCGTGCTTTTCCATGCCCCATTCGGTGGCGACATCGAACAGCCCCAGGATGCCCACGGTGCTGTTGACGAAAAACCTGCCCGCATCGCTGGCGGCCTCGATGCCCTTGCCCTGCAGGAGATTATTGACCGCGATGAGGGCATCCGCGATGTTGCCGAAGAAATTGCCGACCCCCGTGCGAACGAAGTCGGGCGTAACAAATTCATAGCCCTTGGCCACCGGGCGAATCACCACCGAGTCGAGCCCTTCGTTGAAGGCGAACACGGCCCGGTTGAAACCTTCGATCGGATCCTTGCCGTTGGCCGTGGTGGCGCAGCCGCCCGTCAGCACGGTTACCGCCGCCGCCAAGACCAATGACCTCACGTAACGCCGCATGACACTTTTTCCTTCTCCTGACCTCGTCTTGCCCGACCGCCGGCTGCCGCGATCTCCTTACTGCTTGCCGCCCTCGTCGCCGGCAGCCTTGCTGAACATGAACTGGCCGATCAGCTTCTCAAGCACAACGGCCGACTGCGTCTTCTTGATGACATCGCCGTCCTTGAAGACATCCTGTTCGCCGCCGACCTCGAAACCGACATACTGCTCCCCGAGCAGCCCCGAGGTCAGTATGGTCGCGAACGTGTCGCGCGGAAACTTGTACCGGCCGTCTACCTGCATGCCGACCACGGCGACATAGCTTTCCGGGTCGAACCGGATCTCGGCGACACGCCCAACCACGACGCCGGCACTCTTGATCGGAGCACGAATCTTGAGACCGCCGATGTTATCAAACTTGGCCTCCAGTCGATACGTGTCGCTCATGCTGGAGCCGCTCAGATTGCCGACCTTGAGCGCCAGGAACACCAGCGAGGCCAAGCCGATGGCGACGAAGAAACCCACCCAGAGATCAAGCGTCAGACGATTCATCAGGTCCCCCTGAACATGAATGCGGTCAAAATGAAGTCGGCGGCGAGGATCGCCAGCGATGAAGTCACCACGGTGCGCGTCGTGGCGCCGGACACACCTTCGGCGGTTGGTTCGGCGTCGTAACCCTCGAACACGGCGATCCAGCTGACGATGACGCCGAAGACGAAGCTTTTGATCACGCCGTTGAGGATGTCTTCCCGGAAGTCCACCGACGCCTGCATCTGCGACCAGAACGAACCCTCGTCCACGCCGATCAGGCGGACGCCGACCAGATAGCCGCCGAGCACGCCCATCGCCGAAAACAGCGCGGCCAGCAGCGGCATCGAAATCACGCCGGCCCAGAAGCGCGGCGCGACGACGCGGGCGATCGGATTCACGGCCATCATCTCCATGGCGGACAGTTGCTCGGTCGCCTTCATCAGCCCGATCTCGGCCGTGATGGCCGAGCCGGCGCGGCTGGCAAACAGCAGCGCGGCGACCACCGGCCCCAGTTCGCGGACCAGCGACAGCGCGACAAGGACTCCCAGCGCCTCCGACGAGCCATAGCGTTGCAAGGTATCGTAGCCCTGCAAGCCGAGCACCATGCCGACAAACAGGCCGGAGACCAGGATGATGATCAGCGACAGCACGCCGGTAAAGTAGATTTCACGAATCGTCAGGAAAAATCGCCTCAGCGCCGTGCCCGAGTAAACCAGGGTCATCAACAGGAAGCGGCTGGCGAAGCCCAACCGCCAGATACGGTCATTGACGCGCTTGCCCAGCCAGCGGCAACCGTTCGCCAGTCGCTCAAGCATGGCCTGCCACCGCGTGGATCTCGTCGCGATAGGGCGGCGCCGGGTAGTGGAAGGCCACCGGACCATCGGCCTCGCCCCAGACGAACTGGTGCACGTATTCGGCCCTGGACTGCCGAATATCGTCCGCCGTGCCCTCGGCGACGATGCGTCCGCCGGAAACGATGTAGATGTAGTCGACGATCTTCAGCGATTCCTGCACATCGTGCGTAACGATGATGGAACTGGCGCCGAGCGCGTCGTTGAGCGCGCGGATCAACTCGCCGATGATCGACAGCGAGATCGGATCGAGGCCGGCGAACGGCTCGTCGTACATAATCAGCATGGGATCAAGGGCCACCGCCCGGGCCAACGCCACGCGACGAGCCATGCCGCCCGACAGTTCGGACGGCATCAGGTGGGCGACGCCGCGCAAACCGACCGCGTGCAACTTCATCATCACCAGGTCATGGATCATGTCCGCCGGCAGATCGGTGTGCTCGCGCATCTGGAAGGCGACGTTGTCGTAGACCGACATATCCGTGAATAACGCGCCGAACTGGAACAGCATGCCCATGCGCCGGCGCAGGTCGTACAACGCCTTGCCGCGCAGGTCGGCGACGTCGCGACCATCGACCCGCACGGTGCCGGAAGTCGCCTTGATCTGCCCGCCGATCAGCCGCAGGGTGGTCGTCTTGCCGCCACCGGAAATACCCATGATCGCCACCACCTTGCCACGCGGGATCGTCATGTTGATCCCGGTCAGCACCGGTCGGCGATCGTAGGCAAAACCGACGTCCCGCAGTATGACAAGAGGTTCCAAGGGTTATCGCGCGACGAGGTCGCCGCTCCGTGGGAAATGGGGTCGATTCTAGCAAAAGCGCGGCGGCGACCGATTGCTTGCGATGATATCCGAATGATTTTCGCGTCTGTCCAAGGGTTACCGGGGCAACCTTGCCGCTAACATTGCCGGCGACAGCCCCATTCCGCCCATCATGGCCATCGAAAGACAGTCACTGTTGCTGGTCGACGACGACCCCCTGATCACCGACACCCTGTCGTATTTTCTCGACAAGGATTTCGACGTCGTACTGGCGGGCAGTCGCACCGAGGCGCTGGCCCGCGCGCGACAACTGTCGCGTCCGCCATCCGCCGCGCTGGTCGATCTCGGCCTGCCGCCCACGCCGCATCGGCCCGACGAGGGCTTCGCCCTGGTGACCGAATTGCTCGCCCTGGCGCCATCGATGTCGATCGTCATCCTGTCCGGGCAGAGCGACGAAGCCAATGCCCGCCATGCCCGGGCCCTGGGTGCGGCCGATTTCGTCGCCAAGCCGGCCGACCCCGAAACCCTGCGTCGCATCCTGCGCGAACTGCTGGCCAGCCAGGTGCCGCCAGCGGCCGGTGCCACCGACCTGCTGGGCCACAGCCCGCCGATGGAAAAACTGCGGGCGCAGTTGCGCCAGTACGCCGATTCGCCCTTCCCCGTGCTGGTCGAAGGGGAATCGGGCAGCGGCAAGGAACTGGCGGCGGCGGCGCTGCATCGGCTGTCCAAGCGAGCCGGCAAGCCCTATCTCGCCCTCAACTGCGCCGCCATCTCGCCCAGCCTGGTCGAACCGACGCTGTTCGGCCACACCAAGGGCGCTTTCACCGGCGCGGTCGGCAATCGTGCCGGCTATTTCGAGGAGGCCGCCGAAGGCACCCTGTTCCTCGACGAAATCGGCGAGCTGCCGCTGGAGTTGCAGCCCAAGCTGTTGCGAGTGCTGGAGAACGGCCAGTACCAGCGCGTCGGCGAGACGCAGCAACGCGTGTCGCACGCGCGTGTGATCGCCGCCACCAACCGCGACCTCAAGAAGGAGATGCGCGAAGGACGGTTCCGCGCCGACCTTTACCACCGGCTGTCCGTGTTCACCGTCACCGTGCCGCCGCTGCGGGACCGGGGGGCCGACCGCTTCCTGCTGCTCGATCACTTCCGTCATGTCTACGCCGAACAAAGCCACCGCACGGCATTCTCCCTGACGGCGGAGGCGGAGACCCGCTGGGAACACTATGCCTTCCCGGGCAACGTTCGCGAACTGCGCAACATCGTCATCCGGCTGATGGCCAAGCATGACGGCAAGCCCATCGGTCTGCCCGAGCTCGAAGACGAACTGGACAGCGACGCCGCCGTCGCCACGTCACCCGCCGTCACCGCGGCGCAGGGGCGGGACGACGCCGACCTGACCCGTCTGGCGTTGGCGCAACTGCGCGACAGTGGTCATTTCAGTCTCGACGCCACGCTGCGTCGCTGGGAGTGGGCTTACATCAACGCCGCCCAGCAGCTTACCCACGGCAACATCAGCCAGGCGGCCCGGCTGCTCGGCATCAACCGCACCACCTTGTACAACCGCATCGAGGTGCTGGGCCGCGCCCAGGGCGACGGCCTCGCGCCGGAGGAGGACTAGGCCATGTATCGCGAGCATTTCGGACTTGCCGAGTCGCCTTTCCGCATTACCCCCCATACCGAATTCTTCTTCGCCGGCGCCAATCGCGGCGCCACGCTCGACGCCCTCGTCTATGCCGTCATCAACGACGAGGGCATCGTCAAGGTCAGCGGCGAGGTCGGCAGCGGCAAGACCATGCTCTGCCGCGTGCTGATGGAGCGCTTGCCGCCGCGCGTGGTCATCGTGTACCTGGCCAACCCGTCGCTCTCGAAGGAAGACATCGTCTTCGCCATCGCCGAGGAACTCGAACTGGCGGTCTCCGAGACAGCGCGCGCCAGCACCGTCATCCGGATGCTGCAAACCCGATTGATGGAACTGCACGGCGAAGACAAGCAGGTCGTGGTGCTGATCGACGAAGCGCACGCCATGCCACGCGAGACCCTCGAGGAAATCCGGCTGCTGTCCAATCTCGAAACCGGCCAGCACAAGCTGCTGCAACTGGTGCTGTTCGGCCAACCCGAGCTCGACGTGGTACTGGCCCGGCCGGACATGCGCCAGCTCAAGGAGCGGATTACGCACAGTTTCGCGCTCGAGCCGCTGCATCGCGACGACGTCGCCAAGTACATCGACTTCCGCATGCGCACCGCCGGCTATCGGGGCCCGGAAGTGTTTTCCCGCAACGCGCTCAAGCTGATCGCCGCGGCGTCGCAGGGTCTGACCCGCCGCGTCAATATTCTCGCCGAGAAATCGCTGCTGGCGGCCTACGCCGAAGGACTTCATCAGGTCACGCCGAAGGAGGTCGACGCAGCCATCCGCGATTCCGAGTATGAAAAGCCCGGGCAGCGGATTCGTCATCGCCTCATGACGGCGGCGGGAGCGGCGGCGGCGCTCGCCTTTGCCGTGGTCGGCCTCACGTCCTGGAACGCGATGGACGCGGCAGTGCCGCTCCGATGGCCCCGGCGCCACCTCCCGTGCCGCTGGCGCCGACGGAATCCCCGGCCGAACCCGCCATGCCAACCGCGGCGCCAACGCCAGCGGAGGCGCCGAAACCGGCGTCGCCCCCACCCGAGGCCGCCAGCGGCGTGTCGCCACCGCTGACTTTGGCCTTGCGCGAGCGAATCGAAGAAACCCGGCAATGGCTCGACCGCGCCGACGACGACCGCTGGTTCGTCCAGCTGACGACCGGCAGCGCCGGCGAAATGGCGGGAGTCGGCGACTACCTGGCCAGAACGGATCAATTGTTGCAAACGGGACGGGCAGGGCTCTACCTTGCCGAAACGGCCGCCAGCACGAGAATCGGCGTCATTTACGGCGATTTCCCCAGCCGCAAGGCGGCCAATCAGGCCATCGACCAGCTGCCGGACGAGCTAAAACTCCAGCGGCCGTTCGCCCGCAAGGTCGCTTGGCTAAAGCAGGGGCGCACATGACCGTTATTGCTAAATTGGAAGCAGAAAATCAACCACATAGGCATTGTTTAGCAGGTAAGATGGCAAGCGGCCCGCGTGGATGCCGCAGCTCTCATGATCCACTCGCACAGCGGAAGGCAAGGCCTCGAAACATGTTTGCTGAACAGTCACCGAAACACGCCCCCACGAGGGCGCCACGAAGTCTCGCGGTGTCGCTGCTGGCGCTGGCCGTGGCGGCGTGCGCCAATGCGCCGGTATCGCCGCCGTCGGCCGGCCACCTGAACGCGCAAGCGGCGCCGAGCGTGGCCAAGGGCACGATTCCGACGCCCGTGCAGAACACGCTGTCGCTGCCCAGGCCAAAACCGACGCCCAAGGTCGAGACCTACAGCGTCGTGGTCAACAACGTGCGCGTGCAGGACTTGCTGTTCGCCTTGGCCCGGGATGCCAAGGTCAATGTCGATATCCATCCCGGCATCGAGGGACTCGTCACGCTTAACGCCATCGACCAGACGCTTCCGCAGTTGCTGACCCGCATCGCCAAGCAAGTCGACATGCGTTGGGAGATGAATGGGCCAAATCTTTCAGTAATGCCAGACAAACCGTATCTGCATACTTACAAGATCGACTTCCTAAACATGGCGCGCTCGGTCAAGAGCACGGTCGCCACGGCTACGCAAATCGCTAGCGCCCAAACGAGCGGTGGTTCGAGTAGCACTTCCTCTTCTTCAACCTCCCAATCAGGCAATGTCGCATCGACGTCCGTAACTAGCGATACGAAAAACGATCTGATGGAGAGCCTGATCAGCAACGTAACAGACATGCTGAAGGAAGAAGACAGAATCCGCTATCGCCAGCAAATAGAAACAGAAATCGGAATCAAGGCCAGAACAACTGGAGATGGCACGATCTCGGCGGGCATTTCCGGAGGCACGACGGCGGCGGCGGCGGCTCCCAACGCGGCGGCTGTCGCCAAGTCCGGACCAGGCGGGCAAGTATCTGGAAGCGGCAACCAAGAGGCCGACAGCCGCGCTACGGCCAAACAGAAAATTGGCGAATATGAACCATCCGTTTCCGTATTTGCCAACAAGGAAACGGGGGTTCTCATCGTCAGAGCCACAAGTCGACAACACGAAAAGGTGCAGCAGTTCATCGATCAGGTAATGCGAACAGCCAAGCGTCAGGTACTGATCGAAGCCACGATTATCGAAGTGACGCTGAATGATGCATATAAACAGGGTATTAACTGGGCTGCATTGCCGACTGGCAACAAGGGGTTCTCACTCATTCAGGCCGGATCGGCCGGATTAGCCACGACGAACCCTCTGAATATCTTGACTCTCGCCTACGCCAATGCCACCTCGAGAGTCGGCAATATTTCCGCTGAAGTGTCCTTACTGGAGTCTTTCGGCAACGTAAGAGTGCTATCCAGTCCCAAGATGAGCGTGATGAACAACCAGACCGCCACCCTAAAGGTTGCCGATAGCAAGATTTATTTCACGGTCGAAGCGAAGAGCACTACCAATAACAATTTCACGCAAACCTCTTATACCAGCACTCCCAATGCAATCTCGGTCGGTTTCATGATGAACGTCACTCCGCACATCGATGACGCCGACGAGGTAACACTAAATATCCGCCCCACGATTACCAGGATCACTGGATATATCAACGATCCCAACCCGGCCTTGGCGAGTACCGGTGTTGTAAATCGCGTCCCGGAAATTCAGACGAGAGAAATGGAGTCGATCATCCGAATCGGGAGCGGAAACATCGCGGTTATGGGCGGGCTAATGCAGGATGAGGTTAATGATCTGACCGACGCAGTGCCCACCGCATCGCAAATCCCGATCATTGGAAATATCTTTAAGCATAAAAACGATAAGAGCACGAAGACCGAGCTCGTGATCTTCCTCCGCCCCATCGTCATCAAGGATGCCAGCCTCGACGGCGACTACGCCGCCTATCGCGGCCGCCTGCCCGGCCAGGATTTCTTCGACAAGAACCCCGGCCCGGACCACCGCATTGTCGGCAATCCGACCATCGGCATCGACGGAGGCGGCCAGTGAGCTTGCTGATGGACGCCTTGAAGCGTGCCGAGCAAGCCAAGGAAAGAGGTGCGGCAACCCAGGGCCTGTCGCTCGAGCCCCTGGCCAACAACCCACCCGCGACAGCGCCTGCCGAAGGGCTGGCCGAGCGGTCTGCCTCCGACCCGGTTACGTCGCGAGCGGATGCCGGCCGACTGCCGAGCCTGAACAAACTGGAAGACCTCGACGCGGAATTTATCGCGCTCGCGCAGCAGCCACCCCAGAGGCGCGCCCACTCCACCGGTAACACCATGTCCGGACGGAGCGCCAGCCCCGCTTCGCCCCCGAGGCAAGAGTCGGCACCCACCAGGGCCCGTGCCGACATCGGGGCTTCGACACCACAGCAAGCCGCGATCCGCAATGTTTTTGCCGTCAAGGAGTCGCCTGCGAGCGGCAAGTTTATCTGGCTAACCATCGCCGCCCTGACCTTGGCGGCCGTCGCCGCCATCGGCGTCTATTTCTGGATGCAGCTGCGTCCAACGCCGGGCATTGGCATTGCCGCGCCGCCGCTCGCCTCGACGCCCCTCGCCCCGGAAATGCCCGCCACGCCGGCGGCCCCGGCCATCGCCACCGCGTCGCCCACCCCCATTCCCCTCTCCGCCGTCGAACCGCCAGCCCGTCCGCTTGCCAAGGCGCCCGCCGCGAGCAAAGTCAGCCGTGGCGACACGCCACCCGCGCGGGCGGCGCCGCCCGCGCCCCCGGCGCCCACGCCGGCCCAAATCCGGTTCGCCCGCTCGGTCGATCGGCCAACCCCGTCCGTCGCCGCCGAAGGCTACGAAGCGCTCCAGGCGGGCAATCTCGCGGCGGCCCGGGCCGCCTACGAGCGTTCGTTGCGCACCGACCCGCGCGGCGTCGACGCCATGCTCGGCCTGGCCGCCATCGCGCTGCGCGAAGGTCGCGTCGAGGATGCCGAGGCCGGCTATCTGCGCATTCTGGAGGTCGACCCGCGCAACGCCGAAGCCCATGCGGCACTGGCCGGCCTGCGCGGCGGGAGTGATCCGGTACAGGCCGAGAGCCGCATCAAGTCGTTGCTGGCCCAGCAGCCCGACATGCCGGCCCTGCACTTCGCGCTGGGCAACCTCTACGCCCGGCAACATCGCTGGAGCGAGGCGCAGCAGGCCTATTTCAGGGCGATGACCACCGATGGCGACAATCCCGACTATCTGTTCAACCTGGCCGTCAGCCTCGACCAGTTGCATCAATCCCGACTCGCCGCCGACTACTACCGCCGGGCCCTGAAGGCGGCCGAGACACGGCAGGCCGCTTTCGATCGCGGCATGGCCACGCAACGGCTCGGTGAATTGAAGCAGCCCTGATGGCCCGCATCGACAACGACACGCCGGCCGGCCAACCGCAGATGAACTCGCCCACCCCCCACCGTCGCCCCATTGGCCAGATTCTGATCGCCCAGGGCGTCATCAGCGAAGATCAACTGCGCATCGCGCTGTTGGAGCAGATGAAATCGAACCAGCCGGTCGGCCGCCTGCTGGTCTCGCTCGGCTTCGTCTCGGAGGCGACGCTACGCGACGCCCTGGGCGAGTCGCTCGGCCAGAAATCGGTCGATCTGGTGCATGCGATCGTCGATCCCGCCGCCCTGCAGCTGGTGCCGCGCGATGTCGCCAAGCGCCACAACCTGCTGCCGATGGATTATTCGCCGGAGCAGCGGCGGCTGACCATCGCCATCGCCGACACCAACGACATCGTCGCGCTCGACAAGCTGCGCGCCCTGGTGCCGCACGAACTGCTGATCGAGACTCTGCTTGCCGGCGAATCGGAAATCGCCCGCGCCATCGACCAGTACTATGGTCATGAATTGTCGATCGACGGCATCCTGCACGAGATCGAGACTGGCGAGATCGATTACCGTTCGCTGGCCGTGTCGATGGACGAATACAGCCAGCCCGTGGTACGGCTGGTCGACGCGCTGCTCACCGACGCGGTCAAGCGCGAAGCCTCCGACATCCACTTCGAGCCGGAGGCCAGCTTCCTGCGCATCCGCTACCGGATCGACGGCATCCTGCGGCAAATCCGCGCCCTGCACAAGTCATATTGGGCGGCCATGGCGGTGCGCATCAAGGTCATGAGCGGCATGAACATCGCCGAAACGCGGGCACCGCAGGACGGCCGGATTTCGCTCAACATCAGCGGCCGGCCGGTGGACTTCCGCGTCGCCGCGCAGCCGACCATTCATGGCGAAAACATCGTGTTGCGCATCCTCGATCGCCAGAAAGGCATCGTGCCGCTCGAACAGCTCGGCCTCGACGACCAGCAGATGGAAGCGCTCAAGCTGATGATCGCGCGGCCGGAAGGCATCATCCTGGTCACCGGGCCGACCGGCAGCGGCAAGACCACCACGCTCTATTCGGTGCTCAACCACATCAACGAGGAGGGTCAGAACATCATGACCCTCGAGGATCCGGTCGAGTACCCGATGGCCATGATCCGCCAGACCTCGGTGGCCGAGGCGGCGAAGCTCGATTTTGCCAATGGCATCCGCTCGATGATGCGCCAGGACCCGGACGTCATCCTGGTCGGCGAGATCCGCGACGCCGACACCGCCGAAATGGCCTTCCGCGCCGCCATGACAGGGCATCAGGTCTATTCGACGCTGCACACCAACTCGGCCATTGGCGCCATCCCGCGCCTGCTCGACATCGGCATCCTGCCCGACATCATGGCCGGCAACATCATCGGCATCGTCGCCCAGCGCCTGCTGCGCCGCCTCTGCCCGCATTGCCGCAAGCCCTATACGGCGCAGCCCCACGAACGCCGCCTGCTTGGCATGGACCGGGCCGGCCTGCTCTATCGCCCTGGCGGTTGCGAACACTGCAACTTCCAGGGCTATCGCGGCCGGCTGGCGATCATGGAAGTGCTGAGGCTCGATGGCGACATCGACGAATTGATCGCCCGCCGCGCCACCCATCGTGAAATCCGCACGGCAGCGTTGGCCAAGGGCTTCCGCACCCTCGCCGAAGACGGGCTGCGCCGCGCGCTGGATGGCTCGACCTCGATCGACGAGGTCGCCCGGGTGGTGGACCTGACGGAACGCATGTCGTGACCTTGTACGCCTACAAGGCGATGGGCGCCGACGGCCGCATCGTGCTCGGCCGCATGGACGCCACCAACGCCATCGACCTGGAACTGCGCCTGAAGCGGATGGATCTCGACTACATCCGCGGCAACCCGGTGCGCCAGATCGGCATGTTCGGCGGCCGGGCGGCCAGCCGGCGCGAGCTGATCAACTTCTGCTTCCACCTCGAGCAACTGAGCCGGGCCGGCGTGCCGATCCTGGAAGGGCTCACCGACCTGCGCGACAGCCTGGAGAATCCGCGCTTCCGGGAAGTGATCGCCGGCATGATCGAAAGCATCGACGGCGGCAAAACCCTGTCGCAGGCGATGGCCGAGCACCCGAGCGTCTTCGACGACGTCTTCGTCAGCCTGATCGCCGCCGGCGAGCACACCGGCAAGTTGCAGGAAGTCCTGGGCAACCTGGTGGAATCGCTCAAGTGGCAGGATGAGCTGGCGGCGCAGACCAAGAAACTCATCATGTATCCGGCCTTCATGGGCACCGTGGTGATCGGCGTCATCCTGTTCATGATGATTTACCTGGTGCCCAAGATGGTGGGCTTCATCACCAACATGGGGCACGAATTGCCGCTGCACACCAAGCTGCTGATCGGAACCTCGAACGTCTTCGTGAACCACTGGTATCTCGTCATCGGCCTGCCGCTCGCGCTGGTGGCCGTCGCGGTGGCGATGGTGCGCACCCACCCGGCCGCCCGGCTGCGCTTCGATAGCACCAAGCTTCGCCTGCCCCTGGTCGGCGTCCTGCTGCGCAAGGTCATCCTGTCCCGCTTCGCCAGCGTGTTCGCCATGATGTACGGCTCCGGCATCTCCATCCTCGACTCGCTGCGCGCGTCCGAAGGCGTCGTCGGCAACCAGGCGATCCGCAACGGCCTGCGCCAGGTCGGCGAGATGATCGCCGAGGGACAAAGCATCACCACCGCCTTCCAGAATGTCGGCCTGTTTCCGCCCTTGGTCATCCGCATGCTCAAGGTGGGGGAGAACACCGGCGCGCTCGACACCGCGTTGGTGAACGTCGGCTATTTCTACGGACGCGACGTCCGCGAATCGCTGGGCCGCATCCAGGCCCTGATCGAGCCGGTCATGACCATCGTGCTCGGCCTGATGCTCGGCTGGGTGATGCTCTCGGTGCTCGGCCCGGTGTATGACACCATCACCAAGCTGAAGATGTAGGAATCATGCCGGCCCGCCGTCTGCTTTTCGTCAACGCCACCAGAGTCACCGCCTATCACTGGCTGCCATCCGGCCCCAAGGAAGAAGCGAGCTTCGCGGCCAACGAGCCAGGACTGTCGGCGTTCCGCGACTATTTGCGGGAACGGTCGGCCAGTTTGTTCTACCTGCTCGCCGACCTCGCCGAGGAAGGTTTCCAGGTCGACGAACTTCCCCACGTCCAGGGCAACGACCGTCGCGAACTGATCAAGCGCAAGCTGGCGCAGTACTACTACGGCACGCCGCTGTCGCTGGCGCTATCCCTCGGGCGGAGCAAGAAGGGGCGGCGCGATGAAAAATTCCTGTTCGCCGGCCTGCTCGGCGTCAGCCAGATCGAACCGTGGTTGCAGGCGATGCGCGAGACCGAGGCCCGCTTGGCCGGCATCCATTCGATGCCTTTCGTGATCGCCGCCTTGGTCGGCAAGCTGCCGGCGGCCACCGAGCGAATACTGGTGATCTCCGCCAGCAGCGCCGGACTGCGGCAATCGTTTTTCGAGAACGGCCAATTGCGCTTTTCCCGTCTGACCGCCATGGCAACGGACCGGTCCGATCTGATCGCCACCACTTGTGCCAGCGAAGCCGGCAAGATCTACCAGTATCTGGCGGGACAGCGCCTCATCAGCCGCGACCAGCCACTGCAAGTGCTGGTGCTCGCCCATGCCGGCCAACGCGCCGACCTGACGCGCAACCTTCCCGACACACCGGAGCGGCAGGTGCAGTTCGCCGACATCGGCGAACTGGCGCGTCAGCAGGGGCTGGCCGAACCGCCCGCCGACGCGCGCGGCGACCGATTCTATCTGCACCTGCTGATGCGGCAAACGCCGCACCAGCAGTTCGCGCCGGCCGAGGATCGCCGCTTCTATCGGCTTTGGCAGGCCCGCCATGCGCTCACCATCGTCTCGGCCACCGTGTTCGGCGCCTGCCTGCTCCTCGCCGGCGGCCAGATGTTGCGGTTGTCCGAGCTGTCCGACCGGAACGCGCAGGTCCGGCTCGACGTCGAGACCGGCCAGCGTCGCTACGACGACCTGATGCGCGGCCTGCCGCCGATCGACATCTCCCGCGACAGCCTGCGCGACCTGACCGACCGCTATCGGGTGCTGGCGCGGCGCAGCGCCGGCCCCGAACCCCTGCTGCGGCATCTCGGCCACGCCCTCGATCAGGCGCCGCGCGTCGAACTGACGCGGGTCGACTGGCGGCTGGATGACGGCGGCGCCCACGACCCGCGAGCCGACGCCGCCCAGAGCCAGGGCGCTACCAAGGGCGGCAGCCATGCCCTGCTCGACATCCAGGCGCGCCTGCCGGCGGCGATGGCACTGGATCATCGCGGACAGATCGAGGCGGTCAACGCCTTCACCGGCTTGCTCTCGACCGGCGAGATCCAGGTCCGCGTGATCAGCCGGCCGTTCGAGCAGGAATCCGGCAAAGCCATCCGCAGCAGCGATGCCACCGGCGAAATCGAGCCGCCCAAGTTCAATCTGCGCGTCATGCAGGCACTATGAGCATCTCGATGCGGGACATCACGAGATTGCGTTGGCCGCTGTTCCTGCTGGCGATGGCGATGGTCACGGGCGTGGCCATGATCATGGCGTCCCGGCAACAGGTCGACGCCGCCGAAGCCGCCCATCGCCAACTCGTCGCGAAGCAGGGCGACCTGCGCGCCCGGCTCGGCCGCGCCCGGGAGGAAGAGGTGGAATTACGCGAGCGCATCGCCCTGCTCGCCGAATTGAGGACAAGTGGCGTCATCGGCCAGGAGGAACGGCTCGACTGGGTCGAGCAGATTTCACGCATCAAGGCCAGGCGTCGCCTGCTCGACGTCCAGTACGAACTGTCGCCGCAGCATCCCGTCGACGACGCGCTGCTGCCCGGTGGTCCGCTTGCCGGCGAACACGAATTCATGTCGAGCACCATGAGTCTGCGCATGACGCTGCTTCACGAGGACGACCTGCTCGGTTTCCTCGACGAGCTGCGGCGCGCCGTCCATGCGCACCTGCTGGTGCGCGAGTGCGTGATCGACCGGTCGGCGCCGCCGCCCGGCGCGCCGGGGCTGGCCGGCCAACTGCGGTCAGCGTGCACCATCGAGTGGATCACGCTCAGGGAGAGGAAACCGTGAGAGGCGCGACGAGAGCGCTGCTGATCGGGTTGACGCTGCTGGCCGGCGGCCCGCTTCATGCCGAACCGCTCGGACGCTTGTTCCTGACGCCCGAACGACGCGCCATGCTGGAACGCCAGCGCCAACAGAATGTCCAGACCGCCCAGACGCTGGAAGGCACCGTCATGAGCCTCGATGGCGTCGTCACCCGCTCCAGCGGCAAGACCACCGTGTGGATCAACCAGCATGCGCAGCACGAGAACACGGTGGGCACCGGCGTTACCGCCGCGGTGGCGACCAGAACGCCGGGGCGGGTGGTGCTGACACCGACCGACGAAACACCCGCGCCGCTCAGGGTCGGCGAAGCCATCAACCGCGGCACGCTGGAAAGGGCGGACGGCCTCAACGGTGGCCGGGTCACGGTCAACCGCCAACCTTGACCAGGCAAGGCACCATGCCATCCTCGCCGCGCGGCCACGGGCATACCTCGGCGGGCTTTGCCCTGATCGCCCTGCTGGCGCTGATCACGGCCGGTGCGTTGTTCTTTCTTCTGGAAGTCATGTCGCCCGAAGCCATCGATGCCCGGCGCCAGCGCCAAGACCAGGACGTCTTGGCCCAGGCGCGCGAAGCGCTGATCGGCTACGCGCTCAAGTACCGCGATGTCGAAGGGCCGACGACGGTCTATGGCTACCTGCCCCTGCCCGACCTCGGCACCTCGCGAAACAACAACGTCAGTTGTACCGAGGAAGGCTGCGACGCCGGAAACTTCGCCGGCAACGCCGCCAATGTCATGGTCATTGGCCGCTTCCCCTGGCGCATGCTGGGCACCGGCCCCTTGCGCGACAGTCACGGCGAATGTCTGTGGCTGGCCGTCTCCGGCAGCCACCAGCGCGTCCACCAGGCCAGCCCGATGAACTGGGACACCCTCGGACAGATCGATGTCGTCGCCGCCAACGGCACCGCCACGCTGGCCAGCATCATCGCCGCGCCGCACGAGCGGCCAATCGCCGTGATCATTGCCGCCGGCCCCCCGCTGCCGGGGCAGAACCGCGGCGCATCGGCCAATGACGACGTGACGCAGTGCGGCGGCAACTACGACGCGACCAATTATCTCGATCCCGGCACGGCCGGCGCTCTGGCCGGCGTGACCAATTATTTCACCGGCTCGACCAACAACGCCTCGGGCGACACGGGCGCCACCGACAAGCCCCTGTCGCCGCAAGGCGTCGTGCAAAAAGCCAATGACGGCACCCTGTGGGCAAGGGGCTGCCCCGTCGGCGTCGCCTGCACGCCCGCCGCCAACGACAGCGGCCTGCGCGTAACCGCTGACAGCCTGTTCGACGCCTTGCGCAAGTCATCCAACTTTCGCGTCGATATCAACTCGATGCTCGACCGCATGGTCACTTGCCTGCGCGACCGCATTGCCGCGCCCGGCGGATTCGCCGTGGCTCCAGGCCGCATTCCGGCCGATGTCTGTTACGACGACAACCAGGCACCGCGGCAGTACTTCACGCATTGGCGCGATCTGGTTTTCGCCGGCACCGGCGGGTTCACGGTCAATGGCGCGGTCTGTCCCGGCGTGGTGGTGTTCGCCGGCCAGCGCGGCAATGGCCAGTCGCGCGCGACGGCCATCGAGCGCAACGATTTCAGCAAGTACCTCGAAGGAGTCAATCTGGCCGGAATCAACGCGGGCGGCACGACCTTCGCCGGCGATGCGCTCTTCACGACCATCGAGTCCGGCCAGACCCGGCAGCAGGACATCGTCCGCTGCGTGCCGAACTCACCGAGCATGAGTCCCGTGCAATCGCCGACGCTGACCAATCTCGGTTTCGGCCAACTGGTCGACTACGACCCGGCGACCCGCGTCCTCACGCTGGGCAAGGCGGGGGTCACCACCAACGACGGCGCGCCGGCGGGGGCCCTGTTCGGTTGCGCCTGGACCCCCGAGGCCAACAGTCAGGGCAAAGGCTTCAGGGCCTATTTCACGTTCCGTTTCCGGCAGATCGGCACCAGTGTCGGCGACAACGGCTTCGTCTTCGCCGCCGTCGACGCCGAGAGCAATCCGACACTGGGCTGCGGCGCGGCGGGTTCGCAGCTCGGTTATTCCGGCAACAACGGCGTGACGCCATCGCTGACTTTGCCCAAGATCGGCATCGAGTTCGATCAGGGTCGCCAGGCAGGTTTCAGCGAAACCGGCGTCACCGCCGGCCGCAACGACCCCTGTGGTACCAGTGGTTGCGGCGGCAGCGTCGGCTACAACAGCCACGCCGCCATCGTTTACTGGGGACACGCCGCCGCCAACGCCGCCGACGGTGTCACATTGCCGGCCGATGACGACAACGCCCACGGCCTGCCCGGCCCCAACAGCCAGACGGGCAATCCACGGCCATCGCCGCGCAATCCCGACGCGGCGCCCGGCATCGCCTTCGTGAACCTGCGCGGGCAGGCCGGCGAAGGCGGCGACAGCTATCTCTATCACATCCGCATCGATGTGACGCCCAGCCGGGATGTCACGGGCGTCGCGCCGGAACTGCGCAAGACCACGATGCGCACCGAAGTCTGGATCGAGCGGGACAGCGGCACCAGCGCCCAGTTGCGCGCCGCCATGCAGAACACCACCCGGCCGATGGCCCAGCTTTATCCTGGCTATGCGGCGAAACTGGCCGATAGCGCCGTGGTTTATGATGCACCCGGCGGCGCTTGCGCCGGTGGCTGCCCGACCGGACAGGAATGCGGCGGCGACAATGTCTGCTACCGGCCGGCGCTCAAATCGGTTCGCCTCGGCTTCACCGGTTCGCAGCGGACTCAGGATCAACGAGTGGACATCGGCGACTTCTTCGCGAGCTGGCTGCAATGAACATCGGCGTCTTGCCACGACTGACTTTGGCGCGCGGTTTCACGCTTACCGAACTGGCGGTGGTGGTGGCCATCATCGCACTGCTGATCGGCGGCATGCTCATGCCGCTGCTCGCGCAAGACGACGTCCGGCGGAGCCAGCAGACCCAGAAGCAGTTGAAGGAGGCCATCGAGGCGCTGATCGGCCATGCCGCCGCCAATGGCCGGCTACCCTGCCCCGCCACCGCCGCCAGCAATGGCCAGGAAAGCTTCGCCGCCGGCGGCAGCGCACTCAATGGCAATTGCTCCAATTTTCAGGACGGGTTCCTGCCGGCCGCCACCCTCGGCCTAGCGCCGACCAACAGCAATGGCTTGCTGATCGACGCCTGGAACCAGCCGATTCGCTACGCGGTTTACACGGGCACGATCAACGGCGTCGTCAATCCCTTTACTCGCATCGATGGCGCCAAGGGGGCGACCATGCCGGAACTCGGCAAGGTCGACGCGCTGTCCATTTGTGTCAGCGCCACCGGCATCGCCGCCGCCAATTGCGGCGCGGCGGCCCGGCTCGCCGACCGGGCGCCGGCCGTGCTGCTATCGATCGGCCGCAACGGCGCCATCGGCGGCGGCGGCGCCGACGAGGCGGCCAACCTGAACGGCGATGCCGTCTTCGTCAGCCACGACCCGGCGCCTGCCGGCGCGGCCAACGGCGAATTCGACGACATCGTCGTCTGGCTGTCGCCCAACCTGCTCTTCAACCGCATGATCGCGGCGGGAAGATTGCCCTGATGGTCGAATCACGCGATTTGCATATCACCTTGAAATGGAACCTCCGGTTTTGATCGTCCAATGGTGGCATCTGATACTGGCGTGGTGGGATTCTCTCGACCCGAACGCTCGTTTATTCGCGTGGATGGCCGGCGGTATCGTCATGTTGGTCATGTGGGTTTGGCTTACGTATCGAGTTCTGCGGCGAGTCGCTGGCCATAGAAAGCTGCGCGGGGCTTGGTATAACGATGCCCAGTATCGCGAACTCATGCAGCTCATTCATGAGGACCAGCAATCTGGCCGTCGCGTATTGAGCCACGAGGAAATTGCCGCACTACGGAAGTATCGCTATGGCGATGCGGTGAAGGACATCATGCGACGCAAAGGGACCGGCTACTTCGACTGATCCAGTCCTATTGCCGACTTACCGGCTCGCTCGGTTTATCATGGCGGCATGACGGCTTATCCGGAAGATTCCCGTTTCGTCGATCGCCTGCGCCACGCCGGCGTCGAACCGGGCGACAGCGAGGAGCAGCGGCTCAACAAGTCGCTACTGATGTTCGCCACCGGTCTGGTCACCCTGGCGGCGATGCTCTGGGTGGCGATCTACGGCCTGCTCGGCCAATCGATCTCGACGACGCCGCCGATGGTTTTTCAGTTGCTGCTCGTGGGCAACCTGCTGGTCTACATCCGCTTCGGACATTTCGACTTCTTTCGCGTCACGCAACTCGCGCTGTTCCTGTTCGGCCCCTTCGCCATGCAGTGGGGCTTCGGCAGCTTCGTCGACTCCAGCGGCATCGTCCTCTGGGGCCTGCTCGCGCCCATCGGCGCCATTCTGTGCTTCGGCGTGCGCCAGTCGATCGCCTGGTTTTTCGCCTGGGTATTCATGACGGCGATGTCGGGTGTCTTCGATTACTACCTGGCGCCGCCCAAGGGCGCGCATGCCGCGCTCGCCGTGCCGCTGGCCACGGCGGTGGTGTTTTTCGCCCTCAACTTCATCGCCGTCGCCACCATCATCTATCTGCTGCTGCGCTATTCGATCCAGGAAAAGCAGAAGATGCAGGACCGGCTGACCGAGGCGCACGGTTTGCTGAAGGCCGAACAGGAGCGGTCGGAGCGGCTGCTGCTCAATATCCTGCCCGGGCCGGTGGCCGAGCGGCTCAAGCGCTCGGAGCAACCGATCGCCGACGGCTTCGCCGAGGCGACCGTGATGTTCGCGGACATTGTCAACTTCACCGAAGCGGCAAGCCACCTGACACCGGGCCAGGTGTTCTCGATGCTCAACGAGGTTTTTTCGGCGTTCGACGAACTGGCCGAACGGTTCGGCCTCGAGAAGATCAAGACCATCGGCGATGCCTACATGGTGGCCGGCGGCCTCAACAGCGCCAGCAGCCGTTACACCGAGGCCATCGCCGACATGGCCCTGGCCATGCATGAACGCCTGCGGCAGGGTTTCGCCCCGCAAGGCATGCGTCTGGCGATCCGGGTCGGCATCGGCACCGGACCGGTCGTGGCGGGTGTGGTAGGCAAGAAGAAATTCATCTACGACGTCTGGGGCGACACGGTGAACATCGCCAGCCGCATCACCGCCGAGAGCACGCCGGGCATGGTCCAGTGCGACACCAACACCTTCGAGCGACTACGGGATCGATTCGATTTCGAGGAGCCGCAGATGCTGCGTCTGAAGGGCAAGGGCGAGATGGCGGTCTACGGCCTGCTCGGCCGCAAACCGCGTTGACCGCGGCTGAAGTCCCCGGTCAGGAACCCGCCGGCGCCAGTACGAAACTCACCCGGCCAGGCAGGTTCGCCGCCAACGCGAGCGCGTAACCGCTGCCTTCCAGCAGGCGCGCGGCCTGGTAGAGGCCGATGCCGGTGCCCGTCTCGGAGGCCACCGGCGCCCGGAACAGGCTGGCCGCCAGCGCCGGCGGCACCGGCGCGCCGTCGTCACTGACTTTCACCCGCGCGCCCCGGGCATCGAGTCCCAGGGTCACGTCGATGCGCAGCGCCGGATGGGCACCGCGCTTGTCGAGCGCATTGGCGACGAGGTTCTCGACGACGTGATTGAACAGCGCCGTCGGTATTTGCGCCTGATATCGCGACACCGCCAGCGCCGGCGCATCGTGCTCCACGGCGAACCGGATATCGGCCAGCGCGAAGCGTGCCTGCAATCGTTCCCACCAGTCAGCGAGGGTGGTCGATTCTTCCGCCCGCAGGCGCGGCGCCTGCAGCTTGTCCAGCGTCTGTTCCAGGCGCGCAGTGATCGCCGGCAATTGCCTTTGCAACAGCGAAACGAACTCGGGCGTGACCCCGCCGGATTCATTCTGGGCGGCCGTGCAAAGCGTGCGCAGGCTTTGCAGCAGGTTCTTGACGTCGTGCGTGAGGCGGGCGCCGGTTTCGTGGATGGCCTCGACATAACTCATGTGCTTCAGTTGCCGGGCGCGCAGCTTGTCGGCGCGAAACTCGGCGACCAGCTGCGCCAGCAGGCTGAAATGCCAGGCCAGCGAAGGGCTGAGCGGAAATCGGCTATAGATGCGCAAGGCCAGGGTATCGAAACGAAACTCGCGCGAGCGTCCCTGGCAGGCGCCGAACTGTCCTTCCGGCCCGCCGGGCGCCCGCCAGGCCACGCCGGTCACCCAGGGCAGCACACGCACCATGTCGCGACACGACTCGACCAGGAAATCGTCCGGGTCGTCGCGACGCTGGGCGAGGTCGGCCAGGGTGTGCAGCCATTGCTCGACCGGCATACCCACCGACATCAGGTAGCGGGAAAACACCGTGCCGACCCCGGCCATGCCCAGATGCGGATTCCACACCCAGCCGAGGATCAGCAGCGCCAAGCCGATGCCGAGCAGCGCCTCCAGCAGCGCGTCGATGTAGGCGTGGCCCAGCAACAGCATGATGGCCAGGCTGCCGAGCACCAGCACGGCAAGCAGCAGCATGACGATGACGCTATAAACGAAGTCGACCACTTCCGCCTGGTCGTCGGCCTCCTTGCGCTCCGGCAGCAGCAGCATCATGGCCAGCACCGCCGGCGCCATCCATTCGCCGATGGTGACGACCACGGAGCCGGCGGCGATGCTGCTGGGCACTGTCGTCGGCATCGCCAGCAGCAGCAGCACGGCCACCAGCCAGGACAAGGCAAAGAGGTAGAACAGCTTCGACCAGCGCGCCTCGTACAGGAAAACCTTGCCGCCGACCACGCCGGCCAGCAGGATGATCCAGAGCGTCAGCAGCCAGCCGTTGAGCCAATAGACCATCAGGCCGACCGCGAGCAGAATCCGGCCGATGGCCGCCAGGCCGAGGCGCTGGTCGGCGCGGACGAAAGGCTGCCAGACGATCAACAAGCCGAGGTGTACCACGAACAGCACGCGCGCCAGGGGCGTCGCCGGCCCCAGAATCAGCACCAGATAAAGCAGCGCCAGCACGGCCACCAACAATTGACGGCGCCAGCGCAGCGCGGTGCCCAGGACGAAACGGCTGAGGGAAGGAAACAGGCTCATGGCGATTCCCGGCGATTGTAATGAAGGCCTCGCCGCAATGCCCCGCAACCGTCGGGTCGTGGACCTCGAATCGTCAGTCGCCCGACAAAGCTGTCGAAATTCCGACAAAGTTGAGCGGTTTCTACATAAAATCCCGCGTTGACTGCATTATTTTCGATGGGGCACACAAATTGCTTGGTTGCGCTTACATAAGCCGAAAGTTATACGGGGGATACCATGCAAGCAATCAACATGCGCAAGCAGTCGGGCTTCACGTTGGTCGAGATCGCCATCGTGCTGGTCATCATCGGCCTGCTGCTCGGCGGCGTACTGAAGGGCCAGGAGCTGATCACCCAGGCGAAGATCAAGAACGTCGCCAACGACCTCAACGGCCTCACCGCCGCCGTTTATTCGTATCAGGACCGCTACAAGCGCCTGCCCGGGGACGATCCCGGCGCCAACCGCTGGAGCATTGCCGGCGCGGCCATCGCACCGCCAGCAACGGCGGGCAGCAACGTCATCGACGGCCAGTACCAGTCCACCACCAACACCGACGAGTCGCGCTTGTTCTGGGCCGAACTGCGCATGGCCGGATTCGTCGCCGGCGCGACGGACACCTTGGCCAACGCGGCATCGCAGCCGATCAACGCCGCCGGCGGCATCGTCGGCGTGCAGAACGGCGCGCTGGGACTCGCCGGCACCGTGATCTGCTCCGGCAGCCTGCCGGCCAAGATCGCCCAGGCCATCGACAGCCAGTTCGACGACGGCAACATGCTGACCGGCACGCTGCGCGGGCAGTTGGAGACCACGCCGCCGACAGCGGTGGCCGCCGCGGCGCTGGCGGCGGGAACCACCGGCTATATCGACAACGGCACCAACCTCTACACCGTCTGCAAGAACCTGTAGGTCGGTTCACCGTTGATACGGAACCAGGCCCGCTTCGGCGGGCCTCGTTTTTTGGCGTGCCGCCACGGCTGACTTTTGCGTTAGCCGCCCTCAGCCGCGCAGCAACTTCGTTTCGCCCACCATCACCGCCGCCGCCGTGCCGAGCAGCACCACGACGTCGCCCGCCGCCAGGACAACCGTCGCGTCGGGCTCCAGGCCGCGCAGGCCGTGACGGCGCAGCGCCGACACCGTGGCGCCGGCCTTGCCCAGACCCACGTCGCCCAGCATCATGCCCACCGCATGGTCACCCTCGGCCAGCGCCACCGAGTGCAGGCGCGGCAGGTCGGCCTCGAGGACGCGGTCGCCGACGTCGGTGGCGCCATGAAAGAAGCCGCGCAACAGGCCGTAATGCTGCTCGCGCAATTCGCGCAACCGCTTGACGATGCGGTGCAGGGGCACGCCAACGAAGGCCAGCGCGTGTGTCGCCAGCATCACCGACGATTCCAGCGCTTCCGGCACCACCTCGGCGGCGCCGGCCGCCAGCAATTCCTCGGCGTCGTCTTCCTCCCGGGCGCGCGCCACCACCGGCACGCCCGGCGCCGACTCGCGGATGCGATGCAGGGTACGCAGCGTGTCGACGCGATCGGCGAACGTGATGACCACGACGCTGGCCCGGGCCAACCCGGCGGCAAGCAACGTTTCCCGCCGGGTGCAGTCGCCGTAGGAAACCGGCTCGCCGGCATTGGCCGCCTCGCGCACGCGCTCGGGATCGAGGTCGAGCGCCTGGAAGCCGATGCCTTCGTGCTCGAGGAAACGGGCCAGATGCTGGCCGGTGCGGCCATAGCCGCAGACGATGGCATGCTTGTCCGACTCCATGGTGTGCGCCGCCAGTTGCGTGAGCTGCATCGACCGCAGCAGCCATTCGGACGCAACGAAGCGCAGCACGATGCGATCGGCAAAATGGACGATCAGCGGCGCCAGCATCAGCGACAGCACCAGCGCCGCCAGGACGGGCTGCAACGGGCCGCCGGCCAGCAGGCCGACGGATTCGCCGCGCGCGAGCAGCACAAAGCCGAACTCGCCGCCCGCGCACAGCCACAGGCCCGTGCGCAGCGCCGTGCCGGCGTCGGCGCCGAAGGCGCGCGACAGCGCCCACGCCACCGCCAGCTTGCCGAGCAACAGCCCGAGCAGAACACCGAGCACGCGCGGCCATTCGGCGAGAATCGCTTGCAAGTCCAGCATCATGCCGATGGAGATGAAGAACAGGCCGAGCAGGACATCACGGAAGGGCTTGATGTCCTCTTCCACCATGTAGCGGTATTCGGTTTCCGAGATCAGCATGCCGGCGACGAAAGCGCCCAGCGCCAGCGACAGGCCGGCCCACTCGGTCAGCCAGGCGAGGCCCAACGTGATCAGCAGGACATTGAGCATGAACAGCTCGGCCGACTTGCGGCGCGCCACCAGCGTGAACCAGCCGCGCATCAGCTTCTGGCCGATGAACAGCACCAGCGCCAGCAGCACCGCCGCCTTCAGCGAAGCCGTGGCAAGCGCGCCGGCCAGTTCGCCGACCGGCCGCACCAGGGCCGGAATGATCACCAGCAGCGGCACCACGGCCAGATCCTGGAACAGCAACACGCCCATGACCTCGCGGCCGTGCGGCGAATCGAGCTCACGGCGGTCGGCGAGCAGCTTGGAGAGTATCGCGGTCGACGACATCGCCAGCGCACCGCCGAGGCCGATGCCGGCGAGCCACGACACGCTGGCGGCGGTGGCCGCGACGGCGCCGATGGCCGCCGCCGTCAGGGCCACCTGAGCGAGGCCGAGGCCGAAGACGATGCGCTTCATCGCATAAAGCCGCGCCAGCGAAAATTCCAGGCCGATGGAGAACATCAGGAACACGACGCCAAACTCGGCCAGGTGGCTGGCGCCCTCGGCGTCCGGCAGGAGATCGAGCGCGTGCGGCCCCACCACCACGCCGACCAGCAGATAGCCGAGGATGGGCGGCAGGTTGGCGACCCGGCAGGCCGTGACCACCAGGACCGACGCGCCGAGCAGCAGCAGTACCAGTTGCAGCGTGTTCAAGTCGTCTCCGGTGGGTGGCTGGTTATAATTTGGGCCAATCATAACGACATCGGACACCATGGCCCAAGATTCGACTGCCGGTGGCAGCCTGGCGATGGCGCGGCGCGTGCTGCGCATCGAGGCGGATGCGGTCGTGGCGCTGGCCGACCGCCTCGGGGCGGAGTTCGACCGGGCGGTGCACCTGATTCTCGCCTGCCGCGGCCGGGTCATCGTCAGCGGCATCGGCAAGTCCGGCCACATCGCGCGGAAGATTGCCGCGACCATGGCCAGCACCGGCACCCCCGCCTATTTCGTACACGCGGCCGAGGCGGTGCATGGCGACCTTGGCATGATCACGCGCGACGACGTGCTCATCGCGCTGTCCAACTCCGGCGAGAACGACGAGCTGCTGACCATCGTCCCCCTGGTCAAGCGCCAGGGCGGCAAACTGATCGCCGTCACCGGCAATGTCGCCTCCTCGCTGGCGCGGGAAGCCGACGTGCACCTCGACGCCCACGTGGACGAGGAAGCCTGCCCGCTCAACCTTGCCCCCACCGCCAGCACCACGGCCGCATTGGCGCTGGGCGACGCGCTCGCCGTCGCGCTGCTCGACGCGCGCGGCTTCGACGCCGAGGATTTCGCCCGTTCCCATCCCGGCGGCGCGCTCGGCAGGAGACTGCTGACCCACGTGCGCGACGTCATGCGGCCTGTCGCCGACGTGCCGAAAGTCAGCCATGGCGCATCGCTGCCGGAGGCGCTGCTGGCGATGACGCGGGGCGGCATGGGCATGGTCGTGGTGCTCGACGAAGCCCAGCGACTGCTTGGCATCTTCACCGACGGCGACTTGCGCCGGGCGATGGAAAAGCTGGGCGACCTGCGCACCACGCCGGTGGGCGGACTGGCCACCCGCAATCCCCGGGGCATCAATCCCGATCGCCTGGCGGTCGAAGCCGTGGAGATGATGGAGCGTCACAAGATCAACCAATTACTGGTCATGGATGACGCCGGCAACCTGTGCGGCGCGTTGGACATGCACGACCTCTTTCGGGCCAAGGTGGTATGAGCGAATTGCTCGACAAGGCGCGGCGCGTGCGGCTGATGGCCTTCGACATCGACGGCGTGATGACGGATGGCCATCTCTACTTCAGTCCGGCCGGCGACGAACTGAAGGCGTTCTTCAGTCGCGATGGCCTGGGGCTCAAAATGCTGGCCAAATCCGGCATCAGGATCGCCATCATCACCGGCCGGGACTCGCCGATCGTCCTGCGCCGCGCGGAGAATTTGGCCATCTCGCTGGTGCGGCAGGGTGTCGAGGACAAGCGCGGCGCCATGGCCGACCTACTGCGCGACGAAGGCCTCGATTTCTGCCAGGCCGGCTACATGGGCGATGACGTTGTCGATCTGGCCGTCATGGCGGCATGCGCTTTTTCGGCGACCGTTCCCGACTGCCACCGGTTGATCCGCCAGCAGGCCGACTACGTCGCCGCGGCCCCCGCCGGCTCGGGCGCGGTGCGCGAGGTCTGCGAATTCTTGCTTCAGGCCCAGGGCAACTGGGATTCGGTCATGGCGGCCTACCGGCCATGAGATTCTCCGGCGCCACGCTGTTCCCCTTGCTCGTGCTGGCCGTGCTGGCCGCCGCGACCTTCTGGCTCGAGCAGGCCAGCCAGGGTGAAACCAGCGCGCCCCGCGCCAGGGATCGCCACGACCCCGACTACTGGGTGGATGGCGTGCAATTGCGCGGCTTCGACGCCAAGGGCGCGCCCCGCCACGAACTCAAGGCGCGTCGCCTTGAACATTTTCCCGACAACGACACCACGCTCGTCTTCGAGCCCCGCCTGAAGTATCTGGAGGACCGCGAGATGTCGGTCGCGGCCAGGCGGGCCTGGGTGGACAAGCAAGGCGACCACGTGCTGCTGGAAGGAGATGTCGAGATCGTCCGCCCTGACGATAAGCCCGGCGCGCCCGCCACCGTCGCCACCACCACGCGCCTGCACGTGATGCCCGATGAAGAAAAGGCCCACACCGATGCGCCGGTCACCATCCGGCAGGGTCGGTCGGTGATCGTCGGGCAAGGCGGCATCGCCATCGACAACAAGTCGCAAGTGACCGTCCTGCTGGGTCCCGCGACCGCCACCCTGCACAGGAACCCATGATGAAAACCCATGCCTGGAAATCCTTGCCGCTGATCGTTTTGGCATCCTGCCTGGCCGTTGCCGGTGCCCGCGCCGAACGCGCCGACCGCGACAAGCCGGTCAATCTCGAAGCCAATCGCATCACCATCGACGATGCCAGGAAAACCCAGGTGCTGGAGGGCAACGTGCAGCTGACCCAGGGCACGCTGGTGATTCGCGCGGAGAAGATCATCGTCGTCCAGGATGCCAACGGCTTCAACAAGGGCACGGCTTTCGCGGCCAACCACAAGCTGGCGACCTTCCGCCAGAAGCGCGAAGGCAAGGATGAATACATCGAGGGCGAGGCCGAGCGGATCGAATATGACGGGCGTGCCGACAAGGTCGAGCTGTTCAATCGGGCTTACGTCAAGAGCGGGCACGACGAAGTACGCGGCCGCTACATCGCCTACGACGGCAAAACCGAGAATTATGTCGCGGCATCGAGTTCTCCCGCTGGGGACAAGGGTTCCGGCAGTGAACGGGTCCATGCCGTGATTCAGCCGAAGAACAAGGACGTAGGCGGGCAGTAAGCCTCCCCCGATATCGGTGATGCATCGCAATATCACGACGCCCCACCCAACGAGATTGTCGGCGATAGTTCTGATAACTAGCTGTTTATTAAAACATTAATAAAACAGATGCCATCGTGTTGCGATGCAACAAAAAATCCTTGACTTCCACTTTTTCGCTCCTATAATGCGTCTCATGATGCACCGCAACATCGCGCTTCCGGAGGGTTGGAAAGCGCAGGATCAAAACCCTGAACCGATACCGACCAAACTTAGGAGAAACACGATGTACACCACGCCAGAACAGTTCGCCGCCGCGAACAAGAACAACGTCGAAGCCCTGCTGACCATGGCCAATACCGCCTTCGCCAGCGCCGAACGCCTCGCCGCCCTGAATCTGAACACCGCACGCAGCCTGCTGGAAGAAACCGTGGCCAATGCCAAGTCGCTGCTTTCCGCCAAGGACGTACAGGAACTGGTGAGCATGCAGGCTTCGCTGGCCCAGCCGACCGTCGAGAAGGCCGTCGCTTATTCCCGCAACGTCTATCAGATCGCCTCGCAGACGCAGGAAGAAATCGGCAAGATTCTCGAAGCCCAGTTCGCCGAGATCAACAAGAGTGTCACGTCGGCGCTCGACAAGGCCGTCAAAAACGCGCCCGCCGGTTCCGATGTCGCCGTCGCCGCCGTCAAGTCGGCCATCGCCGCCGCCAACTCGGCTTACGACAGCATGACCAAGGCCGCCAAGCAGGTTGCCGAGATCGCCGAAGCCAATGTCGCCGCCGCGACCACCGCCACGGTCAAGGCCGTCGGCGTCGCGCCCAGGGCGAAGAAGGCCGCCTAACCAGTTTGTCTCCTCCTCCCAGCCCGCAACAGGCTGGAGTTCAAGCCCTGGCACGATGTGCCGGGGCTTTTTTTCATCTACTTTCGGTCGAAATCCAGGCCGCGCCGCGCGATCTCGGATTCGATTTCCCGCATCGCCAGCGGCACCTGCTCGGGCGTTCCACGTACCCCCAATTCGACGTGCCGGCCTCGCGACGCGGAACCCATCGACGGCAGACTGAAAACGGTCAGACCGGGAAATTCCCACTCGACCCGCTCCATCAGGTCGACCAGCAGCCCCTCGATGCCGTCCCAGACCAGGATCGCGGCTTCCGCTTCCGGATGGGCATGGAACAGGCCGGCATAGTTGCCGTCGAGTACCCATTCGACCATCGGCCAGGCCATTTCCGGAAAGCCGGGAACGAAGTGATGATCGCCGTGGGAGAAACCCGCAATGCCGTTGACCGGATTCGGAATGGTGCGGCTGCCGGCCGGAAACCTGCCCATGTCGAGCATGGATTGCGTGATCGACCGATTCAGCGAAGCCAGCCGCTCACGAATCCTTGCCTCGGCCTCGGGATGCAGTTCCAACGGCACGCCGGCTGCCGCCGCGGCCGCCTGCCGCGTGTGGTCGTCCGGCGTGGCGCCGATGCCGCCGAAGCTGAACACCACGTCATCGCTCGCGAAGGAACGCTTCAGCGCCTCGATCAACCGCGGCCGGTCGTCGCCGAGATACAGCACCCAGGCGAGATGCAGGCCGCGCGCGGCGAGAATCTCGCGCAATTTCTCGAAATGCTTGTCCTGCCGCTTGCCGCGGATGATCTCGTCGCCGATGATCAGCGCGCCGAAACCTTTCACGTCACCCATACGCCCTCCCTTGCTCGCAGTCGGCGCAGGGCCGACAGTCCAAGATGCGTGAACAATAGCGCCGCGAACGCCGGCGCCAGCACGTTGGCGAACGGCACATACGCCGCCAGCGCCGACACGAAGCCGGCGGCCCGGAACCTCGACCGTTCCCGAACAACCAGCGTGCGCCGCTCTTCCGGGGTCGCATGCTCGGCCAACACATCGAAACTGAACGTGCGCTGGTTGAGCCAGGCGCTCCACAGCAGCGGCAACACCAGCAGCCCGCCGGGAATCAGCAGCAGCGGCAGGCAAAGCAGCCAGCCGGCAACGAAGATCAAACCGGCAACCAGCGTGTTGCCGATGCTGCCCCAGAACGCCGCCCCTGGCGTGCCGTGGCGGCTGACTTCCGGATAGTCGCGCGCGGCGACGATGGCCATCATGCGCGGCAGCGCGAACGCGGCGACCAGCAGCAGGGTCGTGGCGTAGATCAGCGGCGCGAACACCAGCGCCAGAGTCACATGCACGAGATAGGAGCCGAGCCAGTCCAGCCACGACCAGGCCGGCAGGTGCGCCAGCAGCCAGGCGCTCGTCGGCATCCAGGCGAACCAGGCGATCACCACCCAGCCGAAAAGCGACACCAGCGGCGGCCACAACGCCTGCCAGAGGATGTCGCCGCGGCTGAATTCCCGTATCGCCCGCAGGCTCGCCAAGGTGACTTCATGCATGGTGCCGGCCCTCCCACATTTTCTGCAACCGCTTCACCGAGACCGGCGAAGGCGTCTTGAGTTCCTGGGCGAACAGCGCAACGCGCAGTTCCTCCAGCAGCCAGCGGAATTCCTCGAGAAAAGGATCGGCCTGCCCCGACTTGGCCAGCGCCAGCCGCTCACGTTCCCAGGGACGGCCCAATGCCTGCCAGTCGGCCATGAGCCGCGCATCGCGCGCCGCATCGGCGCGCGCCTTGTCCAGCCGCATCCCGGCCGCCTTGAGATAGCGCGGGAAATGGGCCAGGCGCTCATAAGGCACGGCGGTGACGAAACCTTTCGCCAGCAGTGCAGCAAGCTGGGCGGAAATGTCGGCACAGGCCTGTGGCAATACCTTTTGCATCGCCACGAGTTTCTTCTGTGCCACACCGTACTCGGCCAGGATCGTGCCCAGCAGGCGCGCGATTTCCTGCGCCACCAGCACCACCTTGGCCTTGGCCGCCGCGACGCGCACCTCGAATTCCTTGTCGCTTTCCGGCAGCGGCGCGAAGAGGCAGGTGCGATCGAGCGTCGCGGCGATGATCTGCTCCTTGAGTTCCTTCTCGGTCCCGAGTGGCATGAACTGTATGCCCAGCTCACGCGGCAGCTGCTTGTCGACGAACTTCAGCTGCTCCTTGATCGCCTGGGCGAAACGGCTGCGCAAGTCGACGCGCTCGATCTCGGCGGTCCTTGCCTCCGACGGCTCGGCGAAGCCGCCGTAATCGGCGCGCAGTTCGGCAAGATTGCGCGACATCGCCAGCGTGGCGCCGTGTTCGTCGAGCAGACGGAAGTTCATCGACAGGTGCGGCCGCAGTTCGCCAGGCCGGAAAGCATCGAGCGGCAACTTGAGGGCGATTTTTTCCTCGACGGCGCGCGTCAGCGCCTTGACCAGCGGCTCGTCGCGCATTGCATCGTCGGCGTGCTCCATGTCGCAGAACTCGCCAGCGAAGGCATCGAGCGGCTGCACGCGGTGTCGATACTTTTGCGGCAGCGTCTTCAGCAGCGCGACGACTTTTCCCCTGAGCAGCCCCGGCACCAGCCATTCGATGTGCATCTCCGGCACGCGGTTGAGCGCCGCCAGCGGCAGCGAGAGCGTCACGCCGTCGTCGGCTGCGCCGGGATCGTGCTTGTAGGCGTACCGCCATGACTGACTTTTGTACTCCATGGCCGGCGGGAAGGCATCCGTGGTGATGCCGGCCGCCTCGTGGCGCATCAGCTGCTCGCGTTCGAGGAACAGCAGCTTCGGCTCCTTCGCCTCGGCCTCGCGCCGCCATTTGTCGAAGGCCGCCAGCGTGGTGATGCCTTCAGGAACGATGGCGTCGAAGAAGGCGTGTATCAGCTCCTCGTCGACCAGCACGTCGGGCCGCCGCGATTTGTGCTCCAGGTGCTCGATGTCGCGCATCAGCTTCTGGTTGTGTCGCAGGAACTGCCACTTGCGCAGCCAGTCCTCGTTGACCTCGCCCAGCACCAGCGCATGGCGAATCAGCAGTTCGCGCGACAGCTTGGCATCCATCGGTCCGTAGTGGATTCGCCGCTTGGCGTGCAGCAGCAGGCCGTGCAGCGTGATGCGTTCCCACGCCACCACTTGACCAGGTCCCTTCTCCCAATGCGGCTCGAAGACGTGCCGGCGGACGAGATGCGCGCCGACCTCTTCCAACCACTCGGGCTGGATCTGGGCGATGCAGCGCGCGAACAGTCGCGAGGTTTCGACGAGCTCGGCGGCGACGATCCAGCGCCCGGCCTTCTTGATCAGCGTCGAGCCCGGATGGATGAAATACTTGATGCCGCGGGCGCCGAGATAATGCGGCTCTGCCTCGCTCTTGAGGCCGATGTGGCCGAGCAGACCGGCCAGCAACGCCTTGTGGATGGCTTCGTAGCTGGCCGGCAACTGGTTTTCCTTCCAGCCGTGCTCCGTGCACAGCGTATGCAGTTGGCCATGAACGTCGCGCCACTCGCGCAGGCGCAGCCACGACAGAAACTCGCGCCGGCACCACTGGCGCTGCTTGTTCGACGACTCGTGCTTCCAGACCTCGTCCGTCGCCGCCCACAGCTTGAGATACGAGAGGAACTCGGACTTCTGGTCCTTCCATTTCGCGTGCGCCTGGTCCGTGGCGCCCGCTTGTTCCTGCGGGCGTTCGCGCGGGTCCTGCACCGACAGCGCGGCGGCGATGACCAGCATCTCCTTCAGACAGCCATATTGCCGCGCGGCGAGAATCATGCGGCCGATCTTCGGGTCGAGCGGAAGCGTGGCCAACTCATGGCCGACCGGCGTCAGTTCCTTGCTGGTCTCGTCGATCGCGCCCAGCTCGGCCAGCAGTTGATAGCCGTCGGCGACCATGCGCGGCAGCGGCGGCTCGAGGAAGGGGAAGGCATCGACATCGCCGAGGTGCAACGCCTTCATGCGCAGGATGACGCCGGCCAGGCTTGAGCGCAGGATTTCGGGCTCGGTGTAGGGAGGGCGCTTGGCGAAGTCCTCTTCCGAATAGAGCCGGAAGCAAACGCCCGCCGCCACGCGGCCGCAGCGGCCGGCGCGTTGCTTGGCCGCCGCCTGCGAGATGGCCTCGACCTGCAACTGCTCGACCTTGTTGCGGTGGCTGTAGCGCTTAATGCGCGCCAGGCCCGTGTCGATCACGTAGCGGATGCCCGGCACGGTCAGCGAAGTCTCGGCGACGTTGGTGGCGAGGATCACGCGCCGGCCCTGGTGCGGCGCGAACACCCGCGCCTGCTCCTGCGCCGACTGGCGCGCGAACAGCGGCAGGATTTCCAGCCCCGGCGGATGGTGTTTTCTCAACGCTTCCGTCGCCTCGCGAATCTCGCGCTCGCCGGGCAGGAACACCAGCGCGTCGCCCGGGCCTTCGCGGTGCGCCTCGCTCACCGCATCGACGATGGCGGTATTCACGTCGGCATCGCGATCCTCGTCGTACGGTCGGTAGCGGGTCTCGATCGGAAACAGGCGGCCCGACACCTCGATCACCGGCGCCCCGTCGAAGTGCTTGCTGAAGCGCTCGGCATCGAGCGTTGCCGAGGTGACGATCACCTTCAGATCGTGGCCGCATTTGTTCCTATTGGCCACGACTGACTTCAGGTAACCGAGCAGGAAGTCGATGTTGAGCGAGCGCTCGTGGGCTTCGTCGATGATCAGCGTGTCGTAGCGGCGCAAGAGCGGATCGGTCTGCGTCTCCGCGAGCAGGATGCCATCGGTCATCAGTTTGATGTAGCTGTCCGGCGAAGTCTTGTCGGTAAAACGGATCTTGTAGCCGACATAACGACCGGGTTCGGACTTCAGCTCCTGCGCGATGCGCGTCGCCGTTGCCCGCGCCGCGATGCGCCGCGGCTGGGTGTGGCCGATCAGCCCGGCGCAACCGCGCCCGAGTTCCAGGCAGATCTTCGGCAGTTGCGTGGTCTTGCCCGAACCGGTCTCGCCGCAGACGACCACGACCTGATGCTGTTCGATGGCCGCCGCAATCTCGGCGCGGCGCGCATTGACCGGCAGCGATTCGTCATAAGCGATGGCCGGCCGCGCGGCCAGTCTCGCGGAGAGCTTGTCGGCATCGATACTGCGCCCGTATTGGGTCGAAGCGTGAGTCATTGGCACGAATAATACGGAGACTCGAGACAATGGCCCGGGCTGCACGGAAAAACAGGAATCCGGTGCTGCCACTTCCCGGCCGCGCAAGCCAAGCCATTGGAGTCTCGTTATACTGCGATAAAAATTACCAGGCTCCCGCTCATCGGAACGGAGCCGGATAGGAGTGGCACATGTCGGTCGTTGTCAATCTCAAGGATGCGCCCCCGGGTTCCGTCGCGGGAATCGAGGTCGCTTATTCGGATGACCCGCGCGATTCCGGTTGGGTCGCCAAGAACATCCCGTGCCAGCACGCCTGTCCGGCGGGCACGAACATCCCGGCCTACATCCGGGCGATCGCCGAGGGCCGCCATGGCGACGCCTACGAGATCAACCGCGAAGCCAACGTGCTGCCGGGTGTGCTCGGCCGCATCTGTTCGCGGCCCTGCGAGAGCGCCTGCCGGCATGGCTGGCCGGGCAACGGCGAACCGGTCGGCATCTGCAACCTGAAGCGTACGGCCGCCGACATGAAGCATGCCGGCCACCGCATCACCGAGAAGCTCTACTCGCCGACCGGCAAGCGCGTCGCCATCGTCGGCGCCGGTCCAGCCGGTGTGGCGGCGGCGCACGACCTCTCGGTGCTCGGCCACGACGTGACGCTGTTCGAGCGCGAAGGCCATCCGGGCGGCATGCTTCGCTATGGCATTCCGGCATTCAGGCTGCCACGTGACATCCTCGAAGTCGAACTGCACAACGCCTTGCGGCTCGGCGTCGAGTTGCGACTGGGCGAGGGCATCGGCAAGGGCACGGCCACGCCGGTCGCCCGCTTGCTGCAAGACTACGATGCCGTGCTGCTCACCGCGGGCTGCATGGCGCCCCTGCCCTTGCCGCTCGAAGGCGAATGGAAAAACCGCGATCCGGCCGACGTCTGCGCGGACATTGAACACGGCCTGCCTTTCCTGATGGCCCTGCACCGGGACGAGAAGAAAGCCGTGCGCAAGCGCGTCGCCGTGGTCGGCGCCGGTTTCACGGCGCTCGACTGCGCGCGGGTGGCCTCGCGCCTCGGCGCCCAGGAGGTCATCATCCACATCCGCACCGCCGAGGAATACATCCCGGTCACCA
Organism: Rhodocyclaceae bacterium; assembly: GCA_016704145.1. GTDB lineage: Bacteria > Pseudomonadota > Gammaproteobacteria > Burkholderiales > Rhodocyclaceae > Fen-999. The sequence goes on along the minus strand of JADJAS010000007.1, from coordinate 1,691,048 downwards.
AGGAAGAGATTTTCGAGGCCAAGCGCGAAGGCGTCCGCATCCGCGGTCTGCGGACGCCGGTCGGTATCGAGCTCGATGCCGACGGCCGGCTCACCGGCGTCCGCTTCGTGCAGAACCGCCTCGGCGGCTGGCGCGACGGCGGCCGCCGGCAGGCGATACCGATTCCTGGCTCGGAGTTCATCGAGCCCTGCGACACGCTGTTGATCGCCATCGGCCAGAAGACGGTGAACGACTTTCTCGATATTCCCGTTGAACTCGATCGCTGGCAGAACGTCCGCATCGGCGAGAACGGCATGACATCGGTCAAGGGCCTGTTCGCCGCCGGCGACTATGTCACGGGGCCAACCACGGTGATCGAGGCCATCGGCCGCGGGCGCCAGGGTGCCGCGCGTGTCGATACCTGGCTGATGGGGCATCCACGCCGGCGCAAGGTGGTACGCATCATGCCTGTCGCGGGCCCGTTGCGCGAGCGCGCCTTTGACTTCATTGGCCGCCAGGAAATGCCAACGGAGCCGCCCAACGAGCGGATACGCTCACGAACGCTGGAAGTCGAAACCGGCTTGTCCACCGAGACCAGCCATGAGGAAGCCAAGCGCTGCTATCTGTGCAATCTCAACTACCAGATCGATGTCGACCGCTGCATCTATTGCCGCGCTTGCATCGAAGTGGCGCCGCGCGCTTGCATCAAACTGGTCGAAGGTGTCGACATGGAGGCGGATGGCAGCTATGGCAAGCTGCGCGAGGCCAAGGAATGGAATCGCGTCGGCGCCATCTGGATCGACAACAACGAGTGCATCCGCTGCGGCGCCTGCTTCAAGGTCTGCCCGGTGAAATGCATCTCCATCACCCGCAACGAGTTCGTCGAGGTGGACCAGCCATGAGCACACCGCGTCACCATGTGGTCATTGGCAGCGGCGTGGCCGGCAACCAGGCGGCCGAAACCCTGCGCCAGCGCGATCCCGAGAGCCGGGTGACCATGATCACCGTCTCCAAGCTGCCTTTCTTCAATCGTTACGATCTGCCCCGGGTCTTTCGCGGCGAACGCGACTGGCGCAAGTTCGTCATCTATCCGGCCGAGTACTATCTCGATAACCGGATCGCCCTGCGTCGTGCCACCAAGGTTGTGAACGTCGATGGCGCACGCCGGACGCTGACCCTCGAACACAACGAGACTGTCCGCTTCGACACATTGCTGGTCGCCTCCGGCGCCAGCGCCTACATGCCGGCCGAACTGGCCGAGTATCAACCGCTGATGCACGGCTTCGGCGCCTTCCGCGACGCCATCGCCGCCGCCGACGCGCTGCCCAAGGACGGCCACGTGATCCTGATGGGTGGCGACACCATCGGCCTCGATCTCGGCCGCACCCTGCTGGACGTCGGCTACCGGGTCACGGTGATCGCCGAGAAGCACACCTTCTGGCCGCACGAGATAAAAGCGGAAGAAAGGCCCCTGTATATCGAGGCACTCGCCAAGATGGGCTTCGAGGTGATCGATGGCCACGCCCGCGGCGAAATCGCCGCCGTGCGCGCGGGCGCACCGGGCCTGGCGCCACGCCGCGTGGTATTTCACGACGGCTCCGAGATTCACGGCGACATCGTCATGCCCTTCTTCGGCGTCGCTCCGGCGCTCGACTTCATGCTCGGCTCCGGTGTCGATATCGAGCGTGGCCTGCTGGTGCAGCCGAGCCTGCGCACTACCAACGAGGCGATCTACGCCGCCGGCGATGTCTGCCAGATCTGGTCGGACGCCGACAAGCGCTATCACTTCTACCACGGCTGGAAGAACGTGCGCGCCATGGGCGAACTGGCGGCGCGCAACATCACTGGCGCCGACGAACCGTGGGTGCCGATCCAGGACGAGAGCCTGCAACTGTCCGCCGACGGCCGCATCCGCTCGCCCTTCTGGGAGTACGCATGAACAAGACCGATATCCAGATCGCCATCTGCGGCTCGGCTGGCGAAGGCACCATCGCCGCCGGCGACATCCTGAGGAGCGCGCTGGCCGGCGCCGGCTACCGCATCATCGCCTTCGACGCCTATCCGGCGGAAATTCGCGGCTTCGGCAAGTGCGTGGCGCGATTGCGCGTCACCACCGAGCAGGCCTACTCGCTCAAGGAAAAATCGGACGTGCTGGTTTGCCTCAACGATGATCACGGCATCCCGCACATCGGCGAGGTGCGCGACTACGGCGCGGTCATCTACGAAGAAAAATCGATCGTGCCGCTGGCCGAGGGCGCCCATGTCAGCGCCCATATCCTGCCGGGCCAGGTGCCCTATCCGGTGCCGATCCGCGAACTGTCGGAGCGTACCACCGGCGCGGTACGCTCGCGCAACATGGTGGTGGTGGGCTACATCGCCGGCCTGTTCGGCCTCTCGCGCGAACCGTTCTACAAGATCGTGGACGCCAAGTTCAAGAACAAGGGCAGTGTCGCCGTGCAGAACCGCAAGGCCTTCGACGCCGGCTACGATCTGGGCGCCGCTACCTTCAAACTCGACGATGTCCAGTTCGGCGCTCCCGGCGAGATGTTCCACGCGACCATGCTGAACGGCAATGCCGCCGTTGCGCGGGGCTGCCTCGACGCCGGCATCGATACCTTTTTCGGCTATCCGATCACGCCGGCCACCACCATCATGGAAAAGCTGGCCAGCGAGATGCCCAAGCGTGGCAAGCGGCTGTTGCAGACCGAGGACGAAATCGCCGCCATCGCCACCACCATCGGCGCCGGCTACACCGGTGCGCGTGCCGCGACCGCCACGTCCGGCCCCGGCCTCGCGCTGATGTCGGAAATGCTGGGCCTTGGCGTCATGGCCGAAGTCCCGAGCGTGGTCTTCGTCTCCCAGCGCGGCGGCCCGGCCACGGGCATTCCGACCAAGACCGAGCAGGCCGACCTCAACATCGCCCTGCATGGCGGTCATGGCGACGCCCCGCGCATCGTCATCGCCCCCACCAATGTCGATGGCTGCTATCGCTGTGCCGGCAAAGCTTTCGAAATGGCCGAGCGCTACCAGACGCCGGTCATCGTCCTGCTGGACCTTTATCTGTCCAATCGCTATGAAACCGTGGCGCTGCCAGCCAAGTCGCCGTTCGAGGCGGACAGCGACAAACCGCTGGCCAAGCAGGATCTCGGCGCCGGCTACAAGCGCTTCGCCTACACCGACGATCACGTCAGCCCGCGCGCGCTGCCCGGCATGGCCGGCGGCATGCACGTCGTTACCGGCCTCGAACACAACGAGCTCGGCCGGGTCAACGAGCAGCCCGATGTCCATGAAGCCATGAGTCGCAAGCGCCATGAGAAACTGAAGGCCGCGCTCAGTCATCCGGATTTCACCGTGTACAAGCGCTTTGGTGATGAAGGCCAGGTCGATGTCGGCATCCTCGGCTGGGGATCGAGCTTTGGCGAATGCCTGGAAGCCATGTTCCTGGCCCGTCGGGAAGGCATCCGCTGCGCGGCCCTCAAGGTGGTGATGCTGTCGCCGTTCCCGGTCGACGCGGTCACGGCGTTCCTCGACGACTGCGGCGCCGTGCTGGTGCCGGAACTCAATTACCAGGGACAGTTCGCCCAACTGGTCCAGGCGGAAACCTGCCGGCCGGTACATCGTTACAACCGTGTCACCGGCACGCCGCTGCGTGTCGAAGACATCTACGCCGAAGTGCGCCGCCTAGCCCTGGCGGCGACACGCAAGGCCGCCTGAGGAGACCCGCCATGGCACCCCAGCCCATCTATCTCGAGGAAAAACTCAAGGAAATCCAGGAATCCGGACGACTGGTCTATCGTTCCAAGGCCATGCCGACCTGGTGCCCTGGCTGTGGCTACTTCAGCATGGTGGACGGCCTGCCGGGCGCGCTCAACGATCTCGGCATCGCACCCAAGGACACGGTGGTGGTTTCCGGCATCGGCTGCTCGTCGCGATTCCCGTTCTTCGTCAACACCTACGGCTTCCATTCCCTGCATGGCCGCGCCCTGCCGGTCGCCACCGGCATCAAGACCGCCAACGACGCGCTGACGGTGATCGTGGTCGGCGGCGATGGCGACGGCTTCGCCATCGGCGGCGGCCATGTGCCGCACGCGGCGCGCCGCAATATTGACATCACCTACCTGCTGTTCGACAACGGTATCTACGGTCTGACCAAGGGCCAGACCTCACCGACGTCGGCCATCAATTTCCACACGACGACCAGCCCGTACGACAACCTCGACCAGCCACTCAATCCGCTGCTGATGCTGCTGACCTACGGCGCCACCTGGGTGGGGCAGGCCTACGCCGGCCAGCCCCAGCAACTCGAGGAACTGATGAAGGAGGCGATCGCCCACCGCGGCTTTTCCTATCTTCATATCCTGTCGCCGTGCGTCACCTTTGACAAGACCGATCGTACCTACGTCAACCTGGGAGAGTTGGTGTGCGACATGCCTCCGGGCCATGACACCAGCAACCTGTCGGCCGCCATGGCCCTGGCAATGGATACCGCCCACCCCGCGCTGGGCGTCTATTACAAGACCGAGCGGGCGACCCTGGCCGACAACTTCGAGGAAATCGTCCGCCGGGCGGCGGGCGACGCGGCGGCCAAGCGCGCGACAGGCTGACCGCTGCGGCGATCGACTTGTCCGGCGCGCTCAGGTGCGCCGGAGCACATACACCCGCCACATCGCGTAGCGCGGCAGGAAGTCGTAATAACCGAGAATGCGGTAACCCGCTTCGCGGAATTCGCTTTCGGCTGCCGCCGTCGGAACCACGAAGCGGTTGGCCACGCTCTTCCTGCGTCGCCGCTGCTCCAGACGCGCGCGCTTCCAGGCCTTGTAGTTGCCATCCACCCAGAGCGAGAGGATTACCGTGTCTCGCGTGACCCGCCGGAACTCGCGCAGCATCGCCAGCCGGTGTTCCGGCTTCTCGATGTGATGCAGCAAACGCATGCAGAAGACCGAATCGACGGCGAGATCGGGCAGGTCGATGGCGAAGGCCGACGTCTGCATGGTTTCGACACGGCCGAGCAAGCCGGCCGGCGCGGCAGCACGGGCCACCGCCACCATGTCCGCCGAATTGTCGGCACCGATGATCCGGCGCTCCGGATGTTCGAGCAGCATCGGCCAGAAGCGACCGGCGCCGCACGGCAGGTCGAGCACCTTCAAGGGTTCCCCGGCAAGGCGAAGCGCCTTGCGCGCCAGTTGGACGTCACGCCAATGCGACAGCCGGCGGGCCAGGCCATCCTGATGCTTCTGGAAATACTGCTCGGAGTGGGCGCGGTCGTACTTGTCCGAAAAAGGCAGATGAATCTTCTCTTGGCGGTCGTCGGTCATGGTGTCGAATTGGATCGTGGAAGTACGCGGGCGAAAGACGTCATTATCGCGCGACCGCACCGCCGTGCCGCTGTTCGAGTATGCGCCAGTCGTTATCGTCCCAAATCTCTTGATGGCGCCGCAGCTGGTCCAGATCATGCCGCCCTGCCTTGCCGGGCAGCAGGCGGCGGCGCAGCTTTTCGAGATCGATCAGCGCAATTGTCGGCTGGCCATCCCGCCAGCGGACGAAGATGTGCTTGTCATACAAGCAGCTGTGCTGGAGATTGGCGTCATGCAGGACGCGCAGCGTTTCACCGACCTGCGCGGCCAGCGCGGTTCGCTCGGCGGCGGACAAACCGGTCTGGGTATCGAGCGGGGCATAGCCAGACAGCTCTTCGGTTGCCAATACCGCCTCGAAGCCCTCCCCGGCATGCCGCTTGCCGAAAAAAACCGGCGTGGGAACGACGAGCCCGAGTTGCTTCAGCCGCAGCAGATTCAGATATTCACGATAAGCGGTCGGCTGGCCGACCGGATGGCGTGGCGAGCGATAGAGATGGTTGCACTGGCGCTTGACGTAGTAAACACGGCCATCGACCGGGCAACGCATCATGCCGCTCCAGCCGCTGCGGCGTCGGTTGGGTTCTTCCACCCACTCCCCCGATACAGTCCACCAGCCCTCGAAATCTTGCGGCAACATCACCTTATCCTCGAGTTGCCACTCGGGCGGCGGTGAAAGTCAGCCGTGGCGGCACGCTGGGTCATTGTGCCAGCCGGCCGATGGTCCAGATACCCAGCCCGGTCATCAGCAGCGAGCCGAACAGATGCACGGAAGCGGCGGCGAAAGCCCAGCCGTATTGCGCGGTGCGGATCAGCGTCACCACTTCCGCCGAGAAGGTCGAGAATGTGGTCAGGGCGCCCAGGAAGCCGGTGACGAAGAACAGGCGCAGCTCCGGCGGCAGATCGACGTTGATGTGGAACAACGCCACCGCCGCGCCGACCAGGTAGCCGCCGAGCAGGTTGGCCGCCAGCGTGCCCAGCGGCAAGGTCGGCAGTACGTGGTTCAACCACAGCCCGAGCCCCCAACGCAGCCAGGCGCCGAGCATGGCGCCGATGCCGATGGTAATCAAGGCTGCCCACGTCATGCCATGCGCACCAGTTCGCTGTATCGGGTCAGCATGGAATCCGCGGTCAACAGGATCAGCGGCTCGCTGATGGCTTGTGCGACCAACAGGCGATCGAAGGGATCGGCGTGGTGGAGAGGCAGCCGCGCGACCGTCGCCGCATGGCGCGCCGATACCGCCAGTTCGCTGAAGCCGCTGCGTTCGATGGCGTCGGCCATGGCCAAGGGATCGCCTTCGATTTTGCCCAGCCGCGACTTGATGGCAATCTCCCAGATCGACGCCGCCGAGACGCACACCTCGCTGGCCGCCAGCATCGTCTTGCGCGCCGCCGCGCCGAGCTTGCGGCTGTCGGCCACGGCCCAAAGAAAAACATGCGTATCAAGCAGCAAGCGCACTATCGGCCCTCGAATTCCGCCAGCACAGCCTCGGGCAGGGGCGAATCGAAATCGGCGGCGACCTTGACCTTGCCTTTGAGCACGCCGAAACTGATCTCCCGTTTGGCGGGACTGAGCCGCGTGAGGCGTGCCACCGGCTTGCCGCCGCGGCCGATGACGACATCCTCGCCCGCGGCGGCCTGATCGACCAGCCTGGACAACTGCGTCTTGGCCTCGTAGATATTCACTGTCGCGCTGCTCATGAGCACTCTCGCAAGATGGCCGTACTTGACCAAGTCTAGTCAAGTTGCGATCAAAGGGCAAGGCCGGAGACTGCCCGTCAATTTCAGTGGGGGCGGTCGCGCTACACGATCTGCGGCGGGATGAAAACCTTGAAATATGCGGTCATCTGAACTCGGCATCAGTAGTATGCGGCTCGTGGCACACTCAGGCGATCTGCAACAACGCCTTGATTTTCGCCTGCACCTGCGCCATGGCCTCGGGCGGAATCTCCCCCATGCGCTTCGCCTTGCGCGCTTTCCAGTCGAGCGACTTGACCTGATCGGACAGCACGGCGCTGTGCTGCCCGGCGACCGTGACCGGCACTTCGAAAGGGTAACCCTTGATCTGCGTGGTCAGCGGGCAACACACCATGAGTCCGGTCTTGGCGTTGTAGCGGGCCGGGCTGACCACCAGCGCAGGCCGCCGGCCTGCTTGCTCATGCCCCGCCTGCGGGTCGAAGAGCAGCCACACCACATGGCCAGCATCGGGGATATAGGCCACTACCAGACTTCCTTGCCGACGGGCGCTCCGGTGTCGAACGCGGCATGGCGATTGCGCGGCGTGATGTCGTCCAGCAGCGCGTCGAGGTCATACGCGACGCGCTCGCATGGCGCGATGACGATGCGCCCGTCGGCCACGGTGACGGTGACTTTCTGTTCCGGCGCCATGTCGGCTTCGCGCAAAAGCGCGACGGGCAGGCGCAGGGCCAGGCTGTTGCCCCATTTGCGCAAGACGGTTTCCATGAGCGATCCTTTCGAAGCAATGTATCTACATTGTAGACACGTTAGTCGCCAGCGGCAAGCACGCTATTGCAATCCGCTTTGGATGGCGGGCTTGGAAAGAGGAACTCGACAAAATCTTCCACTTCCGCAAGCCTTTGCTGCGGCAGGCTTTCGAGCTTGCAGATCAGGGCCGGGGCAATGGCGGACATGGATAACTCCTTGCTTGAAGGGCGTGCTTACATGCTAGCAAAAGTCGGTGCTGGCGGGACGGCGGTTATGGCTGCCTCAGGCGTTTCGCGATTGAAGCGGGATTCTGGCGGCAGTCGAGGACGGCGACTACCGTGGCGATGTCACCCTGAACGTCGTAATAGACGGCAAACGGAAAGCGCTTGGCCAGCGTGCGGTGCAATCGGCCATCCGGCTTGGGGTGATGCCTGCGTAAAGCGCAAGGGCATCGATGTCGGCAAACAGGCTGTCGAGGAAATAGTCCCGATGCCTGCCTGTTGCTCCTCGTAAATCGCATAACCCTCGAGCAAATCGGATTCCGCCGAACGGGCAATGCGAACCTGCATCAGTCCGCTCGGACCTAGGTGCGAATACGATCCTTGGCTTCCCGCCAGGAAGAGGTCGGTTCGGTTCCGGCGGCGAGGCGCTGCAAACGTGCTTCAAGCACTTCGGCGTGCCATGGTGGCGATGCAATGTCACGATCCGATGTAGCACACAGCGAGTCCCAGAGCGCTTCCAGCAGCTTCAGTTTTTCTGCGACGGGCATGGCGGCAATGTCGGCAGTGGTCATGGTTTGGCTCCTCGACGAGTTCGAGCCGACATGCTAGTCAGCGCCGGCAGAACGGCGCTTATTCCGGCAGCGGCGCGAAGTCGATGGGCACCCAACTGTAGCCGCTAGCTTCCTTGCGCACGTGGCCGATGCCGGGGAAGGGCAGGTGCATGCCCGCAACCAGCAGCTTCTCCCTGGCGGCCTTTGCGAAAATTGCCTTGCGCGTGGCGACGGCCGCCTTGGGATCGTTGTCGTACTCGATGGCAACCTGCGGACGCGCGAACTGCACGGCATGGTTATGGACGATGTCACCCCAGATCAGCAGGCGGTCCTCGCCCGTGCCCACCAGGTAACCGCTATGCCCCGGCGTGTGGCCATTGGCGGCAACACTGGCGATGCCCGGCAGCAACTCCTGGTCCGTCGCGTAAGTCTTCCATTGGCCGGTCTTGAGGTAGGGGGCCGCCGCGTCGCGCGCCATCTTGAAGAAAGGCTGGAATTCCTTGGGCGCCTTGGCGGCGATTTCCTCGCTCAGCCAGAAATCGTTGTCGGCCTTGGCCGACCAGATCTGCGCATTGGCAAACACCGCCTTGCCCTCCGCATCGACCAGGCCGGCGACGTGGTCGCCATGCAGGTGGGTGAGCAGCACCACGTCGACCTGCTCGGGCGTGTGTCCGGCGGCCTTGAGATTGGTGACGATCTGCCCCAGCTTGGGCCCCAGTACCTTGGCCGCGCCGGCATCGACCAGCACCAACTTGCCACCGCTGTTGATCAGGTAGGCATTGACCGCGATCTGCAAGGTCGGGCCCTTGACGAACATGCGCGCGTGCAGCTTGGCGACTTCCTGGGCACTGGTGTTCTTCAGCAACTTGGGATCGAGCTGGGTGGCGCCGTCGAACAGCGCCGTGACCTCGATGTTGCCGAGCGTCATCCGGTAGTAGCCCGGCACCTGGGTCTTCTGCGCCAGCGCGCCGGCCGTCGACGGGCCGACGACGGCCATGAGCAGACCTGCGACCAGTGCCGCGCACGCCGCCGACCAGAATCTGGTAGCCATGTTCTTTTCTCCTGAACGAGGTATTGGATATCCGGCTCATGGTCGATCCGCCCCGCCGGACATGGAGCGGGTGATTGTAAGTCAGAGCACCTTCGATCGGACGTTGAGCAGTGACGCGCTCAAGGACCCGGCCCGCTAGAATGAAGGCTTCACGACTCGCCTGCCGTTCCAGACCGTCATGTCACCCACCGATCCCAGTTCCGCCAAGGCCTCCGGCTCCAACTTCATCCGCAACATCATCGATGCCGACCTGGCGGCGAACAAGTTCGCGCCGCGCCGCTGGTCCGGCCGGCCCGGGCCGGCCGAGCAGCACAAAGTCAGCCTTGGCGACACGCCGAAGATACGCACCCGGTTCCCGCCGGAACCGAACGGCTACCTGCACTTTGGCCACGCCAAGTCGATCTGCCTCAACTTCGGCCTGGCGCGGGACTACGGCGGCGCCTGCCACCTGCGTTTCGACGACACAAATCCGGAGAAGGAGGAACAGGAATACGTCGATTCCATCATCGACGCAGTGAAATGGCTCGGCTTCGACTGGGGCGCGAATCTCTACTACGCCTCCAACTACTTCGACTGGATGTATGCATTCGCCGAGTACCTGATCGAGTCCGGCAACGCCTACGTCGATTCGCAAAGTGCCGAGGAAATGCGCGCCAGCCGCGGCACGCTCACCGAGCCCGGCAAGGCGAGTCCGTACCGGAACCGTTCGGCCGCGGAGAACCTCGACCTGTTCCGGCGCATGAAGGCGGGCGAATTCGCCGACGGCGCGCATGTGCTGCGAGCGAGGATCGACATGGCCTCGCCGAACATCAACCTGCGCGACCCGGCGATCTACCGCATCAAGCGCGCGACCCACCACAACACCGGTGACGCCTGGTGCATCTACCCCATGTACACCTACGCCCACCCGATCGAGGACGCGCTGGAGAACATCACCCACTCGATCTGCACGCTGGAGTTCGAGGACCAGCGACCGTTCTACGACTGGTTGCTGGAGCGGCTCGCCGAAGGTGGCCTGTTGCAACGGCCGCTGCCACAGCAGATCGAGTTCGCGCGCCTCAACCTTTCCTACGTCGTCCTCTCGAAGAGAAAACTGATCCAGCTCGTCGAGGAAAAACACGTCGACGGCTGGGACGACCCGCGCCTGCCGACGCTGGTCGGCGCGCGCCGGCGCGGCTTCACGGCCGAGGGCTTCCGCCGCTTCGCCGACATGATCGGCGTCGCCAAGTCGGACTCGTGGATCGACATGAGCGTGCTGGAAGGCTGCATGCGCGACCATCTCAACGAAACCGCGCTGCGCCGCATCGCCGTGCTCGATCCAGTCAGGCTCGTCATTGACAACTATCCGGAAGACCAGGAAGAAATGTGCGAAGCGCCCAACCATCCGCAACAGCCGGACTGGGGCAGGCGCGAGATTCCGTTCGCCAAGGAACTCTGGATCGAGCGCGAGGATTTCACCGAACATCCGCCGAAGGGCTACTTCCGCCTGTTCCCCGGCAACACGGTACGCCTGCGCTACGGCTACGTAGTGAAATGCACCGGCTGCGTCAAGGACGAAGCCGGCAACATCAAGTCCGTGCATTGCATCTACCTGCCGGACACCAAGTCGGGCACGCCGGGCGCCGACAGTGTCAAGGTCAAGGGCAACATCCACTGGGTCTCGGCGAAGCATGCCTACCAGGCCGAAGTACGGCTCTATGACCGGCTGTTCAGCGCCGAGGCTCCCGGCGCGGGCGGCCGCGATTTCATCGACGACCTGAATCCGGATTCGAAGCGCATCATCGCCGCGCAACTGGAGCCGGCCTTGAAGGAAGCGATTCCGGAAGAGCGCTTCCAGTTTGAGCGCCATGGTTACTTCGTCGCCGACCGTGTCGACTCGCGACCCGGCGCGCCGGCGTTCAACCGCGCGGTGACGCTGAAGGATTCGTGGTCGAAGGCACGCTGAATCCATCGGCGCCGGCATCCGGCGCCAGCGCCACTTTCAGCAGGGAAACTCCCAGCGCGACACGCATGGTTTCGGCCAGCATCGACAGTTCGGCATGCTCGCGACTCCCTGGCGGCGGTGCCAGCAGGTCTCCTTCCCGACGCCGGATCAGCTCGCGGCCGGCAAGGACGTTGAGTACCGTGTCGACACCGCCGGAGACCTCCTCGGGCGTGCAGTTCATGAACAGCTCCTCGCGCGCGAGCACCAGCAGGCGGCGGATGGCCGCCACCGCGCGCTCCAGCGCCAAGCACGGTTCCATGACCAGCAGACAGGCCAGCAGCGACGGTAGCGCCACCAGATGCAGCACGTTGTTGCGGAAATAGGCAAGCAAGGTCTCGTCGCCGGCCGGCACGCACAAGCGTTCGCCACCGGCAGCGCGCTCGATCGCACCGAGGCGGATGGCATGGCCGATGATCTCCTCGGCGGCGACATCGCAAAACGCCATCATCGAGGAGTAGGGGGCGGCGCGCAGCAGGGCACGGTAATGCTCGATCATGCGCCGAACGGTCGTCGTGTCGGTCGCGCCATCCGGCGCCACGAGCATGATCAACGCGATCAGATTGACCGGATTGACCACCGCCGCTTCGTTGATGCGCCGAGCCAGTTCGTGGGCCACGCCGCTGGTCGTGGCGTTCAGCCATGAACCGGCACCCTCGGCCGATTCGTTTCGCCAGCCGGGATGCTCGCTGTCCAGGTACTCGGCCAACGACAGCGGACGGCCGAAGCCGACATGTACCTTGCCAAACTCGCGGCGCAAGCTGCGCACGGTCGCCAGCAAGCCACGTAATGACTCCTTGCGCTTCGGCTGGCCGGCCAATTCCTCGACGAAGCTGTGCCCCTCGAGCAGCTTCTCGTAGCCGATGTAGACCGGCACCAGCACCAGCGGGCGGCCATAATCGCGCAAGTAGCTGCCAAGGGTCATGGCCAGCATGCCGGTGCGCGGTGGCAACATGCGGCCCGTGCGCGACCGCGTGCCCTCGATGAAATATTCGACCGGAAAGCCTCGCGAGATCATCAGATGCAGGTATTCCTTGAAGACGGCCGCGTAGAGCGGCTCGCCCTTGAAACTGCGCCGGATGAAGAAGGCGCCGCCACGCCGCAGCAGCGGCCCGACCAGCGGCAGGTTCAGATTGATGCCGGCAGCGACATGCGGCGGCGTCAGGCCGTGGCGGTAGATGATGAACGAAAGCAACAGGTAATCGATATGGCTGCGATGGCAGGGCAGGTAGATGATGCCGCTGCCGGGCTCGATGCCGTCCAGCGCGTCGATTCCCCGGATTTCGATACCGTCGTAGAGACGGTTCCAGAGCCATTCGAGAAACAACTCGAAGGCACGGGCGACGCCATAGGAATAGTCGGACGGAATCTCCAGGGCACAGCGCCACGCCCGCCGATGGGCCTCGGCATGCGTGATGCCCCGGGTCGCCGCTTCGTCAGCGATGGCTTTGCGCACCGTGGGCGCGGCCAAAAGACGTTCGACCTGGGTGTTCCGATGCGACAGGTCGGGGCCGATCGCCAATTCGCGCTGGCGCCGGAAATGCACGCGCAGCACCCGCGCCAGCTTGCGTACGGCGCGCGTTGCATCCGGCTCGGTGCCGAGCAACTGGCGCGTCGAGATCGGCGGGGCGAAACGGACCACGGCATCGCGGCCATGGACGAGGATGGCCATCAGTTGCCGGAAATGGCCGGTCGGCCCCCATGTTTCCGAGAACAAAGCCTTGAGCAGCGACTGCTGGCCACGCGGCGCGCGCCCCCACAGGATGGTCACCGGCACCAGTTGCACGTCATGGCCAGCATCCTCGACCGAAGCATTAACGATCCGCTCGAGCATCGGCGGGTGACGATGGCGTTCACGCGCCGACTCCACCAGCGTGGTAACTCGATTGAGAAAGAAATAGCCATCGCCGGCCGGCAAGCCGGCGCGGCGCGTCTCCTCGCGCAGCACGAGGAGATTGGAGCGGCGCGGCAGTTCGAGAACGTACCAGACCGGCCTAGCCGTATCGAGACCCAATTCGCCTGGATGCTCGGGGAACAAGCGCGGCCGAATCCATGCATATAGCATGCGCGTGGCAACGCGGTCGAGATGGCTGGCGAACACGCGTCGACTTTACTACCAGGCGAAGTCGGGCAACAATTCAAGGTTCCTCCACCAATGCTACCGAAGCAGACGACGACATGGCCGGCGGCTGGGGTTGCCCCCACGAACTCAATGACACCTGCACCAAGGTGAACAACCTGCCCTGCGATCCCGGCATGAAGGGTTGCGTATTGGCCGGACGCTATGTCTTCGCCAACGAAGACAAGAACACCCGCCTGCACCAGCGGCAGGCGCGGGAACAAGGCACGACACCGCCCCAATCGACGAAGAACCCACTCGACGATACTTTGGAATAACACCATGGCAGCCAGAGAAACGACCGTTCGCAAACCAGCCACCACCCGAGCCGCGACCTCGCCGCAACCAACCACCGCGCGGGCGGTGCCCGCCAAAACTCGCGCGCCCAAACCCCGCCCGGCCGCCGCCGGCGACACTGGCCCGACCACCACGCCCGAGCGGATCGAATCCTTCGCCGTCGAACAGGCGGCCGATGCCGCCCAGCAGGCGCGCCTGACGGCGGTGCGCGACATCCTCTCGGGCGCGCCGGCGGAAGAGTCGCTATCCATCCTCAAGTCCCTGCTGCGCCAGCAGCGCATGACCGAAGAGGCCACCAGCGTCCATCCCGACGAGGAACTCGCCGCGGGCTGGCGCGAAGGCGGCTATCCCTACAAGAACCTGATGTCGCGCAAGAGCTATGAGCGGGAGAAATACCGCTTGCAGGTGGAACTGCTCAAGCTGCAAGCCTGGGTCAAGGAAACCGGCCAGAAAGTGATGATCCTGTTCGAGGGGCGCGACGCCGCCGGCAAGGGCGGCGCCATCAAGCGCTTCATGGAGCATCTCAATCCTCGCGGCGCGCGCGTCGTCGCCCTGGAAAAACCTACCGAGGTCGAGCGCGGCCAGTGGTATTTCCAGCGCTACGCGCAACACCTGCCGACCGCCGGCGAGATCGTGATGTTCGATCGCTCCTGGTACAACCGCGCCGGTGTCGAGCGTGTCATGGGCTTCTGCAGCGACCCCGAATATCAGGAATTCATGCGCCAGGCGCCGGAGTTCGAGCGGATGATGGTCAGGAACGGCATTCACCTGATCAAGTTCTGGTTCTCGGTGAGCCAGAAGGAGCAACGCCGCCGCTTCAAGGAACGGCGCGTGCATCCGCTCAAGCAGTGGAAGCTGTCACCGATCGACATGGCCTCGCTCGACAAGTGGGACGAGTACACCAAGGCCAAGGAAGCGATGTTCTTCTACACCGACACCGCCGACGCGCCGTGGACCGTGATCAAGTCCGACTGCAAGAAGCGCGCGCGTCTGAACGCCATGCGTTACGTGCTGCACCGTCTGCCGTACGCCAAGAAGGACAGCGACCGCATCGGCCAGCTCGATTCGCTGATCGTCGGCCGCGCCAACGTGGTCTACGAACGCGGCGAGAAGGAAGGCGTGCCGATCCTCTGAGCGGCGCTACTTGTTCAACTCGCGCATCGCCCGCGCCAGGCCATCGAGGGTCAGGGGGAACATGCGCGATTCCATGATCTCGCGGATCATCCCGATCGACGGCCGGTAGTTCCACGAAGCCTCCGGCTCGGGATTGAGCCAGATGGCGGCCGGGTAGGTGTCGAGCAGGCGCCGCAGCCAGACGGCGCCCGGCTCCTCGTTGTTGTACTCGACCGAGCCGCCCGGATGCATGATCTCGTAGGGGCTCATGGTGGCGTCGCCGACCAGCACCAGCTTGTAGTCGTTGCCGTAGCGGTGCATGACATCCCACAAGGGCAGCCGCTCGCCATGTCGGCGCACGTTGTCGCTCCAGACAAAGTCGTAGACACAGTTATGGAAGTAGAAGTGCTCGAGATGCTTGAACTCGCTCTTGGCCGCCGAGAACATTTCCTCGCAGACGCGCACGTGGTCGTCCATCGAACCGCCAATGTCGAGGAACAGCAGCACCTTGACCTTGTTGTGCCGCTCCGGACGCATCTTCAGGTCCAGCCAGCCGGCATTGCGTGCCGTGCCGCGGATGGTCTCGTCGAGGTCCAGTTCCTCGGCGGCGCCCTCGCGGGCGAAGCGCCGCAGCCGGCGCAGCGCCACCTTGATGTTGCGCGTGCCCAGTTCGACGTTGTCGTCGAGGTTGCGAAACTCGCGGTTGGCCCAAACTTTCACCGCCGTGCGGTTGCCCGCGGATTCACCGCCGATGCGGATGCCTTCTGGATGGTAGCCACTGTTGCCGAAAGGGCTGGTGCCCCCCGTGCCGATCCACTTGCCGCCGCCCTGGTGCCGGCCCTTCTGTTCCTCCAGCCGCTTCTTCAGCTCCTCCATCAGCTTGTCCCAGCCGAGCGCCTCCAGCTTGGCTTTCTCCTCGGGGCTGAGCAGCTTCTTCGCCATGGCGCGCAACCACTCCTCGGGCAGCTCGCTTTCCAGGCCGGGAATTTCGGTCACGCCCTTGAAGTACTCGCCGAACGCCCGGTCGTAACGGTCGTAGTGACTTTCGTCCTTGACCAGGCAGGCCCGCGACAGAAAGTAAAAGTCGTCGATGCTGTTGCCGCTCACCCGCTCGCGCAGGGCTTCCAGCAGCATCAGGAATTCGCGCGTGGACACCGGCAGCTTGCGCGCCTTGAGGTGGAGGAAGAAATCGATCAGCATGATCCGGCGCGGCGTGTCGCCACGGCTGACTTTCAGCGGTTGCGCTGGGCCATGAACACCAGCCGCTCGAACAGGTGGATGTCCTGCTCGTTCTTGAGCAGCGCCCCGTGCAGCGGCGGCACCACCACTTTCTTGTCCTTCGAATGCAGCACCTCGGGCGGAATGTCCTCGGCCAGCAGCAGCTTCAGCCAGTCGATGAGTTCCGAGGTCGAGGGCTTCTTCTTCAGTCCCGGCACCTCGCGCAGGCCGAAGAAGACTTCCAGCGCCTCCGTGAGCAATTCTTTCTTGAGGCCGGGGAAATGCACGTCCACGATGCGCACCATCGTTTCGCGGTCGGGGAACTGGATGTAGTGGAAAAAGCAGCGGCGCAGGAAGGCGTCCGGCAGTTCCTTCTCGTTGTTCGAAGTGATGAAGACAATGGGCCGATGACGGGCGCGGATGGTCTCGCGCGTCTCGTACACATGGAACTCCATGCGGTCAAGTTCGCGCAGCAGATCGTTCGGGAACTCGATGTCGGCCTTGTCGATCTCGTCGATCAGGATCACCGTCGGCTCCTCGGCCTCGAAAGCCTGCCACAGCACGCCCTTGACGATGTAGTTGCCGATGTGGCGAACACGGTCGTCGCCCAGCTGCGAATCGCGCAGGCGCGACACGGCATCGTATTCGTACAGGCCCTGCTGCGCCTTGGTGGTCGATTTCACGTGCCATTGCAGCAGCGGCAGCCGCAGCGCCGCCGCCACTTCCTCGGCCAGCATGGTCTTGCCCGTGCCCGGTTCGCCCTTGATCAGCAGCGGACGTTGCAGGGTAATGGCGGCGTTCACCGCCAGCTTCAGGTCGGCGGTGGCAACGTAGGTCGAGCTTCCTTCGAAACGCATGGCGGACTCCGGCGGCAAAGCACCATTATAGGTGCGCGCCAAAAATGAAACAGGGATGCCCCGCGGCTTGAATGCTACAAGCCAAGCTCGCCATGCGAGCCAAGCCGAACGAGTTGTAATGTCTCGACATCTGGCTTCCGATAGACCAACACCAAGTCCGGCTTGATGTGGCAATCCCGGTGATCCTTCCAGTCACCGGCAAGGGCATGGTCGCGGTACCGAGGCTCCAGCGACCGATCGTTTGCGAGAGCCCGAATGACCGGTTCCAATTCAGCATCCAGCGTTGCGCGATGCCGCCCCTTGGCCTCGCGTTTGTAGTCACGCCTGAAGGCCGGTCGGCTCAATCCTCCGCATGTAGGTCGGCCATCAGCGCCCCAACGCTATCGAAGCTCTTGAGGTTGCCGGCGCGAGCCTCGCGCATGGCGGCGATGGTGGTCTCGTTCGGAACCAAAGGCTCGAACGGCAGAGCCTTTTCACGGGCAACGCGCGTAAGCATGATGCGGAACGCATCGGATACCCCCCACCAAGCCCATGCCCATGAGAGCCATCAAGGCGAGCACGGCTGTTTCTGGTTCGGGAACAGCAACGGTGCTGTCGCCATCACGAACCGCCCACGCATAAAAAAGACTGCTCCCACTAAAATAGTCCTGCAAGCCCAAGTCCATGACGAAATACCAAGCTTCCGCGTTTGGGTTGGGGCCATAGGGGATACCCGACCAATACCCCCCTTTTGTCAGGTTCAGGAAAAGACTTTCATCGTTCAAGTCACCGGGATTGTCGGCTAGGCCATACCCGGCTTGCAAATTACCCAAGGTATCTCGATAAGCCAAGTTGCCGAAGTCGACATACCAGAGGTGCGCCATTTCTCCAGTAGCAATGTTAACGTTGTAACCGCAATCCGTTGCCTGGTAAGCGAAGTTGCAACCGTCCTGGTCAGCATCCAAGACCTTGGGCAACCGCCAATCGCCATAACCCCCATAAACCAGATTTGCAGCCCAAGTTGAGGCGTCGCTCCAACTCATAACGCCGTCGGTGTCGTATCCGCTGGTCTTGGCGAAATTTGCGTCCTTCAGCCAAGTGATATTGAGAACATCGTCGTATATCAAGCCACCGCCTCGGTCATGCAGAGCCGCGTGGCAAGTTCCGGTGAATGCCGCAGCCACTGCAAAAGTGGCGAAATTAATGGTTTTCATTCCTCTCCCCCCTTTCACTTTCAGCAAGACATCTCTAAGAACAAGCAATCCTAGTGCCAATAACAATTTATATTGAACATCATGTGGTTATTAAATGGCGGCCAGAGGAATGTAAAAAACAACGACAACCCCATGGGACTCCTTCCTGCAACAACATGGCTTACTGCCGACCGTAGTCGGCAAACTTTTCCAGCACCCGCGCCATCTCGCCCAAAGTCAGCAGTCGCGGCGCGCCGATCTGCAGGACGCGCCAGTACTGCTCGCAGAGCGCTTCGAGTTCGACCGCCAGCGCCAGCGCGTGGTCGAGGTGGCGGCCGAACACCACCATGCCGTGATGCGCCATCAGGCAGGCGCAGCGGTCCGCCAGCGCCGTGACGACGGCGCTGGACAGTTCCTGGCTGCCGAAGGTGGCGTAGTCGGCGCAGCGGACATCGATGCCGCCAAAGCGGGCGACCATGTAGTGGAAGGGTGGAATGGCCATGCCCATGCAGGCGAGGCTGACGGCGAAAGGTGCGTGGGCATGCACGATGGCGCCGGCCTCGGGCCGCGCGGCGTAGATGTCGCGGTGAAAACGCCATTCCGACGAGGGCTTGCGCCGGCCGTCGATGCGACCATCCAGTCCCATGAAGACGACATCCTCGGACGCGCAGGCATCGTAGGCCATGCCGGTCGGCGTGATCAGGAAGCCATCGCCGCAACGGACGCTGACGTTGCCGGCCGCGCCGCGATTGAGCCGCTCGACGTTCATTGCCTTGGCGGTGGCGAGCACGGCCGCGGGCAGCTCGGACATATCGTCGCCGGTCACCGAGGCAGCCGGGCCAGCGCCGCGCGCACGATGTCGGAAAGCCCGGCGGCGCCATGGTTAACCATGTGCGCGCGCAAGTCGCGAATCATGCGCGGTTCCCAGGTACGGGCGATGTGGCTGGCCACGTCGCCGATCGCCTGCTCGCGGTCGGGCATGGCGGCAAAGAAACCGCCGATGCGGTTGGCCATCCGGATCAGCTTGACGGGATTCATGGCACGCGCTCCGCCGGCGCCGACGGCCGCGTTCGCCGGCTCACCTGCACCGCCGTCACCTTGTATTCAGGGCAATCGGTCGCCCAGTCGGAACTGTCGGTGGTGACGATGTTGGCGCCCGACTCCGGAAAATGGAAGGTCGTGTAGACCACGCCCGGTTGCACCCGCGCGGTGACTTCGGCGCGCAATTCGGTGGCGCCGGCGCGCGATTCGAGGCCGACCCAGTCGCCGTCGGCGATGCCGCGCTCCCCGGCATCGTGCGGGTGGATTTCCAGCCGATCCTCGGCGTGGAAGCGCAGGTTCGCGGTCCGCCGCGTCTGCGCGCCGACGTTGTATTGCGCCAGCACGCGGCCGGTGGTGAGCAGCAGCGGATACTTGCGCGTCGCCTGTTCGTCGCTCGGCACGTACTGCGTGATCATGAAGCGCCCCTTGCCGTCGGGACGCGACGGAAAACCACCGACGTGCATGGTCGGCGTGCCCTCGGGCGCGGCATCGTTGCACGGCCATTGCAGGCTGCCGAGGCGTTCCAGCTTGTCGTAACCGACGCCGGCGAAGGTCGGCGTGAGACGAGCGATCTCGTCCATGATCTCAGAAGGATGCCCGTAGTTCATCGGATAGCCAAGCGCCTCGGACAGCGCCATGGTCACCTGCCAGTCGGCCATGCCCGCCAGGGGCGGCATGACGCGCCGAACGCGCGAGATGCGCCGCTCGGCATTGGTGAACGTGCCGTCCTTTTCCAGGAAGGATGAACCGGGCAGAAAAACGTGGGCGAACCGGGCGGTCTCGTTGAGGAACAGATCCTGCACCACCACGCATTCCATGGCGGCCAGCGCCGCCTTGACGTGTCCGATGTCGGGATCGGACTGCGCCGGATCCTCGCCCTGGCAGTAGAGGCCGCGGAAGGAGCCGTCGAGCGCGGCGTCGAACATGTTGGGAATGCGCAGGCCGGGCGTCGGCGGCAGTTCGACGCCCCAGGCGCGCTCGAAGCAAGCGCGCGTCGCCGCGTCGGACACATGCCGGTAGCCGGGCAGCTCGTGCGGAAAGCCGCCCATGTCGCAGGAGCCCTGGACGTTGTTCTGGCCGCGCAGCGGATTGACGCCGACGCCTTCGCGGCCGAGGTTGCCGGTGGCCATGGCCAGGTTGGCGATGGCGATCACCGCCGTTGACCCCTGCGCATGCTCGGTGACGCCAAGGCCATAATAGATGGCGGCATTGCCGCCGGTGGCATAAAGCCGCGCGGCGGCGCGTACCTGGGCGGCCGGCACGCCGCTGGCCTCGGCCAGCGCCTCGGGCGAGTTCTCCGAACGGGCGACGAAATTGTGCCAGTCGACGAAGGACTGCCGCTCGCAACGCGCGGCGACGAACGCCTCGTCCATCAGGCCCTCGGTGACGATGACATGGGCCAGCGCCGTCAGCACGGCGACGTTGGTGCCGGGGCGCAGTTGCAGATGGGCATCGGCGCGCACGTGCGGCGCATCGACCAGGTCGATGGCGCGTGGATCGATGACGATCAGCCGCGCGCCGGCGCGGACGCGGCGCTTGAGCCGCGAGGCGAACACCGGATGCGCCGCGCCCGGATTGGCGCCGATGACCATGATGACGTCGGCGTGCGCGATGGAGGCGAAGGTCTGCGTGCCGGCCGACGTGCCCAGCGTCTGGCCGAGCCCATAGCCGGTCGGCGAGTGGCAGACGCGGGCGCAGGTATCGACGTTGTTGTTGCCGAAGGCGGCGCGCACCAGCTTCTGCACCAGATAGTCTTCCTCGTTGGTGCAGCGGCTGGAAACGATGGCGCCGACGGCGTCGCGGCCGTGCTGCCGCTGGATGCGACGGAACTCGCCGGCGGCATGGCGCAGCGCCTCGTCCCAGGAGACTTCGCGCCAGGGATCGGCGATACGGTCGCGGATCATCGGCTTGGTGACGCGATCCTTGTGCGTGGCGTAGCCCCAGGCGAAGCGGCCCTTGACGCAGGCATGGCCGAGGTTGGCGGCCCCGCGCTTCGACGGCGTCATGCGCACGATGGTCGGTGCGTCGGGCGGCCCGTCCAGTTCGGCGCGGAAGCCGCAGCCGACGCCGCAGTAGGCGCAGGTCGTCTCGACGACGCGCTCCACCGAGCCGGCGGCGACGGCGGTGCGCTCGATCAGGGTGGCGGTCGGGCAAACCTTCACGCAGGCGCCGCAGGAGACGCATTCGGATTCGAGGAACGACGAGGCACCGGCGACGATGCGCGCGGCGAAGCCCCGACCCGCCGCCGTGATGGCGAAGCTGCCCTGCTGCTCCTCGCAGGCGCGCACGCAGCGGTAGCAGACAATGCACTTGGCCGGGTCGTAGCCGAAATAGGGGTTGGAGTCGTCGCGTGGCTCGGCCAGGTGGTTGGCGCCAGACAACCCAAAGCGGACTTCGCGCAGGCCCACCGCCGCCGCCATGTCCTGCAACTCGCAATCGCCGTTGGCGGCGCAGGTCAGGCAATCGAGCGGGTGGTCGGACAGGGTCAGCTCCATGACATTGCGCCGCAGCTCGGCCAGGCGTGGCGACCGCGTGCGCACGGCCATGCCGGCCTCGACCGGCGTGGTGCAGGAAGCGGGATAGCCCTTGCGGCCCTCGATCTCGACGAGACAAAGCCGGCAGGCGCCAACCGCTTGCAGACAGTCAGTTGCGCAGAGTCTGGGGATCGCCACGCCGGCCAGCGCGGCCGCCCGCATCACGGAAGTTCCGGACGGCACGACGACCTCAATGCCGTCGATGCGCAAAGTCAGCGGCGGCGACACGCCGTCCGCGCAGGCTTGCGGCGCCGGCGTGCCGAGATCGGGTTCCTGGAGAGCGTTCATGCGAAATCCTCCGGGAAATGGTCGAGCGCGGAGAGCACGGGATTGGGCGTCATGGCGCCCATCGCGCACAGCGAACCATGCGTCATGGTGTCGCACAGGCTGCGCAGCAGTTCGATGCGCGAGCCATCGCCGGCGCGCAACTGGTCCATCAGCTCGACACCGCGCACCGCGCCGATGCGGCAGGGCGTGCACTTGCCGCAGGATTCGGCGGCGCAGAAAGCCAAGGCATAGCGCGCTTGGCGGGCCATGTCGACGCTGTCGTCGAAGGCGACGATGCCGCCGTGGCCGAGCGATGCGCCGATGGCGGCGAAAGCCTCGTAGTCGAGCGGCGTGTCGAACTCCGCTTCGGAAAGATAGGCGCCGAGCGGGCCGCCGACCTGGACGGCGCGCAGCGGCCGACCCGTGCGGCTGCCGCCGCCGAAGTCGTGCAGCAACTCGCGCAAGCTGTGGCCGAAGGGGACTTCGACCAGGCCGCCATACTTGATGTTGCCGGCCAGCTGGAAAGGCAACGTGCCGCGCGAGCGGCCCACGCCATGGTCGCGGCAGCCGGCGGCGCCCTCGGCGAGAATGGCCGGCACGCTGGCCAGCGTAACGACGTTGTTGATGACCGTGGGCTGGCCGAACAGGCCGGCGATGGCCGGCAGCGGCGGCTTGGCGCGCACCAGGCCGCGCCGGCCCTCGATGCTTTCCAGCATCGCCGTCTCCTCGCCGCAGACATAGGAGCCGGCACCCTTGCGCACCTCAATGGTGAAATCAACCGCTTGGTCGCGCAGCCAATCGGCCGCGACCGCGACGGTGGCCGCCAGCCGCGCACTGGCGTGCGGATATTCCGAGCGCACGTAAATGTAGCCCTTGGTCGCGCCGACCGCGAGTCCGGCGATGGCCATGCCCTCGATCAGGCCGAACGGATCGCCTTCCATCAGCATGCGGTCGGAATAGGTTCCCGAATCGCCTTCGTCGGCGTTGCAAACGATGTACTTCTGTCCAGCCGGGGCAGCGAGCACCGTCTGCCACTTGATGCCGGCCGGGAAAGCGGCGCCGCCGCGTCCGCGCAGGCCGGAATCGATCACCGCCGCGACGATGTCGGCCGGCTGCAGCCGCCGCGCGCGGTCGAGGCCGCGGCCGCCGCCGTGGGCGAGGTAGTCGTCGAGCGCACCGGGATCGACAATGCCAACACGGTTCATGACGATGCGCCGCTGCCGCGCCAGGTAAGGCAGTTCATCGATCCGGCCCAGGCGCAGAGGATGTTCGCACCCGTCGAGCAGGCCCGCCGCGAACAAGGCCGGCACATCCGCCGCCGCCACCGGGCCATAGGCGATCCGGCCCGACGATGTCGCCACCTCGACCAATGGCTCGATCCAGAACAGCCCGCGCGAACCGTTGCGCACGATGCAAACGTCCATGCCGCGCCGCCGCGCTTCCCGACTGATTGCCTCGGCTACCGCGTCGGCGCCGAGGGCCAGCGCGGCGGCATCGGCCGGTACATACACCGTGCCACTCACGATGACTGCTCCAAATTGCGCAGCAGGACGTCGAACTTGTCCGGCGTCATGTGCGCGTGCAGGGAGGTTTCGTCGACCTGCACGGCGGGGCCGATGGCGCACAGGCCGAGACAATAGACCGGCTCGACGGTGAGATCGCCGGCGTGGCGCCGGGCATGTTCGGCCACGGCCTCGGCGCCGACCGCCTGACAGGCCTCGGCGCAACAGACGCGCACGACATGCCGCCCCGGCGGCATCTGGCGGAAATGGCGGTAATACGAGACGACGCCATGCACTTCGGCGCGCGAAAGGCCCAGTGCCGAAGCCACCGCCGGCAGCAGTGCGGCCGGCACATGACCGTTTGCTTCCTGGATGTCGTGCAGGATCGGCAGGAGCGCGTCCGGGCGCCGGCCATGACGACGGATGATCGCCGCCAATCCCTGTATTTCTCGATCTTCCATGACCAACCCCCACGCAGGCGTGAACATGGCCGCCGGTGGCCGATCATGAGCACGCTTAGCGCCGAAGCGCCGCGAGTCCGGTCGGCGGCAGGATGCCTTGTTCGGTAATGATGCCAGTAATCAGGTCGGCCGGCGTGATGTCGAAGGCCGGATTCACCACCGGCGTGTCGCCGCGGCTGACTTTCTCGCCCAGTTCCGCCGCATCGCGTTCTTCGATGGGAATGGCGGCGCCCTCCGGGCAGTCGAAATCGATGGTCGATAGCGGCGCGGCGACGTAGAAAGGCACGCCGTGCACGTTGGCGGCCAGCGCCTTGAGGTAAGTGCCGACCTTGTTGGCCACGTCGCCATTGCCGGCGATGCGGTCGGCGCCGACGATGACTAGATCGACCTCGCCCCGCATGATCAGCAGGCCGGCGGCGTTGTCGGCGATCAGGGCATGCGGAATGTTCGCGTGCCGCAGCTCCCAGGCCGTCAGCAGGCCCTGGTTGCGCGGCCGCGTTTCCGACACCCAGACGAACACGTCGTCGCCGGCCGCCCGCGCCGCGTACACCGGCGCCAGCGCCGTGCCGTGGGCGACGGTGGCCAGCCAGCCGGCATTGCAATGGGTCATGACGCGCACCGGACGATGCTCGACGATCTGCAGCAGCGGCAGGCCATTGCGGCCGATCGCGGCATTGGCTTCCTCGTCCTCGCGCGCGATGGCGCGGGCTTCGTCACAGGCCCGTTCGCGGCGTTCCGCCACGGCTGACTCCGCCAGCACGCGGCGCATGCGCTCCAGCGCCCAGCGCAGATTGACTGCCGTGGGGCGCGTCGCGGCGAGCACGTCGATCGCCTTGGCCAACGGAACGCCTTCACGCAGCGCCAGCGCAACGCCATAGGCCGCCGTGGCACCGATCAGCGGCGCGCCGCGCACCCGCATGTCGCGAATCGCCTGCGCGGCCTCGTCGAGCGTGGTCAGGCGAACAAAAGCCGTCTGCGCGGGGAGTCTGGTCTGGTCAAGGATGACGACACCATCGCCGTCCTCGGCGATGGTGCGCGGTTCGCTCAATTGAGCTTGCCGTGGCAGTGCTTGAACTTCTTGCCGCTGCCGCACGGACAGGGATCGTTGCGGCCGACCTTGGGCGTCGCCCGCTCGACTGGCTGTTGCGGCTTCGACGTTTCGTCGCCCGTGCCCAGCGCCTCGTCATAGTCGGCGTGGTGGTATTGCACGTTCTCGACCTGCGGGTGATGCTGTTCCGCTTCCTCGATTTGCTGCTCCGAACGAACCTCGACCGTCATCAGCAGCTTGGTCACCTCGGTGCGCACGACCTGCAGCAAGCCTTCGAACAGTTCGAACGCCTCGCGCTTGTATTCCTGTTTCGGATTCTTCTGCGCGTAGCCGCGCAAATGGATGCCCTGGCGCAGGTGATCGAGCGCCGCGAGATGCTCGCGCCAGTGGGCATCCAGGCTCTGCAACATGACATTGCGTTCGAATCCCGCCCAGGCTTCGGCCGGCACCTGCGCCTTCTTGTCGGCATAGGCGCCGTCGGCGGCGGCGATGATGCGCTTGAGGATATCGTCGTCCGAGAGATTCGCTTCGGCCTTGAGCCACTCGCCCACCGGCAGTTTCAGCTGCATTTCTCCGGCGAGCGCTGTCTCGAGGCCGGTGATATCCCACTGCTCCTCGACGCTCTCGGCCGGCACGTAGAGGCGGAACGTGTCATGCACCAGCCCTTGGCGCATGGCAGTGACGGTCTCGGTGATGTCCTCGCTGTCGAGCAATTCGTTGCGTTGCTGGTAGATGACCTTGCGCTGGTCATTGGCGACGTCATCGTATTCGAGCAGCTGCTTGCGAATGTCGAAGTTGCGCTGCTCGACCTTGCGCTGTGCCGATTCGAGCTGGCGCGTCACCAACGGATGTTCGATCGGCTCGCCCTCGGGCAGCGCGACGAGCTTCGAACTCATGATCGCCTTCAGGCGGTCGCCGCCGAAGATCTTCATCAGCGGGTCTTCGGCCGACAGGTAGAAACGGCTCGATCCCGGGTCGCCCTGGCGACCGGAACGGCCGCGCAGCTGGTTGTCGATGCGGCGCGACTCGTGGCGCTCGGAACCGATGATGTGCAGGCCGCCGGCGGCCAGCACCTGGTCGTGCAGTTTCTGCCAGTCGCCGCGCAGGGTGGCGATGGTGGCCTCCTTGTCGTCGTGCGACATGGCCGCGTCGTCGCGGATGGCCGTGATCTTCTTCTCGATGCTGCCGCCGAGCACGATGTCGGTGCCGCGGCCGGCCATGTTGGTGGCGATGGTGATGACGCCCGGCCGGCCGGCCTGGACGACGATCTCCGCCTCCTTGGCGTGCTGCTTGGCGTTCAGCACTTGGTGCGGCAGCTTTTCCTTGTCGAGCAGGCCGGAGAGCAGTTCCGAGTTTTCAATCGAGGTGGTGCCGACCAGCACCGGCTGGCCTCGACCGGCGCAGTCCTTGATGTCGGCGATGATCGCCGCATGCTTTTCGTGCGCGGTGCGGAAGATCTGGTCGTTGGCGTCCTTGCGCACCATCGGCTTGTTGGTCGGGATGACCACCGTTTCGAGGCCGTAGATCTGGTGGAACTCGTAGGCTTCGGTGTCGGCCGTGCCGGTCATGCCGGCCAGCTTGCCGTACATGCGGAAGTAGTTCTGGAAGGTGATCGAGGCCAGCGTCTGGTTCTCCGACTGGATGGCCACGCCTTCCTTGGCTTCCACGGCCTGGTGCAGGCCTTCGGACCAGCGCCGGCCGGCCATCAGGCGACCGGTGAATTCGTCGACGATCACGACCTCGCCGTTCTGCACCACGTACTGCTGGTCGCGGTGGAACAGATTGTGCGCGCGCAATGCCGCGTAGAGATGGTGCACGAGCAGGATATTGGCCGGTTCGTAGAGGCTGGCGCCCTCGGCCAGCAATCCCATCCGGGTCAGGATCTGCTCCGCCTTCTCGTGGCCTTCCTCGGTCAGCAGCACCTGGTGCGACTTGAGGTCGACCGTGTAGTCGCCGGTGTCCTGGTCTTCCTGCGACTTCGCCGCCTCGCCGATGGTCAGCAGCGGCGGCACGGCGTTCATCTTGACATAGAGGTCGGTGTGGTCCTCGGCCTGGCCGGAGATGATCAGCGGCGTACGCGCCTCATCGATGAGGATCGAGTCCACTTCGTCGACGATGGCGTAAGCCAGCCCGCGTTGCACGCGCTCGGCCGGCGAATAAACCATATTGTCGCGCAGGTAGTCGAAGCCGAATTCGTTGTTGGTGCCGTAAGTGATGTCGGCGGCGTAGGCGGCCTGCTTCTGGTCATGCGGCATCTGCGAAAGATTGACGCCGACGGTCAGGCCAAGGAAGCGGTGCAGCCGGCCCATCCATTCGGCGTCGCGGCTGGCGAGGTAGTCGTTCACCGTGATGATGTGCACGCCCTTGCCGGTCAGGGCATTCAGGTAGGACGGCAGCGTTGCCACCAGTGTCTTGCCTTCGCCGGTGCGCATTTCGGCGATCTTGTTGTTGTGCAGCACCATGCCGCCGATCATCTGCACGTCGAAGTGGCGCATGCCGAGCGCGCGCTTGCCGGCTTCGCGGACCACGGCGAAGGCCTCGGGCAGGAGATTGTCGAGCGCCTCGCCGTTGGCCAGGCGGCCCTTGAACTCGTCGGTCTTGGCGCGCAGCTGCTCGTCGCTCAAGGCTTCCAACGCCGGTTCGAAGGCGTTGATCTTGGCGACGGCCTGGGAGTACTGCTTGATCAGCCGGTCGTTGCGGCTGCCGAAAATCTTCTTGAGAAGGCCGGAAATCATGGGGTGGCCGCCCTATGCGGGTAAAACGGCGATTTTATCATGCGGAGTCCGGCCGACTCCGCCAAGCCCTCTAGCGCGAAGCGGTATGGCGATGTTCGAGGTGCGGGTCTTCTCGGGCCAATTCGAGGAAGCGATTCGGATCATGGGCGGTGCCCTTGATCCGGACTTCGAAATGCAGGTGCGGGCCCGTCGACCGGCCCGTCGACCCGACTTCCGCGATGACCTGCCCTCGCTTCACCAGCGCGCCCGGCTGAACGACGATTTTCGAACAATGCGCGTAGCGAGTCACCAGATCGTTGCCATGGTCGATGTCGAGCACGTTGCCGTAGCCCGGATGATGCTCGACGTTGACCACCACGCCGGCGGCGGCCGCCCGAATCGGCGTGCCCACGTCCGCGGTGAAATCGACGCCTTCGTGCATGGCCTTGTCGCCGGTGAAGGGGTCCAGACGGAAGCCGAAGCTCGAGGTGTTCCAAGCCGCGTCGACCGGCAGTGAAGTCGGCAGCCGGCTCTTGCGGATACGCTCCTCGATCAGGTGTGTCTCAAGCAGCGACAAGGCATCGCTCTTGGCCTCCAGCCGGTGGGACAGGCTGTCGAGGGCTTCGCGCAGATTATCCGGCGACAGCGGCTGCGGCTCGATCAGCGGGCCGCCCCGGCCATCGCGGGGCTTCTCAAGCATGCGAAGCTCCTGAGGTTTGATGCCGGCCACCGCCGCCAGGCGCTCACCCATCGAGTCGAGCCGCAACAGCTGCGCCTGCATTTCACCCAGGCGCACCGCCATCACATTGAGGTTCTCGCGGACGAATCGGCGACTCTCCTGTGCCTGTTCGGCGTTCATCGCTTGCACCAGCTTTTCGAGGAATGGCAGTCGAATCTCGGCGGCGTGACGGACAGTCACGTAGGAGAACAACGACGACAACGCCAGAATGGCCAAGGTAAACGCGACCACGGCCATGGCGAGATGGCGCCAGGTCAGCACGATGGTCTTGGCCGTTGCCAGCCTGTCGGAGACGAGAATAATATGCACGTCCCTGCTCCTTTCCGAGCTTGCCGCCGAGGATCAATTCATGCGCCGCCCCGCCCGCAGCCTGGAAGACTGCTTGCAGGCCGACTCCGGACTGGCTCGGCTTGCTGCTCATGCGCGGCGCCTCGCGAGGCTCCAGCAAGTTTTTCTGTCGGCGACACCGCTCGCGCGTCACGCGCGGATTGCCAATCTCAGGTCGGGGAGAATCGTCATCCACGCGAGCAATAGCGCGGTGGCGGCGAAACTCAGGCAAATCGAACCCCGTTTGACGGATGTTTTTCGTTCAGAGGCGGCGGAGGTTACCGGAATCGACATCCGGGTGCAACCGAGCAGGACGCTTGAGAAGCGTCCTGCTGGCCATCGCCCCACGGGCATTGGGCAGAAGCAGAAGCGGGCACTCACATTGCTTTCGGAAAGCATGCCAGCCGACTCGCCGCTGGCTGTCGCCCTGAGCAAACTGGCCGAACAGTCCTAAAGGACCAGCACCCGTTCGAAAAACATCAGCGCCAGGACGACGAGGACGAAGATCAGGGCGTACTTGCCGATGCGGCCGGCCAGGCGCAGATAGCGCTTGTCCCCGGAAAACAGATAGGCCACGATGCCGGCGCCTATCGCGATGACCGTCAGCATGCCGACGATCCGCAGGATCAACACTAGGCGGCCCGCGGGTAGAGGTTGAGAATCCGGGCGGGCGCCAGTTCGGGGCGTTCGAACGTCGCCCATTCCCAGGCACTGGCATCGTCCAGCAGGGCCCGGAGCAATTGATTGTTCAGCGCGTGGCCGGACTTGTAAGCCGAAAAGGCGCCAAGCAGGGGGTGTCCGGCCAGGTAAAGGTCGCCGATGGCATCGAGCACCTTGTGGCGGACGAACTCGTCGGGCAGGCGCAGGCCCTCGGCGTTCAGCACGCGATACTCGTCCATCACGATGGCGTTGTCCAGGCTGCCACCCAGCGCCAAGCCCTGAGCGCGCAAGGCCTCGACGTCCTGGGTGAAACCGAAGGTGCGCGCCCGCGCGATGTCGCGAATGTACTTGTCGTCGGCAAAGTCCATCGTCACCCGCGTGCCGGACTGATCGACCGCCGGGTGATTGAACAGGATGGAGAATGACAGGCGGAATCCCTCATGGGGTTCGAGTCGCGCCCACTTGTCGCCGTCCCGGA
This sequence comes from Rhodocyclaceae bacterium, assembly GCA_016704145.1. GTDB lineage: Bacteria > Pseudomonadota > Gammaproteobacteria > Burkholderiales > Rhodocyclaceae > Fen-999. The sequence continues at coordinate 1,660,922 of JADJAS010000007.1, read as the reverse complement.
ATTCCACCGGCTTGAGCACGCGAATGAACTTCTTCGCGGCGGCCTGCTCCTCGATGCCCGCCGACTGCAACAGGAAAACAAAGGGGCCGGCAGAGCCATCCATGATCGGAATCTCCGCCGCGTCCACATCGACGTACAAATTGTCGATGCCAAGGCCCGCCAACGCCGACATGAGATGCTCGACCGTGCCAAGCTTGACGCCATCCCGCTCGAGACACGACGCCATGCGCGTATCGCCGACGCCATACGGGTCGGCCTTGAGTTCCACGGGTGGCTGGAGATCGACGCGACGAAAGACGATACCGGTGTCGGGCGCGGCCGGCCGCAGCAACAGCGACACCTTGAGGCCGGAATGGAGTCCGACCCCGGTGGTGCGGGTACTTGCCTTGAGTGTGCGCTGCCGAAGCATGTGAGCGTGGTGAATGTCGTGAGAATCAGCGGATTGCGTATGGTAATCGAAAACCGTGCCGGCCTCGGCCGCCGGGGGAGGCGATGCCCCGGCGCCAAGGCGGGCGTCCTGTCAGTCAGCCTGGCGCATCAGGAAGGCGGGAATGTCGTAACGATCCATGCCGCTATCCACCATCGCCTTCACGGCGGCATTGCCGCGGATTCGACCGGAGCTGAATACATCGGGCAGCGCCGGGCCTCCTTCAAGGGTGGGTGCGGCCACCGGCTCGACATAGAGGCCGTCGGTACCGTTGCGCAGACCGTAATGCGGCACCGACTCGAGCTTGGGTTGTTGCCTGGCCGCCGCCTTCACGCCCAGACCGGTGGCCACGACGGTGACGCGCAACTGGTCTTCCATGCCATCGTCGAAAACGGTGCCGAAGATCACGGTGGCCTCGTCATGCGTATAGGCCTTGATGGTGCCCATCACCTCCTTGACTTCCTTCATGCCCAGGGCCCGGCTGGCCGTGATGTTCACCAGGACGCCGCGGGCGCCGGACAGTTCGACGCCTTCCAGCAGGGGACTGGCCACGGCCGCTTCGGCGGCCAGGCGGGCGCGATCGACGCCGGCGGCGCTGGCGGACCCCATCATGGCCTTGCCCATCTCGCCCATGACGGTGCGCACGTCCTCGAAGTCGACGTTCACCAGCCCGGGAACATTGATGATCTCGGCGATGCCGCCGACGGCGTTGCGCAATACATTGTCGGCGGCCATGAAGGCTTCCTGCATGCTGACGTCGTCGCCCAGCACTTCCATCAGGCGCTCGTTGAGAATGACGATCAGGGCATCGACATACTGCTGCAACTCGCCCAGACCTTCCTCGGCGAGACGCATGCGCTTGCCTTCGAACTCGAAGGGCTTGGTGACCACGGCCACGGTGAGGATGCCCTTCTCGCGCGCCACTTCGGCGACCACCGGCGCGGCGCCCGTGCCGGTGCCGCCGCCCATGCCGGCGGTGATGAACACCATGTGCGCACCGTCCAATGCCTCGGCGATCCGCTCGCGTTCGTCGAGTGCCAGCGCGCGCGCTTTCTCCGGCTTGCCGCCCGCGCCCTGGCCAGGGCCCAGTTGCAGCTTGACGTCGGCCGACGACAGGTTGAGAGACTGGCAATCCGTATTGCAGCAGATGAACTCCACGCCCTGCACGCCTTCGCGGATCATGTGCTCGACGGCATTGCCGCCGGCGCCACCGACACCGATGACCTTGATGACGGTTCCGCTGGGCTCCATATCGATAATTTCAATCATGCTCGCCTCCTTGTTGTTGCAACTCGATGGTTCCTAGAAATTCTTGCCAAACCATGCCCGCATGCGCGCCAGGGTTTGCCGAAAGTTGGCCGGGCCGCTGGCCTTCAGGCCCCGCTTCTTCTGCGCCAGGCCCTCCAGCAACAGGCCCATGGCGGTCGAATAGCGCGGATTGCGCACGATGTCGCGCAGGCTGCCTTCGTAGCGCGGCAGGCCGAGCTTGACCGTGTTGTGGAATACCTCCTCGCCCAGCTCGACCATGCCCGGCATGGCCGCCGAACCGCCGGTGAGCACGATGCCGGCCCGCAGCAGGCGCTCGTAGCCGCTGCGCGCCAGTTCCTCGCGCACCATCTGGTAGATCTGTTCGATGCGCGGCTGGATGAAACCGGCCAGGGTCTGGCGGCTCAGCTGCGAGGCAGGCCGATCGCCGACGCCCGGCACGTCGATCATTTCACGCGGATCGGCCAGCTGCTGAAGCGCCACGCCATAGCGGATCTTGATGTCCTCCGCGTCGGGCGTCGAGGTGCGTAGCGCGATGCCGATGTCGGAGGTGATCTGGTCGCCGGCGACCGGAATCACGGCGGTATGGCGAATGGCGCCCTGGGTGAACACCGCGATGTCGGTGGTGCCGCCGCCGATGTCGACCAGACACACGCCAACATCCTTCTCGTCGTCGGTCAGCACGGCCATGCCCGACGCCAGAGGCTGCAACACCAGGTCGACGACTTCAAGGCCGCAGCGGTGCACGCACTTGACGATGTTCTGCACCGCCGTGACGGCGCCGGTGACCAGGTGCACCTTGACTTCCAGCCGCCGGGCATCCATGCCGATCGGTTCCTTGACGCCATCCTGGCCATCGACGATGAACTCCTGCACTAGCGTGTGCAGGATCTGGTCGTCGGCCGAGATGGGCGTGGCGTTGGCCGCCTCGATCGCCCGCTCGATGTCGTACTGGGTCACCTCTTTTTCGCGCACCACGGCCATGCCGTTGGAATCCTTGCTCTTGATGTGCGCGCCGGCGATGCCCGTATAGACCTCCTTGACCTTGCAGTCGGCCATCAACTCCACTTCCTGGACGGCGCGGGAAATGGCATCCACCGTCGCCTCGATGCTGACCACGACACCGCGCTTGAGCCCTTTGTCCTTGTTTTCCTCGAACTGGTGGCTGCCGATGCCGAGGATCGCCAGCTGCCCCGCCGCATCCAGTTCGGCCACCACCGAAACGATCTTGGAGGTGCCGATGTCAAGCCCGACGATCAGGTCGCGCTTGCCGTCCTTGCTCATGATTTCGCGTCCGCACGCGCCGGTTTCAGCACGAAGCCATTGGGGTAACGCATGTCGGCCACACGCACGTTGTCCAGCCGCGCGCGCTCGACCGCCGGGTGGAAATGGGTAACGAAGCGGGCCAGGCGTTCACCGATCGCGTGTTTTGCCTCGTCGCGGCCGAGCTCGATCACCAGGCCGTCGTCGAGCAACACTTGCCAGGCCTCCCGGCTCGACAACAGCACGCGCTGCGGCTTGCGGCCGAGTGCCGCCAGCATCCGCTCGAATTCCTGGTAACGGGCCAGCACCCGCGGCGCCGAGCCTTCGGGACCGGCCAGCACCGGCAAGTCCGCCTCGCTGGCGGCGGCGAACACCTCGCCGAAGCCATTGACCAGGCGCGACTCGCCATCGGCCTGCTGCCAGCGCGCCACCGCCCGGTGTTCCTCGATGCGCAGTTCGAGCGCGTCGGGCCAGCGCCGCCGTACCTCGGCCTTGCGCACCCACGGCAACTTCTCGTAGGCCGATCGCGCGCCATCCAGATCGATGGTGAAGAAGTTGCCCGTCAGCGCGACGCGGGTCGCCTGTTCAAGCTGGGCGGACGTGACCTGTTCGACGTCACCCTCGACCAGCACCTGGCGCAGCGGGAAGAAAGGCAGTCGCTGCAATGCCGCCGATGCCGCCCAGGTCAGGCCGGCAATGGCCAGAACGAACAGGATGTCGGCGGCGAGGTTCACGAGCACGGGTCGATCCCAAAAGCCGAACCCGGCCGGTTCCGCCGCCCGCATGCGCCGCGTCTTAGCCAAGAGTCGCTCCCGAGAGTACCTTCAGGACCAGATCGGGGAAATCGAGGCCGGCGGCCTTGGCCGCCATCGGCACCAGCGAATGGCCGGTCATGCCGGGCGCGGTATTCATTTCCAGCAGCGTGAAGCGGCCGTCCGGCGCCAGGATCGCGTCGGCCCGACCCCAACCCCGACAGCCCAGCACCTCGAACGCCTTCAGCGCGGCGCGGCGTATCGCCGACTCTGACTCCGGCCGAATGCCGGCCGGACAGCGGTAGCGAACGGAGTCGGTGAAGTACTTGTTCTCATAGTCGTACTTGCCCTCCGGCGCATCGATGCGCACCAGCGGCAGGGCCTCGCCGCCGACGATGGCCGCCGTCAGCTCCTGCCCCGCGACGAACTCCTCGGCGATCACCAGCGGGTCCAGCTTGCAGGCCAGATCGAAGGCGGCGCGCAGTTCACCGGCCGCGTGCACCTTGGTGATGCCGATCGACGAACCTTCGTGCGCCGGCTTGACGATCAGCGGCAGGCCCAGCATGGCAACCACCGCCGCGAAATCGGTGGCCGGGTCGAGCATGCAATAGCGCGGCGTCGGCAGGCCGGCGGCCAGCCAGACCAGCTTGGTGCGCCACTTGTCCATGGCCAGCGCCGAGGCCATGACCCCGCTGCCGGTGTAGGGAATGCCCATCATCTCGAGCGCGCCCTGGATGGTGCCGTCCTCGCCTTGACGACCGTGGAGGATAACGAAGGCGCGCTCGAAGCCTTCGCCCTCGAGGTGCCAAATCGGCCGGTCGGCGGGGTCGATGGCATGAGCATCGACGCCGCGCTCGCGCAAGGCCGCCAGCACGGCACTACCCGACAGCAGCGAAATCTCCCGCTCCGCCGACGTGCCGCCCATCAACACCGCCACCTTGCCGAAATTCAAGCCTGCTCTCCCACAATCCGCACTTCGCGCAGCAGTTCGACACCGAACCGCTGACGCACCTCGGCCTGAACCCGGCCGATCAAGCTTTCTATCTCACCGGCGCTCGCCGCGCCCCCGGGATTAACGATGAAATTCGCGTGCTTTTCGGACACCCGCGCGGCGCCCGCGGCCAGGCCCTTCAGACCGGCCACCTCGATCAGTCGCGCCGCGTGATCGCCGGGCGGGTTGCGGAACACCGAGCCGGCGTTGGGCAGGTCGAGCGGCTGACTGGCCAGGCGCTTGTCCAGCAGTTCGGCGATGCGCGCGCGCGCCGCGCCGCCATCACCTTCCGCCAGGCGCAGCCAAGCCGCCGCGAAAATCTCGTCGGTCATGCGCCTGAGCCCGACATGGCGGTAGCCGATCGCGAATTCGTCCGGACGCCGTTCGATCGGTTGGCCACGGCGGTTCAGCATCAGCACGCGGTCAACCAGCGGCCAGGTTTCGCCGCCGTGGCAACCCGCGTTCATCGCCAACGCACCGCCGAAAGTGCCGGGAATGCCGGCCAGGAACTCGGCGCCCACCAGATCGAGGCTGGCTGCGAAACGGGCTACCTTGGGGCTGGCGACGCCGGCCTCGACATACAGCGTGCCGTCCGGCTCCCGTCGCAGCGCGTTCAGCGCGCCGTGGCTGAAAACGAGAGTGCCGTCGAAACCGCCATCGCGCACCAGCAGGTTGCTGCCCAGCCCGACGCAGAGCAATGGTTCGTCGGGACGCAGGCGACGGAGGAATTCCGCGAGATCGGCGAGATCCGCCGGGAAGTAGGCGCGGGCCGCCGACCCGCCGGCCCGCCACGACACGTGACCGGCCATGGGTTCGTTTTCCACCAGCCGTCCGCGCAGATCAAGCATGGAAAGTCAGCCGTGGCGGCACGCCGCCGATGGAACCGGCGCCCATGGTGATGACCACGTCGCCATCCCGCGCCGTTTCGAGGATCGCGGCCGGCATGGCGGTGATGTCCTCGACGAACACCGGCTCGACCTTGCCGGCGACCCGGATGGCGCGCGCCAGCGTGCGGCCGTCAGCGGCGACGATGGGCGCCTCGCCGGCCGGATACACCTCGGCGAGCAAGAGGGCATCGACGCCCGACAGCACCTTGACGAAGTCCTCGAAGCAATCGCGCGTGCGCGTGTAGCGGTGAGGTTGGAAGGCCAGCACGATGCGCCGGCCCGGGAAGGCGCCGCGCGCCGCCGCCAGCGTCGCCGCCATCTCGACCGGATGGTGGCCGTAGTCGTCGATCAGGGTGAAGTGGCCGCCCGCCGCACTCTCGATTTCGCCATGGCGCTGGAAGCGCCGGCCGACGCCCTTGAACTCGGCCAGCGCCTTGACGATCGCCGTGTCGCCAACACTGACTTCCGTCGCCACCGCGATGGCCGCCAGAGCGTTGAGCACGTTGTGCATGCCCGGCAGGTTGAGCGTTACATCGAAGCGGGTGGTCTTGCCATTCGTCCGGACGCAGGTGAAGCGCATGCACCCGGCGTCCGCCACGACATGCTCGGCACGGATATTGGCCTCCTTGTCGAGCCCGTAGGTCACCACCTGCTTGGTCACGCGCGGCAATATCTCGCGAACATGCGGATCATCGAGGCAAAGCACCGCGACACCGTAGAACGGCAAGCGATTCAGGAAGTCGACGAAGGCTTGCTTGAGCCTGCCGAAATCATGCCCATAAGTCTCCATGTGGTCGGCGTCGATGTTGGTCACCACCGACACCACCGGCGACAGGAACAGGAAAGACGCATCGGACTCGTCGGCTTCGGCGACCAGGAACTCGCCCTGACCCAGGCGGGCATTGGCGCCGGCCGAATTGAGGCGACCGCCGATGACGAAGGTCGGATCGAGTCCGCCCTCGGCCAGACAGCTGGCGACCAGACTCGTCGTGGTCGTCTTGCCGTGCGTACCGGCAATGGCGATCCCCTGCTGGAAGCGCATCAGTTCGGCCAGCATCTGGGCGCGCGGCACGATCGGCACGCGCCGCTCGCGCGCGGCGATCACCTCCGGGTTGTCGTCGCTCACCGCCGTGGACACGACGACCGCGTCGGCATCCGCGACATGCTCGGCGGCATGGCCGATCGACACGCGGATGCCCATGCCGGCGAGTCGCCGCGTGGTCGCGCTCGCCGCCAGATCGGAGCCGCCGACCTCGAACCCGCGATTGGCCAGCACCTCCGCGATACCGCTCATGCCGGCCCCGCCGATGCCGACGAAATGGACGCGCTTGATCTTGTGTTTCATCTTGGCCTCACTTGGCGATGTCGATGCAGGCCTGCGCGACCGCGGCGGTAGCATCCGGCCTGGCCAGTTCACGAGCCTTCTCGGCCATCTGCAATAGTTGCTGACGCGGCAGGCGACCGATCTCGCCCAGCCGCTCGGGCGTCAGCTGATCCTGCGGCAACAGGATGGCCGCTCCCGCCGATGCCAGGAAACGCGCGTTGCCGGTCTGGTGGTCATCCACCGCGTGCGGATAGGGCACCAGGATGCTGGCGACTCCGGCGGCGGCCAGTTCGGCCACGGTCAACGCCCCGGCACGGCAGATCACCAGATCGGCCCACTCGTAGGCGCCGGCCATGTCCTTGACGAACGCCACCACATGGGCACGCACGCCAGCCAGTTCATAAGCCTGCCTCAACGATTCCATGTGTTGCGCACCCGACTGGTGCACCACTTCGGGACGCTCGCCTTCCGGCAGCAACGCCAGGGCGCGGGGCAGCGCCTCGTTGAGCGCCGCCGCACCCAGACTGCCGCCCACCACCAGGACATGCAACGGGCCCTGCCGGACACCGTAGCGAGCCGCTGGCGGCGCCAGCGCGACAATCTCCGGCCGCACCGGGTTGCCCACCCATTCGCCTTTCTTCATGGCACTGGGAAAACCGGTCATGACGCGGTCGGCGACGCCGGCCAGTACGCGATTGGCCAGCCCGGCCACCGAGTTTTGCTCATGTACCACCAGGGGAATGCCGGACAACACCGCCATCATGCCACCGGGAAAGCTGACGAAGCCGCCCATGCCGAGCGCCACGTCGGGCAGGAGGCGCTTGAGTTCGCGCCGCGCCTGCGCGAAGGCCCGCAGCAGGTTGAACGGCAACAACAGCTTGCGGGCGATGCCCTTACCACGCAGCGCACCGAAACGCACCCAGGCCATTTCGTAGTCGCCGCCATTGCCGCGATGAGGCACCAGCTTGGCTTCCATGCCATCGCGATTGCCCATCCAGACCACCTGCCAGCCCAGCGCCTTGAGACGGTCGGCCACGGCCAGCCCCGGCATGATGTGCCCGCCCGTGCCCCCGGCCATGATCACGATGGTTTGCCTCATGCGGATTGCCCCCGCATGAGACGGCGATTCTCGTAATCGACGCGCATGAGGATGGCGAGCGCAACGCAGTTGGCGACGATGCCGGAACCGCCGAAGCTCATCAGCGGCAGCGTCAGGCCCTTGGTCGGCAGCAGGCCCATGTTCACACCCATGTTGATGAAGGCCTGCACGCCCAGCCAGATACCGATGCCCTGCGCGGCCAGGCCGCTGAACACGCGATCGATCAGCAAGGCCTGCCGGCCGACGGCGAAGGCACGCTGCACCAGCAGGCCGAAGAGCACCACAACGGCGAGCACGCCGACGAAGCCGAGTTCCTCGGCGATCACCGCGAGCAGAAAGTCGGTATGCGCCTCGGGCAGATAGAACAGCTTCTCGACGCTGGCGCCCAGCCCGACGCCGAACCATTCGCCGCGGCCGAAGGCGATCAGCGCATGCGAGAGCTGGTAGCCCTTGCCGAGGGCGTCCTGCCATGGATCCATGAAGCCGACGATGCGCTGGAGGCGATAGGGTTCGATCCAGATCAGCACGGCGAAGCCGATCACCGCGATCACCGCCAGCAACGCGAACAGCCGGATGTTGATGCCGCCCAGGAACAGGATGCCGAAGGTAATGGCGGCAATGACCGCAAAGGCGCCGAAGTCCGGCTCGCGCAGCAGCAGAAAACCGACCGCCAGGATCACGCCGGCCATCGGCAGGAAGCCGCGGCGGAAGCTGCCCATGGCGTCGAGCTTGCGCGTGGTGTAGTCGGCGGCGTAGAGCACCGCGAACAGCTTCATGAATTCGGAGGGCTGCATGTTGATCGGCCCCAGCGGCAGCCATCGCCGCGCGCCATTGACCTCGCGGCCGAGGTACGGAATCAGCACGATGACCAGCAAGGCCACGCCGGCGAGAAACAGCCAAGGCGCCAAGTCCTGCCAGAAGCGCAGCGGCACCTGAAAGGCGACCAGGCCGATCACCAGTCCGATGGCCAGAAATATCGCGTGCCTGACCAGAAAATAGGAGGCCTGATGGCCGGTGAACTTGCTGCCTTCCGCCATGGCGATCGAGGCGGAATAGACCATCACCAGACCGAGCAGCAGCAGCAACAGGGCCGGCCAGAGCAGGAGCGGATCGAGTTCGGCTGGCGAGGCGGCGGCGCCGCGGCGCGAAGTGAATACGGCCGTGTTCATGCGCGCTCCGCCATGCGCAGCACCGCGTCAACGAACACCTGGGCGCGATGCTCGTAATTGCGGAACATGTCGAAGCTGGCGCAGGCCGGTGACAGCAGCACCGTATCGCCCCGGCGCGCCGCCACGGCTGACTTTCGCACCGCCTCGGGTAGATCGGCCGCCGATTCGACCGACACGCCGCAGCCGGCGATCGCCGCGCCGATCAGCGGCCCGTCGCGGCCGATCAGGATCACGGCGCGGGCATGCGCGGCAACGGCGGCCTTCAACGGTGAGAAATCCTGCCCCTTGCCATCGCCGCCGAGGATCAGCACCACCTTGCGGCCCATGCCGGTCAGCGCGGCCACCGTCGCGCCGACGTTGGTACCCTTGGAATCGTCGTACCAGGCAACGCCGTCGATTTCGGCAACCCGCTCGACGCGATGCGGCAAACCGCGAAATTGGCGCAGCGCCGGCAGCAGCGATACAGAATCAAAACCGACGGCGGCGCACAGCGCCAGCGCCGCCATCGCATTGGCGGCATTGTGAAGTCCCGCGATCGGTAGTTGAGAGACTGACAGCAGGAAGCGGTCACCCTGAACCAGCCACGGTTCACCCCTGTTCTCGCGCAGCCCGAAGTCATCGGTATCGCCCGGCGCGTCGAGGCCGAAACTGATGATGCGCCGGCCGGCGATCGCCATTGGCTTGACGTGCGCATCGTCGCGGTTGAGCACCTGCACGCCGTCGCCGTGAAAGATGCGCGCCTTGGCGGCGGCGTAGTCGTCGAGGTCGATATAGCGGTCGAGATGGTCGTCGCTGATGTTGAGCACCGTCGCCGCGTTGGCGTTCAAGGTCTCCAGCGTTTCCAGCTGGAAACTCGACAATTCGAGTACCCAGACTTCGGGCAGCTTGCCTTCATCCTGGCAGGCCATCAGCGCCGTCAGCGCGGCGGGCGAGATGTTGCCGGCGACACCGGTGCGCCGGCCGGCGGCGCGGCAGAGATGGCCCGTCAGCGCCGTGGTGGTCGTCTTGCCGTTGGTGCCGGTGATGGCGATCACCTGCGTTTGCCCGCGCACACCCAGATCATCGAGTGCCCAGGCGAACAATTCGATTTCGCCGACCACCGGAATGCCGGCGGCGCGGGCATGAATGACGATCATCATGCCGGCCGACAAGCCGGGCGAGAGTACGAGAAGATCGATGCCGTCGAGCAGCACTTTATCGAACTCACCGCACCGAAAGTCAGCCGTGGCGACACGCCGCCGCAACTCACCCAGGTAGGGCGGCTCGGTGCGGGTGTCGGCGACGCGCAGCCGCGCACCATTGCGCTCGCACCAGAGCGCGCAGGCCAGGCCCGATTCGCCGAGACCGAGGATGAGGACGAGTTTGCCGGCGAGCTTCATCGTATCTTCAAGGTGGACAAGCCGAACAGCACCAGCAGGATGGTGATGATCCAAAAGCGCACCACCACTTGCGTCTCCTTCCAGCCGCTCTTCTCGAAGTGATGATGCAGCGGCGCCATCAGGAAGATGCGCCGCCCCTCGCCGTAACGCGCCTTGGTGTACTTGAACCAGCCGACCTGGACCATGACCGACAGCGTCTCGGCGACGAACACGCCGCCCATGATGAACAGCACGATCTCCTGGCGGGCGATGATGGCGATGGCGCCCAGGGCGGCGCCCAGCGCCAGCGCGCCGACGTCGCCCATGAACACTTCGGCCGGATAGGCGTTGAACCAGAGAAAACCGAGGCCCGCACCGGCCAGGGCGCCGCAGAAGACCATCAGCTCGCCCGCCCCCGGGATGTGCGGAATCAGCAGGTATCTGGCGAACACGGCATTGCCGGTGGCGTAGGCGAATAGCCCGAGCGCCGCGCCGATCATCACCGTCGGCATGATGGCCAGCCCGTCGAGGCCGTCGGTCAGGTTCACCGCGTTGCTGCTGCCGACGATGACGAAGTAGGAAAGCACGATGAAGCCGAAGATGCCGACCGGGTACGACACCTCCTTGAAGAAGGGCACGATTAGGTTCGCCTTCGATGGCAGCTCGAGCGTAAAGCCGCTGCCCACCCATTGGAAGAACAGTTGCGCCACTTTCTCGTTGTCCGGCGCGGAAATCGAGAAGGCGATGTAGATGGCGGCGACGATGCCGATCACCGACTGCCAGAAGTACTTGGTGCCCGACGAAAGCCCTTTCGGATTGCGATAGACCACCTTGCGCCAGTCGTCCACCCAGCCGATGGCGCCGAAGCCGAGCGTGACGATCAGCACGATCCAGATGAAGCGGTTGGTCAGGTCCGCCCACAGCAGCGTCGAAATGCCCAGCGAGATCAGGATCAGCGCGCCGCCCATGGTCGGCGTGCCCGACTTGACGAGATGCGTCTGGGGGCCGTCATCGCGCACCGGCTGGCCGATCTTCTTGGCGGTCAGCCAGCGGATCAGGCCGGGACCGAGCACGAAGGAGATCGACAGCGCGGTCATAGTCGCCAGCACCGCGCGCAGCGTGATGTAGTTGAAGACGTTGAAGGCGCGGACGTCCTTCGCCAGCCATTGGAAAAGCTCAAGCAGCACGACTGTTCTCCACGATGGCGTCCACCACCCGTTCCATGCGCATGAAGCGCGAGCCCTTGACCAGCACTGCCGCATCGGCGCCCAGCTCGCCCGCGAGCACCTTGTTCAGGTCTTCGACCTTCCTGAAATGTTCCGCGCCGGCGCCGAAGTTGCGCGCCGCCGTGGCGGACAGATCGCCGAGTGCCAGCAGTCGGTCGATCCCGGCGCTCTTGGCGTAGCCGCCGATTTCGTCGTGCAGCTGTCCGGCGGCCTCGCCGGTCTCGCCCATGTCGCCCATGACCAGGATGCGGCGGCCGGGAACGCCCGCCAGGACATCGATGGCGGCGCGCATGGAATCGGGATTGGCGTTGTAGGTATCGTCGATGACAAGAGCGCCATTGCGCCCTTGGCGCCGTTGCAGCCGACCCTTGACGCCCTGGTAGCGCGACAGCGCCTCGGCGACGGTGCCGAGGCTGACGCCCGCCGCCAGACAAGCGGCGGCGGCGGCGGCGGCGTTGCCCGCGTTGTGGCGGCCGGGCAGGGGCAGTTCGAACTCGACCATGCCTTGTGCCGCCATCAGCGTGACGACACTGGCAAAGCCGCGCGGCCGCACCAATGCCCGGACATCGGCATCGACATCGAACCCGAAAGTCATGACGGGCCGGCCGCCCGCCAGTTGGCGCCACAGCCCGGCATGCGGATCGTCGGCGTTGATGATGGCGACGCCGTCCTCGGCCAGACCGGCGAAGATCTCGCCCTTGGCGCGCGCCACGTCGATCAGCGTGCCGAGCCCCGCGAGATGGGCACGCTGGGCGTTGTTCACCAGTGCCACCGTCGGCCGCGCGATGCGGGTCAGGTAGTCGATCTCGCCCGGATGGTTCATGCCCATCTCGATCACCGCGGCGCGATGGCCGGCGGCGAGGCGCAGCAGCATCAGCGGCAGGCCGATGTCGTTGTTGAGATTGCCCGTGGTCGCCAGCACTGCCTCCGCTGGATCGAGGTCGTCGCGGCGCTCGTGCTCGCGCATGATCGCGGCGCACATTTCCTTGACCGTGGTCTTGCCGTTGCTGCCGGTGACGCCGATCAGCGGGATGTCGAACTGGCGGCGCCAGTGTGCGGCGAGCCTGCCGAGCGCGATGCGCGTATCGGTGGCGCACACCAGCGGCAGGCCGGCGCCATGCTCGGCGGCCCAGGCGTCCCGCACCATGGCCGCCGCCGCGCCACGCGCCAGCACGTCGCGAACATAGTCGTGGCCGTCGAAGCGTTCGCCGCGCAAGGCGACGAACAATTCGCCGGCGCCGATCGAACGGGAGTCCGTCGACACGCCGGTGAAGGTGCGGCCCTCGGCAGTGGCGGTGCCGCCGGTGGCCTGCGCTGCTTCGTACAAGTCCATCATCGCCGCGGCTCCAGCGCCGCCAGCGCCAGTTTCGCCTGCTCGAGATCGGCGAATGGCTGGCGCGCGCCGGCGATCTCCTGATAAGTCTCATGCCCCTTGCCGGCGAGCAGGATGACATCGCGCGGCGCGGCCTCGCGCACGGCCCGTGCGATGGCGCGGGCCCGGTCGATCTCCACGGCCGGCCGCGTCCGCATGCCGCCCAAGATGTCGGCGATGATCGCTTCCGGACGCTCGTCGCGCGGGTTGTCGCTGGTCACCAGCACGGAGTCGGCCAGCTGCTCGGCGATGGCGCCCATCAGCGGCCGCTTGCCCGGATCACGGCTGCGTCCGCCGCCGCAGCCGAACACGCAGACCAGCTTGCCGCCGCGCGTCCTCGCCAGTTCGGCCAGCGTCGCCAGCGCCTTTTCCAGCGCATCGGGCGTGTGCGCATAGTCGACCACCACCAGCGGCGCGTCGATGCCGCCGACCGCCTGCATGCGTCCGGGCGGCGGCGCGAGCCGCGGCAGCGTCGTGGCGATGTCTTCCAGCGTCACCCCGGCCGCCAGCAGGCCGCCGGTCACCGCCAGCAGATTGGCAGCATTGAAGCGGCCGATCACCGGCGCCGCCATGCGCACGCCATTGACCATGAAGGCGATGCCGGTCGCGGTGGTGGTCAGGTCGCGCGCGGCCAGCGTCTCGCCGCGACTGACTTTCGTTGCCAGCGTGTAGCCGATCACGCGCAGACGACCGGCCAGTTCGGCGTCGAGCTGCTCGCCGAAGGGATCGTCGAGATTGACCACCGCCGTCTTCAGGCCCGGCAGATCGAACAGCTTGCGCTTCTCGGCGGCGTAGCTGTCCATGGTGCCGTGGTAGTCCAGATGGTCGCGCGTGAAGTTGGTGAACACCGCGACGTCGAAGGCGATATCGTCGACCCGCTTCTGATGCAGGCCGATGGAAGACACTTCCATCGCACAGGCGGTGGCGCCCCGCATCACCAGATCGGGCAGCAACTGGCGCAGCGCCGCCGCGCCCGGCGTGGTGTTGGGACCAGGCACCAGCGCGCCGGGAAAACCGTTGCCGAGCGTACCGATCACCGCGCACTTGCGCCCCAACGCGGCGAAGGCCTGGGCGATCCATTGCGTCACCGAAGTCTTGCCGTTGGTGCCGGTGACGCCGACCATGAACATGCCACCGGTATCGATGGCGCTCATACGCCCTCCTTCACGGCTTTCGCCATCAGCAGCGGCTTGAGCAGCTGGTCATGGGCTACGCCCAGCGTGCGCAGGGCGCCGGCCATCACCTGGGCAAACACCGGCGCGGCGACATCGCCGCCGTAGTGCTTGCCGGCGGAGGGCTCGTCGATCATCACCGCCACCACCAGCCGGGGATCGGATGCCGGCGCGAAACCGATGAACGAAGAGACGTACTTGTCGGCGTAGGCGCCGTTTTCGAGCTTGTGCGCGGTGCCGGTCTTGCCGGCGACGCGATAGCCGGGAATCTGCGCTTTCGGCGCGGTACCGCCCGGCTGCACCGCCATCTCCAGCATGACGCGCATTTCCCGCGCCGTCTGGCCGGAAAACACGGTCGCGCCGGCGAGCGGCGGCGCGTCGACGCGGGTCAGCGACAATGGCACCAGATCGCCATCGCGGGCGAAGGTCAGGTAAGCATGCGCCATCTGGATCAAGGTCACGGAAATGCCGTGGCCGTAGGACATGGTCGCCTGTTCGATCGGCCGCCACGACTTGGCCGGACGCAGGCGTCCGCCGACCTCGCCGGGGAATCCCAGCTTGAGCGGCGTGCCGAAGCCAAGGCTGTTGAACGTCTGCCACATGTCCTCCGCCGACAGGGTGCGCGCCATGATGGCCGTGCCGACGTTGGATGATTTCTGGATCACCTCCGCCAGGGTCAGCACGCCATGCGGATGGGCGTCATGGATGGTGGCCGCGCCGATGGTCAGTCGGCCCGGCGCGGTCTGGATCGGCGTGTCGAAGCGGAACTTGCCCTTCTCCAGCGCCAGCGCGGCGGTGAAGGGCTTGAAGGTCGAGCCGGGCTCGAACGTATCGGTGAACGCGCGATTGCGCAACTGCGCGCCGGCCAGGCGCACGCGATTGTTCGGGTTGTAGGTCGGCATGTTGGCCAGCGCCAGCACCTCGCCGGTGCGCGCGTCGAGCACCACGACGCCGCCCGCGCGCGCCTTGTGCTCGCCGACCGCCTGCTTGAGCAGGCTGTGCGCCAGGTACTGAATCTTGGCGTCCAGCGCCAGCGTCACGTCCTTGCCTTCGCGGGGCGCCTGGATCGACTCGACATCCTCGACGATCTGGCCGCGCCGGTCCTTGATGACGCGCCGGCTACCGGGCTTGCCCGTCAGCAAGCCGTTCATCGCCAGTTCGACGCCCTCCTGCCCCTCGTCGGCGACGCCGGTGAACCCGAGCATGTGCGCCATGACGTCGCCCGAGGGATAGTAGCGGCGATACTCCTTCTGCTCGTGGATGCCCGGTAGCCCCAGCGCCACCACCTTCGCGGCGACATCGGGCGGAACCTGCCGCTTGACGAAGACGAAGTCGCGTTCGGAAGCCAGCTTGCGGTTGAGCTCCCTCACGTCCATGTCCAGCAGGCCGGCCAGTTGGCGCGCCTCGGCCGGTTTCAGGCGAGCGTCCTCGGGAATCGCCCAGATCGCCTTGACCGGCGTCGATACCGCCAGCACGTCGCCGTGGCGGTCGAGGATGCGCCCGCGCGTGGCCGAAATCTCGATCACGCGCTCGTAGCGCGACTCCCCCTTCTTCTGCAGGTAGTCATTCTGGAAGCCCTGAAGATGGAACGAACGGCCGATCAGCAGCAGAAAGCCGCCGAGCAGCAGTATCACCACGAAGCGCGAGCGTCCCGGCGCCAGGCGGGGGTTGAGAATCGGGCTGCTGGCGAATTTCATCGCGGCGCCGCTTCCATCTGCACCACCCGTGCCGGCGGTGGCGGACGCATGGCCAGCCGCTCGCGGGCAATCTTCTCGATGCGCGCGTGGCCGGCCCAGGTGCTTTGCTCGAGCTGCAATTGGCCGTATTCAACCTCGAGCTCGCGCATGCGGGTCTGCTCGCGTTCGAACTCGGTGAACAGCTTGCGCGCGCCGTGGTTGGCGGCCACCGTGGCCAGCGCGCAGGCCAAGGCAACCAGAAGCAGGAGCAGGTTCAGTCGCGCCATGTCGGCCTCAGCAGCGCTCGGCCGCGCGCATGACGGCGCTGCGGGCGCGCGGGTTGGCGGCGATCTCGGCATCGCTGGCGTGCATCGCCTTGCCGACCAGGCGCAGCTTCGGCGACGGCAGCTCCGCGGCGCGCACCGGCAGCCGGCTGGGCAGCTTCGGCGGCTGGCTCTCGTCGCGCATGAAGCGCTTGACGATGCGGTCCTCGAGGGAATGGAAACTGATCACGACCAGTCGCCCGCCGGCACCCAGACGATCCACGCATTGCGGCAGGACTAACGATAGCTCCTCAAGCTCCCGATTGACGTGGATCCGCAGGGCCTGAAAGCTGCGCGTCGCGGGATGCAGGCCCGGCTCGCGCGTGCGGACAGCCTTCTCCACGAGCGCGGCAAACTGTCGCGTGGTTGAAACACCGTGTTCGCGCCGAGCAGCAACAACCGCCTTTGCAATCGCATGAGCAAACCGTTCTTCGCCATGGTCCCTGATCACCTTTTCGATGTCACGTTGTTCGGCCCGGGCCAGAAAAGCCGCCGCGGTCTCCCCCTTCGTCGTGTCCATGCGCATGTCCAGTGGCGCATCGAAACGAAAACTCATTCCCCGCTCGGGCGTGTCCAGTTGCGGCGAAGACACGCCCAGGTCCAGCAGCACCCCGTCCACCTGTCCGACATTCAGTTCGTTCAGCGCCTCGCCCAGACGGCTGAACGCCGAATGCACCAGGCGCAGACGCGGATCGTCGATTGCCCGCCCCGCCGCCACCGCCGCCGGATCGCGATCCAGCGCCACCAGCTTGCCCGCCGCGCCCAACCGCGCCAGGATTGCCCGACTGTGGCCGCCGCGTCCGAACGTGGCATCGACATAGACACCCTCCGGTTTCACCGCCAGCGCCGCCACCGCCTCCGTCAGCAGAACGGTGGCATGTCCACCGACGCTCACAGCGCCAGATCGGCCAACCCCGGCGGCAGCAATTTGTCGCCCAGGGCAAATATCTCTTCCTGCTGCTGCTTCCAGCCCGCGTCCGACCACAGTTCGAAATGCAGACCCTGCCCCACCAGCCAGACATCCTTTTCGAGGCCCGCGTATTGGCGCAGTTCGGGACTGACGAGCACGCGCCCGGCGGAATCCATTTCCAGGTCGACGGCAAAGCCCACCAGCAGACGACGCAGCTTGGCGGACTGCGCCTCGAGACTTGGCGCGGCGAGAACCTTGGCCCGGATCGGCGCCCAATCCGGAGCCGGATAGAGCAATAGGCAACGATGCGGATGCGCCGTCATGACCAGGCGGCCTTCGCCGGCAGCGAGCAGCGATTCGCGGTGACGCGCCGGGATCGCCATGCGACCCTTGGCATCGAGACTCAGCGACGTTGCCCCCTGGAACATGCAATCCCCTTGACTCGGGGGCTTAGGAATCCATTTATCCCCACTTTCCCCCACTTCTTCCCACTCTAAGGAAGATGGAAATCACGGTCAAGGGGGAATTGGGGAAATTTTCTGTGCCAACAATGACTTACAGTGCTTCCTGACACAACAATTGACAAATTTTCCCCTTGAAAAACAATGGGGATAGAAAGGAAACTGAAAGTGGACTGTGAAAAGTGGAAGCCCGCCGATAAGCCGGGTTCTGTCGTGGGCAGCCATTCCTCTGGGACCGCCGTTGCCGACGGCCTCTAGCAGCCTACCCGGGAGCGACGCGAGCAACGTCATGGCTCCCCTATTTGGCCTTGCCCCGGATGGGGTTTGCCCGCCGTAACTGTCGCCAGTACGGCCGTGCGCTCTTACCGCACGATTTCACCCTTGCCGGTCCTTGCGGACTTGGGCGGTATGTTTCTGTTGCACTTTCCGTCGCCTTGGGCCGCGCCACCGAAATGGCGAAGCTTGCTGCGCCCGGCCGTTAGCCGGCATCCTGCTCTATGGGGCCCGGACTTTCCTCCATGGGCTTGCACCCACAGCGGCTGCCTGGCGGACTTCCGACGGCAATTGTAGCAGCGCGGCCCTACTCGGCTTCGCCGCCATTGGCCTTGGCGGCCTTGTCCTTGCGCTCGACGAACGTGAAGACGCCATCCTTTTCCTGGAAGGCGCCGAGCAGTTCGCCAGGTTCGGGCGGCGGTTCCTTGAAAGCATCGAAGCCGCAACTCCGCAATTCGGCGACATACCAGCGCTTGCCCTGCCGCAGGATATAGATGGCCGGCTCCGGGCTGTACACCTCGACCTTCACCTTTGCGCTTGCCGTCGGCTTGAGGTGGTGTCGCCGCTGGCAACTCGGGTGCTGCCGGAGAATCACGTCGAGTTCCCAGCCAGTGCTCCAGAAATAGGGCTGGATGCGCTCCAGCGTGATCGCCACGTCGTTGCCGGCGATCAGGTAGGCGGCGGGCTCCTTGGCGCAGGCGGCGAGCATCAAGGCCAGAACCGGCACCAGCAGGCGCATCATGCCAGGCTCCATGCCACCGACTCGCCAGCCCGCAACGGCACCAGCGTATCGCCCTCGACATAAGTCTGGCTCGCCGGCGCCTGCCAAGGCGACCTGGTCAGCGTGATGTGCTCGGCATTTCTCGGCAGGCCGTAGAAGTCGGCGCCGAAGTGGCTGGCGAAACCTTCCAGCCGGTCGAGCGCGCTGGCGGCCTCGAAGGCCTCGGCATAGAGTTCTATCGCCGCATGGGCGGTATAGCAGCCCGCGCAGCCGCAAGCCGCCTCCTTGGTCGCGCGCGCGTGCGGCGCCGAGTCGGTGCCGAGGAAGAACTTGGGATTGCCGGAGACTGCCGCCGCGACCAGTGCCTCGCGATGCCGTTCGCGCTTGAGCACGGGCAGGCAGTAGTGATGCGGGCGAATGCCGCCCTGGAAAATGGCGTTGCGATTGAGCAGCAGGTGATGCGCAGTCATCGTACCGGCCACGTTGGCGCCGCCGGCCAACACGAAGTCGACGCCTTCGCGGGTCGTCACGTGTTCAAGTACGACCTTCAGCGCGGGGAAGTCCTTCAGCAGCGGCGCCAGCACGGTATCGATGAACACCGCCTCGCGGTCGAAGACGTCGACCGCCGGGTCGGTCACTTCGCCGTGCACCAGCAGCGGCAGGCCGAGTCGTTCCATGCGCGCCAGCGTCGCGGCGCACTTCTTCAGGTCCGTGACACCGGCATCGGAATTGGTCGTCGCGCCGGCCGGATAAAGTTTTACCGCGTGCACGAAGCCGCTCGCCTTGGCCTTGTCGATCTCCGCCGCCGGCAGATTGTCGGTAAGGTACAGCGTCATGAGCGGACTGAAAGTCAGCCCCGGTGGCACGCCGGCCTGGATGCGCTGGCGGTAAGCTGCGGCCTGCTCGACGGTAGTCACCGGCGGCTTTAGATTCGGCATGATGATGGCGCGAGCGAAACGCCTCGCCGTGTCGGGCAGCACGGCCCGCATGGCCGCGCCGTCGCGCAGATGCAGGTGCCAGTCGTCGGGACGGGTAATCGTGAGCGTCTGCATGGTTTCGATTCTATCCGCCCTTGAGTTGGAGCGCCTTCTGGTAGAGCTCGTTCTTCGCCGCGCCGGTGATGGTCGCGGCAAGCTTGGCCGCCTGCTTCACCGGCAGTTCCTCCAGCAATACCTTCAACACCCGTTCCGCCGCCGCATCGACCCCTTCGCGCGGCGGTGGTCCCGAAACGATCAGCACGAACTCACCCCTCTTCCGATTGTCGTCGGCGGCCAGCCAGGCCGGCCCCTCGCGAAGCGGCATGGCGACGATCTGCTCGAACAGCTTGGTCAGCTCGCGCGCCACGACCAGTGTCCGTTGAGGTTCCAGCAGCGTCGCCAGATCGGCAACCGTCTCTTCGATACGATGCGGCGCTTCGTAGAACACCAGCGCCGCCGGCACCGCCTTCAGTGCCTCGATCTCGTGCCGTCTCGCCGTCGGCTTCGCCGACAGAAAGCCGGCGAACAGGAAACGCGCGTCCGGCAGTCCGGCGGCCGACATCGCGGTGGCGGCGGCATTGGCGCCGGGAATCGGCACCACCGCATGGCCGGCCGCGCGCACGGCGGCGCAGGCCCGCGCACCCGGATCGGAAATGCCGGGCGTGCCCGCGTCGGAGATCAGCGCCACGCGCTGGCCTGTTGCCAGTGCGTCGATCAGCCGCGCGGTGGCCGCCGCTTCGTTGTGTTCGTGCAAGGCCAGCGTCGCCGCGCGGACGCCGTGATGATCAAGCAGCCGCCGGGCATGGCGCGTATCCTCGCAGGCGATCAGATCGGCGGCGCGCAACGTTTCCAGCGCGCGCAGCGTAACGTCACCGAGATTTCCGATCGGCGTGGCGACGACATACAATGCCGGCGTCGTAGTCAGGTTTTCCATGGAGGGGATTGTCCAGCGCTCATGGCCACCGCGCAAGCCCAGGGCGCCGCCGCCGAAGCGGCAGCCGCCGAATTTCTCGCCGCACGCGGTCTGGCGCTGGTCGAGAGCAACTTCCGCGTCCGCGGCGGCGAAATCGATCTGATCTGCCGCGACGGCGCAACGATCGTCTTCGTCGAGGTACGCCTGCGCCGGCGTTCCGATTACGGCGGGGCAGGAGCGAGCATCACCACCGCCAAGCAAGCCAGGATCGTCATGGCGGCACGCCACTGGCTGGCGCGGCACCGCCGGCATGATCCTTCCTGCCGCTTCGACTGCGTACTGATCGACGGTGATCGCCTCGAATGGCTGAAGAATGCGTTCTCTGCTGATTAGCCTGCTGCTTGTCGCCACATCCCTACAGGCCCAGACGCTCAAGATTCTGGTGCAGAGTTCTCCGCTCGCCGGCTTCCAGTACCACGCGGCCGGGGAACTTTGGCCCGAGTTGCGGGTCGGTGATACCTTGACCCTGATCCGCGAACCCGACAATTCCCATGATGGCAACGCCATACGCATCGAATGGCGCGGCCGCATGCTCGGCTACCTGCCCCGAGCCGAGAATCGCGCCGTCGCCGCCGAAATGGATCGCGGTGGATTCGTCTCCGGCCGGATCGCCAAGCTGCGCGAACATCGGAATCCCTGGCAGCGCGTACTGATCGAAGTGTTTGTCACCCTTTAGCCGGCCATTTCCAGCCGCTTGCCATCGGGTTCGACCCCTAGAATCCCCTCACCATGAGTCTCGTCGATCGCATCCACCGACAGTTCGCCGACAGCATCGCCGCCAAGCAGGCCGCCATGACAGCGATGGCCGCACCCATCGCCGCGGCCGTCGAGGCGATGACCGCCGCGCTCCGGGCGGGCGGCAAGATCATGGCCTGCGGCAACGGCGGTTCGGCCGCCGACTCGCAGCATTTTGCCGCCGAACTGCTCAACCGCTTCGAAAAGGAAAGGGCGCCGCTGGCGGCAATCGCCCTGACCACCGACACCTCGACGCTTACCTCGATCGCCAACGATTACCACTACGACCAGGTGTTCGCCAAGCAGGTAGCGGCGCTGGGCCGCGCCGGCGACGTGCTGCTGGCGATTTCCACCTCCGGCAATTCGCCCAACGTCCTGGCCGCCATGGCCGTCGCGCGAGCGAGGGGCGTGCGCGTGGTGGCCCTGACCGGCAAGGGTGGCGGCAAGATGGCCGCCGCGCTGGAGCCGGGCGATATTCACCTTGGCGTGCCCGCCGACCGCACGGCGCGCATCCAGGAAGTTCATCTTCTCGTCCTGCACTGCCTGTGCGACGGCATCGACATACTGCTTCCCGGAGAAACGACATGAAAGCACACTCACTGATCCTGCCCGCCATCGCCGCGACGCTGCTCGCCGGCTGTTTCCCCGCCGCCGTGGTCGGCGTCGGCGCCGGCGCCCTGATGGTGGCCGATCGCCGCATCACCGAAACCTACCTTGCCGACGAGGCGATCGAGATGCGCGCATCGAACCGGGTCAGCGAGAAGTTCGGCACCGAAACCCATGTCAACGTCACTTCCTACAACCGCATGCTGCTGCTGACCGGCGAGGTTCCCACCGCCGAAGCCAAGGCCGAGCTCGGCAGGATCATGGCGACCGTGCCCAACGTCAAGTCGGTCAGCAACGAAGTGCTGGTCGGCCCCGCCAGCTCGCTATCCGGTCGCAGCACCGACACCTACACCACCTCCAAGGTCAAGGCCCGCTTTGTCGAATACAACAAGTTCGCCGCCAACAAGATCAAGGTGGTCACCGAGTGGGGCTCGGTGTTCCTGCTCGGCCTGGTGACACAGCGCGAGGCGGATGACGCCGTCGACATTGCCCGCACCACCGGCGGCGTGCAGAAAGTGGTGCGCCTGTTCGAGATCATTGGCGATGACGAGGCGCGTCGCCTTGATCTGACCTCGTCCGAAAGCAAGACGCCGCCGGCGAAGTGACCACGCCGGATTTCGAAGCCAAGATCTGCCCGCCGGCCGATCTGCCGGTCCGTCTGGCCGGCTTGCCCAGGCCACTGGTGTTCACCAACGGCTGTTTCGACGTCCTGCATCGCGGCCACGTGACCTATCTGGCCCAGGCACGGGCACTGGGCGCCAGCCTGCTGGTGGCGGTCAACAGCGACGCCTCGGTGCGGCGGCTCGGCAAGGGCGCGGATCGCCCGATCAACACGCTCGACGACCGCTTGGCCGTCCTCGCCGCGCTCGAATCGGTTTCCCTGGTGACCTGGTTCGACGAGGACACGCCGATGGAGCGCGTGCTGACGAGCCGCCCGGACATCCTGGTCAAGGGTGGCGACTGGCCGGTGGACAAGATTGTCGGCGCGCCCGAGACACTGGCCTGGGGCGGCGCGGTCCACTCCATCCCGTTCATACACCAGCGCTCGACGACGGCGCTGGTGGACAAGATCAAGCGCCTGTAGTCGGACGATTCACGATTGCCGCGCGCACCAGACCGATGTGCGCGCGCAGCGTGTAGAGCATGTCGGAAAACGCCAGCGGTGTCGGAATGTGATTCACGTCCCGTTCGATGGCATCGAGGCGCGCCAGCCAGGCCTGGCGCTGCTCGGGTGTCGGGTTGTCCTCCACTTCGGCTTCGAGGAACTTGAGTTCACCATAGCGCCGGTAGATGCGCGAGCGCACGCGCCAGCCGTAGAGCGCCGGCGCGAACTTGACGATCGGCACCAGCAGCGCGAACACCGGGATCGCCATCACCACCAGGCGATCGATCAGGGTGGCGGCCCAGAAAGGCAGGTAACGCTGCAGGAAAGGCTTGCCGGACTTGTAATAGCGCTCGGCTTCCTTCGACAGCGCGAACGCGTCGGCGGTGGCGCGCGGGAACTCGCCGGGCTTCTGGAACACGCCCGCCCCGCCGTGGGCCTCGCCGGCCGCCTGCATCAGGAGATCGACCAAGGCCGGATGGGTATCCTCGCGCACCAGCAGGGTCGCCACCGAAGCCACCAGCGTCACGTCGGCGCTTGGCAGGTCGCGGCCGAGGTCCACCGCGCCTCGCGGCAACACGATCTTCGCCAGGTAGGGCAACTGCCGGGTGTAGGCGTCCGCCTGGGCCAGGCTCATCAGCCGGACACCCTCGGTGTAGAGCAGCGACCAGACGGTGGCCGATTGCGTCGGGCCGACGACGAAGGCGGCATCGATGTCGCCCTTGTCGAACATCTCGACCAGGCCGAGGCCGCCCTTGTCGACGAGCGTGGTATTGCCGGGTTCGATGCCGTTGGCGCGCAGGATCTCCAGGGCCAAGTGGCGGGTGCCGCTGCCTTCGCCGCCGATGGCGATACGCTTGCCCTTGAGTTGCAGCACCTGGTCGAGCTTGCCCGATGCCGGCGCCAGCGCCGACCGGTAGAACACCCAAAGCGGCTCGTAGAAAAACGCGCCGAGCGAGCGCAATTCTTCGTCTTCCCGCGCCTCGCCCGTGCCACCCTGGAAGAAGGCGGCGTCGACCTCGAACGAATCGTCGCGCAGGCGCGCCAGGTTTTCGATCGATCCGGCCGAAGGCTTTTCCTCCAGGCGGACGCCGTAACGACCCAGGAAATCGGCATAGGCGGCGGCAAAGCGCTGATAGGCGCCGCCTTCACCGCCACTGCTCAGAACAAGCTTGCCGGGTGGCGCCGGCTGGATGAATCGGGATGCGCCCCAGAAGCCGGCGATGAGTATCGCCAGCAGCGGCAGGACGACGATCAGCAGGTCCCGCCGCGAGTACTCACCAATACGACGGCGAATCCTGCTAGAACGGGATGTCATCGTCGAAATCGTTGAAGCCGCCGCCGGACGATGCCGCGGCAGGCTTCGTGGGCGCCGCCCGGCTGCCTCCGCCACTGCCTTCGCGCGGGCCGCTATCGCCCATGCCCTCGCGACGGCCGAGCATCTGCATCTCGTTGGCCTCGATTTCGGTGGTGTAACGCTCCTGGCCTTCCTTGTCGGTCCACTTGCGGGTGCGGATGCGGCCCTCGAGGTAGACCTGCGAGCCTTTCTTCAGATACTGGCCGGCGATCTCGGCCAGCTTGCGGTAGAACACCACGCGGTGCCACTCGGTGATCTCCTTCTTCTCGCCAGACTGCTTGTCCTTCCACGATTCCGTGGTCGCCACGCGGATGTTGCAGACCGCGTCGCCGTTGGGCATGTAGCGCGTCTCCGGGTCGGCGCCGAGGTTGCCGACGAGAATTACCTTGTTGACCGATGCCATCGCCTAGTTCCTCCTCAAGTAGTCTTGCCTCGTGCGTGCGCCGGCGGTTTCATGGTTGCCGCCAGCACCAGCCATGTCAAGCCGAGCGCGGCACAGAACCATTGCACCGCGTGGGCGCCATGATGCTTCAGCAGCCAACCGCCCACGACACCGCCCAGAAACAGCCCGATCGACTGCGTCGTATTGTAGACGCCGAGCGCCGCGCCTTTCGCTTCCGGCGGCGCAATGCGGGAGATCAGGGACGGCTGCAGCGCCTCGAGGATGTTGAAGCCGACGAAGAAGATCATCAGCCAGGCGCCCACCGAATACAGTCCGCCCGCCAGCGTGGCCAACCCGGCCTGCACCAAAGTCAGCAGCGACACCGCGCCGACGAACACCATCTTCATGCGCCCGCGCTTCTCGGCGAGGATGATGGCGGGCACCATGACGACGAAAGACAGGAGCACCGCCGGCAGGTAGATCTTCCAGTGTTCCGTCACCGCCAGGCCGCCGACGGCGACCAGCAGCGGCGGCACCACCACCCAGAGCGCCGTCTGCATCATGTGCAAGGCCAGCACACCGAAATTCAGGCGCGCCAGTTGCGGATGCCGGAGCACGGTCGCGAACGGCACGCGTCGGGGAACAGCCATGGCCGGTGGCGACGGCACCGCCTTCAGCAACAGGATGATGGCCGCCAGCGCCAGCACGCTCGTCAGGGTAAAGATACCCGGCATGCCGATGGCGGCATAGAGAACCGGCGCCGCCACGAGGGAAAGCGCGAATACCAGGCCGATGGTGGCGCCGATCATCGCCATCACCTTGGTACGATGCTGCTCGCGGGTCAGGTCGGCCGCCAGCGCGGTAACCGCGGCGGAAATCGCGCCCGCGCCCTGGATGACGCGACCGGCGATCACCCAGCCGATATGATCGGCGGCGGCGGCGAGAAATCCGCCGGCGGCGAAGAGCAACAGGCCGGCCACGATCACCGGCTTGCGACCCCAGCGGTCGGAAGCCATGCCATAGGGAATCTGGAAGAAAGCCTGGGTCAGACCGTAAGCGCCGAGCGCGAATCCCACCAGCAGCACATCGTCGCCACCCGCCAGGGTCGGCGCATATACCGAGAATACCGGCAGGATCAGGAACAGGCCCAGCATGCGCAGGCCGAAGATCGCCGCCAGCGACGCGCCGGCCCGGCGCTCGTCGCGGGTCATGGGATCGGAAACGGGGGAAAGCATGCCGGAAGTGGCTTTGGTAAAGCGGAAACGTATCTTATCAGGCTAGTGTCGCCAGACCTTCAGGCCGCGCAGGGCCTCCATCGGGTCGAAATCGCGGTCATTGTGGAGCAGGGCATGATCGTGTTCGATGCAATAACTGGCCAGCAGGACATCGACCGGGCTGCGCACCGTCACGCCATGGCCGCGCAGGATGCGGTAATGCTCGGCCGCATTGACGGCATTGCGCTCGCCGCCGATGTCCAGCACCGGCAAGGCCCCGAGCGTGCGCCGCGCGGCGAGGAAGTCCTGCTGGTGGCGGAAGCCCCGGAGCACCTCGAACAGCACCAGATCGGCCATGGCCAGGGGCGCCGCGCCGTCTTCAAGCAATTCGACCAGACGCTCGACGGCGCCACCCTCGCGCCCGTTGAAGAAGTCGATCCAGACCGAACTGTCGACCAGAATCACTTTTTATCGGTCGCCACGTTGTAGCTTGCCACGCCTTGCGAAACCAGTTGGCCGGCGGCCGGTTCGGCATCATCCCAGCGCAACTTGCCGCGCAGGGCCAGAATGTCGCGATATGCCGCCTGCCGGGCCAACAGACGCAGGCCGGCATCGACCGCCTCCTTCTTGGTCTTGTACGGCCCCGCCTTCATGGCCTGGGCGACAAGATCATCGTCGAGAACGATATTTGTGCGCATGATGTGTATATAAATTGGATTAGTTGTGTATTCTACACCATTTCGTCGGTGGACGCAAAGCGCAACACCCTCTTCGGCAAAGTCAGCCACGACGGCACGCCGCGGAAAGCCGTGGCGGTGGCATCGGTATTCTCGGGCAAGGCATTTTCAGTATATTGACGGGTTACTTCGCGAGCCCCGACCCCCATGGACGAAATCAAGATTCGCGGCGCCAGGACCCACAACCTCAAGAACATCAGCCTGGATCTGCCGCGCAACCAGCTGACCGTGATCACCGGCCTGTCCGGTTCCGGCAAGAGTTCGCTCGCTTTCGACACGCTCTACGCCGAAGGCCAGCGCCGCTACGTCGAATCGCTTTCCGCCTACGCCCGCCAGTTCCTGCAGCTGATGGAAAAACCCGACGTGGACCTGATCGAGGGACTCTCGCCGGCCATTTCCATCGAGCAGAAGGCCACCAGCCACAATCCGCGCTCGACGGTCGGCACCGTCACCGAGATCCACGACTACCTGCGCCTGCTCTACGCGCGCGCCGGCACACCGCATTGTCCCGAGCATGGCAGCCCGCTGGAAGCGATGACCGTCGCGCAGATGGTCGACCACGTGCTGGCGCTGCCCGAGGACACCAAGCTGATGATCCTGGCGCCGGTGGTCGCCAACCGCAAGGGCGAGCAGCTCGACCTGTTCGCCGAACTCAAGGCCCAGGGCTTCGTGCGCCTGCGGGTCGACGGCAAGGTGCATGACATCGACGCGTTGCCCAAACTCGCGAAGAACAGCAAGCATTCCATCGACATCGTCGTGGACCGCCTGAAGGTCAAGGCCGACGCGCGCCAGCGCCTGGCCGAGAGCTTCGAGACCGCGCTGACCCATGCCGAGGGTCGCGCGCTTGCCGTCGAGATGGACGGCGGCGCGGAACACCTGTTCTCGGCGCGTTTCGCCTGCCCGCATTGCGGCTATGCGCTGCAGGAACTGGAGCCGCGCCTGTTCTCCTTCAACAATCCGATGGGTGCCTGCCAGAAGTGCGATGGCCTCGGCGCCATCCAGTTCTTCGACCCGGCGCGCGTGGTCGCCTATCCGCATCTGTCGCTGGCCGCCGGCGCCATCAAGGGCTGGGACAAGCGCAACCAGTTCTATTTCCAGATGCTGGAATCACTGGCCGCCCACTACGACTTCAAGACCAGCGTCACCTTCGAGGAACTGCCCGAGACGATCCGGCAGGTGGTGCTTTACGGCTCGGGGCGCGAGCAGATCAAGTTCCGCTACCTCAACGAGAAAGGCACGCGCTTCGACCGCAGCCACGCCTTCGAGGGCATCATTCCCAATCTCGAGCGACGCTACCGGGAGACCGACAGCGTCATGGTGCGCGAGGAACTGGCCAAGTACCTGAACAACAAGCCATGCCCCGAATGCGGTGGCGCCCGCCTGCGCCACGAGGCCCGCCATGTCTTCATCGGCGGCAAGACGATCACCGAGGCAAGCCGGCTGTCGCTCATTCATTGCCGCGACTTCTTCAACCTCCTGCAAATGACCGGCCACAAGGCGCAGGTGGCGGAGAAGATCGTCAAGGAAATCACGGCCCGGCTGACCTTCCTGATCAACGTCGGCCTCGACTATCTCTCGCTCGATCGTTCCGCCGAGACGCTCTCGGGCGGCGAAGCCCAGCGCATCCGGCTCGCCTCGCAGATAGGCTCGGGCCTCACCGGCGTCATGTACGTGCTCGACGAACCATCGATCGGCCTGCACCAGCGCGACAACAGCCGCCTGCTGCAAACCCTGAGGAACCTGCGGGATCTCGGCAACACCGTCATCGTCGTCGAGCACGACCAGGAAGCCATCGAATCGGCCGACCACGTGGTCGACATGGGGCCGGGCGCGGGCGAACATGGCGGCCACATCGTCGCGTCGGGCACGCCAAGGGAAGTGGAGGCCAACCCCGAATCGCTCACCGGCGCCTATCTCAGTGGACGCCGAAAAATCGCCGTGCCGAAGCAACGCGGCACGCCCGACCCGCTGCGGCAACTCAAGGTCATGGGCGCCAGCGGCAACAACCTCAAGCAGGTCGATCTGGAACTGCCGGTGGGGCTGTTTACCTGCGTCACCGGCGTGTCGGGCTCGGGCAAATCGACGCTCATCAACGACACGCTCTACGCCGCCGCCGCGCGCCACCTCTACGGCTCGGCGGTTGAACCGGCGCCACACCGCGACATCGAGGGGCTCGAGTTCTTCGACAAGGTCATCAACGTCGACCAGTCGCCGATCGGCCGCACGCCGCGCTCCAATCCGGCCACCTACACCGGCCTCTTGACGCCGATCCGCGAGCTGTTCGCCGGCGTGCCCGAGGCGCGCGAGCGCGGCTACGGCCCGGGGCGATTCTCATTCAACGTCAAGGGTGGCCGCTGCGAGGCTTGCCAGGGCGACGGCATGATCAAGGTGGAGATGCACTTCCTGCCCGACATCTACGTGCCCTGCGACGTCTGCCATGGCAAGCGCTACAACCGCGAGACGCTGGAAGTCCGCTACAAGGGCAGGACCATCTACGAAGTGCTGCAGATGACGGTCGAACAGGCGCACGACTTCTTCTCCGCCGTGCCCGTGGTGGCACGCAAGCTGCAAACCTTGCTCGACGTTGGCCTGTCCTACATCCAGCTGGGCCAGTCGGCCACCACACTTTCCGGCGGTGAAGCGCAGCGGGTCAAGCTGGCATTGGAACTCTCCAAGCGCGACACCGGTCGTACGCTGTACATCCTCGACGAGCCGACCACCGGCCTGCACTTCCAGGACATCGAGATGCTGCTGGCCGTGCTGCACCGCCTGCGCGACCACGGCAACACCATCGTCGTCATCGAGCATAACCTCGATGTGATCAAGACCGCCGACTGGGTGGTCGATCTCGGCCCCGAGGGTGGCGACGGCGGCGGCCGCATCATCGCCGATGGAACACCGGAGGCCGTGGCCGACGTCGCCACCAGCCACACCGGCCAGCATCTGGCGCCAGTGCTGGCGCGCCACGGCGTCGCCAAGCGCAAGCCCGCCGTGCGCCGGACGTAACCGAAGGAACTTGCAATGTCATTCGAGCATTACGACGCCGAAGCACGGGAACTCGAGGACGCCATCGTCCGCCGGGGCATCGTGCTGGGCATCGACTGGAACGACGAAATGCAGGTCCGCCTGCTGGCGCGGGCGGCACTGGACTGCCGCATCGATCCCGAACACCCGGAGTGCCAGGGCGTGGACCCGCAATCCCGCGCCCGGATCGAGCTGTTCGGCCTCGCGCAACTGATGCTCAAGGTCATGACCGAAAGCGCCAGCGAGGAAGGCATCCATACCCATGGCGGAGCGACCTGGAAGGCCTTCGGCCGCGCGCTCTGGCTGGAATCCGGCCAGGGGGGCTGACGTGGCGGCGCGCCGCCACGGCTGACTTTCGCCGGCGGTTCAGTTCGCCGCGACCGCCTTGACGATCAACGGCTTCAGCGGTTCAGGCAGCTTGATCTTCCCGGCCAGCGCGAATTCGCGGGCGGCCGGCGACATTTTCTTCCAGGTCTTGCGGATGATCTCCAGCCACTTCTCTTCGCTGTAATCGGGCTTCTGGCCCGCGAAGCCAAGCATGTAGTGCTCGACGAACACCAGATCGGCGACATCCTCGAGCAACTGGGTGTCGGCATTGACCTTGAGGCCGCGCTTGCCCACCGCCTGTTTCACCCGGTCGATGGTTGCATCGTCGTAGCCGGCTTCCTTCATCAGTCGCCCGGCCGTCTCGGCATGGAACTTGTAGAGGCCGGTGCGCCATTGCAGGTAGCCGTCGCGGTCCATCGGATAACTGTCGCGCGGCACTTGCCAGCGCTGGATGTGCTGGGCGCGCACGGCCAACCGGGCGACCTCCGAAGCGTCGGGTGCGAAGCGAGCGATCATGTCGGACATCCGCCGTGCATAGAGCAGTTCGCGCGGCACCGGCGCGCCGTCCGGCCTGCTGTCCAGGCGCGGATCCTCGGCGTTGGCGGCATCGAACAGGGCGATGGCGCGATCGAAGCATGGTTGGTCACCGCTGGTCATGGCATGGCTCCCATGGTCGCCTCGGTCACGTTAGCAGTCGACGATGAGGATCGAGGTGTCATCGTGAAGCTCGGCGGTGCCCAGATGGGCCGCCACGGCCCGACGCACGGCGTCGAGCCGATCCGGTGGCGCCGCCGAGCACAAGGCGCCGGCCAGCCGGTCGAAGCCGAAAGCCTCGCCATCCGGACTGGCGGCCTCGACCACGCCGTCCGACACCACCACCAACTGGCTGCCCGGCGCACAGGCGAGCGTCTTGATGCCGGCCATGTCCTCGTCGAAGTCCACGATGCCGAGCGCGAGGTGGTCGGAGGCGATGCGACGACAGGTCTTGCCGTCGGGTTCGATCACCAGCAGGTCGGGCATGCCACCCAGCCAGAGTTGCGTCACTTGCGTACTTTCGTCGAAGCAGAGCAGGCTGGCGGCGATGAAGCGGCCGGTCGGCATGAAATCCAGCAGTTGCCGGTTGAGGTCGTAGGCGATGAAGCCGACCGGGAAGCCCTGCTCGACCATGGTATAGAAACTGATCAGCGCCGGCAGCACGCTGATGGCGGCGGGCAGGCCGTGACCGGTGGCGTCGGCCATCAACACGCACAAGCGACCTTCAGGGCAGCGCGCCGCAGCGATCACGTCGCCGCTGAAATCGGTGGCTGGCGAGATCCAGTGATGGAGCCGGGGATCGGACAGTCCTGCGCGCACCATCAGCCGCTGCATCACGCCGGCGGCGAGCTGGCTTTCCGCCATTCGTTCGTCGTTGAGGCGCTGGAGGGTGGCCGCGTGCTGGCGCAGCTGTTCATCGACGGCCACGCGCTCGCTGACATCGCGCATGATGCCGACGAACAACCGGTTGTCCTCGAAGCGCATTTCCGTGACGGTCAGCTCGATGGAAAACGTCGAACCATCCTTGCGCAGCCCGTCGACATGGCGATGCGGCATGCCGATCACCCGGGGCATGCCGCCGCGCACGTAGGCGCGCACGTAGCCATCGTGGGCGCTCCGATGCGGTTCCGGCATGAGCATGGACACGTTCTGGCCGACCAGCTCCTCGGGCAGGTAGCCGAACACGATCTGCACCACCGCGTTGGCGGAGAGGACGATGCCGCGCTCGTCGATGGTCACCACGCAGTCGCCGACATTGTCGGTCACCGACTCGTGATAACGCTGGGTCTCCTCCAGCCTGCGCTGCAGGGCGAGGGTACGCACCAGGGAGCGCAACTTGGCCTCGAGGACGGTGAAATTGACCGGCTTGGCCAGGTAGTCGTCGCCCCCGGACGCCAGGCCGGCCACCAGACTGTCTTCCTTGTCGAGCGCGGAAACGAAGACGACCGGTACCCAGCGACTGCCACACGATGCCTTGATGCGGCGGGTGGCCTCGTAACCGTCCATGACCGGCATCATCACGTCCATCAGCACCAAATCCGGCGCTTCCTGCTCGAACATGGCGACGCCGGCCTTGCCGTCCTCGGCGAGGAACACTTCACAGCCAAGACGCTTCAGGAACACCTTGAGCAACTGCCGGTTGGTGGCCACGTCGTCGACCACCAGCACGCGCAGGCCTGCGACCGGATCGGCGGCCGGACCCTCGGCCTGCCCGCCTGTTGCCTGCTGGTGCCTCTCCCCGGTTTCCGCCAAGGTGTTTCCCTCGATCGTCAAATCGGGCGATTATAGGGCTTGACCGACATCCCGCCGCCCTTGCCGATCAGCGGTCGTTGTCCTTGTCCTCGGGCACGCCCAGCCGCCTGAGGATGCCGTCCATCGGACAGAACCGGGTAATGCCGCTCTGGAACAGGTTGGCGCCGACGCAGCCGGTAAACCACAGCCAGGACAATTGCGAAAGATCGGCCTGGCCGTTGATGTGCGCCAGCGCCAGCGAGACCAGGATGAAGGAGCCGGCAATGAGGCGGACGAGGCGGTTGAGGGTCATGGTGATGCTCCTTGGGGTTGCATGCGGCTCTGCATGGCCGCGTAGTAAAGCACCGGGATGACCACCAGGGTCAGCACGGTGGACACCAGAATGCCGAAGATCAGGCTGATGGCCAAGCCCGAAAATATCGGGTCGTCGAGAATGAACAGCGCGCCGAGCATGGCCGCCAGGCCGGTCAGCGCGATCGGCTTGGCGCGGATGGCCGCCGACTGGATCACCGCTTCCGCGAAAACCATGCCGCCCCTGACCTGCTCGTTGATGAAATCGACCAGCAGGATCGAATTGCGGACGATGATGCCGGCCAGCGCGATCATGCCGATCATCGAGGTCGCCGTGAATTGCTGGCCGAACAGCGCGTGGCCGGGCATGACGCCGATGATGGTGAGCGGGATCGGCGCCATGATGATCAGCGGCACCAGGTAACTCTTGAACTGCGCCACCACCAGCAGATAGATCAGGATCAGGCCGACGGCGTAGGCGGCGCCCATGTCGCGGAAAGTCTCGTAGGTGACCTGCCACTCGCCGTCCCACTTGATCGCATAGCCGGCGTAGGGGTCCTTCGGCTGTCGGATGAAGAGTTCGCCGAGTGGTTCCGGCAGCCGCGCACGGATGTCGAACATGCCGTACAGGGGCGAATCGAGCTTGCCGCCCATGTCGCCGGTGACATAGACCACCGGCAGCAGATCCTTGTGATACAGCACTTTCTCGCGCAGCGTCGGCCTGACTTCCACCACCTCCGAAATCGGCACCAGGTTCGCTTCACGACCGCGCACCTTGAGCTTCAGCAACTGGTCGAGGCCCGACTGCCGTTCGGCCGGCAGCGTGATGCGCACCGGAATCTCGTACTTGGCGTCGCCGTCATGCACCGGCGTCACGTCCTCGCCGGCCAGCCCCATGCGCACGGTGGCGACGATATCGGCCTGCGCCACGCCCAGCAGCGCCGCCTTGGCCTGGTTGACGCGCAGCACCACCTTGGGCGCATCCTCGTCGATGCTGTCGTCCACGCCGAGGATGTCCGGCGTGCCCTCGAAGGCCGCGCGCACCTGTTTCGCCATCTCGATCTGGCCGGGATAGTCGGGACCATAGACCTCGGCGACGATGGGCGACAGTACCGGCGGTCCGGGCGGCACTTCGACCACCTTGGCGTTGCCGCCGCTCCGGCGCGCGACCGCCATCACCTTGTCGCGAACCGCCACGGCCACTTCGTGACTTTGACGGTCACGGTGTTTCTTGTCCACCAGATTGACCTGGATGTCGCCCATTTCCGGATTGGCGCGCAGGTAGTACTGGCGCACCAGGCCGTTGAAGTTGATGGGCGCCGCCGTGCCGGCGTAAGCCTGGTAATCGCGCACTTCCGGCACTTGGGCAAGCTCGGCGGAAATCTCGCGCAGCACGCGCGCGGTCTCCTCGAGCGGCGTACCGACCGGCATGTCGAGCACCACCTGGAACTCGCTCTTGTTGTCGAAAGGCAGCATCTTCAGCACCACGAGCTTGAACACGCCGAGCGACACCGAGGCCAGGATGGCCACCAGCACGCCGATCCAGAGCCAGGCGCGCGCCGAGCGGCGCTCGAGGAAGGGCGTCATGACGCGGCGGAACAGCGCCAGCAGGCGCGCGGTGGTCTTGTCCTCGACTGCATGATGGGCCGGCTTCATCAGCTTCAGCGCCAGCCAGGGCGTGACGACGAAGGCGATGGCCAGCGAAATGAACATGCCCATCGAGGCATTGATCGGGATCGGACTCATGTAAGGCCCCATCAGGCCGGTGACGAAAGCCATGGGCAGCAGCGCGGCGATGACGGTGAAGGTCGCCAGGATGGTCGGGCCGCCGACCTCGTCGACCGCCTTGGGAATGATCTGCCAGAGCGGCTTGTCCGGCTCCAGCACGTGCCAGCGGTGGATGTTCTCGACGACCACGATGGCGTCGTCCACCAGGATGCCGATGGAGAAAATCAAGGCGAACAGCGACACCCGGTTGAGCGTGAAGCCCCAGGCCCAGGAGGCGAACAAGGTCGCCGCCAGCGTCAGCGTCACCGCCGTGCCGACGATCACCGCTTCGCGCCGGCCGAGCGCGACCAACACCAGCAGCACGACGAACAGGGTGGCGAACACCAGCTTGCCGATCAGTTTCTGCGCTTTCTCGGTGGCTGTTTCGCCGTAGTTGCGGGTCACCGTGAATTCCACGCCGTCCGGGATCACCGTGCCCTTGAGGCTCTCGGCGCGGCGGATGACCGCGTCGGCGACATCGGCCGCATTGACGCCGGGCTTCTTCGACACCGACAGCGTGACGGCGGGCAGGTCGCCATCTCGAAACTCGCCGGGCCGCCCCAAGAGTTTCTGCCCCCCCGTGGGGGGGAGGTCGCCGTCAGGCGACTTCGGGGGGGCGCCCCCCGTGCCGTGCCAAACGTAGCGGCTCGGCTGCTCCGGGCCGTCCATGATGCCGGCCACGTCGTTCATGAACACCGGCTTGTGATCATGCACGCCCACCACCAGCCGGCGCACGTCCGCCGCGTTCTCGATGTAGGTGCCCGTCTGGACGAGGATCTCCCGGTTGCCGGCGACCAGGTTGCCGGCCGGCTGCGAAGCGTTCGACACCTGCAAGGCCGCCTTGAGGTCCTGCGCCGTGACGCCATGGGCGTTCATGCGGTCCGCATCCATGGCGACGCGGATGACGTGGCCCGGCCCGCCGACGGTGGCGACATCCCGCGTGCCCGGGATGCGCTTCAAGTCGATCTCGACCGCCCGCGCCACCTGCTGCATCTCGAAGGCCGCCTTGTTCGGGTCACGGCTCCAGAAGCTCAGGGTGACGATGGGCACGTCGTCGATGCCCTTGGGCTTGACGATCGGCTCGCCGACGCCGAGGTTGGGCGACAGCCAGTCCTTGTGCGAATTGATGGTGTCGTAGAGCCGCACCAGCGCCTGGATGGGGTCCTCGCCGACTTCGTACTGGACGGTGATCACCGCCATGCCGGGCCGCGACACCGAATAGACGTGCTCGATGCCGGCGATGCGCGAGAGCACCTGCTCGGCCGGCCGCGCCACCAGCGCCTCGACGTCCTTCGCCGAAGCGCCGGGAAACGGCACGAAGACGTTGGCCATCGTCACGTTGATCTGCGGTTCTTCCTCGCGCGGCGTGATCAGCGTCGCCGCCACGCCCAGCAGCAGCGCGATCAGCGCGATCAGCGGCGTCAGCGAGTTGCGGAGAAAGTATTCCGCGATGCGTCCGGAAATGCCCATGGCTTGCCTTGGCTACTTGGCTTGCTTGATCTGGATGCCGGCCTGGATCGGCGCCAGGCTGACGCGATCGCCGGCCGCGAGGCCGGCCAGCACCTCCAGTTCGCCGTTGCCGAGCATCTCGCCGAGGCGCACCTGGCGCAGGCGCGGCACGTCTTGCGCGTCCAGCACGTAGACGCCCGTCACCTCGCCGCGCCGGAGCACCGCTTTCGGCGGCACGGTGAGCTTCTTGCCGCCGCCGATGACGAAATGGGCGCGCGCGGCCATGCCGGGAATCACGCCAGGCACGTCGTCCGGAAGATAGAGCCGCGCCGTCACGGTGTGGCTGCGCGCATCGGCGGTGGGCAGCACTTCCACGCGCGTCGCGTCCACCCACAGCCCGGCTTCGGGGAACTCCAGGCGCGCCGTGCCGCCACGCCTGACTTCCGCCAGCTTGTACTGCGGGATGCTGGCGATGACGCGCATGCCCTTGGGATCGTAAACGGTGATCAGCGGCTTGCCGGGCGAGGCCATCTCGCCAAGCTCGGTGTGGCGCTGGGCGACGACGCCGGCCAGCGGCGCCGTCACGGTGGCGTGCGAAACGGTGGCACCGCTGGCGCCGGCGACCGCCCGCGCCGCCTTCAGCTCGGCCTCGGCCTTGTCCAGCGCCGCCGCGCTGACGAACTTCCGCGCGTGGAGATTGCGGGTCCGCTCATAATTGGCCTCGGCCTCGACCAGCTGCGCCTGGGCGCCGGCCGCGCCTGCTGCTGCCTCGCGCGCGTCGATGCGCATCAACAGCTGGCCTTTCTGCACGCGCTGGCCGGCGTCGGCGCGCACGTCGATGACCCGGCCCTGCACCTGCGCGGCCACCGTGGCCTGACGCACGGCCTCGACCACTGCCTCCGCCGGATAGGTCAGCGCCACCTCGCGCAGTGCCAGGGTGACGCTGCCGGTCTGCGCGAACGCCAGCGCAGATTGCAGCACCATGAAAGCGGCCAGCAGCGCAAGTGCGCGTCGTGGCGCCGACAGAACGGGAACGATGGGTGGCATGGTGTTCATCGCATATAAGAATATGCTTATATTACATCAATTCAAGCCCCTGCATCTTCAATTGTCAGGCATCGAGCGCAAAGCGGGCCATGGCGTCGACCACCGCCACCGATTCGCCGACCGGCGGCGCCAGGGTGATTGCCAGATCGGGGAAGCGATCCATGGCATTGGCCGCCAGTTGCGGCAGGTCCTTCAGCACGTGCCGGCCGGGGCCGATGAAAATCGGCACCACGGAGATTCGCCTGACCCCGCGCGAAACCAGGCAGGCGATCGATTCGTCGAGGCTCGGCCGGGTCAGTTCCAGAAAGCCGAGCTCGATCAGCGCGTCGGGTTGCCGCGCCATCATCGCGTCGCGAATGCGCTCGAAGGGCTGCGCGTACTCGGCGGAACGCGCGCCATGGCCGAACAGGATGATGCCTTTCATCGCGCGCCCGCCGCCGCCAGTTCGGCGTGGATGTTGCGGCAGCGGGTTTCGCGGATGCGCCACGCCGACAGCACGCCGAACCACGCCATCGCCACCAGCAGCGCCAGGCCCATGCGAAAATCGTCGGGCGCGTAGATGCGCACGCCGTCGGCCATGGCGCCGTTCCAGCGCAGGTCCATCACCCAGCCGACCAGCGGCTGCATCACCGCGCCGCCGAGGAAGCCGCCCATGTTGGTGACGGAAGTGGACATGCCCGACAGGTACGGCGGATTGACTTCCTTGGCGCAGGCCCAGGTCAGGCTGAAGCTGGCCATCGCCACGCCCATCACGGCAAACAGGGTGTAGGTCACCGCCGGCGGCAGCAGCACGCCCGACAGCCAGACCAGCCAGATCACGCCATAAATGTGCGCCGCCACCAGCACCACCGCCTTGCGCCGGCCCAGCCGGTCGGAAAGGTTGCCGAGCAGCAGGCAGCCGACCGCGAAGCCGGCGAAATACATCGACAGATGCGCCGAGGCGATGGCGCGGCTCATGCCGTGCACCTGCATCAGGTAAGGCGCCGCCCACAGGCCGCCGAAGGCGAAGAAGCTGCCGCCGAGGCCGAAATTGACCGCCGCCGCCGGCCAGGTGGCGGGGTTGCGCAGCACCGTCAGCAAGCCCTGCAGAATCATGGTGCGATCGACGCGGCCGATGCCGCCGGAGCCGCCGGCGCCTGGTTGCGCGCGGTCGCGCACCAGCAGCCAGCAGGCCGCGCCCAGGGCCAGCGAGACGATGCCGACACCGGTGAACACGCCGCGCCAGCCCGCCGTCTGCGCTAGCCACGACAGCGGCGCGCCGGCCAGCACCGAGCCGAGGTTGCCGACCAGCATGAACACGCCGACCACGGTGGCGAAGCGCCGCTCCTCGTACCAGACGGCGATGATCTTCAGCGCGGCGATGAACACCACCGAGACGCCCAACCCCACCAGCGTGCGGCCGACCAGCGCGGCGTTCAGGCTTTCGGCCATGCCGAACATCAGGCTGCCGCCGCCCGCCACCAGGCCGCCGAGCAGCAGGATGCGGCGCGCGCCGAGGGTATCGACCAGGATGCCGGTCGGCACCTGCATCACCGTGTAAACGTAGAAGTAGGTGGCGGCCAGCGCACCCAGCGAAGCCGCCGTGGTCTGGAAGGCGGCGGCCAGGTCCTGGGCGATGCCGGCCGGCGCGAAGCGCTGGAAGAACGACAGCACGTAGGCCGCCACAACCACCAGCAGCATCAGCAGCCGGCGCCGTTTCTGTTCGGGAGTAAATTCCATCGCCGCAGTGTAGCGTCCGGCGTCGCTTTGTGCTTGGCGGCGTGCCGCGACGGCTGACTTTACGCGGGCAGCTTTTCCATGCGCCGGATTCTCGCCAGCGTCTCGCTGGCGGCCTCCTCGGCGAGACGCAGATCGTAGTCGGCTTGCAGGCCCATCCAGAACTCGGCGCTGGTGCCGAAATAGCGGGACAGTCGCAGCGCCGTGTCGGCGGTGACGCCGCGCCGCTCGCGAACGACGTCGTTGATGCGCGGGGCCGGCACGCCGAGTGCGATCGCCAATGCGTTCGCCGACAGATTCATCGGCACGAGGAATTCCTCACGCAGAATCTCTCCCGGATGAATTGTCCGCATGCCGTTGCGAATCTCGCTCATGTCGCCTCCTCAGTGGTAATCCACGATCTCCACGTCGAACACCTGTCCGTCGTTCCAGACGAAGCAAATCCGCCATTGATCGTTGATGCGGATGCTCCACTGGCCTTTCCGGTCGCCCTTCAGCGCCTCCAACCGGTTCTGCGGCGGTATGCGCAGATCGTCCAGCCGAACCGCCCGATGCAGCATTGCCAGTTTGCGCTCCGCGACCGCGCGGAAAGCCAGCCAGCGACGGTGGCAGCGCACTCCGACGAACAGCGCTTCCGTGTCCTTGCACTTGAACGATCGGATCATGGCCTCAGCATATAACGCTCGCCGTTAAATGGCAAGCGTTAAATCACCTCATCCACCGCCCGTCTTCCAGACTGCGGGCGCGGCCGAGGGTGGCCAGCGTGGCGAGCAGTTCCGGCAGGCGCGCTTTCCACTTGCCCTTGCCGGCGAAGCGGGCGGCGAGTTCTTCCGGCAGCTGCGGTGAACCGTCGAGCGCGGCGGCGAGCGCGGCCATCTGGTCGGGTAGCGTGGAAGGCCAGGGAGTTTTGTCTTTGGGGGCAAGCGGGGTGGGCGGCTCAGGTTGGGTCGTCGCCGCCTCGTTAGCGGCAAACAGCACCGAATTCCTTGGCGTCGCCGACCGCTCCCCGCCGCCCTGCGGATTCTGGAACGCCGGTCTTAACCAACGGATATTGCCCTGCGCTTCCTCGGCCGCGCGTTCGGCGTTGAGCGCGACGAGGCGTTCGAGGATTTGTTCGTCGGTGGGCGTGTCGTGCCAGCCGTAGGCATCGAGCACCGCCGCGTCGAGCTCGTCGTGAAGCGACTTCAGCACCGCGACCAGGCCCTGGTCGTGAATCGTCTTTTCCTTGGCGTTCAGAGGCGTGTCGCCACGGCTGACTTTCGCCAGCACGTTGTAGAGACCAGTGAGGGTCGGCGATTCGTGCGCAGCGAGCACGCGCTTGCGATGCGCGTCGATCTGCTCCGCGAGGTCGCCGACGCGCGCCTGCTGCTCCGTCGATGCAGCGGGAAAGGGAAAAGTGTCGAAGCAAGAGGTCTTGTTGTAAACCGGCCGATCTTCGAGCGTGCCGCCCTGCGCCAACGCCCAGCAGACATGCACGCGACTGGAGAGCACGCCGAGTGAATAACCGTCGTCGAGGGCAATGCAGATCAGCCGATTGTCGGGCGCGATAGCGGCGTCGAGAAACTGGAAGACGCGGTGCTTGGCGGTTTCGACCGTGGCGATATAGCGCGGCAGGCCGACCAGCATTTTTCGCAGTTCTTGGCGCGGCTTGCCATGCAGCCACCACAGCCTGGCGTAACCCGCGCCGTCCTTGGTATGTGCCTTGGCCTCGCGCTCTGGCTTCACGTTAACCAACACATGCTGGAATGTCGCCGGCCAGCGGCGGCGCACGGTGTCAGCGTCGTGGCCAAATAGGTCGATCAATTGCACGCCGCGCGGCCGGTCGGTGATGTCGCGACCGTTGCGGTAATCCTTGATCGGCGCGTCGGCTTCGAGCACCGCGCGTTCCTCCGGCGTGACGATAAAGCCAGCGCCGTGAAGCTTGAAGCCCGGTGAGCTGACGCCGGCGTTCGCCTGCAGGGCCTGCGCGGCCGTGATGTTGATGCCAATACTCAGGTCGGCGTGGAGGATGCCACTGCGCTCGGTGAGGTCGACGTCGAGTCCCTCGCCCTTGCCTTCGCGCTCGGCGGTCACGTCCACTCGCCGGCCTTCGCCAGCGCCGGGCACGATGACGGTCATGGCGATGCGCACGGCCGCGCCGTCGGCGCTGTCCACCCACGGGTGGTCGGGAATGGCGAAGTCGAGATGCAGCCCGGCGTCGAGCGCGCTCTGGACGACGCGGCGGTTGAAGGTCTGGCGCAGGCTGTTGGTGGTGATAAAGCCGAAGCGGGAGATTTTCCCCTGCGCGACGAGTTGTGCTGCGTGGTGCCACCAGAACATGACAAAGTCGGCTGAGTCCGGTACATCCAGCCATGCCGCACGCAAGCTTTCCACGTACTCATCGCCGAGCGCGGCGCGCATGTTCGAAGCGCCGATAAAGGGCGGGTTGCCGACGACGACATCGGCATCCGGCCAGGTCGCGGGTTTGCCATCATCCAGCACGGCGTCACGGCATTCGATGTTGCGGAAGTCCTTGAGCACGGGCTGCGGCGGCAGGCCGGTACCGCGCATGCGGAAGTGCCATTGCAGGTAGCCGATCCACAGCACCAGCTCGGCGATGGCGGCGGCGCGCGGGTTGATCTCCAGGCCGAGGAACTGGTGCGGATCGACGGTGAGGCCCTCGGCTTCGAGTAGCGACTGCGATTCGCCGAGGTCGTGCAACTGGTTGAGCACTTCGCCTTCCAGCCGCTTCAGGTGTTCCAGAGACACGTAGAGGAAATTGCCGCTGCCGCAGGCCGGATCGAGCACGCGCAGCGTGCACAGGCGGTGGTGGAATTGCCGCAGTTCGGCGACGGCCTCCTTGTGCTTGCCCTCGTTGGCGAGCAGCACCGCCGCGCCCTGCACGTAGCTCCACGCCTGCCGCAGCGGCTCGATCACGGTCGGCTGGACCAGGCGATCGACATAGGCGCGCGGCGTGTAGTGGGCGCCGAGGGCGTGGCGTTCGCGCGGATCGAGCGCACGTTCCAGCAGGGTGCCGAAGATAGCCGGCTCGACCTGCGTCCAGTCGGCGCTGGCGGCTTCAATCAGCAGGCCGATCTGCGCCTTGGTCAGCGGCAAGACCTCGGGATGCTTGAACAGCTTGCCGTTGAAGCGCGGCAGGGTCTTGCGCAGCACGACCGAGAAGCCGCCGGTGTCCATTTCCTTCCAGAGCGCGGCGAGCAGCGGCACCAGCTGGCCGGGATCGTCCTTGAGGCTCTTCAGCAGTTCGGTGAAGCTGCCCTTGGGGATGAGCGCCACGTCTTCGGCGAACATGCTGAACAAGCAGCGCGTGAGGAAGCCGGCGACGGTTTCCGGCGCGTGGCCGGCGGCTTCCAGCGACTTGGCGACCCCGGCCAGATGGGTGGCGATTTCCCGCGTGACCTTGGCCGATTGTCTGGTCGGGTCGAGCGCCAGCGGGTCGAGCCAGACGGCGCGCAGGCGGGCGCGAACGGCATCGTCGCGCAGGTCGGCCAGGCGGATGCGGTGCGAGCGCGGATCGGGATAGGGAACGTAAGTGGCGCCGGTGCGCGTGAATTCGGCGTACAGCTCGATGACGTTGCCGACGTCGACGACGATCAGGAACGGCGGCCGGCCCTCCCCGGCCGGCAGCGCGCGGGCGTAGCCCTCGGCCTGCGAGCGGGCACGCAGCAGGGCGTCGTCGAAACCTTTATTCAGCGTGCCACCACCGCTGACTTTCAGCTTCTTGGCTTCGAGGACGAAAGCGCCGCGGCGGTAGCAGTCGATGCGGCCGGCGCTGGCACCGCCGTCGCCATGGCGGAAGGTGATCGGCCGCTCGAACATGTAGTCCTGCTCGGCCGTGGCGTGCGGCGCGTCGACGTCGAGCAGGCGGCAGAGGTCGATGACGAAGCTCTGCGCCGTCGCCAGT
Source organism: Rhodocyclaceae bacterium (assembly GCA_016704145.1). Lineage (GTDB taxonomy): Bacteria > Pseudomonadota > Gammaproteobacteria > Burkholderiales > Rhodocyclaceae > Fen-999. Next base: position 1,618,358 of record JADJAS010000007.1, on the reverse strand, counting down.
TCGGAGGCGGTGACGCCCTGCCAGCGGGCGAGGAAGGTGTCGATGGCAGCGGCGGGCATGATGGCGGGATTGTAGCGGCGAACCCACCGGTCAGTCGCTGCGCCCATGGCGGATTGGTTCGCCGATCTACTCCAGCCAGAAGGCTTCGACGATGTTGTCGCCATCCATCAGCCACCACTCGCCGCCTTGCGTGGTGGCGTGAAAATACATGGCCATGCCAAGCTGGTACATTGAACTCGCGGCCGCCCGGATCGCTTCGGGAATGCGCGGATCGTCGATGTCGAACGCCAGCCCGTTCCACTCGGGATCACCGCAAGGAATTGGTTTCCTGAAAAAGCCAAACAGATCCATCACATCGCCTCGGCATTCGGTATCGAACCGGCTGATTCCTCGAAGAATCTTCAGTGCTTCTCTCAGCCAGAGGACGCGCCCACTCCCCCCCGCCCCCGGCAAAGCGCCGCAGCGCCCGAAATTCTCACCAGCAACACATTCAGGTAATGCCGGTCAGCCGCCAGGTAACTGTTGAGCGCCTCATCGATCAGGTCAGCGTCGGTCCGATGAGTGGTTGTCGCCAGTTCGTGGAAGCGTTCGAGTACTTCTGGGGCAATGACGATCTGGTTCATGTCTTCAGCTCCGAACATGGTTAGCCACTAACATACCCCATCCAACGGCCCCGTCTTCCAACTTGCGGGCGCGACCGAGGACGTCGCCTATCGTTGAAAATCGCCCGGCCACCTGCGGGCGGTGTGGAACACCCGCAGGATTTCGACGTTCTGCTCACGGACCCGATACGGCAGGATGTAGGGAAAGCGCGTGACGACCAGTTCGCGCGTTCCCGGCACGCGGCCGGGACGCCCCATTTGCGGTTGCGCCGCGAGCAGCTCGGCGCTGTCCAGCAGGTGCTCGACGAAAGCGGCGGCGCTCTTCGGGCTGTCCTGCGCGATGAAAGCGGCTTCCTCGTCGAGATTCCGCAGGGCGCGACGCAGCCACCTAACCCGCATGGCGGGCCTTCACCGCCGCGACATCGTCATCCGTCGCGAAGTCGCCGGCATCGGCCTCGGTCAGCGCATGGGCAATTTCGCCGATCTGCCAGGCTTCGAGATCGAGGTAGCGCCGGATCGCCTCGCCCGCCAGCCAGGACTTGGAGCGGTGCGTGGCATCGGCCAGCCTGTCGAGTTGCTCCTTGATCTCGACGGGTACGCGCAGCGTGACGACGGCGGTATCCATATCGCATCTCCAAGGCGTTTGTATACATGCGCATCGTAGCATGCCGAGACAATGGCGATCCAATATAGATTTCGATCAATCGCGCAGCGAAATCTTGAGCCGGACTTCCGGCAGTCGCTCGATGGCATAGCGTGAATTGGCGTCGATGATCGCCACTGTCGCAAGCAGTTCCTTGCCGGCATCCATCAGGCGCGCGAGCACCGGGTTCCGGAAACGTGGCACATAACCGAGCTTTTGACCACTGGCGACAAGTATTTCAATGGCCAGGTCATCGTGAGGATTGGCGGGCTCTCGCCGCAAGATAAGCGTATTGCCTGCCTGCAACCGCCCCACTATCTCGCTCGCCTGGTAATACTGTAGTCCGGCCACATGGGTTTCGAGCAGAAAGATGTCGCCACCCAACGGCAGGCCGACCATTCTGTCGGTGAACGACTTTGCCATCAGCTGCTGCGTTGCGCTGACGACCGTCATCTGAGTACTCATGAGCGATCCCCTGGTACAGGACGTGGTGCCACCCCCAGTTGCGCGAGTAGATCGGTCTGTCGAATGACAAGTTGCGCCAAGCGACACGACTCGGCGGCAATGTGCTCCTCTAACATTGCCTGATGCGAGGCGACCCAGGCGTCATCCATCAAACGGTCGGCGTAGCAGTGCGGCGGCTCCCTTTTCAGCCGCGCCAGACGCTCCGCATGCGCTGCAACGAGCGCTCGCAGGCGCGTCACTTCCGTGTCGTCATCAATCGCCGGCAATGCATCGCGCTCGGCGATGGCATGCTCGACCAGATGCAGGAGCGCCTCAATCAGCACCGCGTCAACCCGGCAGTAGGATTCTTGCACGGCGGACCAGTACTTCTCGAACAGGCTCCCGTGCTCCGGGCTGGCGTCAGGATGAAGCAAACGCGCGAGTCGCCGATAGGCGGCCTTGACTCTCCGAGCCTCTTGCGCGTCGGCCAGTGTCACACTCGCAATCAGTTGGGCTGCATCGACAAGAGCTCGCTCCCGAGCGACAACCTGCTCACGCCATCGGGCGACTTCCGCCTCTATGGAACGATCAATTTCCCCGAGAACGGACTGCGTGACCGGCTTGCCGAGATTGACTCTCGCAAGCAGGTTGGCATGGCGCCGCCTGACCATCCGAATCTCCAGTTGAATTTCAAGCAATTGCAGTTCCAGTCGTCCCAACGCCGCCTGGTAGCGCGCAGCCAGAAGCGGTCCGCTACGGGTGCGCATTTCGTCGATGCTTTCGATTAGCGCGGCGAGTTCCCGCCGCAACTGGTCGGTGAGATGACTCGAAGCAGCCACCACTCGCGATGTCGTTGCCAACATCTCCATCCCCTTGGGAACCTGATGTCGGAATTGTCGGCCGACAGAGGCTCACCAGATGCGCCTGTCCGGCGTGCCGCGACGGCTGACTTTCGCGGGCAGTCGTCGCGCTACGATCCTTCGATGGGCAGCGTCAGGACGCGCAAGCGCGTGCGTTCCGGCTCGACGGTAACGAGCGCGCCGCGCGCCAGTTCGTCTTCCATCTGGCGCAACGCGCCGACTACTTGCACGCCGATGTCTTCGTGGCTCAGGCTGTCGGAACGCAGTTGAACAACGCTGGGTTTGTCGCCGTGGGTGACGGCGAGAATGGTGCCGAAATCGAGGTCACAGGTGAGCACCACGTGGCCGCCCTCGCGCGCATACCGCATGATCTCTCGGCATCAGGCGCATTGGCGCGACCCACCCGCGACCAATGGACCGCCGCGAAGCCGGCCGATTCAAGGAACCCCGCCCACTTCGGGGAAAGGTTCATGTCGACCAGCAGCTTCATGCGGCCGCCAGGCGTACCTCGCGTTCCTCGGCGCGCCAGGCCGCGTAACGCAGGGCCTGTGCGACGTCTTCCTGTTCGAGGTAGGGATAGTCGCCGAGAATGTCCTGCACGTTGCGCCCCGCTCCAATCTGCCCGACGATCGCGCCCACGGTAACCCGCAAGCCTCGAATACAGGGTTTGCCTCCCATGACGGCGGGATCCTGGGTAATACGGTCGAGGGTTGCCATGAGTTGCTCCCGAAACATTGTCAAATTCATACCTTACCGTAACCACCGCCAGTCTTCCAGTCCGCCAGCCCGGCGTGCCGCGACGGCTGACTTTGGCGAGCGGCCCGGCTCGATGGTAACGAGCGCGATGAGAGAGTTCATCCGGGAAGTCGGCCAAGAAACTGCTCGGCACTCAGGATCGGCGGCGCGAATACATCGGCCAAGGCCAGCAGGTCGCCGTCGCCCGTCACGAGCGCATCCGCCTTGCCGGCAAGCGCCAGCTGCAGAAAGGGCAGATCGAACGGATCGCGGCAGGCGGGCGTGACAGGGGGCGGATCGGGCAGGACGATCGTGGTGCAGTAAGGGAGGTAGTCGGCGAGCAGCTCCTGCTGTTCGGCGGCGGTCAGCTTGAATTTCGGATAGGCCAGGACGCGGATCAGTTCGGCCGCCGTGGCGCGCGAGATCAACGGTTCGATGGCATGCGCCTGCCAGGCGAGGCGCAGCGGGACGAGGCGACCTTGCGCAAAGACCAGCGCCGATAGGACGAGATTCGTGTCGATGACGACGCGGGGGCGCGCCGCGCGACGTTTCACTTCTTGCGTGCCCAGGCCACGGCGTCGGCGATATCGTCGTCCCGCAATCCCAGCTCGGCAAGCTTGGCGCGCACGGCATCACCCCGCTGGATGCGCACCGGCGTCAGTACGATGGCGCCGTTGCGGGTCTCGACATCGAAGTACTCGACCGGACCGACGGCCGCCACGACGCTCTTGGGCAGCGTGAGCTGGTTCTTCGCAGTGATTTTGGCAAGCATCATGAATTCGTTTAAGTAAGGATTCCTTACTATAGGAAATCATGGCGAGATTGGCAAGCGACGCGCCCCGGCGTGCCGCGACGGCTGACTTTCAGACGGCGCGCGGGCGGGCACGCCAATGCCGCCAGGCAAGCACGACCAGCACGACGGCGACGACGGGCAGGACGATGCCGCCCATGATCTCGGCGTAGGCGGCAAGGGCGCCATGGCCGGTGGCGTGCATGGCCAGGTAGGCGGTATAGGCGGCGTAGAGCGCCAGCAGCAGCGCACCGTTGCCGCGCGTGATCTGGCTGTCGGTGAAGAAAATGGGCAGGCAGATGACGGCGATGCCGGCCATCACGGGCAGGTCGAAGCCCAGCACCTGAGGGGCGACGCTCAGATCGGCGGGCGCGACGGCGGCGGAAACGCCGAGCACGCCCAGGATGTTGAAGATGTTGCTGCCGACGACATTGCCGACGGCGATGTCGCGTTCGCCGCGCAGGGCGGCGAGCACGGAAGTCGCCACCTCCGGCAGCGAGGTGCCGGCGGCGACGATGGTGAGGCCGATGATCAGTTCGCTGACACCGAGAAAGCGCGCGAACTCGACGGCCGCCTCGACCAGCCAGCGGGCGCCGAGCACGAGCAGCGCCAAGCCGGCGAGGATGAGCGCGATCTGCACGGACCAGTGGTTGCGCCAGCCCGGCACGCCGTCGCCAAAGGCTTCTTCGTATTCGACATTCACTTGCCGGCCTTCGCGCCGGCTTTGCCAGACCAGGAGCGCCGTGTAGCCAAGCAGCATGCCGACGAAGAGAAGACCTTCTGCGCGACCGATGCTGCCGTCGGCCGCCAGCGCCCACAGCAGCAGGGACACGCCGATCATGATGGGCACTTCCTGGCGGATCAACTGCTGGTGCACAACCAGCGGCACGACCAGTGCAGAAATGCCGAGGATGACCAGCACGTTGAAGATGTTGCTGCCGACGACGTTGCCGATGGCGATGTCCACCTGGCCCGACCACGCCGATTGAACCGACACCGCCAGTTCGGGCGCGCTGGTACCGAAGGAAACGACGGTCAGTCCGACCACCAGCGGCGAGATGCCGAACAGCAGCGCCAGCCGCGACGCGCCGCGCACGAGCAGTTCGGCGCCGGCGACCAGGGCGCCAAGCCCGAGCAGGAACCAAAAGATGCCCATCAAGCGCCGCCCCCGCGCCGCAGCAACCAGGTCAGCACCGGCGGCGTGATCAAGGTGGTGAGGATGACCATGATGACGATGACGGAGAACATGGTTTCCGAGATGACGCCGAGCTGTTTGCCGACCATGGCGAAGATGAGGCCGACTTCGCCGCGCGGCACCATGCCCCAGCCGACGATCCACTTGCCGGCGTCGCCGGCGAACACGCCGGCGGCCAGCTTGCCGACCACGGCGGCGGCGGTGATGCCCAGCGCGACGGCGACGACGGCCGGGTCGGCCAGGGTGCGCAGGTCGACCTGCATGCCGGTGAGGACGAAAAAGACGGGTACGAAGAAGTAGCCGATCGGCTCGATCATGTGCTCGTGCTGGTGGCCGGCGTGCCGGGTCAGGATTGGCCGCAGGCGATCGACCAGGCCGGGCTCGCCGGCGGGCAGCAGCGGCTCGATTTCGCGGACGATGCGCGGCGTCTGGAAATCCTTGAGGAACAGCGGCTCGAACAGCAGTCCGGCGGCAAAGGCGCCGATGATCGGGGCCAGCCCGGCGGCGTGCGCCAGCCACGCCAGGAACAGGCCGGTGGCCAGCACCTGCGCGAACAGCATCGACGGGCCGGCGTCGAGCCGGGCCAGCCAGCGGCTGGAATGCGGCGCGATCATGCGGCCCAGCCAGATGCTGCCGGCTAGGAAAAGCACGCTCTTGCCGATGATCCACGTCACCTCGCCGACGCTGACCTGGCCGGCCTGGACAAGGCTGGAAACGACGGCGAGGATGACCAGGCCGAGCACGTCGTCGATCACCGCCGCGCCGAGCACGATGCGCGCCGCCGGCATGCCGAGCTTGCCGAGGTCGCGGAAGACGCGGCCGGTGATGCCCACCGAAGTCGCGGCCAGCGTCGCGCCAAGGAAGAAATAGGTGTTGCGCTCCAGGCCAGGCAGCAGCCACGGCCCAACCACGAAGGCGCCGAGCGCGAAGGGCACGACGATGCCGAAGCTGCCGACCAGGCTGGCCCGGCCGCCAACCTTGACGAGCTCGGCCAGGCGGGTCTCCAGACCGATCTGCAGCAGCAGGACGATGACGCCCAGCTCGGCCATGAAGGCGATGATCGGGTCGCCGGCGACGGTGTCGAAGTAGTGGAAGCCGAACAGCGCCAGATTGCCGAGCACGACGCCGAGCAGCAGTTCGCCGAGCACGGCGGGAAAGCCGATGCGCTCGGCCAGCGGCGCGAACAGCCGCGCGCTCATCAGGATCAGCGCCAGCCAGAGCAGGTTCTCGCCGACCACGCCGGAGCCGGCCGCCCAGGCGGGCAACGCCATCAAGACAAGCAGCGCGGGCAGGGCGCGCCTCATGGCCGGTCAGGCGCCAAGGTAGCGGGTGCGCAGGCCATCGAGCGCGGCGCCGGCGACGGCGTCCGGCGCGGCGGCGGCGCTCATCGAGATATCGAGATCGCGCAGCGCGCCATCGGCGAGATCGTAGATCCAGCCGTGCAGCATGAGCGGCTGCCCGCGCCGCCAGGCATCGCCGACCAGCGTGGTGCGGGCGACGTTGCGCACCTGCTCGATGACGTTGAGCTCGCACAGGCAGCGCTGGCGCACGGTGTCGTCGGCCAGCGCGCCGAGCACGGCGGCATGGCGCTCGCCGACGTCCTGGATGTGGCGCAGCCAGTTGTCGATCAGGCCGAGCGAGCGGCCTTCGAGGGCGGCCTTGATGCCGCCGCAGCCGTAGTGGCCGCAGACGATGACATGGCGGATGCCAAGCACGTCCACGGCGTATTGCAGCACCGACAGGCAGTTGAGGTCGGTGTGCACCACGACGTTGCCGACGTTGCGATGGACGAATACCTCGCCGGGCTTGAGGCCGGTGATCTGGTTGGCCGGCACGCGGCTGTCGGAACAGCCGATCCAGAGATATTCCGGCGTCTGGATGGCTTCGAGGCGCGCGAAGTAATCGGGGTCGGCGGCAATTTCGCGCGCCGCCCAGCGGCGGTTGTTGTCGAACAGCCCGGCGAGGAATTTCATGCGCGGCGTGCCATCAGCGCTGACTTTGCAGCGCGGCGATGCGCTCCTCGATGCTCGGGTGGGTGGCGAACAAACTCATCACCCCACCCTTGCCGGCGATGCCCAGGCTGGCCATGTTCGACGGCAACGGCTCGGGGTGCAGGCCGCCAAGGCGCTGGAGCGCCGAAATCATCTTGCGCGGGCCACCTTCGAGTTTCGCGGAACCGGCGTCGGCGCGGAATTCGCGCTGGCGCGAGAACCAGGCGACGATGATGCCGGCCAGCACGCCGAACAGGATGTCGAGCACCACCACCGAAATCGAGTAGCCGATGCCGGGGCCGGAACGATCATCGCCGCGGCGCAGGAAGCTGTCGATCATGAAGCCGACCACGCGCGAGAGGAAAAAGACGAAAGTGTTCATCACGCCCTGGATCAGCGTCATGGTCACCATGTCGCCGTTGGCGACGTGGCTGACCTCATGCGCCAGCACGGCCTCGGCTTCGTCCTTGCTCATCGATTGCAGCAGGCCGGTGGACACCGCGACCAGCGAATTGTTCTTGCTGGCGCCGGTGGCGAAAGCATTCGGTTCGCCTTCGTAGATGGCGACCTCGGGCATGCCGATGCCGGCGGCCTTGGCCTGGCGGCCGACGGTCTCCATCAGCCAGTACTCGGTGCTGTTGCCCGGCGTGGTGATGACCTGCGCGCCCGTGGAGAACTTGGCCATGGTCTTCGACATCAGCAGCGAGATGAAGGCGCCGCCGAAGCCCATGATGGCGGCAAAGCCGAGCAGCTGGCCGTAGTTGATGCCGTTGGCGGCGAGGTAGCGGTTGACGCCGAGCACGCTGGCGGCGATGGACAGCACGACCATGACGGCCATGTTGGTGACGATCAGGAGGAAGATTCGTTTCATCGTGGGTTGCTCCTTCAGTGCATCAAGAAGTACGCCGGTTCGCGCGTACCGAACTACCGAGCGCCCAGACGATGAGCGCCGCGCCCAACAGCCCTGTTATGGCTTCGGGAATGTGAAATTCAACTCCCCCGAGCATGATGGCGGCCAGGGCGCCGACCGCCCAGAAGGCGCCATGCTCCAGATAGCGATAGGTATCCAGCGTGCCGCGTTCCACCAGCAACAGCGTGAAACTGCGCACGAACATGGCCCCGGCACCGAGGCCAAGGGCGATGATGACGAGATCGTGGGTCATGGCGAAGGCGCCGACCACGCCGTCGAACGAGAAGCTGGCGTCGAGCACTTCCAGGTAGAGGAAGCCGGCGGCGCCCTGCTTGACCACCTGGGTGTGAGCGGCTTCCTCGTCGCCGCCGAGCAGGGCCGCCAGGCCCTTGACCAGGATGAACACCACCACGCCCCAGACGCCGGCGACGACGAATTCGCCCTGCCGGGCCGGGTCGCCGAACGCCCACGACGCCGCCAGCACCACGAACAGGGTCAGCGCCGCCTCGATCGATTCCAGCTTGCCCAGCCTTGAGAGCGGCCGCTCGACGACTTCCAGCCAGTGCTCGGTCTTGTGGCGGGCGACGAAGAAACGCAGGAACACCATCATCAGGAAGGCGCCGCCGAACGCCGCGATCTGGTGGTGCGCGCCGGCCAGCGCCTTGCCGTATTCGACCGGATCGTTGATGGCCAGGTCGACCGCCTTGACCGGACCGATGCCGGCGGCGACGGCGACGATGATCACCGGAAACACCAGGCGCATGCCGAACACGGCGATGAAGATGCCCCAGGTGAGAAAGCGGCGACGCCACTTTTCATCCCAGTGGGCGAGGATGCCGGCGTTGACCACGGCGTTGTCGAAGGACAGCGAGGTTTCCAGCACGCCCAGGAACAAGACCGTGGCCACCGCCGACCAGCCACCGACGTACCAGGCGCACGCGGCGGCGACGGCGCAGAAGATGAAGGTGCCGACGAAATGGGAATGCCAGGGTCTCATGATGGCGAATGCTAACCTGCTTCGTCGGGCCGACAAAACCACGGGCGACGGACGATGAACGTCGCGGGAGGCGCAGCGGGCCGGGGCGGCGGAGCTACCGCGGGCACCGCCGGTTACTGCTTCGCAGCCAGCGCTTTCATGGCTTCGACGTGGCTGTTGTCCGGCGAAAGGCGGCGCGCCTGGAAATAGCCCGAGGTCAGGTCGGACAGGGCCTTGCCCGGCGCCGCCTGCGCGGCCATGCCTTCCAGCGCCTCGGCCGGCAGAATGCGCAGCTTGATCGAATCGAAGAAGAAGCGTGTCAGCTTCATGGCGCTGGCCGCCACCTGCTCTTCGCTCTCGCCGGTCGAGCCGGCGATTTTCTTCAGCCAGCCGCGGGCTTTCACCACCCTGGCGTCGTCCGCCGCGAGATCGCGGCCGGCCACGGCGTGGGCCGGGTCGCTGCCGAGATCGACCGGCGCGGGTTGCGCGCCGGCCGGCGCCGCCAGCAGCAGGGAGCAAAGGGCGGCAAGGGTCAGGATTTTCTTCATGAGCATCACTCAATGGGCGGGTTGTACGAGGGCCGGCGTGCCGCCGCCGCTGACTTGCTTGTGCGGTTCGTGCGGTTGCCAGCCCAGGATCAGCAGCAGGGCGAAGAAGCCGACGATGTAGCCGACGGCGATGAACCAGCCATGGCGCAGCCACTGCACCGCCGACTTGGCTTCGGGAAACAGGTTGGACAACGCGACGCCGGCCGATGAGCCAAACCAGAGCATCGAGCCGCCAAAACCGACCGCGTAGGCGAGCATGCCCCAGTCGTAGCCGCCCTGCTTGAGGGCCAGTGCGGTGAGCGGAATGTTGTCGAACACGGCCGAAACGAAGCCGAGGCCGAAAGCGGTCTGCCACGAGGCGGCGGGCAATTTCTCGACCGGCATCATCGACGCGCAGGTGACCAGCGACAATAGGAATATCGAGCCCTTGACGGCATCGGGCACCAGACTCCACTCGGGCTTGCGCAACGGCACCGCCAGCAGCAGCGCCACCCACACGGCCACGCCGAGGAAGGGGAAGCGGTCGGCCAGCTCGGGGGCGTTGAGGTTGATGGCGACGTTGGTGGCGATGGCGGCGACCAACATGAAGGCGACGATGCCGACGCGCACCCAATCGACGGTGTGCGCGGCGTGGAAGTCGCGGCTCATCGCCATGTGCTTGTGCTGCAGCAAGGCGGCGGGGATGCCGAAGACCACCAGGGCCACGGCGGCGGCAACGTAGGCATGCAAAACGTCGAGCGGATCGACGCCATCGATCCACATCATGGTGGTCGTGGTGTCGCCGACCACCGAGCCGGCCCCGCCCGCATTCGACGCCGCGACGATCGCGGCGAGATAACCGATGTGCACCTTGCGCTTGAACACGCTGGCGGCGATGGTGCCGCCAATCAGCGCGGCGGCAATGTTGTCGAGAAAGCTGGATAGCACGAAGATCATCGCCAGCAGGACGAAGGGGCCCAGCCAGCCCTCGGGCAGGTAGCGCGGCAGCACCTCGGGCACACCGGAATCCTCGAAGTGCCGCGCCAGCAGGGCGAAGCCGACCAGCAGACCGAACAGGTTCACCAACAGCACCCACTCGTGTCCAATGTGGGCGGCGAAGCCGGCGATGCCGGGGCCGAACTTGAAGCCGGTGACCAGGATCTTGTATAGCGAAATGGTGGCGAGGCCGGCGAGGGCCACTTGCAGCACATAGTGATGAAAGAGCGCGACCCCGAGCAGGGTGGCGGCAAACAGGATGAAGTCGACCGGAATACCGGCGATGGCCGGGCCATCCGCCGCGAGGGCCATCGACGGCGCGCTCAGCGCGAGACAAAACAACAGTGGCGTTGGGAAGCGCATCGCGAGGCCTTCAGAGAAAATTTCGCGCGAGTTTACCACCCGGCCGGCCCCCATGCCTTGCGCCGCGCAAGTCATGGGATAATCGACGCATCGTCCCCCTCCGGAATCCATCATGTTGAAAGCCTTGGTCCCCGTCGATGGCTCCGCCGCTTCGCTGCGCGCCGTCGAGTACGCCATCAAGCTGCACCAGGCCTGCCAGGCGGGACGGATCGTCCTGATCAACGTACAGCCGCCCATCGACGCCGTCGAAGTCAGGCGTTTCATGAAGCCGAGCGAAATCGAGGCGATGCAGGAATCCCGCGGTGGCGATGCCCTGGCGGCGGCGCGCCAACTGCTGGACGCGGCGGGAATCGCGCACGAGCCGCAAGTGCTGCTGGGGCCGGTCGCCGAGAGCATCGTGGCCTGCGCCCGGGACAAGGGCTGCGATCTGATCGTCATGGGCAACAAGGGCGAATCGTTCGTCGAGGAAGTCGTCACCGGATCGGTCGCCCACGCCGTGTTGCGCTTGTCGCCGCTGCCGGTCACCTATGTCAAGTAAGGCGCCTGCCGCCCTGCTGCTGGCGTGCTGGTCCACGCTCGTGCTGGCGCAAGGCGGGCCGGGCCTTCCTCCCGCGCCGACGCCGACCTCGCTGTATCCCGGTGCGACGATGGCGTCCTCGTATTTGACGGCGGAGGGCCTGCCGCTGTCCACCGGCCAATCGCTTTACCTGCCGGTCTATTCCCACCTCTATCACGGCGACGTCGACCCCAGGACCGGCAAGCCGTCCGAGACGCTGGTCTCCACGCATGTCAGCATCCGCAACACTGATCCGCGCATGGCTATGAAAGTGACCAGCGCACGCTACTACAACACCGAAGGCAAGCTGCTGCGGGAATTCCTGACGACAGCGCGGACGATTCCGCCCTACGGCACCCATGAACTGTATGTTGCCCGCTCCGATTCCTCGGGTGGCTCCGGGGCCAATTTTGTCATCGAGTGGAACGCCGAGCGGCCGATCAATCCGCCGCTGGTGGAGGCGCTGCACGCCGACATTCGCGAAGCCCGCACCCTGCTGTTCGTCACCACGGCGCGGCCGATCCAGACGCGCTGAAAGTCAGTGTCGGCGGCGCGCCGCCGCGGCTGACTTTCAACGGCCGGGAGATTCCGCCAGCGCTTCGCGGATACGGTCGATCAGTTCGGGTACCGGCATGCCGTAGGGCAGCTTGGCGACGAAGGCGCCGTCGAGCCCGAGCAGGTACATGCCGGCCGAATGGTCGATGCTGTAGTGGCTGGCGCCCGGCGGCTGGACTTTCTCGTAACGCACCTTGAAATGCTCGGCGGCCTTGCCCACCAGTTCCGGCGAGCCGGTCAGGCCGAGGATGCGCGGATCAAAGAAGGCGGTGTAGGCCTTGAGCTGCTCGGGCGTGTCGCGCTCCGGATCGAGCGAAATGAAGATCGGCTGCACGCGGGCGGCTTCATCGCCGAGCTGCTTGAGGATCTGCGCCGTCTCGACCAGGGTGGTCGGACAGATGTCGGGACAGAACGTGTAGCCGAAGCTGATCAGCTGGAAGCGGCCACGGAAATCGCCATCGGTCACGGCACGGCCGTTCGGGTCCTTGAGCAGGTAGCGCGGCACGATGCCGCGTTCCGGCGCCGGCGCTTCGACCGGTTTCGGGCTGGCGGGCAACAGGCGGACGATCCGCGCCGCCACCAGTTCGATCCTGACCCGCAGCAGGGCGGCTTCCGGGCAGCCGCCGGGCGGGGCGAGAAAGGCCTGGTGGGTGGCGCTCTCGTAGAGTTCGCCCCAGTCGCGCAGCTTGGGCACGTGATCGAGCATCAGGCGCTTGGCGCGCCCGCTTAGTTCCGGCTCGCGACACGCCAGCGCCAGGCCGTTCAACTGGCCCAGTTCAGTTACGGTGGCGCGGGCCTCGGCCTCGGCGGCGGCATCGATGGCATGGCTGACCGGCGCGACGATCAGCAAGGCCAGGGGCATGAGAAGGCGGAACATCGGCAACACGGCATGGACTCCGGCAACAAGGGGAAATGCGGCCATTATGCCGCCGTCCCGGCGCGGCGCGCATGAGGCGAATCAAATCGAAAGCGAAGTAATATGTAGTCTCCATGAGACTTTCCCTGCGCTTCGTTCTGCCGCTGATGCTCGTCCTCGCGGCCATTGCCTATGGCGTGGCGCCGCTGGTGGACCAGCTGACCCTGCGCTGGTTCGTGCGGGACATGGATATCCGCGCCAAGCTGATCGCCAACGCCATGCATGACCCGCTGGTCGAGCAGTTGAAAGCCGGTTCGAAGACCCGGGTCGCCAATTACTTCGCCCGCGTCGCCCAGGACGAGCGGCTATACGCCATCGGCTATTGCGCGACGCCGGAATCGCCGCCACTGGCGACGCGCTCGCTGCCGGCCGAGATCCGCTGCGACAACCTCGACCAATGGGAAGAGGCCGAAAGCCCGCTGCTGACCAGTCCGCGCGGCCCGCTGCACGTGGCGGTCAAGCCGCTGGAAGGCGGCGAAGAGGACGGCGAGGATGCCGACGCCGGCACCGAACCCGCCGCGGAGCCCAAGCCGCGCGCCGGCGGCTGGCTGGTGCTGATCCATGATATGAGCTTCGTCGAGCGGCGCAGCGCCGAGACCAAGCGCTATGTCTTCTATTTCTTCATGGGGCTGGCGGCCGTCATTTCGTTGATCACGGTGGTCATCGCCCAGTTGTCCTGGCGCGGCTGGGTATCCGGCATGCGCTCGCTGCTGCGCGGCGAGGGTCTGCTGCGCGATCCCGGCCAGGGCGGCAACGCGCCGGAGTTCAGGCCGATCGCCCGCGACCTGCAACGGCTGATCCGCGAACTCGAGACCGAGCATCTTTCCCGGGACGAAAGCCAGATCACCTGGACGCCGGACAGCCTGCGCGCCATCCTGCATGGCGAACTGCGCGGCGAGGACGTCATCGTCGTCTCCAACCGCGAGCCCTACATCCACCAGCGGCGCGGCGAGCGCGTCGAAATCCAGCGCCCGGCCAGCGGGCTGGTGACGGCGCTGGAGCCGATCATGCGCGCCTGCTCCGGCACCTGGATCGCCCACGGCAGCGGCTCGGCCGACCGCGAGGTGGTCGATGGCCGCGACCACATCGCCGTGCCGCCGGACAAGCCCGCCTACCAGTTGCGCCGCATCTGGCTGACGCCGGAAGAGGAGGCCGGCTACTACTACGGCTTCGCCAACGAGGGCCTCTGGCCGCTCTGCCACATCGCCCACGTGCGGCCGACCTTCCGCTCCGCCGACTGGGCCCATTACGTCGCCGTGAACAAGAAATTTGCCAAGGCGGTGAAGGCGGAGGCGCGCACGCACAATCCGATCGTGATGATTCAGGATTACCATTTCGCGCTGCTGCCGCGCATGATCCACGAGGAACTGCCGGAGGCCACCATCATCACCTTCTGGCACATCCCGTGGCCGAACCCGGAATCCTTCGCCATCTGCCCGTGGCGCGAGGAAATCATTTCCGGCCTGCTCGGCAGCAGCATCCTCGGCTTCCACACGCAGTTTCACTGCAACAACTTCGTGGACACGGTGGATCGCACCATCGAGGCGCGGGTCGATCGCGAGTCCTTCACCGTCTCGCTCGGCGGCAAGCTGACCGCCGTGCGCCGCTACCCGATCTCGATCGCCTGGCCGCCCGAGCCCGAGATGGTGGCGAAGCCGGTCGACCAGTGCCGCGCCGAGATCCGCCGCACGGAAGGCCTGCCAGCCGAACAGATGATCGGCGTCGGCGTGGACCGGCTCGACTACACCAAGGGCATCACCGAGCGCTTCCGCGCCGTCGAGCGCCTGCTGGAATCGAAGCCGGAATGGATCGGCCGCTTCAGCTTCGTCCAGATCGCCGCGCCGTCGCGTTCCGGCATCGACGAATATCAGCACCACGAAGCGCAGGTGCGGGCGCTGGCGACGCGCATCAACGAGCGCTTCGGCGTCGGCCGCCGCGACAGTCCGCCGCCGATCATCCTCAAGGTCGAGCACCACGAGCCGCACGAGGTCTATGCCTACTACCGCGCCGCCGAACTGTGCTTCGTCAGCAGCCTGCACGACGGCATGAACCTGGTGACCAAGGAATTTGTCGCCGCCCGCGACGACGAGCGCGGCGTGCTCATCCTCTCGCAATTCACCGGCGCCGCGCGCGAACTGCCCGAGGCGGTGATCGTCAACCCCTACGACGCCGACCAGTGCGCCGCCGCCCTGCACGTGGCGCTGACCATGCCCGCCGCCGAGCAGCGCGACCGCATGCGCCTGATGCGCGGACTGGTGCGAGAATTCAACGTCTATCGCTGGGCCGGGCGCATGCTGCTCGACGCGGCGACCATGCGCCGCCGTGACCGCCTGACCGAAAAGCCGGTCGCCAGCGCCTCCCCGCTCTAGGAACGAACCGCCATGGAACCGCAGACCGGAACCCCGCCGCCCGCCCCGACCACCGACTGGGCCTACTTCCTCGATGTCGACGGCACGCTGCTCGACATCGCCGCCACGCCCAACGCGGTGCGGGTCGACCAGGCGCTGCTCAAGCTGCTCGAACGCCTGCACCGCGCCAGCGGCGGCGCCGTGGCGCTGATCAGCGGCCGCGCCATCTCCGATCTCGACCGCCGGCTGGGCGCCCCGCGCCTGCCGCGCGCCGGCCAGCACGGCCTGGAGCGGCGCGACACCGCCGGCCGCCTGTGGCTGCACCCCGCCGCGCCGGAGGAAAAAAATCGCATCCGCGCCGCGCTGACGCCGATGCTGGAAGCCCACCCCGGCCTGCTGCTGGAGGACAAGGGGCTGACGCTGGCGCTGCATTACCGGCAGGCGCCGGAACTGGAACATCTGGCCAACCAGACCATGGCGCAACTGGTCGCCGAGTCGTCCGGCAAGCTGATCCTGCAGCTGGGCAAGTGCGTCGCCGAGGCCAAGCCGGGCGGCTTCGACAAGGGCACGGCCATCGAGGAATACCTGGCCGAAGCGCCGTTCAAGGGCCGCAAGGCGGTGTTCATCGGCGACGACCTCAACGACGAGCACGGCTTCGCCGCCATCAACCAGACCGACGGCATCTCGATCAAGGTCGGCGATGAACCGACCTGCGCCCGCCATCGGCTGCCGGACGTGGCGGCCGTGCGCGCCTGGCTGGCGCGCGCGCTGGCGGACTGAGCGGTGAGCTTGGCGGCATCGCCGGGCGGATCGCTCGAACTGGCGCTGATCGGCAACTGCGCGGTCGGCGCGCTGATCGACGATGTCGGCCGCGTCGTCTGGGGCTGCTTCCCGCGCTTCGACGGCGATCCCGTGTTCTGCTCGCTGCTGCGCACCGACGACGAACTCGGCGTATTCGCCGTGGACATCGCCGACTTCGACCGTGCCGAGCAGCACTATCTCGAGAACACCGCGATCCTGGTCACGCGCTTGTTCGACCGCAACGGCGGCGGCGTCGAGATCACCGACTTCGCGCCCCGCTTCAGGCTGCATGGCCGCATGTTCCGGCCGATGATGCTGGTGCGGCAGCTCCGGCGAATCGGCGGCTCGCCACGACTGACTCTCGGGCTGCGGCCAGCCTGCGGCCACGGCGCGGCGCGTCCGGAGGTCACCTGGGGCAGCCACCATGTCCGCTACGTGACGCCGGACCTGACGCTGCGCCTGACCACCGATGCGTCGATCACCGCGCTCCTGCAGGAGACGCCCTTCTTTCTGGAGGACCGCCTGACGCTGCTGCTGGGGCCGGATGAGACCGTGCATGAGTCGGTCGCCGAGATCGGCCGCCGTTTTGAGGAAGAAACCGCCGGCTACTGGCGCGACTGGGTACGCGCCCTGAACATCCCCTACGAATGGCAGGAAGCGGTCATCCGCGCCGCCATCACGCTCAAGCTCAACGCCCACGACGACACCGGCGCCATCGTCGCGGCGATGACCACCTCGCTGCCGGAAGCGGCCGACAGCGGCCGCAACTGGGATTACCGCTACTGCTGGCTGCGCGACGGCTACTTCGTGGTGAACGCGCTCAACCGGCTCGGCACCACGCACACGATGGAGCGCTACCTCGGCTACATCGTGAACATTGCCGCCGATGCCGCCGGCCGCCCGCTGCAGCCGGTGTACCGCATCGACGGCCGCGCCGATCTGGAGGAGCGCATCGAGCCGGCCTTGCCCGGCTATCGCGGCATGGGGCCGGTGCGCGTCGGCAACCAGGCCTATCGCCAGGTCCAGCACGATAGCTACGGCTCGGCGGTGCTGGCGGCCACCCACGTCTTCTTCGACCAGCGGCTGACGCGGCGCGGCGACGAGGCGTTGTTCCGGCGCCTGGAGCCGCTCGGCGAACTGGCGGTCGCCCATCACGACCAGCCCGACGCCGGCCTGTGGGAGTTGCGCGGCAGCGCGCGTGTCCACACGTATTCGGCGGTGATGTGCTGGGCCGCCTGCGACCGCCTGGCGCGCATCGCCGACCACCTGGGACTTACCGAACGCGCCGCCTACTGGAGCGGGCACGCGCGCATCATTCACGCAGTGGTCTGCCGGCGCGCCTGGAGCGAGCGACGCGGCGCCTTTGTCGCCAGCTTCGACGGCGACACGATGGACGCCAGCCTGCTCTTGCTGGCCGAACTCGGCTTTCTCGCCGCCGACGACCCGCGTTTCGCGGCGACCGTCGAGGCCATTGCCACGGAGCTCAAACGCGGCGACTTCATTTTCCGATATGTCGAGCAGGACGATTTCGGCGAGCCCGAGAACGCCTTCCTGGTCTGCACCTTCTGGTACATCAACGCGCTGGCCGCCATCGGCCGCAAGGACGAGGCGCGGGCGCTGTTCGAGAAGATGCTGGCCGCGCGCAACCGCCACGGCCTGCTGGCCGAGCACATCGACACCCGCACCGGCGAGCTCTGGGGCAACTTCGTGCAGACCTACAGCATGGTCGGCCTGATCAATTCGGCGATCCGGCTGTCGGTGCGCTGGGATCAGGCCTTCTGATGAAACAACTCATCGCCCCCGCGCTCCTGTCCGGCCTGCTCGCCGGCCTGCCTATCGTCTTGTCCGGCTGCGCCGAAACGCCGGTGCGCGCACCGGTTCTCGCCAAGCCGATCGAGACAGCGGCGATACCACGCGCCCCCGAAGCACCGCCGGCCCCGCCGACAGCCACCGCGCCGACACCGAGCGCCGCCGTGGCCGCCGTGCCGGCCCCCGCCTTGCCCGCCGAGCCGGAACCACCCGAACCCGACGCGCCGCCCGAGCCCCCACCCGACCTCGCGTTCTCGATGACCGCCGACGATTCGCGACCGCCGGCCGATGTGGACGCGGCGCTGCTCGCCTTGGTGAGCCGGCTGAAAAAAAGCAACAAACTGTCGCTGCGCCTCACGCTGTTCGCGCCACCCGTGGCCAGTCGGGAATATGCGCTCGGCCTGGCGGCCAAGGCCTCGGAGACCTTGCGACGGCATGTGCGCGGATTGGGCGTGCCACCGCGCAAGATCATCCGCGTGGTGATCGATCCGCGACGCGCCACGGTGGCGGCCAACGAGCGCATCAACGTCGAGGCCAGGCTGATCGGCGACAAATAGCCCGTGGCCGGCGCGGGCCACGCCCGACGCGCTAGACTTGACGCCAATGCACCAGAATCTTCTCGCCCTGCTGTTGCTGCTGACCGCCACCGTTGCCATGGTGTCGCTGGCGCGCCGCTTCCAGTTGCCCTCGATTCTCGCCTACCTGACGGTCGGCATTGCCGTCGGCCCCCACGGTTTCGGCTTCATGCAGGAGAGCAGTCAGGTCGCGGCCTTCGCCGAGTTTGGCGTGGTGTTCCTGATGTTCTCGATCGGCCTCGAGTTCAGCCTGCCTCGCCTGAAGGCCATGCGCGGACTGGTGTTCGGCTTCGGCGGCGCCCAATTGTTGCTCACCGCGCTCGGCACCGGGCTGGTCACCGGCCTGGGCTATGGCCAGGACTGGCGCGCCGGTCTCGCCGTCGGCCTGGCCGTGGCGATGTCTTCGACCGCCATCGTCGCCAAGCTGTTGTCGGAGCGCTTCGAACTGCACTCGCGGTCGGGCCGCCAGACCATGGGCGTCCTGCTGTTCCAGGATCTCGCCGTGGTGCCGTGCCTGATCCTGTTGCCGGCGCTGGCGCGCCCGGCCGGGGAGATGATCAACGCGCTGCTCGTCGCCATGACCGAAGCGGCGGTCGTGCTCGGCGCGCTGATCTGGGCCGGCCAGCGCTTGCTGCGCCGGGTCTACGACGCCGTGGCGGCGCGGCGCTCCGAGGAATTGTTCGTGCTGGCGACACTCTGGATCGTGGTTGGTCTGGCCTATGCTACCGGTGCCGCCGGGCTGTCACTGGCGTTGGGCGCGTTCGTCGGCGGCATGCTGATTTCCGAAACCATGTATCGCCACCAGGTCGAAGCCGATATCCGCCCGTTCCGCGACATCCTGCTCGGCCTGTTCTTCGTCACCATCGGCATGATGCTCGACCTGCGCTTCGTCACCGCCCAGTTCGACAAGCTGTTGCTGGCGCTGGCGCTGCTGGTGACGGGCAAAGGCCTTGTCGTGCTGGCGGTGGCGCTGGCGGCGCGCAATTCGATGGACATCGCCTTGCGCACGGCGGCCCAGCTGGCACAGGCCGGAGAGTTCGGCCTGGTGCTGATCGGCCTGGCCTTTCACCAGCAACTGATCGGCAACGATGTGTTCCAGATAACGCTGTCGGCGATGCTGGCCTCGATGTTCGTCGCGCCCCTGCTGATCGAGCGAGTGGCGCGCCTATCGGGCCAGATGGCCAAGGGCGACTGGGCGCACAAGGCGCTGTCCATCCACCAGATCGTGGTCGCCGGCTTTGCGCTCGACCGGCACGTGATCATCTGCGGCTACGGCCGCACCGGCCGGAACATCGCCCGCTTCCTGGCCGACGAAGGCATCGGCTTTCTGGCGCTCGACGTTGATCCCCACCAGGTCCAGGCGGCGACCCCGGCCGGCGGCCGCGTCGTCTTCGGCAGCGCCGATCGACCCGAAGTCCTCAAGGCCGCCGGCCTGGCGCGCGCCAGCGCGGTGGTCATCGCCTATCCCGACGTGCATTCGGCGGAACGCGCGGTGCGCATGGTGCGCCGCGAACGCGCCGACGTGCCGGTGATCGTCCGCGTCGCCGACGACTCGGCGATCGACAAGCTCAAGCAGGCCGGCGCCACCGAGGTGATTCCGGAAGTACTGGAGGGCAGCCTGATGATCGCCGCCGAAACGCTCGCCCAACTCGGCGTGCCAGTCGAGCGCGCCATGACGCGGGTGCGCGCGGTACGCGCCGAGCGCTACGCCTCGCTGCGCCACCATTACGCCGGCGACGCTGGTGCCGGAGGATCCGCCTCGCCGCCATCGTGATGACCGTGCGGCGGCCGACGCCGGCTCACGACACGACGACGCGGAGCGCTACCTGCCGGGTCATGAAGCTGAAGCAGAGCACCTCATAGGTCCAGCCGAATCGCTCGACGGCCTCGTGAAAAGCCTTGAACTCGTCGTCGCGCCATGTCTCGTAGCCGATGAACTCATCGAAGACGATGACCGATCCGGTCACCATGCGCGGCGCGAGCAGGCCGAGCACAGTTTTGGTGGAGCTGTACAGGTCGCAATCGACATTGACGAAGCGCACCGGCCCCGTTTCGGCGCGCAGGAATTCCGGAAGCGAGCGCTCGAACCAGCCCGGATGCAAGCGCACGTTCGCCGGCACCTCCGGCAGACGGCCCCCGGTACTGTACGTGCCCTTGGGCTCGGCGCCCCAATCCTCGGGGATGCCTTCGAAGCTGTCGAAGCCATGGACAACCGTGTCGACCATCGCGGCGATCTGCCTGATCGACTTGCCGTGATAAACGCCGAATTCGAGCACCAGCCCCGTGCGCGGCGCGCGCGCCAGCGCCAGTTCGAACGTTCCGCGGTTGCTGCCGGTCATGGTCGGCATCGCCGAAGCGAGGCTCCGCAGATAGCTCCAGGAATCGATTTCCGCCTCGGCGCTTCCCTCGTCGCGCAGCGCCTGGAAAATCCGCGCGCCAGCTTCCTCGTCGCCGCTGTACTGCTGGAGCATGCCGAGAAAGAA
This sequence comes from Rhodocyclaceae bacterium, assembly GCA_016704145.1. Classification (GTDB taxonomy): domain Bacteria; phylum Pseudomonadota; class Gammaproteobacteria; order Burkholderiales; family Rhodocyclaceae; genus Fen-999. Next base: position 1,597,283 of record JADJAS010000007.1, on the reverse strand, counting down.
ACGGTTGTCGGCATTGGCGGGATCGATATCGACCGCCCGTCGCATGCAGGCGATGGCGCCGTCGATGTCGCCGAGATCGACCAGCTGGCCGTGCAGGTTGAACAAGGGTTCGATGAACGTCGGCGCGAGTTCGCTGGCCTTGCGCAACGCCTCGGCCGCGTCGGCCGTGGCGCCCAGTTCGGCGAGCGCGACGCCCCGGCTGTTGTGAGCGTTCGCGTGGTCCGGCCCGAGCCGGATGGCCGCCTCGAAATGGTCAACCGCCCGCGCCGGCTGGAAGCGTTTCAGACACAGCGTGCCAAGGTTGTAGTGAATGGTCGCGTTGTCCGGGGCCAGCGCCAGCGCCTGTTCGTAGTTGGCACGCGCATCGTCGAAGGCGCCGGTTTCGAGTTGAAGGTTCGCCAGATTGCACAGCGCGTCCACGCGCGCCGGCGCGATGGCCAGTACCTCGCGATAGGCCGCCATGGCGGCAGTCGCGTCGCCCGCCCGGCCCTGCGTTCGGCCGATCTCGAACCAGCCATCGGCGCGGTCGTGACCCAGGGCCATCGCCCGCTGGAAGCGCTCGATGGCCTGTTCGTGTCGGCCGAGTTCCCGTGCCACCAGGCCGCGCAGATACCATATCCGGGGATTGCCGGCGTCGGCTTCGCCCAGGAAGCGATACATGTCCTCGGCGAGGTCGAGCTTGCCGTTGCGATGATGCTCGATTGCCTGCTTCAGCAGCAGTGCGAGACTCACCGGTTCTCCCCGCCCGCCTTCACCAACACCACGTGCACGCGGTACGGGCCATGCGCACCCAGTACCAGCGTCTGTTCGATATCTCCGGTGCGTGACGGGCCGGAGATGAAGTTGACGGCGCGCGGCAACCCGCCCCCTTCGGTACGCAGCAGGCGCCAGGCATCTTCCATGGCGGGCACGATGCGCGAGGCAGCGACGATGGCGACATGGGTTTCGGGGAGCAAGCTGACCGTCGCCGGCGTATCCGGTCCCGAGAGCAGCATCAACGTCGCCGTTTCGGCGATGGCGCAAAAGCAGCCGGTGATGCCGACCAGATCGGCGTCGACGGCGCCCCGCCCCTCGAAGACGATGCCGGCGTCCCGCCACGGCTGACTTTCCAGCCCCGGCCAGCCAACCGCTCTCATCGGCAGAGACCGCGCGGCAAGATAGCGCGCCACTGCCGCCGGCGCGGCCGACGCGTCGTCGACGACATCCACGGTCGTGGCCAGGGCTTCAGACTTTTCCCTGAAGCTGGCCAGCAAATCGCCGGCCACGGCCGGCCGGGGACCTTGCTGGCGCGCGGCCAGCCAGCGCTCGGCAGCCTCGGTGGCGACCGCTGCATTGCCGGTGGCGCGACCGATGCGGGCGCGCACGCGGCTCAGAATATCCTCGCGTGAGTTCATGCGACTCGGTTCCTTTCCTCGCTCCTGACGAAAGTCTCGATGTTGTCGATCATCGGCCCGACCCTCGGTCAACGCCGGCCGGCCGCGTATAACTCGCGGAAGGTCTTGCCCTGCGGCGCCGGAAAATCGCGGCCGTCGGTCCAGCTCGGTGCGATGCCGAGCACGCGGATGGTCTTGCGACCGCCGGCCAGCCAGTTGAGGTAACGCACGCCGAACCAGGTACCAAGCGCGTAGAGCTTCGGCTTGCTCGCCACCCACGCCCATGCCTTGAGCGCCAAGCGTTCGCCGAGCGGGCGCAGATTGGTTTCCACCTGCTTTTCGCGCAGCTTGCGCATCAGGTCCGGCAACGGAATCTTCACGGGGCAGACAACACCGCATTGGTTGCACAATGTCGCGGCGTGCGGCAGGTCGATCGCCCGGTCGAGCCCTTGGTAGAGCGGCGTCAGCACCGAACCCATCGGCCCCGGGTAGACCCAGCCATAGGCATGCCCGCCGATGGTCTGGTACACCGGACAATGGTTCATGCAGGCGCCGCAGCGGATGCAGCGCAGCATGTCCTGGAATTCGGAGCCGACGAGATCGGCGCGGCCGTTGTCGACCAGAATGAAGTAGAGATGCTCGGGACCGTCGGTATCGAGGGGCTGCTTGACGCCGGTGAGCAGCGACACGTAGTTGGAAATATGCTGGCCAGTCGCCGAGCGCGGCAACAGGCGCAGCAGCAGCGAGAGGTCTTCCAGCGTCGGAATCACCTTTTCGATGCCGGTGATGACCACATGCACGCGCGGCAGCGTCGTCACCATGCGACCGTTGCCTTCATTGGTGACCAGCGCCACCGAGCCGGTCTCCGCGACCAGGAAGTTGCCGCCCGAGATGCCCATGTCCGCCGTCAGGAAGTGCGATCGCAACACTTCGCGCGCCTCGCGGGTCAGTTCGGGAATTTCGGTCTTGCGCGGCTTCCCGTGCACTTTCGCGAACAGGTCGGCGACCTCGTCGAGCCCCTTGTGCACCACCGGCGCGATGATGTGCGATGGCGGCTCGTTGTCGTTGATTTGCAGAATGTACTCGCCGAGGTCGGTCTCGACCGGCTGGATGCCGGCGGCCGTCAGCGCCTGGTTGATGCCTGCTTCCTCCGAGAGCATCGACTTCGACTTGACGGCTTTCTTCACGCCGTGGCGCCGGCCAATGTCGATGACATGGCGGCAGATCTCGGCGCCGTCCCTGGCCCACAGCACCGTGGCGCCACGCGCCGATGCGGACTGCTCGAACTTTTCCAGCCAGAGGTCGAGATCAGCGAGCACGAGGTTACGCAGGTCGCGCCCGGCGTCGCGCAAGGCCGCGAAGTCGCCGCCCTCGGCCTCAAAGTCAGCGATGGCGGCACGCCGCTTGTCCACGAACTTGCCCTTGGAGGTGCGCAGGTTTCCTTGCAGCACGGGGTTGGCCAGCGCCGTCGCGGCGTTGGCCTTGAAATGCATCGAGCGGATTTCCATCAGCGTTCTCCCGCCAGCACTTCCGCGACGTGCAGCACGCGCGTGGTCTCGTCACCCATGCGGCGCAGCTTGCCCTCGATATTGAGCAGGCAGCCGAGGTCGCCGCCGACGATGGCATCGGCGCCGGTGCTGCACGCATTGCCGCACTTCTTCTCGGCGATGGCCGCGGATATGTCGCCAAACTTGACGGAGAACGTGCCGCCGAAGCCACAGCATTCCTCGGCTCCGGGCATTTCGCGCAGTTCGACGCCGGGCAGCTTGGCCAGCAGGTCGCGCGGCTGGCGCTTGATGCCGAGGCTCCTCAAGCCCGTGCAGGAATCGTGATAGGTGACGCTGCCCGTGAAGTCGCCAGGCAGGCGGTCGAGTTTGGCAACGTTGACGAGGAAATCGGTGAGTTCGTAGACGCGGCTGGCCAAGGCCACCGCACGGCCGTGCCATGGCGGATCGTCGGCCAACAGTCCCGGGTATTCGTTGCGGATCTGGTCGGCGCAAGACCCCGAGGGCACGACCACGTGTTCGAAGCTTTCAAACTCGGCGATGACCTTCTTCGCCAATCTTGCCGCCGAGGCGCGATCACCGCTGTTGAAGGCCGGCTGGCCGCAGCAGGTCTGGGTTTTTGGTACCACCACTTCGCAGCCCGCGGCTTCCAGCAGCCGGATCGCCGCGAAGCCGATACGCGGCCGCATCAAGTCGACCAGACAGGTGACGAACAGTGCTGCCCGCATTGATTTCTCCCCGCCTCGATAATGCCTCGTCGTTTCGCATTGTGGCATACTTCACGCACTTTCCGGAAACCGACACATGCCACGTCCAGCCCGCCCGCCCGAATCAGGCGCCGAAGCCAAAAGTCCGATCCAGGTCATCGAGCGCATGATGAAATTGCTCGATGTCCTATCCAGTTATCACGAACCGGTCAGCCTGAAGCAATTGGCGCTGGAAACCGGGCTGCATCCTTCGACCGCGCACCGCATCCTCGCCGCCATGGCCGTCGCCGGCTTCGTCGAGCGCGCCGATCCGGGCACTTACCGGCTCGGCATCCGGCTGCTGGAACTGGGCAACGTCGTCAAGTCGCGCATCAGTATCCGCGGTGCGGCGATGCCACAAATGCAAGCGCTGCACGAGAAGATCGGCGAAAGCGTGAACCTAGGCGTTCGCCAGGGCGACGAGATCGTCTATGTCGAGCGCACCTCGAGCGGCAAGTCATCGGTGCGCGTGGTGCATCTGGTTGGCGCGCGCGCACCACTGCACGTCACCTCGGTGGGCAAACTCTATCTGGCCGAGGACAGCAAGGAAAACTTGCGCAACTACGCCAGGCGTACCGGCCTGCCGGGCGCCACGCCGGCGTCCATCACTTCGGTTGCAGCGCTGGAAAAGGAAATCGACCGCGTCCGCCGTCACGGCGTGGCCTACGACAACGAGGAAATCGAGCAGGGCTTGCGCTGCGTGGCGGCGGCGGTGCGCGACGATACCGGCGAGATGGTCGCCGGACTCTCGGTGTCGGCGCCGGCCGAACGCTACAACCCCGAATGGGCGGCCCTGATCAAGCAAACGGCCGATGCCATTTCAGCCGCCGTGGGCCATGGCAAGCGCGCCGGCACGCGCGACTCAGCCCACGCCACGCCGCTGCGGCAGTGAGGCGCTTTCGATCCAGCGCTTGATCCGGTTGGCGTCGCCGATCCGCGTCAGCCTGCCCCAGGAGTCGAGCAGGACGATGATCATCGGCTTGTTGTTCAGCCAGGCCTGCATCACCAGGCACTTGCCGGCTTCGTTGATGTAGCCGGTCTTGGACAGGCTGATCTCCCAGCCGTCGCTCTTCACCAGGCTGTTGGTGTTGTGGAAGGCGCGCGGCCGGCCGGCGATGTTCACTTCATAGTCGGGCGTGGTGGAGAACTGCCTGATCAGCGGATAGCCATGCGCGGCAGCCACCAGTCTGGTGAGATCGCGTGCGCTGGAGACGTTGGCCGGATTGAGGCCGGTCGGATCCTTGAAATGCGTGTCGGTCAAACCAAGCTCCGTCGCCTTGCGATTCATGGCGGCGACAAAGGCGGATCGCCCGCCCGGATAATGCCGGGAAAGTGTCGATGCCGCCCGGTTTTCCGACGCCATCAGCGCCAGACGCAGCATCTCCTCGCGGCTCAGCCGCGTACCCACCTGCAGGCGGGAGCGCGTGCCCTTGACCACGTCGACATCGTCCTCGCCCACCGACAAGGTCTCGGTCAGGCCGGGCTTGGCGTCGAGCGCAACCATGGCCGTCATCAGCTTGGTGATCGATGCGATGGGCACCTGGGCCGCCGCATTTTTCTCGTACAGGACAGCGCCGCTGCTTTGATCGATGACCAGGGCCGAGGCCGACTCAACCACCAGATCACGGGCCTCGTCCATGCTGACGGGCGCCACCGGCCGATGGCGGACTTGCCGCGCGACTGGGGTGGCGACGGTGGCTTTCGCGGCGGCCTTCTTGCCACCCTTGACCACCCTGGCCGAACCGACCGCCCGGAGACGAAGGCTGGTGGCAGGCTTCTTCTGGACTTTCTTGGCAACGATGGCCTTCTTGCTCTTGGGGATACTCCGCGCCTCGACGGACATCGCCGTCGACAACAGCCCCAGCGATGCCAAGAGTATTAGCATTTTCGACAGCAACGGCTTCATCGATTTCGATCGCTCCGCCTTGACCTGCCTTCAGTTTAACACCCGACCGCTCGGTCACGGCAAGGATTATCGAAAATATCTACTTAGAATTAAGCCTGTTAGCCAGTAAAGTTAATGTTTAATCTGCCTTTGGCGCAAAGAATCGGTTAATGGCATCGCTTTCCGCCATGGCATCGCGGTAACCGAGATCGATTAGCTTTTCGGTATAGACGGGGGCGAAAGCGAGATGACTGGCGAGCAGCGAAGCGCCCGCCTCGCCGTCGCCAAGGCGGGCACACACCGAGCGGACCGAGCGTGGCAGATCGTCCATCACCTCGACCGCCAGCAAGTCCGGACGTCGGGACGGCGCCAGCACCAGGCAATCGATCGGCTGCCATGGCAGCCGGGAGCGCTCCGGTGCCGGGATGTATTCGAGCAGGCGGTTGACCTGTGCCATGCGCTCGATGTCGTCGGTGACGACATCGACGGACGACAGCAAGCGCCCGGCCATGTCACCAAGGCTCGGGGGGCGGCTTTGCGCCGGCCGTGTCACCTCGCCGCTAGCCTTGACGCCGGTGCCGATGACGACGATGCGCTTCGCCCCCAGGTGCAAGGGCGCCGACAGCGGCGATGATCCCGGTACCGCACCGTCGTGAAAATATTCCCGATTCAGTTTCACCGGCGGGAAAAGGAGGGGCGTGGCCATGGAGGCCAGTACGTGCCGGGACCCAAGGGCGACATGGGCACCCACCCGCGAGGCTCGCCGCCAAGGCTCGAGGTCTGGCCTGCCCTGAAAGAAACTGACCGATTGTCCGGAAGCGTGGCCAAGACACGTGATACACAAGGCTCGCAGCGCGTGGCTGGCGAGGAGATGTTCCAGCCGCGTGAAATCGAACTCCTGCTCCAGCCGCCGCGCCAAGGGCGCGCTGTCGAAGAATCCGTTGACGCCACCGCGCATCTGGCCGAACAAGCAGGGCAGCCAGCGCGGTCGATAAACATCATCGACGTGCAAGCCGCGCCAGAAGGAAGTCAGTCGTCGCACCCCGCCGGCGAAGTCGTCCGCGGCGAGCGCCAGGCTGGTGGCGTTGAGGGCGCCCGCCGACAGGCCACACATGATCGAGAAAGGCGCGTGATTGCCCGCGGACGCGGTCAACTCGGCCAGCGCGCCCAGCACGCCGACTTCATAGGCGGCGCGCGCGCCGGCGCCCGACAGGAGCAGCGCCGTCGGCCGCTCATGCCCTGGCATCACGGTTGCGGTTGCGCCTGCTGGGCCTGGGCCACCTCGACCGACAGCAGCGCCGTCATGTTCACGATGCGGCGCACTGTCGCGGTGGGCGTCAGGATATGCACGGGGCGCGCGGCGCCAAGCAGGATGGGGCCGACCGTCAGGCCGTCGCCTGCGGCGGTCTTCAAGAGGTTGAAGGCGATGTTGGCCGAATCGACGTTCGGCATGATCAACAGGTTGGCCGATCCCTCGAGACGGGAACGCGGGAAGACCTGGCGGCGGATATCCTCCGAAAGCGCCGCGTCGCCATGCATTTCGCCTTCGACCTCGAGTTCCGGCGCCCGGGCAGTGATCAGTTCGAGCGCGCGGCGCATCTTGATCGCGGTCGGCGTGTCCTCGGTGCCGAAGCTGGAATGCGACAGCAAGGCCACCTTGGGCGAAAGGCCGAAGCGACGTACCTCTTCCGAGGCAAGCACCGTCATCTCGGCGACCTGCTCCGCGCTTGGATCGTAATTGACGTAGGTATCGCCGATGAACAGCGTCCGGCTGGGCAGGATGATCATGTTCATCGCGTGAAAACTCGCCACGCCCGACCGGCGGCCGATCACCTGATCAATGTACTTGAGGTGCAGGGCATGGCGACCGAAGGTACCGCACAACAAGGCATCGGCATAGCCATGACGAATCAACATGGCGCCGATCAGGGTCGTGCGCCGACGAACTTCCCGCTTGGCGTACTCGACGCCGACACCCTTGCGGCAGGTCAGATCGTAATAGTCGTGCCAGAGATCCTTGTAACGCGGATCGGAATCGGGATTGACCAGTTCGAAGTGCTGACCGGCGCGGATGCGCAGGCCATCGTTCTCGATGCGTGCCTCAACGACACCGGGTCTGCCAATGACGATCGGTCTGGCCAGACCCTCGTCGACGACCGTCTGCACGGCCCGCAGGACGCGCGCGTCTTCTCCTTCGCAAAAAACGATGCGCGCCGGGTTCTTCTTGGCGGCGGCAAACACCGGCCGCATGAGCAAGCCCGTCTGATAGACAAATTCATTCAATTGCTGCCGATAGGCCGCCATGTCGCCCAAGGGGCGGGTCGCCACGCCTGACTCCATCGCGGCCTGGGCCACGGCGGGCGCCACCTTGACGATCAGCCGCGGATCGAAAGGCTTGGGAATCAGGTACTCGGGGCCGAAGGTCAGTTCCTCCTTGCCGTAGGCGGCGGTGACGACATCGGACTGTTCGGCGTGCGCGAGCTCGGCAATGGCGCGCACGGCGGCGACCTTCATCGGCTCGTTGATGGTCGTCGCCCCCACGTCGAGCGCGCCGCGGAACATGAAGGGGAAGCAAAGGACGTTATTCACCTGGTTGGGATAATCGGATCGGCCGGTACCGATGATCACGTCGGGTCGCACGGCCTTCGCATCCTCCGGTCTGATCTCCGGGTCCGGATTGGCCATGGCCAGGATCAGCGGATTGGGCGCCATCGCCGCCACCATGTCGGGCTTCAGCACACCCTTGGTCGACAAGCCGAGAAAGATGTCGGCGCCGGGCATGACATCGGCCAGCGTGCGCGCAGCGGTGACCTGGGCGTAGCGCTGCTTGGAGGCATCGAGATTGTCACGGCCGGCGTGGATCACGCCTTTGCTGTCCACCGCATAAACGTTGCGGGGATTGAGTCCGAGGCTGACCACGAGGTCGAGGCAGGCGATGGCGGCGGCGCCCGCGCCCGAACACACCAGTTTGACCTGGCCGATGTCCTTGCCAACCACACGCAGGCCGTTGAGCACGGCCGCGGCGGTGATGATGGCCGTGCCATGCTGGTCGTCGTGAAAGACCGGGATCTTGAGGCGCTCGCGCAGCTTGGCCTCGACATGGAAGCACTCCGGTGCCTTGATATCCTCGAGGTTGATGCCGCCGAAGGTCGGCTCCAGCGAGGCGATGATATCGACCAGTTTGTCCGGATCCTTCTCGTTGATCTCGATGTCGAACACATCGATGCCGGCGAATTTCTTGAACAGTACACCCTTGCCTTCCATCACCGGCTTGCCGGCCAGCGGGCCAATGTCGCCCAAGCCGAGCACAGCGGTACCGTTGGTCACCACGGCCACCAGATTGCCGCGCGACGTGTACTTGTAGGCGTTGACCGGATCAAGCACGATTTCGTCGCACGCGGCCGCGACGCCTGGCGAGTAGGCGAGCGAAAGGTCGGCCTGATTGGTCAGCGCCTTGGTCGGCGTAACGGCAATCTTGCCCGGTTTGGGCAAGTAATGATATTCAAGCGCGGCGGCGCGAATCCTGTCGTCCATGAGACTTTCCATTATTTTCAACTGTTCGATTGTGGCACAATTCTCGTTTTTGCCGCATCGGCCGTCCTTTCCCCCGATGGAGATACCATGAGCAATAGCACGCTTTCGCCCGCATCGACACGGGTGCCCGACTACGTCAAACACGAAAAACTCAAGCTGTGGGTCGCGCAGGTCGTGGCGCTCACCGAGCCCAAGGACGTCGTCTGGTGCGATGGTTCGCAGGACGAATACGATCGCCTGTGCGCCCAGATGGTCGAGGCCGGGACGCTCGTCCGGCTGAATCCGGCGAAGCGGCCAAACTCCTATCTGGCGTGCTCCGACCCGTCGGATGTTGCGCGCGTCGAGGACCGTACCTATATCTGCTCGGCAAAGCAGGAGGATGCCGGTCCGACCAACAACTGGGAAGATGCCGCGAAAATGAAGGCGACGCTGCACGGTCTCTTCAAGGGCTCGATGCGCGGCCGCACCATGTACGTCATTCCATTCAGCATGGGGCCGCTCGGGTCGCCGATCGCGCAGATCGGCATCGAGATCACTGATTCACCGTACGTGGTCGTCAGCATGCGGACGATGACGCGCATGGGCCGGGCTGTATTCGACGTCCTCGGCGCCGACGGCTTCTACGTTCCCTGCCTGCACACGGTCGGCGCACCGCTGGCGGCCGGCCAGCAGGACGTGAAGTGGCCGTGCAATCCGACCACCAAGTACATCGTCCATTTTCCGGAGACGCGCGAAATCTGGTCGTACGGCTCCGGTTACGGTGGCAATGCGCTGCTGGGCAAGAAGTGCCTGGCGCTGCGCATCGCCTCGACCATGGCTCGCGACGAAGGCTGGCTCGCCGAACACATGCTCATCCTGGGCGTGGAATCTCCGCAAGGCGAGAAGACCTATGTCGCCGCCGCCTTCCCATCGGCCTGTGGCAAGACCAATTTCGCCATGCTCATTCCGCCCCGAAGCTTTAACGGCTGGAAGGTCTACACCGTCGGCGACGACATCGCCTGGATCAAGCCGGGCAAGGACGGCCGGTTCCACGCCATCAATCCCGAAGCCGGCTATTTCGGCGTCGCGCCAGGCACCAGTGAAAAGACCAACTACAACGCCATGGCGACGCTCAGGGCTAACATCATCTACACCAACGTCGCACTCACCGACGATGGCGATGTCTGGTGGGAAGGCATGAGCAAGGAGCCGCCCGCACATTGCATCGACTGGCAGGGCAAGGACTGGACGCCGGAGGATGGCAAGGCGGGTCGCAAAGCCGCGCACCCCAACGCGCGCTTCACCGCGCCGGCCGCGCAATGCCCGTCGATCGATCCGAACTGGGAAAGTCCGGAAGGGGTGCCGATCTCGGCTTTCATCTTCGGCGGACGCCGCGCCACGACGGTGCCTCTGGTCTACGAAGCCTTCAATTGGAACTTCGGCGTCTACATGGCCTCAACCATGGGTTCCGAAACCACCGCGGCCGCCTTCGGCGAGCAAGGCGTGGTACGGCGCGACCCGTTCGCCATGCTGCCGTTCTGCGGCTACCACATGGGCGACTACTTCAACCACTGGCTGCGCATGGGCCACGTCGTCGAACACACGCCGAGGATTTTTTGCGTCAATTGGTTCCGCATGAACGAGAAAGGTGAGTTCATGTGGCCCGGTTTCGGCGAGAACATGCGCGTCCTCAAGTGGATAGTCGATCGGGTCAGAGGTCGCGTGGCGGCGCGCGAAACAGTGCTGGGATGGATGCCACGCTTCGAGGACATCGACTGGACCGGCCTCGATGTCAGCAAGACCGAGTTCGCCATGCTGACGCGGGTCGATCATGAAGCCTGGAAACAGGAACTCGCTTCGCACAAAGAGTGGTTCGACAAGATGGGCGAAAAACTGCCCAAGCAACTCGCGCTCAAGCGCGATCTGTTCGAATTGGCCCTCATCGACTGAAAGTCAGCCGTCGTGGGACGGTGGCGCGCGAACAGCGCGAACATCGCGCGCGACATCCGCTCCTGGAAATAAAAACGGCGGCCACAAGATGTAGCCGCCGCGCCTAGAGGGTAATGTCCCCGGACAACCTAGCCGGGCAACGGTGGAAGCCACCGCTGCCCTTCTGGGGATTCCCCTCTCGCCGATCAGGACGGACGCGAGCCCGTCGGGAACGGCCAAGCAGCCGCCGGATTCAGCGAGGACTTCAGGCCAGGCGCCGCGGCAGTCGATGGTGTCGCCGGGGCAGGGGCAGGCTTGGTGGCCGCTTTCTTCGCAGCAGGCTTCTTCGCAGCAGGCTTCTTTGCGGCGGGCTTCTTTGCGGCGGGCTTCTTGGCCACAGGCTTCTTCGCCACAGGCTTCTTCGCGGCGGGCTTCTTCGCGGCGGGCTTCTTGGCCACAGGCTTCTTCGCCACAGGCTTCTTCGCGGCGGGCTTCTTCGCCGCAACAGCCTTCTTCGCCGCAACAGCCTTCTTCGCCGGCGCAGCCTTCTTCGCCGGCGCAGCCTTCTTCGCGGCGGGCTTCTTGGCCGTGGGCTTCTTCGCCGCAGGCTTCTTCGCCGCAGGCTTCTTCGCCGCAACAGCCTTCTTCGCCGGCGCAGCCTTCTTCGCGGCGGGCTTCTTGGCCGCGGGCTTCTTCACGGCAGGCTTCTTCGCCGCAACAGCCTTCTTCGCAGCGGGCTTCTTGGCGGCAGGCTTCTTTGCCGCGGGCTTCTTGGCTTTCTTCTCTTCAGCCATGTTGAACCTCCTTCACAAAGTAACAGGAAAGAAACACCACAAACGCATATTGCAACCCGTCTGGGCTAGCACGGATTATTCAACGCTCTCAAGCGATTGAAAGCGACGAATTCCTCACTTTTTTCCACCCATCATTGCGCTTTAACATGACTGTTGGCGCAAGGCATGGAGCTTGCGCGCCGAAAACAATGCCATTGATATGAACGAAACATTCTTCTCTTGTTCGAGCCTCGTGACTGTGCCGCGTCCGTCGCTTGAATCACCCCCCCCGCACTCGCCATCCGGTGTCTCCCCGTCGCCTGCGATGACTGCCCAAGATCGCGATAAGACCAACCAAGGACCCCGACCTACTATATGTAGTATGAGCTTGAGTGTTCGCAACTAATTCTAGTAGGCGCGATTTCCGGTTGCAAGATTTTTTCAAGGTCACCGACACTTGTTGTACCACTTGTCGCATCGATACAACCAGCTGCGACTATCGACGACGAAGCAAGTGGTGTAGCCGCGGCCAGTCGAAACAAGGCCCAGGATCCGTTTTCCGGCCGGGCGCAATGTCGGCATGGCCAACGATCTCCTCAACGGCGAACTGCTTCTTCAACAAGCGAATCAGTCGAGCAAGCCGAATGTACTGTATCGACTCGAAGGGCTTGTCGTCGCAGCCTTCAACTTCAATGCCCAGCGAAAAGTCGTTACAGCGGTACTTGCCACGCCACGAGGAGACACCAGCATGCCAAGCGCGCTTGGTAACGGGAACAAACTGAATGACATCGCCATTTCGCCGGATGAAGAAATGCGCGGACACGCGCAAATCCTTGATGTCTTGATAGCATGAATGGGCCGAGGGCACGATACTATTGGTGAACAGACGCTCCACGTCATCGCCACCGAACTGCCCCGCCGGCAGACTTATGGCGTGGATCACCAATAGGCGTACCCGCTCGCCGTCGGGCCGGTTATCGCAATTCGGCGAAGGCACTTGGCGAACTCCGCCAAGCAATCCCGTCATTGCCGACATCGGTCGGGGCGAAGACTTCATCAGTCTTTCAGCCCGAGGCGTTCCATGCGGTAGCGCAACGACCGGAATGTGACTCCCAGCAGCCTGGCGGCGGCCGTTCTGTTGAACCGAGTCTTGTCCAGGGCCGCCAGGATCGCCTGCTTCTCCGCCTGATCGAGACGCTCCTGCAACGGGAGTTCGTCGCCAATGGCGCCAACCGGATCCTCTTGGGCGCCCGGCGCGAGATGAAGGTCGTCCGGCTCGACCAGATCGCCGGTCAGCAGCGCCAGCGTTCTCTCGAGCACATTCTCGAGTTCCCGGACATTGCCGGGGAAGGGGTACTGCCGAAGGGCGTCGAGCGCCGACGGCGAAAGCCGCGGCACCGGTCGCCCGTTACCACTCGCCAGCCTTTCCATGAGTTTGTCGGCAAGCAGCGGAATGTCCTCGCGGCACTCGCGCAAGGGTGGCATGCGTATTTCGATGACATTGAGCCGATAGAAAAGGTCCTGGCGGAACCGGCCTTCCGCCACCATCGCCTTCAAGTCCTGATGCGTGGCACTGACGATCCGGACATCGACCGGTTCCTCGATCGCGGCGCCAACTTTCCTGACCCGCTTTTCTTGTATCGCGCGCAGCAGCTTGACCTGCATCGCCAACGGCAGGTCGGCCACCTCGTCCAAGAACAACGTGCCCCCGTTGGCGGCCTGGAAAAAGCCTTCGCGATCGCTATCCGCACCGGTAAAGGCGCCGCGCCGATAACCAAAGAATTCGCTTTCCATGAGGGTCTCGGGAATGGCCCCGCAATTGACCGGAACGAAGGGTGCGCTCGACCTCGCGCTCAGTTGGTGAATCATCCTGGCCGCGAGTTCCTTACCGCTGCCCGATTCGCCGGTAATGAACGCCGGAGCCTGGCTGCGCGCCACGCGCTCGATCAATACCCTGACCTGTGTCATGGCGGTCGATTCGCCCAGCAAGTCCGGGCTACCCGCCCGCCGAACATCCTCCTTGATCGGCAGATCGATGGCTGACTTGATCAGGGACCGCAACTGATCGAGAGACACGGGTTTGGATAAATAGTCAAAAGCGCCGGCCTTGAGGGCCTGTACCGCGTTTTCCATGCTGCCATGGGCGGTAATGACGGCCACCGGCAATTCGGGATGGCATTCGCCAATCCGGCGCACCAGTTGCAGTCCTTCGCCATCGGGTAAACGCATGTCGGTCAAACACAAGTCGTAGACGCCATGCTCGAGCTTGGCCATTCCTTCGGCGACAGAGCCAGCGCAATCGGCCGCCAGGCCCATGCGGGCCAGCGTCATGTCAAGCAGTTCGCGAATATCGGCCTCGTCATCCACGACCAACACCCGCCTTTGGTCATTGCGATTACGGCGCTCAATCTTGGCGGACATGCTTGTTCCTCGCGGTAATACGGAAATGTGCCCCGGCCGATTCACCTTGACCTCGGACCAACTCGATTTCGGCGCCATTGCTCGCGCACAATTCACGCGCGATGTACAACCCAAGTCCGGTGCCACTGCCACGAGTCGTGAAAAATGGCTCAAATATCTTGGCTCGATCATCCTCCGAGATTCCCGGCCCATCGTCGAGCACGTGCAACTCGACGACGCCCGGCGGAGTGGTTCTCGCCACGATGCCGACAGATCCCGCGACATCGCTTGCATATCGCAGCGCGTTTGACACGAGATTGACCATGACACGGTGAAGATGCAGCCGGTCGAAGCTGATGAACACATCGCCATCGATCGTCAAGTCAATTCGCCTGCCTGCATCGGAGTCGTGCATGGCGTACTCCTCGATGAACTGCCGAAGGAAGGCTCCCAGATCGATGTGCTCCGGCTGTGCGAGATCCCGCCGACCAAGTTCCAAGACGTCTCCGACCAGTCGGTTCAGACGACCGCAATTGTCGCCGATGATGCGGACTAGCCGTCGCCGCGGGTCGGCGCGCTGTTCTTCCACCAGCAATTCGGCGGCATGGCTGATGGCGGCCAGAGGATTGCGGATCTCATGGGCAATATTCGCGGTCAGTCGGCCAAGAGCCGCGAGCTTGACCTGTTGTGCATGTTCGTGAAGCTTCGCGACATCACGCAGGTAAATCAGGATGTTGCCATCCTGTTCGGGGGGCAGCCGACGCACCAACAGGGGTCCGCTGCCAGGCAGCCGCAATACTTCAGATGTCTCGCTCGTTTCCAACCGCTGCCGCTCGAGAAACTCTGCGACCTTGGGAGCCTGGGCCTTCAACACTTGAGGCACGGCTTGCGTAGTGTCGGACAATCCCAGCAGCGCCGCCGCCCTCGGATTGTTGAGCTGGATATTGCCCGCAGCATCGATGACCAGCACACCATCTTCCATATCCCGGATAACTTGCCGATTGATCCGGATCTGATCCCGCAGTTCCACTCCCCGTTGCAAGGCAAGATGTTCGTTGGCGACCGCGCGACGCGCCAACATTTGCGCAATCAGGGCCGTGGCGAAAAATCCGATGCTCGTCAGGCCGGTACGGATGAAGTCTTCGGCAGTGCCGTCGAACCGAAGAAAACGGAGCGACTGCTCAGCAAGCACGGCAAGCGCCGCGAGCGCGGCATAGAAGAGTGTCAAGCGTCCCTGGCCGACGAGCCCGGCGCCGGCAACAACCACGACTAGCATGAAGGCGATGCCGCTGCGCGCACCACCACTCGCGTACATCAGAATGGTGAGCGCAACAACATCGCAGATGACCTGCAGGGACAATTGCAGATTGAAAGCCCGTTCAAGTCGCTGCATCAACAGCAGAAAAGCAAAAGACGCCAAGACGTACGAGGAATTGACCCACAAGAACAGCGTCGGATCCTGGGATGCCAGATTTGCTTGTCCGCCGGTGGCCAGGAACACCACAAAGAAGACCGCGGCGACCAATACACGGTAACCGCCGAAATAGCGCAGGGAGCGCCAATGGGCGCTCCCAACGCCTTCACCTGAGGTCCAGTCGCGCGAACTCGCGATGTTAGATGCCGCCATGGCCTCCATGCAGACGCCGATGTTCCTCGCTGCAGTAATGTCGAGAGCCGTGTCTTAGACTTTCGGTCATTGGAATGTGAAGTTTACAGTATGCACAACTAACCATCGATTGGCCTTGAGCGGGCGCCCGCCGATCTGATCGATCTTGTTCATGATCACGTGCGCGCCGTTTCTTGAAGATCAGGAACACGAGCGCCACCAACGCAACGAAGACCAGAACCTTGCTCATGAGACGGCCGCCGGAACGAGCCGCTTCACGCCCTCCCGATCCAGCGCCACGAATGTCAGCTTCGCTTCGGTTACCTTGACCACCAATGGGCTCGCGGGATTTCGTTCCGCATACACCGAAACATCGACGGTAATTGAAGTACGACCGACTTCGATTACATCCGCGTAGAAGGATACGACGTCGCCGACCGAGACAGGCTGTTTGAATTGAAATGAATTGACCGCCACCGTCGCGACCCTGCCACGCGAACGTTGCGTCGCCACGATGCCACCGGCGATGTCGACGTGCGCCATGACCCAACCGCCGAAGATGTCACCGGCCGCATTGACATCCGCGGGCATGGGCGCCACCCTCAGTACGGGCTGGCCGGCGGGTAACCCGAGAAGTCCCGTCATTATCAGTGCCTTTCCATCCATCGATTGCCTGACCCGAACCTTGACGTTTCCATGAGCCGCTGTCAACAGCGGGTAATATTCGTCCATGCGCGGATCAAAGTCGACCATCGCCCTGCCCGGACCAGAACCGATGGAGCGCCGCGACTGGCAGACCATTCGTACCCTGCTGCCTTACCTCTGGACATGGAAATGGAGGGTTGTCTTCGCCCTCACCTGCCTGATCGCGGCCAAGATCGCCAACGTTGGCGTTCCGCTGATCTTCAAGGATCTCATTGACACATTGTCGGGCTCCAGAGATGCAGCCGTCATTCTCGTACCCCTTGGACTGCTCGGTGCCTACGGTGCTTTGCGATTCTCGACGGCGCTGTTCACCGAGTTGCGAGAAATCGTCTTCGCCCGAGTGACTCAGCGAGCGCAACGGACCATTGCACTGAAACTGTTTCGGCATCTGCATTCCTTGTCGCTGCGCTTCCATCTGGAGCGGCAGACCGGCGGATTATCCCGCGATATTGAGCGTGGCACGCGCTCGGTTGGCAGCCTGATCAGCTACACCATCTATTCGATTCTTCCGACACTGGTCGAGATCGCGCTGGTCATGGGCATCCTGATCGTCCGTTACGAAGGTGCGTTCGCCCTGATTACGTTGGTTGCCTTGGCGCTGTATGTGGTATTCACCGTGCTAATGACGAATTGGCGTACGCACTTTCGTCGGCAGGCCAACGAGTTTGACTCGGCGGCAAGCGCCCGCGCAATTGACAGTCTGCTCAATTACGAAACCGTCAAGTATTTCAACAACGAGCAGTGGGAACTGGATCGATACGACGAGCAGATGTGCCAGTGGGAGGCCGCCCAGATCAAGACTCAGGTGTCGTTATCGTATCTGAACCTCGGACAGGCGCTGATCATCGCCGCAGCCGTGGTCCTGATGATGTGGCGCGCGACCGTGGGTGTCGTCAATGGCACGATGACGGTGGGCGATATTGTCCTGGTCAATGCCTTTCTTATCCAGCTCTACATGCCGCTCAATCACCTCGGCGTTCTCTACCGGGAGATCCGACAATCGCTCACGGACATCGAGCGGATGTTCAATCTCCTCGATCAAAACAAGGAAGTACAAGATGCCGACGATGCGCGGGTCTTGGGCGACGCGCCTTGCACGGTAGCATTCGAGCACGTCGGCTTCGGCTACGATGCCAGGCGAAAGATTCTCTTCGATGTCGATTTCACGATACCGGCAGGTCGCTCTGTCGCGGTAGTCGGCGCCAGCGGGTCTGGCAAAAGCACCCTCGCCCGACTGCTTTATCGGTTCTATGAGGTCGGCGAGGGTTCGATTCGCGTTAACAACAGCGACATCCGCGATCTGACGCAGGCTAGCTTGCGGCGATCAATCGGCATCGTTCCCCAGGATACCGTTCTGTTTAACGATACACTCTTCTACAACATTCGGTACGGCCGCCCTGGTGCCAGTGGTGACGACGTTATTGCCGCGGCCAAGGCGGCGCATCTGCACGAGTTCATCGATGAGCTTCCAGAGGGTTACAACACGACCGTCGGTGAACGAGGACTCAAGTTGTCCGGTGGCGAGAAGCAAAGAGTCGCTATAGCGCGGGCGTTGTTGAAGAATCCGCCAATCCTGATCTTCGATGAGGCAACATCGGCTCTCGACTCTCAAACAGAAAAGGCCATACAAGCCCAACTCGACATGGTTGCGGTCGGCCACACAACCCTGATCATCGCCCATCGCCTTTCGACCATCATGAAGGCCGACGAGATCATCGTGCTTGATGCAGGCCGTATCGTCGAACGCGGCAGCCATCGCGAGCTGCTTGACTCGGGCGGTGTGTATGCTCGCCTGTGGGCGCTGCAACAAACGGAGGAAGATGTTGCCATCGTTTGAGCGACACGGTTCCGTTCTAGCTCATCGCCGTCATCGGGAGACAATGCCATGAAGCTCAGAGTCGCGCCAAGGCGCAATCTTGAGTAGCCTTGCTGTCAACTGAGAGTCAGGCGTGGCGACACGCCGCCAACGGGCATTAGCCTTGGTGTATCTCACACCAAGGCAGCACACCTGACCTCGCCCGTCGTATCGGAAGCGCGGAAACTATTCGGAGGTAGGTACCTCGGTCGCATCGGTACTCGGAGGACGGTCCATGAGTTCGACAAAAGCCATTGGTGCGTTATCGCCGACACGGAACCCAATCTTCAGAATACGTAGATACCCCCCATTGCGAGTGGCATAGCGAGGGCCCAGTTCACCAAAAATCTTGCCGACAATCTCACGATCGCGGAGACGATCAAAGGCGAGGCGACGATTCGCCAAGCTCGGCTTCTTGCCCAGCGTAATCAATGGTTCAACAACGCGACGTAGTTCCTTGGCCTTTGGTAGCGTCGTCCTGATGGCCTCATGGCGCAACAGCGAGACTGCCATGTTGCGGAACATCGCCGTGCGATGAGACGATGTTCGGTTGAGTTTTCTGTATCCGTTGGCGTGGCGCATGAACTATTCCCTTTAATATTTTTCGGCTGTCGCACTATAGACATGCTTGGCAAACGGCCGGTTAATCGTTATTCAGAGAGATTCCCAAACCAGATCGCTAGCCCAGTTTTTCAAGCCCGGCCGGAGGCCAGTTCTCCAACTTCATGCCGAGCGTGAGGCCACGAGAAGCAAGCACCTCTTTTATCTCGTTAAGCGACTTGCGTCCAAGGTTCGGTGTCTTCAACAATTCTGTCTCAGTACGCTGAATGAGGTCGCCGATGTAGTAGATGTTCTCTGCTTTCAGGCAGTTGGCCGATCGAACAGTCAACTCAAGGTCATCGACGGGGCGAAGCAGAATCGGGTCCACAGCCGCCGCCTTCGGCGCGTCGATCGAAACAGGGGTCCCTTCAAGGTCCGCAAAGACCGAGAGCTGTTCCATGAGAATCCGCGCCGCATAGCGGATAGACTCTTCGGGGTCGACCGCGCCGTTGGTTTCAATATCGATGATCAGTTTATCAAGATCGGTCCGCTGCTCTACGCGCGCCGATTCCACCTGATAACTGACGCGACGGACCGGGCTGAAAGAGGCATCCATCAGAATCCGGCCGATACCCCTGTTATCGCCCACCGCTGGCCGAACATTGGCAGGAACGTAACCACGGCCGGTCTCGATCCTTATTTGCATGTCAAGCTGCCCGCCCGGAGCCACATGGGCGATAACGTGATCGGGATTGATTATCTCAACGTCGTGCGAAGTTTCGATATCGCCCGCCGTAACCACGCCCTCTCCCTTCTTGGACAGTTGCAGTGTCGCCTCGCTCCGGTTGTGCATCTTGAGCACGACGCCCTTCATGTTGAGGAGAATATCGACCACATCCTCGCGCACACCATCCAGCGTGGAGTACTCATGGAGAACACCGTCAATTGAAACCTCGGTGGGTGCCGCGCCTGGCATTGACGACAATAGGATACGGCGCAAGGCATTACCCAAGGTGTGTCCATAACCCCTTTCAAAAGGCTCCATGATCACCTTGGCGTGTAGCGGAGAAAGGGTTTGAACGTCGATTATCCGCGGCTTCAGAAGCGAGTTGCTTTGCATCTGCATTCCTTCAAGACAATGGCGCCCGGGGGCAAAATGCCCCCGGGCGCCTAATAATGGATTAACGCGAATACAGTTCGACCACGAGACCTTCGTTCAGAGACGCCGGCAGATCTTCACGAACTGGGAGCGCCTTCAAGACGCCGCGGGCCTCCTTCACATTGACTTCAAGCCATTCGGGGAAATTGCGCGATTCCGCAGCCTCAAGCGCAGCCTTGGTGCGAAGATGGGCTCGAGCAGCATCTGTTAACTGCACTACGTCGCCAGGACGAAGCCCAAACGAGGGGATGTTCACCCGCTTGCCATTTACCAGCACACCGTTGTGCCGGACAACTTGCCGAGCCTCGGCGCGCGAAGCGCCAAATCCCATTCGGAAAGCGATCGAATCGAGGCGAGATTCCAAGAGTTGCAGCAGGTTTTCGCCGGTCTGTCCCTTGCGGCGTTCAGCTTCAGCGAACGTCTTGCGAAACTGTCGCTCGAGCACACCGTAAATACGACGGATCTTTTGCTTCTCGCGCAACTGCTGGCCATAGCCGGATAGGCGCTGGCCGGATTTCTGGCCGTGCTGGCCGGGAGCATACGAACGACGCTCAATCGAGCACTTGTCTGTAAAGCACTTCTCACCCTTGAGGAAGAGCTTCTCACCCTCTCGGCGACATTGACGACACTTCGCGTCAAGATTGCGGGCCACTATCGACTCCTTTTTCTAGATTCTGCGCCGCTTCGGCGGCCGACAACCGTTGTGGGGAACCGGCGTAATGTCGGTGATGCTTGTTATCTTCACACCGAGGGCATTAAGCGCTCGCACTGCCGACTCACGCCCCGGCCCCGGCCCCTTGATCCGAACCTCAAGGTTCTTGACGCCGCACTCTTGTGCTGCTTTGCCAGCAGCTTCGGCGGCCACCTGGGCCGCGAAGGGAGTGGATTTTCTGGAGCCCTTGAAACCGGCACCGCCAGAGGTCGCCCAAGACAAAGCATTCCCTTGACGGTCCGTAATGGTAATGATGGTATTGTTGAACGAGGCATGAACATGCGCTATGCCTTCGGCGACATTCTTCTTGATCTTCTTTCGGACTTTCGTCTGAGTCTTGGCCATATTGAATCCAGTCAGTCTTTCGAGAGCAAATCAGCCCAATTATTTCTTTGCGGCAGCGATAGCCTTACGTGGGCCCTTACGAGTACGGGCGTTGGTTCGGGTACGCTGCCCCCGGACCGGCAAGCCACGGCGATGCCTAACTCCCCGATAACAACCGAGATCCATCAATCGCTTGATGCTCATCGTCACTTCACGACGAAGATCTCCCTCCACGCTAAACTTGCCAACTTCTTCGCGCAACCGATCCATTTCTGCATCGGTAAGATCCTTGATCTTCGCCGCACGTTTTACTTTTGCGGCATCACATATCTTCTGCGCACGTGTACGGCCAACTCCATAGATGGCCGTCAGCGCGATCTCGGCGTGCTGCTGGTTTGGAATATTGACGCCTGCGATACGGGCCATATGTCTACCTATTTCTCGTCGCTAAAGTGAGCTATACCGAACCATTCGGCAATGAAAAAGCAAAGCCGTGTATTTTAACGGCTCGCTGAGGATTGATCAACCCTGGCGCTGCTTATGGCGAGGATCGGCGCAAATAATCCTTACGACCCCATGCCGACGAATGACCTTACATTTCCGGCACATACGTTTGACCGATGCGGTTACCTTCATTCAAATTCTCCGATGGCTGTACTCTCATAATCTACTACTTGGCACGGAAAACAATCCGGCCCTTGGTTAAGTCGTAGGGCGTCAACTGAACGGTTACCTTATCTCCAGGAAGAATCTTGATGTAGTGCATGCGCATCTTGCCCGAGATATGGCCAAGAACGAGATGCCCGTTATCCAGTTTTACCCTGAACGTTGCATTTGGAAGATTTTCAACGACCTCCCCCTGCATTTCAATGACATCTTCCTTCGCCATTATCAATTAGCGAGTCGGAAGGCCCGCACCCTTGAAGTTGGCTTTCTTGAGCAGGCTCTCATATTGATGGGACATTATGTATGCCTGAACCTGTGACATGAAATCCATTGTCACTACCACGATAATCAGTAGCGATGTACCGCCAAAATAAAACGGCACATTCCACTTCAGAATCAGGAACTCTGGCAATAAGCACACCAATGTCACATATACTGCACCGACCAAAGTAAGCCGCATCAGTATCTTGTCGATATACCTGCTAGTCTGCTCGCCTGGCCGAATTCCAGGAACGAACGCCCCACTTTTTTTCAGATTATCAGCAGTTTCTTTAGAATTAAAGACTAGCGCGGTGTAAAAAAAACAAAAGAAAACAATAGCTGCCGCGTAGAGGATAACGTAGATTGGTTGCCCTGGCGAAAGGGTTGCGGCAATATCCTTCAGCCAAGTCATGCCCTCGGAAGCACCAAACCAGCCGGCAGCGGTGGCGGGGAACAGAATAATTGAGGATGCAAAGATAGGGGGAATAACGCCTGACATATTGAGTTTCAGTGGCAAGTGCGAACTTTGCCCACCGTAGATCTTGTTGCCAACTTGGCGTTTAGCATAATTAACGAGGATCTTTCGGTGTCCTCGTTCAACGAAGACAACGAAGCCGGTAACAATAACCACCAGCATGCAGATAACCAAAGCCGTTACGGGATGCATTGCCCCAGTTCGAACAAGCTCAAACAAACCGGCTAGAGCGCTTGGCAAACCTGCCGCAATCCCTGCGAAGATGATTATGGATATTCCATTCCCCAAACCACGTTCGGTAATCTGTTCGCCGAGCCACATTAGGAACATCGTTCCTGTCACAAGCGTCATTACCGTTGTAACTCTAAACATCACGCCAGGCTCCAGAACGAGGCCTGCCTGAGACTCGAGGGCGATCGCGATACCGAATGCCTGGAACAACGCCAAACCTACGGTTCCGTACCGCGTATACTGCGTAATCTTTCTGCGACCAGCTTCACCCTCCTTCTTGAGTTGCTCCAAGGAAGGCACCGCAATCGTCATCAGTTGCATGATGATCGATGAGGAAATGTAGGGCATGATTCCCAGCGCGAAGATGGTAAATCGCGAAAGGGCTCCACCGGAAAATAGGTTGAATATTCCGAGTATGCCCCCTTGCTGGCCCTCAAACAGTTTAGCGAGCTCCGCCGGATCTATTCCAGGCACTGGAATATGCGCCCCGATCCGGTAAACAAAAAGGGCTCCGAGCAAGAACCATAGACGACGCCAAAGATCGCCGAACTTCGCGGTCTTTCCCAACGCGTTTGCTGGAACGGAGGCAGCCACGATGACTACTCGCTGGTCTTCCTGCGTTTCAAGCCGCACTCGCTATTTCAGCGACTACGCCGCCGGCTGCCTCGATGGCAGCCCGCGCACCCTTGGTCGCACCAACGCCTTTCAAAGTCAGCTTCCGCGTCAAATTACCGGTCTGAATCACCTTTGCCGACAGGGCCGACAAGGGGATAACTCCGGCCTGTTTGAGCACGAGCAGATCGATATCACTTACTGGCAGATTCTCAAGCTCCGATAGGCGCACCTCAGCACTCCGATTCGCTGCCAGAGAAACGAAACCCCGCTTTGGGAGGCGGCGTTGCAACGGCATCTGCCCTCCCTCAAAGCCAACTTTGTGGAAACCACCTGCCCGGGACTTTTGCCCCTTGTGACCACGACCCGCTGTCTTGCCCAAGCCACTGCCGATGCCACGCCCAACACGCTTGGCTTTATGCTTTGACCCTGCGGACGGTTTCAGCTTGTTTAGTTCCATGTGCTTAGTCCTCGCACTTCACCAAGTAAGCAACCTTATGGATCATCCCACGCACCGCGGGCGAATCGATCAATTCCGCACTACTATTGAGTCTGCGCAAGCCGAGGCCGCGTACGGTAGCGCGATGATCCTGTTTAGTGCCGATGACGCTTCTTATGAGAGTCACCTTAATCCTCTTCTCGGCCATGGGTCACTCCAGAATGTCTTGCACACTCTTGCCACGCTTTGCCGCAATCTCAGCCGGCGTGCTCACGCCGAATAGACCATTTAGCGTGGCACGAACAACGTTGTACGGGTTTGTGGACCCTATGCACTTAGCAACAATATCGGTGATGCCCACAACTTCAAACACAGCGCGCATGGGGCCACCCGCAATCACGCCGGTACCGCTTGGGGCTGGTGACATCAGTACGGTAGTGGCACCATGCTTTCCAGTGACCGAATGATGCAACGTACCCTTGTTCAATTTAACCTTGGCCATCCTGCGGCGCGCCTCCTCCATCGCCTTCTGAACGGCAACCGGCACCTCACGGGACTTACCTTTCCCCATACCGATGGCGCCCTCTCCATCTCCGACCACGGTTAGCGCAGCGAAGCCGAGAATACGACCACCTTTCACCACCTTGGTAACACGGTTGATCGAGACCATCTTCTCACGTAGACCGTCATCACGCTCCTCGCCGGTCTGCTGCTGTTTCTTGCCTTGCGGTTTAGCCATAATCATCTCGCGTAAGTGCCGCTTAGAACTTCAGGCCGCCATCGCGGGCAGCCTCAGCCAATGCCCTGATGCGGCCGTGATACCGAAAACCAGAGCGATCAAATGCTACCTCGTCAATGCCCTTAGCCTTCGCCCGCTCAGCAATCAGTTTGCCAACAGCCTTCGCGGCCTCTACGTTGCCACCGTTTGGCATCTGCTGCCTAAGGCCAGTTTCTGCGGTGGACGCTGTAGCCAAGACCTGTGTGCCACAACCCGAGAATATCTGCGCATAGATATGACAGTTAGAGCGGAATACCGCCAGCCTCATCATCTTGAGCTCAGCAATCTTGGCGCGCGTCTTGCGCGCCCTACGCAAACGAGCCACTTTCTTGTCCATGATATTCTGCGCCCTTACTTCTTCTTCGTTTCCTTGATGACAACCACCTCGTCCACGTACCGGACACCCTTACCCTTATAGGGCTCTGGCGAACGGTAGGCGCGTACTTCGGCGGCCACCTGGCCGACGAGTTGCTTGTCGATACCCTTGATGACAATTTCGGTCTGGGTAGGCGTCTCGACCTTGATGCCGTTCGGCATGTCATGCACGACGGGATGCGAGAAACCCAAGCTCAGATTCAGCTTCGCTCCTTGGGCCTGCGCCTTGTAACCGACACCAACCAAGGTAAGTTTCTTTTCGAAACCCTTGGTCACGCCATCGACCATGTTGGCAAGCAGCGCACGCATAGTTCCTGACATCGCGTTGGCCAACTCATGTTTGCCCGCCTTGACCTGAAGCCTCTCACCATCCTTCTCGATAGTGATGGATGGCAGAAGGGCCTGTGTAAGCGTACCGAGCGGACCCTTGACGCTGACTTCCGTGGCGCCGAGAGTCACCTCGACACCATTAGGAAGCTCGACCGGATATTTGGCGACACGAGACATTGGCTTACTTCTCCTTACGCCACGATGCAAAGCACTTCGCCACCGGTATTGGTAGCCCGCGCCTTGCGATCGGTCATCACGCCCCGTGGCGTCGAAACGATGGCGATACCGAGTCCATTCATGACCTTCGGTAGATCGTCCTTGCCCTTATAAACACGCAGCCCGGGCTTCGAAACACGCTCGATGCGTTCAATCACCGGTCGGCCCGCGTAATACTTCAGCGCGATATCCAACTCAGCCTTGCCGGCGTTCTCACGCACGACAAAGTCGTCGATGTATCCCTCGTCCCTTAGAACACAGGCGATCGCAACCTTGATCTTCGAGGAGGGCATGCTGACGGCGACTTTTTCCGCCATCTGTGCATTACGAATACGCGTCAGCATATCAGCGATGGGATCGGTCATGCTCATTCGTCGATCTCCTTACCAGCTTGCCTTCGTCATGCCCGGCACCTCGCCGCGCATGGCAATGTCGCGAAGCTTGTTGCGACACAGACCGAACTTCCGGAATACACCCCGGGGCCGACCGGTCAATGCGCAACGATTGCGCTGGCGGACCGGGGATGCGTTGCGCGGTAACTGCTGTAGCTTGAAACGCGCCGCCATCCGATCATCGTCGGACAGTTTGGAATCGTTGATGATGGCGATCATTTCCGCGCGCCTAGCGGCGTACTTCACCACCAGCTTGGCGCGCTTCTCTTCGCGGTTCTTCAGTGCAAGTTTCGCCATGTTTCCCTCAGTTCTTGAAGGGGAATTTGAAAGCAACCAGAAGCGCCTTGGCTTCTGCATCGGTCTTTGCTGTCGTAGTGATGCTGATATTCATTCCACGCAAGGCATCGATCTTGTCATATTCGATCTCGGGGAAAATGATCTGCTCCTTCACCCCGATGTTGTAGTTGCCACGGCCATCAAACCCTTTTCCGCCGACACCGCGGAAGTCACGAATGCGCGGCATCGCTACCGTCACGAAGCGATCAAGGAACTCGAACATCCGGGTACCGCGCAGCGTCACCATGCAGCCGATCGGATACCCCTCGCGGATCTTGAAACCAGCAATGGCCTTCCGCGCCTTGGTAACAACCGGTTTCTGTCCAGCGATCTTTGCCATGTCGCCTACCGCATTTTCCAGGATCTTCTTGTCGCCAACGGCCTCGCCAACGCCCATATTGAGGGTAATCTTCGTGATCCGCGGCACCTCCATGATCGACTTGTAGCCGAACTTTTCCCGCAACTGCGGAACCACGGATTCCTTGTAGTAATGCTGCAAGCGCGCCATGATCAGTCCTTATACATCCACAACTTCGCCGTTTGACTTGAACACCCGCACCTTGCGGCCGTCGTCGAGCGCCTTGAAACCGACGCGGTCGGCCTTCTGGGTCGCCGGATTGAATAGCGCCACGTTCGACACGTGGATCGGCAACTCCTTTTCGACAATACCGCCAGGCTGCCCCTTCATCGGATTCGGCTTGGTGTGCTTCTTGACGCGATTAACTCCCTCGACAAGCAGACCCTCTTCGTCGAGGAAGCCGAGTACTGTTCCGCGCTTGCCCTTATCCTTACCCGCGATGACGACCACGTCATCACCCTTGCGAATCTTGTTCATTGCCGAATCCTTTTACAGAACCTCGGGTGCCAGAGAAACGATCTTCATAAACTTTTCCGTACGCAACTCGCGCGTAACTGGACCGAAGATCCGGGTACCAATGGGCTCCAGCTTGTTGTTGAGAAGAACTGCGGCATTGCCGTCGAATTTTACAAGGGAACCGTCAGGACGACGTACGCCCTTGGCGGTACGAACGACCACCGCGTTGTATATCTCACCTTTCTTGACGCGACCCCGCGGCGCAGCATCCTTGATGCTGACCTTGATGACATCACCAATTCCGGCGTAACGGCGCTTAGAGCCCCCCAACACCTTGATGCACATGACGGCGCGCGCGCCAGTATTGTCGGCGACATCCAGCAACGACTGCATTTGGATCATTACGTTTCTCCAACTTAATCCACAGCCACGCTGCGGTCAGTCTTGGAACCCGTCCGGGTTGGAAGGCTGCTCTCAAGAGCAGACTGAGAGCAGCAAGACGCGTGATACTATTATCTTGCCGCCTACCTGTCAACAGCTAGTGCTACTATTTTCTCTTCTCAACGGAAATCAAACGGCCCGGGACTTCTCCAGCACCTGAGTAACACGCCAAGCCTTGGTGCGCGAGATCGGCGCGCACTCCTCAATCTGGACGAGGTCACCGGTGGTGGTTTCCATGCCATCGACGTGGGCATGATACCTCTTGGACCGAATCATCACCTTACCAATTACCGGATGCTTAACGCGGCGCTCAACCAATACAGTTACGGTCTTGGTCATTTTGTCGCTGACCACGCGACCCCGAAGGGTCCGCCTGATCTTTTGGTCCGTCGTCTGAGTCATTTCCTGGCTACCCTTTCAGACTGAATGGTCTTGATGCGCGCCACGTCCTTCCGCACCTTACCCAGTTGACTGGTATCGTTAAGTTGTTGGGTCGCCAATTGCATACGCAAAGAGAACTGCGCCTTGCGTAGATCCAGCAACTCCTTGGTCAAATCCCCTTCGCCCTTCTGTCTGAGATCACTCGGTTTCATATCGATACATTTCATCCAAGATGACGGGTGACAAACGAGGTTTCAATCGGCAGTTTGGCTGCCGCAAGGCGAAAGGCCTCACGCGCCAATATCTCGTCCACCCCGTCCATTTCATAGAGAACCTTGCCCGGTTGGATTTCGGCAACCCAGTACTCAGGAGAGCCCTTGCCGTTACCCATGCGAACTTCGGCAGGCTTCTTGGAAACCGGCTTATCCGGAAAGATACGGATCCAGATTCGACCACCTCGCTTGATGTGACGGGTCATAGCACGACGAGCAGCCTCAATCTGTCGGGCAGTCAGGCGCCCGCGCCCGATTGCCTTGAGTCCATACTCACCAAAGCTGACTTTGGCGCCTCGGGTGGCAACGCCCGTATTACGCCCTTTTTGCTCTTTGCGATATTTTCTGCGTGCTGGTTGCAGCATGGCTTATTGCTCCTTGCCTTCCGGCGACTTCGCAACCGTCTTACGTACTCGCTTGATAGGCGCCTTTGGTGCCGGATTAGTTGTGGGCGATTCGGGCTTGGCGTCGGACCCTGGTCTACGAGTGCTAGCCACAGCGCGGCGAGTAGTTGGCTTTCCGGAAACGTCTTCACGCTGATGCGCTTGAGGTTTTCGAGAGCGACGTGTTGGTTCATCAACCGATGGCTCCTGCAGGGATCCCGGCTCGGCCTTGGTTATCACCTCACCCTTGAACACCCAAACCTTGATACCGATAACACCATAAGTTGTCTTTGCCTCAGATGTCCCATAGTCAATGTCGGCACGCAGCGTATGAAGCGGAACACGCCCTTCACGATACCATTCTGTTCTCGCTATTTCGGCGCCGTTAAGGCGACCAGAACTCATAATCTTGATTCCTTGCGCACCGAGGCGCATGGCGTTTTGCATCGCTCGCTTCATGGCACGCCGAAACATGATGCGTTTTTCGAGTTGTTGTGCAATCGAATCGGCAATTAGCTGAGCGTCAGTTTCTGGTTTGCGGATTTCTTCAATATTGACATGCACGGGCACACCCATTCGACGCTGCAGATCTGCCTTCAAGTGCTCAATAT
The DNA here is from genome assembly GCA_016704145.1 of Rhodocyclaceae bacterium. Taxonomy (GTDB): domain Bacteria; phylum Pseudomonadota; class Gammaproteobacteria; order Burkholderiales; family Rhodocyclaceae; genus Fen-999. Next base: position 1,568,245 of record JADJAS010000007.1, on the reverse strand, counting down.
CTTCGCCTTTCTTTCCAATAACCACACCAGGGCGCGCACTAAAGACGGTTACGCGTGCATTTCTTGCCGGTCGCTCAATAACGACGCGACCGACGGAAGCATGGGCAAGCTTCTTGCGAAGATAGTCTCGAACCTCAATGTCTTCCTTGAGCATCTGCGGGAATGCCTTGGATGTAGCATACCAGCGGGACGTCCAGTCCCGAGTAACCGAAAGCCGAAAGCCGGTTGGATGAATCTTCTGTCCCATAGATACCTCTTAATCGCCGACGGTCAGATAGATGTGGCAGGTGGGTTTAACAATACGATTGCCACGACCTTTGGCGCGAGCAGTAAACCTCTTAAGCACGGCACCCTTCTCTACATGGATCAACTTGATCTTCAGCGTATCGATATCGGCGCCATCGTTATGCTCAGCATTGGCTATCGCAGATTCCAGTACCTTCTTTATGATTCCGGCACCCTTCTTTGGACTAAAAGCAAGAACATTGAGAGCTTGGTCGACAGGCTTCCCCCTCACCAGATCGGCTACTAGCCGACCTTTCTGAGCTGACAATCGCACACCACGAAGAATTGCGTTGGTTTCCATTCTCGATCCTCTTACTTCTTCACTGCGGCCTTCTTGCCGCCAGTGTGTCCCTTGAATATCCTAGTGAGTGCGAATTCCCCCAGCTTGTGACCCACCATGTTCTCCGATACATACACGGGTATATGCTGCTTGCCGTTATGCACCGCAATGGTTAGACCGACAAAATCAGGCAGGATCGTCGAGCGACGCGACCAAGTCTTAATTGGGCGCTTGTCATTGGATGCTTGAGCAGCGTCGACCTTCCTGATCAGATGATTGTCGACGAATGGACCTTTCTTTATTGAACGCGCCATGGTGACCTCTTATCGCTTATGCCGACGCTGGACAATCATGCCGTCGGTGCGTTTGTTGGTGCGGGTACGATAGCCCTTGGTTGGCTGACCCCACGGGCTAACCGGAACACGCCCCTCTCCGGTACGACCCTCCCCACCGCCGTGCGGGTGGTCAATCGGATTCATCGCAACACCGCGGACAGTCGGCCGAATACCGCGCCAACGTTGGGCGCCTGCCTTGCCGATCTTGCGCAGATTGTTCTCTTCATTTCCCACCTCGCCGACCGTAGCCCTACATTCGACGTGGATGCGACGAATCTCACCGGAACGCAGACGTATCTGAGCGTAGCTGCCCTCACGTGCTAACAACTGCACCGACGTACCGGCTGAGCGGGCAATCTGCGCTCCTTTGCCAGGCTGCAATTCAACGCAATGAATAGTAGTACCGACCGGAATGTTCCGGATCGGAAGAGCATTCCCGGCCTTGATCGGCGCTACCGGGCCCGACGATATCTCCTGGCCGACAAACATACCTTTGGTAGCGATAATATAGCGACGCTCCCCATCAGCGTAGAGCAGCAAAGCGATATTGGCCGACCGATTCGGATCGTACTCGACCCGTTCAACTATGGCGGCAATCCCATCTTTGTTACGCTTGAAGTCGATTATCCGGTAGTGTTGCTTATGACCGCCACCTTGATGGCGCGTGGTGATGTGACCGTGATTGTTACGGCCAGCTTTGCTGCTCTTCTTCTCGATCAGCGCCACGAAGGGCTGCCCCTTGTGCAAATTGGGGTTGACGACCTTGACGACTGCACGACGACCGGCGGAAGTCGGCTTGACTTTGATAAGCGCCATTTACGCGGATCCTCCCTCGGCGAAGCTAATCTCCTGACCGGGTTTAAGGCAGACGAACGCCTTGCGCACACTGGAACGACGCCCCATGGCGCGACCGAAACGCTTGACTTTACCTTTGACGTTGGCAACTTGAACAGAATCCACTTGCACCCTAAACAACAGTTCAACGGCCGCCCTTATCTCGAGCTTCGTCGCATCGGGTACGACGATGAAAATCACCTGTTCATTCTTGTCAGCGATGTAGGTGGCTTTCTCCGAGACTTGCGGTGCCAGCAGAATCTGCATCAGGCGCTCTTCGCTAAACTTGGGCGTGCTCATGCCAGCATCTCCTCCATCTTCGCAACAGCACCCTTTGTAACTAATACTTGGGGAAAGCGCACCAGCGAGACTGGGTCGGTCTGTTGTACCTCGATCACCAGCACGTTCGGCAGATTGCGGGAAGCAAGCAGCAGATTGTCATCAAGGTTATCAGTGATCACGAGCACCGACTCAAGACCCATGCCCTTTAGCTTATGCGCGACTAATTTCGTCTTGGGTGCCGCGACCGAGAAGCTGTCAATCACAGCCAAACGATTTTCGCGCGCAAGCTGAGAAAGAATTGAGGCGATGCCGGCTCGATACATCTTGCGGTTCACCTTCTGGGAATAATTCTCGTCCGGCGAATTGGGAAAGATTCGGCCACCACCACGCCACAACGGCGACGAAGTCATACCGGCGCGTGCGCGCCCGGTACCCTTTTGACGGAACGGCTTTTTGGTGCTGTGCCGAACCTCCGCGCGCGTCAACTGGGCGCGATTGCCGAAACGACCATTCGCCTGATAGGCAGTCACGACCTGATGAACCAGCGCCTCATTGTAATCGCGACCAAACAGAGTGTCCGATGCAGAAACCGTAGCGGCCTGCTGTCCCTGATCGTTGATCAATTTCAATTCCATCGCCTCTCCTCACTTCGCCCTAGTCGCTGGACGAACAACAACGTCGCCACCGCGAGCCCCCGGCACTGCACCCCTGACGAGCAGCAGCTGGCGGAGTTCATCAACGCGAACCACCTCGAGGTTCAACACCGTGCTGGCTGCATCACCGAGGTGCCCAGACATGCGCTTGCCTGGAAACACGCGGCCCGGGTCTTGCGCCATGCCAATCGAGCCCGGCGAATTGTGTGAGACCGAGTTACCATGAGATGCACGGTTCGAAGAAAAGTTGTGGCGCCTAATCGACCCGGCATAGCCTTTTCCAATCGAGGTACCAGAAACGTCCACCTTCTGACCAGGCTGGAAGACGGTGACAGAAATCACATCCCCCAACTTGAAATTGACCGCATCGCTCTGGTCAACCTGGAACTCTTTAAGGATGTAGCCAGCTTCCACGCCCGCTTTGGCAAGATGACCTGCCAGAGGTTTGCCGACGCCACTCGCATGACGTTTGCCATACGCCACCTGAATCGCGGCATACCCGTCGTTCTCAGGCGTTTTAATCTGCGTGATACGGTTGTTCGACACATCAAGGACCGTCACGGGAACGGTTGACCCATCCTCTGCGAACACGCGCGTCATGCCAACCTTGCGCCCTACAAGGCCCAGACTCATCTCTTCTCCTAACCCCAGCTACGATTGGCTGGGCGCCGTTTATCAATACTACGAAGCAATGCAGCGACCAATATTGTGAGTTGTTGCAGGCAAATACTCGGACTAATTATTGCAGCTTGATCTCAACATCCACGCCAGCCGGCAGATCCAACTTCATCAGAGCATCCACCGTTTTGTCAGTGGGATCGATGATGTCCATCAGACGCAAATGCGTGCGGATTTCGAACTGGTCACGAGATGTCTTATTTACATGCGGTGAACGCAAGACATCAAAGCGTTCTATGCGTGTCGGCAACGGTACTGGACCACGCACAACGGCACCGGTACGCTTGGCAGTATCGACGATCTCAAGGGCCGACTGATCGATCAACCTGTAGTCGAAGGCCTTGAGACGAATCCGAATTTTTTGGTTCTGCATTTGAAATATTCCTCAAAGAGCGGCGCGCCAACCCAACAATGAATGATGGCGCCAGAAAAATTGATAATTATACTACTCTTTCTCCTCCAATCCAAGCTTTACTCGATGACTTTAGCGACGACGCCGGCGCCGACGGTGCGGCCGCCTTCGCGGATGGCGAAGCGCAGGCCTTCTTCCATCGCGATCGGGGCGATCAGCTTCACCGTCATCTGCACGTTGTCACCCGGCATCACCATCTCGGTTCCCGCCGGCAGTTCGATCGAGCCGGTCACATCCGTCGTCCGGAAGTAAAACTGCGGACGGTAGCCGTTGAAGAACGGGGTGTGACGACCACCTTCATCCTTCGATAGGACATACACTTCGGAGGTGAAGTGGGTATGCGGGGTGATGGAGCCCGGCTTGGCCAGCACTTGACCACGCTCGACTTCTTCTCGCTTGGTACCGCGCAGCAGGACGCCAACGTTGTCACCGGCCTGCCCCTGATCCAGCAGCTTGCGGAACATTTCGACGCCCGTGCAGATGGTCTTGACGGTGGGACGGATGCCGACGATTTCGATTTCTTCGCCCACCTTGACAATACCGCGCTCGACACGACCGGTAACGACAGTGCCGCGACCAGAGATGGAAAAGACGTCTTCGATGGGCATCAGGAAGGGCTTGTCGATGGCGCGCTCGGGGGTGGGGATGTAGCTATCGAGGGCGTCGGCCAGCTTCATGATGGCCACTTCACCCAGCTCACCCTTGTCGCCTTCCATGGCCTTGAGGGCGGAGCCCTTGACGATCGGGATATCATCGCCCGGGAAGTCGTACTTGCTGAGCAGTTCGCGCACTTCCATTTCAACCAGTTCGAGCAGTTCGGCGTCGTCCACCATGTCGCACTTGTTCATGAAGACGATGATGTAGGGCACGCCCACCTGGCGTGCCAGCAGGATGTGCTCGCGAGTCTGCGGCATGGGGCCATCAGCAGCGGAAACCACCAGAATGGCACCATCCATCTGGGCGGCACCGGTAATCATGTTCTTGACGTAGTCGGCGTGGCCCGGGCAGTCAACGTGCGCATAATGGCGACTGGCAGTCTCGTATTCGACGTGCGCCGTGTTGATGGTGATGCCGCGCGCCTTCTCTTCCGGCGCCGCGTCAATCTGGTCATACGCCTTCGCCTCCCCACCAAACTTCGACGACAGCACCGTCGTGATCGCCGCCGTCAACGTCGTCTTGCCATGATCCACATGACCAATCGTCCCCACATTCACATGCGGCTTCGTACGCTCAAACTTGCCTTTTGCCATGATCGCTTCCTTTAAAGAGCAAGGTTATTTCTTGTTAATGACAGCCTCGGCAACATTTTTCGGCGCCTCGCTGTAATGCTTGAATTCCATGGAGTAGGTTGCCCGCCCTTGCGACAAGGAGCGCAACTGGGTCGCGTAGCCAAACATCTCGGCCAACGGCACCTCTGCCTTTATTGCCTTGATGCCCCCAGGAAGATCTTCCATACCCTGCACCATGCCGCGACGCCCTGACAGGTCACCCATGACATTGCCCATGAAATCCTCGGGCGTTTCAACTTCCACAGCCATCATCGGTTCGAGCAGTACCGGGCTGGACTTGCGCATAGCGTCCTTGAAGGCCATGGAGCCGGCCATCTTGAATGCATTTTCGTCCGAGTCGACGTCGTGGTACGAACCGTCGAACAGCGTGACCTTGACATCGACGACCGGAAAACCCGCCAGCACACCGTTGGGCAAGGTGTCTTCGATACCTTTATTTACCGCCGGAATGTATTCGCGCGGCACGGTGCCGCCCTTGATGGCGTCGACGAATTCGTAGCCCTTGCCGGTTTCATTTGGTTCCAGCTTGATCCAAACGTGACCGTATTGACCACGGCCGCCCGATTGCTTGACGAACTTGCCCTCCTGTTCGGCTGACTTGCGAATGGTCTCGCGGTAAGCCACCTGCGGCGCGCCGACGTTGGCCTCGACGCCGAACTCGCGCTTCATCCGATCAACGATGATCTCGAGATGCAGCTCGCCCATACCCGAGATAATGGTCTGACCGGACTCCTCGTCGGTGCGCACGCGGAACGACGGATCCTCCTGGGCCAAGCGGCCGAGGGCGATACCCATCTTTTCCTGATCGCCCTTGGTTTTCGGCTCCACGGCAACGTGAATCACCGGATCGGGGAATACCATACGTTCCAGAATAATCGGAGCATCCGGGTCACTCAGGGTCTCCCCGGTCGTCACCTCCTTGAGGCCGACGCATGCCGCGATGTCGCCGGCCAATATTTCCTTAATTTCCTCGCGATTGTTGGCATGCATCTGCAGAATGCGGCCAATACGCTCTTTCTTGCCCTTAACCGCGTTGTAGACGGTGGCACCCGCATTGAGAATACCCGAATAGACACGAATGAACGTTAACTGACCGACGTAGGGATCCGTCATCAGTTTGAATGCCAGTGCCGAGAACTTCTCGCCATCCTCGGCACGACGCGACGCTTCCTTTTCTCTTTCATCAAGGCCCTGGACCGGCGGAATGTCCACAGGCGACGGTAGAAAGTCCACCACGGCATCAAGCATGCGCTGCACACCCTTGTTCTTGAAGGCGGTACCACAAAGCATGGGCTGTATTTCGCAGCCAATCGTACGCAGGCGCAGCCCCAGTTTGATCTTGTCTTCGGAAAGCTCCCCCGCGTCGAGATACTCATCCATCAACTCTTCGGAGGCCTCGGCAGCAGCTTCGACCATCTGTTCGCGCCAGTTCTCGGCGGAATCGAGCAGTTCGGTCGGGATGTCCCGGTATTCGAACTTCATGCCCTGGGATGCCTCGTCCCAGATGATGGCCTTCATCCTGATTAAATCGACGACGCCCTTGAAGTTCTCCTCAGCGCCGATTGGGATGACGATGGGCACCGGGTTCGCGCTCAGGCGCGTCTTCATCTGGTCGACGACCTTGAAGAAATTGGCGCCGGTACGGTCCATCTTGTTCACGAAGGCGAGGCGCGGCACCTTGTACTTGTTGGCCTGACGCCAGACCGTTTCCGACTGCGGCTGAACACCTCCGACTGCGCAATACACCATACAGGCACCATCGAGGACGCGCATCGAACGCTCAACCTCGATGGTGAAATCAACGTGACCCGGAGTATCGATAATGTTGAAGCGATGCTCCGGGAACTGCATCTCCATGCCTTTCCAAAAGCAGGTGGTTGCCGCCGAGGTAATCGTGATGCCACGCTCCTGCTCCTGGTCCATCCAGTCCATGGTAGCCGCGCCATCATGGACTTCGCCAATCTTGTGGTTGACGCCGGTATAGAACAATATGCGCTCGGTCGTCGTCGTCTTGCCGGCGTCGATATGAGCCGAAATACCGATGTTGCGATAACGCTCGATGGGAGTCTTGCGGGCCACTTTGATTACCTGCCTTATCTAAGCCAAACCGCCTTGGAGCTCGCCCTTTTGGGAAGCCGCCAAAGCGGTAACGGAAAAACCGCGCGAACTGAACTGTATCGCGCGACAGCTATCAGAACCGGAAATGCGAGAATGCCTTGTTAGCCTCTGCCATTCGATGAACCTCGTCACGCCGCTTCATGGCTGCACCGCGCCCCTCGGATGCCTCAAGCAACTCCGCGGCAAGTCGCTGCCCCATTGACTTCTCACCTCGCTTGCGAGCTGCCTCACGCAACCAGCGCATCGACAGTGCCATTCGACGCGACGGACGCACCTCGACGGGAACTTGGTAGTTTGCACCGCCAACCCGCCGACTCTTGACTTCGACGACCGGCTTAACATTGTTCACCGCCGAGACAAACACCTCAAGAGGATCTTTTCCGCTCTTGGCCTTGATCTGATCGAAGGCGCCATAGATGATGCGTTCGGCAACCGACTTCTTGCCGCAGGTCATCAAAACATTTACAAACTTGGAAACATCAACGCTGCCGAACTTCGGGTCCGGCAGAATATCGCGCTTAGGGACTTCACGACGACGGGGCATGGATAGACCTTCCAGTCTCTTGAACGATGTTAAGCCTGCTTTGGCCGTTTGGAGCCATACTTGGAACGAGCTTGTTTACGGTCCTTTACGCCTTGCGTATCAAGACTACCGCGGACGATATGGTACCGAACACCCGGCAGATCCTTGACCCGGCCGCCACGAATCAGCACCACAGAGTGCTCCTGCAGGTTATGCCCTTCACCACCGATGTACGAAATGACTTCGAAACCGTTTGTCAGCCGGACCTTGGCAACTTTTCGCAAGGCAGAGTTTGGCTTTTTTGGGGTTGTGGTGTACACCCGCGTACACACGCCCCGCTTCGCCGGACTCCCTGCGAGGGCAGGAACTTTGCTCTTGCTTACGGGGGCCTGGCGGCCCTTGCGTACTAATTGATTGATAGTTGGCATGTCACATTTCCGAGATACGCATACTGTTACTGTTGCCCCTTGCTTGGTAATCGCAACTAGTCCTTTGGCCAAGGGCAAAAGAGCGCGATTGTATTATCGTCACAGCCTACCGTCAACCTGTCTGAGTCATCGCGCTCGACTCGGTCTCTACCGAAAGTTCAAACAAGCCTCTTGCCATGTCTTCGCCAATAGACTGCGTTCGACGCGTTCGGTGATAAGCAAGCCCGGTACCCGCCGGGATTAACCGGCCAACAATTACATTCTCTTTTAGGCCACGTAGTTCATCACGCTTACCCATGATTGCGGCCTCGGTTAACACGCGAGTGGTTTCCTGGAATGAGGCTGCAGAAATAAAGGAGTCTGTCGACAAACTGGCCTTGGTGATCCCTAGCAGTACGTTGTCGAACTCAGCGGGCTGTTTGCCTTCCGCCCTGAGGCGATCGTTCTCATCCAACACCTCAGAACGTTCGACCTGTTCCTCGCGGATAAACCTAGAATCGCCAGCCTCGGTAATAACCACTCGACGCAACATTTGACGAACGATAACCTCAATGTGCTTATCGTTGATCTTGACGCCTTGCAGCCGATAAACATCCTGAACTTCATCAATGATATAGCGGGCGAGTTCCTCAACCCCCTTCAGGCGAAGAATATCGTGCGGATCCGCCGGCCCATCGACAATGTTCTCTCCCTTATTCACAACTTGACCGTCATGGGCCATTACATGTTTGTCTTTTGGAATCAGGTACTCATGAGCAGCCCCATCTGGCTCGGTAATTACAAGCCTCTGCTTGCCCTTGGTATCCTTCCCGAAGCTGACGGTGCCGGTAACCTCAGCAAGCAAGCCCGCATCCTTGGGGGAACGCGCCTCAAATAGTTCTGCGACGCGCGGCAAACCCCCAGTGATGTCTCGGGTCTTGGCCGATTCCTGTGGGATACGAGCCAATACATCACCCACGGCAACCTGTTGGCCATCCCGTACGGTTATGATCGAGCCAACTTGGAAGGTGATCGCCACGGCATGGTCCGTACCATGAATCTTCACCTCCTGACCAGCATCGTCAAGCAACTTCACTTGCGGGCGAAGCCCTTTCTGTTGGGACTTGCTGCCACGCTTGGGGTCTATTACAACGAGCGTGGAAAGCCCCGTCACGTCATCAATCTGCTTGGCGACGGTTACTCCCTCCTCGACATGCTCGAACCTCACGGTCCCCGCATACTCGGTGACAATGGGGCGGGTATGGGGATCCCAAGTCGCAAGCGTTGCGCCTGCCCTTAAGAGATGACCGTCGTCGGCATGCAAAGTTGCCCCGTAAGGTACCTTATGACGTTCACGCTCCCGACCGTTGTCATCGACGACCACGACTTCTCCAGAACGCGAGATCACGATCTTCTCGCCCTTCGGATTGGTCACATAACGCATCAAAGTCGTGAAACGGACCGTGCCGGCACTCTTCGCTTCAACGTGGCTCTGTGCAGCCGCACGCGACGCGGCGCCACCCACGTGAAATGTGCGCATGGTCAGCTGTGTACCCGGCTCTCCGATAGATTGGGCGGCAATGACCCCCACCGCCTCTCCCGCATTCACCAAGGATCCACGACCAAGGTCGCGTCCATAACATCTTGCACAAAGTCCGTAGCGGGTATCGCAGGATAGGGGCGTTCGCACTCGCACTTCGTCAATTCCCAGCGACTCGATGGCGTCCACCGCGTCCTCGTCAAGCAGCATCCCAGCCTCAAACAATATCTCCTGCGTATCCGGATCAAGTACCTCGGAAGCAACCACGCGACCCAAGATACGCTCACGTAAGGGCTCCACAACTTCACCGCCTTCAATCAATGCCTTCATGGCAAAACCCGACGTGGTATCACAATCATCTTCCGTCACGACCAAGTCTTGCGTCACATCGACAAGCCTACGAGTCAAGTACCCAGAATTTGCTGTCTTTAGTGCCGTGTCAGCCAAACCCTTGCGAGCACCGTGCGTCGAAATGAAGTACTGGAGCACATTCAGCCCTTCGCGGAAGTTCGTGGTGATAGGGGTCTCAATAATGGAGCCATCAGGCTTTGCCATGAGGCCCCGCATCCCCGCCAACTGCCTAATCTGGGCCGCAGAACCTCGTGCACCGGAATCCGCCATCATGTAGATCGAATTAAAGGAGTCTTGTGTAACTTGCTTCCCCTCACGATCCTCCACCCGCTGATGTTGGAGCTGCTCCATCATCGCCTTAGCCACCTGATCCCCTGCACGTCCCCATATGTCGACTACTTTGTTGTATCGCTCGCCAACAGTCACCAATCCCGACGTGTATTGCCTTTCAATCTCCTTGACCTCGCTTTCCGCCGCCTCGATGATGGCATACTTCTGACTCGGGACAAGCATGTCACCAATGGCAATGGATATGCCCCCGCGGGTTGCCAAGGAGAAGCCCGCCTGCATCAGTCTATCCGCGAATACGACGGTCTCCTTCAAACCACACCGTCGGAAACTCTCATCGATAAGCCTAGAAATTTCCTTTTTCTTCAGCGGCTTATCGATAACCTTGAATGGTAGTCCTCTTGGCAGAATTTCAGAAAGCAATGCACGTCCTGCGGTAGTTGAGTATCGAGTTACCTTTTCTCGCCAACCCGAATCACTCGCCTCGAATTCCTTGATCCGAATTGAGATACGAGCATGCAAGTCCAACTGACGCGTTTCTACCGCCCTTGCGACCTCGGCGATATCCGCAAATAGCATCCCGGTTCCGGTGGCGGCGGCATTTTCACGGGTAGCATAGTAGAGGCCGAGTACCACGTCCTGCGAGGGCACGATAATTGGCGCACCGTTGGCGGGTGAAAGTACATTGTTCGATGCCAACATCAGTGTCCGAGCTTCCATCTGTGCTTCAAGCGACAAAGGCACGTGCACGGCCATTTGATCGCCATCGAAGTCGGCGTTGAATGCGGTACAGACCAGCGGATGTAACTGGATCGCCTTACCTTCAATCAGCATCGGCTCAAAGGCCTGGATACCAAGCCGGTGCAAGGTCGGCGCGCGGTTAAGCATCACTGGATGTTCGCGAATGACTTCCTCGAGAATATCCCAGACCACACCCGTCTCGGCCTCAACCTCCTTCTTTGCCGCCTTGATGGTGCTCGCGATACCCATTTTTTCTAGGCGCTCGAAGATAAACGGCTTGAAAAGCTCCAGGGCCATCTTCTTCGGCAGACCGCACTGGTGTAGTTTGAGCTGTGGGCCGACGACAATGACAGATCGGCCCGAGTAGTCGACACGCTTGCCGAGCAGGTTCTGACGGAAGCGGCCGCCCTTGCCCTTAATCATGTCGGCGAGTGACTTCAACGGGCGCTTATTGGCGCCCGTCATGGCCTTGCCACGACGGCCGTTGTCGAGCAGCGAATCGACCGCCTCCTGTAGCATGCGCTTTTCATTGCGCACAATAATGTCGGGGGCCTTTAGTTCAAGCAGCCGCTTAAGGCGGTTGTTACGGTTGATGACGCGTCGATAGAGATCGTTGAGATCCGACGTCGCAAAGCGGCCACCATCGAGCGGTACTAGAGGACGTAGGTCAGGTGGCAGCACCGGGAGCACTTCGAGAATCATCCACTCCGGCCTGATGCCCGATGACTGGAAGCCCTCGAGTACCTTGAGCCGTTTGGCGATCTTCTTCATCTTGGCTTCGGAACCCGTGGCTTCCAGCTCCTTGCGCAATGTCTCGACCTCGCGAACAATGTCCAACGTGCGGAGTAATTCCCGGATGCCCTCGGCGCCCATCACGGCGGAGAAGTCATCGCCATACTCCTCGACCTTGGCCAGGTAGTCATCTTCAGACAGCAACTGGGCGCGGTTGAGCGGTGTCATGCCGGGGTCGACGACGACGAAGGCCTCGAAGTAGAGAACGCGCTCGATATCGCGCAATGTCATGTCGAGCACCATGCCAAGACGGCTCGGCAAGCTCTTGAGGAACCAGATATGCGCGGTGGGCGATGCCAACTCGATATGACCCATGCGTTCGCGGCGTACCTTGCTTTGCGTCACTTCGACACCGCACTTCTCGCAGATTACGCCCCTGTGCTTGAGACGCTTGTACTTGCCGCACAGGCATTCATAGTCCTTGACAGGCCCAAAAATCTTGGCGCAGAACAAGCCATCGCGCTCCGGCTTGAACGTCCGGTAGTTGATGGTCTCCGGTTTCTTGACCTCGCCGTAGGACCACGAACGGATCTTCTCGGGCGAGGCAAGCCCGATGGTGATCGCGTCGAATTCTTCTTCCTGAGTCACCTGCTTGAAGAGATCGAGCAGTGCTTTCATCGTCGCTTACTCCTTGAGGATTTCTCAGTAACGTTCCAGGTCGATATCAATCGCCAGCGAGCGGATTTCCTTCACCAGCACGTTGAACGATTCCGGCATGCCGGCGTCGATCTTGTGCTCACCCTTGACGATGTTCTCGTAGACCTTGGTCCGGCCGGTGACGTCATCGGACTTCACCGTCAGCATTTCCTGCAATGTGTAGGAGGCACCGTAGGCTTCCAGCGCCCAAACTTCCATCTCACCAAAGCGCTGGCCACCGAACTGCGCCTTGCCGCCCAGCGGTTGCTGCGTGACCAGACTGTACGGTCCGGTTGAACGGGCATGCATCTTGTCGTCCACAAGGTGATGCAACTTCAACACATGCATGTAGCCTATGGTGACGGGGCGTTCAAAGGCTTCTCCCGTCCGGCCATCATAGAGTTGAGCCTGCGTCTTTGCCGGCGTCAGCCCCAACTGACCGGCGGCGTCATCGGGATAGGCGAGATCGAGCATTGCCTTGATCTCTTCTTCCTTGGCGCCGTCGAATACCGGAGTCGCGAAGGGAACACCAGCGGCGAGATTGGCGGCTAGCTCGAACGTATCCGAATCGCCCAGACTCTCGACATCCTCCCCGCGTCCCGAGGAGTTGTATATCTTATGCAACAGCTTGCGCACTTCAACGGCCGACACCTGCCTACGCAACATCTCGCCGATCTTCAGGCCGAGACCCTTGGCCGCCCATCCCAAGTGGGTTTCCAGGATTTGGCCTATGTTCATCCGCGAAGGCACACCGAGGGGATTCAGGACGATATCGACGGGGCGGCCATCCTCCATGTATGGCATATCCTCTACCGGCACGATCTTTGACACCACACCCTTGTTGCCGTGGCGGCCAGCCATCTTGTCGCCCGGTTGAAGGCGACGCTTGACTGCCAGATAGACCTTGACCATCTTCTGCACGCCCGGCGGCAGTTCGTCGCCCTGTGTGAGCTTCTTCTTCTTCGCATCGAACGCAATATCAAAATCCTTGCGTGTTTGCTCCAGACTGTCACGCAGATTCTCCAACTGCTGTTGCGCGTCCTCGCTTTCGAGCGAGATGTCAAACCAGTGATAGTGTTCGAGCGAAGCCAAATAATCCTTGGTGATCTTGGAACCCTTGGCCAGCTTCTTCGGGCCCTTGGCAGCCACCTTGTTGAGCAAAAGCTTTTCGATACGCGCGAAGGTGTCGCGCTCGACGATACGCATCTGATCGGCGAGATCCTGTTTGTAGCCGCGCAGCATGTCGTCGATGATCGACTGGGCGCGCTTGTCCCGCTCGATGCCCTCGCGGGTGAACACCTGGACGTCGATAACGGTACCGGACATGCCGGATGGCACGCGCAGTGAGGTGTCCTTCACATCCGATGCCTTCTCGCCGAAGATGGCCCGCAGCAATTTCTCCTCTGGCGTCAGTTGGGTTTCGCCTTTCGGCGTGACCTTGCCGACCAACACATCACCAGCCTCGGCCTCGGCGCCGATATAGACGATGCCGGACTCGTCGAGACGTCCCAGTTGGGCCTCGCCCAGCGTCGCAATGTCACGGGTGATTTCCTCGGCGCCAAGCTTGGTATCGCGTGCCACGACCGTAAGTTCCTCGATGTGAATCGAGGTGAAGCGGTCATCCGCAACCACGCGCTCGGAGATAAGAATCGAATCCTCGAAGTTGTAGCCGTTCCAAGGCATGAACGCGACCAGCATGTTCTGACCGAGTGCCAACTCACCAAGGTCGGTCGACGCGCCATCGGCCACAACGTCGCCTTTGGCGATCAGGTCGCCGACCTTGACCACCGGCCGCTGGTTGATATTGGTGTTCTGATTGGAGCGGGTGTATTTGGTCAGGTTGTAGATATCGACGCCAACCTCACCCGGCACAGTCTCGGCGTCGTTGACGCGGACGACGATACGGTTAGCATCGACGTAGTCGACTACACCGCCACGCAGGGCCTGCACAGCGGTACCGGAGTCGACCGCCACGGTGCGCTCGATGCCGGTGCCGACCAACGCCTTCTCGGGACGCAGGCAAGGCACCGCCTGGCGCTGCATGTTGGCGCCCATTAGGGCACGGTTGGCGTCGTCATGCTCAAGGAACGGAATCAGCGAAGCTGCGACTGAAACGATCTGTCCCGGCGCCACATCCATGTATTGAACTTCATCCGGTGTCTTCAGCTCAAATTCGCCCTTGAAGCGACACGACACCAGTTCGTCGGTCAGCTTGCCCTTCTTGTCGAGGATCGCATTAGCCTGAGCAATCACGTAGTTGCCTTCCTCGATGGCCGACAGATACTCGATTTCCTCGGTCACATGGCTGCCATCGACCTTGCGGTAGGGTGTTTCCATGAAACCAAACTCGTTGGTGCGCGCATAGAGCGCCAAGGAATTGATCAAGCCGATGTTGGGACCTTCCGGCGTCTCGATCGGGCAGACGCGACCATAATGGGTCGGATGCACGTCGCGCACCTCGAAGCCGGCCCGCTCGCGCGTCAATCCGCCAGGACCAAGGGCTGAAACACGGCGCTTGTGGGTAATTTCGGACAATGGATTGGTCTGATCCATGAACTGCGATAGCTGGCTGGAACCGAAAAATTCCTTGATGGCGGCGCTGATCGGTTTGGCGTTGATCAGGTCGTGCGGCATCAGGTTCTCGGACTCGGCTTGGCTTAGACGCTCCTTGACGGCGCGCTCGACGCGCACCAAGCCAGCCCTGAACTGGTTCTCGGCTAGTTCGCCGACGGAACGCACCCGACGATTACCGAGGTGGTCGATATCGTCCACTTCACCTCGGCCGTTGCGTAATTCCAAGAGGATGCGGATGACGTCGATGATGTCCTCGTTCGACAGCGTCGCGGTGCCAGTCAGTTCATCGCGACCGACACGGCGATTGAACTTCATGCGGCCAACGGTCGACAGATCGTAACGCTCGGCCGAGTAGAACAGGCCATGGAAGAGGCTCTCGACCGCGTCCTCGGTGGGCGGCTCGCCAGGACGCATCATCCGGTAGATGGCGACGCGGGCGGCCCATTGGTCGGCTGTTTCGTCAACACGCAGCGTCGAGGAAATATAGGCGCCACGGTCGAGGTCGTTCACGTAGAGGGTCTTGAGATCCTCGACACCCGCCTCCATAAGCTTCGCCAGCAGCGACTCCGTGACCTCGTCGTTGGCATTAGCCAATATTTCACCGGTGGAGCCGTCCACGATGTTTTGTGCGATGGTGCGACCGATCATGAAGTCTTCCGGCACGGCGATCTTCTTGATACCCGCCTCATCGAGATCACGAATGTACTTGGCAGTGATGCGCTTGTCCTTGGGGACGATGACCTTGCCGTGCTTGTCGGCAAAGTCGAAACGCGCCACTTCGCCGCGCAGGCGCTCGGGCACCAGTTCGAATTGAATGCCTTTCTTGCTCAGGTGAAAGGTATCGAAGTCAAAGAAAGTAGCGAGAATCTGTTCCAGGGTCAGGCCGATGGCCTTGAGGAGGATGGTGACCGGCATCTTGCGGCGACGGTCGACGCGGAAATAGAGGAAATCCTTCGGGTCGAACTCGAAGTCCAGCCAAGAACCGCGGTAGGGGATAATCCGCGCCGAAAACAGCAACTTGCCGGAACTGTGGGTCTTGCCCTTGTCGTGCTCGAAGAATACGCCCGGCGAGCGATGCAGCTGGGAGACGATGACACGCTCGGTACCGTTGATCACGAAAGAGCCGGTGGTCGTCATGAGCGGAATTTCGCCCATATAAACCTCCTGTTCCTTCACTTCCTTGACTTTCTCGTTGTTGGTTTCACGGTCGAGAATGACCAGGCGCACCTTGGCGCGCAGCGGCGAAGCGAACGTCAGGCCGCGCTGCTGACATTCCTTCACGTCGAAGGCGGGCTCGCCAAGCTTGTACTCGACGAACTCGAGGCGCGCACTCCCAGAATGTGAAGAAATCGGGAAGATGGAGGAAAACGCCGCCTCCAGGCCTTGGCTGCGTCTTTGGGCCGATGGCACATCGACCTGCAGGAACTGGGTATAGGAGTCGAGTTGCGTCGCCAGCAGGAACGGCACGTCAAGCACGTTAGCGCGCTTGGCGAAGCTCTTGCGGATCCGCTTCTTCTCGGTGTAGGAGTACGTCATGGTCGCTCCGTTTTCTCGTCAGCGTCGAAGGTCAGAAGGCAGGGCTGAACGCTCAACCCTCTCTGCTGACCGCCACATTTCAACAACGATGAAACAACAACTTCAAGTACAAACGACGACGGGGCTGGTGGCGCCCGGCCACCAGCCCGCGAGCCGATCGAGGAGTTACTTGACCTCGACCTTCGCGCCGGCGTCCTCGAGCTGCTTCTTGATGGCATCGGCATCCGCCTTCGGGATTGCTTCCTTGACGGGCTTGGGCGCACCGTCCACCAGGTCCTTGGCTTCCTTCAGACCCAGGCCGGTGGCAGCGCGCACCACCTTGATGACTTCGACCTTCTTCTCACCGGCGGCGAGCAGCATGACGGTGAACTCGGTCTGCTCTTCGACAGCGGCGGCGGCAGCGCCAGCAGCCGGGGCGGCCACGGCAACAGCGGCAGCGGCGGCGGAGACGCCGAACTTCTCTTCCATTTCCTTGATCAGTTCGGACAGCTCGAGAACGGTCATGCCAGCGATGGCATCGAGGATTTCAGCTTTGGTAGCCATGATGAGATTGCTCCTGAATGAATTGATGGTTCGTGAATTGACGGAATGTCGTTGCGATTACGCAGCCTCTTTGGCGTCGCGCACGGCGGCGAGGCCCCGGACGAACTTGGTCGGGACTTCGTTGAGCGTGCGGACGAACTGGGCGATCGGTGCCTGCATGGTGCCGAGCAGCTTGGACAGCAGTTCCTCGCGACTGGGCATGGTGGCCAGCGCCTTGACGCCGTTGGCGTCCATGACGTAGTTGGCCATCGCACCCGCCTTGATGACGAGCTTGTCGTTGCCCTTGGCGAACTCGTGGAGGGTCTTGGCCGCTGCCACCGGATCCCTGGAGATCCCGTAGATCAGCGGGCCGACCATCGCCCCCTGGAGTCCCTCGAACGGCGTGCCGGCGACGGCACGACGCACCAAGGTGTTCTTCAGCACCCGCAGATACACCCCCGACTTGCGCGCATTGGCGCGCAGGGTGGTGATCTGCCCCACTTCGAGACCACGGTACTCAGCGACGACAATCGCCTGGGCATCCGCCACCTGCGCGGACACTTCGGCAACTACCGCCTTCTTCTCTTCGAGATTGAGACCCAAGGTCATCTCCTTTCAAATGCCATCGTGACCATCGTCTTGCGACCAAAGTCAGTCATGGCGACACGGCGACCTTCATTCAGGAATCGAACTACAAATCCCGTCTTCGGGTAACGCCATCTGCGTTGGCCACCTGAACAACCGGCGATTAAATTCCTCGCGGAATGCCTACGGTCTTTGACAACCCGTCGCGCCCCATTCGGGCGGCGCGACGGCCCAAAGTCTTTACTGTGCCTGCTGCGCGACCAGGCTCGCCTGATCGACCCGCACGCCGGGGCCCATCGTGGACGACAGGGACACCTTGCGCAGGTACTGGCCCTTGGCAGCGGCCGGCTTGGCCTTGTTCAGCGCCTCGACCAGCGCCGCCATGTTCTGCTGCAACTGATCGACCGAGAACGAAGCACGGCCGATGGTGCAGCTGACGATGCCGGCCTTGTCGGTGCGATACTGAACCTGGCCGGCCTTGGCGTTCTTCACCGCCGTGGTGACATCCATGGTCACCGTGCCGACCTTCGGGTTCGGCATCAGGCCGCGCGGGCCGAGTATCTGGCCCAACTGACCGACCACCTTCATGGCGTCCGGCGTGGCGATACAGACATCGAAATCCATGGTGCCACCCTTGACGGTGGCGGCCAGGTCGTCGAAGCCGATGATGTCGGCGCCGGCGGCCTTGGCTTCCTCGGCCTTGGCGCCCTGGGCGAAGACAGCGACGCGCACCGTCTTGCCGGTACCGGCCGGCAAGACGACGGAACCGCGGACGACCTGATCCGACTTCTTGGCATCGACGCCGAGGTTCACCGAGA
Organism: Rhodocyclaceae bacterium; assembly: GCA_016704145.1. GTDB lineage: Bacteria > Pseudomonadota > Gammaproteobacteria > Burkholderiales > Rhodocyclaceae > Fen-999. Next base: position 1,549,766 of record JADJAS010000007.1, on the reverse strand, counting down.
CGTCGATCGACTCGTTGAACTTGGCGACAGCGTTTTCCTTGACTAGGGAGAGGGCATCAGCCAGGCCATAGGCCTTGTTACGATCAATCTTGGCACGAACTGCGACAACGCGCTTGGAATGCTTGGCCATGTCAGAGTCCCTCAACGGTGATGCCCATGCTGCGGGCGCTGCCGGCAATCGTGCGCACCGCCGCGTCCATGTCGGCGGCGGTGAGATCCGGCATCTTGGTCTTGGCGATTTCCTCGGCCTGGGCACGGGTCAGCTTACCGACCTTGTCGGTATGCGGCTTCGGTGAACCCTTCTGGACACCGGCCGCCTTCTTGATCAGGACGGTCGCCGGCGGAGTCTTCATGATGAAGGTGAAGCTCTTGTCCGCGAAGGCGGTGATCACCACGGGGATCGGTAGACCGGGCTCCATACCCTGCGTCTTGGCGTTGAACGCCTTGCAGAATTCCATGATGTTGAGGCCGCGCTGGCCGAGCGCGGGGCCGATCGGGGGCGAAGGGTTCGCCTTGCCGGCCGGCACTTGCAGCTTGATGTAGCCGATGATCTTCTTTGCCATGATGGCTCCTTGATTGAGTAATGACGCGCTTTCGCGAAACTGGTTCCCTACTCGCACTCCTCTTGCCGGGATCACGGCTCCCGGCTTGCCGTAAGACGAATTTCGGCTACGCCTTCTCGACCTGCGCAAACTCCAGTTCCACCGGCGTGGCGCGGCCGAAGATGGTCACGGAAACGCGCAGGCGGCTCTTTTCGTAATTGACTTCCTCGACCGTGCCGTTGAAGTCAGTGAACGGACCCTCCTTGACACGCACCATTTCGCCAGCCTCGAAGAGCACCTTGGGGCGCGGCTTCTCCACCCCCTCTTGCATCTGCTGCATGATCTTGTCGACCTCCTTCTCGGAGATCGGCGTTGGCTTGGTCGCGGTGCCACCGATAAAACCTGTCACCTTCGGTGTACTCTTGACCAGGTGCCAGGACTCGTCGTCCATGTCCATCTCGACGAGCACGTAGCCGGGGAAGAACTTGCGTTCCGAGGTGTGCTTCTGACCTGCCTTTATTTCGACCACTTCCTCCACAGGCACCAATATCTGGCCGAACTTGTCCTGCATGCCGGTGCGGGCGATGCGCTCCAAGAGCGCTCGCTGCACGGACTTCTCGAAACCCGAATAGGCGTGAACCACGTACCAGCGTTTTGTCATTTCTTACTTCCAGCCCAGGATCAGGTCGTAGAACATCCATTCCAAGGTCTTGTCGGCGATCCAAAGCATGACGGCCATGACAAGCACAAAGGCAAATACCGCGCCGGTCGTCTGCATGGTTTCCTTGCGTGCCGGCCATGCCACCTTCTTCGCCTCCGCCCAGGACTCCTGGCTGAAGATGAAAAAGCGCTGTCCGGGCTCGGTAAACCACGCGACGGCAATACCGGCAGCCGCACCCGCCAGGACGCAAAGCACGCGCAGGATCATCGGCTGCTCGGCGAGCAGATAGAAACCCGCGATCCCGGCGGTCAGCAGAAGAACTGCGGCAGCGAGCTTGAGCTTATCGGCCATCGTATCCTTCAATCATCGTATCGGTGGCAGGGGCAGAGGGAATCGAACCCCCAACCTACGGTTTTGGAGACCGTCGCTCTGCCAATTGAGCTATGCCCCTGCGGCAAAAACTGCAAAGGGCAGCGTCCTTGCGGACACCGCCCTCGTGAGACTATGAGGCTCCGCTTACTCGATGACTTTAGCGACGACGCCGGCGCCGACGGTGCGGCCGCCTTCGCGGATGGCGAAGCGCAGGCCTTCTTCCATCGCGATCGGGGCGATCAGCTTCACCGTCATCTGCACGTTGTCACCCGGCATCACCATCTCGGTTCCCGCCGGCAGTTCGATCGAGCCGGTCACATCCGTCGTCCGGAAGTAAAACTGCGGACGGTAGCCGTTGAAGAACGGGGTGTGACGACCACCTTCATCCTTCGATAGGACATACACTTCGGAGGTGAAGTGGGTATGCGGGGTGATGGAGCCCGGCTTGGCCAGCACTTGACCACGCTCGACTTCTTCTCGCTTGGTACCGCGCAGCAGGACGCCAACGTTGTCACCGGCCTGCCCCCTGATCCAGCAGCTTGCGGAACATTTCGACGCCCGTGCAGATGGTCTTGACGGTGGGACGGATGCCGACGATTTCGATTTCTTCGCCCACCTTGACAATACCGCGCTCGACACGACCGGTAACGACAGTGCCGCGACCAGAGATGGAAAAGACGTCTTCGATGGGCATCAGGAAGGGCTTGTCGATGGCGCGCTCGGGGGTGGGGATGTAGCTATCGAGGGCGTCGGCCAGCTTCATGATGGCCACTTCACCCAGCTCACCCTTGTCGCCTTCCATGGCCTTGGAGGGCCGAGCCTTTGATGATGGGGATGTCGTCGCCCGGGAAGTCGTACTTGCTGAGCAGTTCGCGCACTTCCATTTCAACCAGTTCAAGCAGTTCGGCGTCGTCCACCATGTCGCACTTGTTCATGAAGACGATGATGTAGGGCACGCCCACCTGGCGTGCCAGCAGGATGTGCTCGCGAGTCTGCGGCATGGGGCCATCAGCAGCGGAAACCACCAGAATGGCACCATCCATCTGGGCGGCACCGGTAATCATGTTCTTGACGTAGTCGGCGTGGCCCGGGCAGTCAACGTGCGCATAATGGCGACTGGCAGTCTCGTATTCGACGTGCGCCGTGTTGATGGTGATGCCGCGCGCCTTCTCTTCCGGCGCCGCGTCAATCTGGTCATACGCCTTCGCCTCCCCACCAAACTTCGACGACAGCACCGTCGTGATCGCCGCCGTCAACGTCGTCTTGCCATGATCCACATGACCAATCGTCCCCACATTCACATGCGGCTTCGTACGCTCAAACTTGCCTTTTGCCATGATCAATACCCCAATCAAAAAAATGTCCGGTGCCCAAAAACATGGTGCCCATGGCGTGGATTGAACACGCGACCTCTCCCTTACCAAGGGAGTGCTCTACCACTGAGCTACATGGGCGAAACTGTACTGGAGCGGGTGAAGGGAATCGAACCCTCGTCTTAAGCTTGGAAGGCTTCGGCTCTACCATTGAGCTACACCCGCTCAACCCGGCAACAGCAAACTTTCGTTAAACCGTTAAACTAAACTTAAATGCAAGACAAACTTGGTGGAGGGGGAAGGATTCGAACCTTCGAAGGCAGAGCCGTCAGATTTACAGTCTGATCCCTTTGACCGCTCGGGAACCCCTCCAGCGAAACAGCGAATTATCGTCGGCTAACAAATCCCTGTCAACGCTTCCCGAGCGCTGCGATCTGATATGCCTCCCTTGCGCACCGCCTTCCTAGCGCAGACTTTTGGCGGACTTATCGCCTCGGGTCTGATTGCCCTCTTACATAGAGATGCTTTTGCTCACCCATTCGTGGTCGCGGTCGTCCAAGGATGCTGTGCCTCATTCGTTAGCCACAAACTCGAAGCCCCTCCCTGGTGGCTACCGATACATCTTGTTTTCATGCCCCTGGCCATCGCCCTGCACGGCCTGGATCTGCCGACAAATTTCTATCTAATTGTTTTTATTTCATTATTACTAATTTTCTGGCGTACTGACCGTAGCCAGGTGCCGTTGTACTTCAGCAACGTCGAGACGGTGGGCGCTATTGCCACGCTGTTGCCGGAAACTGATTTCCGGTTCGTTGACCTAGGTTGCGGGAATGGACACCTGCTTAATCGGCTCGCCAGAATGCGCCCCGACGGTCAGTTTCTGGGGGTGGAGCACGCTCCGCTACCGTTTCTCTGGGCAAAACTGCGCAACCTGGGTCAAGAAAATTGTCAGATCCGGTTCGGCGACTACTGGTGTCAGAATCTTGACGGCTTCGAAGTCGCGTACGCCTTCCTCTCGCCCGCGCCAATGCCCCGCCTCTGGATGAAGGCACATTCGGAAATGACCCCGGGTACGCTATTGATCAGCAACAGCTTCCCGATACCAGGCATTCCCGCGGAGCAGGTCATCAGTGTCCCGGACCGAAGAATGACCCGCCTCTATTGCTATCACCCGCCAACCGATAAGGCAGCCAATCCGGCCTATTCTCAAGCCATCGAGTCGGCTCGCCCTCGCCAATAATCCTGCCCTGACGCAGCCGGGGCCTCGGGGGCAACTGCGGGCTGGAGAAATCATGGCTGACATCGTTTGCGTAATCGGCAACAAGGGCGGAACCGGCAAGACCACGCTGTCGCACATGCTGTGCCAAGGCATGGGATTGCTCCGGCAGCGCGCAGTTTGCGTACTCACCGATACCCATAGGGAGCCCCTGTCACCTTCGGGACGACGCTATTTGGTCGCCGATGCGCGGTCTCGCGATGCGCTGGCCAAGGTCGTCGACAAGATCCGGTCCCTGGATGCCTGGATGGGCGTCATCGATGGTGGCGGCAATCGCACCGAGATGGACCAGAGGTTGTATGGACTGGCCGACCTAGTGCTGTTGCCCTTTCGCGACTCGCACGAAGACATCCGGACCGTCGTTCGCGACTTGGAGATGTTCCCGCGGGCCTATGCCATTCCGATGCAATGGCCCACCAACGCCTGGGCCCGTGAGTCCGCCGAGCGGACTGTCGCCGAAATGCTCGGCCCCTATCTCGACCGAATTCTCGATCCGGTGCACTCCCTCGCGGCAACCAAACTGATGCTGCAACGGCAAGTGCCGGCCGCGCTGCCGACGCCGCTCGCCAACGCCTGCCGCTTCGCCGCCAGACAAGTGCTTGATCTACTACAGGTTTCATGGGAAGACGAGGCTCCACGCCAGTCCTCACCGCGCCCGCCGGCATCGTCCATGCTCTCGGCAGGCATCGGCTAGCCACATCGGTCGTCGGCATGGCGACCGGTTTCCTGGTGAAGCCTCGCCGAACACGAAACGCTTGATACGGCAACCCGAGACGGCAAGAATTCAGGCATGAAGCCGTGGGGAATCAAGAAGCGGGTGGTATTCCTGGCAATAACGCCGGTCGCCATCATTGCCATCGCACTCACCAGCTACTTTCTCGTCGTTCGTTATGGTGACGTCGAAGCGGCCTTGCGCAATCGCGGCGAGTCGATGGTCCGGCAACTCGCGCCAGCGGCGGAGTACGGCACTTTCTCGGGAAACCGCCGCGAGCTGCTCCGCCTGGCGCAATCGGCGGCGCGCGAGCCCGATGTCATCGCCGTCACCATTCTCGATGCCGCCTACCAGCCGCTTGCCGCTGCCGGCCGAGACAGTCCCCATGTCGAAACGACGAAATTCTTCGCCGACGGTCGGATGGTTTCCGGGGGCAATGCCGCGGAGCTATTTCACGTTTCGATCAGGCAACCGAACTTGGCGTTCGACGATCCATTCCAGGGTAACGAGACATTCTCCTTGGCGCCGGGCGCGCCCATCGGCCATATCGTGGTCGAACTTTCCCGTGATGATCTCGATACCCGCAAGCGGGAGATCCTCTTGGTCACCCTGATGGTGACCGTCACCACTCTGGCAATATCCCTCCTGCTGGCCTACCGCTTGGGCCGGGATATCACCGAACCGGTGACGGCGCTCGAGGGCGCCGTCGCCAAGGTCCGCGCCGGCCGTCAGGACGTCCGTCTGCGACCGCATCGGTCGGGAACGCTTGCCTCGCTGGAAGAAGGCTTCAACGAAATGGCCGCCGAACTCGACGCGACTCACCGTCGCTCCGCCAACGCGCTGGCGCATAGCGAAGAGGAACTGGCCAGGCAATTGCAGATCGCCGAGGCGAAGAAAGAAGAGGCGGAACGCGCCAGTGAAGGAAAATCCCGCTTTCTCGCCGCGGCCAGCCACGACCTGCGCCAACCACTGCACGCGCTGACGCTGTTTGCCAGCGAACTGGGCAACTCCAAGGGAGCGGACAATCGTCGTCTGGCCGCCCAGATCGACACCGCGGCCGGAGCAATGGGTGAATTGCTGGACGCCCTGCTGGAGGCATCGCGACTCGACTTGGGCGCCATTGCACCGCATCGCCACCCGGTAGCGCTCGGTCCGCTGCTGATCAATGCCGCCGACGCACACCGGCAAACCGCCAAGATCAAGGGGTTGCGCCTTGTCTGCCGCCCAGCGTCCGCTTGGGTCGACACGGACCCTCACTTGCTGCGCCGCATGCTCGGCAATCTGATCGCCAACGCCGTCCGCTACACCCACCATGGCCGAATCCTCATCGCCGCCCGAAGTCGCGGGTCATGGGTGCGCATCGAAGTCTGGGACACCGGGATCGGCATCGAGCCGGATCATCTGCCGAGCCTTTTCCATGAGTTCTATCAGGTCGACAACGCCGAGCGCAATGCCGCCAAGGGGCTGGGGCTGGGCCTCGCCATCGTCGCCCGGCTGGGCGAACTGCTGGGTCACCGCATCGACGTTGCATCGAGACCGGGCCGAGGGTCCGTGTTCGCGGTGACTGTGCCGAAGGCAACGCCGGCGGCATACGTTCGCGCCGAAACCTTGCCGCCCCGGTCGCGAATCGCCGTCCGCATGGCGGATCTCGCCAAGTGCCGGGAGATTGGCGAACTGTTGCGCGGCTGGGGCTACCAGCACCAATGCGCCTGCGCCGATCATGAACTGCCGCCACTGCTCGCCACTGAGCCGGCAGCACTGATTACCGACAGCGGCAGCCTCGACGGCGTGGCCCTGGCGCTCCGCGGCGCTCCGCGGCCCCCCCTGCTGATCATGATCGGAGATGACGGCCAAAGTCGGTTCGCGGCAATATCGATCGCCGGGCGGCTGGCAATGCCGCTAAGGCCGGCTCGGCTTCGGGCGCTCCTGCATCATCTGCTGCAGGAGCGGGCGGATGATGTTGCGGGCGCCGACGGCACCCCGATCGCCTCGCCCGGCTAGATCTTCTGGCGGTGCTTGCGGGCGAGCAACAATGCCTGCGAACGGTTGGTCACCTTCATCGCCTTGAAGATCGCGGACACATGTATTTTCACGGTGCCTTCCGTGACATCGAGCATGTCGGCAATCTGGCGGTTGGTCTTGCCCTGCATCAGAAGCTCCAGGACACGGGATTGCCCCGCGGTCAGTCCATGGCGTTCCGCCACCGTCTTGCCCCGGTGCTGCTCGCGGTCGACCAGATCGCGCAATCTCGCCGGGATGTAAATCTCGCCTGCCAGCACCTCGCGCAACGCAGCCAGCATGCTCGCGGTCGAACTGGATTTCGGAATGAAGCCAGCGGCCCCCTGTCTCAGGGCCCGCTTGACGGTATCCACGTCGTCAAGCGCGGAGAGTATCACCACGGGAATCGTCGGAAACCGCCGGCGCATCACTCCCAGCATGGCCATACCGCTGGTGCCGGGCAGCATGAGGTCGAGCAGCACGATGTCGACATCATCGTCGGCCGCCAGCAATGCCAGCGCGGCATCGGCGTCGGCCGCACCCAAGGTGGTCACGCCGGGTTCGATCCCCTTCAACGCCTTGAGCAAACCCTCGCGCACCATCGCGTGATCCTCGATGACCAGGATCTTCAGCATCGCAACCCCCTTCCGCCACCCGCCATGACATATGGCAGTCTAGCGCGAATCGGCGGTCGCATCCCGGGGGTGCACAAGATTGCGGGCTGGTGCGATAATGAAGCCATACTTCCCCAAGGAGCAGCCATGTCCACCGCGCCGCTTGGCCAGGATCCACTCGAAATGCTGAAAGGTTTCTGGGGCAGCATGGGGATTCCCCTCCCGGGCATGGTTACGCCGACCGTCGACACGGACGAACTTGGCAAGCGCATCGCCGACCTCAAGGCAGTCGAGGGCTGGCTGAAGACCAATTTGTCGATGCTGCAAATGACGATTCAAGGGCTGGAGATGCAACGCGCCACGCTCGCCACGCTCGCCAGCATGGCGCAGGCCGCCACCGGCCCCGAAAGCGAAGGCAAGCCCAATCCTTTTGCCAATTCATCGATGTGGCCTTGGAACTTCATGCAGACCGCCGTATCGCCGCCACCGGCGACAAAGGCGCCGGAAGGCGATGCCAGCGGTTCGCCGGCCCGTTCATCGCCCAAACGCAAGCCAAAGGGGTAGCGTCACCATGGCCGCCAGCGTACTGGCCGATATCAACCAGGCCACGCTGCGGCCGTCTCCTCCCATGCGCCGGGCAAGTATGAACGCGGAGCTGGAGGTCGGCAGCGCCGCGAAGATCAGCGCGATGTCGCGGTACATCGCGTCGAGATCGAACCAGCGGCCCAGGCCGAGCGCGGCCAGCGGCAGTATCAGCAGTTTGACCGACAGGAACCATGTGGCCGAACCGTAGCCGCCACCGGGAAGGTGGTCGAGCTTGAGCGCCGCGCCGACCGCCAGCAAACCAAGCGTGATGGCGGCGTCCGCGAGCCTGCCAAGGAACTGGGCAGCCGGGACGGGTAGAACCAGGCCCGACACGTTCCACAGCAGTCCGGCCAGGGTGCCGATGACAAGCGGATTCCTGGCGAGTTCGCTCAAGAGGCTGGTGCCACCGTGCCGCGCCAGCATGCCGACCGCCGCGATATTGGCCGGCGGCACCATGGCACCGGTCAGCAGCCCCATGGCGGCCAGTCCGGGCGCGCCATGCAGCTTGGCCGCCACCGCGAGGCCAATGTAGGTGTTGAAGCGAAACGCGCATTGAAACTGCGAGGCGAACGACACGGGCGACATGGCAAACAACCAGCGCGCCAAGCCGCCCAGCACCATGCCCGTCAACATGATCAGCAGCCCCGTCGAGAGCAGCGGTGCGGCCGTCGCCCAGTCGAGATTGGCGCGGGCCAAGGCATTGAACAGCAGCGCCGGAAAGAAAATGAAGTAGACCAGCTTTTCCAGCCCGCCCCAGAAATGGTCGCCCAGATGCAACCAACGCCGCAAGGCATGGCCGAGCAGGATCAGCAGGAAGTCCGGCAGGAGTGCGAGCGTGGTGGCCACGCGCGACTTATATCATGGGCAACGCTGGGGCAGGTGGCGTGCCACCAAGGCTGACTTTCGAGGTTCAGTCGTACTTGCGCGCGTCCTCGATCACCTTGCCGTCGTTGGCCAGGCTGCCCGGTGCGACGAACTGCACCTCGCCGCGCAGCTTGGTGATGTCGCGGACGCTTTCGGCGATCTCCTTGACGAGTGGCGCACTACCGTCGCACTCGCAATAGAGCGTCATGAGGTCGTTGCCATCCGGGTTGCTCACCACCAGCCGCACCCGGGCGATACCGGGGTGACGCTTGCGCACGGCCTCCACCTGCTCCGGATGCACGAACATGCCCTTCACCTTGGTGGTCTGGTCGGCGCGCCCCAGCCAGCCCCTGATGCGCCCGTTGGTCCGCCCGCAGGCCGACCCGCCGGGGAGTATCGCCGACAGATCCCCGGTGCCGAAGCGGATCAACGGATAGTCGGGATTGAAACTGGTGATCACCACCTCGCCCACTTCGCCGTCGGCCACCGGATCGCCGGTGCCCGGACGGACGATCTCGATGATCAGTTCCTCGTCGAGCACCATGCCTTCGCGCGCATCGGTCTCGTAGGCGATGAGACCCAAATCGGCGGAGGCGTAGACCTGAAATGCCGCCAGCCCGCGTCCGGCAAAGAACTGCTTCTGCACCGGGAACAGCGCTTCGCCGGAGACCACGGCGGTGCGCAACGAGGACACGTCGGCTTTCAGCTCATCGGCCTTCTCCAGAATGATCTTGAGGAAGCTGGGCGTGCCGACGTAGGCCGCCGGCCGGAATGTCTCGATCGCCTGCACTTGCATTTCCGTCTGGCCGACACCGGCCGGAAACACCGGGCAGCCCAGGCGCCGCGCCCCGCCGTCGACCATGAAACCGGCCGGCGTGAAATGGTAGGAAAAGGTGTTGTGTACCAAATCGCCGGCACGGATACCGGCCGCGTGCAGCGCGCGCCCCCAGCGCCACCAGTCATCGCCGCGGCCCTCGGGATCGGCGATCGGGCCGGGCGAGGAAAACACGTGCGCCAGCCCCGCCACCGGCGTCGCATTCAGCCCGCCGAAGGGCGGTGTCCGCTTCTGCAATTCGAGCAGCTGGTGCTTGCGCACCACCGGCAGCTTCGCCAGCGCCGCACGCGATGTCACGGCGTCGGGATCAACGCCAGCCAGCGTCTCGGCGTAGTACGACGACTGACTCCTGGCCCGCGCGATCTGCCGTGGCAGACGCGCCATGAGTTCGCGCTCGCGGGCCTCCGGCTTGCGCGTCTCGAGCTCGTCGAAATGTTCGCTCATGCGAGCCACCGCTTTCGTCGGCGGTAATGCTTGACGTCGCGAAAGCTCTTGCGGCCGTGCGACGACAGGCCGAGATAGAACTCCTTGACGTCCTCGTTGTCGCGCAGTTCGGCCGCTTCGCCTTCCATGACCACGCGGCCGTTTTCGAGGATATAGCCGAAATCGGCATAGCGCAGCGCGACCATGGTGTTCTGCTCGGCGAGCAGGAAGCTCACCTTCTCGCGCTGATTGAGGTCGCGCACGATCTCGAAGATTTCCTCGACGATCTGCGGCGCCAGGCCCATCGACGGCTCGTCGAGCAGGATGGTCCGCGGATTGGCCATCAGCGCGCGGCCGATCGCGGTCATCTGCTGCTCGCCGCCCGAGGTGTAGCCGGACTGGGAGCCGCGCCGCTGCTTGAGGCGCGGGAAGTAGGCATACACCTTCTCCAGGTTCTGCTTCAGTTCGGAGCGCGACTGCTTGCGCGTGTAGGCGCCCGTCAGCAGGTTTTCCTCGACCGTCAGGTGCGCGAAGCAATGGCGGCCCTCCATCACCTGGATGATGCCGCCACGCACGAGATCGTTGGGCGTCAACTGGTCGACACGCTTGCCCTCGAACTCGATGCTGCCCTTGGTCACCTCGCCGCGCTCGGCGCGCAACAGGTTCGAGATGGCCTTGAGTGTCGTCGTCTTGCCGGCGCCGTTGGCGCCGAGCAGGGCGACGATCCTGCCCTTCGGCAGTTCGAGCGAAACCCCCTTCAGGACCAGGATGACGTGGTCGTAGATGACTTCGATGTTGTTGATGCTGAGATAGGCGCTCATGTCCGCTCGCTCGACGATGCAAAGTCAGCCTTGGCGAGGCGCCACCCAGCGGGTCGGCGCGCCGCCACGGCTGACTTTCGGGTCACTTCTCCTTGCTGCAATCGCGCGGCGTGATACCTTTTTCCTTCGCGTACTTCGCAGCATCGGCCTTGAACAGCGGATGGATCAGCGCCTTGTTGCCCTCGATCCAGTCGGTCAGGGGCACCCACTTGGCGCCATCCCATTGCTGCATCTTGACCTTGCCGGAACCCTCGTGGTTATCGCACGATGTCTTCACCTCGGGCAACAGGCCGGTGGCGCCCAGCGCCTTCAGTCGCGCCTCGGTGAGGTTCAGGTTCTCCAGTCCCCACCGCACCTGCTCGGGACCCATGGCCTTGGCCTTGCCATATTTGGCCTGGGCGGCGCGAATCGCCTCCACCGACAACACCGCCGCCGACACGCCGCGGTTATAGAGGATGGTGCCGATCTTCGAGGTGTCCTTCAGGTTGCCCTTGCCCGCGCCATAGACCGTCTTCTCGATGTCGGCGATCAGCGGCACACCCTTGCCGGCAACGTTCCATGTCGCCGACATGTAGCCCTTGGCGGCGTCGCCCGCGGGTACCGTGTCTTCCTCGGAACCGGCCCACCACGAACCGATCATCTTCTCGCGCGGGAAACCCATCTTTTGCGCGGTCTTGAGGGCCGTCATGTTCATCACGCCCCAGCCCCACATGATCACGTAATCGGGCTGCTCCTGGCGAATGCGCTGCCATTGTGCGCCCTGCTCGTTGCCCGGGTGCGCTACCGGAATCTGCACCAGTGTGTACTTGTTCAGGCGCGACTCGGCTTCCAGGGCAAGAATCGGCTCCTTGCCATAAGCGGAATCGTGATAGAGGAAAACGATCTTCTTGCCGGCCAGGCTACCGCCGTTCTTGTCCTTGAGGAACTTGACGATGGCCGAGGCCTGCATCTGGTAGGTGGTGACCAGCGGGAAGGACCACGGGAACACCGAGCCATCCACCGCCGAGGTCAGGCCATAGCCCATCATGGCCAGCGGCAGCTTGTCGGCGGCAACCTTGTCGACGAGGGCGTACGAAATGCCGGTGGACATGACGTGGATCGGGCCCGGCGCCTTTTGCGCCTTTGACTTCATGCGCTCGTAACACTCGACGCCCTTGGCGTTGTTGTACTCGGTCTCGCACTCTTCCCAGGTCGCCTGAACGCCATCGATGCCGCCTTTCATGTTGACGTAGTTCAGGTAGTCGATGAAACCGCCGTACCAGGACTGGCCATTGGCGCCGTAGGGGCCGACGCGGTAGGAAGGCAACATGAAGAACTGCTCCTCGGCGGCCTGGGCCGTTGACGTTGCCCCGGCCAACAGGGCGGCGGCGATGGATGAAGCAACGACGAGTTTCTTGAGTCCGGCGATCATGAGTGTCTCCTCCTAGGTAAGTCCAGGTTGTGAATTGTTCGGCTTAATGCGGGAACGGCCACAGGCGCAGCTTTTCCTTGCCAATCTGCCACAGGCGCGCCAATCCGTGCGGCTCGACGATCAGAAAGAACATGATCAGCGCCCCGAACACCATCAGCTGGATGTGCGACACGGTGGCACCGTCGAAAGGTAGTTGCAGCAGGGCCGACAGCCAGGGCAGGAAGATGTCGAGGAAGATCGGCAGCAGCAGGATGAAGGCGGCGCCGAGAAAGCTGCCGAGGATGCTGCCGACACCGCCGACGATGATCATGAACAGGATCTTGAACGACAGGTCCAGCGAGAAGCCGTCGGGTTCCACCGAGCCGAGATAGCAAAATGCGTAGAGCGCACCGGCGACGCCGCAGTAGAACGAGCTGATGGCGAAGGCGAGCAGCTTGGTGCGCATCAGGCGGATGCCGATCACTTCCGCCGCCACGTCCATGTCGCGCACCGCCATCCACGCGCGGCCGGTCGTGGAGCGAACCATGTTCTTGGCGACCAGCGCCAACAGCGCGACGATGGCCAGGACGAGCAGATAGCGCTCCTGCGGCGCGTCGAACTTGATCCCAAGGATCTCGATGCCGGGCACCGAAATCACGCCCGACGACGAATTGTTCGACAGGTAGGGAAACTTGGTCAGGCACCAGACGATGAAAAATTGCGCGGCCAGTGTCGCCACCGCCAGATAGAACCCCTTGATGCGCAGGCTGGGCAACCCGAACAGGATGCCGACGCCCGCTGAAGTAAGGCCCGCCAGCATGAACGACACCAGGATCGGCATGCCCTCGACGCGCACCTGGAAGTTGTAGGCGGCATAGGCGCCCACGGCCATGAAGGCTGCCGAACCAAGCGAGAGCTGGCCGGCGTAACCGGTCAGGATGTTGAGACCGATCGCCGCGAGCGAGAAGATCAGGAACGGGATCAGGATGGCGTTGAACCAGTAGTTGCTGGCGGCCAGCGGCATTACGACAAACGCCGCTATCAGCAGCAGAACGACGCCGATCCGGTCCTGGCGGATCGGGAAGATCTGCTGGTCGGCGGCGTAGCTGGTTTTGAATTGCCCGGTTTCGCGATAGAACATGGCTAGCCTTCCGCAGGGCCGCCCCAAGGGAGGCTACGCCCCCCGTGGGGGGCAGCGAACGAATGTGAGCGTGGGGGGCCACTTTGTCAGACCCGATCGATATGGCGTTCGCCGAACAGGCCTTCCGGCCGCACGAGCAGAAAGAGCAAGGCGAGCACGTAGGGGAACCAGTTCTCGATGCCGCCGAAGTTGCCGCCGAAAACCTCGGCCAGCACCGGCGGTATGTAGATCTCGGCCAGTTTCTCCGAAGCGCCGATGATCAGGCCGCCGACGATGGCGCCGGGCACCGACGTAAACCCTCCCAATATCAGCACCGGCAGTGCCTTCAAGGCCGTGAAAGTCAGTGCGTACTGCACGCCGTTGCGCGAACCCCAGAGCATGCCGGCCACCAGCGCCACGAAACCGGCCACGGCCCAGACCAGCGCCCAGATGTGCTGCAGCGGAATGCCGATCGAGAGTGCCGCCTGATGGTCGTCGGCCACCGCGCGCAGCGCCCGGCCGACGCGCGTGTACTGGAAGAACAGCGCCAGCCCGGCCACCAAGGCGACCGCCACGCCTGCCGCGAAGAGGTCGAAGCTGCTGACCACCATGTTGTAGCTGTCGAGGATGTAGGGAATCGGCTCGTCGACGATGCCGATGTCCAGCGGCCGTACCTCGTTGCCCCAGAGCATCGGCGCCAGCCCCTCGATGAAGAAGGACAGGCCGATGGTGGCCATAAACAGCGCGATCGGCGTCTGGTTCACCATCTTGCGCAGCACGAACTTCTCGGTGGCGATGCCCAGCAGCGTCATGATCGCAAAAGCCAGGATCAGCGCCAGCCAGAGTGGCGCCCCTTTTTCCATGCAGCCGACCACCGACAGCGCAGCGAAATAGACCATGGCACCCTGGGCGAAATTCAGCACGCCCGAGGCCTTGAAGATCAGCACGAAGCCGAGCGCCACCAGCGAGTACATGATGCCGGAGAGCAGGCCGCCGATCAGGACTTCGAAGAAGAATTGCATCTGCCCGTTCTCCTAATGCTGCGTGCCGAGGTAGGCCGCGATCACTTCGGGGTTGTTCTTGACGTCGTCGGGCACGCCGTCGCCGATCTTCTTGCCGTAGTCGAGCACCACGACGCGGTCGGAGATGTCCATCACCACGCCCATGTCATGCTCGATGAGCACGATGGTGGTGCCGAGTTGGTCGTTCACGTCGAGAATGAAGCGGCACATGTCCTGCTTTTCCTCGACGTTCATGCCGGCCATCGGCTCGTCGAGCAGCAGGATCTGCGGCTCCGCCGCCAGCGCGCGCGCCAGTTCGACCCGCTTTTGCAGGCCGTAGGGCAGGCGGCCGACCGGTGTCTTGCGAATGTGCTCGATGTCGAGGAAGTCGATCACTTCCTCGACCTTGCGCCGGTGCGCCAGTTCCTCGCGCTTCGCCGGTCCCCACCAGAGCGCATGCTGGAGGAAGTTAGACTTCATCTTGAGGTTGCGGCCAGCCATCAGGTTGTCGAGCACCGTCATGCCCTTGAACAGCGCGATATTCTGGAAGGTACGGGCAAAGCCGGCTTCGGCGGCGGCATGGGTGTCCATGTTGCGCCGGTGCTCGCCCCGGAAGATGATTTCGCCTTCCTGCGGCCGGTACACGCCGTTGATGACGTTGAGCATCGAACTCTTGCCGGCGCCGTTGGGGCCGATGATGGCGCGGATCTCGTGCTCGCGGACGTCGAACGAAATGTCGGTCAGCGCCTTGACGCCGCCGAAGCGCAGCGAGATGTTCTTCAGGTCGAGGATGACGTCGCCGATTTGTCGCGCCATCACGCGGCTCCCTTCGCAAACGTCCTGACGTCGCGGATAACGAGGTCGGCGGCAACCTTGCCCTTGCGGCCGTCCTCGAACTTCACTTCCGTCTCGATGAACTGGCTGGGCTTGCCGCCGTAGAGCGCCTCGATCAGCACCGCATATTTCTCGGCAACGAAACCGCGCCGGACCTTTCTCGTCCGCGTCAGCTCGTCGTCGTCCGGATCGAGTTCC
The DNA here is from genome assembly GCA_016704145.1 of Rhodocyclaceae bacterium. Classification (GTDB taxonomy): domain Bacteria; phylum Pseudomonadota; class Gammaproteobacteria; order Burkholderiales; family Rhodocyclaceae; genus Fen-999. The sequence goes on along the minus strand of JADJAS010000007.1, from coordinate 1,534,207 downwards.
TTGTGCAGCACGAGGAAACGATGCACCTGCGTGTCGGCCACCATGGCATCGCGGCCAAGTTCCGCGTTGACCTCCTCGACGCATTGCTGGATCAGTTCATAGACCTCGGACTTGCCGGCCAGATCGGTGTAGCCAGCGTAGGCAATGCCGCGTCGCTCGGCCCAGTTGCCCACCGCGCCCATGTCGATGTTGATAAAGGCGCAGACCATGTCGCGGTCGTGGCCGAAGCACACGGCCTCCTTGATGTGCGGGAAGAACTTGAGCTTGTTCTCGATGTAGTTGGGCGCAAACATCGCGCCGCCGGCAAGCTTGCCGACATCCTTGGCGCGATCGATGATCTTCAGGTGGCCGTCGTCGTCGAGGAAGCCGGCATCGCCGGTCATGAAGTAGCCGTCGGCGTTGATCGACTCGGCGGTGGCGTCGGGCCGCTTGTAGTATTCCTTGAGCAGCATCGGCCCCTTGACCAGGATCTCGCCGTTGTCGGCGATCCTGATCTCGACGCCGGGCGCCGGCTTGCCCACCGAGTCGTACTTGATCTGGCGGTCAGGCTGCAGGCAGACGTAAGCGCAGGTTTCGGTCTGGCCGTAGAACTGCTTGAGATTGATGCCGATCGAACGGTAGAACCTGAACAAGTCGGGGCCGATGGCCGCGCCGGCCGTGTAGGCAACGCGGATGCGGCTCATGCCCAGCACGTTGCGCAGCGGGCCATAGACGAAGATGTTGCCGAGCGCATACAGCAAACGGTCCGCGCCCGACACCGGCCGACCGTCGAGCAGGTCGGCGCCGCAGCGTTTGGCGACGGCCATGAAGTAATGGAACATGCCACGCTTCAAACGGCCGGCGTCCTCCATGCGGATCATGACTTGGGTCAGCAGATTCTCGAACACCCGCGGCGGCGCGAAGTAGTAGCTGGGGCCGATCTCGCGCATGTCGATCATTACCGTCTCGGCCGACTCCGGGCAGTTGACGGTAAAGCCCGCAAGCAGCGCCTGCGCATAGGAGAACAGATGGTCGCCGACCCAGGCCATCGGCAAATAGGAGAGGATGTTGCCGTCGGCGGCAAGGTGATCGACTTCCATGCCGCCGCGTGCCGCCGCGATGAATGCCGCGTGCGTCTGGCAGACACCCTTGGGCTTGCCGGTCGTGCCAGAGGTGTAAAGCATGATCGAAACGTCGTCGGTCTTGCCCCTGGCGATCTCCTGGACGATGAAGTCCGGCTGGTTGGTGTTGTGGATACGGCCCATCGCCAGTACCTCATCCATGCCGTGCAGGAACGGCTGGGTGTAATGGCGCAGGCCGCGCGGATCGTCGTAGAGAATGTGTTGCAGGTGCGGGCACTGCTCGCGCACTTCGAGCAGTTTGTCGACCTGCTCCTGGTCCTCGACGATGGCGATGCGAATGTCGGCGTCGAGCAGCACGAACACCATTTCCTGGGCCACGGCATCCTGATACAACGGCACCGGCACGCCACCGAGGATCTGCGCGGCGCACATCGACCAGTACAGCCGCGGCCGGTTGTCGCCGATGATGGCCAAGCGGTCGCCGCGCTTGAAGCCGAGTTCCGCCAGCCCGCAGGCCAGCGCGGCCACCTCGTCCGCAACCTGGGACCAGGTCCAGCCCTGCCAGATGCCCATGTCCTTCTCGCGCATGGCCGGCGCGTCGGCAAGCGTGCGCGCGTGGTGCGCCAGCAGACGCGGAAAGGTGTCGAGCGAGGAAGCCTCCGTCGTGGACGCTTCCGGTGCAGCCGCCATCGCAATCTCCTCCTGCCGGCCGCTTGCGGCAAGGGCCGCGCGGTCTATTGGCAAATCATTGTAGTCCCCGATCCGCCTACAATTGTCGCGTGGCCGACAATTGCCCAAAAAACCCGCCGACCCTGGCCGAGGCGCTGCGCGACTACCGCTGGGCCAGCGACCTGACCGACGCGGAGTTCGCCCGCGTCGAGGCCGGCGTGTTCGAACGCAAAGTTCCGCAAGGCGGCTTCATCTGCCGCAAGGGCGAAGCAGTGGAGCACTGGGTCGGCCTGATCGACGGCCTGGCCAAGATGAGCACCGACATCGAGAGCGGCAAGACCGCCACACTGACGGGCCTGGCGCCGGGCGGCTGGTTTGGCGAAGGCTCGCTGCTCAAGACCGAGCCGCGCCGCTACGACGTGGTCGCGCTGCGCGATTCTCGCGTCGCCTACATGCGCCGCGAGACATTCCAGTGGCTGCTCGACCACAGCATCAGTTTCAACCGTTACGTCGTGGTTCAACTCAACGAACGGCTCGGCCAATTCATCGGCCTGCTCGAATCCGAGCGCCTGCTCGACACCGATGCCCGCGTCGCCCGCTGCCTGGCCACGCTGTTCAATCCCGTGCTGTACCCCGGTCTCGGCCGGCAATTGCAGGTATCGCAGGAGGAGATCGGCTACCTCACCGGCGTTTCGCGGCAGCGCGTCAATCGTTCCCTCAAGGTCTTGCAGTTCGCCGGCTATCTCCGGGTCGATTACGGCAGCATCACCATTCTCGACCTTCCCGGCCTGCGCCGCTTTGGCGGCTGAGGCGGCTTGCGGTAAAGTCGCGGCACCGCAACATCGGAGTCAACGACATGCGTGCCTTCTTCGTGTTCCTCGGCCTCGTGCTGCTGGCCGCCATCGGCTGGGTCTGGCTGACCCTGACCTGGAGTTATTCGGAAGGCGAGCGGGCCGGTTACGTGCAGAAGTTCTCGCGCAAGGGCTGGCTGTGCAAGACCTGGGAAGGCGAAATCGCCATGGTGACCATGCCCGGGGCCATTCCCGACCGCTTCGAGTTCTCGGTGCGCGACGCTGCCGTTGCCAGCCAGATCAACGCGCTCGCTGGCAAGCGCATCGTGTTGTCATATGCGCAGCACAAGTTCATCCCGACCAACTGCTTCGGCGAGACCGAGTACTTTGTCACGGCCGCCCGGGCGCTTGACGAACAGCCCGCGTCGCCCGCACCGCCGGTGGCACCGCCGCTGACACCGGGCGAGCCCGCAGCCCCGACAGCTCCTGCCGCCCCTGCTGCCACCACCGCACCAGTGAAGCCAGCCGGCTCCCCACTCAGCGCCGGGTATTGACCGGGGTGGCGTCCCGCCACGGCTGACTTTATTGGCTGCGCGTTGCCGATAGGGCGTCCGGAAGGTATTCTTCGGACATGCCACTGACAGACTACCTCCCGGCCGAAATCCTCGAACGTTACGAGGTCCACAATTACCGCCATGCTGCCGAGGTCTTGGCCACTGGATACCGGAACGAGTTCGCCGAACTCATTGAAGCATTGGGGAAATTTCGCCTGACAACGGCGGACATTGTAGCCAAGGGCGGCAATGAGTCACAAATACCGAAACACGTCGCTTCACTATTCCGTCCAATGCGATGGTTCGAGACGCGGATTCGTGGCGATCTGGTCGTAACCATTGAAACGCACCTCGAAGAGGGATTGGAGAAGACCGAGACTCGTCTTGACGACTTCATGGACGGACACAAGATCGATTTCGTGAAGAACCGCGTTGCCTTCGACCTTGAATGGAACAGCAAGGACCAGACATTCGACCGTGACCTCTATGCCTTCCGCGCATTCCACGAAGCCGGCATCATCAGTGCGGCGGTTCTCCTGACCCGCAGTGCCGACCTGAACGAAGTATTCAAGAAGCTCGGCGTGATGCCAAAGTATGGTGCGAGCACGACATGGATGGGCAAGCTGCTCTATCGGCTCAAGGCTGGCCGAAACGGCGGCTGCCCGGTACTGGTGCTGGGCATTACACCCAAATTGATTGAGGACTGGCCCCAATGAGAAGTGCGGCGGACGACCTGATTCGGAAGGTTGGAACCCAACGATTCCACACCGTGCTCGCGGATCCACCATGGCAGTTTCAGAACAAGACGGGAAAGGTGGCGCCCGAACACAAGCGGCTGAATCGATATGGCACGATGACCCTTGATGCGATTTGCGACCTTCCCGTCACCAGCATTTGCGTCGAACCTGCGCACCTCTATCTCTGGGTTCCGAATGCTCTGCTCCCGGAAGGGTTGCGCGTCATGGCGGCTTGGGGGTTTCAGTACAAGAGCAATATTGTCTGGCACAAGATCAGGAAGGACGGCGGCCCCGATGGTCGCGGTGTCGGCTTCTATTTCCGCAATACGACCGAGATCATTCTGTTTGGGGTTCGCGGCAAGGACGCCCGGACCTTGGCGCCAGGACGGAGCCAGGTCAACATCATCAAGTCGATGAAGCGCGAACACTCCCGCAAGCCAGATGAGCAGTACAAGATCATCGAGGCCTGTAGCCCGGGGCCGTTCGTCGAACTGTTTGCGCGCGGTCCGCGCGAAGGGTGGACTACTTGGGGTAACCAAGCGGATGAATACACGCCGACTTGGCCAACCTACGCCAACCACTCACAGTCGCATCTGCTGGTGCCGGGTCGATAGCCGGCGTCCCGCCACGGCTGACTTTCGGGGCTGTCGGCCCCGTCAGTTACCGAAGCTCTCCGGCATTTTCACCGCCACGACCTCGCCGGTAACCGTCGCGACGCCATCGGCGTAGAGCGTCGATTCGACGACGACCTTGCGCGCGGTGATCTCTCTGACCCGGCCGCGAATTTCCAGCGGTCCCATCGGCGTCGGCTTGAGGTACTTCACGTTGAGCGAACCCGTAACGAAGCGTAGCGGCGGTTGGCTGTCCATCTCGCGTCCTTCGGCGCGATACATGGCCGCGGCGGCGGTGCCGGTGCTGTGGCAATCGATGAGGGACGCAATCAGCCCGCCGTAGACGAAGCCTGGCATGGCCGTGTGATAAGCCTCGGGGGTGAAGCGAGTAACGGTCTCGTGACCGCCCCCCTCGGTGTCCCAGTAGGTCTTGATTTGGTGGCCGCGAGCGTTGAGCGCGCCGCAACCATAGCAGTGGGCCACGTTCTCGGGGTAGTAGTCCTGGAAGGCTTTCATCGCCACGTTTCCTGTCGTCACATGCTGCGCCGGTACTGGCCGCCGACTTCGTAGAGCGCGCTCGAAATCTGGCCGAGCGAACAGACGCGCACCGCATCGACCAGCACGGCGAAGACGTTGCCGTTGTCGATCACCGTCTGCCTGAGTCGCGCGAGCATCGGCGCGGACGCGGCGGCATGCCTCGCCTGGAAGTCGCGCAGGCGCGCGATCTGCGACTGCTTTTCTTCTTCGGTGGAACGCGCCAGCTCGACATGTTGCGGCACGTCGCCGTTCGGGTTGCGGAAAGTGTTGACGCCGATGATCGGGTGCGAGCCATCGTGCTTCCTGTGCTCGTAGTAGAGCGATTCCTCCTGGATCTTGCCGCGCTGATAGCCGGTCTCCATGGCGCCGAGCACGCCGCCGCGATCGGCGATGGCCTCGAACTCCTTGAGCACAGCCTCCTCCACCAGATCCGTCAGCTCGTCGATGATGAAAGCGCCCTGGTTCGGGTTCTCGTTCTTGGCCAGCCCCCACTCACGGTTGATGACGAGCTGGATCGCCATGGCGCGGCGCACCGATTCGTCGGTGGGCGTGGTGATCGCCTCGTCATAGGCGTTGGTGTGCAGCGAATTGCAGTTGTCGTACACGGCGATCAATGCTTGCAGCGTGGTGCGGATGTCGTTGAAGGACATCTCCTGCGCGTGCAGGCTGCGGCCCGAGGTTTGCACGTGGTACTTGAGCTTCTGCGAACGCTCGTTGGCACCATACTTGTGCTTCATCGCCACGGCCCAGATGCGGCGAGCGACGCGGCCGATTACCGCGTACTCGGCGTCCATGCCATTGCTGAAGAAGAAACTCAGGTTCGGCGCAAAGTCGTCGATGTGCATGCCGCGCGCGAGGTAGCTCTCGACGTAGGTGAAGCCGTTGGCGAGCGTGAAGGCAAGCTGAGAGATCGGGTTCGCGCCGGCTTCGGCGATATGGTAGCCGGAGATCGACACTGAATAGAAGTTGCGCACCTGGTTATGCACGAAGAATTCCTGGATGTCGCCCATCATCTTCAGCGCGAACTCGGTGCTGAAGATGCAGGTGTTCTGGCCCTGGTCCTCCTTGAGGATGTCGGCCTGCACCGTGCCACGCACGCTGGCGAGCGTCCATTCGCGGATCTTGTCGGCTTCGTCCTCGGTCGGCTCGCGCTTGTTGTCGGCCTGGAACTTTTCGATCTGCTGGTCGATCGCGGTGTTGAAGAACATCGCCAGGATGATCGGCGCCGGGCCGTTGATGGTCATCGACACGCTGGTCGCCGGATCGCAGAGATCGAAACCGTCGTAGAGCACCTTGAGGTCGTCGAGGGTGGCGATGGAAACCCCGGAGTTGCCGATCTTGCCGTAGATGTCCGGCCGCTCGTCGGGGTCGCAGCCGTAAAGCGTCACCGAGTCGAAGGCGGTGGACAAGCGCTTGGCCGGCATCCCCGCCGACACTTTCTTGAAGCGACGGTTGGTGCGAAAGGCGTCGCCCTCGCCAGCGAACATGCGTGTCGGGTCTTCGTTCTCGCGCTTGAAGGCAAACACCCCGGCGGTGAACGGGAAGCTGCCCGGCACGTTCTCGCGTAACAGGAAACAAAGAATCTCGCCCTCGTCTTCGCACTTCGGCAACACGACCTTCCTGATCTTGGTGCCGGAAAGCGTTTCCTGGGTCAGCGCCGTGCGAATCTCCTTGTCGCGGATCTTCACCACGTACTCGTCGCCCGCGTAAGCGCGCTGCATGTCGGGCCACATGGCGAGCAGCTTCCTGGCGTGCGGCGACAGCTGACTTTCCTTCCAGGCGATCAGTTCATCGAAATCCGCAGCCGGCTTGCCGCAGCCCTCGAAGATCACCTTGGCGGTCTTGAGCGACTGGCGCTCGCGGGCGATGCTCGACTGTTCGGTGGTGTGCTGGTGATGGTTGCGCACGGTTTCGGCGATCTCGGCCAGATAGCGCACGCGGCCGCCCGGAACGATCGCCCGGCTCTGCGACGACTGCTTCGTCTCCACCTTCGGCAGCTTGCCCCGCTGGAGCTTCAGCCCCCCGGCTTGCAGGTGCGCCGCGATGGCCTGATAGAGCGCGGTCACGCCGTCGTCGTTGAAGCGCGAGGCCTGCGTGCCGAACACGGGCATGGCGTCCGGCGCTTCGTTGAAGCGTTCCCGGTTGCGCTGGACCTGCTTGCGGACGTCGCGCAGCGCATCCATGGCTCCCTTCCGGTCGAACTTGTTGATGGCGACGAAGTCGGCAAAGTCGAGCATGTCGATCTTCTCGAGCTGGCTCGCCGCGCCGAACTCGGGCGTCATCACGTAGAGCGAGGCATCGACGTGCGGCACGATGGCGGCGTCGCCCTGGCCGATACCCGAGGTTTCGACGATGACGAGATCGAAGCCGGCCAGCTTGCAGGCGGTGATCGCTTCCGGCAGCGCGGCAGAAATCTCGCTGCCGGTGTCGCGGGTCGCCAGCGAGCGCATGAAGATGTTGGAATGTTCGATCGCGTTCATGCGGATGCGGTCGCCGAGCAGCGCACCGCCGGTGCGCTTGCGCGACGGGTCGATCGAAATGATCGCGATCTTGAGCGCGTCGTCCTGGTCGAGGCGGAAGCGGCGGATCAGTTCGTCGGTGAGACTGGACTTGCCGGCGCCGCCGGTACCGGTGATGCCCAAAGTCAGCGTCGGCGGCACGCCGGCCGCACGAATCGCCCGGGCCAGCTTGCTGTTCGGATCGTTTTCCAGCAACGTGATCGCGCGGGCGAGCTTGCGCCGGTCGCCGCCCTTGAGCTCGTCGACCGAGACTTCGCCAGCCAGCGCGAAGTCGCTCGTCGCAACGACGTCATTGATCATGCCCTGCAGGCCCATGATGGCCCCATCCTCGGGCGAGTAGACGCGGGTGACGCCGTAGGCGTGCAACTCGGCGATCTCGTCCGGCACGATGACACCGCCGCCGCCGCCGAATACCTTGATCTCGCCGCCACCGCCCGCCCTGAGGAGGTCGATCATGTACTTGAAGTATTCGATGTGGCCGCCCTGGTAGGAGGTGATGGCGATGCCCTGCGCGTCCTCCTGGAGTGCCGCATTCACCACTTCCCGCACCGAACGGTTATGGCCGAGGTGGATCACCTCGACGCCGGTGGCTTGCAGGATGCGCCGCATGATGTTGATGGAGGCATCGTGGCCGTCGAACAGCGAGGCGGCGGTGACGAAGCGCACCTTGTGCTTCGGCTTGTAGGGCGCGAGCTTGTGGGCAACGGCAAGGTCGGTCATGGCCAGGTTCTCCGGCAAGGCGTCTCGGCAAGATTAGTCCAAGGCGGGGGATTCTGCTCTTACGTTGACGTTAACGTCAACACAGTGATCCTGCCAGGGGAGGCGATCGACCCTCGGCGACCGGAAGCCGTTAAATACGGTCAAGACCGGCGACGCGGCGCCGTAAATAAGCATCTATGGTGTCTAATAGCATCGCTATGAATCTCGGCATCGACGAGCAAGAGACGCCGGCGCCCCGCAAGCCGGAAGCCGGCGCCACGCCTTCCCCCGAGGTGGTGGCGGCGGCGGTCGCCATGTTCTACCGGCAGGCGCAGCTGGCGGCGATCGGCAACCTCGTCGGGGCGGCCGTGGTGGCGGTCGGGCTGTGGCGGGCCTTGCCCGCATCGTGGCTGGTGGCCTGGCTGGTGGCGCTCGGCCTGTCGGTGCTGACGCGCATCGGCGTCGTCCTGGCCTATCGGCGCGCGTCGTCGGCGCGGGCGACGGCGATGGCCAATACGAAGGTCTGGCGTGATCGGCTGGGGGCCGGCACCTTGTTGACCGGCGGCCTCTGGGGCCTGGCGGGCTACGTCTTCTGGAACCCGGAATTCCCGATCCACCAGCAACTCACGCTTTCCCTGACGCTGGTCGGTGTCGCCGCCACCGGTTCCAGCACCCTGGCGTCACAGGGAAGAATGGCCTCGATGTTCATCCTGACGGTGATGGCGCCGCCGGTGGTGCGCGCCTTCACCGTCGGCGCCGAGGGCTACTGGATCATCGGCGTCGTCGCCCTGTTGTTCACCGGCATCCTGCTGCGCGCGGCCCGGCATCACCACGAAGCCCTGATGGAGTCGCTGCGCCTGCGCTTCGACAACGCCGCCATGCTGAAGAATCTGCGGGAAAGCGAAGGACGCTTCAAGGCCTTGACGGAGGCCTCGCCCACCGCCATCGCCATCATCCAGGACAAGCGCTACGTCTATGCCAACCCCGCGGCCATCCGGCTAACCGGCTACCGCCTCGAGGAATTGCGCGACGTGCCCTTCTGGCAATTGATGCATCCCGACCATCGGGAAAGCTCGCAGCAACGCCACGATGCGCGTCTGGCCGGCGACACATTGCCTGATCGTTTCGAGGTGCCGCTGATCGCGAAGTCAGGCGAAACCAAGTGGCTGGAGTTTTCCGCCGCCTCGCTGATGGTCGACGGCCGGCCGGCGACGGTGGCATCGGCGATCGACATCACCGAGCGGCGCCACGCCGAGGAACTGCTGCGCCGAGCGCGCGATGATGCCGAGGCGGCGACGCGCGCCAAGAGCAGTTTTCTCGCCAACATGTCCCACGAGATCCGCACGCCGCTCAACGGCATCATCGGCATGACCGAACTGCTCGAGCTTTCCGGACTCGGCTCGGAACAGCGGGATCAGCTGACCACCATCCGCGCCAGCGGCGATGCCTTGCTGGTGCTGATCAACGACATCCTCGATTTTTCCAAGATCGAAGCCGGCAAACTGGAACTGGAAGACCGTGACTTCGCCTTGCGCGACGAGATCGACAGCACCCTGGCGCTGTACCGTCCGCTCGCCGAACGCAAGGGACTCTCCCTCGACGGCTGCCTCGCCGCCGATCTACCCGAGGCGGTCAAGGGCGACAGCACCCGGCTGCGGCAGATCCTGTCCAATCTCCTGTCAAACGCGATCAAGTTCACCCATGCCGGCGGCATTACGGTGAACGTCAGCCGTGGCCAAGCGCCGGCCGACCCGTCGCGCTATGTTTTCGAGGTGCGCGATACCGGCATCGGCATCCCGCCGGATCGGCTGGGCCGCATGTTCAAGGCCTTCTCCCAGGCCGATAGTTCCACCACCCGCGAGTACGGCGGCACCGGCCTCGGCCTGGCCATCTGCGCGCGCCTGTGCCAGGCCATGGCCGGGGCCATCGAGGTCGAGAGCCGCGATGGCGGCGGCTCCACCTTCCGTTTCCATGTCCAGCTGAAGCCGGGCATCAAGCCCGCCGGCAAGCCGGCCGCCGCGCTCGACGCCCACGCGGCACCGGGCCATGCGCGGGTACTGGTGGTCGACGACATCGCCATCAACCGCAAGCTGGCCGTCGGCATGCTGGCCAAGCTCGGCATCGGCGCCGATGTCGCCGAGAACGGCCAGCAGGCCGTCGACCGCATGCGCGTCGGTGACTATGACGTCGTGCTGATGGACATGCAGATGCCGATGATGGACGGTATCGAGGCGACCCGGCGGATACGCCAACTCGACCTGTCGGTGCAGCCCTCGATCATCGCCCTGACCGCCAACGCCTTCGACAGCGACCGTGAAATCTGTCTCGAAGCGGGCATGGACGACTTCATCCCCAAGCCTTTCGGCATCGAGGAACTGCGCCGGAAACTGGCCAGTTTCCGGCGCCCGGCCTGAGCGCCCGCCGCCGCCTTAGCGCAGACCGAACAACCGCGCCAGCAAACCGCGCGGCGCTGGCGCCCCGCCAACCGGGGCGGCGTCCCGGCGACCGTTCTCGGCGACCCATTTGCCGAAGCGCAAGTCGTGGGTCATGATGTGGCCGATCAGCCACTTGTTGAGGAAGCGACGCAGCTCTTGCACCCGTTCCTCCGTCCATGTCTCGCCGCCGCCGAGGAAGTCGGCGACGTAATTGCCGAACTCCTCGTGCAACTTCAGGTGTTGCTCGAAGGCCGGGTAGCCGCTGCGCTCCATCAGCGCCTGTTCGTTGGTGAAGTGGGTAACGACATATTCGAGCAGATCCTCGAGCGTCCGGTCGACCGTATGCAAATCGAGCGCCTTGACCAGCGCAAACAACCGGCGATGCTCTTCATCGACCTGCGCGACGTTGATCTTGAAACCATCGCGCCATTCGATGACGAACGGCGCTTTCCTGCCTTCCTCTACCGCCATCCCTGTTCCTCCTTGTAAGGCACGGCCATGGACCCACGAGTCGCCTTGAGCCGCAGCTCCTTCGCCCACGCATAGATCGCCGGAATCACGATCAGCGTCAGCAGCGTCGACGAAATCATACCGCCAACCATGGGCGCGGCGATGCGGCGCATGACTTCCGAGCCGGCGCCCGTACTCCACATGATGGGCAACAGGCCGGCCATGATGGCGGTGACGGTCATCATCTTCGGCCGCACCCGCTCCACCGCGCCTTCCATCACCGCCGCGTAGAGATCGGCAACTCCCGGCCTGCGCCCCGCCACGGCTGACTTTTCTCGCCAAACATGGTCGAGGTAGATCAGCATCACCACGCCGGTCTCGGCCGCCACGCCGGCCAGCGCGATGAAGCCGACCGCCGCCGCCACCGAGAGGTGGTAGCCGAGCGCCCACATCAGCCAGACGCCGCCGACCAGCGCAAAAGGCACCGAGAGCATGACGATCAGCGTCTCGGTCAGCCGCCGGAAATTAAGGTAGAGCAGCAGGAAGATGATCAGCAGCGTGCCCGGCACGACGATCTTCAGCCGCTCCGCCGCGCGCTCCATGTACTCGAACTGGCCGCTCCATGTGGCGTAGTAGCCGGGCGGGAATTTCACCTGCTCGGCCACCGCCTGGCGCGCTTCCGCCACGTACGAACCGATGTCGCGGTCGCGGATGTCGACGTAGATGTAGGCGGAGAGCAGCGCGTTCTCGGTGCGGATCGAGGGTGCGCCCTTGACGATGCCCACCTTGGCCAGTTGGCCGAGCGGCACCATCGGACTCGCTCCGCCCATCTCGCCCATCACTGGCACCAGCACCTGGCGGGCGATCTTGTCCGGATCGTCGCGCAGTTCGCGCGGATAGCGCACGGTGACGCCGAAACGCTCGCGGCCTTCAACGGTGGTGGTCACCATCTCGCCGCCGATGGCGCTCGCCACCACGTCCTGAAGCTCGCCGGGGGTGATGCCGTAGCGCGCCAGCTGCGCGCGGTCGGGTTCGATGTCGAGGTAGTAGCCGCCGGTGATGCGCTCGGCGTAGGCCGAACTGGTGCCCGGCACCTGCTTGACCACCGCCTCGATCTCCTTGGCCAGCGCTTCCATGCCGGCCAGGTCCTTGCCGAACACCTTGATGCCGACGGGCGTGCGAATGCCCGTGGACAGCATGTCGATGCGGGCCTTGATCGGCATGGTCCAGGAATTGGCGATGCCTGGAAACTGCAGCGCGGCATCGAGCTCGGCAATCAACTTGTCGACGTCCATGCCCGGCTGCCACTCGGATTCCGGCTTCAAATTGATCACCGTCTCGAACATCTCGATCGGCGCCGGGTCGGTCGCCGTGTTGGCGCGGCCGGCCTTGCCGATCACGGAGGCGACTTCCGGGAAGCTCTTGATGATCTTGTTCTGCGTTTGCAAGAGCTCCGCCGCCTTGGTCACGGACATGCTCGGCAGCCCGGTCGGCATGTAGAACAGTGTGCCCTCGTTGAGCGTCGGCATGAATTCGCTGCCCAGCCGCGACGCGGGGACCACCGTCACCGCCAGTACCGCAACGGCCAGCGCGATGGTCGCCTTCTTCCACTTGAGCACCCAGGCGATCACCGGCCGGTAGAGCGCGATCAGCACGCGGTTCACCGGGTTCCGTGCTTCCGCCATGATGCGGCCGCGGATGAACAGCAGCATCAGTACGGGCACCAGCGTCACCGACAGGATCGCCGCGCCGGCCATGGCGAAAGTCTTGGTATAGGCAAGCGGCGCGAAGAGGCGCCCCTCCTGCGCCTCCAGCGTGAACACCGGCAGGAAGGAGACGGTGATGATCAGCAGGGAAAAGAACAGCGCCGGGCCGACTTCCTTCGCTGCCGCGATCAAGGCTTCGCTGCGCGATTCATCCGGCTTCAATCGCTCGATGTGCTTGTGCGCGTTCTCGATCATGACGATGGCCGCGTCGACCATGGCGCCGATGGCGATGGCGATGCCGCCCAGGCTCATGATGTTGGAGTTGATGCCCAGCCACCTCATCGCGATGAAGGCCATCAGCACGCCAACCGGCAGCATCAGGATCGCCACCAGCGCGCTGCGCACGTGCAGCAGGAACAGCACGCAGACCGCCGCCACGATCAGCGATTCCTCGATCAGCGTCGTCTTCAAGGTGGCGATGGCGCGCTCGATCAGTTCCGAGCGGTCGTAGACCGGCACGATCTCGACGCCTTCGGGCAGGCCCGCGGAGACCTCGGCGATCTTCGCCTTGACGTTGGCGATCACCTCCAGCGCGTTCTGGCCGTAGCGGGCCATGGCGATGCCCGACACTACCTCGCCCTCGCCGTTCAGCTCGGCAATGCCGCGCCGCTCGTCCGGCACCAGCTCGACGCGGGCGATGTCGCGGATCAGCACCGGCGTACCTTTGTCCGACTTCACCACCAGCGCTGCGATGTCGTCGGCGCCACGCAGGTAGCCGCGGCCGCGCACCATGTACTCGGTCTCGGCCATCTCCAGGCTGCGGCCGCCGACGTCGCGGTTGGAGTTGCGGATGGCATTGGCGACGGTCATCAGCGAGATGCCGTAGCCGCGCAGCCTGGCCGGATCGACCGTCACCTGGTACTGCTGGACGAAGCCGCCGATACTGGCCACCTCGGCGACGCCTTGCGCCTTGGTCAGCTGGTAGCGCAGGTACCAGTCCTGCAGCGTGCGCAGCTCAGCCAGCGTCTTGTCCTTGGCCAGCACGGCGTATTGGTACACCCAGCCGACGCCGGTGGCGTCCGGCCCCAGCGTTGGTGTCACTCCCTGCGGCAGCCGGCCCGCCGCGGCGTTGAGGTATTCGAGCACGCGCGAGCGGGCCCAATAGATGTCCGTGCCGTCGTCGAAGATCACATAGACGAAGGAGGCGCCGAAGAAGGAGAAGCCGCGCACCACCTTCGACTTCGGCACCGACAACATGGCGGTCGTCAGCGGATAGGTGACCTGGTCCTCGACCACCTGCGGCGCCTGGCCGGGCACCTCGGTGTAGACGATCACCTGCACGTCGGAAAGGTCGGGCAGCGCGTCGAGCGGCGTCTTCAGCAGCGCATAAACGCCGCCGAGGATGGCGGCCAGCGTGCCGAGCAGCACCAGGAAGCGGTTCTTCGCCGACCAGTCGATGAGGGCGGAGAGCATGTCAGTGGATCCTTTCCACTTTAGTGACGACCCACTCGCCGGGCTTGCGCTCGACGAACTCGAAACTGATGGGCGTCCCCGGCTTGATGTCCGCGAACAAGGCGGCATTGGCCGGCACGAACTCCATGGTCATCTTCGGCCACTTGAGGCTGGCCACGGGCTCGTGGCTGATGGTCACGGTGGCGCCATCGTTCGCGTCGAGCTTGCCGACGGCCTGATGCCCGACCGCCTTCGGCTGCTCCATGCCGCCAAGTCCACCAAGGGCGGCCTTCAGGTTGCTCTCCGAATCGATCAGGAAGTTGCCGGCCGCGACGACACGTTCGCCCTCCTTCACGCCTTCGACGATCTCGATGAAGGCATCGCCGCGCGCGCCTGTCTTCACTTCGCGCGGCCCGAAGCGCCCTTCGCCTAGCTCGGCCACCACCACCTTGCGCGTACCGCTGTCGATGACGGCCGAGGCCGGCACGGCGAGCACGGAGCGCGCACCGCCGGCCTCGAACTCGACCTGCGCGTACATCGCCGGCTTGAGCAGCCCGCCGGGGTTGGCCAGTTCGATGCGGACCGGCACCGTGCGGGTCTGCGCGTTCAGCGTCGGGTAGATGTAGGCGACGCGGCCCTCAAATGATTTTTCGGGATAGGCGTCCACGCGCAGCGTCGCCTTGCCGCCTGACTTCACCTGCGCGATGTCCTGCTCGGGCACCTCGGCCAGCATCCAGACCGACGAGAGGTCGGCGATCTGGTAGAGCACCTCGCCGGGCATGAAGCGCATGCCTTGCACGGCCTTCTTCTCGGTCACCACGCCGGCGGCGGGCGAACGGAAAGTCAGTGTTCGTGACACGCCGTTCTTTGCGGATTCGGCGTCGACGTTCCAGTTGGCCAGGCGGGCGAGGCTGGCCTCGGCCAGCTGCTGCATGGCATTGCGTGAATCGGACGATTCGGGCGTTGCCTCGGCCGCCGCCTTGGCGGCGATGGCGTATTCGCGCTGCGCCGACACCAGTTCAGGGCTGTAGGCCTCGAACAGCGGCTGGCCGCGCGCCACCGGCTGGCCGGTGACGTTCACATGCAGGCGCTCGATCCAGCCCTCGAACTTCGGCGCCACGGTGAACACGCGCCGCTCGTCGACGTCGATGCGGCCGGCAGCGCGCACGGCGCGGTCGATGACGCGGCGTGCCACCACGACTGACTTTACGCCGGACTTCTGCACCTTCTCGGCGCTCACCTTGACGCCGCTGTCCGGCGTCTCGTCCTCGCCCGCGTAGACGGGAAGGTAGTCCATGCCCATCGGATCCTTCTTCGGCACCGGCGAGGTATCGGGCAGGCCCATGGGGTTGCGGTAGTAGAGCAGCTTCTTGCCGCCGGTCGCATCGGCCGCGGCTGGCGTGTCGCCATGACTGACTTTCCCCCGCGAACCCAACCAGTAGCCAGCCAGTGCCGTGAGACTCGCCACAACGACGACGATCGCAAGCTGTTTCATAAGTCTTCCCCCACGAGTCTCTCGATTTCGGCTAGCCGCATCTGCTGCTCGGCCTGGGCCTTGATCGCATCCTGCCTGGCCTTGCGGATCTGCCGCTGCGCGTCGAGCAGGGTGGCGAAATCCACCTTGCCGTTCTCGTAGCCGGCCAGCGCCGCCTGGAAAGTGAGTTCCGCCTGCGGCAGCCACTCGTCGCGGGTGAGCCGCTCGATGCGCCGTGCCGCCTCGAATGCCGCGACGTTCTCGGCCAGTTCGGTGAGCAAACGATTGGCGCTCACCTCGCGGCGCGCGCGGGCCGCTTCCAGCATGCGTTCCGCCTCGCGCTCCTGGCTACGTCGACTCGATTGCTGCAGGGGGATGTTCAGTTCGAGCATCAGCTCCCATTCGCTGATGCGGTTTCTCGTCTGGATCGGCGAGATGCCCAACGCCAGGTCCGGGTAGCGGTTGCGGTAAGTGGCATCGCGGTTCTTCTCGGCGGCGCGAATGCGCGCATCGTCGGCGAACAGACCGGGATTCGTCGTCCGCAGCCGTTCCGCCAGAGCTGCGTGATCGAGGCTCGTCGGCATCGCCCGTGGCGTCCGCGGTTCCGCCAATGCGGCATGCGCCGGACGCGCCAGCAGCCCGTTGATGCGCACCTGGGCATGATGGCGTTCGGTCTCGGTCTGGACGATCTCGCTTTGTAGCGCCGTGCGTTCGACGCGGGCACGGATGGCATCCTGTTGCGGTGCCAGTCCGTGCGCGTAGCGATTGCGGCCGATGGCTTCGAGTTGGTCGAGCAGGCCGCCCAATTCCCGGCTCAATGCCAACTGGCGCGACAACGCATGATCGAGTGCGTAAGCCGTCTTGATGCGCGCCGCGAGTTCGAGCCAGCCGGCATCGCTGCTGGCCTGCACCGCCTCGGCCTCGGCCCGCGCCACCTCGCGCTTCAGGTCGCGCTTGCCCCACCAGGGCAGTGGCTGGATAAGCGTGTATTTGGTGCTGCCGACACGCGCCGGCAGCAGATTGGCGCCACCGCCGGCCATGTCGTTCGTGAAGTCGCGCCACTCGATGCGCGCGGTCGGATCGGGCAGGGCTCCGCTGGCGGCGGCGCGCTCGCGCGCGGCATCCGCCTCCAGGCGCAGCGCAATGACCTCGGGACTCTGCTGGCGGGCGAGTTCGAGCAGCGCCGCGACACTGCCGCCGGGCAAGGACTCCGCCCGAACGGTCAACGCCGATAGCACCGCCATCGCCACCAGCCCGCATTTGACGGGCTTGAACATGGCGACGCCCTACTTCGCGGCTTCGATGCGCGTGACGACGATGTCGCCACCCGCCATGATCGCCTGGAAGCGCACCTTGTCGCCCGCCTTGAGCTTGGCGAGACCGGTGGCATCCTCGACCATGAACTGCATGGTCATCGGTCCCATGCCGATGCTGTCGATGGGCCCGTGATCGATGGTGGCCTTGTTGCCGGCGATCTTCTTGAGGGTGCCTTGCGCCCAAGGAACATCGGCGGCGATGGCGAGCGCGGACAACAGGGAAAGCGCGAGAGCGAAGAAACGTGACTTCATGATGAACCTCCAAACGTCGATGACAAGAAGCGGCGGCGGCAATGCCACCGCGCCGCGGACGGAATCGGCCGCGTTGGTTGTCAGGTCAGGCGTTTGGGAGGTTGACGAGGCGGTTCGGGGAATGTGCTGGCCGGCGGCAATTCGAAGTCGGCACTGAAGTCCCGGTCGGTCGGAATCAGGGCGGCGACCTGTTCGGCGGCCGGCATGAAACCGGCCCCGGCGAGATGGCAGAAACCGCAGTCATCGCAATCCATGCCGTGATCGGGCTGTGTGGCCTGCTGTCCATGCATCTGGCAGTGCTCGACGGTCTCATCGACCATGGCCAGCGTCTTGTGCGCCTCGCCATGCCGGCAAAACGGCATGGCGACCGCCGCGACGGCCTGGAAAGGCAGCCACAGCGCGGCGATGAAGAGAGGCAGGAGGCGAAGCCAGCGATTGCACATGCGACTGATTGTAGGAAGCCCCGTGGCGGTTCGCAAGCGGCGTGCCGCCACGGCTGACTTTCCTATTCCTCGTCCTCGTGCAGCTTGAACGACGCCGCCAGCTTCTGTTGCGTGAGCGGCGGCACCGCCGCGTAACGCGAGAACTCCATCGAATAGGAGCCCTGTCCGCCGGTGACCGACTTCAGTTTGGACGCATAGTCGGTAATCTCGGCCAGCGGCACCTCGCCGGCGATCGCCACCACATGCCCGCGAGGTGCCGTGCCGGTGACATGCCCGCGCCGCGAGGAAAGGTCGCCGGCAATGTCGCCCATGTTGGCATCGGGCACCAGGACTTCGACATTGACGATCGGTTCGAGAATGATCGGACTCGCGGCCTGGATGGCGGCGATGGTCGCCTTGCGGCCGGCGGTGACGAAGGCCACCTCCTTGCCGTCGACCGGATGGGTCTTGCCATCGTAGACGATGACCCGCAAGTCCTCGACCGGATAGCCGGCGATCACGCCATCGGCCAGCGCCTGCCGCACGCCTTTCTCGACCGCCGGCATGAACACCCCGGGGATCACGCCGCCCTTGACGTGGTCGACGAACTCGAAGCCGACGCCGCGCTCCATCGGCTCTATCTTCAGGTAAACCTCACCGAACTGACCGGCACCGCCGGACTGCTTCTTGTGACGACAATGGCCTTCCGCATTCTTGGTGATCGTCTCGCGATAAGGAATACGCGGCGGTTTGGTGTCGAGCTCCATCTTGTACTGCGTCGCCATCTTTTCGAGCTTGTAGCGCAGATGCATTTCGCCCAGGCCCTGAATGACCGTCTCGTGGGTGGTCGGATGTCGCTCGACGCGGAAGCAAGGATCCTCGACCTCAAGCTTGTGCAGAATCTCGAACAGGCGCTGCTCGTCTCCCTTCTTCCTGGTTTCCACGGCCAAGCCCTGCATTGGCTGCGGGAAATCAAGCGGCTTGAGATGGATATGATCCTCGTCGTGAGAATCGTGCAGCACCACGTCGAACTCGATCTCCTCGACCTTGGCGATGGCGCCTAGGTCGCCCGGCAGCAATTCGTCCACCTCGACATAGTCCTTGCCTTGCAGCTGATAAAGGTGGCCGGCTTTAAACGGCTTCTTGCCGTCGCCGACGAACAGTTGCGAGTCCTTGCGAATGGTGCCCTGATGGACACGGAACACGCCGACCTTGCCCATGTAGGGATCGGCGATCACCTTGAAGACGTGTGCCAGCACGTGCTTCTTCGGGTCAGGCTCGGCGTGGAAGGCCTCGGCGTCTTTCGCGCCAAGCTCGCCCTTGAAAAAAGGCGGTGCGTTGCCCTCCGCCGGATTGGGTGCCAGCGTCGCCAGTGCATGCATCAGGTGGTCGAGGCCGGCGCCGGTTCTGGCCGAGACGAACAGAATGGGCACGAGATGGCCTTCGCGCAGCGCCTTCTCGAAGGGCGCGTGCAACTCACCCGGCGTCGGATCCTTGCCGTCTTCGAGATAACGCGCCAGCAGGTCTTCGTCTTCTTCAACCAGTTGGTCAATCAGTTCGCGATGGGCGTGGGCCACGGTGTCGAAATCAGCATCGCCGCTATCGTGCTCGAGCACCTCGACGACGTCAGCCCGGTCGTGCGCCGGCAGGTCGAGCAGCTTGCATTCATTGCCGAAGCGTTCGCGGATATTCGCCACCAGGCCGGGAAGATCGAGGTTTTCGACATCGATCTTGTTGATGACGATCATGCGGGCCACGCCGCGCTGCTTGGCGGCGCGCATCATGCGCTCGGTCATCAGTTCGATGCCGGTCTGCGCGTTGATCACGATCATGGCGGTATCGACGCCCGCCAGGGCGGCAAAGGCCTGGCCGGCAAAATCCGGGTATCCCGGTGCATCGACGAGGTGAATATGCACGCCCTCGGCGGCAAAGTTCACCAGCGCCGAATTCAGCGAGTGGCCGGCCGTTTTTTCCTGCGGGTCGAAATCGCAAACCGTGCTGCCCTTCTCGACGGCGCCCTTGGCAGGAATCGCGCCAGCCTTGAACAGCAGCGCCTCGGCGAGGCTGGTCTTGCCGGAACCGCCATGGCCGACCAGGGCAACGGCGCGGATGGATTCGGTGGCGTAACTCGCCATGATGCAACTCCCTATCTATTTGTGGAAAGTTGCGGCGATTCTACCCGGGGCACCCTCAGGTCGGGTGGATGCGGTTCGCGGACAAGGTCTCCGACGGCAATTCGCCGAAAAGCGAGCGGTACTCGCGGGCGAACCGTGAAAAGTGCCAAAACCCCCATCGCCCGGCGATATCGCGAATCACTCCCGGACCCGGTTCGGCCCGACGGAGTTCGCGACGAACGCCATTCAGGCGAACCGCCTTCAGATAGTGCACCGGGTTAGTGTTCAACACATCCTGAAAGCAGTAGTTCAACAGCCGGCGGCTGACTTTCGCCTTGGCGCACAGTTCACCCACGCTGACGGGCTCGGCGCCGCACGATAGCGCAAAGGCCACGGCCTGCTCGACCACGCGGCAACGCCCCGGAAAGGAAGGCGAGCGGAGCGGCACGCGCACGGCATCAAATAGCAGACTGGCGAGCTGACCAACCACCGTCTCGCACAGCGCGCGGCGAAACATGGGATCGACCAGTCGCAGCGGCTGCAAGCCATCCGGAGCGAACAAGGAACTCAACCAGCCGCGGAATTCCGCCAATGCCGGCTTGGGTGGCAGGAACACGATCGGAGCGCCAGGGAGTGCTTCGGCGGCCCCCTCAAATCGGCCACCCATCGCCACGAGCATATCCTGCTCCGGAACGGCGATGCCGACCACGTCGAAAAACTCGGGCGTGCGCAAACTGAAACCATCGGTGGCACGAAACACGAATATCGAATCCGGCACCACGATCTGATTGCCAAACAATGCGGTGTCGCTCATCGCGAGCGGCACGCCGAACACGAAATGATCCTTGCACGGCAAACCGCTTTGCGCCACCGCCCGATTGGTCCTTTCCCGGAAGAGATGAATCCGGTTCAACCAAATTTGCTGCAGCGCACCCTGGAAACTTCCCGCCGACAACTGGTTATATGTCTGGTCCCAGGCATCAAGCGCCGCTGCGTGCTCATCGGAGTCATGGGTAACCACGGACTTGAATCCGTAGCTGCCATCCGCCCCCGGGAGATGGGGCGCCATTCGTGCCTGACTGGAAACCTGCATCGATTGACCGCCGGAAATTGTCGCGCAGCAACATAAAACCAAGCTTGACGAAGCGCACAGAATAGCGGAATCGTTCGTCGATGGCGACCGGCCAATGCAGCGCGACGGCACGGTAACAGCACCGTGCCGTCGCTCTCTTATGCACGCTTTTTCCGATTTCGGCTATCGCCCGGAGCAGCGGTTGCAAGAGAATTGGCACACAAGTTGATATATCTCAATAAGAAATTCATGCCGATCACCGGCTGAAGGAGGGGCAGATGCTTGGACGTTTCCTGCGGACAGGTCCGTGGTGCTTGTTGGCGGCGGGCTTCATGTCGTCGGCATGGGCGGAACTGCCCGTCGAGCAGATCACGGTGGCATCGCTACCCCCAGCGTCGCCCTATCGGCTCTATTTCACCGATGTCGCCCTGCCGCATCTGCCCGATGGCCGACTCTATGTCATCGACGGCCGCAATCTGAAACTGGAGGGCATGGTATCCACGGGCAGCTTCGCGCAGACCACGCTGGCGCCGGATCGATCCGAGATTTACGCCGTCATCACCTATTTCAGCAAGCTCAATCGCGGCGAGCGGCACGAGGAAATCAATGTCTTCGACGCGACGACGCTCAAGCTGAAGGCCGAGATCCCCTACCCTGCGCGCCACACCCAGGCCTTGCCCAGCATCGCCACCATGCGTACGTCCGCGGATGGTCGTTTCATTCTGGTGCAGAACGCCACGCCGGCCACGTCGATCGGCATCGTGGACCGCCGGCAGGGAAAGCTGATCGCCGAGGTGCCGACACCGGGCTGCTACGGCGTCTATCCGGCCAAGTCCACTGATCGCTTCAGTACCCTGTGCGGCGACGGCACGATGCTGACGGTCAGCCACGACCGGGATGGCAACCCGACGGCCAGGAAGAAAAGCGGTCGCTTCTTCGATCCCGACGAGGACGCCCTATTCACTTCGGGTGCCCAGGCCGGCGATGTCTATCATTTCCCGACCTTCAAGGGAAAGTGGCAGTCGGTCAACGTCGCCGGTGAAACGGCCGTTGCCGAAACGCCCTGGTCGATGATCGACGCCAAGGACGCCAAGCAAGGCTGGCGGCCCGGGGGCACGCAACCCGTCGCGCTGCATCAGGCCAGCGGCATCGCCTACGTCGCCATGCACCCCATGGGAGCCGAGGGCAGTCACAAGAATCCGGCACGGGAGATCTGGGTTTTCGATGTCGCCGGCAAGAAGCGGCTATCCAGGGTCAAGGTCCACGACATCAGCGGCGTCGCCGTCAGCCAGGGCGAGCAACCGCGCCTGTTCGCCTTCGCGATCGAGCGTCCGGCGATCACGGTCTTCGAGGGAGGACCGCGGCCGAAGCCGATACTGTCCGGCCCGGTGCCCGGTGACACGCCAACCTTGCTGGAAACCCATCAATGACGATACCGTCGCTTGTCTTTGACCCGGTCGCGGTGCATGGCTTGGCGGCAACATTGGCCATCCTGCTGATGTTCGGTGCCTGGCAGAAGCTTCGCGACCCCCTGGTTTTCAGCGCGGCGGTTGAAAACTATGGGCTGTTGTCCGCTTCCTGGGTACCGGTCCTCGCCTTCTGTCTGCCCATCATGGAGGCCGCCGCCGGCACCATGCTGCTGCTGCCGAAAACCGCCATGCTGGGCGGGGCAACCGCGTTGCTGGTGCTATCGCTGGCGACCAGCGCCGTCGTCATCAACCTGTTAAGGGGGCGCCGTGACATCGATTGCGGCTGCGGCGGGTTGTCGCATCAGCCGCTGTCGTGGGGATTGGTGTCGCGCAACCTGGCCTTGATGGCCGCCATCCTGGTCGTGATGCACGGAGACATCGAGCGCAGCCTGGTCTGGCTCGACTACCTGACCGTCGCCGCCTCGGCGCTGGCACTGTTCGGCTTGTACGCCATTTTCAATCAATTGCTGGCCAATCGGCCAGGCACCCCAATCTTTCGCTGACCGAGGCCAACCCATGCAGGAAGCGCTCATCATCTCGAATATCGTTCTGTGGCTGGTCTTACTGGCGCTGGTGGTGATCGTGCTGGCGTTGTCCCGTCAGATCGGCATGCTCTACGAACGCATCGCGCCGATGGGCGCGCTGATGATCGACCAGGGGCCCAAGGTCGGTGATCCCAGCCCGTTCATGACGCTGCCAGCGATTGCAGGTGGCGAAGTGCAGGTAGGCGTCGCGCGCGGCAAGAGCCAGTTGCTGTTCTTCCTCTCGCCAACCTGCCCGGTATGCAAGAAACTGCTACCGATCCTCAAGTCCATTCGTACCGCCGAGCAAGATTGGCTCGACGTCGTTTTCGCCAGCGATGGCGAACTGCCGGAGCACCTTGCCTTTTACCGAAGTGCCGGTCTGGCCGACTTCCCCTATGTCCTGTCGAGCGAACTGGCCATCGCTTTCCGTGTCGGCAAGCTGCCTTACGCGGTGCTGATCGACGAATCCGGCCACGTGCGCGCCAAGGGACTGATCAATTCGCGCGAACATCTTGAGAGTCTCTTCACGGCCAAGGAGGCGGGTGTTGCCTCGATCCAGGAGTTCATCGATCATGCCGACGCAACGGCGCATGCTTCAAGGAGCGCTTCATGAAATGGTTCGATGATTTCTTCGAAAAGCAGTCGCGGCGCGTCGCCCAGTCGGCGTCGCGGCGTAGCGCCGTGGCCCGGCTGGGCAAGCTGATGCTCGGGTCGGCCGTACTGCTGCCGGTGCTGCCCTTCGATCGCGTCGCCAAGGCCGCCAGTGGCAAGCCACCCAGCAAGATCAATGATGAAACCAGTTGCGAGTACTGGCGCCATTGCGCCCTTGACGGGTTCATTTGCAGTTGTTGCGGTGGTAGCGTTTCCTCCTGCCCGCCCGGCACGGAGGTTTCCAAGGTCACCTGGGTCGGCACCTGCCACAATCCCAATGATGGCAAGGACTATCTGATCAGCTACAACGATTGCTGTGGCGTGACCATGTGCGGTCAGTGCTTCTGCAACCGCAACGAAGGCGAGCGGCCCGGTTATCGGATGGGCGTGCATAACGACATCAACTGGTGCATGGCGAACAACAGCAATACCTACCATTGCACGGTCGCCGCCATTGTCGGTGTAGCGGAGAAGCGGGGCTGAATCATGCGCGGGGGATCGGCATGTCTTGCGCTCACGGTATCGGCCTGGATTGCGTCGGCGCCGGCGTCCGCGGAGCAGGCCACCCAAGGCAAGGCGCTTTACGTCGAACATTGTCAGGTCTGCCATCAGGCCGATGGACAGGGCGCCATGGGCGTCGCGCCAGCCTTGCAGGATGCCATTGCCCGCTATGCCGACCAGCAAGCCGGCCGCGAGTATCTGGTCAGCGTGCCGCTGACGGGCATGACCGGCATGGTCGAAATGGACGGGATGCGCTTTCTTGGTCGGATGCCTTCGTTCGCAGCCCTTGCCGACGAGGATATCGCGGCAGTGCTGCGCCACGTCCTCGCCCAGTTTAACGGCATCGGCGATGCGGACTGGCTCACCCCACAGTGGGTTGCCCAGATACGCTCTCGCGGCGGGTCACCGGGACTGACTTACGCGCAACGAGCCAAGTTGGCAAGGGGACAACGGTGAGGAAAATCGCCATCGTCATCGGCATGCTGGCGTTCGCCAGCCTGGCCCAGGGCGCCGATGCCGGCTCCCCCCAAACCAACTACATGCTGCATTGCTCCGGTTGCCATGGCGTCGACGGCTCCGGCAGCCCGGGCGCCGGCATTCCGACGATGGTCAACACCCTGGGCCATTTCCTGCGGGTATCGGGCGGACGCGACTTTCTGGTTCAGGTGCCTGGCACCTCGCAGTCCGCCCTGCCGAATGGAGCCGTTGCCGAATTGCTGAACTGGATTCTCGGAAAATTCAGCCCGACCGAGATCCCGCCGGGTTCTTCGCCTTACTCCGAGCAGGAAGTGGCCAGATTGCGCAACCAGCCGCTGGACGACGTCCCGGCGTTTCGCGCCGAAATTGTCGGACGACTCAAGGGCATCGGTATCGTCATCGAATAAAGCAAAGTCCATCTAACGCAAACCGTGAATCAGGCAACACACATCGTCAGAACGAGGGAGCAGACATGAACAAGACACGATACCTCACCGCAATAGGCCTGTTGGCCCTGGCCGGCCACGGCTTGGCGGCGGTGGGCGACCAGGAAGCAGCCCGTCTGGGCAAGGAACTGACGCCGATCGGCGCCGAACGTGCCGGCAACAAGGATGGCAGCATTCCGGAATGGAAGGGAGGACTGCCGAAGGGCAAGCATAAACTCGGCGATGCGCGCGTGGACCCCTTTGCCGCCGACAAGCCGATGTTCTCCATCGATGCGAACAACGTCGACAAGTACAAGGACAAGCTCTCGGACGGCGCCGTCGAGTTGATCAGGACCCGCAAGGGCTACCGGATGGATGTCTATCCGACGCAGCGCAGTTGCGGCTATCCTGACTCGGTGTATACCCAAACGCGTCAGAACGCGACGCTGGCCAAGCTTACCACCGACGGCAAGGACAATCTGGCCCAGGCGGTGGGCGGCGGCTTCCCGTTCGCGATCCCCAAGAGCGGCGCCGAAGCCGTCTGGAATCATCGGCTACGCTGGCAGGGTGAAGGAAGGATCGAGTATTACCAGACCAACTTCATCAACCCCGATGGCACTTTCTACGGGCTTGCCCAGGATCAGTGGCTGATCACGCCGTTCGCCTCGGCCAAGGCCAAGTCGATCGACGATGTTGGCGACGTGCAGATGAAGATCCTCAACGTGGCGACGGCACCTGCGTCGCGCACGGGCGAGGTCATCATGGCGCATTACTTCCTCAACAAGGGTAACGACGCCTGGATGTACTTTCCCGGGCAGCGGCGGGTCAGACGGCTACCGGCGTTCGAGTACGACAATCCGATCCCCGGTTACGAGAATCTGGAGACTGCCGATCAGTACCCGATGTTCGCCGGCATGCTGGATCGCTACAACTGGAAGCTGGTCGGCAAGCAGGAGATGTTCATTCCCTACAACAGCTTCAAGTTCGTCGCCAAGCGCAAGGTATCGGAAGTTTACGGCGGCTTGTATCCGAATCGGGACCTGATGCGCTATGAACTGCATCGCGTCTGGAAGGTCGAGGCCACCGTCAAGCAAGGCATGCGCCACATGTTCGCCAAGCGCGTTTTCTATATCGACGAGGACACCTGGATGATCATGGCCGCCGATCTGTATGATGCCCAGGGCAAACTTTGGCGGGTGATGGAAGCCTCCCTTTATCCGGCCGTGGAACTGGGCGCCTGTGTCGGCCAGGAATTCATGTCGTGGGACCTCAACGTCAACCGCTATATGGCGGAAAATGCCACGCAGGAATCGAAACCGACCGATTGGCTGGCCGGTGCCGAGGGCCGGATCGACGCCAAGCGCTTCGAGCCCGATGATCTTCGGCGCGCCGGCGAACGCTGATCGAATCTCACACTGAGCGGGGAGACCAACAATGAAGAAGACCATGATGGCCCGGTCGCCAGTGGCGACCATGATCGCCGCGATCGGCCTGGCAACGAGCCTGCCGGCGCATGCCTTCAAGTTCGAGCTGGACAACGGCATCACCGGCAGTTTCGATTCAACCATTTCCTTCGGCGTACAGATGCGCCTGCAGTCGCCCGACAAGTCGATCATCGGCAATGATTCGGGCGGTAACGTGGCCACCACGGGCAAGCTGGGGGAGCGGGTGAACGGCCCGGGCGGCGGTATTGCTTCGATCCCGGATTTCAATTACGCCCAGGCCGACGACGGCAACCTCAACTACAAGAAGGGCAGGATCTTCTCCGCGGTGCTCAAGGGCACACACGACTTCTTCCTGAAGGAACAGGGTAGTTGGTCGGCGCTCGGCCGGTTCACCTGGTCTTCGGATTTCCGGGCCGACGATACGCGACGGACGCCATTGCATCCGGATGCTGAAGACGCCATGGAGAAAAATGTCTCGCTCCTGGACCTGTGGTTCTCGAAGGAATTCTCGCTGGCCGGACAGACCGCCAAATTGAAGTTCGGTAATCAGGTTATCAGCTGGGGCGAGGACATTTTTATCATCGGCGGCGTCAACTCAATCAACGCCCTCGATCTGCGCAAGATCCACATCCCTGGTGTCCAGTTGAAGGAAGTCTTCGTCCCGGCGCCCATGTTGTCCTTATCCTCGGGCCTTGGCGGCGGCTTTTCGACCGAAGCCTACTATCAGTTTCGCTGGAACAAGTTCATCTTCGATCCGGCCGGCACCTACTGGTCCTCCGCCGACTTTCTGGGCAGGGGTGGTAAACGCGGCGCGTTTATCCCGACATCGGTACCCAACAATTTTGCCGCATTCTCACCGATATTCAGCGGCGCTGGCTTCCCCGCGCCATACGGCACGCTAGGCGACTTCGACCCAACGCGCGGCCGGACCATGGAGTACCTGGCCGGCGCCGGTACCATCATCCCGATTCAACACGACGACGCCAAGGATAGCGGCCAGTTCGGCTTCAATCTCCGCTACAAGCCACCCGGTGGCACCACCGAGTATGCCGCCTATTTCGTCCGCTATCACGACAAGATTCCTTTCGTCGGCTTCAAGTCCTTCTGCATTAGCGGCGGCGCCGGCTGTATCGCCGATCCCGCCAATCAGGTGTACTCAGCCGCCGTCGAGCAATATGGCGAGGATCGCAAGCTCTATGGCGTCTCGCTCAACACCTCGGTCGGCGACTGGGCTGTCGGCGCCGAACTGTCGTATCGGCCGCGCGATAGCGTCGCCATCGACCCGACCGTGCCGTTTGCCGGACGCTACAGCCTCTTCGAGGCGGCGGTGGCGGCTGACGGCGCCGAAGCCATGGTCAACGGCTACGTCACCGAGAAGAAGTGGCAGGCGCACCTGACCGGTTTCCGGCTGTTCCCGCCGGAACTAACGGCACCACTGGGCGCCGCCGAAGGCTACTTCCTAGGCGAAGTGGCGGTAACCCACTACCCGAATCTCGACCGTTCGGGCCGCGTGCCCTATCTGCTCAACAACTACGAGATCCCCACCAAGACCTCGTGGGGCTACGTCGCCGAGGTGGGGCTGACCTACGCCAATATCTTCAATTCGGGTTGGACCATGACGCCGATCATCGACTACTACCATGATGTCGACGGCATCAGCCCGACCGCCCTGCCCTTCGTCAAGGGCCGCAAGGCCGTCGCCCTCAACCTGAACTTCGATTATCACAACCAGTGGAAAGTCGGCATCGGATACACCACGTTCTTCGGCGGTGGCAACCTGAACATGATGCGCGACCGCGATATCCTGAGCGCGATGGTTTCCTATACCTTCTGATTCAGGACTGCGGTTGTCCCTTGACTTTCCACATCGCGGCCGGGCACGCCAAGCATGCCCGGCCGCTTACGGTATGAACTGTCCGAGATGAGCGGCGGCATTGTTGAACTCGTCAAGCGACTGGAATCATTCTTTTTCCGGCATCGCCTGGCCACTCTGTTGATTCTCGCCGCCTTCACGGTCGGCATGGGCGTGCTGGCGGCGCGCTTGCACATGTCGGCGGGCTTCGACAAGCAGTTGCCCATCGGGCACGAGTACACCGACACTTTCTTCCAATACCGGACGCAACTATTCGGCTCCAACCGCATCATGATCGTCGTGCGGGCTCGAAAGGGCAGCATCTGGACCGCCCCGTCGCTCAAAAAGCTGCACGAAGTCACCGAAGCGGTACTGTTCCTGCCCGGCATCGATCGCCGCTCGGTGCAGTCGCTATGGACGCCGAATACCCGCGTCTACGAACTGACCGAGGAAGGCTTCGAGGCCGAGGATGTCATCGGTGGCAATATCACGCCCGAAGCGCTTGACGAGGGCAAGATTGCCCGGATCCAGGATCGGGCCATCCGGGGTGGCTACGTAGGAAGCCTGGTCGCCAACGATGGCACCGCCGCCATGATTGTCGCCGATCTATTGGAGGAAGACCCCAACACCCATCGCAAGCTCGATTATCTGGATCTCGCCACCAAGCTGGAAAAGGACCTACGCGGCAAGCTTGAATCACCGGAGCATGCGATCGAGATCATCGGTTTCGCGAAGCAGATCGGCGATATCGCCGACGGCGCCCGTGGCGTGGCACAGTTCTTCGCCCTGGCTACCCTGCTGACCGCGCTGGCCGTCTATTGGTACTGCCGTTCCATCCTGCTCACCTTGCTGCCGCTGCTTTGCTCGATGACCTCGGTAATCTGGCAATTCGGCACGCTGACCCTGCTCGGTTACGGTCTCGACCCGTTGGCCGTCCTGGTGCCTTTCCTGGTATTCGCCATCGGGGTCTCCCACGGCGTCCAACAGATCAATGCCATCACCAAGGCCGTCGCGCGTGGCGCCGATTCGCTCCAGGCAAGCCGGGAGAGTTTTTCCAGCCTGTTCATTCCAGGCTCCCTGGCCTTGGTGACCGCCTTTGTCGGATTCATCACGCTGGTGATGATCCCGATACCCATGATCCGGGAATTGGGCATCACCGCCTCCATCGGCGTCGGCTACAAGATCGTCACCAATCTCGTCATGCTGCCTGTGGTGGCATCCTATTTTCGCTACTCCCGCGACTACGCACTGCGCCTCGAGGCCCTGCAGGCGCAACGCGGCGCGATCATCGAGCGGCTCGGCTTCATCGCCGACCCGCGCCACGCCCGCGTGGCGCTGGCCGTGGCCACCGTGTTGCTGGCGGTGGCCATGTGGCAAAGCCATGGCCGCCATATCGGTGCCCTACAACCGGGCGCGCCCGAACTGCGGCCCGACGCCCGCTACAACATCGACACCAGGAATATCGTCGAGCGCTTCGACCTGGGCATGGACGTGCTGACAGTCGTCTTCGAAACGCCCAACGACTCGTGCAACAGCTTTCCGATCCTCGATTACATCGACCAGTTCACCTTGCACATGGCCCAGGTGCCGGGCGTGTTGTCGGTATCGTCGCTGTCGGCGCTGGCCAAGTTCGCCAACGCCGGCCTCAACGAGGGCAATCCGAAGATGACGGCCCTGCCCCGTGACAGCAAGGCCCTGCAGGTGGCGGTGGGCTATCTTCCCGAAGCCGGCGGTTTGTTCAACCGTGCCTGCACAATGATGGCCACCAATATCTACCTGGCCGACCATCGGGCGACCACCATCGAGACGGCCATCCGGGCCGTGAAGCGCTTTCGGCAGGAGCATGACGCGACGTCGCTCGGCGTCAAGGTGCGTCTGGCTTCGGGCAATGTCGGCGTGCTGGCCGCCACCAATGAGGAAGTCGGCTCCCGCGAGCTGCCGATGATGCTCTACGTGTATGCCTCCATCATCGCACTGGTACTGCTCGCCTACCGGGACTGGCGGGCGATGCTGGCCTGCTGCGTGCCGCTGACGCTGGCCACCTTCCTCGGTTACTGGTTCATGCGGACGCTCGACATCGGTCTGACCGTGGCAACCCTGCCGGTGATGGTGCTGGCCACCGGCATCGGCGTCGACTATGCCTTCTATATCTACAACCGCCTACTGATCCACCTGGCGCACCACGAGCCGATGCCGGTGGCGCTACGGGCCACCCTGCGCGAGGTCGGCATCGCCACCATCTTCACCGCCATCACGCTATCGGTCGGCGTCGCCACCTGGGCCTTGTCGGACCTCAAGTTCCAGGCCGACATGGGCATTCTGCTGACCTTCATGTTCGTCGTGAACATGCTGACCGCCATTACCGTGTTGCCGGCGTTCGCGGCGGTTCTCGAATCGGTGTTCCCGCGTCGTGGTCCGGTCAGGGCCTCGGCCATCGGCCATTGAGGGATGGCGGACATGCAACGATTTCTGGCGCTGGCGCTCTCCACCTTGCTGCTGGTCATCGCGGCGCCTGCCGCGGTCGTGGCTGCTCCCGACCAGGCGCCGCGACTGTCCAATCCGGCGCGCGCGCCGATTCTCGGCGCAACCTTGGCCGGAACACGCATCGTCGCGGTAGGCGACTACGGCACCGTGATCCTATCCGATGACGGCCGGACTTTCCGGCAAAGCCCGGTGCCGACGCGCACGCCGCTCACCAGCGTCTTCTTCCTGGACGCCAAACGCGGATGGGCAGCGGGCCACGACGGGACGATCATCGACACTGATGACGGCGGCGAGACATGGCGATTGCTGCGCGAGGAGCGTGGCAAGGAGCGTGCGTTGCTTTCGATATGGTTCGAGGACGCCAGCCATGGCCTGGCCGTCGGTCAGTTCGGCCTGGCCCTGGCAACAACGGATGGCGGCGTCACCTGGCAAGAAAGGCACCTGCTCGAAGGAGAGGCGGGGGAAATGCACTTGCTGCATCTCTTTCGCGGCCCCGCCCGGCTGTTGCTGATCGCCGCCGAGGCAGGCAATGTTCTGCGTTCGGAGGATGCCGGCGCCACATGGCAGGCGATTGCGACCGGCAACAAGGGATCGTTCTGGACCGGGATTGCGCTCGCCGACGGTGGTCTGTTGGTCGCCGGCCTGCGCGGGCACGTTTTCCGAAGCCTGGACCAAGGCCGCTCGTGGCAGAAAGTGCCGAGCGGCACTCAGCAGTCGCTAACCACCGCGTGGCAGGCGCCGGATGGCACCGTTCGCCTGCTGGGCCTGTCCGGCATCACGCTGACCAGCCACGACCAGGGGCAAAGTTTCACCGCATCGACCAGACCCGACCGCGCCAGTTTCACCAGCGGTGTCGTCGCGCCTAGCGGTGAAGTCCAGTTCAGCATCCTCGGTGTCGTCGAAAGACGTTGATCCGTTCAGGCGGGCGACGGCGGGAGACCAACCTCCCTGAAACGTTCCTGGAATGTCGCGTTGGCCTTGGGCAACGGCCCATCGGGTGTTTCCAGGGTCATCATCAGGTGTCGCTCCGTCGTGTCGCGGCATAACCGGTAGATTTCGGTACACAGCGCACGCGCCTTGTCCCCGGGCCAGTCGGTCGGCAACAACTGGCTCGGCAACTGTGGGTCGCGCAATTGGACCCGGCGGAACTCGTGCATCAACAAGACACGCACGATGAAGCATTGCTCGGGATCCTGTCGCGCCACGTTGCGCAGCATGCGCGCCACGGGACGGAAATGTTCGAGGAAGCGAAGGTATTCGTCGGCAACGCGCCGAAGATTCCAGCAACCCTCGACCAGGGTCTTCAGGGGCCTTCCCGCCAGCGCCCCAAGCGTGTGCGCCCGCAAGACGACAACCTTGTCATGGGTGCCCGTGCTCTGCAGGATGTCCAGCAGCGACTCCTCGCTGGCGGACGGGTGGGCCATCACACCCGGCGCGATTGAACCAAATCCCTCCCACAACAACTCGGTGCGCAAGGTATCCCGCTGCGCGGTCGTCAAGGCATCGCCCGGCACGATGACGAGTTGCCAGTCACCATCCCAATGCGCGCGAGGATCGTTGTAGATACGCCGATAGGCATGCTCAAAACGCCGATGGCCCATCGCGGTCAGACTGTAATGGCTGCGCCGTCCGATCTGCTGTGATACCAGCCACTTTTCGCGCGAGAGGCGAAACACGCTGGTGCGCACCAGGCGCGCGTTGATGCCGAATGGCGCCACCAGGGCGATCAGGCTGCCAAGCCATACCGTGCCGCCGTGCGGCGCGATCATGTCACCGAAGATGGTGATGATCAGGGAATTGGCCCGCACCGGGCGCTCGGCGAGCATGTCCGCAATCCAGCGGCTGAGCGACCGGTTTTCCATGGCATTCGGGCGTGAGGACGATGGCGCGCAGTTTATTACATCGCCCACATCGGGCGGCGCGCCGGCAAACGCGACCGCCCGTCCGCCGAGAGAGTCAGTCCACCAGCGACCAGTCCCCGTTCTTGACCTCCAGCATGCGGAAAGCCGACAGGTCGAGGCCCATGTGATCGGTCGCCGACATGTTCACCCTGCCGCCGGTGCCGACATAGCCCTTGGTCGCCTCGATGGCGTCGCGCACCTTGGCCCTGTCGGTGGCGCCCGCGCGCTTGATGGCGTCCACGGCCAGCATCAGGCCATCGTAGGCATGGCCGCCGAAAGTCGAGACATCCTCCTTGTAGCGATCGCCGTAGGCCTTGCGATACTCCGTCACCACCGGCTTCTGCGGATCGTTGGCAGCCAGTTTGCTCGCCACCAGCAGCGCCGCCGCCGGCAGGCGCACGCCCTCGGCCGCTGGTCCGGACAGCTTGATGAATTCCTCGGACGCGACGCCATGCGCATGGTAGAGCGGCAACGCGATGCCCAACTGCCGGTAGTTCTTGTTCACCACCGCCGGCCCCTGCCCGAGACCGAACACGAACACGGCCTGGACGCCTGGGGCATTCTTGATCTTAGTCAGCTGCGGCGTCATGTCGGTGTCCTTGGCGCCATAGGTCTCGTTGGCGACCAGGGTGATGCCCATCTTGGCCGCCATCGCCTCCGTTTCCTTCTTGCCCGATTGACCGAAACCACTGGTCTCGGACAGCAAGGCCACCTTGGTCAGGCCACGCTTCTTCATGTCCTCGAAGACCTTTTCCGCGGCCATGCGATCCGTGTGCGGCGTCTTGAACACCCATTTCTTCACCGGTTCGACGATCACCACGGCGCCAGCCAGCGAGATGAAGGGAACTTCCGCCTTCTCGACCAAGGGCACCATCGACATGGTTGAGCCGGTGGTGGTGCCGCCGACGATGATATCCACCTTGTCATCCTCGATCAGCCGCTTGCCGAAGCTGTTGGCCTTGTTGGCATCCGATCCGTCGTCGTAATGGATCAGTTGCAGCGGACGGCCGAGCAAGCCGCCCTCCTTGTTGAGCTTCTCGACGTAGAGCTGGAGCGTCTTCAGCTCCGGATCGCCGAGAAACGCCGCCGGTCCGGTCACGGACAGCACGGAGCCGATCTTGATCGGTTCGGCCGCGCTGGCGACCGTCAGGCCGGTGGCCAATGCCAGCCCCGCCGCCATGCCCGCTACTCGCCTGATGAATGTATTCATGTTGTCTCCTCGAAAATGAACGTTATCGATGCACTACCTACACACCGGGCCGAAGCCCGTTCAGATACCCAGGTACGCCTTGCGTACCTGTTCGTTGCCCAGTAGTTCCTTGCCCGTCCCCGACAGCACCAGCTTGCCGCTCTCGATGACATGGCCCCGGTCGGCGATGGACAGCGCCGCCTGCGCGTTTTGCTCGATCAGGAAGATGGTGATCCCCTGCCGACGCAGATCGTCGACAGCCGCGAGGATTTCCTCGACCAACAGCGGTGCCAGACCCATTGAAGGTTCGTCGAGCAGCAGCAGGCGCGGCCGCCCCATCAGGGCGCGCGCCATCGCCAGCATCTGCTGCTGGCCGCCGGACAAGGTGCCCGCCGCCTGCGCGGCTTTCTGCTTGAGAATCGGAAACAGCGCATACATCCGTTCCATGTCATCGGCGACGAGACGACGGTCGCACGCCGTGAAGGCGCCCAGCAACAGGTTGTCCGCCACCGACAGCGGGCCGAAGACCTGCCGGCCCTCCGGCACCTGGCAGATGCCAAGCCGGACGCGCTCGGCCGGTTGCCGCCGGGTGATGTCCCGGCCCTCGAACAGGACGCTGCCGCCGCTGACCCGGTGCACGCCGGAAATGGCGCGCAACAAGGTGGTCTTGCCGGCGCCATTGGCGCCGACCAGCGCCACCAGCTGGCCGCGCGCCACCGTCAGGCTGACGTTGCGCACCGCCTCGATGCGGCCATAGCCGGCCGATAGGCCGCGAATCTCGAGCAGGGGCGGCGTGTCGCCACCGCTGACTTTGGCGGCCGGCTCGACCAGGGTCTCACGCATGCTGCGCTCCCAGATAGGCGGCGATGACGTCCGGGTTGGCGCGCACCTCCGGTGCCGACCCTTCCGCCAGCTTCTTGCCATAGTCGAGCACGAGAATGCGGTCGGAGATGTTCATCACCATCTTCATGTCATGCTCGACCAGAACCACCGTAATCCCCTGGTCGGCAATGCGCCGGATCAGTTCGTCGATCTCGGCGGTTTCCTTTGGGTTGAGCCCCGCCGCCGGTTCGTCGAGAAACAACAGCCGCGGATTCGCCGCCAGGGCGCGGGCGATTTCGAGCCGCTTGAGCGCGCCGTAGGGCATGGCGCCGGCGGCGGCGGCGACATAGCCATCCAGGCCGACATAGCGCATCAGCGCCGCCGCCTCCTCGCGCAGGGCCGCGTCCCGTCGCCGCAGCGCCGGCCAGCGCAGCATGCCCTTGACCAGGTTGCGGTCGAGCGCGAGATGGGCGCCGACCATGACGTTCTCGCGCGCCGACATGTTCATGCAGATTTGCAGGTTCTGGAAGGTCCGCGCGATGCCAAGGCTGGCGAGTCGATGCGGCGGCTGGCCGACGATGCTCCGACCATCGAAGCGGATGTCGCCGCTGGTGGGCTCGTAAATGCCGGTGATCAGATTGAACAAGGTGGTCTTGCCGGCACCGTTCGGACCGATCACCGAGTAGACGAGACCGCTCTCGACGGCGAAGCTGACATCCTGTACCGCCAACACGCCACCGAAGGCCTTGTTCAAGCCGGCGACTTCGAGCAGGGCCATCACTCGCCCCGCCCGAATCGCGCCGCCAGTGTCGGCACCAGGCCGCGCGGCAGGAAAATCATGAACAGCATCAGGATGGCGCCGAAGGCGACAGTCTCCCAGCCGTCGAAGGACACCAGCGCCTGCGGCAACGCCGTCAGCAGAACGGCGCCGATCAGCGAGCCGAATACCGAGGCCATGCCGCCCACCACCACCATGGTGACCAGTTCGATCGAGTGGAAGAAATCGGCGACGTTGGGCGTGACAAAGCCGATGTAGTGAGCGGTCAGGCTGCCCATGATGCTGGCAAAAAATGCCGAGAAGACGAAGATCGCCATCTTGTAACGCGCCAGGTCGACGCCAACCACCTGCGCCGCCACCTCGGAGCCATGCAGCGCGCGCAGGGCCCGCCCGAATGGCGAATCCATCAGGTTGCGGCACAGCCACACGCTCAACAGCAGATTGGCGGCGAATACCCAGTACCAGTTGCGCTCGCCGGTGATCTCGTAGCCGAGGATCTCGAGCGGGGGCACCGGCATGCCATCCGGACCGCCGGTGTACATCCCCTCATTGCGAATGACGATGGCAATAATGATGCCGAGCCCGAGCGTCGCCATCGCCAGATAGTGACCATGCAGGCGGAAGATCGGCTTGGCGACCAGTGCCGCCAGCAGCGCCGTGGCCAGCGCCCCGGCGACCAGCGCCGCCAGCGGGTGCCAGCCGAAATGGGTCGGCAGCACCGCCGAGGCGTAGGCGCCAATGCCGAAGAATCCGGCATGGCCGAGGCTGATCTGGCCGGCAAAACCGATCAGCAGGTTCAAACCGAGGACGATGACGGCGTTGATGGCCATGCGAATGGCCAGGTCGTAGTAATAGCTGTTGGGCAGCAACAGCGGCAGCAGCAGCAAGGTCAGAGCCAACAGGGGCATGGCGAGCCGCTTCATACGCGCTCCGTCACCTTCGCGCCCATGAGGCCGCGCGGCATGAAGAAGAGGATGACGAAGATCAGCGCGAAGGGTACCGCGTCCTTGTACGCCGACGACAGATAACCGGCCGACATCGCCTCGATGACGCCGACCAGCAGGCCGCCGATCACGGCGCCCAGGCCGCTGCCGAGTCCACCGACCACCGCGGCGACGAAGCCCTTGAGGCCGAGCATGATGCCTACATCATAGGAGGTCATGGTCAACGGCGTCAGCAGGATGCCGCCCACGGCACCGAGGGCCGCCGACAAGGCATAGCTGATCAGCAGTACCCGCTGGGTGTCGATGCCCACCAATTGGGCCGCCAGGGGGTTGCACGAGGTCGCCCGGATGGCCTTGCCGATGACGGTGCGGCTGAAGAACAGCCAGAGGGCCACCACCACGAGGGCGGTGACACCCAGTACCCACAAGCTCTGCGGCTGCAACGAAGCGCCGCCGACGCTGATCGGCGCATGACCGGAGAAGGGTTCGAGACCGTGGGTTCCCTTGCCGAACCAGATCTGGACGAGGCCGCGAATCAGCAGCGAGGCGCCGATGGTGATGATGATCAGGCTGACCACGTCGGCACCCTTGGCCGGCTGGATCGCCAGCTTCTCGATCAGGATGCCGACGCCGGCCGGCAGCGCGATCGCCAGCGCGAGCGCCAGCGGCAACGGCAAACCGGTGTGCATGAAGAACACCATCACCACGCCGCCGAGCATGATGAACTCGCCCTGGGCAAAGTTGATGACGTTGCTGGCGTTGTAGATCAGCGTGAAACCAAGCGCCGCCAGGGCATAGCCCGCCCCGACCGTGACTCCGGAGAACAGGAACTGGAGAAATTGGGCCACGATGCTACTTCGGTCGCCGGTCGATGACGCGTCGCGCCTTGCCCACCAGGGTACGCTCGATCTTGTCGGTCTCCACCACGTGCACCTTGGTCGACACGCCGATCAACGCCTTGATGTGGTGCGCCACCTCGCGGCCGATGGCCTCGCGTTGGCGCGAACTGGTGTGCTCCGAGAGTTCGGGCTTGACCTCGACGTAGACGTCCATCTCATCCAGATGGTCCTCGCGCGATACCTGGATCTGATACTGCGCGCAAAGATTCGGGTTCTTCAACAGGACTTCCTCGATCTGCGTGGGGAAGACGTTGACGCCGCGGATGATCAGCATGTCGTCGGAACGGCCGGTGATCTTGACCATCCGTCGCATGCAGCCGCCGGTGCCGGGCATGAGCCGGGTCAAGTCGCGAGTGCGGTAGCGGATGATCGGCAGGGCCTCCTTGGTCAGGGAAGTAAACACCAGTTCGCCGTCGGCGCCGTCCGGCAGCACGGCCCCGGTGTCGGGATCGATGACTTCGGGATAGAAATGGTCCTCCCAGATGTGCGGTCCGTCCTTGCACTGGACATACTCGCAGGCGACCCCCGGGCCGATGACTTCCGAGAGCCCGTAGACATCGACCGCATCGATGCCCAGGCGATCCTCGATTTCGCGCCTCATTTCGTTGGTCCAGGGTTCGGCGCCAAAGATGCCGACGCGCAGCGCCGTCGCCGACTTGCCGACGCCCTGCCGCGCCAGTTCGTCGGCGATAGTCAGCGAGTACGACGGCGTGCACATGAGCACGGTCGGCCCGAACTCGCGGATCAACTGTACCTGCTTCTCGGTCTGGCCCCCCGACATCGGGATAACCGCCGCGCCCAGCGTCTCGCCGCCATAGTGCGCGCCCAGCCCACCGGTGAACAGGCCATAGCCGTAGGAATTGAGGATGATGTCGTCCGCCGTCACCCCGGCGGCGCGCATGGAACGCGCCATCACCGCGCCCCACATCGCGATGTCGGCGCGGGTGTAGCCGACCACGGTCGGTCGACCCGTGGTTCCGGACGAGGCGTGTACCCGCACGACATCCCGCATCGGCACGGCGAACAGGCCGTACGGATAGGTCTCGCGCAGATCTGCCTTGGTGCTGAACGGAAACTTGCCAAGATCGGATAAGGTCCGCAAATCGCCCGGATGCACGCCGGCCTGCTCGAACTTCTCCCGATAATGGGGAACGTTGTCGTAGGCATGGCGCAACGACCATTGAAGACGCTGCAATTGCAGCGCCTGCAACTCGTCGCGGCTGGCGGTTTCTATTGGCTCTCGTTCAACTGCGTGGTGCGTCACCCTTGCCATAATCTCCTCCATGGCCCGCGAACCTTGATGGCTCGCGTGGCGCCTGGCTCTGTTGGGAGATTTGTTGAACAAAGGCGCGGTTCTCTTCGACCTTGGCCTGGATATGTTGCACTTGCTCCGGCGACAGATGCCGGAAACGCCCCATCACCTTCAAGTAGTCGGTGACCGGCAGGGGGTCATCGACGGAACGGCTGAGGTGCAGACCTTGTTCCGGCGTGTATTCCCACAGCATGACGAAGTTGGTCTCGACGGCCTTGCGTGCCACCTCCATGTTCTGGTCGGTCGGGAAACGCCAACCGGTGGTGCAGGGCGAGTAAACGTGCAGATAGGCAAAACCCGTTTCGGCGGCGACGATGGCCCGGTCGAGCTTGTCGTACAGATCGTCCATGTAGGCGGTCGAAGCGGTGGCAACATAGGCGCAGCGATGGTTCACCATTAGCAGCGGCAGGTTCTTCGCGTCCTGTGTCTTGCCCTTGGACTCGCGACCCACCGGCGTCGTCGACGTCCATGCGCCGTAGGGCGTGGCGCTGGAACGCTGCATGCCGGTATTCATGTAGCCCTCGTTGTCGACCACCATGAACAGTATCTGCTCGCCCCGCTCGGCAGCGCCCGAGAGCGACTGGAAACCAGCGTCGGAGGCGCCACCATCGCCGGCGATGGCCAGCGCCGTCACCTTGCGGCCGGCGCGATTGAACTGACGCTTGACGCCCGCCAGCATGGCGGCGGTGTTGGTCAGCAACGGATGGAAAACCGGTACCTTGGTGCCGGCCATGCCGTTGTAACCGACCGAACCCATGCCTGGCACGCAGCCCGGCGGCGTCGCCAGCACGGTGTCTGGACCGACGCGGCGCAGGGTGTGGCGCATGAGCAATTCGGTGTTGCAGCCCTGGCACCCGGCCAGGCCCGGCGCAAACAAATCTTCCCAGTCACCGACCTCGTTGTAGATGCGCGCGGTGGTGTGATGTTTCAGTGCCCCGTGCGGACAGGCCGGCACACAAGCCGGCGAACCTTCGCAGGTATCGCACTTGGCGACGCGTCCCGTCGCCTCGTCCAGCGCAATGCCGGCATAAGCGCAGCCGAGGGTGCACAGCAGGCAATCCACGCACTTGCCGGCATCCCAGCCAATGATTCCGGACTGGCCGTCCTTGGCCAGCGCGCCGGCCGGACAGACCGCCACGCAGCGGGGATCGCCACATTGGCGGCATAGCGCCAGCTCGAAACCCGTCGATCCAGCGGCGATCTGGATACGCGACCGAGCGACATCCTCGCCGCCGGTCTTGGCGCGTGCGCAGGCGCGCATGCAGTCGCCGCAACCGTCGCATTTGGCGGCATCAAAGGCAATGGTGTTATAGGCACGTCCCATGAACTTGTTCCTAGCGCCAGAGTTGCGACATCAGTTCTCGGCCAACCACCATCGGCTTGGCGACAAAGCGTTCACGCACGGGATCGAGATCCACGCGGCGCAGAATCAGTTGTGCCATGACGCCACCGTCGAAGAACTCGTTGACGCCATGAATACAGACCAGCCGGCCATCGAGAAAACAAGCTCTGAGATAACGGCCGGTCTTTTCGTCAAAGCGGGTTTCCACCTGCGCGTGCTCGGGCTGCCTGCTGTTTCCGACCGAAATGGCGTGACGGCCGAAGAAATGGTAGGTGTTGAGCGGCACGCCGCCCGGGTAGCGTCTGAGTCCGGGATCGCCGGCCATCGCCATGCCGGCGATGCGCCCTTGTTCCGCGGCATCGGGCAGGATGGCGTTCATCACCTTGGCATCCGAGTAAAAGCTCCGCGCCTGCGCGCAATCGCCCGCCGCCCAGACATCAGCGACATTGGTCTGCATACTGTCATCGACCAGGATGCCCTTATCGGCCAGGATACCG
The DNA here is from genome assembly GCA_016704145.1 of Rhodocyclaceae bacterium. Lineage (GTDB taxonomy): Bacteria > Pseudomonadota > Gammaproteobacteria > Burkholderiales > Rhodocyclaceae > Fen-999. The sequence continues at coordinate 1,493,824 of JADJAS010000007.1, read as the reverse complement.
CTATTCGCCAAGTAGCCCAGCTCCGGTCTTACGCCGGTGGCAACCAGCAGCAGGTCGGCCTCCAGAGAATCCCCATTGTCGAGCGTCAGTATCGCCCCATGGCCACTGGGGGCCAGACCGACGACCCGTCTGCCGGTGCGTATGGTCGCGCCATGGTCGGTGAAGGCTTTCTCGATCAAGGTTGCCGCCGTGCGATCGAAGTAGCCGGCGCATAGCTGGTCGGCCATCTCGACGATGGTGACGTTGGCGCCGGCCTTGGCCAGATTCTCCGCCGCGTGCATGCCGACCAACCCGGCGCCGAGCACCACGGCGCGACGCGCCGTGCCGATCGCCCGGTTGAGTCCGACGGCGTCGTCAAGCGTACGCAATACGTGATACTCGACTTTTTCGATCCCCGGAATGGGCGGCACGATCGGCGACGCACCCGTCGCCAGCAGGAGTTTTTCGTAGCGCAATTCTCCGCCGGCGGCGCCGTCCAGTTGCGCGACATGTTCAGTTGGCCGCACCGCCACCAGCGCTTGCCCTTGCCGATAGTCGATGTTGCGCTCGGCGAAATACGCCGCATCGCGCAGCAGCACTTGTGCCGAGCTTGATCGTCCGGAAACGACATAGGGCAGCACCGTCGGCGAGTACGGCAGATGACGGTCGCGCGTCGCGACCGTCAGGCTGCCCTCGGCGTCGTGCATGCGGATCGCGCTCACCGCCTCGATCGCCGCATGGCTGCTGCCAACCACCAAGTATCGCGTTTGCCTCATCGTCATGTCGCCCGCTCTCAATCGTTCTCGTTCAGCCAGATCGGCCCCGCCGAAAGTCGGCCGTGGCGGAGCGCCTCGGTATCGCGGATGACCCGATGGAAATGTTCGACGGTCATGTCGGCGCCGGCCAGGCCGCCGATGAAGCTGGCCGCGGGCACGTGGCGGCCGAGGCGGTACAGCGCCCCGAGCGTCTCCTGATACATCGGCCCGCAATTCCAGCGAAACGCCACGGAACGATCGACCACGCCGATGGCCTCGACCTTGCCCAGCGCGGCCACCAGCGCATCGATCGGGAAGGGGCTGAAGGTCTTGATCTTGATGATGCCGACCCGGGTTCCGGCCTGACGCGCCTCGTCCACCGCATCCTTGGCGGCGCCGGTCATGCTGCCGATGGTCATGAGGGCGATTGCCGCGTCCTCCATGCGGTACTGCTCGACCAGCGGCGCGTAACTCCGGCCGAAGCACCGCGCGTATTCCTCGTGCACCTCGGTGATGACCCGCAAAGCGTTTTGCATGCCCTGGCACTGGCCCTTGCGATAGCGGACGAAGGCAGAGGGTCCCTTGCCGCCCGCGCCACCGGTGAGCGGATCGACCCCCATCGGCCGCAGCGGGTCGAGCGCGGCATGCCAGTTGACGTTCTTCACGCCCATGAAGGCATCGACTGCCGCCTGCTCGGGCACTTCGACGCGTGCCGAGCCGTAGGACAAATAATTGCCGTCGACGCAGATATTCACCGGCAGCATGACATCATGGTGCTCGGCGATCTTGAAGGCCATGATGGTGGTATCGAGCACCTCCTGCACCGATTCGCAATAGATCTGGATCCAGCCGACCTCCCGCACCGTCATCGCGTCCTGGTGGCCGCCCCACACCGACTGCGGCGTGATGCCGTCGCGGGTGACGATGGTCATGACGATGGGCAGGCGCATGCCCGATGTGCGGAAATATGGCTCGAACATGAAGGCCAGGCCCGGCCCGCAGGTCGCCGTGTAGGTCCGCCCGCCCGCCAGCGAGGCCCCTTGCAGCACCGACAGCACCGAATGTTCGCCTTCCGCATCGACGATGTCGGCGTCGAGCCGACCGTCGGCGACGAGCTTGGCGACATGCTCGACCAGGCTCGATTGCGGGGTGATCGGATAAACCGACACCATGTCGGGACGCGCCAGCGCCACCGCCAGCGCCGCCGCCTCGTTGCCCTCGCAGACGATGTACCTGGGCTTGGTTGCGGACCGCTCCAATGTTGCCGTGCTCATGCTCCGGCCTCCTCGACCATGGTGATCGCCCGTTGCGGACACTCGTTGGCGCAGATGCCGCAGCCCTTGCAGGTGGCCAGGTTCATGTCGAACCATGCCGGCTTTTCCACGATGCACTGCACGGGGCAGTAAAGCCAGCAGATCGCGCACTTGACGCACTTGTCGCGATCGACCACCGGGCGCATGCTACGCCAGTCGCCCGGCAACATCGGCGTGATTTCGGTGGCGATCGGGCACAGGTCGTCGGGCACGCCGGCCGCGGCCGGATCGAACATCGGATAGGCGCGATGGCAGCTCATGCCGCGACCCGCCGTTCGATGCGATGGACTTCGGTTTCGTCGTAGCCCCGTTGCAGGGCGGTCAGGTTCTGTTCCAGCCCGGCATCGCGGAACTCGGAATCCCTCAGCGCCTGCTTCAGGGCTTCGAGTTCGACCACGCCAGTCGTGCGCGCGAAAGCCCCCAGCATCAGCGTGTTGGTGATCGGGCGGCGAAAGATTTCCATGGCGATCTTGACCGCGTTGCACAGACCGACGGTGCCGACGGTAGCGGGCAGCTTCAGTTCCGCCAGCGACTTGACGGTGGCCTGCACCAGCGTCCCGCCCGGTTTGAGGCCGGCGAAGATGTTCACCGAATTGGCGATCGTGGGATCGATGCAGATCAGGCAGTCCGGCTCGGTGATGTTGGTCATGCGCCGGATCTCCTTGTCGTCGGTGCGCAGATAGGCCACCACCGGCGCGCCGCGGCGCTCGAAGCCGAAGGAAGGAATCGCCACGGCATGCTTGCCGGCCGCGACCAGTCCCGCCGCCAGGATTCCCGAGGCCATCACCGCGCCCTGCCCTCCCCGCCCATGCAGACGGATTTCGTACATCACGCCTCCTCCGACTCGCTTCTCATCCGCGAGCAGCCATCCGTTCGATCGATCGACGCTTCAACGCGTCAGCCACGTACTCCACTGCCAGCCCGGCTTGACCGCCGGCCCCGCCTGGCCCTTGCCCCTGACCGGCTGCTTGGGCAAGGCGAAGCCCTGGGTGAAGGCAGCCCGGCAGACCAGCGTGTATTTCATCCACCATCCACCAGCCAGCGCCAGTATCCCGGCCAGCGCCACCAGCAATGGTACCGCCATGAGCACGGCCGCGAAGACGAGCGCAGCCGGAACCGCATTGCCCGCCCAGATGAACATGGTGGCCATGTCGCCAAAGGCCTTGATCGTCCCGCTCGGCGCGCCGTCGCTCCGCAGGGCGGCGAAGTAGCGGCGCCAGGCCCACAAGCGCCAGAGACAGAACAGTAGCAGCAGAGCCGCCGGGTAGCGCCACCACGATGCGCCCCATGCGAGCAAGGCGAGCAGACCGGCGCCTTCGGCAAGACCAGTCGCCAGGACCAACGACAGGCAGTTGGGATGGCGCCATGCGGGGATCCCCTTGTTGGCGGCGAGGATCCGGCCCTGCGCATAGATGAACATCAAGCCGAGCAGTCCGGTCGCAGTCACTGCCGGCAGGGTGCCGTAGACTATCGCCACGACGCCGACGCACATCGCGAACAACGCGACATAGGCTTCCCGGGTCATCCACGAGCTACCGAAATGACGAAAGACGTTCAGCGCGCGCCAGGGGCGGCCAATCTCAAACCATACGCAGGTCAGGCCGATGCCGATCATCACCAACCCAGCCGCCAACGGTAGCCGCTCGTCGAGGCCGAGCCAGACAGCGAGCACGGTCGCGTTGGCGAGCAGGCCGCCGCCGGCACCGCCGGCGATGAAGTTGCCGGCCGCCCGCCAGTCCCAGTTGCCCTGACGGCGCGGCGCAATGCGTTCAACGGAGCGCGCGGGGGTGGTCATCGCTGATCCAGCAGGTAATGTACCGAAGGCGCAGTGCCCAACTCCTCGTGCATACGGAACGACTCATTGTCGGCCAGCAAGCGCGCAACATTGCTTTCGGGGTCGAGCACGTCGCCGAAGTGCATGGCGCCGGAAATGCATGAGTTGACGCAGGCTGGCGTGACCTCGTGATCGCGCCCCGGCACCTGGCCGGTACGTTCCGCCAGGTCGATGCGATCCTTGCAAAAGGTGCATTTGGTGGCGACGCCGATCCGCTGATCGTCGGCCCGCGCCGCCTCCGAGGCGATCGGCTGCGAGCCGTAGGCGTAGCGTGGTTCATGCACGATCGAGCGTGCATCGTAGGGGCAGGCCATGATGCAGTTGGCACAGCCGATGCAGATGTCGTAGTCGATGGTCACCAGGCCGTCGGCCCGCTTTTTCGTCGCCGTCGTCGGGCAGACCTCTTCGCATGGCGGGTTGGCGCAATGCATGCAGGCGACGGGAACGAAGCTCCTGCGCACGTCCGGAAACTCGCCGCTTTCCAGGTCGAGAACACGGCGCCACTGGACGCCGGGTGGCGTCGCATTGGCGCTCTTGCAGGCGGCGGTGCACGTCTGGCAGCCGACGCAGCGACGCAGGTCGATCACCATGGCGTAGCGTTTCATGCCGCCACCGCCTCGACACGCCGCACCGCGACGCAGACGATGTCCGCCCCGGAGCCGGTGGCATCGGTGAGATCGAGCGACATCGGCGCGATGGTGTTGAGGCTGGGCATGCCGAGATCCTTGGCGTAGGGCGTCGCCCAATGATCGAACTGTCCGATGATGACCAGCGTGTCGGGACGCACTCCTTGCGCGAGCGTCGCCCGGCCATAAGTGGCGCCGATGTGCGACCGGACTTCGATGCGATCGCCATCGGCGATGCCCAGGTTCGCCGCGGTTTCGGCGTTGATGATGACACCGGTATGGCCGCGGACATTCTGGGCAATCTCGCCCATCATGGCGATGGCCGCGTTGCCGCCGGCGTGGTACTGCATGCTTTTGGTCGTCAGCAGCCAGAAGGGGAAATCGGCGGCCTTGGCGCCAGACTTCTCCAGGTTGCGAATCCAGCGCGCCGGGACATCGTGCCACTCGGGCAGGGCCTGGTATTCGGCAAGCTGCTTGTCCCACCAGTTCATGTTCCGCTCGTGCATGCGTCGACCGAGCTCACGGCCAGCCCGCAACAAACGCTCCTGGTAAGGCAACTCGTAGCGCAGGCCCTGCCGCACCAGGGTTGGCGTCAGATACCACTCGAGACGGGATATCGGCACGGTGTAGAAACCATGCTCGCGATACCAGTCGATGCCGTGTTCCTCGCGGCCTTCGGAGAGCGTCAGGGTGGCGACACGGCAAACCGCGTCCCATATGCGTTCCGGACTGGGCTCGCCGGCCAGGCTGAAGTCGTAGCCGTCGCCCTTCAGCGGCGCAACCCCGGCAACGCCCTTGTTGATCGCGCTCACGTACTTGTCGAGCAAGCCGCAGCGCTTGGCCAGTTGGGTGGCGATCCAGGTGAAGTCGCGCGCCTCGCCCTGCGGTTCGACCGCCTTCTGACGCAACGCCACGCCCTTGTAATCCCAGAACTGCTCCATGTACTTGGTGCCGCCGACACGAATCATCTGCTCCGACTCGAGATCAGTGGCCTCCGGCAGCAGCACGTCGGCCATGTAGTTGGTCTCGTCGATGGTGTAGGCAAAGCAGGCCATGAAGGGAAACTTCGCCGCGATGTCGGCGAGGTGGCGGGTATCCCAGAAGGAAATCGACGGGTTGGAGCGATAGACCAGCCAGACATCGGGCAAGGTCGGCATCGGCAGGCTCCAGTCATCCGGCCGCTCGCCCTGGAACATCCACGCCAGTTGTGTCGGTCCCAAGGCCTGACTCCAGGCGCCGTTGTTGCCGACGATAGGCACCAGGGTCTGGTGCAGGTTGCGCGTCGCCGGCGTGGTCTGCCATTCCTCCTTGCTGGTCGGATTGAAGTACTGGACCATGAAACCATCCTCGCCCGGCGCCACCGAGAGATGCCGGTTGTCGCGCGTCTTGTTGAGACGCACCGTGGTACCGAGCAGGCCGCCGGGATTCTCCAGCGCGCCGACCAGGGCCGCCAGCACCGTGCGCGCCCAACAGCATTCGTAGGCTCCCCAGCCGTTGTTCACCGACTTGCCCAACGTCACGGCCACAGGACGCAGCGGCAGCACTTGGCCGTCGATAGTGATCGTCGCGCCGATGCTCGCCGCTTCTAGATACTCGTTGGCGATGCGACGGATGGTCGAAGCCTTGACGTCGCAGACGCCTTCGGCCCATTCCGGCGTGTATTTTTCGATATGGCGCGCCAGCATCTCGTAAGCGGTCGCACCCGCCACGTCGCGATATACGCGACGCTCCTTGTCAGCATCGACGGCGACGGCCTCGGTCACGCGGAAACTGCCGGCGACCGCCGGCACCGCGCCCGGCGTGTCGTGCGGAACGGCGTGCGCGGTGGCCTCGTCCCAGACGAGCGGCTTGCCGCTGACCGGATCACGCAGGTAAAGGCCATCGGGGCCGACCAGATAGGGGGAAGCCGTGCGATCGCGCAGGAAGGGCACATCGAGTTTCGTCAGGCCATGCTCCCTGATCAGCACGTGGATCAAGGCAAACAGGAAGGCCGGGTCGGTTTTGGGCCGAATCGGCACCCATTCCGCCGAACAAGCCCCCGTGGTCGACAGATGCGGCTCCACCTGCACCCGCTTGTAGCCGCGCACGCGCGCATCGGCATGGCGGATCACGGCACACGGACCGCCGGTGACGTCGACATTGGCGCCAACCGCGATGTTGTAGCGGCAATGCGGAGTATCGGCGGCAACCGTGAAGGCGCGATGCCAGAACTCACCGTACAGGTGCTCCGAATGCACGCACTTGACGCCTTGCCCGGAACCGAAGCTGTAATCGACCGACCCCCAGGCCGCCAGGAAGGCCGGGAAAGTGCCCATGTAGTTCGATGGCGTGCCACCGTGACCAAGACTAACCGCCAGGCGAGGCAGCCCGGACTCGTCGATCAGGCCCTTGGCCCGCGCCGCCGCGAGCTTGTCCGCGACCAGGTCGAGCGCCTCGTCCCAGGAAATCGGCACGAAGCCCGGATCCTCGTGACGTCCTTTCTTCGGGTTGGTGCGCTTCATTGGCGTGCGCACGCGATTCGGGTTATAGGTCTTCTGCACCAGGCCGTAGGCCTTGACGCATACCCGGCCTCGCGCCGGATGCACTTGCTCCGCGTCGAAGTTGGGTTCGATTTCCGTGGCGACGCCGTTTTCGACCTTCACCTTCATGAAGTCGGGACCCGCCACGCAGTTGTAGCAGTAGCTCGGAACGCGCTTGGTGCCGGCGTTGTCAGCCATGCCCGACCACCACCATAACCACCGGATCAAGACAAACGCCTTGCGGACTGGGAAGCACTCGCCTTACCTGCCGACACCGACTGTCCAACTGATGTCTCCTCGATTATCGCCTGCGTTGTCGCCGCATTTTTCCATTTGTCGATACATGATACAGAATATTTAAAGTTGCAACAACTATTTTGTATCATCTCACAAAACAGAAATCAATAATAGATGTATTTCTTGGCTACCAAAAACGTTATATGCTTATAATTAATATGTTACTGTGGCATTAAGGCAGATACATGCGATACATCAGTTAGAGTTTTAGTTAATCACATCGTATCTTTGTAATCCAATAATGACGGCCTTACGGCTAGGGAGATGTCCATGAAAAGCACTTTGACCGCGGGCGCGTCGGCCACTCGCCAGATCACCATTGATACCCCGAGGACCATCGATTTCCTTGGCGAAAATCTGCGCGTGTATGCAACGCCGGAATTGGTGCGCGATTTCGAGATTAGCTGCCGGGAGTTCCTGCTCGGTTACACCGATTCAGGCGAGGATTCGGTCGGTACCGGCATCAGCATTTCCCACGGCGGGGCAACGCTGCGCGGCATGACCGTGACCATCACGGTCACGGTGGCGAAGATCGAGGGTCGGTCGGTGACCTTCGATTTGCTGGCCCGCGATGATCTCGAAGAGATCAGTCGGGGCACTCACTCCCGTTTCGTCGTCGAAGTGGAGAAGCTGCGCGCCAAGGTTGCCGCCAAGGCGGCGAAAATCGGCGGCTGATCCACGACGAGGGCTTGGCTCCCGGTCAGGGAGCGACTATCGGTCGGCAGAGCAACGACCGCACGGAAACTGGCGATGATCGGGTGATCGGCCGATCCGCCTGACGGCGATAACTCCTCTGTTCCAAGTTCACTCGAACAGCGTGGCCACCCTGGCCACCACTTCATCCATGATGTCTTGCGGGAGCGCATCCACCTTGCGGGCATTGCGCGCGGCCAAGTCGATGACGCGCGGTTGATCGCACCGCACGATGCCGGTTGTCTTGATGCCGGCGATCGGCACGGCAAAACCAAGCCGCCGCGCGAAGTCGCCTCCGCTTGTGATGGGCAGAATTACCGGCAGCTTCGTGGCTTCGTTGAATTCGGTAGGCGATACCACCAGCACCGGCCGGCTCCCGCTTTGCTCGTGTCCTGCCGTTGGGTCTAGCGAAACGAGGTAGATATCCCCGCGCTTCATACCAACTCGCCACCCACGGCTGGTGCATCGATCCATTCCCGTTCGCCGGCTGGCTGCGGCTGAGTGTAGTCGGACATGGCCAGCAGTTCCGCAAGCGTGTAACGGGGCCTGGGTTTGGGCTCGACAACCAAGCGGCCGCGATCCACGGCCAAGCCGACAGTCGCGCCAGCTTGCAGGTGCAGTTGGTCAAGGAACGCGGGAGGTACAGCTAGCATGACCGAGCCGCCGACCTTGCGCAAGTTGGTGGTGTGCATGATGCCCTCAAAGAATCAAGTTATATTTTAGTATAACTTTATGCATTCAGCGCTGCAAGCACTTCCAGCCCGACCGACTTTATTCAGCTCCGACCGACTTTATTCGCTCCAGTCACCGGAGCGCTTTTGGCCTATTCGACGGTCACGGACTTGGCGAGATTACGGGGCTTGTCGACATCCGTGCCCTTGACCAGCGCGGCATGATAGGCCAGCAGTTGCAGCGGTACGACATGCAGCACCGGCGACAGCAAGCCGTAGTGCTCGGGCAGACGCAGGATGTGCACACCTTCGGTCTCCGGCACTTCAGAGTCGGCGTCGGCAAAAACGTAAAGTTCGCCGCCGCGGGCGCGGACTTCCTGCAGATTGGACTTGAGCTTCTCCAACAGCGGGTCATTGGGCGCCACGGAGATCACCGGCATCTCGCCGTCGACCAGCGCCAGCGGACCGTGCTTGAGTTCGCCGGCCGGATAGGCCTCGGCGTGGATGTAGGAGATTTCCTTGAGCTTGAGCGCGCCTTCGAGAGCGATGGGATAGTGGTGGCCGCGGCCGAGAAAAAGGGCATGGTGCTTGCCGGCGAAGCGGCCGGCCCAGCGCTCGATCTCGGGCTCCAAAGTCAGCGTTCGTGACACGGCGACCGGCAGGTGGCGCAGCGCGGCCAGATGCTTTGCCTCCTGTCCCGCATCGAGACGGCCACGCTGCTTGGCCAGCACCAGCGCCAGCAGCGCCAGGGCGGCGAGCTGCGTGGTGAAGGCCTTGGTCGAAGCCACGCCGATCTCGGGGCCGGCGCGGGTCAGGAACTTGAGCGCGGCCTCGCGGATCAGCGCCGACTCGGGCACGTTGCAAATCGTCAGCGTCTTGGTCATGCCCAGCGCCTTGGCGTGCTTGACGGCGGCCAGCGTGTCGGCGGTCTCGCCCGACTGCGAAATCGCGACGACCAGCGTGCCCGGATCGGCCACGGAGTCGCGATACCGGTACTCGCTGGCGATTTCGACCTGGCAGGGCAGCCCCGCCAACTGCTCGATCCAGTAACGCGCGACCAATCCGGCGTGGTAACTGGTGCCGCAGGCGACGATGAGCACGCCGCGCGTATCGCGCATGATGTCCGGCGCGGCGGTGCCGAACAGGTTGGGCGAAAGACCGGCGCCGCCGGTGATCATCTCCAGCGTGTTGGCCAGCGCCTGCGGCTGCTCGAAGATTTCCTTCTGCATGTAGTGGCGGTACTGGCCGAGTTCGACGGCGTCGGCCGACAGGCTCGACTCGAAACTCGGCCGCTGCGCGACACTGCCGTCCGGGCGGACGATGCGGACGCCATCGCGGCGGAGCTCGGCGACGTCGCCATCCTCGAGATAAATCATGGTGCGCGTCACCTGGAGCAGCGCGGCGGCGTCCGAAGCGGCGTAGTTGCCCTGCTCGCCGAGGCCGAGCAGCAATGGCGCACCGTTGCGGGCGACGACGATGCGTTGCTCACCTTCGTGAAGCACGGCGATGGCATAGGCACCCGCCAGCCGGATGCTGGCCAGGCGCACGGCATCGAACAGGTCGGGCGTCGACTTGAGGGTTTCCTGGATCAGGTGGGCGACCACTTCGGTATCGGTGTCGGAGGTGAACAGGTAGCCCTTGGTCGTGAGTTCCTGCTTGATCTCGGCAAAGTTCTCGATGATGCCGTTATGCACCACGGCCAGGCCGCTGGATACATGCGGATGCGCGTTGCGTTCGCTCGGCACGCCGTGCGTCGCCCAGCGCGTATGGGCGATGCCACAGTTTGCCGCGCGACCATCGGCGGCCTTGGCCAACTCGGCGACCCGGCCCACGCTGCGCAGACGCGCCAGCGCCGGCTCGAGCACAGCAAGGCCCGCGGAATCGTAGCCGCGGTATTCGAGCCGCATCAGTCCTTCGATGAGGACGGGAACGATATTGTTGCCGGCGATGGCCGCGACGATGCCGCACATGGAATCAATCCTTCCTCGGTTGCTTGGTCGGGCGCGTCCAGCCCGGCACGGTGGTTTGCCGGGTCCGCGAGATGGTCAGCTGCTCGGACGGGGCATCGCGCGTCAGCGTCGTGCCGGCGCCCAGGGTCGCGCCACGGCCGACGGTCACCGGCGCCACCAGCTGCGTGTCGGAGCCGATGAAGACGTCGTCCTCGATGATGGTGCGGAACTTGTTGGCGCCATCGTAATTGCAGGTGATGGTGCCGGCGCCGACGTTCACGCGGCTGCCGATGGTGGCGTCGCCGATGTAGGCAAGATGGTTGGCCTTGGAATGATCGGCGATCGTGCTGTTCTTTACTTCGACGAAATTGCCGATATGCACGTCTTGGCCGAGCACCGTGCCGGGCCGCAGACGGGCGAAGGGGCCGATGATGCAGCGAGGCCCGACGGCGGCTCCCTGGATCACGCAGTTCGGGCCAATGGTGGTGCCGTCGCCGAGTTCGACGCGACCCTCGAACACGCAATTGACATCGATGAAGACATCGCGGCCGCAGACCAGTTCGCCACGGACGTCGATGCGTGCCGGATCGGCGAGGCCGACGCCTTGCTCCATTAGCGCCTCGGCGATATTGCGCTGGTGGATGCGTTCGAGCGCGGCAAGCTGCGCCTTGCTATTCACGCCCTCGACTTCCCAGGCATGCGCGGGCTGGACCGCCTCGACCACCATGCCTTCAGCGACGGCGAGCGCGACGATGTCGGTCAGGTAGTACTCGCCTTGGGCGTTGCGGTTGCCCAGTCCAGGCAGCCAGCGCGCCAAGGCGCTGGTCGGCGCGACGAGAATGCCGGTGTTGACCTCGTCGATCGCGCGCTCGGCGTCGTCGGCATCCTTTTCCTCGACAATGCGAACCACCTGGCCGTCGGCACGGACGATGCGGCCGTAACCGCGCGGATTGGCAAACTGAACGGTGAGCAGCGCCAGCGTGCCGCCATCACTGACTTTCATCAGCCGATCAAGGGTTTCCGCCCTGATCAGCGGCACATCGCCGTAAAGCACCAGCGTCGGCGCGGATGGGTCCAGATGCGGCAGCGCCTGCATGACGGCGTGGCCGGTGCCCAGTTGCGGCGCCTGCCGGGCCCAGGCCAGATCGGCGGCGGCCAGTGTCTCGCGAACCTGCTCGCCACCATGGCCGTAAACGACGCAGATGCGGCCGGCGGCCAGCTTGCGCGCGGTGTCGAGGACATGGCCGAGCAGGGGCTTGCCGGCAAGCGGATGCAGCACTTTGGGGTGGTCCGAATGCATCCGCTTGCCCTGACCGGCGGCGAGTATGACGATGTTCATCGCAATCCTTAACGGCAACTCTGGGTGGATATTAACCGCCGTGCATGTCAAATGAAAACGCCGGCAGGATCACCGGCGTTTTCATTCATCGCGACGCCTTCATCTCGGCAACACCGAGTTGCCCATGAGGAACTCGTCGACGGCCCGGGCGCACTGGCGGCCCTCGCGGATCGCCCAGACCACCAGCGATTGCCCCCGCCGCATATCGCCGGCGGCGAAGACCTTGGCAGCGCTGGTGGCGTAACAGCCGGCGCCGTCCGTCGGCGCGCCGGCGTTGCCGCGCGCATCCGTGGCGACGCCGAAGCCGTCAAGTACAGATGCCAGCGGATTGCTGAAGCCCATGGCCAGGAAAACCAGGTCGGCCTTGACCTCGAATTCGCTGCCGGGAACCTCGCTCATCTTGCCGTCCGACCAGTCGAGACGGACGCACTTGAGCGCCTTGAGTTTGCCTTTCTCGCCGATGAACTCCTTGGTGGCGACCGCCCAGTCGCGCTGGCAGCCCTCGTCATGCGACGAGGATGTGCGCAGCCGGGTCGGCCAGTAGGGCCAGACCAGCGGCTTGTTCTCCTGCGCGGGCGGCTTGGGCAGCAGCTCGAACTGGGTGACGCGGGCCGCACCGTGGCGGTTCGACGTGCCGACGCAGTCGGAACCGGTGTCGCCGCCACCGATGACGACGACGTGCTTGCCGGCCGCCAAGATGGTGTTCTTCCTGCCGCCGCCCACTTCCTTGTTCTGGGGGATGAGGAATTCGAGGGCAAAATAAACACCCTCCAGGTCGCGGCCGGGAATAGGCAAGTCGCGCGGCATCTCGGAGCCGCCCGCCAGCACGATGGCATCGAAGTCCTTCAGCAGATCCCTGGGCGCGACGACGCGCACGGCATCGCTGGCGACGCCCACGGGCAGACTGCGCATGTCGGTGCCAACCAGGGTGCGGGTCTGGAACCGGACGCCCTCATCCTGCAATTGAGCGGCGCGCCAGTCGATCAGTCGCTTGTCGAGCTTGAAGTCGGGAATGCCGTAACGCAGCAGGCCGCCGATCTTGTCGTTCTTCTCGAATACCGTCACGTCGTGGCCGGTACGCGCCAGTTGCTGGGCGCAGGCCAGGCCCGCCGGGCCCGAGCCGACGATCGCGACCTTCTTGCCCGTCCTGGCCGCGGCGATCATCGGCACGACCCAGCCGTTCTCGCCGGCCTTGTCGATGATGGCGTGTTCGAGCGACTTGATGCCGACCGGCTCGGCGTTGATGCCGAGCGTGCAGGCGGCCTCGCAGGGCGCCGGGCAGATGCGGCCGGTCAGCTCGGGGAAGTTATTGGTCGAATGCAGGATTTCGATCGCTTCGCGCCAGTCGCCGCGATAGACGGCGTCGTTGAAGTCCGGGATGTTGTTGTTCACCGGGCAACCGTTGTTGCAGAAGGGAATACCGCAGTCCATGCAGCGCGCGCCCTGCACCTTTGCCTGCTCGTCGGTGAGATGTGCGACGAACTCACGATAATTCTTCCGGCGCGCATCGACCGGCTGGTAGGGCTCGGCCTGGCGCTCGAATTCAAGAAAACCCGTGGGCTTGCCCATCTATGCGGCCTCCTTCACCTGGGCCGCCGCGATTTCCTTGAGCGCGCGGCGATATTCGTTCGGAAACACCTTGACGAACTTGCCGCGGAAGGCTTTCCAGTCGGCAAGCACACGCCTGGCCATGTCGCTGCCGGTCTCGGCCAGGTGCTTCTCGATCAGGCCCCTGAGCAGCGTTTCGTCGGCGCTATCCTTGTGGCGGCTGCCGTCATCGGCCTGTTCCGCCGCCGGCAGCACCTTTTCCAGCTTGACCATGGCGAGGTTGCAACGCTTTTCGAAACTCTCGTCCTCGTCGAGCACATAGGCGATACCACCGGACATGCCGGCCGCGAAGTTGCGCCCGGTGGCGCCGAGCACGACGACCGTGCCGCCGGTCATGTATTCGCAACCGTGGTCGCCCGTGCCCTCGACGACCGCTGTCGCACCAGAATTACGCACGCCGAAGCGCTCGCCGGCAACGCCGCGGAAGAACACCTCGCCCTCGATGGCGCCGTAGAGCACGGTGTTGCCGACGATGATGTTCTCGCAGGGCTTGCCGCGGAAGGCCTTGGGCGGCTTGACGACGATGCAGCCGCCGCACAACCCCTTGCCGACGTAGTCATTGGCTTCGCCGATCAGTTCCAGGGTGATGCCGCGCGCCAGGAAGGCGCCAAAGCTCTGGCCGGCGGTACCGTTCAGGCGAACGTGGATGGTGTCGTCGGGCAACCCGGCGTGGCCGTAGCGCACGGCGACCTCGTGCGAGAGCATGGTACCGACCGTGCGGTTGCGGTTCCTGACCGCCATCTCGATGCTCACCTTCTTGCCATGCTCAAGCGCGGGGCCGGCTTCCTTGATCAACTGATGATCGAGCGCCTTGCCCAGATTGTGATCCTGGGTCTCGCCATGGCGGCGCGCCACCTCGGCGGGCACCTCCGGCATGTGGAAGATGCGCGAGAAGTCGAGGCCGCGCGCCTTCCAGTGGTCGATGCCGTCCCGCATGTCGAGCAGGTCGGATCGCCCGATCAATTCATCGAACCGGCGAATGCCCATCTCCGCCATCAGCCGCCGCGCCTCTTCGGCGACGAAGAAGAAGTAATTGACCACATGTTCGGGCTGGCCGGTGAAGCGCTGGCGCAGGATCGGGTCCCTGGGTGGCGACGCCCACCGGGCAGGTGTTGAGGTGGCACTTGCGCATCATGATGCAGCCTTCGACCACCAGCGGCGCGGTGGCAAAGCCGAACTCGTCGGCACCGAGCAAAGCGCCGATCACCACGTCGCGGCCGGTCTTCATCTGTCCGTCGACCTGGACGCGAATCCGGCCGCGCAGACGGTTGAGCACCAGCGTCTGCTGGGTCTCGGCCAAGCCCAGTTCCCAGGGCGTGCCGGCATGCTTGACCGACGAAATCGGCGATGCGCCGGTGCCGCCATCATGGCCGGCGACGACGACATGATCGGCCTTGGCCTTCGCCACGCCGGCCGCGACCGTGCCGACGCCGACTTCGGAGACCAGCTTGACCGAAATCGAGGCCTTTGGGTTGGCGTTCTTGAGGTCGTGGATCAGTTGCGCCAGATCCTCGATGGAATAGATATCGTGGTGCGGCGGCGGCGAGATCAGGCCGACACCGGGCACCGAGTGGCGCAGCAAACCGATGTAGTCCGAGACCTTGTGACCAGGCAACTGGCCACCCTCGCCGGGCTTGGCGCCCTGCGCCATCTTGATCTGGATCTGGTCGGCGTTGGTCAGGTACTCGATGGTGACACCGAAGCGACCCGACGCCACCTGCTTGATGGCGGAGCGCAACGAATCGCCCTCTTGCAGCGGAATGTCGCGCTCGATGCGGCCGGCGCCGATCACGCTGGCCACCGTCTCGCCATGGCTGACTTTGCGGAAGCGGCGCGGATCCTCGCCGCCCTCGCCGGTGTTCGACTTGCCGCCGATGCGGTTCATGGCGATGGCCAGCGTGCTGTGCGCCTCGGTGGAGATGGAGCCGAGCGACATGGCGCCGGTGGCGAAGCGCTTGACGATTTCCTTGGCCGGTTCCACTTCATCGAGCGGCACGGGCTTGCCGATCGGCTTGATCTCGAACAGGCCGCGCAGCGTCATGTGACGCTTGCCCTGATCATTGATGATTTTGGCATACTCCTGGTAGGTATCGAACTTGTTGGCGCGGGTCGAATGCTGGAGCTTGGCGATGGCGTCCGGCGTCCACATGTGTTGCTCGCCGCGAACGCGGAAGGCGTACTCGCCACCGATGTCGAGCGCATTGGCCAGCACCGGATCGCCGCCGAACGCGGCGGCATGAGTGTTGAGCGCCTCGAGCGCGACCTCCTTGATGCCGATGCCCTCGATACGGGTTGGCGTGCCGGCGAAGTAGCGCGACACGAACTCCGAGGACAACCCCACCGCCTCGAAGATCTGCGAGCCGCAGTAGGACTGGTAGGTGGAGATGCCCATCTTCGACATCACCTTCATCAGGCCCTTGCCGATCGCCTTGATGAAGCGCTTGCGGCACTCGTAAGCCGGCGGCTGGCCGGACAGCGTCGGCGCAATGGCGTCGATGCTGGCGAAGGCAAGCCAGGGATGGATGGATTCCGCGCCGTAACCGGCCAATAGCGCGAAGTGATGCACCTCGCGGGCGTCGCCGGCTTCGACGATCAGGCTGCACGCGGTACGCAGTCCCGCCTTGACCAGGTACTGATGCACCGCTGAACAGGCAAGCAGCGACGGGATCGCCACACGGTCGGCATCGACGTTGCGATCGGACAGGATGATGACGTTGCTGCCGTGTCCGACGGCGCGCTCCGCCGCCGCGCAGGCTTCGTAGAGCGCCTGCGACATGCCCACCGGCCCACCCGCCGCCGGTGTCGTGATGTCGATGACCTTCGAGCGAAAGACGTGGTCAGTCAGGCGATCGATCTGCTTCAGCCTGGCCATCGTCTCGGGCGCGAGGATCGGCTGCAAGACTTCCAGGCGGGGCATCGGCTCGGTTTCGTCGATCTTCAGCAGATTGGGGTTGGGGCTGACCAGCGAGATCAGCGACATGACGATCTCTTCGCGAATCGGGTCGATCGGCGGATTGGTCACCTGCGCGAACAGCTGCTTGAAATAGCTAAACAGCGGCTTGTTGCGACTGGAGAGCACCGGCAGCGCGGCGTCGTTGCCCATCGAGCCGGTCGCCTCCTCGCCATTTAAAGCCATCGGTTCGAGGATGAACTTGAAGTCCTCCTGTGTGTAGCCAAATGCCTGCTGAAGATCGAGCAACGACACGCGCAGCGTGTCTTCGCTCTCGACCTCGGGCATTTCGTCGACATAGTGACGCGAGCGTTCGACCCAGCGGCGGTACGGTTTCTGCTGCGCCAGCGTCTGCTTCACCTCCTCGTCATCGACAATGCGACCCTGCTCGAGGTCGATCAGCAGCATCTTGCCCGGTTGCAGGCGCCACTTCTTGACGATCCGCTCCTCGGCGATCGGCAGCACGCCGATCTCCGATGCCATGACGACGAGGTCGTCGTCGGTGACCAGATAGCGCGCCGGCCGCAGGCCGTTGCGATCGAGCGTGGCGCCGATCTGGCGGCCGTCGGTGAACGCCACCGCCGCCGGACCATCCCAGGGCTCCATCAGCGCCATGTGGTACTCGTAGAAGGCGCGCCGATCCTCGTCCATCAGCTGATTGCCGGCCCAGGCTTCCGGAATCAGCATCATCATGGCGTGCGGCAGGCTGTAGCCGCCCATCACCAGCAGTTCGAGCGCGTTGTCGAAGCTGGCCGAGTCCGACTGGCCGTCGTAGATCAGCGGCCAGATCTTTTCCAGATCTTCGCCAAACAGCGCCGAGGAAATGTCGTGCTCGCGCGCTCGAATCCAGTTCACGTTGCCGCGCAAGGTGTTGATCTCGCCATTGTGGGCGATCATGCGGAACGGATGGGCCAGATCCCAGGTCGGGAAAGTGTTGGTGGAAAAACGCTGGTGCACCAGCGCCAACGCGCTGACCAGGCGCGGATCCTGCAAGTCGAGGAAATACTTGCCCACCTGGTCGGCCAGCAGCATGCCCTTGTAGACGACGGTGCGGGTCGACAGCGAGGGAACATAGAAGGTCTTGCCGTCCACGAGCTTCAGGGCCTGCACCCGGTGGCCGGCTTCCTTGCGAATGACGTAGAGCTTGCGCTCGAAAGCCAGCTGATCGGCAATGTCGGCGCCGCGGCCGATGAATACCTGCCGGATCACCGGCTCGAGATCCCTGGCCGCCTGGGCCAGGCCACGGTTGTCGCGGGGAACGTCGCGCCAGCCCAGCAGAATCTGGCCTTCATAGCGGATGGTCCGTTCGATGGCCGCCTCGCAGGCGCGCCGGCTCTCGCTGTTGCGCGGCAGAAAGATCATGCCGACGCCATAGTCGCCCGCCGGCGGCAGGGTCACGCCCTGGCCGGCCATCTCGGCGCGGAAGAATTGGTCCGGAATCTGGATCAGGATACCCGCGCCATCGCCCAGCAGCGGATCGTAGCCGGTCGCGCCGCGATGCTCGAGGTTCATCAGAATCCGCAAGCCCTGCTCGACAATCGCATGGCTCTTGACGTTCTTGATGTGGGCGACAAAACCGACGCCACAGGCGTCGCGTTCGTGAACAGGATCGTACAAACCCTGCTTGTCGGGCATGGTCATTGGCGTTTCCTTTGATGTTGGCCAGCCGCCCGGCCTGGCGGCGCCCCGGCACGGGAAATGGGGCGCCGAAAGCAGTTCGGCGCGTTGGAACGCGCCGAACCGTCGAACTGTCCATTTCGGGCGAACCTTGAAATATACCGAGATTCGCCTAGCCCTTCAAGGCAGGCGACCCGATCGGTCGGCCCGGCGGCAGAGTGTCAGTACGTGCCTTGGGACATCATGGCGTCGGCCACCTTGACGAATCCGGCGATGTTGGCGCCATCGACGTAATTGACGAAGCCATCCTTTTCGCCATACCGCACGCAATTGGCGTGAATGTCCTGCATGATGCGATGCAGTTGGGCGTCCACTTGCTCGCGCGACCATGGCAGACGCTGGGCGTTTTGTGTCATCTCCAAGCCGGAGGTGGCCACACCACCGGCATTGGATGCCTTGCCCGGGGCGTAGAGTATCCGCGCGCCGAGGAAGACGTCCACGGCCTCCAGCGTGGACGGCATGTTGGCGCCCTCGGCGACGCACTTGACGCCGTTCTTGACCAGTTCCCTGGCATCGTTGCCGTCGATTTCGTTCTGTGTCGCGCTCGGCAGCGCGATATCGACCGGCACGCCCCAGGGCTTGACTCCCGGCACGAACTGCAAGTCGAATCGCTTGGCGTACTCGGACACCCGGCCATACTGGTTGTTCTTGATATCCATCAGCGCGTCGAGTTTTTCACGGGTGAAGCCTTTCTCATCGATGACGGTGCCGCCGGAGTCGGAGCAGGTGACGACCTTGCCGCCCAGTTCCAGTACCTTTTCGATCGTTATACTGCGACACATTGCCCGACCCCGACACCGACACGCGCATGCCGTCAAACGACAATCCCTTGCGGGCCAGCATCTCCTGGACAAAGTACACGACGCCATAACCCGTGGCCTCGGGGCGAATCAGGCTGCCGCCGAAAGACATGCCTTTGCCGGTGAACACGCAGGCGGCGTGGTTCGATAGCTTCTTCATCATGCCGGCCATGAAGCCGACTTCGCGGCCACCAACGCCGATGTCGCCGGCGGGAACGTCGGTGTCCGGCCCCAGATGGCGATAGAGCTCGACCATGAGCGCTTGGCAGAAGCGCATGACTTCACCCCGGCTCTTGCCCTTCGGATCGAAGTCCGATCCACCCTTGCCGCCCCCCATCGGCAGCGTGGTCAAGGCGTTCTTGAAAGTCTGCTCGAAGGCAAGGAACTTCAGAATGGACAGATTGACGGAAGGATGGAAGCGCATGCCCCCCTTGAACGGCCCGATGGCCGAGCTGTGCTGAATGCGGAAGGCGCGATTGACCTGGGTGTCGCCGCGATCATCGACCCAGGCGACGCGAAACTGTATGGCCCGCTCCGGCTCGACCAGGCGTTCCAGGAGACCCGGCTCCGCGTACTGCGGGTTGGCGGCGATGAAGCCCCACAGACTGCCCATCACCTCTTGCACCGCCTGCAGGAATTCGGGCTGATTCGGGTCGCGTGCGCGCACGTAATCCATGAAGTCCGACAGATTCTTGTATTTCATTTTTCGCTCCCGTCCAGTTCAAAAAATTCGCGGCCACCGATGATGCTCGATTCCAGTGCGGCACCGCAATGGGGCGAATTGTATGCCCCATGCCGGGACATCTGGCATCCTTTCGGAAAAGTCAGCCGTGGCGGGGCGCTAAGTCAGGCGCAACAGGCATCGATGGCGGCGCCCAGGAGCGCCGGAGCGCCGTCGGCATGGGTACAGGCCGCACCCAGCCGCCTGAGCAAGACCAGCCGAAGACGCCCGGCAATCACCTTCTTGTCGTGGCCCATGAGATCGAGATAGCGCTCCACCCCCAATGGCGCGCCGCGCACCGGCAGGGCCGCGCGCGCCAGGAGTCGCCGGACGCGCTCGACATCGGCGCCGGTCAACCAGCCCAGGCGCCGGGAAAGTTCGGCGGCCATGACCGTTCCGGCGGCCACCGCTTCTCCGTGCAACCATTCGCCATAGCCGACGCCGGTCTCGATGGCGTGCCCGAACGTATGGCCGAGGTTCAACAGGGCGCGCCCCCCCTCCTTGGCGGTTTCGTGCTCGTCGTCGGCCACCACCTCCGCCTTGTTGGCGCACGAGCGCTCGATGGCGAAGGCCAGGGCCTGTGGGTCGCGCGCCATCAGCCGCTCCATGTTGCCTTCCAGCCACTCGAGAAAAGGCAGATCGCGGATCAGGCCGTACTTGATCACTTCCGCCATGCCCGCCGACAGTTCACGGTCGGGCAAGGTGCTCAAGGTGTCGGTATCGGCCAGGACCAGGCGCGGCTGCCAGAAGGCGCCGATCATGTTCTTGCCGCGCGGATGGTTGATGCCGGTCTTGCCCCCCACCGATGAATCCACCTGGGCCAGCAGGGTCGTCGGTACCTGAATGAACGGCACGCCACGCTGATACGTCGCCGCCGCGAAGCCGGCGAGATCGCCGACAACGCCTCCGCCCAGGGCGATGATCGTGGTCGCGCGATCGCAGCGCTCCGCCAGCAGCGCGTCGAAAATCTGATTGAGCGTCGACCAGTTCTTGCTCGACTCCCCATCGGGAACGATGATCTGGGCGACTCGCACGCCCGCGGCACGCAAGGCCCCGGCCAGCCGGGCAAGATAAAGCGGCGCCACCACGTCGTTGCTGACGATGGCGACCCTGGGCGTCGGCAGAGCCGCCGTGATCAGGTCGGCCCGAGCGAGCAAGGCGGCACCGATGTGGATCGGATAACGCCGTTCGCCAAGTTCGACCTTCAGCGTTGGCATCGCTGCTTCAACTCCCATTCAATGCGCTGCACCAAGGCGCCCGCCGCGCCTTCCTTGCTATCGATGACCACGTGCGCCACTTCTCGATAGAGTGGATCGCGTTGTTCGAAAAGCGCCGCCAGCCGGGCCAGGGGATCGGGCACCTGGAGCAACGGTCGATTGCGATCATGGCGGGTGCGCTGATAAAGGACGTCGGGCGACGCGCACAAATAGATGACGACCCCGTTATCATGAAGACGCCGCCGGTTCTCCTCGGCCAGCACGGCGCCACCGCCGGTTGCCATCACCAGATTCGGTTCCTCGACCAGCTCGGCCAGCACTTGGCTTTCACGCCTGCGAAAACCCGCCTCGCCTTCGATGTCGAAGATCAGCGGTATGCGCACGCCAGTGCGCGTCTCGATCTCATGATCGCTATCGACAAAACGACGATGCAGCCGCTTGGCCAGTTGTCGACCGACCGTGGTCTTGCCGGCGCCCATGAGGCCCACCAGATAGATGTTGGAAGAACAGCCGTCGGCTTCGTGAATCACGCCTGGATTCTAGCAGTCCACGAACAAGGGCCGGCAACGCCGGCCCTTGTTCGGTTGGCAAACCGCTCAGCGCAACGACAAGGTATCGGCGACGATCTTGGGCGTAACGAAGACCAGCAATTCGCGGCGATTATCGGTCTTGTCGGTCTTGCGGAACAGGTGACCGAGCACGGGAACATCGCCCAGCAACGGCACGCGCGTGATCGTGTTCCGCTCTTCCTGGACATAGATGCCGCCAATCACCACGGTGCCGCCATTTTCGACCAGCACGTCGGTCTTGACGTTCTTGGTGTCGATGGCCAAACCGTAGGACGTCGATAAAGAGGGATTGACGTTGTCCTTGTTCACCTTGAGGCTCATGAGCACCTTGCCGTCGGGCGTGATGTGCGGTGTCACGTTCAGCGAAAGAACGGCTTTCCGGTAAGCGACGGTGGTCGCGCCGGAACTGCTGGCCGACCAGTAGGGCAACTCTTGCCCGTCTTCGATAGTCGCCTCTTTTTGGTCGGCGGTCAGCACGCGCGGACTCGAAATCGTCTTGCCCTTGCCATCGGCCTCCATGGCGGAGATTTCGAGCGTCAGGATCTGTGACAGGTTGCGGTTGAACAAGGATAGGGCGAACTGGCCGGCCGGATTGGTGGCGGCGAGATTCACGATCTGCTGGTCCTGATAGACAACCGACGTCTTGGGCGACGCCATGTCGAAGGTAACCTTGCCATCATCCGATATGTCGGTAATGCGCCCGGTAGGCACGTAGGTACCCCAAGGCATCAGGCGATTGGTGTCCGACGTGGACCCGGCAACCCCCCAACGCATGTTGCCCAGCCCATGGCCACCCATGGCCAACCCCTTCGCGTCACTAACACCCAGACGCGCGCCCAGCGACTTCGAGAACGTGTTGTCGGCCTCGACGATGCGGGCCTCGATCAATACTTGCCGTACAGCCACATCGATCTCGGTGATCAGGCGACGTATCTCGGCCAACTTGGTCGGCGTATCGGTGACGAAAAGCTTGTTGGTCCGCTGATCAAAGATGGCGCTGCCACGGTCGGACAGGATCCGCGCGGGCAACTTGGCGGTTGCCGCCGTCGCCGACGCCGCGGCTCCGCCCCCACTCGCGCCGCCAACCGTGCTGATGCCCCTG
Source organism: Rhodocyclaceae bacterium (assembly GCA_016704145.1). GTDB lineage: Bacteria > Pseudomonadota > Gammaproteobacteria > Burkholderiales > Rhodocyclaceae > Fen-999. Next base: position 1,471,205 of record JADJAS010000007.1, on the reverse strand, counting down.
AGCATCTTCTCGAGGACATCCGCTTTCTGGTAATTGAGCTGGAAGCTCTCCGTCCGCACCGGCTCCAGATCGGCGATCGCCTGCTTCGACTCCAGCTCCAATTTCTCGCGCGCGGCCAATTCGTCACCCGGCGCAATCCAGATGACATTGCCGTTCTTGCGCATCGCCAGACCCTTCTGCTTCAGGACGATGTCGAGGGCCTGATCCCACGGCACATCGTTCAGGCGCAGCGACACGTTGCCCGCCACGGTGTCGCTGATCACAATGTTGAAGTTGGTAATGTCGGCAAAGACATGCAGCAATTCCCGCAGCGGGATATTCTGAAAATTGAGCGAAACCTTTTCGCCCTGGTAACCCTGCCGCTGCGAACCCTGGAACAGCCTGGAGGGATCTTCCTTCAACGGCTTCACTTCGATGACGAACTGATTGTCGGTCTGGTAGGCGGTATGCTCCCAGAGTCCCTGGGGCGAAATGACGATGCGCGCGTTCTCGCCTTGGCGCATGGTATTGACGGTGGTCACCGGCGTCGCGAAGTCACTGACGTCGAGCCGTCGACGCAGTTCCTCGGCAAGCTGGACCTTCTGGAACTCGACCAGGAGATTCGGTCCCTGTTGTCGCACATCAATCCCGATATCGGCATCCGACAGGTCCACAGTCACCAAGCCCTCCCCGGCCTTGCCACGCCGGAACTTGATATCCCGAATCGCTCGCGCATCGTCCGACTTCACTGTCGGGGCAAAATGCTGGCCCGTGGGCGCGGCGCCCTCCCCAACGATGGTCGGCACCAGGGTAATCAGGAAATCCCGGCCTTCGACCTGCGTCTGGTAGGTACCGATCCTGCTCAGATTGAGCACCAGGCGAGTGCGGTCGCCCACTTGGACGATATTGACACTGCGTAGTTCACCCTCGTTGACCTGTTGCAGCGCGCGGCCGAGCGAATTGGCCGTCCCGGGGAAATCGAACACCACGCGCGCCGGAGCCGCCACGCTGAAGCTCGACGGCGGCGCCGTGAGCGCCTGCTTCATCCCGACCTTGATCATGGTGTTGCCGTTCTGCTGCGTCACCATCAACGATTCAATGCCGTTGGCGACCGCTGTCTCCGCGCTGTTCGCGCCCGCCGCGAACGCGACCGAAAGACATGCGCTGGATCCCAACACAAATGCCAACAAGAAATGGGCCATCAGCCCAACATATCGGGATCTCATTTCTTCGCCTCCTTCTGCGGCTGTGTGCCTTCCTGCAACTGCAAGGTGGCAAGCCGCTCCACCCAATCGGTCGTGTGACCACTGGGATCCTGGACCAACTCCTTGACATTGACCTGCGCTTCGGTAATCGACGCAACAACACCGAAATCCTGTCCCAGGTGGTTGCCGGTCCTGACCTGATGAACCATGTTATCGACCTGGATCAGCGCATACAGCGCCTTGTTCTTGCGTACAACGCCGACCATGCGAAGGGCTTCCAGCGGATACGCCTCCAGCGGCTCGCGCGGCCGGTCGAAATCGGGCTGCACACCACCGGTACTGGCGCGCTTCTCGGGCATCGCCTTCGAAGGACTGAATGGTTCCGGCAGATCACCGGCATCGTAGGAGACCACCGGAAACGGCTTGATCTCGGGAATCGGCTGGACCCTGCCTCGCATTCCCTGTGAAGCCTCCGCCATCCATTGTTTCAAGTCCTGGTGTTCATCACCGCCGCAGGCCGTCAGTGCCAAGGTCAGCAGCAACACGGGAATCCGGCCAGTCATTGCTATTTGCCCCCCGCCTTCGGCGTCGCCTTGGCCGAACCTTTGGCCTTTTCCTTGTCCTTGGCCTGTTTTTCCTTCTTCTGACGAGCGACTTCCTCCTCGTCGAGGTAACGGAAAGTCTTCGCCAGGGTGGACATCGAAAGGCCGCCTTCCTTGGTTTGAACCACTTCGATGTCGTTCAGGGTCACGATACGGGGCAGCTTCGCGATGTCGCCGGTGAAGGCGCCCAGATCATGATAGGGTCCCGAGACCTTGATCGTGATGGGCAGTTCCGCGTAGAACTCCTGGAATGCCTCGGTGCCTGGCTTGAACAGGTCGAACTGAAGCCCGCGACCGAGGCCCGCCTGATTGATGTCGATCAGCAGCGACTCCATTTCCGACGCATTCGGCAGCTGCTTCAGCAGCGCGCCGAATGAACGGTTGATTTCCGCCAATTGCTTCTGATATTCCTCGAGATTGACGGCCTGCGCCTTCTTGGTTCGCCACTCGTCCTTCAACTTCGTTTCCTGCTGCTGCATGTTATCCAGATCTTCGAGCTGGACCCGCCACCCCATCCACCAGCCCAGCGCCACCACGAGCAGCAGGATGCAGACGAGGATGATCGCCTTCGGCAAGGTGGGCCAAACCCCGGGATCCTTGGGGTCCAGATTCTTGAAGTCTGAAACCAGCTCGCGAAAATTCACCGCTGGAAGCTTCATGGCTGGAATCGTCGGCGCTTTCACGACTTGCCATCCTTCCGTGTTGGCTTGGCCGTGCCCGCGGGCGGCCTGCCGGCTGGCGCGGCCTTGGTCTCTTCGCTGGATTGCTGCCTTGTGAACTGGATCCGCAGGGTGAAATCGCTCAGCCGTCGCTTGTCGACCGTAACGGCCTTGATCTCGACGAGATCCGGCTTTTCCAGCACGGGCGAGTCATCAAGATTGCGCATCAGCGTCGACACCTTGGCGTTCGATTGCGCGAGGCCATTCAGGGTGATTTTCTGGCCGGCCTGCTTGACGGACTTCAAGTACACGCCGCTGGGCACCTGCCTTGCCAGCTCGTTGAACAAGTGGACCGTTTCGGTGCGGTTCGCTTGCAGTGACTCGATGATCTGCTTGCGCGACAACAGCGCCTCGGTCTGTTCCTTCAACTTCTTGATTTCGTCGATCTGCTTGTCAAGCAGCGTGATTTCCTTCTTGAGAAATGCATTCTTGCTTTCCTGGGCGGAAATGTAGCCGTTGAGCACGGTATAGCCCAGAAACCAGACGAGGCCCCCCAGTACCAGCATGAGGCCCGACAACGCATAGAACTGTTCGCGCCGTGCCTTGCGCTTCTGTTCGCGGTGGGGCAGCAGGTTGACGCGAATCACTGATCCGACCTCCGCATCGCCAAGCCACAGCCGACCATGAGAAGCGGCGCGTCGGCAATCAACTGCCTGGGTCTCACCTTCGACGACGGCACCATGCCGGCAAAGGGATTGGCGATCATGGTCGGCACCTGCGTCCTGTTGGCGACGACCTCGTCCACCCCGGCGATCGAGGCGCAACCGCCCGCGAGAACAATGTGATGCACCTGGTTGAACTGCGTGGAGGAAAAGAAAAACTGAAGCGCGCGGGAAACCTCGATCGACAAGTTCTCGATGAAGGGACGCAACAACTCCGGCTCATAGTTTTCCGGCGCGCCGCCAACACGCTTGACCGATTCCGCCTCCTCGGCGCTCATGCCATAGGCGCGCATGATGTCCTGGGTCAACTGGCTGCCGCCGAACGCCTGTTCGCGCGAATAGACCAGTTGATCATCCTTCATCACCATCACCTTGGTGGCCACCGCGCCGATATCGACCAAGGCGATGATCTGCTCCTTCCCTTTTGTTTGCAGCTGCCCGAGCACCAACTCGAAGGCCGCCTGGACGGCGAACGACTCCACGTCCATTACCAGGGGTTTCAGTTCGGCGGCTTCGGCGCAGGCAACGCGATCCTCGACCTTCTCCTTGCGCGACGCCGCAATCAGTACCTCGACCTCTTCGGGACTCGATGGCAACGGCCCGAGAACCTGAAAGTCGAGATTGACCTCGTCGAGCGCGAACGGAATGTACTGGTTCGCCTCGGATTCCACCTGCACTTCCATCTCGGTTTCGCGCAGGTTGGCCGGGAGAATTATCTTCTTGGTGATGACGGCCGCGGTCGGCAGCGACATGGCGACAAACCGGGTGGACGTGCCAAGCTTGCGCCAGCACTTGCGCACGGCATCGCAGACGGCGTCGAAGTTGGCAATATTGCCGTCCACCACGGCTTCCCTCGGCAGGTACTCGATGCCATAGCGTTCCAGACGATAGGAATCCTTGCCGGTCTCCGTGAGCTCGACCATTTTTACCGCAGACGTGCTGATGTCCAAGCCCAGGAGCGGCCGCGCTTTGGGATTGAAGATCGAGAAGTCGATCTGCAAGACTTTTCCCTTTCAGAACCTTTACTTAGCGACACTACGGATAATTTACTTCAGATGCTATCAGCAACCATATCGGCTGTAAACAAAAATTCTTGAGCAATTAAGGCCTTGGCGGGAGCGCGACAGCCGGGCCGATATAATTGTCCGGACTTCACCGCCCGCCCCGCCCAACAATCTTGCTCCCTCGAATCCCCGCAAGCCTGCGCTGGCTTTCCGTCACCCTGTCCATCCTGGTCGGCGCGTTGCTGGTCGCGCTTGCGCTTGGCGGGATCTTTCTCATCCTTGCCTATCCAAGGCTACCGTCGCTCGAAGCGCTGACGGATTATCAACCGAAGATCCCGCTCCGCGTCTATAGCGCCGATGGATACCTGATCGGGGAATTCGGCGAGGAGCGGCGGCACGTGGTGCGGGTCCAGGATATTCCGGTACGCCTGAAGCAGGCGATTCTTGCGGCCGAGGACGAGCGTTTCTATCAGCACTCCGGCGTCGACACACTCGGCATACTGCGTGCTGCCTATTCGAACCTCGCCAGCGGCGGCAAACGCCAGGGCGCCTCGACCATCACCATGCAGGTGGCACGGAACTTCTTTCTCTCGTCCGAAAAAACCCTGACCAGGAAGCTTTATGAGGCCCTGCTGTCCTTCAAGATCGAGCACAACCTGAGCAAGGACGAAATTTTACAACTCTATGTCAATCAGATATATCTCGGGCAACGCGCCTACGGGTTTGCCGCCGCCGCCCAAGCCTATTTTGGCAAGCCGCTCGGCGACATCACCACGGCCGAGGCGGCGATGCTGGCCGGGCTGCCCAAGGCGCCGTCGCTGTACAACCCGGTGGCGAACCCCAAACGCGCGCGCATCCGGCAGCAGTACGTGCTCAGGCGCATGCGTGAACTCGGGTTCGTCTCGTCCGAGGACTTCACGCTGGCCGAGGCGGAAGAACTTCGCATCAAGCACGATGTGAATGACTTCGGCATGCATGCCGACCATGTCGCCGAAATGGCGAGACAAATCGCCTTCGACCGTTTCCAGGACGATGCCTACACCATCGGCCTGCGCGTGACCACGACGATCCGCAAGGCCGATCAGGAGGCCGCCTATCAAGCCTTGCGGCGCGGGGTGCTCGACTATGACCGCCGCCACGGTTACCGGGGCGCCGAAGCCTACGTCGACCTTGCCAAGGCGCGATCCGGTCACGAAGAAGATCTGGATGAACTGCTCCAGGACTTCGATATCGCCGGCGATCTGCAACCGGCACTGGTGCTGGCCGCCGACAGCGGCCTGGTGCGCGCCTATCTGCGCGGCGGCGAGATCGTCGAACTGCAAGGGGTCGCCATCAAGTTCGCGGCACGCATGCTCGACCAGAAGGCGCCGGCCAATAAACGCGTCCGGCCCGGCGCGGTGATCCGCCTCGCCAAGGACGCCAAACAAGGATGGCAGATCGCCCAATTGCCGGAGGTCGAGGCCGCGCTCGTCGCCGCCAGCCCCCGCGACGGCGCCGTGCGAGCGCTGGTCGGCGGATTCGACTTCGGCCGCAACAAGTTCAACCACGTCACCCAGGCGTGGCGCCAACCCGGCTCCAGCTTCAAGCCCTTCATCTATTCCGCGGCGCTGGAAAAGGGCTACCACCCCGCCTCCGTGATTCCGGACGAACCCATCTCCATCTCGGCCGAGGAAACCGGCTCCCAGGCATGGGAACCCAAGAATTACGATGGCAAGTATGAAGGACCGATGACGCTGCGCACCGGCCTCGCCAAGTCCAAGAACATGGTGTCGATCCGGCTGCTGCGATCGATCGGCACGCATTATGCGCAAGACTATGCCGTGCGCTTCGGCTTCGATGCCGACAAGCATCCGCCGTATCTGACCCTGGCCCTGGGCGCCGGTTCGGTGACGCCGTGGCAGCAGCTCGCGGCTTACGCGGTATTCGCCAATGGCGGCTACAAGATCGAGCCCTACGTCGTCAAGGAAATCACCGATGTCAAAGGCAACCTGCTGGCGGCGGCCAAGCCGGTCTCGGCCGGCGACGAGCGTCTCCGCGTCATCGATCCGCGCAATGCCTATCTGCTCGACGGCATGATGCACGACGTGGTTCGGCGCGGTACCGCCACCCGCGCCAACGCGCTCCGGCGCGGCGATCTCGCCGGCAAGACCGGCACCACCAATGACTACGTCGATGCCTGGTTCTGCGGCTACCAGCCCACCGTCGTCGCCATCGCCTGGATCGGTTTCGACCAGCCGAAGCGGATGGGCAACGGCGAAACGGGCGGGGCCGCCGCGTTGCCCATGTGGATCGGTTATATGCAGCAGGCACTCAAGGGCGTCCCCGAATCGTTCATGGAGAAACCCGATGGACTGACCCCGATCACCACACCCGACGGGGGAGCCCAGGACTACGTCTATCGCGAGCACATGCCAGCAAACGATCCCCTACCCTCGCCATCCCCGCCATTCCCGTAATGGGCCCCGCCATCGAGCCGGGGCCCGTGTTTTGCCGTCAGTTCACCAGTTCGCGCCAGAGTCCGCGCTTGATCTTGGTACCCTGGGTGGTTGGCGGGCTGACCGTCACCGTGGTGCCATCGGAAAGATTGACGATGACCGCCAGTTTGCCGCCTGGCAAGCTGACACCGGCTGCACCGACACCCATGGCGGAACCTATATAGCTGATCGCATTCGGCAACGACGTATGCGCTTTGCTTGGTTGCGTTTCCAGCATATACACGTAACTGGTACCACCGATCTCGCACATGTTGCTGGAGCTCGGGATGCTGGTCACGACCGTCAGGGTCTTCTGGTCGCCATTGAACAATCTCGGATTGATCACCACCCGCTCGCCGCTCTGCACGTCGAAATCAAGATACCAGCCCGGCCCCGAGGCGAGCACCGCATCATAGTCAACTTTTCGGCTATTGCCGGAACCCGAAACGGTGAACTTCTTGACCCCGGCCTGAGCCCGAAAATTTCCCCAGCTTTTCAGGTCATCGGCATCATCGCGAATGGCGTAAAAGGACTGAGTGTCGGTATTGAGGATGTCACTATCCTGCGGATCCGCCAGGTAAGTGCCATCCCCCAGGTAGCGGCCGGTACCGACATAGATGGCGCGCTGGTTGGCTTGTCCACCGGAACTGTCGAGGATATCGCCGAGCTCCACGCGACTCGTCACCGGCTGCGTTGTCCCACCACCTGAACCCACCGAGGCCAACAGACTGACTGTATCCGCGTTGATGTCGAAGCGCCAGATGTTGCCGCTCAAGTCACCGGCATACACGTGTTGCACCGTGTTGTCGTCCATGCCGGCATTGGTCCAGCCATTGACCCAGGCAATGCCGCTTTTTTCGGGGGAAGCATCGCCGGGCGCGACGATTTCGGAAAGCTTGCCGCCAGTCTCGAGATCGACAACGAACAGGCGACCCAGCCCACTGCCCGGGCTGACATTGTTGTAGCCCGAGGCGAACATCGCCACCCATTTGCCGTCCTTTTCCCGTTTGGTGATCTGGGCCGCGCCATAGCTTTGGCCAAGATCAATGTCGTCGCTCACCGAGAACTCCCAAAGAAGTTCGGGGGTGTCGTTGGTGACATCGAGCGCATAGTAGGAGCGTCCGCCCTTGCCGAGGCCGCCGATAAGAATGGAGTGCCACTTGCCATCGAAATAGGCATCGCCAACCGTCAGCGGCCCATCGACGAAGAAACGATGCTGATTGGCGTAATTGGCGTCAGCCAGTTTGTACAGGCTCGGAATCGCCACGCTCGGCACGAAGGCCCAACGCTCCAGGCCGGTCGCGGCATCGAAGGCATGGAGCATGCCATCGTTGGCCGCCGCATAAACCGTTGGCGAGCGGTTCGGGTCCCACTTCGGATAGTTGTGTTCCGTGTAGTCGAATGCGGGCTTGTTCACATACACCGGCGACGAATTGACGATGTCGCCCAGCACATGGGTGCGCGGCCGGTAGATGCGGTTGGCGGCGGCATTGCTTGCGACATCCTCGAAGCCACGCTGGCCGCGCAGGAAGCCGATCATGTTGGCCGCGCCCGTATTGCCGGTCGCCTGTGTCTGACGGGCGGCATTGTAATCGGCATATTGGCTCAAGGCGCCAGCCGGGTTGGCCGGACCGGCATCGAAGTTCTTGGCGGTAATGTAGCTGGCCAGATTGCCGACATTGAACGCATCGAGGCTGCTGCCCTTGCGCATGTAGATGGTGCGCGAATCGCCGTTCAGGGTCGTCTGGCCGTCCAGCTTTTCCTGAGCCTTCCATGTCGGCGTCTCGTCGACAACCCCGGTCGTCAGGCTGATCGACCGCCGCTGCAAGTCACCCACCCACTCCGCCGTCGTGTATAGCGCCACGTAAGCGTATTGGTCACCTTCTACGGGAGCCAGGGTACTGGTGGCCGCCGCGCCGCCCGCGCCCTTGCGGGCATTGACGCCGGCCAGGGCCTTGGCCAATCCGCTGGCGAGCGATTCCGGCGTACCCGCGCTGTAATAAACCCCCCGACCGTTGACGGCCGCATGCCAGAGATCATCAACGGTAGTGGGGTCGTTGGAGGATGGCACCGGCCAAGTCTTGGTTCCCTGCACGATGGCCGGATAATCGCAGCTGTTGCCGCAGGCCTCGTAGTTCTCGGCATACGTAAGTTGTCCATTGATGCCGAGCCCGAGCGTAAACGTCGTCATATGCTGATGAGCCGCCGTGTCACGGGTGGTGCCGGGCACATTGTTCTCGCAAACGTCGAGACCGAGCGCGCCCGTGCAATTGCCCAGCCCGCCATCCCGAATATCCGTCTCGTAGTAATACATGGCGACGTCGGCGAGCGAGCCGGTACTGCCGCCGCTGCTGTTGGTGTTGGTGTTCGAGGAAAGCAGGACCGGCGTGGTGTTGGGCGGCGCCGTCGGTGCGGGATTCTGGCAGGCGATAAAGGTGGTCGCCGCGCCGAAGTTGCTCCAGCCGCTGTCGACGGGTGCTCCCGGCGAACCGTTGATCGTTGTCGTCGTGATCGTCTTGCGCTGCTGCTGCTGCCTGACCCGCCGGTTGGCCCCGGAACAGCCAGAATTGGTGACCGAATAGACAAATTGTTGATAGGTATCGACCAGGGTGACGGTCGTGCTGCTGCCGTCCCACATCGGCTTTGCCGCCCCGCCGTCCTGGTTGCCCAACACCGCGCCGTCGAGCTTGCAGCCTTCGTGACGATTGCAGCCCAGCCCGGTGGTTTCGGTATTCCAGTAGCCATCGGTGGCCAGGATGGTGAAGTTCTGCTGGCAGGAATACTGGACGGGATCGACCACCGGAGTGCCCCAGAAATTCTGACCATTGAGCTTGCCGCCATAGAGACGGCCAGCCGTGGTCAAGGCCCAGCGCAACCCGGTGCCATCGCTCGGCTGCGCGGCGAAAATCTTGTTGTACCAGGCCGACTTGCCGGCCGCATCGAACAACGCCAGATTCCGGAAATCGGTGCCGGTATTGTTGTTGATGCTCATGTAGCCGACGCGCTTGGTGTCGTCAATCGGCTTGAAGGCCAGCGACAGGGCCGACTTCATCATCTGCATGCGCGTGCGGTAATAGCTGTACCAGTTGGCGAAGTTTTGCTCTTGCGCGGCCGTCACGACGCGTTTGGTGTACTTGTTGTTGGCGTAGCACGTTCCGGGCGTCGGCGTGCCACCACCCGTGTACTCGTAGTAATAGGCTGCCTGCGCCGTATCGCCCGAGTGGGCCTTGAAAGCGGTGGCAAGGTTCGTGGTCGACGAACCACCATCGAAACCGTTACGCTTGGCCGTGCCGAACGTGGCGTTGCCCAAGGGGTTGCCCGATGCATCAACAGGCACCGGATAAGTGTAGCCCGGGTTGAAATAGACTTTGTTGTACAGATGATTCTTGAAACAGTTGTCGCCCTGCTTGCCATTGACACTGTCCGGCAGATAGTCCCAGCCCATGCTGCCCGAATCGTCGAGGACGAACATGATGTTCGGCTTGACGCTGTTGGAGATTCCGTTGGCCAGCGGCTTGTCGGCGAGGTCGACATTGGCGGCCGACACGGTCGCCGACAGCAGGGCGACGATGGCCGGCATCAGGAAATGGCGAAGTGTTCCCATGGTCTGCTCCCGAATCACTGAAGGGTGATGATCGATTCGACGAAACTGGTGCTGTTGCGCGGACAAACGACGCGAGCAACGATACGGTAATAGACGCTGGCCTGACCGGTGCCACGCGCCCGCTCGGCGGCATTCTGGACGCGATAGTTGTAATCCGGGGTACCATGGAAACGCGACTGCGACGGCATCACGTCGCTGGCACAACGGGCGCCCGCGGCGTTGGCCGACCCGGGGGACTGGCACATGCGCGTGATCAGGTAGCTCGACGAATAGCCGTCGGGCATGTTGTTGACCGGCTGCGTCCTGGCGTTGCAGTTGGCGTTGCCAGCGCCACCACCCCAGGCCACATCGTCGCTGGCGTCGGTCTGGGTGCGATTGCCGGTCATATCACATCCCTCCATGGTCGTCGCGTAGTAGCCCGCCGCCTGATTGTCATCGTCCAGCAAGGCGGGCGTGACGGCCTGCGCCGACAGCCATTTCGACGCCGACTCGATCGCCACGTCGGATGCCCCCAGGCAGGATTCCTTGAACGCCTGGTTGCCGGCGATCATGACGCCGGTATCGATCGAGCGCACCAGCGAAAGCGCCGCCAGCGTGATGGCCACCAGCGCGATCAGCGCCATCACCAGGACGACACCCGTCTGTCTCACTCGGCGCGTCACCACGCCTGACTTTCGCGGCATGACATCGTGCTTCGACATTCGCTTGATCATCGCCTGCTCCAGCTGGTGTTTATCCATCGGTTTCATGGCGAACACGGCACCCCCGCCTGGCCGCAGCCCCAGATGGAATTCCGGATGGGCACGACGGTCTCGAATACCTTGTAGCGGTATCGGCATTCGTCGCCCGACAAGGCAACCGTCGGCCCGCCGGCCCACAAGGTGACCGAGCCATTGCCGCCGTTGCAAGTCGTCTCGACGTCTTCCTTTTCCATCTGCGGGCTACGCGCCAGTACGGCCAGGCGTACCGCCAGAATCCGGCTGACTTGGGCCGCCGTCAGGGTATTGGCCGCCCAGAGGCCGGTGGGCTCGACCCATTCGTTCACCGTCAGGCTGCCCGCGGGCGCCACGCCGTACCGGGCTTGCGCATTGACAACCTGATCGACCAGCGGTTGGGTGTTGGTGCAGGTGTAGGGCGCGGCCGTGCGGGATGGATCGACCAGCGTCAGCTGATTGCACAGCACCGAGTAGCGCCAGTAGCTCAGACTGCTCAGGTTGATCATGACATCGCCTATCCCGTAGGTCGGTGCATCGGTGAAGACGTTGTTGGGATTGGCCGGGTTGTAGGGAAACTGGCCCGGATTGTGCTGCATGTCGAATTCGGCCCCGGCCTGCACCGGCTGCGGGTCCTGCGAGAGCTGCATGAGCGTGCAAATCTTCGAACCGTCGCGCGCGCCCACCAGAAATTGCTGTCCCTCCCGCATGCCCGCACCCCAATTCACCCGGATCTCCGATGACGTGTTCGGCATGTCCTTGATAATCGTGGTCGGCATGATGCCCGTCGGCGAATCCGCCCGGACCATGACGATGGTGTCGGCGTTGTCACCGCCGCCATCGATGATGCGCACCGGCGCCAGGATGCCGCTGTCGGCCGGATTGGCGCCGGGATCGGAGACCACCGTGCCGTTGTAGTAGATGTTGATGCCGAGGGGGCACATCTGTCCCCACGAACCGATCATCAGGCCATAGCCAGCCATGCGGATTTCGCGTTCGAGCTGGAACAGCGCGGCCGCGCCGTTGCTCTGCGCATCGCCGCCGCCGGTGCTGGTGCGCTTTTGGCCCTCGAACTCCGCCGCGACCTGGCCAATCACCATGACGGTGATCAGACCGATCACCAGCCCCACCATGATCTCGACGAGACTGAGACCTCTTTGTCGTGTTCTGTGCTTATTCACTTCAGCCTCCGGCGGGATTGATCCGCGCCACCTGCGAGAAGGTATGCTCGACGCCGCTGTGCGGCGGCGTCCAGGCGACCGTGACGGTGACATCGCTGGTCCCGACCACCGTGATGGTCAGCTTGCCGTCCGGCAACTCCGCGACTGCCTGGTCGGCGGTGACGTAATTACCGAGGCTGGCCTGATCGACCCACATCCGGCCGATGTACTGGTTGGCGATCATGCTGGCGTCCAGCCGGTATTTCGCGTCCGATACCTGCTCGACGGCGAAGGCCTGCAAGCCGACGATGGCGAGAATGCCGATCGAGAACACCAGGACGCCGACCAAGACTTCGATCAGGACGACGCCCGCCTGGCCAACCGGGCCGCGCTTGCGGAAAGGACGAGGCAGCTTCATGAAGGCGTCTCCCTACCGGCCCGTGCAACTGCTGGCGGCGCGACTCGGGCAGAAACGCGTGTCGTTGACATCCGAGACCTTCGGATCGCACATGCGCACGCCGCCGCCGCTTTCGATGTTGAGTTCGAGGTCGCGCGTGCGGGTGGCGTCGAGCACCGCGGTTTCCAGGTCGACGCAGATGCGCGTCATGACCACGCTGGCATCGGCATTGGCGGCGACGCGGCGGCCCAGGCCATCGAACGTGACGGTGGTTGCGTTGGCCGGCGTCGGGTCGAGCAACGCGTTCCTCGAGCCTTCTTCAGCCGGTCGCGATTGAATGATCGGCCACTGCGGGATGGCGTCCCGACAAGGGGTCGGCAGCGCGGGATAGGCGGCCTGGATGGTCCAGGAGGAGTCGTAGGCGGGATCGAGCATGAACTCCACCGGCACGTTGCAGCGCACCGCCTCGTTACGGGCCATCTGCAGGCCGTTCTGGATCGATTCCGCCGCGTTGCGCAGCCGGGTGTTCAGCAGCCAGTCGCCGATCGCAGGCATCGCCAGGGCCACCAGAATGCCAAGAATCGTGATCGTGATCATGGTCTCGATCAGCGTAATGCCGCGCATCCCCGGCGCGCCGCGATGACTCAGCATGAGTCGCCCTTGCGCGCGATCCAGCAGGTCGCGCCGTTGCCCCATGGCGTCGCCGATGTCCTGGCGTTCGACTGATCGATCGTGTAGCTGAAAACCGCCATGTCGCCGAGCCCGGTGGCGGTGATGTCGAAAGTGGTCGCCCCGGTGTTGCAGGCAAAAGTGAAGTTCTTGGTATCGCCGGGGCAAGGGCCGCCGGCGTAGCTCCGGTTGTCCTGGAACCACTGCTCCAGACCGACACGGCCCTGAGAAAGGCCGGTGGTGGCCTCGGGAATCTTGCCGCGCCGCACGTAGTCGCTATAGGCTGGCAGGGCGAGCGCGCCGAGAATGGCGACGATCGCCACCACGATCATCATTTCGATCAGTGTGAAACCCTTGGATTCCCGCCTGCCGAGCGTTCGCGCGTGTGCCATGAAGTATCTCCCTTGACCTCAGAGTGCTTTCTAGGCCTGTCGCCGGGCAAGTGCAACGCATGGCCGACCAACGGTCGAATCCGGCGGACGAACGCAAGGCACCGGCCGGCGCCACGCCCCTCAGGCCAGGGAAACCGGTCTTCCGGACTGTTCGGCCATGCAGCGGGCGATGGCCGTCATGAGTTCCTCGCCGTCGCGGGTGCCGATCCAGCGGCCCCCTTCCGGCCGGAAGTGGTAGCCGCCGGAGCGGGCCGCGACCCAGATTTCCCGGGCCGCGGAATGGCGGTTGATGATGATCTTGCCGCCGTCGTCGAACTCCAGTTCGAGCACGCCGCCGGGCTTGACCTCGAGATCGACATCGGCGCCGCAACCGTCGATGGCGTCCTCGATGCTGGCGAGCATCCGGTCGGCCAGGAGATTGAATTCACGTTCTTCCATGATCCCGCCATGTTAACATTAGGTTCTGCCTTTGAAACTTCGCCATGCATCCCGTTCCCGTTCTCGTCAGCCTGCTGGCCATCGTGGCTGTTGGCGCCGCCGGCTGCGGCACCAAGGGGCCGCTGACCCTGCCGACCAGCAAGCCCGCCGCGTCGGTGCCCGACGCAAGGCTGGCGCCGCCCGGCGATGGTAGCAGCACCATTGGCGGAGTTGGTCAATGACGGCAAGGATGACGGCATTTTCGGGCGAGGGTGAGTTGCCCCGCGTCGAGGGCGTGACGCTCGCCGACGTGGCGGCGCGTTTCGGTACGCCCTGTTACGTCTATTCGCGCGCCGCCCTCACTTCGGCCTACCAAGCCTATCGCGATGCGCTGGCCGGCCGCGACGCCTTGGTCTGCTATGCCGTCAAGGCCAATTCGAACCTGGCCATTCTCGATGTATTCGCCCGACTTGGCGCCGGTTTCGACATCGTTTCGGGCGGCGAACTGGCGCGCGTGCTCGCCGCCGGCGGCGACCCGGGCAAGGTGCTCTTTTCGGGCGTCGGCAAGTCGCGCGCGGAGATGCGCCAGGCGCTGGAAGCCGGCATCTTCTGCTTCAACGTCGAGTCGGCCGCCGAGCTCGAAACACTGAACGCGGTCGCGCTCGAGCTTGGCCGCCAGGCGCCGGTGTCGTTGCGGGTCAATCCCGACGTCGACGCCAGGACACACCCGTACATCGCCACCGGCCTCAAGTCATCCAAGTTCGGCGTGCCTTTCGAGGCGGCGCTGGCGCTCTACCGCCGCGCCGCCGAACTGCCGGGACTGGCTGTGCGCGGCATCGACTGCCACATCGGCTCGCAGCTGCTCGACCCGGCGCCGGCGGCGGCAGCCGCCGCGAAAATCGTCGGCCTGGTCGACGCGCTGACCGCCGATGGCATCGATCTGCATCACATCGACCTGGGCGGCGGCCTGGGCATCCGTTACCGCGACGAGGCCGTGCCGACCGTGGCCGAGTACCTGGCGCCCTTGCTGGCGGTGATGCGCGATCGCAAGGAACAACTGGTGTTCGAACCCGGCCGCTCGCTGGTCGGCAATGCCGGCCTGCTGCTGACGCGCGTGGAGCTGCTGAAGCACGGCGAGTCGAAGAACTTCGCCGTCGTCGACGCCGCCATGAACGACCTGGCCCGTCCCGCGCTTTACGACGCCTGGCATGCAATCGTCAACGTGAGCGGCAAAGTCAGCCATGGCGGTACGCCAGCGCCATCGCGCAGCTACGAGATCGTCGGGCCGATCTGCGAATCGGGCGACTTTCTCGGCCATGCCCGCGAGCTGTCGCTCGCCCCCGGCGACCTGCTGGCCGTCATGTCCGCCGGCGCCTATGGCATGGCCATGAGTTCCAACTACAATACCCGGCCTCGTGCCGCCGAAGTCATGATCGACGGCGACCGGATGCATCCGATCCGCCGCCGCGAGACCATTACCGAATTGTTCGCCAACGAATCGCTCCTGCCGTGATGCGTACCTCTCCCATCCTCTGCCTCTTGTTGCCCCTGTTGTTCGCCTGCGGCAAGCCTGCCCAGGAGAAACCCCGTGGCGGGCCGCCGCCGGCGCAGATCACCGTGACCCAGGTGATCCCGGGCGATTTCGAGGTGGTCGAGGAAACGCTGGGCACGCTGGAAGTGCTGGCCGATCCCAAGGTCGGCGCCGAAGTCGCCGGCCGGGTGACGAAGGTGCTCGCCCGCACCGGCACGGTGGTCAAGGGGGGGCAGGTCATGGCCGTCATCGACCCGGGCGACGTCGCGCTGCAACATCGCGCCGACGAGGCGGAAGTGCGCCGGCTGGAAGCGCTCGCCGCCCAGCAGGGCCGCCTGCTGGAACGCCAGCAGGCGCTCGTCGCCCAAGGCTTTCTGTCCAAGAACGCCGGCGACGACATCACCGCCCAGCGCGCCGCCGTGGTCGCGCAGCTCGACGCGGCGCGCGCGCGCGCCGACAGCAGCCGCCGCAACCTGGGCAAGACGCAAGTGCGCGCGCCGATCGACGGCGTCGTCGAGATCCAGATCGTGGCGCCGGGCGACTATGTCAAAGTCGGCGATCCGTTGTTCCAGCTGGTGGCTCCCGGGAAACTGAGGGCGCACCTGCCCTTCCCGGAAAGCGCGGCGAATCGTCTGCGCAAGGGCATGGCCGTGCGGCTGACCTCGCCGTCGGCGCCAGGCCGGGTCTACACGAGCCGCATTCACGACATCCGCCCGGGCATCATCGAGGGCAGCCGCTCGCTCGACGTGCTGGCCGACATCGACAACGATGGCACGCTGCGCGGCGGCGGCACGGTCAATGGCGCCGTCAGCGTCGCCACCAAGGCCAGCGCGCTCACCGTACCCGAGCAAAGCGTGGTGCTGCGTCCCGCCGGCAAGGTCGTCTACATCATCGAGGCCGGCGGCGAACAAGCGAAGGCGCACCAGAAGGTCATCAAGGCCGGCGCCAAGCGCGGCGGTCGCGTCGAGGTGCTTGAAGGTCTCGCCGGCGGCGAAACCGTGGCGCTGGATGGCGCCGGCTTCCTCACCGACAACGCCGCCGTCGCGATCAAGGAACCCGCCAAAGTCAGCGCCGACGGCACGCCGGACAAGCCCCGCCCATGACGCTGCCGGAGCTTTCGGTCAGGCGCCACGTCCTGGCGTGGATGCTGTCGGCGGTGCTGGTGCTGTTCGGCATCATCTCGATCAGCCGCATCGGCATGGATCGGCTGCCCTACATCGAGTTTCCGGTGATCTCGGTCACCACGACGCTGAAGGGCGCCAATCCGGACATCGTTGACGCCAGCATCACCAATATCGTCGAAACGTCCGTCAATGGCGTGCCGGGCATCGAGCACATCATGTCCAGCTCGTCGCCCGGCGTTTCGGTGGTCAACGTGACGTTCGGCCTGGAGAAGAACATCGACGTGGCCTTCAACGAAGTCCAGGCCAAGGTCAACCAGGTGCTGCGCCGGCTGCCCAAGGACACCGATCCGCCGGTGGTGGCCAAGATGGAAACCAACGCCTCGCCGATCTTCTGGCTGGCGCTGCAAGGCGACCGCACGCAGCAGCAGATGAACCAGTACGCCCTCAACGTCATCAAGAAGAAACTCGAGACCATCGACGGCGTCGGCGAAATCCGGCTCGGCGGTCGCCGCGACCGCACCATCCGCGTCAACCTGCTGCCGGACCGCATGGCGGCGCTGGCCATTTCGCCGCAGGACATCGCCGCGGCCTTCGCCAGCGAGCACGTGCAGATGGCCGGCGGCTTCGTCGTCGGCCAGGCCACCGAGAACCTGGTCAAGCTCGACCTGGAGTTTCACACGCTCGACAACCTGGCCGAACTAGTCGTGGGTCAGCGCAACGGCGTGGCCATCCGGCTCCGCGAAGTCGCCGAGCTGGAGGACGGCCTGACCGACAACCGCCAGCTGGCGCGCTTCAATGGCGAGATGACGGTCGGCCTGGCCGTCATCAAGGTCGCCAACGCCAACACCGTCGCCATCGTCGAGCGCGTCAGGGAAAAAGTGATCAACGAAATCGAGCCGCAATTGCCGCCCGGCATGCGTGCCATCATCGTTTCCGACGACGCCGCCTACATCCTCGACATCGTCGATTCGCTCAAGCAGCACCTGATCGAGGGCACCTTGCTCGCCTCGCTGGTGGTCTGGTTCTTCCTGCGCTCCATCCGCTCGACGCTGATCATCGCCCTGGCCATTCCGGTATCGCTGCTCGGCGCCATCGCCGTCATCTACTTCTTCGGCTACACCCTCAACTCCATGACCATGCTGGCGCTGCTGCTGCTGATCGGCGTCGTCGTGGATGACGCCATCGTCGTGCTGGAAAACATTTTCCGGCACCGCGAGGAAATCGACCCGGAGCCGGTGTCGGCGGCGGTCAACGGCAGCAAGGAGGTGGTGTTCGCCGTCATCGCCGCGACCCTCTCGCTGGTTTCGATCTTCGCGCCGGTGATCTTCCTTTCGGGCATCATGGGCCAGTTTTTCCGGTCCTTCGCAGTGGTGGTCACCTTCGGCGTGCTGGTCTCGCTGTTCGTCTCGCTGACGCTGACGCCCATGCTCTGCTCGCGCTACCTGCGCGTCGAGAAGCAGCACGGCCGCCTCTATCACCTGCTCGACGGCATTCTCGGCGGCCTCGACCGACTTTATGTCCGCCTGCTCGACCGCGCGCTGCGCCACCGCTGGTGGGTGGTGATCGTCACCACCCTGATCGTCGCCACCAGCGCCTTCTTCTTCCTCAACGTCGGCAAGACCTTCCTGCCGGACGAGGACGAGTCGCGCTTTCGCGTTTCCCTGCGCACGCCGCTGGGATCGAGCATCGATTACACCGACGCCAAGCTGCACGAAGTGGAAGCCATCCTCAATGGCCACCCGGAAATCCGCACGGAATTTTCGCTGATCGGCCTCGGCACGGCCGGCCAGGTGAACCAGGCGCTGGTGATCGTGCGCATGGTGCCGCGCGAGGAGCGCGCGAAAAGCCAGCACGAAGTCATCGCCGCCATCCGCCAGGAGCTGGCGGCCATTCCGGGCGCGCGCGCCTTCGCCGCGCCGGTGTCGCTGGTCGGCGCCGGCAGTCGCGGCGAGCCCTTGCAGTTCGTCCTGACCGGCAACAATCTCGACGAGATTGGCCGCCTGACACGCGAGTTGCAGCAGAGGTTCGCCGCGACGCCAGGCATCGGCCGCGTTGATAGCGACCTTCAGCTCGACCTGCCGCAGCTGGTGTTCAAGCCCGACCGCTTGCGCATCGCCAATGCCAACCTGTCCACCGCCGACGTGGCGCTGGCGGTCAACATGCTGACCGGCGGCATCGATCTCGCCAAGTTCAACGACGAGCCGGGCGATGGCCAGCGTTACGACATTCGCGTCAAGGCCAGGGAAGGCGAGTTCACCCAGGCCAAGGACCTGTCGAAGATATTCATCCGCAGCAAGGACGGCAAGATGGTGCGCCTGGATTCGGTGGCGGCTTTCGAGGAAAAGTTGGGTCCGGCGGTCATCAGCCGGTTCGATCTCCAGTATTCGACCACGTTCTATGCCACGCCGACGCTGCCGCTCGGCGAGGCGGTCGAGGTCGTGCGGCGCACCGCGGCCGAGACCCTGCCCACCGGCTATCAGGTGAAGATGATCGGCCAGGCCGAAGAGTTCGACAAGACCATGAAGTACATGGTCTTCACGTTCAGCCTGGCCCTGGTGCTGCTCTACATGGTGCTGGCCAGCCAGTTCAACAGCTTCCTGCAGCCGGCCATCGTCATGCTGGCGCAGCCGCTGGCCATCGTCGGCGGCGTCGCGGCACTCTGGGCCTTCGGCCAGACGCTCAATATCTTTTCGATGATCGGCCTGACGCTGCTGATCGGCCTGGTGGCGAAGAATTCGATCCTGCTGGTCGATCTCACCAATCAGCGCCGGGAGCAGGGTCTGGCGGTGGACGCGGCGCTGCGCAACGCCTGTCCGACACGCATGCGGCCAGTGCTGATGACCTCGGCGACGGTGATCTTGGCGCTCGCTCCCGCCTCGTTCGGCCTGGGTGCCGGCGCCGAAACGCAGCAGCCGCTGGCCGTCGCCGTCATCGGCGGCATGATTTCATCGACGCTGCTGACGCTGGTGGTGGTGCCGGCGGTCTATTCCCTGATCGAGAGCCGCCGTCAGAGAACGTAGCGCGACAAGTCCTCGTTGACCGCCAGTTCAGCCAGCCGGGCATCGACATAGCCAGCATCGATGGCCACCACCTTGCCATCGCGCGTGCCGGCTTCGAACGACAGCTCCTCCAGCAACTTCTCCATGACCGTGTAAAGCCTGCGGGCGCCGATGTTCTCGGTCCTTTCGTTCACCTGGAAGGCAATCTCGGCCAGCCGGCGGATGCCGCCGTCGGCAAAATCCAGTGTCACCGACTCGGTGTCGAGCAGCGCCTGGTATTGACGGGTGAGACAGGCATCGGTCTGGGTCAGGATGCGTTCAAAGTCGTCCACCGAAAGCGAGTCGAGTTCGACGCGGATCGGGAAGCGGCCCTGCAGTTCCGGAATCAGGTCGGACGGCTTCGACAGATGGAAGGCGCCGCTGGCGATGAACAGAATGTGGTCGGTCTTGATCATGCCGAACTTGGTCGACACCGTCGTGCCCTCGACCAGCGGCAAGAGGTCGCGCTGCACGCCTTGACGCGAAACATCGGCGCCATGCATTTCCGAGCGCGAAGCGATCTTGTCGATCTCGTCGAGGAAGACAATGCCATTCTGCTCGACGTTCTTCAACGCCTGCGCCTTGAGGTCCTCGTCGTTGATCAGGCGCGCCGCTTCCTCGTCGGCCAGCGCCTTCATGGCGTCGGCGATCTTCATCCTGCGCGAGCGGCGCTTGCCGCCGCCGATGTTCTGGAACATGCCCTGGATCTGCTGGGTCAGTTCCTCCATGCCCGGCGGCGCGAAGATCTCCATCGACGCGCTCGGCGCGGCGACCTCGATGTCGATTTCCTTGTCGTCGAGTTCGCCCTCGCGCAGTTTCTTGCGGAATTTCTGCCGCGTGCCCGAGTCTTCCGGCGTCTCGCCGGGACTGACTCTCGCCGGCGGCAACAGCGCATCGAGCACGCGATCCTCGGCGGCATCCATGGCACGGTCGCGCACCGCCTTCATAGCCGATTCGCGGGCGTCCTTGATCGCCGTCTCGGCGAGGTCGCGGATGATGGTGTCGACGTCGCGGCCGACGTAGCCGACTTCGGTGAACTTGGTCGCCTCGACCTTGACGAAGGGCGCGTTGGCCAGCCGCGCCAGCCGGCGCGCGATCTCGGTCTTGCCGACGCCGGTCGGGCCGATCATCAGGATGTTCTTGGGCGTGATTTCCGAACGCAGCGGCTCCGCCACCTGCGCGCGCCGCCAGCGGTTGCGCAGGGCGATGGCCACCGCACGCTTGGCGCGCGCCTGGCCGACGATGTGCTTGTCGAGTTCCGAGACAATCTCGGCGGGAGTCATGTGGCTCATGATGACGATGACGACGACGCGCGGTTGTCCGCGATCTGCTGGAAGATGAAGGACGAGAGCACGAGGTTGTCCTCGGGCGAGACATTGACGAACTCGATGCCGTGGCCCCGGCCGAGCGTCGGCTCGTCGTCGTTGTCGCGGACGGCGCGCACGTAACCGGGCAATTCCATCACGTATTCGATGCCGGAGATGGTCACCTTGAACTTCAGGATGACATAACAGCCCATCGTCAGCTCCGACGACTTGCTCAGCACGAAGGCGCCACCGCTGGAAAGATCGACGATGACCCCGGCGCCACGCCGGCCGTCATCCGTGTCGAAGGCGGCAATGACGCGCAACCTGACGCGCTCGCCCTTGCGGATGTTGAGACCGACGACGTCGGCGGGATAGCTGAGATGCAGGTACGGATAAGGCTTTGCCATGCTGGCCAGCACCGTGCACGGGAAGGCATACACGAACTTGCCGGAAAAGATGCGGGCGATGAAGGCCTGACCTTCCTTGAGATAGATGGGCGAGCCATCCGCCACCGGATTGGTGACAATGATCGACTTGCTCCGATGGTAGCCGATCAGCCGCACGGCGTGACGCCTGGCGTCGACGCTGCCCTGCAACTGCATGGCGTCGCCTGGCTGGATGCGGGTCTCGTCGAGCAGGACACGCACTTCGCGCCTGGCTTCGCTCCGCTGCTGCGTGCCGTGGCCATCCGGCACCTCGATGCGCAAGTCCAGTTCGCGGACATGCCGGCGCTTGAGGATCTGCTCCTTGTCCTGCTCGCTGGCCAGTACCGTGCCGCGCGCCAGTATCAGTTGGCCGTTGGTGTCGTAGATGTCCCAGCGCAGCGGCTGGCCGATCTCGAAGTCCTGGGGTTTGACGGGAACGCGCGACACAATGGGCGGTGAACTATTCGCCGAGGGTTTCGATGGTGAAGTTGCGGTTGGTGTAGATGCAAAGCTCGGCCGCGATCTCCAGCGACTTGCGCACCAGCGCCTCCGGCGGCAGGTCGGTGTTCTCCAGCAGCGCGCGCGCCGCCGACTGCGCGTAGGCGCCGCCGCTGCCGATGGCGACGATGCCTTGCTCCGGCTCCAGCACGTCGCCGTTGCCGGTGATGATGAGCGAATGCTCGCGGTCGGCCACCGCCAGCATGGCCTCCAGCCGGCGCAGCATGCGGTCGGTGCGCCAGTCCTTGGCCAGCTCGACCGCCGAGCGCAACAGATTGCCCTGGTGCTTGTCCAGCTTGGCCTCGAAGCGCTCGAACAGCGTGAAGGCATCGGCGGTGCCGCCGGCGAAACCTCCAAGTATCCGGTCGTTGTAGATGCGCCGCACCTTGCGCGCGCTGGCCTTGACGACGATGTTGCCCAGTGTCACCTGGCCGTCGCCGCCGAGCGCGACGACGCCGCCCCGGCGCACGGAGAGAATGGTGGTGCCGTGATATTGTTCCAAGCGCGCTTACCTCAGGCCTTGCGCAGCTCGATGCCGGCCACGCGGTCGAGCCCGATGATTTCCCAGAGCGCCGCCAGCAAGTGACTGGCACCGACGAAACGCACCGGCTTGCCCGTCGCGGACAACCGCGTGACGAGGTTCATCAGGTTGGCGGCGGCGACGAAGTCCATGCGCCGCACGCGACTGACATCGACGGTCAACGCCGGCTCCGCGCCGGCGCGCTCATCGATGGCGGCGAAGGCGTCGTCCATGCCGGAAACGATGTCGCCTTCGAGCCGGCAGGCGGCCGCGTCTTCCTCCGGCGTGGATGTCGCGCCCGCCGGCTCGCCTTCCTCGACGACCGGCGACATGGCCCGCCCGGACTCCCATGACGGCGGCGACACCTCGAAGGTAATGGCGTAATTGACCGCCGCCTCGTCGAAGGACGCCTGATCGCCAAGCTGCTGATACAGTTCCAGCAGCAGCAGCCAGGCCTGCTCGTTGTTCCGGTCGCCCGTTGCCGCCACGGGCGCCAGCAGCGCCACGGCCTTGTCGGCGCCCACCAGCGTGCATTCCTTGCCGGTGCGCTTCAGCTGCCGAAGCGCCTCGTTCAGCAAGGCACAGCCGTCTTCGTCGAAGTCGGCAACCTTCGTCAGGCTGAGCCTCACCGCGGTGCCCTTTTCGGCATGCCTGAACAACTGGCCAACGGCTTCCTGCACCTTGTCGCCGCGCAAGGTGGCCAGCGCCGCGGTCGGCGTGCCGCCAGGACTGACTTTGGTAGCACCGGCATCTTCGCCGGCGGTGGTCCACGCCGGCGGCGATGTCTCGAACCGGGCCGCGAACTCGATGGCCAGCTGCTCGAACTCGGCCTGCCGGCCGAGCAGCTGGTACAACTCGAAGAGCATGCCCCAGGCCCGCCAGGCATGTGCGCCGAGATCGTCGGCGCGAATCGCGCCCTCGAGCGGCGCGCAAGCCGCGTCGGGCTGCTCGGCGGAAAACAGCACCGCCGCCTGCTCGATGGCGGCCGGTATCTGATGAAAGGTTTCCTGGACCTCTATACGCGCCGGCGAGCGCTTGGGAATCTCGCCGGGCTGGGTGAAGTCGAGCGTGGTCAGTTCATCGCGTTGCTTTGCGGCAGCAGGTACCGCCGCCGGCCTGGTCGCCGGTCGTGCGGAGCCCTTGCCCCCGAGCGGGGCCGGAGCCGGTTTCTTGCCGAAGAGGGAGAATGCCACGTCGATCAGGCCTAATTGTCGTGCGGGAATTCTCTCATAGATCGCCCCACCGCGTGCCGCCGGGTACCGGATCGAACCGCACACTCGAGAATCGCTGCCCCGCCTTCCGGTTCAGGAGCTCGAGATGACAAAGAGAGCAACGAGCAAGGTCACCAGAACCGGGCCAAAGGGCTGATCGAGGACCAGCGCCAGCCAGAACGCCGTCGCGAAGCCTGTCGCGCCAATGCCTATCGCCAGCCATTGGGCGCGTCGCCAGTCCGTACTCCGCCGAAAGGCGAGCCAAGGCGGTATGAAGATCAGGGCGAAGCTCGCCATCAAGCCGAATGTGACCAAGCCGGCGGCAATCGCCGTGGCGGCGAGCAGGTCGAAACCGAGATGCCAGCGCCAGGCCGGCAGGCCGTTCGCTCGTTCCCGCTCGGGGAAGAGGCGCGCGGCGACAAGTCGCGGCATCAGCCAGCGCAGCGCCGGCAAGGCCGCGAGCACAACCGCGATATCGATGGCGAACTCGCGCCAGCCAGCGAAATACAGCTGACCATCGATCAGCGCATGCGCCAGCGCATCCCCCAGCATCGTGTTCGCGGCGATGAGCAGCGTGAGCGCCCAACCGGCGAGAATCATCAGGCCGTAGGCCGAATTGCTGCGTCCGCCGCTCGCCTGCTTCGCGCCCGCGCCCGCGAGCGCCCCGGCCAGGGCGCCGACGAAGGCCGGCAGGTGGGCCGCCATGCCCAGGAGCGCGCCCGCCGCGGCCAGATGAGCCAGTCCCAAGGTGGCCAGCCATTCGTCGCGCAGGCGCAGCAGGTTGCCGACCAGCGGCAACAGCACCGCAAGCGTCAGGCCCGCGAAGAACGGGACAGTCAAGAGGCTATCCACCGGTGGCCTCCAGGACGACGATGCGAGTACACACGGCCGCCAGGAAATCCCGGTCATGACTGACGACCAAGGTCGCACGCCGCGCGCTCGCGGCGGCAATTTCTTCAATGGCTACGCGAATATGGCTGGCATCGAGATTGTTGGTCGGCTCGTCGAGGAGAATCAGGTCGCTCTCGCCTGCCAGCGTCGCCCACAGCATCAGCAACTGATACTCACCGCCCGAGAGACGATCGATGCGCGCGCCCAGCTTTTCCGCCAGGCGCGCCGGCGGTGGCAAACGATCGGCCCCCAGCGTGGCGAGCAGCTCGCGCCCGGACAGGGGGATTTCCGGCAGACGCACGGGCTGCTGCGATAGATAACCGATGCGCGTCGCCGGTGGGCGCTCGATGCTTCCCGAGAACGAGCGGGCGGTACCCAGCACGGCTTTCAGCAGCGTCGACTTGCCGATGCCGTTCGAGCCGGCCAGCCCCACCACCTCGCCACGGGCGACCGACAACGTCGCCGGCGGCGAGACTGGGGCCGCATAGCCGGCCACGGCATCGACGAGCGTCAGTATCACTTCGATGGCGCCAGCGCTTCCGCCCAGCGGGCGATCAGCGCGAAGTAGGCGTTCGCATCCGCGCCCGCCGGTGGGTCGATCGGCAGCACCGCGACCTTCCAGCCGCTCAGACCGGCCAGCTTCTCGGCCCCGGCCGGCGGCTGATAGGGTGTATGCACGATCACGCCCTGCCTGCCGCCCCGACCCCTGAGTTTGCCAGCCAGCGCTTCGAGGTGGCTCGCCGTCGGCGCCACGCCCGGCACCGGCTCCAGCATGCCGTGCAGCGTCAGGCCGAGTGCATGTAGCAGGTAGGCGCCGTCCTTGTGGTACAGCACGGCCCCGCCGCTGCCCGCCGTTTTCTGCTTCCAGGCCGGCAGTTTTTCCTCGACCGCGGCGGCAAAGCCCTTCGCCCGCTCGCGGTAATCCGCCGCATGAGCAGCGTCGAGTTGCGCGAGCCGTTCCGCCAGCGCCTTGGCAATGGTCGCCATGCGCGCCGGATCGAGGTTGACGTGCGGATTGCCGGCCGGATGCACATCGCCTTGCGCACGATCAGCGGCCTGCCCGGCATCGAGCAGCGGCACCTGGGCCGCCGCCTCGAAATACCCGGCCCGGCCCGGCAGGATGGCACCATTGGCGGCACCATTCATCGCGGCCGGCAGCCAGCCGATTTCCAGCTCGGCGCCGACGGCAACGACCAGTTGGGCATCGCGCAGCGCCCGCATCATCGAGGGTCGCGCCTGCAGCATGTGCGCATCGCGGTCGGGTGGCGCCAGCTCCGTCACCTTGACCCGCGGTCCGCCCACGGTGCGTGCCAGCATGCCCATGCTGGAGGTCGTCGCCACGACCTCCAGTGCCCAGGCCGGCGCGGCGACGAGCAAAAAAAGAAACAACCAGAGTCGCTTCATCGTCATCCCTTTCAGAAGCTATGTGCGCCGTGGGCGCCCAGGCTGTGCTGGTATTGCAGGAATATCTGGTTGGCGTTTTCCTTCGCGCCCTCGACCCACAGGTTGCCCCGAGAGGCCTGCAGGCGCAGCAACGAGAAGTGGTCGATGTGGCGCGTCAGCGCGAACGTCCAGCGATCCGACTTGTTACCCTTCCACGGGCTGCCCGACGGCATGTCCACCTTGTTGGTCAACCCCGTCGCATCGTAACGCACACCCGCCTGCCAGTACGGCAGGAAACCGTAAGTCCCCTGCACGACAAAGCCGTCCTGCACGAAATCGAACGGCGTGCCGACCAGCGTGCCGCCCTCATGGAAGGCGACCTTGAGATCCTTGTTCAGGCGCAGATACTCGCCGACGAGTTTGACGTTGCCCTGGCCACCGTAACGTCCCGCATCGTACTTGTAGACCGCATCGAGGCCCCAGGCCTTGCCCTTGCCTTGCAGTGCGGTGACGAGCGCGACCGGATTCTCCGCCGAATGGTCGTGCACTTCCTGATGCTGGCTGGATCGAGCGTACCAGCCGCCGAACTGCAGGGCGTGGTTGATGCCGAGATCCGGACCGAACTTGGCGAACACGGTGGTCAGGCGTGGGCCGGATTTCTTGCCGGCGAGTTCGCCCGCCGCCGTGCCGGCCAGTGGCGCACCGTCGGCGCGGACATCCGCGATCTCTTCGCCACTGCTGGCAAAGGTCTGCTCGTTGCCTTGCAGGAACTCGACGCCCAACTGGGTGAACCAGTTGCCGGTCTTCGGCAGCCAGCTCAGGCGCAGGCCGGTATCCACGAGGCCATGTTCTCCAAGCAGGGTGCGATAGGGCAGGTTCTGGTCCACGAAATCCCACTGGTGCGGATGTTGGGCATTCAGATAGCCAATCCCTGAGAGAAATTTGCCGCCCCGGACCTTCAACCCATAGGGGAGGCTGCGCGTATCGAAATACGCCTCTTCAAGTTCGACATCACCGTCGCGGCTGACGGTCATTAGCGCCGTGGCGTCGAAATGCGGGCTGACCGTCGCCGAGAAGGCCAGTTCGGTCTCGCGCAGGTTGAAGCCGCGCTCCAATTCGCCGTGCGCATGGCCCTCGTGCTCGTGGCTGTGGTTGATACCGTCGATGTGCTCGTACATCTCGGTACTGCCGCCCCCCTTGTTGTCGTGGAAATAGACGCCGTCGAGGATCAGCGAGATTTGCGGATTGAACGCGCTGCCGGCACCGACCTGACCGGTGCCTGCAACCACCGGCGCCGACGCGGCGGTGGTTGCAGGCCTAGCTTCGGCATCGGCCAATCGCTTCTCGAGCGCGGCGATACGGTCCTCGTAACTCTTCTTCAACTGCGCGACTTCCTCGCGCAAGGCTTTCAGGTCATCGGCCTGCGCCAGCGGCGCGGCCAGGGCCAGTGCGACG
Source organism: Rhodocyclaceae bacterium (assembly GCA_016704145.1). Lineage (GTDB taxonomy): Bacteria > Pseudomonadota > Gammaproteobacteria > Burkholderiales > Rhodocyclaceae > Fen-999. The sequence goes on along the minus strand of JADJAS010000007.1, from coordinate 1,443,825 downwards.
GCGACCCACAGGGAATTCCTTTGCATGGCATTCTCCAAAACAAATGACGGACGGCACCCGAATCTGCGGGCGCCGAAACTTCGTTGCCTGTTTCAGAGAACTGCGGGAGGTGCGCGAGCAAGGTAGCGCAGCGGTACGGCGACGGCAACCGCAAGCTGCGTCACCGCGATCGGCGTCTCGACGACGCCATCGAAAATCAGCCGTGGCGGCACGCCGAAGGGCACGGCGGAGGCGATGCCCGATGCGCCGACGCAAGTGGTACAGACGTCCGAAAGCGCCAGCGCTTCGCCGTGGCGGTCGTCGCCCGGGTCCAGCGACGCGACCCCGATGTCGGCCGTGCCGATGTGCCCGATCATGTGCGCGAACGCGGCCTGTTGCGCTCCGACGAGCAGCAACGACAGCAGGACGGCCAGGACAGGACGCAGACGAATCATGTGGATAGCGGTATCAGGAAACCTGCACCAGCAGGCCCTTGAGGTACTCGCCTTCCGGGAAGGCCAGCGCAACCAGGTGATCGGGCGCCCCTTGCAAACGCTGGATGACGCGCGCCTCGCGGCCGGCGTCGAGCGCCGCGCCGGCAACGATCTTCTGGAACAGTTCGAGGCCGATGCCGCCGGAGCAGGAATAGGTCATCAGCAGCCCGCCCGGCGCCAAGAGCTTGCAGCCGAGCAGGTTGATGTCCTTGTAGGCGCGCGCCGCGCGCTCGGCGTGCGAGGCGGACGGCGCGAACTTGGGCGGATCGAGCACGATCAGATCAAAATTTTCACCGGCAGCCTTGAGCTTTCGCAGTTCGTCGAAGACGTTGGCGCAGCGCCACTCGGCGCACGTGGCATCGAGCCGTGGATTGAGCGCGAGGTTGGCGGCGGCGCGATCCAGCGCCGGTTGCGAGCTGTCGATGGACAGCACCGAGGTGGCGCCGCCGGCCAGCGCCTGCAACGAGAAGCCGCCGGTGTAGCAGAAGCAGTTGAGCACGCGCTTACCCGCGCTCAACTCGCCGAGCCGCTTCCTGTTGTCGCGCTGGTCGAGGTAGAAGCCGGTCTTGTGACCCGCGACGATGTCCACGGCCATCTTCACGCCGTGTTCCTCGATGACAATCTCGCCCACGCCACCGCTGGGCGCTTCGCCACGCAGCCAGCCGGTGCGCGGTTCCAGTCCTTCCAGCCCGCGCACGTCGGAATCCGACCGCTCGTAGATGCGTGCGCAGCCGGTCGCCTGCACCAGCGCGTCGGCGATGGCCTCGCGCCATTTCTCGGCGCCGGCACTCGTCAGTTGCACCACGACCGTGTCGCCGAATCTTTCATCACGATATCGGTCGGCGATCACGCCGGGCAGGCCGTCCGACTCGGCGTGGATCAGGCGCAGGCCCTGTTCCAAAGTCAGCCGTGGCGACACGCCACGCCGGGCCACCGCCGCCGCGACGCGGCGCTTGAAGAAGGCGTTGTCGATGATTTCGGCCGGATCGAAGCTCCAGACGCGGGCGCGTATCTGCGACTCCGGGCTCCACGCGGCCTTGGCCAGCACCTGCTTGTCGGCGACGACCTCGACCGTGTCGCCGGGTCGCGCGCGGCCGACCAGGCGTTCGACCGAACCGGCGAACAGCCACGGGTGGCGGCGCAGCAGCGAGCGCTCCTTGCCGGGGGCGAGGATCAGTTGCGCGCTCACTTGCCGGCCTTCATCTTTGCTCTCGGATGGGCGGCATCATAGACCTTGGTCAGATGCTGGAAGTCGAGGTGCGTGTAGATCTGCGTGGTGCCGATGTTGGCGTGGCCGAGCATTTCCTGCACGGCGCGCAGGTCGCCCGAGGATTGCAGCAGGTGCGAGGCGAAGGAGTGGCGCAGCATGTGCGGATGCACATGCAGACCGACGCCGGCCTTCTTCGCCCAGGCATCGAGCCGCCGTTCGACGGTGCGCGGATTGAGGCGGTTGCCGCGCCGGCCGACGAACAGCGCCGCTTCGTCCGCTGCCGCCAGCGTCGAGCGTCGTTCCAGCCAGGTGCGAATGGCTGCCGCCGCCTTGGCGCCGAGCGGCACGACGCGCGTCTTGCCGCGCTTGCCGGTGACCGTCACCGTGCCCTCAGCCAGGTCGAGATTCCCGCCCAGGTCGAGCCCGACCAGTTCCGCCAAGCGCAGGCCCGAGGAGTAGAACAACTCGAACATCGCCTTGTCGCGCACCTCCAGCAGCGCTTCAGCCGGCGCGTCGAGCAGCGCCTGCGTCTGGTCGATCGACAGCGCCTTGGGCAGCGCCTTTGCCCGCTTCGGCGCACGCAGGCCGTCGCAGGGATTGCGCGCCACGGCGCCGCGCTTGACCAGCCAGCGATAGTAGGCCCGCCAGGCCGACAGCGTACGGGCCAGCGAACCGGCGGCGAGGCCCTGGCCGTGCAGTTGCATGACAAAGCGGCGCAGCTGGTGCGGCGCCAGACCGGACAGGCTGCATTCGCCGGCCAGCCCGGTCAGACGGGCGAGGTCGTGGCCGTAGGCCGCGAGGGTATGGGGGCTGGCGCGGCGTTGATGCGCGAGTTCGTCGAGAAAACTGTCGACCGAGGTGCCGGCCATGGCGAAGCGATCAGCCAGCGACGCGCAACAGCGCCACCGCCGCCATGTCGCCAATGCGCTGTAGATAGAGCGTCCCCATCTCGGGGTAAAAGCGCCTCGGCTCCTCGCTACCCAGCAGCAGCAGGCCGAAGCAGGCACCTTCATTGCGTTCGCGCAGCGGAATCTGTACCACCGATCGCACGTGGCCCGCCGCCTCGCCCAGCCAGGCAACAGCCTGCTGACCGGCGGCGCTGCCGCAGTAGGGATGCTTGAGACCGCCGGCCAGGGCCTTGATGGCGTCGTCGACCGCCGCGTGTTCGACGGCATCGCCGCCGCCAACGTCGCCAATTCCCCATAGCCGCACGGCAACATGCGGCACGGCGAAGTCGCCGCCGAGGTGGGCGTAAAGCGCGCGCATGACGCCGGGCAGATCGCCGGCGCCCAACAGCGCGACGCCAAGGCGATGCACCTTGGCCGATATGACATCGTTTTCCTCGCCGAAGGCGATCAACTCGGCCAGCTTGGCCTCCAGCTGCCGAATCCTGTCGCGCAGCACCCCCATCTGCCGCTCGGTGATGGAAACCGCCTTGTCGCCGTGCGGGCTGGGAATAGCGATCTGATACAGCAGCTCGGCGTGCTGGGCGAAGAATTCCGGATGGCGCTTCAGGTAGTCGGCAACGTCATTGGCATCCATGGGCAAACCAGGCTCCATCGATCAGGGATTGTCGGGCAACATGATCTCGCCCTCGAACACGGTAACGGCGGGACCGGTCATGCGCACGGTGCTGCCGTGACCGGCCCAGGCGATCGATAGCGCGCCGCCGCGGGTCGCCACCCGCACCGGCGAGTCGAGCACGCCGCGCAGGATGCCGGCCACCACCGCGGCGCAGGCGCCGGTGCCGCAGGCCAGGGTCTCGCCGGCGCCGCGTTCGTATACGCGCAGGCGGATGGCGTGGCGATCGACGATCTCCATGAAGCCGGCGTTGACGCGGCGCGGAAAGCGTTCATGCGCCTCGATCAGCGGGCCGTAGCGCGCGACGGGAAAGTCGTCGACGTCGACCACCACCTGCACCGCGTGCGGATTGCCCATCGACACGGCGGTGATGTCGAACACCTTGTCGGCCACGCGCAGCGGCTGCACGACGTCGCTGCTGTCGCTCTCGAAGGGAATCTCGTCGGGCATCAGGCGCGGCACGCCCATGTCGACCGTGACCTGGCCATCGGCCTCCAGTCTCGGCGCAATGATGCCGGCACTGGTTTCGACGTGGATCTCGCGCTTGTCGGTAAGACGCCGGTCGTGAACGAAGCGGGCGAAACAGCGCGCGCCATTGCCGCACTGCTCGACCTCGCCGCCATCGGCGTTGAAGATGCGGTAGCGAAAATCGACGCCGGGCCGCGTTGGTGCCTCGACCACCAGCACCTGGTCGCAACCGACGCCGAAATGCCGATCGGCAATGAAGCGGGCCTGCGTCGGCGTCGGCACGAAGCGCTGACGAATGGCGTCGAAAACGACGAAGTCGTTGCCCAGGCCCTGCATCTTGGTGAACCCGACTTTCATGCCGAACGCGCACCAGGTGGATGGGCCCGGTATTCCTTCCAGATGCAGCGATCCATCACCACCGCGACGCCGGCCGCGCGCGCCTTCTCCGCCGCCGGTTCATTCACCACGCCTTCCTGCAGCCAGAGCCGCTTGACGCCCTTGGCCAGGCACTCGTCGACGATGCCCGGGACGTGCTCGAACGCGCGAAAGACATCGACGAGATCGGGAACACCCGGAACCTCGGCGAGCGTGGCGTAAGCGGTTTCGCCCAGCACCTCGCGCTGGCCGGGCCGCACCGGAATGATGCGATAGCCCAGCTCCTGCATGGCCTTGGCCACCCGGTAGCTCGGCCGCTCGGGATTGTCGGAAAGACCCAGCACGGCGATGGTCTTGATTTCGCCCAGCAGGGCACGGATTTCTTCGGCGGAGGGATTGGCGAACATGGGACGATCTTATCCGATCGAGGATGGACGGGAACCGACATTATCGCCCGTAGAAGCGCTTTTCTCCCGGTGGCCGCGTCTTGAAACGCTTGTGCACCCAGTAGTACTGGTCCGGCATTTTCGCGATCTCCGATTCCAGCCAGGCATTCATCCTGCGGGTATCGCTTGCCACATCCTCGGCGCCCGCTCCCGAAGGAAAATTGGTCCAGGGGGCGCCTACCTCGACGCGATAGCCATCGTCGTCCATGCGCGCGATCACCGGCAGCACCGCCGCGCCGGTCATACTTGCCAACCGCGACAAGCCGGTAATGGTGGCGGCGGGCACGCCGAAGAAGGGCACGAAAATGGTGTCGCGCTTGCCGTAATCCATGTCCGGCAAGTAGAAGAACGGCATGCCGGCCTTGATGGCCTTGATGCCCTTGCGCAGGCTGTCCTGGCGGGAGAGCATCACCGGATGGCTAAAGCGCTTGCGGCCCCGGTAGAGGGCGGCATCGAACACAGGGTTCTTCTGGCGCGAATAGATGCCGGCCATGTCGTAATCCATGCTCAGGCGCGTGACGGCCGCGTCGAGGCCGGCGAAATGCGGCACCAACAGCAGCACGGGCCGTTCGGCCCGTGCGGTGTCGAGATGCTGCTTGCCCTCGAGTCGGATCAGTTGGCGCAGGCGCGCTTCCGGGGCCCACCAAAGCAGGCCGCGCTCGAGAAAACTGCGGGCGATGAAGCCGAACAACCGGCGCGCGATGCCAACCCGTTCTACCTCCGGCAAGTCGGGGAAACACAACCGGAGATTGGTCAAGGCCACGTGTCGCCGCTCGCGTCCGAACCAGTAAAGCAGGCGGCCCAGGCCCCGGCCGACGCTTACCAGCGCCGGAAACGGCAGCCGCTGCAACAGCCACATGACGCACAGGCCCAACCGCGTCAGCATGCCGCTCATGCCGGCGCCGGCACGCCGCGCGGGCGCTTGTAACGGTTGTAGCCCCACAGGTACTGCTCCGGCCATTGCCGGATCAGCGCCTCCAGTTCATGGTTGATCCGCGCCGCGCGCGCCGCGAGATCACCGCTCAAGGGCGTCGCGTTTTCGGCCAGGCGCGCGGCCAGGGTCATGGTGTAGGCCGGTCGGCCGAAGAATGGCGCCCAGACGCCCTCGCCATTGCGGGGAATCTGGTCGGGCAGCATGCCCACCGCCTCGCCCTGCCGGAGCGCCTTCATCAGCCGGCGGACGCCGGAGAGATCGGCCGGTGCCAGTTTCAGGCTGGCGCCGCGCCCCGCCTCCATGATCGGCGCCAGCCAGGCGTGCTTGGATCGGCGGTACAGCACGGTGAGTGGCATGGCGGTGGCGATGTACTGGGCCGTGATTTCGAAGCAGCCCAGATGCGGCGTCAGGAAGACAATGCCCCTGCCTCTGGCGACCGCCTCTTCGACGTGATCCCAACCGGTCACCCTTGCCACTCGCCCCACCACCTCGGCATGGGGCCGGGCCCAGAGTTTGGGGAGTTCGAAAATCGTCTTGCCCGCTTCGGCGATCGCCCCCGACCATGCATCGCCAACGCCGGCCAGCGCCATGTTTTCACGCATGTGGCGCCGGTAAACCGGCGATGCCAGCCAGTGCAGCCAGCCGAACAACGCGCCCAGATTGTGCAGCAGCGGCAGCGGCAAGCGCGAGAGCAGGCGGAACAGAAAAGCCATGAGGACGCCAAGTTTGACCAAATTCCCGAACAAAGTAGAATTATGGCCTGATCCGCCGAGTTAACCAGACAACTTGCGAGGCGGAGAAGGCCGAAAAGGGAGTTCGACCCGCTCGTCGGCCAGAAAATAAATTTCGCTAAAGCGTCGCCTGCTTCGCCCCGCAGCTGGCTTCGCCGAGTTGTGGGGCTTTTCGTTTTCAGGAGCAGACAAATGACGAACGAGTATCTCTTCACTTCGGAATCGGTTTCCGAAGGTCATCCCGACAAGGTCGCCGACCAGATATCCGACGCCGTCCTCGACGCCATCCTGGCGCAGGACCCGGCTTCCCGCGTCGCTGCCGAAACGCTGGTCACCACCGGACTGGTGCTGATGGCGGGCGAGATCACGACCGACGCGAAAATCAATTTCGCCAAGGTGGTGCGCGAAGCCATCCGCCAGATCGGCTACGACGATCCCACCCTGCGCTTCGACGCCGACGGCTGCTCGGTGCAGGTCTGCTACGGCCAGCAGAGCAGCGACATCGCCCAGGGCGTGGACCGCGCCTCCGACGACTACCTCAACCAGGGGGCCGGCGACCAGGGTCTGATGTTCGGCTACGCCTGCGACGAAACGCCGTCGCTGATGCCCATGCCGATCTACCTGGCGCATCGCCTGGTCGAGCGCCAGTCGATGCTGCGCAAGGACGGCCGCCTGCCCTGGCTACGCCCTGACGCCAAGAGCCAGGTCACGCTGAAATATGTCGACGGCAAGCCGGCGGCCATCGATACCGTCGTTCTGTCGACCCAGCATTCGGCCGAGATGACCGAGGTCATCAACGGCCGCAAGCAGATGAAGAAGGCCGCCATCGAGGCCATCATCGAGGACATCGTCAAACCCGTGCTGCCCAGGGAACTGATCAAGGGCGACATCAAGTATCTGGTCAATCCCACCGGTGTGTTCGAGATCGGCGGCCCGCACGGCGACGCCGGCCTGACTGGGCGCAAGATCATCGTCGACACCTACGGCGGCGCGGCGCCCCACGGCGGCGGCGCCTTCTCCGGCAAGGATCCGTCCAAGGTCGACCGCTCGGCGGCCTACGCCGCCCGCTACGTCGCCAAGAACATTGTCGCCGCCGGGCTGGCCAGCAAGTGCCTCGTCCAGCTCTCCTACGCCATCGGCGTGGCGCGGCCGACCTCGATCATGGTCGAGACCTACGGCACGGGCAAGGTCAGCAACGAGCGGCTTACGCAACTCATCACCGATCCGCGCCATTTCGACCTGCGGCCCAAGGGCATCGTGCAGATGCTCGACCTGCTGCGGCCGATCTACCGCAAGACCGCGGCCTACGGCCACTTCGGCCGCGACGACCCGGATTTCACCTGGGAGAACACCGACAAGGCGGCAGCGCTGCGGGCCGCCGCCGGGTTGTAAACTGTTTAATTCTTCCCGCCGCCCCGAGGAGCGCTGCAGCAGTGGCGACACTGTCAGGCTCGGGGCGGAGGTTCATGTAGCAACGGCGCTCCCCTTCACAGGAGAAAACCATGGCTGACTACGTCATTGCCGACATGAACCTGGCCGATTGGGGCCGCAAGGAAATCCGCATCGCCGAAACCGAAATGCCCGGCCTGATGGCGATCCGCGAGGAATACGCCAAATCGCAACCGCTCAAGGGCGCGCGCATCACCGGCTCGCTGCACATGACCATCCAGACTGCCGTGCTGATCGAGACGCTGACCGCCCTGGGCGCGCAGGTGCGCTGGGCCTCGTGCAACATTTTCTCGACGCAGGACCACGCCGCCGCCGCCATCGCCAGGGACGGCATCCCGGTCTTCGCCGTCAAGGGCGAATCGCTGACCGACTACTGGGACTACACCCACCACATCTTCGAATGGCAGGATGGCGGCTACTCGAACATGATTCTCGACGACGGCGGCGACGCGACCCTTCTTCTTCACCTCGGCAGCCGCGCCGAGAAGGACATCTCGGTCATCGCCAAGCCGACTTCGGAAGAAGAGACCATTCTCTTCGCCGCCATCAAGGCCAAGCTGGCCACCGACAAGACCTGGTACTCGACGCGCCTGGCGCAGATCAAGGGCGTCACCGAGGAGACCACCACGGGCGTGCATCGCCTGTACCAGATGCACGAGAAGGGCGAACTGAAGATTCCGGCGATCAACGTCAACGACTCGGTCACCAAGTCGAAGTTCGACAACCTCTACGGCTGCCGGGAATCGCTGGTCGACGGCATCAAGCGCGCCACCGATGTGATGGTCGCCGGCAAGATCGCGCTGGTCTGCGGCTACGGCGACGTCGGCAAGGGTTCGGCGCAGGCGCTGCGCGCGCTGTCGGCGCAGGTGTGGGTGACCGAGATCGACCCGATCTGCGCGCTGCAGGCGGCGATGGAAGGCTATCGCGTCGTGACCATGGAATACGCCGCCGACAAGGCCGACATCTTCGTCACCGCCACCGGCAACTACCACGTCATCACGCACGACCACATGGCGAAGATGAAGGATCAGGCCATCGTCTGCAACATCGGCCATTTCGACAACGAGATCGATGTCGCCTCGATCGAGAAATACCAGTGGGAAGAGATCAAGCCGCAGGTCGACCACGTCATCTTCCCGGACAGCAAGCGCATCATCCTGCTGGCCAAGGGCCGCCTGGTGAACCTCGGCTGCGCCACCGGCCATCCGAGCTACGTGATGTCGTCCTCGTTCGCCAACCAGACCATCGCCCAGATCGAGCTCTTTACGCGCAACGCCGACTACCCGGTGGGCGTCTACACGCTGCCCAAGCACCTCGACGAGAAAGTGGCGCGCCTGCAGCTCAGGAAGCTCAACGCGCAGCTGACGGTGCTTTCCGACCAGCAGGCTGCCTACATCGGCGTACCGCTCAACGGCCCATACAAGGCCGAGCACTATCGTTACTGAGCCGCTAGCGAGAACGGAGGCAGACCATGGTCCGCATGCTGATCGGCTGGTTGCTCAACGCCATCGCCCTGCTGGCCGTAGCCTACCTGATGCCGTCGATCCAGGTCGCCTCCTTCGGCTCGGCCTTGATCGCCGCGCTGGTGCTCGGCCTGGTCAACGCGCTGGTGCGGCCGATCCTGGTCATCCTGACGCTGCCGGTGACGCTGCTGACGCTCGGCCTCTTCCTGCTGGTCATCAACGGCCTGCTGTTCTGGGCCGTCGGCAGCTTCCTCGACGGCTTCTCGGTTGGCGGTTTCTGGTCGGGCGTCTTCGGCGCGATTCTTTACAGCCTGATCTCCTGGCTGCTGGCGAGTCTCCTGAAGCCGAAGGAATGAAGTCCTTCCATCGTCGTGCTTCCCGAGCGGCACCGAAGCCCGTGGCGGCGGTCGTGGCAACCGCCGCGGCCCATCATCACGACGGCCTGCGCGCCGACCAGCTGCTGGTCGAACGTGGCCTCGCGCCCTCGCGCACGGTCGCCCAGCGACTGATCGAGGCGGGCCGCGTTTCGTGGTCGGAAGGTTCCGTCGCCAAGCCCTCGGCGATCCTGCCGGCCTCGGCCGAGATCACGGTGATGAAAGACGACCTCGACCGCTACGTATCTCGCGGCGGCATCAAGCTGGCCGGCGCGCTGGCCCACACGAAGCTCGACGTCGCTGGCCGGACCTGCCTCGACGTCGGCCAGAGCACCGGCGGCTTCACCGACTGCCTGCTGCAGGCCGGCGCCGCCGGCGTGGTGGGCATCGATGTTGGCCATGACCAGCTCAGCCCAAGGTTGCGCGCCGATCCGCGCGTGACCTGCTTCGAGGGTGTCAATGCGCGTGACTTGGCAAAGTCAGCCGTCGCGGGACGCCGATATGACCTGATCGTCGGCGACCTCTCCTTCATTTCCCTGACCCTGGTGCTGCCGCAGCTGCCGGCGCTGCTCGCCGACGATGGCGACATGCTGCTGCTGGTCAAGCCGCAGTTCGAAGTCGGGCCGGAAAACGTCGGCAAGGGCGGCATCGTGCGCGACGCCTCGCTCTACCCGGTCGTCGCGGCCAGGCTGCGCCAGGCTGCGGAAACAGCCGGCTTGCGCGTGCTCGACTACTTCGAAAGCCCGATCACCGGTAGCGACGGCAACCGCGAATTCTTCATCTGGACAAGACATGCGAAACATTGAACTCTCGGTCGAATTCTTCCCACCGCAAACCGCGGAAGGCGCGGAAAAGCTGCGCGCCACCTGGACGAAGCTGGCACAACTGAAACCAGCCTTCTTCTCCGTCACCTTCGGCGCCGGCGGCTCGACCCAGGACCGCACCTTCGACACCGTCGCCGAGATCCGCGCCGCCGGCCTGCCCGCCGCGCCGCACCTCTCCTGCATCGGCTCGACCCGAACGCGCATCCGCGAAATCCTCCAGCGCTACCAGGACGCCGGCATCCGCCGCATCGTCGCCCTGCGCGGCGACCTGCCCTCCGGCATGGCCGAGCCCGGCGAACTGCGCCACGCCAACGAACTGGTCGAGTTCATCCGCAAGGAAACCGGCGACTGGTTCCGCATCGAGGTCGCCGCCTATCCCGAGTGCCATCCGCAGGCACGCGGCCCCAGCGAGGATCTGGCCAACTTCAAGCGCAAGGCCGAGGCCGGCGCCGACGCCGCCATCACCCAATTCTTCTACAACGCCGATGCCTACGAGCACTTCGTCGCCGACGCGCGTCGGGCGGGCGTGACCATCCCTATCATCCCCGGCGTCATGCCCATCGCCAGCTTCAGCAAGCTCGCGCGCTTCGCCGACAACTGCGGCGCCGAGATTCCGCGCTGGATACGCAAGCAGTTCGAGAGCTACGGCGACGACGCGGCATCGATCCGCGCCTTCGGCCTCGATGTGGTGACGGAACTCTGCGAGCGGCTGATCAGGAGCGGCGCGCCCGGCCTACACTTCTACACGCTCAACCAGGCCGGGCTGACCACGGAGATCGTCAGGCGGCTGAACCTCGCCGGCTGACCAGCACCACGCCGGCCACCACCAGGGCCATGCCGGCCAGCTGCCAGACGGAAATCGTCTCGCCCAGCAACCACCAGCCGAACACGATGGTTAGCAGCGGGCCGATGGTGCCGATCAGCGCCGCGCGGCCGCTGCCAATGCGGCGGATCGCCGCCGACTGGGCAAACACGGGGATGATCGTCGACAACACGGCCATCGCCAGCCCGTAGCCGTAGATGGGCAGTGGCTGCACCAGCGCCGAGAGCGGCTGGCTGGCGAGGAAATGGACCAGCGTCGCCGCGGTCGACACCAGCATGGCCAGCGCGGTGAAGCGGGTCACGCCAATGCGTGCCAGCATCGGCCCGCTGCCCGACAGGTACAAGGCGTAACAGACCGAAGAACCGAAAACGAACGCCGCGCCGATCCAGACCGCCGAAGTCTCCGCCGACAGGTTCAAGTCGTGCGCGAAAGCCGCACCGATGCCCAGGTAGCACAAGGCCAAGGCCCACCATTCGCGACGCCCGATCTTCTGCCCGTACAGCAGCGCGCCGAGCAGCAACGTCAGGGTCGGGTAGGTAAACAGGATCAGCCGCTCCAGGCCGGCGCTGATGTACTGCAAGCCGAGGAAATCGAGGATGCTGGCGCCGTAGTAGCCAAGCAGACCCAGTGCCAGAATGGCAGCCCAGTCGCGTCGCTCCAGCGGGGTGGCGTTGCGCGATTCGCGCAAGCCGATCCAGAGAAACACTGGCAGCGCGAACGCCATGCGCAAGGCGAGCAGCGTCACCGCCCCGACCGGCGCGGCCTGCGCATAGCCATAGGCCAGCTTGATGAAGATGGCCTTGGCCGAAAACCCGAACGCGGCCAGCAGGGCGAGTGCGACGCCACCGGAGAATTTTGATGCCATACTGAATCGGAACCCGACAAGCCGGGCTGGAATGCGTGATGGAAGCGAGAGGCATCAATATCGCACAACTCTCCACCGCCGAGGTATCTGCGAGTCTTGGCGGCGGACTATCGGGGCTGTCCGCGCAAGAGGCTGCGCGTCGGCTGGCCGAGTTCGGGCCCAACCGCATCGAGGCGGTAGTCGGCGAGCCGCCATGGCTGACTTTGGCCAGGGAGTTCACGCACTTCTTCGCGCTGTTGCTCTGGCTGGCGGCTACGCTGGCCTTCGTCGCCGAGCATTTCGATCCGGGTGGCGGCATGCGGGAACTCGGCATTGCCATCGTCGGCGTCATCGTCGTCAACGGCTTGTTCTCGTTCTGGCAGGCCTACCGGGCCGAGCAGGCACTGGCGGCGCTGCGCGAGTTGCTGCCACGCCGGGTTCAAGCCGTACGCGATGGCCAATCCCTGACGCTGTCGGCGGACGACATCGTCCCGGGCGACCTGCTGTTGCTTGCCGAAGGCGGCCAGGTACCCGCGGACTGCCGCATCGTCGAGGCCTGGGGGCTGCGCGTCAACCTGGCGACGCTGACCGGCGAAGCCCGGCCGAAGGCCCGCAGCGCCGAGCCCGATCCCGGTAACGACCCGCTGGCGGCACGCAACCTGCTGCTGGCGGGGACGATGATCCTGTCAGGCGAATGCCGGGCGATCGCCTACGCCACTGGCATGGGCACCGAATTCGGCCGTATCGCCCACCTGACCCAGACCGCCGGCGAGACCGAATCGCCGCTGCAGGCCGAAATCCGCCGCGTTTCGAAACTGGTGGCGACGCTGGCCGTCGTCCTCGGCGGATCATTTTTTGCCGTCGGCCAGGCCATTGGCCTACCGTTCTGGGCCAACGCCATGTTCGCCATCGGCATCATCGTCGCCAACGTGCCCGAAGGGCTGTTGCCCACCGTCACGCTTGCCCTGGCGCTGGCCACGCAGCGCATGGCGAAGCGCAACGCGCTGGTGCGCCACCTGCCCGCCGTCGAGACGCTGGGCAGCGCGACGGTGATCCTCACCGACAAGACCGGCACGCTGACCGAGAACCGCATGACGGTGCGCGAGCTCTATGTCGCCGACCGGCATCGGCTCGCCGCCGAGCGCTGGCCCAGGGCCGCCGATGCCGAGCTGCGCGCCGTCGCGCGCCATTGCCACAGCCTCAAGTTCCCGGCAGGCCAACCGCTGGGCGACCCGATGGAGATCGCCCTCTGGCAGTTCGCCGGCGCGGGCGAAGCGGAGGAGCGCGTCACCGAAATCCCCTTCGACGCGGAACGGCGGCGCATGTCGGTCATCACCCGCGACGCCCATGGCCGTCGCAACCTGTGGTGCAAGGGCGCGCCGGAGACTGTTTTGCCGCTGTGCACTTCATGGCTCGATGGCGGCATCGCCAGGCCGTTCGATGCGACGATGCGACGGCGCTTCGAGCAGGCGCAGGCGGACATGGCCGACCGCGGCCTGCGCGTGCTGGCGCTGGCCTGGCGGCCGCTGGCGGGAGACGCACTCGCCCAGGAAGGCGATTTGCAGCTCTGCGGACTGGTCGGCCTCGAAGACCCGCCGCGCGCTGACGTGCACGAAGCCGTGACGCGCTGCCACGAGGCCGGCCTGCGCGTGATCATGGTCACCGGCGACCATCCGCGCACGGCGCTGGCCATCGCCCGCGAGATCGCCCTGGTGCAAGGCACATCGCCGTCCGTGGTTCTCGGCGACGAGGTTCGCCGGATGTCGGCAAGCGAACTGCAACTCGCGCTCGACGCGCCGGAAATCGTCTTCGCCCGCGTCACCGCCGAGCAGAAGATGCTGGTCGTCGAGGCGCTGCGCCACAAGGGCGAAATTGTCGCTGTGACCGGCGACGGCGTGAACGACGCGCCGGCGCTGAAGACCGCCCACATCGGCATCGCCATGGGCCGCTCAGGCACCGACGTGGCGCGCGAAGCGGCCGACATCGTGCTGCTCGACGACCACTTCGCCACCATCGTGAACGCCATCGAGGAAGGCCGCGCGGTGTTCGAGAACATCCGCAAGTTCCTGACCTACATCCTCACCTCGAACATTCCGGAAATCGTGCCCTACCTGGCCTTCGTGCTGTTCCGCATCCCGCTGCCGCTGACCGTGATCCAGATTCTGGCCGTCGACCTCGGCACCGACATGCTGCCGGCGCTCGCGCTCGGTGCCGAGCCGCCGCATCCGGATGTGATGAAGAGGCCACCGCGCCCCAGGCACGAACGATTGCTCTCGTGGCCGCTACTGGCGCGCGCCTATCTATTTCTCGGTCCGCTGGAGGCACTGGCGGCGATGGCCGCGTTCTTCTTCGTGCTGGATCAGGGTGGCTGGCGCTACGGCGAGCCTCTCGCCGCGCCGGTGCCGCTCTACCTCGCCGCGACCACGGCCTGCCTCGCGGCGATCGTGCTCGGACAGATGGTCAATGTGTTCGTCTGTCGCCACCCGACGTTGCCGGCCTGGCGCTTCCCCCTGCTCGGCAATCGGCTGCTGCTGCTCGGGCTGGCCGTCGAGGCGGCGCTGCTGCTCGCCATCGTCTACACGCCCTGGGGGCAGCGGCTGTTCGCCACCGCGCCGCTCGGCCTCGACGTCTGGCTGTACATGCTGCCCTTCGCGCTGGCGCTGGGTATTGCAGAGGAAGCACGCAAGCGCCTCGTCAGCGCCTTCTGCCGCCAAGGATAGAACCCAGCACGCCACGCACGATTTCCTGGCCCACCTTGGAGCCGATGGCGCGCACGGCCGACTTGACCATCGCCTCGCCGACGCCCTGCCGGCGGCTGGAACCGCCGAGGATGGAACCCAGGCTGCCGAAGATGCCGCCAGATTCCTCCTCGGTTTGCTTCGCGCCCGGCGTCTCGCCACGGCTGACTTTCGGCGCTTCCGCCGCGGCGGCTTCCCTGGCTTCCTTCAGTTTCTCGAAGGCCGATTCGCGGTCCACTACCTTTTCGTAGTGACCGAACAGCGTCGAACCCTGAATAGCGCCGGCGCGTTCCTCCGGCGTCATCGGGCCGATGCGCGAGCCCGGCGCCAGCACGAAGGCGCGTTCGACCACGGCCGGCGTGCCTTTCTCATCCAGGAAGGACAGCAGCGCCTCGCCGACACCGAGTTCCATGATCGCCTTTTCGGCATCGAACTTCGGATTCGCACGCAACGTTTGCGCCGCCGTCTGCACGGCCTTCTGGTCGCGCGGCGTGAAAGCGCGCAGCGCGTGCTGAACGCGATTGCCAAGCTGGGCCAGCACCTTGTCCGGCACGTCGAGCGGGTTCTGGGTGACGAAGTAGACACCGACACCCTTGGAGCGGATCAGCCGCACGACCTGCTCGATCTTTTCCAGCAGCGCCGGCGGTGCCTCGTTGAACAGCAGGTGGGCCTCATCGAAGAAGAACACGAGTTTCGGCTTTTCCAGGTCGCCGGCCTCGGGCAATTGCTCGAAGAGTTCGGCCAGCATCCAGAGCAGGAAGGTGGAATACGCCTGCGGCGAATTCATCAGCTTGTCGGCGGCGAGAATGTTCACGACACCTTTGCCGCGGTCGGCCTGCATCAGGTCGCTGATATCAAGCATCGGCTCGCCGAAGAACTTGTCGCCGCCCTGCTGCTCCAGCGTCAGCAAGCCGCGCTGGATGGCGCCGATGGAAGCGGCCGAGACGTTGCCGTACTCGGTGGTGAACTGCTTGGCGTTGTCGCCGACATGCTGGACCATGGCGCGCAGATCCTTGAGGTCGAGCAGCAGCAGACCGTTGTCGTCGGCGATCTTGAAGACGAGCTGCAGCACGCCTTCCTGCGTGTCGTTGAGGCCGAGCAGACGAGAGAGCAGCAGCGGGCCCATGTCGGAAACGGTGGCGCGCACGGGGTGGCCGGCCTCGCCGAACACGTCCCAGAACACCACCGGATTCTTCACCGGCGCCCAGTCCGTGACGCCGAGTTTGTCCAGCCGCGCGGCCAGCTTGTCGGACTTGACGCCGGCGGCGCCGAGGCCCGACAAGTCGCCTTTGACGTCGGCGAGGAACACCGGCACGCCGATCGCCGAGAACTGCTCGGCCAGGCGTTGCAGCGTGACGGTCTTGCCGGTGCCGGTGGCGCCGGTGATCAAGCCATGGCGGTTGGCGAGCGCGGGCAGCAGGCAGATTTCGGTGTCGCCGGCCTTGGCGACGAGCAGCGGACGAGACATGGTGGGCACTCCCCGGGTGATAAAATTAGTCCATTTTACGCATAAGGAATTCGCCATGGCCGGTCACTCGAAATGGGCCAACATCCAGCACCGCAAGGGACGCCAGGACGAAAAACGCGGCGCCGCCTTCTCGAAAATCGCCAAGGAAATCACCGTCGCCGCCAAGATGGGCGGCGGCGACCCGGGCTTCAATCCGCGCCTGCGTCTTGCCGTGGACAAGGGCAAGGCCGTCAACATGCCGAAGGACAAGATCGAGAACGCCATCAAGAAGGGTACCGGCGAACTGGAAGGTGTGAGCTACGAGGAACTGCGCTACGAGGGCTACGGCATCGCCGGCGCCGCGGTGATGGTCGATTGCCTGACCGACAACAAGGTGCGCACCGTCGCTGAAGTGCGCCACGCCTTCGCCAAGAACGGCGGCAACCTGGGCACCGACGGCTCCGTGGCCTTCATGTTCAAGCATTGCGGGCAATTGATCTTCGCGCCCGGTGTTTCCGAGGACAAGGTGATGGACGCGGCCATCGAGGCCGGCGCCGAGGACGTGTCGACGAATGACGACGGCTCGATCGAGGTGATCACCGGCCCCGGCGATTTCCTGGCCGTCAAGGACGCGCTGGAGAAGGCTGGCCTCGCGCCCGAGTTCGCCGAAGTGACCATGAAGCCAGGCAGCGAGACCGAACTGGCCGGCGACGACGCCGCGAAGATGCAGAAGCTGCTCGACGCGCTGGAAGGCCTCGACGACGTGCAGGAGGTCTACACGACGGCGGTGATGGATGAATAGCGCGTCGCCGGCGCGCCACCACGGCTGACTTTCGCCGATGCCGGCCGCGTCGCCGTCGGTCGCGCGCCTGGCGCCCTTCCTGTTCGTCTTCCTCTGGAGCACCGGTTTTCTCGGCGCCAAGTTCGGCCTGCCCCATGCGGCGCCGCTGGCGTTTCTGTCGGTTCGCTATCTGCTGGTGCTGGCGCTGCTGACCTCCCTGGCCCTGGTGTTTCGGGCGCCCTGGCCACGCGACGGTGGCCAGTGGTTTCACATCGGCGTCGCCGGCCTGCTGGTGCATGGGGTATACCTTGGCGGCGTGTTCGTGTCGATCGGCATGGGGCTGCCGGCCGGCATCAGCAGCCTGGTGGTGGGCATGCAGCCGCTGCTGACGGCGACCATTGCCGGCCGCCTGCTCGGCGAGCGGGTGGTGCCGCGTCAATGGCTCGGCCTCGCGCTGGGCTTCGTCGGCGTCGCGCTGGTGCTGTCGAACAAGCTCGGCGCCGGCTTTAGCGTCGACGCCCTGTGGCCGGCGCTGGCCGCGCTGCTCGGCATCACCGCCGGCACGCTCTACCAGAAGAAATTCTGTCCGCATTTCGACTGGCGCAGCGGCGCGGTCGCCCAGTTCCTGCCCACCGCCCTCGTCACCGGCATCATCGTGCTGGCGCGCGACGACTGCCGCGTCGAGTGGACCGGCGAGTTCGTCTTCGCGCTCGGCTGGCTGGTGCTGGTGCTGTCCGTCGGCGCCATCTCGCTGCTCAACTGGCTGATCCGCCACGGCAGCGCGGTGAATGTCGCCAGCCTGTTCTATCTGACGCCGCCGACCACCGCGCTGCTCGCCTGGTTGCTGTTCGGTGAGACGCTGACGGGGCTGGCGCTGGTCGGGATGATCATCGCCGTGTGGGGCGTGTATCTTTCGCGGCGATGACTACCGTCCGAATTTTGGGTATCGACCCCGGCCTGCGCGTCACCGGGTTCGGCGTCATCGACAAGATCGGCCAGAAGCTCGCCTACGTCACCAGCGGCTGCGTGAGGACAAAGGAAACGGATAGCCTGCCCGAGCGCATCAAGACGCTGCTGGACGGTATCGGCGAAGTGATCGCCCTGCACGGACCGCAGGAAGCGGCCGTCGAGAAAGTGTTCGTAAACGTGAACCCGCAATCGACACTGTTGCTCGGCCAGGCGCGCGGCGCGGCGATTTCGGCGCTGGTCGGTGCGGCGCTGCCGGTCGCGGAATACACGGCCCTGCAGGTCAAGCAGGCGGTGGTCGGCCACGGCAAGGCGGCAAAGGAACAAGTGCAGCAGATGGTCATGCGCCTGCTGCAACTGCCTGGCGCGCCCAGCCCCGACGCCGCCGACGCGCTGGCCTGCGCCATCTGCCACGCCCACGGCGGCCAGGGACTGGGCGGCATTGCGACACGCGGTTTCCGCGTCAGAAATGGACGACTCGTATGATCGGCAGAATCACCGGCATCCTCATCGAAAAGAATCCGCCGCAGATCACCATCGATGTCGGCGGCATCGGCTACGAACTCGAAGTGCCGATGAGCACCTTCTACAACCTGCCGGCGGCGGGCGAGAAGGTGTCGCTGTGCACCCACCTCGTGGTGCGCGAGGATGCCCACATCCTCTACGGCTTCGGCGGAGACGAGGAACGCGCCGCCTTCCGGCAACTCATCAAGATTTCCGGCATCGGCGCGCGCACGGCGCTGGCGGTGCTCTCGGGGCTTTCGGTGGGCGAACTGGCGCAGGCGGTGGCATTGCAGGAATCCGGCCGGCTGGTGAAGATTCCCGGCATCGGCAAGAAGACCGCCGAGCGCCTGCTGCTGGAACTCAAGGACAAGCTCAAGACCGCCGGCCTCGCGGCGAAAGTCAGCCATGGTGGCACGCCGACCGACGCAAGCTCGGACATCCTCAACGCCCTACTGGCGCTGGGCTACAACGAGCGCGAGGCGCTCGGCGCGATGAAGGCGCTGCCGGCCGGCGTCGCCGTCGCGGACGGCATCCGTCAGGCGCTCAAGCTACTGTCGAAAGCTTGACGCGACCGTCGTCAGGATCATGTACAGCTGGCTTTCAACAAGAAAGCCGCCGAAGAGATGGAGGATCGACTCGGCAAATTGCTGGACGGCCAGCCACCGTTCGTGATTGGCAATGCCGCCATAATCTTGGAATCGGTGCGAGGCCACCCGGTACACAAGCGCCAAGGCTGGAATTAGCAGGTCCAGATATGTACAATACCTTTGTACAATTAAGGAGTCGTTCCATGGCCATTGAAACCACCTACAGCCAGGCGCGCGAACAGCTCAAGGCGCTGATGGACCGCGCAGTGGATGACCGCGAGGTCATCGTGGTGCACCGTCGCTCGGGAGATGCCGTGGCTATGATCGCGGCCGATGAACTGGAAAGCCTGCTGGAAACGGCGCATCTATTGCGATCGTCCAGGAATGCCGAGCGCCTGCTTGCCGCCCTTAACCGGGCGCGCAGCCGTGACCTCAAACCAACCACCCCGGCCAAGCTCAGGAAGGACGCCGGTCTTGAGGCATGAGACCGCGCGACTTGCGGTCTGCCATCCGGAATTTCTCGAAGACCTGCGCTATTGGGTCGAGACTGACCGGCGCACCACCAAGCGACTGCTGGAACTCGTGGAAGCTGTGCTGCGCGACCCCTTCGACGGCATCGGCAAGCCCGAGCCGCTGAAGTATCTTGGCCCTGATATCTGGTCTCGACGCATCACCCAGGAGCATCGCTGCGTGTATCTGGTCAAGGCCGATCGCGTTGAGTTCCTGCAGGGACGCTACCACTACTGAGACCCCTTCCGGGAATGCACGACAGCCAAGTCTGGCGCCAAGGCTTGGTAAACTACGCCATGGCCATCCAGACCGACCAATTTGCCGATCGTGGCGACCGCCTGATCTCGGCCGGCAAGGAGTCCTCGCAGGAGGAGGTGTTGGAACGCGCGCTGCGGCCGAGGAAGCTGGCCGAGTACGTCGGCCAGCAGAAGATCCGCGGCCAGCTGGAAATCTTCATCGAGGCGGCCAAGCGCCGCGGCGAAGCGCTCGACCACGTGCTGCTGTTCGGCCCGCCGGGGCTGGGCAAGACCACGCTGGCGCACATCGTCGCCCACGAGATGGGCGTGAATTTGCGCCAGACCTCCGGCCCGGTGCTGGAGCGCGCCGGCGACCTGGCGGCGATCCTCACCAACCTCGAACCGCACGACGTGCTGTTCATCGACGAGATCCACCGCCTGTCGCCGGTGGTGGAGGAAATCCTCTACCCGGCGCTGGAGGATTTCCAGATCGACATCATGATCGGCGAGGGGCCGGCGGCACGCTCGGTGAAGCTCGACCTACCGCCGTTCACGCTGGTCGGCGCGACCACGCGCGCCGGCATGCTGACCAATCCGCTGCGCGACCGCTTCGGCATCGTCGCCCGGCTGGAGTTCTACACGCCGGAAGAACTGACGCTGATCATCCGCCGCTCGGCCCAACTGTTGAACTGCGAGATCGTCGGCGAAGGCGCGGCGGAAATCGCCCGCCGCTCGCGCGGCACGCCGCGCATCGCCAACCGCTTGCTGCGCCGCGTGCGCGACTACGCCGAGGTGAAAGCGCAGGGCTCGGTGAGCGCGGAGGTGGCCGACGCGGCGCTGGCGATGCTCGACGTCGACCAACTCGGGCTGGACGTCATGGACCGCAAGCTGATGCTGGCCGTGCTGGAGAAGTTCGGCGGCGGCCCGGTCGGCGTGGACAACCTGGCGGCCGCCATCGGCGAGGCGCGCGACACCATCGAGGACGTACTGGAACCTTTCCTGATCCAGCAGGGCTACCTGCAACGCACGCCGCGCGGCCGCATCGCCACGCCCTCGATCTGGCGGCATTTCGGTATCGCCCAGCCGAAATCGAACGGCGACCTCTGGAACGAATGAAAAAGAACTTTTCGTGGGCGGTCCGGGTCTATTTCGAGGATACCGATGTCGGTGGCGTGGTCTATTACGCCAACTACCTGAAGTACCTGGAGCGGGCACGCAGCGAATGGCTGCGCGCGCTGGGCTTCGATCAGGGCAGGCTGATGGCGGAAACCGGGCTGGGCTTCGCGGTTCGCTCGATTGCGGCCGAATACCTCAAGCCGGCGCGGCTGGACGACGAGTTGCGGGTGGCCAGCCGTATCGAGTCGCACGGCCGCGTGCAGGTGGTGTTCGACCAGCGCATCGAACGCGGTGACGAAACGTTGTTGACGGCGAAAGTGCGCATCGCCTGCATGTACCTGAGTCGCGGCAAGGCGGCGCCGATGCCGCAGGACATTTACGAACAATTCGAACAACTGACATGAACATTACCCAGGATTTGTCCATCATCGAGCTGATCGTCAATGCCAGCCTGGTCGTCAAGCTGGTCATGGCGCTGCTGGCCTTCGTGTCGGTCATGTCGTGGTACTGGATCTTCCGCAAATGGTTCGCCATCCGCGACGCGCGGGCCAGGACCGAGAAGTTCGAGCGCGATTTCTGGAGCGGCGGCGACCTCGCCGCGCTCTACCAGAACGCGGTCAATACGCGCCACGAGACAGGCGCGCTGGAGCGTGTCTTCGAGGCCGGTTTCCGCGAGTTCACCAAGCTGCGCGGCCAGAAGTCGCTCGATCCGGGCTCGGTCATCGACGGCGTCCGGCGCGCCATGCGCGCCACCTATCAGCGCGAGATCGACGATCTCGAAGCGCATCTGGCCTTCCTCGCCTCGGTCGGTTCGGTGTCGCCCTACGTCGGCCTGTTCGGCACCGTCTGGGGCATCATGCACGCCTTCCGGGGCCTATCCAACGTCGCCAGCGCGACGCTCGCCGCCGTCGCGCCGGGCATCGCCGAGGCGCTGGTCGCCACCGCCATCGGCCTGTTCGCCGCCATTCCGGCCGTGGTCGCCTACAACCGTTTCGCCCACGATGTCGACCGGCTGGCGGTGCGCTTCGAGAGCTTCATCGAGGAGTTCTCCAACATCCTGCAACGCCACCTGAAGTAGGCTCATGCGCCAAAGACGCCTGATGAACCAGATCAACGTCGTGCCCTACATCGACGTAATGCTGGTGCTGCTGGTGATCTTCATGGTCACCGCACCGATGATCCAGACCGGCAACATCGACTTGCCCAGCGTCGGCAAGGCCAACACCCAGCCGCCGGTGGCGCCGCTGGAAGTGATCGTCCGCGCCGACGGCAGCCTGGCGCTGCGCGATCGCTCTCGGAGCGACCAGGAGCAGGCGATCCGGCGTTCCGAACTCGCGGCCAAGTTGAAGGCGGCGCAGGCGCGCAATCCGCAACAGGCGGTGCTCATCGCCGGCGACCGCAGCGTCCGCTACGAAGCCGTGCTGAACGTGATGGACGAGTTGCAAAAGCAGCAGGTGGCCAGGATCGGGCTGCTGGTCAAGCCGGGCCAATGACCGAAGCGCCGCCGCAACGCGTCAAGCCGCCCGGCAAGCGGCTTTCCATCTTCCTGGCGGTGCTGGTGCATGCGCTGCTCATCGCCTTGCTGTTCTACGGCATCCGCTGGCAGACCCGGGTGCAGGACGTCGTCGAAGTCGAGCTGGTGCGACAGGCGCCGACGCCACCCCCGCCGGCCATCAAGGAAGAGCCGTCCCCTCAGCCCAAGGTCGAAGCCAAGCCAGAGCCGAAGCCGGAACCGCCGCCGAAAAAGCCCGACATCGCGCTCAAGGAGAAGGACAAGCCGAAGCCCAAGGAGCCGCCCAAGCCGCCACCCAAGGAGGAGCCCAAGCCGAAGTTCGACCCGTTCAAGGAAGAGCTCGCCAGGGAGGAAAAGGATCGTGCAATGGAGCGCATGATTGCCGACGAAGAGCGCAAGCTGAAACAACAAAAGGACGCCGCCGCCGCGTCCCAGCTCGCCGCCACGCGCAACAAGGCGGAACAGGGCTATGCAGAAAGGATACGCAACAAGATTCGCGGCAACATCGTGCTGCCGCCGGACCTCAAGGGCAATCCGTCGGCGCTGTTCAAGGTGGTGCAACTGCCTTCCGGCGAGGTGATGGCCGTGCACCTGACCCGAAGCAGCGGCCATGCCGGCTACGACGCGGCGGTCGAACGCGCCATCCTCAAGTCCAGCCCGCTGCCCAAGCCCGACGATCCATCGCTGTTCGCGCGCGAACTGAGCCTGACTTTCTGCCCTGATCCCCGGGAGGATGGCCGATGCGGCTAAGCTATAATTTCTCGATGAAATTCAGTCCCCTACTCTTGGCCGCGCTGTTGCTGGCGCCGCTGGCGGGTCGCGCCCAGCTGGCCATCGAGATCACCGGCGCCGGCGCCAACCGTATTCCGATCGCCATTACCGACTTCAACGGCGAGCCCGGCGTCTCGCGAGCACTGACTTCCGTGGTGCGCGCCGACTTGGAACGCAGCGGCCTGTTCCGCCTGATCGAGCCGACCGGCCTGCCCGGCGGCGAAACCGCCGCACCGCATGCCGAGGCCAAGGCGCGCGGCGCCGATGCGCTGGTCGGCGGCACGGTCGCGGCGACCGCCGATGGCCGTTACGAAACCCGTTTCCGCCTGCACGACACGCAGAAGCAGGCGCAACTTGGCGGCCAGGCCTACGGCCACGCCAGCGCGCAGATTCGCGCCACCGCGCATCGCATCAGCGACTATGTGTACGAAAAATTGACCGGCGAGCGCGGCATTTTTTCGACCCGCGTCGCCTACGTCGTCAAGTCGGCCGGACGCTACCAGCTGCAGATCGCCGACGCCGACGGCGACAACGGCCAAGTCGCGCTGTCCTCGCGCGAGCCGATCATCTCGCCGACCTGGTCGCCCGACGGCAATCGGCTGGCCTACGTTTCGTTCGAGGCCAAGAAGCCGGTCATCTACGTGCATGACTTGGGCTCGGGGCGCCGGCACGTCGCCGCCAACTTCAAGGGTTCGAACTCGGCGCCGGCCTGGTCGCCGGACGGCAAGCGGCTGGCGGTGGTGCTGACCAAGGACGGCAGTTCACAGCTGTACACCGTGGGCGCCGACGGCAGCGGTGTCACGCGGCTGGCCAGTTCCGCCGGCATCGACACCGAACCGCAGTTCTCGCCCGATGGCCAATGGATCTATTTCACGTCCGATCGCGGCGGCAGCCCACAGATTTACCGGATCGGCGCCAGTGGCGGCGATGCCCAGCGCGTCACCTTCGACGGCGGCTACAACGTCACCCCCCGCCCGGCGCCGGATGGCAAGAGCCTCGCCTACATCTCCAGAAACGGCGGCCGCTTTCAGCTGACGATCATGGACCTGGCGACCCGGCAGGCCCAGGTGCTGACCGATTCGGCCAAGGACGAGTCGCCCAGTTTCGCGCCCAACGGCCGCATGATCCTGTATGCCACCGAGATCGGCGGGCGGGGCGTGCTGGCGGCGGTATCGGCCGACGGCCGCGTCAAGCAGAAGCTTTCGGTACCCGCGGCGGATATTCGCGAACCTTCCTGGAGTCCCTACGTCAAATGATGTTTTCGAGTTTTCGGAGAAAAACCATGCGCCCCACGACATTCAAGCTTTCCCTGGTCGTTTCCGCCATTGCCCTGCTCGCCGCCTGCGGCAGCCAGCCGCCCGCGCCCGAACAGAATCCGGCCGGCGTGGTCGACGGCAGCAAGACCGGCGTCGGCGGCCCGACCACGGGCGCGACCACCGTCACGCCGGTCGCCGCGACGGGCATCGATCCCACCAGTCTGGCCGCACTGAAGGACCCGAAGAGCGCGGTGTTCAACCGCAGCGTGTTCTTCGACTACGACCAGTACGCGATCAAGGACGAGTTCAAGCCGCTGGTCGACGCCCACGCCAAGCTGCTGGTCAAGAACCCCGGCATCAAGATGCTGATCCAGGGCAATGCCGACGAGCGCGGCAGCCGCGAATACAACCTGGCGCTCGGCCAGAAGCGCGCCGATGCGGTAAAGAAGGCGCTGATGCTGCTTGGCGGGCAGGAAGCCCAGATCGAATCGGTCAGCCTCGGCGAGGAAAAGCCGCGCTGCACCGACCAGACGGAGTCCTGCTGGGCGCAGAACCGCCGCGGCGACATGCTCTACTCGGGCGAGTTCTAGACCGTGCGCCGCATCCTGCCGCTGCTCCTGGTCGCGGCGGCGCTGCCGGCGCGAGCCGGCCTGTTCGACGATGACGAAGCGCGGGCGCGCATCGAGCGGATGCGCGCCGATCTGCGCGCGGAAACCGTCGCGCTTTCGCAGCGCGTCGACCAGGCGGCGAAAAACCAGCTCGACTTCGCCAACCAGGCCGAGGCGCTCAAGGGCGACGTGGCGCGGCTGCGCGGTCAGATGGAAGTACTGCTGAACGATGTCGACGCCGTGCAGAAGCGCCAGCGCGATTTCTATGTGGACCTCGACGGTCGCCTGCGCAAGCTTGAAGCCGCCGCGGTAGCGGCGGCCAAGCCGCCCGAGCCGCCCAAACCCGATCCGATGCAGGAAACGCGCGACTATGAAGCGGCCCTGGGCGGCTTCAAGGCCGCCAAGTACGGCGATGCCAATGCCGCGTTCCTGGCCTTCATCAAGAATTACCCGAACAGCACGCTGCTGCCCAATGCCTATTATTGGGCGGCGTCAAGCCATTTCCAGATGAAGGAATACGCCAAGGCCGCCGACGCTTTCGCCAAGGTGGCGGCCACCTGGCCGAACGACGCCAAGGCCCCGGACGCCCTGCTCGCCCAGGGTAATGCGCTCGTGGAATCGGGCAACGCCAAGGGCGCGAAGCAGGTGTTCGAGAAACTGGTCGCGCAATATCCCGCGTCGCCCGCCGCCCAGACCGCGAAACAGCGACTGAAGAAGAAGTAGGCGTGACCGCGCGGGACGAAGCTGCCGCGACGCTGCGCGTCAGCGAGATTTTCCATTCGATCCAGGGCGAATCGACGCGCGCCGGCCTGCCGACGACCTTCATCCGTCTGACCGGCTGCCCGCTGCGCTGCGACTGGTGCGACACCGAGCACGCCTTCACCGGCGGCACCAGCATGACGGTCGCCGGGATTGTCGCCCGCGTCGACGCAATCGGCTGTCCCACGGTCTGCGTCACCGGCGGCGAGCCGCTGACACAGAAGACCTGCCTGATCCTGCTGGGTTCTCTCTGCGATGCCGGTTATTCGGTCTCGCTGGAAACCAGCGGCGCACTGGACATCGCCGACGTCGACCCGCGCGTAGCGCGCATCGTCGACCTCAAGGCGCCCGATTCGGGCGAGTCGGCCAAGAACCTCTGGAGCAATCTCGACCATCTCGCCGGCCACGACGAACTGAAGTTCGTGCTCGCTTCCGAGGCGGACTACGACTGGGCAAAGTCAGTGGTGGCGACACGCCGGCCCGAACGGCGGTGCCCGGTGCTGTTCTCGCCCGTGCCGGGCCGCCTCGATCCGGCGGCGCTGGCGGAATGGATCCTGCGCGACCGGCTGCCCGTTCGCTTCCAGTTGCAGTTGCACAAGATCCTGTGGGGCGACGAACGGGGCCGCTAAGCCGCCTCGACCGCCGTCAGAACACCTTGCCGGGATTGAGCAGACCGAGCGGATCGAGCGCCGCCTTGAGCGTGCGCATCAGGGCGATTTCCTCGGGTGTGCGGCTGATCGAAAGCCAGGGCTTCTTTTCCAGGCCGATGCCATGCTCGGCGGAAACCGAGCCGCGAAAAGCCGCCAGGCCGCGATAAACCGCCTCTTCGATTTTCGGCCGCAGTTCGGCGTCGGTGGCCGGCGACGTCGGCACGGCGAGGTGCAGGTTGCCGTCGCCCAGATGACCAAAGATCAGCAGTCGATGTTCGCCGATGGCCGCCCTCAAGGTCGCGTCCAGCTCCCGCGTATAGCGCTCCATTTCGGCGATGGGCAGCGAGATATCGAAGATGGCCGCGGTGCCGCGTTCCATGATCTGAGCGACATCGTCGCGCAGGTACCAGAAGTCGTGGCAATCGGCGTCGGACTGGGCGATGGCGGCATCGGCGATCAGTCCTTCCGCCAGGGCCGTTTCCATGGCGGCATTGAAGCGCCGGGTATCGAGTTCGCGATCGGAACCCTGGCTTTCGACCAGTGCGTAGTACGGATGATCCCGCCCGACCGGCGGCTTGCCCTTGGCCGGCGGCGTCGTCACCAACAGATAGAACGAGCGCCACATGACCTCGAAGGCCGACAGCGTGCCACCGAGGCGCCGATCCATGTGCTTGAGAAAGGCCGGAATCCGGTTGAAGTCGTCGAAGGCGGCAAACGCCATGTTGGTGGTCGTAGGCTTCTCGCGCAGGCGCAGCACCAGGCGCGTGATGATGCCGAGCGTCCCCTCGGTGCCGATGAAAAGATGCTTGAGGTCGTAGCCGGCATTGTTCTTGATCAACGCATTCAGGGAAGACACCACGGTGCCATCGGCCAACACTGCCTCGAGACCGAGCACCATGTCGCGCGTCATGCCGTAGCGGATGACGCGATTGCCGCCGGCATTGGTCGAGGCGTTGCCGCCAATCGTCGCCGAACCCCGCCCACCGAGGTCGAGCGGAAACAACAGTCCCCGCGCCTCGGCCGCTTCCTGTACCGCCTGCAGGACGGCGCCGGCCTGCACCTGGGCGACCCGCTGCACCGGATCGACCCGTTCGATGGCGCGCATCCGCTCCAACGACAGGATCAACTGGTCGGCCGTCGCGTCGGCGCCATGCACCAGCCCCGTCAAGCCGCCGTGCGTCACCACCGGCTGGCGGTGGGCATGGCAATAGCGCAGCACCGCCGCCACTTCCCCGGTGCCGCGCGGCCGCACCAACGCCCGCGCCGCCAGCCGGTCCGATCGCCAGACACCCGCCTGACGCCCGGCCACTTCGTCGGCGTCGAGCACGCCGTCGGCACCGACGATGGCACGCAGGTCATCGATGAGATTCATTCGTTCCAGCCCTTCCTAGATGACGGCCTCGATCAGACGCGGCGCCCGCTGCTTCATGGCCGACGCATACTGGGCGGCGAATTCCGCGCAGGTCGCGGCGCGGCTGGCTTCGACGCCCATGCCTTCCGCGATCTTCACCCAATCCAGCGCCGGCTGGCCGAGATCGAACATCGACAGCGCCCTCGGACCAACGCCGAGCCCCGCCGCGCCGGCGCGTTGCAGTTCGAAGTTGAGGATCGCGTAGGCGCGATTGGCGTAGATGACTGTCGTGACATCGAGGTTCTCGCGCGCCATCGTCCACAGCGCCTGCAGGGTGTAGGCGGCGCTGCCATCGCCGAGCGCGCAAACGACCTTGCGGTCGGGCGCGGCCAATGCGGCGCCGATGGCCGCCGGCATGCCTTGTCCCAGCGAGCCGCCAGTCACGGCCAGATGGGTGTGCGGCCGAGCGGTGGCCATCGCACGCAACAGAGGCGGGCTGGAGGTAATCGCCTCGTCGACCAGAATCGCCCCCTCCGGCGTCGATGCGGCCATGATGGCCGATACGCTGGCGGCATCGAGAATACCGCTCGGCACATCGGGCAGCGTCAGGGGCACGCGCAGCGGCGATCGCGCTGGCGCGCCGAGCCGATCGGCCAGCGCCGAGAGTGCACCGGGGCCGTCCTCGTGCGGATGCGCCAGATGGCTGAACCGGCAGCCTTCGGGAGCGCAAAGGCTGGGCTTGCCGGGATAACCGAAAAAAGCGACGGGCGGCGCGGCGCCGACCAGAATGATCTGCTCGACGCCGGCGAGGCACTCGATGGCCTGCTCGACCAGATAGGGCAGGCGTTCGACCGGCACCCTGCCGGCCCCGAGTTCGGTGACCGGCGCGAAGGTATCGCACACCAGGCGCACGCCGGTACCGGCCTGGATGCGTCCGGCGGCTTCAAGTCCGGTGCCGCGCAGCGCGGCGCCGCGCAGCAGCAGCACGGTCTTGCGGCCGTTGCGAAGCAGGCCGGCAGCGTTGTCGAGTGCGACATCGCTCACCGGCGCGGGACCGATGTCGGGCAGCATGCCGGCCGGGTGTTCGGCCGGGTTCCAGGCGGCATCGGCCGACAGGATGAGGGTGGCAATGCCGCCCGGCGCGGCGCGCGCCGCCTGCACCGCCCGCGCGACGTCGGCCGCCACCGACGGCGCGCTGCGCGACTCGCAGAGCCACGACGAGACGGGGCGCGCGATGCCGACGATGTCGGCGGTCAGCGGCGCTTCGTACCGCCGGTGGAAAGTCGCGTGCTCGCCGACCACATTGACCACCGGCGATCCGGCGCGGCGGGCATTGTGCAGGTTGGCCAAGCCGTTGGCCAGGCCCGGCCCTAGGTGCAGCAAAGTCAGTGCCGGCGACCCGCCGATGCGGGCGTAGCCATCGGCCGCGCCGGTGGCGACGCCCTCGAACAGACACAGCACCGCCCGCATCTCGGGCACGGCATCGAGCGCAGCGACAAAGTGCATTTCCGAAGTGCCGGGATTGGCGAAACAAAGCCTGACACCGCAATTGACCAGCGTGCGGATCAGCGACTGGGCACCGTTCATCGAGCCACCTCCTTCCGGCGATCCTTGACCAGAAACGCGGCCAGCGCCGGCAGCAATAACAACGCACCAAAGACGTTCACCAGGAACATGAAGGCCAGCAGGATGCCCATGTCGGCCTGGAACTTGAGCGCCGAGAACGCCCAGGTCGCCACCGAGATGGTCATGGTCACGGCGGTAAACAACGAGGCCGTGCCGCGCTGCCTGAGCGCCTCGACGAAGGCCTCGCGCAGGCCGAGGCCGCGTCGCGTCATCTCGTGCTTCATGCGTTCGAACAGATAGATGCCGTAATCGACGCCGACGCCGACGCCGAGGGCGACCACCGGCAGGGTGTTCACCTTCACGCCGATGCCCAGCCAGGCCATCATGGCGTTGCAGAGCACCGTCACCAGCGCCAGCGGCAGGATGATGCACAGCGTCGCCGACAGGGAACGCAGCATGACGAGACAAAGCAGGCCAACGGAGGCGAACAGCACCAGATTGACCCATCTGTCGGCGGCGGCGACCGATTCATTGGTGCCGGCCATGACGCCGACGTTGCCGCTGGCCAGGCGGAACGTCAGTTGCTCGGAATCGAACTGCCGCTTGAAGGCCTTGATCTGCTGAACGATGTTGTCGATGGTGGTCGCCTGGTGGTCGCGGGTGAAGATCGACACCGGCATGGCCGTGCAGGTCGAGTTCATCAGTTCGTTGCCCAGGCGGGTGGCGAAGCCGACGCCCTGGGCGATCTGGGCGCGGTCTTCCGGCAGCGTCTGCCACATGATGTTGGTTTCGGCATACGACTGCGTGACCATCTTGACGAAGCCGGCCAGACCGCGCACGGCGGCGACCCCTTCGTTCTGGCGCAGGGCCAGTTCGAACTCCTCCATCTTGTCCATCACGGCGCGGTCGACGCACGGCGACTCGGCGCCCTTGGCTTCGGCGATCACCTGCAGCACGTCGACGCCGATGGCGAAGTCCCGGGTGATCTGGCGAACGTCCTGGTTGTAGCGCGAATCCGGCCGCAATTCGGGTACGCCATCGCCCAGATCACCGATCTTGAGCTCGCGGGCAACATGGAGCCCGAAGGCCAGCGCCAAGATGGCGATGCCGATGGCGACACCGCCCACGCGGCGGGTGGCGAGACTGCCCAGCCGAATCCAGTAGCGATCGGCGCTGCCTTCGTGGCCGCGCATGCGCACGGCCTGTTCGGGCGTGATGCGCCGGTAGGACAGCAGGATCGGCAAGAGCATCTTGTTGGTGATGATCATCACGGTGACGCCCAGCGTGGCGGTAAGCGTCAGCTCCCGGACCATCTCGATGTCGACGAAGGCGATCACCAGGAAGCCGATGGCATTGGCCAGCAGCGCCACCGCGCCGGGGATGAACAGCTTCTGGAAGGCGACACGTGAGGCGGTGACGCCGTCGGCGCCGCGCAGCATTTCCTGCTTCCAGGCGCTGGTCATCTGCACGGCGTGCGACACGGCAATGGCGAAGATCAGAAACGGCACCAGGATGGACATGGGGTCGAGCGTCAGGCCGAAGATCGGCAGCAGGCCGAGCAGCCAGATCACCGGCACGGTGGCGCAGATCAGCGCGTAGGAGGTCAGCATGCCGGAGCCCGAGTACCAGAACAGCAGCAGGGCGGTGATGGCGAAGGCTGTGGCGAAGAAACCGATCACACCGGCGGCGCCGGCGGCGATGTCGCCCACCGCCTTGGCGAAGCCGATGACATGCACCGAGAGCCGATCGTTCTCGGCGCCGACGCGGATGCTTTCGAGTTGCCTGGCTACTTCCTGGAGGTTAAGGCGGCCACCGGTCTCGGGGTCCTTCTCCTGCAGTGTGGCGACGACCATGGCGGCCGTGCCGTCGAGCGCGACGATACGGCCGCTCCAGTCCGACTTGGCCACGTTCTCCCGCACCAGGGCCAGCTGCTCCGGCGTGCCGGAAAAATCCGAGGCGACGATATTGCCGCCGCGAAAGCCGTCCTCGACGACTTCGGTGAAACGAACGTTGGCGGTGAATAGGGAGGTCACCGAGCTGCGCTCGACGCCCTTGATGTAGAAGACGTCCTCCGTGGCCTTGCGCAACGACTCCATGAACGACTTGGTGTAGATATCGCCCTGCCTGGCCTTGAGCGCGACGATGACCTTGTTCGCCCCGCCAAAGCTGCTCTGGTACTGCATGAAAGTTTGCATGTACTCGTGCTTGAGCGGGATCATTTTCGAGAACCCCGCGCCCACCTTGAGCTGCGTGGCGGACACGGCCAGCAGCACGGTGAGCAGGACGAAGAACGCCAGCAGCGGCTTGCGCAGATGGAATATCCAGTAGGAAACCTTGCCTACCCAGGTCGGACTGAAGCTGTCCTCCTCCAGCCCGTGGCGGTCCTTGAGCGTGTGTCCCGTCATCTCGCCGATTTCGCGTTGCCCTGGCGACCGCTCAGTCGTTCAGCACATCGGCGGCCAGGGCGCGAATTCCCTGTTCGCCATAGGCCACCAACGTGCCATCGGCGCGCTCGAACGCGCCGGCGATACT
Source organism: Rhodocyclaceae bacterium (assembly GCA_016704145.1). Classification (GTDB taxonomy): domain Bacteria; phylum Pseudomonadota; class Gammaproteobacteria; order Burkholderiales; family Rhodocyclaceae; genus Fen-999. The sequence goes on along the minus strand of JADJAS010000007.1, from coordinate 1,411,939 downwards.
GCGCGACGCCGCCCGCTTGAGGCGGAAACTGCGGCCGTCGTCATTGCTGACGGCCAGCCAGCCCATGCCTCCGGTAAGGATGATGGCACGGTCACCTCGCGTCAGCGCGCCGAAAAACGGCAATCGGGTTGGCAAGGTAATCTTCGCCCAGGTGGCTCCGCCATCGGCCGAACGGAACACGTTGCCGCGCATGCCGAAAATCAGCAGCGCGCCGTCCGGCGTTACAGCGGCGCCGAAATAGGAACCTTCATACGGCGATTCCAGCCGGGTCCAGGCGATGCCGCCGTCAGTGGATTTCGCCAGCGTGCCCGACTCGCCGACCAGCAAGAGCATCTCGCCAGCGGAAACGACGCGGGTGATATGCCGGTCGAAACCTTCCTCGATGACCTGTTGCCGGCTCCAGCTGCGTCCGGCATCGTCGGAGCGCAGCATCAAGCCGAAAGCGCCATAGGCGAGCACGCGAGTCGGGCTCAGTACTGTCAGGCCGAGAAAGGAATCCTTGCCGGCGTCGGTTTCAATCAGCCGGGCCGACTTGCCGCCGTCCTCGGAGCGCAACAGCGCGCCGCCGTGGCCGGCGCCGACCCAGGTCGTGTCATCGAGCGACACCACGCTGGTCAGCGTGCGCGTGGTCGCGGCACGCTGGCTGATCCAGTCGGCACCCGAGTTTTCCGACACGAAGATGGCCCCTCGCTCGCCAACGGCGACGACGCGCCGGCCGCTGCGGGCAGCCCCGAGCACCAGCGTACGATCGATGCGCAACGGAACTTCGGCAATGACCGGCCGAGGCTCTTGTCGATCCGCCGCCGAGGCCGGCCATCCTGCCCCGATGGCGCACAAGGCTCCCGCCAGGAGCAAGGTTCCCGCGGGGCCCGGTCGTCCGCCGATCAACGGGTTCCCGCGCGTCGCAGGGCGTCCGGCTGGAACTCCGACCATTTTGCCCGGATATCGAATTTGATGGGCTGCTTGACCTCGTTGTCCAAGTGAGAGGCCAGATAGTTGCCGTTGACGAGATCGTGCCAGATCTCGATGCCGTGCCAAGGCACCAGCACGTCGTAATTCTGACGGAAACCATGCACGGCGACTCGCCACAACTGACCCCGGGTATCGTAGGCGTCTTCTTCGACCAACATCCAGCTGTCTTCATCGAGATAGAAGACGCGCTTGCCGTAAATATGCTTTTGCCCGGCCTTCAGCGTGGCTTCGACAATCCAGACCCGGTGCAGTTCATAGCGCATCAACTCACTCTTGACAGTGTTCTTGTCGAGGATGTCGCTGTACTTGAGTTTCTTGTCGCCGATCTTGTAGCTGTTGTAGGGCACGTACATTTCTTTCTTGCCGACCAATTTCCAATCGTAGCGGTCGGTCGCGCCGTTAAAACCGAAATACTGGTCGGTGACGCGCATCGCCTCGCTGCCGTCGGCGATGTTGTCGTAAGCCAGGTCCGGGGCACGACGGACGCGGCGTAAGCCGGAGTTGTAGATCCACGCCGAGCGCGATTCCTTGACCTGGTCTACGGGCTCATGGACGAGATAAACCGTGCCGTCCAGCGTCGCCGGCGAGGTGTACCGGCTATAAAAGGCGAAAAGCAGGTTGCCGGTTTGCGGTGGATCGAAGTTTTTCGCCGCGACCAAGCGATCGACATAACCGACGCGGTAAGTATCGCCATTGGCGCGCACCGGGAACCAGGAATACTCCCGCTCGTAACCACCGCCAAAATAGCGCATGGTGTAGTTGTGGATGGCCTCTTCGCCGGTCTTGGGAATCGGAAAGGGGATATGGGAATCATCGCGGCCCTCGATATGCCCATTGTTGAGGGAAATCCGCGTCGCCTCGGCCTTGGCCTTGTCGTAAACGCTCTGCGGCAACGCGGCGGTACGACGTGTCTGGTAGATCGGCATCGCGAAATTCGGATACTTCTTGAGCAACGTCAAGAGGCCGGTCGGCAGTTTGTCCTTGTACTGATCGGCATTGGCAGCGTTGATGGTAAACGTCGGCTTCTCGTTGGCGAAGGGATCGACATAGCCCTGTTCGGCCTTCCAGCCTGCCGGCGGCTTGGTCAGGCCGCCGTCCCAGGCGGGAATCGAGCCATCGGCATTGCCGGCCTTGGTGGCGCCGGTCGGCGTCAGATCCTTGCCGAGCCTGTCGGCTTCGGCCGCCGTCAAGGCGGCCCAAGACGCGCCACTGAGAAGAATGCAGCAGGTCGCGGCGGCGACCAGACGAGGCGGTATGTTCATTGATGATCTCCGAGAAGGCATGCCTCAGAACGTCGTGCTGAAGGACAAGCTGTAGTAATCGCGATCGCGGAACGGGTCGTACTTGGTGCTATTAGCGAACGTCGTGTACCCCATGTCGATCGTAAACTTCTTCTGGTAGTCGAACTTCACGCCGACGCCAATGACCTTGCGCTTTTCGATGAACTGGTAATCGCTGGAAAAACCCGAGACATCATGCTGCCAGAACAGGTTCGGAGACACGGTAAAGCTGCCGATCAGTCCGGGATAGTCCAACTGGGCGCGAAGACGATAACCCCAGGCAAAGTCGTCGACATAACCATCGTTCTTGCATCCATCCGGCTGCGGATTCGAGAATGGCGTGCCCGCGAGGCAAGTGCTACCGCCCGGCACCGGCACGGTGACGTCCGAACCCAGGCCGAAGATAAACGCCCGGCTGTAACGAAGGCCGTTGCTGGGCACATCGTTCCACTGCATGCCGACTTCGGCGAACAACGCGCCTTGATCCGCACCGAGCATCGCGGGGAAGATCTTGACCGTGTTTGCCTGCAGCTGTGTCTTGCGCAGGCGGTCATACCCGGAGATGTGCATACCGCCGCCCTGCGCGGTGGCTGCGCGGCCGGTGGCGCCCATCGGCCCTCGGCCCGTCACGATGGCGTAGAGCAGATCGTTGCCGTTCAGCTGAACGGGCTGGTTTGGCGAATGGCTGAGTTCGGCGCCGACCGACCAGCCGGCGACGTTGGTCGATAGCGTGATGCCATAGAGCCTGATGGCATCGGGGTATTCCCAGAAGCCCACCGCCGAGCGCACACCAAGGGCGGCCATCGCCTTCTGGTGCGCCGGCAGGGGGTTCAAGGTCGTGCGCGCCGGATGGCCGAGGGGCACCGCGCCCCACGTGCCCGTGCGGCCGGAGACGAATGGTGCCCGCGAATTGATCTGCATGGCGAACAGCCCCAATTCCGAGTCGATCGCCTTGATCGGGAAACGCAGCGCAACGCCGTACTGACCGGAATCATTGCCTTCCCTGCCTTTCACTTGCGGAATGAACAATCCTCCGTTGTAGGCGGCAACGTTACCGACCAAACCCGCCGATGTCACGACCTGCCGGCAGCGCGCCGACCCCGTGGCCGCAGACATGCCCCACTCGACGGGCGACCAGTAGAGGCCGCAGGTGTCGAACACCGCCGGTTCCCACTTGATTTGGTAAAAGCCCTCGACCGAGACGCCGTTGCCCAGACCCAGATTGCCGTACAGGCTCCACACCGGAAGCATTGCTTCCTTGACCTCGGTACCCGGCCTCCTCAGGGCGGGAACGTCGAGGGGGTTCAGTTGGTTCAATCCCTGAATGAACAGGCTTTCACCCCAGTTCACCACTTGGCGTCCCGCCCGGATCTGCAACGGGTTGTCGCCCAACTGGAAGGTGTTGTAAACGTAGGCATCAAACAATTCGATGCCATCAAACTTGTTCAGGCGCGGCTGGCTGGCATCCGACAGCTTGCTGTTCGCCTTGTGCCCGTTGTCGCCATTGCCGGCACGGACGTCTTCATCGTTAAGCGCTTGGTCATACCAAGCCTTGACGCGCAGGAAGGCGCCCATGTCGCCTTTCTTTATGGAAAGCTCGGACAGCAGCTTGAACGGCGTGGTGAAGCGGTCACCCTTGTCCCAGTTAAGCGTGCCGCTGCTGGTATTCGATCCCCCCAAGCCACCGAGTTCACCAATGCGATTACCGTCGCCGGCGCTGAACAGCTTGCGGTTCGGCCCTTCGGCCCGCCAGCTGGCGCCCACCGATATCGTGTTGTTGAAGCTTCCTTGCCAACCGTTCTCGGTTTGAAACTCGAAGGCATGCGCCGGCAGCCCATAAGCAAGTGCAAACACGGCGGCAACGGCGGCATGCGCCGGACTGGTCCGCCAGGTGGTCTTCTCCAGGAACATTCCATCTCTCCTTGGCAAAACGGGCGTAGATTCGGATCGGTCAATGTTGGACATGCGCCAACTTGCTCCGCCTGTCGACACAACTTGCAAATCTAATGCGCTCAAGGGAAAAACGCCACTTCTTTTTCGGGGAAGATTGCGCCCTTTATCGGTCGATCAACGGCCGCATCCGGCGCGATTCAACCATTTCGATCAGCTATGGCGGGGCCGCTGCCCGGCTTGCCGGAAAGACGGCGGCAAACGTGCTCCCCCGACCAAGCTCGGACATGACTTCCAACCTTGCCTGATGACGCAGCAGGACATGCTTGACGATCGCCAAACCCAGGCCCGTGCCCCCCGTCGCCGCCGAGCGCCCCTTGTCCACGCGATAGAACCGCTCCGTCAGGCGCGGCAAGTGCTCCTTCGGGATTCCGATCCCCGTGTCGGTCACCGTGAAAACAAGGCCTCTTGGTTCCGATTTCCACGATACCGCGATGGTGCCGCCTTCGGCGGTGTAACGCACCGCGTTCGAGACCAGGTTGCCGAACGCACTACGGATTTCTTCCCTGCCGCCTTGCAACATTACGGCTTCGATCCCGGAAGCCACGAGATTGTGTTTACCGGCCGACAACACCCTGGCTTCGGCAAGTATCGCAACCAGTAGTCCAGGAACGTCGATAACCTCGCTTTTCGGCGGTTGGCCATCGTTCTCAAGACGAGACAACGTCAGCAAGTCGGCCACCAGGCGGTTCATCCGATCCGCCTGATCGGCCATCAGCGCCAGATGCTTGCGGGCGGCTTCGCCGGCCGGAGGATGATCCGAGGCAAACTGCTCGAGAAATCCCGATATCACCGTCAGGGGGGTACGCAACTCGTGCGAGACGTTTGCCACGAAATCACGCCGGATCACCTCGGTTCTTGCCAGTTCGGTCACGTCGCGGGATAGCAGCAGAATGCCAGCGTCGGCGAACGGAATCAGGAGGACCGACACTACTCTTGCCGTGCCCCCTGCCGACAGATTCAGTTGAAGGGGTTCCGATTCGCCCCGATGTTCCCTAAAAGCGGAGAGATAGGCATGAAATTCGCCCTGTCGAATCAATTGGCCCACCAGCGTGCCAGCATCTCGCTGTAGGTCCAGTCCGAAATGCTGGATCGCCGCGGCATTCATCCAGTCGATGTGCGTCTGGTCGTCGAGAAGAATCACACCGTCGGGCAGCGCCTGGGTGGCAAGCCGGAAATGATCAAGCGAACGCACAAGCCGCGCCATGTCGCGACTCACTTCCTTCTCCCGTCGCTGCAACAGGGAAAATACCTCGCGCCAAGGGCCTCTGCCGTCGGGTATTTCGCTTTCCGGTTTCACCAACCAGCGGCTGAGCGCGCGCCGCTGAGCAATTTGAGCATGCAGAAGCAAGGCAAGCATGACAATCAGGAGTGCCAACAACCCGACCAGGAAGCCCAAGTTGTCGCCGGTCATTGGGGCGGACAGGTCAGCTTGTAGCCGGTACCCCGTACCGTTTCGATCATGGTTTCGCCAGTCGGGCCCAACGCCGCCCGCAGGCGGCGAACATAAACATCCACCGTGCGATCCATCAGTGCCGCGTGATCGCCGCGCAAGGCATTCAGCAACTGCTCGCGCGTCATCGCTCGATTCGGATGATGCATCAAGTATTGCAGAAGTTCGAACTCGGTGGGACCAAGGTCCACCGGCTGTCCCGCCACGGTAACGGTATGCGCCGAAGGGTCAAGCCGAACACCGCCGATGTCGACCGGGTTGCCCGCCAGATGCGGCGTTCGCCGCCGCAACACGGCGCGGATACGCGAGACCAGTTCCTTGGGCGAGAATGGCTTGGTGACATAGTCGTCGGCGCCGGTTTCCAGGCCGCCGACCCGATCGGTCTCCTCGGCGCGCGCAGTGACCATGATCAGTGGCAGGTCGCGAGTACGTGCGTCGGATCGCAGTTGTTTGGCCAGCGCCACGCCGGACATGCCGGGAAGCATCAAATCGAGCAGCAGCACCGACGGCAGCTCACTGCGGATTTCCGCCAGCCCTTGTTCAGCGGTAGTGACGACGGTCACCGCGAAACCAGCCTGTTCCAGCGAATAGCGAAGCAATTCCTGGATCGGCGCCTCGTCTTCGATCACCAGGACGCGAACGACACTGCTCATGCTGCCGTAATCTCCCGCTCCAGTCCGTCGAGCCCCTTGTGGCGGACATCGCGACCCTTGACGATGTAGATGATGTCCTCGGCGATGTTCTTGCAGTGGTCGCCGATCCGCTCCACCGACTTGGCGATGAAGACGATGTCGAGCGCTGTCGTAATGGTGCGCGGATCTTCCATCATGTAGGTGATCAGCTGCCGAATGATGGCCTGGAAATGCTGGTCCACCTCCTTGTCCGAGCGCACGACCAGCACGGCAGCTTGGTAATCGAGCCGGACGAAGGCATCGAGGACACTGTTCAGCATGGCTGCCGCCTGTTCGCCCATGTGCCGAATCTCCATCACCTGCGACAGACTGCCGCCATCGCCACGCTCGACGATCTTCCGGGTGGTTCCGGCAATCTTCTTGGCTTCGTCGCCGATCCGCTCCAGGTCGGTAACCGTCTTGCCAATCGCCATGACCAGGCGCAGATCGATCGCCGTGGGTTGGCGACGGGCCACGAGATTGGCGCAGGCCATGTCGATGGCCACCTCCATCTCGTTCACACCCTTGTCCTGTTCCACGATGGCCTCGATGATCTCGCGGTCGCCGTTGGCCAGTACGCCGAGAGCATTGCGCACCTGTTCCTGCACCATGCCGCCCATGCGTGTCAGGTGGGCGCGAATGGTGTCGAGCTCGACGTCGAATTGCGTGGAAAGATGTTCGTGCATAACAATCTCCTGATGGCCCGCCTCAACCAAAGCGGCCGGTGATGTAGTCCTCGGTGCGCCGATCCCTCGGCTTGATGAAGATCTCGTCGGTAACACCGAACTCAACCAGCTCGCCAAGGTACATATAGGCAGTGTAGTCCGACACCCGTGCCGCCTGCTGCATGTTGTGGGTGACGATGAGGATGGTTACCTTCTTCTTCAATTCGTTGATCAACTCCTCGATGCTCGCAGTGGCAATCGGGTCTAGCGCGGAGGTCGGTTCGTCGAACAACAGCACTTCCGGGTTGGTCGCCAGCGCTCGGGCTATGCACAGGCGCTGCTGCTGGCCACCGGACAGCGCGAAGGCCATGTCGTGGAGGCGGTGTTTCACCTCGTCCCACAGGGCGGCGTTGGTGAGCGCTTCCTCGACCTTGTCGTCAAGCACCGAGCGCTTGGTCACGCCGCGCACGCGCTGGCCATAGATGACGTTCTCGTAGATCGACTTGGGGAACGGGTTCGGCTTCTGGAACACCATCGAGAGCCGCATGCGTACTTCAATGGGGTCGACGCGCGGATCGACCAGGTTGGTGTCATCGGGATGCAGAATCAATTCGCCCTCGTAGCGATTGCCGGCGTAGAGGTCGTGCATGCGATTGAAACTGCGCAGCAGCGTGCTCTTGCCGCAACCCGAGGGTCCGATCAAGGCTGTGACCTGGTTCTCGCCAAGTTGCAGATTGACATTCCGCAGCGCGTGGAAGTCGCCGTAATAGAAGTTGAAATCTTTCGTCTCGGCCTTGACCCTGGCCGGCGTCGGCGGCAGTTTCGGAATGTTCATGGGCTCACCACTTGATGTTCTTGCGAAGGCGATAGCGCAACCAGATGGCGATGGCGTTCATCGTCAGCGTCATGGCGACAAGGATGGCGCCGGCCGCGGCAGCGTTCTGGTGGAAGGCGGAGTCCGGTCGCGAGGTCCAGTTGAAGATCTGGATCGGCATCACCGTGAATGGCGCCCTCAGCCACTCGAAATTTATGAAGGGCGGAATGTCGGTGAGCGGCGCGGGTGGCAGGAAAGCGATGAAGGTCAGCGCACCGATGGTGATGATCGGCGCCGTTTCACCGATAGCGCGCGACAGGCCGATGATGATGCCGGTGAGGATGCCGGGCAGCGAATAGGGCAAGATATGGTCCTTGACGGTCTGCCACTTGGTGGCGCCGAGGCCATAGGCCGCCTCGCGGATCATCTGCGGAATCGAGCGTATCGCCTCGCGCGTCGCGACAATCACCACCGGCAGGATCAGCAGCGCCAGCGTCAGGCCCGCAGTCTGCACGCTCTGCCTCAAGCCGAAAGTGTAGACGAACAATCCCAGCGCCAGCAGGCCGTAGATGATCGAGGGGACGCCGGCGAGGTTGTTGATGTTGATCTCGATGACGTCCGTGACCCAGTGCTTGGGGGCGTATTCCTCCAGCCAGACGCCGGCCGCAACGCCCAGCGGCACGGCAACCACGGCGGTGACGATCATCACGAGCACGCTACCGACCCAGGCCGAAAGTATGCCGGCTTGCGCCGCGCGGCGCGAGGGAAAGTCAGTGAAGAAGCCAGGGCGAAATCGATCCCAGCCGGTGACGATCATGTCGGCGAACAGCGCGGCGATGGTCAGCAGGGCGACCGCCAAGCACAGAATGCCGACGCCGGCGAAGACCAGATCGCGGGTCTTGCGACTGGCAATGTTGGCGCGGATCGCGGCGATCTCTTCCGCTGGCAGGCTCATTTCTAATACCTTTCGCGATAGCGGCGTTGCAACCAGAAACCAAGCATGTTGAACGCCAGGGTGAAGATCATCAAGGTCAGGCCGGCGGCGAAGATCGTGTTGTAGCCGACCGAACCGTGCGGGAGGTCGCCAAGCGCCACCTGGACGATGAATGACGTGATCGTCGCGGCCGGTTCCATCGGGTTCCATACCAGGTTGGGCTGCATGCCGGCCGCGATGGCCAGGATCATGGTTTCGCCGACGGCGCGGGCGATGCCGAGAATGTAGGCGGCGGCCACGCCCGAGATGGCGGCCGGAAAGACCACGCGCAACGCCGTCTGCAGGCGCGTCGCCCCCATCGCGTAGGAACCTTCGCGCAAGGACATCGGCACCGCGCGCATGGCGTCCTCGGAGATCGAGCTGACGATCGGAACGATCATGATGCCCATGACGATGCCCGCCGAGAGCAGACTGAAGCCGGGTAATTCAGGCAGGAACCACTGGATGATGGGCGTGACGAAAAGCAGGGCGAAAAAGCCGAACACCACCGTCGGAATGCCGGAAAGCACTTCCAGAATCGGCTTCGCGATCTCGCGAGCATGCGGAGTGGCGAACTCGGAAAGGTAGATCGCGATGATCGTGCCGATCGGGATGGCCACCAGTAGCGCCACGAAGGAACTAACGGCCGTACCCGACAAGAGCACCATGATGCCGAAGTGCGCATCGTCAAACAGCGGCGTCCATTGCGTGTCGGTCAGGAAGTCGGCGACAGGGATCTGGCTGAAGAAAACGAAGGATTCCTTCACCAGTACGTAGACGATACCCAACGTGACGAACACCGATATCGCGGCCGCGGCAAACAGGATCGCTTCGATGATCCGTTCCTTGACGTGCCGGCTGGCGCGCTTGGCCAACCGGTCACTGACAGGCCTCGTCATAGTTTCGCTTCGCGCGCGAGCAGGTCGTCGATTCTGATGCCGATCTCGTTCTTGCCGCCGAACGCGGTGCCCAGCTTGCCCTTTTTCAGGTGCTCGGCTGATATTTCGTAGGCCCTGGCGGGCAGCGGTACATACTTCACTTCCTTGGCGAACTTGGCGCCCTCCCTGAGGTAGTACTCGACGAACTCCTTGACATCGGGACGCTTGTAGGACGCTTCACTGACATAAATGAAGATCGGACGAGAAAGCGGGTTATAGCTGCCGTCGATCACGGAAGCCTCGGAAGGCTCGACAGCCTTGCCCGCCGAGTTCACGATCGGCATCGCCCGGAGCTTGTCCTTGTTCTCGGCATAGTAGGCGTAGCCAAAGTAGCCGATCGCATTGACGTCGCGCGCCACGCCTTGCACCAACACGTTATCGTCTTCCGATGCCGTGTAGTCGCCGCGCGATGACTTGGCCTTGCCCGTGGCGGCTTCGGTGAAGTACTCGAAAGTTCCCGAGTCGGCGCCAGCGCCGAAGAGCTTGAGCGGCGCATCCTGGAAAGCCGGATTGACCTGGCTCCATCTGGTGAGCTTGCCCTGCGCAGCCGGTTCCCACATGGTCTTGAGTTCGGCAATGGAAAGCTGCTTGATCGGGTTCTTCGGGTTCACGACGACGGTCAGCGCATCGAAGGCAACCGGAATTTCATAGTACTTGACGCCGGCCTTGGCGCAATCTTCCATTTCCTTGGCGGTAATCGGCCGCGACGCGTTCGAGATGTCGGTTTCGCCTCGGCAGAACTTCTTGAAACCGCCACCCGTGCCGGAAATTCCCACTGTCACCTTGATAGCGCCTTTCTTGGCCTTCTGGAACTCCTCGGCGACACCCTCGGAAATCGGATAGACGGTCGACGACCCGTCCAGTTTCACCATCTGCGCGTGCGCACCGTGTACCAGACATATACTCGTCATACTGAACAGGGTGAGACTGCGAAATGCTTTCATCTTGACTCTCCATTGAATGATGGATCGCATTCTGTCCGCGGATTGTTACAGCGTGATGACAGGTCTGCGGCGTCAAGTTATTCGATGCACCGTCGTCGTCGAAGCCTGAAGCTCGTTAGCGTCGCGGCGTCCGAAATGCGCCTTCATCGACCCGATCTCGTTGTTCGATACCCACCGGCAGCCTTAGTGACAGCAGGATCGCTCACCGTTAACGCAAGTTGTTCAGTTGCTCCCAACCGTCACGAAACTGAAACATCTCCCCTTTAGGATCGATGCCCGTCACAGACGTCTTCAGGTCCGATCCGTAGCGGGGGCTACGAGGTTCGTGTTGAGGTTTCGTGGCGTTGGCATCGCAGACGCGCTGTCTAAGCACCGATATAGTCGATAGAGAAAGATGTCGACTCCCACTGCCCCGGACTTTGGCTTCGATGCGATCGTGCGAGCGTGCCAATGCCGGCAGACAGTCAATGGCTTCGCTCGCGCAGGGCACATTGGTGTTATGACCACCTTTCTCGTGAAACTGCAGATGAATACTGGTTTTCCCTTGATCGACAACGAAGAACTGCTCTCTCGCCTCCACCGCGAGTTGATCGATGGCTATACGCGCGCCAAGGAAGTCATGTTCGAGCGGACACACATTCGGAAGCGCCCTGGTGGGTAGTGCAAGCCGTCGACAAAAAGCGGGCGCGGCTCAATTGCATCCATCACCTGCTTGGGCAGTTTCCTTATGAGGAAATTCAGCGACCGCCGGTTGAACTACCCGAGCGCGAGCACAGCGAAGAATATCAACGCAACCCCTTAAGTCCGGAAATGCTGATCCCGGAAATATACTGAGAATACCCTGCGTTCCACACGTAGTACGTTTCGCTTGCCACATAGATTGTGGCGACTGGCTCCGCTCAACGATGACCGCGCCGAATTTCGCAGGACATCGCCAATGACCTGATCCCGGGGTGTTCTGTCGTCCAGGTTGCGTTGTCAGGCGTGCCGATGTTGTCGGACGACCGATCTGTAGATCTGCGCCAATTGTCGGGCACGCGCCGGGGCGGACCATTGAAGCGCAAAGATTCGCGCCTCGGCGGATAGGCGTACCCGTTCGTCTTGGTTGCCCACGAGGGATGCCATGCCCACTCCGAATTCGCGCACCGTCTCCGGGGCTACTACCGCGCCACGGCGCGGATCGACAATACTCCGCGTTCCGAGATGAGAGATTGCGTAAACCGGTAGCCCGGCGGCCATCGCCTCAAGCAGCACCAAGCCCTGCGTTTCCGTGCGCGACGAAAACACGAACAGATCGGCGGCTGCATAGCAGTCCGGCAACTCGTCGCGGCGATGAAGGTACCCGATGAACTGGACGTGACCGCTAAGATGCAGTTGCTCGACTCGACTTCGAAGACTGGCTTGTGCCGGACCTTCGCCAGCAACAAGCAATAGCAGGCGTGGTTCGATAACGACGGCGTGAGCGAGGGAATCAATGATGAAGTCGATGTTCTTTTCGTGCGCGACACGTCCGACATAAAGCACTACCAGGCGATCGGCGGAGATGCCGAATCGAAGACAAAATCGGGTCCGCGACACGCCACGTGTGGGGAGACGACACCACGTTCGGATAGTCCGGTGCGACCAACTGCACCTCCACGCCATGCCTGGGCAGATCGTCACGAAAGGTATCGATCGAGGTCGATACGCCATTGATACGTGGAAAATGAACATCCGTGAGCATCACGACGCGCAGCTGTCGCGGCTCTTCATGGTCCACGGTCGTGGTCGAGCAACGCCTATCGAGTAGAAACATGTTCACCGGCGCGGTCGTCATGTCTTCAGGAAGTGCCGTGCGTAGCGGGGGCTAAGCCGCTCCATAGGCAGCAAGAGGGGTAAGGATCGTAGCGATCGCGGTCGATCCCCGGCGTGCGCAAGTTCAGTCGCGCTCCGAGTTCGTCGGCGAAGACCTGATGGCGAAGCTTTTGCACGGCCTCGATTTCCACTTTGGTCCGAGCCATGCCGACCGAGTATTGTCGATGAAGGTTTCTCCGTGAACGCACTTCTTGGGTACTGAGCATGCCGTTACTCCTTTTTCCAGTTGCGTTCCGAGAATTATCGGCAGCATCTGTTACGCGGCCATGACAGACTCGCGATGGCTTCCCTTGTCGGCCGATGGAGGATCGCGCCGGTCGGGTGCCGGCGGAACCCATTGAGCAGATGGTGCTGGCGCAAATCCACGCCGCGCTGATGTCGCCGGAGATGGTGCAATCGGTGTGGGATGTGGCCCGGGAGAAATATCCGGCATTGACCGAACCGGAGGTGGTGCTGCCGCTGCGGCAGATGGGCCAAGTCTGGACGCAGTTGTTTCCGGCCGAGCGCCAGCGCATCGTCCAGTTGCTGATCGAGCGGGTGACACTCCGGGAGGAGGGTATCGAGATCACCTGGCGGGAGTCCGGATGGCACGCCCTGGCCGGCGAGATGCGTCCGGGCACGATTGGCGCTGAATTACTGGAACTGGAACAGCAGGAGAATGGTATGGAGGTGGTGGCATGACATGGATCATCCAGACGGGCACGGCCACGCATCAACGTGGCCGGCCGGGCGCGAAACTCACGACCTTCATCCCGGTGCGCATCAAGCGGCACGGCGGGCGCAAGGTGGTGATTCCGGCAACAGCCGGAGACAAGATGCCGGAGCACGATGCGCCGATCCTGACGGCGCTGTCCAGGGCGTTTCACTGGCAGCGACTGATCGACGAGGGCATCGTCAGCAGCGGATCGGACATTGCCCGGCGCGAGGGCCTGCATCAGACGACCGTGAATGAACTGCTGCGGCTGACGCTGCTCTCGCCGACGCTGGTGCGTAGCATCCTCGACGGCCACCAGCCGAAGACCTTGAGCTTGCTCTGGTTGAAGAACAATTTGCCGCCGTCGGATTGGGATGATCAGCACGCATTGTTCGATGGGTTCGATGCGTAAAGTGGGTTTGCAAGGTTTCTGGTCAGGGCGGTTGACGCCCAACCATCGGCCCGAAATCCGCATGAAATCGAGGGGGCGTGCTTCGTCCAGCCACAGGTCAAATGGAGAAAAGAGAGACGTCTGAGGCCCATCGGGCAGGAAAATGCACCACAGGCGCGATGGTGAAACACCAGACCCCGCCGAAAGCCCCGCCAGTGCTGGCGCGGCGGGCAGAAAAAAACCCAACCGGTAAGGGTTGGGTTTTAGAATTGGTGGTGATGGGGGGACTTGAACCCTCGACCTACGGATTATGAATCCGTCGCTCTAACCAGCTGAGCTACATCACCGCGAAGGGGCGCGATTATCCTTTGCCCCCGCGCTTCTTGTCAAGGCGGCCCCCGGTGCCCGAAGAATCCATGAAATTCGATGTCGTGATCGTTGGCGGCGGCCTGGCCGGCCTGGCGCTGGCTGTCGCGCTGAAACGAACCCGTCTGTCAATCGCCGTGGTCGAGGCACGTTCGCCCGTGGCGCCGACGGGCTGGGATGCGCGCATCTATGCCATCAGCCCGGCCAACGCGCGCTTTCTCGACAGCATGGGGACCTGGGCCCATCTCGACGAAACCAGAATGACGCCGGTCGCGGCGATGGAGATTCATGGCGATGCTGGAGGGCGTCTGGACTTTTCCGCCTACGACGCCGGCGTCGCCGAGCTTGCGTGGATCATCGAGGCATCGTTGATGCAGCGCGAACTCTGGGAGACGGCCAGGCGGCAGGGCAACGTCACGCTGTTCTGCCCCGGCGTGCCGCGAACACTGACTTTCGGCGAGGATGCGGCTGCGCTGGCGCTGGCCGACGGCCGCGAACTGCGCGGCAAGCTGGTGGTCGCGGCCGACGGTGCCGACTCATGGACACGCGCGGCGGCAGGTATCGAGGTGAAATTCCATCCCTACGGCCAGCACGGCGTGGTCGCCAACTTCGCCATCGAGAGGCCGCATCGGAACGTCGCCTGCCAATGGTTCCGCCGCGAAGGCGTGCTCGCCTATCTGCCCTTGCCGGACAACCTGATTTCGATCGTCTGGTCGACACCGGCCGCGCATGCCGAAGAGTTGCTGAGGTTGCCGACCAAGGAATTCTGCGACCGTGTCGCCGATGCTGGCGCGCGCCGATTCGGCGCACTGACGCTGGTCACGCCGGCGGCGGCGTTTCCGCTGCGTCACATGCGCGCACCACGCACGGTGGCGCCGCGACTGGCGCTGATCGGCGACGCCGCTCATGCCATTCATCCATTGTCGGGCCACGGCATCAACCTCGGCTTTCAGGATGCCATGGTTCTGGCCGAGACCCTGGCGGCCTGCCCCGCGCATGTCGACTGCGGGGATCTGGCCTGGCTGCGCCGTCACGAGCGGGCGCGCAAGGAGGAAGTAGTGGCGCTACAATCAGTCACCGACGGCCTGCAAAAGCTCTTCGCGCCGGCCCATGGGCCGCTGCCGATGCTGCGCAACCTCGGCCTGAACCTGACCCAACGATTGCCCATCGTCAAGGACGCGCTGGTGCGTTACGCGATGGGCTGACATCCCCCAACCGGAGACCTTCATGATCAAGCACTTTTTCATCGCCCTGTGCGGCTCGATGCTGGCCACGCTGGCAAGCGCCCAGGGCGTCGAGGCGACCATCAAGAAGAACATCGAGGCAACGCTGCCCGACGGCACCAAGGTCGAAGGCGTGCGCAAACTCGGCGTCCTCGGCCTTTACGAGGTCCAGGTGGGCGGCGATCTGCTGTACACCGACGAGAAGGCAACCCACGTCGTCGTCGGCCAGATCATCGAGCCAAAGACCCAGAAGAACCTCACCCAGGAGCGCCTCGACAAGCTCGCCCAGATCAAGTTCGCCGATCTGCCGACCGACATCGCCATCAAGCAGGTCAAGGGCAACGGCAAGCGGATCATCGCCACGTTCGAGGATCCCAACTGCGGCTACTGCAAGAAGCTCGCAAAGGAGCTTCAGGCGGTCAACGACATCACCATCTACACCTTCCTGCATCCGATTCTGTCGCCTGATTCGCTCGACAAGTCGAAGGCCATCTGGTGCGCGACGGACCGTGCCAAGGCGTGGAACGACTACATGGTGAACAACAAGGCGCCCGACGCCGGCAAGTGCGACACCGCGGGCCTCGACAAGTCCATGGCGCTGGCGCGCAAGCTCAACATCCGCGGCACGCCGGCCATCTTCCTCGCCGACGGCACCCGCATTCCGGGCTACATGCCGGCGGCCAAGCTGGAGGAAGCCATGGCCAGGGCGGCCGGCCACTGAGGCAGGCATGGCCAGGATCGGCCTGGCGGCGCGCAGGGGCTCTCAGGCCCGGGACTGAATCTCTTCGATGTGGCCGATCATGCCGGTCCCGATGTTGGCGGCGTTGCCTTCGTCCGTGTCGATGTGCATCGCCAACCGGTAATTCGGATTCACCCGCACCACCACGTCACCGAAAATCAACTCGCGCTCGCCTTCGATGCGCACGCGCACCACGTACTTGTCGCGCACGCGGAAGTTCATCGCATCCTCGGGCGACATGTGGATGTGACGCTGGGCGCAGATGACGCCGCGCGGAATCCGGACCGCGCCCTTTGGGCCCTCGAGCGTGATGCCGGGCGTGTTGGCGAGGTCGCCGGACTCGCGGATCGGCGCCTGGATGCCAAGCTTGAACTGCTCGGTCATCGCGATCTCGACCTGCGTCTCCTTGCGCGTCGGCCCGAGCACGCGAACCTTGGCAATCTTGCCTTTCGGCCCGACCAGATCGACCTGTTCCCTGCACGCGAACTGGCCGGGCTGCGACAGTTCATGTTCCGGCGTCAGCGCGTGGCCGGCACCGAACAGCGCGTCGACGTCCGACTGTGAAAGATGAACGTGATGGGCCGAAACCTCGACCGGTATCGGCGCCGCCGGCTGGCCCTTGATCGCCAGCGCGATCCGGTCGCGCTCGATGGCGCGCAATGTCTCCCACGCCAGCAGGCGCTCGTCATTATTGGCGATGACCAGGATCTTCACCGGCGAATCGTCGGCCGAGATCAGCGCATGGCTGCCGGCGACGCCGAGCCGGCGATTCTTCTCCTCGTCGAGCTTGATGCCCATGTAGCCAAGCCCCTGGCAGGCCAGGCTGCGCACCGTCGGACTGGTTTCGCCGATCTGACCGGTAAAGGCAAGCACGTCCACACCGCCCATGGCCGCCACATAGGCGCCGATGCCCTTGCGTATCTGATAGCAGAAAGCGCGATGGGCCAGAAGCGCGCGGTGGTGGCCTTCGCTGGCGGCCGCCTCGATTTCGTGGATGTCGCTGGAGATGCCCGAGATTCCCTTCAGGCCGCTGTCGGCATTGATCAGCTTCAGCAGTTCGTCCCGGCTCATGTGGTAATGATCCATCAGGTGAATCATCATCGCCGGATCCATGCTGCCGGCGCGGCTGGGCATGATCAGGCCATCGGAGGGCGTCATGCCCATGGTGGTATCGACCGAGCGCCCGTGATCAATCGCGCAAAGCGACGCGCCTGCGCCCAGATGGCAGGAAATGATTTCCAGTTCGCCCAGCGGCCGGCGCATGATCTCGGCCGACTTCAGCGAGACGAAGCGGTGCGAAGTGCCATGAAAGCCGTAACGGCGAAAACCCTCCTTCTTGTACCAGTCGTAGGGCAAGCCGTAGAGGTAAGCGTAGGTCGGCAGGCTATGGTGGAACGCGGTATCGAAGACGGCCACATGCGGCACGTCCGGCAACAGCTTCATCGCCAGATGAATGCCCTCGAGGTTGATGGGATTGTGCAGGGGCGCGAACGCCGAGAGCGCCTCGATGTCAGCGAGCACGCGCGGCGTGATCACCGCCGCGCTGGAAAACTTGCTGCCGCCATGCACGACGCGGTGACCGACCGCGATGACTTCATAGGGTGTGAACAAGTATTGATCGCCGAGCAGCAGCATCGACTCGAAAATCACCTGAAACAGCTCGTCGAGCTGGCAGACCGGCCGTTCGCGCCGGCTGACTACGCCGCCGGCTGTGAGCGTGATGTAGGCGTGCGTCCGGTCGCCGCAATCGATGATGCCATGCACGTCCTTGCCGGTGTCCCGCGTGTCGAAGACCCCGAAGCGGACTTGCGACAAGCCGATGTTGAGGGTCAGCAGCTTGCCCGGCACCTCGGTTCGCAGGCTCAACGCGTAGGGGTCGCTCGACTGCGTCACCGCCTGCTCGCGTAGCTGGCGGCTGGTGATGTCGATGGTCTGCTCGCGCGTGCGGCGCGCCAGCAGCTTGGACAGGAAAGTCACGGCGCGCGGGTTGACCAGGATATGGGCATTGAACACGTCCTGGGGAATCATGAGCACGAAGCAGCGGTTGCCGGCGATGACGTCGGCCACGGTGCGGTCGCCGGTAAGCAGCGACATTTCGCCGAACACATCGCCTGCGTTCAGTTCGCAGAAGACGACGCGGCCGCCCGTGCTATCGGCCACCGACACCTGGGCATGGCCGCTGATCAGCACGCCGAAGAAGCGGCCTTCCTCGCCGCACTCGACGATCGCCTCGCTGCCCTCGAACGTGCGCAGTTCGCTCGGCTCGACGATCCGGCCGATTTCCTTGGCGTCAAAGCCCTCGAACAAGGGCACGCGTTCGCGCAGGAATCGTTTGAGTTCGGTGGGAGTCATGAGCAGGTTCCGGAGGTTGTTCACGCGTGGCGGCATGGCAAGTATATTGCTGCATTGCATCAAGATGAATTCTCCGGCAACAACTTTGCGCGCTGGTCATACTGCGATAGCAGTTCTTTGAGGCAGAATGCCGCCGCCTTGAATCATCCTTCTTTGGTCATCCGCCATGAGCCACAAGCACATCCGCAGTCTCCTGGTCGCCAACCGCTCGGAAATCGCCATTCGCGTCATGCGCGCCGCCAGCGAACTCGGCATCCGCACCGTGGGCATCTACTCGAACGAGGACCGTCTTGCCCTGCACCGCTCGAAGGCGGATGAAAGCTATCTGGTCGGCGAAGGCAGGAAACCCATCCAGGCCTATCTGGACATCGACGACATCATCCGCATCGCCAGGCTGGCCAAGGTCGACGCCATCCACCCCGGCTACGGTTTCCTTTCCGAGAATCCCGACTTCGCCGATGCCTGCGGCCGGGCTGGCATCGCCTTCATCGGCCCCAAGCCCGAGGTGATGCGCGAACTGGGCAACAAGGTCGCAGCGCGCGCGCTGGCCGAGCGCGTGGGCGTGCCGGTGGTGCCGGCCACCGGCGCCCTTCCCCGCGACCTGGACGACTGCCGGAAGCTCGCGGCCGGGATCGGCTATCCGCTGATGCTGAAGGCGAGCTGGGGCGGCGGCGGCCGCGGCATGCGCGCCATCAACAACGAAGCCGAACTGGCGCCGGCGATCGAGGTGGCGCGCCGCGAGGCGGCGGCAGCTTTCGGCAACGACGAGGTCTATCTGGAAAAAATGGTGGTGCGTGCCCGCCACGTCGAAGTGCAGGTGCTCGGCGATACGCACGGCAATCTCGTCCATCTGTTCGAGCGCGACTGCTCGGTGCAGCGGCGCAATCAAAAGGTGGTGGAGCGCGCGCCCGCGCCTTACCTATCCGCAGAGCAGCGCGAGGCACTCTGCCAATCGGCGCTCAAGCTGGCGCGCGGTGTGGACTACACGCACGCCGGCACCGTCGAGTTCCTGATGGATGCCGACTCCGGCAAGTTCTACTTCATCGAGGTCAACCCGCGCATCCAGGTCGAGCATACGGTGACCGAGGAAGTCACGGGGTTCGACATCGTCAAGGCGCAGATCCGCGTCACCGAGGGCGGCGAGATCGGTGTCGACCATTACCTGCCGGCGCAGGAGGCCATCCACCTGCAGGGCCACGCGCTGCAATGCCGCGTCACCACCGAAGACCCGGAGAAGAACTTCACGCCGGACTACGGCAAGCTCACCGCCTACCGCAGCGCCTCGGGCGCCGGCATCCGCCTCGATGCCGGCACCGCCTACACCGGCGCCGTCATCACGCCGTTCTACGATTCGCTGCTGGTCAAGGTCACGGCGCGCGGCCACGACCCCGAGGAGGCCATTCGGCGCATGAACCGCGCGTTGCGGGAATTCCGCGTGCGCGGCGTGGCGTCGAACCTGACTTTCCTCGAGAACATCATCCTGCATCCGCTGTTCAAGAGCGGCGAATGCACGACGCGTTTCATCGACACCACGCCCGAATTGCTGACCTTCAAGAAGCACCGGGATCGGGCGACCCGATTGCTGCGTTTCATCGGCGATGTCGAAGTGAACGGCAATCCCGAGATGAAGGGCCGGCCGATGCCGCACCAGCCCTGCGCGAAACCAATCCTCCCGAAAGTCAGCCGTGGCGACACGCCGCCCGCCGGCAGCCGCGACCGCTACAAGCAGCTCGGCGCGCAGAAGTTCGCTGGCTGGATGCGCGAACAGCGGCAGGTGCTGCTCACCGACACGACGATGCGCGACGCGCACCAGTCGCTGTTCGCGACGCGCATGCGCACGGCCGACATGGCCGCCGTGGCGCCGCACTACGCGCACGGCCTGCCGCAATTGTTCTCGATGGAGTGCTGGGGCGGCGCCACTTTCGACGTCGCCATGCGCTTCCTCAAGGAAGACCCGTGGGAGCGCCTGGCTCGCCTGCGTGAGGCGACGCCCAACATCCTGTTCCAGATGCTGCTGCGCGCCTCCAACGCGGTCGGCTACACCAACTATGCCGACAATGTCGTGCGCTACTTTGTGAAGCAGGCCGCCGCCAACGGCATGGACATCTTCCGCGTCTTCGACTCGCTCAACTGGGTCGAGAACATGCGCGTGGCCATGGACGCGGTGATCGACAACGGGGCGATCTGCGAAGCGGCCATCTGCTACACCGGCGACCTGTTCGACAAGAGCCGACCGAAGTACAACCTCACGTACTACGTCGACATGGCGAAGCAGCTGGAGAGGGCCGGCGCCCACATCATCGGCATCAAGGACATGGCCGGCGTCTGCCGGCCTCCGGCCGCCCGCGCGCTGGTCAAGGCGCTGCGCGAGGAAGTCGGCCTGCCCGTTCATCTCCACACCCACGACACCAGCGGCGGCAGCGTCGCCTCGGTACTAGCGGCCATCGAAGCCGGTGTGGACGCGGTGGATGCGGCCATGGACTCGATGAGCGGCCTCACCTCGCAACCGAGCATGGGCGCCATCCTCGCCGCGCTGGAAAACACCGAACGCGCGCCGGCTTTCACGCACCGCGACATCCAGCCCTTCGCCCGCTACTGGGAGGGCGTGCGCCACTACTACGCCCCCTTCGAGGCCGAGATGCGCGCGGGCACTTCCGACGTCTATCGCCACGAGATGCCGGGTGGCCAATATACCAACCTGCGCGAGCAGGCCCGTTCCATGGGCCTCGATGCGCGCTGGTCCGACGTGGCCCAGGCCTATGCCGACGTCAACCAGCTGTTCGGCGACATCGTCAAGGTCACGCCGTCATCGAAGGTAGTCGGCGACATGGCGCTGTTCATGGTCGCCAACGGCCTGACGCCCGCCGAAGTGGCCGACCCCGACAAGGAGGTCTCCTTCCCCGACTCGGTGGTCTCGATGTTCCGCGGCGAGATGGGCTACCCGGCCGACGGCTTCCCCATCGAACTGCAGAAGAAGATCCTGAAGGGAAAGTCAGCCGTGGTGGGACGCGTCGGCGCGCACCTGGCCGCGGTCGACCTCGATGCCGCCCGCCTCGATGCCGAGAAAGCCGCAGGTCGCCAGGTGGACGACCGCGATCTCGCTTCCTACCTGATGTACCCGAAAGTGTTCGCTGACTTCGCGACGCACCAGCGCCATTACGGCAACGTCTCGGTGCTGCCGACGCCGGTGTTCTTCTACGGCCTGCACGAGAAGGAGGAGGTCGCCGTCGACATCGATCCCGGCAAGACGCTGGTGATCCAGCTCACCGGCCGGCAGGACGACGACGGCGAAGGCGTGGCGCACCTGTTTTTCGAACTCAACGGCCAGCCGCGGCCGACGCACATCGACAAGGCCGGACTGGCCCGGAAGAAGGCCCATGCCAAGGCGCAGGAGGGCAACCCGAACCATGTCGCCGCGCCCATGCCCGGCGCCGTGGTCACCGTGTCCATCACGCCTGGCCAGAAAGTCAGCCGTGGCAGCCCGCTGGTTTCCATCGAGGCCATGAAGATGGAAACCGCCGTCACCGCCGAGCGCGACGCCACCGTCGTCAAGGTACTGGTGGCGCCGGGCGACCGCGTCGAGCCGAAGGATCTGCTGGTCGAACTGGGTTAGCAGGCCGCGCGAAAACCTTCGCCAACATGCCCAAAGTCATGACCAAGCGCTTTCCGCGCCACCCCAAGCATCCCGAGCGCATCTGCTGGGGGTGCGACAAGTATTGCCCTACGGACAATCTGGGCTGCGGCAACGGCGCCGACCGCACGCAGCATCCCGTGGAGTTGATGGGCGAGGACTGGTATCTCCACGGCGACTGGGGCCTCGAGTTCGACGACGATCCGCCATCGACTGCAACCGATGGCGATAGCCCGCGGGGCTGAAGCGGCGCGGCGGTTGCCGCCGAGCGCCGTCGGCGCATGCGGCTTAAGCCGGCCGATCTTCAACAAGTTTTGCAAGGTCATCTTCGTTTCCGATCAGCCAAAACTGGCTGCGCAAGCAGCCGTGACGCAGCCCCCGTTCCGGTCGAATTGCGGTAAGCTGAAACGGTTGCCTGCAAGCACCCTGCCCGATCGCACGTGACTTCAAGCATGTTGAACGCCCTATTCGGACGTCGTTTCCTTCTGCTGCTGCCGTGGCTGGTTCTCGCCGCCAACCTTGGCCTGACGCTGTCGCTCTGGCGCACCGCCCACCAGCAAACGGTCGAAACGGCCCGCATCGAGTTCATTCACGAATTCGAGACTTTCGTCGACAGCGTGACGGCGCGCATGACGGCCTACGAGCAGGTTTTGCGCAGCGTGGTCGGCCTGTTCGAAGCCAGCGACGACGTTTCCCGGGCGGAGTTCCGCACTTTCGTCGCCGCCCTGCGCCTGGAAGAGCGCTACCCCGGCATCCAGGGTGTCGGCTTTGCCAGGATGATCGCTCCGGCGGAACTGGCCGGCCACGTCAAGTCGGTCCGCGCCGAAGGCTTTCCCGAGTACACGGTGCGTCCGCCCGGCGAGCGGGATACCTATTCGGCGATCGTCTATCTCGAGCCTTTCGACTGGCGCAATCAGCGCGCCTTTGGCTTCGACATGTGGTCGGAACCAACGCGCCGGGAAGCCATGGCCCGCGCGCGCGAGAGCGGCAAGCCAGCCTTGTCGGGCAAGGTGACGCTCGTTCAGGAAACCGATAAGGACATGCAGGCGGGAACACTGGTTTATGTACCCATTTATCGCAAGCCGTCAGGTTCGTCGAATCCGGCGGCGAGCCGCGAACTGATGGGCTGGGCCTATTCGCCCTTGCGCATGAAGCAATTGATGACCAGCATCCTCGAACGTGACAATCCCAAGTTATCCCAGCGGGTGGTCGTCGCGGTTTACGACGGCCAGGTTGCCGCCAGCACCCTGCTGTTCGCCAACGGCGACCCCGCCGCCGATCCGTCCGGCTTTGCCCAAACCCGCGCCGTCGTCGTCGCCGGCCGACCCTGGACCGTGACGGCGCAGGCGCTGCCCGGCGCCCAGGTCAAGGCGGGGCTGGCCAGGGAAGATATCGTGCTGATCGCCGGTCTGGCCATCAGCATACTGCTCGCCGTACTGGTCGCGATCGTCACCCGTAGTCAGGCGCAAATCCGGCAAGCCAACCTCGACCTTCAGCGAAATCAGAAGGAACTGCAGACGATCTACGATACCGCCAGCGTCGCCATTGCCTTCATCGGCCCCGATGGTCTGATTCGCCGTGCCAACCAGCGCATGGCGCAAATGTTCGATACCCCGCTCAACCGGCTGCAAGGCAGCCTTTATGTTGACCGCGTTCATCCGGACGAGCGTACCGCGGCCATCCGCAACGTCGAGGGGCTGATGTCGGGCGCGATAACGTTCGCCGATCTGCAGCGGCATTACCGGCGCGACGGCGGCGGCGACTTCTGGGGACATCTGACCAGCGTGCGCGTCGCCGACAGCGAAGGCCGACCGGCGGGCCTGGTGGCAGTCATTGCCGACGTCACCGATCTCAAAGAGCAGACCGAGGCGCTGGCGCGCTATCGCGATCGACTGGAGGAACTGATCGCCGAGCGCACCGCGGAACTGGTTGCCGCCAAGCAGGCCGCCGATGCGGCCAACCGCGCCAAGGACGCCTTCCTGGCCAACATGAGCCATGAACTGCGCACGCCCTTGAACGCCATCGGCGGCATGAGCTACCTGCTCCGCCGCGATAGCGTCACGGGCAATATTGACAAGAGCATCGGCCGACTCGACAAGATCGACAATGCCGTCAAACGCTTGCTCGCCCTGATCGGCGACGTGCTGGAGTTCGCCAAACTCGAGGCCGGCCAGTTGGAGTTGGAGCAAACCGCCGTGGACGCGGATACCCTCATGCGCGAGGTGGCAGGCATGTTCACCGCGCAGGCCCAGGCCAAGGGGCTGGCATTGTCGGTCATTGCCAGCAGCGGGCTACCGACGGCAATGATCGGCGCCCCCAGTCGCATCCGCTCGGCGCTGGCCAACTACGTGGCCAACGCCGTCAAGTTCACGGAGCAGGGTTCGGTGACCCTGCGCGCGCGGCTCGAAGCCGACACCGGCAAGGACGCGCTGATCCGCTTCGAGGTCGAGGACACCGGCGTCGGCATCGCCGCCGAGACGCTGGTCCGGCTTTTCACGCCGTTCGAACTCGGCGACAACTCCAGCACGCGCGAACACGGCGGCACCGGCCTCGGCCTGGTGATCACCAAGCGCCTGGCCGAATTGATGGGCGGCCAGGCTGGTGCATCGAGCGTTCCGGGCCAGGGCAGCACTTTCTGGTTCAGCGTCAGGCTGAAGCGATCCTGACCGCCAGGACCGCTTACCAGAGCGTTTCGCGCTCCGGGCCGGCGGAAATCTTGTGGATGCTCAAGTCGGCGCCATTGAATTCCTCCTCGGCGTCGAGGCGGATGCCGACGGCCTTCTTGAGCAGGCCGTAGATGATGTAGCCGCCGCCGAAGGCGATGACGATGCCCATCAGCGTACCGATCAGCTGCGACATGAAGGCGACGCCGCCCAGGCCGCCCATCGCCTTGGCGCCGAAGATGCCGGCGGCGATGCCGCCCCAGGCGCCGCACAGGCCATGCAACGGCCAGACGCCGAGCACGTCGTCGATCTTCCAGCGGTTCTGGGTGAGCGTGAACATGACAACGAACAGGCCGCCGGCGATACCGCCGGTGATGAACGCGCCGAGCGGATGCATGATGTCCGAGCCGGCGCAGACGGCCACCAGCCCCGCGAGCGGGCCGTTATGGACGAAGCCGGGGTCGTTCCTGCCGGCAATCAGGGCGGCCAGCGTGCCGCCGACCATGGCCATCAGCGAGTTCATGGCGACGAGGCCCGATACCTTGTCGAGCGTCTGCGCGCTCATGACGTTGAAGCCGAACCAGCCGACCACGAGAATCCACGCGCCGAGCGCGAGGAAGGGAATGCTGGAGGGGGGATGCGCGCCGGCGATGCCGCCGTCCTTGTGGTAACGGCCGCGCCGCGCGCCGAGCAGCAGCACGGCGGCCAGCCCGATCCAGCCGCCGACGGCATGTACAACGACGGAGCCGGCGAAGTCGTGGAAGTTCTCGCCGAAGCTCGCTTTGAGCCAGTCCTGGATGCCAAAGGCGTTGTTCCATGCGATGCCCTCGAAGAAGGGGTAGACGAAGCCGACCAGCAGGAAGGTGGCGGCCAGCTGCGGATTCAACTTGGCCCGTTCGGCGATGCCGCCGGAGACGATGGCCGGGATCGCCGCGGCGAAGGTGAGCAGGAAGAAGAACTTGGTCAGTTCGTAACCGCTCTTCTGCGCCAGCGTTTCGGCGTCGGCGAAAAAGTGCACGCCGTAGGCAATGCCGTAGCCGATGAAGAAGTAGGCGAGCGTCGAGACCGAAAAGTCGACCAGGATCTTGACCAGCGCGTTCACCTGGTTTTTGCGCCGGACGGTGCCCAGTTCGAGGAAGGCGAAGCCGGCATGCATGGCCAGGATCATGATCGCCCCGAGCAGGATGAACAGCACGTCAGCGGAAGTTTTCAGATTCTCCATCTTGGGGCCCTCGGGATAAGCAAGCACGAATCCCGTGCACCGCTGCAACAAGCGTGCCCTGACCTCGACTTACGACAAAACAATGGTTTGGCGCCAGTGAGTGAGCTTCGTTGCACCATCGCGGTGCCGACAGGTCGTCAATGCCTCATTTCGGTGACCAGGCCCTCGGCATCAGCACCCACATGGCGCCGGACTGCTTCATGCGTCCGGCCAGGTTGCCGGCATCATTGCCACTGCCCCAATAGAAGTCGGCGCGCACCGCGCCGCGTATCGCGCCGCCGGTATCCTGCGCCAGCATCAGCCGATTCAGCGGACGCTCCTCGTTCGGCCAGGTAGTGGCGACGAAGACCGGTGCGCCGAGCGCAACGACGCGCGGATCGACGGCGATGCTGCGCTCGGGCGTCAGCGGCACGCCCAGCGCCCCCGGCGGGCCCGATCCATTCAGCGGCAGCTCGCGGAAGAACACCAGGCTGGGATTGGCATTGAGCAGTTCCTGCACGCGCTTCGGATTGGCGCGCGCCCAGGCCTTGATGCCCTGCATCGAAGCCTGTTCGAGCTTGAGCTCGCCCTGATCCACCAGCCACTTGCCGATCGAGCGGTACGGATGGCCGTTCTGGTCGGCGTAGCCGACGCGCACGCGCGCGCCGTCGTCGAGCACCACCTGCCCCGAGCCTTGCACCTGCATGAAGAAGAGATCGAGCGGATCGTCGATCCAGAACAGCGCGCCTCCCTTCCGGCCGTTCTCCTGCTGCGTCCACTCGGCGCGCGAGTAATAGGGCACCAGCTTGCGGCCCTCGATGCGGCCGCGCAGGCGCAGGTTCTTCAATTCTGGATAGAGATCGCCGAGTTCGACCGACACCATGTCGTCGGGTGGCGCGAAGAGTGGCGAGAGATACGGCGGCTTGCGCGTTCGGCTGCCCTTCAGCACGGGCTCGTAGTAACCGGTGATCAGTCCGTTGCGCGTGCCGTCCGGATTCATCAGCGCCCAGGGCCGGAACTGCGCCTCGAACCATGCCCGCGCCCCGGCGGTCGACTTGACGCCGGCAGTGCGTGCCGACGCACAGGCGGCGTGCCACGACGGCTGACTTTCGATCTTGCCGCAGGACGCGAGGAAAACCTCGAAAGCCGCGAGCTGTTCGTCATCGAGCCAGCCCACGAGATCGCTCCACTCGGCGGGCCGCAGGGGTTTCTCCGGCGGCTTGGGTGGAAATGCCGGCTCGACTGGCGGACAGACCGGGCACGCCGGACAGGGCTGGCTGGGCGGGCAGGTCGACGGCGGCAGGGCGCAACCCGCCAGCATTGCCGCCGCCAATAGGGAAATGAGGTATTGCATGTTCTGCTAGAGTTCTGGCGTCATCAATCCAAGCAGCTTACCCGAAGTGGAACTCGACCAATTCCTGCTGCGCGCCGAAGCGCTGATTGCCCGCATCGAGACATTGCTGCCGCCGCCGGCACCCGCGCCGAACTGGAGCGCGAGCGCCTTCCGCTGGCGCAAGCGACAGAACCGCGGCCATCTCGAGGCCGTGCGGCATCCGCATCGCATCCGGCTCGACGACCTGCTGGAAGTCGACGAACAGAAAAAGCGCATCGCACAGAACACGCGCCAGTTCATTACCGGCCGCAGCGCGAACAACGTGCTGCTGACCGGCGCGCGCGGCACCGGCAAGTCGTCGCTGATCAAGGCCGTGCTGCACAAGTTCGGGCCCAAGGGCCTGCGCCTGATCGAGGTCGACAAGCACGATCTGGTCGATCTGCCGGAGATCGTCGACCTGATCGCCAGCCGGCCCGAGCGCTTCATCATCTTTTGCGACGACTTGTCTTTCGAGTCCGGCGAGCCGGGTTACAAGGCGCTGAAGTCGGTGCTCGACGGCTCCATCGCCGGCATGCCCGACAACCTGCTGATCTACGCGACGTCGAATCGCCGCCACCTGATGCCCGAGACCATGGCGGAGAATCTCCAGGTGCAGCACGCCGACAATGGCGAGATTCATCCCGGCGAAACCACCGAGGAAAAGGTGTCGCTCTCGGAACGCTTCGGCCTCTGGCTATCGTTTTATCCCTTCGACCAGGACGCCTACCTCGCCATCTGCGCGCAGTGGCTGAAAAATTTCGGCTTCGACGAAAAGTCAGCCGTGGCCACACGCCAACATATTCGCCACGAAGCGCTGCAATGGGCGTTGATGCGCGGCTCGCGCAGCGGCCGCGTCGCCTGGCAATTCGCGCGCGACTATGCGGGTCGGCACGCGACCAAGTGAGTATCACCGAAGTCGCCGCCGCCGTCATCGAGCGTCCCGATGGCAGTTTTCTACTCGGCCGGCGCGCGCCGGATACCTTCTATCCCGGCTATTGGGAATTTCCGGGCGGCAAGGTTGAGGCCGGCGAAACGCCGCGCCAGGCGCTGGTCCGCGAGCTGCGCGAGGAGCTGGAGATCGAGGTATTGCGCGCCACGCCGTGGATCGTGCGCGAGCATGTGTATGAACACGCGCACGTGCGGCTGCATTTCTTCCGCGTGCCCGAGTGGCGCGGCGAACTGCGCGACCACGTCCATGCCGCACTCGAATGGCAGACGCCGGGCGCGACCACCGTGGCGCCGATGCTGCCCGCCAACGCGCCGGTGCTGGCGGCGCTGGCGCTACCGGACTTCTACGGCATCACGCACGCGCACGAGATCGGCGTGTCACCACAGCTGACTTTGCTGGAGCACGCCCTGCAGAAAGGTTTGCGTCTGATACAACTGCGCGAATCGAAACTGCCCGCCGACCAGCGCGAACCGTTTGCCGCCGCCGCCGTCGCACTCTGCCGCCGCCACGGCGCGCGCGTGCTGATCAATGGCGATGCGCAGCTGGCCCGGGCGGTCGGCGCCGACGGCGTCCACTTGGCCAGCGAGCAATTGAAAATGCTGTGCGGCCGTCCGAACCTGCCGCTGGTGGCCGCCTCCTGCCACGATGCGGCGGAGCTCAGGCGCGCCATCGACCATCAGATCGACTTCGTCGTGATCGGCGCCATCAAGCCGACCGCCAGCCACTCCGGCCAGCCCGGCATCGGCTGGAATGCGTTGGCACGCCTGCTGGAGAATTGCCCGCTGCCCGCCTACGCCATCGGCGGCCTCAGCCGCGCGGACCTCGATTCAGCGCGCGCCGCCGGCGCCCACGGCATCGCCGCCATTCGGGCCGCTTGGGTCTGAGTCGCTCGCCGGCACGCGGTATTCCTCATTGGCCCAGGCGCCGAGATCGATCTGCTTGCAGCGTTCGGAACAGAACGGCCGGCAGGCGTTTTCCGCCCGCCACGCGACCGGCTTGCCGCAGATCGGGCAGTTGACGACGAGGGGCTTTGGCTCGCTGGTGTTGTCGATCATGACGATCCCTGGTCAGCTGTCGACGCCGCCGCCGGCATTTCGCGCCAGCCAGCCCTCGACGACGATGGAGGAAAAGAAAGCGCGGTCGAACCAGAGCCAGAGCAGGACCGGTGCCAGCGTCGGCAACAGCAGGCTGCCAAACTGATAGCCCAGCGCGATGCCTTCCATCTGCCAGGCGGCAACCCCAAGAGTAGCGGGACTGCCGCCGGCAACGATGACCTGCTTGAGGATGCTGAAGACGAGACTGAAGGCCTGGGGCACCAGCAGGATCGCGTAACCCAGCAAGGCCCTGCGCACGATCTGCCGGCCGCGCGCGGCGAACAGCAACGCCAGGAACAGCGGCAGACCGTAGGCATAGCGGGCCGTCTCCACTTCCGCGATCAGTTCAGCCACTGCCTGGCGGTTGCCCTGCGCGGCAGCCGGAACGACGACCCGCGTATCCACTTCGATGCGCCCGGGTTCCTTGTGCACGGCGCGCACCCACTGCGCGGCACCATTGCCCAGGACGATGTGCGCCAGACCGCCGGCGGGATACGACGTCCACGCCGACACCTGCATCCAGAGCAGCGTCAATGCCAGAAACCAGGCCAGCGCGGCGAAGAAGAAACCCCAGACAGTCGCCGGACGGGCCACGGCGTCACGCGGCGACGGCGCGCGGCGACGCCCGGCGCACCCAGAGCAACCAGACGATCAGCACGTCGAGCATGATCAGGCCCTGCCAAAGATATTCGTGGGCGACGCGAAACGCGGTGTCGTTCCACTGCCCGAGGTAAAAGAGGCTGATGACGCGCACGACGTTAAGGCCCTGGACGGCGAGAAAGCCCAGCAAAAGGCCCCAGACCTTGTGCCACCAGTCCGTCGGGAAGGCGACGACCGCCGCGAACAGCACGATGCAGGCTTCGATGCCGTTGCAGCCGGGCTCGATGGACACGCCGAAACCGGTGGTGGGATTCCACAACACCTTGCCCATCGCGGCGGCGTTGGCATCGAACAGGGTGACCAGCATCACGCAGAGCTTGGCGAGAAACGCCGTCCACGGCAGCACGACGTGCTGCTGGACGGGCTGCATCAGTTCCACACCAAACAGCAGCAGTTGCGAACCAAGAAAGATTAGGAAGAAACGGAGCATCGTTATAGCGTAATCTTGGAATGATCCGGCAACCGAAACGAAAAGCCCACCTCGGGGGTGGGCTGAGATCAGGAGGGTAACACTGGCCAAATCAAATCTTATGGCGACGCAGGGTGAAAACAGCCAGCAGCGCCAGCAGGGAAGACATGATGATCATGCCCCATTCGGAAATCGTCGGAATTGCTGTAGCAGCAGAAGCGCCCAACACGGCTACGGTATTGACGATCGGCGCAGGCGGCGTTCCCGCTGCACAGGCAGTGGTTGTGGTTGTGATCCGGTAACCGCCATACCCTGCGTTGGCGAATAAGAAATTCCCGGCGGGAAAGCCGATGTAAGTAACAACTGTCGTTAAGGGAGGATTAGAGCCCCCGGGGCCGCTTGCCGCGATCGGGCTTGCATTGACCGTAAAAGTTCCGCCCGTGCAGTCAGGCGTATCGGCGACTGTGGCCGTGATACTGCCGTTTGGAGTGTAACCGGGATCGGTAAAGGGTAGAGTCGGTGGCACAGTGACGTAGGAAACCGTAGCCGCTTGTGCAACCCCAGCCAGAAGAAAGGCGCTGACGGCGACCAAAGGCTTGAAAATGAGCTTCGAAATCATCATCCTATCCCCCTAGAATGAGAGCAACCACTTGCTCCCCGCGTGCATCATACTGCCGTGTAAGGAATCTTAGTCGGATTTATTATCAGGCTGCCATTTTCTGAGGCGGCGAGATGAGGAGTTGCACCGTCTCGTAAGGGGTGCCGCCGCCGACACCCTCCTCCGCGCCAACGCTAGCCGACGGAGCGGCGGCGTAGCCGCCCCAGTCCCAGCCAGGCCAGCATCATGGACAGGGCCATCAGCCCCCACTCGGAAAGCGTCGGAATACTGGTGGCGACCGGCCAGCCGCCGGGCGGTGGCGGTCCGAGCGGATCGATTTCGCCGAACAGGTTTACCGCTGACACCATGTTGGCGCCGGCGAGGTTGATACCCGCGATCCGACTCGGCGTGGTCGCCTTCGGCGTGGCGGCGCCACCGGTGGTGCCTGGCGTGGTGAAGCCGCTTTGGGTTCCCGCCGGCTGGCCGGGTTGAGTGAGCGTGTAGCCGGCGCCATCGCTTTCCGGAACCCCATGGAAGGCAAACGTGCCGTCGGCCAGTGTCGTTGCGTTCAGACTGACCGGATTGCCGCTGGCATCATTGCCGGTCAGCTGGATCAACTGTCCGCCGATGCCGATATCGACGCCGTTGAAGCCACCGTTGTCGTCGAAATCTCGGTACACCCGGCCAAAGACCGCCCGATCGTTGCCGATTTCGGCGAAGTTGTTACCGGTCGAGTTGGTCCCCGGCGGCAACACAATGCCGGTGATGCGGCTGGGCAGCGTCGTGGCGCCGGTCGCGGTGCCGGCCGTGCCGTTGGCAACCGCCGGCCCGGCGGTGGTGATGCCGTTGCTGCTGCCCGGCGGCTGTGTGGGCTGCGTAAGCGTGTAGCCGGCACCATCGGCGGGCGGCAGGTTGACGAAGCTGTAATTGCCGCTGGCATCGGTGACCGTGGTCGTGTTCACCGGGTTGCCCTGCCAGTCGGTGCCGCTCAGCGTGACCTGTACCCCGGCCAAACCAGCATCACTGCCCTGCTGGATGCCGTCGTGGTTGTCGTCCATGAACACGGTACCGGCGATGCCGACCGGTGCCACTTCCGAGAAATTGTTGTTGGGCGAACCGCTGACGCGCGAGTTGTCGCCGCCGTCGTTGCCGAGCACGATGCCGATGATCTGGCTCGACGTCGCGGTCGGATTCGACGCTGTGCCGGGCGTGCCGGTGCTGGCGCCGATGGCAACAATGGTGCCTTGTCGGGTGGCACTGTTCAACGTTCCCGTCGGCTGGCTCGGCTGGCATACCGAATAGGTGCCGGCGGCCAGCTCCGCAAACAGATAGTTGCCCTGGGCGTCGGTATGTGTGGTGAACAGCAACGCTCCCGCGCAACCGGCGCCGCTGCGCAACTGGATCTCGACGCCGGCGATCGGATCGTCGGTGCCGGCGGCATAGACCCCGTCGAGCGGTGCGAGGTTGTCGCGGAACACCTTGCCCGAAATGTAGCCCAGGGTGCTGACCGCCAGCGGTGCATTGGCCGGCTGTTGGTTCGAGCCGAAGTTGGTCTGCAGGGCACCGACCGGCAAGTTGTTGCCATAGGTTCCGGGTACCGGAGCCGTCACATCGACTTCGATCCGGCAGCCGCCGGGCGGAATGACGGCGCCGCTGTTCAGGCGCACCGTCGGGCTGCCGGCGGCCGCCTGGATGACACCGACGCCGCCCGGACAGGTGGTGGCCAGGTTGTTCGGCGTCGCCACCACCATCGCGGCGGGCAAGGTCGGCAGGGTGTCGGTCAGATTGGCCGTCAGCGTCATGTTCGTCGCGTTGTCGTTGTCGACCACGATAGTCAGTCGCGACACCCCGCCGGGTGGAACGACCGGCGGGGTGAACTGCTTGCCAAGCCCCGGAGGACTGGTGACGACGATCCTCGCTCGTGTCGGGTTCTCGTTGCCGACGCCCTCGAAGGTCGTCAGCGCGCCCGACGCGATCTGGTTCGTGTAGGTGCCGGCAATGTTGCTGAGCACGTTCACGGTGACTGTGCAGAAGCCGGCGGCCGGTATCATCGCGCCGCTGAGGCGGACGCTGGTCGCCGAGGCCTCGGCGGTGACGACGCCGCCCACGCAGGTAGTGGATGCCGCCGGCGTGGTTGCCACCACCAGGCCCGCCGGCAGGGTGTCGGTCAACGCCGCCTCGGTCAGCGCCTCGCCGTTGGGATTCTCCAGGCGAATCACGAGCGGTGCCGTGGCGCCCGGTGTCCGGCTCGCTTCGCCGGTGGCCAGGCCGCCCGGATTGCCGGCGTCGAGGGTGAAGCCACCGATCGCCTTGTGCATGACCACCGGCTGCTTGACGCGCACGGTGGCGGTGGCCGGATCGGCATTGGTCACGCCGCCGCCACCGACCGTGGCGGTCAGGGCGCCGGCGGGAATGGTGTTGACGTAAGTACCCTCGACCGTGGCGGTGACATCGATCTCCGCGTAACAGGTGGCGGCGACGCCGCCCACGGCGGCGGCAAGGCTGCCACCGCTGACCTGCACCTGCGTCGGCGAGGGCGCCGTCACGACGGCGGCGCCGCAGGTGCTGGCCGGATTGGGGCCGGCGGGCACGCTCAGGCCGGCCGGCAGGTTGTCGGTCACCGACAGGTTGCTCGCCGGCTGGGAACTGCCGTTCGAGAAGGTGAGCCGCAGGCGGGACCGCTCGCCGGGTTTGACGACGCCGGGCGTGAATTGCTTGACGACGCCGATATTGGTCTGCGTCGTCAGACTGGTGGTGGCTTGCAGGTTGTTCGACAGTCCCTGGTCGGTGCGAATGGCCCCGACCGGAATGAAGTTGGTGATGCCGCCCGTCCTGGTTGTGGTGACGTTGATGGATAGCGTGCAACTCGCGGCGGCGGCGAGCGAGACGCCGCCGATCGCCACCGAACCGCCACCGGGCACGGCCGTGACGCCGCCGCCCGGGCAAGTGGTCGACGGCGATGGGCTGGCCGCGACCGTCATGCCGTTGGCGGGTGACGCCGCCTGGCCGTCACTGGTGAAGTAATCGGTCAGGCGCAGGCCGGTGACCGCCGTGGCGCCATTGGTGATGGTGATGGTCAGGCGGCTGGCTTGTCCCGGGAATGACAGTGTGCTCGGGCTGGTCGCCTTCGCCACCGTCAGGCTGTTGCCCGCCGTGTAGGCCAGGGTGGCCGCCACAGGTCCCTGATTGGTGACACCGCTGTCCAGCGCGATGATGTTGCCAGCGGGAATCGTATTGACCCAGTTGGCGGCGCCCGTGACGACGACATCGAAGCGCAGGTCGCAACTGCCGCCGCCCGCCACCGTGGCGCCGGTCATCACGACGTTGCTGTCGCCGGGATTGCCGGCGATGGCGATCGTGCCGTCGCAAGTGGCGTAGGCATTGGTCGGCGAGGCCAGCACCATGCCGGCCGGTAGCGGGTCGGTGACGCGCACATTGGTCAGCGCCGCGCTGCCCGTGTTGGCCAGCCGGACAGTCACCGTCGACCGTCCGCCCGACGACACCGTGCCGGGGCTGAAACTCTTGGTCGCGCCGAGCACGGAGTTGTAGGTGATGTTGGCGTTGGCCGACACCGGCGCCAGCACATGGGTATTGCCATCGGCATAGGTTTCCGTGCCGGTCGCGGAGGCGGTATTGGCATAGACCCCCGCGGCGCCGACGACATCGACCTGGATGACGCACGTGCCGGCGGCGCCGGCGGCGATGATGCCGCCGCTGCCGGCCCGCGCGGGCACCGTGCCGCCGTTGAGCGCCGCCGACGTCGAGCCGGCTGCGGCAGTCAGCGTGCCGCCGCAGGTGGTGGCGGCGTTCGCTGGCGTGGCAACGCGCAACTGGACGCTACCCGAAACCGGCAGGGTATCGGACACCGACACATTGTTCAGCGGACTCGCCGAAAAGTTGCTCAAGGTGATGGTCATGCGGGTGACCGTGCCTTCCTGGAGCGGTCCGGCCGGGCTGAACGCCTTGGCGGCCACCAGCGTCGCCGTGCTGACCGCCGCGTTGCCCGACGTGGCGCCGCCGCCGTTGCAGTCGCCAGCACCGTTATCCGTGCAGACCTGGCCGGCGGGAAGATTGTTCACCGTCGAACCGCCGCTGGTCGCGCCGGTGGCGACCATGGCGTAGAAGCTCACGTTGCAAGAACCCGGCGTGCTGTCGTTGGTGCGCGCCGGCACCGTGCCGATCACGACGTTGGCGCTGGCATCGCCGGTGACGCTCGATGTCGTCAAGCCGACGCAGCCCGTGCCCGACAGTATGGGCGTGTAGTCGAGGCCGGCGATGGTGCCGGTCAGGAAGGTCATGCCATTCTCGAGGGCATCGAGGATGCGGACGTTGCTCATCGCGGCATTCGTCCAGTTCTGCACGGTGACGACGTAGCGCACCGGAGCGCCGGGGCGCGGCGTGCTGCCATTGTTCGCCTTCAGCACCCGCAGCGTGTCGGCGACCAGGAGGGTGGCCGTGCGGTTCTGGCTGACGATCGCGGGATTGCCGACGTCGACCGCGCCGGCCGGAATGGTGTTGGTGTAGGTGACCGGCGTGTTGTCCGCCTGCGTGGTTGCCGTGAAACTGGCGGTCACCGTGCAGGAGCCGCCCGCCGGAATGGTGCCGCCGGTCAGCCGCACGCCGCGATCGATGCCACCGGATTGAAGAACGCTGGTCGCGCCGCCCGCGCAAGTGGTGGCGGTGCCGGTGACCAGCAAACCCTTCGATCCATCGGCGTTCGCCACGCCGTCGATCGGCAGGTCGTCGAAGCCGACGATGTTCAATGGCGTCGTGCCCGCGTTGCTCAGCGTGATGGTGACGCTGCCCGGCTGCCCGCTGGCCAGCGACGCCGGCGAGAACGCCTTGGCCACGCCGAGCGGCGAGGTGACGGCGATGCTGGCCGAGGCGTTGGCCTGGGCACGTATGCCGATATCGTTGCCAAAGCCGGTGACGGCATTGATGGTGTTGGGCCACGTACCGGTGGTGTAAAGACCGTTGGTGTGGCGGCCCTCGATGGCGACGGTGAGGGTGCAACTGCCGTTGGCTGCCAGCGTGCCGCCGCTGGCGCTCACCGAGACATCGCCGGCATTCGGACTGAATATAGCGGGAACACTGGCGCCGGTACAGGTGGACGTCGCCACGGGTGGGTTGGCCACCTGGATGATCGCGCCGCCGGCGCCGAGCGTCGGGAAATTGTCGATGATGCTAAAGTTGCCGATCGCCACCGGATTCGGATTGGCGACCGTGATGGTCAGCGTCCGCGCCGCGCCGCCCAGAAAGGCGGTGCCATTGCTGAAGGCCTTGGTGATGGTCGGCTGGGCCATGGCGGTGATATTGATGCTCTGGCTGACATTGCCGACGTTGGCCACGGCGCCGCCATCGTTGCCCGTCACGGCGCCGGCGACGATGGTATACGTATAGGCCGTGCCAGCGCCGTTGGACGTACCCGCGGTCACCGGAATGCGAATCGTGCAACTGCCATCGGTGGCGCTGCCGGCATTACGGCGGGGAATCACGCCGCCATTGAGCGCAATCGCCTGGGTGCCCACCGCGGCGGTCAGCGTTCCCGATCCCGGCGCCGTGGTACTGGTGTTGGGATCGAAGCAGGTATAGGTCGGCGCGCCGGCGACCTTCAGGCCATCCGGCAGGACGCCGGGCAGGCTGTTGCCGAAGGCAACGCCGTTGATGGCGGCCGTCGAATTATTGTTGGCGAGGGTAATCTCGATGACGGTCGTTTCGCCCGGTCGGATGCTGGTCGGCTGACCGGACTGCAAGGTCACCGAAGCCGTCAGGCCGGCCCAGGCCGCTCCTGCAGCGAGTCCGCCCACAAGCACCGCAAGGAATTTTGCCGCATGCGCGGCCACGCGAACTTTCACCGTCCGTGACAACCCTGACATTGTTTCGCCCCCCGTCGCAACACCAGGCCGCTGAGGCCGATTCCCGGCAAGCCATGCGCGATTTTACGTCAGGAGTTCATGCCGCCCGACTGGCGGCACACTGTTTTGCAAAGTTGTCAGCAATGTCCGACTGAAAGTCAGCCGCGGCAGGACGCCGGGTCTTGACAGCCATCCTTGGCGGCGCAGCAGCCGCAGCCACCGCCGCGCTTGCGGAACGGACCGAGTTGAGGATGGCGGCGCGCAAAGCGCGCGTAGAGACGGTCGATGGCGATACCGCCGAGCATGACGGCGAAGATCAGCGCGACGACGGTCAGATACGTGCTCATCCGCCCAATCCCGCGAAACCCATGAACGACAGCGACAGAATGCCGGCCAGCATCAGCGAAAGCGCCGTGCCCTGGGCAAGGCTCGGCACATCGGAGAGTTGCAAGCGCTCGCGCACCGAGGCCATCAGTACCAGCGCCAGCGTGAAGCCGGCGCCGCCGCCGAGGCTGAAAGTCATCGACTGGATGAAGTCGTATTCGCGCGCGGTCTGGAACAGTGCGACGCCGAGCACGGCGCAGTTGGTGGTGATCAGCGGCAGGTAGATGCCGAGCGCGCGGAACAGCGCCGGGCTGTACTTCTTCAGCACCATTTCGACGAGTTGCACCGCCGAGGCGATGATGACGATGTAGGAAATCAAGCGCAGGAACTCAAGGTGGAAGGCCGTCAGCAACAGGTTGAGGCCATAGGCGCACAGCGAGGCGACCAGCATGACGAAGGTGGTGGCCACGCCCATCGGCAAGGCCGTGTCCAGCTTGCCCGAAACACCGAGGAAGGGGCACAGGCCGAGGAACATGGCCAGCACGAAGTTGTTGGCTAGCAGCGCATTGACGAAGATCTGGAAGGCGGTTTCATGCATGCTGGCCAGCCTCCCGCAACTGGCGCTCCTTGCGCCGGGCATGCCAGGCGAAGAACAGCAGCCAGGCGCCGAGCACGAAGAAGCCGCCCGGCGGCAGCACCATGATCACCCACGGCTGGAAGTTGGCGCCGAACAGCGAGACGCCGAACAACGTGCCGGCGCCGAGCACCTCGCGCACCGAACCGAGCGCCAGCAAGCCGATGGTGAAGCCGACACCCATGCCGAGAGCGTTGTAGGTGGCAACCGCCGGCCGGTTCTTGGAGGCATGCGCCTCGGCACGGCCGAGGATGATGCAGTTCACCACGATCAGCTGGATGAAGGCGCCGAGCGCGTCGTAGAGCGCGAGGCTGATCGCCTGGATGATGTAATCGACCGCCGTGACGAAGGTGGCGATGATGACGATGTAGGTGGCGATGCGCACCTCCTTCGGCACGACGTTGCGCATCATCGAGACCAGCAGACAGGAGCAGGCGAGCACGAAGGTCGTGGCGACGCCCATGGAGATGGCATTGACGGCCGACACGGTTACCGCGAGCGTTGGACACATGCCCAGCACCATGACGAACACGGGGTTCTGTCGCCAAATACCCTCCATGAACTGGTCCCAGTGACCAGTAGTCGAAACATCGCTCATGACTTGCTCCCGATCTTGTCGAGGTTCGGCGCCAGCCTGGGCAGCAAGGCCTGGGCGGTATCGTTGATGGCACGGCCGACGGCGCGCGAGGTGATGGTGGCGCCGGCGATGGCGTCGATCTGCCAGGCGCCGGTCTTGCTGCCGTGCTTGACGGTCTTGATCTCGTTGGCCAGCGCCTTCATGTCGGCGGTCAGCCGGGCATCCAGTTCCTTGAAGTTCTCGAGGAAAGCTCGGTCGACGAGAATCTTGTCGCCGATGCCCGGTGTTTCGCGCATCGAGACGACGCCGATGTTCCTGACGCACTGGCAGGCGGGGTCGTAACCGAACATGACGCGCACGATGTCGGCATAGCCGCGGGCAGAGCCTTCGGCGGCCACGCCGACCAGCTTGCCAGCCTCGTCGTAGCCGGCGAAGAACCTGATCGCTCCCGCCGGTGTCTCGGCCCCCGCCTTCGCGATGCCACCATCCGCCTTCGCGAGATATTCCTCGATCGACTTCGCCGCCGGCACCACCTTGAACACGGCGCGTTCCATGGCGATGCGCTTGTTGGCGGCCACGGCATCGTAGGTGCCCTGATAGGCGCCGACGATGATCAGGCCGCAAATCGCCGAAACGAGTCCGAGCGTGCGGATCATGGCGCCGGTCGGCGTGGCCGGGGCCTGGTCAATGGGTAGGTGTTCTGCGCTCATCGCGTTTCGGCTTGTTCTTGAGGATGCGTTTCTTCGGGGTCACCGCGCCCGCGTCCTCGCGGGAAATGTAGCTGGGATTCAACGGATAGGACGCGCCGCGCCGCGCCGCCAGCGCGCTCTTGCCGAAGGGCGTCGGCTGGGTGATGCGCTCGATCAGCGGCGTCGCCGCGTTGGCGATCAGGATGGCGTACATCACGCCTTCCGGCAGGCCGCTGTAATAGCGGATCACCACGGTCAGCAGGCCGATCAGGCCGCCGTAGAGCCACATGCCGCGCGGCGTGACCGGTGAGGTGGCCATGTCGGTCGCCATGTACACCGCGCCGAGAATCAGGCCGCCGGAAAACAGCATGAAGAACGGGTTCGGGTAATGCGTGGGGTTGAAGGCGAACAGCGCCCACGCCACCACGGCAGCGCCGCCGAGGATGGACATCGGAATGCGCCAGTCGAGATAGCGGCGCAGCGCCAGATACGAGCCGCACAGCAGGATCAGCAGCGGCGAGGGACCGACCGCCATGTGGCCCGACAGCGAGGTGACCAGTTCGTTGGCGCCGACCATCACGCCGTCGAACTTCCACTTGGCCAGCGGCGTCGCGCCGGCCAGCGCGTCGAGATGCTTGGCCTTCAGCCACAGTGCGGCGTCGGCCGGTATCATCAGCGGCCAGGCCAGGCTGGAGGGGATGAACTCCGTGAAGCGCCCGGGCAGGAAGGAGGGTGTGTAGGTGGCGATGGCGGTCGGGAACGCCGCTTGCGCGAACGCCCGCCCCACCAGGGCCGGATTGAAAACGTTGAAGCCGAGACCGCCGAACAGGCCCTTGCCGAGCCCGATGGCGACGAAGCCGGCGATGGCGCCCATCCACAGCGGAAACCCCGGTGGCAGTGTCAGCGCCAGCAACAAGCCGGTGATGGTGGCCGAATAATCGCCGATGTTGCCGGCCTGCGTACCGGTCCGGACCAGCCAGCGCTCGG
The DNA here is from genome assembly GCA_016704145.1 of Rhodocyclaceae bacterium. Taxonomy (GTDB): domain Bacteria; phylum Pseudomonadota; class Gammaproteobacteria; order Burkholderiales; family Rhodocyclaceae; genus Fen-999. The sequence continues at coordinate 1,372,017 of JADJAS010000007.1, read as the reverse complement.
TCAGCAGGCAGGCGCCGGTCACCACCGTGATCGAGGCCAGCGCCGAAACGCCATACTGGAAGACATAAAAGGCGCAGATCGGCAACAGGGACCAGACGACATTGAGCATGATCTTTTCGACCGTGCGCTCGCCGCGCACGTGCGGGGCGGGGCGGATCTCGACGGTGCCCATTTACGCCACCGCCCTTTCGCGAAGGATCTGCTTGGCCACGCGGAACTGCTGCACCAGCGGAATATTGGATGGGCAAACGTAGGTACAACAGCCGCACTCGAAGCAGTCACCCAGATGGTAATCGCTGCCCATCAGGTCGTACTCGCGCTTGGCGGCCAGCATGCCGAGCGTCGAGGGATTGAGACCCATCGGGCAGGATTCCACGCATTCGCCGCACTTGATGCAGGGATAGGTCTTGCGCCGATCGTTGGCGAGCATGTCGTCGTGGCGGAACACCAGCACGCCCGACACACCCTTGGTGATCGGCACATCGAGCGAGGCGATCGCCTGGCCCATCATCGGCCCGCCGAGGATCACCTGGCGCCGGTCGAGCCCCGCCTTGGCCTCGACGCCCGCGTAGTCCATCACGAACTTCAGCGGCGTGCCGATGGCGACGCGATAGTCGCCCGGTCGGGCCACGCCGGGGCCGGTAACCGTCACCACGCGCTCGGTCAGGCCCTGGCCGAGCGGCAGCAGCCTGCCCAGCGCCGCCAGCGTACCGACGTTGTTGACCACCATGCCCATCGCTACCGGCAACTGGCCGGATGGGATCTCGACGCCGAACAGGGCCATCAGCAGCATCTTCTCCGAGCCCTGCGGATACTTGGTCGGCACCGCTTCGGCATGAATCGCGCCCTCCGGCGCGTTGGCGCGCGCGATGGCCGCTTCCACGGCCTCGACGGCTTCCGGCTTGTTGTCCTCGATGCCGACGATGGCGCGCACCGCGCCGGTGACGCGCATGGCGTAGCGAATGCCGCGCACCAGATCGTCGGCCTCCTCGACCATCACGCGGTGATCGCAGGTGAGATAGGGCTCGCATTCGCAGCCGTTCACCACCAGGGTGTGCACCTTCGCCTGCTTGGGCACGGAAAGCTTGGCGTGCGTCGGGAAGGCGGCGCCGCCCAGGCCGACCATGCCGGTATCCCAGACCGCCTGCAGGATGTCGGCGCCGGTGGCGGCTTCCATGTCGCGTGTCTTGCCCCACAAATCTTCCTGCGTCGCGCCGGCCTGGCTGCGAATAACAATCGCCTGGGCCCACGGTCCGCGCGCGGTCGGCCGGAGTTCGATGGCCTCGACCACGCCGGTCACCGGCGCGTGGTGCGGCACCGACAGCCAGTCGTCGGCGCGCGCGATCGGCTGGCCGCGCACGACGTCCTGGCCGACCTTGACGATGGCATGGGGCGGCTTGCCGATATGCTGCACCAGCGGCACCGTCACGCGCGGTGGATAGGGCAGGCGGCGGATGCGACGGTCGGCCGTGGCCTCCTTGCGCGAGGCCGGATGCACGCCGCGCTGAAAGGCCTCGCCCCGGAAATAGTTGAGGAGCTTCATGTGCGCTAGTTGAACTTCGCCGCCCGCGCCATGAGCTTTTCCAGCCCCGGCTCGGCGGGATTCCACGGCGTTCCCGGGTGGATGCAGCCGGCCGTGCACTTTTCCGCCGCCTTGACGATGTCGGCGAACCTGGCGCCCTTCGGGTTAGTCACCACGGCCAGCTTCTGGTCGTTGTAGGCAAATGTCTTAGGCGCGATCGTGATGCATTCGTCGCAGGCGGTGCACTCGGGCGTTTCGATCCAGCAGGGCTCGAAATCACCCGCCGCCGGCGTGTCGCCGCCACTGACTTTCGTGGCGCCCGCCACCGGCGCGACCGCGATGTCGCCGCCCGTGACGCCCAGACTGGCGGTGATCTTGGCGATCAGTTCGGCGCGCACGCGCTCGGCCACGCCCTCGCTGTCCCCGGCGACACGATCGAGCCCCGCGACGTTCTTCAACTGTCGCCAGAAGTGCAGCCGCTCCTCCGTCGAACGGGCCAGTTCCTCGGTGACCAGCAAGCGCGACAGCCGGTTCTTGGTATCGACCGCCCAGATGTAGGGGAACTTGCCTTCGCGCTCGTCGGCGTCGAGCTTGAGGAAGTCCGCGATGGGCAGCATGTTGTCGTTCCAGGTATCGGGCGGCGCCTTCTTGAACTGCTTGCCGAAACGCGCCTCGGTGGCGGCGAAATCGGCGAAGGTCATCGGCAGTTCCATCGACTTTTCCTGGCCGCTCTCACCCTTGTACTTCAGGGCATAGGTCGGCCAGTCGGCTTCCGTGGCCGGGTTGCCTTCGAGACTGACGCACTCGCTGAAGGTGATGCCGGCGTCCGGATCGAAACGGAACAGCGGGTAGGCGCGCGACTCGACCGCCAGCTTGCTCTGCTGCACGGATGTATCGTCACCGACGCCATGCTCGGGCGGGCAGACGGCATAGATGTTGAACAAGGCCGGCCGCCGCGAGTTGAGGCCGTCGATGTAGCTCTCGAGCAAATGATTGACGTGCGCGATGGTGCCCTGCATGACGTAGGCGGTGCGATGGGCCATGCCGATCAGGCTGATCTCCTTGCGGGTTTCCTGCTTGCCCTTTTGCGCCGTGCCGTAGGGCGCCATGTCCGACACCTGGCCAATGAAGCCGGAGGTACAGGCCTGGCCGCCGGTGTTCGAATACACCTGCGTGTCGACCACCAGCACCTTGATCGGCATGCCGGACATCAGTGCCCGCGAGAGGTTCTGGAAGCCGATGTCGTACATGGCGCCGTCGCCGCCGATGCTGACCACCGGCGGACAAAGCAGCCATTCGTCCTCGCTGAAGCGATGCCAGTCGAAGCGGCGGAAAAAGTCCTCGTCGCGCTCCGCCACGTACTCGCCCTTGAGTTCGAGTTCGGCCAAGCGCACGGCCTTGAAGCCTTCGGCCATCTTGGCCATATGACCCTCGAACAGCCCCATCGCCACCGAGGGGCTGTCCTGGAAGAGATGCGAGGTCCAAGGGAAGGGATACGGGTGATACGGATAGGTCGAGCCCCACACCGACGTGCAGCCGGTGGAATTGACGATCCCCATCTCGGCGCGCCCGCGCCGGCTCGGACCCTCGAGGTAGCGCCACTTGAGATCCTTGAGCCTTTCCAGCGTCTGGGCGACGGTGCGCATCCAGACCGGATCGATGGGCTGCGAAGGTTTGCCGGCGGAAACGCGGTCGGACAACTTGGAGAGTGTCAGGTCGCCATCCTTGGCGGCCTCCACCGCGGCGATCATGGCCTGGGTATCGCCGACGTCCATCGATTCGGTGACTTTCAGGCGGATGCGCTGCTCGAGCCCGGCAATCAGCGTATCCAGCTTCTCGACGAAGGCCTTGACGCGCGGCTGCATCAGCGCCGTCACCGTCGACGTGAACAGATGGATCGCCGTCTTCTCGCCGCAGCCGAGGCAGGCGCCGTCACCGCAGTTCATCGACTGGTAGTGATGCTTGTCGAGCAGCAGGGTCTCGAGCGCGCCGATCTTCTCGTCGAGGCTCTCGATGCGGCTGTACTCCTTCGGTGTACTCGGCAGGCCGAGCCAGAAGTCCCAGTCGTCCCGCAGCCGGGCCACCGACTCGTCGGTCTGCGTCACCATTTTCAGCGCATCGTCCTCGCAGACGTCCACGCACAGCGCGCAGGCCTTGCAGGTGATCGGGTTGATGGTGATCGAGAACAGGCCGCCGCTGCCCTTGGCCTTCTTTTCCTTCAGGGCCCAGTAAGGTTTGGTGGTGGCGAACTGGAAGTCCCCCATTTCGGCGGCAAACAGCTTGAACTCCTCAGCCATCCTGGCGCGATCGGCTTCGGGCGCCTCGGCGATGGTCGCTTCGATCGCCGGTCCGATCAGCGGTGTGACGGCGACGCCGTCACCGGTAATCGACGCGCGCAGACGCTTCTCGACATTGCGCACGGCGCGACGCAGGAAACGCGTCGGCGTGCCGCGCGTCTCGATGTGGTTGACGATGGTGTTGAAAACGTCGGCCACCGACGACACCAGGCCGGGAATGGCGCTGTCCGGACACTCCGTGTAGCAATTGCCGCAGGCCGTGCAGTTTTCGGGGATCCAGACCGGGTGCTCGAAGCGGATGCCGGTCATGTCGCGATAAACACCGGTGGCCGCCGGCATCATGCCGGTACCGATGAACGGATCGACCAGGTTGTCCGAGCCCTTGCCCGTCGCGTAGAAGTTGCCCGTTTGCTCCCAGAAGCGGTGGATATCCGCAACCTTGCCATCGGCTTCCGGCAATTGCCGCAGCATCACCGGCAGGCCGGCGTCCTTCCTCGCCAAGGTCTTGCGCGACACGCCGACCTGCTTGTCGACGATCTCGTGCATCTCGATGAAGCCGCGCTTGACCACCTTCAGGTTGTTCTGAACCACGGCCGCGCCCTTGCCGCCGAACTTCGACTGCAACTGGGCTTCGATGGCACCGAACAGGCGTTCTTCCGTCAATCCGGCGTTCGCCATCACGGGACTGGCGGCGAAGAACGCGCCCTGGAAGGCGATGCCCTGCATGCGCAGCTGCAAATCGGCGCTGCCGGCCTCGTCGCGGGCAATCTGGAAGGCGTCGAGATGGAATACCCGAATGTCGTTGTCGACGATAAATTTCTGCGCCCAGGTCGGGAAGCTCGCCCAGGTCTCGTCACCGAGGTTCGACTGGATGATGAATACGCCGCCCTTCTTGAGGCCGGCAAGCGGGTTCGAGTGGCCGAAGACATTCGGGTCGGGCGACAGCACGACATCGACATAGACGTACTCGCAGTTGACGCGAATGGGCTCCGGCGCCGCCGACAGGTAATAGGTGGTCGGCTGGCCCTTCTTCTCCGAACCGTATTTCGGGTTGGCCTTGATGTCGTAGCCGAGCAGTTCGAACAGAGTCACCGCCAGGTTCTTGCCCGTCGTGATGGCGCCCCAGCCGCCAACCGAGTGCATGCGCACGGTGATGGCGCCCTTCGGCAGCAGGTTGGGGTTCTCGGAACCATGCACGGCGAGCTCCTGGACACGCGGATAGGCATCGTGCAACTGCTGCTGATGGAGCTCGTCTTTGGGGTTGAGGGGGTCGCGCGCGAAGTCGACGGAGAGATAGAAGAACTTGCGCTTGGCGCCGTTGGGCAGCATGTTCTCGACGGCACCGATCAACGCTTCAGGTTGCATGTCGCGCGAACCCAGGCCGAAGCAGCCCGAATAGAGGCGTGGCACATCCCCCGGACCGTAGCTCGCATATTCCGGATACGGCTTGTCGCCCTCGACGGCGCCGCCGTTCTCGATGCACTTGGCCATGGCGGCGCGGATCTCGCGGACGAGCGGCAGATCCTCGGCGAGCGGCTGATCGGTGCGCTCCAGGATCGCGACACCCTTCTTGCCGCGCAGCACGTGGCCGAGCAGGTCGCCGGGGAAGGGTCGATACATGGTGACATTGACCACGCCGACCTTGAGGTTACGCGTGGCGCGCAGATAGTCGGCGACGGCTTCGGCCTGCACGATCATCGAGCCCATGCCGACGATCAGGTACTCGGCATCCTCGGCCAGATACGTCGACACGCGGCTGTAGCGGCGGCCGGTCAACTCGGCGTACTCGGCCATGCATTGTTCGGCCAGACCCTCGATGTGGTCGAAGAAATAGGGACGCTGGGCAGCCACCGCCTGCATGTAGGCGTCCTGGTTCTGCACCACGCCGGACACCATCGGCACGTCGACGTCCCAGATGGCCGGCACGCGACGACGCTTCGGCCCATGGATCATCCGCTGCGCCGGCGTCGGCGTGTCGATGATGTCGTCGGGCTTGCCAAGGAATTCGGCGACCAGCTGGCGCTCGGGCAGCAGCGCCGACTCGATCAGGTGCGTGGTCAGAAAACCGTCCTGACCGATGATGGCCGGCGTCAAGGACAGTTCGGCGAGCTTGCGGCCGATGAGATTGAGGTCGGCGGCCTCGGTGGCGTTCTTGGCCATCACCTGGATGAAGCCGGTGTCGTCCACGCAATGGTAGTCGTCGTGGCTGCAATGGACATTCAGCGACGCCTTGGTGATGGCGCGGCAGCCCATGTTCAGGACATAGGGCAGGCGCTTGCCCACGGCGCCGTAGAGTGACTCGTGCATGAAGGCCACGCCCTGCGCCGACGAGAAGTTGGTGGCGCGCAAGCCGGCCATCGACATGCCCGCCGTGACGCCCGCCGCCGCGTGTTCCGATTCGGGCTCGACGAAGATCAGCGGCCGATCCGAGATGTTGAGATGGCCCTGGGCCACGGCCTCGGCCCAGTACTCGCCCATCTGCGTCGAGGGCGTGATCGGATAGGCGCCCGCCGCGTCCGAAGCCTCCTGTTCGACGTGAATGACAGCGGTATTGCCATCGACCGCGTCGCGCACGCCCGGATACTTCACCGCCCGGGTTTCCTTGCCGGCGCCGCCGGACTCCAGAAGCGAAAACTGAAAAAGTTTCTTGAACATGGCGAACTCCTCAATCTGGAAATCAGTGCAGCACCGGCAACGGCTCGTTGCGCAGCACTTTCTTGGCCACGGCGCCCTTGACGGCATGGTTGGGGTTATCGAACCAGACGATGGCGCCGGTCGGGCAACGCTCGATGGGCACCCGGGTGGCCCACGCGTTCAGTTCATAATTGATGGCGGCGAGGTTGCCGTTGAGCTTCATCAGCCCCGGCGGAGCGTCGGCCACGCACTTGCCGCAAGCCGTGCAGGCGACTTCGCAGGCCGCTTCGGCCGTATCACCGTCCGCCTGGCTCTTGCAAGCCACCCACAGCCTGCGGCTGACCGGCTCCAGCGAGAACAGGCCCTTGGGGCAGACTTCGACGCAGTCGTTGCAAGCCGTGCACTTGTCGGCATCGACCACCGGCAGGCCATGCAGGTCCATGTGAATGGCGTCGAAGGTACAGACGTTCGCGCAATCGGCCAGCCCCAGACAGCCCCAGGCGCATTCCTTGCCGCCGCCCGAGACCACGGCGGCGGCCCGGCAGGAATCGTGACCGGCGTAGCGCGCGCGCAGAAAGGCGACATGGCGGCCGCCGGCGCAGGCCAGTCGGGCCACTTTCTTCTCCACGTCGCCAGCGGCGACGCCAAGGAAATCGGCGATGCCGTTGCGCTGTTCCGGCGAGCTGACCGTGCATTGGGCCGGCATGAGGTTGCCCGCAACCACTTTCTCGGCAAAAGCCCGGCAGCCCGGTTGACCACAGGCGCCGCAGTTGGATTTCGGCAGGCGGTTTTCCACCTCCTCGATGCGCGGGTCCTCGAAGACGAAAAGCTTGCGGTTAGCGAACGCCAGCATGCCGGCCAGGCCGATACCCAGCGTGGCCATGAAACCTCCGGCAATCGCAAGACCTGAATAATCCATCGAAGCTCCCGAGTCGAGTCGTTCGCCGCCGGTGCGGCAAGAAGAGAACGGAGTACGCGAAACGAGCCTCCGCGACTTGCGCCTTGCGGGCACGCATCATCGGGAGCTCTCACGGCGCGGCCGGAGATCCCATCCGGCCTACTCGACGGGAGAAAGGGTTGCCATCTCCCCACTGCACACGAGACCGGTTGCGTCGATCCCGTGTTCGTGACAGGGACAAGTATAGGCAATAGCACCGCAATGCAGCAAAAAAATTGTCTTTTTCCATTAATAAGTTATATCGTTTCAGGCTGGAAAATGTTTTTCGCTATGCGAAACATCGGCAACATTACCGGCCCTCTGTCGGCGTCCCGCCAGCGCTGACTTTCGAATACGCGCCGGCCACGACGATGCGGAATAGGACAACGGCCCGCCGGCAATTCGGGCAAAATTCGGCTCTGCATGCTTGCCGTCTCCGCCCTATCCTGCCTTCGTGGCGAACGCCGCCTTTTTTCCGATGTTGCCTTCGAACTGGCGCCGGGAGAGTGGCTGCACGTCCAAGGCGAAAATGGCGCCGGCAAGACGACCCTGCTGCGAGCGCTGGTCGGTCTGGCGCAGCCGGACGAAGGCGAGATCCGCTGGCGCGGCGCGCCCATCGGCAAGCTCGGCGAGGATTACCGCCGCGAGATGCTCTACCTCGGCCACCACGGCGCGGTAAAAGAGGAGCTGACGCCGCTGGAGAATCTCCGGTTGGCCGCCGCGCTCGACGGCCGCAAGCTCGACGACCGCGACACCATCGCCACGCTGCACCGCTTCGGTCTCAAGGGCCGCGAGGAACTGCCGGTGCGTTGCCTCTCCGCGGGCCAGAAGCGCCGCGTGCTGCTGGCGCGCCTCGTCACCCGCAATGCCGCGCTATGGGTGCTCGACGAGCCGTTCACCGCACTCGACGTCAAGGCGATCGAGATGCTCTCGGCGCTGATCGGCGAACACCTGGCGCAGGGCGGCATGGCCATCCTGACCAGCCACCAGGCCATGCCCATGGCCAACGGCAAGGTTATGAAGCTATGAACGCCTTCGCCGCCATCATCCGCCGCGACCTGCTGCTGGCGATGCGCCGCAAGAGCGAGATGCTCACCGCGCTGTTCTTTTTCATCATCGTGGTCAGCTTGTTCCCGCTCGGTATCGGCCCCGAGCCGATGCTGCTCAGGAAGATCGCGCCGGGGGTGCTCTGGGTGTCGGCGCTGCTCTCCACCATGCTGTCGCTGAGCCGGCTGTTCGCCACCGACCACGCCGACGGCACGCTCGAGCAACTGGCGCTCTCGCCCACCCCCCTCGGCGTGCTGGTCGCCGGTAAAATAGTCGCCCATTGGCTGACCTCCGGGTTGCCGCTGGTTCTGCTGGCGCCGATGCTCGGTTTGCAGTTCGATCTTGACGCCTCGGCGCTGTGGATACTGATCTGCGCCCTGCTGCTGGGCACGCCGCTGCTGTCCCTGATCGGGTCGATCGGGGCGGCATTGACACTGGGCGTGCGCGGTGGCGGTGTGTTGTTGAGCCTGCTGGTGCTGCCGCTGTACATTCCGGCGCTGATTTTTGGCGCCGGCGCCGTCGAAGCCCATGTCTCGGGGCTTGGCGCCGGCGGGCATCTGTCGCTGCTGGCGGCGCTACTGGCGCTGGCCGTGTTTTTCGCACCGTGGGCAACCACGGCCGCCTTGAGGATTTCGCTTGAGTAACCGCATCATCAACTGGTTCAAATTCGCCTCGCCGCAGAGCTTCTACCCGCTGGCGGGCAAGATGATTCCCTGGTTCTGGGCGCTGGCGGTTGCTTTCGGCATCGCCGGTCTCTGGATCAGCTTCTTCGTCGCGCCAACCGACGCACAGCAGGGCGAGGGCTACCGGATCATCTTCGTCCATGTGCCGGCTAGCTGGATGTCGATGTTCATCTACCTGATCATGGCCGCCTGGGCCGGACTCGGCCTGGCGCTGAAAACGCGCCTGTCGGGCATGATGGCGCAGGCGCTGGCGCCGACCGGCGCGTTGATGGCACTGCTGAGCCTCTGGACCGGCGCGCTGTGGGGCAAGCCGATGTGGGGCACCTGGTGGGTGTGGGACGCGCGGCTGACCTCCGAGCTGATCCTGTTCTTCCTCTATATCGGCTTTATCGCGCTGCAGGCGGCCATCGACGACCCGCGCCGGGCCGACAAGGCGGGCGCGATCCTCGCGCTGGTGGGCGTGGTGAATATCCCGATCATCTACTTCTCGGTCAAGTGGTGGAACACGCTGCACCAGGGCGCTTCCGTATCGCTGACCAAATCGCCGTCAATGGCGCAGACCATGCTCTGGGGCATGCTGATCATGGCGCTCGCCTTCTGGATGTACTCGATCGCCGTCGCGCTGATGCGCGTGCGGGCCATCATTCTGGAACGGGAAAGCCACTCCGACTGGGTCAAGGAACTGCGGGAGGTGAAATCGTGAACTGGGGGTCGGCCGCGGAGTTTTTCGCCATGGGCGGCCACGGATTCTACGTCTGGGGCAGTTTCGGTGCCTGCGTTCTGTTCATGATCGCGGAACCAATCCTCGCCAGCGGGCGTCAGAAGGGCATTCTGCGCACCCTGCGCCGAGAGCGCATCGCGGAAGACCTGGAAAAGGATACCAAGTGAAACCCCGACACAAACGCGCCGCCCTCATCATTGGCGGGCTGGCGGCGATCGGCGTTGCCGCGACGCTGGTGCTCAACGCCCTCGACAGCAACATCGCCCTCTACGTGACGCCGAGCGAAGTCGCCGCCGGCAAGACGCCACAAGGCAAGGCCTTTCGCATCGGCGGCATGGTCAAGGAAGGCTCGATCAGGCGCGACAACCTGACTGTCAACTTCGTCATTACCGACACCGCCAAGGACATTCCGGTCGCCTACACGGGCATCCTTCCCGACCTGTTCAAGGAAGGCAAGGGCGCCGTGGTCCAGGGCCGGCTCGGCCCGGACGGCAAGTTCACCGCCAGCGAAGTGCTGGCCAAGCACGACGAGAACTACATGCCGCCGGAAGCGCAGCACGCCGTCGACCAGGCGCAGAAGGCGCAACAAACCCTGAAGCAGTGAACATGTCATGATTCCAGAGCTCGGCCATTTCGCCCTCATCGTCTCACTGCTGGTTGCCATCCTGCTTGGCGTCCTGCCGCTGGCGGGAATTCAGACCGGACGCCCGGCTTGGGTCGCCCTCGCCCGCCCCGCGGCCCAGGCGCAATTCCTTCTCATCGCTTTCTCCTTCGGCTGTCTGACCTGGTCCTTCCACGCCAACGACTTCTCGGTCGCGTACGTCGCCCAGAATTCCAATTCGCTGCTGCCGACCATGTATCGCCTCTCGGCGGTCTGGGGCGGTCACGAAGGCTCGCTGCTGCTCTGGGTGCTGATGCTCGCCGGCTGGACCATGGCGGTAGCCGTGTTCTCGCGCCAGTTGCCGGAAGTGATGGTGGCGCGGGTGCTAGGCGTGCTCGGCCTCGTCAGCGTCGGACTGCTGGCCTTCATCCTGCTGACTTCGAATCCGTTCGAGCGCCTGTTGCCGGCCGCGCAGGACGGCCGTGACCTCAACCCGCTGCTGCAGGACCCAGGCCTGGTCTTCCACCCGCCCATGCTCTACATGGGTTATGTCGGCTTCGCGGTTGCTTTCGCGTTCGCCATCGCCGCCCTACTCGCCGGCCAGCTCGACGCCACCTGGGCGCGCTGGTCGCGGCCCTGGACGATCGCGGCCTGGATCTTCCTCACGCTCGGCATCGCCCTCGGTTCCTGGTGGGCCTATTACGAACTCGGCTGGGGCGGCTGGTGGTTCTGGGATCCGGTCGAGAACGCCTCCTTCATGCCCTGGCTGGTCGGCACGGCGCTGATCCACTCTCTGGCCGTGACCGAAAAGCGCGGTAGTTTCAAGAACTGGACCGTACTGCTCGCCATCAGCGCGTTCTCGCTTTCGCTGCTCGGTACGTTTCTCGTGCGCTCGGGCGTGCTGACCTCCGTGCATGCCTTCGCCAGCGACCCGCGCCGCGGCATCTTCATTCTCATGCTGCTCGCCGCCGTCGTCGGCGCTTCGCTCTTCCTGTTCGCGTTGCGCGCGCCGAAGGTCAGCCTGGGCGGCGCCTTCGCGCTGATTTCGCGCGAGACGCTGCTGCTCGTCAATAACGTGTTGCTGGTGGTGGCGTGCGGCGCGGTACTGCTCGGCACGCTCTACCCGCTGATCATCGACGCGCTGAACCTCGGCAAGCTGTCGGTCGGCCCGCCCTACTTCAACGCCGTGTTCGTGCCGATCATGGTGCCGCTGTTGTTCCTGATCGCCGCCGGCCCGATCGCGCGCTGGAAGCACGCCGACCTCAAGAACATCGCCGGCCGGCTGCGCGTGGCCGCCGTCATCGCGGTTGCCGCCGGGATTGGCCTGCCGTTGCTCGCCGGACAATGGACACCGCTGGTATCGATCGGACTGCTCTGCGCGGTCTGGATCGCCGCCGCGTCGATCATGCAGATCCTCGACCGCCTGAAAGTCAGCCGTGGCGCACCGCCGAGCTTCTGGGGCATGCACGTCGCCCACCTCGGTGTCGCGGTGTTTGTCGTCGGCGTGACGATGGTCGGCGGCTACCAGGAGGAACGCGACGTGCGCATGGGCCCCGGCGACACGGTCAGCGTCGGCGGTTATACCTTCACCTTCGGCGGTGTGCGCGAGGCGCGGGGGCCGAATTACACGGCTTTCGTCGGCGATGTCGATGTCAGCAAGGACGGCAAGGTGTTCAAGCGGCTCCATCCCGAAAAGCGCAACTACGTGACCTCGAGCATGCCAATGACCGAGGCAGCCATCGACACCGGCCTGACGCGCGACGTCTATGTCTCGCTCGGCGAGCCGCTGGAAGCCGATAAGGAGCGCGGCGCCTGGGCCGTGCGCGTTTACTTCAAACCATTCGTGGACTGGATCTGGTTTGGCTGCCTGTTCATGGCGCTGGGCGGCCTGATCGCCGCCTTGGATCGCCGGTACCGCCTCAAGGCACGGATCCCGGCCGGACGTACCGCGCTGGAGGCTGCCGCATCGTGAATCGTTTCCTGCTGCCGCTCGGCCTGTTCATCGTCCTGCTCGGCTTCCTGGCCGTCGGCCTCAACCGCGACCCGCGCGAAGTGCCGTCGCCGCTGGTCGGCAAGCCCGCGCCCGCGTTCGAACTGGCACAGCTGCACCAGCCCGAGAAGACGTTCGCACCCAAGGACATGCTCGGCAAGGTCTGGCTGTTCAACGTCTGGGCCTCCTGGTGCGTTTCCTGCCGGCAGGAGCATCCGGTGCTGGTGGAGTATTCGAAAAAGGGCGTCCCCATCGTCGGCCTCGACTACAAGGATCAGCGCGAGGACGGCCTGCGCTGGCTGAAACAGTTCGGCGACCCCTACCTGCTGTCGGCCTGGGATGGCGACGGCCGGGTCGGCATCAACTACGGCGTTTATGGCGTACCCGAGACCTACCTGATCGACAAGGCCGGTACGATCCGCCACAAGCACATCGGCCCGATCACCCCCGAGGCGATGGAGCAGAAGATCATGCCGATGATGAAGGAGCTGGACAAATGAAGGGGCTGTTCGCCTTGCTGGCCGCCTTCGTCCTCGCGACTGGCGCGATCGGCAAGGAGGCCGCGCCGTTGGCGGAGGACGAGGCGGTCGAGAAGCGCCTGCTCAACATCGCCGAGGAACTGCGCTGCCTGGTCTGCCAGAACGAATCACTCGCGGGATCGCGAGCCGACCTGGCCGAGGATCTCCGCCGCGAGGTGCGCGGTTTGATCAAGCAGGGCAAGACCGATCAGGAAGTGAAGGACTTCCTGGTCAGCCGCTACGGCGACTTCGTGCTTTATGAGCCACCGGTCAAGCCAACCACCTGGCTGCTCTGGGGCGGACCGTTCGTGCTGCTCGCCGCTGGCCTCGTTGCCCTGTTCGCTTATCTGCGCCGTCGCAGCGGGCAGGTGGGCAAAGCCGAACTGACGGAAGATGAAAAGCAGCGCGCCGAAGCTCTGTTGAAAGACAATCCATGACCGGTTTTCTGATTGCCGCCGCGCTGGTGCTGGCCGCGACGCTGATACTGCTTTCGCGCCCTTGGTGGTGCCGGCGGCGTGCCGACGCCGACGCCGACGCCGACACCCGGCGCTCGCTCAACGCCGCCATCTACCGCGACCAGTTGGCGGAGATCGAAAAGGATCGGGCCGGTGGCGAGCTGAACGAAGCAGACTATCAGGAAGCGCGTTCGGAACTTCAGCGCAGGCTGCTCGACGATGCCGCGGCAACCGAGCCGGTGCCCGTCGCGGCCACGCAGTCGAAACGTTCCCTCGCGGCGCTGCTGATCGCCTTGCCGATGGCGGCGGTCGGGTTCTATTACTGGCTCGGCAACCCGGCCGGCATGGATCCGATGGCGCGCCGCGACTTCACGCAGACGGATATCGAAAACATGGTGGCCGGCCTGGCCGCAAAGCTCGAAAAGGAGCCCGGCAACCACCAGGGCTGGATCATGCTGGCGCGCTCATACAAGGCCATGGGTCGCTACGACGACGCCGAGCGCGCCTTCGAAAAGGCCATGCCGCTGGTCGAGCAGAGCCCGCAATTGCTCGGCGCCCTTGCCGACCTGCTGGCCATGAAGTCAAACGGCGACTTGTCGGGACGCCCGGAGGAACTCATCGCGAAAGCGCTGGCGCTGGACCCGGATGATCCGCAAAGCCTATGGCTGGCGGGAACGGCCGCGTTCAACCGCGACGATTTTGCGGGGGCGGTGGCGCATTGGCGGCACGCGCTCACCCAGCTACCGGCCGAATCGGAGGATGCAAAGATGCTCGCGGCCATCATCGCCGAAGCAAGCCAGAAGGGTGGTCTCGGCGAAGGTCAACCCGTCGCGCCGCAGCGGAAAAGAAGCCCCTGACGACGCTGTCGCGCCGTCAGGGGCGGGGAATGCTTGCAAGCGCAAAGTCAGCCGTGGCGGCGCGCTGCCACGCCGGCCGGGTCGATCTTACGGCTTCTGATTACCGACGAACTGGTTGCCCACCAGCGGTGGCGCATCGACCTGCGGCACATGACACTGCACGCAGTTGTGCCGGGCCATCGACATTTTGGCCAGCACCTTGCCCGAAGCGGGGTCCAGGAAGTGGCTGTCGCCGACCACCGGCGCGTTCTTCTCCTTGGCTTTCTCGCGGCTGTGGCAAGTCATGCACTGGTTCTCTTCCAGCGTGATTTCGTCGAAGTTGGTCACGGCGTGCGGGATCAGCGGCGGCTGGCCCTCGAAGGTGCGAGCGATCTTCTGCTGCAGCCCCGGCTTCGCGCCCTGGTAGTCGCGCACCGGCGCGGCATGATCCACCGCGGCGACGTCGTCGCCACGCATCGACTTGATGCCGGCGAACTGCTGGGCGCACCCGAGCAACAAAGCAGCGGTCAGCGCCGCGGCTATCGTGACGGAACGTTTCATGATCGTCTCCCTTCCCATGAGAAATTGACAGCAGAAGAACCTAAACCCGATTGCCGACCTGTTTGCCCGACGGCAACGCGGTTTCCGAGCCCCCGAAACGGGTAGCGAAGGAAAAAACGTCTTTCGAGCAAACATCGATACAGCGACCGCAGTTGGTGCAGTTGGCTTCCAGAATCAGTGGTGGTGCGCCGCCGATGGCCTTCAGTGCCGGCCGGATGACCTGCTGTTCCGGGCAGACGGCAAAGCAATCCATGCAGTCGTTGCAGGCGGCACGGGCCGGCAGCCTGACGCGCAACACGGAGAACTTGCCGATCAGGCTGTAGAAGGCGCCGACCGGACACAGGCGGCCACACCAGCCGTGGCGCATGACAAACAAGTCGAGCAGAAACACCGCCAGCAGCACCGCCCAGCCCAGACCGATGCCAAAGGTCAGGCCGCGATGCATCATCGTCACCGGATTGACCATCTCCCAAGCGATGGTGCCCGACACCGCGGCCGCGACGAAGGTCATGCCGAGAATCCAGTAACGAGTCTGACGGGACACGTGGGCGCCGCCCTTGAGCCCCAGCCGCGTCCGCAACCAGTTGGCCAGATCCGTCACCAGATTGACCGGGCATACCCAGGAACAATAGGTCCGGCCGCCCACCAGCAGGTAGAACGCCACCACGATCGTCACGCCGATCAGCGCGAGCTTTTCCGGCGCATGGCCGGTGACCAGCGATTGCAGCAACACATACGGATCGGCGAGCGGCAAGATGTTCAGCGTGTAGCTGAAGCTGAGGTTGCCCTTGACGATCCACAGGCCGTACCACGGCCCGACCAGGAACAGCGCCAGAATGCCGACCTGGTTGAAACGACGCAGCAATAGCCACTTGTGCGCCAAAAACCAGCCCTTTTCGGCGATGGCTTCCGCACCGGGACGAACTGGAGCCGGGCTCACAGCTTGCCTCCCTGGAAAGCCTTGGGCAGGCCGGGAGAGGTCCCGGGCCCCGCCGGCGCGGCGTCGGCGGGCGGCAGCTTGGACAGGCCCTTGCCGACCTCATACTTCATGCCCTCGGGCAAGTTGTACTGATGCTCGACATCCGGCGCCACCAGACTGCCGCCGGCCTGTTCCTTCTCGACCCAGCCGAGCCGGTAATGTCCCGACAACTGCCCCTTGGCCATGTGGATCGGAAAAACCTTGATGGCCGCAATCTGGGTCGGGCATGCCTTTTCGCACTTGCCACATCCCGTGCAGTGCTCGGAATGCACCACCGGAATGAACAACGTATGCCGGCCCGTGCGGGCGTTGGTCTGGATGTCGATGGTGATCGCCTTGTCGATCACCGGACAGACCCGGTAACAAATCTCGCAGCGCAGGCCGAGGTAGCTGAGACAGGTTTCGTGGTCGACCAGCACGGCCACGCCCATCTTCGCCTTGTTGATGTCGATCAGCTTGTGGTCGAGCGCGCCCGTTGGACAGGCCTTCACGCATGGGATGTCCTCGCACATCTCGCAGGGGGCCTGGCGCGCCACGAAATACGGCGTGCCGGTCGACATCGGCTCTTCCGGCTTGGCCAGATGCAGGATGTTGTAGGGGCAGTCGCGCACGCACATGCCACAGCGGATGCATGCGCCGGAGAACTCGGCTTCGGGCAGGGCGCCGGGGGGACGAATCGCCGCCGGCGGCAATGCCGTGGCATGACGCGAGTACAACCCGACGCCGAGGCCCAAGAGCCCGACCCCGCACGCCAAGCGCGCAGTATCGGCAATGAACTGTCGCCGGGCTGCATTCGAATTCTTCGCTCTCGACTTCGCTTCACTATCCATGATCACGGGACGGGGAGCAGGCCCCCTGCACTGCGCCCCGTTTTCATGAGATTAAAAAATCGCCTCAGATCTTCACCACCCTGGCGGCACATTTCTTGAAGTCGGTCTCTTTCGAGATCGGACAGGTGGCGTCCAAGGTGAGTTTGTTGACCAGGCGGTGCTCGTCGAAGAACGGAATGAAGATCAATCCCTCCGGCGGCTTGTTACGTCCCTTGGTGTCGACACGCAACTCGATTTCGCCGCGGCGGGTCGCCACCTTGACCACGTCGCCACGCTTGACCCCGCGCTTCTCCGCATCCTTCGGGTGCATCCAGACCACCGCATCCGGGAAGGCCTTGTACAACTCGGGCGCACGCCGCGTCATCGAGCCCGTATGCCAGTGCTCGAGCACGCGGCCGGTACATAGCCAGAGGTCGAACTCTTTGTCGGGTTGCTCGGCGGCCGGCTGATAGGGCAGCGCGAAGATCTTGGCCTTGCCGTCCGGATAGCCGTAGAAGCGCACGCCCTCACCTTTCTTGACGTAGGGATCGTAGCCTTCGCGGAAGCGCCACAGCGTTTCCTTGCCATCGACCACCGGCCAGCGCAGACCGCGCACCTTGTGATAGGTATCGAATGGCGCCAGGTCGTGCGCATGTCCGCGGCCGAACTCCGCGTACTCCTCGAAGAGGCCTTTCTGCAGGTAGAAACCGAACGCCTCGGACTCATCGTTCGTATAACCGGTCCAGGCATGGCCATTCACCTTGGCGAGGTCATCCTTGCCAAACTTGTTAACCTGGCCGTTGGCATAGAGCACGTCGTACAACGTCTTGCCCTTGTATTCCGGCATCTTGGCGACCACGTCGGCGGGCCAGACATCCTCGACCTTGAAGCGCTTCGAGAATTCCACGTATTGCCAAAGGTCGGAACGGCACTCGCCCGGCGCCTTGACCTGCTGTCGCCACATCTGGCCACGGCGCTCCGCATTGCCGAACATGCCTTCCTTTTCCATCCACATGGCGCAGGGCAGGATCAGGTCGGCCGACATCGCGGACACGGTCGGATAGACGTCCGACACCACCACGAAGGCCTTCGGGTTGCGCCAGCCGGGATAGATCTCGCCATTGACATTCGGGCCGGCCTGCATGTTGTTGGTCGTCGATGTCCAGTAGAAGCCGATCTTGCCGTCCTTGAGCATGCGCGACTGGGCCACGGCGTGATAGCCGATCCAGTCCGGAATGGTGCCGGCGGGCAGTTTCCAGATCTTCTCGGTGGCTTCACGGTGCTTCGGATTCATCACCACCATGTCCGCCGGCAACCGGTGGGCAAAAGTGCCGACCTCGCGCGCCGTGCCGCAGGCCGAAGGCTGGCCGGTCAGCGAGAACGGGCTATTGCCCGGCTCGGAAATCTTGCCGACCAGCAGGTGCACGTTGTAGATCATGTTGTTGACCCAGGTGCCGCGCGTATGCTGGTTGAAGCCCATGGTCCAGTAGGAGGTGACCTTGGTCTTCGGGTCGGCATAGGCCTTGGCCAGCGCCTCCAGCTTGTCCTTCGGTACGCCGGAGATCTGGTGCGCCTTGTCGAGCGTGTATTCCGATACGAACTTGGCGAAGTCGTCGAAGCTGATCGGCGTGTGCTTATTCGGGTCGCCTTTGGGCTTGCCGTCGGCACCCGGATAACCGTTGTTGTTGGCGACCTGTTCGAGCGGATGGTTAGGCCGCAGGCCATAGCCGATGTCGGTGACGCCCTGGAAGAAGCCGACGTTTTTGGCGACGAACTCCTTGTTCACCGCGTTGTTCTGAATGATGTAATTGCAGATGTAGTTCAGGATCGCCAGGTCGGACTGCGGCTTGAAGATGAGTTCGTTGTCGGCGAGTTCGCAAGAACGATGGGTAAAGGTCGACAACACGTGGATCTTGACGTGTGGCGCGGTCAGACGGCGGTTGGTGATGCGCGACCAGAGGATCGGGTGCATCTCGGCCATGTTCGAGCCCCAGAGGGCGAATACGTCGGCATGCTCGGCGTCGTCATAACAGCCCATCGGCTCGTCGATGCCGAAGGTGCGCATGAAGCCGGCGACGGCGGAGGCCATGCAATGCCGGGCATTCGGGTCGATGCTGTTGGAGCGGAAGCCCGCCTTCATCAGCTTGGCGGCTGCATAACCTTCCCACACCGTCCACTGTCCGGAACCAAACATCGCCACGCCGCGCTGCCCCTGGTTGGGATCCTTCAGCGTCGCCTTGACCTTCTCGGCCATGATGTCGAAAGCCTGGTCCCAGCTGATCGGCTGGAACTCGCCGTTCTTGTCGAACTTGCCGTCTTTCATGCGCAACAAGGGCCGCGTCAGGCGATCCTGGCCGTACATGATCTTCGACAGGAAATAGCCCTTGACGCAGTTGAGGCCCTTGTTCACCGGGGCATCCGGGTCGCCCTGGGTGGCGACCACGCGACCGTCCTTGACGCCCACCAGCACGCCGCAACCGGTACCGCAGTAGCGGCAGACGCCCTTGTCCCAGCGCACGCCATCCTTGCTCGCCGTTTGGGCAATCGCCTCGGCGGCGGGTATCGACATTCCGGCGACGCCGGCTGCCGCCGTAATCGCACTGGCCTTGATGAATTCACGCCGTGTCAGTTGCATGTCAGACCTCCTTTTCGAAATGGCATGACGCGGAGACTACGTCCCCACGGAGATTTCCGCGTCCGGATTGGCTTCAGTTTGGTGATAGACCATCGAGGCCGACAGCACGCCCTCGGTCTTGTTGACGGCCTCGAAGGCGTCGATCATGGCGCCCTCGCCCTCCGTCTCGACGGTGATGATCATGCGGCCATCTTCGCCCACGGCATGTACCTCGACACCGGCCATGGCAAGCAGTCGGGTACGCACGACCCCGGCCAGTCCCGGACCGGGATGTACGATAATGCTGGAAATGTTCAAGATCCCGCCCTCGACAATCGTTTCGCTTTCGCGCACGCTGGCGCAACCACGCCATCCTAGAACGAGCAAATATCGCCGACTTGACGACAGTCAAGGTTTTCGATTGTCGAGAAAACAGCTTGGGTAATAATCGGGCCGGCCAGCCTCCACTCCGCACACCCGCGCCGCCGCTCAGTTGACGTCGAAATAGTAGGCCTTTTGCGGCACCCGGGCCTCGGCGAAACGGCGCTGTTCCTCCTCGTCGCACGGCGGTTTGTCCCACCACAGCGCCCGGCCTGTTCTTTGCGCCAGCCGCTCTTCAGGGTGCTTGTCCATCCACTCGCGCATCCAACGGGTGTGTTCCGATTCGTACAAGGCCATGCTCGGCTCCCATCAATCCTTGGTTCTGTTGATCCGCACCACCTCGGGAATCCGCCTCACTCGGCGCATGATCCTCGCGAGATGATCACGATTGGCCACCTGGAGCGTGAAGTATAGCGACGTGGTCACGCCGCGATCGTCGTCCATGCTGATATTAACGATGTTGGATTCCTCGTCCGCCATGGCCGCGGCAATTTTCGCCAGGACGCCGCGCTGGTTGTCCGCCACGACACGCAGACCGATCTCGAAATTTCCGCGTACCTCGGGTTCCCAGTCGACATCCACCCAGTCGTTGCGTTCGCCGCGCTGCTTCACCAGCGACGCGCAGTCGAGCGTATGCACCACCAACCCCTGGCCCTTGCGAATCATGCCGATGATCGGATCGCCGGGAATCGGCCGGCAGCACTTGGCCAACTGCACGGCGACGCCTTCGGTGCCACGGATCAGGATGGCATTCGGCCGGGTCTCGGCCGCGGTGCCCACCACCGGCTCATGCCGATCACGCAGTTCGGCCAGCCGGCGCGCGACAATGGCCGGCAGCCGCACACCCAAGCCGATATCGGTCAGCACCTGCTCCCTGCTCCGGGGACCGGATTCGCGCAGGAAACGATCCCAGGTTCCGGCATCGACATCCTGGCTGGCGACGCCATAAGCGCGCAAGGCCTGTCCCAGCAGGTTTTCGCCTAGCGCCACGGATTCGCCATGCTGCTGGGTCTTGAGGAAATGGCGGATCTGGGCGCGGGCCTTGCCGGTGACGACGAAGGCGAGCCAGGCCGGATTCGGGCTGGCCGCCAGCGCGGTGATGATCTCGACCCGGTCGCCGTTGCGCAACTCGGTGCGCAACGGCATCGATTCGAAATTCACGCGACAGGCGACGCAGCGGTTGCCGATGTCGCTATGCACGGCGTAGGCGAAGTCCACCGGCGTCGCGCCGCGCGGCAGCGCCAGGATCTTGCCGCGCGGCGTGAACACATAGACCTCGCCCGGGAACAGGTCGACCTTGACATGCTCGAGAAACTCGGCCGAATCGTGCGACGCCGACTGTAGTTCGAGCAGTGACTGCAACCACTTGTGGGTTTCCTGCTGCAGGTCCGAGAGGCCGTGCTCGTTCTTGTACAGCCAGTGCGAGGCAACGCCGGATTCGGCGACGTGATTCATCTCCTCGGTGCGAATCTGCGCCTCGACCGGCGTGCCGTAGGGACCGATCAGGGTGGTGTGCAGGGACTGATAGCCGTTCGCCTTGGGAATCGCGATGTAATCCTTGAACTTTCCCGGCACGGGTTTGTACAGGCCGTGCAGGGCGCCAAGCGCGAGATAGCAGGTCGGCGCATCCTGGACGATGACACGAATGCCATAGATGTCGAGTACTTGCGAAAAGGTCAGGTGCTTCTCGCGCATCTTGCGGTAGATACCATACAAGTGCTTTTCGCGGCCGAACACTTCCGCCTCGATGCCCGCCCCGGGCAGGCGTGACTTGATCGCCTCCATGATCTTGCCGACCACCTCGCGCCGGTTGCCGCGCGCCTGCCGCACCGCCTTGACCAGCACGCGGTAGCGCATCGGGTGGAGGTGGCGAAACGACAGCTCCTGCAGTTCCCGGTACAAGCCGTTGAGCCCGAGCCGGTTGGCGATCGGCCCGTAGATTTCCAGCGTCTCGCGGGCGACGCGGCGGCGCTTGGCGGGCGGCACGGCATCAAGCGTGCGCATGTTGTGCAGGCGGTCGGCCAGCTTGATCAGGATGACGCGCACGTCGCGGGCCATGGCCAGCAGCATCTTGCGGAAGTTTTCCGCCTGCGCCTCCTCGTAGGACTGGTGCTCGATACGATCGAGCTTGGACACGCCATCCACCAGTTCCGCCGCCGTTTTGCCGAAGTGCTCGGCCAGCTGCACCTTGGTGATCGCGGTATCCTCCATCACGTCGTGGAGGAGCGCCGCGGTCAGCGCCTGGGCATCCAGCCGCCAACCGGCCAGCGTGCCGGCGACGGCCAGCGGGTGCGAGACATAGGGCTCGCCGCTGGTACGGTATTGGCCTCGGTGCGCCTCGGCGGAGAAATGGTAGGCGGATTCCACTTGTGCCGCGTCGTCCGGCTTCAGGTAGGCACGGATTTCGGCACGGAAGCGATCGAGATCTTCCTCGAGGTCGATCGGCGGATGCATGTCCGCCGACAGGATGGGCTGCTCGTCGCCGGCGGGGCGGCTCGGCGCGAACAATTGTGGCGAAGACGGGAACACGGCCGCCATGGTCAGTGGAATCCCGTCCGTTTATTACATGGCTACGCCTGGCCGCGGGTCAGGATTTCCGGGCCAACCTTGCCGGCGGCGATTTCGCGCAGCGCGATCACCGTCGCCTTGTCGCGGTCCGCTTCCACCATCGGCATGCTGCCCATGGTCAGTTGCCGCGCGCGGTAGGTAGCCGCCAGAGTCAACTCGAAACGGTTGGTAAACTTCTTCATGCAATCATCAACGGTAACGCGGGCCATGGGCGGTATCCTTCACAATCACTGTTCAAGAAAATGGAACATCTCGGGCAACGCCGCCCGCTGGTTCGTCAAGCGCAGACGCGCGGCGCGCACGACCGCCGCCAGATCTTCGCTTGCCGTTTGCAAGTCTTTGTTGATTATAACGAAATCAAACTCTCCGACGTGGCGCATCTCGCCCAGCGCCGCCGCCACGCGACGCTGGATCACATCTTCGGCGTCCTGGCCGCGCGCACGCAACCGCCGCTCCAGCTCCGCGGTCGACGGCGGCAGGATGAAAATGGTCGTTGCCGCCGGGAACAGCCGCCGCACCTGCTGCGCGCCCTGCCAGTCGATCTCGAGCAGCATGTCGCACCCGGCCTGCATCTGCGACTCGATCCACACTCGCGAGGTGCCGTAGAAGTTGCCATGCACCTCGGCCCACTCGATGAACTCGCCGCGGTCGCGCATGGCGCAGAATGCCGGAATGTCCACAAAGTGATACTCGCGGCCATCCTGCTCGCCCGGCCGTGGCGCGCGCGTGGTGCAGGAAACGGAATGGCGCACCCGTCGGTCGCACTCCAGCAGGAGTTTGACCAGCGTGCTCTTGCCGGCGCCGGACGGCGCGGAAACGACGAAAAGACTGCCTGGCGTATCCATGGCTTACTCTAAATTCTGCACTTGTTCACGCATCTGCTCGATCAGCAGCTTGAGCTCCAGCGCGATCCCGGTCACCTCCGCCGACACCGACTTCGACGCCAGCGTGTTGGCTTCGCGGTTGAGTTCCTGCATCAGGAAATCCAGCCGCTTGCCGACCGCGCCGCCCTTGTCGACAACACGCTGGACCTCGTCGAGATGGGTCGCCAGCCGCGCCAGTTCCTCGGCGACATCGATGCGCGCGGCGAACAGCCCGATCTCCTGCCGGATGCGCTCCTCGTCGAGGCTGGCCACCGCCTCGCGCAGCTTGGCGGCCAGGCGCTGCTGGTAATCCTCCAGCGCCCTGATCAACATCGGGCCGACCTTGGCGACCAGATCGCGCATGCGCGCGACGCGATCGACGATGGTCGTACCCAGCTTGCCGCCCTCGCGGGCACGACTGGCGACGAATTCGTCGATCACCGTGCCGGCCAGGGTCACGGCCTCGCCTTGCAGCAAGGCCGGATCGAGACTGTCATCGCCCAGCATGCCCGGCCAGCGCAATACCTCGGCCACCGATAGCGGCTCGGCATCGGGCAGGGCGGCGCGCACGGCGACCTCCAGCCGACCGAGCTGGTCCACCAGCCCGGTATCCAAAGTCAGTTCTCGCCGAGCGCCGCCCTGGCGCGGAATCAGATGGAGCCGGCACTCCACCTTGCCGCGATGAATGCGCGCCGTCAGCAGTTCGCGCAAGGGCATCTCGAGGAAACGAAGCTCGTCGCCGCAACGGAACACGACATCGAGAAAGCGCGAATTGACGCTCTTGAGTTCGAGGTGAATCGCCGCGGCGCCATCGGCGCCCACCGCGCGATCGCCGCTGGCATAGCCGGTCATGCTCTGGATCATGGCAGACATCTCTCTGGCCTGGTCCGGCCGCTCATCGGGCGAGGCCCATGGGAAACAGGGGGAAACACGACGTTTCAGTGTAGGCTAGCGCGTCCGGCGCCGGCACTACAATGGCGGCCAGTATATCAACCATGCCCGCCCAGCAGACCAACCAGCCCCTGCCCGCCGGCTTCCAGCTCGACCGCTACCGCATCGAGCGGCAGCTTTCACTTGGCGGTTTTTCGATCGTCTATCTCGCCTACGACGAGGACGGCCAGCCGGTGGCCATCAAGGAATACCTGCCCAATTCGCTGGCGTTGCGCGGCGCCGGCCAGATCGCGCCGGCCATCGCCGAGGATCACCTGCCGGCCTTCCGCCATGGGATGAAGTGCTTTTTCGAGGAAGGCCGCGCCCTGGCGCACCTAAACCATCCCAATGTCGTGCGCGTGCTCAACTTCTTTCGCGCCAACGAGACGGTGTACATGGTCATGCAGTACGAGCGCGGCCGCACCTTGCAGGAGCACATCAGCAAGCACAAGGGCGCCATCCGCGAGGCCTTCGTCCGCAATGTGTTCACGCGCCTGCTCAACGGCCTGCGCGAAGTCCATGCCCAGCGATTGCTGCACCTCGACATCAAGCCCTCCAACATCTACCTGCGCACCGACGGCAATCCCGTGCTGCTCGATTTCGGCGCGGCGCGCCAGGCGCTGGGCAACGACGGGCCAATGCTGAAGCCGATGTACACACCGGGCTATGCGGCGCCCGAGCAGTACAAGGCGCCCGACCAGATGGGCCCGTGGACCGACATGTACTCGATCGGCGCCTCGATGTACGCCTGTCTGGCGGGCACGGCGCCGCCAGCCGCCGACCGGCGGCTCGAGGGCCAGACCCTGCAGCCGGCCCAGGACCGCTGGCCGGACAAGTACTCCATGCAGCTGCTGGAGACCATCGACTGGTGCATGACGCTCGACTATCTGGAGCGGCCGATGAGCGTCTTCGAGTTGCAGAAGGCGCTGGCCGAACGCCATCACGTCGCCCACGACCCCTCTTGGCTCGACAATCTCAGCCGCCACTTCAAGCAACTGATCCGCAAATGAAATTCACCATATATCAGGAAAGCCGCATCGGCCGGCGGCGCAACAACCAGGACCGCATCGCCCACTGCTATTCGCGCGACGCCCTGCTGATGGTCCTCGCCGATGGCATGGGCGGCCACCTGCACGGCGAGGTCGCAGCCCAGATCGCCGTCCAGTACCTCACCGAAGCCTTCCAGCGCGAGGCCAGACCGCGCCTGGAAGACCCGTTCCGTTTCCTGGCCAACGGCCTGGAAAACGCCCATCGCGCCATCGTCGACTACACGGACGAACGGGACCTGCCCGACGCGCCGCGCACCACCTGCGTCGTTTGCGTCGTCCAGGACAACATCGCCTACTGGGCCCACGCCGGCGATTCGCGCCTGTACCTGCTGCGCGGCGGCCGGGTCGTCACGCGCACGCGCGACCACTCGCGCGTGCAGATGATGGTGGACGAAGGCGTGATCACCGAGCACGAAGCCCTGCGCCATCCCGCCCGCAACCGGGTGTTCTCCTGCCTGGGCGGCGATGTCGCGCCGCAGATCGATTTTTCGCGGCGGACGCCGCTGAAGGCCGGCGACGTGATCCTGCTGTGCACCGACGGCTTCTGGGCGCCCCTTGGCAACGAGGAACTGGCCCGTGGTTACACGAACGGCGACGTCATGGCGGCCACGCCGGCCATGATGGACCGCGCCGAGGCATTGGCCGGCGAATCCGGCGACAATCTTTCGGTGGTGACCGTCCATTGGCATGAAGGCTACGACGAGGACACCACCAGCGGCGTCGCGACCGAGACCATGTCGCTCGACGCCCACACCACGCAGATGCAGGGTTTCGACAAGGGTCGCGCCGCTGAGCCCGACCTCACCGAGGACGACATCGAGCGCGCCATCGCCGAGATTCAGAACGCCATCAACAAGTATTCGAAATAGGAGACCATGCCCATGCGCCCTAGCGGCCGTCAGCCGGACCAACTGCGCCAGCTCAGCATCACCCGCAACTACACCATCCACGCCGAAGGCAGCGTGCTGGTCGCCTTCGGCAACACCAGGGTGCTATGCACCGCCAGCATCGAGGAAGGCGTGCCCGGCTTCCTCAAGGGCAAGGGCCAGGGCTGGGTGACCGCCGAGTACGGCATGCTGCCGCGCTCGACGCACACGCGCACGGCGCGCGAGGCGGCCAAGGGCAAGCAGTCCGGCCGCACGCAGGAAATCCAGCGGCTGATCGGCCGCTCGCTGCGCGCCGTCACCGACCTCAAGGCGCTCGGCGAGCGACAGGTGACGCTCGATTGCGACGTGCTGCAAGCCGACGGCGGCACGCGCTGCGCTTCCATCACCGGCGCCTGCGTGGCGCTGTACGACGCCTGCAACAAGCTGGTGGCGCAGGGCAAGCTGCCGGCCAGCCCGATGCGCGACTTCATCGCCGCCGTTTCGGTCGGCATCTTCGAGGCCACGCCGGTGCTAGACCTCGACTACGACGAGGATTCGTCGTGCGACACCGACATGAACGTCGTCATGACCGGCAATGGCGGCATCGTCGAGGTGCAGGGCACCGCCGAGGGCGCGCCGTTCAGCCGCGCCGAAATGGAAGCCCTGCTCGACCTCGCCACCGCCGGTATCGGCCAGATCGTCAGCGCCCAGAAGTCAGCCCTGGCGACACGCTGATCGATGTTCAAGCAGGCGTTCAGGAACATCGACGACGTTCTCTGGAAAGAGGCCGGCTGCACTACCGAACTCGATTACACCGAACAGACTTCCTGGTTGCTGTTCCTGAAGTATCTCGACGGGCTGGAACAGGACAAGGCGACCGAGGCCGCGCTGGAGGGCCGCAAATACAGCTTCATCCTCGATGCGCCCTACCGCTGGGAAAGCTGGGCCGCGCCGAAAGACAGTCAGGGCAAGCTCGACCATAACCGCGCGCTGACCGGCGACGACCTGCGCGAGTTCGTCGATCGCAAGTTGTTCCCGTATCTGCATGCCTTCAAGCAGAAGGCCGCCGGGTCGAACACCATCGAATACAAGATCGGCGAAATCTTCGGCGAGATCAAGAACAAGATTCACAGCGGCTACAACCTGCGCGAAATCATCGACCACATCGACGAGCTGCAATTCCGTTCGCAGGCCGAGAAGCACGAGCTCTCGGCACTCTACGAAGAGAAGATCAAGCGCATGGGCAACGCCGGGCGCAACGGTGGCGAGTACTACACCCCGCGCCCGCTGATCCGCGCCATGGTGCAGGTAATCCGGCCGCGGATCGGCGAGCGCATCTACGACGGCGCCTGCGGATCGGCCGGCTTCCTCTGCGAAGCCTTCGACTACCTCAAGGCCGGCAAGCTGACCACCGCCGACCTCAAGACCCTGCAGGAACGCACCTTCTACGGCATCGAGAAGAAGAGCCTCGCCTACGTCATCGCGATCATGAACATGATCCTGCACGGCGTCGAAACGCCCAACATCGTGCATGCCAACACGCTGGCGCTGAACCTCGCCGACGTGCAGGACAGCCAGCGCTTCGAGGTCATCCTCGCCAATCCGCCCTTCGGCGGCAAGGAGCGCAAGGAGGTGCAACAGAACTTCCCGATCCGCACGGGCGAGACGGCCTTTCTCTTCCTCCAGCACTTCATCAAGCTGCTCAAGGCCGGCGGCCGCGCGGCGGTGGTGATCAAGAACACGTTTTTGAGCAACACCGACAACGCCTCGGTGAGCCTGCGCAAATTATTGTTGGAGTCGTGCAACCTGCAGACCATCCTCGACTGCCCCGGCGGCACCTTCCAGGGCGCGGGTGTCAAGACCGTGGTGTTGTTCTTCGAGAAAGGCGCGCCGACGCGCAGCATCTGGTACTACCAGCTCGACCCCGGCCGCAACCTCGGCAAGACCAACCCGCTCAACGACGCCGACCTCGCCGAATTCGTCGAACTGCAAAAGACCTGTGCCGATTCGCCGAAAAGCTGGAACGTGAAAGTCGGACCTTCGGCAAGCTCAGGAGAGGCTACTGGCGACACGGCGAACTACGATCTTTCAGTCAAGAACCCCAACGGTGGAGAAGCGGTCGCCCACCGCAGCCCGCAGGACATCCTCGACGAAATCGCTGCGCTGGATACCGAGAGCGCGGACGTGCTGGCGAAGATCAGGGCGTTGCTGTGAAGGCTGGGTGGGCAATCAAGCCGCTGGGTGAGATTTGCGACTTTCAGCGTGGACTAACCTACGCAAAGACAGACGAAGTAGAAGTCTCGAACAACATTGTTCTCCGCGCTAACAACATAGACCTCAGCACCAACCTTCTTGATCTATCGGAACTCAAGTACATCAGCGATTCCGTTGCTGTTCCGGCAAGCAAGAAGGTAAAGAAAGATTCGTTGCTCATCTGCACTGCAAGCGGGAGCAAGAGCCACTTGGGGAAAATCGCATTCATCGACGATGACTACGATTTTGCTTTCGGTGGATTCATGGGAATGCTGACCCCGAGTGCAGATGTATTCCCGCGCTACCTGTTCCACCTGATGACGTCAGGTGACTATAAGGATTTCATTGGTGCCTTGTCGGATGGCGCGAACATCAACAACTTAAAGTTCTCAGACTTACAGCATTTCAGAGTTCCCATTCCCCCACTCCCCGAACAACGCCGCATCGTCGCCATCCTCGACGCGGCCTTCGACGGCATTGCCACCGCCAAGGCCAACGCCGAACAGAACCTCCAGAACGCCCGGGCCTTGTTCGAGAGCCATTTGCAGAAGGTTTTCACGGAGCGGGGGGGTGGGTGGGTGGAGAGGTCACTGGAAACTGTTGTCAGCCCAGGTTGTTCTCTCTCGTATGGCATCGTTCAGCCCGGCGACGATCGCCCAAATGGTTTGCCAATAGTCCGCCCAACGGATCTGACGGCGAAGCTCATAACCATAGATGGGTTAAAGCGGATTGATCCGAAGCTCGCCGATAGCTACAAACGCACAACGCTCCAAGGTGGAGATCTTCTGCTGTGTGTTCGTGGCAGTACTGGGGTCATTTCAGTCGCCGCCCCCGAATTGGCCGGAGCAAACGTAACGCGCGGGATAGTGCCAATCACGTTTGAACCGTCCATTCTTCGTCAAGATTTCGGATACTTCTTGATGACTTCCGAGATGGTGCAAAGCCAAATTCGGGCCAAGACCTACGGCACGGCATTGATGCAAATAAATATCGGTGACCTCCGAAAAATTGTTGTTGCGATACCGCCGCTAGAAATGCAGGAAGTGATGGCGGCCGAGCTGGACAGGATGCGGTCAGAGACCCAACGCCTCGAATCCCTCTACCGGCAAAAGCTCGCGGCGCTGGACGCGTTGAAGAAGTCGCTGCTGCATCAGGCGTTCAGCGGCCAACTGTAACCGGTGACAAACTGTCACCGACTGAATCGTTCGATTTGACCGAAACGAACGATTTTTATATAGTCGGGGTCATAGTTTCACCCTGACGAGGAGCGAATCATGCTGACCTATACCGCGAATGAAGCCAAGACCCGTTTCGGCGAGTTTCTCGACCGCGCGCAGCGCGAGCCGGTACGCGTGATGCGCCACGACCGTGTGGTGGGCGTGATGGTGAGCGCGGAGGATTACGAGGCGATGCGCGCCTATTACGCCGACCGCCTGCGGCAAACCCTGCGCGAAACCGCGGAAGCTGCGGCGGCAGCGGGCCTGACCGAGAAAAAGCTGGCCGAACTGCTTGCCGATGAAAGTTGATCCCGCTGTCCAGGTCCGCTATGGACTCGTGGTGGTCGACACCAATGTGCTGCTGAGCGCGGCCCTGGCTCCCGGCGGCGTGCCGGCGATGCTGGTGGATCGGCTGCTGGATGTCGGCAAGCTGGTGTTATCGGCGACCACCTTTGCCGAACTGGAGGGGCGCATCTGGCTGCCAAAGTTCGACCGCTACCTGACCATCGAGCGCCGCCGTCACATTTTGCAGCAGGCACACGCCGCCGCAGTCTGGATCGACATTCCGGCCGAGCTTGCGCAACGCACGTTCTCGCGCGACCCCAAGGACGATGCGTTCATCCACGCCGCCCTCGCGGCCGGCGCGACACACCTGATTACCGGCGACGATGATCTGCTCTGCCTCGATCCGCTGGACGCATTGCGCATCCTGACGCCACGCGCTGCGCTGGATGAGCTTCAATCCGGTGCCTGACCGCCGTCCCGCCATCCGCAGCGGCGAGGAGAGTGTCTTTTGCTCGACCGCCCTGCAGCGCAGGGGTCTCATCAGCGCCAGTGCGGTGCATCCCTTCGGGAACTTTTCAGCCGGCTTGACTCGTAACTTGACTCATACTTGACTGATCGCGTCACGCATCAATAAATATGAACGAAGCCGAAACCCGCGCCGAGCACATCGACCCGGCCCTCGCCGCCGCCGGCTGGGGTCGGGTCGAGGGCAGCCGGGTCCGGCGCGAATACCCAATCACCCTCGGACGGCTGGAGGGCGCGGGCAAGCGCGGCAAGGCACTGAGCGCGGACTACGTGCTGGAATACCGCAACACCAAACTGGCGGTGGTGGAGGCCAAGGCCTGGGACAAGGAACTGACCGAGGGCGTGGCGCAGGCCAAGGACTACGCCGGCAAGCTGGCAATCCGCTTTGCCTACGCCAGCAACGGTCAGGGCGTCTATGGCATCGACATGCAGACCGGGAAGGAAGGCGAGCGCGCCGGCTTTCCGACGCCGGAAGAACTCTGGGCCCTGACTTTCGCCACCGCCAACGCCTGGCGCGACCGCTTCGCCGCCGTGCCCTTCGAGGACAGGGGTGGCTTCTTTCAGGGCCGCTACTACCAGGACATAGCCGTCGAGCGCGTGCTGGCTGCGATGGCGGAGGACCGGCAGCGCATCCTGCTGACACTGGCGACCGGCACGGGCAAGACCTTCATCGCCTTCCAAATTGCGTGGAAGCTGTTCCACAGCCGCTGGAATTTGTCCGGGGAGCCAACCCGCCGGCCGCGCATCCTGTTCCTCGCCGACCGCAACATCCTCGCCGACCAGGCCTACAACGCCTTTTCGGCGTTTCCAGAAGACGCACTGGTGCGCATCGCGCCGGACGACATCCGCAAGAAGGG
This sequence comes from Rhodocyclaceae bacterium, assembly GCA_016704145.1. Taxonomy (GTDB): domain Bacteria; phylum Pseudomonadota; class Gammaproteobacteria; order Burkholderiales; family Rhodocyclaceae; genus Fen-999. The sequence goes on along the minus strand of JADJAS010000007.1, from coordinate 1,341,019 downwards.
CAAGGTGCCGAAGAACGGCAGCATCTTCTTCACCATCTTCCAGACCTTCATGAGCGGTGATGGCGAAACACCGTACTTCGGCGAGTATCCGGCCAACTTTTTCGATTTCATCGTCATCGACGAATGCCACCGCGGCGGCGCAAACGACGAGGGCAACTGGCGCGGCATCCTCGATTATTTTTCGCCCGCCGTGCAGCTTGGCCTGACCGCGACGCCGAAGCGCAAGGACAACGTCGATACCTACGCCTACTTCGGCGAGCCGGTGTTCGTCTATTCGCTCAAGGACGGCATCAACGACGGCTACCTGACGCCCTTCCGCGTCAAGCAGATCGCCACCACGCTCGACGACTACGTGTTTACGCCCGACGACACCGTGGTCGAGGGCGAGATCGAGGCCGGCAAGCGCTACGAGGAAAAGGACTTCAACCGCATCATCGAGATTCGCGAGCGGGAAAAGAAGCGCGTCGAGATTTTCATGGGGCAGATCGACCCGCGCGAGAAGACGCTGGTGTTCTGCGCCAACCAGACGCATGCGCTTGCGATCCGCGACCTCATCAACCAGATCAAGACCAGCAGCGACCCCGATTACTGCCAGCGCGTCACCGCCGACGACGGCGCGCTCGGCGAGCAATGGCTGCGCGATTTCCAGGATAACGAGAAGACCATTCCGACCATCCTCACCACCTCGCAGAAGCTGTCGACCGGCGTCGACGCGCGCAACGTGCGCAACATCGTGCTGCTGCGGCCAATCAATTCGATGATCGAGTTCAAGCAGATCATCGGGCGCGGCACGCGGCTTTACGACGGCAAGGATTACTTCACGATCTACGATTTCGTGCGGGCACATCATCACTTCAACGATGTCGAGTGGGATGGCGAGCCGATGGAGCCGGAAGCGGAAGCGGTGCCCGTGCCGCGCCCACCACCGGGGGTGCGCGAACCACGCCCTGACGACTACCTGCCGCCACGCAAGATCAGGATCAAGCTCGCCGACGGCAAGGCACGCCATATCCAGCACATGATGGCGACGAGTTTCTGGCACCCGGATGGCACACCGATGTCGGCCGCGCAGTTCATGGAGGCACTGTTCGGCAGGCTGCCCGAATTCTTCAAGGATGAGGACGAGCTGCGCGCGCTGTGGAGCACGCCCGACACGCGCCGCAAGCTGCTCGACGGGCTGACCGAAAAAGGCTTCGGGCGCGAACAGCTGGCCGAAATGCAGAAGATCATCGACGCCGAGAACAGCGACCTCTTCGACGTGCTGGCCCACGTCGCCTACGCGCTGGCGCCACGTACGCGTGAAGAGCGGGCGGCACAGGCAATGGCCCTGGTCAGCAGCCACTTCAATTCAAGGCAGCAAGTGTTTCTCGACTTCGTGCTGTCGCACTATGTCAGCATTGGCGTGGAAGAACTTGACCAGACGAAACTGACACCGCTGCTGAAACTCAAGTACCACGACTCGATCGCCGATGCCGTGGCCGACCTCGGCCAGCCCGAGGACATCGGCCGGGTGTTCGCCGGCTTCCAGAAATATCTCTATCTTTCCACGACGCCATCATGAAGAAACTCGTCCTCGCCTCCAACAATGCCGGCAAGCTGCGCGAATTCTCGGCGCTGCTCGCCACCGTCGATTTCGAAGTGCTGCCGCAGGCCCACTTCAACGTGCCGGAAGCCGAGGAGCCGCACGGCACCTTCGTCGAGAACGCCATCGCCAAGGCCCGCCACGCGGCAAAGCTCACCGGCCTGCCGGCGCTGGCCGATGACTCGGGCATCTGCGTCGAGGCGCTCGGCGGCGCGCCGGGCGTGTACTCGGCGCGCTTTGCCGCACTTGGGTCAAATGAGCCGAAATCGGATGCGCGCAACAACGAGAAGCTGATCGCCGACCTCAAGGACAAGCGCGACCGCCGCGCGCACTACTACTGCATCCTCGTCTTCGTGCGCCATGCCGACGATCCGCAGCCGATCATCGCCGAGGGCGAGTGGCATGGCGAGATCATCGATACGCCGCGCGGCGCCAACGGTTTCGGCTACGACCCCTATTTCTGGCTGCCCGAGTTCGGCTGCACGGCCGCCGAACTGGCTTCGGAAAAGAAGAACGCCATCTCCCATCGCGGCATCGCGCTGGCCAGGCTGATGGAGCGGCTGACGTCCAGAAGGTGATTCCGCTCTCGCTTTACATCCACTTTCCGTGGTGCGCGCGGAAGTGCCCTTACTGCGATTTCAATTCGCACGCGGTCCAGGATGGAATTCCCGAGCAGGCGTACATCGACGCGCTGCTGACGGACCTCGAAGCCGCGCTGCCGGAAATCTGGGGCCGCAGCGTGCAGACGTTGTTCATCGGCGGCGGCACGCCGAGCCTGATGTCCGCCGCCGGGCTGGACCGGCTGCTGGCCGGCGTCCGGCCACGGCTGACTTTGGTGCCGACCGCCGAGATCACGCTGGAGGCCAACCCCGGCGCCATCGAGGCGGACAAGTTCGCCGGCTTCCGGGATGCCGGCGTCACGCGGCTGTCGCTCGGCATCCAGAGCTTCGACGACGCCAAGCTGCGGGCGCTCGGCCGCATCCATTCCAGCGACGAGGCGAATCGGGCCATCGAGCTTGCGCTGCGCCACTTCGAGCACGTCAATCTCGACCTCATGTACGCCCTGCCCGGCCAGACGCTGGCCGAGGCGCGGCGCGACATCGAGACGGCGATCGCCTTCGGCCCCGGCCATGTTTCCGCCTACCACCTGACCATCGAGCCGAACACCGCTTTCGGCCACGCGCCGCCGACGGTACCGGACGACGACCTCGCCGCCGACATGCAGGAGATGGTCGAAGCAAGGCTGGCGGCCGCCGGCCATGCGCATTACGAGACTTCCGCCTTTGCGCGGGCAGGGCAGCAATGCCGGCACAACCTCAACTACTGGCGCTTCGGCGACTACCTCGGCATCGGCGCCGGCGCGCATTCCAAGATCACCAGCCATCTCGGCATCCGCCGCGAGGCGCGGCCGCGCGGCCCGAAGGACTATCTCGCCGATCCGGCGATGCGCGACTGGCAGCCCGTGGCGTCCGACGACTTGCCGGGCGAGTTCATGATGAACGCGCTGCGACTGGTCGAGGGCTTCGATGCTGCACTGTTCGAGGAGCGCACCCGGCTGCCGCTCGACACGCTCGCGGCGGCGCTCGCGCAAGCCGAGGCCGACGGCCTGCTCGCGCGCACCGGTGATCGAATCGCGCCGACGCTGCTCGGCCAGCGCTTCCTCAACCGGCTGGTCAGCCTGTTTCTTTCTTCCTGAACACGACGTCCCAGACGCCGTGGCCGAGCCGCAGGCCGCGCTGCTCGAACTTGGTCAGCGGCCGGTAGTCCGGACGCGGGGCGAAGCCTTCGGCGGTATTCGCCAGCGTCGGCTCGCCGCCCAACACCTCCAGCATCTGCCCGGCGTATTCCTCCCAATCGGTGGCGCAATGGAAGTAACCGCCCGGCGCCAGGCGCGAGGCAAGCAGCGCGACAAAGTCAGGCTTGATGAGACGCCGCTTGTGGTGCCGCTTCTTCGGCCAGGGGTCGGGAAAGAACAGGTGGATGCCGGCCAGCACGCCGGGCGCGAGCATGTCGCGCACCACCTCGACGGCGTCGTGCTGGACCACGCGCACATTGGCCAGCTCGCTCTCGGCGATCAGCTTCAGCAGGCTGCCGACGCCCGGCGTGTGCACCTCGATGCCGAGGTAGTTGGTTTCCGGATGCGCGGCGGCGATGGTCGCCGTCGTTTCGCCCATGCCGAAGCCGATTTCCAGCACGGTCGGCGCGACCCTGCCGAACGCGGTGGCCAGGTCGAGCGGCGCCGGCCGGTAGGCGATGCCGACTTTCGGCATCATCGTCTCGTGGTAACGCTGCTGCGCGTTGGAGACGCGCCCCTGACGCAGCACGAAGCTGCGGATGTGGCCTGCGGCGCGTTCGTTCATGGGCCCTTGCTCCCGATGGCGCGAAGATCGCCATCGCCGCGCTCGATGGCGGTGCGCAGCTCGACGTAATAGTGCCGAAGGTCGTTGCGCGGCTGCGCGAGCGCCGCGGGCAGCGTCGCGCAGCCGGCGGCCAGTTCGTCTTCGGTCAGGTCGAGCGCGGGCTTCAGCTTGAGCGCCGCGTCGATGGCTTCCAGCGGCGCCGGCCCATGGCCGAAATAATGCAGCGACAAAGTCTGTTGCGCGGCGGCGATGGTCGACGACTGACTTTCCAGCCATTCGACATAAGCGGCCATGGTGTTGCCGTCGCCGCGCTCGCGGCAGGCCTGCGCCAGCAGGCGCACGCCATGCAGTCGGCCCCAGACCAGTTGCTGGGCGAGCACGCGCGGCTTGTCGAAGGCGTAACCCGCCTCGACCGGTGGCACCTGGGCCGCCGCGACCCAGGGCGCCAGCAGCGCCATGCTGGCGGCCACGACCGCCGGCTTCACGAACCGATCATGCCGGTCGTCGGCGAACTCGGTATCGCCGAGTAGAGTTTCCTCGGCATGCGCCCGGCCAGGAAGGCCTCGCGGCCGGCTTCGACGGCCTTTTTCATCGCGCCGGCCATCAGCACCGGATGCTGCGCCCCGGCGATCGCGGTGTTCATCAAGACGCCGTCGCAGCCGAGTTCCATGGCGATGGCGGCGTCCGACGCGGTGCCGACGCCGGCATCGACCAGCACCGGCACCTTGGCCGATTCGATGATGAGCTTGAGGTTCCACGGGTTGAGGATGCCCATGCCCGAGCCGATCAGCGAGGCCAGCGGCATTACCGCCACGCAGCCGATGCCTTCCAGCAGCTTGGCCTGGATGGGATCGTCCGAGCAGTACACCATCACCTTGAAGCCGTCCTTGACCAGCGTCTCGGCGGCCTTCAGCGTCTCGGGCATGTTGGGGAACAGCGTCTGCGGGTCGCCCAGCACTTCCAGTTTGACGAGATCATGGCCGTCGAGCAGTTCGCGGGCGAGGCGCAGCGTGCGCACGGCATCGTCGGCCGAATAGCAGCCGGCGGTGTTGGGCAGGTAGGTGAATTCGGCAGGCGGCAGCGCGTCGAGCAGCGACGGCTGGTTCGGGTCCTGGCCGATGTTGGTGCGGCGGATGGCGACGGTGACGATCTCGGCGCCGCTGGCCTTGACCGCCGCGCGCGTCTCCGCGAAGTCCTTGTACTTGCCGGTGCCGACCAGCAAACGGGAGGAGTACGCCTGGCCGGCGATGGTGAGGATATCTGACATGTTGCTTCCTATCCGCCGCCGACGGCGACGACAATTTCGATGCGGTCGCCAGCCGCGATGGCGACCTGCGCATGCTGACTTTTCGGGACGATCTCGCCGTTGCGTTCAACGGCCACGCGCTTGCCGGCCAGCCCCCGCGCTTCGAGCAGGGAGGCGATGGACATGGCTTGCGGCAGTTCGGCGGGCTCGCCGTTGATGAACAAAGAGATCATGGCGGCGATTTTACCGCCCCGGCGCTCCGCCGACCCTGGTGTAACGCCGCATCCCCCACATGTCGCCGTCGAATGTAACGGTCGAACAAGCGCTGTCGCATTGCGAGGCAGGCATCACCATCCCGACCTGAGTAGTCCCCTGACTTGCCGGATCGTCCCGGCCGGTGGACTCGTGCCGATCGAAATCGAGCGTCGTGCTTCAGTCGCCGTGGACTGCTAGAATCCGCGCACTCGCGGGCGTCGTATAACGGCATTACCTCAGCTTCCCAAGCTGATGACGAGGGTTCGACTCCCTTCGCCCGCTCCAGCCGGCCCCGCCCCCCAACCTCGATCAGTCCGGCAGCAACTGCCAGGCGCCGTCCTTCAGCGTCATCATCACCCGGCCGCGCTGGTCGAAGCCGGAATGGTCCTGCGCGCTCATGTTGTACACGCCCTGGGTGCCGACCAGTTCGCGCACGGATTCGAGCGCGTCGCGCAGGGCGGCGCGGAACTCGGGCGTACCGGGCCTGGCTTTCTTCATGGCTTCCGGCACGGCTTTTTGCAGCAGCAGGCCGGCGTCGAACACGTTGGCGCCGAAGGTGGCCGGCTTGGTGCCGTGCAGTTTCTCGTAGGCGGCGATGTAGGCCTGCGCGACCTTCTTCGACGGCACGCTGTCCGACACCTGGTCGAGCACGACCATGGCGCTGGCGGCCATGAAGGCGCCTTCCAGCTTCTTGCCGCCCAGGCGCACGAAGTCCGGCGTCGCGGCGCCGTGGGTCTGGTAGATCTTGCCCTTGTAGCCGAGGTCGACCAGGGTGGTGTGCGGCAGCACGGCCGGGCCGCCGGTGCCGGCGACCAGGATGGCATCGGGCTTGGCGGCGACCAGCTTGATGGCCTGGCCGCTCACCGACTGGTCGGTGCGCTGGTAGCGCTCGACGGCGACGAGGCCGAGGCCGGCGGCCTTGGCCTGCGCGGTGATCTCCTTCAGCCAGCTTTCGCCGTAGGGGTCGTTGTAGCCGATGAAGCCAAGCGTCCTGACGCCGTTTTTCTTCATGTGCGCGACCAGCGCGTCGCCGATCAGGCCGTCGTTCTGCGTGGTCTTGAACACCCAGCGCTTCTGCTCGTCCATCGGCAACACCACGGCGGGCGTGCCGACCGGCGCCAGCATCGGCGTGCCGGACTCGGCGATGAAAGGCAGCACCGCCATCGCGTTGGGCGAGCCGGTCGGGCCGATGAAGGCATCGACCTTGTGCTCGGTCAGGAAGCGCTTGACAAACTGCACCGTCTGGGTGGCGTCCGAGGCGTCGTCGTAATAAATGTACTCGACGGCGACATCGCCGATGCGCGTCGGCAGGAGTGGGACCGTGTTCTTCTGCGGAATGCCGACGAAGGCCGTCGGTCCGGTGGACGAGGCGATCACGCCGACTTTCATCTGCGCGGCAGCCGTGCCGGTCAGCAGCGCGACGAGCAATGCGGAAAACAGCGTCTTCATGTTTTTCTCCCCGTGGCGGTCAATGGTGCCGCGATTATGGCACCCTTGGCGGCCGATGACCGCCCATTCCGCCCATCCCTCCTACTTCGCCCAACGTCTGATCGCCTGGCAGCGCCACCACGGCCGCCACGATCTGCCGTGGCAGGGAACGAGGGATCCTTATCGCGTCTGGCTGTCGGAAATCATGCTGCAGCAGACGCAGGTGGCCGCGGTGATTCCCTACTACCAGCGCTTCCTCGACCGCTTTCCGGACATCGCCAGCCTCGCCGCCGCGCCGGCCGACGACGTGATGGCCCGCTGGAGCGGGCTGGGCTACTACGCCCGCGCACGCAATCTGCACCAATGCGCGCAGGCACTGGTGCGGGAACACGGCGGCGTCTTTCCGCGCGAGGCCGCCGCCATCGCGGCGCTGCCCGGCATCGGCCGCTCGACCGCCAACGCCATCGCGGTCTTCTGCTTCGGCGCACGGCTGGCCATCCTCGACGGCAACGTCAAGCGGCTGCTCTGTCGCCATGCCGGCATCGCCGGCTGGCCGGGCGCGCCGGCCGTGGAAAGTCAGTTGTGGCAGCACGCCGAATCGCTGCTGCCGCAGACGCGCGCCGACATCCATATCCAGGCGCAGATGGACCTCGGCGCCACGGTCTGCACGCGAACGCGGCCGCGCTGTGAGGTTTGCCCGGTGGCCGGGGACTGCGTCGCCCGCCGCGATGGCCGCACCGCCGAACTGCCCACGCCCAAGCCGCGCAAGGCGCTACCCGAGCGCGCAGCCACGGTGCTGATCCTCGTTCATGATGGTCGCGTGCTGCTCGAAGTCCGGCCGCCGAGCGGTATCTGGGGCGGGCTGTGGTCGCTGCCGGAGGTTGCTCCCGATGCCCATGCGGATGCCGCGCGGCTGGGTTGCCGCATCGTTGCGTCGCGGCCGCTGGCGCCGGTCGCGCATGCGTTCACGCACTTCCGGCTGACGCTGCGACCGCTGCTGTGCCAGGCTGAGCCGCTGGCATCTGCCGCCGAACCGACGCACCGCTGGGTCCGGTTGGGCGAACTCGAATCGGCGCCGCTGCCGGCACCGATCCGCAAGCTGCTGGAGGCCGCGCTTAGCGGTTCTCCTTGACCAGCCGGTTGTTCGAGGGCTGGATCGGCCGCGCGTTGTTGCGGTAGAGGCGCGCGAAGATGCGCACCTGCTCCTCGGAGACGGGCATCGGCTGCTTGAAGACGATCCAGAGCATGTCCTCGGTGCAGGGCGGCGTGGTCATCGACCCCATGTAGGTGTAGTAGGCGCGATCCTGCGGCAGCAGCCGGTTGAGGTCGATCGCCACATCCGGCAGCACTTCCTGATTCACTTCCAGCGGCATGTGGTTCCACAGGGTCTGGATCAGCGGGTTCTCCGCACCCTTCTCCAGGAGCACGGCGACGGTGGCCAGCCGGCCTTCGTCGTCGCGGTGCTCGAGGTGGATGACCATGTCGAAGGCCTTGCCGTTGATGCGCTCTTCCGACGGCCGGTGAAAATGGAAGCGCAGCAGTTCGTGGTTGCGGCCCATGACGTTCATGGTGCTGCCTTCGCCGACCTCGACCTCGATGGTCCGCCCGGTATCGACGATACGGAAGCGGCTGGCCTTGTAGTCGAAGCGGATCGGCTCCAGATCGACCTTGATGCTCTCGCGGATGTCGATCGGCGACTGCCGGCGGCCCGTGGCGCACAGCGCGTGTTCCGGACGCAGCTTGCCCCAGTTGGTCGGCGCGCCGTCGCCTTCGTAGGACCAGGCGATGTCGCGGTGCTGGATGACGGGGGTCGGCGGCTCCGGCGGCGGCGTCTTGGCGACGGTTGCCCGGCGCGGGCCGGACGTCGCCATCATCCGCTCGCGTTCGTGACGGCTGGCGGGAGAAGCGGAGGACACAGCGGCGGCCGCCGGTTCGGGCGACGCCTTGGCGGCCGGCTTCGGCGGAGCTTTCGCCTCCGCCGCGGGCGGCGGGCTATCGACGGGAGGATGCTCGACCTTGGGCAGGCCGATGAAGCGCGGCCGCTCGCTCGGCGGCCGGATCTCGATCCTGGTGTCGGCGGCGGTCTTCGGCCGTTCCGGCTCGGCGGCCGGCTCCGGCTTGGCGCCGTCGGCGACCGGCACGGTCTTCACTTTCGCCGCTTCCTCGGCCGTGCGCACATCCGCGTACATCACGCCGGGCTTGCCCGCCTGGGCCGATGCGGCTGGCGCGGCGGCCTGGCCGGCTTGCGCCACCTGCCTTGCCTGGGAGATTTCCGGGGGCTTGCAGGCTTCGGCGAGCAGCCGGGCCTCGACGCCACCCGCCGCCCGGATTTCCCTGGGCTGCCTGATACTTTCCTCGCGGACCGGCTTGTCGCCATTGAAGTAGATGCGTTTGAGCGTGGCGAAGCGGCCCCCCGCGCAGTCGTAGCGGTTCATCGCGTGGATCGCGGTATAGCTGCCGCCGTCGTCGGACAACTCGCGGCCGAGCGCCAGGCGGGACCAGGCGACGGTAACGCCTTCGGCGGTGCGCATGATGCGCGCGGCGTCGATATCCACCCGCTCCACGCCGCGCGCGGCCACCGCCCGCCACTCCGCCGCGCCGGCCATCGGCACGGCAACGGTGGTCAACATGAACAACAACAAGGCGTTAACTCGCATCGGCATCTTTTCCGTCATTCTCGCGTCTCCGTCATAACGGCCTGTGCGGCTGGCACTTTAACCCGACAGGCCTTCACACCGGCGGGTTGCATTCGCCGGGGGTTTCCAGTAGCTTCGGCTTTCCCCCAGGAGCAACTCATGAACGCCAACGACAAATTCATCGCCGCCCGCGCCCACGTGGACGAGGCGGCCATCCAGCCCCTCCCCAATTCAAGGAAAGTCTACGTCACCGGCAGCCGCCCGGACATCCGCGTGCCCATGCGCGAGATCAGCCAGATGCCGACCGAGGGCGAAACCAACCCGCCCATCCATGTTTACGACTGTTCCGGCCCCTATACCGACCCGGCGGTGAAGATCGACATCCGCCAAGGCTTGCCGGCCCTGCGTGCCGGCTGGATCGCCGAGCGCAAGGACACCGAGGCGCTGCCGGGCCTGTCGTCCGACTACGGCCGCGCCCGCGAAGCCGATGCCGAGCTCGCCGGCCTGCGCTTCGACCTCAAGCGCCAACCGCGCCGCGCCAAGGCGGGCGCGAACGTAACCCAGATGCACTACGCCCGGCGCGGCATCGTCACGCCCGAGATGGAATTTGTCGCCATCCGCGAGAACCAGCGCCTCGACGCGCTGCCCGAGATCCTGCGCCGCCAGCACAAGGGCGAGAGCTTCGGCGCCGCCATCCCGAAGGAAATCACCCCCGAGTTCGTCCGCGACGAGATCGCCCGCGGCCGCGCCATCATCCCGGCCAACATCAACCACCCGGAATCCGAGCCGATGATCATCGGCCGCAACTTCCTGACCAAGATCAACTGCAACATCGGCAACTCGCCGATCGTCTCCTCGATCCAGGAAGAGGTGGACAAGATGACCTGGTCGATCCGCTGGGGCGGCGACACGGTGATGGATCTCTCCACCGGCAAGAACATCCACGAGACGCGCGAATGGATCGTGCGCAACTCGCCGGTGCCGATCGGAACGGTGCCGATCTACCAAGCGCTCGAGAAAGTGAATGGCAAGGCCGAAGACCTGACCTGGGAAGTATTCCGTGACACGCTGATCGAGCAGGCCGAGCAGGGCGTGGACTACTTCACCATCCACGCCGGCGTGCTGCTGCGCTACATCCCGATGACCGCCGGGCGCATGACCGGCATCGTTTCGCGCGGAGGCTCGATCCTCGCCAAGTGGTGTCTGGCCCACCACAAGGAGAACTTCCTCTACACGCACTTCGAGGACATCTGCGAAATCATGAAGGCCTACGATGTGGGCTTCTCGCTCGGCGACGGCCTGCGGCCCGGCTCGCTCTACGACGCCAACGACGAGGCGCAACTGGGCGAGCTGAAGACGCTCGGCGAACTCACCGACGTCGCCTGGAAGCACGACGTGCAGGTGATGATCGAAGGCCCCGGCCACGTGCCCATGCACATGATCAAGGAGAACATGGACCTGCAATTGAAGTGGTGCAAGGAAGCGCCGTTCTACACGCTCGGCCCGCTCACCACCGACATCGCCCCCGGCTACGACCACATCACCAGCGCCATCGGCGCGGCGATGATCGGCTGGTACGGCACGGCCATGCTCTGCTATGTCACGCCGAAAGAACACCTCGGCCTGCCGGACAAGAACGACGTCAAGGACGGCATCATGGCCTACAAGATCGCCGCCCACGCCGCCGACCTCGCCAAGGGCCACCCCGGCGCCCAGGCACGCGACAACGCGCTCTCCAAGGCGCGCTTCGAGTTCCGCTGGGAAGACCAGTTCAACCTCGGCCTCGACCCCGACAAGGCACGCGAGTTCCACGACGAAACGCTGCCCCAGCATGCCGCCAAGCAGGCCCACTTCTGCTCCATGTGCGGGCCGCACTTCTGCTCGATGAAGATCAGCCAGGACGTGCGCGACTTCGCCGCCAGCCACCATCTTTCCGAACAGGCCGCGCTGGAGGAAGGCATGAAGGAAAAGGCGGTGGAGTTCGTCAAGGCCGGCGCGGAGATATACAAAAAAGCGAGTTAATTCGTCGATTTACCTTCACGGAATTCCGTTAACATTCGTTTATGAAATCCCGCGAAAAGGGCACCATCTTCGATCAACCAGCCTATGCCCCCTCGGAGGCAGCACGCATTCTTGGCCTTCCGGTAGCTACGCTGAGGGCGTGGAGTTTTGGCCAAGCTTCCGGCGGCGGCCGCCGTTTCCAGCCTGTCATCGAACCTGCCGACAAGGCGGCCAAGCTGCTTTCCTTCGCCAATTTGTGCGAATTGCATGTGCTGTCGGCCATTCGTCGTAACCACAGAATTTCGTTGCCGAAAGTACGCGCGAGTCTTGACTATGTGCAGGAGCAGCTTGGCTCAAGTCGCCCGCTCTTGGATCGTGACTTCAAGACCAATGGAATCGACTTGTTCGTTCGGCACGCGTCAAAGTTACTTAATGTTTCGCAGAAGGGCCAACAGGCTTTGCGTGGAGAATTTGAGATGGCGCTCGCTCGCATCGAGCGCGACAAGCAGGGCACGCCAATCCGCCTGTTCCCGTTCAGTCGCACCTCTACGGCTGCCGTGGATCAGCCACGTACCGTGGTCATTGACCCCCGGCTGTCTTTTGGCCGCCCGGTTATTTCGAAAGTCGCAGTGCCCACTGGAATAATCTTCGATCGTTTCCGCGCCGGCGATTCACTTGCCGAAATGGCGGGGGATTATGGCGTCGCGGAAGCAGAAATCGAAGAAGCGCTCAGGTTCGAGCAGCGGCTTGCCGCCTGAAGCGGCAGCAATACTCTTCATCGATCGCTGTGCCTGGAGCCGCAGGCTCGATGAGGCGCTAAGGCAGGCCGGTATCCCATTCGTCGCCCATCACGAGAAGTTCGCACCGGCCTGCCCTGACGAAGAATGGATGAAAGTGGCCGGTCGCGAAGGGTGGATCGTGATAACCCGCGATCAAGCCATCCGGCGCAAGCCGAACGAACTAAAGGCATTCCGCGAAGCCAAGCTCATCATGTTTGCGCTGGCTTCCGGCAATGCCTCCGCAGACGATACGGCCCGGCTTGTAGTTGAGCTTTACCCAAGAATTCTGCGCAAAGCGCACGCCGTCAAACCGCCCACGATGTTCTCGGTAACGCTGGCCGGCGGCATCAATCCGGTGCGGTAGCCGACAGACTCGTCAGCCGCCGATACATCTCGAACAGAAACGCCACCCGCGCCGCGTCGTTGGCGAAGCCCTTCTGGCCGTAGGCGGCATCGACGGCGGCGTCGAGCTTCTGGTGCGCCTTGACCAGCGCCGGCGGCATGGCAACCGGATCGTAGAGATCGGCCAGCGAGGCGCCGGGGAATTGTGCGCGGGCGTCGAGCACGCCCTGCGCGGCCTCCTCGATGGCGGCGCGCTGCTTGTCGGTCGGATTCGCCGGCCAGGGAAAGTTGTTGTAGACGATGGCAGCAGAGTAACGGTAGCGGCTTTCCAGCCGGCCGCAGGTGTAGCGCACCCAGGCGTTGTGCATGGTCGAAGTAAGGACGCCGAAGTGGTAGCGCGTCGCCGACGGAAGCACGAATAGCAGATCGCTGCACAGCGTTGTCGGTTGCTCGAAGCCCATGGGAACAAACCTGCGGCGCTCCGACGACACCTTGGCGATCACCGCATAGCCACGGAAGGGCATGTTCTCGACATGAAACCGCGTCGGCGTCTCGGCGAGCTTGCGCGTCGGTGCGCTCTTGCTGGCGGCGCGGAACTTCTTCACCGCCTCAACGCGCGCCAGCGCGTGCGGCATCTGGCGCAGTTCGCCGGGCGGACAATCACCGAGCCACAGGCACCAGCGCTCGTAGCCGTTGATGAACTCGTCGGCGCCGAGCCAGCGCCGGAACCACTTCGCCGCGCCCGGTTCCAGCTTGAGGAACTCGGCCTTCTCCTCGGCCGTGAACAGGTAGTTGCCATCGTCGATCGGCTTGTTGCCGATGCCGATTGCCGGCGCGTCGCACAAGGGTTTCGAGCGGCGCGGCAACACCACGTCTGGCCCGTCGACCAGATAGGGATTGATGTTCTTGGCGATCACCGCGTGCGGCTCGCCGCGGATGTCCTCGTACTCGAAGATCACCTTCTGCTCGAAGTCCTGATGGCCGAAGCCGATGATGACGCAATGCACAGCCGCCATACCGCGCGCTTCGTTGCTCCACTGGAAGGTGCGGTGGGCGAAATGGATGTGGATACCCTGGGCCAGCAGCCAGCCCCAGAGCACGCCGACCTGCTCGCCCTGGCTGATGCTGTTGGTGGAGACGAAGGCGCAGCGGATCGCGGTGCCCGCGATGTAGCGCGCCGCCTTGACATACCAGGCGGCGACGAAATCGAGTAGACCGGCATTACTGACGCCCACGAACACCGCCGCCACATCGGCTCGCTGGATGTCGTCCATGAACTTGGCGCCAACGAACGGCGGATTGCCGAGCACGTAACTCGCGCGCCCGGCCGGCAACACGTCGTTCCAATCCAGCCGCAGCGCGTTGGCGCAATGGATGTGCGGCGTGGTCCTGAGCGGGATGCGGGCGAAGTAGAGGCCGAATTCCTCGGAGACGCGCACGTTCATCTGGTGGTCCATCAGCCAGAGTGCCACCTGGGCGATCTGCGCCGGGAATTCTTCAATCTCGATGCCGTAGAACTGGTCGACGTCGATGCGGATCAGCTGGTGGATGTCGAGGAACTGCTGGCCGCTGGCGTGCGAGGCGCGCAGCACTTCCAGCTCCAGCTTGCGCAGTTCGCGGTAGGCGATGACCAGGAAGTTGCCGCAGCCGCAGGCAGGGTCGAAGAAGGTGAGTCCGCGCAGCTTCTTGTGGAACTCGAACAGCTTGTTGCGGTTGCCCTTGATCCTGCCGAATTCCGCGTGCAGCTCGTCGAGAAACAGCGGCTTGATGAGCTTGAGGATGTTCTCTTCGCTGGTGTAGTGGGCGCCGAGGTTGCGCCGGGCGCCATCGTCCATGATCGACTGGAACAGGGCGCCGAAAATGGCCGGCGAGATGCTGCTCCAGTCGAGCGCGCAGCATTCGAGCAGGGCGTCGCGCATGGCACGGTCGAAGGAAGCGATGGGCAGCGCTTCCTCGAACAGGCGGCCGTTGACGTAAGGAAAGGCGGCAAGTTGCTCGTCCAGCGTACTGCCACGACTGACTTCCGGCGTGTTCAACACCTGAAACAGCAACGCCAGTTGCGGGCCGAGATCGGCACCGTCGGCATCCGTGCGCTCCTCCAGCCATAGGCGGAAGGCCGAGGCCGGCTGGAAGATCCCCGTGTCTTCGGCGAAAAGGCAGAACAAGAGCCGAACCAGCAGCACTTCCAGTGCGTGGCCCGCGTAGCCGCTGGCCTTGAGCAGGTCGTGCAAAGCGCCCATGCGCTCCGCGGCCTTGATGTTCACCGGGTTCTGCGGCGCAATCTCCTGGGTGCGGTAGCCGGCGACGAAGGCGAAATGCTTGATGTGCTTGTGGAGGTCGGCGAGCTTGAATTCGACCTCGCTGCCGGCCTCCAGATCATGCAGGCGGAAACGGGCAAAGTCGGAAACCAGGATGTAGCGCGGCAGGTCGCGCTCGGCCAGGCCGTCGAAGTAGTCGATGCCTTGGGCAAAGGCGCGGTCGAGGTCCTGACCGGCGCTCTTGTGCTCGATCAGCAGTGTGCCCTTCCAGAAGGCGTCGATGCGGCCATGTTTCAGCTTCTCGCCGGCGCGGGAGAGCTTGACCTGCTTTTCGAAACTGGCGACGCGCTTGCGCTCGATGCCGAAGATGGCGAAGAACTCGTTCCAGAAGCTCTGCGCCTCGGCCCGCTCCGACGTCTCGCCGGCCCAGTGGCGGGAGAACTCGTGGGCGCGGCTGCGGATTTCGTTCCAGGAGAGGGGCATGCGAACGGCCAGGGCAATATGAATGCCGAATGCTAGCCGAAATCACCGCCAAATTCGGTCGATCGGCAAAGTCAGCCATCGCGGCACGCCGCGTCGAGCGGCGCCGAACTCAATGCATCAATACCGGTAGCCGCCGCGACCGGGGCCGCCGTGAGAATAGCCGCCGCGCCCGCCATCCCAGTGGCGACCGCCGTGGTCGTGATAAGGCGGCCACCAGCAACATCCGGCCAGGCCGGTAACCAATAGCAGCACAAGGATGGACTTGCCGAGTCTGGACATGCCGTCGCTCCGTTGGTTGATCACGTCCCTTTAACGCGGACGGCGGCTGGCGCGGCCGACGCGCGGGCACATCGAATTGTTTCGAGATGTAAGCCGATGCCGGCTGGGCATAGAATGGCAGCCATCATCGTTACCGGAGGCCACCATGAATACGTCATCCTTCGTCCTGACCAGCCCCGACATCGCCGAGGGCGCGACCATCTCGACGCGCTTCGTGTTCAACAGCTTCGGCTGCACCGGCGACAACATTTCGCCCGAACTGCGCTGGCGGGGCGCGCCGGCGGGCACGAAAAGCTACGCCGTCACGGTCTACGATCCCGACGCGCCGACCGGCAGCGGCTGGTGGCACTGGGTGGTATTCAACCTGCCGGCCGACACCGCCGGGCTGGCCCAGGGCGCGGGCGATCCGGCCGCCGGCAAACTGCCCGGGGGGGCGATCCAGAGCCGCACCGACTTCGGCGTGCCGGGCTGGGGCGGCCCCTGCCCGCCGCCCGGCGACAAACCGCACCGCTACGTCTTTACCGTCCATGCGCTGGGCGTCGACAGCATGGGCCTCGATGCCGACGCGCCCGGGGCCATGGTCGGCTTCGCCATCAACGCCAACCGCCTGGGCTCGGCCAGTTTTACCGCCTATTTCGGCCGTTGATGCAATGCCGGCCGGGCTGCGGCGCCTGCTGCATCGCGCCCTCGATCAGCAGCCTGGCCAAACCCGCCGGCCAGAACTGCCGTCACTTGACGGCTGACTTTCGCTGCACGGTGTTCGGCCGGGCCGAACGCCCCGCCTGTTGCGCGGGGCTGCGACCGTCGGCCGACATGTGCGGCGAAACGCGCGAGCAGGCGCTGGCCTGGCTGACCGAGCTGGAGCGCGCCACGGCGGGCTGAGCCCCGCCAGCCCGCGTGCTAGACTCGCGCCCCCTTGGACCCGCATCGACCCTGAATGGATTTCACCCCGCTGCTGCACGCGCTGATACTCGGTATCGTCGAGGGCTTAACGGAATTCCTGCCGGTGTCGAGCACCGGCCACCTGATCCTCGCCGGCGACCTGCTGAAGTTCAACGACGAGCGCGGCAAGCTCTTTCACATCGTCGTGCAATCCGGCGCAATTCTGGCGGTCTGCTGGGAGTACCGGGCGAAGATCGCCAGCGTGCTTGGCGGCCTCGCCCGCGACCCGGCGGCACAGAAACTGGTGCTCAACCTGTTGATCGCCTTCCTGCCGCTGGCCATCTTGGGCCTCCTGTTCGGCAAGGCCATCAAGGCCCACCTGTTCCAGCCCGTGCCGGTGGCCGTCGCCTTCATCGTCGGCGCCTTCGTCATCCTCTGGGCGGAAAAGCGCAAGCATCGCATCCGCGTCGAAAGCGTGGACGAACTCGACGTCATCGACGCCTTCAAGCTCGGCCTGTGCCAGGCGCTGGCGCTGATCCCGGGTACCTCGCGCTCTGGCGCCACCATCATCGGCGGCCTGCTGCTCGGACTTTCGCGCAAGGCGGCGACGGAGTTTTCGTTCTTCCTGGCCATCCCGACGCTGCTGGTCGCCACGGCTTACCAGCTCTACAAGGAGCGGGCGCTGCTGAACGCCGACGACCTGGGCATCTGGGTGGTCGGCTTCGTCGCTTCCTTCGTTTCGGCCTTCCTCTGCGTACGCTGGCTGCTGCGCTTCATCTCGACGCACGACTTCACCATCTTCGCCTGGTACCGCATCGCCTTCGGCATCGTCGTCATCGCCACCTGGCAATGGGGGCTGGTCGACTGGACCGCGCCATGACGCCTTCGATTCTCTACCTGCACGGCTTCACCAGCGGCCCGCAATCGGTGAAGTCGATGGCGCTGCACGCGCAGATGCAGCGGCGCGGCTTCGGCGACCGCTTCGCCTGCCCGCAACTGCCCGCCTCGCCGAAACAGGCCATCGCGCAGGCCGAAGCGGTCATCGCGGCGAAAGTCAGCCGTGGCGAGACGCCGACGCTGGTCGGTTCCTCGCTGGGCGGCTACTACGCCACCTGGCTGGCCGAGCGCCACGACCTCGATGCCGTGCTGGTCAATCCCGCCGTCGTCGCCAAGCTGTCGCCCGAGCTGTTCGTCGGCCCGCACACTTTCATATACACGGGCGAGCCCTTCGAGTTCACCCGGGCGCATGTCGAGGAATTGCGTGCCCTGGAAGTGCCCGCGCTGGCGCGCCCGCAACGCTTCTGGCTGTTGCTCGAGACTGGCGACGAGACACTCGATTATCGGCATGCGGTCGCCCGCTACGCCGGCGCGCGGCAAACCGTGCTCGAAGGCGGCAACCACAGCTTCACACGCTGGAACGATTATCTCGACGACATCGTCGATTTTTGCCAATGAACGTCCTGTTCGAGGAAGACGGCGCCTTCAAGGCCGGCGCCGTGCTCGCCGACAACGTCACGTCGCTGCAAGTCGAGCTGGCCTCGGGCAAGCGCAGCAAGGTGAAGGCGGCCAATGTACTGCTGCGCTTCGACGCGCCCGCGCCGGCCGAACTGCTCGACCGCGCCGAGCGCGATGCGGCGGACATCGACGTCGATTTCCTCTGGGAGATGTGCCCGGACGAGGAATTCGGCTTCGAGGAATTCGCCGCCGAGTATGCCGGCCACAAGCCGACGGCCGTCGAGGCCGCCGCGCTGCTGCTGCGCCTGCATTCGGCACCGATGTACTTCCACCGCAAGGGCAAGGGGCGCTTCCGCAAGGCGCCGCCGGAAATCCTGCAAGCCGCGCTGGCCGGCCAGGAGAAGAAGCGCCAGCAGGTGCTGGCCATCGAGCGCATGGTCGAGGAACTCAAGGCCGGCACGCTGCCCGCGGAGTGCGCCGCCATCCTGCCCCAACTGCTCTACAAACCGGACCGCAATCGGCCGGAGACCAAGGCGCTGGAAGCGGCCTGCGCCGACACCGCGCTGTCGGCGCCGCGCCTGCTGCGGCGCTGCGGGGCGCTGGCCGACACGCACGAATACCACCTCGGCCGCTTCCTGTTCGAGTACTTCCCCGCCGGCACCGAATTTCCGCCCTGCGCCGACCCGATCGAACCCGCCGGCCTGCCGGTCGCCGGGGTACGCGCCTTTTCGATCGACGACGCCCACACCACCGAGATCGACGATGCCTTCTCGCTGGTCGCCCTGCCGGACGGTGGCATGCGCGTCGGCATCCATATCGCCGCGCCGGGCCTCGGGATTTCGCCCGACTCCGACCTTGGCCGCCTCGCCCGCAATCGTCTGTCGACGGTGTACATGCCCGGCCGCAAAATCACCATGCTGCCGGAAGCCGTGGTCGAGCGATTCACCCTCGGCGCGGGCAAGACGGCGCCGGCCGTGTCGCTCTACCTCGACGTCGGCGCCGATCTGGCGGTACGCGGCCATCAAACCCGCCTCGAAAGCGTACCCGTGGTCGCCAACCTGCGCCATCACGACATCGAGCCGCTGTTCAACGAAGCCACCCTGGCGACGGGCCTCGCCGATTTTCCCTTCGCCACCGAGCTGAAGCGGTTGTGGGAACTGGCCACCGTGCTCGAAGCGGGCCGTGGCCAGACCCGAAATGGTCCGCAACGCAAGGACTACAACTTCGTGGTCGACTGGAGCGCGGCCAGCGAGGACGGCCCGGGCATCGTCGCTATCGACGAACGGCCGCGCGGCTCGCCGCTCGACACGCTGGTCGCCGAGCTGATGATCGTCGCCAATGCCACCTGGGGCGCCATGCTGCGCGACGCCAAGGTGGCCGCGCTCTACCGCGCGCAGACGGTCGGCAAGGTGCGCATGACCACGGCCGCCGCGCCGCACGAAGGCCTGGGCGTCGACTGCTACGCCTGGTCGTCGTCGCCGCTGCGCCGCCATGTCGACCTGATCAACCAGTGGCAACTGATCGCCCACCTGGGCAATGATCCGCCGCCCTTCACCGCCAAGTCGGCGGAGTTGCTCGCCGCCCTGCGCGATTTCGAGCTGACCTACGCCGCCTACGCCGACTTCCAGCGCGGCATGGAGAACTACTGGTGCCTGCGCTGGCTGCGCCAACGGCAAGAGTCAGCCGTGACGGCACGCGTGCTGCGCGAGAGCCTGGTGCGGCTGGAGCATCTGCCGCTGGTGCTGAAAGTGCCGTCCCTACCCGCGCTCGATCGCGGCGCGCGCGTGCGCCTGGCCATCGAAAGCATCGACCTGCTGGACGCAGAATGCCGCGCCCGGTTTGTCGAAGCGCTACCGGCCGAGGCGTCCGATGACGCCACGGGCGACACCGTCGAGGAAGACACGCCAGAGTAAAATCAGCGGCTATGCCTGCCCCGGCCTGGCCCGCGCGTCTCAAGTTCCTCCTGCCCACCGGCGTAACCATTACGACGGCCTTGGGCGTTTCGCTGTTCCTGCACGCCATCATTCTATCGATCCACTTCAAGCTGCCCGAGTCGCTCAACAAGGCCACCGAGCAGGCGCTCGATGTCATTCTGGTCAATGCCAAGACCAGGGACCGGCCCGCCAAGGCGCAGGCGAAGGCGCAGGCCAACCTGGACGGCGGCGGCAATACCGATGAGAACCGCCGCGCCAAGACACCGCTGCCGGTATCGCCGACGGTGCGCGAGGGCAACGATGTCCGGGAGACGCGCCAGCGCGTCGCCCAGCTCGAAGCCGAGCAGCAGCAGATGATGACGCGCCTGCAAAGCCAGCAGACCGTCGCCAGCGCCACGCGCGGCGAGGAAACCCCGGCGCCACCAAACCCGATGCCCTCCGGCGTCGACCTGGCATCGGCGGCCTTGAACCTCGCCAGGCTGGAGGCCCAGATCGCCCGCAACACGGAGGAATACAACAAGCGGCCGCGCAAGAAGTCCATCGGCGCGCGCGTCGAGGAATACCGCTTCGCCCAATATGTCGAGGACTGGCGCCTGAAAGTGGAGCGCATCGGCAACCTCAACTACCCGACCGCCGCCAGGGGTCGGCACTACGGCAGCCTGGTGCTGACCGTGGTGATCCGCAACGATGGTTCGCTCGATCGCGTCGAAGTGAATCGGCCTTCCGGCCAGAAAGTGCTGGACGACGCGGCCCGCCGCATCGTCGAGATGGCCGCGCCCTATCCGCCCTTCCCCGAGGCGATCCGACGCGACACCGACATTCTCGAAATCATCCGGACGTGGTCGTTCACCACCTCCGACCGCTTGCAGTCCGACTGATCGTGGATAGCTACGCCGTCGTCGGCAACCCGATCGGCCACAGCAAGTCGCCGCGTATCCACGCACTGTTCGCCGCTCAGACCGCCCAGGACATGAGCTACGAAGCCATCCTGGCGCCTTTGGACGGCTTCGTCGCCACCGTGCGTGCATTCGTCGAAGCTGGCGGGCTCGGCATGAACGTCACCGTGCCGTTCAAGGAAGAGGCCTTCCGGCTGGCGACGACGCTGACCGAGCGCGCCCGTGCCGCCGGCGCGGTCAACACGCTGAAATTCTCGGGCAACGACATCTTCGGCGACAACACCGATGGCGCCGGCCTGGTGCGCGACATCGCCGACAACCTTGGCCGTGCCATCACCGGCCAACGCATTCTGCTGCTCGGCGCTGGCGGCGCCGCGCGCGGCGTCATCCTGCCGCTGCTCGCCGAAAAGCCGGCATCGCTCTCGATCGCCAACCGTACGGCGGACAAGGCGCGGGCGCTGG
Organism: Rhodocyclaceae bacterium; assembly: GCA_016704145.1. GTDB lineage: Bacteria > Pseudomonadota > Gammaproteobacteria > Burkholderiales > Rhodocyclaceae > Fen-999. The sequence goes on along the minus strand of JADJAS010000007.1, from coordinate 1,319,741 downwards.
CGGCGACGTTTCCCGGCTGCGCGGGCGGCGGTTTCGAGGAGATCGGCGAGCGCGCCTTCGACATCGTCATCAACGCCACCTCGGCGGGCCTCGCCGGCGGCGTGCTGCCACGACTGACTTTCGCCTTCGCGCCCGGCTGTCTCGCCTACGAAATGGTCTATGGCAAGGACACCGACTTCCTGCGCCAGGCCGCCGAGGCGGCTGTGACGACGGCGGATGGCCTGGGCATGCTGGTCGAGCAGGCGGCGGAAGCATTTTTCGTCTGGCGCGGCGTGCGTCCGGAAACCGCGCCCGTCCTGAAGGAACTCCGCCAGGCATGAGGCCGGCGCCGCATTGGCTGCGCCGCGGCCTGCTGGCGCTCTTCGGCCTGCTCGCGATCTGGCAAAGCTGGTATGTGGGCTGGGTGGTCTGGTGGAAGTACGTCGATCCCGGTACCACGGCTTTCATGCGCCAGCGGCTGGCCGAGTTGCGCGAGAAGAATCCCGGGGCCGAACTGCGCCACCAGTGGCAGGACTACGCGCGCATCTCGGTGCAACTCAAGCGCGCGGTCATCGCCGCCGAGGACGACAAGTTCATCGACCACGAGGGCTTCGACTGGGAAGGCATGCAGAAGGCGCTGGAGAAAAACCAGCGCCGGGGCAAGGTGGTTGCCGGCGGTTCCACCATCTCTCAACAGCTGGCCAAGAATCTTTTTCTATCGGCTGCCAAGACGCCGTGGCGCAAGGTTCAGGAAGCCATCATCACCGTCTGGCTGGAGCTGCTCTGGAGCAAGCGCCGCATTCTCGAGGTGTATCTCAACTCGGTGGAATGGGGCGAAGGTATTTTCGGCGCCGAGGCGGCCGCGCGCCGTTACTACAACACCGGTGCCGGCTCACTAACGGCCGACCAGGCCGCCCGACTGGCCGTGATGCTGCCCGCGCCCCGCCGCCACGAGCGCAACCCGTATTCCGCCTTCATGAACGACCGCATGCTGATCATTCTTGCACGCATGCGGCATTCCGAGGCGCCCTAGCCCGTCGCGGCGCGTAGAATTCGCGGCTTGCCCGGGCACCCGTCATGGCCGAGACCGAAGAATTCCGCCACCAGGATCAGGATGAGTTGATGTTGCACCTCAGGGAGGTGCAGCAGCTGCTCGCGCGCCAGAAACTGGTCGAGGGCATGGCACGCCTGCAGGACATGCCGCACCACGACCTCGTCGAAACCCTGGTGCACAAGCAGCATCTGGCCGAGCTTCAGGGCAAGCTGGACAGCCTGCACTCGGCGGACATCGCCTACATCCTCGAGGCGCTGCCACGCGATGAGCGCATCCTGGTCTGGGACATGGTCAAGGCCGAGCGGGACGGCGAGATCCTGCTCGAAGTCTCCGATGCCGTGCGCGAGTCGCTCATCGAATCGATGGCGCCGGCCGAACTGGTGGCCGCCGCCGAACAGCTCGACGCCGACGAACTCGCCGACCTGGCGCCCGACCTGCCGACCGAAGTCATCGACGATGTCTTCCGCTCGCTCGACACCGAGGAGCGCGAACAGCTGCGGGCGGCGATGTCCTACGCCGAAGGCTCGGTCGGCGCGCTGATGGATTTCGACCTGGTGTCGGTGCGCGAGGACGTCAGCCTGGAAGTCGTGCTGCGTTATCTACGCCGTTTCGATGAATTGCCGGACCACACCGACCAGTTGTTCGTCGTCGATCGCGAGGAGCACCTGCGCGGCGTGCTGCCGCTCAACGTGCTGCTGGTCAACGATCCCGACACCGAGGTAGCGGCGCTGATGCAGACCGACGCCCTGACGCTGCAAGCCACCGACGAGGCCGACGACGCCGCCCAGGCCTTCGAACGTTATGACCTGGTATCGGCGCCGGTGATCGATGGCGCCGGCAAGCTGGTGGGCCGGCTGACGGTCAATGCCGTGCTCGACCACGTCCGCGACGAGGCCGAGGCCGAACAGTTGGCGCAGGCGGGCCTGAAGGAGGAGGAAGACGTCTTCGCCTCCATCTGGGATTCGGTGAAGAACCGCTGGCAATGGCTGGCCATCAACCTGGTCACGGCCTTCATCGCCTCGCGCGTCATCGGCGCCTTCGAGGGGTCGATCGAAAAGCTGGTGGCCTTGGCGGCGCTGATGCCGATCGTCGCCGGCATCGGCGGCAATTCCGGCAACCAGACCATCACCATGATCGTGCGCGCCATCGCCCTTGGCCAGGTCGGCGAGGATTCGGAGCGGCGGCTGTACCGCAAGGAAGCCGGCGTCGCGCTGCTCAACGGCCTGATCTGGGGCGGCCTGCTGGGCCTGCTGGCCTGGTGGTTGTACCAGGACATCCGGCTCGGCGCGGTGATGACCGCCGCCATGATGCTCAACCTGCTGGTGGCCGCCGCCGTCGGCGTGGCGATTCCCATGACCCTGCAGAAGCTGGGGCGCGATCCGGCCATGGGCTCGTCGGTCATGATCACCGCCGTCACCGATTCGGGCGGTTTCTTCATCTTCCTCGGCCTGGCCACGCTGTTCCTGCTGTAACCGGCCTCGTCGTCGCCCGTCCTACTTCGGCAGTTTCTCGAACAGGCCGACCGCGGTTTCCATTTCCTGCAGGATCAGTTCGCTGGCCGCGGCGACGTCCGTGGCGAAATAGCGGCGATCGCCACCGCGCTGGCCGAGCGCGGCATCGAAGAATATCCATTGCCGGCCAACGCGTTCCAGCGACTCCTTCAGCGGCCCGGCCTCGCCTGCCGCCTTTCTCAGCTCGTCATGGGCGGCGATGAATTCCTTGCGCGCCTTGTCGAGTTCGGTAGCCGAGGCATTGTCGGCCACACCCCAGCCGACGGCCTGGTAGAACTTGGCCATGCGCTGCGAGAGCATGCGCTGGCGACCGGCGATGTTCACCAGCCGGCCGGCGTTCGAGCCGGCATGTTTTTCCAGTTGGCCGGTGCCCTGATGCGCCAGTTTCAGCACATCCTCGGACAGCGACAGCACCGCCTTGCCGCCGGCCTTGTTCGGCGCGGCGCCGACCAGCGCGTCCTTGTAGGCGAGCCACGATTGCTGCAAGGCCAGATAAGTATCACGAATCTCCGGCGTCGGCGCGTAGTTCTTCAATTCCACCAGTTGCCGGTCGAACAGCGCGATCGAGCTGTCGAGCACCCGCTGCGAGCGCTCGACATCGACGGTCTGGCCAAGCTGGAAGTAGGCCTTGGCCATGCGCTGCGACAGCATGCGCTGACGACCGGCCTTGTTGATGGCCGAGTTGATGTCGGCGATCTGCGCCGAGGCCGCGCCGGTCCAGATGGCCAGGACAAGGATCGCGACGATTCGCACCCAACCGGAAACCAGGATTCGCATGGCGTGCTCCTTCGAGCGTGAAGACTGGATGCCGCAACGATAGACTATTTCGCCAGGTCAGCAAACACCGCCTCGGCGGCGGCGATGGTCGCAGCGAGGTCGGCGTCGCCATGCACCGCCGAGACGAAACCCGCCTCGAACGCCGATGGCGCCAGATAGACGCCTTGGTCCAGCATCGCATGGAAGAAGCGATTGAACGCCTCCTTGTCGGCCGTCATCACTTCGGCGTAGGTGGTGGGCGCTTGCGGCGCGAAATAGAGGCCGAACATGCCGCCGACCGCTTGCGCCGCGAATGTCACGCCTCGGTGGCGCGCCGCCTGCTGCAAGCCGTCGACCAGCGCCCGGGTCTTTGCCGCCAGCGCCTCGTGGAAACCGGGCACCCTGATCTTCCGCAAGGTCGCGAGGCCCGCGGCGACCGAGAGTGGATTGCCGGAAAGCGTGCCGGCCTGATAGACCGGGCCGAGCGGCGCGACCTTGCCCATGATGTCGCGCCGGCCACCGAAGGCGCCGAGCGGCATGCCGCCGCCGACGATCTTGCCGAACGTCGATAGATCGGGCTTGATGCCGTAAAGGCCTTGGGCGCTGCCGAGGCCGACGCGAAAGCCGGTCATCACCTCGTCGAAGATCAGCACCGCGCCATGCTGGTCGCACAGCTTGCGCATGGCCTCGAGGAAATCCTGGCGCGGCGCCACCAGGTTCATGTTGCCGGCGACGGGCTCGACGATGACGCAGGCGATGTCGCGGCCATGCTCGTGGAACGCGCGCGCCAGCGCGTGCGGCGCGTTGTAGTCGAGCACCAGCGTCTCGCGCGCGACGTCGGCCGGCACGCCGTCGGACGACGGATTGCCGAACGTCAGGGCGCCCGAGCCGGCCTTGACCAGCAGGCTGTCGGCATGGCCGTGATAGCAGCCCTCGAACTTGATGATCTTGTCGCGGCCGGTAAAGCCGCGGGCGAGCCGGATGGCGCTCATGGTCGCCTCGGTGCCTGAGGACACCAGGCGCACCATGTCCAGGCTCGGCACCAGTTCGACCAGCAATTCGGCCAACTCGATCTCGGCCTCGGTCGGGGCACCGAACGACAAGCCCCGGGCGGCCGCCTGCTGGACGGCGGCGACCACGTCGGGATCGGCGTGGCCGAGGATCAGCGGCCCCCAGGAACCGACGTAGTCGATGTACTTCCGGCCGTCGGCGTCCCACACATGGGCGCCTTCGCCGCGCGTGAAGAAACGCGGCGTGCCGCCCACGGAACGGAAGGCGCGCACCGGCGAATTGACGCCGCCGGGAATGGTTTTCTGGGCACGGGCAAACAGCTCTTCGTTGCGGGTCATGGCGGTCTCTACTTCCTTTTTCGATCGAACAGGTTCTGGAATTCCGTCGCGCGGCGGCCGATGTCCATGACATTGAACAGGTCGCCGATCACGGCGACCATGTCGGCGCCGGCGGCGATGACTGGCGGCGCATTGCGGACGGTGATGCCGCCGATGGCGGCAACCGGGATGTCGAAGCGGCGGCGCGCCTCGCCGAGCAGTTGCAACGACGCCAAGGTGGCGGCCGGCTTGGTGGTTGACGGAAACATGCTGCCGATGCCGACGTAGTCGGCGCCGGCGCGTGCCGCGGCCTCGACGCGGTCGAGGTCGGCATAGCACGACACGCCGAGGATGCGCCGGGCGCCGAGCGCTGCGCGCGCGGTGCGCAGATCGAGGTCGGCGCGGCCGACGTGGGCGCCGTCGGCACCGATCTCCACCGCCAGCCAGACATCGTCGTTGACGATCAGCCTGGCGTCGTGAAGACGGCAGAGCCGCAACAGTTCGGTGGCCTGGACCCGGCGCAGTTCGACCGGCGCGTGCTTGTTGCGATACTGCACCAGGCGAACACCGCCCGCCAGCGCCGCCTCGGCCAGGGCGGACAGCCGCGGCGTCAGGTGATCGTCCGGCGTGATGGCGTAAAGGCCGGCGAGCGCCTGCCGAAAGTCAGTCATCGCGGTACGCCTCCTCGCGCGCCCAGAAGAGGCGATCGGGCAGGTATTGCCCCATGCCCGGCCTGAAGCCGGCCGCGAGCGCGCGCCAGGTGTACTCCTGCGCGTCGCGCACCGCCGACTCGATCTCGAAGCCGTTGGCCAGGTTGGCCGCGATGGCCGAGGCCAGCGTGCAGCCGGAACCGTGATAACTGCCCGGCAGCCGGGCCCAGGCGTCCTCGCGCATCCTGCCGCGCGGACCGTAAAGCGTGTTGACTACCTTGGGCGTATTTTCGTGGGTGCCGGTGATCAGCACGTGCTCGGCGCCGGCGTTGATCAGGCGCCGGGCGCACTCGGCGAGGGTCGGACTGTCGCCCGCGTCGCTTTCGTCACCCTCGTCACCATCGGCATCCTCCTCCAGCACCAGTCGGCGCGCTTCCATGCTGTTCGGCGTGATGATGGTGGCGCGCGGCAGCAACAGGTCGATCATCGCGTCGACCATGCCCTCGTCGGCCAGTTGATCGCCGCGGCCCGACGCCAGCACCGGATCGAACACCAGCGGCACGTCGGGATAGTCGCTGACGATCTCGGCGATGGCGGCGATCACCTCGACGCTGCCGAGCAGGCCGAGCTTGAACGCCGCGACCGGCATGTCCTCGAGCAGCGCGCGGGCCTGGTCCGCCACCCAGCCCGCATCGACCGCCATGACGGCTTCGACGCCGGCGGTGTCCTGAACCGTCAATGCCGTGATCACCGACAAGGGATGGCAGCCCAGGCTGGCCACCGTCAGCAGGTCCGCCTGGATACCCGCGCCGCCAGTGGGATCGGACGCCGCGAAGGCCAGCACCATCGGTGGCGGGAATTCCTGTTCGATGCTCATGAGCGCGGACTCGCGGCCGTGGCCGACGAAAGCAGTGGGTAAAATACCTTTTGATTCTAACTGAAACGAATACCCGGGCCGGCGGGCCCCATATCTCGATTTTCTCTTAATACTCGGCTGCAAGCCATTGCCGAATCAGCATTTCGGCGATAACATGGTTCTGTTCAAGACAGCCAGAGGGCTCGGACCGCGATTCGGCGAGCGCCTGGCTGACGCGAGGGAGGAGCAGCGCGTGAGCGACATGGCCAATCCGAACGGCATCAAGGTGATGGTGATCGACGACTCGAACACCATACGCAAGAGCGCGGAGATTTTTCTGGTGCAATCCGGCTATCAGGTGATTTTGGCCGAGGATGGCTTCGACGCCTTGGCCAAGATCACCGACCATAGTCCCGATGTCATTTTCTGTGACATCCTGATGCCGCGCCTCCACGGTTACCAGACCTGCGCGCTCATCAAGAAAAATCCTGGTCTGTCGTCAACACCGGTAATCATGCTTTCCTCGAAGGATGGCCTGTTCGACCGCGCCCGCGGCCGCATGGTCGGCTCGGACGAGTACCTGACCAAGCCATTCACCAAGGACAGCCTGCTGAAAACGGTCGCCGCCCACCTGGCGCGGCGGCGCTCGCCGTAAGGACACCGCCATGCCCGTGAAGAAGATCCTGGTCGTCGACGATTCACCGACCGAACGCCACGTGCTCACCGAGGCCTTGCGGCAGGCCGGCTACCACGTCGTCACCGCCACCAGCGGCGAGCAGGCGATCGACACGGCGAGGAGCGAACTGCCCGACCTGATCCTGATGGACGTGGTGATGCCGGGCATGAACGGCTACCAGGCGACGCGGACCATCACCCGCGACGAAGCGACGCGTGACATTCCGGTCATCATGTGCACCAGCAAGGGACAGGAAACCGACAAGATATGGGGCATGCGTCAGGGTGCGAATGACTACCTGGTCAAGCCGATCGACGTCAGCGCCTTGCTGGCCAAGATCGCGGCGCTGGGCTAGCCGGCGATGGCCAGACGCATCAGTCTGCGCGAATTCCAGGAAAGTCTCGCGCAGCGGTTGGCCTCGGCGCGGCGAGGCGAGGCGCGCCAGGCCCTGCTCGGCGTCGAGTCGGGCAACGAGCCGTGGCTGCTCGACCTGTCCGACTCCGGCGAAGTGCTGCCGGTGCCGCCGCTGACCACCGTGCCCTTGACCAAGCCCTGGTTCGCCGGCGTCGCCAACGTGCGCGGCACGCTCTATGGCGTCGTCGATTTCTCGGCCTTTCGCGGCGGCGAACCGACGCGGCGCGACGCCGAGACCCGCCTGCTGCTGGTCGGCGCGCGCCATGGCATCAACAGCGCGCTGCTGGTCGATCGCACGCTGGGCCTGAAGAGCATCGACGACCTGGAACCGATGGCGGCCGAGGGCGACCCGCCAGCATGGGCCGCCCTTCGTCGTCAGGATGCGCAGGGACGCCAATGGACGCTACTCGAACTGCGGGCGCTGCTCGCCGATCCGGCATTCCTGGACGTCGGTTCATGACCTTGTCGACACGCTAGCGGGGAGAATCACATGGCATTCAGGCTACCCTTCCAACTGCCATCCGTCGGCCAGCCGGCCGGCGCCGGACTCGGCCTTCCGGGTGGCGCGGGATTGGCATCGATGGCCGCGCCAGCCAGCGGCGACAAGCCGGTCGCCCGGCAATTGCGCCTGCTCGGCCTGGCCTTCGGCGCCGCGCTTGCCATCGCCGCCGTCGCCGGGTTGCTCGAACTTCGGCAGCAGCGCAATGGCGATGCGCTGGTGGCCGCGACCGGGCAGGCGCGCACCCTGTCCCAGCAGATCGCCAAGTCCGTGCCGCTGGCGCTGCAGGGCAACGGCGCGGCCTTCAAGGAACTGCGCGTCGCCCGCGACCGGATGTCCGCGTATGCGACGGCGCTAGCCGGTGGCGCCAACCTGGAAGGCCTGTCGATCCCGGCCACCCCCGACGCCCTGCGGCCGACGCTCGCCGTCGCCACTGCGGCCTGGGAGAAATCGGCCAGGAACGCCGCCAGCGTGCTCGGCCAGGAAGCCAGCCTGACCGCGCTGGGCAAGGCGGTCGCCCTCATCAATGCCCGCGACGCCAAGATCCAGGAACTGGCCGACGAACTGCTGGCGGCCAGGCTTGCCGGCGGCCGCGAAACCGCAGCGGCGGCGCAACTGGCCGCGATGGTCCAGCGCATCGCCAAGAACGCCAACGCGCTGCTGGCCGTGGAAGGCCTGCGGCCCGAGGTGGCATTCCAGCTCGACAAGGATAGCGCCGGTTTCCGCGACCACGTCGCGGCCCTGAAACAGTCCGGCGACGGCGCCGGCCGCGCCCGCGCAGAAGCGTTGGAGGATGAATTCAAGTCGCTGCAGGAGGCGCTCGGCGGCGTACTGGCCAACTTGCAGCCGCTAGTCGCGGCCAAGCAGGCCGGCGCCCAGTTGCTGGGCGACAGCCAGCCGCTGCTGAAGGCCTTCGACGACCTTGGTACGGCCTATGCCGACGAGGCGCGCGGGTCGTTGCCGACCAAGATCGTCGCCGTCGCCGGCACCCTGGCCGCGCTGGTGCTGCTGTTGCTGATCGTGCGGCTCTTCAACAACGACGCGGCACGGCGCGGCGAGGTGGCGGAACGACAACGCCACGAGGCCGAGGCCGCCAAGGACGCCACCCAGGAGGCCATCCTGCGCCTGATGAACGAAATGGGCGACCTTGCCGACGGCGACCTGACGGTTCGCGCCACGGTCACCGAGGACATCACCGGCGCCATCGCCGATTCGGTCAACTACACGATCGAGGAACTGTCGGTGCTGGTCAAGCGCATCAACGACGCCGCCAACCGGCTGACCAACGCCTCCGAGGCGGCCCAGAAGATATCCAACGAGCTGCTCGGCGCCAGCCGCCGGCAGTCCGGCGAGATCGTCGGCGCCGGCACCCAGGTACGCGACATGGCCAAGAGCATGGAAGGCGTGTCGCGGCGGGCCACCGAGTCGGTACGCGTCGCCCGCCAGTCCCTGGAAGCCGCGCAGAAGGGCTCGAAGGCCGCGGACAACGCCATCGCCGGCATGAACGACATCCGCCAGCAGATCCAGGAGACCTCCAAGCGCATCAAGCGGCTGGGCGAGTCCTCGCAAGAGATCGGCGAGATCGTCGAACTGATTTCCGACATCACCGAGCAGACCAACGTGCTGGCGCTCAATGCCGCCATCCAGGCCGCCTCCGCCGGTGAGGCGGGACGCGGCTTCTCGGTGGTCGCGGAAGAGGTACAGCGGCTGGCCGAGCGTTCCGGCGAGGCGACCAAGCAGATTGCCGCCATCGTCAAGACCATTCAGGCCGACACCCACGACGCCGTCGCGGCCATGGAAAGCTCGACACGGGGCGTGGTCGAGGGCGCCAAGCTGTCCGATGCCGCCGGCCAAGCGCTGACGGAAATCTCGGATGTCTCGAACAGCCTCGCCGGGCTGATCGAGCAAATTTCCAGCGACACCCAGTCGCAGGCGGAGATCGCCACCACGGTGGCGACGTCGATGGAAGACATCTTGCGCATCACCGACCGCACGACCACGGGCACCCAGCAGACGGCCGAGTCGATCGGCGAACTGGCCGATCTCGCGGTGGAGCTCAAGGGCTCGGTGGCCGGCTTCAAGGTCTGAGCATTCGTCGATGAGCACCACGGCCACGACCGACATCGGCCCGCTGACCTGGGTCAAGAGCGAGATCGACCTGGCGCTAAATCGCGCGCTCGAGGCGCTGGCGCGCCAGGACGGCGACGGCGCGACCGCCCTGCCGGCGGCGCGCACTCACTTGCACCAGGCGCGCGGCGCCTTGTCCATCGTCGGCCTCGAAGGCGTCACGCGCCTGGCCGAAGCGTTGGAACAGCTTCTGGACGCCGCCGAGGCGGGCCGTCTCGGCCCAGCGACGGCCTGCGCCGACGCGGCCAGCCAGGCCATCGGCGCCGTTCGTCGCTATCTGGATGAACTGCTGGCCGGCCGCCCCGACCAAGCCTTGCGCCTGCTGCCGGACTATCGCGCCGTCATGGCCCGGCTGGGCCATGCCGAGGCGCCGGCGGCCGATCTGTTCTACCCCGACCTGACGCCGCGCCCGCCGCGCCGCGAACAAGAAACGCCGGCACTGGCGCCCGACCAGGCCGCCGCCAGGATCAAGGCCGCGCGCCTGGGTTTTCAGCGGGGCATGCTGAAGTGGCTGAAGCAGGACCCACAAGGCCTCCAGGACATGCGCGGCGCGCTGACCGCCGTCGAAGCCACGCAGGAATCGCCGTCGGCGCGCGCCTTCTGGTGGATCGGGCTGGCTTTCCTCGACGCCTTGGTCGCCGGTCGAATTCCCGTCACGGCCGAGACTCGCCATCTCTGCGCGCGCATCGACACCCAGATCCGGAAGCTGCTGGAAGGCTCGCGCACAGTCGCCGAACGACTGATGCGCGACACCCTCTATCACGTCGCCGTCGCCGGCGACGCGGGCGATCATGTCGCCCGCGTGCGCGCCACCTATCGTCTCGACTCGTTGCTGCCCGCCACCGCGACGATGCCTGACTTCGCGCCGGTGCGAGCGCTGCTGGAGCCCTGCCGGGAGCAGGTGGCGCAATGCATCGATGCCTGGAACCGCTTCAGCGGCGGCGCGGCGGCGGCGCTGCCGCAATTCCACGACCGTGTGCGCGCATTGGCCGAAAGCATCGGTCGGCTCGGCCAGGCCGATCTGACCGGCTTGGCGACGCGGATGGTCGAGACCGCCGACGCCCTGCGCAAGGCGCCACTCGGCCACTCGGACGCCCTTGCCCTGGAAATGGCCACCGCGCTGCTGCTGATGGACAATGCGCTGGCCGGGTTCCAGTACCTCGGCGAGGAGTTCGCCGGCCAAGCCGGCATTGTCGGACGGCGCCTGACGGCCGCCGCGCGCGGCGAGCCGCTGGCCGCGCTCGATTTCCCGCTGCTCGACGAGATGTCGCGCCAGGCACGGGAGAAGCTGCTGCTCGGCCAGGTTGCCCGGGAAATCCAGGCCAATCTCGCCGTCATCGAGCAGACGCTCGATGCGTATTTCCGCGACCCGGGCAAGGCCGGCGAGCTGGCGAGCCTGGCCAAGCCGATCAAGCAGGTCGAGGGCGCGCTGACCGTGCTGGGCGAACCACGCGCCGTGGACGTGCTACGCGAGTGCGCCACGGCCATCGACGGGTTCGCCGGCGCCGGCGAAAGTCAGCCGTCGCAACCCGCCGATTTCGAGGATGTCGCCGCCAAGCTCTCCGCGCTCGGCTTCTTCGTCGACCAGCTGCGGCACGGGCCGGCTGACATCGATGTCTTCCTGCGCCCGCCCGCGCCGATGGACGTCGCCGAGCCGACGGCGGAAACCGAACTGCGCGAGGCGCGTCGGCAAGCGCGACACCTGGTCGACGCCCTGCGCGAACAGCCGGGCGACCAGGCGCTGCGCGGCGAGATCCGTCAGAGCCTCGAGGTCATGCGCGACCACGCCGAACTGGTGGACGATGCCGCCCTGGCCGGTCAGGCGCGCGCCGCCATCGAAGCCATCGAACACGAAACGGCGCCGGCGGCGATCGAAGCCATCGAGGAAGCGGTCGGGCAGCTGGCGCCGGCGGCAGCCATGGCGCCTTCGCCCGAAGCGAAGCGCCTGGCCGAGGCCAGCACCGAACAGATCGACGCCGAACTGCTCGGCATCTTCATCGAGGAAGCCCACGAGGTGCTCGCCGGCATCGGCGGCCAGTTGCCGCAACTGGAGAGCCATCGGCAGGACAGCGAGGCGCTGGTAACCGTCCGGCGCAGTTTCCACACCCTGAAGGGCAGCGGCCGCATGGTCGGCCTGGCGGATTTCGGCGACGCCGCATGGGCGGTCGAACAAGTGCTCAACCGCTGGCTGCAACTCGAACAGGAAGCGACGCCGGCCCTGCTCGACATGGTGCGTCAGGCCCATCGGCTGTTCGCCGACTGGGTGGCAAAGCTGGAGGCCGGTGATGGCGTGCGGCACGATGCCTCGGCGCTGATCGACGCCTGCGGGCAACTGGCGGGTGAAGCGGCGGTCCCGGCCATGCCGACCGAGCCACCGCCGGAAACCGAAGCCCCCACGCCGCCGGCGCCGCCCGAGCCAGAACCGGAACCGGCGCCTGAAACACGCGGCGCGCCGGTGCTCAGGCTGGTGCAGCCTCCGCCGCCGGAACCAGAGGACATTCGCATCGGCGAACTTGCGCTGTCGCCGACACTGTTCGATCTTTACCTCGCCGAGGCCAGGCAGCATCTGGCCGCCCTCCAGCACGAACTGGGCTTCGACGCTTCGCCGCCGCGCGCCATGATCCGCGCCGCCCACACCCTGGCCGGCATTTCCGCCACCACCGGCGTGATCCCGATCAACCGCGTCGCCCATGCGCTCGAGATGGCGCTCAACCGGCTCGACGAGGCCCGGGCGGCGCCGGCCGACGCCCAGCATCTGCTGATGGCGCGCGCCATCGGCGCCCTCGAAGGCATGATCGGCGCGGTCGCCGAGCGGCGCATGCCGCAACTAGAGGAAGCCCTGGCCGACCAGCTCGATGCACTGGTGGCGTCACCGGCACCGCCGGCGCCGCCGGAGGGCGCGACCGCGCCGGCCGAGGCAGTTCCGGCGCCCCGGCCGGCCATGCCGCCACCGGAACCCCCGGAGGCCGAACGGCGGCAGTTGCGTCTCGCCGACGAACTCGATCCGCAGTTGTTGCCGATCTTCCTCGATGAAAGCGCCGACCTCGTGCACGGCGTCGCCGCCGGCCTGCGCGCATGGCGCGACCAGCTCGACAATCTCGGCCCGGCCGACGACCTCAAGCGCCTGCTGCACACGCTCAAGGGCAGCGCCCGCATGGCCGGCGCCATGAGCATCGGTCAGTTGGTGCACGGCATGGAAACCCGCATCGAGGACACGGTGGCGGCAGGAACCGTGACCCCGGCATTCCTCGACACGCTGGACGCATCGTTCGACCGCGTCGAATTGATGCTCGAACAGCTGCGAACGGGTGCGCCAACGCCCGCCGAGCCCTCGCCGTCCTTGCCGCCCGTTGTCGCGCCGACCCCGCCGATGACCGCCGCCCCGGCGCCGATCGCGCCGGTTCCGCCGGCGCCTCGCGGCGGCGAGTCCGAAGCCGTGGCGCGCGCCATGTTGCGCGTGCGCGCCGACGTCGTGGACAAGCTGGTCAACGAGGCTGGCGAAATCGCCATCGCCCGTGGTCGCATCGAAGGCGAAATGCGCGCGCTCAAGAGTTCGCTGCTCGACCTCACCGAGAACGTCATCCGCCTGCGCAACCAATTGCGGGAAATCGAGATCCAGGCCGAATCGCAGATGCTGTCGCGCCAGGCGCTGGCCGCCGAGCAGGAACGCCAGTTCGATCCGCTCGAATTCGACCGCTTTACACGCTTTCAGGAACTGGCGCGCATGATGGCGGAGAGCGTCAACGACGTCGCCACCTCGCAACAGGCGTTGTTACAGAACCTCGACCACGCCGAGGCCGCCCTGACCGCCCAGGCGCGCCTGAACCGCGAGCACTCGCAAGCGCTGATGAACGTGCGCATGGTGCCGTTCAACATGCTGGCCGACCGGCTCCATCGCGTGGTCCGGCAGACCGCCAAGGAACTCGGCAAGCGCGCCAACCTTGACATCCGCGGCGGCCAGACGGAGATCGATCGATCGGTGCTGGAAAAGATGACCGGCCCGCTCGAGCACCTGCTGCGCAACGCCATCGCCCACGGCCTGGAAGCGCCGGCCGGCCGGCGTGCCGCCGGCAAGCCGGAGATCGGCCAGATCACGCTACGCATCGCCCAGGAAGGCAACGAGATCGTCATCCAGCTCGCCGACGACGGCGCCGGTCTCGACATCGAACGCATCCGCGCCCGCGCCCTTGCCACCGGGCTGATCGGCGCGGACGAGCAGCCCGACGAAGCGCAACTGGCGCAACTGATCTTCAGGCCGGGCTTGTCCACGGCGGACCAGCTCAGCGCAGTTGCCGGCCGCGGCATCGGCATGGACGTGGTCAGGAGCGAAGCCGCCATTCTCGGCGGCCGGGTCCGGGTCGATTTCGAAGCCGGCCAGGGCACACGCTTCCAGATTCATCTGCCGCTGACCCTGGCGGTGATCCAGGCCGTGCTGGTGCGCGTCGGCAATCGGCGCTACGCCATCCCGTCGTCGATGGTGGCGCAGGCGAGCGAGCTCAAGCCCGACGCCATCGCCGCGATTCGCGCCGACGGCGGCACCGTCTGGCTGGGCGAGCGCTACCCATGGCAATACCTGCCGACGCTGCTCGGCGACAGTCGCGCCAGACCGGAACCGGCGCGCCGCCACTGGCTGTTGCTGGTGCGCGCCGGCGATCGGCCATTGGCGCTCGAAGTTGATGATCTCGCCGGCAACCAGGAACTGGTGGTGAAGAACATCGGTCCGCAGTTGTCACGGGTGGCCGGCGTGGCCGGCGCGACGGTGCTGGGCGACGGCGAGATCGTCCTCATCCTCAACCCCGCCGCCCTCGCCGCTCGACCACGGCTGACTTTGCCGGCCGCGGCGGAGCCGGCGGCGACCGGGACCGGGCCGACCCCGGCGGCAACCACCGTCGGCACGGTGATGGTGGTCGATGACTCGCTGACGGTGCGCAAGATCACCGGCCGCTTGCTGGGCCGCGCCGGCTACCAGGTTCTCACCGCCAAGGATGGTGTCGACGCGCTCGAACAGCTGCTCGACATCGTTCCCGATGTCATGCTGGTCGATATCGAGATGCCGCGCATGGACGGCTTCGACCTCACGCGCAACATCCGTGCCGACGAACGGCTCAGGCAGGTGCCGATCATCATGATCACCTCCCGCATCGGCGACAAGCACCGCGACTACGCCCGGGAAATCGGCGTCGACCATTACCTGGGCAAGCCGTACGACGAGGACGAACTGCTGAAGCTGATCGCCGGTTGTGTCGCCCGCGAACCCTGAGCGCGATCGCCCGCCACGGTAGCGAGATGAACACCGAGCCGAAATCTCCCCTGGCACCGCTGCCGCCGGAGTCGCTTTTTTCACCCTGCGATCCGGCCGCGCTCGATTTCACCACGACCGAGACGCTGGCCGATATCGATGTCGGCCAGCTGCATCCGCGCGCGGTGGATGCCATGAAGCTCGGCCTCGACATCCGTCACGACGGCTACAACCTGTTCGTGCTGGGCGATGCCGGCAGCGGCCGGCACGCCATCGTCGCGCAATTGCTGGCGGGCCAGCAGCAATCGGGCTCGCCGCCGGCTGACTGGTGCTATGTCAACAATTTCGCCGAGCCGTCGCGGTCGCGGCTGCTGCGCCTGCCGGCGGGACGCGGCGCCCGGCTGCGCGACGACATGCAGCGCCTGGTCGGCGAACTGGCGCCGGCCATCGCCGCCGCCTTCGAGAGCGACGACTACCGTTCGCGCATCGAATCGATGCAGGACGAGGCCAAACAGCGCGAGGACGAGGCCCTGCGCGGTCTCGGCCGCGAAGCGGCGCAGGTCGGCGTGGCCTTGCTGCGCACGCCGCAGGGCTTCGTCTTCGCGCCGATGAAGACCGGCGAGGAGACGCTGTCGCCGCAGGAGTTCGAGCGGCTGCCCGAGGCGCGCCAGCAGGAATTCCGCCAGCACATGGAGACGCTGCACGAGCGGCTGCACAAGCTGATGAACGAGTTTCCGCGCTGGCGGCGCGAGATGCAGGGGCGCATCAAGGAGCTCAGCCGCGAGACGCTGCGCCTCGCCGTGGGTCATCTCGTCGAGGAACTGCGCCCGGGCTACGCCGACCTACCGGAAGTCGGCGCCCATTTCGACGCGGTGATGCGCGACATCATCGAAAGCGGCGAATCGCTGCGCGAGCCAGGCCGCGGCGAAGAGGAAGGCGAAACCACCTACTTCGCCGGCAACATTTCGGTGCAGCGCTACCTGGTCAACCTGCTGGTCGGCAACGCGCCCGACGACGGCCGGCCGGTGGTACACGAGGATCATCCGACACTGCAGAACCTGGTCGGCCGCGTCGAGCACCTGGTGCACATGGGCACGCTGGTCAGCAACTTCATGCTGATCAAGGCCGGCGCGCTGCATCGCGCCAACGGCGGCTTCCTCGTGCTCGACGCCCTGAAGGTGCTGAGCCAGCCCTACGCCTGGGAAGGCCTCAAGCGAGCGCTGAAGTCGGGCGAGATTCGCATCGAATCCCTCTCCGAACTGATCGGCCTCACCAGCACCCTGCAACTGGAACCCGAGCCGGTGCCACTCGACGTCAAGCTGGTGCTGATCGGCGAGCGGCTGACCTACTATCTGCTCGCCGAACTCGATCCCGAGTTTCCCGAATTGTTCAAGATCAATGCCGACCTCGATAGCGAGGTCGAACGCAGTCCCGACAACACGCGCCACTACGCCCGGCTGATCGCCACCCTGGCGCGCCGGCTGGGCCCGCGCCATTTCACGGCTGGCGCGGTGGCGGCGATCGTCGAGCACGCCGCCCGTCTGGCGGCGGATGCGCAGCGACTGACCACCCGTACGCGGCCCCTGGGGGATCTCATGAGCGAGGCCGACCATTTCGCCGCGCTGGCGAACGCCGTACTAATCGACCGGCCGCATGTCGAAGCGGCACTGGCGGCGCGACGCCATCGCCACGAGCGGATTCGCCAGCGCTATCAGGAGGAAATCCTGCGTGGCCAGTTGCTGGTCAGCACCTCGGGCAGCCATGTCGGCCAGGTCAACGGTCTCGCCGTGGTCATGCTCGGCGAGGGCACGTTCGCTCATCCCGTGCGCATCACCGCCACCGTGCGCATGGGCGAGGGCGAAGTGGTCGACATCGAGCGCGAGGTGGAACTTGGCGGCCCGATCCATTCCAAGGGTGTGCTGATCCTCGCCTCGTTCCTGGCGGCGCGCTTCGGCTTCAACGCGCCGCTGTCGCTCAAGGCCAGCCTGGTGTTCGAACAATCCTATGGCGGCGTCGAGGGCGACAGCGCGTCGCTGGCGGAGCTGGCCGCGCTGATGTCGGCACTCTCGGGCCTGCCGATCCGCCAGTCGCTGGCGGTCACCGGCTCGGTCAATCAGTTCGGCGTGGTGCAACCGGTCGGCGGCATCAACGAGAAGATCGAGGGCTTCTTCGATATTTGCGCCGCGCGCGGCCTCACTGGCGACCAGGGCGTGCTGATACCGGCGCCGAACATCGCGCACCTGATGCTGCGCGACGACGTGGTCGACGCGGTGCGCGGCGGGCGCTTCAACATCTGGGCCGTCGGTGGCGTCGACCAGGCCCTGGAGCTCCTGACCGGCATTCCGGCCGGCGAGCCGAACGACAAGGGCGAAATCCCGGCGGACTCGGTCAACTTCCAGGTGGCCGTGCAGCTTGCCGAACTGGCGCGCCTGCGGCAAAGCTATTCACGGTCGCGCGGCCAGCCGCGACGCCGGCGCAAGGCGCCGGCCAAGACCGACCGGAAACCGCCCACGCCCGCCAACGGCGCCGGCGGTCACTGAACGCTTGGCCGGCCGACCGATTACAATGGGCGCATGGCCAGCGAACACGTCAGCAACCAAGTCAGCCTCACCCACCACTTCCTCATCGCCATGCCGGCGATGGCCGATCCGAATTTTTCCCGGACGCTCACCTACATCTGCGAGCACAACGCCGAAGGCGCGCTTGGCGTGATCGTCAATCGACCGATGGACATGAGCCTGGCGACCCTGTTCGACCGGGTGAATATCGCCCTCGATGCGGGCGAGACCGGTGGGCACTTCTCCCGGCAGCCCGTCTATTTCGGCGGACCGGTGCAGACCGATCGCGGCTTTGTGCTGCATCGGCCGTCGGGCGAATGGCAATCGACGCTGAGAGTCAGCGATGACGTGGCGCTAACCAGTTCGCGCGACATCCTGCAGAACATGAGCGAGAAGGGCGAGCCCCATGACGTGCTCATCACGCTCGGTTATTCCGGATGGTCGGCCGGCCAGCTCGAATGGGAACTGTCGCAGAACGCCTGGCTGACCGTCGCCGCCGAACCGGAGATCATCTTCGCCGTGGCGCCGGAAGAGCGTTTGCCCGCCGCGATGAAGCTGCTCGGCGTGGACTTCGCCAATCTCTCCGATGTGGCAGGGCATGCATAGAGCTGTGAACTACTGCGAACAAACACAAAACCCCGTAATATGACGTTGGTTTGGTAGATAGCATTCGTTTCGCACAAATCGACCGAAGACGTGGTTAAGTTAATTTCAAGGTTTACAGCTTGTGCAATAAATAGGGACTGGGGTAATAGTGAGCAGAGAATTCGCGTATACATTTGGTGCGCTTGACGGTATCTCCGTTGAGGGCTCAGTTGTCTCGGCCGATGGCTGGGTCGTAGGCCTCGAGGAAAATGTCGATGACATAGTATTGGAATATGACGGGCAACCAATACCTACGAAAAAAATTGGTTTTGAAGAAGCCTCCGCGGACGTGCAACATGCTTACCCCGGCTTGCGTTATACGGACCGATGCAGATTCAGACTACAGGGGAAGCTTCCAGAAACACCCATCAAGACAAATGAAGGTAAGTTAGTTGCAGTTATTCCACTAGTTGAAAGACAGAGAGGGATTCCTCTGGAGAGAATCGTCCCGATAAGGCTGACGGTTCCGCATCACGAACAATCTCTAATGGTGGGACTTGGCGACTTTGTCGAAACCTCATTTTCAATGCTTGCCTTGCTCCGCCTGGTCGGCGGTCTACATCGCAACGCTAGAATTCTTGAACCTGGTTGTGGGTTAGGCCGGATTGCTTTTGCGATCGCCCACTATCTAGACAGGAATGGATGCTATTACGGCTTCGATGTATCGCGTGATGCCATTCGTGTAGCACAATCTATTTTTCCCGAAGAAAGCAATATGTCGTTTCAACACGCTGACTTGTACAACAAGATGTACAACGAAGGTGGTGCAGTTCGCGCAAGGGACTTCTTGTTTCCTTTTGATGATGGCTACTTCGATACGGTTATTCTCACCTCTGTGTTCACGCACATGCTCCCAATCGATGTGCGGCATTTCCTAACGGAAATCTCAAGAGTCCTAGTTGCGGGGGGGATTTGCTTTTGTACTTTTTTTGCCTTCGACGAACTAGCTAAAGACAATTTAAGTACAGGCAAAGCCACACTTAATATTGTTCATCCATTTGCTGACGGCTGCTTCGTTCTCAACCGTTCCGTACCAGAAAATGCAGTGGCTTACGATATGCAGACGTTGCAGGCAATGATCGCCGAATCCGGACTACATATTGAAAAAGTATATTGGGGCCAATGGTCTGGTCATAACACGTTCCTCACCTATCAGGATGTTTTCTTACTGCGCAAGCTTTAGCCTATTTTCATCTCTAGTGCTTAGCGAGGAGATTCGTCAGATGTCAATCGTAAATAGACACCATGCGAAATGCGGTGCTTTAGTTCTGCTGTTAGGGTATAGCGCAATATCTACAACTCTGGCGCAATCCACTGCGCAAGGATGTAGTACATATAGCTATGCAACTGATTCACGAGTATTCAATTGGCGCTTCTACTTGAATGCCAATGCCGATCTCTCGATGGCAGGCTATCGGACTCCCGAGCAGGCTTGCAGTCACTGGGTTTCATCGGGCGTGAATGAAGGACGTCAAGCTCATGGTGGATTTCATACAGCCCAGTATCTAAAACGTTACACTGACTTAGCCCAAGCTTTAGGCCTTACAAATTTCTCAGCCGCCACTTGGCACTGGGTCACATATGGTGTTAATGAAGGGAGAAAAGGGTATCTCGACAACCATATTGCCAATGAAGTTAACATTGGCAATACAAGTGGGCAACTACACACAACCATTCAGCAAGACAATTACGGCGGCGGGAAAATATTTGTTTCGGCAAGCCTCCGAGCCGCGGGCGCCATTAGCAGCTTAATTGTTAATAACTTTGAGTACATCAATGCCTACGATCATGGTCGAGAAATGCAAATAGCACTCGTCGACAACACATATGGACAAGGCTATAACCCAACCGAGGCTGGAACCTGTCTTGATGATATTGGCTATTCTACGAAAAGCAGATATCTCAGCAGTTCCGCGTTTGGGTCAACAATGTCGTTCTCAAACACACCGGCTTTTTGGGAAACCCCTGGAGATACAGGACCGTGTGTGTCGGTTTACAACACCCCCGCACATAACAGTTCTGTGTACGCAACGGGTTATACATTCAACAAGACAGTTCAGATTGGCACACAGGTTGGCACAACTTTTTATCCTAATATCATTAGGTTCACAACAGCACTTGGCGTAAACGATCCCTACCTACAAGGCCCTTATATTACGTTGAGCGCGCCGGCCACCTATTTGGGAGCTGAGTTTGATCGTGCCTACGTCGTTAACCCAAAAGGGACAACTGCCACCCAGTCAATAACTCAAGGATCGGTCACTATTGCCACGCTAACGATACCACCGAACTCTATTAGCGAAATTAGTAATTACACCTGTTTCACATCCCCACAAGGATGCAACAGCGCTGGGCTTCCAATCGTGTTATCTAAAGGCGCTTGGTCTACGTCGGCAAACGCCATAGGAATATGCACCACTCCGCCAACTTCACCGGGGTATGGTGGTACGACATATTCAACCTCGGGTCCGGCAGGCGGAAGTCCGCAGCAACTTAACCCGACTTCGATCCTAAGTTCCAACCTCACGCTTTGGGCAGGCGGAATTAACTTTCGAACAACAACGATAAATTCATACGTAACAGTGGCTGCGAGGATATCTAATAGCTATGCCGCTGATCAGGTCAAGGCTGCTTTAGTTGCGCTTACAAACACGGGATTGTGCAGTTTCTGATTCAACTTTGAGATACCTCATTAATCTAGGTTGTTGTGAGGTTAGTGCTCGCCTTCGACTTCGGCATCCGGCGCATCGGCGTCGCGGTCGGCGAAATGATGCTGGGCGCGGCCCACCCCTTGACCACCATCGCGGCGGAAGCCAACGACGCCCGTTTCGCCGCCATCGGCAAGCTCATCGAGGAATGGCGGCCGGCGGCGCTGGTGGTCGGCCTGCCGCTCTCGCTCGACGGCGCGCCGGGCGACATGACCGAGCGTTGCCAGCGCTTCGCCCGCCAGCTCGAAGGCCGCTACCACCTGCCGGTGGCGCTGGTCGACGAACGCCTGACCTCGGTCGAAGCGGAAGCGCGCCTGCGCGATCGCGGCCTGGACTGGCGGCGGCGCAAGGCAACGCTCGACGCCGAGGCGGCGGCCATCGTTCTGCAAGCCTACCTGGACTCCCATCGCCATGAACACGGTCAAGCCCGCGGCTGAACTGCTCGGCCAACTGGCCGAGGCCATGCGCCCGGCGGTCACGCCTGATACTGTGCTGGTCGGCATCTACACCGGTGGCGTCTGGATCGCCGAGTGGCTGCGCGACGTGCTTGGCGTCAAGGCGGCGGTGGGCAGCATCGATGTTTCCTACCATCGCGACGACCATCACCTCGGCGGTGGACGCGGTGGCGGCAAGGCCTCGCAACTCCGTTTCGACGTGGAGGGCGCGCACGTGGTGATTGTGGACGATGTGCTGGCGACCGGCCGCACCATCCGCGCCGCCATGAACGAATTGTTCGACTATGGCCGGCCGGCGCGCATCGACCTCGCGGTGCTGGTGGACCGCGGCGGCCGCGAGTTGCCGATCGCGGCCCGCTGGATGGCCCAGACGGTCAGCCTGCCAGCCAGCCAGACGCTGGAGCTGACCCGGAACGACGATGGCGAACTGGCCTTCAGGGTGACCGAGAAATGAACTTGGTCACCTCCCGCCCCAGCCCGCAGCTGAACGCCAACGGCGAACTCATCCACCTGATCACGCTCGAAGGCCTGCCGCGCGAGATCATCACCGGCATCCTCGACCGCGCCGCGCCGTTCACCGAAATCGCCGAGCGCGAGGTGAAGAAAGTGCCGCTGCTGCGCGGCAAGAGCGTGTTCAATCTCTTCTTCGAGAACTCGACGCGCACCCGCACCACCTTCGAGATCGCCGCCAAGCGCCTGTCGGCCGACGTCATCAACCTCAACATCAACACCTCGAGCACCGCCAAGGGCGAGACGCTGCTCGACACGGTGGACAACCTCGCGGCCATGCAGGCCGACATGTTCGTGGTGCGCCATGCCTCCAGCGGCGCGCCCTACCTGATCGCCCAGCACCTGGCCAGCACCGGCCGCGAGCACATCCATGTCGTCAATGCTGGCGACGGTCGCCATGCGCATCCGACGCAGGGGCTGCTCGACATGTACACCATCCGCCACTACAAGCAGGACTTCACCGGACTTGCCGTCGCCGTGGTCGGCGACGTGCTTCATTCGCGCGTGGCCCGTTCGCAACTGCACGCGCTGGCGACGCTCGGCGTGCCCGACATTCGCGTCGTCGCGCCCAAGACCCTGCTGCCCAGCGGCGTCGAGCGCATGATCGGCTCGGGCCGTCTGCGCGTCTTTCACGACCTGCGCGAAGGACTCAAGGGCGTAGACGTCGTCATGACGCTGCGCCTGCAGAACGAACGCATGCTGGGCGCCCTGCTGCCCAGCCCACAGGAGTATTTCAAGTCCTACGGCCTGACCCCGGAGAAACTAGCGCTGGCCAAGCCCGACGCCATTGTCATGCACCCGGGGCCGATGAACCGCGGGGTCGAGATCGACTCGGCGGTCGCCGACGGCCGGCAGGCGGTGATCCTGCCGCAGGTCACCTTCGGCATCGCCGTGCGCATGGCGGTGATGGCCATGCTAGCGGGAGCCTGACCATGAGAATCCGCGTCAAGAACGGCCGCGTCGTCGATCCCGCCCGCTGCTTCGACAGTGCCGCCGACCTGTTCATCGCCGATGGCCGCATCGTCAGCCTTGGCGACACGCCACCGGCCGGTTTCGTTGCCGAGGGCACGATCGACGCGACCGGCTGCATCGTCTGCCCGGGCCTGGTCGACCTCTCGGCGCGATTGCGCGAACCGGGCCTCGAATACAAGGCGACCCTCGAATCGGAAATGGCCGCCGCCGCCGCTGGCGGCGTCACGACGCTCGCCTGTCCGCCCGACACCGACCCGCCGCTCGACGAGCCGGGGCTGGTCGAGATGTTGCGCCACCGCGCCCGGCTGCCCGAGTTCGCCAATGTCCATCCGGTCGGCGCCTTGACGGTCGCCCTGGCCGGCCAGCGGCTGACCGAAATGGCGGAACTGGCCGAAGCCGGCTGCATTGCCTTCGGCCAGGCCAATATCGCGGTGGTCGACACCCAGGTGCTGCTGCGCGCCATGCAGTACGCCGCCACCTTCGGCTTTTCGGTCTGGCTGCAAGCGCAGGATCCGTACCTTGCCAGGGGCGGTGTCGCCCACGATGGCGAGGTTGCCGCCCGGCTTGGTCTCACCGGCATGCCCGTCGTCGCCGAGACCATCGCGCTGGCGACACTGCTGCACCTTGCCCGCGAGACCGGCGTGAGGCTGCATCTGCAGAGGATTTCTTCCGCCGCCGGGCTGGAAATGATCCGCGCCGCGCGCGCCGCCGGCATCGCCGTCACTTGCGATGTCGCCGCTCATCAGCTCCACCTGTGCGAGAACGACATCGGCTGGTTCGATCCGCACTGCCGGCTCGACCCGCCGCTGCGCTCCAGCGTCGACCGCGACGCCTTGCGCGCCGGCCTCGCCGACGGCGGCATCGACGCGCTCTGCTCCGATCACACGCCGGTCGACGACGACGCCAAGCAGGCGCCGTTCGCCGAGGCCGAGCCCGGCGCCACCGGCCTCGAACTGCTGCTGCCGCTGACGCTGCGCTGGGCCGCCGAGATGAAGCTGCCGCTGGCGAAGGCATTGGCCCGCGTCACTTCCGATCCCGCCCGCGTCCTCGGCATCCCCGCCGGCTCGCTCGCGCCCGGCGCCGCCGCCGATATCTGCGTGTTCGATCCCGAGGCGACTTTCCGCGTCAGCCGGGAAACGCTCAGGAGCCAGGGCAAGAACACGCCCTTCCTTGGCCACGCGCTCAAGGGCCGCGTACGCTACACGCTGATCGACGGCCACCTCGCCCATCACGACGACATGGCCTGACCCAGTCGCAGGCGGCGCGCGTCAAGGTAGTTGTCGCCTCGGTCATGCAGCCAACGGTTGAATATGGTTACCTGGCAAATGCGTCTTTATGACGGAGTCGCGTTCGGGGTTGAGCGTCACGGCGCCGATCGGTGCCCAGTTTCGAGTGTTGCCGGACCAACGTGCGGGATTGCGTTCGCGGGCCCGAAGGTACAAGTCATGTCGTGCAGCGAGAATGGCATGATCGGTCCCGGCATGGCGTTGAGCCGGGCTGACGTAGCGAATGCCGCTGTGACGGTGGTTGAAGTTGTACCAGTGCACGAAATCGGCGGCCCAGATACGCGCTTGGTCGAGGTCGGCAAAGCCCCTGGTGGGGAACTCGGGCCGATACTTGGCGGTACGAAACAGCGACTCGGCATAGGCGTTGTCATCACTGACGCGCGGCCGGGAGTACGATGGCTTGACACCCAGCCAGTTGAGCATCGCCAGCACCGTCGTCGCCTTCAGCGTCGAGCCATTGTCGCCGTGCAGCACGGGCTTGGTGCCAAGGGCGGCGATGCCCTCGGCCAGCGCGGTACGGCGCACCAGATGTGCGGCATGGTCGGCGTGATCGGCGTCATGCACCTCCCAACCCACGATCTTGCGGCTGTACAGGTCCAGGATCAGATACAGGTGGAACCATCGTCCCATCACCTGTGCGGGCAGATAGGTCATGTCCCAGCACCATACTTGGCGCGGTTCGGTGGCGATGTGCGTGGTGGGCGGCCGGACCACCTTGGGCACCTTGGCACGCCCGCGGTGAGCGGTTTGTCCGTGGGCCTTCAGCACGCGGCTGAAGGTGGATTCGCTGGCCAGATAGACACCTTCGTCGGCGAGCATGGGTACGATGCGCGCCGGTGGCACGGCGGCAAAGCGCGGCTCATTAGCCACGGCCAGCAGGTGCGCACGCTCCGCCTCGGAGAGGGCATGACTGGGCGTTGCTCGCACCGCCTGCGGCCGTCCATCACCGCTGACGAGGCCATCGGCGGCCTGCCAGCGCTGGAGGGTACGCAGATCGATGCCGGCAATCTCGCAGGCCGGCCTGAGCCGCGCGCCGGCGGCATGCGCACCATGGATATCTCGGGCCAACGCCTGGCGATCTTCGAGGCCGATCATTCGCCCTCTCCTTGTTGAAGATCGCCGCGACTTTTTTGACAGCACCAGCAGCGCGGCTGTCTCGGCCAGGGCCGGTCCTTGCGCAGCAGCTCTCGTTCCAGCTCCTTGATGCGCTTCTTGTCTTGTCGCGTGGCCTGCGGGCTGGCCCCGGCCTCTTCCGGTTCCGCCAGCGCCGTGGTGGCATTGAGGCGCCACTTGTCCAACTCGGCGGGGTATCGCCATGCTCACGGCACCACGCGTTCTTGCCCGCTTCGCTCATTGCCGCCGTGGTAATCACCGCCTCAAGCCGGGCGCCCGCAGTCCAGGCCCGCCCGAGGGCGGGCCTGGACTGCGCGTCCTCCGCCAGCGTTCCAATGTCTGCACTGACACTCCAATCTCTTTCGCCAATGCACCTGCATCGGCGCTCTCCGGCGGCAGCAATCGCCCCACCGTCCTGTTCCTGAATGCTTCCCCGTACCGTGCCATCGTCCATCCTTATCGCCCCCAGGTTCAAGATCATATCGGGGCGACAACTATTCTGACGCGGGGGGCAGGGCCACAAAACGTAACAATGTCATCGGCGTCGCAACGCTAGGATTTGGCGTTGCCCCACCCGCTCTCCATGGAGGACGCCATGAATGCCCAGGACATCAGCCGTTATCAGGACCTTTTCATCACCACCGCCACCGACATCGGCCTGAAGATTCTCGGTGCCATCGCCTTCTGGGTGATCGGCCGCTGGCTGATCAACCTCGCGGTGCGTCTGGTGCGCACTTCGCTGGAGCGCCAGAAAGTCGATCCGACCGTGCTGCGCTACCTCGGCTCGGTGATCACCGTCACGCTCAACATCCTGCTGGTGGTCGGTATCCTCGGCTACTTCGGCATCCAGACCACCACCTTCGCCGCCCTGATCGCCGCCGCCGGCGTCGCCATCGGCATGGCCTGGTCCGGGCTGCTGTCCAACTTCGCCGCCGGCGCCTTTCTGGTCGTGCTGCGGCCGATCAAGGTCGGCGATTTCGTCACCATCGCCGGCGTCACCGGCACGGTCACTGAAATGGGCCTGTTCACCACGACCATCAACACGCCGGACAACATCCAGACCGTCATCGGCAACGGCAAGATTTTCGGCGACACCATCCAGAACTACAGCCATAACCCGTTCCGCCGCGTCGACCTCAAGTGCCAGCTGGCGGGCGGCGCCGACCATCAGGCGGCCATGGCCCTGCTGCGGGAAAAAGTCGGCGCCATCGCCAACGTGCTGGCCGACCCGAAAGTCGACGTCGAGATTCTCGA
This sequence comes from Rhodocyclaceae bacterium, assembly GCA_016704145.1. Taxonomy (GTDB): domain Bacteria; phylum Pseudomonadota; class Gammaproteobacteria; order Burkholderiales; family Rhodocyclaceae; genus Fen-999. The sequence continues at coordinate 1,293,151 of JADJAS010000007.1, read as the reverse complement.
ATTCAATCTGGTCGGGCCGGTGCTGGCGGTGCGGCCCTACTGCCACAACGACCATTACTGGCAGGTCTATTTCGACACCAACCGGGTGATCAAGGAAGCGCTCGGCGCGGCCGGCTTCCCGACGCCGATGCCGGCGCAGAACGTCATCGTCACCCAGGCGGCTTGATCACTGGGCGAGGGCGGCCACGGCCGCCTTCGTCTCGACCCCGACGATGCGAACGCGCTTCTGGCGCGAGGTTGAGCCGGCTTCGAGTACCACCCGCGCCTTCGGCACGCCGAGGCGTTCGGCGAGGAAGGCGATCAGGCAGTCGTTGGCCTTGCCATCGACCGGCGGTGCGCCAAGCCTGACTTTCAGCGCGTCGCCATGCTGGCCGGCGACTTCGGTCTTCTTTGCGCCGGGCTGAACATGCAGCGTGAGGACAACGTCGTCACCCGCCGCGCGCAGCCAGGGCGGTGAATTCACCGGATCAGGAAGGGCAGCAGCGAGGCGCGTGCCGAACCGAGCACGATCAGCAGCGCCTGCAAGGCCAGCAGGGCGAACAGCGGCGACAGGTCGACCCCGCCGACCAGCGGGATCACGCGCCGGAACGGGCGCAGCAGCGGTTCGGCCAGCCGGTGAACGGCCGGCGCGATGGCGGCATGGGGATTCACCCACGAGAACACCGCCGAAATGATGATCAACGCCATGGCCAAGTAGACCCCAAGTCGGAGGGTTTCGACCAACCCGGCGATCAGCGCCACGCCCAGCGCGCCGATCGACGCACCGCCATGGAGGCCGGTGATGGCGAACAGTACGCCGATGTAGAGCGCTTGCGCCAGCCAGGCGAGCACGAGGCTGGCCATGTCGAGTCCGAACAGGCCGGGCACCATTTTTCGTGCCGGCAGCACTGCCCAGTCGGTGACCGCGGCGACGAAATTACCCAGCGGGCTCCGATACAGCGATGGTGCCCACTGCATGGCGAAGCGCGTCAGCAACGCCAGCGCCAACAGGTCGGCGATGCTGCCGACGATCAGCATGAACAGCGAGAGCAGCATGTCAATCCTTCCCCATCAGGTCGCCCAGCTCGCGGCCGCGCGCGGTGGCGGCCCGCACGCCGCGCGCGATGATGGCGCGCAGACCGGCCTCGTCGAACGACTGCAAGGCCGCCGCCGTCGTGCCGCCCTTCGACGTGACCCGCTCGCGCAGCAGCGACAGCGGCTCGGGACTGGCTTCCGCGAGGCGCGCGGCGCCGAGAAACGTTTCGACCGCCAGCAATCGCGCCACCTCGGGCGCGAAACCAAGCTCCGTGGCCGCGTCGGCCAGCGCTTCCATCAGATAAAAGACATAGCCCGGGCCGGAGCCCGAAACGGCCGTGACGGCATCCATTCGTGCTTCATCGTCGATCCAGACCGTGCGGCCGACTGCGCCCAGGATCTTCTCGGCCGTGACGCGGCCATCGGCATCGACGCCCGGCGCGGCGCACAATCCCGTCACACCGCTGCCGATCAAGGCCGGCGTGTTCGGCATGGTGCGCACCAGGTTCGCGTGACCGCCCAGCCAACGGCTCATGTCGGCGATGCGCACACCGGCGGCGATGCTGATCACCAGTTGCCCGGCGAGACGGCCGGCCAGCGGCGCGACGGCCTCGCGCATCTGTTGCGGCTTGACGGCCAGCACGATCGCTTCGCAATTGAGCGCCGCCGTGTCCACCGCCGGTGCACAGCGGACACCGAAGCTGTCGGTCAGCCGCTCGCGCGCCTCAGCGCCCGGTTCCACCACCTGGATGCCGGCGGCGGAGAACCCCTTCTTCTTGAGGCCGCCGATCAGGGCCACGGCCATGTTGCCGCCGCCGATGAACGTGATTTTCATGATTTGACTCTCTCGCCGAAAATAGCGGTGCCGACGCGCACGATGGTCGCGCCCTCCATGATCGCCGCTTCCATGTCGTGGGACATGCCCATCGACAACGTGTCCAGGCCGAGGCCGCCGGCGTTCCCGGCGTTGTCGGCGTTCAACTCGTCGCGCAGCTCGCGCAGCTGGGCGAACCGGCGTCTCGCCACGGCTGACTCTGGGTCGGTGGCCGGCGTCGGCTCGGGAATGGCCATCAGCCCGCGCAGCCGCAGGCCGGACAGCGCCGCCACCGCGCGACACAGCGCCCGTGCCTCGTCGCACATGACGCCGCTCTTGCTCGCTTCGCCCGAGACATTGACCTCGACGCAGACGTTGAGCGGCGGCAGGCCCGCTGGTCTCTGGGCCGACAGGCGCTCGGCGATCTTGAGGCGATCGACGCTGTGCACCCAGGCGAAGTTCTCGGCGACCGCCCGGGTCTTGTTGCCTTGCAGGGGGCCGATGAAATGCCATTCCAGGTCGAGCGACCGCAACGCGCCGATCTTGGCCAGCGCTTCCTGCACGTAGTTCTCGCCGAAGGCGCGCTGGCCGGCCGCGACAGCCTCGCGCAGCGCCGCCACCGGCCAGGTCTTGGACACCGCCAGCAGCGCGACGCCGCGCGGGTCGCGGCCAACCGCCGCACAAGCCCGGGAAATGCGGCCTATTACAGCTTGCATGTTGGCGGCGATTGATGTCATATATCGGCCTCAGTATACCCAAGCCGCCGTCAAGCCAACACCGCCCAGCCACGGAATCACCCGCTCATGGACATCACCGAACTGCTCGCCTTCAGCGTCAAGAACAAGGCTTCCGACCTGCATCTCTCCTCCGGGCTGCCGCCGATGATCCGGGTGCACGGCGACGTGCGCCGCATCAACCTGCCGCCGATGGAGCACAAGGACGTGCACGCCATGGTGTACGACATCATGAACGACAACCAGCGCAAGCATTACGAGGAAACGCTGGAGTGCGACTTTTCGTTCGAGGTGCCCAGTCTGGCACGCTTCCGCGTCAATGCCTACGTGCAGCACCGCGGCGCCGGTGCGGTGTTCCGCACCATTCCGTCGAAAGTGCTGACGCTCGAACAACTCAATGCGCCGAAGACCTTCAAGGACATCGCCAACCAGCCGCGCGGCATCGTGCTGGTGACCGGCCCGACCGGCTCCGGCAAGTCCACCACGCTGGCGGCGATGGTCGACGAAATCAACGAGAACGAGTACGCGCACATCCTCACCGTCGAGGACCCGATCGAATTCGTCCATGAATCGAAGAAGTGTCTGATCAACCAGCGCGAGGTCGGCCCTCATACCCTGTCCTTCTCCAATGCGCTGCGCTCGGCGTTGCGCGAGGACCCGGACGTGATCCTGGTCGGCGAAATGCGCGACCTGGAGACCATTCGCCTGGCGCTCACCGCCGCCGAAACCGGCCACCTGGTGTTTGGTACGCTGCACACCTCGTCGGCAGCCAAGACCATCGACCGGATCGTCGACGTGTTTCCGGCGGCGGAAAAGGAGATGGTGCGCTCGATGCTTTCCGAATCGCTGCGCGCGGTCATTTCGCAGACGCTGCTGAAGACCAAGGACGGCCAGGGCCGCGTCGCCGCCCATGAGATCATGATCGGCACGCCGGCCATCCGCAACCTGATCCGCGAGAACAAGGTCGCCCAGATGTACTCGGCGATCCAGACCGGCCAGGGCTTCGGCATGCAGACGCTCGACCAGAACCTGCAGGAGCTGGTGCGACGAAACATCGTGTCGCCGGCCGAGGCGCGCAACAAGGCCGCGAACAAGGACAACTTCCCCGGATAAGGCATCATGGAACGCGACGAAGGCCTCAAGTTCATGTACCAGCTTCTGACCATGATGGTGCAGAAGAAGGGTTCCGACCTGTTCATCACCGCCGGCTTTCCGCCCGCCATCAAGGTCGATGGCCGCGTCACGCCGGCGACCACGCAGACGCTGACGCCGCAGCACACCATGGAGCTGGCGCGCGCCATCATGAACGACCGGCAGGCCGCCGATTTCGAAGCGCACAAGGAATGCAACTTTGCCATCAATCCCACCGGCATCGGCCGCTTCCGCTGCAACGCCTTCGTTCAGCAGGCGCGCACCGGGCTGGTGCTGCGCACCATCAACACCAAGATTCCGACCTTCGACGAACTGAAGCTGTCGCCCGTGCTCAAGGACATCGCCATGACCAAGCGCGGCCTGGTGCTGTTCGTCGGCGGCACCGGCTCGGGCAAGTCCACGTCGCTGGCGGCGATGATCGGCTACCGCAACGAGAACAGCCACGGCCACATCATCACCGTCGAGGATCCGATCGAGTTCGTGCATGAGCACAGGAACTGCATCGTCACCCAGCGCGAGGTCGGCGTGGACACCGACGACTGGGAAACGGCGCTGAAGAACACGCTGCGCCAGGCGCCGGACGTCATCATGATCGGCGAGATTCGCGACCGCGAGACCATGGAGCACGCCATCGCCTTCGCCGAAACCGGCCACCTGTGCATGGGTTCACTACACGCCAACTCGACCAACCAGGCGCTCGACCGCATCATCAACTTCTTCCCCGAGGAAAAGCGCGACCAGCTGCTGATGGACCTGTCGCTCAACGTGCGCGGCTTCGTCTCGCAGCGGCTGATCCCCAAGCGCGACGGCAAGGGTCGCATCGCCGCGATGGAGATCATGCTCAACTCGCCGCTGATTTCCGACCTCATCTTCAAGGGCGATGTCGGCGAGATCAAGGAGATCATGAAGCGCTCGCGCGAGCTGGGCATGCAGACCTTCGACCAGTCGTTGTTCGACCTCTACGAGGGCGGCGAGATCAGCTACGAGGACGCGCTGCGCAATGCCGATTCGATCAACGACCTGCGCCTGCAAATCAAGCTGCACGGCAAGGAAGCCGCCGACCGCGACCTCACCGCGGGGATAAAACACCTCGACATCGTTTGATCAGCGGTTGCTGCCGCTCACCATCCGGAAGCCATACAAACGGCACTCGAGATTGCCGTTGAACAGCGGAATCTTGCGCATCGGCTTCAAGCCGATCAGCTTCGGCAGCCGCGTGTCGGCGGAGAGAAACCAGCAGTCCCAGCCGGCGAAATTGCGTTTCAGCGCCGTGCCGAGCTTCGGGTAGAAGGCGGCCAGTTCGTCCAATTCGCCGAGTCGCTCGCCATAGGGCGGGTTGGCGATCATGACTCCCGCCTGTGCCGGCGCCGCGCGCGCCAGGATGTCGGCGCATTCCATCGTCACCAGGTCGTCGAATCCTGCATGGGCGAGGTTCTGCCGGGCGCGGGCGACCGCGTCGGCGGAGACATCCGAACCCCAGATCGGCAACGTGTCCGCTACCTGGCGTGCCGCCACGGCTGACTTTTGTATCTCCCGCCAAAGCTCGGGCTTGAAGGTCATCAGGCGCTCGAAAGCGAACTGGCCCGGCTCGCGGTTGATACCCGGCGGATCGGCCAGGCTCATTTGGGCGGCTTCGAGCAGGAAAGTGCCAGAGCCGCACATCGGGTCGAGCAGCGGCACGCCGGGTTTCCAGCCGGCCAGGCGCAGGATGCCGGCGGCGAGGTTTTCCTTGAGCGGCGCCTCGACCTTGGCGATCTTGTGGCCGCGCTGCCAGAGCGGCTCACCCGAGGTGTCGAGGTAGAGCGTCGCGCGGTGGTCGGTCAGGAAGAGATGGATACGCACGTCGGGCGACTTGGTATTGACCGTCGGGCGCTGGCCGGTGGCATCGCGAAAGACGTCGCAAACCGCATCCTTGACGCGCAGGGTGGCGAATTCGAGGCTCTTCAACGGCGAACGCTGGGCAGTGACGTAGATGCGGATCGTGCGCTCAACGGCGAAGCGGCGCGGCCAGTCAATATTGCGCGCCAGCTTGTAGACATCATCCTCGCTGTGATAGTCAGCCGTGGCGAGACGCCACAGTACGCGCGTGGCGATGTGCGATTCGAGATTGACCCGATAGCAGCAGGCCAGATCGCCAGCGAACTCGACGCCGCCCGGCACCTGCTTGACGTCCGTGGCGCCCGCCGTCGTGACGTCCTCGACCAGCAGCGCTTCCAGCCCGCGCGGGCAGGGGGAAAAGTAGTGGTAGCGAATCAAAACGGCTTCACCACCGCGAGGATGCAGATGGCCAACAGCAGCAGCACGGGACCTTCATTGAAGAAGCGGTACCAGACGTGGGAACGCGCGTTGCGTCCGGCGGCGAAGTCGCGATAGAGCTTGCCGCAGTAGAAGTGGTAGGCAAGCAACACCGCGACCAGCGCCGTCTTGACATGCAGCCAGCCGCCCAACGCCAACATGTCGCCGAAGCCAAACCACAGCCAGAGGCCGAATATCACCGCGAGGATGCCGATGGGCGTGACGAACTTGTACAGTTTCCGCGCCATCATCAGCAGTCGATCTTGCTCGACGCCGCCCTCGGGCACCATGGCGAGGTTGACGAAAATGCGCGGCAGATAGAACAAGCCGGCGAACCAGGCGACGACGAAGAAGATGTGGAAGGCTTTCACCCAGAGCATGGATTTCCTTTGGCGGCGGCGATGCCGGCATCGACCGTCGGATAGCGGAAACGAAAGCGCAGCTCGCGCTTGAGCCGCTCGTTGTCGAGGCGGCGCGATTCGTTCATGAAGGAGAGCATGGCCGGCGACAGAAACTTCGGCGCTTCGCCACGACTGACTCTCGGCGGCCGGGTCAGATGAAACGCATCGGCCAGTTTGTCGAACCAGTCGCCCATGCGCAGGTCAGAGTCGTCGCTGGCGTTGTAGGCGCGATTGGCCCGCCCGCGCGCCAAGGCGGCCACGCAGGCGCGCGCGAGGTCTTCGGCGTGGATGTGGTTGGTCCAGGAATCCTCGGCTGCGTGCAGCACCGGCAAGCCTTTCCTGACACGATCGAGCGGCAGCCGGTCGGCGGCGTAGATGCCGGGCGCGCGCAGGATCGACACGCAACAGCGCGACGTGGCGCCGTAGCGTCGCCACTGACTTTCGGCGGCGACGCGGCGCCGCGCCCGCGCCGTGACCGGTCGCGCCGGCCGGGTTTCCGCGACCCGCGCGCCCGCACAGTCGCCATAAACGCCGCTGGTGCTGATGTAGACAAGCCGGCGTGGTAGACTGCCCCGGCGCAAGACCGCGATCAGATGCCGCGTGCGCGGGTCGTCATTGCCGTGATCGGGGGGCGGCGAGCTCTGGACCACGGCATGCGCCAGACCGGCAAGGCGACGCAGGCTGGAACGCCGGTCCAGATCGCCGACAATCTGGGTCACGCCGAGGGAGGCGAGTTCCGCGTCGCGTTCCCGCACCAAGGCATAAACGCGCCAGCGGCGGATCAAGTCGGGCAGCGCGCGACGCATCACGTCGCCACAACCCACAATAAGCAGTCTTTGCACCGGACGATTATCGCATGGCCTATACCGTCACATTGAAACCCAGCGGCCACACCTTCGCCGCCGACGCCGGCATGACCTTGTTGCGTTCAGCCCTGGATGCCGGCTTGAACCTGCCCTACGGCTGCCGGAATGGCGCCTGCGGCGCCTGCAAATGCAAGATCGTTGCCGGTCAGGTTCATCAAGGCCCGGCGGATCCGTCGGCGTTGCCCGACGCCGACCGCGCAGCCGGCATGGTGCTGACTTGTTGCGCCCAGCCGCTCGGCGATCTCGTGCTCGAAGTGCATGAGGTCACCAGCCAGAAGGACATCCCGGTCAGGACCATGCCCTGCCGGGTGCAGGAACTGCGTCGACTGGCGGACGATGTCATGATGCTCAGACTCAAGCTGCCGAGCAACGAGCGCTTGCAGTTTCTGGCGGGCCAGTACATCGAGTTCCTGCTGCCCGACGGCAAGCGCCGCGCCTTCTCGATGGCCAACGCGCCGCACGAGGACGACATCATCGATCTGCACCTGCGCCACGTGCCGGGCGGCAACTTCACCGACCATGTCTTCACGTCCATGAAGCTGAAGGACATCCTGCGCTTCGAGGGGCCGCTCGGCACGTTCCATCTGCGCGAGGCTTCGAAGAAGCCGATCGTCATGGTGGCCGGCGGTACCGGTTTCGCACCGATCAAGGCTTTGATCGAGCATGCCATCCACAACCACATCACCCGGCCGATCGCGTTCTACTGGGGCGCCAGGAATCGGGCCGAACTGTACCTGCCCGACCTGCCGGCGCAATGGGCGGCCGCACACCCGAGCATCACCTACGTGCCCGTGCTGTCCGAGCCCACGCCAGCCGACGCCTGGACCGGCCGCACCGGCTTCGTCCATCTTTCGGTGCTCGAGGACTTCAAGGATCTTTCCGGACATCAAGCCTATGTCTGCGGCGCACCGGTGATGGTCGAGGCAGCGCAGCGCGATTTCGTCGCGCGCGGCCTGCCTGCCGACGAGTTTTTCGCCGACATCTTCTCCTACGCCGCGCGCGCCGAGGGCAAATGATGGCTACCGTGATCCACCGCGAACCCGTCCTCAACCGGCAAAAAGCCATCACCGCCTCGCGCCTGACCGTCCATGCCGCGACGGCGGCCGAGGCCGCCGAGACGCTGGGCTTGGTCGCCGACGTCTGGCCGAAGGCGCACAGCGTGTTCGTCGGCCTGTCCGGCTGCCTGCCCGATCGGGATCTGCTGGCCTGGCAGCCGCCGGAGAATGCGATGGTCGAGGTTCCCGCCGCGAGTCTGGTCACCCCCGCCGGCAACGAGTTCCTTGCCGCCGCCGCGCAAGCCAATCTGCCGCTCTGTCTCGACGGCTATGCCCCAGGCATGGCATTGCCGCCGGCGGCCGGGTTCCGCTTTCTTCTCGCCGACGCCGGCACTCACCCGCGCCTGCCGCGCGCGCCCGGCATCGCGCTGGCCAAGGGCCTAGCCGACGTCAAGGCCTTCGCCGAGGCGATGGACAACGGCTATGCCGGCGCCACCGGCTGGTTCTTCCTGCGCGGCCGGCCGATGGCCGAAAAGCTGAATCCCGGCCACGCCCAGATCGTGCGCGTGCTCAATCTCGTGCGGCGCAACGCCGAAGTCAAGGAAATCGAGACGGCGCTCAAGCAGGATGTCGCCCTGTCCTACAAGCTGCTGCGCTACATCAACTCGGCCGGCTTCGGCCTGTCGTGCGAAATCGAATCCTTCCGCCACGCCGTCACCATTCTCGGTTACGACAAGCTGAACAAGTGGCTGTCGCTGCTGCTGGTCACGGCGAGCCGCGACGCCTCTGCGGCGGCGCTGATGCAGACCGCCATCGCTCGTGGTCACCTGATGGAAGTGCTGGGCAAGGAATTTTTCGATCGTTCGACGCTCGACAACCTGTTCATCACCGGCGCCTTCTCCCTGCTCGACGTGCTGCTGGGCGTGCGCATCAACGCCATACTCGATGAAATGCACCTGCCCGAGCCGATCGCCGATGCCTTGCTGAAACGCGAAGGCGCCTATGCGCCGCTGCTCGACCTCGCCCAGGCCTGCGAGAACGACGGCGCGGACATCATCGCGGCGAAAGCGGCAAAACTCGGCATCGGCACGGCGGCGCTCAACCACGCCCAGCTCGCGGCCGTCAGCTTTGCCGACGCCATCCAGTTCAACTGATCAGGCGCCGAGATAGGCGGCGCGCACTCGCGCGTCCGCCGCCAGTGCCTTGGAGCTATCGGCCAGCGTGATGCGGCCGCTCTCCATCACGTAACCGCGCTGGCAGACTTCGAGGGCGAGGCGCGCGTTCTGCTCGACCAGCAATATCGTCACTCCCTGCGCCGCGACGGCGCGAATCACCTCGAACACCTTTTGCACCATCAGCGGCGCCAGCCCCATCGAGGGCTCGTCGAGCAGCAGTAGTTTGGGTCGCCCCATTAGCGCCCGGCCGATGGCCAGCATCTGCTGCTCGCCGCCCGAGAGCGTGCCGGCAAGCTGGCTGGTCCGTTCCCTGAGTCGCGGCAACAGTCCGTGGATGCGATCGAGATCGGCGGCGATTTCGCCGTCGCGTCTATGGTAGGCGCCCATGGCGAGGTTCTCGGCGATAGTCAGTCGCGAGAACACGCCGCGTCCTTCGGGCACCAACGCCAGGCCACGGCCGATCAGCGCATGGCTCGGCAGCGCGTCGATGCGCTCGCCACGGTAGTGGATCTCGCCCTGCGCCGGCAGCATGCGCGCCAGCGCTTTCAGCGTGGTCGTCTTGCCGGCGCCGTTGGCGCCGATCAGGCAGACCATTTCGCCAGGCTCGATGGCCAACGAAACACCCTTGACGGCCGCGATGCCGCCGTAATGCACCTCAAGGTTGAGGACGTCGAGCAGGCTAGCCGCCAAGATAGGCCTCAATCACTTTCGCGTCCTTGCGCACCACGGCCGGCACGTCCTCGGCGATCTTCTCCCCATAGTCGAGTACGGCGACGCGATCACACAACCCCATCACGAGCTTGACGTCGTGCTCGATCAGCAGCACCGTCAGGCCGTCGGCGCGCAGGCCCTCGATCAGCGCCTTCAGCGCCTCGGTCTCGGTGGCGTTCATGCCCGCGGCCGGCTCGTCGAGCGCCAGCAGTTTTGGTTCGGTCGCCAGCGCGCGGGCGATCTCCAGCCGGCGCTGGTCGCCGTAGGGCAGATGGCGCGCAATGGCATCGGCATGGTGCGCGATGCCGACATAGCGCAGCAGCTCGTCGGCGCGCCGGCGGATCGCCGCTTCCTCGTCGCGCGTCGCCCGGCTGCGCAGCACCGCGCCGACGACATTGGCGCGGGTACGCGGATGGCGGCCGACCATGACGTTCTCGCGCGCCGTCATGTTGCCGAACAAGCGGATGTTCTGGAAGGTACGCGCGATGCCGGCCTGTGCGACCCGGTGCGGGCTGCCGAGGTCCAGCGCTTCGCCGGCGAAGCGCACCTCGCCGGCGAAGCGCGGATACAGCCCCGTGAGCACGTTGAAGAAAGTGGTCTTGCCGGCGCCGTTGGGGCCGATCAGCCCATAGATCTCACCCGCGCCGATGGTCAGCGAGACTTCCTTCAGCGCCTGCACGCCGCCGAAACTCTTGGAAACATGACGGGCTTCGAGCAACGGGCTCATTTGCCCATTTCCCGCCGGTGGCGCGGTTCCGGCCAGAGACCGGCCGGGCGATAGAGCATCACGGCGATCAGCGCCAGGCCGAACAGCAGCATGCGCAGCGCCTCCGGATCGAGCAGCACCTTGCCGAACAGGGCCTGTTGTGCCGGACCGGCGCCGTGCCGGAAGGCCTCGGGCAGCACGGTGAGCAGCAGGCCACCGAAGATCACGCCGGGGATGTGGCCCATGCCGCCGAGCACGACCATGCACAGCACCATGATCGACTCCATGAGGCCGAAGCTCTCCGGCGAGACGAATTCCTGGAAGCCGGCGAACAGGCCCCCGGCGACGCCGCCGAAAGAGGCGCCCATGGCGAAGGCCAGCAGCTTGACGTTGCGCGTGTTGATGCCGCAGGCCTTGGCCGCGACCTCGTCCTCGCGGATGGCCACCCAGGCGCGGCCGATGCGCGAGTCCTGCAAGCGGATGCCGACGAACACGATGCCCAGCGCCAGAACGACGAACAGGTAGTAGTAGAGCATCACGCCGGAAACCGTGAAGCCACCGATGTCGATCGACTTCGACAAGCGATGGCCGAACACCGAAATCGCGTCGATGCCGGCGATGCCCTTGGGACCGTTGGTGATGTTGACCGGCGAATTGAGATTGTTGAGAAAGATGCGGATGATCTCGCCGAAGCCGAGCGTGACGATGGCGAGGTAGTCGCCGCGCAGGCGCAGCGTGGGCGCGCCGAGCAGCACGCCGAACAGGCCGGCCACCGCCGCACCGAGCGGCAGGATCGCCCACGCCGGCCAATGCACGCCGAAGTGCGGCGAGGCCAGCAGCGCGTAGAGGTAGGCGCCGACGGCGTAGAAGGCGATGTAGCCGAGGTCGAGCAGCCCCGCGAAGCCGACCACGATGTTGAGGCCGAGCGCCAGCATGATGTAGAGCGCCGCGAAGTCGAGCACGCGCACCCAGGCGTTGCCCAGGCTGGCGCCGACGACCAGCGGAGCGAGGAGCAGCGCAATGCCGACCAAGGTCACGCCCAGCCAGGGTTTGCGCGGCTGGCTCATGCGCGCTCCGCCACTTTCTCGCCCATCAGGCCCGACGGCCGGAAAACCAGGACGACGATCAGCACGAAGAAGGCGAACACATCCTGGTAGTGCGAACCCAGCACGCCGCCGGTGAGGTCGCCGATGTAGCCCGCGCCCAGTGCCTCGATGACGCCGAGCAGCACGCCGCCGACCATGGCGCCGGCGAGATTGCCGATGCCGCCGAGCACGGCGGCGGTGAAAGCCTTGAGGCCGAGGATGAAGCCCATGTGGTAGTGGGCGATGCCATAGTTGGCGGACACCAGCACGCCGGCCAGCGCCGCCAGCGCCGAGCCGATGACGAAGGTCAACGAAATGATGCGGTCGGCATCGACGCCCATCAGGCCCGCGATGGCCGGATTCTCGGCCGTCGCGCGCATCGCCCGGCCGAGCCGCGTGCGATTCACCAGCAGGGTCAGGCCGACCATGGTCAGCGCGGCGACCACGACGATGACGACCTGCACGTTGGTGAAGGACGCGCCGAGAAATTCGTGCCGCCCGGCCGGCAGCAATGCCGGCACGGAGTGGTAACCGCGGCCCCAGATCAGCATGGCGAGCTGCTGGAGCACGATGGAGACGCCGATCGCGGTGATCAGCGGCGCGAGGCGCGGCGCGCTGCGTAGCGGCCGGTAGGCCACGCGCTCGATGGCGAAACCTAGGGTCATGCAGACCAGCGCCGCCAAAAGCAGGCCGATCAGCAAGACGAGCGTACCGGGCAAGCCGCTGTTTTCCAGCAGTCGCACGAAAGTCAGCGACGACAGCGCGCCGATCATGACCACTTCGCCATGCGCGAAGTTGATCAGGCCGAGGATGCCGTAGACCATCGTGTAGCCCAGCGCCACCAGCGCGTAGATGCTACCCAGCGTCAGGCCGTTGATGAGCTGCTGCAGGAAGATATCCACGGCCGCGATGATAAACGGCCGGAGTACATTGCGTGCGGCAGCTAACGCATGGACTTGGGAAAATCAGGATCGTTTCCGGCCGACAGATGGCGTGGCAGGTCCATGCTGTCATGAAGCAGTCGCAGCACGTCGATGACCGGCCCGTCGCCGGTGGCGGTAATGCGGAAGATCACGAAGTGCCGCCCCCTGTGTCCTTTGCGGGCGACATGGAGAGTGTGGATGTTGGGGCCGATGTCTTCCCGAATTTTTGCCCCTGCGATGGCTGGCCCGTGCGTCAGGTCACGCAGGGCGCTCGCGAGCGTTCTGGCGTAAGTCCTGGCCTGGCCCCGTCCGAAGGTTTCAGCCGTCCAGCGCAGTATCTGACGATAGTCCTGCTCGGCTGTCGCCGACAGGCGAATCGTCCACTGGCGCTTCACGCCGCTTTGATCACATCGTCGGACACTGCCGACAGGTGCCGATCAAGTGCATCGGCCGCATCAAACGCACGGAACTTCCCACTGTCGATGTCGGCAATACCGACGTGCGCGGCTTCGCGCAGCGCGACCAGGCGCGCCGCTTCCTCTTGCTCCAGCCGCTCAATCAGCCGAAGCCCTTCTCTCAGAACTTCACTGGCATTCTGATAGCGGCCGGAGGCCACCAACTGTTCGACAAAGGTGGCCTGGTGATCTGTCAGGACGACGTTACGGGTAGGCATGGTTTCATCTCGCTTACAGGAGCATTGGCATAGTATGCCAGTAGGCGCCTCTCGGCAAGACGGTGCTCACTCCATGCCGTACAGCGCCTGCCACACCCTGCCATAGCGTTGCGCCCGCCCCTTGCCCTGGCAGGCCGCGACTTCGTTCTTGAAGTTGGCGTAGTCGATATCCAGGGTGATCCGCCCGAGCGCGGCGGCCAGCGCCGCATGGCTGCATGTCGCCCGGCAGGGGTAGTCGGTACCGCCCTTGGTCGTGGTGGCGGAAAGCTCGGGCAGGTACTGCTCACGCAATGCGTCGAGGTCGGCAGCGACGCGCGCGCGGACGGTCAGGTTGTCATCGCCCGGCTTGCGGACAATGCTGAAAAAGCCGAATCGGGTGAATAGCCACATGAACGTTTCTCCTCGAAATCTCAATCCTGCCTGATGTCGCATTCCTTCAGGCCGTCCCACAGCAGACTGAAACCAAGCTTGACCATCCAGTCACCCAAATTCAGGTAGGCGCAGTAACTATCTTGCTGGTCAGGTCTGCCGGCAACCTGGCTGAAGTAGGGGCAATCGGCGCAATTACTGGAAACGCAAATTGTGAGCTTTGATCGTGTTTGTTTTTATATCGGAACAAGAATAAACTTCGCCTATGTCAAAAGTGCAACCGAAACCACTGGTCTGGCTGGGCAGCAGCCGCGAGGCTGTCGTTTCGTTTGCGGTTGATGCCAGAAGGGAAGCTGGCCACCAGTTGAATCGGGTGCAGGAAGGTAGGGAACCGTCCGACTGGAAGGCAATGGAAACTGTCGGCGCGGGTGTAAAAGAAATCCGCATCAGGATGGAGAAGGCTTACCGGGTTCTGTATGTTGCCAAGTTCGCCGAGGCGGTCTTCGTTCTGCATGGGTTCGAGAAGAAAACCCAGCGCACACCGAAGGCCGACATCGAGCTTGCTGGCAAGCGGTACCGGGAATTGATGACCGAGAGGAAGAAGAAATGAGCGCGCTTACCATGACCAAAGGTAGCGGCAACGTGTTCGCCGATCTGGGCTTCGGCCCCGACGAAGCGCAGAACCTGTTGCTGCGTTCGCAAGCCATGATGGCTGTGACGAACTGGTACGAGGCCAGCGGCCTGACCCAGGCGAAGGCCGCGAAGATGCTTGGCATCACCCAGCCGCGCCTGAATCAGCTGCTCAAGGGCAAGATCAACGAATTCAGCCTGGATGCGCTGGTGAACATGGCCACACATGCCGGCATGCGGGTAGGCCTGACGATCAGGCCGGCTCCCGGCGTGAAGGTGGCGCGGGCGACGGCCAGGAAGAAGCCTGCCCCCCATGGCGCGAGTATCCGGAAGAGGCAAGCGGCCTGAACATGCCGTGCCTTATTGGGCTTCCGTGGCTCTATTGAGGAAGGTCAGGAAGGCCGACAGCCGATGAGGAATGGCATTCCAGCCAGGTCGGCCGGCTGGAGAAGAATGGCAGCTATATCTTGGAAGTGCCTTATGCCGATCCGACCGAACTGATGATGGACATCCTGCGTCACGGACCGCATGTGGAAGTTCTGAAACCTGCGGAGCTACGCCGGGCGGTGGGTGACAGCCTGAAACAAACGACAGCTCGTTACTGAACAGAAACGGCACCCGCAGGTGCCGTTTCATTGCTGCAACAAGAACTGTTTATCGACGTCTATTTCTTCTCGGCCGGTGACGGTTCTGCGGGTTTCACCTCGGCCGCCGCCGGTGCCGCCACGCCGCCGATGGTATCGAGCGCCTCCCACTTGCCGCCCTTGGCGACGTAGAGGCTGATGGCGCCATCCTTGAGGTCGCCGTTTTCGTCGAAGGTGATACGCGTGGTGACACCCTGGTAATCCGTCTTCGGCAGCTCGGCGAGAATTTTCGCCGACTCAGCCGATTGGGCACGCTTGATCGCCTCGACGACGACCATCACGGCGTCGTAGGCATAGGGTGCGTAGAGCTGGATCTCGCCATACTTCGCCTTGAATCGTTCGATGAATTTCGGTCCGCCCGGCATGTTCTCGTAGGGGATGCCCGGCAGCGAGCAGTAATGGCCTTCGGCCGCGTCGCCGGCGTTCTTGACGAACTCCGTCGTGCAGCCGCCATCGCCCATCAGGAGCCGGGCGGCGATCCCGAGTTCCTTCATCTGCTTGGCCATCGGCGCCGCCTGGGGATCCATGCCCCCGTAGAAAATCAAATCGGGTTTCTTGCCCTTGATCTTGGTAAGGATGGCCTTGAAGTCGACGGCCTTGTCGTCGGTATGCTCATCGGCGACCACCTTGACGCCGGCGGCCAGCGCCGACTTCTTGAACTCGGTGGCCAGACCCTCGCCGTAGGCGGTCTTGTCGTCGATGATGGCGACCGATTTCGCCTTCAGCTGGTTGCCAGCATAGGCGCCAAGCACCCGGCCCTGCTGCTCGTCATTGGCCATGACGCGGAAAGCGGTCTTGAAACCCTGGTGGGTGTAGGTTGGGTTGGTGGCCGAAGGCGACACCTGCGGAATGCCGGCATCGGCATAGATCTTCGACGCCGGAATGGTGGTGCCGGAGTTCAGGTGGCCGATGACGGCATTGACCTTGGCGTCGACCAGCTTCTGCGCCACCAGGATGCCCTGCTTCGGGTCGGCCTGGTCGTCCTCGCCCTGCAACTCGATCGTCAGCGGACGATCGCCGATCTTGATGCCCGCGGCATTGGCGTCGCCGACCGCCATGCGCGCGCCATTCTCGTTGTCCTTGCCGATGTGCGCCTGCGGGCCGGTCAGCGGCGCCGAATGGCCAAGCTTGACGACCAGCGGCGCAGCGGCCGCCGGAGCGCCAGGCGTCTGGGCGACGGGCTTGGGTTCTTCCTTCTTGCCACAGGCGACGACCATGAGGGCAGCCGCGACCGCGGCCGAGAGCGTCTTGACGGGCATGTGCATGATGTTCTCCGGAGTGGCGGGGCGCGGCCGATTCTGCGCGGCGCCCCATGGCTTGTCAATCGAGCGATGGACAACAAAAAACCCGCCGTGGCGGGTTTCTTGTCGAGTCGGGCGGCGCTTACTTGGCGCCGGCCAGCACCCACTTGACGAGGGTCTTGATGTCCTCGTCCTTGACATTGGCGTTCGGCGGCATCGGGATCGCGCCCCAGTTGCCCTTGCCGCCCTTCTTGACCTTGTCGGCCAGCATGGCCTCGGCATCCTTCTGGCCGGCATATTTCTTGGCGATGTCCTGATAGGACGGGCCGACCAGCTTCTTGTCGACGGCGTGGCAGGACAGGCAGTTGCTCTTCTTGGCCAAGTCGGCGTTGGCCATGGCGTTGGTGGCGACCAGCGTGGTTGCGGCGAAAAGCGTGGCGGCAAGCAGTTTCATGAATGTTCCTCGACGAAGTTGTTGGTTAACGTGGTGCAACGGCCCGAGAGTCTATCTGAATTCACCGGGCTTGCAAAACCGGCTCGGGCACACAACAACTAACGTCAGTGCAAGCTGGCGCGTTGACGTCCGTAGGTGCCCGCGCTTCCGCCAGGGCCATCAGCATGGTCGCGGCGCCTTCCGGATGGCGGCCCAGTTCCGGCTGGAAGAGTCGCAGCGCACGCTCCGCGGCATTCAGCCACGCGGACTCGCCGAACCGCCGACCAAGCCGCAACAGCCCTAGAATGGCGGCGGCGTTGCCGGAGGGCATGGAATTGTCGTGCATCGGCTTGGGACGATGGATGAGGGTTTCGTGATCGTCAGCGGTGAAATGGAAGCCCCCCTCGGCCTTGTCCTCGAAGCGCGCCAGCAGGGCCTCGGCCAGGGTTCTGGCGAAAGCCAGATCGTCGGCGCGGAAGTCGGCCTGCAACAGTTCGATCAGCGCCAGCAGCAGGAAGGCGTGGTCGTCGAGATAGGCATCGAGATGTGCTCGACCGTGGCGGGCCGTGGCCAGCAGACGGCCTTCGCGCCACAATGTCGTCCGCACGTGGTCGAGCGCGCCGCGAGCCAGCGCCAGCCAGTCGGGACGTCCGAAAATCCGCGCGGCATGGGCGAGACCTTCGATCATCAGGGCATTCCAGCCGGTGAGCACCTTGTCGTCGAGAGCCGGCCGAACGCGGGTTGCGCGCCGGGACAAGAGCTTGGGGCGGGCACTGGCGAGCAGGGCCGAGTGCTCCGGCGCCAGCGGCGCCGCCACGCGCAAGTGCCAATGGGCATGCTCGAAGTTCGGCGGGCCGTCCAGTCCCCAGTGGCGAGCCGCCACCGGCCATTCGTCATCGGTGAGCAGGGACTGGATCTCGCCACGATCCCAGACATAGAAACGCCCCTCCTCGCCTTCGGAGTCGGCGTCGAGCGAGGACGCGAACGCGCCGCCCGGCAGCAGCATTTCGCGGCGCAGCCAGCCCACCAGCGATTCGGCAACCGCCGCGAATCGCGCGTCACCGCTGACCTGCCAGGCATCGGCATACAGGCCAAGCAACGGTCCGTTGTCGTAGAGCATTTTTTCGAAATGGGGGATTTCCCAGCGCTCGTCCACGCTGTAGCGGCAGAAGCCGCCGCCGAGCTGGTCGTGGATGCCGCCTTCGGCCATGCGCACCAACGTGGTCAGGGCGGCGTCGCGGGCGGCCCCATCGCTCCGCCCATCGGGGCCGGTGCAACGCAGCAGGAAAAGCCAGGTCGCTGGCGTGTGGAAACTTGGGTGCGCCACCGAAGCCGCCATGGCGCACGTCGAAACCGCGCAGCAGGAGATCGCGGCCGCGCCGGATCGGCCCGGCATCGAGCCGGTCGAGTCCATCCAGACTCGCCGTGCCGGCGTCGCCGGCACTACGCGGCACCGTGCCGGCCAGCATCTCGCGCAACGCGCCGCTTTGCTCGGCGATATCGGCCGACCGCTGCTGGTACAACCGGGCGACGCCCCGGCAGACCTCGGTGAATGCCGGCAGGCCATGGCGCGGGGTATCGGGAAAGTACGTGCCGCCGAAAAAGGGCATGTGGTCGCGGGGACTCAGGAACATGGTGAGCGGCCAGCCGCCGCCGCGGCCGGTGAGCATCTGGTGCGCCGTCTGGTAGATTTGGTCGAGGTCCGGGCGCTCCTCGCGATCGACCTTGATGTTGATGAACAACTCGTTCATCACCGCCGCGACTTCGGCATCCTCGAACGACTCGTGCGCCATGACGTGGCACCAGTGGCAGGCCGAGTAGCCGATCGAGAGCAGGATCGGCCTGTTCTGCTCCCGCGCCAGAGTAAGCGCGTGCTCACCCCAGGGATGCCAATCGACGGGATTGTCCGCGTGCTGAAGCAGGTAGGGCGAAGTCTCGCCCGCGAGTCGATTGGACATTGGTTTTCCCCGGCGTAGAATTACCGAGTAATTTAGTCGACTTTCGTCCTTGTATGCAACAGGGACTTACCGGAGGACAAACCATGAGCGCTCGCACCATCGAAAGCATCGTCGCCGGCCAGCAGGTGACGGACGGCGCCGGCGTGCGCATCACACGGCTGCTGACGCAGGCGCAGCAGCGCCGACTCGATCCCTTCCTGATGCTCGACAACTTCCGCAGCGACGATCCCAAGGACTATATCGCCGGCTTCCCGGACCATCCGCATCGCGGCTTCGAAACCGTCACTTACATGATCGCCGGCCGCATGCGCCACCGCGACAATGCCGGTCACGAAGGCCTGCTGGAGAACGGCGGCATCCAGTGGATGGTCGCCGGGCGCGGCATCGTCCATTCGGAAATGCCCGAGCAGGAAGACGGCGCCATGGAGGGCTTCCAGCTCTGGCTGAACCTGCCGGCCGCGAACAAGATGGCCGACCCCTGGTACCGCGATTTCCAGTCGGCCGACATTCCGGAATACACGACGCCCGATGGCGTCACGGTGCGGGTGATCGCCGGGGAAAGTCAGTTGCGGCAGGGCGCCGTCACACGCGAGGTCACCGAGCCGCTCTACCTCGATATCCACCTGCCAGCCAGCAGCCGCTTCGAACAGGCGCTGCCACCCGGGCACAACGCCTTCGTCGTGGTCTACCGCGGTGAGGTGGCCATCGCCGGTCGCAAGTTGCGCGAGCGACAGATGGCGATTCTTGCGAACGCCACCGATGCCGACGGCGTCATCATCGAAGCGTCCTCAGGTGCAAAAGCGATTCTGGTCGCTGGCCGGCCGCTCAATGAGCCCATCGCGCAGCATGGCCCTTTCGTGATGAATACGCAGGAACAAATCGTCGCGGCGGTCCGCGACTATCAAGCGGGGCGATTCTAGGCAGACAGCGCCCGCCACCAGCGGCGGCGGCCTGCGGGCGGCTTGCGTTCGGCCCGCAGGTCGTCGGGTGGCACGCGGCTCATGATCCAGCCGGGCAGCGGCGGATTGGTCGAGAAGCCGCAGGAGACGCCGAGGTTGTTCGGGTCGTAGATCTTGATGAAGGAAGGCGCGTCGAGATTATCCGCATAGACGATGGCGCAGTAGTCGTGGCGGTGGTCGTCGCGCAGCAGCGCGTCCACTCGCTTGACGAACTCGGCGGTGGTATCCGCCGGCGCCGGCGCAGCCGGCACTTCCTCGCCGACGGCGTAGAGAAACCAGCCCTCGCCGCCGACGCGGCCCCAGAAAGCGGTCAGCTGGTCCCAGGACATCACCGACCAGAGGCGCCCGGTGTAGAGCGCCTGGAAGTCGCTCATCGGTCCAGCTTGCCGACGTCCCGCACCGCGCCCATGTCGGCGGAGGTCGCCATCGCCGCGTAGGCGCGCAGCGCCGCCGACACTGAACGCTCGCGCTTGGCCGGCTTCCAGGCTGCCTCGCCGCGCGCTGCCATCGCCGCGCGGCGTACCGCCATGACTGACTCTGCCACGGCCAGATGGATGCGCCGGTTGGGGATGTCGATCTCGATGGTGTCGCCCTCTTCCACCAGCCCGATCGCGCCGCCCGCCGCCGCTTCCGGTGAGGCATGGCCGATCGAGAGGCCGGATGTGCCGCCGGAGAAGCGGCCGTCGGTGAGCAGCGCGCATTGCTTGCCGAGCCCCATCGACTTCAAGTACGAGGTCGGATAGAGCATCTCCTGCATGCCCGGTCCGCCCTTGGGCCCTTCGTAGCGAATGACGACGACATCGCCGGCTTGGATGCGGCCGCCGAGGATCTTCTCGACCGCTTCTTCCTGCGATTCGCACACCCGCGCGCGGCCGGTGAATTTGAGGATGGAATCATCGACGCCGGCGGTCTTGACGATGCAGCCCTTTTCGGCGATGTTGCCGAACAGCACGGCGAGGCCCCCGTCCTGCGAGTAGGCGTTTTCCTTGCTGCGCACGCAGCCATTGGCGCGGTCGAGGTCGAGCGTCGGATAGCGGCGATCCTGCGAAAAGGCCACCTGCGTCGGTACGCCGCCTGGCGCGGCGCGGTAGAAGTCATGCACCGCCTTGTCTTTGTTGCGCACGACGTCGCAGCAATCGAGCTGCTCGCCGAGCGTCGGGTAGAGCACGGTCGAGCACTCGCGGTTGATCAGTCCGGCGCGGTCGAGCTCGCCGAGGATGGCCATGATGCCGCCGGCGCGGTGCACGTCTTCCATATGGTATTTCTGCGTCGCCGGCGCCACCTTGGCGAGACAGGGCACCTTGCGCGACAACCGGTCGATGTCGGCCATCGAGAAATTGACGCCGGCTTCCTGCGCTGCGGCCAACAGGTGCAAGACCGTGTTGGTCGAGCCGCCCATGGCGATGTCGAGCGACATGGCGTTTTCGAAGGCCGAAAAGGACGCGATGTTGCGCGGCAAGACGCTGGCGTCGTCGTTCTCGTACCAGCGCCTGCACAGGTCGACGATCAGCCGGCCCGCTTTCACGAACAGCTTCTCGCGATCGGCATGCGTTGCCACCAGCGAGCCGTTGCCCGGCAGCGAAAGGCCGAGCGCCTCGGTCAGGCAGTTCATCGAGTTGGCGGTGAACATCCCCGAGCACGAGCCGCAGGTCGGGCAGGCCGAGCGCTCCATGGCGTTCACTTCCGCGTCGGAGTTCTTCGAGTCGGCCGCCTCGACCATGGCGTCGATCAGATCGACCATGCGGTACTCGCCGTGCCACTTCACCTTGCCGGCCTCCATCGGCCCGCCGGAGACGAACACGGCCGGAATGTTGAGGCGCAGCGCCGCCATCAGCATGCCCGGGGTGATCTTGTCGCAGTTGGAAATGCAGACCATCGCGTCGGCGGTATGCGCGTTGCACATGTATTCGACGCTGTCGGCGATCAGGTCGCGGCTGGGCAGCGAATAGAGCATGCCGCCGTGGCCCATGGCGATGCCGTCGTCGATGGCGATGGTGTTGAATTCCTTGGCGATACCGCCGGCCGCCTCGATCTGGCGCGCGACGAGTTGCCCCATGTCCTTCAGATGGACATGGCCCGGCACGAACTGGGTGAAGGAATTGACCACGGCGATGATCGGCTTGCCGAAGTCGCCGTCTTTCATGCCGGTGGCGCGCCAGAGCGCGCGGGCGCCGGCCATGTTGCGGCCGTGGGTGGAAGTGCGGGAACGGTAGTGGGGCATGAAATCCTCCTGCGCGCGGTCGCGTGTTCATCGGGGCTGGGCGCATTTTAGCAACGGCCATCCGCTGGATTGCCGTTCCGTGCGCGCAAAGCCCTTGTCCGAACGCCCATTCGACGCTAAATTCGTCGGTTACTTTTGCCACGTCATTGGGAGTGAGATACGCATGTTGCCACAGTCCATCAAAGGCAAGCTTGGTTTGGTGCTGGTCGTGGCCATCCTGGGCATGGTCGCGGTATCGATCGTCGCCGCCCTCTTCGACCGCAATACCGTGCTGGAGGACAAGCGAACCAAGACGCGACATCTCGTCGAGGTCGCCACGAGCATCGCCAGCCATTACCAAGGGATGGAGAAGTCGGGCGCCATGCCGCCGGAAGCGGCGCGCGGCGCGGCCATCGCCGCCATCAAGGCCCTGCGCTACGAAGGCAAGGAGTACTTCTGGATCAACGATCTTACGCAGCCGACGCCGAAGATGATCATGCATCCCACGCTGCCGGTGCTGGATGACACGGTGCTGGATGCCGCCAAGTTCAACTGCGCCACCAGCCTGCAGGATGGCGATGCTGGCGAGCCGATCACCACCGACGGCAAGATGAATCTGTTCGTTGCCTTCAACACGGTGGCCAGGCGGGCCGGACACGGCTTCGTCACCTACCTTTGGCCAAAGCCCAAGGACGGTGGCGGCGTGACCGATGAAACGTTTCCGAAGCTTTCCTACGTCAAGCTGTACGAACCCTGGGGTTGGGTGATCGGCTCCGGCATCTATATCGACGACGTCGATCGTCATTTCCTCAAACAGGTCGGCACGCTGGGCCTGATTGTGCTGGCCATTGCCTCGGCGTTCGGCATGCTGTTGTTCTTTCTCATGCGCTCGATCGCGACTCCGATCAACGACATTCGCGCCGCCATGGTGTCGATCCGGCAGAGCAACGATCTGTCGCGCCGGGTCAAGGTTGCCGGTCAGGGCGAGATTTCCGACATCGGCAACAGTTTCAACGAGTTGATCGCCGGCTTTCAGACGCTGATCCGCCAGGTGCTGTCGAGCTCCAACGAAGTGAAGGAGCTCGCGACACGCCTGACCGGCGCGGCCTCCCAGGTCGCCGCCAGTTCCACCGAGCAACTGGACGCCACCACGTCGATGGCGGCCGCCATGGAGGAAACCCGCGCCAGCATCGACCAGGTTGCCGGCAACTCCAACCAGGCGAATCAGATCGCCGAGCAGGCGGGCGAGCTCGCCGACCGCGGCGAGACGATCGTGCGGAATGCCGCCGACGAGATGCTGCGCATTGCCGGCGCCGTGCAGGATTCGGCCGGGCATGTCCATTCGCTTGGCCAGCAGTCGGAGCGGATATCGTCCATCGTTGGCGCGATCAAGGACATCGCCGACCAGACCAACTTGCTGGCGCTCAACGCCGCCATCGAGGCCGCGCGCGCCGGTGAGCAGGGCCGCGGTTTCGCCGTGGTCGCCGACGAAGTTCGCAAGCTCGCCGAGCGGACGGCTCAATCGACCGAAGAGATCACGGTGATGATCCGGGGCATTCAAGACGGCATGGCAAGCGCCGTGCGCGCCATGCAGGAAGGCAGCTCGCGGGTGGAAGGCGGCGTCGCCCTGGCCAACGAAGCCGGCAAGTCCATGGCCAGCATCCGCGAGGGCGCCGGCAGCGTCATCGCGGCCGTTGGCGACATCACCCACGCCCTGCATGAACAGGCCGAAGCCGCGCACCTGGTCGCCGAAAATGTCGGCCGCATCACCGCCATGACCGAGCGCAACAACGCCGACACCGGCGAAATCGCCGACACGGCCGGACAGTTGGAGCATCTGGCCAACCAGTTGGAGGAGACCGTGCGGCGCTTCCGTATCTGAGCCGTTGGCCGCCCCGGCCGGCGTCGATCAGGGGCGGGCGTTGAGCAGGCGGGTCTTGATCTCGATGGCGTCCATCATCCTGATCCGCTCGAAGTCGCCATCGCGGTACAACTGCTCGACGCGAACAACGCAGAAATCGTCCTCGCCGCGCATCACCTTGCCCCGGATACGGTAGGTGGTCTCGATGCTGCCGAAGTCGAACTCGACGATCACCCGGCCGTCCAGCTTCAGCGCCGGCATTCGCTGGCCCTCCTCGCCGATGCCGAGCCGCAGCGAATTTTCGGAAAAGTCGCGCAGCACGCAGCGAAACGGTGGTGTGTCCTTGGCGAAGTAGAGATCGGCCCACAGAGCCGCCGCCACGCGCTGGTGACGGCGCTTGTCCACCACCTTCAGCGTCGCGAAGTCAGGTGCCAGCAGAATGGTGGCGCTGCCGGCATACGGTCCCTCGTCCATCACCTGCCGGCGCTCGACCGTGGTGTCGATGCTCGGCAGGC
The DNA here is from genome assembly GCA_016704145.1 of Rhodocyclaceae bacterium. Taxonomy (GTDB): domain Bacteria; phylum Pseudomonadota; class Gammaproteobacteria; order Burkholderiales; family Rhodocyclaceae; genus Fen-999. The sequence continues at coordinate 1,268,797 of JADJAS010000007.1, read as the reverse complement.
AGCGCTCGACGTTTTCGGCGACCAGCGTGATGGTGTTGCCCTTGCGGAACTGTCCGGCCGGACCGAGCGAGGCGCGGGTGACGTAGTCGAGCTTGCGTTCCATTTCGCTGGTGTCGGGCACGAGCATCTCGAAACTCGCCAGTTTGTCGACCGGCAGCACCTCGCCGCCATCCAGCCGGAAGCCGGTCGGATGACCCTGGCCATCGAGCAGCACCGCGTCGTTGGCGTAGATCAGACGTTCATTGACGCGATAGCCGATCACCAGCGTGTGCAGCACCGCTTTCTGGTGGTATTCCGGGTAGTACAACAGCTTGCGGCCGATCGGGAAATAGGCGGCTAGCTGCTTCAGCTTGCCCGACTCGAACGTGAGTGTCCTTGCCTGCTTCTTGTTGGCCGCCTTGGCCAAAGCGCGGCCTTTCCAGAGCTTGTCGAGCATGGGGTATCGTCAGTGCGCCGAACGCGGAATCAGCGCGCAAGATACACGCTGATCGCGCCGCGTGAAAGACGTTGGCTGTCCCGCGTTAAACTGTCGTCCGCCTCCGACAGCCGATGTTCACCGCATGCTGATCCATCCCCAGTTCGATCCCGTCGCCATTCATCTCGGCCCGCTGGCCATCCGGTGGTACGGGCTGATGTATCTGGCCGGCTTTATCGCCTTCCTCATCCTCGGGCGCCGGCGCGCGGCCAGCCAGCCCTGGCACGGCATCGACGGGAAGCAGCTCGACGACCTGCTCTTCCACGGCGTGCTCGGCGTCATCATCGGCGGCCGGCTCGGCCAGGTGCTGTTCTACGAACCCGGCTACTATCTGGCGCATCCGCTCGAGATCGCGGCCGTCTGGAAAGGCGGCATGAGCTTCCACGGCGGCTTCCTCGGCGTACTCGTTGCGATGTGGCTGTGGGGACGCCGGCACGGCAGGACATTTTTCGAGGTCACCGACTTCATCGCCCCGCTGGTGCCGCTCGGGCTGATGGCCGGCCGCATCGGCAACTTCATCAATGGCGAGCTCTGGGGGCGTGTCACCACGGCTGACTTTCCGCTGGCCATGATCTTCCCGCAGGTCGACAGCCTGCCGCGCCATCCCTCGCCGCTCTACCAGGCGGCGGGCGAAGGCCTGCTGCTGTTCGTCCTGCTCTGGTGGTACTCGGCGAAGCAGCGGCCGGTCGGCGCCGTCTCGGGCCTGTTCCTGCTCGGCTACGGTGTCTTCCGCTTCGTCGCCGAATTCTTCCGCGAACCCGACGCCGGTATCTTCGGTCACTCATACACCATCAGCATGGGACAATGGCTAAGCCTGCCGATGGTTGCCGCTGGCCTTTACCTGCTCACGAGGAAAATAAAGTCATGACAAGACCATTCAAGGTGCTGGGTATCCAGCAGATCGCCATCGGCGGCCCCAGCAAGGAGCGTCTACGTACGCTGTGGGTGGACATGCTCGGCCTCGCCGTGACCGGCAACTTCATTTCCGAGCGCGAAAATGTCGACGAAGACATCTGCGCCATGGGCAACGGCGCCAACAAGGTCGAGGTGGATATCATGCAGCCGCTCGATCCGGACAAGAAGCCGGCCGTGCATGCGACGCCGCTCAACCATGTCGGCCTGTGGATTGACGACCTGCCAAAGGCCGTGGCATGGCTGACGGCGCAAGGCGTGCGCTTCGCGCCGGGCGGCATCCGCAAAGGCGCGGCCGGCTACGACATCTGCTTCCTGCACCCCAAGGCCAGCGAGGAATTTCCCATCGCCGGCGAAGGCGCGCTGATCGAACTGGTGCAGGCGCCCCCCGAGGTCATCGCCGCGCTCGGCTAGCTCAGAGACTGGCGGCCTTGAAGGTGTTGCACTGGTTCATGTCGCCGCTCTCGATACCGCGCCTGAACCAGCGCACGCGCTGTTCCGAGGTGCCGTGCGTGAAGGTATCCGGCACCACGTAGCCGCTCGACTGTTTCTGCAGGCGGTCGTCGCCGATCGCGGTCGCCGCCGCCAGTGCTTCCTCCACGTCGCCCGATTCAAGAATCCGCCGCGCTTCGTTCGCCTGCGCCGCCCAGACGCCGGCCAGGCAATCGGCCTGCAATTCGAGCCGGACCGATAGCGCGTTGGCCCGCGCCTCGCCGCGGGCGCTTTGCTGGGCCTCGCGCACCTTCTCGGAAATGCCGAGCAGGTGCTGGACGTGGTGGCCCACTTCGTGCGCGATCACATAGGCCTGGGCGAAGTCGCCCGGCGCGCGGAACCTGCTCTTGAGCTCGTCGAAGAACGCCAGGTCGATGTACACCTTGCTGTCGAGCGGGCAATAGAACGGCCCCATGGCCGTCTGGCCCGTGCCGCAGGCCGTCGGCGTGGCGCCGGTGAATAGCACCAGCTTGGGTTCAACATACTGCCGGCTGGCGCGCTGGAACTGTTCCTGCCAGGTACGCTCGGTGGAACCAAGCACCTTGGCAACGAACCGCGCCGTCTCGTCGCCGGCGGGCGGCTTGCCCGCGGGCACTTCCCGCACCTCTGCGCCGCCGCCTTGCATCTGGGTGGCGACGCCGATCACCGTCGACGGATCGATACCGAGGAAGTAGCTCGCCGCCAGCGCCAGGATGATGGTGCCGATGCCGACACCACCGGCACGGCCACCCGGCATGCGCATGCCGCGCCGATCCTCGATGTTGCTGCTTTCCTGTTCATCATCCATGCGCATGAGATGCTCCTCGCCTGCAAACGATGACGAATGATACTCGCAGCCGTCCTCAGTGCTCGTGGTCGGCGTCGTCGTCGAGCGACCACAGCGCGTGTGCATCAAGCAGCAGGCGATAGTGTGCCTCGTTGGCGTCCAGCCGCGCCTGACTTTCCGCCAGCCGCGCCTCGATGGCCTGCCGGCGCGCCGTCTGCAAGTCGCCAAACTGGCCCTCGCCGAGGCGCCAGGCCTTTTCTAGCAGGTTGGCGTTGTCGGTCATACGCTGGGCGACATCGGTAAGCCGCTGCCACTGCACGTGGGTACTGCGCGCCGCCGCGACCGTGCGTTTCGCCTCGGCCTCGACGCGCGCCCGCACCCGCGCCTCGCGCGCAGCCACCGCATCGGCCTCAGCCGCCGCCGCCCGCGCGCTAGCGAGGCGCACCGTGCCGCCAAGCGGAATGGTCAGCTGCAGGCCGATGATATGTTCCTGGCCGCCGCGCTCCGAGGCCATGCGCAGCCCCACGGTCGGGTCCGCGAGGCGATCGGCATCGAGACGCTGGGCGGTGAGCCGGCCGCGCCGCGTCGCCAGGACCGCCACCCGCAGCTCATGATTGTGCTCGACGATGCGCGCCCGCCATTGCTCGTCCGACTCGGCGACGGGCCGAGGCGTTGTGGCATCGATTACCTCGGGCAGCCTCACCGCCGGAAAATCCTGGCTCAAGGCCGACGCGGCGTCGGCGCCGCGCGCTTCCGCCTGCGCCAATTGCGCCTGTGCCTGCGCCAGTTGCGCCTCGGCCAGCAGCGCTTCGAGGCGCGCGGCATCGCCGGCACCGACGCGCTTCACAATCACCTCCCGCTGACGCTGGAGGATGGCCACCTGCACCCGCCAGTCCTGGATCGCCGCCACTTCGCGCTGCCAGTCGAACCAGATCTTCAGCAGCGCGCGGCTGCTTTCATGCAGCGCATCGCCGAATGCGACGCGCGCCTGCTCGACACCTGCCGCCCCGAGCTCCGCGTCGATGGTCGCCTTGCCCGGCAGGCGGATGGCGCGCTCGACACCGACTTCGTGTTCGCGGTAGGTGATGTCCAGCGGCCGATCGCGCCGCTGCTGGCCCGATAGCTTCAAGGCGTACTCGTGTGGGCCGGCTTCCAGGCGACTGCGATTTGCCTCCTCGGCGCGCACGCCGGCTTCCGCCGCGCGCACTATCGGATGCTCGTGCAAGGCCCGCTCGACCTGCACCCTTGGTGGGAGGTCGGCATGGTCGGCTGCGGCAACCGCCGCCGGCAGCGCGAGGATCAGCAACAGCCATGTCATACCAGCCTCCCGACGCCGGTGACCGGGTTGAGCCACCAGACGACGTCGCGGTTCGGCAATTCGCCGCGCAAATCCTCCAGCAGTTCGGCGACATGGCTCGCATCCATCAGAATCTCCACTTCCAGGCGGGCGGCCCGGCCGCGCACCTGTTCAACGGCGCTTTCGATGCTCTCCGGATCGCCGTGACCCTCCACATAGCGCGTGATGAACGGGCCCACCCACTGCGGGTGCTGGAGCAGGCAGTCGACCACCTGCGTCTCCAGCGCGCGCGGCAGCAGTAGTTTCAGGCAGGCATCGAGGCGTTTCATTCGCTTCCCCAGCGGCGATAAAGGATCGGCAGCATGACGAGCGTCAACAGTGTCGAAGTGACGAGGCCACCGATGACGACGATGGCCAGCGGTCGCTGGATCTCCGAGCCCGGCCCCGTCGCGAACAGCAGCGGCACCAGGCCGAAGGCGGCGATCGACGCCGTCATCAATACCGGCCGCAGGCGGCGTCTGGACCCGTCGACGACCACGCGCTCCAGCGGCAGCCCTTGCGCGCGCAATTGATTGAAATGGGAGATCAGCACCAGGCCATTGAGCACCGCGATGCCGAGCAGTGCGATGAAGCCGACCGAGGCCGGCACCGACAGGTATTCGCCGGCGATCAGCAACGCGAAGACGCCGCCGATCAGCGCGAAGGGAATGTTCACGAACACCATGGCCGCCTGCTTCACCGATCCAAAGGTGGTGAACAGGATGTGGAAGATCAGCGCCAGTGCGATCGGCACGACCAGCATCAGGCGCTGGGCGGCGCGCTGCTGGTTCTCGAACTGTCCGCCCCAGGCCACTTGGTAGCCTGCTTCGAGCTTGACCTCGGCGGCAACCTTGGCCTTGGCTTCCTCGACGAAGCCGACCAGATCGCGGCCGGTGACGTTGGCCTGAACCACGGCCATGCGCGCGGCATCCTGATGGTCGATTTTCACCGGCCCGGCGACGCGCTTCAGGCTCGCCAGCGCGGAGAGCGGCACGTTGCCGCCGTCGGGCAGCGCCAGCTGCATGTTGGCGAACAGCGCCGGCGAGTTGCGCATGCCCTCACCGCCCTTGATGACCAGCGGCGTGCGCCGGTGGCCTTCCAGCACGATGCCCACCGGCTGGCCCTCGATCTGCGCGCGCAGCGCGGCGGCGATTTCCTCGACCGAGAGCCCGAACCGGCCGGCAGCCAGCCGGTCGATCTCGACTGTGAAGTACTGCACGCCTTCGTTCTTCACCGTCAGCACGTCCTGCGCGCCGGGAATGGTCTTGAGCAGCGCGGCGATGCGCTCGGCCAGCGCGTTGAGTTCGTCGAGATCGGCACCGAAGATCTTGATCGCCAGGTCGCCGCGCGTGCCCGTGAGCATTTCCGAGACACGCATCTCGATCGGTTGCGTGAAGGCGATATCCATGCCTGGAAAATCGGCCATCACCTTGCGGATTTCGCCGGTCAGCCATTCCTTGTCGGGCTGGCGCCATTGATCACGCGGCGCCAGCACCAGGAAGCTGTCGGTCTCGTTCAGGCCCATGGGATCGAGGCCGAGTTCGTCCGAGCCCGTGCGCGCGACGATGTCGCGGATCTCCGGCACGCGTTCCATCAAGACCTGCTGCACGGTCAAGTCGGTTCGGGCGCTCTGTTCGAGGGCGATGGACGGCAGTTTGGCGAGTTGCAGCAGGATATCGCCCTCGTCCATGGTCGGCATGAAGGTCTTGCCCAGCAGCAGGAAAGCGGCGACAGTCGCGCCGAGCAAGGCCAGCGCGGCCGCAATGACCTTCCTCGCGTTGGCCAGGCTCCAGGCCAGCATGGGCTCGTAGAGCCGCATCGCCTGGCGCGGCAGCCACGGCTCATGATGCGCCGCCGCCGGCTTCAAGAGATACGACGTCAGCACCGGAATCACGGTCAGCGACAACAGCAGCGAGCCCGACAGCGCGAAGACGATGGTCAGCGCCACCGGGATGAACAGCTTGCCCTCCAGTCCTTGCAGCGTCAGCAGCGGCAGGAAGACGATGACGATGACGAGGATGCCCGACACGACGGGCACGGTCACCTCGTGCACGGCGCGGTAGATGCGATGCAGGAAAGGCAGCTTGGCGCCGCCGGCGTCGGCCAACCGGCTTTCGACGTTCTCCACCACCACCACGGCCGCGTCGACCAGCATGCCAATGGCGATGGCCAGGCCGCCGAGGCTCATGAGGTTGGCCGACATGCCGGTGAGCCGCATCATGATGAAGGTGACCAGCGCCGCCAGCGGCAGGACGCAGGCGACGGCGATGGCCGCACGCAGGTTGCCGAGAAAAGCGAGCAACAGCACCAGCACCAGCACGATGGCCTCGCCGAGCGCCTTCGAGACCGTACCGACCGCGCGCTCGACCAGGGCGCCGCGGTCGTAGAAGATCTTGGTCGTCACGCCAGGCGGGAGCGTCGGCGCGATGTTATCCAGCTTGGCGCGTACCGCCGCGACCACCCGGCGCGCATTGGCGCCACGCAATCCCAGCACCAGGCCTTCGACCGCCTCCTCCCTGCCACCGTGCGTGACGAACCCGTAGCGCGTGAGGCTGCCGATGCGAACGGTCGCCACGTCGCCGAGGCGCGTCACGCGGCTGCCGACGTCGCGATGGACGACGATGGCGCGCATGTCCTCGATTGTTCGGACGTTGCCGTCCACCCGCACCAGCAAGGATTCCTCGCCCTCGGTCAGACGGCCGGCACCGTCGTTGCGGTTGTTGGCCTCGATGGCGCGCGCAAGGTCGGCGATCTGCAGGCCGCGCGCCTTCAACGCGACGAGGATGGGCGTCACCTCGAAGGTGCGCACCAGGCCGCCCAGGCTGTTCACGTCGGCGACGCCGGGCAGCGTGCGCAGCTGCGGCCGGATCGTCCAGTCGAGCAGCGTGCGTTTCTCCTCGAGCGGAATATCGCCCTCGATGGTGAACATCAGCATCTCGCCCAAAGGCGTGGTGATCGGTGCCAGACCGCCGGCAACGCCGGCCGGCAGATCCTTGAGCACGCCCGCCAGGCGCTCGGCAACCTGCTGGCGCGCCCAGTAGATGTCAGTGCCATCGTCGAAATCGAGGGTGATGTCGGCGATGGCGTATTTCGCCGTCGAGCGCAGCATGCGCTTGTGCGGAATGCCGAGCAGTTCGACTTCAATCGGCGTGACGATGCGTGCCTCGACTTCCTCCGGGGTCATGCCCGGCGCCTTCATGATCACCTTGACCTGCGTGGATGAGACATCCGGGAAGGCGTCGATGGGCAGACCGTTGAAGGCGAAGACGCCGGCACCGACCAGCAGCAGGACGCCGATCAGCACCAGCAGGCGCTGGCTCAACGAGAACTCCGTCAACCGCGCGAACATGCTACGGCTCGACCGCGCCCAGGCCGAGCCAGACGCCCTTGAGCATGGCGATTCCCTTGATGGCGATGCGTTCCGACGCGTCGACCGGCACGGCGACGCGCGACGACTGAGCCGACTCCTCCAGCACCTGGACCGCCACCGGCCTGAAGCCGCCCGGCACCTCGACGAACACCCATGTGCGCGACAGGTGGCGGGTCAGCGCGCCGGCGGGTACGCGCCAGGCATAACTGGTGCTCGTCTCCGCCGGCCGTACGTCCACCTGCACGAATTGATTGGGCCGAACGCACGGCACCCGGTAGGGAAGTTCCGCTCGCAGACGCATCGACTGGTCGTGGGCATCGACCTGCGGCGCGATTACCGAAATGCGGGCGCCGGACGGACAGCCCGGCACCCCGACTTCGTCCCCGACCGAGATGCCGGCGGCTTGCGCCGGCGTCGCCTGAATCTCCGCCCACAAGGTCGAAATGCGGCCAAGCTTGAACAGTGGCGTCATGGCGTCGACGCGTTGGCCTGGCTGAGCCGATGCTTCGAGCACCACGCCGTCGAAAGGCGCGCGGATGTCGGCGCCGCTGGCCAAGCTCCCGCCCACGTTGGGCTCGGCCAGGCCGGCGAGGTGCAGCGACTGACTTTTCTCGGCCAGCGCCAGCGCTGTCTGCCGCTCGGCGGCACGCGTTGCCGAGAGGCGAGCTTGCGGGATGATCCCGTCGGCGTAGAGGCTCTCGTCGCGACGGAGGCTCTCGGCGGCCAGGCTGGCCTGCGACCGTGCCTGGGCGAACTCGCGTTGCAGTTCAAGCAGCGGTGCGCCTTGCACGCGGGCGAGCATCTGCCCTTTTTTCACGGTTTCGCCATGCGCGACGCGCACTGACGCAACCAAGACCGGCAAGGGTGCCGCGATCACCTCGATCTGCGACGGCGGCACCACCACCTGGGCGGCCAGGCGAATGCCGCCAGTAGCCTTCATGTCGGCCAACGCCGCGGTGACAATACCGCCCCGCTTCGCCTGCTCGGTCGAAAGGGCGATCGACTCTTCGGTGGCGAAAACGGTGGCGGCATTCGCCGCCACCAACAGCAACAACCAGCTACGACATGACGGCATCCGGATCGACCATGGCTGAAATATCAAAGCCAGATTATCGGCGACCCAAGTTAAGGCATTCTTAAGTACGCTCGAGTTACCTGAAGGCGATGATCGCCTGGTCGACCGCCAGCGACTCACCGGGGTTGGCCAGCAGTTTTTCCACCACGCAGTCGCGTTCGGCCTTGAGCACGTTCTCCATCTTCATCGCCTCGATCTTGGCCAGGATCTCGCCGGCCTTGACCTCCTGGCCCGGCGCCACGGCGATCTGCGTCAGCAACCCCGGCATCGGCGAGAGCAGAAACTTGGACATGTCCGGCGGCAGTTTGACGGGCATCAGCGCCTGCAGCTCGGCGGCGCGCGCGGTTTCGACCATGACGTCGGCCTGGGTGCCCCAGTGGTACAGCCGATAACGCAGACCATGGCGTTCCACCTGCATGCAGAAGACCTCGCCGTTGAGCGTGCCCTGATACAGGTACTGGCCGAACTGCCACTCGGAACGCACTTCGTGGGTCTTGCCGGCGAAGACCACGTCCCAGCCGCCCTTGGCGTGCGTGACCTTGACTGCGTGCTGGCCGGCGCCGAGCAGGACGACGAAGTCCTCGCCCGGACGGTACTCGTGGCCAGGCATCTGGCCGCTGATCTTGGCGTTGCGCATCAGGTACTGGCGATGGATGGCGGCGGCGACGCACACCAGCATGGCCGGCGCGTCGTGCACCACGTCGGAGGCGTTGAAGCCCTTGGGGTACTCCTCGCCGATCAGGCCGGTATTGAAGTTGCCGGCGACGAAGCGCGGGTTTTTCATCAGCGCCGACTGGAAGGCGATGTTGGAGGCGACGCCGCGAATGACGAAGCCGTTGAGCGCGTCGCGCATGCGGACAATCGCCTGGTCGCGGGTGGCGCCGTGCACGATCAATTTGGCGATCATCGAGTCGTAGAACATCGAGATTTCGCCGCCTTCATAGACGCCGGTGTCGACGCGCACGCCGCCGGCGCCCGGCATCGGCTCGGCCGCCACCATGTTGGTGGCGGGCGGCAGGAACTTGACCAGGCGGCCGGTGGATGGCAGGAAGTTGCGGAACGGGTCCTCGGCATTGATGCGACATTCCATCGCCCAGCCGTTGAGCTTGATCTCTTCCTGCTTGAAGGGCAGCGGCTCGCCGGCGGCAACGCGGATCATCAGCTCGACCAGGTCCAGCCCGGTAATGCACTCGGTGACCGGGTGCTCGACCTGCAGGCGCGTGTTCATCTCCAGGAAGTAGAACTGCTTGTCCTTGCCGCCGACGACGAATTCGACGGTGCCGGCCGACTGGTAGTTCACCGCCTTGGCCAGCGCCACGGCCTGCTCGCCCATCGCCTTGCGGGTGGCGGCGTCGAGGAAGGGGCTGGGCGCCTCTTCGATCACCTTCTGGTGCCGGCGCTGGATCGAGCATTCGCGCTCATGCAGGTAGACGCAGTTGCCGTGCGCGTCGCCGAGCACCTGGATTTCGATGTGGCGGGGTTCCTCGACATACTTCTCCATGAACACGCGGTCGTCGCCAAACGCATTCTTCGCCTCGTTCTTGCAGGAGGCGAAGCCTTCGTGGCATTCCTGGTCGTTGAAGGCGACGCGCAGTCCTTTTCCGCCGCCGCCCGCCGAGGCCTTGATCATCACCGGGTAGCCGATACCCCTGGCGATCTCGACCGCCTGCTCGGGCGTGTCGATGGGGTCGTTGTAGCCGGGGATGATGTTGACCCTGGCGTTCAGCGCCAGCTTCTTGGAGGCGATCTTGTCGCCCATGGCCGCCACCGAGTAGTGCTTGGGGCCGATGAACTTGATGCCGGCCTCTTCCAGCGTGCGCGAGAACGCCTCGTTCTCGGAGAGGAAGCCGTAGCCCGGATGCACGGCTTCGGCGCCGGTTTCCTTGCAGGCGGCGATGATCTTGTCGCCACGCAGGTAGGACTCCTTGGAAGCCGCCGGGCCGATGCAGACGGCCTCGTCGGCCAAGTCCACGTGCAGGGCATCCTTGTCGGCCTCGGAATAGACGGCGACCGTCTTGATGCCCATGCGGCGGGCGGTCTTGATGACCCGGCAGGCGATTTCGCCCCTGTTTGCAATCAAAATTTTGGTGAACATGGCTCTACCCTTACAGAGGGATATTCCCGTGCTTGCGCCACGGATTGGTGATCGACTTATTTCTCAGCATGACGAGGCTGCGGCAGATGCGCTTGCGCGTCTCGTGCGGCTGGATCACATCGTCGATGAAGCCGCGCGCGCCGGCCACGAACGGATTGGCGAACTTGGCCTTATATTCCGCCTCGCGTTCGGCCAACAAGGCCTTGTCGCTCTTTTCCTCGCGGAAAATGATCTCCACCGCGCCCTTCGGCCCCATCACCGCAATCTCGGCCGAGGGCCAGGCGAAGTTCACGTCGCCGCGCAGGTGCTTGGAGGCCATCACGTCGTAGGCGCCGCCGTAGGCCTTGCGGGTGATGACGGTGATCTTCGGCACCGTGCATTCGGCGTAGGCGTAGAGCAGCTTGGCGCCGTGCTTGATAATGCCGCCGTATTCTTGCGCAGTGCCGGGCATGAAGCCGGGCACGTCCACGAAGGTGACGATGGGAATGTTGTAGGCGTCGCAAAAGCGGACGAAGCGCGCGGCCTTGATCGAGGACTTGATGTCCAGGCAGCCGGCCAGCACCATCGGCTGGTTGGCGACGATGCCCACGGTCTGGCCTTCCATGCGGGCAAAGCCGATGACGATGTTCTTGGCGTGGTCCGGTTGCAGCTCGAAGAAGTCGCAGTCGTCCACCGACTTGATGATCAGCTCCTTGATGTCGTAGGGCTTGTTCGGGTTGTCCGGCACCAAGGTATCGAGGCTGTAGTCTAGGCGGTCGGCCGGGTCGGGGCTGGGCCGCAGCGGCGGCTTTTCCTTGTTGTTGAGCGGCAGGTAGTTGAAGAAGCGGCGCAGCATCAGCAGCGCATCGACGTCGTTCTCGAAGGCGAGATCGGCGACGCCCGACTTGCTGGTGTGGGTGACCGCGCCGCCCAGCTCTTCGGCGGTGACTTCCTCGTGGGTGACGGTCTTCACCACTTCCGGGCCGGTGACGAACATGTAGGAGGTGTCCTTGACCATGAAGATGAAGTCGGTCATCGCCGGGCTATAAACGGCGCCGCCGGCGCAGGGCCCCATGATCAGCGAGATCTGCGGGATCACGCCGCTGGCCATGGCGTTGCGCTGGAAGACGTCAGCATAGCCGCCGAGCGAAGCGACGCCTTCCTGGATGCGCGCGCCGCCGGAGTCGTTGAGGCCGATCACCGGCGCGCCGACCTTCATGGCGTGGTCCATGACCTTGCAGATCTTCTCCGCGTGGGCCTCGGACAGCGCGCCGCCGAAGACGGTGAAATCCTGCGAAAAGACGAACACCATGCGGCCGTTGATGGTGCCATAGCCGATGACGACGCCATCACCGGGAATCTTGCTCTCGGCCATGCCGAAATCCGTGCAGCGATGCTCCTTGAACATGTCCCATTCCTCGAAGGTGCCGGGATCGAGCAGCAGTTCGATGCGTTCGCGCGCGCTCAGCTTGCCCTTCTTGTGCTGCGCCTCGATGCGCTTCCGGCCGCCGCCGAGGCGGGCCTGCTCACGCTTGCGGTCCAGTTGTTCGATGATCTCGTGCATGGATGTCTCCTACGAAAATCCCTAAAAGAATCGGTTCAGCAGGTTGAGCAGCTTGTGCGCCGCGGCCGTCGGCGTCGTCGCGCCGGCCTCGACCGCCCGCGCCAGACTCGGCAGCGCCGAGTGCACGGCCGGATGCTCGCGAAAACGCCGGCGCAGGCCGGCGTCGATCATGGTCCACATCCAGTCCAGCGACTGGCGGCGGCGCTTGGCGGCCAATTCGCCGGAGGCCGCCAGCGTATCGCGGTAGTTCAGCAGCGTCCGCCAGAAGTCAGTCATGGCGGCACGCCGCCCCTCTCCCTTGGCGCTGGCGGTCAGCACCGGCGGCTGCCAGTTCGCCGAGGCGGGCCGCAGCATGGCCAGCGCCGCCCGCATCTGCGCGGCGGCGCGCTCGGCCGCCACGGCGTCGATATCCGCCTTGTTGAAGACGACGATGTCGGCCAGCTCGACGACGCCCTTCTTGATCGCCTGCAAGTCGTCGCCGGCATTGGGCAGTTGCAGCAGCACGAAACAGTCGGTCATGCCGGCGACCGTCGTCTCGCTCTGCCCCACGCCGACCGTTTCGACGATGATGACGTCGAAGCCGGCCGCCTCGCAGAGCAGCAGCGCCTCGCGGGTTTTTTCGGCGACGCCGCCCAGCGACCCTGACGAGGGCGAGGGCCGGATGAAAGCCTCGATGTGCTGCGACAGTTCCTCCATGCGCGTCTTGTCGCCAAGGATGGAGCCGCCCGACACGGACGACGAGGGATCGACCGCCAGCACGGCGACGCGATGGCCCTGTTCGATCAGATACATGCCGAGCGCTTCGATGAAGGTCGATTTGCCGACGCCCGGCACGCCGGTGATGCCGACGCGGATCGACTTGCCGGTCTGCGGCAGCAGCGCATCGAGCAGCGCTTCGGCGCGCTGCTGATGGTCCGGCTTGAACGACTCGACCAGCGTGATCGCCTTGGCCAGCGCGCGTCGCGCGCCGCCCAGCACGCCATCAGCCAGCGCACGATCCTCCGCGAGGAGGGCAGTTGGCGGAAAGTCAGCCATGGCGGGACGCCATTCGATGCTTGCCTATGCGTCGCGCGGCGCGTGCCTGGCGCTGATGGCGCGCAGCACCTTGTGTGCGGCGTCGGGGATCGGCGTGCCCGGGCCGAAAATGCCGGCCACACCGGTTTTTTCCAGGAACTCATAGTCCTGCGCCGGCACCACGCCGCCGACGAAGACGACGATGTCCTCGGCACCTTCCTGCTTCAGCGCCGCGATGAGCTGGGGCACCAGCGTCTTGTGGCCGGCGGCGAGCGTGGAGACGCCGATGGCGTGCACGTCGTTTTCCATCGCCTGGCGCGCCGCTTCCTCCGGCGTCTGGAACAGCGGGCCGACGTCGACGTCGAAGCCGAGGTCGGCGAAGGCCGTGGCGACCACCTTGGCGCCGCGATCGTGGCCGTCCTGGCCGAGCTTGGTGACCATGATGCGCGGCCTTCTGCCCTCGTGGGCAATGAAAGTTTCGACCTGATCCAGCAAGGACTTCATGCTTTCTCCCTCTCCGAAGGCGCCGCGATAAACGCCGCTGACCGTCTGGTGGCTGGCGCGATGCCGGCCATAGACTTTCTCCAGCGCGTCGGAGATCTCGCCGACCGTGGCGCGCAGGCGCGTCGCCTTGATCGCCAAATCGAGCAGGTTCCCGGTGCCGTCGCGCGCCGCCGCGGTCAGCGCGTCGAGCGCCGCCTGTGTCGCCGCATGGTCGCGCGTCGCCTTGTTCTTTTGCAGGCGGGCGATCTGCGCCTCGCGTACGGCGTGGTTGTCGATATCGAGGATGTCGATTGGCGCCTCTTCCTTGAGCTTGTACTTGTTCACGCCGACGATGACGTCCTGGCCCGAGTCGATGCGCGCCTGCTTCTCGGCGGCGCACTTCTCGATCTGCAGCTTGGCCCAGCCGGTTTCGACGGCATGGGTCATGCCGCCCATCTTCTCGATGTCCTCAATGATCCGCCACGCCGCGTCGGCCATGTCCTGGGTCAGCTTTTCCATCATGTAGCTGCCGGCCCAGGGATCGATGACGTTGCAGATGTGCGTTTCTTCCTGGATCAGGATCTGGGTGTTGCGGGCGATGCGCGCCGAGAATTCGGTCGGCAGCGCGATGGCCTCGTCGAAGGCGTTGGTGTGCAACGACTGCGTGCCGCCGAACACCGCCGCCATGGCTTCGATGGTGGTGCGCACGACGTTGTTGTACGGGTCCTGCTCGGTCAGCGACCAGCCCGAGGTCTGGCAGTGCGTGCGCAGCATCAGCGACTTCGGGTTCTTGGCGCCGAACTGCTTCATGATGCGCCACCAGAGCAGACGCGCGGCGCGCAGCTTGGCCACTTCGAGGTAGAAGTTCATGCCGATGCCGAAGAAGAAGGAGAGCCGGCCGGCGAAGGCATCGACGTCGAGCCCCTTATTCATCGCGGTACGCACGTACTCCATGCCGTCGGCAAGCGTGAAGGCCAGTTCCAGCGTCTGCGTCGCCCCGGCTTCCTGGATGTGGTAGCCGGAGATCGAGATGGAGTTGAACTTCGGCATGTTGCCGGCCGTGTAACCGATGATGTCGGCGATGATGCGCATCGACGGCTCGGGCGGGTAGATATAGGTGTTGCGGACCATGAACTCCTTGAGGATGTCGTTCTGGATGGTCCCGGCCAGCTGGTCCTGCGCCACGCCCTGCTCCTCGGCGGCGACTACGTAGCCGGCCAGCACCGGCAGCACGGCGCCGTTCATGGTCATGGAGACCGACACCGTGTCGAGCGGGATACCGTCGAACAGGATCTTCATGTCTTCGACCGAGTCGATCGCCACACCCGCCTTGCCGACGTCGCCGACCACGCGCGGGTGATCGGAGTCGTAGCCGCGATGGGTGGCCAGGTCGAAGGCGACCGACACGCCCTGCGCGCCGGCAGCGAGCGCCTTGCGGTAGAAGGCGTTGGAGGCCTCGGCGGTGGAAAAGCCGGCGTACTGCCGGATGGTCCAGGGCCGCGCCGAGTACATGGTGGCCTGCGGCCCTCGCAGGAAGGGCTCGAAGCCCGGCAGGGTGTCGGCGAAGGGCAGCGTTTCGGTATCGGCCTTGGTGTAGAGCGCCTTCACCGTCAGCCCTTCCGGGGTCTGCCAGTTCAGCTTCGCCACGTCGCCCCCTGGCGCGGCCTTGGCCGCCGCCTTGTCCCAGGCCTCGCGGCCCGGCAGCTTTACTTCCGGATACTTGCTCATCGTTTCCATCCTCCGCCTTTCACCCTTCCCATGTCGGGCTTGACATGATGCCGCCCGACATAATACTGTATCCATAATTATGAATGCAAGACCGGATACCGACAGCTTGAGCCTCGCCGCGCCGGCACTTTACGAGCAGGTCGCCGAACGCCTGCGCAGCCGCATCTACGCGCACGAACTGGCGCCAGGCGCCTGGGTGGACGAACAGGCCATCGCCGCCGAGTATGGCATCTCGCGCACGCCGCTGCGCGAGGCGCTCAAGGTGCTGGCGGCCGAAGGCCTGGTGACGCTCAAGCCAAGGCGCGGCTGCTATGTCACCGAGCTCTCGGAGCAGGACCTCGACGAAATCTTCCCGGTCATGGCGCTGCTGGAGGGCCGCTGCGCGCAGGAGGCCACCGCCAAGGCCGGCGCGGAGGACATCAGCCGCCTCGAGGCGATCCACGCCGAGCTCGAACGCCATGCCGCCGCGGGCGACGCGGATCGATTCTTCGAGACCAATCAGCGCTTCCACGGCGCCTTGCAGGAACTCGCCGGCAATCGCTGGCTGCGCCAGCTGATCGACGAGACGCGCAAGTTCATCAAGCTGACCCGGCGCGACTCGCTCAACCGCGAGGGCCGGCTGCGCCAGTCGCTGGCCGAGCACCGCGCCATCCTTGCCGCCATCGCGCACCGACGCCCGGACGAGGCGGCGCGCCTGATGCACGATCACATCCAGTCGGGCCGCGCCGCCCTGGCGCGGCTCCAGGCCGCCGGATAAGCCATGCCGCGCCGCATGCTGATCGTCATCGCCACCATCCTCCAGCTGCTGGTCGCGCCGGCGGTGGCCGCCGGGCCGAAAGTCAGCCGTGGCGAAGCGCCGGCACCAGCCAATCGCATCGACAATCGCATCGTCATCCAGATCAATGAGGACGACTCGAAGAAGTGGCACGCCGTGCTCGCCAACATCCACAACATCCAGGCCGAACTGGGTGCCGGCAACGTCAAGGTCGCCGTCGTCGTCATCGGCCAGGGTCTCGGCATGCTGATGGCCGACGCGCTGACCGCGAATGGCGTGCAGGACGCCATGGCGGCCGGCGTCGAGTTCGTCGCCTGCGGCAATTCCATGAAGGCGCAGAAGATCGACAAGGCCGACCTGATCGAAGGCGTCGGCGTCACCGTGGCCGGTTATGTCGAACTGATGCGCCGGCAGCAGCAGGGCTGGGCTTACCTGCGGCCATGACGGAAGCCGTGCTGGCCGACTGGTCGCTGATCGACACCGTCCTGCTCGACATGGATGGCACCCTGCTCGACCTCCATTTCGACAACCATTTCTGGCAGACCCACGTGCCGCGGCGCTATGCCGAGACACGCGGTCTGAGCGGCGAGGCGGCCCGCGAGGAACTGATGAGCCGCTACCACGCGCGCGCCGGCACACTGGATTGGTACTCGGTCGATTACTGGGCGACGGAACTGGAAATGGACATCATGCGCCTCAAGGAAGAGGTCGCGCACCTGATCGCCGTGCACCCGAGCGTCACCGAATTCCTCGCCGCCGTGCGCGCCAGCGGCCGGCGCGTGGCGCTGGTCACCAACGCCCACCACAAGAGCGTGACGCTGAAGATGGCGCGCACGGGGCTGCGCCCCCATTTCGACGCCATCGTCAGTTCGCACGCGCTCGGCCTGCCCAAGGAGGATGTCGGCTTCTGGCGCAGGCTGCAAGCAGTCGAACCCTTCGATCCGGCGCGCAGCCTGCTGGTCGACGACAGCCTGCCGGTGCTCGATTCGGCGCGTGATTACGGTCTTGGGCAATTGCTGGCCGTGCGCCGACCCGATACCCGGCAGCCGGAAAAGGACACCACCGGCTATCGCGCCATCGGCAGCTTCGCCGAGATCATGCCGGCGCGCCACGACGACTGACTTTCGCCGCGCTCAGATACCCCACGTGACCGGCTTGCCGGCCTTCAGCGAATACTCGAACATCTCGATCAGCGGCACGGCGCGCTGGGCCAGGCCGACGTAGGCACGCTGGCCGCCGCCGGGCGCTGCCTCGGTTTCCGGCTGGTCGTATTCTCCGGCGTGGCGGGCGCGACCATCGGCGATCGCCGCCCGCAGCCGGGCGATGGCCTCGGGCAGTTGTTCGACGGTGAGAATGCCGCGCGTCGAAAACTCGCGGCCCATGATGTCCATCATGCGCCTGGCGACGTCGTCGAACATCATGATGTCGGCCGCCGCGTCGGAACGAAAGACGATCATGCCGCCTCCTCCATCATCAGGGCGTCGAACCAGCGCAACAGGCGCTCGGCCACCTTGCGCCAGTCGTGTTCGAGCATCAGGCCGTGGCCCATGCCGGGAAAGATTTCCGCCTCGACGCCGTAGCGGCTGGCCGTCATGTGGGCGGTGGACACCGGCATCAGGTGGTCGTGTTCCGCGCCGATGACCAGCAGCGGCACGTCGTGGATGCGCGCAGCACGCGGCAGATCGAACAGGCTCATGTCCCAGATGGCGCGATGCGATTCCGGCTGCGACCAGCGGTAGAAGCGCGTCAGGTCGTCGACGCTGATCGGTTGGGCGAACAGCGCCTCGCGCAGGGTTTCGAGCGCGACGCGGCCGCCGCCCATCAAACTGTTGAGATCCTGGAACAGCGTCGGCCGCGCGAACATGACGTTGATCGCCGCCGACATCAGGCCTTGCGGCGGCACCGAGCACATCAGCACGGCGCCGGCCGCCGCGTGTTCCTCGAGGTACTTCTGGACGACGAAGCCGCCCATGGAATGGCCGATCAGGATGGGTGGCGTCGGCAGCCGCGCCACCGTCTCGGCGACATCGGCGACATAGTCGGCGATCGACAGGTGGTCGAGGCGATCGCGGCCGCGGCTGCGGCCATGGCCGGACAGGCTGACGGCATGGGCGGCGTAGCCCGCCTCGGCGAAAAAGGGCAGGAAGTGCTCATCCCAGCACCAGGCGCCGGTGAAGGCGCCATGCACGAACAGCAAGGGAGTCAGCTTCGCCGGCCTTGCCGGCAGGCGGGCCAGCACTTCGAGATCCTGAGAACGGGTTTGACTCATGGTGGCGCCCGCTGGCGGGCTATGATGGCATCAATGCCACGATTCTAACCCTCGTCATCCATCATGAAATGGGCACTGTCCCTCTTGCTGGTCGTGCTGCTGCTCGGCCTGCTGCATCCGCGCCTGGTTGATCGCCTGCGCCTGGGCCGGCTGCCGGGTGACCTGCGTTTTCGGCTGCGCGGCCGCGACTATCTGTTGCCCTTCGCCAGCACGCTGCTGCTGTCGCTGCTGGCGGCGCTATTGTTCCGGCTGCTGTAACGCGGCGGCGACGGCCGCCGCGCGCGCTTCGTGGATCCGCGCCGGAATCCGCGCCGGATCGGCACAGCCGGCGGCAACCGCGCCGGCATCGACGCCGCGCGCCGCCGCCACGGCGCACCGCCACCACTGACTTTGCGTGAAAGCGCGCTCCTCGAAACCGAGCCGGCCGCGATAGTCGGCCTCGCACGCACCAAGCAGTTCCTCGAACCGCTCCGGCCGGCGGAACACATCGCAGCGTTCCAGGATCGTCACGACGGTTTTCGCGCGCAACTGGTCGATCTTGTACATATCGCCGTGGTAGCGCGCGACCAGCAGCGCCAGGTTGCAGCAATCGGCCGGCACGCGCAAGCGTTCGCAGACGGGACCGAGCAGCGACACGCTGCGCTGCTCGTGGCCGATGTGGCGCGGCAGCACGTCGGCCGGCGTGGTGCCCTTGCCCAGGTCATGCGTCAGCGCGGCGAAGCGCGCCGGCAATGCGAGATTCAATCGCGCCGCCATGTCGATCACCATCATCACATGCGTGCCGGTATCGATTTCCGGATGGTAATCGGCGCGCTGCGGCACGCCCCAGAGGCGGTCCAGTTCGGGCAGAAGCTTGCGCAGCGCGCCGCACTGGCGCAACAGTTCGAACATCCGCGACGGCTTCGCTTCCATGAGCCCGCGCGCCAGTTCCTGCCAGACGCGCTCGGCCACCAGGTGATCCACCTCGCCGGCCGCGACCAGCGCGCGCATCAGCGCGACCGTTTCCCCGGCGACGGTGAAATCGTGGAAGCGCGCGGCGAAGCGCGCCACGCGCAGCACGCGCACGGGATCCTCGGCGAAGGCCGGCGAGACATGGCGCAGCACCTTGGCGGCGAGATCGGCGCGGCCGTTGAACGGGTCGATGTAGCCGTCGTCCTCGGCCTTGGCGATGGCGTTGATGGTGAGGTCGCGCCGCGCCAGGTCCTCTTCGATGGTGACGTCGGCGTCGGCGTGGAACACAAAACCCTTGTAGCCCGGCGCCGTCTTGCGCTCGGTGCGCGCCAGCGCGTATTCCTCGTGCGTCTCCGGGTGCAGGAAAACGGGAAAGTCCTTGCCGACCGCCCTGAAGCCGCGCGCCGCCATCTGCTCGGGCGTGGCGCCGACGACGACCCAGTCGCGGTCCCGCACCGGCAGCCCGAGCAATTCGTCGCGGACGGCGCCGCCGACGGCGAACACCTTCACGCTAGAACAGCTCGATGTCGCCGCCGCTGGCTTCCACTTCCTGCATGCGCGCGGCCATGTACTGTTCGAGCGCCGCCTTGACCGGCACGCCGCGCATGACGGCGTCGAACATGGCGCGCTCCTCGACCATGGTGTACTTCGAGGCGATCAGCTGTTGCAGCGCCGCCCACTCGCTCGGGTTGTAGCGGCGCGCCGGACTGTTCACCAGTTCCGAAAGCGAGGCCAGGCTGTGGCAGACATGGTCGAGCCGTTGCACCAGGCGGTCGTAAAACTGGAAGGCGATCACCGACTGTTGCGCCTGCTGCGCCACCTGGCGGGCGCTATCGCGGACTTCGCCGATCTCCGGTTCGAGCACGCGCTCGCCGAGGGCGGCCATCTTGCGGTCGATGTCGTCGAGCAGGCCGGCCATGGCGGTGAAGGATTCGGTCAGCACGTTTACCGAAGCGTTGGAATCACGCATGGCCGCATCGACCTGGCCGGCGGCCAGCTCCAGCATCAGCACCGTCTCGCGCACCTGGCTCCAGGCCAGATCCGGCGCATGGGCCTCGGTGCCACGCGGCGTTCCGTCGTTCTGCTCCGCCATCTTGGTCTCCCTGTCTGCGAAGGCGACATGTTAGCGCCTCCCGGCGGAGCCGGCGCCGCGATGAGGCCGGAAAAACCTGAACTACTGCGCGCGCTCGGAACCGCGGCCGATGAACGAGACCGGAAAGACGGCTTCCGGCCCGGCGCCGATGCCGGGCGCGCCGGCATAGTCGGGCATTGCCACCGGCAGCGTGCCGCCGGCCTGCATCAGCTTCTGGATCAGCACCTGCACTTGGCCGACCAGCCATTCCTCCTCGACCTGGGTCGGCATGAAGCGCAGCGCCTTCACGCTGTCCGGCACGTCCGCCGGCATCATCGTCTCATTGGCGGCGAATGCCGTCGCGAAAAATGGGCCGGCGACGAAGCAGACACGCCAACCGCCGGTACCATCGGCCTGGATGATGAAAACCCGCGCGCCCTCGGCGCGCTGTTCCTCGTCCTCGCTGCGTTCGCCGAACACCGGCGCCGCCGCGAACGCAGCCCGCCTCGCGTTGTTCTGCACGTAATGCACGGCCTGCTCGAAGCTCATGCGGCCATCCTGTTCTTCCGTCGTCATGTCGATCTCCTCGTTGGGGTTACCACGGACGCGAGCCATAGTTCGGCTTCTGTTGTTTTCATATTGTCACGCTTCGCCCGATCTTCAAACCACTCGTGAGCGAGTGGCCCATGGCATGGCGAACGCTACCCGTCGGCGCCGCCCTCACGCCGCCGGCAACGTCAGGGGCGACACGACCTCGATATTGGCGGTCAGGGGATACGGCTCGTTCACGGGAGCCACGAGATAGGCGCGCGTCACCCCCAGGTCTTCGCAGGCGTTCCAGAAGCCGCGCGACGGCTTCGGCGCCGACGACAGCTTGATCTCGTAACCGATGCGCTGCCCGCCATGTTCGACGACAAGATCGAGTTCCGCGCCGACGGCGGTCCGGTAGAAGCCGACGGTCGCCAGGGGCGGCAGCGCAGCGATGATCTGCTCGATGACGAAACCCTCCCACGAATGGCCGGCCATCGGATGCCCGGCCAGGTCATCGAGGCTAGCGATCCCGAGCAGCGCATGCAGCAAGCCGCTGTCGCGCACGTAGACCTTGGGCGACTTCACGAGCCGCTTGCCGACATTGGCCAGGTACGGCTCCAGTCGCCGCAACATCAGCGCATCCACCAGCAGGTCGAGATAGCGCGCCACCGTGGTGTGGGCGACGCCGCCGAGCGCCGCGCCAAGCTGCGAAGCGTTGAACAGCTGGCCTTGCAGGTGGGCGCACATGCGCCAGAAGCGACGCAAGGTCTCGGCGGGAATCGTCACGCCCAGCTGCGGCAGGTCGCGCGCCAGGAAGGTCTGCACAAAATCCGCGCGCCAGGCCAGCGACTCCGCGTCGCTCGGCGCGAGATAGCTGCGCGGGAAGCCCCCCCGCAGCCAGAGCGACGATACCCGCGCCCGATCATCCACGCAGCCCTCGGTGCTCCCGACAACCTCGCCGGCCAGGAAGGGCGGCAGTTCGATATAAGCGACGCGGCCGGCCAGCGATTCGGCGCTTTGGCGCAGCAGCCGCCCGCTGGCCGAGCCGAGCAGCAGGAAGCGGCCCGGGCGGCGGGCGGCATCGATCTCGGGGCGCAGGGCCGCGAAGATGTCAGGCATGGCCTGGACTTCGTCCAGCACCACCAGGCGCCCGCGCTGGCGCGACAGAAACGCTTCCGGATCGGAGAGCCGCGCCCGGTCCGCCTCGCGCTCCAGATCGAGGAACAGCGCATCCGGCATCGTTGCCGCCAGTTCGCGCGCCAGCGTCGTCTTGCCTACCTGGCGCGGCCCGAGCAGAACCAGCGCCGGCTGCCAAGCCAGTTGCCGACGGGCTTCGTTAAGGAGCTTTCGCTGTAGCATTGCTGCATTTTGAGCGATGAGCGCTCAAAATACAATATTGCTACAGCAGCGGCGCCAGCCAGCGCTTGGCCTCGGCAACCTCCATGCCGTTGCGCTTCGCCCAATCCTGCAATTGATCCTCGCCGATCTTGCCGACAGCGAAGTATTTTGCCTTCGGATGCGCGAGGTAGAAGCCCGACACCGAGGCGGCCGGCGTCATGGCGTAGCTTTCGGTGAGGCCCATTCCCGCATTCGCCGGCGCATCGAGCAGCCGGAACAAATCGCCCTTGGCGACGTGGTCCGGGCAGGCCGGGTAGCCGGGCGCCGGGCGGATGCCCTGGTACTTCTCGGCGACGAGTTCATCGTTGCTCAGCGACTCGGCGGCGGCGTAGCCCCAGTAGTCCTTGCGCACGCGCTGGTGCAGCCACTCGGCGGCCGCCTCGGCCAGCCGGTCGGCCAGCGACTTGAGCATGATGGCGTGGTAGTCGTCGTGCTGCGCCTCGAACTCGGCCAGCTTCCTCTCGATGCCGAGGCCGGCCGTCACTGCGAATGCACCGGCGTAATCGGTCATCGGCGTGCCGCCATCACTGACTTTCGGAGCGACGAAGTCGGACAGGCACTGGTTCGGCTTGCCGTCGGGGCGCTGCTGCTGTTGGCGCAGGTTACGCCAGCGCATCAGCGGTTCGCCTTCTTCATTGCGAAACTCGATGTCGTCGCCGTCGGCATTGGCGGCAAAGAGGCCGAAGACCGCGTTGGCGGTGAGCCACTTCTCCGCGACGATCCTGGCCAGCATGGCCTGGCCGTCGGCGAACACCTGCCGCGCCTGCTCGCCAACCCTGGCGTCGTCGAGGATCTTCGGATACGCACCGGCAAGGTCCCAGGTCTGGAAGAACGGACCCCAGTCGATGTACTTCGCCAGCGTGGCGAGATCGAGTTCGCGCAACACGGTGACGCCGAGTTGCCTTGGCTTCACGGGCGCATAGTCGAAGTTCGGCCGGTTGGCGCGCGCGGCTTCCAGCGACATCAACGGCACGCCCTTCTTGCCGGCGTGCTGGGCGCGCACCTTCTCGTAATCGGCGGCGATTTCGGCGACGAAGCTCGCCCGCATCTCCGCCGAGAGCAGGCGCGTGACAACGCCGACGGCGCGCGATGCATCGGGCACGTAGACGACCGGCCCGTTGTAGTTCGGCGCGATCTTGATCGCGGTGTGGGCGCGGCTGGTGGTGGCGCCGCCGATCAGCAGCGGCGCGCTGAACCCCTGGCGCTGCATTTCGGCGGCGATATGGCTCATCTCCTCCAGCGAAGGCGTGATCAGGCCGGAAAGGCCGACGGCCTGCGCGCCGTGCTCCCTGGCCGCGTGCAGGATCTTGTCGGCCGGCACCATGACGCCGAGGTCGACCACTTCGTAGCCGTTGCAGGAGAGCACGACGCCGACGATGTTCTTGCCGATGTCGTGCACGTCGCCCTTGACGGTGGCGATGACGATCTTGCCCTTCGCCGCCGCGCCGCTCTTCTTCTTGTCCTCCTCGATGTAGGGCACGAGATGGGCGACGGCCTGCTTCATGACGCGCGCCGATTTCACCACCTGCGGCAGGAACATCTTGCCGGCACCAAAGAGGTCGCCGACGCTGTTCATGCCGGCCATCAGCGGGCCCTCGATCACCGCCAGCGGCGGCTTGCCCTGCGCTTCGAGGGCCGCGCGGCACTGTTCGGTATCCTCGACCACGAACTCGGTGATGCCCTTGACCAGTGCATGGGCGAGCCGCTGCTCGACCGGCCAGTCACGCCAGGCGAGGTCCTGCACCTGCTCCTTGGCCTGGCCCTTGACAGTGGTGGCGAACTCGACCAGCGCATCGCCCGCGCCCACCTTGCGATTCAGCACCACGTCCTCGACCTTCTCCCGCAACACGGGATCGAGCTGGTCGTAAACGCCGAGCTGGCCGGCGTTGACGATGCCCATGGTGAGGCCGGCCTGGATGGCGTGATAGAGGAAGACGGTGTGGATCGCCTCGCGCACCGGCTCGTTGCCGCGGAAGGAGAACGAGACGTTCGAGATGCCGCCGGAGATGCGGGCGTGCGGCAGGTTGGCGCGAATCCAGCGGCAGGCCTCGATGAAGTCGACCGCGTAGTTGTCGTGCTCGGCGATGCCGGTGGCAATGGCGAAGACGTTGGGATCGAAGACGATGTCCCCGGCCGCGAAGCCGTCGGCCGTGAGCAGGTCGTAGGCGCGCTGGCAGATCTCGGTCTTGCGCCGGTAGGTGTCGGCCTGGCCCTGCTCGTCGAAGGCCATAACGATCACGGCGGCGCCGTAGCGGCGGGCGAGGCGCGCTTGTTCGAGGAACTTCTCTTCGCCCTCCTTGAGCGAGATCGAATTGACGATGCCCTTGCCCTGGATGCACTTGAGGCCGGCCTCGATCACCTCCCACTTGGAGGAATCGAGCATGAACGGCACCTTGGCGATGTCCGGCTCGGAAGCGGCGAGATTGAGGAAGCGCACCATGGCTGCCTTGCCGTCGAGCATGGCCTCGTCCATGTTCACGTCGACCACCTGGGCGCCGCTCTCGACTTGCTGGCGCGCGACGCGCAGCGCGTCGTCGTAGCGCTCTTCCAGGATCATCTTGGCGAAGGCGCGCGAACCGGTGACGTTGGTGCGCTCGCCGACGTTGACGAACAGCGAATCGGCGCCGATGTTGCACGGTTCCAGCCCGGAAAGACGCAGGCGAAAGTCAGGCGTGGCGACACGCCGTGGCGCCATGCCTTCGACCGATTGCGCAATGGCGCGAATGTGCTCGGGCGTGGTGCCGCAGCAGCCGCCGACGATATTGACGATGCCCGATTTCGCCCAGTCGCCGATCTCGGCCGCCAGCATCGCGGGCGTTTCGTCGTAGCCGCCGAAGGCGTTGGGCAGGCCGGCGTTCGGGTGCGCGGAGACGAAGCAGTCGCACAACCGCGAGAGTTCCTCCACGTACTGCCTCAACTCTTTCGCGCCCAGCGCGCAGTTGAAGCCGAACGACAGCGGCCGCACGTGGCGCAGGGAATTCCAGAACGCTTCCGCCGTCTGGCCGGAGAGCGTGCGGCCGGAAGCGTCGGTGATGGTGCCGGAAATCATGACCGGCCAGCGCCGGCCGGCCTGGTCGAAGAATTGTTCGATGGCGAACAGCGCCGCCTTGGCGTTGAGCGTGTCGAAAATGGTTTCGACCAGCAGGATGTCGGCGCCGCCTTCGACCAGGCCGCGAATCGCTTCCGTGTAGTCGGCGACCAGCGCATCGAAAGTGACGTTGCGGAAACCCGGGTCATTCACATCCGGCGATAGCGAGCAGGTACGCGAAGTCGGGCCGAGCACGCCGGCGACGAAGCGGGGCTTGGCGGGGTTCTTCGCGGTCCACTCGTCGCACAGGCCGCGCGCCAGCTTCGCGCCTTCGAAGTTCAGTTCATGGACCAGCGCTTCGAGCCGGTAATCGGCCTGCGACACCGCCGTCGAGTTGAAGGTGCAGGTTTCGATGATATCGGCGCCGGCTGCCAGGTACGCAGCGTGGATGCCGCCGATCACGTCGGGCCTGGTGAGCATCAGCAGGTCGTTGTTGCCCTTGAGGTCGCGCCGATGATCGGCAAACCGCTCGCCGCGATAGTCGGCTTCGGTCAGGCCATGACGCTGGACCATGGTGCCCATGGCGCCGTCGAGAATGAGAAGGCGCCGCGCCAGCAGTTGGCGCAGTTCGTCGCTACGGTCGGGGGACATGGCGGAACCAACGGAAGTGATTGAAATTGATGAGAATTCTAACACGCCAGCGGCAAGGCGGCCGCTCGCCGGGCGCTCGTCGCTCGTGTCAATCCGACGGGTGGTCGCCAACCGTTTCGAGCAGGCGCTCGAGCAGGCGCGTCACGTCGGCCATCGACGCGGACAAATCGACATCGATCGAGTCATTCGGCATCTCGCGCAGCCGAACCTCCACCGCGCGCGCCGCCTCGGCCAGGGCGTTGGCGCCGAGGGTTGCCGCAACGCCCTTGAGGCTGTGGGCGATGCGCCGGGCATCCCCCTGCGCGCCGTTCGCCAGGCATGTCGCCAGCGCGGCCATGTCACCGCGATGCGTCCTCGCCATCGAGCGCAGCAGGCTTACCAGCTTGCCCTGCTTGCCGCGCAGCACCGCGAGACCGCGCCGGACATCCATGCCGGGGTCGCGTGCCAGCGCCGCCACGATCTCTTCCGGACTGCGCGGCGCCGCGCTCGGGACAGGTGCCGGCGATGCGCCGCCGGCGTCGGCCACGGCCGCGCCGGCCGCCAAAGGCCGGGTCAGCCACTTGCGCAAGGTCGCATAAAGGGCGGGCGGATCGACCGGCTTGGCCACGAAATCGTTCATGCCTGCCGCCGTGCAGGCATGGCGATCCTCGTCGAAGGCATTGGCGGTCATGGCCAGGATGGGCAGATCGCGCCGGTCCGGCAGGGCCCGGATGGCCCGCGTGGCTTCCAGGCCATCCATCTCGGGCATCAGCACGTCCATCAGGACCAGATCGTGGCGTTGCGCGCGAACCCGCTCGAGCGCGACCCTGCCGTTCTCGGCGATCTCGACCGTCAGGCCGGCGTCGCGCAGCAGCTCGGCCGCCACTTCGCTGTTGATCGGGTTGTCTTCGACCAGCAGCACGCGCGCCCCGGCATGCAGGCGGCGCAGCTCCGCCACGCGGCCATCCTCCGCGGACGCGATGCCGTTAACCGCCGTGCCCTTTTCCAGCCAGGCGGTGAACCAGAAGCGGCTGCCCGTCCCCGGCGTGCTTTCCGCGCCGGCGTCGCCGCCCATCATGCGCGCCAGCCGGCGCGTGATGGCGAGGCCCAGGCCGGTGCCGCCGAACTTGCGGGTGGTGGTGGCATCGGCCTGCTCGAAGGCCTGGAACAGGCGCGGCAACGCTTCCGGCGCGATGCCGATGCCCGTATCCTCGACCTCGAAACGCACGAAGCACCGGCTGCCCTGGGTTTCGAGCAGGCGGGCGCGCAGGGTAACGCCGCCCCGCTCGGTGAATTTCACCGCGTTGCCGGCGAAGTTGAGCAGGCACTGGCGCAGGCGGGTCAGGTCACCGCGCAGCCAGTGCGGCATGTGATCGCCATCGACCGCCACCGTCAGCCCCTTGGCGGCCGCGGTCTCGCCGATCAGCGAGGCGACATGGTCGAGTACCGCTTCCAGTTCGAAATCGTGAGCTTCCAGTTCAATCTTGCCGGCCTCGATCTTCGACAGGTCGAGGATGTCGTTGAGCACCGAGAGCAGATGCTTGGCCGCCGCATCGATCTTGTCCAGCCGCAGGGCCTCCAGCGACGAGGTGGCGTCGCGTCGCAGCAGGTGCGTGAAGCCGAGGATGGCGTTCATCGGCGTGCGGATCTCGTGGCTCATGTTGGCCAGGAAGGCCGACTTCGCCTGGCTGGCCGACTCGGCCTGCACGCGCGCCTTGTCGAGCTCGTCGGTCCGTTCGACCACGAGCTGCTCGAGATGATGCCGATAGCTGTCGAGCTCGGCGCCCATGCGCTTCTTGTCGGTGATGTCCTCCTTCACCGCGACGTAGTGCGTAATCTCGCCATCGGCCTGGCGGATCGGCGCGATGACCGCGAACTCGACGAATTCGCTGCCGTCCTTGCGCCGGTTGAACAACTCGCCCTTCCACGACTCGCCCTGCGCAAGGGCGGCCCAAAGCCCCTGGTAAGTCTCCGCCAACGTACGCCCCGACTGCAGGATGCGCGGATTCCGGCCGATCGCTTCGGCGCGGCTGTAACCCGTCTGGCGCACGAAGCTTTCATTGACGTAGGTGATCCGGGCCTCCCGGTCGGTGATGACGATGCTTTCCGGGCTCTGTTCGACCGCCATCGAAAGCTTGCGCAGCGCGTCCGCCGCGTCTTCGGCGCTCAGCTGCGCGGCATGGGCATCCGCCATCAGGTTGAGCGCGGCCAACCGCGCCGTCTTCTGTTCCTCGAACGCCAGCGCCAGCGCGTCCTCGGCCGCGCGGCGCTGGGTAATATCCTCGGCAAAGATCACGATGCCGCCGACACCGCCGTCCGAAGCACGCCAGGGCCGCACTTCCCAGCGCGCCCAGATCATCCTGCCGTCGCCGAACGTGAAATCGTCGCTGTTTGAACCAATTACCTCGCCAGCCAGCCCGCGCCGATGGGCCTCCTTCCATTCTTCCCGCAGGTTGGGGAATATCTCGTAGTGCGAATGGCCGATCACGTCGCGGCCGACGATTTCGAAGAAAGCCAGCCACGTCTGGCTGACTGCCAGATAGCGCATGTCGCGGTCGAACAATGCCATTGCAAATGGCGCATGATCGACCAGCAATTGCAGCTGCTCCTCTTTTGCGCGCAGTTCAGCGCTCTGTCGCTCCGCCTCCTCGCGGGCGGCCTTGGCATCCGCCATGCGGTCGAGGACCGCGCGGTGCGCGGCCACGAGCTGCGCCTGGGCAGCAGCAACTTCCGCGATATCGACAGGCTCCGCGTTGCCGTCCGGCGGCGCGGTCATCACCCGCACCTGCCGGGCGATACGACCGCCCGCCAGCACGCCACCGACCGCGCCAAGCAGCGTGGCCAGGACGATGGCCGAGGCAAGGAATATCAGGGCCCTGTTCAAGCCCTCCCGTTGAGCGCTTTTCGGGATTTCCAGCACCACCGACCAGGGCGCCCATTCCGAGCGCTCGACCAAGCGATGTTCGGCCGCGACGTCGCGGACGCTGTCGAAACCTGGCGGCGAGCGCCGCGCGATGTCGGCGCCGGTGCCATCCCGCAACGCGATCGACCAGTCGGCCGGCAGGCTCAGACTTTCGAGGCGTTCCTGAAAACGGCGGGTTTCGATGATGCTCAGCATCAGGCGCGGCGACTGACCCTGCCTCAGTGCCGGCACGGCGACGGCCACCAGCGGCGTTTTGTTGTCGATCGGGCTGATGACGATGTCGCCGACTTGCGGCTGACCCGTTTCGAACGCGCGCAACGCGGCCGTGGTGCCTTTCGAGTCCGGCAGCCGCGGCAGATCGGAACCGTAGGGCAGGCGCGTGTTGAACAGCATCCGCCGATCGTGGTCCGCGAAAATCACGTCCAGGCCGAAACTGGCCTTGAAACCACGCGCCTCGGCATACAGCTCGGGCCAGCGCCGCGGGTCGTCCGCCAGGGGCGACGTGGCCAACATGTTGAGCGCCTTGATGCGCGCTTCCAGATAGTGATCGATGTTGGCCGCGACGTTGCGCACCTGGTGTGCGGCTTCCGTCACGTGATGCCCTTCCTGGTCGCGCAGGCTGTCCCAGGCCAGCCAGACGGCGAGCAGCAGCAGCGGCGTCATGCACAGCCAGATCAGCCGCGCGAGGAAGGACGAGAGCGGTCGGGTTTTCAAGGTGTTTTCCCGTCCCCGGGTTCTTCGGCGAAAGACAGGTCGTAGGGCGCGGGCCGGCCGAGTTCGCGCGCCATGGCATTGACTTCGCGCTTGAGCGCGATCATCCGCAGTTCACGCTTGGTCGCGACCCCGTTGAAGCGTTCCAGTTCGGCGTTGCGCGCCTGCATCTCCCGTTCCGCGGCCTGGCGCGCGGCGATGTTGACGGCATAGGCAACCCGCAGCAGCGGCTTGCCGGCATCGGACTTGAGCACGGTGACGTCCATCAATACCGGGAAGCGGCGGCCATCCTTGCCGACATGTTCGGTTTCGAATGCGCCATGGCCCGTGATATCGAGCGCGGCGATCTTTTCCTTGACCTCGGCCACCAGCTCGGGCGGATAGACAGCCATGATCGGCTTGCCCGCCAGCTCTTCCGGAGCGTAACCTCTTTCGTGAGCGAAGGCGGCGTTGACCGACAGGAAGGTGTTGTCGAGCGGGCCGGCGATCGCGGCCGCCAGTCCGCTGCGGCTGAATGCCTCGGCCCAGAGCCGCAACCTGTCCTCATCCTGTTTGCGCTCGGTGATGTCGCGTGAAATGCCGATGATGCCGATCATCCGCTGGCTGGCATCGCGCAGCGGGCCCTTGGTCGCCATGAAGGTTCGTCTTCCCGACGGCGTGTCGAGCACGATTTCATTTGTCTCCGTCTGGCCGGTCGCGAGGACGCGCAGGCCCATGCTCATCATGTCGTTCGCCTGATTGAGGGGAAAGACATCGCGATCGTCGTGACCAATGACCTCCCCGACAGTCTTGCCCAGCGCCTTGGCCGCGGCGGAGTTGAACAACATGTAACGCCCCCGCAAGTCCTTGGCGAAAATCGCATCGTCGGAACTCTCGACGACGGCGGTGAGCAGGTCGAGCGTTCTTTGCCGGTCGTCGAGTGCCGCGATCTTGTGGCGGTGGGCGTCCTCGACATTGTGGAGCAGGCGACGCACCAGGAAATAGAGCAGTGCGGTCGTGACGGCGACGAAAAACCAGCCCTTGACCATGCTGGCCTGCATGAACGTGTCCGCATCGCGAAACAGCAGGACCATCGCGCGGTCGGAGAGCAAAATCCACAGGGTCGAAAAAAGCGCATACGCCAACACGACGATGAAAACACCGTGCGACGGCGACCCGCCTTCCTCCTTGGGCTCCTTCATGTGTCTCCTTCTGATCGGTACCAGCCGATTCTTTGCCTCTCCCGGGAGGCTATTTGAAAAATAAAAGCATTTCAGGCTGCATTCGTCCATGAGCAGGATCAAATCGGCTCGCTACAGACTCTCGCCCCAGACTGCGATAATTGGATACTGGATTCTCGCCACCATCGGCCTTATGGCCTGCGTCCAACCTCACGGAGACTGAAATGGAACACCTGACCCCCAAGGAAACTACCCAATTCCTGCACGACAACCCCAAGGCGCTGTTCATCGATTGCCGCAGCGAAATGGAATTCCTGTTCGTCGGCCATCCCAAGGATTGCCTGCACGTCTCGTGGAACGACGGCCCGGACTGGGACGTCAATCCCCACTTCGTCGGCGAGGTGAAGAAGCTGGCCGGC
Organism: Rhodocyclaceae bacterium; assembly: GCA_016704145.1. GTDB lineage: Bacteria > Pseudomonadota > Gammaproteobacteria > Burkholderiales > Rhodocyclaceae > Fen-999. The sequence continues at coordinate 1,237,641 of JADJAS010000007.1, read as the reverse complement.
CACGCGCACGACCGCCCGGTCGTCATCATTTGCCGCTCCGGCAACCGCTCGGTCGACGCCGGCAACGCGCTGGAAGCGGCCGGCTTCGAGCGCGTCTATAACGTCCTGCATGGTTTCGAGGGCGAACTCGACGACGACCACCACCGAGGCACGACCAACGGCTGGCGTTTCGACAGCCTGCCCTGGGAGCAGTGCTGAACCCGGTAATCCTATTGCCGCCACGGCATGGCGCAGTCAGGTCGATCGGTATATTGTGTTTCCGCCATATATTGCTAAGATGCAATAGATGGATGCGCGGCTGATCGCCCATGCCAAGGAGGTACGCGACGACGGCGCTATTGTCGAGATCGTCATCTGGGCTTTGCCGCGACCCTTGTCGCCCTGTCGCCACAGTTACAAGTATCGGTTGTACTTCGGTCGTTCGGGCGAGTGCCTGGTGCGATACGACAACGAGCGCGGCAAGGGCGATCATCGGTACCGCCAGGGGCGGGAAGAGGTCTACGAGTTCGTCAGCATCGAACAACTGCTGACGGACTTTCAAGCGGACGTGGAGAAATGGCAATGAAGGCAATCATCGAACTGGGCAAGCGCGGTAGCGTTTTCGCGGCGGCCAGGGCGCAACTGGCCGAGGGCGCGCCTGTCGATTTTCGGCTGTCGTTCGAATCGGCGCGTACCCTGTTCACGGAACTGACACCCGCGCGCATGGAGCTGCTCGACACGCTGCGGCGCAGCGGTCCATGCAGCATTTATGCACTGGCCAAGGCTGCGGAGCGCAACTATTCCAATGTCCATGGCGACGTGGCGCGGCTGCTCGATCTCGGCCTGGTCGAACGCCAGGACGACGATACCGTCTTCGTACCCTTCGATGCCATCGAGATTCGCATGCCACTGCCGATGGCGGCCTGATCGGCTTGAGCGGTACCAAGACGGCACTCATGCATGCGTGACCATTCGCGCTGGCGGAAGCGGGCGCTCGAAGCGCTCGCCATTGTCGCCGTCATTTTCGGCGCGCAATACTGGCAGACGCGCGGCCTGCCCGAGGGACCGGCGCCGGTGCTGGCCGGCACGCTGCTCGACGGCCGGCCGGCGAACCTCGATGACGCGCTGAAGGCGGCTGGCGGCAAGCCGGTGCTGGTGGCGTTCTGGGCGACCTGGTGCCCGGTGTGCAAGGCGGAGGACGGCAACATCGAGTCGATCGCGCGCGACCACGCGGTGCTGTCGGTGGCGATGCAGTCGGAGGACGTCGCCCGGCACATGCGGACGCGCGGCCTGAGCTTCCCGACCATCGACGATCCGGAGGGCATGATCGCCTCCGCCTGGAAGGTGAATGGCGTGCCCGCGCACTTCGTCATCGACGGCGCCGGCAAGGTCCGCTTCCGCACGATCGGCTACGCGACCGAATGGGGCCTGCGCGCGCGCCTGTGGTGGGCCGAGAACTTTTCGTGACGCCGCCGCCCGCCCGGCTGGCATGGTCGATCTGGTGCCTTGGCGCGCTGGTCTACCTGGTCGCCTTCTTCCAGCGCGTGGCGCCGGCGGTGATGACCGAGCAGCTGATGGCCGAGTTCGCCATCGGCGGCGCGGCGCTCGGCAACCTCTCGGCGTTCTACTTCTACGCTTACGTGGCGGCGCAGATTCCCACCGGGCTGCTGGCCGACCGCTGGGGGCCGCGCCGGTTGCTGGCCAGCGGTACGGCCATCGCCGCGCTCGGCGGCGTGCTGTTCGCGCTGGCGCCGACATTCGCGCTGGCCGCCGCCGGCCGGCTGCTGGTCGGCATTTCGGTGGGCGTGGGCTTCGTCTCCATGCTCAAGTTGTCCTCGCATTGGCTCGAGCCCCGCCGCTTCGCGCTGGTCTCGGGCCTGCTGCTGATGATGGGCCTGGTCGGCGGTGTCATCGCCGGCGTGCCGCTGCGGCTGGCGGTGGACGCCTTCGGCTGGCGCGAGGTGATGGCGGTGTTCGCGGTGTTCACGGCGGTACTGGCCGTCGCCCTCTGGCTGTTCGTGCGCGACGACCCGACCGAGCGCGGCTACGCCAGCCATTTCCACGAGCCCGGATCGAAAGTCAGCCATGGCCACACGCCGATCCTGGCCAGCCTCGCCGAGGTGCTCTCCTACCGCAACGTCTGGCTGCTGATGCTGGTGCCGGTCGGCTTCTCCGGCGCGGTGCTGACGTTCGCCGGCCTGTGGGGCGTGCCCTGGCTGCGGCAGGTGCACGGCCTCGACGCCAAGGCCGCCGCCGCGATCACCTCGACCATGCTGGTGGCCTGGGGCGTCGGCGGGCCGCTGCTCGGCAACTGGAGCACGCGGCTGGGCCGGCGCAAGCCGATCTACATCGCCAGCGGCATCGTCGCCGCCGTCGGCTGGGCCATCGTCATCTGGGCGCCACTGTCGCTGGCGGCGCTGGTGCCGGTGCTCGCCATCACGGGGTTTGCGTCGGGCAACATCATCATCGGCTTCGCCTGGGCCAAGGAATCCGTGCCGCTGCGGCTGATGGGCACGGCTTCCGGCGTGGCCAACATGGGGCCGCTGATGGGCGGCATGTTCCTGCAGCCGGCCGTGGGCTGGGTGCTCGACCGGCAATGGACGGGAACGATGGCCAACGGTGCCCGCATGTACGACGCGGCGGCCCTACCAGGCCGGCTTCGCGCTGATCTTCGCCACCGTCGCCGCCAGCCTGGCGCTGGTCACCCTCGCCCGCGAGACCGGTTGCCGCCAGACGCCCTGAGCGCGAAAGCCGCCAGTCCGAGCAGCAGGAACCCGGCCATGGCCAGCGCCAGGGTCAGCGTCGAATCCCAGAACAGCGGCGCCAGCACCGACGCGGTGACGGCGTTCATGCCGGTCTGGGTGGCGCTCTGGCAGCTGGAAACCAGGCCGCGCCGCGCCGGGAACAGGTCGAGCACGCGCAAGGTCAGGCTGGGCGCCGTCACCGAGATGCCGAACAGATAAAGGCCTTGCGGCAGCACCGCCCACGGCAGCACCGCCGGCCACCAGAGATTGATCGCCACGTTGAGCACGGCGGCGCCGGCCATGATGCCGAAGCCCAGGCCGATGGTGCGGCGCGAACTGACCTGCCCGGCCAGCCGCGCCGACAGCCAGTTGCCGCCGATCAGGCCGAGCGTGGCCGGGCCGAACAGCCACAGGAACGACTGCGCCGAGACGCCCAGGTGCTCGAGCAGGAACTTGGGCGCCGACACCACGTAGATGAAGAAGCCGTTGAACGACAGGGCGATCGCCAGCGCCAGCGCCAGGAAGGGCGGGTGCGTGAACACGCTGACATAGGCCCGCGTCAGTTCGCCGGGGTGCAGGTTCTGCCGATCCTCCGGCGGCAGCGTTTCCGGCAGCAACCGCCAGACCGCGCCGAACAGCAGCGCGCCATAGAGGGCGAGGAAGATGAAGATCGCCTGCCAGCCGAAGGCGTGGTGGATCCAGCCACCGATCACCGGCGCGATCGACGGCGCGACGGCGAACATCATGGTGGTGTGGGCGATCAGCCGCTGCGCGGCCGGGCCGTCGAGAAGATCGCGGATGATGGTGCGCGACAGCACCAGGCCAGCGCCCGCCGACATGCCCTGCAGCACGCGGCCGAGCCAGAGTTGCTCGATGCTGGTGGCGAACACGCAGAACAGCGACGCCGCCACGTAAACCGCGAAGGCCACCAGCAGCACGCGCCGCCGGCCCAGCGCATCGGACAGGGCGCCGTGCCAAAGCATCATGAAGGCGAAGGCCGCCATGTAGAAGGCCAGCGTCTGCTGCACTTCGACCGACGTCGCCCCCAGGTCGACCGCCATCTCGGGAAACGCCGGCAGATAGGTATCGATGGAAAACGGCGCGATGGCCGTCATGGCGGCCAGCAGGACCGCCATGCGGCGCGGCGCGGCGCTCATCGGAAAATCCTCATTGCCGCATTCTACCGGGGCGGCATTCCCGCTCGCCGCCGGGCGCGATCCGGCCGGGTGCGACTAGCCCCGCCAAGCGGTGCCGTGGAACACGGGGACCCGCATCAGCGCTCCAGCAGTTCGCGCAGCGCCCGATGAACCTCGTCGGCGTGGTGGCGCGCCCGCTGGCCGGTGGGCGCCAGCGCTTCGCCATAGAAAAATGCCGGCAGCTCGTCGTCGGCCTCGACGAAGCCGGCCGCCCGGTTGAACGCCAGTTCGAGCTCGATCACTTCGCGGCCCAGCGTCCGCAGAAAGGTCGTATCAAACGTCGTGCCATGCGCATCGTTCAGCGCGGTGACGATAAGCTCGGGGTTCTGATCCGTCACCGATCGCCCGAAAACGCAAAACCCGAGCGAGTCCGCCGCGGCGGCGGAGACTTGCGCTCCGAGGCTGGCCGCGACCAGCTCCGCCGTGGATTTGCCTTTGCAGTCGTAGGCGGGCAGGTTGCCGACCGTGTGGTCGGCGCCCTGGGCGGTCAACATCATCGAGATGCCGGTCACCTCGATCACGCGCGGATCGTAGGCACTGATGCCCTGGCGCTTGATGACGGGCACGCGGGTAACGCCGTAGTGCTCGCCGACCCGCGCCGCGCCCTGGGCCAGCAGGCGTCCCCGCTCGTTGCCGGCGCGGATGTCCTCGAGCGCGGCCATCATGAACACGGCGTCGCCGAATGCCGCCTGGCCCGCCTCCATCAGCACGCCCAGCATCGCTCCCACCTCGATGGTGTCGATGCCCAAGTCATTGACCACCGCATTGAGCCGCGCGACGTCGTCCGGATCTTCGAGGCCGCAGTTGCTGCCCATCAGGCCCAGCGTCTCGTACTCGAGCGGCGAGACGATTTCCTTGCCCTGGTCGTCCGCATAAACGTTGCTGCACTCGATCATGCAACCGGGCATGCAGGCATGTTCCGTCAGGCCGCCGCGCGCAAGGTTGCGTTCGCGGATATGGGCGCCGCCCAGCCTGAACGAATCCTTGTCCGGCGTGAGCTGGCCGATCCGGAAGTTGTGCACGGGCAGGCCGCCGACGTAATTGGTGAAGTCGCCCACGGCCGCAGTGCCGAAGCGCTTGAACGAGTCGATCGCCGCTTCCTTGCCGAGCTTCGCGCCGTACTCGCGGACGGCGCCCATCACTTTCCGGCGGTCGTGAAACGTGGGCATCTTGTGCTGGTCCACGACGATCGCCTTGATCCGCTTCACCCCCATGACCGCCCCGACGCCGCCCCGGGCGGCGAGCCGCGACGGCCGACCATCGGTGTCGGCAAACGCAATGCCGGCGAGCAAGCCCCGATACTCGCCCACCGGCCCGCAGATGGCGTAGCTGATCTTGCGGCCATAGCGCTCATGCAGCCGGCGCGCGACTTCGTTGTTGCCGAGGCCGAGATACTCCCGCGCATCCTCGAAGGTAACGGCGCCTTCGCGGGTGATGCGGATCAGCGTCCAGTCGGCCGCTGCGTTGTCGAGCGTGAAGCCGGCGATCTCGCACTGGCCGAGCGCGAAGGCGAAGGTGCCACCCGCATTGGCCTCCTTGATGCCGCCGGTCAGCGGGCTGCGGCACCCCACGCTCAGGCGGTTAGCGTTCGAGAAGTTCGTCCCGGCGAATGGCCCCGCCGAAAAGATCAGCGGATTCGCGGGCGATAGTGGGTCGATCTCGTAGGCGCGGCGGGCCATGAGCGTCCTGGCGATGAAGTGCCTGCCGGCGCGCACGATATCATCGCCCTGGAGGGTCTCGCGCGTGGTCGTCCCCCGAGCAAGGTCGATGGTCAGGTAGCTACGCATGTGGGGTCCCTGGCCGCGACCGGGCGCGCCAGTAGCGCCAGGCAACGAAGGCGAGGAAGACAGCCGCGACGCCCCAGCGCGCGGTTCCGGATTGGGCAAGCAGGGCAACGGCCGCGACAGCCAGCGCGACGCGCACCGGCACTGCGAGGTCGCCGAATAACCAGCCCTCGAACGCGATGACGAGCGCCATGGCGCCCAGCACGACGAAGGCGATCGTGTTGGCGATGCCAGCGGCGTCACCCATCAGCAACAGCCCGGGCTGGCCGACGAACAAGATCGGAATGACAAACGCCACAATACCGATGCGGCAGGCCAGGAACGCCACCGCGACCGGGTTGGCGCGCGCGATGGAGGCCGCCGCGAACGCCGCAACCGCGACCGGCGGCGTGATCGCCGACATCGACGAGAAGTACACGATGAACAGGTGCGCGGGCAGCAGGTCGATCTTGAGGGCCTGCAGCGCTGGCGCCGCCAGCACCGCGGCCAGCGCGTACACCGCCGGCGTCGGCATGCCCATGCCCAGCAGGATAATGACCGTCGTGGCCACCAGCAGGGTCAGGGCATAACTGCCGCCCGCCAGCGTGAACATGCCCGAGCTGATCTTGCCGGTCAGATCGGCCATCGACAGGGTGCCGACGACGAGGCCGGCGACCGCGCAGGCGATCCCCACGGCGACCAGCTGCCCCATGCCGTTGTTGAGTCCGGCCACCAGCGAACCGAGGAAGGCCCTGGGCGAACGATGGCGAAGCAGGCCGATCGGAATCAAGGCCAGGCAGGCGATGGCGCCGGCGAACACGGGGCGATCAAGCTTGAGCACGCCCCAGACCAGCAGCGCGATCGGCACGAAGTAGATCCAGTCGCGCCGTAAGACCTGCGCGAGCGTCGGGGCGCCGTCGGCCAACGTCGGCGCCAGCGCCAGCTTGCGCGCCCGCAGGTGTACCGCCGTGAATACGATCAGGTAGTAAAGCAACGCGGGCATGATCGCGGCGGTCACGATCGTCGCATAGGGAATGCCGGTGAAGTCGACCATCAGGAAGGCCGCCGAGCCCATCACCGGCGGCAGGATCGCGCCGCCGGTCGACGCCGTCGCCTCCACGGCCGCGGCGTAGGTGGGCGGCACGCCGGTGCGCATCATCAGCGGAATCGTGAACGAACCAGTGGTCACGACATCCGCGGTCGGCGATCCCGAGATCGAACCGTACAGGCCCGATGAAAACACGGCGACCTTGGCCGGACCGCCAACCTGGCGGCCAACCAGGCTCTGCGCGAAATCATGGAAAAAATCGCCTCCGCCCCAGCGGTCGAGCAGCGCGCCGAAGACGACGAACACGAATACCAGGAACGCCGCCACTTCAAGCGCCGGTCCGATCAGGCCGTTGGTGGAGAACACCAGGTGGTCCACGATCTCCTGGGCACTGAGTGGGCGGTGCGAGAACGAGCCCGGCAGCCGGTCGCCCCAGATGCCGTAGGCGAGGAAGCCCAGCACCAACACCACCAGCGTCATGCCGATGCAGCGACGTGTCGCCTCCAGCACCAGCACGGCGAGCAGGATCGCCGCCGTCATGTCGGCCAGCGACAGTTCGTCGATCATCGGCACGCGCTTGGCGTGCGCGCTGTTCATGCCGACGAAATACAGGCTTGCCGCCCATGACGCCGCCACCAGCAGCCAGGATATCCGGGTCGGCCCGGCCGGTCGACGCGGGTTGCCGGTGATCGTGAGGAAGGCGAGCGTCAGTATGCCGCCCAGAAACAGATGCAGCGCCAGTGCCCGATTGACATAGACACCGAAGGCCATCGCCATGAGCAACGCGGTCAACCCGATGGCAACCGCGGTGGCCAACAAGCGGCCGGCCGGGCCGTTCTGGCGCCGGCGACCCGGCGCGAGCCATTGGTACGCACTCATCGACAGAGTCCTCCGCCTCCCAGGGTGTCTGGCGAACCACGCGGAGCCCGACCTGCTCCGGGCTCCGATGGCTCTTGTAATTATTACTTGAGGACGCCGGCGGCCCGATAGGCCTTCTCGGCGCCAGGGTGCAGCTTCAACGGCGCCACCTTGGCCAGCGCCACCGCGTCGAGATGGCGCATCATCGCGTGCGACTGCTTGAGGAAATCGAGGTTCTTGAGCATCGCGCCGACGATCTTGGCCGCGTCGTCGTCGCTCATCGTCGAGCTGGCGACAACCACGACGGTCGCGGTAACGGTCGGCACCGCCACGGTCTGGAAATCGTAAGTCTTCGCGGGCACTTCGACCGGCATGGTCCCAAGCGCCTTGTCGAGCACGCCGGCAACCTCGGAGGACACGCCGATCATCTGCACGGGCATTTCGCGCGTGGCGGCGGTAACCTGACCGGACGGGAACGCCAGCAGATTGATGATCAGGTCCACCTGTTGGTTCTTCATCATTTCGAGGCCGTCGTTATAAGCGACGTAGTGCACCTTGCCGCCCCAGGCTTCGATATCCTTCGCCGGCATGCCATTGGCGGCGAGCAATTCCTCGCCGGCCAGCGCCATCATCGTGCCGCGCAGGTTCAAGGCGACGCGGATCGGCTTCTTGTCGCGCCGAACCTGCTCGAAGCTCTCGAAACCCGACCCTTGGCGGGCAAACACCTGCATTGCGGCCTGCGGGTCGATCACCGCGATTGCGCGGAGGTTGGTCACCGGCTGCTTAAACGGTTCGCCACCGGCGATGGCGCGACCGGCAAGCTGTGCGTGGGCGATACCCAGTTGCACTCGTCCCTGGGAGACGAGCAGGATGTTCGACTGTTCGCGTCCGGGCTCGTAGGTGAAGGAGGTGTTGGGATATTCTCGGCGCAGCGTCTCGCCGATCGCGTTGCCGGCGACGCTCCAGGCACCGCCGACCGAACCGCCGGCCAAGGTGACTTTCATCGGGGCATTGGCTTGAGCCGAGGCGGTGGCGGCCGGCATGCCGGTGGCGAACGCAAGGGCGAGGGTGGCAAGTAACCTACGCAACATGGGAGCCTCCTTGTGGGCGGGGTGGGAAAATCGGGGTTCGAAGCGAAACATGGCAGGCACGGGCACGATAGATATGTTGGCTCGACTTCATCGGCCGGTCAGTGGATGCCGTTATCACGCGCCGCCACCGAGGCTGCGCCATCAAGTTCGCAGGCCGTGCTGGCGTGGATCGTGTAGAGAAGATCGCCGCGCCGCAGACTGTCGCCGACGCGCGCGGCCAGGTCGACGCCGGCCTTCTTGTCCACCGGCGTGCCCGCCCGCCGCGCGATCTCGCTGATTCGGGCGATGTCGATGCGACCGACGCGACGCGCCGCCTCGGCGTGCACCCGATGGGTCAGCGTGCTGGGGCGGGCCGGCGATGTCCAGCGCCCCTGGGCATCGACGATCTCGTCGAATTTCTCCCGGGCGGCGCCGGAATGCAGCAATTCCAGCGCGCGCGCGCGGCCCTTGTCCACCGAGGCAACAGCCGGATCCCAGGCGATGATGCGGCCGGCGAACGCGACCGCCTTGGCCACCAGGTCAGCCGGGGCGGCCGGGTCGTTGTCGAGCACCCGCAGCACGTCACGTACCTCCAGAGCGGGTCCGACGCCAAGGCCGATCGGTGCGGAACCATCGGTGGCGTGCGCCGCCACGACCAAACCAAGCGCCGCGCCAACACGCTCGAACAGTTGGCCAAGTTCGAGCGCCTCTTCGGCAGTGCGAAGCTTGGCCTGGGGACCCCAAGGCAAGTCGACAATCACATGCGTGGAGCCCGCCGTCAGCTTCTTGGAGAGAATCGACGCCACCGACCAGCGGTTCGAGTCGATGCCGAGCGGTCGGGTGATCGCGTTCATCACATCGTCGAGCGCCGAGTGATTAAGGCGGCCATTCCAGGCAATGCAGCCACGCACGCGGCGAACCGTCGCGCGCACCTCGTCGGCCGTCAGGTCGACGCGTGCCAGGGTTTCCATGGCATCGGCGGTGCCGGCCGCCGAGGTAATGGCGCGCGAGGAAGTCTTCGGCATGGCCAGCCCGTGGGCCGCCACGATCGGAACCACGATCAGCGTGATCCGGCTGCCCGGCACGCCGCCAATCGAGTGCTTGTCCACGACGATCGGTTCGTCCCATTGCACCGGCGTCATCATCGAGCTGCGCGCCCGGGCCAGCGCCACGACCTCGTCGTCACCGAGATGTCGGGTCGCGGAGACAAGCAGCGCGGCCACCTCGGCGTCCGAGTAGCGGCCCTCGACGATATCGCGGAACAGGCGGTCGTATTCCGGCTCGGTCAGCACGGCGCCCTTGACCTTGGCGCGCAGCGCGTCCCGGCTGGCCGGGGACGAGGAGCGGCTCAGCGTAACGCGGGTTCCGGCCGGCACCCCCAGGTCTTCGAACGCCTGGCGCGACAGGCCAACTTCATCATCGGCAAGCGCGGGTTGTGCTTCCGACACATGCAGCGATGCACGGATGCTGCGCCCCGCGGCCGCGATCTCGACGCGTCCAGGGCCAAGGTAGTCGTTAGCGCCGATGATGCTGTCGGCCGGCAGGTAGGCGACGCGCTCGCGCCAGGTATCGACCGGGTACGGAACGACGCGCAGCCCATGGTCGGCGGCGGTGATGGCGGCGACAAAGCGCGCGACACCTGCGTCAACCGAGCCATCGTTGACGACATCCACCCGCTCGACACCATCCGGCAGGACGAGGTCGACCTGTCGGCCCAGGCGCGCCGTCACGGCATCGCCGCTCTCGCGCCCCCGCCCGGCGATTCTGTCCTTGAGCGCGACGGACGGCGCCGAGACCACGACGACCACTAGTCGCGGCACCCGGGTGGCCAGTTGCGTGATCGTTGCGCGCGAGCCGTTGGCGATGACATGACGCCCAGCGCCGATATCCCCGGCGAGCGTCCTCGGCAGCCCGTAGCGGAGTCCATGGGCCGACCAGGTGATCAGGAATTCGCCCGCGCGCTCGGCCGCCGAAAATTCGGCGTCGCTCATCGCCAAGTGGCGTTCGCCGCCGGCATCGGCCGGCCGCGTGATGACGCGCGTGGCGAACACCCAGCCAGGCTCCTCGGCGAGTGCCCGGCGGGCGCCGTCGATCAACGTGTCTTTCCCGACTCCGCTCGGGCCAACCACGAGGAAAAACCTGCCCGGTCGCACGACTGCGGCCTGGCTTGGCTACGCCGTCTCGTCGAGGCCGATATCGACCGCCGGCGCCGACTGGTGCGTCTTCGAGGTCGAGATATAGTCGACACCGGTTTCAGCGACAGGTCGAATCGTCTCCAGCCGGATGCCCCCCGATGCCTCGAGCTTGACCCGTCCCGCCACCAGCCCAACCGCCTCCGCCATGTCCGGCACCGACATGTTGTCGAGCATGATCACGTCGACACCAGCAGCGAGCGCCTCGCGGACCTGATCGAGACGGTCGCATTCGACCTCGAGCTTCGTCAGCACCGGCAGCAGGCGACGCGCGCGCTCGACCGCCTTGCCGATGCCGCCGCACACCGCGATATGGTTGTCTTTGATCATCACGCCGTTGTCGAGGCCCAGGCGGTGATTCAGTCCCCCGCCGCACGAAACGGCGTGTTTCTCGAGCATCCGCAGGCCCGGCGTCGTCTTGCGGGTGTCGATGAGACGCGCGCGCGTGCCGCGAATGGCATCGACATACTTGGCGGTTTCGGTGGCGATGCCGCACATCCGTTGCAGGATATTGAGGGAGGTACGCTCCGCGGTGAGCAGGCTGCGTGCCGGCCCCCTGACGTTCATCAGGCGGGCACCCTTCGCGACGCGCTCGCCATCCCGGGCGAGCACATCCACCTCCACGTCTTGGTCATAGCGCCGGAAGACGCGGGCAGCGATGTCGATGCCCGCGATGACGATCGGCTCGCGAGCGTTCATGGTGAACGCGCCCCGCTCGTCGGGTTCGATCATCACTTGCGCCGTGAGGTCGCAGGCGCCCACGTCCTCGGTAAGCCACAGATCGATCAGGCGGTCCGTCTGGAATTTGTCGTACATGCAGGATTCTCCGGTGGTCGGGGGCCGCGGCTACGATCGGCCGCTGCTCAATTAGCGCATGGAGTACATACTACATAAAACGTCGAGGCATGCTAGATGCTGGCAAGGCGAATGTCAACCGGGGAAAGTGGTCAGGTCTCGCGGCCGGTGATCGGCCACGTCTCTTCCAGTTCGTAGGCGATCGAGCGGGCGAGCCCCTCCAGGTCCGGGAACAGCGTCGCCTGCGTGATGTTCATCCGATAGAGTTGATGCATCGCCTCAGCGCGCAGCGTGCGGTCGAACACCACCTTCTCGATCAGCGGCGTCTCGTCGTCGTAGGCGTTGAGCAATACATCGAGCGGCGGGCCGAGCGTGCCAGGCATCACCAGCAGCCCGGACTGCGCCACCAGCCGGCGGTCCATTTCGGATGGTTCGCCCAACCACACCAGCGGGTACGCTCCGGGAGCAAACCACCGCTCGAAGTTGCCGGGCACCTGAGGATCGACGGCGTCGCGCGTCAGGCGGGCATCGAACTGCGGCGCGACAGTCCACAGGCGCTGGGTGTCCAGCGCGTAGACCGCGCTGTCGCCGCTGGCGTGCTCGACCGCGAAGAACGCAGCGACGAATGGCGACTTGGTGAAATCGAGCAGTCTGGTCGGCGCGCCGTGGTGCTGCATCATGGCCAGGCACCGCAACGCGTCGATGAGTACGGAACGATCGGGCAGATAGATGTGGGCCTTGCGCCGGAAGATCCGGATCGCACGCTCCTCCCGCTCGCGCCAGGTACCGAGGTCGGCCCCCGAGTCGCGCAGGCGGCGCGAGAGCGAACTCAGTAGTGGCCAGCCGGCATCGCTCTGTCCGCGAAAGGCCCAGCCATCCCGGCCGTCGATGTAATGAATGAAGGCATCCCAGTCGGCGATGCGGATTTCCCGGATCGGCGCGACGCCCTGCGGGTGATCCTGGTTCACGAGCCCGCTCCCACCCTCGTCCCCATGTGAGGCAAGAACGCGGCGGGATGGCCGAACATGAGCATCCTGGCGAGCAGCGGTCAATGACCAGGCGCGATGACCACCGGAATATCCGTGGCTGGCGGCGTGTTGCGGCTGCGGCCGCAGCGCACGATGCCATCGATCATCACCATGCCCACGCCCGGAATGTCGCCCAGGCCCACGCTCTCGAGCAGCGTGCGGCCCGCCGTGTGCTGCGCCCGGTCCATGAACACGAAGTCGGCCACGCGCCCCTCCTCGACCAGCCCGCAGTCGAGCTGGCGAATCCGCGCGGTGTTGCCGGTGGCGAAGCAAAAGACCTGCTCGGCCGGAATGCCCGCGATGCTCGCGAGGAAAGCGATCATGCGCAGGATACCGAGCGGTTGCACGCCCGACCCGGCGGGGCCGTCGGTACCGAGAATCACGCGGTGCGGACAGCGCAACTCGAGCGCGGCCCTGGCGGCGGCGATCGCCACGCGCTCGTTGCCGTTATGTACGATTTCGATGGCGCGGGAAGAGCGTTCGCACAGTTCGCAGACATGAGCCTCGGGGAGCGCGGTGTGCCCGCCATTGATATGGCCGATCACGTCGGCGTCGGCCTCGAGGACGACGTCCTTGTCGATGAGCCCCGACCCCGGAATCGACGGGCCGCCGGTGTGGATCGTGCTCTGGATCCCGTACTTGCGCGCCCAGGCGACCATCATCCGCGCCTCGGCACCGGCCTTCACCGACCCCAGGCCCACTTCGCCCAGGAGCTTGACGCCGGCTCCCGCGAGTTCCGCGAAATCCTGCTCCGTCATTCCCTTCTCGATGACGGGAGCGCCGGCCAGCACCTTGACTCCGCCCGGTCGGAAGTTGTCGTACGCACGCTGGGCGGTGATCGCGAGCGCCTTCAGGCCGACAATATCCTTGGGCCGACCGGGCAGGTGGACCTCGCCAGCCGAGATCATCGTGGTGACGCCGCCGTGCATTGTCGAATCGATCCAGCCGAGCTGTCCTTGCCGCGGCGTCCAGTCGCCGAACACTGGGTGTACGTGGCTATCGATCAGCCCCGGCGCCAGCGCCGTGCCGCGCGCATCGATGAGCACGTCGGGCACCGAGGTGTCGCATTCCGCCGCGCGGCCCACCGCCGCGATGCGCCCGTCGCGCACGACGATGGTATCGGCGTCGAGTATCGGCCTGTCGATGTCGCCGGACAGCATGAGTCCCACATTTCGAATCACGACCTTGCCGGAAGTACCACCTGCCGCGGGTTCTGCCATCGTCCCTCTCCATCGGAGGCGGCGCCAACCAGGGCGCCGCGTTCATGTGGTGAATGCTAAACCAACGACAAGCGCCCGGCAAGCCGGGGCCATGGCGATGCCGCTAGCTGGCGGGGGTTAACACATCGGGCGGGGCAAGCGCGCGACGGACCGTGTCCACGATAAACGCCTCCCAGTGCGCCAGTTCCTCGGGGGTGTCGATGCGCTCGCCGAGGAATGCCGAAAGCGTGTACCTGTTCGATAGATAGAAATAACCCATCGCCGCGATCAGAAGGTAGACATCGCGAGCTGTCGCCGTCCCGCGGAAAAGCCCGCGCGCGACGCCCCGCTCCAGCACCTCGCCCAGCAGCCGTACCGCCGGCGATGAATGCTGACCAACGCTTGGCGACTTCGCGATGTGCCGTCCGCGGTGGAGGTTTTCGGTGTTGAGCAGGGTGATGAACTCGGGATTGCGGCGATAGTAGTTCCATGTGAACCGAATGACTTCCTCCAGTGCCTTGTCCGGCCGCTCGAGGTCGAGCGCCAGGCGCGACTCTGCTTCATTGAACTTCCGGTAAAGTTCCTCGAGCACCGCGATGTAAAGTCCCTCCTTGCTGCCGAAGTAGTAATAGATCATCCGATCGTACGACTTCGCCGCCTTGGAAATCTGTTCGACACGGCCACCGTCGAAGCCATGCTTGGCGAAGATTCGCGTCGCCGCGCGAAGGATGGCGTCCCGCGTCGCCTGCGCGGCGGCGGCGCGAATCCCCGTGCGCCGACCCGTTTGCGCGTTGCGGCGTGCTGGCGCCGCCGCGCGAGCCACGACCGGCACGCTCATGGCTCGATCCCCGCCAGCTTGTTGCGCGCATCCTTCCAATGCTCGGCGTCGGGCAGCGGCTCGTGGCTTCGGTTGATCACGGGCCATTCCTTGGCGAGACGCGCATTGAGTTCAAGGAAGGGGCCAAACTCGGCGGGCATGTCGCTGTCGACGAATATCGCATTCACCGGGCACTCGGGAATGCACACGGCGCAGTCGATGCACTCCTCGGGATCGATGACCAGGAACAGCGGGCCTTCGTGGAAGCAGTCGACCGGGCAAACCTCGACACAGTCGGTGTACTTGCAGCGCACGCAGGCATCGGTCACAACGTGGGTCACGGCAGGGCTCCTTTCAGGCTGTTGCGGAACCGGTCTGCATACGCTAGCATAGGAGAATGTAGTATCCGCAACATTTAGATTCAGTGAATGCAACACGTAATCTACCGCAGGCGCTCCGGGGCGGCAAGCCGGTTCCGCCTGCCCGAGGACCACGTCAATGACCGAGCACACCAAGACCGACGGTTTGCCGGCGATCGAGCCGGCGAGCATTCCCCAGGTACTCGAACGCGCCCGCCCGCGCAACGAGCGCATGGCCAGCGACAAGATCGAATGCAACGCCTGTCCAGTACTCTGCCAGATTTCGGCGGGCAAGTCAGGGGCCTGCGACCGTTACGCAAACGTGGCCGGCCGGCTCGTGCGGGTTGATCCCGTGCTGCTGCTGCGCCGATCCGCCGCGGCGAGCGGGGACGACGTGGCGCCTTTCCTCCCGGGCGAAGCCGCGGCCCCGTCCACCCCGGTCCAGGATGAGTTATTCGTCACTGGCGTGGGTTCGTCGACGACCTACCCCGACTACAAGCCGGCGCCGTTCATCGTCGCCTCGCAGGCGAATGGTGTCGACCTCGTGACCGTGGTCACCGAGGGGATATTCAGTTACTGCAGCTTCCGGGTGAAGATTGACACCGACCGGTTCCTCGGCCCGGAGCAGGCGAACATCCGATGCAAGGGCGAGGTCGTCGGCCATGTGACGACGGCAGAGTACGGCTCGCAGATTCTCTCGCTGGGTGGAGTGCATCACCTGACCGGCGGCAGCAAGAAGGAAGGCCGCGTCACCTGCGAAATGATGGCCGCGCTCGGCAATAAGGAGGCGGTAGAGCTGGCCATCGACGGCGGCTCGCAGGTCATCGTCCAGTCGGGGCGGCGGCCGGTCGTCAACGGTAGCCCCGAGGCGAGGATGCGCGTCGGCTGCGGTTCCGCGACCGTCGGCATGTTCGCCAAGCAGTTCCATGGACTGGCCGACGAAGTGATCGTCGTCGACGACCACATCACCGGCGTGCTGACGCAGCACCAGGCCGGACGCTGTCTCGACATGCGTCCGTCGGGCGTCAAGATCAGCGGGCGTCGGTCGACGCCCGGCCGCTATTTTCAGGTGGCCAACCCCGGCACCGGCTGGGGCGGCACGGACATCGCCGATCCGCTCGCGATCATCGAGGGCTGGGACGCCGGGACGGCGTGGCCGGGCTTGCGACTGCTGATGGTCTCGACGACGGGCGAGCACGCGGAATGGTACGTGCTCGACGAAACGCTCGCGCCCCGGCGGGCGCCACTGCCCGAGGCGGTCGCGCGCATCGTCGCGCGCATTGGCGAGAACTGCGAACCATCGCTGTGCACGGTGCTGTTCGTCGGTGGCGCCGGCGGCAGTCTGCGCGCCGGCGTGACCGAGAATCCGGTGCTGCTCACGCGCGCGATCAAGCAAGCGCTGGTCAACGTCAGCTGTGGCGGCGCGCCGGCCTACGTCTGGCCGGGCGGCGGCATCACGGTGATGGTCGACGTCGCCCGCATGCCCGACCGGAGCTTCGGCACGGTACCGACCCCGGCGATCGTCGCGCCGATCGAGTTCTCGATGCGCCTGGACGACTACCGGGCACTGGGCGGCCACATGGACAATATTCGACCCATCGGCGACGTCCTCGCCCACGGCGCCGCGCACGGCGACGGCGCGCCGACGCAACGGCGGATTGCATCACCCGACCCGAGCAACCCCTGGCCACTCGGCGGCGTCCCGCTGCTCGGCTAAGCCCGGTACCGATGCCTGCCGTCCGCGCCCGCTTGCCCGATCGTCGCTGGCATTTCCAGCACGGACCGATCGATATCGTGATCGGCGCCGACGGCGAGGCGGGCGCGATAGCCGCCGCGCACGAGGACGCCTGGCGCCGGTTCGCGACCATCCTCGACGAGCTCGTCGCCGAGTTACCGGCGTTGCGCCGCCCGGTCCGGGATGGCGACTGCCCGCTCGAAGGGACGATTGCGCGGCGCATGTGGCGGGCCTGCTTCCCGTATCGCGACCGCTACGTGACGGCCATGGCCGCTGTGGCCGGCGCGGTGGCCGAGGAACTTGTCGCGGCCTACGACCGGGATGGCGTAACGCGCGCCTACGTCAACAACGGCGGCGATATCGCGCTTCACCTGTCGCCGGACACCAACCTGCGCGTGGGTCTGTGCGCCGACCTCGCGAGCCATGTCCCGCGCCAAGCGCACACGGCGCTCGCGCCAGACCTTGACTTCGAGGTGCCCGCCGAGTTGCCGGTGCGGGGTGTCGCCACCAGCGGCTGGCGCGGGCGCAGCTTGTCGCTGGGCATCGCCGACAGCGCCACGGTGCTCGCACCGACGTCGTCGCAGGCCGACGCGGCCGCGACGATGATCGCCAACGCGGTCGACGTCGCCGACGCCCGCATCGTCCGGCGCCCGGCCCGCGACGTCCGCGATGACAGCGACCTTGTGGACATCCCGGTGACGGTGGAGGTGCCCAAACTCGAGCCGGCACTGGTCGGCGCGGCGCTGGCGGCCGGCCGCGCCCGGGCGCGCGAACTCGTGGCATCGGGTCTCGTCACGTCCGCCGTCATGGTGTGCCAAGGCTGGTATATGACGACCGATGGCGCCACCCCGCGCCGCCTGGCCGCGCCGATAATGTCCCATTCATTGCGCGGGAGGAATACATCATGATCGAAGTGCGTCGGGTCCTGACCCACGTCGAGGAAATCCACCACGAGTTCGGGCCGCCGCCGGCGACGCCCTGGCGCCGTGGCGCGATCGCCATCGTGCTCGCCAACCCTTACGCCGGACGCCATGAACCCGACATATTGCCCATGATGGACGCGCTGCAGCCGCTCGGCATCGAGATGGCCGAGCGGCTGCGCGCGGCGATGGGCGTGCCGGTCGAGCGCATCGAAGGCTATGGCAAGGGCGCGATCGTGGGTGCCGCCGGGGAGATCGAGCATGGCGCACTGTGGCACGTGCCCGGCGGCTACGCCATGCGCGCGCTCCTGGGCTGGAAAGGCGACCAGGCCGCCTATGCGAGAGGTCAGGGCGAGGCCGGCGGCGGCCAGCCCGGCAACGCACTGGCGATCGTGCCGTCAACCAAGAAAGTCGGGCCCCCGGGGGTCACGCTCGACGTGCCGCTCACCCACATCAACGCCAGCTACGTGCGCAGCCACTTCGACGCGATCGAAGTGCGCGTGCCCGGCGCCCCGCATGCCGACGAAATCATCTACATCCTGGCCATGAGCACGGGCCCGCGCATCCACGCCCGCGTGGGCGGACTCAAGGCCGTCGATATCAGCAAGTGGGACGGCCAGCGCTGACCCGCGCCGCCCCCAGATCAAGGAGAAAGACATGCTAGCCAGGATACGCAAGCTGGTCGTCGAGGTCGAGGAGACCCGCATCGAGATGGGCAAGCCCATCGTCCCGCCGACGCGCAAGGCGCTCGCCATGGCGGTCATTGACAACCCCTGCGCCGGTCGCTACGTCGACAACCTCGACGAGCTGGTCGCGCTTGGCGAGGAACTCGGGGGCCTGCTCGGCACAAAGTGCGTCGAGGCTCTTGGCATCGCCCCCGGGGCGGCGCAGAGCTATGGCAAGGCGGCGATCGTCGGCGAGGCCGGCGAGCTCGAGCACGCCGCCGCGATCCTGCATCCCAAGTTGGGCGCCCCGCTGCGCCAGGCCGTCGTCAAAGGCGCCGCGCTGGTGCCTTCGGCGAAGAAGCGCGGCACTCTCGGCACGGCGATCGACGTGCCACTTGGCCACAAGGACGCTGCCTTCGTGCGCAGTCACTTCGACGCCATGGAGGCGCGCGTCGCCGATGCGCCCCGGCCCAACGAGATCGTCGTGGCGGTCGTTGTCACCGACAGTGGCCGCCCGCTGGCGCGCGTGGGCGGCCTCGCCGTCGCCGAGATCAAGGGCGAGGACGGACTGCGTTGATCCCGTCGGCCCAGGCGGGACCGGAAAGCCGTCCGGCGACGGACGCCGAACCAGATGGCAGCACTCCGCTGCGCCTCCAGGTCAACGGGCGGTACCGCGAGGTGGTGGTGGCGCCGGCGACGCCGCTGCTCACCGTGCTTCGCAACGACCTCGGACTGAATGGCCCCAAGTATGGTTGCGGGCTTGGCGAGTGCGGCGCCTGCACGGTACTCATCGACGGTATCGCGGCGCGCGCCTGCGTCATTCCCGCCGGTGGCGTGACGGGCCGCTCGATCACCACGCTTGAGGGGCTCGGCAGTTCCGATGCGCCGCACCCGGTGCAACAGGCATTCATCGACGCGCAGGCCGCGCAGTGCGGCTACTGCCTCAACGGCATGATCATGGCCACGGTCGCGCTGCTCGCCCGGTGCCCCCGACCGACCGACACCCAGGCGCGCGACGCCCTCGCGCACAACCTGTGCCGGTGCGGCACGCACATCGAAATCCTGCGAGCGGTGCAGCGCGCCGCCGAGCTGACGGCGCGAGCCACCGCCGATGCCGGCCGGTTGACGGAGTCGCCCGAATGACGCCGCGTTCGCAGTCCCCGCGAACGAGGGCGGACTTCCATGCCGCCGCGGGCGTGCTCGTCGTCGTGCGGGAACCGCCACCCCCCCCGCCGCCGGCACGGGGCCAGCCCCCCATGGTGCCGGGCGATCCCGCCGAAGGCGTCGAAATCCTGCTGGCGGTGTGGGATGACGGCAGCGTCACCGCGCTCCATGGTCACGTCGACCTCGGCACCGGCATCCGCACAGCGCTGGCCCAGGTCGCGGCCGACGAGCTCAATGTCGCCTTCGACGCGGTGACGATGGTGCTTGGCGACACCGCGTGCGCACCCAACCAAGGGCCCACCATCGCGAGCAGCTCGATCCAGATTCACGCTGTGCCGTTGAGGCTCGCCGCGGCGCAAGCGCGCGCGTGGCTGGTCGAACGCGCGGCGGAGCGGCTTGGTGTACCGCGCGATGACATCCACATCGACAATGGCGTCGTTGCCGTTCACGGCGACCCGGCGCGCCGGATATGCTATGCCGACCTCGTCGCCGGCGAACATGTCGAGCTGCGCCTCGATCCCGACACCCGCGTCAAGCCGCCCGGCCGCCACCGGCTGGTCGGGCAGTCCATCCCGCGCGTGGATATCCCGGCCAAAGCTACCGGTGGCGATGTTTACGTCCATGACGTGCGCTTGCCGGGCATGCTGCACGGGCGTGTCGTGCGCCCGCCCTACGTCGGCCTCGACGCGGGCGAGTTCGTCGGCAACTCGCTGCTGGCGGTAGACGAATCGTCGGTCGCGCATCTCCCGGGCATCGTCGCCGTGGTCGTGATCCGCGACTTCGTCGGCATCGTGGCGGAACGCGAGGAACAGGCCGAGGCGGCCATGCGCGAGCTGGACGTCCGCTGGCGGCCGGTGCCGGGCATCGCGGGGCTCGACGACCTGGAGCACGCGCTTTCGGCGAACCCGTCGACACGGCGCGTTCTCGCCGAGCGCGGCGATGTCGACGCGACCATCGCCGGTTGCGCGCGACCGATGTCACGTACTTACGTGTGGCCTTATCAGCTGCATGCGTCAATCGGGCCATCGTGCGCCGTCGCCGATTGCCGGGCCGACCGTGCGACGGTATGGACCGGGTCGCAGAGCCCCCACGTGCTGCGCGCGGACCTCGCCTTGCTGCTCGGCTGGCCGAACACCGCGATCGAGGTAATCCGGCTCGAGGCAGCCGGTTGCTACGGCCGCAACTGCGCCGACGACGTTGCCGCGGACGCCTTGCTGATGTCGCGCGCGGTCGGCCGTCCGGTGCGGGCGCAGCTCACACGCGCGCAGGAACACACCTGGGAACCCAAGGGCGCGGCTCAGTTGATGCAGGTCAGCGGCGGCCTCGACGGCGAGGGTCGCGCGGTGGCCTACGACTTCAGTTCGTCGTACCCGTCGAACGCGGCGCCGACGCTCGCCCTGTTGCTGACGCGCACCATCGAGCCGCGTCCGATCGCCTTCGAGATGGGCGACCGAACCGCGGTGCCGCCCTACGCTTACCCGGCGCTGCGCGTGGCGGCCCAGGACATGGCGCCCATCCTCCGGGCATCGTGGTTGCGCGGCGTGTCGGCACTGCCCAATTCCTTCGCGCACGAATCGTACGTCGATGAGCTCGCGACCGAAGCGGGCGCGGATCCCGTCGAGTTCCGGCTGCGCCTGCTCGATGACGAACGGGCCATCGAGCTGGTCAAGGCCACCACCGAGCGGGCCGGGTGGCGCCGGCACACCGCGCCCCAGGGGCAGCAAAGCGACGGCGACCTGCTCAAGGGACAGGGGTTCGCCTACGCGCGCTACATACACAGTCGATTCCCCGGTTTCGGCGCCGCTTGGTCGGCATGGGTCGCCGACGTCGAAGTCAACCGGTTGACCGGCGAGGTGCATGTCAGGCGCGTGGTCGTGGGGCACGACGCCGGCTCGGTAATCAATCCGGCGGGACTCGAACACCAGGTCCACGGCAATGTCGTGCAGACGACCAGCCGCGCCCTCAAGGAACGCGTCGCGATCGACGCGCGGGGCGCGCCCGAGCCGCGCGAATGGGGCGCCTATCCGATCCTGTCGTTCCGCGAGGTGCCGGTAATCGAGGTGTTGTCGATGCCACGCCCGAACGAGGCGCCACTGGGCGCGGGCGAGTCGTCGTCGGTTCCCGGGACGGCGGCGATAGCCAACGCGATCTTCGACGCCACCGGCGTGCGCTTCCGGCAGCCCCCATTCACGCCCGAAGTCGTGCGCGCGGCGCTGGGCGTGCCACCCCCGCCCCGCCCGCCCGTCACGGACACACCTTCGCGGGCCCAGGCGCGAGCAGCCATTGCGCCGGGACGCCGCCGCCGGTGGTGGGGAGTCGCGGGCGCGTTCGCCGCCGGCCTGGTCGGCATGGTCGCGGCGGTCGTCGGCCAGCGGCCGGCCCTGGCCCCCGTCGGACCATCGGACCCCGCGCTCTTCACCGTCGCGACGTTGGAACGTGGCCGCCAGGTTGCCGCCGCCGGGGACTGCGTGGTCTGCCACACGGCGCCCGGCGGTATCCCGAATGCCGGCGGGCGGGCGATCGAGACGCCGTTCGGGACCATCGTCACGACCAACCTGACGCCGGATGCCGAGACCGGCATCGGCCGCTGGTCGTACGCGGCGTTCGAACGCGCGATGCGTCATGGCGTCTCGCGCGATGGCCGCCATCTGTATCCGGCCTTCCCATACACGTATTTCACCAAGCTCGTGGCGGATGACATGCTCGCCCTCTACGCCTACCTGATGTCACAGCCGGCCGTCAGCAACCGTGTCGTCACGACATCGCTTGCGTTTCCCTTCGGTCTGCGCGCGGGAATGGCGTTGTGGAACGCGCTCTACCTCGACCCCGGCCCCTTGGCGCCGGACCCCGCGCGCTCCGCCGAGTGGAACCGCGGCGCCTATCTAGTCGAGGGTGCCGGGCACTGCGGCGCGTGCCACACGCCGCGCAACGCCATGGGCGCCGAGCGCCGTGGCGATGCCTACCTCGCCGGAGCGGTGGTCGACGGCTGGGAAGCACCGCCGCTCGCCGGACTCAGCCACGCGCCAGTGCCTTGGTCGGTCGACGAGCTCGAGCGATATCTGCGTGACGGCCATACCCTGCATCACGGCAGCGTCGCGGGACCGATGGCACCGGTCGTCCGCGAACTGGCGACGCTATCCGCGGCGGACGTGCGCGCCATGGCGGTCTATCTGGCGTCGCTCGCGGCACCGGCGCCGGACGAGAAGGCGGCGGCCCGTGCCACCGTCGCGGCGAGCATCGCGACCGCCGCGACGATCCGCGGCCCGGGGCAAAGACTGTTCGAGGGCGCATGCGGAGCCTGCCATCACGATGGCGCCGGTCCCGTACTGCTCGGGCGCAACCTGCCGCTCGCGCTGCACAGCAGCCTGCACGGCGCCCGCCCCGACAACCTGATCCGCGTCATCCTGGATGGACTCGGCGAACCGGCGACGCGCGAGCTCGGCTTCATGCCCGCGTTCCGCGACGCCATGAACGATCGGCAGATCGCCGAACTCGCCGCATACATGCGCGAACGCTATGCTCCAGCGAAGGCGGCGTGGGCAGGACTGGATGCCGAAATCGCCCGCCTGCGGGCAAGCGGGTCGCACTGATGAGCCATGGCCTCGGCAAGGCGCCGCGGCAGACGAAGGATGCAACACATGTCTAATACGAATGTCATGATGGGCGCCGACGACGACCGCCGACCGCCACCGCTCGCCGGCATCCGGGTCCTCGACCTTTCGCGGGTGCTGGCCGGCCCCTGGGCAGGCCAGATGCTCGCTGACCTGGGCGCCGATGTCGTCAAGGTGGAACGCCCTGGCGTCGGGGATGACACGCGCGCCTGGGGGCCGCCCTGGTTGAAGGACCGGGCGGGAGAAGATACCGGCGAGTCCGCTTACTACCTGTGCGCCAATCGCAACAAGCGCTCGGTGACGATCGACTTGGCCAAGCCGGAAGGCCAGGCACTGGTGTGCTCGCTGGCGCTGAAGGCCGACATCCTGCTCGAGAACTTCAAGGTAGGCGGGCTCGCGCAGTATGGGCTCGATTACCCGAGCCTCGCGGCGGCACACCCCCGACTGATCTACTGTTCGATCACCGGCTTCGGTCAGAGCGGGCCCTACGCACCGCGCGCGGGCTACGACTTCCTGATCCAGGGCATGGGCGGACTCATGAGCGTGACCGGGCGCGCCGACGGCGAAGAGGGCGCCGGACCGCAGAAGGTAGGTGTCGCACTGACCGACATCCTGACCGGCCTTCACGCGACGATCGCCGTGCAGGCCGCCCTCATCGAGCGCGCGCACTCCGGCCTGGGCCAGCACATCGACCTGGCGCTGCTCGACGTGCAGATCGCCTGCCTCGCCAACCAGGCGTCCAACTACCTGGCTGGTGGCGTCGTGCCCAAGCGGATGGGCAACGCCCACCCGAACATCGTCCCCTACCAGGACTTCCCGACCGCGGACGGCGACATGATCCTCGCGATCGGCAACGACAAGCAATTCGCGAAGTTCTGCGAGGTCGCCGGGCAGCCCGGCTGGGCGACCGACGACCGCTTCGCGACCAACCCGCTGCGCGTAAAGCACCGGTCGACACTGATCCCAATGCTGCGGCAGGTGACCGTGACCCGTGACACGCGCGACTGGATCGCCACCCTCGAGGCAGCCGGCGTGCCCTGCGGACCGATCAACCGCCTCGACGAAGTGTTCGCCGACCCGCAGGTTCATGCCCGCGGCCTGCGGATGACCTTGCCCCATCCGCTCGCCGGCGACCTGCCGCTGGTGGCGAATCCCCTGCGTTTATCCGGCTCGCCGGTCGTCTACCACACCGCGCCGCCGACACTCGGCGAGCATACCGGCGAGGTACTCGATCAATGGCTCGGCCTGACCAGCGTCGATCTCGCCGAACTCCGCGGGCGCGGCACGATTTGAGCGCCTGACGCGGTACTTGCCTTACCCGAAACCCCGCCGGTAGTGGATCGCCTCGGCGACGTGCGGGCCGCCGATGTTCATGGCGCCGGCGAGATCGGCGACGGTGCGCGCGACCTTGAGGATGCGGTGATATGCCCTGGCCGAAAGATCGAGCCGCGCCATCGCCTGCTTGAGCAACTGCGCGCCGGCGCAGTCCGGCAGACAGTGACGATCGATCTCCTCGGGCGTCAATAGCGCATTGGCCTTGCCCTGGCGCTCGATCTGCGTCGCCCGCGCCCGCGTCACCCGCTCGCGAATGACGGCCGAGGCTTCACCGGCGCCACGCATCGCCAGGTCGGCTTCCGGCACGGCCGGCACTTCGATCATCAGGTCGATGCGGTCGAGGAAGGGGCCGGACAGCTTGGCGCGGTACTTGGCGATCTGGTCGGGCGTGCAGCGGCAGCGTGCCTCGCCCAGGTAGCCGCAGGGGCAGGGGTTCATCGCCGCGACGAGCTGGAAGCGGGCCGGGAATTCCGCGCGCCGCGCCGCGCGGGCGACGCGGATGTGGCCCGTCTCAAGCGGCTCGCGCAGCGCTTCCAGGACGCGGCGGTCGAACTCGGGCAGTTCGTCGAGGAAGAGGACGCCGTTGTGCGCCAGCGAAATCTCGCCGGGGCGCGGCACGCCGCCGCCGCCGACCAGCGCCGGCGCCGAGGCCGAGTGATGAGTCGCGATAAACGGGCGCTGGCCGAAACAGTCGACGTCGAAACGGCCGGCCACCGACAACACGGCGGCGCTTTCCAGCGCCTCGGCCTCGATCATCGGCGGCAGGATGCCGGGCAGCCGCTGCGCCAGCATCGACTTGCCGGTGCCGGGCGGACCGCTCATCAGCAGGCTGTGACCGCCGGCGGCGGCGAGTTCCAGCGCGCGCTTGGCCGGCGCCTGACCTTTCACGTCGGCAAGGTCAGGGCCCGTCGAAGTCAGCCGTGGCGAGACGCCGCCCGCGTCGAACGGCGCGATGGTCGCTGCGCCGTTCAGGTGAGCGCAGACTTCGAGCAGCGAATTGGCCGGCAGGATGGTGGCGGAACGCACCAGCGCCGCCTCGGCGGCGTTGGCGGTGGGCAGCACGAAGGCGCGCCGCGAGCCGGCGGCTTCGCCACACATGGCCAGCGCGCCGCGAATGGCGCGCAGCTCGCCCGACAGCGACAGTTCGCCGGCGAATTCGAAATTGTCGAGCCGGTCGGCCTTGACCTGGCCCGAGGCGGCGAGGATGCCGAGCGCGATGGCCAGGTCGAAGCGACCCGATTCCTTGGGCAGGTCGGCCGGCGCGAGATTGACCGTGATGCGCCGGGCTGGGAATTCGAAGCGGCTGTTCTGGATCGCCGCGCGCACGCGATCGCGCGCTTCCTTGACTTCCGTTTCCGGCAAACCGACGAGCGAGAACGAGGGCAGACCATTGGCCAGATGCACCTCCACCATCACCGGTGGCGCGGCCATGCCGTTCAGCGCCCGGCACTGGAGCGTGGCCAGGGACATTGGGGCCGCTCTCGAGGTCGCGGGCGGCGTCAGCCGACCGCGCCGGTCGCCCGCCGCAAACGCCGGAGCAGCGCGACGTCGTGGCTGTCGATATGCTCGCGCAGCCAGTTTTCGAGCAGGTCGCGCGCCGCGACGCGCTCTTCCTGCAACTTGGCCAGGCTGACGACCGCCACGGCCCGTTCCATCATGTCGGCGTGCGCCTCGACATGGGCGGCGTCGGCCTCCTGCTCGGCGGGCGTGGCGTCGAGCCGGCGCATGGCCGCCTCCTCGACCCGGAAATGACTGTGCATGAGGTCGAGCAGTTCGCCGAGAAACTCGGTGTGGGCATCCCAGCAATCGGCCACTTCGAGTGCGTCGCACGCCTCACAGCGGCCTTGGCCCGGCGCGCAGGCCAGCAGATCGCGCAGGCGCGCCAAGCGTTCCGCCAGCATCGCGTGCTCGTGCTCGATCTCGACGATGGCCAGCATCAACGAAGATGTCCGCGATGGCGCGCCGGCGGTCGCGGCTTGTCCGGTCGGCACGGGCATGTTCAGTACCTCCGGGCCCGGAGCCGGGGCCGGGGCCGGGCGGGAACGACGGGTCGCTTTTCTCGCATGACGCGAATAGTATCGCACTGTCGCCCGCTCGCCGACGGGCACCGGTGCCACATTTCGTCGCGCAGGAGTCGCGCATGCTCGCCAATCGCGTCGATCAGGTCGTCAAACCGCGTTATTCACTGCGCGCGAGCCTGCTCTGGTTGCTCGCTGCCTGCATCCTGCCGGCGGCCAGTGTCTCGGTCAGCCTCGCCATCGCCCATTACCGCCTGCTGCGCGATCAGATTCACCATGGCACGGTCATGCTGGCGCGTCAGGTTGCCGCCGAACTCGACCGCGAACTGGCCGGCATCGAATCCGGCCTGCGCGTGCTGGCCACCTCGGGCGATCTGATCGGCGGCGACCTCGTCGCCTTCCATGCTCGCGCCAGCGACGCGCTGGCCTCGCAGCGCGTCCAGAACTACGTACTGGTGGACCGTCTGGGCCGCCAGATCCTGAACACCCGTCGCCCGCCGGGCACGCCGCTCCCGGCAACCGGCACGCCGGCGGCGATCGCCCGCATCTTCGCCACCAGCGCGCCGGCGCTGTCCGACCTGTTCATCGGCCCCGTCGCCGGCGAGCCCCTGGTGGCGCTGGGCGTGCCGGTGTTCCGCGACGGCGAGATCGTCCATGCGCTGGCCATGGGCATGAAGCCGGCGGTCATCGCCACCATCCTCGGACGCCAGAAGCCGCCGGCGGGCTGGGCTATCACGGTGCTCGACGGCGCCGGCGAAATCATCGCCGCCACCAGCCACCCGGGCGGCGGCCGCGCGCATCCCGCCTTGCGCGAGGCGATTGCCGCCGCGCCGGAGGGCTTGCTCGAAGTACGCGGCGACCGTGACGCGGCCATCATCACCTCGTACAGCCGGTCATCGGTCTGGTCGTGGTCGGTCGCCGTGGGCGTGCCCAAGTCGGCGCTCGAGCATCGACTGTTCTGGGTGGTGTTCCGCGTCGGCTTCGGCACCGTCGCCGCGCTGGGCCTCGGCCTGTGGCTGGCGGCCGGCATCGTCCGGCGCGTCACGGCATCGGTGCGCGATCTCAACAACGCCGCGCTGGCGGTGGCCAAGGGCGAGTCGGTGACGCTGCCCGAGGTCCAGCTGGCCGAGGCGGAAGCGGTGGGGGCGGCCATCCTGGAGGCCTCGCGCACCATGGCGGTGGTGCAACGACAGGCCCATCACGATCCGCTGACGGGGCTGGCCAATCGCGCCCTGTTCGAAGACGCCTTCGCGCGCCAGCTGGCATTGTCGGAGCGGGCCGGCAGTCCGTTCGCGGTGCTCGCCATCGATCTGGACGAATTCAAGGCGGTGAACGACCAGCTGGGCCACGCCGCCGGCGACGCCGTGCTGCGGGAGGCGGCCGGGCGCATCACCGGCACCGTGCGCGCCTCGGACATGGCGGCGCGCATGGGCGGCGACGAGTTTTCCGTGCTGCTGGCCGACGCCAACCGCGAGGAGGCCGTACAGACCGCTGAACGGCTGGTGGCGGCGCTATCGCAACCCTATCCCGGCGTGTCGACACCCGTGTCGGCGAGTGTCGGCATCGCCATCTATCACGCCGAAGCAAAGCCGGCGGACTTGCTCGATACCGCCGATCGCGCCTTGTACCAGGCCAAGGGCGCCGGCAAGAAACGCGCCGTGCTCGGCGTCGAGCCCGGCTAACTTCGGGCGGCGGGATCGCGCGAGCGCTTTTCGAGTTCGGCGATCTGCTGTTCCAGCGCCGCCAGACGTTCGCGCGAGCGCGCCAGCGCTTCGCGCTGAAGGTCGAATTCCTCGCGGGTGACGAGATCGAGCCGGCCCAACGCCGAAGTCAGCAAGGCGCGCAAATTGCGCTCCACGTCCTTCGCGGGCGTCGCGGCGATCAGCGCGGCAACGCGCCGGGCAAGTTCATCGAGCGGCTTGGTGTCGATCATGGCGGAACCGCGAAAATCAGGAATGACACGGCCAGCGAAAGTCAGCCGTGGTGGCGCGCCGATGTTAGCACGCAGGGTCGACGCGGAACTCGCACTGCATCGGTGCGCCCTTCGGCGTCGGCGGTCCGCTGTAGTGCGTGGCCACGGCGGAAACTGGGCGTAACGCCTGCAACACACTGTTTAATAATGATTATTTTGCTTGGCACGCTCCCTGCATTGACACCTCCGTCACCGTTCATATCAGGAGAGCCATCATGCGCAACCGCCTCATCGCCATCGCCCTTGCCGGCGCCCTCGCCGTTCCCGCTGTCGCCATCGCCGAGGCAGCGGCGCCGGCCGCCGCACCCGCGCCGTTCACCGGCAACTTCACGCTGGCGTCGGAGTACATCTATCGCGGCATCGGCCAGACCAACCGCAAGCCGGCCGTGCAGGGCGGCTTCGACTACGCGCACGCCAGCGGCCTGTACGTCGGCGTCTGGGGCTCGAACATCTCCTGGCTGTCCGACCTGCCGGGCGACATCAGCTCGAGCATCGAGATCGATGTCTACGGCGGCTACAAGGGCGGCTTCGCCGGCGATTTCAGCTATGACCTGGGCGTGCTGCGCTACAACTATCCGGGCAGCTACCCGCACGGCTTCGTCGACGCCGACACCACCGAGGTCTATGCCGGCCTGGGCTGGCAGTGGCTGTCCGCCAAGTACTCCCACACCGTGTCGAAGCACATCTTCGGCTGGTTCGGCGACAACGGCGAGAAGACGCGCGGCAGCGGCTATCTGGAACTGAACGCGACGTTCGACCTCGGCGACGGCTGGGGCCTGACCGGCCACGCCGGCCGCCAGCGCATCAAGCACTTCAGCGACGCCTCGTACACCGACTGGAAGATCGGCGTGACCAAGGACGTTGGCGTCGGCACGATCGGCCTGGCCTACGTGGACACCAATGCCGACGGCGGCGCCGGCGAGCCTTACCGCAACACGCACAACAAGGATCTGGGCAAGGCCCGCCTGTTGCTGACGTTCGGCAAGACTTTCTAACCCAACACGCCGGAAAGGAGCCGACATGAAACTGGTCACCGCCATCATCAAACCCTTCAAGCTCGACGAGGTGCGCGAGGCGCTCGCCGCCGTCGGCGTGCAGGGCATCACCGTCACCGAGGTCAAGGGCTTCGGCCGCCAGAAAGGCCACACCGAGCTGTACCGGGGCGCCGAGTACGTCGTCGATTTCCTGCCCAAGGTGAAGATCGAGGCCGCCATCCGCGACGAACTGCTCGACCAGACCCTCGAGGCGATCGAGAAGGCCGCCAGCACGGGCAAGATCGGCGACGGCAAGATCTTCGTCTTCGAGCTCGAACAATGCATTCGCATCCGCACCGGCGAAACCGGTACGGATGCGCTGTAACAGGAGAACGCTCATGGAAACGACTGCCAGCGCAATCGCGCTGCTTCCCAACAAGGGCGACACGGCCTGGCTGATGGTCGCCACCGCCTTCGTCATGCTGATGTCCATCCCCGGCCTGGCGCTGTTCTATGGCGGCCTGGTGCGCACCAAGAACATGCTTTCGGTGCTCATGCAGGTGTTCGCCATCTTCTCGCTGGTCAGCGTGCTCTGGGCCGTCTATGGCTACAGCGTCGCCTTCACCGAGGGCAATGCCTTCTTCGGCACCTTCGACAAGCTGTTCCTGGCGGGCATCGCGCCGGAATCCGTCGCCGCCACCTTCAGCAAGGGCGTGGTGGTGCCGGAATTGGTCTACGTCGCCTTCCAGGGCGCCTTCGCCGCCATCACCGTCGGGCTCATCGTCGGCGCCTTCGCCGAGCGGGTGAAGTTCTCGGCCGTGCTGCTCTTCGCAGTCCTCTGGTTCAGCTTCAGCTACCTGCCGATGGCGCACATGGTCTGGTACTGGGCGGGCCCGGACGGCTACACCAGCGCCGAGGCCGCCGAGAAGCTCAACGCCACGGCCGGCTGGCTGTTCCAGAAAGGCGCGCTCGACTTCGCGGGCGGCACGGTGGTGCATATCAACGCCGCCATCGCCGGCCTGATGGGCGCCTACATGGTTGGTCGCCGCGTCGGCCTCGGCAACGTCGCCATGGCCCCGCACTCGCTGACCATGACCATGATCGGCGCCTCGCTGCTGTGGTTCGGCTGGTTCGGCTTCAACGCCGGCTCGGCGCTGGAGGCCAACGGCACCGCCGCGCTCGCCTTCGTCAATACCTGGCTGGCCACCGCCTGCGCGGCGCTGTCCTGGATGATGACCGAATGGCTGATCAAGGGCCGGCCCTCGCTGCTGGGCGCCGCTTCCGGCGCCGTCGCGGGGCTGGTGGCGATCACGCCGGCGGCCGGCTTCGTCGGCGTGGTCGGCGCGCTGGTGATCGGCCTGGCGGCCGGCGCGCTCTGCCTGTGGGGCGTCAATGGCCTAAAGCGGCTGCTCAAGGCCGACGATTCGCTCGACGTGTTCGGCGTCCATGGCGTCGGCGGCATTCTCGGCGCCCTGCTGACCGGCGTCTTCGCCGCCCCCAGCCTCGGCGGCACTGGCATCTACGACTACGTCGCCAATGCCGTCGCCCCGGATTACGACATCCTCGGCCAGGTCGTCACCCAGGCCACGGCCGTCGCCACGACGATCATCTGGTCCGGAATCGTGGCTTTAGTTTGCTACAAGATTGTCGATATCACAGTTGGACTGCGCGTCAGCGAGGACGAAGAGCGCGAAGGCCTGGACATCGCCTCCCACGGCGAATCGGCCTACCACTACTGACCTCGCCGCACGCCGACTGACGATTGCTTTACTGCTGCTGTTTCTCCTCCTCCGAGATCGACTCGGTTCCGGGCACCCGCGTGGTGCCCGTTTTTTTGGGTCTCAGCGAAACACCACGGTCTTGTTGCCATGGACCAGGACACGGTCCTCGAGGTGATAGCGCAGGCCGCGCGCCAGTACGGTCTTCTCGATGTCCTTGCCGTAGCGGATCATGTCGTCCGGCGAATCGGAGTGGTCGATGCGGATCACGTCCTGCTCGACGATCGGCCCCTGGTCAAGTTCCTCGGTGACATAGTGGCAGGTGGCGCCGATCAGCTTGACGCCGCGCTGCCAGGCCTGGTGGTAGGGCTTGGCGCCGACGAAGCTGGGCAGGAAGGAATGGTGGATGTTGAGGATGCGGCCGGGATAGGCGGCGCATAGGACGGGCGGAAGTATCTGCATGTAGCGGGCCAGCACGACGGTATCGACGCGCGTCTCGTCGATCAGCCGCTGCATTTCGGCATGGGCCTTGGGCTTGTTCTCCGCCGTAACGGGAACGTGGTGGAACGGAATGCCGTGCCACTCGACGAAGCCCTTGAAGGTGTCATGGTTCGAGATCACGCAGGGAATCTCGATGTCGAGCTCGCGCGCCTGCCAGCGCGCCAGCAAGTCGTAGAGGCAGTGCTCCTGCTTGCTGACCAGGACGACGACGCGCTTCTTCACCGCGCTGTCGGTGATCTTCCAGTCCATTCGCAGCTCGTCGGCGATCGGCTCGAAGCGCTCGCGCAGCTCGGCGAGCATGAACGGCAGCGAGTCGGCCTTGATTTCCAGCCGCATGAAATAGCGCGCCGGGATGTCGCCGTTTCCCTCGTCGGAATGGAAGCTCGATTCGAGAATCCAGCCTTGGTGCTCGGCGAAGAAACCCGTGACGCGAGCGATGATGCCGGTGCGATCCGGACAGGAGGCCGCCAGCGTGTAGAAGCGGTCGCGATGCATGTCAGATGCTTGCCGACGCTTGGTCGATGGCGGCGCGCAACTCGGCGTAGGTGTTGGTGACCTTGAACCGCGGGAATTCGCGAATGACGTTCTCGGGCGCGTGGAACAGGATGCCGGCATGCGCCTCGCCGAGCATGGCGGTGTCGTTGTAGGAATCGCCGCCGGCGATGACCTTGAAGTTGAGCTCCTTGAAGCGCTTGACCGCTTCCCGCTTCTGGTTCGGCATGCGCAGATGGTAGTTGACCAGGAAGCCTTCGGCATTCGCTTCCAGCTTGTGGCAGAACAGCGTCGGCATGCCGAGCTGGCGCATCAGCGGCATGGCGAACTCGTAGAAGGTGTCGGAGAGGATCACCACCTGGTAATCCTGACGCAGGCTGTCCAGGAAGGCTTTCGCGCCTGGCAGCGGGCCCATGTCGGCGATCACCTTCTGGATGTCGGGCAAGCCGAGCTTGTGCTGGGCAAGCAGGCCCAGGCGGTACTTCATCAACTTGTCGTAGTCGGGCTCGTCGCGCGTGGTGCGGCGCAGTTCGGCAATGCCGGTGCGCTCGGCGAATTCGATCCAGATTTCGGGGACCAGCACACCCTCGAGGTCGAGGCAGACGAGTTGCACGGCAATACTCCCAACAGGAAAGGGGCGATTTTACTCGACGGACATCGCTTCAAGCACTTCGTGGATTTCCAGCCAGCGCAGCTCCGCCGGGTCGATCAGGGCAGTAAGTTCGGCCTGGCGCTTGAGCGATGCGGTCAGCTTTCCCCGATCCTCGTAGAGCGCCGGGTCGGCCAGTTGGTCATCCAGTCGTGCCTTTTCCATCTGCCAGCCGGCGAGCTGCTTGTCGAGCTTTTCAACTTCCCTGGTCAATGCGCGGCGTTCCGCCACGGCTGACTTTCGCGCCGCCGCTTCTTCCATGCGCACCTGCTTCTGCGCTGCCTTGTCCGGCTCGGGCGCGCGCTCGGCACTGCGCTGTCTGGCCAGCCAGGCCGCGTAGTCGTCGAGGTCGCCGTCGAAGGGTGTCGCCTGGCCGTCCGCCACCAGCCACAGCTCGTCGCAGGTGGTGCGCAGCAAGTGGCGGTCGTGCGAGACCACCACCACGGCCGCGTCCGTCTCCTGCAGCGCCAGCGTCAGCGCCTCGCGCATTTCCAGGTCGAGGTGATTGGTCGGCTCGTCGAGCAGCAACAGGTTGGGCCGCGTGCGGATCAGCAGCGCCAGCACCAGCCGCGCCTTCTCGCCGCCGGAGAAACGTCCGCACGGTGCCATGACCATGTCGCCGCGAAAATCGAAACCGCCGAGATAGTCGCGCAGTTCCTGTTCCCGGCTGGCCGGTTCGGCACGCATGAGATGCTGCAAGGGCGATTCGTCGGGCCGCAACTGCTCGACCTGGTGCTGGGCGAAATAGCCGACGACGAGGTTGCGCCCTTCGCGGCGCTCGCCGCTCATCGGCCTCAGTTCGCCGGCCAGCAGCTTGACCAGCGTCGACTTGCCGGCGCCATTGCGCCCCAACAGGCCGACGCGGCCGCCCGGCCGCAGGGTCAGCGCGAGCCGTTCCAGCACGGGCGTGCCGCCATAACCGGCCGCCGCCTGGTCCAGTTGCAAGAGCGGATCGGAGATCCCCGCCGGCTCGGCGAAGCGGAAGGAGAACGGCGTGTCGACGTGCGCCGGGGCAATTTCCTCCATGCGCGCCAGCGCCTTGAGCCGGCTCTGTGCCTGCCTCGCCTTGGTCGCCTGGGCGCGGAAGCGGTCGATGTAGGCATGCAGGTGGGCGATCTCGCGCTGCTGCTTGGCGAACATGGCCTGCTGGCCGGCCAGCCGGGCCGCGCGGGCGCGTTCGCAGGCCGAGTAATTGCCCGTGTAGAGGCTCATGCACCGGCCCTCGATGTGCAGGATGTTGCCGACCACGGCGTCGAGAAAATCGCGATCGTGCGAGATCATGATCAGCGTGCCGGGATAGCTTTTCAGCCAGCCTTCCAGCCAGAGCACGGCATCGAGGTCGAGGTGGTTGGTCGGCTCGTCGAGCAGCAGCAGGTCGGAGCGCGCCATCAGGGCGCGGGCCAGATTCAGGCGCACGCGCCAGCCACCGGAAAAATCCGCCACCGGCCGCGCGAAATCGGCGTCGGTAAAGCCCAGCCCGTGCAGCAGTTCGGCCGCGCGCGCCTTCGCCGCGTAGCCGCCGATCTCCTGGAGCCGGCCGTGCAGCAGCGCGATCTGTTCGCCGTCGTGCGCCGCCTCCGCCAAAGTCAGCCGTCGCTCGACGCCGCGCAATTCATCGTCGCCATCGAGCGTAAATTCGAGCGCGGCATCGGGCAGCGCCGGCGTCTCCTGGCTGACATGGGCGATCGCCCACGCGGCCGGCATCTCGAGGTCGCCCGCTTCGGCGTGCAGCTCGCCGCGCATCAGCGCGAAGAACGAGGACTTGCCACATCCATTCGCTCCCGTGAGGCCCACTTTCCAGCCGGGATGGATTTGCAGCCCGGCGCCTTCGATCAGCGGTTCGCCGCCACGCGCGAGGGTAAGGTTGCGCAGTTGAATCATGGGTTAGGATTCAAGCATGAATGCCGCCGAAAAACCCCGCCACGCCCCCGAAAAACCCGCCCGCGACGTCGCCACGCGCGGCCAGGTGTTCACGCCGCCCGCCATCGTCGAGCGCATGCTCGCCCTGATCCGCAACAAGGGCCGCGTCCTCGAGCCGGCCTGCGGCGACGGCGCCTTCGTTGCCCGCATCCCGCCGCATTACCCTGACGTGGTGGCCATCGAGGTCGATCCAGCGCATTGCCCCGAGGGTGCGCTCAACGCCGATTTCTTCACCTATCCGGAGGTCGAGAAGTTCGACACTGTCATCGGCAATCCGCCGTACGTGAAAGCGCGCGACATCCCGCCCACGACGCGCCGCCATTTCTCCACCCAACTGCTCGACGGACACGCCAACCTGTATCTGCACTTCATCGAGAAGTGCGTGCGCCATCTCAAGCCCGGCGGCGAGCTGATCTTCATCACGCCGCGCGACTTCCTCAAGGCCACCGGCGCGGCGCGGCTCAACACCTGGCTGTTCGACCAGGGCACCATCACGGATTTCGAGGATCTCGGCGACACGCGTGTCTTCGAGGGCGTGACGCCCAATTGCGCGATCTGGCGCTTCGAGAAGGGCAACATGAGCCGCCGCCTGACCGACCGGCGCCGGTCGGTGTGCACCGTCGGCCAGATCATGTTCACCCACGGCATCTACAGCGTGCCATTGAAGAGCGTCTTCGCGGTGAAGGTCGGTGCCGTCTCGGGCGCCGACGACATTTTCACCAACGCCGAGCTCGGCAACGAGGACTTTGTTTGTTCGAAAACGGCGCAGACCGGCGAACTGCGGCGCATGATCTTCGACGCACCGCTACCTTGCCTGGAGCAGTTCAAGGAGCGCCTGCTGGCGCGCCGCGTCGCAAGATTCGACGAGCACAACTGGTGGAAATGGGGCCGCCGCCACCATGTCTCGGACGGGCCGCGCATCTACGTTAACCAGAAGACGCGGCACGCCGCGCCCTTCTTCCTCAACGACTGCAAGAACTACGACGGCTCGGTGCTGGCGCTGTTTCCCCATCGCGCCGACCTCGATGCCGGCGCGTTGTCGCGGCTGACTTTGATGTTGAACGAGGTGGACTGGCACGAGCTGGGTTTCGTCTGCGACGGCCGCTTCCTGTTCGCGCAGCGCAGCCTGGAGAACGCGCTGCTGCCGGAGGACTTCGCCGCCTACGAGGTGGAGGGGCTGGTCTAGCCTCGTGTAAACTCGCCTCATGGTTCCGCATCTCACCACCGCCCTCACCGGCCCGCTACTCGAACTCGAGCGCCGCTTCCTCGAAGCCGAAACCACCATCGAACGCTGGCTGCGCGGCCAGTGGCTGGAGCACACGCCGCCGTTCTATGCCTCGGTCGACCTGCGCAATGCCGGCTTCAAGTTGGCGCCCGTGGATACCAACCTTTTCCCCGGCGGCTTCAACAACCTCAATCCGGCCTTCCTGCCGCTCTCGGTGCATGCCGCGCAGACGGCCATCGAGAAGATCTGCCCGGAAGCCAAGAACCTGCTGCTGGTGCCCGAGAACCACACGCGCAACCAGTTCTACCTGACCAACGTGGCGCGGCTGGCGGCGATCCTGCGCCACACCGGCCTCGACGTGCGGGTTGGCTCATTGCTGCCCGAGATCACGACGCCGACCACGCTCGATCTTCCGGACGGGCAGACGCTGACGCTTGAGCCGCTCAAGCGGCTGGGCCCGAGCGGCCGGCGGCTCGGCCTGGCAGGTTTCGACCCGTGCGCCGTGCTGCTCAACAACGACCTTTCGGCTGGTGTACCGGAGATGCTCAAGGACTTGCACGAGCAGTTCGTCATTCCGCCGCTCTCCGCCGGCTGGCACGTGCGCCGCAAGTCGCGCCACTTCGCGGCCTATCGCGACGTGGCGCTGGCCTTCGCCAGGGAGATCGGCATCGACCCGTGGCTGATCGATCCCGAGTTCGAGGTCTGCGGCCAGATCAATTTCCACGAACGCACGGGCGAGGAGTGCCTGACCGCGCAGGTGGATACGCTGCTCTACCGCATCCGCGCCAAGTATCGCGAGAACGGCATCGACCGCGAGCCCTTCGTCATCGTCAAGGCCGACGCCGGCACCTATGGCATGGGCATCATGACCGTGAAGGACGCCAGCGAAGTCAAGGACCTCAACCGCCGCCAGCGCAACAAAATGGCGGTGGGCAAGGAAGGCCTGCAAGTCACCGAGGTGATGATCCAGGAAGGCGTGCCGACCGTCGAGCGCGTCGCCGCCGGCACCGCCGAGCCGGTGGTGTACATGATCGACCGCTACGTGGTCGGCGGCTTCTACCGAGTGAACACCCAGCGCGGCGTCGACGAAAACCTCAACGCGCCCGGCATGCGTTTCGAGCCGCTGGCCTTCGACACCGGCTGCACGCTGCCCGATCAGGCGCAGGCGCCCGATGCGCCACCCAACCGCTTCTACGCCTATGGCGTGGTTGCACGGCTGGCCTTGCTGGCGGCGGCGGTTGAGCTGGAGCGGAGCGAGGCCAATCCGACTATTTATCCCTAACGCATTCCATTCTCTTGAGGGATTTTCGAATATGGCCTTATCAAAAATGCAGGCTTGGTTACCAAGTCTCTGTCTGCTTTGTGTCGTCACAATGGCGAGCGCCCAGGATCTATCGCTAAGGAATGGCGACTTTCAACAAGCGATGGTCGGCAATTCAGTGCCTGGATGGAGACTGGAACAGCACGCCGGCGACCCTGCTTACGAAATGAAAGTGGTTCCAGACAAGAGTGAACCGGGCAATTCTATTTTTTGCATACGACGGACAAAGAACGAGGCCTACGGCCTGATCGGGCAAGAGATGCCTTTGACCAACATTCCGACGGGAAAAGAAGTCGAGTTGCTTGCCCGCATGAAGACGAAAGCAGTGGGGCCCGATGGCTGGGTACTGATGCTCGACATGATCGGCAAGGTTCATCGTACTTTGCCGACGTCCATCCTCAGGCAAGTCCGTTCTTCTCCTCTTTCGGGCGATCGAGACTGGCAAACCGTCAGCGTTCGTACAGTGATTCCCGATAGCACGACGCTGATTGGCATCAGCGCCACGCTACTCGATGCAGGTACTGGTTGTATTGACGATGTCCGTGTCAGGCTAATCCAATGACTTTCTGATGTGGCAGGGTAATCCCCCCGGAAATTGAAGGTAAGGCATGAATTCTCTCATCGTGCGATATGTACTCTTAACAGCCGCTCCCAGTCTGCCGCCCACCACCCTCGACCACAACACCTTGAACCGCTTCACCCAGACCACCTATGGGCCGCGCTTGTGCGATAAGGGGCCAGGTTCGAAGACTTGGAATAACTCGTAAAGCCGCACCCCGTCCGCCTTTTCAGGCGGATAGCTGCTGAATCGAGAAGGGCCGCTATGCGGCCCTTCATGCTGTTACTTCTTCTCCTCGCCGGTGACGAAGCCGATGGGCCGTTTCTTCGGTGCTGGCGGTGGCGCCATCAATTGGTGGATGGCATCGAGGATGCCGGCGATGGCCTGATCCTGGGTCATGAGCTTGCGCTCCATGCGGGCTTCCAGTTGATCGAGGCGCTTGGCCAGTTCCTTGTAGCCGGCGAGCAACTCGCGCAACTGCACGAAAGCGCGCACCACGTAAATCGACACCTCGACGGCGCGCGGGCTGCTGAGCACCGTCGCCGCCAGGAACTCCACGAAATGGGCGACTTCCGCCAGGCGGCGCGTCGTGCGGGGCAAGGCCGGACGAACGGAGGCTCAGGCGCCTAGCCCCATCACGTCATCCTGAATCTCGACGTACTCCTTGTGCGTAATGCCGAGATAGTCGAGCACCATTTCGCCATGAAGCTCCCATTGGCTGTCCTGG
Organism: Rhodocyclaceae bacterium; assembly: GCA_016704145.1. Classification (GTDB taxonomy): domain Bacteria; phylum Pseudomonadota; class Gammaproteobacteria; order Burkholderiales; family Rhodocyclaceae; genus Fen-999. The sequence continues at coordinate 1,199,087 of JADJAS010000007.1, read as the reverse complement.
CGCATGCGCAGCATCGTGTCGTTGAGGTGTTCGGCGAAGAAATTGATGGCGACCAGCGTGTGCGCGAGCGGCACGGTGCTGTCCTTGCCGTTGATCATGTCGATATCATGGTGACGCAGGATCGACTGGCAGATGGCGTCGGACAATCCCCACGAACGCGCCACCATGTAGCCGACCGTGGCGTGATTGGTGCCGTGCCGTTCGTCCTCGACGACCGGCATCGGCCGATCGTCGCCCGCCGCGCGCTTCAGTGTGTCGCGGTATTCGGGAAAGCGCTGCATCAGGATGGGAATGCCGCAGTCGCGGAACAGGCCGAAGGTGTAGGCCTCGTCGCGCGGCGTCTTGGGCAGGATGGAGCACAGGTAGGCATTGATCGCGGCGACCTTCTCGGCGCTGTCCCAGAACCGCTCAAGATTTTGGCCGGCGCCGACCATGTTGCGCAGCATCAGGCCGGTGACGATGTTGCGAACGTTGCGCATACCCAGCAACTGCACCGCTTGCGTCACGTTGCCGATTTTCGATCGCAATGCGAACAACGGCGAGTTCAAGGTCTTCAGCATGGCGGCGGAGATACCGACGTCCTTGCCGACCAGCGCCGCGACCGCCCGGAAATCGGGCTCGGCACCGCCCAATTCCCGGTCGAGCTCGATCAGCAGCGCTGGGCGCGGGGGAATCGTGACTTGCTTGAGCAGCTGTTCGATGCTTTCCCGGGAAACTTCTGCGGACATCTTTCATCCTCGACGTGACCAACCCCGGAGCGGTCGCCCCCGGCGACTGGTGCGGTGCGGTGCGGTGCGGTGCGGCAACTATCCAACAGGCATTATTATGCACGCGAATGCCCCCGCCGTGGCGGCCAGGGCCAAGGGATTTCAGCGCAGCCGCTCGGCGAGGAAATCGATCAACACGCGAACCCGGTGCGGAACCTGGCGATTGCTGGGCAGCACGGCATGGATGCCGAGTTCCGGCAGCGGATGTTCGGCGAGTAGCCAGTCCAGGCGGCCGGCTTCGATGAATTCGTCGACGATGAAATCCGGTCCGATGTAAACGCCGAGACCTTGCGCGGCCGCCTCCGCGAGTATCGTGCCATTGTTGGCGTTGAGGCGGCCGCGCACCGGGACGTTTTCCGCGCGGCCATCCACCAGAAACCGTAGCTGGCCCGCCATCGCATAGGTGTAGCCGAGCAATTCGTGATGCGCGAGCTCGGCCGGCAGGCGCGGCCGACCGTGGCGCGCCAGGTAGGCCGGCGCCGCGACGGTCTTCATGCGACTGATGCCGAGCTTGCGCGCAATGTCGCCCGCCGCGAGCCGGGTGGTGATGCGGATCGAAAAATCGATGCCCTCCTCGATCAGGTTCTGCGGCTTGTCGCTGTACTCCATGTCGAGGCTGACCTCGGGATGACGGCGGGCAAACTCCAGCAGCAGGGGCGCCACACGCCGCGTGCCGAAGGCGAGCGGCAGGCTCATGCGGACATGGCCACGCGGCGCCTGACGCGCCGCCGCGATGTCCGTCTCGGCGACCTCGACCAGGTTAAGGATGACCCGGCATTGCTCGAGATAGTCCGCTCCCGACGACGTCAGCCGCAATCGGCGCGTGCTGCGCTCCATCAGCTTGCAGCCGAGATGCGCCTCCAGCGCGGCGACTTGCCGCGTCACCACCGAGGGCGCGGCGTTCAACTGCTTGGCCACGGCGGCGAAGCTGCCCAGCTCGGCAACGCGAACGAACAGCTGCATGGCGCCCAGGCGATCCATTATTGTCACTTTCGCAATGAAGATTTTTTGGTTATGGCCTTTTCTGTGTTAATCCAGGCGAATAAAGTGCATCCATCGAAAACGACCCAGGATTGACGGAGCCCATGATCAACACCGCCCTGCCCAGTCTGTTCGTACCCCACGGCGCGCCGACGTTCGCGCTGCGGCCGGGGGCCGCCGGCGCGGCGCTGGCGGCGCAGGCCGGCCTACGTGCGCGAATTTGTCGACTGGATCGCCGACCGCCTGGCCGCCGGTGACCTCGACGCGCTGCTCGACTACCGCCGCCAGGCGCCCGCCGCCACGCGGGCGCAGCCGACCGAGGAACACCTGTTGCCGCTGTTCGTCGCCCTTGGCGCCGGCACCGGCGCGGCCAGGGCGGAGCGCTGCCATGCCGGCATCGACGATTACGTGATCGCGATGGACGCCTACGCGTTCACGCGCTCGCACGAAGCCAGCCCCGATCCAATCGGGAATTCAACCAAGCAAGGAGCGCAATGACATGAGCAAGATCGCGGTGGTATTCCATTCCGGCTACGGCCACACCCAGCGCATGGCACGGGCCGTCGCCGAAGGCGCCGGCGCCCAACTGATCGCCATCGACGCCGAGGGCAACATCACCGACGCCGACTGGGCGACGCTCGACGCCGCCGACGCCATCGTCATGGGCAGCCCGACCTACATGGGCAGCGTCAGCTGGCAGTTCAAGAAGTTCGCCGACGCTTCGAGCAAGGCCTGGTTCGCGCAGAAGTGGAAGGACAAGCTGTTCGCCGGCTTCACCAACAGCGCATCCATGAACGGCGACAAGGTGTCGACCCTGCACTACTTGTTCACGCTGGCCATGCAGCATGGCGGTCTTTGGGTCGGCCCGGCCCTGTTGCCGGCCAACACCAAGGCGGCCCAACGCAACGACATCAACTACCTCGGCTCGTTCAGCGGCGCCATGGCGCAATCGCCGTCCGACGCCAGCCCCGACGAAATGCCGCCCGGCGACCTGGAAACGGCGAAACTGTTCGGTCAGCGCATCGCCGCGACGGCCGCGAGGATCGGCAAGTAGCCGCCAGGACCGTTTCGGTCGAGCACCCGGGCGCGAGCTACATCCTGCTCACGGCAGATCGCCATCCACATACAGCCAGCGCCCGTCTTCGCGCACGAAGCGGCTGATCTCGTGCAGGCGCTGGGCGCGGCCGTTGACCTTGTAGCGGGCGACGAACTCGACGACGGCGTGATCGGCATCCGTCTGCTCGTGGCGCTTCACCTCCAGCCCGAGCCACTTGACCGGCGCATCGCGGGCAAGGCCAAGCTCCCTCGGCCGGTTCGAGGGGTGCCAGGTGGCCAGCAGATAATCCTCGCGCAACAGCCCGTAGGCGCTGTAGCGTGAGCGCATCAGCGCTTCGGCGGTCGGTGCCGCTTCGCCAGCGAGGTGGCGGCCACAGCACGGGTCGAACGATTTCCCGCTGCCGCACGGGCAGGGCGTGGTGTTGCGTTGCATGCGGCGATGCTAGCAGAGCGGGCGGCGGATATACTCGCCGCCGATGACCACACCGACGCCAGGCCAGATGGTTCCGCTGCTGGCCGCTGCCTTCGCGGCCCGCAGCGAACTTCTAACGCGCCTCCACGCCGAGCCTACCGACGCCTATCGCCTGTTCCACGGCACGGCGGAGGGACGCCCGGGCCTGACGGTCGACCGCTACGGCGGCCTGCTGCTGGCGCAGAGCTTCCACCAGTCACTGGCGCCGGAAGACCTTGCCGCGCTGGAAAGCTACTACGCCGGCGTGCTGCCGGGACTGACTTTGGTCTACAACGACCGCAGCCGCGCCCATTCGCGCATCGTCAACGAGCTGTCGCCCGAGCAACTGACCATCGCCCAGATGCCGCGTGAAACGCGCGAGATGGGTGTCGCCTATCGCATCCAGGCGCGCCACGAAGGACAGGACCCCTGGCTATTCCTCGACCTGCGCGCAGGGCGGCGCTACGTGATGCGGCACGCGCGCGACAAGTCGCTGCTCAACCTGTTCGCCTACACCTGCGGTGTCGGCATCGCCGCCGCCCGGGCCGGCGCGCGCTTCGTGATGAACGTCGATTTCGCCGAGAGCAGCCTCAAGGTCGGCCGCGACAACGCCAGGCTCAACGCGCTGCAATTCCGGCCGCGCTTCGTCAAGAGCGACGTTTTCGCCGCAGTCAGGCAGTTGTCCGGCCTCGGCCAGCCGGAGCGGGTGCGCGGCAAGCGCATGCCGCCCTTCCCCAGGCTCGACGCGCAGCAGTTCGACCTGGTCTTCCTCGATCCGCCGCGTTACGCCAAAAGCCCGTTCGGCGTCGTCGACCTGGTCAACGACTATCCGGCGCTGTTCAAGCCGGCGCTGCTGTGCACCGCCGAGGGCGGCACGCTGGTCTGCTGCAACAACGTCGCCGAAGTGGATCGCGATGCCTGGCTCGACCAGATCCAGCGCAGCGCGCGCAAGGCAGGGCGCACCGTCCGCGAGGTCGAATGGATCCTCCCCGAGGCCGATTTCCCCAGCCCCGACGGCAAGCCGCCGCTGAAGATGGTGGCGCTGGCGGTCTAGGTGGGGTGATCCATGGCGTGCCGCGCTGAACTCGCGCAAGAGTCAGCCGTGGCGACACGCCGCCATGCGGTATCGATCGACGCGGCTTTGCTCAGTAATCATAGATCAGGTCGAGCCCATACGTGCGCGGTTCGCCGAACACCGATGCCGGCAGGCCGAGGTTGGTGGTGGCGATGGTGTACACCTTGTCGGTGAGATTCTTGCCCCACAGCGAAACCCGCAGCTTGCCTTTCGGCAGGCGGATGTCGGCGAGCTGGAGCCGCGCATTCCAGACCGAATGACTGTTGTTGAGAGTGTTCGGATTCGGCCCGGAATAGAAGGTGTCCTGCCAGCGGTAATCCAGATTGAAAATCAGCTTGCCATACGTCATCCGCTCCGACTCGTACTGCAGGCCGGCGATGACCAGATTCCTCGGCATGTTCTGGATATGCTTCACCTTCGCCAGATCGACGCCGTTGTCGATGTATTCGCCATATTCCCCCTCCATGTACGTATAGCTCATGTTGGCGGTGAGCCCCTTAGCCAACAGGGTCGTCGCCTCGAGTTCCACACCCTTGATCTTGGCATCGCCGGCATTCACGGTATCGGTGAAGATTGCCGGCACCCGAACCTGATCGACTTGCAGATCGTCGTACTTGTTGAGGAAGGCCGCCGCGTTGAAGCGCAGCCGCCGCTCGAGCAGGTCCGACTTCAGCCCCAGCTCGTAGGCGCGCACGTTCTCCTGCGCGAAGCCCTGGCCGAAGCCTGCGGCCGTGCTGTTGCTGTTGAAGCCGCCGGCGCGATAGCCCGTGGAATACTTGGCATAGCCGGTCATGGTCTCGCTGAAGCCGTAATCGACGGTAAAGGCCGGATTGAACTTCGTATAGTTCCTGTCGCCCGCTGCCACGGTGCCGGCGGGCGCGCCGCCGAGGTCAGTCTGCACGAAGGTCTTGCTGGCCTTGCGCGTATCGTCGGTGTAACGACCGCCCAACGTCAGCCGCAGGCGCTCGTCCAGGACGGGCGGCGTCCAGCTGGCTTGCCCGTAGATCGCCTTCGATCTCGACTCGGCATCGATGAAATGCACATCCTTTCTCAGACCAAAATTGGATTGCCGGAATCCTTGCCCGCTCTCGTCGTAATAGAAAAGTCCCAGCACGTAATCGACGCGCTTGTTGAACGCCTTGCCGATCACCTGGAACTCTTGCGACGTTTGATCCTGCTTCTGTTTGTAATACTGGGTGAAGAAGTTGATGTAGTTCTGGAACATGATGTTATCGAGCTTGCGATAACCGGTGATCGACTTCAGCTGCACGTCGCCGACGTCCCAGGTCAGCGTCAGGCTGTGGCCGCGCGCCTTGATGTCGCTGGGTGACAAGCCTTGCGTGGCCGTCGTGGATTCCTGCCGTCCACCCGGCGCCGTCGGACCGCCGACGATTTGATAGAAGCTGTTGCCATACTCCATTTGCGAGTGATCGAAACCGTAATCGACGGTGAAGTTCCTGGTGGCGAGCAAGCGGACGCCCAGGCGCAGCGCTTCCTTGTCGTCCTGGTTGTAGTCGATCTGGTTCGGCAAGGTCTTGTTGGTGTTCTCGACCCAGCCATCCTTGCTGGAGCGCATATACACCAGCCTGGTCAGCAGCATGTCGTTAACCGGCAGATTGAGAGTGGTTTTCGCGGAGAACTGGTCTTCATTGCCGAAACCCACTTGCTGGGAGAACGAAAAATCCTTTTCCGGCTTGCGCGTGATGAAGTTGATCGCCCCGGCGGTCGTGTTGCGGCCATAGAGAGTGCCCTGAGGGCCGCGCAGAAGTTCGACGCGCTCGAGGTCCGCGATGTCGGCGGCCAGCCCCTGGTTGCGGCCCACGGGAACGCCGTCCATGTAGATACCCGCGGCGTTGTCCTTGGTCATTTGGTGATCGAGGTTGCCCATGCCCCGTATGAACAGGTTGGGCGTGGCGCGACTCGCCGCGAAGCCTGTGATCACGACTGACGGAGCCTTGCTGGCAAGGTCCACGACGTTCGTGACCCGCAGGTTCTCCAATTCCCGCTCGCCGAGGGCGGTGATGGCGATCGGGATCTTCTGCAGCGGTTCCTCCCGCTTCTGGGCAGTCACGATGATTTCCTCAAGGGCATCAGTGGCGGCCTGGCCCCGCGCCAAGCCACTCATCGTGCCCGTCAGCGCGCTCGCGATCGCCGTGGTCAGCGCCAACTTGCGAAACGAACTTTCCGCCAGATGATTCGAAGTCATGGTTTCCTCCCCTTCTCACGATTGGACAGCGGACTGCTGTTTTTTGGCCAATACTGATAGCTTCGATGCTTACTTTACTGGAGCGGCCGCCCGTCGCCCAATGAGTGGAGTTCAGGTGCTCATGAATGAAATTCACTTGAAGGATATCGATTTGAACCTGTTGATCGCCCTGGACACCTTGCTCTCGGTCGAGGAAGTGGGTACGGCGGCGGCGAGAATGGGCGTCACCCAGTCGGCCATGAGCCATGCCTTGCGGCGTCTGCGCCAGCAATTCGGCGATCCGTTGCTGGTGAAAGGCAAGGGGCGCATGGTCAAGACCGCCAAGGCGGAAGCCCTGGCCAAACCCTTGCGGCGGGCATTGCTCGAACTGCAACATGCGCTGGTCGTCGACGCGACTTTCGCGCCCAAGACCTCGTCCCGTCGCATGACGATCGCCACCAACGACTATGGCGACCTGATTCTCCTGCCCGAACTGATCCGCCTGATCTCCAGGCAAGCACCCGGCGTCGGTGTCAGAGTCGCCCATTTCGATCCGGAAACCTCGTTCGCACCGATCGAGGCCGGCGAAATCGAGCTGGCGATCTGCCACCCGCTCGAACAGGCGTCCGGCATTCACCAGCAGGTCCTGTTCGAGGACGATTTCTGTTGCGCCGTCCGCCGGGATCATCCGCTGATCGGCGATGTCATCGACCTCCCGGCTTATCTGGCCCTTTCGCATCTCGCCATCGCGCCGCGCGGACTCCCGCGCGATCCGATCGAGCGAGCGCTGACCAGGCTCGGCGAGAAGCGGCGCATCACCCTTTGCCTGCCCAACCTGAACACGGCGCCGATGATCGTCGCCACCTCCGATCTGATTCTCACCGCGCCGCGCCGATGCATACTGGCCTGGCAGAACGTGATTCCGATCCGGCAGCTCGAAGCGCCGTTCGACGTGCCTCCGTTCGCGATGGCCATGATCTGGCACGAGCGCTTCCAGCGCGATCCGGCCCATCGCTGGCTTCGTGAAAAACTGCGGGGCTTCTGTGAATCGCGCTAACGGCCGACCCAGCCTTCGGCCAGGGGCACCAGGTAGGCCAAGGTCAGCTGGCGCGACTTGAACTTCCAGCCGTCGGGCCGGCGGATGTAGACATCGTGATAGTAGCCGGCGCCGATCATGCTCCGACCATCGATGGCGGCGCGAAGATCCAGGTAGCAGACACCGGTGGCCCGATCGTCGGCCAACTCGATAACGTGGTTATGGACAAAAGGCTGGAAGTCCGATTGCCCGAATGCGTTCCGGTAGACGGCGATCAGCGCTTCGCGACCATGAATGGGGTCGGGGCCGCCGGTGTCCATGACGCAGTCCTCGACGAACAGCGCCGCCGCGCCGGCCGGGTCTTTGATCCAGACGCAGTGCGCATAGCGGCGCGCCAAGTCCCGGATGGCCTCGAGATCCATCAGGCGCCGAATGTCTTCCTGCATGCCCATGAGCCACCTCCGGTCAGTCGTCCGCACTGCGGCGGCAGCATAACCGAGTCCGCCACGATTCGCCGCGCGTCGAGGCGGGCTGTCTTCACCACGCGGGCGGATATACTTGGCCGGTGACATCCGCCGCTGTTGCCGCCTTTGCGTAGGAACATCGATTCGTGCTGCGCCTCACCGAGCTCAAGCTGCCGCTCGACCATACCGAAGCGGATCTCAAGGCGGCGATCCTCGCCCGGCTCGGCATCGCACCGGCGGAACTCCTTGGCGTCACCATCTTCCGGCGCGGCTACGACGCCCGCAAGAAGTCGAACATCCATTTCATCTACACCGTCGATGTCGAACTGGCGCAAGAGTCAGCCGTGGCGGCACGCCACCGCGACGATCCGCACACGCGGCCGACACCGGACATGCGCTATCGCTATGTCGCACAGGCTCCCGAGGGATTCACCCACCGCCCGGTGGTGATCGGCGCCGGCCCCTGCGGCCTGTTTGCGACGCTGATCCTGGCGCGGATGGGCTTCCGGCCCATCCTGCTCGAACGTGGCAAGGAGGTGCGCGAGCGCACCAAGGACACCTGGGGCCTGTGGCGCGAAGGCAAGCTCGATCCGGAATCGAACGTGCAGTTCGGCGAGGGCGGCGCGGGCACCTTCTCGGATGGCAAGCTGCACAGCCAGATCAAGGACCCGGGATTCCGCGGACGCAAGGTACTGGAGGAGTTCGTCGCCGCCGACGCGCCGCCGGAGATCATCTACGTCAGCAAACCGCACATCGGCACCTTCCGGCTGGTGCGCGTGGTGCGGAACATGCGCGCCACCATCGAGTCGCTGGGCGGCGAGATCCGCTTCCAGAGCCGGGTTGCCGACTTCGACATCGAGCGCGACGCCGATGGAGGAAAATGCGGCAACGGCCGCATGCGCGGCGTGGTGCTGGCCAGCGGCGAGCGCATCGCCGCCGACCACGTGGTGCTGGCCATCGGCCACAGCGCTCGCGACACTTTCGAACTGCTGCACGCGCGCGGCGTGCACATGGAGGCCAAGCCCTTCTCGATCGGCGTGCGTGCCGAACATCCTCAGGCCCTGATCGACCGGGCGCGGCTGGGCAAGTTCGCCGGCCATCCCGAACTCGGCGCGGCCGACTACAAGCTGGTACATCACTGCAGGAACGGCCGCTCGGTGTACAGCTTCTGCATGTGCCCTGGCGGCCAGGTGGTGGCGGCGGCATCGGAGGCCGGCGGCGTGGTCACGAACGGCATGAGCCAGTATTCGCGGGCCGAGCGCAACGCCAACGCAGCGCTGGTGGTCGGCATCGATCCCAAGGACTTTCCCGGCGATGCGGCGAAGAATCCGCTGGCTGGAATGGAATTCCAGCGCCAGTGGGAAGCGGCGGCCTTCAATGCCGGCGGCGAGACCTACGCGGCGCCAGCGCAGAAGGTGGGCGACTTCCTCGCCGGCAGGCCGTCCACCGAACTCGGCTCGGTGCAGCCTTCCTATACGCCGGGCATCAAGCTCACCGACCTGTCGGCCTGCCTGCCCGGCTACGTGGTCGAGGCGATCCGCGAGGCGATTCCCGCCTTCGACAAGCAGATCCACGGCTTCGCCATGGCCGATGCCCTGCTGACCGGCGTCGAGACGCGCACCTCGTCGCCGGTGCGCATCGCGCGCGATGCGCACTGCGAGAGCGTGAACACGCGCGGCCTCTATCCGGGCGGCGAGGGCGCCGGCTACGCGGGCGGCATCCTCTCGGCGGCGGTTGACGGCATCCGGCTGGCCGAGGCGGTGGCGCTGGCCATGACGGCGGCTTAGGACTGGCGCAGCCGCGCCATGCGCTCCTTGAGCCTGGCGATCCAGCCGGCGGCAAGGCCGGGAATGGCCGCGAAGGCCGCCAGCGGATCGGCATCGGGACGGCATGCGCTCATCATGTGCAGCAGCTTCGCCACCGTCACCGCGCCGGGCAGTCGCTCGGCAAGTTCAAAACCGCAGCCCGGCTCGACGCTGCCTTCTTCCAGTACGCGGTAGTACCAGCCGGTGATGCCCGTGTCGGCGATGAAGCGCATCATGCCGTCGACACCGTAGCGGCGATCGATCTTCCAGCAGGGCGCGCGCGGCTGCGAAACCTGGATCACGGCATCGCCCAGCCAGAAAACGTCACCGATGCAGACATTGCCCTCGTCCCAGCCGGGCACGGAAAGGTTCTCGCCGATCGAGCCGCGCACCAGCAGTGGCGCCGCCGCCGGAAACGCCTCGGCGAGACGCGCGTAATGGCCGACCGGATATTGGTGCAGCGCCTTCTCGGCGCCGCCATGGACGCGACGGTCGGCCTGGGCGTCGCCGGCCAGGCCTTCGCGGCCCAGCCAGACCGGTCCCTCGACTTCGCGCTTGAAGATGCCGGTCGGTTGATTCTCCGGCGGCAGCGGGCGGATGCCGCCCAGAAAGAACTTCGTCGCGCTCATCAGATCATCGCCCCGTTGATCGAGATCACCTGCCCCGAGATGTAGGCCGCCGCCTCCGAGGCAAGGAAGGCGACGAGCTCGGCGACTTCATCGGGCCGGCCGGCGCGCTGCATGGGCACCAACCGCTTGATCGCCTCGGCGTCGAACACCCCCTCGATCATGCCGGTGTCGATGATGCCGGGCGCGACCGCGTTGACCGTCACGCCGCGGCTGGCCAGCTCCAGCGCCAGCGACTTGGTGGCGGCGTGCAGCGCGCCCTTGGCCGCCGCGTAGTTCACCTGACCGCGGTTGCCGACGATGCCGGCCACCGACGTGATATTGACGATGCGCCCCCAGCGCGTGCGCAGCATGGGCAGCGTCAGCGGCTGGGTAACGTTGTAGAAGCCGTTGAGCGATACGTCGATGACGCTCGCCCATTTCTCGCGCGACATGCCGGCGAAAACCGCGTCGGCGTGAATGCCGGCGTTGTTCACCAGCACCTGGATGGCGCCGGCTGCCAGTTCCTTTTCCAGCGCCGCCCGAGTCGCCGCCTCGTCCGTGACGTCGAAGGCGATCGCGCGCGCGGCGCCCCCGGCGGCACGGATTGCCGCCGCCACGGCCTCGGCCCTGTCGATATTGCCGTTGGCATGGACCAGCACGTCACAGCCCTGCGCGGCCAGCTGGCGGCAGATGGCCGCGCCGATGCCGCCGCTGCCGCCGGTCACCAGTGCCCGTTTCATTTGAGCGCCTCCGCGTTCAGGATCACCGCCGCGCGGCCGGCCAGCAGCACCCTGCCGTCGGCGCGTACTTCGAAATGGTAGAGGATGTTGTCGTCGTCGCCGGCAAGCCGCTCGGCGGCGATGTCGAGATCGCCTTCGACATCGTCGAGCCGGTCGACGTTGAACGCAACGCAGCGCACGCTGGCGAGGTAGCCCTGGCGCGGCGGTTTTCCGTCGCCAGTTATTAGCGCGCCATGCACCGCCATCGCCTGCGCCGCGTATTCGATGCCGCAGGCGGCGCCCAGCCGGCCCTCGTTACGCAAGGGATTGTCGGCGCGCCGGTGGCTGGCCGATACGCAACGAATGCGCTCCGCCGACCATTCGCGCACCGAGTCGAGCAGGCACATGCCGCCCTGATGCGGAATGTGGGCGGCGATCCAGCGTCTGTCTAGCATGGCGCGACCTCCACGCGCAGCGACAGCGGCGCGAGATATTCGAGACTAACCGTCCCCGCCTGCCGGCAGGCAAGCCTCTCCAGCAGCGGCAGTGCACGCATTGCTGGAATGCCGGTGCGCAGCTTTTCCAGCGCGGCGGCGTTCATCGGCGTATTCGGCGTCTCGCCAAGACTGACTTTCATTTCGGCCAGCGACTTATCGCTGCGCCGGGGCGAGAGCAGCAGCGCAACCCCGGCGGCGTCCGGCACCGGCCGCTTGGCGAAAATGGGCTCGGGATATTCGGCGTCGTACGAGACCAGCAGGGTCGCCGCATTCGTCGTCGCCGCCTGCGCCATCGCCTCCAGCAGCCCGGCGGCGAAGCTGGCGTCGTGGGCGCAGAGCACCTGGCTGGGCGCCATGGCGCCGGTGGCGATGCCCCAGTAGCCGGCGGCGGCGTTGTGCACCGAATTGTGGAAACGCGTCGGCGACACGGCGCGGTCGTCGGAGGCCAGCATTTCACACAGCGCGTGGCAGTTGTGGCCGTCGCCGGACGATGAGGTGAACACCGTCGCCAGTTTGGAAGCGTCGGCGCCGGCATGCGCCACCGCTTCGAGTCCGACGCCCAGCGCCGCCTTGACCAGCCGGCTGGCGCGCCGGCGCTCGGCGGGCGGCAGAACGGCCGGCGGATTCAGTGCCGTTGGCGCCGGTTCGTAAGCGGTCTCGCCCCTCAATAGATCGGCCGCCGCTGGCCAGCCGGCCATGCCCGGTGCCAGGCAGCCGATGCCGTCGAGCCACGCGGTCAAACTCACCGCGCTCTCCCGAACACCAGGCTGCAATTGCTGCCGCCGAAGCCGAACGAGTTGGACAGCGCGCGCCTCACGCCGCCGTTGCGCGTCGCCAGCAGGTAGTCGATGGCGATCGCCGGATCAGGCGTTTGCGTGTTGGCGCCGCCGGGCAGGAAGCCGTGGCGCAGCGCCAGCGCGCTGATCGCCGCCTCGACGGCGCCGGCCGCGCCCAGGGTATGGCCGGTGGCGCCCTTGGTCGAACTCATCGGCACACGATCGCCGAACAGCGCCGCCACCGCCTTGCCTTCGGCCGCGTCGTTGCTGGGCGTCGCCGTGCCGTGCAGGTTGATGTAGTCGATATCCGACGGCGGCAGGCCGGCGTCGGCCAGCGCACGCGCCATCGCCAGCCGCGCACCGAGGCCATCGGGATGCGGCGACGACATGTGATACGCGTCGCTCGATTCGCCCGCGCCGAGCAGCAGGATGGCGTCGGCGTCGAGCGAGCCAGACGGCTTCTCCAGCAATGCGTAGGCCGCGCCTTCGCCGACCGAGATGCCGCGGCGGTTGGCGTCATACGGCCGGCAAGGCTCGGTCGAGGTCAGCTCGAGAGAACTGAAGCCATAGAGCGTCGTCAGGCACAGCGAGTCGACGCCGCCGACCAGCGCCGCGTCGATGATGCCGCATTCGATCATGCGCGCGGCGGCGGCGAACACCTTGGCCGACGAGGAGCACGCCGTCGACACGACGACGGCCGGCCCTTCCAAGCCAAGGTAGTCGCGCACGAAGCCGGCCACCGAGTAAGTGTTGTGCGTGGTCGGGTAGATGAAATCGTCGGGCAGGGCGCCGGTGGCCGGATCGCGGCGGCGATAGGCCAGTTCGGTCTGGAGGATGCCCGAAGTGCTGGTGCCGAGAATCACGCCGAACCGGCGCTTGCCGACCTTGCCGATCGCCGCGCGCACGGCGTCCTCGAAACCGTCGGCCGCCAGCCCCAGCAGCGCCAGGCGGTTGTTGCGGCAGTCGTGGCGTGCCAGCGCGAGCGGCAGGCGGACGTCATCCACGCCGTCGACCTCGCCGATCCAGGTGTCGAGCCGCACCGTTTCGAAATCGCAGTGCCGCAGGCCGCTGGCGGCGCGCTCCAGCGCCGCGCGATGGGCCGCCAGCCCGCGCCCGAGACAGGTGGTGACAGTGAAATGCGCAAGCAGAAAAGGCGTCACGATGCGGCAGGATCAGGCGATGATGCAGTTTAGCAGACCGAAAATTGGTGCCGCCGCGCCTGCCGATTGACCACGTCTGCCGCGTTGCAACTTGACCACCGCGATGGTGTCCCGATAATCGGTGCGCCCATCCCACAGACGAGGAACAACAAGATGTCGATTCCCCTGCTTGCCCGAACCCTGCTCGCCGCTATCGCGGCACTGGCCGGCCTGGTGGCCGCGGCCCAGGCCGCCGCGCCCATCGTCGACGCCGCCGAGACCAAGGCCGCCATCGCGCGCGGCGCCATTGTCTGGGACGTGCGCGCCACGCCGCTCTATCGCAAGGGGCACATTCCCGGCGCCATCAACATCGGCGACGTCGGCGTCGTACTGCGCAATCCGGTGACCGAAGACTTCATCGACACGGCGCAGATCGAGAAACTGTTCGGCCAGGCGGGACTCGATCCGGCCCGGGAGATCGTCGTCTACGCGGATCGCGGGTCGGCTTATGCCCACTTCGGCCGCTATGCGCTGCGCTATTTCGGTGCGGCCAACGTCAGCGTCTTCCACGACGGCATCGAGGGCTGGCAGGCGGCGGGCGGCGCGGTCGAGACCGACAACGCGCTGGCCAAGCCCGTCACCGTGAAACTGACCGAGCAGTCGCAGCTCGCCATCGGCACCGATGACGTCGTTGCCCGCGCCAAAGCCGGCAGCGTGCAGATCCTCGACGTGCGCACGAGCGGTGAATATGCCGGCAACGACGTGCGCGCCATTCGCGGCGGCAACATTCCCGGCGCCGTGAACATTCCCTACGAGATGAACTGGAAGGACCCCGAGACGGCCACCAAGCTCGCCCGCCGACTGGTGCCGGACAACAGCGGCGCGACCTTGACCTCGCCGGAAAACCTCAAGGCGCTTTACGCCAGGCTCGATCCGGGCAAGGAAACCGTCGTGTATTGCCAGAGCGGCGTGCGCGCTGCAGAAACGGCGTCGGTGCTGGAAACGCTGGGTTTCAGGAACATCAAGGTCTACGACTCGTCATGGCTCGGCTATGCCGCGCGGCTCGACGCCCCGGCCGCCAACGAGCGCTTCTTCAACGTCGGCGCCCTCAACGGCCGCCTGGCGTCCATGCAGCGGCGCATCGACGAACTGGAGAAGCTGATCACCGACCTGCACGGTACGCTAAGTCGATAGTCTGGCCAGCGGCACTTCGAACCAGAAAACGCTGCCCCGATCCAGTTCGGTTTCGAAGCCCAGGCTGCCGCCCATCATCGCCACCAGCCTGCTCGCAATGAACAGGCCCAGGCCCAGGCCGCCCTGCTTGCGCGTCATCGAATCGTCGCCGAGCGCGAACAAGTCGAACAGTCGTTGCTGGAGCGCCCTGTTCATGCCGATGCCGGTGTCGCGCACCTCGAAGCGAACGACGATCTCGCGCTGATCCTCCCGGCCGAGACTCGCGACCGCCTGAACGAGGCCATGGTCGGTGAACTTGATGGCGTTGCGCACCAAGGCGACCAGCACGTCCAGCAGGCGCCGCCAGTCGCCGACGACGAGTTGCCGGGCAAGCTCGGCCGGCATGTCCGTCACCAGCCCCAAGCCTTTCTCCGCGGCGCGCTCCCCCAGCCGGCTTCTGAGCTTCGGCAGCATGTCGCCGAGGATGAATTCTTCCTTGACCAGTTCGACCTCGTTCAGCTCGATCCTGGTGGCCTCGAGGATATCGGTGATGATCTCCAGCAGATTCCGCGAGGATTGCAGCGCGGTCTTCAGAAACCTCGCCTGTTTGTCGTCGCTGGCATACATCAGCGCCAGCTCGGTCATGCCCATGACTCCGTTCAGCGGCGTGCGCAGTTCATGGCTCATGTTGCCGAGGAAGGCGGTCTTGGCCCGATTCGCGGCTTCGGCGGCCAATCTGGCGTCGGCCAGTTCCACCGTCCGGTCACGCACCAGTTCCTCGAGATGTTCGCGGTGGGCCTTGAGTTCCTCGTCGCGCTGCCGGCTTTCGGTGATGTCGCGCGACGTGACCACCGCGCCGATGATCGTTCCCGCCGAATCGAGCATGGGCGCGAAATTGGCGCGTGCGAGCCAGGATTCGCCGGTATCCCTGCGCCGAACCATGAATTCGGCGTCGCGGCCGCGTTCGCCGCGCAAGGCACGGCATATCGGCCACTCGTCGGGCGTCATCGCCGCGCCGTCCGGCTTGGTCACGTCAAACAAGCCATCGAGCTTGGCCAGATCCCTTCGAACTTCCGCCCGGTCGTGAAACCGGTTGAAAGCAACGTAGGCATCGTTGAAATCGATGACGCTTCCCCCGGCATCGGTCATGAACACGGCCTCTTCCATGCCCGCGAAAGCCGCCTCCAACCGCGACTTGATGCCTTGCAGCTCGGCTTCGATCCGCTTCCGTTCGGTGACTTCATCGATGATGACGACAACTTCCCCCGGCTGCGGGCTGTAGGCGCTCGCTTCGAAGCTTCGCGCCGAGCGGCCGAAACAATGTTCCACCCGCTCCGCCGGACCGCCGGCGGCGATGCGGCCATAGATTTCCAACAGCCGATCGTCTGCCGGCGCAAGCCAACCCGGGAAGATCGCGCTGCGCCGCTTGCCGACGGCGTTGGTGACGCCCGCCATCGTCTCGAACGCCTTGTTGACCCGCAGATAGACGATGTCGACGGGCTTGCCGTCCCGGTAGAGGACGCGCGCAAGAAAACAGCCGGCGGACATGGTGTCGAATATCCGCCGATAACTCCGTTCGGCTTCGATGAGGCTCCGCTGCGCCTCATCGAGATTCTCGCCGGCGAACAGAAAAGTCACCACCCCCTCTTCGCCATCGACGTTCGCCGCGACCGCCGATACGAGGCCGCAGCCCGACTTTCCCGATTTTTCGCGGTACTCGTAGACGAAATCATTGACACAACCGCGCCGGGCAAACTCCGCCTTGAACTCCGCCCGGCCGTGGTCGTTGCTCCACAATTGCAGATCCTGTTCGGTGCGACCGACCACTTCGTCGCGACGGTACCCATGCACCGCCAGACATGCGTCATTCACGTAGGAGATACGGCCATCCCGCCGCCGCGCGGCCAATACGGCCGTCGAGCTCCCGCGGAACAGCAAATCCAAACTGCCGGTTGTCGCAGCCTCCATCGTACTCATCGTTCCTCGCTCCCTGTGGCATTTGCATTTTCAGTATGGCCGGAGATCTTCAGGATGTCACAGTTCGACGACCCGATCATCCGCGGCTTCTTTGATCTTCGTCAACCCGCTGACAGCCTGGCAGACCCGGCGTGCCACCGCGGCTGACTTTCACCGGCCGCCAGCCGGCGACGGCGGCATGGCCGGGTTCGAGCCGCTAGAAAATGCCCGGGATGAAGCGCCGCGTCCGGCGCATGTATTCGGCGTAGGCGGGGCCGAAGTAGTCGAGGCATTCGCGTTCGTCGGCCAGCGCGGTCAGCAGCAGGAGCAACGAAACGGCCAGGGCAATCGTGCCCGCGAGCAAGGACGGCGCTTGCAGGAAGGCGCCCCAGTTGAGCGCCAGCAGCGAGGCGTACATCGGGTGGCGGATGTGGGCGAAAATGCCCGTGGTGACGAGCACGGTGGTTTTCTCCCAGTCGTAGAGCGTGCCGCCGCCACGCTGGCCGTTGACCCGGCCGAGCCTGACCAGCGTCGCCATGCCGAGCGCGACCAGCGCGATGCTGCCGCCCAGCAGCGTCCAGGATGCCATCTGATGAAGCGACCAGGGCGACATGCCCCAAGCGCGGTGGCTCATCGACACCAGCGCCAGGATGCCGATCCAGGCGAAGAACCGATAGAAGCCGTGGCTGCCGGGATGGCGCAGTGCCTTGCGCGAGAACCAGGCCATCGCTGTCGAGCCGATGAAGAACAGCAGCACGTCGGTTGCCGGCACTGTCACCGTCTTGGCCCCGTCATGCGCCGTTCGCCCGCGCGATCAGCATGACATTGGCGAAAGGCTTGCCCTCGCTCATCGGCATGGTCTCGACCTCGAAGCCGCTGCGCGCGAGCAGCACTACCCAGTCCGACAGGCCACGGCACCAGAGCACCGGTCGCCGGCGCCAGCGGGCCAGGATCACGGCGCGATCCAGCCAGTCGCAGACATGGAAGGGCAGGCCGGCGGCGGCATTGCCGACGCGCGTCACCAGCAGGCCGCCCGCCGGCAGCGCGGCGCGCGCGCGGCGCAGCAGGTCTTCCTGGCCGGCGTGGTCGATGTAGTGCAGGACATCGAGGATCGTCACCACGTCGGCCCGGCCGAAATCGGTGCTGCGGATGTCACCCTGGCGGATGACCACTTGCGGCTCGCGATCGGCCAGCGCGGCGCGCGCGCGGGCGACGTCACTGGCCATCAGCTCGTAGCCACGCAACGCCAGCACGCGCGGCGGTTCGGGCCAATCGGCCGGCCAGTCGCCGGCTTCGTAAAGCTTGCGGGCCGCCAGCAGCCACGAGGCGAACACGGCCTGGCCGCAGCCGAGGTCGAGGAAGCGCGCGGCGGACGGGAAAATGCCCCGGCGCAGCAGCTCGCGGAAAATGCAGTCGCTGCCGAGTTTGCCGCGCGCGAAGTGGTAGCCGAAACGGCCGGCGGCACGGTAGGGCCGGCTGGCTTCGTCGAGCAGGCGACCGAGAAATTTATCAGTCATGGCCGAGCGCGGCGGCGAGGGTAACGGAACACAGGCGGCGCTCACCGAGGCTGGCCAACAGGCGCGGCAACGCCGCGAGGATCACCGGCCCGCCGGTCGCGGTGCGTGCGGCGTGGCCGTCGTGCATGAGCAGGATGTCGCCGGCGGCCAGCCCGCGCGTCAGCCGCGCGTGCACGGTGTCGGCGTCGCCGCAGCGCGTGTCGAACGGCCGGCGCGTCCAGCTGGCCAGCCGCAGGCCGAGGCCGGCCAGCACCGGATCGAGCAAGGGATTGCGCAGGCCGGCGGTCGGCCGGAACCAGCGCGGCGCGCGGCCGACGGCATCGGCAATGCTCCGTTGCGCTTCGACGATCTCGCGGCGCATGCCGCCCGGCCCGAGCGCGGCGAACATCTTCAGATGTCGCTGGCTGTGGTTCTCGATGGCGTGGCCGCGCGCGACCACCGCGCGCGCCAGCGCGGCATGGCGCGCCACCCGCTCGCCGATGCAGAAGAACGTCGCCTTCATCCCGGCGGCGTCGAGCAGGTCGAGCACGCGCGGCGTGACTTCGGGATCGGGGCCGTCATCGATGGTCAGCGCAATCTCGCCGCGCATGGCGCTGGCTTCGGGCAGACGCGTCAGGTTGGGGCCGAGCAGGCTGGCGCGGGGCAGCAGGCCGGCGGCGGTGAGCAGCGCCTGGTTGGCGGCGACGATGGCGAGCGCGTGGGGCCAGAACCCGGGCGCGGCCAGCGCGGCAGCCGCAGCGCCGGCGTGGACGGCGAAGCTCGCCTTGATCGTCGCGCTGGGCCGCCAGCCCATCAGCGCGCCCTCCCGCCCGCCAGCATCGCCGACAGGAGCAGCGCCAGCACGGCACCCGGGCCGACGGTGACGCCGATCGCGTGCAGCACCGGCACCGTCGAGGTCGCCAGCGCGCCGAAGCCGATCACCGTCGTGATGTTGGCGACCACCAGCGAGGCCAGCGTGCGCGGCTCGATGGCCGCATCGGCCTTGTCGAAGAACAGCGCGTAGTTGGAGCCGACCGCGACCGTGAGCAGCAGCCCGACCAGATGCAGCAGCGTCATGCGCTCGCCGGCCAGCGCCAGGCCGGCCATGACCAGCAGCACGGCGATCGCCAGCGGCGCCATGACGCGCAGCAGGCGGCGCACCGAACGCAACGAGACGGCCAGCAGCACGGCGATGGCGGCGAAACCGGCCAGCGACAACACGATCGCCTCGTCGAGGTATTCGGCATACAGGCGATTGGCTTCGCGGCCGACGTCGAGGAATGCCGCTCCAGGTTCGTCAGCCACCGCGGCACGCACCCGGCCGGCATCGATCTCGCCAGCCGCCGGCGCGCGCAGCGGCAGCAGCACGGACCATCCCGACTGCCGTTGCAACAACATCGCGTCCACCGCCAGGGTCAGGTGGCTGCCCTTGAGTATCTCGGCGTCCAGCCACGGCTGACTTTCGACGCTTCTGGCGGTCTCGACATCGTCGAGGAAGGGGGCGAGTCTCTCGGCGCGCAGCGGCAGGCCCGCCGTCGCTTCGCGCAGGCGTCGCGCCAGTTCGTCGCGTTCCGGCAGCGCGGCGCGCCTGGCCTGCTGGGTGGCGCGGCTCGGCAGGAAACGCGTCGGCGTCTCGAAGCCGGCGATGACGC
Organism: Rhodocyclaceae bacterium; assembly: GCA_016704145.1. GTDB lineage: Bacteria > Pseudomonadota > Gammaproteobacteria > Burkholderiales > Rhodocyclaceae > Fen-999. The sequence continues at coordinate 1,179,251 of JADJAS010000007.1, read as the reverse complement.
CCTGGTCGACCAGTACCTGCAGCCGCCCGGCGACGCGCTCGGCGGCGGCCAGGGCCGCTTCGCGCTCGGGCGCGCCGACGACGACCAGATAGCCCTGGCCCGGCGCGCCCAGTTCGCCGCGCAAGGATTCGTCGAGGGCCAGCAATGCCGGCGACATCGGACTCAGCTCCGACAGCCGCAAATTCCAGAGACGGTCGCGCTGGACGACGAGCGTCGCCACCGCCAGCACCGCCAGCCCGAACGCCAGCCAGCGCAGCCGGCCCAGGCCGCCGAGCAGCGGCGCCACGGCGCGGCCGATGGCCGTGGCATCCGGCGGACGAAAACCCGCCGGTCGCAGCGGAGGCAGCACGAAGCGCGTCACGGCGGCGGCGACCAGCAGGCCCGACATCGAGTAGAGGCCGAGTTGCGCCAGGCCGGGAAAACCGGAGAAGAGCAGGGAGGCGAAGCCGAACAGCGAGGTCAGCACGCCGAGGCGGATGGTCGGCCAGAAGCGCGCACGCCAATCGCCATCGTTGCCCTCCCGCGATTGCACGAAGTAATAGATGCTGTAGTCGACCGCCTCGCCGATCAGCGTGGTGCCGAAGCCGATGGTGAGGCCGTGCACATGGCCGAAGCCGAGGCTGACGGCGGCGACCCCGGCCAGCGCGCCCGAGACCACGGGCAGCAGCCCGAGCGCCAGCGCCGGCAATGAACGGAAAACCAGCATCAGCACCGCGATGATGCCGACGCCGCTGACGATGGCCAGACGTTCGACTTCGCCCCGGATGGTGCGGCGGGCATCAACCGAGAACACCGGCGTGCCGGAGACCAGCAGGCGCATGTCCGCCGCTTGCGGCAACCGCTCGCGGACCTCGCCGAAGGCGGCCCTTAGCCGCGCCAGCGCCTGCTCCTGGCCATCGGTGTCGGCGCCCGGGGCGACGGTCTGCGCCATCAGCAGCGCGCGCCGGCCATCGCGCGACATCCAGACACCGTGGGCGCTGGCCGGACCATGGTCGGCGCCCAGGGCGCCGACCAGTTCAATCATCTCGCCGGTGGGATCGCGCGGCAGCAGGCTCTTGATCATCAACCCGGCCGGCGAGGCGAGCAGGTCGATGCTGTCGCCGATGGCCCGCCGCAGCCCGTCGACCGTGAAACGCCCGGGGTTCACGGCCGGACTGAGCAGATAACGATGGGAGAACAGCAGGTCGCGATCCTTCGCCAGCGCCGCCGCGTCGCCGTTCTGCACGCCGGCGAATTCCGGGCTGGCCGCCAGCCGCCCGGCGAGCTGTTTCGATAGTTCCGCGCGGGCGGCCGGCTCGCCGCCTTCGATACCAACCAGCAGCAGGCGCGAGAGCGCGCCTTCGCGCAACTGCTCGACCAGCAGCTGCTGGGTCGCCGACGGACGTTGCGGCATGAAGGCCGACATGTCGGCCGTGAAGCGTGTCTGTGCGATGACGGCGACACAGGCGACCAGACCCAGCAGCCAGACCGCGATGGCACGGTGGCCCGATCGCGTCACCTGGCTTCCACCGGTTCGATGGTCATGGTCGAACTGTCGCCGTCGGCCTGCAGGTAGCGGATCCACTCGACCTGGCTGTTCGCGCCACCGAAGGTGATGCGCAGCACGAAGGCGGCGATGCGCGGGTCGTTGGGCAGCAGGTCGAGCGTCCAGCGCTGCTCGTTGCCGTCCAGGCGCAGCTTGTAACTCTTCTCCAGCGTCGCCCGGTCGCCGGACAGCGTGCCGCGCAGGCTATCGACGAAAGCGAGCGCCTCGGGCTGTTCCGCGAGGCGTACCTGGAACTTCTGCTTGCCGCGCTCGAGCAGCAAGGTATCGCCGTCGAGGACCATGAGTTCCGGCTTCGGCTTCAGCGTGCGCTTCTCGAGGCGTGCCGGCGGCTGATAACGCAGCTCGCCGGAGGACACCACCGGCTTGTCTAGCAAGGCAATGGTCTTGGTTTCGACGAAGCGCGCCCGGCCGCCTTCGTGCCTGGCGAGGCTCTTCATCAGCGCGTCGACGTCCCAGGCGGAGTGAACATGAAGAGGCCACGCCAGCAAAGTCAGCCATGGCAGCACGCCAGATCGCTTCATGTCCCGCGCCAGAAATCGAAGAAGTTGAACCAGTTGCAAGGCGCCGCGCGGCAGTGCTGCTCGAGACGGCCGACATAGGCGCGCTGCGCCGCCTCGATGGCGGCGTCGCGGCCGACGCGTTCGACCGACGAGAAATCCGCCAGCGATTCGAAATGGATGCGGTAGCGGTTGCCGCCCAGATAGAGACCCGTCATGAACAGCACCGGCCGGCGCAGCATGGCGGCGACCCGGAAGGGACCGAGCGGGAAGGATGCCGGTACGCCGAGGAAGTCGATGGCACGCGACGGATCCTCACCCAGGCCGCGATCGGCGAGCATGCCGACCAGGTGGCCGGCTTCGAGCTTCTCCTTCGCCGCCAGCATCGATGCCATGCGGCCGAGCGGAATGATGTCCTGCACGGCGGCCGGGTTGACGGCGGCGAGCGTGGCGTTGATCTTGCGCGCGTTCTCTTCGTACATCAGCATGCTGATGCCGCGTCCGGCGTGCCGGCGCCCCAGCGCGCGCATGACCTCGAAGCTGCCCAGGTGCGCACCCATCAGCAGCACGCCCTGGCCGCCGGCCATGGCGGCGCGGATGACGTCTTCGCCGACGACTTCGATATCGAACAGGTCGAAGCGGTCATTGAGCAAATAGACGCGGTCGTGGATGGTGCTGGCGAAGGCAAGCACGTGGCGATAGCGCTCGGCCAGCGTCGGCTGACGGCCGAGCACGCGCGCAAGGTATGTGGCGCTGGCTCGGCGCGCGCGGGGCGCGAAGGCGAGGAAGTAGGCGGCAATGCCGTACAGCACCAGGCGGCCGATCGGCCGCCCCAGGCGCAGCGAGATCCACACCATCAGGCGCAGGATCGGCCGGTGGCTGCGCTCCGGCCGCCGCGTCCAGCCGGCGTCGCCGTCGGCGGTCGTGTTCACGGTGCTCGCGGCGTCAGGGTGCCGCTGGCGACGGTGCGCCCGCCACCAACCACATCGAAGCGGATGGCGCCGGAGGCTCCCGCCTGCCAGCGGAATTCCAGCGTCTCGCCCGGTCCGGCGGGGCTGAGGAACTTGGCGCTGGCGATGTCGCAAGGCTGGCCCACAAAAGCCAGCAGGCGGTCGAGCAGCACGACGCCGGGAACGATGGGACACCCCGGGAAGTGGCCGGCGAGGGCCGGGTGATCGAGGGGCACCCACCAGGTCGCGCCGGTCATGGCGCCGCCTTCGCGTGCTTGGCCAACAGCGCCTTCAGCTCGGCGCGCGGCAGCTTGCCGGTGGCGTTGCGCGGCAGGCGATCGACGAAAACCAGCGGCCGGGGCAGGAAGATCGGATCGAGGCGCCCGCGCAGGGCATCGAGCAGCTGGCGCGGCATCAGGGTCGGCGCGACGACGAAGGCGGCGAGGCGCGTAATGCTTTCATCAGTGCCGTCGTCGGGCATGAAGAAGCAGCCGTCCTCGACACCGGTGACGGCGCCCAGCTGGTGATTCAGGTAGGCAAGCGACGTGCGTTTGCCGGCGATGTTCACCATGTCGGCATGGCGGCCGTGCAGCAGGAAAGTGCCGTCGTCGCCAAGCTCGATGACGTCGCCGAGCCGCTGCCGGCCGTCGACATGGCCGCCCGAGGCGAAGGTGACACCATCCTGCTGATCGAGCCGGATGTCGGCCAGCGGCGTCCAGCGGACGGTTTCGCCGGTGCGGCGGCTGGCCAGTTGGCCGGCCTCGGTGCAGCCATAGATTTCGATCAGCGTGCCGCCAAGCCTGACTTCCGCCTCGCGCGCCAGCCCCGCGGACAGCGGCGCCGTGGCCGAGAGCATCATGTCGGTGGCGGGCAGCCCGACTTGCGACTCCAGCAGCGCGCGCAAGTGAAAGGGCGTGCTGACCAGCAGCCGGGGCCTGGGCACGGCGGCCAGCGCGTCGACGATGTCGGCCGGATAGAAAGGCCGTCCGTGCCAGAGCGCGCAACCGCCGTGCAAGGTCAACAGGATGGTCGATTCGAGGCCGTAGCTGTGTTGCGCCGGCACGGTGCCAACGATGGCGAACGAGGTGCCTTGCCCATCCAGAAAACCCAGCCGCGCGGCTTCCGCCCGGCCGTTCCTGACCAGCGCGCCCCAGGTCTTGGTTTGCGCCACCGGCAGGCCCGTCGAGCCAGAGGTGAACAGGATGACCGCGACCCGATCCACCTCGATTTCCGGCACGGGAGCCGAATCGACGGCCACCGGCATCTCCGGGTAAGGCAGTTGGGGCACGTCCGCGCTCGCACCCTTGCCGTCGTGCAGGCAGAACAGACCGGGGTACGATGCCGCGAGTTGCCGGACCGTCGCCATCGATTGCGAGGCGGGCAACAGGCTGATCTTGCCGGCGACCAGCGCCGCCGAAAAACCGACCATGAAGCGGTAGCGGTCCTCGCAGGTATTGAGCAGGTATTCGCCCACTGGCAACGACCGCGCCAGCGTCATGACGTCGCTCAGAAACTGGTCGCGGGTGACGGCTGCCGCGGCTCGCCAGGCGACGATGTCTTCCGGCCCGGCATGCGCGGTCAGCGCTGTTCGGCGCGGCTTCACGATCTCATTCCGGCGCGATGGGATCGATAGGCCTGGACGGCGGCGAGAAAACCGGCTCGCTCGGTTGCCGGCAGCACGCGCTTGCGCACGACATACTCGACGACGAACATCAGGGCCACCAGCGGCAACGTCAGGATGTTGGCGAAGAACGACCAGAGTTCGATGGGCGCGAAGAAGAACAGCAACAATGATAGAACCGTCAGCGCCAGGAAAAACCAGGTCCAGGCCACCGTGACCCGGCGCGTATAGACGAGAAGGGCAGGGCTCGGGTTTTCATGCAGGAGGCCGGCGAGAACGGTGACCAGCGGCCGACGCCCGGCGAAGAGGGTGCGACCGAACAGGAAGCCGAGAGTGGCATTCACTCCCACGTGCTGAGCCAGCACGAGCCGATCGAGCCAGACGCCAACCCGGGCGATGCCGATCAGATAATGGAACCCCAATGCCCAAGCGGCCAGGACAATTCCGGACAGCAGCCAGCCCAGCCATTCGTTGCGGCCTGCCGCCATGGCGCGCCTACTTGGTCCGGTGCTGGGCGACGTGGTCCGCGAGACTGCGCAACGAGGCGAAGATGCGCACGTTGTCTTCATCGTCGGAGCGCAGCTGGAAACCGTACCGCTTCGACACCGCCAGCGCCACTTCCAAGATGTCGATCGAATCGAGGCCGAGGCCTTCGCCGAACAAGGGAGCGTCCGGATCGATAGCGCCGGCGGCGTTATCGAGATTGAGGGCGGCAACCATCAGGTCCGCCACTTCCGCCAGCAGGTCTGCGGCGGCCGTGGCCGACGCGTTATCAGACATCGATATTGCGGGCATAGATGGCGTTGGCTTCGATGAAGGCCCGGCGCGGTTCGACGTTGTCGCCCATCAAGGTGGTGAAGATCTCGTCGGCGGCGATGGCGTCCTCGATCTGCACCTTGAGCAGGCGGCGCACCGCCGGGTCCATGGTGGTTTCCCACAGCTGCGTGGGATTCATCTCGCCGAGGCCCTTGTAGCGCTGCTTGGACAGGCCGCGCTCGACCTCGTTGAGCAGCCAGGCCATCGCCTCGGCGAAGCTGCCGACGGTGCGCGACTTTTCGCCGCGGCGCACCGCCGCGCCTGACTCCACCAGGCCGGCGATCATCTCGGCGGTGCTGCGGATCTGCGCGTGGTCGCCGGAGTGGAGGAAGTCCTCGTCGATATGGCCGACGCGCAGGTTGCCGTGACGCATTTTTTCGACGCGCAGACGCCAGTTCTCGCTGTTGGCATGGTGGTCGGCGAGGATGCGCACGCCTTGCGGCGCATGTCCGGCCAGCCGCGCCGCGCTATCGGCTGCGGCCGCTCCGCTGGACAGGTCGATCGGGATGTCGTTGGCCAGCATTGCATGCAGCACGCCGGGGTCGATGAAGTCGGTCAGACGCCGGATCACGGCTTCGGAAAGCAGATAGGCGCGCGCCAGTTCGCCCAAGGCATCGCCCTCGACGGCCGGTGCGCCTGGCTTCGGCGTCAGCACCGCGCCGTCCAGGGCGAGCGCAAGTAGGTGCTGGTTGAGCGCATGATCGTCCTTGATGTAGAGCTCGCTCTTGCCATGCTTGATCTTGTACAGCGGCGGTTGGGCGATGTAGACATGGCCGCCTTCGACCAGTTGCGGCATCTGCCGGTAGAAGAAGGTCAGCAACAAGGTGCGGATATGCGCGCCATCGACGTCGGCGTCGGTCATGATGATGATGCGGTGGTAGCGCAGCTTGTCCTGCTTGTAGTCGTCGCCGATGCCGCAGCCCAGCGCGGTGAGCAGGGTGATGATCTGCTCGGAAGAGATCACCTTGTCCAGCCTGGCCTTCTCGACGTTGAGCACCTTGCCGCGCAGCGGCAGGATCGCCTGGAACTTGCGGTCGCGACCTTGCTTGGCCGAGCCGCCGGCGGAATCACCCTCGACGATGTAGAGCTCGCACAGCGCCGGATCCTTCTCCTGGCAATCGGCCAGCTTGCCGGGCAAGCCGATATTGTCGAGCACGCCCTTGCGCCGCGTCATTTCGCGCGCTTTGCGCGCCGCTTCCCGGGCGCGGGCTGCCTCGACGATCTTACCAGTGATGACTTTGGCATCACCCGGTTTCTCCAGCAGGAATTCGGCCAGCTTCTGCGCCACCACTTCCTGCACGGCCGGCAGCGCCTCGGACGATACCAGCTTCATCTTGGTTTGCGAGGCAAATTTGGGATCGGGCATCTTGACCGACAGCACGCAGGCAAGGCCCTCGCGCATGTCGTCGCCGGCGATATCCACCTTGGCCTTCTTGGCGATCTCGTTTTCCTCGATGTACTTATTGATGACGCGCGTCATCGCCTGCCGAAGGCCGGTCAGGTGGGTGCCGCCATCGGCTTGCGGAATGTTGTTGGTGAAACAGAGCACCTGCTCGGCATACGAATCATTCCACTGCATCGCCACTTCGACCTCGATGGTGCCGCCATTCGGCAACACCGACTCGCCGGTCGAATGGAAAACGTTGGGATGTAGCACGGTCTTGGCGCGATTGATGTACTCGACGAAACCCTTGACGCCGCCGGAGAAGGCGAAGTTCTCTTCCTTGCCGGTGCGCTGGTCGATCAGGCGGATCTTGACGCCATTATTGAGGAAGGAAAGCTCGCGCAGCCGCTTGGCCAGGATGTCGTAATGGAACTCGATGGCGCCGAAGATTTCCTCGTCAGCGAGAAAGTGCACTTCCGTGCCGCGTCGCGTTGTGTCGCCAACAATCTTCAGTGGCGAAACCTCGACGCCGTTCTGGATTTCGATGGCGCGGTCCACGGCATGGCCGCGCTGGAATTCCATGTGATGCTTCTTGCCGTCGCGCCGTACCGTCAGCCGCAGCCACTTCGACAGGGCGTTAACGCAGGAAACGCCAACGCCGTGCAGGCCGCCGGAGACCTTGTAGGAGTTCTGGTTGAACTTGCCGCCGGCATGGAGGACACACATGACGATTTCCACCGCTGAACGCTTGGGCTCGTGCTTGTCGTCGAACTTGATGCCCACCGGTATGCCACGGCCATTATCGGCGACGGAAATCGAGTTGTCGGTATGAATTGTGATGGTAATGTCATCACAGTAGCCGGCCAGCGCCTCGTCGATGGCGTTGTCCACCACCTCGAAGACCATGTGATGCAATCCAGTGCCATCCGAGGTGTCGCCAATGTACATGCCCGGGCGCTTGCGCACGGCTTCCAGGCCTTCCAGCTGCTGAATCGAATCCTCGTCGTAACCGCCGTTGCCGGCCGCCGGCTTGTCGTCCTGCGTCATTGAACTTCCAGTCTGTCTGGTTCGTCGAAAGTCAAATGCGCATCGGCATGACCACGTACTTGAAGCGCTCGTTGCCGGGCAGCTTGAACAAGGCGCTTGAATTGGCGTCGGCCAGCCGGCATTCGATGGTATCGACATCAACGTTATTGAGTACGTCGAGCAAATAGGTCACGTTGAAACCAACGTCCAGGCTGTCACCCTGGTAAGCGACTTCGATCTCTTCCTGCGCTTCCTCCTGCTCGGCGTTGGTCGACATTATCTTCAGGCTGTCGTTGCTCAACACCAGGCGTACGCCGCGAAACTTCTCGTTGGTGAGGATGGCGGCGCGCATCAGGGAATGTTGTAACACATCCCGCGCCAGCACCAGCACCTTGCCATGCTGCTGCGGAATCACGCGTTCATAATCGGGAAACTTGCCGTCGATCAGTTTCGATACCAATTCGATGTTGCCAAAGCTGAATCTGGCCTGAGTCGGCGTCAGGACGATTTCCAGGGGTTCATCGTTGTCGGACAACTGGCGAGAAAGTTCCAGAATCGTCTTCCTGGGCAGAATGACTTCACTGCGCGGCATGGTCTCCGACAGGGCTTCACTGGCAAAGGCGAGGCGATGGCCGTCGGTGGCCACCACGCGCATCTCGGCTCCATCGATCACCAACAGCAGGCCATTGAGGTAATAGCGGATGTCCTGCTGAGCCATCGAGTACTGCACGAGCGCCAGCAGACGCTTGAACTGCCCTTGGGTCGGCTGGATTCGCACGGCTTGTCCGTCAGCGCTGGACATCCGCGGAAAATCCTCGGCTGGCAAGGTCTGCAAGTTGAAACGGCTCTTGCCGGCTTTGATCTGGAGACGCTTGTCATCCAGGGAAAGCATGACTTCAGTGGATTCCGGCAGCGAGCGAAGAATGTCCTGCAACTTGCGGGCACCTACCGTCAAGGCCACTTTGTCCGCACTGGCCGCCGCGGTACTGGTTCTGATCTGAATCTCGATATCCGTTGCCAGCAAGGTCAGATCCTCGCCATCTTTTTCCATCAGCACATTGGAAAGGATCGGCAGGGTATGTCGTTTTTCGACAATCCCGCAAACCGATTGCAGTGGCATCAGGATCTGGTCACGAGGGCCTTTGAACAGGAGCATTTGTTATATCTCCGTTTAATATTGATAGTAGAGAAGGTCGAATCGTGTGGATAAGTGATATTTGTTGTTGCAACTCATGAGGCTAGCCATTCTAACGTCCTGGGCATAAGCCGGTCGGAGCAAATGTTGATGATTGTGGATGAAATACGCTGACGTGGAGAATCGACGGCTTATTCACAATCATTACCGGTTTGTTCAGGCGTTTATCCCTTGATCGACTGCAACAGTACATGAACATCGTTGTTGAGTTGTCCATCCTTGCCGCGCAGGTCGGTGATGGTTCGGCAGGCATGAAGGACCGTGGTGTGGTCGCGTCCGCCGAAGGCATCGCCTATTTCAGGCAGGCTGTGCGGAGTCAGTTCGCGTGCCAGCCACATGGCCACCTGGCGCGGTCGGGCGACGGCCCGCGTCCGCCGCTGTGAATACATCTCGGCGACCTTGATCTTGTAATAGTCGGCGACGAACTTCTGGATCAGTTCCAGGGTGATCTGGCGGTTATGGGCGCCAATAACATCCTTGAGCGCTTCCCTTGCAACCTCGATGCTCATGTCCCGACTGTGAAAGCCGGCAAAAGCGATCACCCGGTTGAGGGCGCCTTCCAGTTCACGGACATTGGACCGCAGATTCTTGGCGATCAGGAATGCGACGTCGTCGCCGAGCGGCACTCCGGTCACCTCGGCTTTCTTCTTGAGAATCGCGACCCTCATTTCGAGTTCCGGCGGTTCGATCTGAACCGTCAGTCCCCAGTCGAAGCGGGAAATGAGTCTGTTCTCAAGGCCCTGTATATCCTTCGGATAGGTGTCGCAGGTGATGACGATCTGCTTCTTGGCTTCAATCAAGGTATTGAAGGCAAAGAAAAACTCTTCTTGCGTGCGTTCCTTGTTGCCACCCAGGAACTGGATATCGTCAATGATCAGGACATCGAGGGAGCAGTAGTATTGCTTGAATCTGTCGAAGGCCTTTTGCTGGTATGCGCGCACCAGGTCCGCGATGTAGTCGTGTGCATGCACGTAGCGGATGATCTTCCGGTTGTTCTGGCGCCATACTTCGTTGCCGAGCGCATGGACCAGATGAGTCTTGCCCAGACCAACACCGCCATAAACGAACAGGGGGTTGTAGGAAGTGCCCGGGTTCAAGGCGACTTGTTGCGCGGCGGCGCGGGCAAGATCGTTGGAACGTCCCGTGACCAGCGTCTCGAAGGTGAAAGCCGTATTGAGACGCGTTCTTTCATAGACCGCATGGTGGTCTTGCGCCATGTTGGGCAGTGTGGCGACTTTAATGGTGTTGTCGGTCTTGTCGATGGCATCGGCAAGCGACGGCGGTGGATTGGGTGGGGCAGCGGTTTCATTGACGACCAGGATGAGTTCGAGTTCCTGTCCCGCATTTTCCTTCAGCAGACTTTCAATCATGGGAAGATACCGTTCTCGTACCCATTGCAGTACGAAACGGTTGGGCACCAACAGCCGATGCTCGCCCTCCGGGTTAACTTCCAGGCGTAGGGGTTTGATCCAGGAATTGAACTGCTGTGGCGGCAGTTCCCGTTGTAGGGCGCCAACGCACCTTTGCCAACGGTCGCTAGGCGAGAGTTCCTCGTCCTTCGGAATATCTATCACTGATGTTATTGAAAAATATGGTAATTATTATTTTCACCGAAGTTTACCGGCGACTGGAGCGGAATTGTAGCTGGTTGCGAGGGAGTTATCCACAAGGGTTGCGTACGACTTATTCTTGACAAAATCACATCTGAACGATGTAATCCCACGTTTCTCCGAACAAGGCCATACCCATGAAACGAACCTATCAACCTTCAGTCGTGCGGCGTAAGCGGACGCATGGTTTCCTGGTGCGCATGCGCACACGTGGCGGCCGGGCCGTCATTCGGGCACGGCGCGCCAAGGGCCGTCATCGCCTGGGCGTTTGATCACTTAGCGGCTTGGGCGCGGATAATGGCTGGCATGGCGATGGCCGGCCATCGCTATCCCTCCGCGGCGCGATTGCGGCGGCCTGTCGAGTTCAAGTCGGTACTGAATGAATCCAGGCGCTTGCGGAGCGGGGTGTTCGAACTTCGCTTTCATCACAATGAGTCCTTGTCAGCGCGTCTGGGACTGGTAATTCCGAAGAAGCTGGCCCGGCAGGCGGTGTTGCGCAACTTGGTTAGGCGGCTGGCGCGGGAATCGTTTCGGCTCCGCCTGATTTCGCTACCGCCGGTCGACGTCGTCATTCGGCTGGCCAAGCCGATTTGTCTTGAACCGGGCAGGGCGCGGTTGTCACAACGCAAGGCGTGGCGAGCCGATGTCGATGCGCTACTGGCAAACCTGGCGACATGAAGCGGAAACCCTGGTTGGTCATGCCCCTGGTGGCGTTGATACGGGCCTACCAGTATGTGATCAGTCCGTTGCTCGGAAGAAGTTGCCGGTTTCATCCGAGTTGTTCGGAATACGCAATTGAAAGCCTCGGACGTCATGGTGTGGTCAAAGGTCTTTGGCTTTCGGTACGCCGCGTCGGTTGCTGTCATCCGTGGCATCCGGGCGGCTACGACCCGGTTCCTTGAGTGTTTTGAAGAATGGATAACCAGAGACTCATCCTTTTCCTGATATTCAGCTTCTCACTGATCATGTTGTGGGAAGCCTGGCAGAAGCAGGGTGTGCCGCATTCGCCAGCCGCCACGCATCAGGCGGTCTCGACCGCCGGGGCGTTATCCCCGGGCGCCTCGGAGGTACCGGCGCCGGCCTCGAAGGCGGTGGCGGCCACCTTGCCGTTGGCGGAAGGCAGCATGCCGGCCACCATCGGCGATGCATCGGCGAAAGTCGTGGCGAAAACGGATCTGTTCGTCGCCGAAATCTCGGCGACCGGCGGTGACCTGATCCACCTCGAACTACTGCGCCATCGCTCCGCCGAGGACAAGCAGCGCAACCTGATACTGTTCGACGGCAAGCATGCCTATGCGGCACAAAGTGGCCTGATTGGGCCGGGGCTGCCCAATCACAAGACCGTTTGGCAGCTTCCCGCCGCCAATATCGACCTCAAGGATGGCGACAACGAACTGCGCGTGCGCTTGACGGCCATGACGGCATCCGGGGTCCAGGTCGCCAAGACCTACGTGTTCAAGCGGGGCAGTTATTTGATCGATGTCGAGTTCGATCTCGTCAATGGCGGCGGCGACACCCTCGTGCCCCACGCTTACTTCCAGTTGACCCGTGATGGGCAGCCGCCGGAAGGCGCCAACGCCATGATGGCGACTTTCACCGGACCGGCCTTCTACACGAGCGCCGATAAGTTCCAGAAAGTAGAGTTTTCCCATATCTCTGATAAGAAAGGGAAGATTCCCGCCAAGAGTCAGGATGGCTGGGTCGCCATGGTCCAGCACTACTTTGTCTCCGCCTGGCTGCCCCAGGGCGCGGCGGAACGCGAGTTCTTTGCTCGGGAGGTGGGCAAGGATATGTATTCCGTGGGTGTCATCATGTCCGTCGCCAGTGTTGCCCCTGGAGCCAATGGCAAGCTGGTGGTTCCGCTTTACGCGGGACCGCAGGAACAGGAAAAGCTGGCCAAGATTGCCCCCGGGCTTGATCTGGTGGTGGATTATGGCTGGCTGACGATGATTGCCGCCCCGATTTTCTGGGTGCTGCAATGGCTGCATGGCTTCCTCGGCAACTGGGGTTGGGCCATCATCGTGCTCACCATCCTGATCAAGGCGGCGTTTTTCCCGCTGTCGGCGGCGTCCTACAAGTCGATGGCCAAGATGCGCGTGCTGACGCCCAAGCTCATGAAGCTGAAGGAAACCTACGGCGACGACAAGCAGCGCATGAACCAGGCGATGATGGAGATGTACAAGAAGGAGAAAGTCAATCCGCTCGGCGGCTGCCTGCCGATCCTGGTACAGATCCCCGTGTTCATCGCTCTTTACTGGGTGCTGCTCGGCACCGTCGAGATGCGCGGTGCGCCGTGGCTCGGCTGGATCAACGATCTCTCGATCAAGGATCCTTACTTCATCTTGCCCCTGATCATGGGCGCGACCATGTTCATTCAGACCAAGCTGAACCCGACGCCGCCGGATCCCATGCAGGCGAAGATCATGCTCATCATGCCCGTCGTGTTCACTGGCATGTTCCTGTTCTTTCCGGCGGGTCTGGTGCTCTACTGGACGGTGAACAACGTGTTGTCCATCGCCCAGCAGTGGCAGGTCAACCGGATGATCGAGGCCAGTGGCCTCAAGGCCAAATAGCGTCGACACGATAGCCGCCGTCGCCACCGCGCCCGGGCGTGGCGGCATCGGCGTGGTGCGTGTCTCCGGCAACAACCTGCTCGATTTCGCCGAACGACTGACCGGCCGGCGGCCGCCGCCGCGGCGAGCCACCATGGCTGACTTTCGCGCGGCCGACGGTGCGGCCATCGATCGCGGCATCCTGCTCTACTTCCCGGCGCCGCATTCCTTCACCGGCGAGGATGTGCTCGAACTGCAAGGTCACGGCGGACCGGTGGTGATGCAGGAACTGGTGAGCCGCTGCGTCGAGCTGGGTGCGCGGCGGGCCGAGCCGGGCGAATTCACCCGCCGCGCCTTCCTCAACGACAAGCTCGACCTGGCGCAGGCGGAAGCCGTCGCCGACCTCATCGAGGCCAGCACGGCGCAGGCCGCGCGCTCGGCGCTGCGTTCGCTGTCCGGGGAATTCTCGCGGCAGGTGCACGCCTTGGTGGATCAGTTGATCGAGCTGCGCATGCTGGTGGAAGCGACCCTGGATTTCCCAGACGAGGAGATCGACCCGCTGCGCGACACCGACCTGGTGCCGCGCCTGGCAAAGCTGCACGCCGAGCTCGAAGCCCTGCGCGGCCGGGCGCGACAGGGCAGCCTGCTGCGCACCGGCCTGACGGTGGTGCTGGCCGGGCTGCCGAACGTGGGCAAATCGTCGCTGCTCAACCAGCTGACGGGTGAGGAGCGGGCCATTGTCACCGACATCGCCGGCACCACGCGCGACGCGCTGCGCGAGACCATCCAGGTCGAAGGCATACCGTTGCATATCATCGACACGGCGGGCCTGCGCGACACCGACGATCCGGTCGAGAAGATCGGCGTCGAACGCAGCTGGCGGGAGATCGGCAAGGCGGACGCGGTCTTGCAGATCGTCGATGCGCGGGCGGGCGTGACGCCGGCCGACAAGGTCATCGCTGCCCGCTTGCCGGACGCCGTCGAACGGGTCGTGGTGGAGAACAAGTGTGATCTTGCCCATCAGCCGGCCGGGCGTTTCGAGAGCCATGGCCAGGTGCATTTGCGCCTCTCGGCCATAACGGGCGAGGGCATGACGCTGCTGCACGACGAGCTGCTGCGCGTCGCCGGCTGGCGGGGTCATGGCGAGGACGTGATTCTGGCCCGCGAACGGCATCTCGACGCGCTGGCCGGCGCGTCGCGACGACTGACTTTGGCGGCCGACGAACTGCAGCGGCTGGAACTGTCGGCCGAGGAGCTACGGCTGGCGCAGCAGGAACTGTCGGCCATTACCGGGGAATTCACCGCCGACGATCTGCTCGGCGTCATCTTCGGCAGCTTCTGCATTGGCAAGTGAGCTGGTCCTGCTGTCGCTGGCGGCGTTGCTGGCCGGCTTTGTCGATGCGGTGGCGGGTGGCGGCGGCCTGATTCAGGTGCCGGCGCTGTTCAACGCGCTGCCGGCGGAAACGCCGGCGACCATCTTCGGTACCAACAAGGGTTCCAGCATCTTCGGTACCGCCAACGCCGCTTGGCGCTACGCGCGGCGGGTTCCGCTGCCCTGGGAGATCGCGCTGCCGGCCTCGATGGCGGCCTTCGTCTTCTCCTTCGTCGGTGCCGCGACCGTGGCCTGGCTGCCCAACGACGTGGTGCGGCCGCTGGTGCTGGCGATGATGATCTTCGTCGTCGTCTACACGCTACTGAAGCCGGATTTCGGCAAGCTGCACGGCCACGCGCCGCCGCCCGACCAGCTGCGTTCTCGTGCGCTGCTGGTCGGCGCCGCGCTTGGCTTCTACGACGGCTTTTTTGGGCCAGGGGCGGGCAGCTTCATGATCTTCGCCTTCGTCGGCCTGTTCGGGCTGGATTTCCTGCGCGCTTCCAGCGCCGCCAAGATCGTGAACCTGACCACCAACGCCGCCGCGCTGAGCTTCTTCGTGCCGAGCGGCAATATCCTCTGGCTGACGGCGCTGACCATGGCCGCCTTCAACATCGCCGGTGCGCTGGTCGGCACCCGGCTCGCATTGCGGCATGGCAGCGGCTTCGTGCGGGTGATATTCCTTGTCGTGAGTACTGTCTTGATCGGCAAATTCGGCTACGATACGCTGCTTTCTTAGCTCGACACCGGAGGAGACCTCGATGAACAAGAAGCTGAAACTGCTTGTCGGTAGCATGATCATGGCACTGGCTGGCGCGTCGCAGGCCGACATCAACGTGGGCGTCACGCTGTCGGCGACCGGCCCCGCCGCGTCGCTGGGCATTCCTGAAAAGAACACCTTTGCCTTGATGCCGACCAGCATCGGCGGCCAGAAGATCAACTACATCGTGCTCGATGATGCCTCCGACACGACGACGGCGGTGAAGAACGCCCGCAAGCTCTTGTCCGAGGACAAGGTCGACGTGCTGGTCGGCTCGACCATTACGCCGAACTCGCTGGCGATGATCGACGTGGCGGCCGAAGCCGAGACACCCATGATCTCAATGGCGGCATCGGCGCGGATCGTCGACACGGCCAATCCCAAGGTCAGGTGGGTGTTCAAGACGCCGCAAAACGATATCCAGATGTCCACGGCAATCGTCGAGCACATGCTCAACAACAAGGTGCAAACAGTTGCGTTCATCGGCTTTTCGGATGCCTACGGTGAAGGCTGGTATCAGGAGTTCTCCAAGATCGCCGAGGCGCGCAAGCTGAAGATCGTCGCCAATGAGCGCTATAACCGTGCCGATACATCGGTGACGGGTCAGGCGCTGAAAGTCATGTCGGCCAAGCCGGATGCGGTGCTGGTGGCTGGCTCCGGCACACCCGCCGCTCTGCCGCAGAAGACCTTGAAGGAGAAGGGCTACAAGGGCGCCTATTACCAGACGCACGGCGTGGCCAACATGGATTTCCTGCGCGTGTGCGGCAAGGACTGCGAGGGTACCTTCCTGCCTGCGGGCCCCGTGCTGGTGGCGGGGCAGCTGCCCGACGGCAATCCGATCAAGAAGGTGGCGATGGATTACACGACAAAGTACGAGGCGACTCATGGCAAGGGAACGACCTCCACTTTCGGCGCGCACGCCTGGGATGCCGGAATACTCTTGCAGAACGCCATTCCCACGGCATTGAAGAAGGCCCAGCCCGGTACCAAGGAATTCCGCGCCGCTTTGCGCGACGCGCTGGAAGGCTTGAAGAACGTCACCGTATCGCATGGCATCGTGAACATGTCGGCACAGGATCACCTGGGCTTTGACCAGCGCGCCCGCGTCATGGTCGAGGTCAAGGCTGGTGGCTGGAAGCTGGTGCAGTAGGGACTGCGACATCGCGGCAAGGCGCCTGCAATGGCGCCTTTTTCGTTTTCGCCGAGATAGGTCATGGATATTCAGATTGCCCTGCTGCTAGCCCAGGATGGCATCGTCAATGGCGCCATCTACGCGCTGCTGGCGCTGGCACTCGTGCTGGTGTTCGCCGTAACACGGGTGATCTTCATTCCCCAGGGGGAGTTCCTCGCGTTTGGCGCGCTGACGCTGGCCAGTTTCCAGGCGGCCAAGGTGCCTGGCACCCTGTGGTTGCTGATCGGCATGGGTATCGCGATCTCGATCATCGAATTGGCCTCGTCATCGCGCCTTCGAGGCGGGCGACGACGGCTGACTTTCGCGCTTGGGTGGAATCTTGCCTATCCGGCGGTGTTGGCCGCGATCGTGTTGCTGGCCAAGCCGGGCGACTGGCCACTGGTGTTGCAGGTGGTGTTGGCACTAGCGCTGGTGGTGCCGCTCGGACCGATGATCTATCGCCTGGTTTATCAGCCGCTGGCCTCGGCCTCGGTGCTCGTGCTGTTGATCGTTTCGGTGGCGGTGCATCTGGCCCTGGTCGGGCTCGGCCTGCTGTTCTTCGGCGCGGAAGGATCGCGCACGCCGGCCTTCTCGGAAGCGAGCTTCTCGTTGGGCGATGTCACCATCACGGGGCAGACGCTGTGGGTGATCGGCGCCAGCCTCCTGCTGATCGTCGGGCTGTACCTGTTTTTTGAGCGCAGCCTGTGGGGCAAGGCCCTGCGGGCCACCGCCATCAATCGGGTCGGTGCGCAGTTGATGGGGATTTCGACCACCCAGGCCGGCAAGCTCTGCTTCCTGCTGGCGGCGGCGATCGGCGCCATGTCCGGCATCCTGGTGGCGCCCATCACCACCATCTATTACGACACCGGCTTCCTGGTCGGCCTCAAGGGCTTCGTTGCCGCGATCGTCGGCGGCATGGTCAGCTATCCACTCGCGGCTGCCGGCGCCATTCTGGTCGGACTTCTCGAATCCTTCTCGTCGTTCTGGGCATCGGCGTTCAAGGAAGTCATTGTTTTTACGTTGATTATTCCGGTGTTGCTCTGGCGCTCGATGACCACCCGTCACGTTGAAGAGGAAGAGGAGTGAGTCCTCGCGTTCTCTCTGGCATTCTTCTCGTTTTGCTGATGGCCGGGCCGCTGGTTCTGCCTGAGTTCCATATTACGCTGCTCAACTATATCGGCCTCTATGCGTTGGTGGCGCTCGGGTTGGTGCTATTGACCGGAGTGGGAGGGCTCACTTCCTTCGGCCAGGCAGCGTTCGTGGGACTCGGAGCCTATACCACCGGCTACCTGACCACGGCCGAGGAACTCCCGGCGGTGCTTTCCTGGTTCGGCGCGTCGCCATGGCTGACTTTGGTGGCCGGCTTGCTGGTGACCCTGGCCGTGGCGGGTATTCTGGGATTGTTGACCCTGAGGCTTTCCGGCCACTACCTGCCGCTCGGTACCCTGGCCTGGGGCATGTCGCTGTACTTCCTGTTCGGTAATGTGTCATTTCTGGGTGGCCACACTGGCATGACCGGCATTCCGCCACTCAGCCTGTTTGGCTTCGAATTGCGCGATGGCCGTCGTCTTTACTATCTGATCTGGCTGATTCTGCTGGTCGCGGTCTGGATGACCCAGAACCTGCTCGATTCACGCGAAGGCAGGGCAATACGGGCTTTGAAGGGTGGCGGCATCATGGCCGAGGCCATGGGGGTGGATACCGCCAGGTCGAAAATGGTCATTTTCCTGGTCGCGGCGGCGTTTGCGGCAATATCGGGCTGGTTGTACGCGCACATGCAGCGCTTCGTGAACCCGACGCCCTTTGGTTTGCACATCGGTATCGAATATCTGTTCATGGCCGTGATTGGCGGCGCCGGCCACGTCTGGGGCGCGCTGGTGGGCGCGGGACTGATCACGGTGTTGAAGCAATGGTTGCAGGATCTCCTGCCACGGGTGTTTGGTGCTTCGGGAAATTTCGAGATCATCGTGTTCGGCCTGCTGATGATCTTTGTTTTTCATCGTGCCCGCGACGGCCTCTGGCCGTTGCTGGCACGGGTGGTACCAGTGAAGCGCTCCGCGCGGGCAGTGCCGTCCGGCCAGCCGCTGGCGCGACGGGCGCATCCGGCGGTGGGCACCAGGCTGCTGGAGGTACGGGATGCCGTGAAGAAATTCGGCGGACTGGTCGCCAATAACCAGATGAGTCTCGAAGTGCATGCGGGTGAGATTCTGGCCTTGATCGGCCCGAATGGCGCGGGCAAGAGCACGTTGTTCAATCTGGTGACCGGTGTCGATCCGCCGACCTCGGGCGAGGTGCATTTTCTGGGTGATCGGGTGGATGGCCGCAGCTCGCGCGAAATCGCCAGGCGGGGCATGAGTAGGACGTTCCAGCACGTACGATTGCTGCCGGCGATGTCGGTGCTGGAAAATGTTGCCATCGGCGCTCACCAGCGCGGTAGCGCCGGGGTTGCAGCCGCCGCCGTCCATGGCGAGCGTGGCGAGGAGGCTCGCCTGCTTGCCGAGGCGGCGCGCCAGATCGAGCGGGTTGGGTTGGTGGACGCCATGTTCGATGCCGCCGGCAACCTCGCCCTGGGGCAGCAGCGCATCGTCGAGATCGCGCGCGCGCTCGCCTCGGATCCGAGTCTTCTGCTGCTCGACGAACCGGCGGCGGGCTTGCGCTATCTAGAGAAGGAAACCTTGGCCGAGCTGTTGCGCAAGCTGCGCGACGAGGGCATGGGCATCCTGCTGGTCGAGCACGATATGGACTTCGTCATGGGCCTGGCCGATCGCGTGGTCGTGATGGAATTCGGTGAAAAGATCGCCGAGGGCCTGCCGGAGGAAGTGCAAAGCAATCCGGCGGTGATCGAAGCCTACCTGGGCGGGGTGGAGTGATGGATGCACCGATTCTGGCGGTTGACGAGCTATGCGTCGCCTATGGCAAGGTGGAGGCGCTCCATCATGTCTCGTTGACCGTGCGCGCGGGTGAGATCGTCACGGTGATCGGCCCGAATGGGGCCGGCAAGACCACGCTGCTGTCGGCGATCATGGGGGTGCTGCCCAGGAGTTCCGGTTCGGTGGCGTTTTTGGGCGTTGAGCAGGGCGATGTCGAGGTCGAGCGGATGGTCGCGCTGGGCATGACGCTGGTGCCGGAGAAGCGCGAGCTGTTCGGCGACATGAGCGTCGAGGACAACCTGCTGCTTGGTGCCTTCATGCGTCGGCGGCTTGGCCACCGCGACGAGCAGCAGACCATGGCCGAGGTGTTCGGTATTTTTCCCCGCCTTAAGGAGCGGCGCGGCCAGCGCGCCGGAACCCTTTCGGGTGGCGAGCGGCAGATGCTGGCGGTCGGTCGCGCCCTGATGGCCAAGCCGCGGCTGCTGATGCTTGACGAACCCAGCCTGGGTTTGGCGCCGCTGATCGTGCGCGAGATTTTTCACGTCATCGGCAACCTGCGCAAGACCGGCGTGGCCATATTGCTGGTCGAGCAGAACGCCCGGGCTGCGTTGCGGATTGCCGATGTCGGATACGTTCTGGAAACGGGCGAGGTGGCGATGTCGGGTTCCAGCGAGGAGCTTGAGGGCAACCCGCGCATCGTCGAGAGCTATTTGGGGCTGGGCGGCAAGCGCTGAAGTTTGTTCCACGTGAAACCCCATTGGGCTGGTTTCACGTGAAACTCGCGCGCCAATTCTGTTTTTGCAAGCTCAGGCGTATCATTGCGCCTCTTTTCGCCACTCAGCCCATGTTTTATCCAACCAAGTTCGATGTGATTGTCGTCGGTGGCGGCCACGCCGGCACCGAGGCGGCGCTGGCTTCCGCGCGCGGTGGCGCCCGTACGCTGCTGCTGACGCACAACATCGAGACGCTGGGTGCGATGTCCTGCAATCCATCGATCGGCGGCATCGGCAAGGGGCATTTGGTCCGGGAGGTGGATGCGCTGGGCGGTGCAATGGCGGCGGCGACCGACGAGGCTGGCATCCAATTCAGGACGCTCAACGCCTCCAAGGGGCCCGCCGTGCGCGCGACGCGGGCGCAGGCGGATCGCCAGCTTTATAAGCAGGCCATTCGCTCCCGGCTGGAGAAGCAGGCGAACCTGATGTTGTTCCAGCAAGCAGTCGACGATCTGATTGTGTCGGGCGAGCGGGTGATGGGGGTGGTGACCCAACTTGGCATTCGTTTCGAGGCGCCGGCGGTGGTGCTCACGGCCGGAACTTTCCTCAATGGTCTGGTTCATGTTGGACTGGAGCACTACCGGGCCGGCCGCTTCGGCGATCCGCCATCACTGACTTTGGCGCAACGCCTGCGCGAGCTTGCTCTGCCGGTCGGCCGCCTCAAGACAGGCACACCGCCGCGACTGGACGGCAAGACCGTCGATTTTTCGGTCATGCAGCGGCAACCCGGCGACGAGCCGGTACCAGTTTTTTCGTTCCTCGGTTCGGCCGGCCAGCACCCGCGCCAGGTCCCTTGCTGGATCACCCACACCAATGCCGGCACCCACGAGATCATCCGCGCCGGGCTGGATCGGTCGCCGATGTTCACGGGTGTCATCGAAGGCGTGGGGCCGCGCTATTGCCCATCGATCGAGGACAAGATCTACAAGTTCGCGGGCAAGGACGAGCATCAGGTGTTTCTCGAGCCGGAAGGCTTGACCACGCATGAGTTCTATCCACAAGGCGTGTCGACCAGTCTGCCGTTCGACGTTCAATTGGCCTTGGTGCGGTCTATTCGCGGTCTGGAAAATGCCCAGATTACGCGGCCCGGCTATGCCATCGAATACGACTATTTCGATCCGCGCAATCTCCAGGCCTCGCTGGAAACCAAGTCGATTCAAGGACTTTTCCTTGCCGGGCAGATCAATGGCACCACCGGTTACGAGGAAGCGGCCGCGCAGGGTCTGCTCGCCGGCATCAATGCCGCGCGTTCCGCCAAAGTACTTGAGCCATGGTCGCCGCGCCGCGATCAGGCCTATCTGGGTGTGATGGTCGATGACTTGATCACGCGCGGAGTCGCGGAGCCGTATCGCATGTTCACCAGTCGCGCCGAATATCGCCTCAGCCTGCGCGAGGATAACGCCGACCTGCGCTTGACCGAGATCGGGCGCTCGCTCGGTATCGTCGACGACCGGCGCTGGGAAATTTTCAATCGTAAGCGGGACGCTTTCGCGGCGGAAGTCGAGCGACTCAAATCGACCTGGGTCAATCCGCGCCTGCTGGCCGAGGGTGACGCGCAGCGGGTCCTGGGCAAGCCTCTGGAGCGCGAGTACCGGCTGTTTGAACTGTTGCGCCGCCCGGAGATTCGCTACGACGAACTGCTGACCTTGCCGGGCGCGGGGCCCGGCTTATGCGAGCCGACCCTGATCGAGCAGGTGGAGATTCAGGCCAAGTATCAGGGCTACATCGAGCGGCAGCGCGAGGAAGTGGCGCGGACCCGGGATCAGGAGTCGCTGGCATTGCCGGGGGACATGGATTACGGCAAGGTTCATGGCCTTTCCATCGAGGTGCGGCAGAAGCTCGACCAATATCGGCCGCAAACACTCGGTCAAGCTTCGCGCATCCAGGGCGTCACCCCGGCGGCGATTTCGCTGCTGCTGGTGCATCTCAAAAAGAAGAGGGCGGCATGACGCTGGCGGACGGTATCGCTGAACTCGGCCTGAACTTGCCAGCGGGTGCCGAAAGCAAGCTCGAAGCATTCATGGCCTTGCTGGCCAAATGGAACAAGAGCTACAACCTGACGGCTATTCGCGACCGGGACCAGATGGTGACGCGCCACTTGCTCGATTCGCTGGCGGTGCTGCCTCACCTCGGCGCGATCAACACGCTGGCCGACGTCGGCAGCGGCGCCGGTCTGCCAGGCCTGACTTTGGCGATTGCCCGGCCGGAACTGCGCGTCACCTCGGTCGAGGCCAGCCAGAAGAAAGTGGCATTCCAGCATCAGGCCAAGATCGAGTTGAAGCTTACCAATGTGAGTATTCACTGTGGCCGCGTGGAGCGCCTCAAGGGAGTTTTCGATGCCGTCATTTCGCGGGCGTTTAGCGATCTAGCCGAGTTCGTCGGCTTGGCGGGCCATCTGAGTGGCCGCCTGTTGGCCATGAAAGGCGCTTACCCGGAAGCGGAAATCGCGGCGCTGCCGGTCGGCTGGCGACTCGCGGGAGCCGTCAAACTGAACGTGCCCGGCTTGGCGGCCGAGCGCCATTTGCTCATTCTGGAAAGGACTTGAGGATGCACATCTTCGCCATTGCCAACCAGAAAGGCGGTGTCGGCAAGACCACGACTTCGGTCAATCTGGCCGCCGCCCTCGCGCAAAGCGGCAAGCGCACGCTGCTGGTCGACCTCGATCCGCAGGGCAACGCCACCATGGGTAGCGGCGTGGATAAGCGCGAATTGCGTCGCTCGGTATACCAGCTGCTGGTCGGCCTGGTGGCGCTGGGCGACGCCCGGCTGACATCGCCGACCGCCGGCTATGACATCCTGCCGGCCAATCGCGACCTCGCTGGCGCCGAGGTGGAGATGGTGCAGCTCGATTGCCGCGAAAACCGCCTGCGGGACGCCTTGGCCCGGCACGCCGACGATTACGACTTTGTCCTGATCGATTGCCCGCCATCGCTGTCGATGCTCACCCTCAACGGCCTTTGCGCCGCCCATGGTGTTGTCATACCGATGCAGTGTGAATACTACGCGCTCGAAGGCCTGTCGGACCTGGTGAACACCATCAAGCGCGTGCATGCCAGTTTCAATCGCGAGCTCAAGGTGATCGGCCTGCTGCGGGTCATGTACGACCCACGCTCGACCTTGTCGAACCAGGTATCCGCGCAACTGGAGGAACATTTCGGCGACAAGGTGTTTCGCACGGTGGTGCCGCGCAATGTCCGTTTGGCCGAGGCGCCCAGCTATGGCATGCCCGGCGTGTTGTTCGACAAATCGTCGAAAGGCGCTCAAGCCTATCTCGCGTTCGCCGCCGAGATGATCGAGCGCGTGCAGACATGGAAGGAATGAACCGATGAATCCGCCAAAGATGAAAGGGCTCGGTCGCGGGCTCGATGCGCTGCTCGCCGCCAATAACGGCCCGGAAGTCAGTCGTCAGGAGCTGCTGCCGGTCGGTGTCTTGCAGCCCGGCAAATATCAGCCGCGCACGCGCATGGATCCGGGCTCGCTCGAGGAATTGGCCGCCTCGATCAAGGCGCAGGGGCTGATCCAGCCGATCTCGGTACGTCCGATCGCCGAAGCCGGCGGCGCGCCGCGCTATGAGATCATCGCCGGCGAACGTCGCTGGCGTGCCTCGCAGATCGCCGGCCTCGCCGAAGTGCCGGTGCTGATCCGCGACATTCCGGACGATGCCGTGCTGGCCATGTCGCTGATCGAGAACATCCAGCGCGAGGATCTCAATCCGCTCGAAGAAGCCGCCGGCCTGCAGCGATTGATCGACGAGTTCGGCATGACGCACCAGCAGGCCGCCGATGCGGTCGGTCGCTCGCGCTCCGCCGCGACCAACCTGTTACGGCTCCTGCATCTGGCCAAGCCCGCCCAGGATATGCTGATGGCTGGCGATATCGAGATGGGCCACGCGCGGGCACTGCTGGCGCTGCCAAAATCAGAGCAGGGCAGGGTGGCGAGCATCGTGGTGGACAAGGGCTGGTCGGTGCGTGAAACGGAACGTGCCGTTGCTCGCGAGTTGAATCCGCGTTCGGAGCGGTCGATGGGCAAGTCGCCGAACCGCGACCTTGAGCGCCTCGAAGAGGAACTTGCCGACAGCATTGGCG
The DNA here is from genome assembly GCA_016704145.1 of Rhodocyclaceae bacterium. Classification (GTDB taxonomy): domain Bacteria; phylum Pseudomonadota; class Gammaproteobacteria; order Burkholderiales; family Rhodocyclaceae; genus Fen-999. Next base: position 1,155,026 of record JADJAS010000007.1, on the reverse strand, counting down.
CCACCGTCAAGATCACCGCCAATCGCAAGGGTGCCGGCAGCCTGACCATACGCTTTGCCAGCCTCGATCAACTGGACGGCCTGTTACAGCGGTTGCAAGCAAAACAACAACCGGCAGGCCGGTGATGCAGTAACCTGTCAGCTCCCGCACGAAGCGCACGGGAGCTGATTTGAGCCTCTGTTGTTCAACAGGAGACGAACATGATCAATGATCGCTACAAGCCCTTGGCCCAGGTTGCCGTCTGCACCGGCGGCTGCTACGTCGGCGGTGCCCTCAATCCAGCCTTTGTCGAGGCCGACTCGCCCGCCATCGAGGTCATGACCGACTTGACCAAGATTCCGCCGGCTACGGTGTCGCCGCAGGACACGCTCCATACCGCCAACCAGAACATGCTGCTGCGCGGTGTTCGCCTGCTGCTGGTCGTGGAACGGAACGGCCGAATTTCGGGAGTCGTCACCGCGCGCGACCTGATGGGCGAAAAGCCGATCATGGTGGCGCAGGCGCGTGGTTCCAAACGCGAGGAACTGGAAGTGCGCGATGTCATGACCAGCCTCGATGTCATGGAAGCGCTCAAGCTGAGTGACGTGATGCGTGCCGAAGTGGGCCACATCGTCGCCACGCTGAAGGCCTGCGGGCGCCAACATACCCTGGTCGTCGAAGAGGACAGGGAAGCCAACAAGCAAATGCTGCGTGGCATTTTCTCCGCCTCGCAAATCGCTCGCCAACTGGGTGTCGAATTGACTACCCACGAGGTTGCCAGAACGTTCGCCGAAATCGAGGCGGCCTTCGCCGGTGTGTGATCACCGCAATATCACCAAACGTCGATGTTGCAACGCAGCGATTGACCGAGCCTATAAAGTTCCATTAGAATCCGTTGGTTTTTTTTGATGGCCTTGCGGCGAAGGCCCTGGGCATCGGGATTGAGCGTCGTATGTTCAAGCTCGGCCGGGCTTTTCGCGTAACGCTGTTGTGGCAAGGCCTCGCCAGTGCCGCGGTCGCGGCAATGGGGGGGGGCACGGCGGGCGGCAATGGGGTGCTATCGGCATTGCTGGGCGGAATGATCGGCATGGCCGGTGTCCTGGTGTTCGGCTTGATGTCTGCCCGGCCGGCGGCGAGTTCGAATGCCGCGGTGCGAGTCGCCCTGCGGGCCGAAGCCGCAAAAGTGGCGGTGATGGTGTTGTTGTTGTGGCTGGTGTTCGCGGCCTACCAGAGCATGGTGGTGCTGGTTTTTCTCGGCGCATTCGTCGTCTCCGTCCTGCTGTCGGGGCTGGCGTTTGCGGTGTCTGGCGATTAACTGATACTTCTTGGGTTTCGACATGGCTGCTGGCGCTGAACTGACCCCGACTTCCTACATCACCCATCACCTTGGTTTCCTGCAGAAACCGGTCGGTACGGGGGATTTCTGGGTGCTGCATGTCGATACGATCGTCACCTCGATCATCCTGGGCGTTTTGGCGTTCGGTTTTCTGTGGTGGGTGGTGCGCGGCGCGACGGCGGGGGTGCCCAACAGGCGCCAGGCTTTCGTCGAACTGGCCATTGAATTCGTCGACGATCAAGTCAAGGGCATTTTCCATGGCGACCGCCACAGTTTCGTCGCTCCCGCGGCGTTGACCGTGTTTGTCTGGGTGTTATTGATGAACGCCATGGATTTCCTGCCCGTGGACATCGTGGCGAAGGTCCTGGGTGCGGTCGGACTGCACGAGTGGCGCATGGTGCCCACCGCCGATGTCAATACCACTTTCGCGCTGGCGCTGGCGGTCTGGTTCCTGATGATTTTCTACAGCGTCAAGGTCAAGGGCCTGGGTGGCTGGATCCATGAACTCTTTTGTTCCCCGTTTGGCTCGAACCCGCTTCTGTGGCCGGCCAATTTCCTGCTCAACGTCATCGAGTACGTATCCAAGCCGCTGTCGCATTCCCTGCGTCTCTACGGCAACATGTACGCGGGCGAAATCATTTTCCTGCTGCTCGGTCTTTGGGCCGCCACCGGCCTCGCTGGCACCGTCTTCGGCGCCATTCTCGGCGCCGGCTGGGCGATCTTCCACATCCTGATCGTCGTCCTGCAAGCTTTCATCTTCATGATGCTCACCGTCGTCTATCTGGCGATGGCGCACGAGAGCCACTGATTTTCCGCGTTTTTCACTTAACCCACCTAACCCAGATCTCAACTGAAAGGACAGCAAAATGGACAAAATGCAATACTTGGCCCTGATTCAAGCCTACACCGGCGTTGGCATCGGCCTCATCATCGGCCTCGGCGCCGCGGGTGCCTGTATCGGTATCGGCATCATGGCCAGCCGCTTCCTCGAAGCCGCTGCCCGCCAGCCCGAGATGATGCCGACGCTGCAAGCCAAGGTCTTCCTGCTGCTCGGTCTGATCGACGCCTCGTTCATTATCGGTGTCGGCCTGGCCATGCTGTTCGCCTTCGGTAACCCGCTGCTCGCCGCGATTCACTGACAGCGTTTTTTCGTCCAACCGAAAGCGGTGGATCAATGAACATCAATCTGACCCTGATTTCCCAAGCGGTCGCCTTCGCCATCTTCATCTGGTTCACGGTCAGGTTTGTCTGGCCGCCCTTGCGCAACGCCATCGAGACGCGGCAGAAGACCATCGCCGACGGCCTCGCGGCAGCCGAGCGCGGCAAGCATGACCTGGAACTGGCGGCTAGACGTTCCGCCGACGTGCTGCGCGAAACCAAGGACAAGTCGGCTGAACTGCTGACCCAGGCCGAGCGTCGCGCCCAGCAGATCGTCGAGGACGCCAAGGCCGCTGCTCGGGTGGAAGCTGACAAGGTGATTGCCTCTGCCAAGGCGGAGATCGACCAGGAAGCCGAGCGCGCCAAGCAGCACCTGCGCGAGCGGGTTGCCGAGTTGGCCGTGGCCGGCGCCGAGAAGATTCTGCGTCGCGAAGTCAATGCCACCGCCCATGCCGACATGCTGTCGGCCCTGAAACAGGAGCTGTAAGCGCATGGCCGAGATCGCCACCCTTGCCCGTCCGTATGCCGAGGCGGCGTTTCGCCTGGCGCGGGAACGGCGGGCCTTGCCGGCGTGGTCGGAAGCCTTGGGTCGCCTCGCGCAGATCGCGGTGGACCCTCAGGCCGCCAGCCTGATCGGCAATCCCAACATTCCTGCCGTCAAGGTCGAGAGCCTTTTCCGCGCCGCCGCCGGCAAGGAGGCCGAATCCGCATCGGAGTTGGGCAATTTCATCCGCCTGCTGGCCGACAACGGACGTTTGGCATGCCTACCCGAGATCGCCGGTCAATTCGCGGCGATGAAGCAGGGCGAAGAGGGCGTCAAGGAAGGCGTTGTCCATTCCGCATTCCCGCTCGACGACGCCCAGCTTGCCAGCCTGGGCCAGCTTCTGGAAACGCGTTTCGGTCGCCTGCAGCTTTCGGTCAACGTCGATCCGGCATTGATCGGTGGCGTCAAGGTGGTGATCGGCGATCAAGTGCTCGATGCCTCGGTGAGCGGCAAGCTGTCCGCCATGCGCGTCGCCCTGAACAGTTAGGAGAAATTCCATGCAGTTGAATCCATCCGAGATCAGCGAACTGATCAAGAGCAAGATCCAGAACCTGGACGGCGCCAGCGAAGTGCGCACACAAGGCACGGTCGTATCCGTCACCGACGGCATCTGCCGCGTGCACGGCCTGGCCGACGTCATGCAGGGCGAGATGCTGGAGTTTCCCGGCAATACCTTCGGCATGGCGCTCAACCTCGAGCGCGATTCCGTCGGTGCCGTCGTGCTGGGCGAGTACGAGCACATCACCGAAGGCGACATCGTCAAGACCACCAACCGTATTCTGGAAGTGCCGATCGGCCCCGAGCTGATCGGCCGCGTGGTCAACTCGCTGGGCCAGCCGATCGACGGCAAGGGCCCGATCAACGCCAAGGAAACCGACAAGATCGAGAAGGTCGCGCCCGGCGTCATCTGGCGGAAGTCCGTTTCGCAGCCCGTGCAGTCTGGCCTCAAGGCCATCGACGCCATGGTGCCGGTGGGTCGTGGCCAGCGTGAACTGATCATCGGCGACCGCCAGACCGGCAAGACGGCGGTGGCGATCGACACGATCATCAACCAGAAGGGCAAAGACCTGCTTTGCATTTACGTCGCCGTCGGCCAGAAGGCCTCGTCGATCATGAACGTGGTCAAGAAGCTGGAAGAGCACGGCGCCATGGCTTACACCATTGTCGTCGCCGCCTCGGCCTCCGATTCCGCCGCCATGCAGTTCATCGCGCCGTACTCCGGCTGTACCATGGGCGAGTACTTCCGCGACCGCGGCCAGGACGCCCTGATCATTTACGACGACCTGACCAAGCAGGCCTGGGCCTATCGCCAGATCTCGCTGCTGCTACGCCGTCCGCCGGGCCGCGAAGCCTATCCGGGCGACGTCTTCTACCTGCACTCCCGCCTGCTCGAGCGCGCCGCGCGCGTCAACGAAGAGTATGTCGAGAACTTCACCAAGGGCGCCGTCAAGGGCAAGACCGGTTCGCTGACCGCGCTGCCAGTCATTGAAACCCAGGCCGGTGACGTCTCCGCCTTCGTGCCGACCAACGTCATTTCGATTACCGACGGCCAGATCTTCCTCGAGACCAGCCTGTTCAACGCCGGTATCCGTCCCGCCATCAACGCCGGTATCTCGGTGTCCCGCGTCGGCGGCGCCGCCCAGACCAAGGTCATCAAGAAGCTCGGCGGCGGTGTTCGTCTCGCCCTGGCGCAGTACCGCGAACTCGCGGCCTTCGCCCAGTTCGCCTCCGACCTCGACGACGCCACCCGCAAGCAGTTGGAGCGCGGTCGCCGGGTTACCGAACTGATGAAGCAGGCCCAATACGCGCCGTTGTCGGTCGCGGAAATGGCGGTGTCGCTCTACGCCATCAACGAGGGCTACTTCGACGACGTCGATGTGCCGAAGCTGCTGCAATTCGAAGCCGACCTGCACAAGTACATGAAGGCGAGCCACGGCGCGCTCATGGATAAGATCGAATCCTCGAAGGATCTCGACAAGGATGGCGAGGCGGCGCTGGCGGCAGCGGTGACCGAGTTCAAGAAGAACTGGGCCTAAGCGCCACTCAGGAGAAGCGCGATGCCTAGCGGCAAAGAGATTCGGACCAAGATCGCTTCGTTCCAGAACACGAAGAAGATCACCAAGGCCATGGAGATGGTGGCCGCATCAAAGATGCGCAAGGCGCAGGATCGCATGCGCGCCGCGCGGCCGTATTCCGAGAAGATTCGTCGCCTCGCGGCCAACCTTTCGGCGGCGACGCTTTCCGACTACCGTCACCCATTCCTGGCGAAAAGTCAGCCGTCGCAGGACGCCGCCGCGGTCAAGGGCAAGCGCGTTGGCCTGATCCTGGTGACCACCGACAAGGGCCTGTGCGGCGGCCTCAACACCAACATCCTGCGCCTGGTGCTCAACGCCATGCGCGAATGGGAGTCAGCCGGCGCCGCCCAGATCCGCGTCACCGCCATCGGCAACAAGGGGCTGGGCTTCATGCAGCGTCTGGGCGCCAAGGTCGTTTCGGAAGCCACCCACCTGGGCGATACGCCCCACCTGGAAAAGCTGATCGGCCCTGTCAAGATCATGATCGACGCGGTGCACAACGGCGAACTCGATGTCGTGTATATCGCCTATACCCGCTTCATCAACACCATGAAGCAGGAACCGGTGGTCGAACAGCTGCTGCCGCTGACCGGCGAGCGCCTGGGCACGCCGGAGGGCCACTGGGACTACCTTTACGAGCCCGAGGCGCGCGTCGTCATCGACGAGCTGCTGGTGCGTTACGTCGAGGCGCTGATCTATCAGGCCGTGGCGGAAAACATGGCGTCGGAACAGTCGGCCCGCATGGTGGCGATGAAGTCGGCCACCGACAATGCCGGCAACGTCATCAAGGAACTCCAGCTGGTCTACAACAAGGCCCGCCAGGCTTCGATCACCAAGGAAATTTCTGAAATCGTCGGCGGCGCAGCCGCCATTGCGGGGTAATCATGAGTCAAGGAAACATTGTTCAGTGCATCGGCGCGGTGGTCGACATCAAGTTCCCGCGCGAGCAAATGCCCAAGGTCTATGACGCGCTGCTGCTCGACGAGCCGGCCGGCGGCATGGCCGAAACCGGCCTGACCTTCGAAGTGCAGCAGCAGCTTGGCGACGGCATCGTCCGCACCATCGCGATGGGTTCCTCCGACGGCTTGCGCCGCGGCATGAAGGTCAAGGGAACCGGCGCCGCCATCTCCGTGCCGGTCGGCAACGGCACCCTCGGCCGCGTCATGGACGTGCTGGGTCGCCCGATCGACGAGCGCGGCCCGGTGCAATCCGACGAGCGCCGGCCGATCCACGCCAAGGCGCCGAAGTTCGAGGAACTGTCGCCGGCCACCGAGCTGCTGGAAACCGGCATCAAGGTGATCGACCTCGTTTGCCCGTTCGCCAAGGGCGGCAAGGTCGGCCTGTTCGGCGGCGCCGGCGTCGGCAAGACCGTTAACATGCTGGAGCTGATCAACAACATCGCCAAGCAACACTCTGGCCTGTCCGTGTTCGCGGGCGTCGGCGAGCGCACCCGCGAGGGCAACGACTTCTACCACGAAATGTCCGACGCCAAGGTCATCGACCAGGACAACCTGGCCAACTCCAAGGTAGCCATGGTGTTCGGCCAGATGAACGAGCCGCCCGGCAACCGCTTGCGCGTGGCGCTGACCGGCCTGACCATGGCCGAGCGCTTCCGCGACGAAGGCCGCGACATCCTGTTCTTCGTCGACAACATCTACCGTTACACGCTGGCTGGTACCGAAGTGTCGGCGCTGCTGGGCCGCATGCCTTCCGCCGTGGGCTACCAGCCGACGCTGGCCGAAGAGATGGGCCGCCTGCAGGAACGGATCACCTCGACCAAGGTCGGCTCGATCACCTCCATCCAAGCCGTGTATGTGCCGGCGGACGACTTGACCGACCCGTCGCCCGCGACGACCTTCGGCCATCTCGACTCCACCGTCGTGCTGTCGCGTGACATCGCTGCCCTGGGCATCTACCCGGCGGTCGATCCGCTCGACTCGACGTCGCGTCAATTGGACCCGCTGGTGGTTGGCGAAGACCACTACCAGACCGCGCGTCGTGTGCAGGCCACGCTGCAGCGCTACAAGGAACTGCGCGACATCATCGCGATTCTGGGCATGGACGAACTCTCGCCCGATGACAAGCTGGCCGTGTCCCGTGCCCGCAAGATCCAGCGCTTCCTCTCCCAGCCCTTCCACGTCGCCGAAGTGTTCACCGGCACGCCGGGCAAGTACGTCTCGCTCAAGGACACCATCAAGGGCTTCAAGATGATCGTCGACGGCGAGTGCGACAGCCTCCCCGAGCAGGCCTTCTACATGGTCGGCGGCATCGAGGAAGCCATCGAGAAGGCCAAGACGCTCCAGTAAGCCACGCACCAAGCACGCATAGGGGACAAGCCAACATGGCCATGACCATCCACGTCGACGTCGTCAGCGCCGAAGAGTCCATCTTTTCCGGCTTGGCCGAGTTCGTCGTCCTGCCGGGCGAAGCCGGCGAGCTGGGCATCCTGCCCGGTCACATGCCGTTGATGACCCGCATCAAGCCGGGCGCGGTGCGCGTCAAGCTGCAGGACGGCAAGGAAGAGCTGATCTTCGTCGCCGGCGGCATTCTCGAAGTGCAGCCCGGCCTCGTCACGGTGCTGGCCGATACCGCGATCCGCGGCAAGGATCTCGATGAAGCCAAGGCGATCGAAGCCAAGAAGAAGGCCGAGGAAGCCATGTCCAGCCGCGAGTCGGCCATGGACTATGCGCGGGCGCAGGCGGAACTGCTCGAAGCCGTGGCGCAACTGGCGGCGATCCAGAAGTTGCGCAAGCAGACGCACTGAGCGCCGGATCGATCGGTCACCAAAGAAAAAAGCAGCCGCGCGGCTGCTTTTTTCTTTTCCCGAGGCCCGAGACGGATCAGGCGACTGCCGGCAGGTTGACCCGGCCTTCGACCTCGTTGCCGCAGCCCTTGTATTCCAGGACGTCGAAGCTGAGCAGCTTCGACATGGCGATGCCGCGCCCGTGCGTGTCGAAGGCTCGCTCCGGACTCATCTCCAGATACTGCCGCCAGTCAAAACCCTTGCCCTGGTCGCGGACGATGAAGCGCAGCTCGCCCCGATTCCTGGTGAACTCGACTGTCGCGACCTTGTTGGCAAAGTCAGCACTGGCGAGACGCCGATGGATCTCCTCGGCCAATGCTTCGCCGCCGCCCAGCCGGGTCTTCTCATCGTAGGTGATGCCCAGATTACCGTGTTCGACGGCATTGAGCATCAGCTCCGAAAGGCCGAGCACCACCCGGCCGGGATCCGGCGCCACCTGGGCCAGCAAGGTCGCGACGTCGCGCGCCTCGTCGGTGGTACGGAAGGCGAACTCCGCCCGGTCCAGGCAGGCCATGCTGCGCGACGCCTGTCGCACCTCGTGTTGCAGATCCAGGTAATCGCGATGATCGCGTATCGCGGCGCCGACAATCGCCACCAGCGTCTCGGCGGCGAAAGGCTTGACCAGGTAGTAATAGGCGCCCGCCTTGAGGCCTTCGGCCACCGCTTCGCTGCCGGACATGGAGGTCTGCATGATCACCGGCAGCCGGGCCATTGCCGGGCGATCCTTCATGCGCCGCAGGATCTCGATGCCATCCATGTCGGGCAGCATGCGGTCGAGCAGTACCACATCGAAGCCTTCGGGAGACTCGGCGAGCTCTCGCCAGGCATCGGTGCCGTTGCCGGCACTGCTTATCTCGTAGCCCTCGTCGCGCAGGATGTCGGTCAGCACCATCAGGCCGACCGGTTCGTCCTCGGCGATCAGTATCCGCGGGGCGACCACGACGTCAGGCGGCCAGCGCCGATTACAAGGGCTTGCGAATGGTGATGGCGCCGCGGATCTCGGCGGCCGAATAGCCGACCGCCTTGTCGTCGGGATAAAGCTCATGCAGTCTGGCTTGGACCGCCGGCGATACGCGCTCCGGCGTGCCATGGCATTGCAAGCAGAGATCCTGGGTGGGCAGGGCCTTCATGTAGCGATAGACCTGCTGGCCCCCGACCGTCAGCAATTCGCCTTTTTCCAGGCCGGTCGGTTTTTCCCCGGCCGCCGCGCGGCGATCGAACTCCTCAAGTGCGGCTTTCTCCCAGGCGTCGGGGATGGCCTTGGGATTACGGTTCTTCAGGCTGACGCGTCGGATTGCCCAACCAGTCTTCTCGGAAGCGGCCTTGGCCATTTGCGGCGCCTTCTCGCGGCAGACACCAATGGCGTTCTCCGGGCCGCCCTTGCGGATCTCGTCATCGAGCACTTCGAGAAGCTTCGGCGGGATGGACGTCGCCACCTTGCGCGCTTCGTCGAGCAGTTGCGCCTCATCGGCAGCGAGCGCGGGCAATGCCGGCAACGCGGCGGTCAGGGCTAAAGCGAGCAATGTCTTGCGCAGCATGAAAGCCTCCCTTGAAATCGACAACAGCCATTGTTAGCGCAGCGAGCCGGCCCGAATTTCGAGTTGCTCGATACGACGATTGAATTCTGCCAGTTCCGCGCGAAAAATGCTCATTTCCCGCGTGTTGACCAGTAGCGCCGATTCATTGCCCCAATATTCGGCGACGTTCTCCGCGAGGTTGCGTGCGGCCTGCCGCTGCCAGGAAGTCAGCCGTGACGAGACGCCGACGATGCGCTGGGCGGCGATGTCGCCGACCAGCTTCGACAAATCCTCCTCGGCGTCCCAGCGCAGGTTCTTCAGCACGAAGGACAGGGTGGTGGCGAATTCGGCGTTGCCGGTGACATGTGCCGCCGCCATGGCGCGGTCGAGGCCCCCGAGGGCGACAAGCGGTGTGTCGGCCGGCAGCGTGACGGTGACGTCGACAGCTTCCCCGGTCGTTGCCTCGACTCGCCCCTCGGGATCGATGCAAAACACCAGCCGCCACGGCGGCATGTCGAAGCGGGCGTGCCGGCCGGCGAAGGCCCGCAATTGCTGTCGCGCCCAAGCCGCCTGACCGAGCAGGTGGTTGAGTGCGCCGAGGACCAGGCCCTCGATCACCCCGGGTCCGGCCGGATTACTGTACTTGCTGGATGCCGGCAACGCGCCAGCCACCGCCGCCACTGACCGGCTTGGTCAGGTGCCAGATCTCGGCAAACGGCTGCTCGGGGCCGTTGTTCTCGCGGATCAGGCCGTGGAAGCGGACGCTGGCGATGTACTGATCGCTTTCCGTCGCCAGTTCGAGCAGATCGGCGTCGAGCTGCCGCACGTCGGTTTCCTGCTTCGCCTTGCCGCGCTCTTCGTACTGCATCTGGATCTCCGCAAAGACCTCCGGGGCGAGGAACTGCCTGAGGTCGTCGAGATTGCCGGCGTCGTTGGCGGCCTGCAGGCGGATGAAATTCAGCTTTGCCTGACGGAGGAATCCCTCAGCGTCGAAGTCCGCCGGTACGCTGGTCGCTACGCCGGTGGCGCCGGCGGCGGGCGTCAGTGACTCGAACCGCATCGGCTGCGGTTCGCCGACACCGCCCGCAAAGGCGGGCCGCGACGGCTGACTCTTGCGGAACAGCAGCTTGAAGACAAACACGGCGGCCATGACCAGCAACAGGATCATCAGGACGTTGGCCATGCCTTCGCCGAGGCCGAAGTGCGACAGCAGCGCGGCCAGGCCGATGCCGGCGGCCAGGCCGGCGATCGGGCCGAGCCAGCGGCTCATGCCGGAAGGCCGCGGCGCGGCGGCGGCCGGGGCCGCGGCGGGCTTGGCGGGAACGGCGGCGGGCGCGGCATTCTGCGCGGGGGCCGAGGGCGCCGGCGCCGCTTTTTGCACTGGCGCGGTGCTGCGATTCATGCCAAACGATCCGCCACCGCCGAGCCGCTTGGCCTCGGCATCCTGAGTGGGCAAGCCGATGCCGGCGACGGTGACAACGAGTGCAAGCAGGAACTTCTTCATGGTTTTCCTCCAGTTGGGGGTCAGATTTTGTAACCGCGATGCAGGGCGACGACACCGGCGGTCAAATTGAAATATTCGACCTTTTCCAGCCCGGCTTGTTCCATCATGCCCTTCAGGGTTTCCTGGTCGGGGTGCACGCGAATCGACTCGGCAAGGTAACGGTAACTGTCGGCGTCGCCGACGATCTTGCTGCCCAGCCAGGGCAGCACCTTGAAAGAGTAGAGGTCGTACAAGGGCGACAGTGGCTCCCAGACCTTGGAAAACTCCAGCACCAGCAGGCGGCCGCCGGTGCGCAGCACGCGGCGTATCTCGGCCAGTGCGCGGTCCTTGTGCGTCATGTTGCGCAGGCCGAAGGCGACGCTGACGACGTCGAAATGGTTGTCCGGGAAAGGCAGCTTTTCGGCGTCGCACTGGGCGACCGGGCCGAGCACGCCTTCGTCGAGCAGCCGGTCGCGGCCGCGCGTCAGCATGGCGTTGTTGATGTCGGTGAGCCAGACCTCGCCGGTCGGCCCGACGCGCTTGGCGAAAGCCGAGGAGAGGTCGGCGGTGCCGCCGGCCACGTCGAGCACGCGATCACCCGTCCGCGCGCCGGCGACCTGGATGGTGAAGGCCTTCCAGAGCCGGTGCAGGCCGGCGGACATGAGGTCGTTCATCAGGTCGTACTTGTCGGCGACCGACGAAAACACGCCCTCCACCCGACGGGCTTTTTCTGTTTCTTCGACCTTCTCGAAACCGAAATGCGTATCGGGCATCTTGGCTCAGTGGCTGCCGCAGGAACCGCCGCTGCCACGGGACTTCGGCGGCTTGGTCGAAGTGTCGACGTCGCGGCCGGCACCGGCGGCGGCGAGGCGCGCGAGATAGGCCTGCCAGTACGACTCCTGATTGACGCCCAGATCGTAGAGCAGATCCCAGGAATAAATGCCCGTGTCGTGACCGTCCGAGAACACCGGCTTGATGGCGTAGTTGCCCACCGCTTCAACACCGGCGATGTCCACATTGCGCTTGCCGGTCTGCAAGGTTTCCTGGCCGGGGCCATGACCGCGCACCTCGGCGGACGGCGAATGGACACGCAGGTATTCGAACGGCAGCTTGAAATTGGCGCCATCGGCGAAGCTGACTTCCATCAGTCTGGATTGCTTGTGAAGCTTGATTTCCGTGGGGATCGGGGTTTGCTTGTCGAGACCGGCCATGATGTTGTCGTGGTTATGTCGATAATCTGTCGGGGGCGGCTATCATAGCGCAGCCGGCAGGGGCTGGTCGGCGAGCGTGAACGAGCAGCGTTCGAAGTTGGGGCCTTTGGCCATCAGCTCCTCCAGCCTTGCCGCCACTGGCCGGTCGGTGAATATTTCGACAACGCGGCCTGGAGTGAACCAGCCGGGCGGCAAGATTACCGAAAGCGGTTCCTTGAGCGCGACAATGCCGGGTACGAAGAAGCCGGGCATGTACTTGTCCGACGGCCCAATACCGGCGCCGGTGGGCCGCACCGCCACGCCGGTCACGGGGCCGGGCAGGACATGGATGCCGGCCTGCAGTCCCCCGTCCCGTTCCTGGAATAGCCAGGTGATGCGCCCGAGCGTGAAATCGTCCTTTCCTGGCGGTTTGAGCGCGATCAGCTGATTGTGCTCGACGCGCGGGCCGGCGGCGTTGCGGCAGACCCGGTAGCCGTTGAGGGACTGGTCGGCGATATCCCAGACGTCGAGCGTCAGACCAAGCGCGGCGGCACGCACGTTGAGCGGCCGTTTGGGGTCCAGCTGGTTGCGGAAAGTCCAGTACTGCTCCATTTCCGCCCGGGAAAAAATCCGGGCGTGCTGGGGCTGGACGAATTCGCCGCCGGTCAGGTGGAAGTAGATCGACTCGGCCTGCAAGGCGATCGATAGCACACCCTTGGCGCGGGCGCGCTCGAAGCGGCGTGGCATGGCGGCCAGGCACCAGGGGCGGTAGATCTGCAGCAGCAGCCGTCCGGCAAGTGGCGCGGGGCAATCGTCGCCGAGCTCCAGCGCCTTCGGATCCTCGCCGGCCTTCAGCCGGGCGAGCAGTCGTTGCACGGGTTCACCGAGTTTCGAGGTATCGAACAGGCGGGCCGAGGGAGTTTCGGAAAGATGGTCTACAGGCAACAGGCCGCGATCCTGCATGAGGTCCAGCCCGTACCCGCGGCCGCCGGCATCGTCGGGCTTGCGGACGGCCGCGCGCGGGGCCATCAGCTTTGCCCAGCGAATGATCCAGGCCAGTTCCTTCGGCGTGCGGCCGTAAGGATTGGCCAGGTCGATCAGGAGCACCGTGGCGTAGGTGATGGCGCCGGTCGTCGCGGTTTGCTCCGGCGACCCGCCTACCTCGGTGTCGGCGAGCCCCCATTCCTCGGCCGTGTCGAAGAAGCCGTGGAGCTCGAGCCAGGCGCCGGCGTCGAGTTGACGATGCGCCCGATAATGTTCGACGATGGTCTGTCCCGCGTAGTGAAGACAGCGCTGGCAGATCAGCGCCAGCTTGTCCTGGACGCCAGCGTCGCCGCCGCCAAGATCGGCCACGCGCGCATAGGCGCTGGCCATCAGCCGCCAGAGCGAAACCACCTTGGCGAAGATGGCGGACTCGACGTCATTGGCCGGCAATGGCCGCGCGGCATAACGGGTCGCCACTTCTTCCTGGAGGAAGGCCAGCGGTTCGTGGGCCGCTTCGAGCACGGCAAGGTATTCCGCGGCGGGCGGCGGCGCGTCATGCACGGCCTTCAGCAACCTGCCGATCGAATCGTGGGCGAGCGGAACGTTCATGATCGGCAGGTTGGCCAGGAAGGCTAGACAACTGGCCGCGTCGCGCGCATCGAAGGGTGGCTGGGCTGGGCTTGCCATGGCGTCGGAACTATCTGGTCAGGCGGTTTGGTAGGTGGCGCGGTCGAAGTCCAGGCCGCGGTCGACGAGCTGCGTCAGGACGATCCGCCGATGCGGCCCGCCGATCAGCTCCAGGGAGCGGCCGGCGCGGAAGTGCCCTGGCGGCATGACGATGGTGGCGGGTGAATTCAGCGCCTCGACCGCCGGGAGGAGAAAAGCCGGTCGATAAGGTTCCTTGCTGGTCGTGGCTTCGAGGTCGCGCGCGGCCACGGGGTCCGGGCGACCCGGCATCATGCGGATGCCGGTGACCAGGCGACCATCGCAAGCCACCATCGCCCAGCGGACGCCGCCCAGCAGGAAATATTGCCCCCCCCGCGGCCGCGCGGCGACCAGCTGGCCCTGACCGATGCGTGCCCCCGACCGGTCCGGTTCGCGGCCGGCCTGGAGGCCGGCAGGCGATTCGTCGAGAATCCGCCATTCCTCGATCTGGTAGCCATGTTGCTGGCTGAAGCCGTTTGCCTGGTGTGCATCGGCGATGCGGCCGAACGTGGCGAGTTCCTCGCGCTCGCGGCGCAAGGCTTCGTCATCGGCGTAGCCCGGCTGGCGAAACGGCTTGCGCCCGGACAGATAGTAGTGGATGGCATCGGTGCCGCAGATCAATTCGCAGCCGCCATCGGCAGTCTGCCGTTCGTGGCGGCGGGCGATACCCCCCCGGCACCAGCGCTGATAGACCTGCGCCAGCAGTTGCCCGCAGGCGGGTTGGGTACAGTCCTCGCCCAGTTGCAACTCGGCCGGCTTCACGCCTTTTTCCAGTTGTGACAGGCGCTTCTTGAGGCTTTGCCGGATTGAAGAGGTGTCGAGCCAGCGCGCGCCGTCGCCCGTGGCGGCGACGTAGGCGGCGGCTTCCTTCGCGTTCAAGTCGACGCACAGCGGCGTCGACTTGCCCGGTTCCGGCGGGCTGGCCAGGATGTCGATCCTGGCCGACCAGCGGCGCGCCCAGCGCGCCGCCCAGACCAGGTGTCGCGCCGGCAGCTCGTGCGGGCTGGCCGCGTGCAGCAGCAGGACTTCGGCATAGACGGCCAGTGGCGACGACGACGTCTTGCCCTGGCGCGCCGCATCGGCGACCTCGGTGGTGGCGTGGCCCGCCCGCTCGGCGGAGGCGAACAGCTGGTGCAGGGTGCGCCAGTGATCCGGCGTGGGCTGACAACAGGCCCGGTAGATGTCGAACTGGGCGGCCGCCAGCGTCGCCAGGCCGCGCTGAACGAGCAGCGCCAGGCGGTCGCGCAAGGCTTCATTGCCGGCCAACGCCGATTCAATGCAGCGGACATAACCGCCGAGCAGCGCATGCCAGACCGCTTGGGCCGCGTCGAAGGCGGCCCGCTCCGGCGGCACCAGCGGCAGGGGCTTGCCGATGAAGCGGCGCGCGCCTTCTTCCTGCACTTGCATCAGCGGCTTGCGCAGCAGTTCGAGGATGGCCAGCCGCTCACCCGGCTCGATGTCGGCGCGGTTGAGCAGGTTGAGCTGGCGCAGCAGTTGGGCCAGCGCCTGCACCGGTTGAGTCAGCGGTGTGCCGGCGAGCCAGGCGCGGCAGGATTCTGCATCCAGGAAGGCCGGCCGTTGCTCGCCGTTGGCGGCGCTGGTGTTCATGCGCCGCCCGATTCGCCGGCCAGTGCGGCGGAGATCGCATCATGCAGCGCCGGCGTGGCGGGCGCCGGCCGGCGTGCCGCCACGGCTGACTTTCGCGCCGGGTCGGCGCCGGCCCAGATCGGCGCCGGAAAGTGGCTGTCGTCGCGCCAGCGCGGGATGATGTGCCAATGCAGATGCGGCACCATGTTGCCCAGCGCGGCGAGGTTGATCTTGTCGGGCGCGACGAGCGCGCGCAACGCGGACTCCACCGCGAAGACGACGTTCATGGCATGCCGGCGCTCGACCGGGTCGAGATCGGTCATTTCGGCGACATGATTCCGCCAGACGACGCGGCAAAAACCGGGGAAGGCCTCGCTCTCGGCACCGCCGACGCGAATGACGCGGCACAGCCCGTCTTCCCAGACGATTTCGCCGCCGGCGGATGAGCAGAAGGGGCATGTTTCCATGCCCGCAAGGATAACTCATCGCCGCAGGCGTGGCAGGCTGTCGCGCAGGATCAGGTTCGGCGAGGAGAAAGGCGCCAGCCGTTCGAGGAAGTCCAGCAATTCCAGGGAAGGCGAATTGGCGAAGAACTTCGCCTTGGGCAGTTCCATCCAGATGCGGTCGGCGTAGAGCCACAGTTCATGCGGCGTGTCGCCGATGCCGTCGCCGTCGCGGTCGAAGCCCTGGTAGTCGCTCCAGTGGTTGCCGCGCCAGACATTGGCCTCGCCCACTCCCGGAGCGCTGACGAACACCTGCGTCAGATTGTTGTCGAAGTGGTTGTCGAGGATGCGATGGCCGCCCTTCTCGCCATAGAACGACATGCCGGTGATGTTGTGGGCGAAGCGGTTGTTGCGGATCAAATGGGTCAGTTCGGCGTTGATCGGCGCGTCGGCCATCAGGCCGACGGCGCAGTGCACGATCTCGTTGTTCTCGACCAGCGCGCCGCCGCTGTCCTTGAAAGTGATGGCGGCGCCGCCGCCGTCGAGCGCATGGCTGATCCGGTTGCCGCGCACGACCAGGTCGGTGGAGTACAAGGCGACGATGCCGGTGCCGGTCCGCTCGATGTGGTTCCCTTCCACGCGGGTGCGCGGCGAGAAGACGATGTGCATGGCGTAGCGCGCGTCCGCCAGGCCGTTGTTGATGACGCGGTTATCCGGCGAGTTGGCCAGTGTCAGGTCGCGCACGCGCCGGAAGTCGTTGTCGGCGATTTCGTTGTCGTGGCCATTCCAGATGCGCAGGCCATCGCCGCGCAGTCCCAGCGAAAGATCCTTGCCGGTGACGCGATTGTCGCGGATGCGGTTGCGGTTGCCGCCCCTGACATGGATGCCGAAGAACACTTCGTCGAGCACGTTGTCTGCCACGAGGTTGTCATGGCTCTCGATGGTCAGGCCGGCGTCGATGCCGTCATGCGTCTCGCCGCTGCCGGTCAGGCGCAGGCCGCGCACGGTCACGCCGCTGGCGCGCACGGTCAGCACCGTGCCGCGGTTGCCGGCGTCGACGGTCACCTTGCCGCCGCCGTCGATCGTCATCGGCCGGTCGATCACCGCCGGCCCGGCATAGACGCCGGCCGCCGGGCGCAGCGTGCCGCCGATGGGCGTTGCGTCGATCAAGGGCTGGAGGGCAGGCGCGGCCCAAGCCGGCAAGGCCAGCAAAGCCGTCAACCAGAACGATCTCATGCCGTCATTGTTCGCCGCCACCGGAAATCCGGCCTTGGCATGGGTCAATAACTACAGTAGCACCCGCTCGATGCCGCCGGCGTTGGCGGCGGCGAGATAATGCTTCAGCCAGTCGCCGCCGAGCAGCCGGTTGGCCATTTCCACGACGATGTACTCCGCCTCGACATTGGCGTCCTCGCGGTAGCGGTGCAGGCCTTGCAGGCACGACGGGCAGCTGGTGAGGATCTTCGGCGTCTCGCCACGGCTGACTTTCAGCCGGGCGACACCCGCTTCGATCTCCTGCTGCTTGCGGAAGCGCACCTGGGTCGACACGTCCGGCCGCGTTACCGCCAGCGTGCCGGATTCGCCGCAGCAGCGGTCGGAAAGCAGGACATTCTTGCCCATCAGCGTGCTCGCCACCTTCGTGCCGCCATTCGTGCCATGCGCCTTCATCGGCGTGTGGCAAGGCTCGTGGTACAGGTACTGCGTGCCTTGCAGGCCGTCGAGCCTGACGCCTTTCTCCATGAGGTACTCGTGGATGTCGAGCAGCCGGCAGCCGGGAAATATCTTGTCGAACTGGTACTTCTCGAGCTGGTCGAGGCAGGTGCCGCAGGAGACCAGCACGGTCTTGATGTCGAGGTAGTTAAGGGTGTTGGCGACGCGGTGGAACAGCACGCGGTTCTGCATGGTGATCGACTGTCCCTTGTCCTCGTTGCCGTTGGCGGTCTGCGGATAACCGCAGCAGAGGTAGCCGGGCGGCAGCACGGCGGTGGCGCCGACATGCCACAGCATCGCCTGCGTGGCCAGCCCGACCTGCGAGAACAGCCGCTCCGAACCGCAGCCGGGGAAGTAGAACACCGCATCCGAATCCTCAGCCGTACGCTTCGGGTCGCGGATCACCGGGATCAGCGTGCCGTCCTCGATGTCGAGCAGCGCGCGCGCGGTGCGGCTCGGCATGCCCGGCGGCATCGGCTTGTTGAGCAGGTGGATCACCTGCGCCTTGACCGGCGGCCTGCCGAGCGTCGCGGCCGGATGGCGCGTGCTCTCCTGGACGAGACCGAAGGACTTGGCGAGCTTGTGTCCCAGGCGTTGCGCGCGATAGCCGAGGCCGATCATGCCGGCGCGCAGCGCCTTGATGGTGGCCGGATCGCGCGCGTTGAGGAAGGCCATGGCCGCCGTGGTGCCGAGGCTGACTTTCTTCTTGCCTTGGCGGCGCAGGAAATTGCGCATGGCGATCGAGACGTCGCCGAAGTCGATGTCCACCGGGCAGGGCTTGACGCAGCGGTGGCAGATCGTGCAGTGGTCGCCGATGTCCGAGAATTCGTCGAAGTGCTGGAGCGAGATGCCGCGCCGCGTCTGTTCCTCGTAAAGGAAGGCCTCGATCAGGAGGCCGGTGCCGAGGATCTTGTTGCGCGGGCTGTAAAGCAGGTCGGCGCGCGGCACGTGGGTCGAGCAGACCGGCTTGCACTTGCCGCAGCGCAGGCAGTCCTTGACCATCGCCGAGATCGAACCGATCTCCGACTGCTCCATGATCAGCGACTCGACGCCGAGCAGGGCGAACGAGGGCGTGTAGGCGTTGGCGAGGTCGCTGCCTGCCATCAGCTTGCCCTTGTTGAAGCGGCCCTCGGGGTCGATCCTCTGCTTGTATTCGCGGAAGGGCTTGATCTCGTCCTCGCGCAGGAACTCCAGCTTGGTGATGCCGATGCCGTGCTCGCCGGAAATGACGCCGCCGAGATCGCGCGCCAGGTGCATGATGCGCTCCACCGCCTGGTATGCGGTTTGCAGCATCTCGTAGCGATCCGAGTTCACCGGGATATTGGTGTGCACGTTGCCGTCGCCGGCATGCATGTGCAGCGCGACGAAGACGCGGCCGCGCAGTACCTCGTGGTGCCGCGCGTCGATCCCTTCCAAAATCGGCCGATAGACGTTGCCGTCAAAGATCGTTTCGAGCAGCGGCTTGAGTTCCTTCTGCCACGACACGCGCACCGAGTGGTCCTGCAGCTTGTGGAAAACGCTGGCCGCCAGCGGGTGCCAGGTCCGTACCGGTACCGGGCGCGGCGGCACCGGCAGCGGATGCCAATGTCGCGGCGCCGGCGGCGGCTCGGGGGGTGGCCAGGCGGCGTCGAGATTATCGAGCAGCGACTGCCAGCGCGCGCGCACCTCGGCAATCGCGGCCAGGGCCTGGTCGCGGCGGTCGCCGATCAGTTCTTCCTTGTCGAGACTGGCATCACCGAGGTGCAGGGGGAGGTCGCCTTGCAGGAACTCGGTGAGCGCCTCGCACAGCGCCAGCTTGTTGGCGATGGAAAGTTCGATGTTGATACGCTCGATGCCGTCGCAGTAGTCGCCCATGCGCGGCAGCGGGATCACTACGTCCTCGTTGACCTTGAAGGCGTTGGTGTGCCTGGAAATCGCGGCGGTACGGGCGCGGTCGAGCCAGAACTGCTTGCGCGCCTCGGCGCTGACGGCGATGAAGCCCTCGCCGGAACGCCCGCTGGCGATGCGCACCACTTCCGAGGTGGCGCGCATGACCGCGGCTTCGTCGTCGCCGACGATGTCGCCGATCAGCACCATCTTTGGCCGGCCATGTCGTTTCGCCTTGGTGGCGTAGCCGACCGCCTTCACGTAGCGCTCGTCGAGGTGTTCCAGTCCGGCCAGGATTGCGCCGCCGGGCCGCGTCTTCAGGTACTCCGTGATCTCGACGATGCTCGGCACGGCATCGCGCACCTGGCCGAAGAATTCCAGGCAGAAGCTGCGCGCCGCCGGCGGCATGCGGTGCAGGATCCACACCGCCGAGGTGATGATGCCGTCGCAGCCTTCCTTCTGCACGCCGGGCAGGCCGGCCAGGAACTTGTCGGTGACGTCCTTGCCCAGCCCGGCCTTGCGGAAGGTCCGGCCCGGGATCGACAGGAACTCCTCCGCGAGCTGGCGGCCGGCATCATCCAGACGCTTCAGCCGGAAAGTCGCGGTTTCCTGGTCGTGAATCCTGCCCAGGTTATGGCCGATGCGCTCGACCTCCAGCCAGTGGCCGTCCGGCGTCACCATCTTCCACGAGGCGAGGTTGTCGAGCGCCGTGCCCCAGAGCACGGCCTTCTTGCCGCCCGCATTCATGGCGATGTTGCCGCCGATGCAGGAGGCGTCGGCCGAGGTCGGGTCGCAGGCGAACACCAGGCCGGCCTCGTCGGCACGGTCCATGACGCGGCGGGTGACCACGCCGGCGCCGGTGCGGACCGTCGCATAGGGCCGGTCGACTCCCGGCAGCACGGCCTGCTCGACCGCGCTCATGTCGATCAGCTTCTCGGTATTGATCACCGCCGACTTTGGCGTCAGCGGCACGGCGCCGCCGGTGTAGCCGGTGCCGCCGCCGCGCGGGATGATGGTCAGGCCAAGCTCGATGCAGCCGCGCACCAGCGGCGCGATTTCCGCCTCGGTATCCGGCGTCAGCACCACGAACGGGTATTCGACGCGCCAGTCGGTGGCGTCGGTGACGTGCGAGACGCGGGCGAGGCCGTCGAAGCCGATGTTGTCGCAGCGCGTGTATTGGCACAGCAGCTTCCTGACCTGCCTGCGCAGGGCCTGGGTTTCGTCGAACCAGCGCTCGAAACTCGCCACGGCCGCATGTGCGGCGACCAGCAGCGTCGCCACCGCCTCGTTGCCGGCGCGGCGCTTGTCGATTTCCGTCAGCCGGTGGCGCAACGCGCCGACCAGCGCGGCCCGGCGCTCCGTGTTGGCGAGCAGGTCATCCTCAAGGTAGGGGTTGCGGCGCACCACCCAGATGTCGCCCAGCACTTCGTAGAGCATGCGCGCCGAGCGGCCGGTGACGCGCTGGCTGCGCAGTACGTCGAGCGTCGCCCATGCCTGCGCACCGAGCAGGCGGATGACGATCTCGCGGTCCGAGAACGAAGTGTAGTTGTAGGGAATTTCCCGCAAACGGGTTGCCATCGGCGGAGCGGCAGCCAAAGCTTGCTATTCTAGGCCATCCGTCGCAGCGCAATAACCCCGATTCCCTTGAGCCAATCCACTTTTCGCCGCCTGACCGGGCTGGTCTGGCCCGTCCTGGTGGCGCAGGTTGCCGTGGTCGGCAACGGCGTCATCGACACCATGATGGCCGGCCGCCTGTCGGCACTTGACCTCGCCGCGGTCGGCATTGGCGCGGCGATTTACGTCACCGTGTTCGTTACCGCCATGGGTGTGCTGCTGGCGCTGGCGCCGACGGTGGCGCAGCACTACGGCGCCGGCCGCCACGCCGAGATCGGCGAGGACGTGCGGCAGTCCGCCTGGCTGGCGCTGGTGCTGGCTGGGCTGGGCATCATGCTGCTGCGCAACCCCGAGCCCTTCATTTGGTTTTCGCACCTTCAGCCGGCGGTCGAGGCGCAGGTGCGCGAGTACCTCGACGCCATCTCGTGGAGCATGGCGCCGGCCATGCTGTTCCGCATTTTCTACGGCTTCATGACCGGCATCGGCCGGCCGCGCGCGATCATGACCTTCAACCTGATCGGCCTGGTCGTCAAGGTGCCGCTCAATGCCTTTTTCATGTTCTCGCTCGGCATGGGCGCGGCGGGTTGCGCCGCCGCGACGGCGGTCATTTCATGGGGGACGGCGTTGCTCGCCTGGGGCTGGTGCGCCCGCCAGCCCGACTACGCGGAATTCGGCGTCTTCTCGCGACTGACTTTGCCCAAGCCCGGCCCCATCCTGGCCCTCTTCAAGCTCGGTCTGCCGATCGGCGTGACGCTGCTGGTCGATGTCACCGCCTTCACCTTCATGGCGCTGTTCGTCGCGCGCCTGGGGCCGACCTACTCGGCCGCGCACCAGATCGCCGCCAACCTGACCGTGTTGACCTTCATGATTCCGCTGTCGATCGGTCATGCGGCGTTGGTGCTGGCCGGCCATGCCCTCGGGGCGAACGACCCGGCCGAGGCCCGCCATGCCGGACTGGCGGGTCTGGGCGTCGGCATGGCGGTCGCCGCGCTGGTCAGCCTCGGCCTATGGCTCGGCGCCGAGCGCCTGGCCGCCGCCTATTCGCCTGATGCGGACGTGCGGGCTGTCGCGGCCGGCCTGATTGGCATCGTCGCCTTCTATCACCTGGTCGACGCGCTGCAGGCGGTGGTGGTCAATGTCCTGCGCGGCTACAAGAAGACCACCGTGCCGATGCTGGTCTATGCCTTCGCGCTCTGGGGCGTCGGCCTCGGCGGCGGCTACCTGCTCGGCCTCACCGATGTGCTGGGACCGCCGCGCGGCGCCGCCGGCTTCTGGATTGCCGCCACGCTGAGCGTGCTGCTGGCGGGGGGGGTGGTGCTGGTCTACTTCCTGCGGATTTCACGACCTCGGCACGCCGGCCAAGACGGCCATCATCGGGCGGCCGGGCCTTGAAGCCGGCCGCGAAGGCGTGACCGGGAAATGATGCGCTCTGTCGCCTGCGGGCGACGGTTGCTGGCCAGGCGGGCTCCGGGTGCAATGGTGTTTTGCCAAGTCGGAGCGCCACCATGAAAGCAACCATCATCGCCCTGTCCCTCGCCGCCCTGGCGCTGAGCGGCTGCCAGTCGATACCCGCGCCGGAAAAGCCGGCCGCGGTCGTCGATGAAGCCAACGCGCCCCTGGCGGTCAAGCGGTTTCTCGAAGCCAACACCGCGGTGCTCGCCGAACTCGGGGAGATCAAGGCCACTGGCAGGCAAATCCTCGAGAGCGCGCGGCAAACCCAGGAAACCGTGCTACAGACCCAGGAAACGGCGCGGCGGAGCCTGGCCGTGCTCGAGGAGCTGTCCCGACGCCATGGTACCGGCGAGATCACGGTGTTCTTCCCCGTCGCCGGCGCGACGCTGTCGGCCGTGGAACGCGACCGGCTGGTTCGCTTCGCGGATTTTGCCGCGCGGGAAGCGCGCGGCCGCAAGCTGCTGCTGGTCTCGCTCGGCAGCGCATCCGCGTTCGGCGACCAGAAAGTCAACCAGCGGCTGGCCGAGCGCCGCTCGGCCGTTCCGGTCGATGTCATGGACAAGTACCTGATCAACGTGCCGCATGAATTCCACAAGGTTTATGGCACCGGCGACCTCTACAGCCCGAAAGGCGTCAAGCTGAAGGAACACCAGCGCTATCAGCACGCCCGCGTCATCGCCGTGTTTGCCAGCGAGCAGTTGCCGGGCGATCTCAAGGCGGGCCAATAGCGGCGTCGGCCCTGGCCAGGCACTTGCGGTAACGCTCCTCGACGCGACGGGCGAACCACGCGGTGGTGAGCTTGCGCGTGATCTTCGGGCTCTTCAGGTCGATGCCGGGCATCGCCTGGCGCGGCAACGGCGCGCCGGCGGTGCCGTCGGCCAGCGCGAAGAGCCGCTGGTAGAGCGGCGTGTCGCCGAAACCGGCGTCCTTTTCGAGCAGCAGGTCGCGGCGGATCTCGGCGGCGTTCAGGCGCAGCGGGCCGGCCAGCGAACGCAAGGCCGCTTCCACCTGGCTCGGCGTTTCGGCGGGCTGGCCGTCCTGGTAGCGCAACAGATCGCCGTCGAGCGCCAGCGGCTTGCCAGCCAGGCGGCTCAGCGCCGCCTGGAAAGCGGCATTGCGGCTGGCGTAACGGCCGGCGTTGAAGTCGGCGAAGCGGTAGACCACGTCGCTGTAGGGCGCCGGATAGTCGAGCAGGATGGCGGCGCCGAAATAGAGCCCGCCGCGTCGCGTGAATACTTCGTCGCGCAGCTTGCGCGCGATCGGATACGGATAGGGCGCTGCTTCGACATGCCGCTCGGCGAAGTCGATGCTGACCTGCATCGGCCCGGCGGTACGCACTGGGTTGTAGTCGGCCAGTAAAGTCTTGCCGAACGGCAGTTCGCCGATCATGTCGTCATAAAGCTTGTCGAGCTGCTTTTCGGTCTTGAGGGCGTCGATGCGCTCTTCGTAACTGTGGCCGTCGGGTGACTTCATGGCCATGGCGCCGGCGATCAGCAGCTTGGGCACGCCGTACTGCTCCGCGCGCCGGTCGATTTCCCGACGCACGATGCCGGGCAGGCCCGGCACCACGGGGTCGACCTGGAAACCGGATTCCTGTTCGACGACCGCCATGATCGTGCAATAAGTCTCGCCGGCGTGCGGGATCTTCAGGTAGGCGAGGGCCATGTAAAGGTCGAGCGCCCAGCCGGGCCTATCCTTGACGCCGCCGGGCAGCAGCTTCTCAACGCGGTCGCGCACGACGGCTTCTTCGAGGGCGGCCGGCCAGGCACGGGCGTCGCTCCGCCGCAGGTCTGGCGGCAAGCGCGCCGCGCCGTCGAACTCGGTGGTGGCGCAGCCGGCGACCAGCAGCGTCAGCAGCGCGGCGCACGGGCGGACAATGCTCATGCGCGCCGAAAGACGAGCACGGCGTTGCTGCCGCCGAAAGCGAAGGAGCTGGTGATGGCGGCGTCGAGGCCGGACGCGACGGCGCCGGTTTCGAGCACCAGATCGAGGCCGCAGGCGGGATCGGGGCTGGCGCAATTGGCGTTCGGCGGCAACTGACTTTCGCGCAGGGCGAGGGTGGTGATCGCTGCCTCCAGCGCGCCGGCGGCGCCGAGCAGGTGGCCGTGCATCGACTTGGTGGAACTGACCCGCAGGCGATCGATGTCCGTACCCCAGACAGCCTTGAGCGCCTCGCTTTCGACCTGGTCGCCGATCCTGGTGGCGGTGCCGTGGGCGTTGCAGTAGCCGACGTCGCGCGGCGCCAGGTCGGCGAGCGCCAGCGCGTTGCCGATGGCCGCTCGCTGGCCGGCGGCGTCGGGCTTGGTCAGGTGCGTGGCGTCGCAGCTCATGCCCCAGCCGGCCAGCTCGGCGTGGCGGCGGGCGCCGCGCGCGCGGGCGCGTTCGGTGGATTCGAGGATCAGGAAAGCGGCGCCCTCGCCGAGCGCGAAGCCGCCGCGGTCGGTCGCGAAAGGGCGGCAGGAACTGGCTGCCGCGCCAGGGGCGAACACCGACAGGGTCTGCATGACCTGCCAGGCCTTGACCACGCCGGGCACCAGCACGGCTTCGCTGCCGCCGGCGATGGCCATGTCCACCTCGCCACCGCGGATCGCCTTGGCCGCCTCGGCGATGGCCACGGCCGACGAGGCGCAGGCCACCGCGTAGGTGAGCGCCGGCCCCGTCGCGTGCAGGCGCATGGCGACGTGCGCCGCCGGCGCGTTGGGCATGAAGGCGGGAACGGTCAGCGGCGGCACGCGGCCGTTGCGCAGGCCGGAGATGTAGCCCGCCTCCAGCGACGCGCCGCCGCCCATGCCGCAGCCGACATAGACGCCGACGCGGGCGGGTTCGTACACGCCCGCCGCGCCCGCGTCGGCCAGCGCGCGGGTGGCGGCCGCCACCGCCAGTTGGCTGACCCGGTCGACGCCGGCCAGTTGCAAGGGTGTGAACCACGCGCCGGCGTCGAACGCCACCGAGGCCACGGCGGCCGGCTTGGCGTTGGGAAAATCGCCGATGAATTCGCCGATCGCCGATTCGCCGCGCATCAACGCCGCGAACATGGCGTCGGGATGATCGCCATGCGGCGAAACGACGCCGATGCCGGTGACGGCGACCATGTCGGTGCGCGCCGGCCTAAAGGGCACCGGCGCCGGCCTTGGCGGCGACGAGTTCGTCGATCACCTTGGCCAGCCCCGCCAGCGAGTTGATATCCGCTCGCGCGTCCGGGAAATCGATGCCGAAATGGTCCTCGATGTCGAAGAGAAACTCGGCCAGCGCCAGCGAGTCGATACCCTGGTCGAGCATCGAGGCGTCGGGGTCGAGAGTTGCGGGGTCGATCTTGTATTTCTCCTGTATCAGATGCTGCAACTGCTTCAGCGAACTCATGGCCTGCTCCATTGCCTTTCAATTCCTGTCCGTATCATAGCCGGCCGGGCGCAGCCGCAGCGAGGGCAGCGCGAAGGCCAGACCCAGCAGCAGCCCGGCCAGCACGTCGAGCGCGACGTGCTGCTTGGTGGCCAGCGTGGACCAGGCGATCGCGAGGAACCAGAGTCCGTTGACGGTGCGCATCGTCACGCCCGACCCCAGCTCGCGCAGCAGCCGGTCGAGCCAGATCGCCGAGAAAGCGGCGGTCGCCACGTGCAGCGAAGGACAGGCATTGCCTGGCGCGTCGAGGCCCTGGATGACCGCGAAGGCCGGGTAGAGCGTGGTATCGACCGGGTAGGGCGGCACGGCGGTTGGCCAGAAGTAAAAGCAGGCCAGGCCGGCCAGGCAAAGTGCCGCGATCCAGCAACCATAGGCCACGAGTTCGCGCAGCCCGGACAGCAGCGCCGGCGGCAGGCCCACATAGACCCAAAGCGACGCATAGAAGACCAGCGCGATGGGCTGGAAACCGATCAGGCGGTCAAGCCAGATTTCCGGCATCGGCGTGACCAGGTGCGCCGGATGACGCAGCACGTGGAAATAGCCGACGAAAAACAGGGTGATGAATGCCGTGGTGCCGGCGACCTTGAGCAGCAAGTACCGCTTCAGTCGCGCGAGCCAGGCCGGGCGGCACATCCGTCGCGGGGCGCCGGTCAGGCGGGGGGAAGGTTGCGCTGGATGATCGCCAGCAGGGCATCCTTGTGGAACGGCTTGGCCAGGAAATCGTCCATCCCCGCCTTCAGGCAGCGCTGCCGATCCTCGTCGAAGGCGTTGGCGGTCAGGGCGACGATGGGGATGTGCCGGCCGCCGGCGCGCGCCTCGGCTTCCCGGATGCACGCCGTCGCCGCCAGGCCGTCGAGATTGGGCATCTGCATGTCCATCAGGATCAGGTCGTAACGCTCGGCGGTGCAGGCATCCACCGCCGCCTGACCGTCCTCGACGATGACGAAGCCATAGCCCGACTTACCCAGGATGGCCCGTATCAGGGCCTGGTTGACCGGAGAATCCTCGGCGACCAGGATTCGCCGCGTGCCGTCGCTCGCCGGCGTTGGCGTCGCCGCGCGTGTCGGCGTTGCTGGCGCCGCCGCGACCGGCGGCGCCAGCGGCAGCAACAGCGTGAAGCCGAAACGGCTGCCGACGCCGGGAATGCTGTCCACGCCGAGTTCGCCGCCCATCAGGCGGATCAGGTTGGTGCAGATCGCCAGGCCCAGGCCGGTACCGCCATACATCCGCGTGGTCGAATCGTCGGCCTGGACGAAGGGTTCGACCACGTGGCGGACCTTTTCCGGGGCAATGCCGATACCGGTGTCCTCGACCTCGAAGCGCACGCGCGCCTCTGCCGCGCCGCCGTCGAGCAGTTCGATCCTGAGCAGGACGTGGCCGCGCTCGGTGAACTTGACGGCGTTGCTGACCAGGTTGCTCAGGATCTGGCGCAGGCGCACCGGGTCGGCGATCAGCCGTTCCGGCAGGCGGGGGTCCAGTTCCGCGCGCATGACGAGACCGCGGTCGTTGGCCCGCGAGGCGAACAGTGCCAGGATCTGCGGCACCATTTCACGCGGGTTGACCGGTACGGCCTCCAGCGTCAGCTTGCCGGCGTCGATCTTGGAGTAATCGAGGATGTCGTTGAGGATCACCAGCAGGTTGCCGGCCGAGGACTTGACCAGCTGGAGATACCCGCGCTGTTCGTCGCTGAGCGGCGTCAGCAGGGTCAGGTCGGTCAGGCCGATGATGCCGTTCATGGGTGTGCGAATCTCGTGGCTCATAGTGGCGAGAAAGGCGGCCTTGGCGCGGGCGGCGCCGTCGGCCAGCGCGTGCGCCTCCTTGAGTTCGGCCTCGCGCGCCAGCACGCGGTCGGCCATGTCGTTGAAGGCCTCGCCGACAACGGCGATTTCGGGGCTGGCGATCGGTGGAATGCGGGTCTGGAGATTGCCGTCCTCCATCCGTCGGGCGCCCTGCGTCAGCAGCTGCAGCGGCGCCAGGCCGCGACGCAGCGCGGCGCCGAGCGCGGCGACGATCAGTAGCAGGCCGAAGCTGCCGACCATGAAGAATCGCTTGGTGACAGCCCACAGCCTGGCCTGCAAGGGGGCGTTGGACATCTCGACGCGCAGGGTGCCGTAATCGATGCCGGCCAGCTCGATCGGCTTTTCCTCGAACAGGTCGTACGCCTCGGCTTCCAGCACGGCGGCGAACCAGCCCGGCGGCGGCGCGCGGGCCGGCACCGCGCCGTTGCCGCCCGGGGCGTCGACCGACTCGACGATCATGCGGCGGCTCGCCGAGTCGAGCAAGGCCACGCGCCGCAGCGATTCCTCGCGGACGAGCTGGTCGAAGGTCTGCTGCACGACGGCCAGGTCGCCGACGACCAGGGCGTTTTGCAGCATCGGCGTCAGGGCGATGATGAAGCTGCGCGCTTCCTGGTGATAGCGCTGGTGCGACGAAGCGATGCGCTCCTGGATGACGAATGCGAGCCCGAGCACCGAGACGCAGCCGACCACCACCACCGTCAGGACGAGGATGCGGCCGATCAGGCTGAATCCGCGCATGTGTGGGCTATTCCGCGATGCGGCGGTAAATGGCGCGGGCGTTGTCGTAGTCCCGTTCGGTGGCCGGCTCGAAGCCGGGCGCGCCGCTGGCCTCCAGTGCCGCCGCCCCCTTCGGATCGTTCTTCATGGCCAGCAAGGCCTTTTGGATAGCTTCGATTTCCCCGCGTGGCAGGCGCGGATGGGCGATCACCGGCAATTCGGCATAGCCTTCCGACGAGAACACCTCGCGGTAGGGCATGCCATGCTGCGCGGCGTATTGGGTGAGAAAGCGGGAATTGACGGCGGCGGCTTCCACCTGCCGGGCGCGCAACTGGGCGAGCGCGCCTTCCTGGTTGCCGGCCAGTACCTCCTCGACCCTTACCTTGGCCGCGCGCAGCGCGACCGAGGGCACCGCGTAGGCCACGAAAGCCTCCTTCGACGGGAAGGCGACACGCTTGCCGGCAAGATCCTTGACCGTCCTGACCGGGCTGTCCGCGGGCACCGCGATGGCGCCATAGATCGGCTTGCCGGCCCAGCGCGCGATGACCTTGTAGACGCCGTCGTATTCCTTGGCAAAGTTGTGGTTGGTGAAGGCCAGGTCGAACTCGCCGCGGCCCATCATCGCGTCGGTTTCCTGTACCGTCGGCCCCATCTTGAGCTGGAAGCGCAGGCCGGTGGCCTCCGACAGATACTTGAGGATGGGATTCCAGCGCTGCGCCGTGCGAGCCGGGCTTTGCTGGTTGAGGACGCCGAAGTTCAATGCCCGGTCCGGCTCGTCTGCCCGGACGGGACCGGCCAGTCCGGCCGCCAGGACGCCGAGCGCGAGGCCGACCAGGCCCGTCCCGAGAATTTGCCGTATGCGCATACCATGCCACCGATAAGGGAATTGTCATTCGGCGATTATCGCCGAAGATTAAGCGCCAGTGAGCGTTCGAGCAGGTAGACTTGCCGGCGGCGAATCAACGGATTCCCGGCAAGGACGGGGGAGGCAGCAGCGATGCGGAGGAAAGTACTGGCGGCGATGGCGCGTTGCGCGGCGGGCATGGTGATGCTTGTCGCGCTATCGTCGTCGAGGGCGGACACGCTCGGCGCCAACGAGCAGGCGATCCATGATGCGGCGCGCATGGGCACCGATGTCGAGGTCATGGCCATTTTCAAGCGCGATCCGGCGGCGCGCGATGCGCGCACGCCGCTTGGTTCGACGCCGTTGCACCTGGCCGCCACCAATGTCGATCCGGCCGCGCTCAAGGCGCTGATCAAGGCTGGCGCCAACGTCAACGCCCGCGACAGCGAGGGCGTGACGCCGCTGCACATGGCCGCCTACGCCCAGCGCACGCCCCACGCGCGGCTGCTGCTCGAAGCCGGCGCCGACCCCGCCGCGAAAACCAACGCCGGACGCGATGCGCTTTCCATCGCGCGCAAGGTCATGGCCCACGAGACGGCGGGGATCATTTCCCTGTGGGTGCTCAAGGGCTGCCAGGCCGGCAAGCCATGCTGAAACCCTGGCTCGCCGGCGCCTGGCTGGCGTGCACGGCCGCCCCGGCGCTCGCCGCCGAGAGCGGACGGCTGCCGCCAGTCGAAATCCATGGCCCGACCGTCTGCCTGGCCTGCATCGACTGGGCCGATCACCTCCGGCAGCACGGTTTTACCGCCACCTTCATCGGCACCGACGACGTGGCGGCCGTCAAGCGCCGGCTGAAGGTGCCGACCGAACTCGAATCGGTGCATACCGCCGTGGTCGCTGGCTATTTCATCGAAGGCCACGTGCCGGCCGAGGACATCCTGCAGCTGCTCAAGGAAAAGCCCAGGGCGCGCGGGCTGGCGGTGCCGGGCCTGCCGCGCGGCGCGCCCGGCCGCGAAAAGTCGGCGCCGTTCTGCGAAACCGGCTGCACCATCCTCGACAACGAAGGCGTCGAGCCGGTGGTGCGCCGGGAGATGTTCAACACCTATCTGGTCGCGCCCAACGGCAAGACCAGCGTCTGGGCGCGACACTGAAGCCGCCCCGCCGGTTCAGCGCCGGAAAGCCAGGAGCTCCTCGAACGACGCGATCGCCCACGCCAGATCCTCGTCGCGCGGATTGGCATCGTGGAACTGGCGGGTCGTCTGCTCGATGAGGCCGTCGCCGCGCACGCGGTAACGGTTGTCGATGCGCACCAGCTTCATCGGCTCGAAGTCGCTATACACGTGACAGACGCTTTCCGGCAGCTGCACCGGCGGTTCGACGCCGGCGGCGCGGGCGGCGATTTCGGCGGCCACGACGCGGCCCTGGCGGCTGGCCATGTGACCGCTCTTCGGATAATGGCCGAACAGCGGCGATGTCGGGCCCAGGGCGTCGCCGACCAGGAAGATGCGTTCGTCGGCGCGCGCGTTGAGGTGCAGCGGGTCCTGGTCGGCCCAGCCGGTGGGCTTGCCGTCGCGGTCGCGGCCGATCAGGCCGGCCTGCCAGAGCAGATCGCCAGCCTGCTGGGGCGGCATCAGGATGGCCTCGTCGAAACGGTATTCGTCGAACTCGGTGACGACGCGTTTTGCTTGCGGGTCCACGCTCTGGACGCGGGCATCCGGCACATGGGTAATCTGATCGCGGTAACGCTCCTCGAACACGCGGCGGAAGGCCGGCGCGACCGGGTTGGGATCGAGCAGGATCAGCCGGCCCTTGATGCCCCGCGACTTCAGCAGCCAGCCGATCAAGGCGGCCCGCTCATAAGGCGCCGGCGGGCAGCGGTAGGGCATCGGCGGCAGATTCATCAGCAGGTCGCCGCCGGCGAAGCCGTCGAGCTTGCGCTTGATTTCGGCCAGCGCTTCGCCCGACCGCCAGGCGCTCGGATGGCGCGCGCGCACCAGGTCGGCGGTGGCGCGATCATCGCCGAACCAGGCGGCGAAGTTCTCGCGGATGCCGACGCCGAGCACCAGCCAGTCGTAGTCGAGCGTGCCCTGGCCGGTCACCACGCGGCGCCTGTCCCGATCCACCGCCGTCACTTCGGCCTGGACCAGGTCGTAGCCGTGCCTGGCGGCCGCCGGCGCGCGGTCGTGGACGATGTAGCGCGTATCGACCAGGCCGGCCAGCCAGCGGTTGCTCAGCGGGCCCGACCAGAAGGAGGCGTTCCGCTCGATCACGACGACGTCGAGATCGGGCGCCAGCTCGCGCAGGTGCCGCGCCGCCGCGAGGCCACCCCAGCCACCGCCGACGATGACGACGCGCTGCCGCGCCGACTTTGGCTTGAGCGCCGGCCAGGGCGTGGCGATGGCCGGCGCGCCGACGGCCCGCCCGGCGGCGGCGGCGAGGCAGGTAGCGAGAAAAGCGCGGCGACCGGCGGGCATCAGAACAGCCGGGCGATGGCGCCGTCGAGTTCGGCGGCGCTCATCAGGCCGAGCTTCGTCGCCACCACCCGCCCGCTGGCGTCGATGACCAGCGTGAAGGGCAGGCCGGCCTTGGCGTTGCCCAGCGCGCGCAGCAGCGGCACGCCCTGGTCCTTGGCGAGCAGCACCGTGTAATCCATCTCGTAGGCCCGGGCGAATTCGCGCACCGTGTCGACCTTGTCCTCCAGGCCGATGCCGACCACCGCCAGGCCCTTCTCCTTGAACTTGCGCCGCGCCTGCGCGAAATGCGGGATCTCGACGCGGCACGGCCCGCACCAGCGCGCCCAGAAATTGACCACCAGCGGCTTGCCGCGCAGCGTGGCCAGATCGAACGACCGGTCGTGCATGTCCCAGACCGTGGCGGCGAACAGGGGCGCGGCATCGGGCAACTCCGCCGGGCGGTCGGCGTGAACGGTGGCCGAACAAGCGATGCAAAGGGCGAAAAACAGGAATCTCACGAGCATGGACAGGCTGGGCAATGGCGGGGCCGGGCGATCATTCTGCCAGACGGTCAAAGCGCCATCGGCCGATGGTAGCCGACCAGTGAGCCGTCCCTGTTCGTCGTAGGCGTAGCTGGCGAGCTTGTCGCGGGCATCGAGACGGGTCTTGAGGTTGCCGCGACGCGGGGCTGCTGCACCGCGTTCCACACCTTGGTCCGTAGGTGGGTCTTGTGGCCGCGCAGCGGCTTGCGGGCAGGATCGGCAGCGGCGGCGGCGCGAAAGTCAGTCATGGCGGGACGCCGATGGGGAACGACAGCGGCGCCTAGTCTGGCCGGGACTGTGCGCGTGTCTCCGCTCGGTGTGGGTGTCGGTGGCGATGCTGGCGGCATCGGCCCATGATAGCCGATGGTGGGCGGTGATAGACTTGTCGCCGATGATTGCTCTCCGAATTGCGATGACCACGACCGTCCCGACACCGTTGCCAGACGACCGGGCGCAAACCGCGGCGGTTCGCTAATGTTCGTCGATTTCGACTGGGATCCGAAGAAGGCGCGGACCAATCTGGCCAAGCATGGAGTATCGTTCCGCTTGGCCACGTCGGTTTTTAGGGATGCCCTGGCGCTGACGATCTTCGACGAGGATCACAGCGACGACGAGGACCGTTGGGTGACGCTCGGACGTGCGCAGAACCGGCAGGTGCTGGTGGTGGTGCACACCAGCGAGGAAACGAGCAGCACGGAATTGCATATCCGCATCATTTCGGCGCGCCGCGCCGATCCGGCGGAAGTGTGTGACTATGAACAGGCGCCGCGCTAGCGGCCAAGGGTGACGCGATGAAGGACCATTACGATTTCAGCAAGGGCGTGCGCGGCAAGTTTTACCGCGAGAGCGCTACCTTCCGGCTTCCGGTCTATCTCGACGAGAAGGTGCAGGACTATCTCGCCGCCAAGGCCGACGCCAAGGGCGTCGAGCTCGCCGACCTGGTCAACGACATGCTCAAGAAGGATATCGAACTCATCGAGATGGCAAGGTAGCCGACTCGACGACTATCACCAACCGCACGAAGGGCAGCGATCAGCGGCCCTTCGATCTTTAGCAGCTACCCGCCAAAGGCGGGTGGGAGAGGTTTTCAGTCCTTGATTTCTTCTATGTCAGGCGGACGCAGATCAGGGAACTGCTTGTAAATAGGTTCGAGAATTTCCAAGTCCACCTCACCAATTACCGTTCCAAGTGCCGAGTGAAACTTGCCTCGTTCCTCCTGAGCACATGAACTGTTAATCACGTCGAGCAACTCCGCAGCCTTGCCGAGGAGTTCGTCGGCAAGCTTGCACACTCTAATGGCGACATCCTTGTCCATCCTATTGCGTCTCTTTCAGTAGCTGCACCCAACAGCGCCTCGCTGTCGACGACCGTCAGTTCCGGCCGCGCCTCCGTCAGATACTTGGCCAGCCAGGCGCCGGCCCGCTCGCCCAGCGGCACCACGCGCTCGCGTCCGCCCTTGCCGTGCCGCACCCAGAGCAGGCCGCGCGCCAGATCCGCGTCGTAGATCGACACGCCGACGATCTCCATGCGCCGCAAGCCGGTCGCATAGAGCGTTTCCAGCAAGGCCCGATCGCGCAGGCCCTGGGGCGTCGTGGGCTCGGCCTCGGCGAGGATCGCCTCGACCTCCTGCACGCTCGGCACCGAGCGCGGCAGGCGCTTGGGCTGCCGGGGCAGATCGATGTCCGCCGCCGGGTTGGCGAGGATGTGGTGCTCGCGGCTCATCCACTTGAACCAGGTCTTGAGCGGCGCCAGGCAGCCCAACTGCGTGCCCAGGGTCAGCGGCGTGCCGTCCTCCTTGCGGTAGTAGAACAGGTGCCGCTGGTAGCGCTCCAGCATCGGTTTCGTGACTTCGCGCGGGTCGTCGATGCCGCGCTCGTCGGCCCAGGCAATGAAGCGGCGGATGGCGATGCGCCGGGCGCGGATGGTGTCGAGGCTGTAGCCGCTGACCTTCATCCACTCGAAGTGCTCGTCCATGTAGCGGGTCAGGCGGTTGTGCGACAGCGCATCCGTAGGCCGATGCGGCGGGCCGGGCGGCTTGGTCGCCGTCGGCTACAGGTGCTTGGGCGTACCGGCGCGCAGGTTGTCCAGGAGCTTGCGGCCGTAGAGTTCGACGACGTGGCCTGCCTCGTCGAAGATCGGCACCATCAGGCTGCCGGCGAAGTGTTCGTGGCCGCTCTCGCGGTATAGACCGACCTTCTGCAAGCGGGCGCGAATCTCGCCGCCGGCCTTGCGATTCTTCTCGGGCAGGCGTAGACCGAGGCTGCGGTCGGACACGCCCAGGCGGAAATGCGCGATAGCCTCGTCCCGCGCGGCGCCGGCAATGCCGCGCTTCTCCAGGTAGGCCAAGGCTTCCGGGGATTGCTTCAAGCGCTCGTGATAGTAGGCCACCGTGTCCGCAAGCAGCCGGGCGTCGTCGGCGTCGAAGGCCACTGGTCTGGTTGCCGGCACTGTCGTAAGCGAAGCTCCGGGTCTCCGCCCCGGCAAGACTCGTCAGACGGTTGCTGGTCGTGGCCATCGTGTAAGTGGTCGTGGCGCCATTGAGGGTCTTGCCCGTGCGGTTGCCCGAGAGGTCATAAGCGAAGGCCAGCGTGCTTGCGGCCGGATTGGCGCGCTGGGCGCCGATCAACCGGTCCAGGCCGTCGAGGGTGAACCACAGATTGAGACTGGCATCGACAGCGGCGAGCACCGAACGGACGCGACCGGCGGCGTCGTAAGCGAAATCGCGGCGGTCGGCATTACCGTTGACCGGATCGGTGCCCAGGGTGACGCTACGGGTGCGCCCGGCCAGATCGTGGTCGCGGCTGACGGTCTGGCCATTGCCCCAGGTCCAGCCCATGATGGGGCCGAAAGGCTCGTACGTGATATCGGCGAGGAGCAGGGCGCCATTGACGCGCAGGGCGCTGACCCGGCCGTTGGCCCACGCATGGGCGATGACCTGGCCGGACGGGGTGGTCATGCCGATCCGCTGGCCGGCACTGTTGTAGGCGTAGGCGGTGACGAGACTGACGGCGCCGATGGTCTGGGTCCTGCCCGTCACCCGGCCGTGGACATCGTAGGCGAAG
This sequence comes from Rhodocyclaceae bacterium, assembly GCA_016704145.1. Taxonomy (GTDB): domain Bacteria; phylum Pseudomonadota; class Gammaproteobacteria; order Burkholderiales; family Rhodocyclaceae; genus Fen-999. Next base: position 1,119,764 of record JADJAS010000007.1, on the reverse strand, counting down.
GCAGTGCCGCCCGAAGCGTCGATGACCTGGCACAACCGGCCGAGGCCGTTGGCGCAGGCATCCCAGACATAACTGACGGTCTGGTCGCCGTAACTCGCCGAGGTGAGCCGGTTCAAGGCATCGTAGCCATACGTCGCCAGCTTGCCGCGGGCGTCGAGACGGGTCTTGAGATTCCCCGCCTCGTCGTAAGTCAGGGTCGTGGTGCCGGTGTCGGGACTGGCGAGACTGGTGACATTGCCCAGGCCATCGACCGTGTGGCTGGTGGTGAGGTTGCCATTGGCGTCGTATTGGTAGGTGGTGGTGGCTGGCGCGGCGAAGACGGCCTCGGCAGCACGGGCAGCATCCAGCGTCAGGGTGCAGGTCGGGGCGCTGCCGGCGCAGCTGCCGCCCCAGTGGCCGAAGCTGGCGCCGACGCCTGGCGTGGCGGTGAGCGTGACGGTGCTGTTGGTGGGGAAGCTGGCGCCGCAGTTGATGCCGGTGGGGCTGCTGGTTACCGTTCCCGTGCCGGTTCCGGCCTTGGCGACGCTGAGCGCGTATTGGGCGACGAAGGTATAGCTCTGACCACCGGGTTACGCGATCTTGTGGTGCTTGATCGTGTGCTTTGCCTTCGATGTCAGCCATGTTGGGCACGGGAAACGCACCCGTACGTCCCACTTGCTCCTTACACATGCAATTCCTCTCCTTGCGATACCCGTGCCGACCCTCTGTCGAGTGTGTCGGGCCATTTCTTGTAGTGTTGAAACCGCTGACCCGGTTCGTCCACGGCTTCTCGTCAATATGACCGAAGAATACTCACCTCACTCTTGACGGTCAATTGATCGAAAGTAATAGAAGCCATCGGTCGGAGAACGAGTCATAGACAGGCGCCGCAACCGCGTCAGGATTTGCCCCAAATCCCGTCAAGTTGCCACAGTCGTTGGCCATGGATGTGAGGATGTGCGCCGAGCGTGATTTGTGGATCGGTTCTGGCCGAACGCGGACTTCGGCATAGTCTGGCGTACCACGACGACTGACTTTGGCTCGACCATCGTCGAGCCTTCGCAAGCAGTAAGTCCTGAGGTGACGCTTTAGGATTGTCAGCCGTTCAACTTCTCGACGTGCTCGCGCAGGCGGTCGGGTTCCTCGAAGCGGAGCAGGCGGCCGACTTTCATGGCCAGCATTTCGGCGTCGGCGGTGACGACCTGCTGCTTGACCTCGAGGATCAGCGACGGGTGCATGGAGAACTGGCGCAGGCCGAGGCCGATCAGCAGCCGCGTCATGGCCGGGTCGCCGGCCATTTCGCCGCAGACGGCGACGGGAATCTCGGCGCGCGCGCCGGCGGCGATGGTCTGGTGGATCAGCCGCAGCACCGCCGGATGCAGCGGATCGTAGAGATGCGCGACGGCTTCGTCGGAGCGGTCGATGGCCAGGGTGTACTGGATGAGATCGTTGGTGCCCAGCGACAGGAAATGCAGGCGCTTGACGAAGGGCCCGAGCGCCAGCGCCGCCGCCGGGATCTCGATCATGCCGCCGACGCGGATGTTCTCGTCGAACTTGTGGCGCGTGGTGCGCAGCTGGGCCTTGGCCTGCGCGATCATCGCCAGCGTCTGCTCGATTTCGGCGACATGCGCGAGCATGGGAATCAGGATGCGGATGTTGCCGTGGTGCGCGGCGCGCAGGATGGCGCGCAGCTGGGTGAGGAAGATCTGCGGCTCGGCCAGACAGTAGCGGATGGCGCGCAGGCCGAGCGCCGGATTGGTGGACTGCCGCTCGCTGCCGGCCAGCGCCCGCGCCTCCTTGTCGGCGCCGAGGTCGAGGGTGCGGATGGTCACCGGCCGGCCGGCCATGGCCTTCGCCACCGACTTGTAGGCCTCGTACTGTTCGTCCTCGCCGGGCAGTTCGTCGCGATTCATGAACAGGAACTCGGTGCGGAACAGGCCGATGCCGTCGGCGCCAACTTCCTTGACCTGCTCGATGTCCTGCGGCAGTTCGATGTTGGCGTAGAGCGCCACCTCCTCGCCGTCGAGCGTGGCCGAGCGCGCGTTCTTCAGGCGCTTGAGCTTGGAGCGCTCCAGCTCCAGCTCGCTCTTCCTGAGGCGGTATTCCTCCAACACGCGCGCGTCGGGCTCGACGATCAGCACGCCGCGGCTGCCGTCGACGATCACCAGGTCGTCCTCGCGCACCAGCGGCCGCGCGTGGTGCAGGCCGACCACGGCGGGGATGGCCAGGCTGCGGGCGACGATGGCGGTGTGCGAAGTGGCGCCGCCGAGGTCGGTGACGAAGCCGCCGATCTTGAGGGTCTTGAACTGGATGGTGTCCGCCGGCGACAGGTCGTGGGCGACGACGATCAGGTCTTCGTCCCTGCCGCGCTTGGCCACCTTGCGCGCCTTGCCCATCAGCGCCTTCAGCACCCGCTCGACCACCTGCACCACGTCGTGCTTGCGCTCGCGCAGGTAGGCATCCTCGATTTCGTCGAACTGCTCGACCAGCTGTTCCATCTGCTGCACCAGCGCCCATTCGGCGTTGCAGCGGCGCTCGCGGATCAGCTCGCGCGGCTGTTCGGTCAGCATCGGGTCGGCGAGGATCATGGCGTGGATGTCGACGAAGGCCGCCACTTCGGAGGGCGTGCCGGGCGCCGAAGCCTCGCTCTTCAGGGATTCCAGCTCGGCGCGGACGGCGGCGACGGCGGCGTCGAAGCGTTCGACTTCGGTGGCGATTTCCTTGTCGCGCACCTTGTAGTGGGCGACTTCCAGCGTGGCGTGCGACACCAGGTGAGCACGGCCGATGGCGATACCCGAGGAAACCGCCAGGCCGTGCAGGGAAAAAGTCACTCCTGTTCTCCGAAGCGGTCGGCGATCAGCTTGAGCAAGGCAGCCAGCGCCTCGTCGGCCCGTTCGCCGTCACAATCGACGATGAGCGTCGAGCCCTTGCCGGCGGCCAGCATCATGACGCCCATGATGCTCTTGGCGTTGATGCGACGGCCGTTGCGCTCCATCCAGACTTCGCAGGGATAGCTGCCGGCCAGCTGCGTGAGCTTGGCCGAGGCGCGCGCATGCAGCCCCAGCTTGTTGACGATTTCGGCTTCGGCCCGGGGCATGGTCTCGCTTTCAGGGAATCATGTGCAGCACGCCGTCGCGGCCGCCGGCGACCGCCTTGGCGATCAGCGTTTCCATGTCGCGGTCGCGGTAGGTCAGCGCCCGCACCAGCATGGGCAGGTTGACGCCGGCGATGCCCTCGACGCGGCCCGGCTTGAGCAGCTTGGTCGCCAGGTTGGCGGGGGTGGCGCCGAAGATGTCGGTCATGATCAGCACGCCCTTGCCGCTGTCCACCAGCCTGAGGAGCTGTTGCGCCATCGGCAGGGCGTCGAGCGGGTCGTCTTGGGCGGCAATGCCGATCTGGGCGATCTGCGGCGGCCGCTTGTTGAGCACGTGGCAGGCGCACTGGATCAGGGATTCGCCATATGTCGCGTGGGTGACGAGGAAGATGCCGATCATGGTCGGGATTCTAGCTTGACGCGCGCGCGCATGGCGTCGGTCAGCTCGACCTGGCCGTCGGCGCCGACACGCAGCACGTGGTCGATGCCCAGGCGTTCGGCCAGGCCGCGCCAATCGTCGCCGGCGATGAACAGCGGCTTGCTGGCGACGTCGGACCAGGTGCCCGCCCGGCCGCCGTCGAAGCCGGCCGGAATCAGCACCGATACCGCCTGCGTGCCGGTGCTCGGTCGCCCCGTGCGCGGGTCGATCAGATGGCAGTAGCGCCGGCCGTCGATCTCGAAGAAGCGCTGGTAATCGCCGGAAGTGCCGATGGCTTCGCCGTCGCGCAGTTCCAGGGTGGCCATCGGCGTCGGCTGGCGCGGATGCTGGATGCCGACCCGCCACGGCGTGCCGCCCTTGCTGCCCAGCGCCATGACGTTGCCGCCGATGTTGATCAGCGCGTTGGCGATGCCCCGCTCCTTGAATATCGCGGCGGCGCGGTCGAGCGCCACGCCCTTCAGGTAGCCGCCGAAATCGAGCGCGACGGCGGTGTTCGGCGTGTCGCCGCCACTGACTTTCGTGCCGTCAATGCGGAGATCGGCGATGGATGGCTTCGCTCGCACCAGCGCCGCCAGTTTCTCCGGGGCCGGCAGTTCGGCCTTGAAGCTGTCGTCGTGGAAGCCCCAGAGCTCGATCAGCCGGCCCAGCCCCGGATCGAACAGATGGTCGCCCCGGGCCGACATGGCCTGGGCTTCGCGGATGAAACCGGCGAATTCCGGCGTGACCTCGTGGGCGCGACCGGCGGCCAGCGCCTCGTTCAGCGCCGTCATGGCGGAGGGCTGCCAGGCATGGTAGGTCCGGTGCAGGCGATCGAATTCGCGCAGTACCTCGGCGGTGGCGGCCCGGGCCTTTTCGCCGGGTTCACCCCAGACCAGCACTTCGACCCGGGTGCCGAAGACGTAGGATTCCTGGGCATGCAGCGCCGGCCGGCCGCAGGCGGCGGCCAGCAGGGCGATCAGGGCGAGCAGGAGGGCTTTCATGGGCGGGAAGGGGCCCGGCGCTGGGCCGGGACAAAACGAATGCTCAATGAATGCTCAATATTGGTGCGCGGATGCCGATACCATGAACACTATATGCCCAACAACGACAGCAAAGAAGAAAGGCCATCGACATGAGCGACCGCGGCGGCGTCTGGACGCACGAGGTATTCCCCGGTTAGGATCGCGGATATCCAGCCAGGGGGACGACGTATGAATGCGGAAGCCATGGGCACCCAAGCCACGGCGATCAGGCACGAGGCCTCGCTGTCGAAAATCGAACAGCTGCGGCTGAATGGCCAGCTGCCGAGCCCCAAGGGCGTGGCGCTGGCCATCATGGAGCTCTGCCGGCGCGAGGACGCCAGCATCGAGGCTGTCACCCGCGTGGTGCAGACCGACCCGGCGCTGGCCGCTCGTCTGCTGCGCCTGGCCAACGCCGCCGCCCTGCGCGCCGCCCGCCCGGTGGCCGCCGTACCCGACGCCGTCATGCGCCTGGGCATGGCCGCCGTGCGCCAGGTGGCCATGGGCTTTTCCATGGTGGACCAACATCGGCACGGACAGTGCGAAGGCTTCGACTACGATCGTTTCTGGTCGCATTCGCTGTTGATGGCGGTGGCCATGCAGGCGCTGGCGGCCCGGAGCCGGGCCGGCTCGCCCGAGGAGATGTTCACCTGCGGCCTGATGGCGCGCATCGGCTGCCTGGCGCTGGCGACCGTCTACCCCGCCGAATATGCCGAGCTGCTCCGCCAGAGCCCGAGCGAGCGCGATCTGGCGGCGCTGGAACGCCAGCACCTGCGCGCCGACCACCACGAATTCACTGCCGCCATCCTCGAGGACTGCGGCGTGCCGCATGCCCTGATCGAGCCGGTCATCCATCACGAGGCGCCGGATGCTTCCGGGTTCACCGAGGGCTCGCGGCCCCACCGACTGGCGCATCTTTTCCATCACGGCAAGCGCATTGCTGACATGGGCTTGGCGCCGGAGTCGGAACGCAGCGGCCTCATTTCCGAGCTGATGCTGCTCGGCGGCAAGCTCGGCCTCGACGCCAACGAACAGGGCAGCCTGATCGACGGCATCGTCGCCGAGTGGCGCCAATGGAGCGAACTGCTCAAGGTGCCGGCCGGCGCCCTGCCATCGTTCGCCGCTATGGCGGCGGCGCCGGCGCCGAAGAATGCCGAGCTGCAAGCCTTGCATCCGTCGATGCGGGTGCTGCTGGTGGAGGACGAGCCGGCGTCGCGCATGCTGATGGAAAAGCTGCTGTCCGACATCGTCGGCCCCAACGTCCATTCGGCCACCAACGGCAGCGAGGCATTGGCGCTGGCGCTGGAAATCATGCCGCAGATCGTCGTCACCGACTGGCTGATGCCGGTCATGGATGGCGTCGAATTTTGCAAGGCCCTGCGCGCCACCGACTGGGGCCAGTCGATGTACGTCATCATGCTCACGGGTGTCGATAACGAGGACGAAGTGACCCGCGCCTTCGAGGCCGGCGTGGACGACTACGTCACCAAGCCGCTGAAGGTCCGCTCGCTGCGCGCGCGCATGCGCGCGGCGCTGCATTACGTGCAACTGCTCGATGCTTGGGAAAGCGACCGCGCCAAGCTCAAGCAGTTCACCGCCGAACTGGCCATCAGCAACCGCAAGCTCGAACACTACGCCATGACCGACCTGCTCACCGGCCTGCCCAACCGCCGCGCCGGCATGGACGTGCTGGGCCAGGCCTGGAGCGGCGCCGGCCGCTCGGGGCACGGCCTGGCGGTGATGATGATCGACATCGACCGCTTCAAGGGCATCAACGACACGCATGGCCACGCGGTGGGCGACAAGGTGCTGACCCGGGTCGGCAAGCTGATCCGCGCCAGCGCGCGCCGCGAGGATCATGTCAGCCGCATCGGCGGCGAGGAATTCCTGGTCATTTGCCACAATGCCGACCTTCGGTCCACCGTCCATGCCGCCGAACGCCTGCGCCAGAAAGTACGCAGCGAAGTCATCGAAGCCGACGGCGTGCGCCTGCAGGCCAGCATCAGCATCGGCGTCGCCAGCAAGGAAGACGGCATGGCCAACGCCGATGCCCTGATGGCCGCCGCCGACCGCGCCCTTTACGCCGCCAAGCAGAACGGCCGCGACCGCACCTGCCTGAACGCCGGCGGCAAGCTGATGCTCAATCGACCCTGATCGGGTCCGGCGCGGTCACGCGCGCCCGTTCCGCGTCGTCGAGCGGTTCGAGCCATTCCAGTTGCTGTGCCAGCACCGCCGCGGTGGCTTCGGAAGCATCGTCGCGGCGCGCTTCCAGCCGTCCGCGCAAGGCATCCACCGGCGCGGCGCAGGCGAGGATGTCGAAGGGAATGTCCAGCTCGTCGGCCAGCGCGGCGAAAGTCCGCCGTTCGGCGCGCTTGAGAAAAGCGGCATCGACGATCACCGGCCAGCCGTCGGCCAGCGTCGCGCGGGCCAGTTCGGCCAGCCGGGCATAGGTGCGGACGCTCGCGTCGACCGCGTAGATCGTGCCGCCCGAATCGGCGTCGGCGTCCAGCCCGAACAGCCGCTTGCGTTCCACGTCCGATCGAAAGCGAACGGTTGCCGCCGAAGCATCCGCCAGCAGTCGCGCCGACGAGGCCGTGGTCTTGCCCGAACCGGAAAGTCCGAACGTGATGGTCAAGGTCAGCCGTGGCGACACGCCGAGCCGCTCCGCCAGCGCGAGATAGCCGGCGGCCTCGGCGGCGCGGCCTCGCAGCGCGGCGACCTTGGCGCGCACCATGGCTCGATACACGGCGTAAAAGCGCAGCACGGCGAGGGCGCTGTGGCCGCCGTGGTCGCCGCTCCGGGCCAGCCATTCGTTGAGCAGCCAGCAGGCCAGGCCGGGCTGGCCGTGGTCGAGCAGGTCAATGTAGGTGAAGGCGATTTCGCTGGCGACGTCGATCCAGCGGAAGTCCTCGTTGAACTCGATGCAATCGAACGGCGTCACCCGGTCGTCGAGCAGCACCAGGTTGCCCAGGTGCAGGTCGCCATGGCATTCGCGGACGAAGCCGCCGGCCTTGCGCGCCGCGAAAACGTCGCGACGGCGCGCGAATTCGGCTTCCGTCCAGGCGCGCAGCAAAGTCAGCCGTGGCGATTCGCCGGGCAGCAGCTTGTCCAGTTCGTCGAAATTCTCGCGCGCCGGCGCCAGCACCTGTTCCGGCGTGCCGAAGCGCGAGGACGGCGGCGCGATCGCCGCCGCCGAGTGGAAAGCGACGATCGTGCGGGCCAGGCCACTCAGATGCGCCGGCGTCAGTTCGCCGCGGGCGCAGACGCGGTCGAGCCGGCGCGCTTCGTCGAAGCGGCGCATTTTGACCGCCGGCTCGCCGTCGAAATCGACCGCGTCCAGATAAAGCCCGGGCGCGTAGCGGCGGTTCAGGCGCAACTCGGCGGCGCAATCGGCGCGGCGCCGCTCGAGGGTGCCGAAGTCGACGAAGGGCAGCGTCACCGGCTTTTTCAGTTTGTAGGCGAAGTCGCCGGCCAGCAGCACCCAGGAAATGTGCGTCTCGACCAACTCGACGCACCCGACCGGATGCGGATAGCGGCCGGGGTCGAGCAGCGACCGGATCAGCGGCGGCGGGGTCGGCGGGGATCTCATGGCGAACCCGGTGTCGCCCGGGCGGGCGACGGTCAGCCGGGGAATACCTTGCCGAGTTGATCGAACCCCGCCTGGAACACGCCGCGGATCAGCGCCACCACGTCGGCTTCGGGCGCGCCGGCCGGCTCGAACTCGCTGGCCCAATCGACCACCGACCCGGGCTGCCCCGCTTGCGGACGAACGCGCAGCGTCGCCCGGTAGTTGGCCACCGGAATCGGCCCGCCGATGATGGCATAGACATAACTGCGATCGCTTTCGCTGAAGGACAGCAGCCGCTCGACGACCACGCCGCCGTCGGGGAGCGTCAAGCGACGGACACGACCGCCCTCGCTCGCCTCGCTGCGTGAGATCAACGGGTGCCAGTCGGGCATTCCGTCGAAGCCGCCGATCCGCTTCCACACCTCGTCGGGCGAGGCATTGACCTGCGTGGACATCGAAACCTGGGCCATGGCTTGTCTCCTGTGAGTTGTCATGCGGGCACGAAACGCCATCATACGTGAGCCGGTTCGCGCCGGATTGCAATAGCATTGCGCCACCTTGCTCTCCCTATCGCTCATGGCGCGACCCGCAGTTGACTCCCTGGCTTTCGCCCTCGCCACCGCCGCGCGCGCGGTGGCGGCGGTGATCGGCGGCCGCAATCTGGAGGTGGCGCTGGCGGCGCTGGCCGTGCCGGCGGCGGCGCGTCCGGCCGTGATGGACCTGGCTTACAGCACTCTCCGTTGCCATGGGCGCGGCGACTTTTTCCTGGCGCGCCTGATGGCGCGGCCGCTGGCCGACCCGGCCGTGCGCGGCCTGTTGCTGGCGGCGCTGTGGCGGCTTGAGACCCGGCCGGAGGATGCCCATACCACCGTCGACCAGGCGGTGACGGCGGCGGCCGGGCTGGCGCGCGGCCGCCATCAGGCGCTGGTCAATGGCGTGCTGCGCAATTTCCTGCGTCGCCGCGATGAGCTGCTGGCGGCGGCCGGGCGCGACGAGACGGCGCGCTGGCAGCATCCACGCTGGTGGCTGGCCGAACTGCGCTCGGCCTTTCCGGAACGCTGGCGCGAGGTGGCCGAGGCCGGCAACGGCCGGGCGCCGATGACGCTGCGGGTGAATCGGCGGCGTGTCGCCGCGGCTGACTTTCAACGTTTGCTTGCCGATGCCGGCATCGCGGCCGACCCGCTCGGCGGAGCCGCACTGCGTCTGGCCCGGCCCGTGCCGGTGGAACGCCTGCCGGGCTTCGCCGAGGGACTCGCGTCCGTTCAGGACTGGGGCGCACAGCAAGCCGCGCCGCTGCTCGACGCGCGAGCCGGCATGCGCGTGCTCGACGCCTGCGCCGCGCCGGGCGGCAAGACGGCGCATCTGCTGGAGCTGGCCGATGTCGAGCTGACCGCCCTGGAGCTGGACGCGACGCGGGCTTGCCGCATCGGCGACAACCTGCGGCGACTGGGGCTCGCCGCGGAAGTGAAGATCGCGGATTGCCGGGATGTCGATGCCTGGTGGGATGGCCGTCCATTCGACCGCATCCTGGCCGACGTGCCCTGCGCTGCTTCCGGCGTCGCGCGCCGCCATCCCGACATCAAGTGGCTGCGCCGGCCCGGCGACGTGGCGCGCTTCGCGGCTACCCAGCGCGAAATCCTCGACGCGCTGTGGCGGCTGCTGGCGCCGGGTGGCAAAATGCTCTATGCGACCTGCTCGTTGTTTGCCGAGGAGAACGGCCGGCAGGTGGCGGCCTTCGTTGCCCGCCACGGCGATGCGCAACGGTTGCCGATGCCGGACCACGACAAGGAATGCGAGTGGCAACTGCTGCCTGATGCCGATCACGATGGCTTCTACTACGCGCTGCTGGCCAAGGCTCGCTAGTCTGGCGCTGGCCTTGTTCGCGCTCTGGGCGGCCTGCATCGCCGCGGCGTGGGCCGGCGGCATCGAGCCGCAGCGCGCGCAGCTAACGCTCGGCGAGGAAGGCTACGTACTGTCGGCGGAGTTCGACCTCGAGCTCGGCACCCAGCTCGAGGAGGCGCTAACGCGCGGCGTGACCCTCTATTTCAATCTCGAATTCACGCTGTCGCGGCGCCGCTGGTACTGGATCGACGAGCACGTCGCCGGCCATGTCGGCCATTACGCCCTCTCGCACAATGCGCTGACCCGGCAGTACCGGCTGTCGTCGGGCGGCCTGCATCGCGGCTTCGCCACGCTGACCGAGGCGTTGCGCGTGCTCGGCCACGTCGTCGACCTGCCGGTGGCCGACAAGTCGGCGCTCAAGCCGGGCGAGCAGTACGACGCGGCGCTGCGGCTGGCGCTGGATCGGAGCCAGTTGCCCAAACCCTTCCAGCTCGACGCCATCGCCAACAAGGAGTGGCAGATCGACACGCGCGTGTTGCGCTGGCGATTCGTGCCGACGGCGGCGGTGCCGAAATGAACATCGCGCTGCCGATCATCGCCGCCCTGGGCGCCATCTTGCTGTTCCTGCTGGCCTCGGCCAGCGCCGACACCGACCTGTTCGCCCGCCATTACCCGTTGCTGCTCGGCGTCAACGCCGTTGCCACCATGGCGCTGGCGATGCTGGTATTCGTCCAGCTGCGCCGGCTGTACCGCGAATACCGCCAGCGGGTGTTCGGCTCGCGCCTGAAATACCGGCTGGTGCTGATGCTGGCGCTGATGGCGGTGCTGCCGGGCGTGCTGATCTACGGAGTGTCGATGCAGTTCGCCGTGCGCAGCATCGACTCGTGGTTCGACGTGCGCGTGGACCGCGCGCTCGAGGGCGGCCTGGCGCTCGGCCGCAACGTGCTCGAATCGCTGGAGGCGGAACTGGCGGACAAGGCGCGCAGCCTGGCCTTCGACCTGTCGGACGCGCCGGTGTCCAGCCCCGCCTTGCTGCACCGCTTGCGCGAACAGGCGGGCGTGCGCACCGCGACGCTCCTGAGCGGCACCGGCAACGTGCTGGCCAACAGCAGCGACCAGGCCGGCGAACTGCTGCCACCGCTGCCGGCGCCGACGCAACTGCGCCAGGCGCGGCAAAGCCGGGGCGTCACCAGCATCGAGGGCGACGCCGCCAACGGGCTGCTGCTGCGCGCGCTGGTGCCGGTCGGCAGCCGCGAACTGGTCGGCGAAACGCGCGTGCTGCAACTGCTCCAGCCGGTGCCCGCCGCCGTCGCCGGCAGCGCCGAGTCGGTCGAGGCCGCCTACCGCGATTACCAGCAACTGCAACTGGCGCGCGGCGGGCTCAAGGGCATCTATACCGTGACGCTGACCTTCACCCTGCTGGTGGCCCTGTTCGCGGCGGTGGCGCTGGCCGTCTACCTTGCCGAGCGCGTGGCGCGACCGTTGCTGGTGCTGGCCGAAGGCACGCAGGCGGTGGCCGCGGGTGACTTCACGCCGCTGGCGGCGACCAAGTCGCGCAGCGAGCTGGGCGTGCTGACCCGCTCGTTCAATGAAATGACCCGCCAGCTCGACGAGGCGCGCAGCGAGGCGGAGCGCCACCAGGCCTACCTGGAAAGCGTGCTGGCCAACCTGTCGGCCGGCGTGCTGGCCTTCGACGCCGAGTTCCGGCTGCAAGCCTCCAATCGCGGCGCCGATGCCATCCTCAAGGACGATCTGGCCAAGCTCGGCGACCGGCCGCTGGCCGACTGGGATCGCCACGCCGCGCTGGCCGGCGCCATCATCGATGGTTTTCGCGACCACGGCGCGCAATGGCAGCGCCAGCTGGAGTTCGAGGGCATCGACGGCGTGCCGCAGACCCTGCTGCTGCGCGGCTCGACGCTGCCGGAGGCGGGTGGCGGCGGCTATGTGGCGGTGTTCGACGACATCAGCCAGCTGATCTCGGCGCAGCGCTCCATCGCCTGGGGCGAAGTGGCGCGCCGGCTGGCGCACGAGATCAAGAATCCGCTGACGCCGATCCAGCTGTCGGCCGAGCGGCTCGAACTGAAGCTGGCCGAACGTCTCGACGACGCCGGCCGGACCATGCTCAAGCGCTCGATCGGCACCATCGTCAATCAGGTCGAGGCCATGAAGCACATGGTCAACGACTTCCGCGACTACGCGCGGACGCCGCCGCCGACGCTGGCGCCGCTCGATGTCAACGTACTGGTGCGCGAGTTGTTGCAGCTCTACGAGGCTGATGCCACGGTCGATGTGGACGCTGATCTCGCCGCCCACCTGCCGCCGGCGCTGGCCGACGGCAGCCAGCTGCGGCAGGTGCTGCACAACCTGATCAAGAATGCCCGCGAGGCGCTGGTCGAACATCCGTCGGCGACGGGGCCGCGCGTGACGGTGGCGACGCACGTCGAGGAGCGTCGCGTCGCGCTGACGGTGCGCGACAACGGGCCCGGCTTCGGCGCGCAGATCCTGGCGCGCGCCTTCGAGCCCTACGTGACGACCAAGGCCAAGGGCACCGGGCTGGGCCTGGCCATCGTCAAGAAGATCGTGGATGAACACAAGGGCGACATCCGGCTGGCCAACCGCGAGGGCGGCGGCGCGGAGGTCACCATCAGGCTGCCGCGGGCGGCATAGAGGCATGGGAAATCGACATGGCGCAAGTACTGGTAGTTGACGACGAAATCGGCATCCGGGAGCTGCTCTCGGAAATCCTCACCGACGAGGGCCACGACGTCCGCACCGCCGAAAACGCGGCGGCGGCGCGCGAGGCGCGCGCCACGGCGCGGCCGGACCTGGTGCTGCTGGACATCTGGATGCCTGACACCGACGGCATCACGTTGCTCAAGGAATGGGCCGCGAACGGCCAGCTGACCATGCCGGTCATCATGATGTCGGGACACGGTACCATCGACACCGCCGTCGAGGCCACGCGCATCGGCGCCATGGATTTTCTCGAAAAGCCGATCGGCATGCAGAAGCTGCTCGCCGCGGTCGACCGCGGGCTGGAACGCGGCCGGCGGCGCGTCGTCGCCGGCTTGTCGCTGGCGGCCTTTCCGCGTTCGGCGCCGCTCAAGGACCTCAAGAAGCGGCTCGAGCAGATGGCGGCGAAAAGCCGGTCGTTGCTGCTGCGCTCGAACGGCGGCGGCATCGTCGAACTGGCGGCGCGCACGCTGCACGCGCCGGACAAGCCCTGGATCGATCTGGCCGCCAGCTCCGAGCCGCTCAGCCTGGACACGCTCGGCGCCGCCTCCGGCGGCCTGCTGTATTGCGAGGAGCTGGCCCGGCTGACGCGCCTGCAACAGAAAAACCTGCTGTTCGCGCTCGAACGGCTGGAGCGGCACAACCTGCATCTGGTGGCCGGTACCGGCAATGATCATCAGGGCCTGGCGCAGCAGGGCTGGGACGAAGCGGGACTGCGCCGCCTCGCGGAAGTCTGGCTGGCCCTGCCGACGCTGGCCGATCTCCGCGACGAGGTGCCGGACATCGCCAGCCACTTGCTGACCCAACTGGCGGAGGCGGGCGAGTCGCCGCTGCGCCGTTTCAATTCCGGCGCGCTCAATGCCTTGCGCCAGCATGTCTGGACCGGGGGCTATGGCGAGCTGAAGAGCGCGGTGCGTTCGCTGGCGCTGGCGGCGCTCGGCGAGGAGATCGACGGTGAGGAAGTAGCGCGCCTGCTGTTCCCCAATGACGGCCCCGCCGAGCCCGGGCTACCGCCGGACGTGATGGATCTGCCGCTGCGCGAGGCGCGCGAGATGTTCGAGCGCGTCTATTTCGAGCATCATCTGCGACTCGATGGCGGTAACATGACGCGCCTCGCGGAAAAATCCGGCCTGGAGCGGACGCATCTCTACCGCAAGCTCAAGGACCTGGGGCTACGCGGCGGCAAGGGAGAAGAATAGGCAATGCGCATCATCATTCTGGGCGCCGGCCAGGTCGGCGCCAGCGTCGCCGAGGCCCTGGCCTCGGAGGCCAACGACATCACCATCGTCGACATGGACCGCGAATCGCTGGCGCAACTGGCCGACCGGCTGGACGTGCGCACGCTGGCGGGCAACGCCGCCTACCCGTCGGTGCTGCGCGATGCCGGCATCGAGGACGCCGACATGCTGGTGGCGGTGACGCAATCCGACCAGACCAACCTGGTGGCCTGCAAGATCGCCCGCAGCCTGTTCAACGTGCCGACGCGCATCGCCCGGCTGCGCTCGCCCGACTTCCTCGACAACGACCTGCTGGCCAACGACAACTTCGCGGTCGATTTCGCCATCTGCCCCGAACAGGACATCACCGACTACATCTGCAAGCTGATCCAGTTCCCGGAGGCGCTGCAGGTACTCGAATTCGCCAAGGGCGTGGTGACGCTGGTCGGCGTGCGCGCGTACCAGGGGGGCTTGCTGGTCGGCAAGCCGATCCAGGCCATGCGCGAGCACCTGCCGGCCGGCGTGGACGCGCGCATCGCCGCCATCTTTCGCGAGCATCAGGCCATCGATCCGGACGGTCAGACCGTCGTCGAGCCGGGCGACGAAGTGTTTCTGCTGGCCGCCAGCGCGCATATCCGCACGGTGCTGAAGGAATTGCGGCGCATGCTGGAACCGGTGCGCCGCGTCATGATCGCCGGCGGCGGCAACATCGGCTCGCGGGTTGCCGCCACGCTTGGCGATCGTTACGAAGTCAAGCTGATCGAGCGTGACCGCCAGCGCGCCGAGGTCGTCGCCAACAAGCTGGACACGACGCTGGTGCTGCACGGCGAGGCGACCGACGAGAACCTGTTGACGCAGGAGAACATCGACGAGATCGACATGTTCCTCGCCCTGACCAACGACGACGAGGACAACATCATGGCGGCGTCGCTGGCCAAGCGGCTCGGCTGCAAGCGCGTGCTGGCCCTGATCAACCGCCGCGCCTACGCCGACATGGTGCAGGGCGGCCCGATCGATATCGGCCTTTCCCCGGCGCAGGTGTCGATCGGCTCGCTGCTGACGCACGTGCGCCAGGGCGACGTGGCGCGCGTGCATAGCCTGCGCCGGGGCGCCGCCGAGGCGCTGGAACTGATCGCCCATGGCGACGCCAAGACCTCGAAAGTGGTCGGTCGCCGCATCGAGGAACTGCCGGAGATCAAGGGCGCCCGCATCGGCGCCATCGTCCGCCGCAGCCGCGACACCGAGATCGTGCGCAAAGCCGGTTTCCTGATCGACGACTACGTCGACCACGTTGTCATTCCCCACCACGACACGGTCATCGAGCCGGACGATCACGTCATCGTCTTCTGCACGCACAAGCGCGTGGTGCCGCAGGTGGAAAAGCTCTTCCAGGTCGGCTTCCAGTTTCTTTGACCATGCATCGGTTCTATCCACTGCTGCGCGTGTTCGGCGCGCTGCTGATCGGCTTCTCGGTCTGCCTGGCCGTGCCGATGGCCTTGTCGTGGCTGGTCGAGGACGGCGCCCATTCGGTCTTCGACGAGGCGTTCGTCGCCACCCTTGCTTGCGGCCTGGCCCTGTTCCTCGGTCTGTTCCGCGAGTCGCGCGAACTCAAGGTGCGCGATGGCTTCCTGCTCGTCGTGCTGGTATGGACGGTGCTGCCGTTGTTCGCCTGTCTGCCCTTCGTCCTGTACCTGGACGTGTCATTCACCGATGCCTACTTCGAGGCCGCCTCGGGTCTCACGGCCACCGGCGCCACCGTGCTGTCCGGCCTGGATGCCATGCCGCTGTCGATCAATTTCTGGCGCACCTTCATGCACTGGATCGGCGGCATGGGCGTGGTGGTGCTGGCGGTGGCCATCCTGCCGCTGCTCGGCATCGGCGGCCGGCAGATGTTCAAGGCCGAAACCCCCGGCCCGATGAAGGAGAGCAAACTGACGCCGCGCATCGCCGAGACGGCCAAGGGGCTCTGGGGGGTCTATCTGCTGCTGACCACGGCCTGCGGGTTGACGCTGTGGCTGCTGGGCATGGAACCATGGGATGCGCTGATGCATGCCTTCAGCGTTATGGGGCTCGGCGGCTTCTCGACCAAGGATGCCAGCCTCGGCCACTTCGGCAGCGTGGCGATCGAGACCGCGGTGATGGTTTTCGCCCTGTTGTCCGGCATCAACTACGCGACGCACTTCATGGCCCTGCACGGACGTTCGCTGCTGCCCTACCGGCGCGATCCGGAAGCACCGTACTTTCTCGGCGTCCTCGCGGCGAGCATTCTCGGCCTGACGGTATTTCTGCTGGCGCGGGGCGTGTTCGAGGGCTTCGGCGAGGCGTTGCGCTACGTCGCGTTCCACTCGATTTCGGTGGCCACCTCGCTGGGCTTCGCCACCACCGACTACGGACAATGGCCGGTATTTGCCCAACTGTGGATGTTGTTCCTGAGCAGCTTTGCCGCCTGCTCGGGCTCCACCGGCGGCGGCATCAAGATGATCCGCGCCATGATCCTCTACAAGCAGGTGTACCGCGAACTGATCCATGCCATGCATCCCAGCGCCCTCTGGCCGGTGCGGGTGCGCGGCGTGCCGGTGCCGCCCGACATCCTCACCGCCGTGCTGGCCTTCGGCTTCGCCTACATGTGCATCATCGTCGTGTTCACGCTGGTCATGTCGGCCAGCGGTCTGGACATCGTCACCGCCTTTTCCGCGGTGGTCGCGTGCCTGAACAACGTCGGTCCGGGCCTGAATCAGGTGGGACCGGCCACCACCTTCGCCGTGCTCGACGATCTCCAGACCTGGGTATGCATCTTCGCCATGCTGCTGGGCCGGCTGGAAATCTTCACCCTGCTGGTGGTGCTGACGCCGGCGTTCTGGCGCAAGTAGCGGCGAAAGTCAGGCGTGGCGGCGCGCCGCCACGCCTGACTTTCGTTCGGCCGCGCCGGGCCTGTTTACACCGTTTTTACACCGTCTGTAGCAAACTGCCGGCGCCATTCACGTCGCCGCCTCATGCCAAGCCACCGGTTCCCCCCGCGCTATCCGATCGCCCTCGCGCTTTGCGCGCTGACCGCGCTCGCCGCCCTGCCGCTGCGCGGCTGGCTGGACCTGGCCAATATCGTCATGCTGTTCCTGCTGGTCGTTTTCATCTGCGCGGTTCGGCTCGGTCGCGGTCCGGCGGTGGCGGCGGCGTTCGCCAGCGTGGCGCTGTTCGACCTGTTGTTCGTGCCGCCGCACCTTTCGTTCACTGTCGTCGATGCCCAGTACCTGGTCACGTTCACCGTCATGCTGGCGGTCGGGCTGATCACCTCCCATCTGGTGGCGCGGGTCGGCGAGCGCACCGAGGCCATGCAGGCGCGCGAGCACGAGACGCGGACGTTGTACGAACTGGCGCGCGACCTCGGCGCGGCCTTGAATGTCGAGCAGGCCGCCATGATCGTCGACCGCCATTGCCGGGGCCTGGGCATGACCGCGACCCTGCTCATCGATGTCCGCCCCGCCGGCGACGGCGGCGACTTCGCTTGCCATGGCGCGTCATTGACCGACGCCGAGCGCGGCCAGGCCGGCGCCGCCTATCGCGACGATCGGCCGACGCGGATCGATGCGGCCGGCCGCGCCATGATGTTCCTGCCTTTCTCCGGCGCGACGCGGCCGCGCGGCGTGCTGGTGGTCGCGGCCGACCACGGGCAAGGCCGAGGCCTGGCGCCGGAACCCTTGTTGACGGCGGTGGCGTCGCTGGCGGGCATTGCCGTGGAACGATTGCACTACGCCGACGTGGCCCGCCAGAGTGAACTGGAGACGCAGGCCGAAAAGCTCCGCTCGTCGCTGCTGTCCTCGATTTCGCACGACCTGCGAACGCCGCTGACCAGCCTGGTCGGTCTCGCCGACGGGCTCGCCGACCTCCGACCGAGGCTGGCGCCCGAGGTTGCGGAAACGGCGGCCATCATGCGCGAACAGGCGCGCGCCATGCACCGCATGGTCACCAACCTGCTGGACATGGCGCGACTGAGCGCGGGCCGGATTGCGCTCAACTGGCAATGGCAGCCGTTCGAGGAGATCGTCGGCTCGAGCGTTCGCCTGCTGGACGATTTGCTGGCCAACCACGCGCTGCGCGTCGACTTGCCGCCGGACCTGCCGCTGGTCCGGTTCGACGCGGTGTTGATGGAGCGCGTGCTATGCAACCTGCTGGAAAACGCCGCCAAGTATTCGGACCCCGGCTCGGCCATCGACCTGATCGGCCGAGTCGACGCCGGCGGTCTGGAGATTTCGGTGCGCAACCAGGGCCGGGGCTTTCCGCCGGGTCGGCTCGACAAGGTCTTCGAACTGTTCGAACGGGGTGGCCCGGAGCCGGCGGTGGCGGGAGCCGGAGTAGGCCTCGCCGTCTGTCGCGCCATCGTCGCCGCGCATGGCGGCGAGATCGTCGCCGAGAACCGCGACGGCGGCGCCCGCGTGCGCTTCACGCTGCCGATGGGCCAGCCGCCGGCGCTGACGGGAGAGCCGGGATGACCGAAGCGGTCGGCGCGGTCCTGGTGGTCGAGGACGAACCGGGCATACGCCGCTTCGTTTGCGACGGGCTACACCGCGCCGGTTATCGGACCACCGAGGCCGCCACCGCACACGAGGGCTTGGCGGCGATGGCCTCGGCGGAGACACAACTGGTCATACTCGACCTGGGCCTTCCCGACATGGACGGGCTGTCGTTCATCGGCGAGGTTCGGCGCTGGTCGTCGCTGCCCATCCTGATCCTCTCGGCCCGGTCGCGCGAACAGGACAAGATCGCCGCGCTGGATGCCGGCGCCGACGACTACCTGACCAAGCCGTTCGGCGTCGGCGAGCTACTGGCCCGCATCCGCGTGCTGATCCGGCGGCACGTCCCGGATGGTGCGCCGATCCACCGCTTCGGCGCCATCGAAGTCGACCTGGCGCGACGCCTGGCCATGCGCGATGGCGCCGATGTCCATCTGACCCAGATCGAGTTCCGGCTGCTGGCGGTGCTGCTCGGCAACTCCGGCAAGGTGATGACCCACCGTCACCTGATGCGGGAAGTCTGGGGGCCGGGACACGCCGACCAGGAGCATTACGTGCGCATCTACGTGCGCCGCCTGCGGCAGAAGCTGGAGGACGATGCCACCCGACCCCGGCACATCCTCACCGAAACGGGCGTCGGTTACCGATTCCAGCCATGAAGCGCTTCTATCCGACCATCCGCGTCTTCGGCGTGCTGCTCACCGGCTTCTCGTTCACGCTGCTGGTGCCGCTGCTGCTCTCGTGGCATTGGCAGGATGGCGCCGAATCGGCCTACGACGAGGCTTTTCTGCTGACTTTCGGTACCGGCCTTGGCTTGTGGTGGACCGCGCGCAGCGAGAAGCGCGAACTCAAGGTGCGCGACGGCTTCCTGATGGTGGTGATGGTGTGGACGCTCCTGCCGATCTATGCCGGGCTGCCGTTGATCCTGCACCTGAACATCTCCTTCACCGATGCCTATTTCGAGGCCGTCTCGGGCCTGACCACCACGGGCGCTACCGTGCTGCCCAATCTGGACGAGCTGCCGCCATCGATCAACCTCTGGCGGGGCATGCTGGTCTGGATGGGCGGCATGGGGCTGGTGGTGCTGGCGGTGGCGGTGCTGCCGCTGCTCGGCATCGGCGGCCGGCAGATGTTCAAGGCCGAGACGCCCGGCCCGATGAAGGATTCGCAGCTGACGCCGCGATTGACCCAGACCGCCAAGGGCCTGTGGGTGGTCTACGGCGCCATCACCCTGGCCTGCATTCTCGGGCTGAAATGGGCCGGCATGGACTGGTTCGACGCGGTTATGCATTCGTTCTCGACCATGGGCCTGGGCGGCTTCTCCAGCCACGACGCCAGCTTCGGCTACTGGGATTCGCCGGCCATCGAGGCGGTCACCATCTTCTTCATGCTGCTGGCCGGCATCAACTTCGCCACCCATTTCCTGGCGGTGCGCGGTCGTTCGCTGCACCCCTACCGGCACGACCCGGAGATCGTCTGGTATCTCGTCACGGTGATCGGCAGCGTCGTCGGCATCGCCATCTATCTCGCCGTGCTTGAGGTCTATCCGGATTTCGGCACGGCGCTGCGCTTTTCCGCCTTCAACGTCGTGTCGATCGCCACCACCACGGGCTTCGCCAACACCGACTACAACCTCTGGCCGATGGCCGCGCCACTGTGGATGCTGTTCCTGTGCAGCTTCACCACCAGCGCCGGTTCCACCGGCGGCGGCATCAAGATGATCCGGGCGATGATCCTCTACAAGCAGGTCTATCGCGAACTGGTGCGCGCCATGCATCCGAGCGCCGTCTGGCCGGTGCGGATCGGCGGCGGCTCGGTGCCGCAAAACATTCTCACCGCCGTGCTGGCCTTTGGTTTCGCCTACATGTGCATCATCGTCGCCCTAACGCTGCTGATGGCATTTTCGGGACTGGACATCGTCACCGGCTTCTCGGCGGTGGTCGCCTCGCTCAACAACACCGGGCCAGGCCTTAACCAGGTCGGCCCCGCCACCACCTTCGAGGTGCTGACCGACTTCCAGACCTGGGTATGCATCTTCGCCATGCTGCTGGGCCGGCTGGAAATCTTCACGCTGCTGGTAGTGCTGACCCCCGAGTTCTGGCGCAAGTAGTACGAAAGTCAGACGTGGCGGCGCGCCGGCGCTCAAGATGACGGGGGTTCCGCCGATACCTCTGTTGAATGTAGGTATCGAGGAAACGTTTCATGAAACTGCCACACGCAATTCTGGTAACGGCCCTGACGGCGGCTGGGCAGCTCCACGCCGCCGAAGACTTCACCGAACTCAGCCTGGAGGATCTGGTCAAGGCCGAGGTTACCTCGGTCTCGCGCAAGTCGCAAAGCCTGGCGGACGTGGCAGCGGCTGCTTTCGTCATCACCGCCGAGGACATCCGCCGCTCCGGCGCCCAGAGCCTGCCGGACGTGTTGCGCATGGCGCCCGGGGTCGAAGTCGCGCAGATCGACAACGGCCGCTACGCGGTGTCGGTGCGCGGTTTCAACGGCCGCTTCACCAACAAGCTGCAAGTGCTGGTCGACGGCCGCAGCCTCTATCACCCGATGTTCGCCGGCGTGGTGTGGGAACTCGACCCGATTCCGCTGGAAGACATCGAACGCATCGAGGTCATCCGCGGCCCGGGCGCCGTCATGTGGGGCGCCAATGCCGTCAATGGCTTGATCAATATCATCAGCAAGCAAACGCGCGGCCAGGCGGGCGGCGCGGTCAGCGTGACTGCCGGCACCCAGGGCAACGGCAATGTCTATGCCCGCATCGGCGGCGCACCCGCCGACGGTCCGAGCTGGAAGCTCTCGGCGCAGGGGCGTTACGCCGAGCCATCCCGTCTCCACGACCCGTCCAAGGACAGCGTCGATCGCTACAGCAGCGGCGTCGTCGATTTCCGGCTCGACAACGAGCTCGGCGGCGGTCGCGACCTCAGCATCTGGGCCAACGCCTCCCGCTCTGTAACCACCGAGTTGTGGAACACAACGCCCGTGTTTTCGCCCATGGGAGGCCTGCGTCTGACATCAACGCGACCCGATCAGGTACTTAATAACGAGAACCTGGTCGGCCGCTACCGTTGGTTGTCCGCCGCCGGTGTCGAGTCCTCGATCCAGGCATCGATCGGGCGCGCCAGGCTGGAGATTGACGACTTCGCCAAGGAAGATCACCTCGTCGTCGATGTCGACTACCAGGGGCGTCGCGCCATCGGCGAGCACGATCTGATCTGGGGACTGAGCCATCGCAGTACCCGCGACGATATCGATACCCACGAACCTCAAGTCGCGGTGAGCGGAGCAAGAACGACCATACGCCAGACCGGCGTGTTCTTGCACGACGACTGGACGCTGCTGCCGGAACGCCTCAAACTGGGCATCGGCGGACGGCTGGACCGGGCCACCGGCAACGGCACCGAAGCATCAGTCAATACCAGCTTGCTCTGGACGCCGACCCGGAGCGACTCGGTCTGGATCAAGGCCGCGCGAGCGCCACGGTTTTCATCGCGCGGCGAGCGCGACATTTCCATTCTCACCGGCGTGTCGCTGCTGCCGGTGCTTTCGCCGGCGCCGGGCGCGCCGGGCATGAACGTTCCCGTGATCGGCTACTTCGCCAACAACAGCCACCTGGGCGCCGAGAAGGCCAAGGGCATCGAGCTGGGCTATCGCAAACAGTTCGCTGCCAATCTCGGCGCCGATCTGAGCATCTATCGCCAGCGCTATACCGACCTGCGCGGCGCCACGCTGGACCGGATGTATGGCTGCCACCCGATGTTCGCCGGCTTCGGCATCGCCTTCGACCCGGCCGGTTGCGGCTATTTCGGCCTGCCCGCCGGCTTGCCGGTCATGTTCAACGTGAACCGCACCGCGAACAATCTGGCCGGCACCAGCCGGGGCGCGGAACTGGCGGTCGACTGGTTGGTGAGCCCCGGCTGGCGCCTGCAGCTGTCCCACGCCTGGAGCAAGCTCGACATGGACAGCGAAACCGATCCGATTGCCCATGCCGCCGCCGTCACGGCCGAGCGTTCCAGCCCGCGTCATTACGGCTCGCTGCGTTCGCAGTGGAACATTGCTTCGGACCGGCAGTTCGATGTCTGGCTGCGCGGTTCGTCCGGCATCGATCGGGTCAAACAGATCAACCTCGATCCCGCGTCGGGCGGGGCGCCCGCCTACCACCGGGTGTCCGGCTATGTCACCCTCGATCTGCGTTACGCCCACCGCGTCAACAAAGACCTGGAACTGGCCCTGGTCGGGCGCAACCTGATCGCCCGGCACCGTCTGGAGTATATTTCCGACTTCATTCCGACCGCCGCGACCGAGGTTGCGCCGAGCTGGGCCGTCACCGCGCGCTGGAAATTCTGAACACCGCCTGAACGTCGCCATGTCCACGCCAAGATTCCTGCGTCTGGCTGCTTGTACCGCCTTGACCGGCTTGGCGCTGGCCGTGCCGGCCAGTTTTGGCCAGGTGACGACCGAGGCGCAGCTCAAGGCCGCGTATCTGGTCAACTTCCTCAAGTACGTCGAATGGCCAGTGCAGCGCCCCGCACTGACCATCTGCCTGTTCGGTCGCGACAGCCTCGGGCCCAGCCTGGCGAGCTATGAAGGCCGGCCGATCGGTGGCCGCGAACTGAAGATCCGCAAGGTCAACAGCCCCGAGCAGCTGGCCGACTGCCACGAGCTGTTCATTGCCGACACGGAAGAAGCCCGTTTCGGCGCCGTGCTGCGCTGGGTGGAGAACCAGCCGATCCTGACGGTCAGCGATGCCGAGGGGTTCACCCGCGATGGCGGCGCCATCGCCCTGGTCCGCTCCGATGGCCGCTTGCAGTTCGATGTCAATGCCGACGCGCTGGCGCGCGCCGGCCTCAAGCCGAGTTCGCAGATGATGCGGCTGGCGCGGCAGGTCATCGGCTCGGTGCGATGAGCACCAACCTCAGCCTGCGCCGCCGCCTGGCCCTGGTGCTTGCCGTGGCGGTAGGCATCAGCGTGTTGTTCACCTCGGTGTTCTTCGCGCTGCGCCAAGTGCATGACCGGCGCCAGGCCAAGCTCACCGAGCTGCACTCCATGGCCGAGCTGATCGCCTTCAACGCCAGCGCCGTGGTCGAATTCCAGGACCGTGCCGGTGCCGAGCGGCTGTTCGGTTCGCTCGACCAGCACGGCGATGTGATTGCCGCGGGCATGTTCGGTAGCAACAACGGCTTCACCTTCCGCCGTCGCCACGGCGACGCGCCGTCCGCCGGCGCGGAGCACGAGACGACGGTGGCGGCGCCGCGTCAGGCCATCGACATTGTCGATTGGCGCCATGTCACCACCATCGTGCCGATCCAGATCGCCGACGACGTGGTCGGCTCGGTGGCGCTCACCGCCAGCCTGGACCAGACTTGGCGCGACGTGCGCGGCGACCTGGGCATGTTCCTGCTGGCCGCCGCGGTGGCCTTCGCCCTGGCGCTGCTGATCGCCCGGCGCATGCAGCGCGGCCTGCTGACGGCGCTCGGCTCGCTGACCGCCACCGCCAACGACATCGCCCGCTCGAAGGATTTTGGTCGGCGCGCCCAAAAATATTCCAACGACGAGATCGGTCAGCTGGCCGATGCCTTCAACACCATGCTGGTCGAGATCGGCGAGCGCGACGGCGAGTTGACGCGGCATCGCGATCACCTGGAAGAGGTCGTCGACAGCCGCACCCGCGAGCTGCGCCTGGCCAAGGATGCCGCCGAGGAAGCCAACCGGGCCAAGAGCGCCTTTCTGGCCAACATGAGTCACGAAATCCGCACGCCGATGAACGGCATCATCGGCGTCGCCGACCTGCTGGCTGCCGGCAGTCTGACCTCGCAGCAGCACAACCAGCTGGCAACCCTGCGCGCGTCGGCCGACACGCTGCTGGTGCTGCTCAACGACATTCTCGATTTTTCGCGCATCGAAGCCGGCCGGCTGCAACTGGAGCAGCTGCCGTTCAGCATCCGCGAAACCATCGAACAGGTGGTGGCGGTGTTCGCGCCCAATGCCCGCAAGAAAGGGCTGGACTTGTGGTTCGACATCGATCCGACGCTGCCCGACCAGCTGGTCGGCGACCGCTACCGCCTCGGTCAGGTCGTCACCAATCTGGTGAACAACGCGGTCAAGTTCACCGAGAAAGGCAGCGTCAGCATCCGTTGCCGCGCGACGGATGTGGGCGGCGCCACGCGCCTGCTGATCGAGGTGCGCGACAGCGGCATCGGCATCGACGCGGCGGCGCTGGGCGACATCTTCTCGCCGTTCCGGCAGGCCGACAACTCCATGAGCCGCCGCTTCGGCGGCAGCGGGCTGGGCCTGGCGATCGTGCATGACCTGGTGCGACTGATGCAGGGCGACATCCGCGCCGCCAGCGTGCCCGGCCAGGGGGCGACCTTCACCCTCGACCTGCCGCTGCCGAACGATTGCGGCAGCCGCACGCTGCCGGACTGGCTGGCCCGGCTGCGCGGGCGCAAGGTGCTGGCCGCCTGCGGTGACGAAACGCGCCGCGAGCACTGGGGAGCCATGCTGCGCTGGGCCGGCATCGAGGCGAACACGGCGCCGGATTGCGCCGACCTGGGCGAAGAGGCGCGGCAATGGCGGCCCGACGCCATCATCATCGAGGACAGCGCCAGTTGTCGGGCGCTGATCGAGCAGCGGCCGGATTTCGACTGTCCGGTGTTGTTCGTCGATGGCCTGCGCTCGCCGCGCGGCGGCATGCGCGACGTGCCGGCCTGGATCCGCGGCCATCTGCACGAGCCCTTCGGCGACACCGCCTTGTGGACCGAACTGGCGCGCGTCTGGGGTTTCGTGGTCGCCGACGCCAGGCCGGAACCGCCGGCGGACACGGTGCGCTTCAGCGCCCACGTGCTGATGGTCGAGGACAACGACATCAACCGGCTGATCCTGGAACAGATTCTGCTCAAGCTGGGCTGCGGCGTGCGCCATGCCGTCAATGGCGCCGAAGCCCTGGCGGTGCTGGAGAACGAGCAGTTCGACCTGGTGCTGATGGACGTGCAGATGCCGGTCATGGACGGACTCACCGCCACGCGCACGCTGCGCGAGATCGAGCGCATGCGCGGGTTGCCCCGCCAGCTGGTCATCGCGCTGACGGCCAACGCGCTGACCGGCGACCGGGAAATGTGCCTGCAAGCCGGCATGGACGATTACGTGGCCAAGCCGGTGACCATCGCCAGCGTCAGGGCGGCGATGCTGCGCTGGTTGCCGGCGCAGTTCCAGCGGCCGCTGCCGGTGCCCGAGTCGGCGGCCAGGGCAAGCGCGCCGGCGACGACGCCGATGGTGGACCTCGACGAGCTGCGCGCGACGCTGGGCGCCGAGGCCGACCAGATCATTCCGACGGTGATCGGTTCCTTCCTGCGCGAAGGCAAGGCCAACATCGCCAAGCTGGCGACGGCCGGACCCGACGTCGACCGCGAGCATTTGACGCGCATGGTGCACGACCTCAAGAGTTCCAGTGCCGTGCTGGGCATCCGCGATTTCGCCGAGCTTTGCAAACAAGCCGAACTGGCCGCGCGCGCCGGCGACGTCCGCCTTGCCCTCGGCCTGGCGCCGCGCATCGTCGCCGATTTCGCCGAGGTGGAAAAAGTGGTCGGCGCGGTGCTGGCCGGGATATCGGGAAATCCGGCCGATCCTGCCGCCTGACCGGCCGCCGCCGTCGGCGTGCCGCCGCGCCTGACTTTGGCACGGGCTTGGCGGCCAGGCGCCATGCGATAATCGCCCGACCCGAACAGGATCGCGACCATGGCCCGACCGAAGAACGACACTTTCCTGCGCGCGCTGCTGCGCCAGCCCGTCGACTACACCCCCGTCTGGCTGATGCGCCAGGCCGGCCGCTACCTGCCCGAGTACTGCGAAACGCGCAAGCGCGCCGGCAGCTTCCTCGGCCTGTGCAAGAACCCGCGCCTGGCCTGCGAAGTGACGCTGCAACCGCTGGCGCGCTATGAGCTCGACGCCGCCATCCTTTTCTCCGACATCCTGACCGTGCCCGACGCCATGGGCCTGGGCCTCTATTTCGCCGACGGCGAGGGGCCGAAGTTCGAGCGGCCGCTGCGCGAAGAGTGGGCGATCCGCGACCTCGAGGCGCCCGATCCCAACGTGCATCTGCGCTACGTGATGGACGCCGTGACCGAGATTCGCCGCGCCCTCGACGGCTCGGTGCCGCTGATCGGTTTTTCCGGCTCGCCGTTCACGCTGGCCTGCTACATGGTCGAAGGCGGCGGTTCGGACGACTTCCGTACCGTCAAGACCATGCTGTTCGACCGCCCCGACCTGCTGCACCGCATCCTCGACGTCACGGCGCGCGCGGTGGCCGATTACCTCAATGCCCAGATCGAGTCGGGCGCCCAGGCGGTGATGATCTTCGACACCTGGGGCGGGGCGCTGCCGGGCTGGGCCTACCAGGAATTCTCGCTGGCCTACCTGCGGCGCATCGTCGGCGAATTGATCCGCGAGCGCGACGGCGAACGGGTGCCGGTGATCGCCTTCACCAAGGGCGGCGGCCAGTGGCTGGAGTCGATCGCCGATATCGGCGTGGATGCGGTTGGCCTCGACTGGACCACCGACCTGGGCGAAGCGCGCCGCCGCGTGGGAGATCGGGTTGCCCTACAGGGCAATCTGGATCCGGTCGCCCTCTTTGCCTCGCCCGACGGCGTGGCCCGCGAAACCAGGCGCGTGCTGGAAAGTTTTGGCGTCCATGGCCCGCATAGCGGCCACGTCTTCAATCTCGGCCATGGCATTTCCCAATTCACGCCTCCGGAGCACGTTTCCGTGCTGGTCGACACCGTTCACCAGTTCAGCCGGGGCTTTCACGGCGGCACGCCCGCGCCGGCAGGCGGCAACTGACCCCGCCGACCGCCGGGCCGTTCCGGCTCTCTGGGCCGGACATCCCGGGTGGCGTGCTCCGGGACGACGCTGCCGCAAGGGTTTCGGGGAGGGGTTGACAATCGACTTACTCACAGTCCCGGATGTCCATGCCGAAATACCGCGACAAGGGCCGGGCTGTGCCGTAATATTTCGCAACGCATTGTTTTTCAATGGAAAATTTTCGCACAACTATTACGCAACGATGAAAATTTCCTTAAGGGCCGGTGCTTTAGGTTTTCCGGGGCGAGATTGCTCACAAACTTATCCACAGATTTTGTGGGTAAGAAATTTCATCCAAGGCGCCAAGGGCTTAGGCCATGGAGCGCAAGTCGAGTCGAGTTAAGCCGGGCAAGCCATTGATCCCCGATGAGCATCATCCGCGTTGCCCTCGATATCCCCCTGTCGCGCCTGTTCGACTATCGCGCCGATGATGCGGCGGCAACCGATGTCGGCCACCGCACTTGGGTGCCGTTCGGCAGCGGCCGCAAACTTGGCGTGATCGTCGCGGTCGCCGAGACCAGCGACCAGCCACCGGAAAAACTCAAGCCAGTCGACGCCATCCTGCGCGACATGCCGCCGCTGCCAGCCGACTGGTTGGCCCTGTGCGATTTTTGCAGCCGCTATTACCAGCACCCGCTCGGCCAGGTGATGGCCTTCGCGTTGCCGCCGCTGCTGCGCCGGGGCAAACTGCCGCGTCCCCGCAAAGTCAGCCATGGCGGCACGCCGGCCGCCAAGTCAGTGCCCACTCTGCTCCCCGAGCAGCAGGCGGCGGTTGCCGCAATCGCTTCGGCGCGTGGCTTCGAAACCTTTCTGCTGCATGGCGTCACCGGCAGCGGCAAGACCGAGGTTTACCTGCGCACCATCGACGCCGCACTGGCGGCCGGCCGGCAGGCGCTGATGCTGGTGCCCGAAATTGCCTTGACGCCGCAGCTTGAGCAGCGCGTGAGTGAGCGCTTCCCTTCAGCGCATATCGTCGCCGCGCACAGCGGCGTGCCCGATGCCGCCCGGGCGCGCGGCTTGCTCGAGGCGCTCGCCGGCCGGACCGACATCGTGCTGGGCACACGGCTGTCGGTGTTCATGCCGCTGCCGCGCCTCGGCCTGATCGTGGTGGACGAAGAACACGATGCCTCCTTCAAGCAGCAGGAAGGGTTGCGCTATTCGGCCCGCGACGTGGCTGTGTTTCGCGCCAAGCAGATGGACGTGCCCATCGTGCTCGGTTCGGCCACGCCCGCGCTCGAGACATTCCATCACGCCAGTTCCGGACGCTATCGATTGCTCGAACTGCGCCGTCGCGCGGTCGCCGAGGCGCCGCCGGTCGTGCGCATGGTCGATACCCGCAAGGAAAAACTGCGCGACGGCATGAGCGTCGCCCTGCTCGATGCGCTGGCCGAGCGGCTGGCGCGCGGCGAGCAGAGCCTGGTGTTCCTCAACCGGCGCGGCTACGCGCCGGTGCTGGCCTGCCCGGCTTGCGGCTGGGTGTCGCGCTGCCGCCGCTGCGCCGCGAATCTCGTCGTGCACTTGGCCGACAAGCGGCTGCGCTGCCACCACTGCGGCCACGAGGTCGGCATTCCGCGCGCCTGCCCGGACTGCGGCAACCAGGACATCCATCCCTTCGGCCGCGGCACCCAGCGGCTGGAAGCGGCGCTGACCGAACGGTTTCCGGAGGCCCGCGTGCTGCGCATCGACCGCGATTCAGCCAGTACCCCGAAGCAGTGGCAGGCTCTGCTGGCGGCGATTCATGCCGGCGAGGCGGACCTCCTGATCGGCACCCAGATGCTGGCCAAGGGCCACGACTTTCCCAGGCTGACCCTGGTCGGCGTGGTCGGCGCCGACGCCGCGCTGTTCGCCGCCGACTTTCGCGCGCCCGAGCGGCTGTTCGCGCAACTGATGCAGGTGGGCGGCCGCAGCGGCCGCCATGACCTGCCCGGCGAAGTGCTGATCCAGACCGAGCATCCGGCGCACCCGCTGTATCGCGCGCTGGCCGAGCACGACTATGCCGCCTTTGCCCGCGCCCAACTCGACGAACGCCGCGCCGCCGGCTTCCCGCCGTTTTCGTTCCAGGCGCTGCTGTCGGCCGAGGCGCCCGACATCGGCGATGCCCTGGCGTTTCTCGCGGAGGCGCGCGCCACCGCCGTGCCGCTCGCCGACACGCAGGTCAGTCTTTACGACCCGGTGCCGATGCGCTTGTTCCGCCTGAAGAATCGCGAACGGGCGCAGTTGCTGGTCGAATCGACCAGCCGGCCGACATTGCAGGCCCTGCTGGCGGCATGGAGCGAACAACTGCACGCGCTCAAGGCACCGCGCGAGCTGCGCTGGCATCTCGATGTCGATCCGCTCGAATTCTAGGACTTGCCCGAATCGCGACGGCTGTCGTAGACGAACCAGGCGTGGCTGAGCGCCTGCGCTGCCAACAGCGCGCCGAACGCCCAGCGATAGGCATCGGCCGTCGTCATGCCGCGCGTCGTCAGTGCTTCCACCAGCACGCCCAGTCCCCACTGGATACCGAAGGCGCCGAAAAAGGCGCCGAGATTGAGCGCTGTATTCACGCGCCCCGACAGCTGTGGCGGAAAATGGACGCACAGCAGGGCGTAGACCAGGTTGCTCACGCAGAAAACCAGCCCCAGGCAGAACCACAGCAGGTGGCTGAAGCCCACGTCGGCGACCATCAGCGCCAACACCAGGATGCCCGCCTTCTTGCCGCCGTCCAGGATCATCTCCGGCGTGATGCCGCGCCGCTTCAGTGGCAGCACCAGCGCCGCGATGGCGAGAAAGCCGATCATCATGGCGCTGCTGGTCAGCAACAGGTGAAAGGCGGCTTCGTCGCGCGAGTGACCGCCGACTTCGGTGAGCCAGGGCATGGCCCACAGGCCCTGCAAGGCCATGAAACCGCCGACGACAGTGGCGGTCTGGGGCAGGAAGCGCCAGAAGGCGCGACTGCGGTAGATGCCAGCCAGGGCGCGCAGCTGTTCGCCGAGCGGCTCGACGTGACCGGCGGCGACCGGCTTTTCCGGCGAACTGAAAATGGCCGCCGCACCCAGCAATACGAGCACGGCCAGGCCAAGAAAGACACCGCGCCAGCCCAGCGCCGGCAAGGCCCAGCCGATCGGCGAGGTCGCCGTCAGCGCGCCCAGGCTGCCGGCGGCCATCACCGCTGAATTCAGCGATGCCGCCCGCTCCAGCGGAAACCACAACGAGAACGCCTTGAAGCTGGCCATCAGGCAGGCACAGACCCCCAGGCCGATCAGGCCGCGCCCGATGGCCAGTTGCGGCAGGCTGTCGCCGATCGCGAAAACGGCGCAACCGAGCGCCGCGACGACCAGCAAGCCGGCCTCGACGCGACGCGGACCCAGGCGGTCGAGCAGCAGGCCCAGCGGCAGCTGGAAAGCGGCAAAGGCGAGCAGGTAGGCCGAGGTCAGCAGGCCGAGGTCGGCCGTGGACAGGGAAAGTTCGCGCATGAGTTCGGGCGCGATGACGGCATTGACGTTGCGCAGCAGATACGACAGGTAGTAACCCACCGCGAACGGCAGGAACACGCGCAGCCAGGGGTTCATCATGTCGTGCCGTCCGGGTCGATGCAAATCCGCGATGTCATGGCCGTGATTCTGGCATGGCGCCGCCAAGTCTGAGAAAATCACCACCATGAAAGGCAGCCGCGAACACCTCATCGAGATCGACGATCTTCATTTCGCCTACGGCGCCAACCAGGTGCTGCGCGGCGTGAACCTGCGCGTGCCACGCGGCAAGGTGGTGGCGATCCTCGGCGTTTCCGGCTCCGGCAAGAGCACCCTGCTGAAGCTGATCGGCGGCCAGCGCCGGCCCCAGCACGGCAAGGTGGCGGTCGACGGCAAGACCATCCACGAGCTGGACAACGACGCGCTCTACGACATGCGCCGCGAAATGGGCATGATGTTCCAGGCCGGCGGCCTGTTCTCCGACCTCTCGGTCTACGAGAACATCGCCTTCCCCATGCGCGAGCTGACCGACCTGCCTGAAGACCTGATCCACCGGCTGGTGCTGATGAAACTAAATTCCGTCGGCCTGCGCGGCGCCAGCCGCCTGATGCCCAACGAGCTGTCGGGCGGCATGGCGCGGCGGGTGGCGCTGGCGCGCGCCATCGCGCTCGACCCGATGCTGATCATGTACGACGAGCCCTTCGCCGGCCTCGATCCGATCTCGCTCAATGTCATCGCCAACCTGATCCGCACGCTCAACGACGCGCTCGGCATCACCTCCATCGTCGTCACCTACGATGTCTTCGAGTCGCTCAAGACCGTCGATTACGCCTATTTCCTCCACGACGGCGTGGTCGTCGCCGAGGGCACGGCGCGGGAGATGCTCGATTCGCGCGACGAGTTCGTCCATCAGTTCGTCAATGCCCGGCCCGACGGGCCGGTCGCTTTCCATCATCCCGCCGAGCCGTATCGCCGGACATTGCGCGTGGCGTGAGCTCGAGCGCGCCGGCGGCGGCGTCGAACGCCAGCGTGATGTTGCTCGCCGCAACCTGACCGAAGCGGAGCCGGCCGATGCGGATGTCGCCCCGGATATCCAGTCCCTTCAGCGCCGCAAGGTCGATGCGACCAGCATCGTCATGCCCGTCCCTGGCCAGGTACTTGTCGAGATCGATGCGATCGATGTCCAGCGTGAAGGCGAGCGACAAGGGCGCGAAGCGCGCCACCTCGAAGTTCAGCGCGATGCCGGATCCATCGAGTTGGGCCGACAGGGCGCCGGCGGCGGACGACCTGGCGAAGTCCGCCGCGAGTCGGCCGCCGATCGGCAGTGCGAGGGATTTGGCCGGCAGTTTCGGGTGGGCGATGTCGAGCCGGCCAGCGATGTCGTCGATGGCCAACTGGTCGCCGCCGATGCGGCCGGTGGTCAAGGTCGGCATGGTCAGCGTCACCGCCATGTCCGACCGTTGGTCGCGCCAGCCCACGCGGGCATCGGTCAGGCCGACGCCGGCGATGTCGATCCGCCACGACGGGCGGGGCGCCCTGCCTTGGTCCGGCGCCTTCCCCGGCAGCAGATCGGCGATGTTGAGCGTGCCATCACGGCGGCGGATCAGCACGAGGTTCAGGCCCTCGACCGCGCAGGACGTGACGACGATCTTCCGGTCTAGCAGCGGCCAGGGTGCAATGGACAGCCGGGCGCTCTCGATGGCCGCGAACGTCTCGTCGCCGCCGGACTCGGACAGACGCGCCTTGCCGACACGAAAGCCGAGTTCCGGCCACAACGATAGTTCAATACCGCCGTCGATGGTCAGCGTGCGCTGCCATTGCTCGCGTGCCGCCCGGGCCAGTTCCGCCGCCAACCAGCGGGTGTCGCCGAACAGCAGGTAGGCGGTGGTGCCGGCCACCAGCATCATCAGCAGCGTGATAACGATTCCGGCTAACTTAAGCCACTTCATGGCACATAAATTTTTCCATGATGTTTGTTAGAGTGGGGAGCGTAGCAAAAACAACACAGGAGAACAGCAATGAGTGGTTTCGTACAGGAGTTCAAGGAGTTCGCGGTCAAGGGCAACGTCATGGATCTCGCCGTTGGCGTGATCATCGGCGGCGCGTTCGGCAAGATCGTCGATTCGATCGTCGGCGACCTGATCATGCCCATCGTCGGCAAGATCTTCGGCGGTCTCGACTTCAACAACTATTTCATTCCACTGGCCGGCCAGACGGCCACCACGCTCGCCGAGGCCAAGAAGGCCGGCGCGGTGTTCGCCTATGGCAGCTTCATCACCATCCTGCTCAATTTCATCATCCTGGCCTTCATCATCTTCATGATGGTCAAGCAGATGAACCGGCTGAAGCGCGAGGAAGCCGCCGCGCCGGCAGAACCGCCGCCGACGCCCGAAGACGTCGTGCTGCTGCGCGAGATCCGGGATTCGCTGAAGAAGTAGCTTCGCTACACGCCGTCGGCGACGAACGGATTGCTGCGCCGTTCCTCGCCGAAGGTGGACATCGGGCCGTGGCCGGGAATGAACTCGACGTCGTTACCCAGCGGCCAGAGATTCTGGCGGATGGAGCGGATCAGCGTGTCATAGTCGCCGCCGGGAAAATCCGTGCGGCCGATCGAGCCGGCGAACAGCACATCGCCGACCAGCGCCAGCTTCGATGGGCGGTGGAAGAACGTGATGTGGCCAGGCGTATGGCCGGGGGTATGCAGCACCTCCAGGACGACATTGCCAAATTCGACCGTGTCGCCTTCCTCCAGCCAGCGATCCGGCGTGAAGGCGTCGCAGGCGGGAAAACCGAAAGCCTGACCCTGCTCCGGCATCTGGCGGATCCAGAACTCGTCGCCACGCTGCGGCCCTTCGATCGGCACTGAAAAACGCCTCGCCAACTCCGCCGTGCCGCCGGCATGGTCGATGTGGCCGTGGGTCAGCAGCACCTTGGCGATGGTCACGCCGCGCTGGGCCGCCGCGGCGGTGACGCGGTCAAGGTCGCCGCCGGGATCGACGACGGCGGCCTGGCGGGTTTCCTCGCACCAGAGCAGCGTGCAGTTCTGGGCGAAGGCGGTGACGGGGATGATCTGATAGTCCATGTGCCGATTCTACAGGTGAGCGCCGACCACGGTGCTTGCCGAGCGGTGCCGGCCTGTGGCAAAGTGCGTCAGCGCCCGCGCGTGGCGCCGTTATCGAAAAATCAAAGAACCAACCGTTCCCAACACGACAACAGGAGTTTGACCCATGACCACCGTGACCCTCGGCGGCAATCCCATCGACGTTTCCGGCAATTTCCCCAAGGCGGGCGCGCCCGCACCCGATTTCTCCCTGGTGGCGGGCGACCTTAGCCAGGCCACGTTGAAGACCTACGCCGGCAAGCGCAAGTTGCTCAACATCGTGCCCAGCCTCGACACGCCGGTTTGCGCCACCTCGACGCGCAAGTTCAACGAGGAAGCCGCCAAGATCAACAACACGGTCGTGCTGGTCGTTTCGGCCGACCTGCCGTTCGCCGCCGGGCGCTTCTGCGCGACGGAAGGACTGAAGAACGTCGCGCATCTTTCCACTATGCGCGGCCGCGAGTTCATGAAGAATTATGGCGTCGAGATCGCCAGCGGCCCGCTGGTCGGCGTCACCGCCCGAGCCGTGGTGGTGGTCGACGAGAACGACAAGGTGATCTACTCGGAGCTGGTTCCCGAGATCAAGCAGGAACCCGATTACGCGGCGGCGCTGAAGGCGCTGGCGTAGTAACACGTCGGGACACGACCCGCGGCGGCGTGGTGCCGCCACTGACTTTCGGTGGTGCCCGGAACGCCGGTGGCCAGGCGCCCCCGGCGTTTTTTCATTGCACGTTCTTGACGCGCTGGCCCGCGCTCGGCGCGGTGGCGCCGCCGTAGGCGCCGTTCATCAGCCGGAGCTGCTGCTCGGCCAGCGACGTCAGCGGTGAGTGGCGCGCCAGTTCGGCGAAGCCGCCGGCCGGCATCGGCACGACGCGCACCGCCCACGGCCGGGCGGCCTGGCGCTCGGCGGCGCTAAGCGGCCGAAACGAGGCTTCCGCCTCGCCGATCTGGCCGAGGGAGCGCTGCAAGGCAGTGGCATCGCGCCCCGCGTACTGGAGCAGATAGTGGTGGTTGTTCGGCCCGGTGACGATGGTGACGCGCGCATTGGCCTGCTGGCCTTTCGAATTGCGCACCACGCCGGCGAAATGCGTCGCCGCCAGGCCGTTCACGCTGCGCGGCTGCGCCCGGCCATCGACCGGGTGCAGCATGTTCTTGATGATTTCATCGTGGGTCGCGCCGGCCTGGGGCGGGATGAGCTTGATGACCAGGGCGGCGTCGCCGGCGCCGCTGGCGACGATGATGGCTTCCGGCGAGTTGTCGACTTTCCAGCCCTGCGGCGCCGTCAGGGCGATGCCGAGGTCCTCGTGATAGAAGTGGCGGCCGCGCGTGACGCCCTGCTCGCGGCTCTCGCCAAAGGCCATGCCCTCGATGGCCTGCTGGTAGCGCGTCCGCCCGTCGTCGGCGTAGCTGCCCTTGTACTTGGCGGCGGTGCGCTTGATATCGGCCAGCCGCTGGTCGCTGGCCGGGTGGGAGGACAGCCAGTTGGCGCCGCCCGGGGCGGCCCGTCCCTCGGCCTTGGCCAGTTCGGCGGCGTAGCTTTCCTGGTTCTTCAGCACCGCGATGACGTCGATCATGTTCTGCGGGTTGTACTGGTTGCGCGCCAGGTATTCGGCGCCGAGCTCGTCGGCCTGCGATTCCTGGTCGCGACTGTACGAGGCGACATAGCCGGCGGCGACACCTTGCGAGACCTGGCTGGCAAGCTGGCCGGCGCCAGATAGGCCGTAGGCTTCGGCGACGATGCCGGCCACGGTCGCGGCGATGACGCCGATGCCGGCATTCTGTGCCCGGGTGGCGCGCTGGGCGCTGTGCCGGGCGGTGACATGGCCGATTTCGTGGCCGACGACGCCGGCCAGTTCGGCCTCGCTGTCGAGATAGGCCATGATGCCGCGCGTGATGTAGACATAGCCGCCGGGCAGGGCGAAGGCGTTGATCTCCGGCGAATCCAGCACCGTGAATGTCCAGGTCAGGTTGGCGCGGTGCGACTGTCTGGCCAGGCGCTGGCCGACGTCGTTTACGTAGGCTTGCAGGCGCGGGTTATTAACCACGCCGTATTCCTTCAGGATGCCTTCGTGCGCCTTGCGGCCCTCGGCAATCTCGTCCTTTTCATCCATCACGGTCCGCTCGGCGCGGCCGGTGACAGGGTTGACCACGGTGGTGCCGCAGCCGGCGGCAAGCAGCGCCGCCGCCAGCAATGCCAGCATCCGCCGGGCAAGTCGACGCGGTTTTTCGGGAATCGATAACATCGTGACGCGCTCCGAAGACAAGACAAGCCGCTTCGACCCGGGTGGCCGGCCGGCTTCTTCGGAAAGCGTAACAGGAGTACTGCCCGCGCGCTACTAGCCGGCGAGTTTCTGCCTCGGCTTGCGCGACGAACCGGCCTCCGGGGGGTCGAGTTCCTCGTCGTCGCCGTTGCCGAAGCGGACGACGCGCACGCCGGCCGGCAGGGCCGATTTTGATCTGGCAAGTTCGACCAGCCAGCGATTGATGGGGGGCCTGAGGACGTCGATCAGACTCATGTTCTGTTGCGCCATGCCTTGCTCCAGTCCTCCCAGGAATGACGAAGGCCCCGGCATGCGGGGCCTTCGGGTGACTGGGGGAGGAGGGGGACCAGTCACCGATGGGGATCGTTACATGCTGCCTGTTCTGCCGACCTTACCTGCCGAGGTAACGGCGGGAGTCGGCGAGAAACCTCTCGATAATGGGGTTCTGCATTGAAATTTCAAGCCCTCTGCGCTGTCTTGTTGAATGATTTGTACTCGACACAGTTACTATGACGGCAACTGTTGGCGAAAGTTCAGGGCTATATTTGCAACAGATTGTTTCAAACATCCCGTTCTCGAGATGAAATAAAGTTATGAAAAGTTAGCGTCAAATGGCACTTAAATCGACGATATTCAAGGTGGAATTGCAGGTCTCCGACCTTGATCGCGCTTACTTCCACAGCCATGCGCTGACGCTGGCGCGGCATCCTTCGGAAACCGACGAGCGCATGATGGTGCGCCTGATCGCCTTTGTGCTGTCGGCCGACGATGCGCTCGAGTTCGGCCGGGGATTGTCCACCGACGACGAGCCGGATCTGTGGCGACGCAGCCTGACCGGCGAAGTGGTGGACTGGATCGAAGTCGGCTTGCCGGACGAGCGGCGCTTGCGCCGCGCCTGCGGCCGCGCCGAGCAAGTGTCAGTGCTTACTTATGGCGGCAGGGTCGCGCAGACCTGGTGGGAACAGAACGAGGCGCAACTGTGCAAGCAACCGAAACTCGCGGTCATTGACCTGCCGGCCGAGGCGACCAGGGAACTGGCCGTGCGGGTGGCACGAACGATGCGGGTTAACTGCACTGTCCAGGAGGGCGATCTGTGGTTCGACGTCGATGGGACGATGTTGCATGTCGTGCCGGAGATCCGGCAGGGCCGGCGTTCCGTGCCGGGCCGATGAACACCGGACGACCGTGGGGAGGTGTCGCTTGAAGACCTTGCTGATCGTCCATCATTCATTAACCGGTGGCACTCGCCAGATGGCCGAGGCGGCGGCAAGGGGCGCGGCCGCGGAGTCAGCCGTGGCGACACGCCTCCTGAATGCCTCGGCGGCGACGCCGGAGGATGTGCTGGCCGCCGACGGCTACGTGTTCGCCTCCCCGGAGAACCTGGCGGCGATGTCGGGCATGCTGAAGGATTTTTTCGATCGCAGCTATTACGCCTGCCTCGACCGCATCAATGGCCGGCCCTACGGCATGCTGGTCTGCACCGGCAGCGACGGCGAGAACGCGGCGCGCCAGATCGCCCGCATCGCCACCGGCTGGCGGCTCAAGGCGGTGGCACCGCCGCTGATCGTCCGCACTCACGCCCAGACGCCGGAGTCCATTCTCGCGCCCAAGCGGATCGGCGCCGAAGACCTGGCCCGCTGCACCGAACTCGGCGCCACGCTGGCCGCCGGGCTGGCCATGGGCGTGTTCTGAGGTCGCCGACCATGTCCGAACGCGACCCCCTGCTCGACGCCGTGCTGGCCAGCGGCGTCAAGCTACCGGCGCCGAGCGCGACCTTGCTGCGGCTGCAGGCGCTGGCGGCCGACGACAACGCCGGCCCGGGCGAACTGGCCGACGCGATCGGCCAGGAACCGGCGCTTACCGGCGAATTCATGCGCGTGGCCAACTCGCCGGTCTTTCGCACGCGCGCGCCGGCTCGTTCGGTCAAGGCGGCGATCACCATCCTCGGCCGCACCCGCACCCTGGCGGTCGTCGCCAGCCACGCCTTGCGCGCGCAGATGGCCGGCATCGCACCGCGCGCCGTCGAACACGTCTGGTCGGCGTCGGCCGCCGCCGCCGACCATGCCTACCGCGCCGCCCGGGTCAGCCGCGTGCGCGGCTTCGCCGACCTCGCCTACCTGGCCGCGCTGGTTCATGATGTCGGCATCGCCATCGTGCTGCGTCGGTTCCCCGAGCATGCCGGCCTGTTCGAGGCATCCGCCGTGACCCTCGACGATGCCGCGCAACGGCTCGACGCCGCCACCGGCGCCGATCACGCCGCCGTCGGCGCCCTGGTCGCGCGCAACTGGAAGCTGCCGCCCGACGTGGCGGAAGCGGTGGCCATCCACCACAAGCCGGCCGCCGCGAGCGAGCCGTCGCCAGTCGCCGCGCTGGCCGCGTTCATTGCCGTGGCCCGCCGCCTGCGCGACGGCGCCAGCGAGGAATGGTCGTCCTGGGCGCCGCTCGCCGAAGCGCATCTCGACATCACGCCGGCGAAGCTCGAAGAATTGTCCGCCGGCCCGGACGAGGACTGAAGGCAGCCGGGGTTCAGCTGCCCTGCAGCGCCAGCCCGGCGTGCTCGCGCATCGGGTGGAACTGGATCTTCGGGTAGCGTTCCTGGGTCAGCTCGAGGTCGTAGCGCGACGACATCAGATAGGCGTGGGTGTCGGCGGCGTCGAGCGCCAGGCGCGAGCCGTTGGCGTTCATGAAGCGGCGCAGTTCGGTGTCGTCGTCGCAGCTGATCCAGCGCGCGCCGGCGAAGTTGGCCGGCGACAGGCGCACATCGACGCCGTACTCGGTCTTCAGCCGGTGCTGCACCACTTCGAACTGCAACTGGCCGACGGCGCCGAGCAGCATCAGGCTGCCGGCCAGCGGCTTGAACACCTGGATGGCGCCTTCCTCGCCGAGCTCCTTCAGGCCCTTGGCCAGCTGTTTGCTCTTCATCGGGTCGGCCAGTTCGACGGTGCGGAACATTTCCGGCGCGAAGAAGGGCAGGCCGGTGTATTGCAGCAGCTCGCCGCCGGTAACGGTGTCGCCCAGTTGCAGGCCGCCGTGGGTGATGATGCCGATAATGTCTCCGGCATAGGCTTCCTCGACGCGGTCGCGCCGCTGCGAGAGGAAAGTGACGACGCCGGTCGGCCGCAGTTCCTTGCCGGTGCGCCGCACTTTCAGGCGCATGCCGCGCTCGAACTTGCCCGAGCAGACGCGCACGAAGGCGATGCGGTCGCGGTGCGCCGGGTCCATGTTGGCCTGGATCTTGAAGACGACGCCGGAGAAGGCGTCCTCCTCGGGATGCACTTCGCGCGTGGTGGCGTGGCGCGGCGCCGGCGCGGGCGCCAGGTCGACCAGCGCGTCGAGCACTTCGCGCACGCCGAAATTGTTGATCGCCGAGCCGAAGAACACCGGCGTCTGGTGCGCGGCGAGGAAGTCCTCGCGCGAGAAGGGATGCGCCGCGCCCTGGATCAGCTCCATCTCGTGATGCGCGGTTTGCCACTCGTGGCCGAAGCGTGCCGCCAGGGCTGACTTTGCCGTGACGATCTCATCGTCGCCGACGCGGTCCTCGCCGGGCCGGAAGACGCGCATGCGCTCGGTGCGCAGATCGTAGATGCCGTGGAACAGCTTGCCCTGCCCCACCGGCCAGGTCAGCGGCGCGCAGGGCATGCCCAGGGTGCGCTCGATTTCGTCGAGCAGGTCGAGCGGCTCGCGCACCTCGCGGTCGAGCTTGTTGATGAAGGTGAGGATGGGCGTATTGCGCGCCCGGCAGACCTCGATCAGGCGCAGGGTCTGCGCTTCGACGCCGTTGGCGGCGTCGATCACCATCAGCGCCGCATCAACGGCGGTGAGCACGCGGTAGGTGTCCTCGGAGAAGTCCTGGTGGCCGGGGGTGTCGAGCAGGTTGATGACGCAGTCGCGGTACTCTATCTGCATCACCGAGCTGGCTACCGAAATGCCGCGCTGCTTTTCGATCTCCATCCAGTCTGAAGTCGCGTGGCGGCTGGCCTTGCGCGCCTTCACCGAGCCGGCGATCTGGATGGCGCCGGCGAACAGCAACAGTTTCTCCGTCAACGTCGTCTTGCCGGCGTCCGGGTGGGAAATGATGGCGAAAGTGCGCCGGCGGGAGACTTCGGGGGCAAGGGACATGGCTTGCGCGAAAACCGGAAAAAAGACAAAGGGGCGCGATTATCCCACGAGCGCTGATATCATTTTTCGACTGCCATGACCCTGACCGATCTCCGCTACATCGTCGCCCTCGCCCGCGAGCGCCATTTCGGCCGCGCCGCCGAGAAATGCTTCGTTTCGCAGCCGACGCTGTCGGTGGCGGTGAAGAAGCTGGAGGACGAACTGGGCGTGATCCTGTTCGAGCGCTCGCCGCAGGATGTGCGAGTGACGCCGATCGGCGAGCGGGTGGTGGCGCAGGCGGAGAAAGTGCTGGGCGAAGCGGCGCAACTGGCCGAGATCGCCGCCGCCGGCAAGAACCCGCTGGCCGGGCCGCTGCGCCTGGGCGTCATCTACACCATCGGCCCCTGGCTGCTGCCCCGTCTGGTACCGCTGTTGCGCGCGCGGGCGCCCGAGATGCCGCTGCTGCTGGAGGAAAACTACACCCACCGCCTGCTGGAGCGACTGAAGGCGGCGGAACTCGACGTGGCGGTCCTGGCGCTGCCGATCGAGGAACCGGGCCTGGTGGCGCAGGCCATCTACGACGAAGCCTTTCGCGCGCTGGTGCCGGCGGGGCATGCCTGGGTCAAGGCCAAGGCGGTCGATCCGGCGGCCCTGCTCGACCAGCCGCTGCTGATGCTGGGGCGCGGCAACTGCTTCCGCGACCAGGTGCTCGACCTGTGCAGCCAGGCGGGCCAGGGCGGACCGCAGGTGCTGGAAGGCAGCTCGCTGGAAACCATCCGCCACATGGTGGCCTCCGGCGTGGGCATCACCGTCATGCCGGCAACGGCGGTGGACGACATTCCGCGCAACGATGCCCTGCTGCGCGTCAAGCCCTTCATCGAACCGATGCCGACGCGGCGGGTCGGCATGGTCTGGCGCGCCAGTTTTCCCCGCCACCAGGCGATCGACCTGCTGCGCGTCGCCATGCTCGACTGCAAGCTGCCCGGCACCAAGCCGCTGGCGCGCCGATAGCGCGACGCTATCGACGGGGTAGCAAAATCCAATTTCCCTTTTTCGTCGCGGACTTCTAAGCTGAACCAGTCGTGGCGTACGGCCCGGTCAGTCGCCAGCATGTCGATGTGCAGAACCGGCATGCGGCTATCGATGATTTCTGACGAAGGAGACACATCATGCAACTCAAAGGCTCGAAGACCGAGAAGCACCTGAAGGATGCGTTCGCCGGCGAATCGCAGGCCAACCGCCGCTATCTTTATTTCGCCAACAAAGCCGACGTCGAGGGTTATGCCGACGTTGCCGCGTTGTTCCGCTCCACCGCCGAAGGCGAGACGGGCCATGCCCACGGCCATCTCGAATATCTGGAGAAGTGCGGCGATCCGGCCACCGGCCTGCCCTTCGGCGCCACCAACGACAACCTGAAATCGGCGGTCGCCGGCGAAACCCACGAGTACACCGACATGTATCCGGGCATGGCCAAGGATGCGCGTTCCGAGGGTTTCGACGAGATCGCCGACTGGTTCGAGACGCTGGCCAAGGCCGAGCGTTCGCACGCCAACCGCTATCAGAAAGCCCTGAACGATTTGGGCTGATTCAGCGATGCTCAGCCGCCGTGTCGCGGCGGCTGACTTTCACCCACGGAGAACAGCATGGCCGGTCCGCGAGAAGGCAATCTCGAAGCGCCCACCCGCCACCCGATCGACTGGCGGAACCCCGGGTTCTATAGTGAAGAAGCGCTTTTCCACGAGATGGAGCGCGTCTTCGACATCTGCCACGGCTGCCGCCGCTGTGTCAGCCTGTGCCAGGCGTTCCCGACGCTGTTCGACCTGGTCGACGCCTCCGAGACCATGGAGGTGGATGGCGTCAAGAAGTCCGACTACTGGCAGGTGGTCGACCACTGCTATCTGTGCGACCTCTGCTATATGACCAAGTGTCCCTACGTGCCGCCGCACGCGTGGAACCTGGATTTCCCGCACCTGATGCTGCGCGCCAAGGCGGTGCACTACCAGAAGGGTTCGAAGCTGCGCGACGAGATCCTCACCAGCACCGATCTCATGGGCAAGTTCTGCGGCATTCCCGTGGTGGCGCAGACGGTGAATGCGGTGAACAAGATCGGCGTGGCCCGCAAGGCGCTCGAAGCCGTCGCCGGCATCCACAGCGAAGCCTGGCTGCCCGAGTATTCGCCGAAGTCGATGCGCAGCCGCTTCAAGCAGCTCGACCCTGCGACGCCCGGCGAACCGGCCGGCCGCACCACGGGCAAGGTCGCGCTGTTCGCCACCTGCTATATGAACCGCAACGAACCCGGCCCGGGCGAAGACCTGGTCGCCGTCTTCGAGCACAACGGCATTGCCGTCACCATCGCCGAAAAGGAACGCTGCTGCGGCATGCCCAAGCTGGAGCTCGGCGACTTCGAATCTGTGAAAAAGGCCAAGGAAGCGAATATCCCGGTGCTGGCCAAGCTGGTGGGCCAGGGTTGGGACCTGACGGCGTTGATTCCTTCCTGCGTGCTGATGTTCAAGCAGGAACTGCCGC
This sequence comes from Rhodocyclaceae bacterium, assembly GCA_016704145.1. GTDB lineage: Bacteria > Pseudomonadota > Gammaproteobacteria > Burkholderiales > Rhodocyclaceae > Fen-999. Next base: position 1,077,090 of record JADJAS010000007.1, on the reverse strand, counting down.
TGATGTTTCCCGACGATCCCGATGTGCTGAAGGTGAAGAACGCTTTTTTCGACCCGTTCGAATATCTGATGCTGCGCCACAAGGAAGGCAGGCTGAAGACCGAATTCAAGACTCCGCTGGGCAAGGTCGCCTACCACGCCGCCTGCCACCAGCGCGTGCAGAACATCGGTCCGAAGACCAAGGAATGCCTGTCGCTGGTGCCGGGCACCGAGGTCGATATCATCGAACGCTGCTCCGGCCATGACGGCACCTACGCGGTGAAGAAAGAGTTCCACCAGTACGCGATGAAGATCGTCAAGCCGGTCGTCAATCGCGTCAATCAGGCCGAGCCGGCGCACTACGGTTCCGACTGCGCGATGGCCGGCCACCACATCGCCCACGCGCGCAACGACGGCAGCGTGCCCGAACACCCGATCACCCTGATGCGGAAAGCCTACGGAGTATGAGCATGCTGACCCACGCCGAGCTTTACAGCCTTGAGCAATACGCGCGTGTCCGGCCCGAATTCCGCACCAGGGTCATCGCGCACAAGAAAACCCGTCTGGTCGAGCTCGGTGAGCACGCGACGCTGCATTTCGAGGATCGCCTGATCATGCAATACCAGGTGCAGGAAATGCTGCGCCTGGAAAGGATGTTCGAGCCGGAGCTGATCCAGGAGGAACTCGATGTCTATAACCCCCTCATTCCGGACGGCACGAACTGGAAAGCGACCTTCATGGTCGAATACTCCGATCCCGATGAACGCAAGGTCCAGCTGGCCAGGCTGATCGGCATCGAGAAGGCTGTCTGGGTGCGGGTGGCCGACTTTGCCCGCGTGCAGCCGATCGCCAACGAGGATCTGGATCGCGAGACCGAGGACAAGACCTCCTCGGTGCATTTCCTGCGCTTCGAACTGTCGCCGGAGATGATCGCGGCGCTCAAGGGTGGCGCTGCACTGACCATAGGTATCGACCATCCGGCCTACCGGGCGACGGTGACACCGTCCACCACGGTTCGCGAGTCATTGATTGCAGACCTTGCCTGACAAAAAGGAGAATCACATGAAGACCAAGAAGGCGCCCCGTATCGACATCGGCATCGGCGACAAGGACCGTGCCGCCATCGCCGCCGGCCTGTCGCGCTTCCTCGCCGACAGCTACACGCTCTACCTGATGACGCACAACTACCACTGGAACGTCACCGGGCCGATGTTCAACACCCTGCACCTGATGTTCATGGGCCAGTACACCGAGCAATGGAATGCGCTGGACATGATCGCCGAGCGCATTCGTTCCCTCGGCCACCCGGCGCCCGGCACCTATAAGGAGTTCGTCAAGCTCGCTTCCATCAAGGAAACCGAGGGCGTGCCGAAGGCGACGGACATGATCCGCAACCTCGTTGCCGCCCAGGAAGCGACTGCGCGCACCGCGCGCGGCCTGTTCCCCATCGTCGACAAGGCCAACGACCAGCCGACCATGGACCTGCTGACGCAACGGCTGGAAGTCCACGAGAAGACCGCCTGGATGCTGCGCAGCCTGCTCGAAGAATGATCAGGCGGTCTTGACCGCCAGCCGGGCGGCGCCCTCGCCGGTCTCGCCGCCCGCCGATTCCGCCGTCAGCGAGCGAACGTCGCCGGAAAGCTCGCCGCCTTCGTGGATGACGATCCTGCCGTAGCGGATCTTGCCGCTGACGCAGCCCGTGGCATGAATGACGATCTGTTCGCGCGCCGTCAACTCGCCGGCAAAGCGGCCGCGAATCTCGGCGACATCGATATTGACCTTGCCATCGAACGAGCCGTTCTCGGCGATTTCGATGAAGCGGCTGTTCATGGTCGCATCCACCCGGCCCTCGACCACCAGCGTGTCGCAGTCCTGAATCTCCGCACCCTTGAGCTTGACGCCCGGGCCCACCGTCAGACGGGCGCCGGCGACGACCTCGCGGTGGTTCGTGGTCGCCGTGGCCAAGCGGTTTTCGCCGGCCACCACCACCGGCTCGGTGGCGTTCTTCGGCGGAGCCGAGGACGACATGAGCGACGCGGCGGGTGACGAAGATGGTGACGCCGACGGTGACGCAGCGGGTGATGGTGTGGCCGGCCCGCGTGGCCCGGCGAAGAAGGATCCCTTGTTGAGCATGTCGGTAACTCCAGGTGGAAATGGCATGGTCTCCCTGATTGCAGGCGAAGACTAGCCGAAGAGCTTCACGCCGCTCGCGGTGTCGCCGATGGCAGACATCCAATTGCTTGGCTATTGCAAAGAAGAATGGTTCCCATTTACAATCGGGCCATGTCTTTACATGGGAGATCCATCATGCGTCATCGATGCAACGTGTTGCGTAGCGGGTTGCTGGCCGCGCTGGCCGGCGTGGCGATCAACGCCGCCGCGCTCGAGTATCCCATCGGCAATCCGCGGAACCTTGCCGGCATGGCGGTCGCCGCCGTCTATTTGCAAGCCGTCGACATGGAGCCGGAAGGCCACATGCGCAAGGCCGCCGATGCCGACATCCACCTCGAAGCCGACATCCACGCCCTGGCCAATAATCCGAATGGTTTTGGCGAAGGCGCGTGGGTGCCCTATCTGCTGGTGAAGTACGAACTGACCAGGCTCGGCGGCAACGAAGTCATCAAGGGTGACATGATGCCCATGGTGGCCAGCGACGGTCCGCACTACGGCGATAACGTCAAGCTGAAAGGCCCCGGCAAGTACAAGGTCAAGTTCACGATCTATTCGCCAGGCGCAAAGGAAAATCCGCAGGGGAACCAGTTCGGCCGCCACACCGACCGTGCCACCGGCGTGCGTCCCTGGTTCAAGCCGGTCGAGGCCGAATGGGAATTCACCTACGCCGGCATCGGCAAGAAGGGCGGGTACTAACATGCGCATCAAGCTCTTGGCCGCCATCCTGGCGGCTGGTCTCGCCATACCCGCGTTCGCGGCCGATGATCTCGCGGTGCTAAAGGCCGAACTGGCGCGCCTGGCCGAGCGCATTGCCGCCCTCGAAAACCAGAACCGGGAACTCGAAAAGGCGCTGGCGACCGAGCGCATCAGCGAGAAGGAACCGGAAGTCGTCACCCGCCTCAAGGCGGTCGAGTTTCAGGCGCTTTCGATGCAGAAGCAGGCCCGCCAGATCGAGGCGCTGGAGGGCATCAGCGTCGGCGCCAGCATTACCGGCGTGGCGCAGAAAGTCAGCCATGGCGGCACGCCGGGCGGGGAGCGCGAGTCGCGCGCCAGCTACCGCGGCGACCTCTCCGTCACGCTGCCGGGTGGCGAGATGGGCGACATCGAGGGCAGCATCTTCACCCACGTCCGCTTCGGCCAGGGCAACGGTGTCGGCTTGAGGCCGAGCTACACCAGTGGTCCGAACACGCTGGCGTTTCAGAAGGGCGAAGGTCCCGACGACTCCTTCGCCATCCTTGCCCAGGCCTGGTATCAGCTCAAGGTGCCGCTGCCGCGCGACGGCATCAAGGCCGACTCGCGCGAACACATCCACCTGAGCTTCGGCAAGATCGATCCCTTCGTCTTCTTCGACCAGAACGCCGCGGCCGACGACGAATCGGCCAAGTTCATGAACAACGCCTTCGTGCACAATCCGCTGCTCGATTCCGGCGGCGACATCGGCGCCGACGCCCACGGCTTTTCCCCCGGCGCCATCGTCCAGTACGTGAACGAGAAGCAGAAGGGCTCGGAGTGGTTGCTATCGCTCGGCGTGTTCGGTTCGGGGCCGGGCGCCAACTTCAGCGGCTCGCTGTCGGCGCCGCTGGTAATCGCGCAGGCGGAAACCCACGCGCGCCTCAACTACCTGCCCGGCAGCTATCGTCTTTACGCCTGGCACAACGGGCGGGCGCCCGGCTACGACGGCGTCAAGCGCCGCCATGCCGGCATCGGCGCCTCGGTGGACCAAAAGGTCGCCGACGACCTGACGCTGTTCGGCCGCTACGGCCACCAGCTCAACGGTCAGGTGCGCTTCGACCGGGCCGTCACCGTGGGCGCCGAACTGGCCGGCAGCGACTGGGGCCGCGCTGCCGACGGCCTCGGCTTCGCCCTGGGCGCGCTGCGCACCAGCCCGGACTTCCGCAAGGATTCGGCGACGGTCGATGCGGAAGGTGATGGCAATCCGGACTTCGGTTACCGGGCGACGGGTTGGGAGAAGCAGGCCGAGCTCTACTATCGCTACAAGGTGAACAGCAAGTTCGAGCTGACGCCGGACTTCCAGCTGATCCAGCGGCCGGCCGGCAACGGTGGGACGCAATCGATCAAGGTCATCGGCCTGCGGGCGAAGATCGGCATCTGACCGTGCAGGTCGCGACGCTTGCCTTTCATCCGCGCATCTCCAGGGGCCGACTGGCGCGGCTGGGCGAATGGATGGCGGCGCATCGCCGCGCCATCCTCGGCATCCAGTGGGCAATCGTTGCCTGCTACGCCGTGCTGGTGGTGCTGCCGGCCTTCCTGCCGCAACCGAACCCGGAGGCGCGGCTCTTCTCGAGCGACTTCGGTGCCTCCAGCTTCGTTGATCCCGCGGTGTGCACCACATCGGGCGAAATGCCGGTGCAGGACAAGCCGCCCCAAATCGCCAAGTGGCACGAGCGTCTGGTGCTGGCGGCGCAGTACCTGTTCTGGGGCGTCTGGTGGCCCTTCGTCATTTTGTCGATCATGCTCATGGGCCGCGTCTGGTGCGGCGTGCTCTGCCCCGAGGGCGCGCTGGCGGAATTCGCCAGCCGCCACGGCCGCGGCGGCCCCATCCCGAAGTGGTTGCGCTGGGGTGGCTGGCCGGTGGTCGCCTTCATCCTGACCACGGTCTACGGCCAGCTGGTCAGCGTCTATGAATACCCGCAGGCCGCGCTGCTGATCCTCGGCGGCTCCACCGTGGCCGCCATGGCGGTCGGCTGGCTGTACGGCAAGGGCAAGCGCATCTGGTGCCGCTACCTGTGTCCGGTCTCGGGCGTGTTCGCCCTGCTGGCCCGCCTTTCGCCGGTGCACTTGCGCGTCGACGCCGAGGCCTGGAAGCGCCATTCCGTGCGCACCCACGCCGTCGATTGCGCGCCGCTGCTCAATGTCCGGAAACTCGACGGCATGGCCGAGTGCCACGCCTGCGGCCGCTGTGCGGGCCATCGTGACGCGGTCGAACTTGCCGCGCGTTCGCCGAATGCCGAGATACTCGATGGCGATGCGCCGCGCATCAGCGAGGCCGTGCTGCTGCTGTTCGGTTTGCTCGGTGTCGCGCTCGGCGCCTTCCAGTGGACCGTCAATCCGTGGTTCGTGCGCATGAAGCAGGCGGCGGCGGAATGGCTGGTCGAGCGCGATGTCCTCTGGCCGCTCGACTCAAACGCGCCCTGGTGGCTGCTCACCCATCAGGAAGCCACCAACGACCTGTTCACCTGGCTCGACGGCGCCGCCATCCTCGCCTGGATCGGCGGCGTCGCGCTGGCGATCGGGGGCATTTCCTATCTTTGCATCCGCCTTGCCGCATGGCTCGTCGGCGGCGATTGGCGACGGCTGACTTTGGCGCTGACGCCGCTGGCCGGCATCGGCCTGTTCCTCGGCCTGTCGATGATGACCGCGACACACCTGCGCGCCGAAGGCGTGCCGCTCGGCTGGCTGCCCGGGCTGCGCGCGGCGCTGCTCACCGTTGGCGTTGGCTGGTCGGCATGGCTCGGCTTCGAACTGCTGAAAGTCGGCCGTGGCGGCACGCCGGCAAGGCTGATCGCCGGCATCGTGGGCCTGGTGCCGATCGCTTTGATTGCCGCCAGTTGGTATTTGGTATTCGCCGTGCGATAGTGGGCGCGACCACGAGGAAGCCATGCTCAAGGCATCGCCATCGACGACACTGGAAGAGCAAGTCCCCGGCGAGGTGGAGGGGAAGCATTGCGCCGATTCGCGTGTCCATGCTTCGCTGACGGTGCGCATCCTGCTTTGGTGTGCCGGCGTGTTGCCGGCGGTGCGGCGGTGATATCCTCGCGCCCGGGGTGAAACGCGCCGGGTTCCACGTCCGGCGCCGGCGCTTCCCGGCATCAAAGTCCGCGCGAGCCCGCGAGCAACGATGTCCGGGACTGACGGGCATGAACTGGGAACCGGAACCGATGCGGCCAATAGCCGAGCCAAGGCATGAACGTTGACCACGGGCGGCTGGTCTTCGCCTACCTTTGCTCCCTGCTGCTTCATGCCCTGCTCTTGAGCCTGACTTTCGGTGACCAGGGCGCCGGCTTGCCAGGCCTGAGCCTGCCCTGGGGCGAGCGACGCATCGAGGCGCCGGAATTGCGCGCCGTGCTCGTGCCGGTGCCCGCCGCCGACACGGAACCGACGGCGGTAGCGCCCGCCGAACCGTCGGCCGCGTCGGCCCAGGGGCCGACGCAGGTATCGCTGCGGCGAATGGCCGCCGGCGAGCCAAGCCCGAAAGTCGCTACCAGCCACGCGCCAATCGTGCCACGGAAAGCCGTGGTGGCGCCGGCCAAAGCCCGGCCGGCAGCGCCGGACGCCGTCACCACCGGGACCGCACGAACCGCCGAAGCCTCCGATGTCGCCGATGTCGTCAAGGCTGATGAAACGGGCGAAACGGGCCGGACTGCCGAGGTCGCTGCCGAAGCACCGTTGCCAATCGAACGGACAGAGGAGATGGCGCCGACATCGGGCCCGCGCCCGGCGGTGATCGCCATGGCACGATCCGACGACCCCGCGTGGATCGTGCCGCCACCGCCGACGGAAGCCGCCGCCGGGACCGCGGAGGCAGCGAAGCTCATCAGCCCGGACATCGCGATGTCGGCGCCTCGCGATGTCCGGGCTGAGATCGTGCGCAAGTCCGACGAGCAGGAAGCCAAGGAACAACAAGCCGCCGAAATCGCCAGGCAGGAAGCGGCAAAGGCCGAAGCGGCAAGGATGGAAGCGCAGCGGGTGGAAGCGGAACGACGCGAAGCGGCAAAGGCCGAAGCGGCAAGGATGGAAGCGCAGCGGGTGGAAGCGGAACGACGCGATGCGGCAAAGGCCGAAGCGGCAAGGATGGAAGCGCAGCGGGTGGAAGCGGAACGACGCGAAGCGGCAAAGGCCGAAGCGGCAAGGATGGAAGCGCAGCGGGTGGAAGCGGAACGACGCGAAGCGGCAAAGGCCGAAGCGGCAAGGATGGAAGCGCAGCGGGTGGAAGCGGAACGACGCGAAGCGGCAAAGGCCGAAGCGGCAAGGATGGAAGCGCAGCGGGTGGAAGCGGAACGACGCGAAGCGGCAAAGGCCGAAGCGGCAAGGATGGAAGCGCAGCGGGTGGAAGCGGAACGACGCGAAGCGGCAAAGGCCGAAGCGGCAAGGATGGAAGCGCAGCGGGTGGAAGCGGAACGACGCGAAGCGGCAAAGGCCGAAGCGGCAAGGATGGAAGCGCAGCGGGTGGAAGCGGAACGACGCGAAGCGGCAAAGGCCGAAGCGGCAAGGATGGAAGCGCAGCGGGTGGAAGCGGAACGACGCGAAGCGGCAAAGGCCGAAGCGGCAAGGATGGAAGCGCAGCGGGTGGAAGCGGAACGACGCGAAGCGGCAAAGGCCGAAGCGGCAAGGATGGAAGCGCAGCGGGTGGAAGCGGAACGACGCGAAGCGGCAAAGGCCGAAGCGGCAAGGATGGAAGCGCAGCGGGTGGAAGCGGAACGACGCGAAGCGGCAAAGGCCGAAGCGGCAAGGATGGAAGCGCAGCGGGTGGAAGCGGAACGACGCGAAGCGGCAAAGGCCGAAGCGGCAAGGATGGAAGCGCAGCGGGTGGAAGCGGAACGACGCGAAGCGGCAAAGGCCGAAGCGGCAAGGATGGAAGCGCAGCGGGTGGAAGCGGAACGACGCGAAGCGGCAAAGGCCGAAGCGGCAAGGATGGAAGCGCAGCGGGTGGAAGCGGAACGACGCGAAGCGGCAAAGGCCGAAGCGGCGCGCGCCCAGGCCGAGCAGGAGGAGGATGCCAGGCGGGAAGCCCGACGCCGGGCGATGGGGCGCGAACTCGAAGAGGCCGCCGCCCGCCGCCAGGCCGCGGCGGCGGCGCGCGCGGCCAACCCGCTACCCTTGTCGCTGAGCACCGCGCGTCGTGTCAGGCTGTGGGGGCGCGCCGACCCCAACGCCGACCTCGTCGACTACGCCGAGGCGTGGGCCCGCAAGATCCAGTTCAATACGCCGGTCGAGACAGTACGCGAAGTGGCGAGGCAAGCCCATACCAACGCAATGGTGACGGCGGCCATCCGCAGCGACGGCACCGTGGAGTCGGTAACCATCGTTCTGTCCAGCGGCGTTGCGGAAATCGACGAAACGATCCGTCGCATCATCGAAAGCCACGCCCCCTACCCGGCGTTTCCGCCGCGACTGGCGCGCCAGTACGACGTCGTCGAAGTTCGCCGTACCTGGCAGTTCGACACGGCCATTCGCCTGTATTAGCCTCGGCGTTCCGCCACGGCTGACTTTCGCCCCGGCCGACCTAGAATTGCGCGGGGTCGGCCATGGTGCCGCGGCAGCCGCGGGCACCGCAGGCACAGGTCCAGTCCGCGTAGGCATCGGCGCGCGAAGCGACTTCGAGACGGTAGTCCCACACCAGTTCCTCGCCCTTCTTCACCGCGCGCAGCGTGTACAAGTACGCCCGCGGCGGATCGCTGCCTTCTTCTTCCGCCAGCTCGCAATTGGGCTCGCAGCCGTGGTTGGCCAGCGCCGCCCAGCCGGTGCCGTCGATGCCCGTGCCGTCCGAGAGGCGCAGGAAGCGCGTGACGCCGTCATCACCCAGGTCGGGCAGCTCGCCCTTCGGATAGCGCGTGCCCTTGTATTCGATCAGCCTGACGCCCGCGTCCAGATCGCGGGCGGCGAACAAGCCCCGACCGTGCAGCTTGCTCCTCTTTGCAATTACGTTTGCCGCCATGCTTTTTCGACTGCCACGGGAAAACCGCGAAGGATATACGATTGGGGAGGAAACATTGGTGGGCGCCATGCCTCTCCCCGAACCCGCTGTGCATCGCGTTCTCGACGAGCTATCCGCCAGTTCGAAACGTCCCGCAATGTTGGCAAGCGGGCTCAGCACCTGGCCCCGCGCTTCCATGAAGAACCGCGGCTGGCCCAGCCCGTATAATCGCCGGCATGTCGAATCAACGAGGGATAGGCGAAGTCCGGCCGGAGCGCGCGCGCTTCGACGCGCCCTTGCCGCTCGCCTCTGGCGGCACGCTGCCCGGCTTCGAACTGATCTACGAAACCTACGGCAAGCTCAACACGGCGGCCAGCAACGCCATCCTGATCTGCCACGCGCTTTCGGGCCACCACCACGTCGCCGGCCATTACGCCGACGATCCGGGCAATGTCGGCTGGTGGGACAACATGATCGGCCCCGGCCGGCCGATCGACACCGACCGCTTCTTCGTCGTCGGCGTGAATAACCTGGGCGGCTGCCACGGCTCGACCGGGCCGGCCTCGATCAATCCCGCCACCGGCAAGGCCTGGGGCGCCGACTTTCCGGTGGTGACCGTGACCGACTGGGTCAATGCCCAGGCACGGCTGGCCGATCGTCTCGGCATCTCGCGATGGGCGGCCACCGTCGGGGGAAGTTTGGGTGGCATGCAGGCCATGCAGTGGGCCATGCAGTTTCCCGAGCGCGTCCGCCACGCGCTGGCGATCGCCGCCGCGCCGAACCTGACCGCCGAGAACATCGCCTTCAACGAGGTGGCGCGGCAGGCCATTCTCACCGACGCCGAGTACCAGGCGGGCCGGCGGCCCGTCACCGGCCTGCGGCTGGCGCGCATGCTCGGCCACATCACCTATCTCTCCGACGACCAGATGGCCGAGAAGTTCGGCCGCAAGCGGCGCGCCGACGCCGGCTGCTACGGTTTCGGCGTGGAGTTCGAGGTCGAGTCCTATCTGAATTACCAGGGCGACAAGTTCGCCGAATGGTTCGACGCCGACACCTACCTGCGCATGACCAAGGCGCTCGACTACTTCGACCCGGCCGGCGAATGCGGCGGCAACCTCCAGGCGGCGCTGGCCCGGGCGCGAGCCAGGTTCCTGGTCATCTCGTTTTCCACCGACTGGCGCTTCTCGCCCGCCCGCTCGCGCGAGATCGTCGACGCGCTGGTGCACAACGGCCAGGATGTCGCCTATGCCGAAATCAAGAGCGTGCACGGCCACGATTCCTTCCTGATGCAGGACGCGCACTACCACGCCATCGTGCGCGCCTACCTCGACGGCGTGTCGCCATGACCGACTTTGCGCTGACCCGCCCCGACTTCGACGTCATCGCCGGCTGGGTGCAGCCGGGCGAGCGCGTGCTCGACCTCGGCTGCGGCGATGGCTCGCTGCTCAAGCGGCTGATCGAGACGCGCGGCGTGCTCGGCTGGGGCGTCGAGATCGACGACGCCCGCGTGCTGGCGGCCATCCGGAACGGTATCAACGTCATCCAGGGCGACCTCGAAGGCGGCCTGAAGGATTTCGAGGATGGCGCTTTCCAGCATGTCATCCTGTCGCAGACCTTGCAGGCGATGCGCCACACCGAGGACATCGTGAACGAGATGCTGCGCGTCGGCCGCGAGGCGGTGGTCAGCTTCCCCAATTTCGGCTACTGGAAACACCGCCAGGCCATCCTCAACGGCCGCATGCCGGTTTCGGAAAGCCTGCCGCACCAGTGGTACAACTCGCCGAACCTGCGCTTCTTCACCATCGCCGATTTCGACGCCTTCTGCGCCGAACGCGGCATCGTGGTGCGCGAACGCAAGGTGTTCGACGAAGGCCGGGAAATCGCCGAGGAGCACAACTTCCTCGGCAGCACCGCCGTCTACCGGCTGGGCCGCCCCAGGGCGCCGAGGTAGCCCGGCGCGATCTGCTCAAGCGCGGCCGGCGCCAGCCCGAACGGCAGCTCGCAGCCATCGGCGCAGACATTGGGCACCGACATCGAGCGCAGGTTGTCGCGCGTCATCGGGCCGCCGACCAGTTCCAGCGCCAGCGCCTGCAACCACGAAAGCCCCGGCGACAAGCCGATCACCGGGCGGCGGCGGCCGCTGTATTCGCCCGCGCACGCCACCAGCCCGCGCAGCGCATAGACGGTCGGCCCGCACAGTTCGTAGGTCCGAGCTTCGCTTTCCGGCCGCAGCAGCGCCTCGACGAACGCGTCGGCGACGTTGCCGATCCACACGGGCTGGAACAGCGCGTCGGCGGCGGCCAGCGGCATGACCGGCGCGAACTTCATCAGACCGGCGAACATGCTCAGGAACGAGTCCCCGGCGCCGAAGATCACCGAGGGCCGGAAGATCGTCGCCGAAGGCAGCGCCGAGCGCACCGCCGCCTCGCCGGCGGCCTTGGAGCGCAGGTAGCCGGACGGCGCGGCGGCATCCGCTTTCAAGGCCGACATGTGCATGAAGCGGTCGATGCCCGCCTGGCGGGCCGCTTCGGCGACCCGGCGCGGCAACTCGACGTGGGCCCGGGCGAAACCCGGGCCGTACGGATCGCCGTTGCCGCCCTTGAGGATTCCCACCAGATTGACCACGGCGTCCTGGTCGGCGCATAGGCGGCGCAGGGTAGCCTCGTCATGGACATCGGCTTCGACCACTTCGACGGTCGGCAGCAGGGTCAGGGGCTTGGCCCGCTCGCGCCGGCGCGTCGGCACCACCACGCGCAACCCGCGCCCCGCCAGGCGGCGCACCAAATGCGAGCCGACGAAGCCGGAACCGCCGACCACCAGCACGCTGGCCATCATGGCAGCGTCGTTCCGTCCGTCTCGCCGCTGCCGCGCGCGCGCACGACGCCGAGCCGGGCCTTGAGCGACTGCGGCCGGTCCTCGAACAGCATGGCGTAATAGACGGCGTTGCTCATCACCTTCTTGACGTAGTCGCGGGTTTCGTTGAACGGGATGGTTTCGGCGTAGATGGCGCCTTCCAGCGGCCGGTCGGCGCGCCATTTGCGCGCCCGGCCCGGCCCGGCGTTATAGGCGGCCGAGGCCAGCACCGGCTGGTTGTCCAGCGACTCCAGCACCATCTTGAGGTAATGCGTGCCGAGCGTGACATTGGTGTCCATTTCCGCCACGCGCGACGGGTGGTAGTCGGCAAGGCCGATCTTGCGCGCCACCCAGCGCGCGGTGGCCGGCATCAGCTGCATCAGGCCCTTGGCACCGACCGACGAACGCGCGTCCATGACGAAGCGGCTTTCCTGACGCATCAGGCCGTATACCCAGCCGTCGTCGAGCGCCACCGCCCGCGCCTTGGCCGTCACCTGGTCGCGGAACGGCGCCAGGTAACGCAGTCCGTAGTCGTGCTCGACCAGCGTGCGGTCGGCCGTGTTGATGGCGCGGTCCCAGACGCCTTCGCCGCGCGCGACTTCCGCCGCCGCCAGCAGCTGGCGGTCGCCCATGCCGCGCAGGTTCCAGACCCACTCGCGCACGCCCTCGATGCGCAGGTCGGTCCGCAGCACCGCGAGCGCGCGGCGCAAGCCGGGATTGGCCCGGGCGGCGGCGAGCTCCTCGGCGCTGGGTGGACTGGCTCGCGGCGGCACGACGATGGCACGGCCGAGTTCCTCGTCGGCGAGGTTGCCGTAGAAATTCGGCTGGCCGCCGATCCTCTCGTAAAGCCGTGTCGCGTCTTCCAGCAAGCCTTGCGCCGCCAGCGCACGGCCGGCCCAGTAGGTCCATTCCGGCTGGCCGGCCAGTTTCGGCGGCATGTCGGCCACGGCCTGCGCCAGCCTCGGCCAATCCTGTGCGCGCAGCGCGGCGCGCGCGCGCCAGGCATGCTGCTCCTCGCTCAGCGCCGCGCCGGCGGCAAGCGCATACCCATCGAGCGCCTCGGGCAGGTGATTCAACGCCGCCTGCCAGGCGATCTGGCCCCAGGCATAGGCGCGCTCCGCCTTGTCGAAACGCGGCTCGATGGCGCGCCACTGCGACGCCGCCACCGCCGGATCACCGCGCGCGACGCGGGCGACGGCGAACAAGGCCAACTCGCGGCCCCACCGGCTGGCGGCGAAATTGCCCGGCAAGCGCGCCAGATAGCGCGCCGGATGGTTGATCACGGCCTCCAGCTTGCGCCCGTCGGGCGCCTCGCGCGCCGGCAGAAGGCGCGCCACGACCTGCGCGGCGCCCGGCTTTTTCATCTCCATCAGGCGCCGCATCCGCGCCCAGATATCGTCGCCGCCCAGCCGGCCGTCGGCGATCAGCCGCTGCATGAGCGGCTGGCAGGACTCGGGCAGATCGGCCACGGCGAACCACAGCGGCCGCGCCTCGTCGAGCGCGCCGGCGTCTTGCTGCCGTTCCAGCCTGGCCTGCAGAGCGAGGCAGGACAACTCCTGGTCGGGTTGGACGAGCTTGGCGTATTCCTCCTGGAACCTCGGCCAGTCCATGCGCTTGCCCAGCCAGCGCAGCCATTCGCCGCGCATCTTCTCGGCCAGGTAGGAACCGCCTTCCCGTTCCAGGAACGCGGCCACGCCCTCGTCGCTGTTTTCCTCGAGGCGCAGGCGCAATTGCCAGTGTTCGATCCACCCCGCAAACTCGCTGCCGTGCAGGAACTCGCCAAGCTTCGCCAGCCGGACGCGCTCACCGGCGCGGAAGGCGTCGCGCGCGGCGGCAAAACGCTCCTCGGCGGTGAGATCTTTGTCGGCGAGCGCCGCCGCCGCCCACGCCATCAGCAGCGCGGCGGCCAGTCGCTTCATCGTGTATTGTCGCCACTCCATCGTTTCAGCTTAGCACATGGGTCCAGCCGAGCCATCCGGCAATCACGCCAGCGATTCCGTCGCGTTTCGCCAGCGCCTGCGACGCGAGCGGATCGCCGCGCGCCTGGCGATGACCGAGGCGGCGTACGCGCGCGCGTCGGCGCTGGTCGAGGCATCGCTAAAGTCAGTGCTGGCGCCACGCCGCCCCCAGACCATCGGCTTCTGTTGGCCGGTCCGGCGCGAGTTCGACGCCAGACCGCTGGTGTCGGAACTGATCCTGCGCGGCTGGCGCGCCTGCCAGCCGGTGGTGGTGGCGCCGGCGGCGCCAATGCATTTCCTTGCCTGGACGCCGGATGCGCCGATGACCGCCGACCGCCACGGCATCCCGATTCCGGCCACCGCGCCCTGCGCGGCGCCGGACGTGCTGTTGCTGCCGCTGGTGGCGTTCGACGGCGAGGGCTATCGGATCGGCTACGGCGGCGGCTATTTCGATCGTACGCTGGCCGCGCTGCGGCCGCGGCCGCTGACGATCGGCGTCGGCTTCGAGGTCGGCCGCGTCGACAGCGTCCGCCCGCAAGCCCACGACATCCGCCTCGATCTGATCGTCACCGAGGCCGGGGCGTCGCGCGTTACACTCGACGGCGATCAACGGGAGGCAGGAACGTGATGCGTAAACTCGCAATCTGCGCGGCGCTGGCGATTGGCTTGCCGGCGCTGGCGCAACAGTCGAAAGTCAGCGGTGGCGACACGCCGCCGGCCAATCCACCCCAGACCCAAGCCGCGCCGGCCGACCAGGCAAGCGCCACACCGACGCCCGCCGCCAGTCGCGGCGCCACGGCACGCCAGGCGCTGAAGGCGCTGCGGGGCGGCGATCCGCCCACCAAGCCCAAGACCGCGCCGACTCCGGCCGACAAGACTCCGGCCAACAAGTAAGCCCGCCGGACGTCGCTTGGCTACTGGCCGAGGAACAGGCGGTAGGCGGGGTTTTTCGATTCGTCCCAGCAGCGATAACCCAGGTTCTTGAGGAAGGCGCGAAAAGCCTTCATTTCCCGCGCCGGCACCTGCATGCCGACCAGCACGCGGCCGTAGTCGGCGCCATGGTTGCGGTAGTGGAACAGCGAAATGTTCCAGCCCTTGCTCATCCTGTCGAGGAAATTCATCAGGGCGCCCGGCCGCTCGGGAAACTCGAATCGGTAAAGTAGCTCGTCGGCCAGGCCCGGCGCACGGCCGCCGACCATGTGGCGGATGTGCAGCTTGGCCATCTCGTCGTCGGTGAGGTCGAGCGCCGGTAAGCCGTGGCGACGCAACGAGTCGACCAGCTTGAGCGACTCGGCACGGTCCGCCACCTGCACGCCGGCGAAGACATGCGCTTCCTTCGCGTCCGAATAACGGTAGTTGAACTCGGTGATGGCGCGTTTGCCGATCAGGCCGCAGAACTTCTTGAAGCTACCCGGCTGCTCGGGAATGGTCACCGCCAGCACAGCCTCGCGCTGCTCACCGACCTCGGCACGCTCGGCGACGAAGCGCAGCCGGTCGAAATTCATGTTGGCGCCGGAAGCCACGGCGACCAGCGTCTTGTCGCGCACGCCGGTCGCCCTGGCCCAAGCCTTGGCGCCAGCGATGGCCAAGGCGCCGGCCGGCTCGAGGATGGAGCGCGTGTCCTCGAACACGTCCTTGATGGCGGCGCAGATCGCGTCGGTGTCGACCAGCACGACTTCGTCGACGTATTCCTGGCAGAGCCGGAAAGTCTCTGCGCCGACATACTTCACCGCCGCACCATCGGCGAACAGGCCGACGGTGTCGAGCCGCACGCGCTTGCCGGCGGCGAGCGAGCGGGCCATGGCGTCTGCGTCCGACGCCTCGACGCCGATGATCCGGGTCGAGGGCCGCAAGCGCTTGATGTAGGCCGCCACCCCGGCAATGAGGCCGCCGCCGCCGATGGCGCAGAACACCGCGTCGATCTGGCCGGGATGCTGGCGCAGGATTTCCATGGCGATGGTGCCCTGGCCGGCGATGACATCGGGGTCGTCGTAGGGATGGACGAAGGTCAGCCGCTCCTTCTTTTCCATCGCCAGGGCATGGGCATAGGCCTCGTCATACGAATCGCCGGCCAGGACGACCCGGACGGTGTCGCCGCCATGCTTCTTCACGGCGTCGATCTTGATCCGCGGCGTCGTCACCGGCATCACGATCGCCGCCGTGCAGCCGAGCCGGCGCGCCGCCAGCGCGACGCCCTGGGCATGGTTGCCGGCGCTGGCGGCGATCACGCCGCGCTTCTTCTGCGCCGGCGTCAGACGCGCCATCTTGTTGTAGGCACCGCGCAGCTTGAAAGAAAACACCGGCTGCATGTCCTCGCGCTTGAGCAACACGCGGTTGCCGGCGCGCGCCGACAGGTTGGGCGCG
Source organism: Rhodocyclaceae bacterium (assembly GCA_016704145.1). Classification (GTDB taxonomy): domain Bacteria; phylum Pseudomonadota; class Gammaproteobacteria; order Burkholderiales; family Rhodocyclaceae; genus Fen-999. The sequence goes on along the minus strand of JADJAS010000007.1, from coordinate 1,061,110 downwards.
AAGTCGAGCGGCGACTCCACCGCCACGTCGTAGACGCGGGCGTTGAGAATCTTTTCCAGGTAATCCGGCCGCACGGGACTAGCCAGCGACATAGTGCGCCAGGGCGGCATTCAACGCGTCTACCCGGTCGCGCACGCCGTCGGCCAGTTCGCGGCAGCGCTCCAGCGCCACGCCGGAATCACCCGCCACCTGCTCGAGTTCACGCGCGATGGTTTCCCCCCGCGGACAGACGAATGTCGCGAACAGGCCCTTGAGCGTGTGGGCGCTTCGTTTCAGCGCCACCCGGTCGCCGGCGGCGAGCGCGGCATTCAGCTCGCCGAGGGTCCGCGGTGAATTGTCGATGAACATCCGCGCCAGCTCCTTCAGCAGATCGTGGTCGCCGCCCATCATGTCCAGCGCGGCTTCCTGATCGAATACCCGTTCCTCCATCGCTTGCTCCTTCGACTGTGGCGCCGCGGCCAGGCACGGCGACTCGCTCTGGTCGCTGAACACGCGGTTCAGCTCGTCCTGCAATGTCTTGCGCGATATCGGCTTGGCGACATAGCCATCCATGCCGGCGGCCAGGCAGCGCTCGCGATCCTCCTGCAAGGCGTTGGCGGTCATGGCGATGATCGGCAATCGTGCCCGGCCTTCCAGCACCTCCCGATCGCGGATGCGCTGGGTGGCGGTGATGCCGTCCATTTCCGGCATTTCCACATCCATCAACACCAGCGCGTAATCCTTGTTGCCCACGCACCGCACCGCCTCGACGCCGTTGCCGGCAAGATCGTACGACAATCCTAGCTTGGCCAGCATGGCGCCGGCCACTTTCTGGTTCACCAGATTATCGTCGACCAGCAGCGCCCGGCCGGCGATCCGGCTGATCAAGGCCGACTCGGCCACCGCCGCGGCCGGCGTGGCCGCCGCCGCCATGCCGGGCACGTCGGGCGCCGGCTTCAGCGGCAGCCGGAACCAGAAACAGGTGCCGGCGCCGGGAGCGCTCTCCACTTCGATATCGCCACCCATCGCCTCGATCAGCTCCTTGGAGATGACCAGACCCAGCCCGGTGCCGCCGTAGCGGCGGGTGATCGATTCGTCGCCCTGGCTGAACGGCTGGAACAGCCGGCGGCACGCCTGTTCATCCATGCCGATGCCGGAATCGCGCACGGCGAACTGGATATCGCCGCCGTCGGGCGCCGCCCGCAGGCTCACCGTGCCCTGCTCGGTGAACTTGACGGCATTCACCAGCAGGTTGATCAGCACCTGCCGCAGGCGGGTCGGGTCGCCCATCACGCGGCGCGGCAACACCGGCGACACGGTGGCAACGAATTCCAGGTTCTTGCCGGCGGCACGCTCGCCGACGATGGCCTTGACATCATCGATGGCGGCGGCGAAATCGAAGGAAATCTCCTCCAGCACCAGGCCACCCGCCTCGATCTTGGCCAGGTCGAGCACCGCGTTGATCAGCTCCATCAGATGCCGGCCCGAGCTGTTGATCAGGCTGACGTAATTGCGGTGCGATGGCGACAGCGGCTCGGCTTCCAGCAGGTCGGCGAAACCGATGATGGCGTTGAGCGGCGTGCGCAGTTCGTGGCTCATGCGCGACACGAACTCCGACTTGGCGCGGCTGGCCTGCTCCGCCTCGGCCCTGGCCGCCGCCATGTCGGCCAGGGCCGCTTCGAGACGGCGGTTGATCTGGCCGAGGCGAAAGACCAACAGCACCGAGATCACGCCGGCCAGCACGATCACCAGGCTGATCAAGGTCTTCTCGACCAGCTTGAGATGCCGCTGGCGGCTGCCGAGGTCGTCTTCCAGCTCGCGCAGGCGCTGGTTGCTGCTGAAATACAGACGGTTGGCGTTCTCGCCGATGCGCTCGACATGGGACGGCAGTTGCTTGAGAAAGCGCGTCAACTCCGGCTGAAGGCTCTGGAGGCACTTGAAGTCCTGGCGCGACTCGCAGTCGCCCCGGCGCAACACCAGATGCTTGAGCGTGTCGGCCAGTTCCGCCATGGTCGCCAGCTGCGGCCCGACTTCGATGGTTTCCATGACATACCCGCCGTCGCCGGCCGGCCGGTAAGTCGCGGTCACCCGCATGTCGTCGTGTCCCTCGAGATTGAGCGGCAGCACGCGTTCGACCGTGCCGCCCCGGACCAGGACATGCAGGTCGCGCTCGATTCCCACGACATGGCGGTCGATGGCTTGGCGCACCCGCGCCGCCTCGGCGTCGCTCGACGTTGCCGCCAGCCGGTAGAGGTCCGTCTCGATGTCCCGGATGCCGCGCACGATGTCGTCGCCGATGAACAGCCGCGCCTGCTCGTTGGCCCGATTCGCTCCCAGCTCGTCGCGCAAGGAATCGAACAGCATTTCGAGGCCGAGCACGGCAACGAGGCAGACGACGGCGAGGCCGAGCAGCCAGTAGGCCGTCGGCCGCAAGGCGTTGGCGGGAAAACGCTGCGGCAGTTTCGTCACGCGCGCCTACTTGGCGGCCAGCGCCTTGTTATCCAGGAAACCCCATTTCCGGAAAATGGCCTGGCCCTCTTCCCCCGCCGCGTAGGCCATGAAGCGCTTGCCCACTTCGGCGTGACGGCTACTCTTGAGCTGGATCAGCAGCAGCGCCTGCGGCTTGGCCAGCTTCGGATCGAGGTCGACCACCTCGACCCTGGGCGCGTTGTCGGGAAAGAAGGCCACCGCCCGCCAGTTCAGGCTGACGTCGGCTTCGCCCTTCTTCATGGCATTGACGATGCTGCGCGAATCGGGTGCCAGGAAAGCCGCCTGCTGAATCACCCTGGGATAGATGCCGATGCCGTCGAGAATCTGCTTGGCCTCCTGGCCGGCGCTGCCGGACTCGGCGTTGCCGATGATGACGACCAGATCCTTGCGCAGCAACTCGCGTGGGTCGGACTTGACCTGCTTGGGATTGCCCTTGGCCACCATGAGACTCATCTGGTTGTAGCCGACCGTCACGTGCTCGCCGAACAAGCCATCCTTGAGATGCTTTTCGCGGTAGCTCGGCTCGCCCGGCAGGTACCAGTCGCCGACGCCGGTCTTCTTGGCCGACTGGAACAAGTCCTCCGAGCCACCCTGGGCGATGGTGATCTTGACGTTCTCGCGCTGCTCGAAATTCTTGGCGATGTCGGTCATCGGCCGCACCATGGTGATGCCGCAGTAAAGCAGCAGTTCGGTCCGCGCCTGCGCCTGCGCGCGGCCGGCCAGCGTGGCGACGAGGCAACCGACCGCGAGACCGACGAGAATCTTGCGTCGCATCGACATTTTCCCTCCGGGAAGTTCCGCGATAATTGTTCATTTTACTCTCCGCCACCGTCCCCGATCCGCGTCATGGACTTCCTCGCCACGCCGCCCGCCGGCCTCGCCGGCCTTTTCCTGTCGAGTTTTCTGGCGGCGACACTGTTGCCCGGCGGATCGGAAATCGCGCTGTTCGCGCTGCTGAAACTGCACCCCGATCTAACCACGCCCGCGCTCGCGCTCGCCACCATCGGCAACACGCTCGGCGGCATGACCACCTACGCCATGGCGCGGCTTCTTCCGCAAGCGACTCTGCCGGGAAAGTCAGCCCTGGTGACACGCCACGGCGCGCCCATCCTGGTCCTGGCCTGGGCGCCGATCATCGGCGACGCCCTCTGCGCCGCCGCCGGCTGGCTGCGCCTGCCCTGGTGGCCTTGCATGCTGTGGATGGCCCTGGGCAAGGGCCTGCGCTACATTATGGTCGCGCTCGGCGCCGGGGTGGCGTAACGCGCCGCCAAGCGTCCGGTTCAGCCGGGGTCGGCGGCGGCAATGTCGGGAATGTCGAACGGAACGGTGAGCCAGAACGTCGAGCCCCGGCCCTCGACGCTTTCGACGCCGATCCGGCCGCCCATCAGCTCGACCAGCCGCCGCGAAATCGACAAGCCGAGGCCCGTGCCGCCGAACCGGCGCGTCGCCGAACCATCGACCTGGGTGAACGGTGAAAACAGGCTGGCCACCTTGTCGGCCGGAATGCCGACGCCGGTGTCGCGGATGTCGAAGCGCAACTCGGCGCGGGCGGCGTCCAGCCGCGTCGGCTTGACGATCAGCGAAACCTCCCCGGACTCGGTGAACTTGACGGCGTTGCCGACCAGGTTGATCAGGATCTGCCGCACACGGCCCGCATCGCCGAGCAGCAGCGCCGGCACGGCGGGGTCGCAGCGGCAGGAGAACGCCAGCTTCTTCTCGCGGGCGCGCAGCGACAGCACGGCCGCGACCTGGTCGACGGTTTCTCTCGGGTTGAACGCCTCGATCTTGAGATCGAGCTTGCCCGCCTCGATCTTCGACAGGTCGAGGATATCGTTGATGATGGTCAGCAATGCGTCGCCGCTGCTCTTGATGATGGTGGCGAACTCGCGTTGCTCGTCGTTCAGGTCGGTGGTCAGCAGCAGTTCGGCCATGCCAAGCACGCCGTTCATCGGCGTGCGGATCTCGTGGCTCATGTTGGCCAGGAACATGCTCTTGGCCCGGGAAGCTTGCTCGGCGGCGAGGCGCGCCTGCTCGAGTTCGGCCACCAGTCGGGACTTCTCGTGCGCCAGCCGCAGCGAAGCGTCCAGGGTGTCGTGCATGGTGCGCGCGCTTTTCATGACGGCAATGAGAAAAATCACCGCCATGCCGCCAAAGACCCAGTCGAGCAGCGATGTGGCGGGCCAGAGCGCGCCGATCGCCACCGGCACGACGACCGGCACGGCAAACAGGCCGAAGGCCGCGAACACCGGTGACAGCATGGGCACCGAGCCGGCTACCATGCCGGCGGCGACGAAACCGACGAACAGCCGTTCGTCGATGTTGACGCTCAGCATGAACAGCAAGGCGCCGCCACCCCAGACCATGCCGGCGGCGCCCACGCCGATGAGGTAACGCCGGAACCAGGGGGCCGTTCCGGCAGCGTCCGGCCGCGCGGCCCGATAGGCGCGGGCCAGCGCCAATCGAGCCAGGGCGACAACGGTGATGATCGTCCACCAGCCCAGCACGACCCCGGTCGGCAGGTCGGCGGCCAATACCCAGGCCATGAGGCTGGCATTGACGATGGTGGCGATCTGGCCCAGCAGCGCATTGCCGTACAACAGCGCCGTCTTGCTGGCCAGGATGACCTGCTCCACCTGAAGCCGCGATCCGTTTTCCATCGGGCGATTTTAGCGCGCGATGCCGGGGCACCGCCGGACATCGCCAATCTGGCGCGGCTTCAAGTTAACGGACAAGCTCGACCGGCATTACGGCTCGTAACGTCGCCCTACCTTGCGCCCGCCAGGGGCAGCAGCGTGTTCGCCCGCGCCAGCGCGACGATCACTTCCCGCGCCACGTTGCGCTGCGGTACCGGCAGCTTGAGGAATAACTCGAAGATTTCCCGCTCCTGGTAGCCGATACCCTCGTCCCAGGCCTTGCGGCGCTTGCGGACCGCCTGCGCCACCTCGTCGCCAAAGCGCAACGTCTGCGGTTCCACGCCCAGCCACTCGGCCAGCGTCAGCAGCTTGTTCTGCGTCGGCAGCGTTTCGCCCTGCAACCAGCGACGCACACCGTGCAAGGTCATCGGCCGCCCCCAGTAACGCTGGTTGAACTCCCGCTCCAGTACCGCCGGCCGCGGCTCATAACCGGCCCGGATCATCGCCTCGCGTAACCGTTGCGCAAACGCCAGATGTAACTTTTCCATGGCGCAACCTTAGCCGCCACGCCGGCACGGAAATGCATTCTGGTTGACGAGTTACGCTATATACGTAACAATCGGTTACGTTTTTAGAATAACAAAGAACAATCGGTTCCTGGGAGGGCCAAGGTGACGGCAGTTCGAAGACTATCCATTGTCATGGTACTGGCTGGATTTGGTGGCAATGCCGCCGCCGGCCCGCTCAACGATACCGGCATCGACTTCTGCCGGGATCACGCCATCCCTTTCGCCACCGATACAACGGTGACGTCCACCACCACCTGCACGGCGGCCCAAGGCGGCCAGGACGCCCGCTACGGTCGCGACGCCGCGGCGGCGAAAGGTGTGCTACCCAAGGTTGGAGGGGGCAGCAAAGGCTTCGACTTCACCAAGATCGCTAACAACGGCACGGTGCTGCCCGCCAGTGCCGCACTCGGCAGCGGACCCAACGACTGGGCCTGCACCTACGACAACAATACCGGCCTGATGTGGGAGGTAAAGGTGGATGACAGCACCCACCTACGCGACATGGACTGGACCTACACGTGGTACGACAGCGTGCACAACTACGGCGGCAACCCCGGCACCGCTAGCGGCGGCACCTGCCAGACCACAGGCCGCTGCGACACCGAAAAGTTCGTCGCCGATGTGAACGCCGCCAATCTCTGCGGCCACAACGACTGGCGCATGCCAACGTTTCAGGAGATCTACAACCTGGCCGACCGGGGAATTGCCGCCCCTGGGCCGATCATCGACGCCACCTACTTTCCGAACACCATCGCGTGGTATTTCTGGTCGGGTTCACCCGTTGCCAGCATTTCTGACGCCGCGTTGCTTGTGAGCTTCAGTTCCGGCAATGACGGCTGGGACACACGAGACTTAGACAGTCAGGTTCGCCTCGTGCGTGCCGGACAGTAAGGCGAAGCGATGAACAGGTATCGCATCACGAGCTTCACGCACCGTCCGATTGCAGCGCTTGCCGCCACACTGATGGTCTGCGGTTCGGCGCTCGCTCAGCAAAGCTGCCCGTCGGGCTATCCGCGCACCACGCCCGACAGTGATTTCGCCGACGCCGGCAACGGTACGGTTCGCCATATCCCGACCGGGCTGATCTGGAAGCGCTGCGCCGAAGGACAGACCTGGGATGGGACCACTTGCCAGGGCATTGCAGGCAGCTACGTCTGGCAACAGGCCTTTCAACAGGCCGATGCCGTCAACGCCGTAAGTTACGCCGGCCAGACCGACTGGCGGGTGCCCAACATCAATGAGCTGAAATCCATCGCCGAGATGGGCTGTTACAACCCCAGCATCAACCTGACCCAGTTCCCCGCCACACCCGCGTCGTATTTCTGGTCTGGCTCGCCCCTTGTCGGCTCGACGTACTACGCGTCGGTTGAGAACTTTGGCTACGGCCTTGACCAGTGGTACGGCCGCAACTACGCCCATCAGGTTCGTCTCGTGCGTGCCGGGCAGTATTTCTACAACTTCGATGCGGCGGCGGCGGCGCCCGCGATCACCAGCGGCACCTCGCCGGGTGGTACTGCGGGCACGCCCTACAACTTCACCGTCACGGCCTCCGGTTCGCCGACCTTCGGCGCGACCGGCTTGCCGCCGGGCCTGTCGATCGACCCGGCCACCGGCGCGATTACCGGCACGCCAACCGCGCCGGGCAGCTACAACGTCACCGTCACTGCCAGCAATGCCGGCGGAGCGGCAACGGCGAACTACAGCATCACGATTGCCGCCGCCGTGGCTGTTACGCCCACCGTGATTCCGACACTTTCCGAATGGGGCCTGATCCTCCTGTCGCTGCTGATGGCCGGCGCGGTGATGCTTGGTTTGCGGAGGGAGGAGTAAGACGTTCGAGTTGCACCGTGCAGCGCAAGCCGCAACAAACATGACCGACACTTTTTTGCCGAGGTTCAATCGTGAGCACTGAAATCACCGTAGACGCAAGCAGAGGCACCGCGCTCTGGGGCATCAACCTGTTTCGTTCCGACGCCTTGTCGCAATTGATGAACGATCTGTTGCACCGCGAGAGAATCGGTCTCCTGGACGAGCAATGCGACAAAGTCAAGCTGGCGCTTGGCGAAATCGTGAACATCGCCTCGTCGATCCCGGATGGGTCGTGGTTCCGGGGAACGATCTGGAAAGAGCTCCAGGATTTCGCCGACATCTACTCGCATTGGAATTCTCATTCCGGAAACGATCCCGATATCGTCCAGCGGCGACAAACGGAACTGCGAAAACTGCGCAACAAGCGAAATCGCATCGCTCGCCGTATCCGCAAGAATCAGCATGTGCTGCAGAACGACCTCGACCTACAGCTCGTCGACAATATGTACGCCGCCTTTGGCAAGCTAGCCCATTCGCTTCCGGAGGTGTTCGTGAACCTGACGAAAGCGGTTGAGCGATTCATGAACAGAAAGGGCGATTAAGCCCTCTAAGCCTTGCCCGCACACATCGAGTAATCCTCGATGCGACCTACAACTATCGGATCCGGTCAATCCAGTAGTCGGGTTCGCGGTGCTGGTGAGAAACAGCCAGGATCAGCACGATGTCGCCACGCAGCGCATAACGCAGGGTGTAGGGAAAACGGCTCAGGTGACACTTTCGGACGTCCGCGATATCCACGGGATGTAATAGCGGCATACGGGCAATGCGCATCGCAGCTTCCCGGACTTCATCATTAAGCTGCCTCCCCAATCCCGGTTGCTGCCGATCGAGCCAAGCACGCGCATCGTTCAGTTCATCGCGGGCGATAGTGCTGAACAAGACCCGCATTACTAGCCGCGCAGCGCGTCGTCCAACGAAACCGTTTCAAGCCGCCCTTCGTCGTAGACACGCAGGCGGCGCAAGGCCTCCTCACCCCAGACGCGCTCGATTTCGGGGTCCGGCTTGTCCAGGCTACGGAACAACGTCTCGGCGATTTCGAAACGTTCGGACGCCTTCAGCCTCATGGCCATGTCAATGATTTCCAGCGTTCCCATATCTTTTCTCCTTGACGTCATGAGCTTGGATACGCACACGATATCATGGCGCCACTTCCATTTCGGCACGCCAGATGAAAGTCACGCTCGTCCATCCCGCCGGTTTCAATTTCGTGCCCGGCCAGCCGGACTTCTCGGTGCTGGCCAACCGCATGGCGCCCATCGGCATCCTGCAACTGGCGTCGTGGCTGGAACAGCACGGCCACCCAACGGCGGTGCACGACTGTCTCGGTCCGCGGACTCCCGCCACCATCGAAGAGAACGCCGAGAGCGTTCTCGCCACCGATCCCGAGCTGGTCGGCTTTTCGGCGACCACGTCCGGTTTCATGGACGCGGTCGACATGGCGGCGATCATCAAGGCGCGCCGGCCCGGGGTGAAGATCGTCTTCGGGAATGTTCACGTGTCGTCGATCGGCGCGCCCATCCTCGACCACTTCCCGGAGATCGACTGGCTGGTGATCGGCGAAGGCGAGGGCGCGATGCTCGATCTCGCCGAGGGCAGGGCGCCGCGCGACATCGCCAATCTGGCGTGGCGCGACAGCGATGGAAAGTCAGTCACGAACGCACGCCGCGACCGCATCCTGAATCTCGACGAGCTACCCTTCCCGGCCTGGGAAAAGCTGGCTGGCTTTCCGCGCGGCTACCATCTGCCGCTGTTCGCCTACGCGAAGCGTTACGGCGCCACCATGATCACCTCGCGCGGCTGCCCCTACATCTGCTCCTTCTGCGACCGCACGGTGTTCGAACGTCTCTACAAGGTCAATTCGGCGCGGTACGTGTATGACCACATGAAGCACCTGCGCGACAAGTTCGGCGTGTATCACATCAACTTTTACGACGACCTGTTTACCGCCCAGAAAAAGCGCGTCGACGAACTATGCGAGCTGCTGATCGACAAGCCGCTCGGCATACAGTTCAACTGCGCCATCCGCACCGGCCACACTTCGGACGAGATGCTGGCGAAGCTGAAGAAGGCCGGGGCGCTGATGGTGTCGATGGGCATCGAGTCCGCCGATGCCGAGATGATGAAGCGCCACAAGGCGGGTGTGACGCTCGATGCCGTCAAGAAGACCGTCGAGCAAATCCACGCGGCCGGGCTGCGCGCCAAGGGCCTGTTCATTTTCGGCATGCCCGGCGAAACGCCCGAAACCATCAGGACCACCAGCGACTTCATCCTTTCGCTCGATCTCGACGAGATGAACATGACCAAGTTCGCGCCGCTGCATGGCGCGCCGATCTGGGACGAATGCATTTCGAACACAACGGGCGACTTCGCCGAAGACTGGCGGCTAATGAACTGCCTGAACTTCGTCTACCAGCCGGCCGGTTTCGAGTCGCGCGAGCAGATGGACGCGCTCTACAACTGGCACGTGCGCCGCTTCTACGACAGCAAGGGTTATCGCCGCCGCTTCGCCAGGCGACTCTGGCAGCACCGCTGGAGCCTCTGGCACATCGTCAGGCACCTGCCGCAAACCATCGCCGCGGCGCGCTACTTCAGCAAGAACAAGGATGCCCTGCAACGGGCGAAGCAGGACTTCAGCCTGCATCCGCGACAACCGCTCGGGCTGCGTCCGGCGCTCTCGCCCGAATTGCAGGCCGACGCCATCGCCGCCATGTCGGCGGTCAAGGTATCGCGCCGCATCGGGTCGCACACCGTGAAGACAGCCATCGCGCCGGTATAATTTTCGGCATGTCAGGAGTATCGGCCGTCATCATCAACCCCGCTCCGCCCGGGCCGCGGACAACCGCGGCATGGCCTGGTCCACCCGGACTGGCCGGACTTGCCGTCGATGTGGCAATGGGGCGGCTGGGCCTGTTCGAGGCGACCGCCAACACCGGCGCGGCCGGCCGCGCCGGCGAGGACGGCGGAATCCGGTTTTGGCTCGACGAACATCTGCTGTTCGGCATCCTCGACGTCGAGGAAAGCGATTTCAGGCGAGGCGGCCAGCCGCTGCGGCAAGCCGCCGAGGACGCCTATCACCGCGTCTTCGCGCTGATCGAGCGCGAACGCCGGCCGCATCTATGGCGGACCTGGAATTACCTGGCCGACATCAACCAGGCAACCGACGGCCTGGAGCGCTATCGCCAGTTCAACCAAGGCCGTCACGACGCCTTCGTCGCCGGCGGCCGCCTGACGCGCGGCGCGGTGCCGGCCGCCTGCGCGCTGGGCACTCGTTCCGGTCCGCTGACCATCGCCTTCCTGGCCGGCCCGAGCGAAGCCGTGCCGATCGAGAATCCTCGTCAGATCAGCGCTTACGACTACCCGGCGATCTACGGACCGCGCAGCCCGACTTTCTCGCGCGCCGTGCTCGCCCATCCGCCCGGGCGGGAACTGCTGCTGATCTCGGGCACCGCCAGCATCGTCGGCCACGAAACGCTGCACCTCGGCGACGCGGTCGGCCAGACGCGCGAAACCATCGCCAACATCGAAGCCCTGCTGGCATCGGCGGGCGGCAACTCGCTCACCGGACCTTACCGGCTGCCCGAGCTGCGGCTGCGCGTCTACGTGCGCCACGCCGCCGACCTGGCGCGCGTGCAAGCCGTCGTCGACTCGGCGGTCGGCGCCGCCGCCGTCGAATACATCGAGGCCGACATCTGCCGCGCCGACCTGCTGGTCGAGATCGAGGCGATCGCCTCTCACCTCATGGGACGTTCCTGATGAACACGCCGCTGCGCATCGCCGTCATGCTCGCCTGGTTACCGGTCGTCGCCGGCGCCGCCGAGGACAAGCCGCTGTGGGAAGTCGGCGTCGGCGTCGCCGCGCTCAGCTTTCCGGCCTATCGTGGCTCGGACCAGCAACACAGCTTTCTCATGCCGGTGCCTTACTTTGTCTACCACGGCGACTTCCTCAAGGCCGACCGCCACGGTATCCGCGGCAGCCTGTTCGATTCCGACCGCGTCGACCTGACGCTCAGCCTGGCCGCCTCGCCGCCGACCGACAGCGACAAGGTCGACATCCGCGATGGCATGCCCGACCTGAAACCCACGGCCGAGTTCGGCCCGGAAATCGATGTCACGCTGTGGCGCAGCGCCGACCGGACGCGCTTTCTCAAGCTGCGCGCGCCGTTGCGCGCCGCCTTCACGCTCGAAGCTTCGCCGCGCGCAATCGGCTGGATCTTCTCGCCCAACCTCAACGTCGACATCGCCGATCCACCGGCCCTGCCCGGCTGGAACCTGGGTTTCGTCGCCGGCCCGATCTGGGCGACGAGCAAACAGCACGACTACTTCTATGGCGTCGCGCCGCGTTACGCCACGTCGTTGCGCCCGGCTTACCAGGCCAGCGGCGGCTACAGCGGCAGCCAGTTCCTGGTGTCGCTGTCGAAGCGTTACGCGAAGACCTGGGTCGGCGCCTTCGCCCGCTACGACACCCTGTCGGGCGCGAGTTTCATCGACAGCCCGCTGGTGGCGCGCAAGCATTTCGCGGCCGCGGGCATCGCCATCTCATGGATTCTCGACGAATCGAAGATGCGCGTGCGCGTCGATGATTGATTCGCCGCGTCGCCAGCCCCGTCCATCATCCTCGCTCTGGCGGGCCTACGAGCGCGTCGCCATGATGTTCGGCCTGGGCATGCTGGCGCTGCTCTGCCTCGCCTGGCTGCCGTTCGCCATGCTCCTGCACCCGCTGCTGCCGGAACGCTGGGCCCGGCCGCTCGGCCGCCGGGTGATCATGGGCGCCTTCCGCATCTACCTGCATTTCCTCGAGCTGTTCTGCGCCTGCCGCTTCGAACTGGCCGAGCTCGATCGCCTGCGCGGCGATGGCGCGCTGGTGCTGGTCGCCAATCACCCGTCGCTGCTCGACGTGGTGATGATCGTCTCGCGCCTGCCCAATGCGGTCTGCGTCATGAAGGCGACGCTCATGGACAAGCTGCTGCTCGGCGCGGCGGCGCGCCTGGCGCGCTATATCCCCAACAACGCCTCGATCCGGCTGGTGCTCAATGCGCGCGACGAGTTGCGCAAGGATTCTCAGTTGCTGATCTTCCCGGAGGGCACGCGCACCACCGCGTTCCCCATCGGCCCGTGCACGCCCGGCGCCGGCCTGATCGCGCACTCCGCCAAGGTGCCCGTGCAAACGCTGCTCATCGACTTCGACGCGCCGCCCTACCTCGGCAAGGCCTGGCCGCTGTTCCGCCGGCCCAGCCTGCCGCTGCATTTCCGCGTGCGCCTGGGGCGCCGCTTCGAGGCGCCAAGCGACGCCAAGGTGTTCGCGCGACAACTCGAGGCCTACTTTTGCGCCGAGTTGGGCAGCGGCGAGCCCTGCACCGCCATGGCGCGGGAGGCCATGTCCTGAAGCCCTCGACCTCTCATCTGGTCCTCGTCCCCAGCTACAACCCGGGGCCGAGGGTGGACGCCACCGTGCGCGCCGCCCGCGCGCAATGGGCGCCGGTGTGGGTGGTGGTCGACGGCAGCACCGACGGTAGCACCGAGCGCCTGCAAGCGATGGCCGCCGGCGATGCTGGTCTGCGCGTCATCGTCCTGCCGGAGAACCGCGGCAAGGGCGCCGCCGTGCTCGCAGGCATCACGCGAGCTGCCGCCGAAGGCTACACGCACGCGCTGACCATGGATGCCGACGGCCAGCACCCGGCCGGGCTGATCCCGCGCTTCATGGCCGCCTCCCAAGCCAGACCGGATGCCATGGTGCTCGGCAAGCCGGTGTTCGACGCCGACGCGCCGCGCCTGCGCGTGAACGGCCGCAAGGTGTCGAACGGCTGGGCCAACCTGGAAACGCTGTGGGCCGGCATCGGCGACTCGCTCTATGGCTTCCGCGTCTATCCCATCGCGCCGCTGATGCGCGTGATGAACCGCCAGACCTTCATGCGCCGCTTCGATTTCGACCCCGAGGCCGTCGTGCGCCTGTGCTGGGCCGGCGTGCCGCCGATCAACCTCGACGCACCGGTGCGCTACTTCCGCGCCGACGAAGGCGGCGTCTCGCACTTCAACTACCTGCGCGACAACGCCCTGCTCACCTGGATGCACGCGCGCCTGTTGCTCGGCTTCCTGCTGCGGCTGCCGCTGCTGATCGCGCGCAAGTTGCGCTGAAACCGGCGTGCCGCCGCGGCTGACTTTCGTCGACAGCCGCGCGATGACATAACATGCCGCCATGCTCGACATCATCGATCTCGCCAAGACCCTGCCCGGCGGCCGCGCGCTGTTTTCCGGCCTGTCCCTGACGCTGGCGGCCGGCGAGTACGTCGCCATCATGGGCGAATCGGGCGTCGGCAAGTCCACGCTGCTCAACCTGATCGCCGGCCTCGACCCGGCCGACGCGGGCGAAATCCGCATCAGCGGCCAGCGCATGTCCGGCCTGGCCGACGAGGCGGCGGCGCGGCTGAGGCGCGAGAAGCTGGGCTTCGTCTTTCAGGCTTTCCACGTGCTGCCGCACCTGACGCTGGCGCAGAACGTGCGCGTGCCGCTGCTGCTGCTCGGCCGCGACGATCCGCGCCGCGCCGCCGCCATGCTGGCCGCCGTCGGGCTCGGCGAGCGGCTTGACGCCTACCCCGGCGAGTTGTCGGGCGGCGAATTGCAGCGCGTGGCCATCGCCCGTGCGCTGGTGCATCGGCCGGCATTGCTGCTCGCCGACGAACCGACCGGCAACCTCGACCCCGACACCGCCCGCGACGTGCTGGCCCTGCTGCGCGACGAGCTTCGGCAAAACGGCGCCGCCGGCATCCTGGTGACGCACTCGCCGCGCGCGGCGGCGACCGCCGACCGGGTGCTGGCGCTGACGCGCGACGGACTGGCCGCGCGTACCGATTTGCCGTGAAGCTCGGCCTCTGGCTCGCCGCCGGCGAGCTGCGCGCGCATCCCTGGCGGCTGGCGGCGACGCTGGCGGCCATCGCCGTCGGCGTGGCGCTCGGCCTGGCGGTGCATCTGATCAACGCCTCGGCGGTCACGGAGTTTTCGCAGGCGGTGCGCGCCACCACCGGCCAGGCCGACCTCGAAATCCGCGGGCCGCGTGCCGGCTTCGATGATGCCGTGCTGGAGCGGGTCGCCGCCGACGCGGACATCGCCCTGGCCAGCCCGATACTGGACGTGGATGCGCCGGTACTCGACGCGCCGGGGCTGGCCAAAGTCAGCCATGGCGGCACGCCGGGACCGGCGCCGACATTGCGCATCGTCGGCATCGACGTCTTCCGCGCCGGCGGGGTGACGCCCGGGCTGATCGGCGCGCCGGCCGACGAGGCGCGCCTGGCCCTGCTCGCCGACGACACGGTGTTTCTTTCGGCCGCCGCGCAGGCCTGGCTGGGCCTGGCGCCCGGCGACACGCTGACGGTGCAGGCCGGGCTGGCCCCCATCGCCTTGCGCGTGGCCGGCGGCATGCCCGGCGCCCGGGGTGGCCAGCGTCTTGCCAGCATGGACCTCGGCGCCGCCCAATGGCGGCTGGCGCGCCTGGGCAGGCTCTCGCGCATCGCCCTGCGCCTCGCGCCCGGCGCCGACCGCAACGCCGTCAAGGCCCGTCTCGGCGCCTTGATGCCGGCGGGCGTGTTCGTCGCCGAACCGGAGGAGGGCGACATCCGCGCCAGCAACCTGTCGCGCGCCTACCGCGTCAACCTCGACGTACTCGCGCTGGTGGCGCTGTTCACCGGCGCCTTCCTGGTGTTCTCGACGCAGACGCTGGCGGTGGCCCGGCGGCGGCGCGAGCTGGCCTTGCTGCGCACGCTCGGCTGGCCGGCGCGCCGGCTGTTGCTCCAGGTGATCGCCGAGGGCGCGGCGATCGGCCTGGCCGGCGGCATCGCCGGCGTGCTGGCCGGCACCTTGGCGGCCCATGGCGTGATCGCCGTCTTCGGCAGCGACCTCGGTGGCGGCTTCTTCGCCGGCGTGGCGCCGGCGCTGACTTTCGATCCGCTCGCCGCCGCCGGCTTCGTCGCGCTGGCCATCGCCGCGGCGGTGGCCGGCAGCCTGGCGCCGGCCCTGGCGACGGCGCGGCTGGCGCCCGCCACGGCCCTCAAGGATGGCGCCGAAACGGCGCGTGCCGGCGGCGGCAACTTGCCCGGAGTGGCGCTGCTGCTGGCCGGCGCGCTGTTGTTGACCGCGCCACCCATCGACGGCCTGCCGGTTGCCGGCTACCTGGCCATCGCCTGCTGGCTGGTCGGCGGCATCGCCTTGATGCCCGGGCTGGCCGCGCGAGCGTTCGGCGCTCTCGCCCGACGGCTTTCGCCGGTGGCCGGGCGGCGGCCGCTGGCATTCCTGTCGGCGCAACGCCTGGCGGCGGCACCGGGCCAGGCCGGCATCGCGCTCGCCGGCGTCGTCGCCAGCTTCGCGCTGATGGTGGCGATGGCCATCATGGTCGGCAGTTTCCGCGATTCGGTTTCCGGCTGGCTCGACCGCGTGCTGGCGGCGCCGCTCTACGGCCGCACCACGGGCGGCGGCAGCGCCTTCGTACCGCCGGCAACCATGCGCGCGGTCGCCGGGCACACCGATGTCGCCCGGGTCGAATGGCTGCGCTTCGAGCAGATCGATCTCGACCCGCGCCGGCCGCCGGTGGCGCTGCTGGCCCGCGACCTCGATCCCGCCGACCCCGGCGCGCGCATCGCCCTCACGGGACCGGCGCTGACGCCCGCCGTGCTCGGCCCCGGCGCCGTGCCGGTCTGGATCTCGGAAGCCATGGTCGACCTCTACGGCTGGCAACCGGGCGACACGGTGACGCTGCCGCTGGCTGGCCGGGCGCGGCAAGTGAAGGTGGCCGGCCTCTGGCGCGACTTCGCTCGCATGCATGGCACGGTGATCATCCGGCGTGAGGACTACCGGCGCCTGGCGGGCGGCAACGAAGACGACGAAGAGGGCGTCACCGATGTCGCGCTCTGGCCGCGACCCGGCGTGACGGCGGCCGAACTGGCCCGGCGGCTGCAACGCGACGTGCCGGAAATCGGCCGCCTCGAATTCGCCGAGCCGGGCGATATCCGCGCCCGCTCGCTGCGCATCTTCGACCGCAGTTTCGCCGTCACCTACCTGCTCGAGCTGGTGGCCATCGGCATCGGCCTGGCCGGCATCGGCACCAGCTTTTCGGCGCAGGCGCTGGCGCGCGCCCGCGAGTTCGGCATGCTGCGCCATCTGGGCGTCGGGCGCGGCCAACTGATGCGCCTGCTCGGCCTGGAAGCGGCCGGACTCACGCTGTTCGGCGTCGCCGCCGGCGGCGCGCTGGGTTTCGCCGTCGCCCTGGTGCTGATCCGCGTGGTCAATCCGCAGTCTTTCCACTGGCGGATGGAACTGGCCGTGCCGTGGACGCTGCTGGCCGCGGTGACCGCGCTGCTGGTCGCGGCCGGCGTGGCGACGGCGCTCGCGGCCACCCGCCAGGCCACGGGCATCGGGCCGCTGCGCGCCGTGCGCGAGGACTGGTAGCCATGGACCGGCGCGGCGTGTTGCGACGGCTGACTTTCGCTGCGGCGCTCGCTCTGCCCGCGCGCCGCCTCTGGAGCGCGCCGCCGCGATTTGCTCCGGTCGTCCCGCGCACGCTCGTGTTTCCCCGCGATCATGGCGCGCATCCGGAATTCCGCACCGAATGGTGGTACGCCACCGGCTGGCTCGACGCCGGCGGCGAAAGCATTGGCTTTCAGGTGACTTTCTTTCGCTCGCGCACCGATCATGACGCCGACAACCCGTCGCGCTTCGCGCCGCATCAGCTGCTGTTCGCCCACGCCGCGCTGGCCCGGCCCGCGGCCGGCCGGCTGCTGCACGAGCAGCGGGCGGCGCGCGTGGTCGCCGGCGACGATGCCGTCCGGTTCGTCACGGACGACACCGATCTGCGCCTGCGGGGCTGGATCTTCCGCCGCGATGGCGATGGCCGCTATCACGCCCGCATCGAAGGTGAAACGCTCACGCTGGACTTGGCGCTTGCGCCCACACAACCGATCCTGCGTCAGGGCGACGCCGGCTTCTCGCGCAAGGGCACCAACCCGGAACAAGCCAGCCACTACTACAGCCAGCCCCAGCTGGCCGTGAGTGGGCGGGTCGCTGCGGGCGGCGCCCGCTTCGAGGTCGACGGCCGCGCCTGGCTCGACCACGAATGGTCGTCGCGCGTGCTCGACGATGCGGCCGCCGGCTGGGACTGGATCGGCATCAACCTCGACGACGGCGGCGCGCTGATGGCCTTCCGCATCCGCGGCCGCGACGGCTCGACGCGCTGGGCGGCGGCGCGCTGGCGCGACGGTCGCGGCCGGGAGCGCAGTTTCACCGCCGTCGAAGTCGGCTTGGCGCCGCTCGGCGCATGGCGCTCGCCACATACCGGCGCCATCTACCCGGTGCGCCAGCGCCTGACGCTCGGCGCCGGCCGCGAGGCCATGCAGTTCGACCTGGTACCGCTAATGGACGATCAGGAACTCGACAGTCGCGCCAGCACCGGCGCGGTGTACTGGGAGGGCGCGGTGAAGTTACACCGCGACGGCCGCGCCGTCGGCCGCGGCTATCTCGAACTGGTCGGCTACCATCGGCCGATGGCGCTTTAGTCGGCTGCTGAAATTTGACGTAGCTACAAAACGAAACTACAATAAAACCCCAATGGAACTTGAGTGGGACGCCGACAAAGCGGCACGCAACCTGAGCAAGCATGGCGTTACCTTCGAGGATGCCGAGCTTGTTTTTTACGACACCGGGCGAATTGAAACCTATGACGGACGCGATGACCACGGGGAAGATCGATGGGCCACCATTGGGCTGGCTTACTCGGCTGTCTTGTATGTGGTCTACACCGTTCGGCACGAGGACACCATCCGCCTGATTTCTGCGAGGAGAGCCAATGCCAACGAAAGAAAGCAGTATCGTGAAGCGAACGCTTGACTTGGGCAAGCCGCCGCGTTTGAGTGCCGAGCAAAAGGCCCGCCTGGAAGCCGTAGCCGCGATGCCGGATGACCAAATCGACTACAGCGACGCCCCCAGCCTGCCGGATGCCGTCTGGATAAAAGCCGCAGCAGAGTTGCCTTACACAAAGCAGCAAATCACGTTGCGCCTGGATGCTGAAGTGCTGGATTTCTTCAAGCACACGGGCAAGCGGTATCAGTCCCGCATCAATGCCGTGTTGCGCGCCTATGTGGAAGCGCACAAGGCGCATGCAAAGTTACCGGAATAGACGAACGTTTTAACCGGTCGCACATGCCCAGACTAATTCTGTTTTATTCGGACTCAAAACGTCCGGAATAATTAGGTAATACCTTTAAGCCGGAAAACATCAAAAGTCGACGCTGGCGGGACGGTAGTAATTGCGCACCAAACCGAGTTTGATGGCAAACTATGTCATCTTCTGACATCACCCGGAGCGTGCCATGTCCCTTAACGTCTCTCTACCCCCCGAGCTGGAAAACCGCGTGCGCCAGCATGTGGAATCCGGCCTCTACAGTTCCGCCAGTGAAGTCATCCGCGAAGCCCTGCGACTGTTCGAGGCTTACCAGGGAGTGCAGGCAGCGAACCTGGCCAGCCTGAAAGCGGACATTGCCCAGGGCGTGGCCGACATTGCAGCCGGCCGGGTGCGCGAGCTGGACATAAACGAAATCAAGCAACGCGGTCGGGCGGCACTCGCGGCGCGGCAGTCGGCATAGTGGCCATAGTGGGACGGGTTCGCCATTCCGCCAGTGCGGAAAACGATCTGCTGGAGGCCTGGTTGTATATCGCCGAGGACAGCATCGAGGCCGCCGACCGGCTGCTCGATCAGATCGACAGCGAGGCGCGCACGCTGCTGATGCAGCCGAAAATGGGCCGGACGCGTGATGAACTGGCGGCAGGCCTGCGCAGTTGGCCAACGTCGACGCCGTATCTGCTGTTTTATTTTGTCGATACCGATGGAATCACGATTGCGCGCGTGCTGCACCATGCGCGGGATGTGCCGGCAGTAGGTTACTGGCCGAGACACTGAGGGAACGCGACGGTTTGCCAACTGACTACCGGCGAAGCCGGCCAGCGAGCGCGCCGCAGGCGCGGAAGCGCGGCCCAAAGGTTGGGCGTGTGCCACCTGGCGCGAAGCGCTGACTAGATAACCGCGCAGCGCCAACTAACGATCTTGGCCGAGCAGCGGAGCATTTACCCCGGAACGGCCAGCGTGCAATCGAGCGCAGCGAGCACACTTGGCCCCGCGTTGCGGCAACCTCAAGACCCGTCTCGACGCCCGCGGCAAGCTGGCGACGTATGGCTACGATGCCTTGAACCGGCTCACCTCGGCGAGTTACGGCGACCAGACCGTCAGTTATGTCTGGGATGCCTGCGCCAACGGCCTCGGCCGGTTGTGCCAGGTCATCGCCTACGGTGCGCTACACTTCGAGTCAAGCCGTTGGAAGAGACGTTCAGGGTAAAGGACAATCGCCGATAACGTGCATTGCGCATGCTTCAACGGGCGCGACATAAAGGGAACCTCATCATGTACCTGACCTATCGCGATGCGGAGCAAGTCGCGGCCGAGTTGGCTGCTTCATCTCATTCCGACAAGCGCTGGCTGTTGTGCCTCGCCGACCGCCATGGCGACGATGGGCCGGCACTGCTCGCGGCTTGCGACCGGCTGGGCCTGGAGGTATGCGGCGGCATCTTTCCTGGGCTGATCGAAGGCAGCACCGGGCGCGATTCCGGGATCGTCGCCCTGCCCTTGCCGACGAACAGCCGGGTCGCCTTGGCGTACCTTGACAAGGACGGCTTGGCTTGGGTTGCGCCACCGCCAAACCCCGACGACACCAGCTTTGCCAGCTCCATTCTGCTGGTGGACTGTCTCGCGCCCAATATCGATGGGCTAATGGAGCAGCTGTATGACCTTTACGGCAGCCGCATGCACCACATCGGCGCCGGGGCCGGCTACCACGATCTACGAACCGCGCCGGTAATTTTCACCCGAGAAGGTCTGCATCCCCACGCCGCGCTGATGATCGCCCTGCCCCAGCAACTGACCCTGGGGATACGTCATGGCTGGAAACGCGTGGCTGGTCCCTTCGTGGTTTCCCGTTCGCACGGCAACGTGATTCAGGAACTGGACTGGGAACCGGCTGGCAGTTTCTTCCGAAACCAGGTGGGCTTGCAAGCCCCCGAGTTGCGCGACAAGCCTGTGTTCCCGGACGTGAACTCGATCTATCCCTTGTGCATCGCCAAGGAGGGCAGCGAGGACATCATGCGCGATCCGATGTACATCACCGACGCGAACGAAGTCGTCGTGCTCTCCGACGTGGCAGAGAACTCCGTGATATACCTGGCGCATGGCGACCGGGATACGCTGATCGAAGCGGCCCGCCAGGCCGTGGACGATTGCGGCGACCCGCCGGCCGTGGAGCGCTGTTTCGTCTCCGACTGTTACTCCCGGGTGCTCAAGCTGGGCGAAGACTTCAACCGCGAACTGGATACCGCCCGCCGCGCCTTGCGCGCCGATGTGGCGTTGGAGGGGGTGCAGGCCCTAGGCGAGATCGCGGCAAACGGCAAGCAGAAGCTGGAGTTCTTCAACAAGACCTTCGTGGTCGGCTTGCTGCACCCTCGTCAATGAGCCGAACCACCGAAGAACTGCTCCTGCTCTATGAACTGTCGCTGAACCTTGGACAGTCTCTCGACCCTCGGGAGACCAGCCGTCGCTTCCTCAAGACACTTCTTTCCCGGCGCAATCTATCTGCAGCCTCCATCTGGTGGCGGGAGGAATGCGCGGATGGGAACACGCATGACAGTGCGACCATCGCATTCACCCTGCTGGACGCCATTCCACTTGGGCAATACCCTCTGACCCGTTCACCGCTAACTCCTGCCCTTCAAGCGTTGCTACGGGATGGGCTGGCACGGGTGTTCTCAGACGAAACCAGCGACTATTCAGGGTTCGTCAGCCATGCGGCGGTTTCTCCTGTTGCTTGCGCCATTCTACCGTTGGGCAATGAGGGGCTGCTCTTGCTGGAATCCGCGGACAAAAATCAATTTGTGCCTCGGTTTCTCGGACAGTTACGCGCGGTATTGAACAACCTAGCCAACAGTATCCGGGGAGGCAAAGCCCATGCGCTGTTGCAAGCGCGCACGGCGGAACTGGACAAATCGAGAGGCCTGTTACAGACCATCATTGATACCGTGCCGCTGCGCGTGTTCTGGAAGGATCGGGAATCCCGCTATCTAGGCTGCAACCCCGCCTTTGCCCGGGATGCCGGCAAGAACAGTCCCGCCGACCTGATCGGCAAGGATGACCACCAGGTAAACTGGGCGCCGGAGGCCGACCTGTACCGTGCCGATGACCGACGGGTCATGGCGACCGGCGAAGCTCGGCTGTCCTTCGAAGAACCCCAGACCACGCCGGACGGCCACCATATCTGGCTGCGTACCTCCAAGGTGCCTCTGTACGACCGGCGGGGAGCGGTGATCGGCATTCTCGGGGTATACGAGGACATTACCGAGCAGAAGCAAAAAGAGCGTCGTCTTGCCCTGGCCACGGACGCAGCCAAGATCATGATCTGGGAAATGGACTTTACCACCGGTATGCTGGTCTACGAGAGCAGCGCTCTTCCCATCCTGGGTCTGGATGAAGCCAGCGCGCCGAATACGCTGGAAGGCTGGCTGGCACGGGTACATCGCGATGATCGCGAGCGTTTCGCGGCACTGCTGGAGCAGGCGCTCCGGCCAGGAAATGACAATGGCTACGACTGCGAATACCGCTTCCAGGACCTCGACAATGGCTACCACTGGCTGCATACGGTAGGCCACGTAGTACATCGCGATGCGACAGGACGACCTCTGCTGGGAGCGGGGTACTCGGTCAACATCGACGACCGCAAGCTCGCCGAGGAGCAACTGATCACTTATCGTGATCACCTGGAAGCATTGGTAAGAAGCCGGACGGCAGAACTCGCCTGCGCCAAGGAAGCCGCCGAAGCCGCCAATATCGCCAAGAGTGCCTTCCTGGCCAACATGAGCCATGAAATCCGCACGCCCTTGAATGCCATCACCGGCATGGCCCATCTCATCCGCCGGGCTGGTCTGACGCCGCGACAGACTGAACAGATGGCCAAACTCGAAGTAGCAAGCGAACACCTGCTGGGCATCATCAACGCCGTCCTTGAGCTGGCAAAGATCGAAGCCGGCAAGTTCGTCCTCGAGGAGGTGCCGGTTCACGTGGAAAGGGTGATCGGCAACGTGGTGTCGATCCTGCACGAACGGGCCGAAGCCAAGCACCTGCTTCTGGTCACCGAGGTCGATACCTTGCCTGCCGGCTTGATCGGCGACCCCACCCGGCTCAAGCAGGCTCTGCTCAACTACGCGACCAACGCCATTAAATTCACCGAGACCGGAAGCGTCGTTCTGCGAGTGAAACAAATTGCGGATGACGCCGAAAGCGCCCTTGTCCGGTTCGAAATACAGGATACCGGCATCGGTCTGGAGCCCAGGGCGTTGTCGCGCCTGTTCGCCGCCTTCGAGCAGGCGGATACCTCGACCACCCGCAAGTATGGTGGCACCGGCTTAGGTTTGGTCATCACCAAGAAGATTGCCGAACTGATGGGCGGCACGGCAGGCGCCGACAGCGAGCTGGGCGCCGGCAGCACCTTCTGGTTTACGGTCCGCCTGAAGAAGGGAGTGACGGGAGCGGCAGCCACCGATGTCCATCATGCCCAGGCTGCCGAACAGATACTGAAGCACGACCATCGGGGAACTTGGATTCTCCTGGTGGAAGATGAACCGATCAACAAGGAGATTGCCCAGACCCTACTGGAGGATGTCGGGCTGATGGTCGATACGGCGGAAGACGGTACCGAGGCGTTGCGGAAGGCAAGCGCAAACGACTACGCCTTGATCTTGATGGACATGCAGATGCCCCGGATGGACGGATTGGAGGCGACGCGCCAAATAAGGCGGCTGCCCCGACGTGGTCAAACTCCGATTCTGGCAATGACCGCCAATGCCTTTGTCGAAGATAGGGCGCGCTGTTTCGCGGCGGGCATGAATGACTTCATCGCCAAGCCCGTCGATCCGGAAAATCTCTATGCGACGATTCTGAATTGGTTAAAGACAAGTTAGCCAAGCCGCTTGGGCAACCTCAACCACGGGTGGCCGGTCCATTGTCGCTGCGCCGCAGTCGTCCAGCGGATCGAGCAATGATTGCCCCATGGGGATCATTTTGATTGTCATGCCTCCGCAGACCGTCAATGTGGCGTCCCGCCACGGCTGACTGTCGCCTTCGCTATTCGCAATAGCTATTGGCTATTCGGCTTTTCGGAACGTTCAATTGGATTGATGGCGGCCGCGCGCCTAGCATGACTCGTGTTGCAACCAACCACGAGGAGAACACCATGAGCAACTCGGGCAAATGCCCCGTCATGCACGGGGGCGTTACGTCGGCATCGGCATCGATGTCGGCGCAGAACTGGTGGCCGAAGGCGCTGAACCTGGACATCCTGCACCAGCACGATGCCAAGACCAACCCGCTCGGCCAGGATTTCGATTACCGCGAAGAACTCAAGAAGCTTGACGTCGACGCGCTCAAGAACGATCTCAAGGCCCTGATGACCGACAGCCAGGACTGGTGGCCGGCGGACTGGGGCCACTACGGCGGCCTGATGATCCGCCTGGCCTGGCACTCGGCGGGCACCTACCGCATCGCCGACGGCCGCGGCGGCGGCGGCACGGGCAACCAGCGCTTCGCGCCGATCAACTCCTGGCCGGACAACGCCAACCTGGACAAGGCGCGCCGCCTGCTCTGGCCGATCAAGAAGAAGTACGGCAGCAAGGTTTCGTGGGCCGACCTGATCATCCTCGCCGGCAACATGGCCTACGAGTCGATGGGCTTCAAGACTTTCGGCTTCGGCTTCGGCCGCGAGGACATCTGGCATCCCGAGAAGGACACCTACTGGGGCGCCGAGAAGGAATGGCTGGCGCCCACCGGCAGCGCGGGCAGCCGCTACTCCGGCGAGCGCGACCTGGCGAACCCGCTGGCGGCGGTGATGATGGGCCTGATCTACGTGAACCCGGAAGGCGTGGACGGCAAGCCCGATCCGCTCAAGACGGCGCGCGACGTGCGCGTCACCTTCGCCCGCATGGCGATGAACGACGAGGAGACCGTGGCGCTCACCGCCGGCGGCCACACGGTAGGCAAGGCGCACGGCAACGGCAGCGCCGCCAACCTTGGCCCGGCGCCCGAAGGCGCGGAGGTCGAGGAACAAGGCCTCGGCTGGAACAACCACACGTCCCGCGATAGTGGTGGTAGGGGCCGCGACACCGTCACCAGCGGCCTCGAAGGTGCGTGGACCACGCATCCGACAAAATGGAACACGGGCAAGGGTGGTTACTTCGACCTGTTGCTGAGCTATGACTGGGAACTGAAGAAGAGCCCGGCCGGCGCGTGGCAGTGGGAGCCGATCGACATTCGCGAAGAAGACAAGCCCGTTGATGCCGAGAACCCATCGATCCGCCGCAAGCCGATCATGACCGACGCCGACATGGCGATGCGCTTCGACCCCGAGTACCGCAAGATCGCCGAGCGCTTCCGCAACGACCCGGCCTACTTCGAGCAGGTCTTCGCCCGCGCCTGGTTCAAGCTCACCCACCGCGACATGGGCCCGAAGGCGCGCTACTTCGGCTCGGACGTACCGAAGGAAGACCTGATCTGGCAGGACCCGGTGCCGGCCGGTCGCAGCGACTACGACGTCGCTGCGGTGAAGGCGAAGATCGCCGCCAGCGGCTTGAGCGTCAGCGAGATGGTCTCGACGGCGTGGGATTCCGCGCGCACCTTCCGCGGCTCGGACAAGCGCGGCGGCGCCAATGGCGCGCGCATCCGCCTTGCCCCGCAGAAGGACTGGGCCGGCAACGAGCCGGCGCGACTGGCCAAGGCGCTGGCGGCCTATGAAAAGATCGCCGCCGAGATCGGGGCGAGCGTGGCCGACGTGATCGTGCTGGCCGGCAACGTCGGCGTCGAGAAGGCTGCCAAGGCGGCGGGCTTCGAAGTGACGGTGCCTTTCGCGCCCGGCCGCGGCGACGCGACCCAGGCGCAGACCGACGTCGAATCCTTCGAGGTACTGGAACCGCTGGCCGACGGCTTCCGCAACTGGCAGAAGCAGGACTACGTGGTTACGCCCGAGGAACTGCTGCTCGACCGCGCGCAGTTGATGCGCCTCACCGCCTGCGAGATGACGGCGCTGGTCGGCGGCATGCGGGTGATCGGCACCAACCACGGCGGCACGAAGCATGGCGTGTTCACCGATCGCGTCGGGGCGCTGACCAATGACTTCTTCGTGAACCTGACCGACATGGCCTGGACGTGGAAGCCGACGGGCAGCAATCTCTACGAAATCCGCGACCGTAAGACCGGCGCGGCGAAGTGGACCGCCACCCGCGTCGACCTGGTGTTCGGCTCGAACTCGATCCTGCGTTCGTATGCCGAGGTCTATGCCCAGGACGACAACCGGCGCAGGTTCGTCGACGACTTCGCCGCCGCCTGGGTGAAGGTGATGAACGCCGACCGCTACGACCTGAAGTAAGGTGGCGTGCCGCCACGGCTGACTTTTAGAACAGGGCGCCTGCGGCGAGGATCTGTGCGACGGCGGGATGCTGCAGGCGCCGCTGGCTGGCGATGGCGTACCAGCCTTCGCTCACGCCCGTGAGCTCGCCCACGGGCACGGCGGCGAATTGCACGCGGATGTCGTCCGCCATGGTCAACGGCGCCGGGAAAAGGCCGAGGCCGGAGCGGCCGAAGGTCTTGAGCAGTGCGCTGTCGGTGAAGTCGGCGACGACCTGCGGCTGGAGGTCGTGGGCCTCCAGCCAGGCGTCGATGCCTGCCCGCAGCGGGTCGCTGCGGGCGGGCAGCAGCAGGGGCGCGCCCTGCAGGCTGGCCGGGAAGTCCTTCGCGTACTTGCGCTGCAAATCCTTCGTGCCGTAGAAGCCGATGGCGACGTTGCCGAGCAGCTTCGACTGCAGGCGCAGGTTGGCGCGCTGCGGTGCCGAGCGGTCGGCCAGCACCAGGTCGAGACGGTTCACGGCCAGTTCTCCAAGCAGGTGGTCGAACTCGCCCTCGATGCATTCGAGCCGGACCCGCAGCGGCGGCTGCAGCACGTTCTCCAGCACGTGGAAGGCGATCAGCTTGGGCACGGCGTCGGTGATGCCGACTGCCAGCCGCACGCGGCCGGCCGAGGGTTCGGCCAGCGCCTCGCGCAGTTTGTCGGCGGTCTGGAAGATCGAGTCGGCGTGGGCCAGGGCGGTGCGCCCGGCCTCGGTGAGCTTGAGCGAGCGGCCCTGCGGGGCGAGCAACGCCTGGCCGAGCTGCCTTTCGAGTTGGCCGAGCTGGGTGCTGATCGCCTGCACCGACAGGCCGAGCCGCTCGGCGGCGCGGGTGATGCTGCCTTCCTTGGCCACGGCCCAGAAGTAGAGCAGGTGGCGGAAATTGAGGTCGTCGGGCTTCATGTCATGGTTCTACGAAACGGAAGTAACGGCTCCAAGTTTATCCATTCATTGGAATCGTGGTTCACCCTACATTGCAGTCGTCCGCTGCGGATATTCCGTACCGGCAAGCCCGAGGAGAACGCAATTGATCACCATCGAAGACTGCAAGGCCTTTTGCGACGCTCCGGCAAGCCATGTCGAGGAACTGGCCTGTCGCGAGTGCCTGCCCCTGGTGCAAGCCTTTGCCCGCGCCCACGAAATGACCCGGCGCAATTCCCGCCCCGTTCGAAAGGAGACCGCCATGATGACGATGCAAGCCCGCGACATGTTCCCGCCCCGCAGCGGCAAGACCTACCCGCTGCGCCCCTATCCGGCCAACAGCCCGCGGGCCATGGCGCGCCTGGTGGTGCTGGCCCTGCTGGCCGACGGCCAGCTCGACGAGCGGGAACTGGCGGCGCTGGAACGGCGCGGCGCCTTCGCCGCACTGGGCATCAGCCGCGAGGATTTCGTGCAGGTGCTCTATGATTTCTGCGCCGACGTGGCACGGCTGTCCGAAAGCGCCGGCGGCTATCGGCTATCGCCCGCCCTGCTCTCGGCGCTGTTCGAGGAGGTCAGCGACCCGCGGGCCAAGGAGCGGGTGATGAACCTGATTGTCGCCGTGGTCAGCAGCGATGGCCGCTACACTGAAGGCGAGCAGAAGCTTTTCCTGGGTGCGCTGCACGCCTGGGGCGGCAGCCTGCGCAGGGGCCGGCCGCGCGACGGCTTCGCGTTGCGCCGGCACAGCCTGCCGCCGGAAGCCTTCTACGGCTGACGAACAAGGCAGGGAGAGAACATGGAAAGCATGGGCAACGCCTGGCCAACGAGAAGACGAAGGAGTTCGTCACCGGCATCAAGATGTGGTGGTTCGCCAACGAGCAGCCTGACCTGGCCAACAACCCGGTATTGAAGTGGCTGCGCGGCCACCCGAAGACCACCGACAAACTCCACGACGAACGCTTCTTCGTGCACCAGGATGGCATCCGCAATGCCACGCTGCTGTTCCTGGGGCCGGTGCTGGTGTTCATCGGTGTGAAGATGCTGCGCATCGATGACAAGATCCCGGTCGGCTTCTCACTCGCCGTAGTTGCCACCTTCATCGGCATTTCCATCGTGCTGTCGCTGTGCAAGGAGAGGCTGTTGGCCAGCCGTGGCGTCGGCGATTAGCCATGCCAAGGCTGAACCGCGTGCTAACACCCCGTCGGCGGTGATGTCCTTGCACCCGGACCAGCCGGGCGGGCACATGAACCGGCGCGCGGCTGTATCGACGGCGACGCTCGGGGTCCGGTTTCGGGCGATATGATGCGGCGCTCCGCCATCACTGACTTTCAGGCAATGCACGAAAAACTCTTCATCATCCTCGGCGCCGCGAGCGCGATCCTCACCGTGCTGCTCGGCGCCGCTGCCGCGCATACCTTCACCGGCATGCCGGCCGGCGCGCAAGCCTGGTTCCACACGGGCTTGCAGTACCAGCAGTTCCACGCGCTCGGATTGCTGGCCGTCGGCCTGGTGGCCGGCAGGAACGATTCGAGGTGGCTTGTCGCCTCGGGCTGGCTGATGGTCCTGGGCACGCTGCTGTTCAGCGGCAATCTCTACTTGCGCAGCGCCGTCGGTTTCCACGCCCTGCACGCCATCACGCCCTACGGCGGCTTTGCATTCATCTTCGCCTGGCTGGCGCTGGCGATCGGCGTGGCGCGGCAGCGGAGCGATGGCCATTAGGGCCATCCTGCGCATGGGTGACCCGCGGCTGCTGGAAGCGGCGAAGCCGGTTGCCGACCCGACCGCGCCGGCGATCCGGGAACTGATCGCCGACATGTTCGACACCATGGCGGCGGCCGGCGGCGTGGGGCTGGCGGCGCCGCAGATCGGCGTCGGCCTGCAAGTGGTGATCTTCGGCTTCGAAATGAGCGAGCGCTATCCGCATGCCGAGCCGGTGCCGCCAACCATCCTGCTTAATCCGGTCATCACGCCGCTCGCGGAGGACGAGGAATCCGGCTGGGAAGGCTGCCTATCCGTGCCCGGACTGCGCGGCGAGGTGCCGCGCTTCACGCGCATCCGTTATCGGGGCGTGGACGAAGGCGGAAAAGCCATCGACCGCGCCGTCGAGGGCTTCCACGCGCGTGTCGTGCAGCATGAGTGCGATCATCTGCTGGGCGTGCTCTACCCGATGCGCATGCGCGACATGAGCCGCTTCGGCTTCACCGACGTGCTGTTTCCGGAACTCGCCGGGTCGGCCGACATCGGCGCGCGCTAGACCAGCTCGCCGCGAACGGTCGGCACCACGCCGCCGCCGACCTCGATCAAAGGACCGTCATCGGCCAGGCGGGCGCGCAGTTGCACGAGCGAAGGACGGCGGACTTCGTGGCCCTGCTCGATGCGCAGCGACAGATCGCTCGCGCCGAGCAGACCATGACGCAGCAAATAGGCGCCCAGGAAGGCAGCGCCGTTGCCGGTGGCCGGATCCTCGCGGACACCATGGGCCTCGAAGAAGAAACGGGCGGACAGCTGGTTGCGCGGGTCGCGCGTTTCCCGGCAGAACGCATAGACGAGCGGCGGGAAACCTTGGGCCGCCAGCGCCTGGTAGACGCCGAGATCGAGCGCGCATCGGCGCAACGCCGCCAGGCTGCGCAAGGGCACGACCATGGCCGCGGTGCCGGCGCCGCATTGCTGCACCGGGCCAGCCGGATCGATGTCCCCGGGGGACAGGCCGAGCGCGGCGGCGATCGGTTCGCTGGCGCAAGTCGGCCCCAGGGTGATCGGCGGCGCGGTGAACCAGCAGACCTCCCGGCCCTGGGTATCGGCTTCGAAAACGACGGGCACCGGACCCACTTGCAGGTCGAGCACCACGGATGCCGGCGGTGTCGGGTTCTCGTGGCGGATCACCCAGGCCGTGCCGAGAATTGGATGGCCGGCGAAGGCGATCTCGCGCGCCGGCGTGAACATCCGCACCGGATGGCTGCCGTCGGCGTTGACCGTCGAGCCGACGAAGGTGGTTTCGGAATAATTGATCTCGGCGGCGATGGCCTGCATCTGCTCGGACGACAGGCTGTCGGCGCGCGTCACCACGGCCAGCGGATTGCCCGCGTAGCGTTGTTCCGCGAAGACGTCGACGATATGAAGAGTGCCCGGCATGACGGCGGTCGACGCGGCGCTCAGATGCCAGGCATGCCGACGAAGCCGGGCAAGGCCTTGATGGCGGCGATCCAGCGCCGAACGCCGGGGTAGGGCGAGACGTCCACGCCGCCTTCGCCGGCGACGGCGACGTAGGGAAAGCAGGCAATGTCGGCCACGGTGGGTTCCCCGTCAGCCAGCCAGGAGTGGCATCCCAGGCGGGATTCGAGCACGGCCAGCGCGCGACGGCCGGTATCGCGAGATGCGTCGAGGTCGCCCGCGATACCGAACTTGACGATGGCCCGCGCGCGGAACAGGCCGTCGAGAATCTCGTTCTGCGCGAGCTCGAGCCACTGCATGACTTCCGCGAGTCGTGCCGGCGCCTCGGGCAGCCAGCGCCGGGCCGGGTCGTGGCGCGCGGCCAGGTAGCAGAGGATCGCCGTCGAGCCCCAGAGCACGAGCTCACCGTCCTTCAGGGTCGGAATCTGGCGGCGCGGATTCAGCTTGACGTAGTCGGCATCGAGCTGGTTGATGCCGTTGACCATGGCCACCGGCACGCGCTGGTAGGGGACGTCGAGGCAGGACAGCAACAGCCGTACCTTGTAGCAGTTGCCGGAGGCTTCCCGGTCGTACAGCGTCAGCATCGCGCCGGGGCCGGTTCAGTGGCGTCGCGTCCAGCCGCGCCGGCCATCGCAATAGGAGTGGGCGGCCGCGCCGAGCGGCAGCGTCTCGACGAAATGGCGCGACGGCATATCGGCGAGGCTGGCGGCCAATTGGTCCAGGCTGCGCGGGGCGGCGGCGGTGGGCGGCAGCATGCCCCGCGCTACCAGTACCCGGCACAGCTCGACGACGGCGGGCAGCGATTGTCCCGCCGCCTGTAGCGCCACTTCCTGCTCCGGAAGGCGGCCGGCGTCGAACGACGCGATGCAGCGGCCGGCGGCGAGCACGTGGATGTCATCGGCCCAGCGATAGGCGAAGTCGACGTCGTGGGTCGACAGCACGATGGTGATGCCGCGGCCGGACAAGTCGTCGAGCACCGCCAGCAATTCCGTCTGCGCGGCGCCATCCAGCCCGGCCATCGGCTCGTCGAGCAGCAGCACCTCGGGCCGCATGGCCAGCACGCCGGCGATGCAGACCCGCTTCTTCTGGCCGAAGCTGAGGTGATGCACGGGCCGCTCGGCCATGGCGGTCATGCCGACCGCGGCCAGCGACTGCGCGACGCGCTCGCGGACTTCGGCCTCGTCGAGCCCGAGATTGAGGGGGCCGAACGATACATCCTCGCAGACGCTGGCCGAGAAAAGCTGGCGGTCGGGATTCTGAAACACCAGCCCGACCCGACGGCGCAGGGCGGCCAGGCCATTGCGGCTGTAATCGAGCGGGGCGCCGTCGATCAGAATGGCGCCCGACGTCGGCCGCAACAAGCCGTTGAGTTGTTGCAGCAGGGTGGTCTTGCCGGAGCCATTGGCGCCGAGCAGGGCATTGCGACTGCCCTGGCGGATGTTGAGGGAACAGCCGGCCAAGCCGTTGCTGCCCGTCGCATACACGTGGCGGACGTTGCAGATTTCGAGGATCAGTCGCGTCGTCATCGGTCGAGGCTTCCGGCAAGCGCGATCAGCGCCAGGCTGGCCGCCGCGGCGATCAGGGTGTCGCGCCGCGCGTGCGCGAACGCGGGCGACAGGAAGCGCAGCGATCCGCAGCCATTGCGCGCCAAGGCGGCGGTGGCCAGCGCCTGGGCGCGTTGCCAGACCTGCACCACCAGGTTGGCCGCCAGCAGGCCCAGCGAATGCAGGCTGCGCCGTGCGCTGGCGTGGCCGAGGCGGGCGGCCTGCGCGGTGAGCATGTCGTGCATCGCCTCGGACAGCACGAACAGCATGCGGTAACACAACACCATGAGGTCGAGGATGACCTCGGGCACGCGAAGTTGGCGCAGTAGCACGATCAGGTCGCGCAGCGGCGTGGTCAGCACCAGGAACAGCAGCGCGGCGAGCGAGGCCAGCGAACGCGAGGCGACCGTGGCGATGCGCGAAACGGCATCCGGCGCGAACTGCCATTGCGGGCCGCCCGATGCGTCGAGGCTGATCGAGAACATCAGCGACAGACTGCTGACGGCGAGGAATGCGGTCGCGGGAGCGGCGACGCGAAGATAAAGCCATGGCGAAACACGCGCCCCGAGCAGCGTCGTTGCGACCACGACCAGCGCGATGCCCGCCGCCGCGGTCGGCGTGTTCGCCACGAAGGCGGCGAGCAGCCCACCGAGCGCGAAGCCGCCCTTGGCCGCGGGCGAGACGGCGCGCCAGCGGTTGGCGTAGGCGGATTGTTCAATCAGCACGGCGCGCGGAGTCGTGGCTGTCCGGTTCGGAATCGTCAGTGGCCCCGGCCTTGTCGCGCTCCGCCTGCCGGCGCAGCTTGTCACGCGTCACCGAGGCGCCCAGCCAGTAGCCGATCAGCCCGGCGCCGATGGCGGCTTGCAGGGCGAACAGCAAGGATGCGATCTCGCTGCTCGCCGGTTCGAGGATGGGCGCGAACCATGGCTTGTAATCGGGCGCGATCTCGCCGATGACCCGCTGGGCCTTGCCGTCGGCGCCGCCGAAGACCTCGCCCGGCCGGCCGTCGGGACCATTGGCCGGTTTGGGCACCAGCCACAGCGGCAGGGCGGTGATCAGCACCACCGCCACCAGCACCAGCCAGGTCTGGCGGCGGCTCATGCCCGGGCTCCGCGAGTGAGGAACAAGGGCAGATGCTTCATTTCATCGGCGTTGAAGCGTATCAGCGCGTTGACGACCAGCACCGTGAGCAGCCCTTCGGTGATCGCGAGGGGAATCTGGGTGAGGGCGAAGATTCCGGCGAACTTGGCCATTGAGGCGACGAAGCCGCCGGCGGGGTCGGGGAACGCCCAGGCGAGTTGGACCGAGGTGGTGACGTAGGTGGCGAGATCGCCCAGGCAGGCGGCCAGGAAGACGCTGGTCGCCAGCGAAAGACGAAACGTCCGGCTGGCCCGGAAGACGCCCGCCGCGACGAAGGAGCCGACGATGGCCATGGAGAACACGTTGGCGCCCAGCGTGGTCAGGCCGCCGTGGGCGAGCAACAGGGCTTGGAACACCAGCACGACCAGGCCGACCAGCACCATGGCGGCGGGGCCGAACAGCAGCGCGCCCAAGCCGATGCCGGTGGGATGGGAGCAGCTGCCGGTCACGGAAGGCAGCTTGAGCGCCGACAGCACGAGGGCAAAGGCGGCCGCGACGCCGAGCAGCATCCGTTGTTCGGGATACTCGTCAAGCCGCGCGCGCACCGCGCGGACGCTCCAGACCACGAAGGGCGCCGACGCAAGCGTCCAGCCAACGGCGTGTTCGACCGGCAGGAATCCTTCCATGATGTGCATGACGCGGTCCTCCTCATTTCCTGGCGCTGGCGCCGAGACAGGCAAGTTCGGCTCGGCGGCTACCGACTCGCAAACCTATTGTGTGGACTCGAAATTCATTAGTCCACGACTATTTTTCAATCGCATCCATAGGAAAACCCTATATCAGGGCCGGAGCCTGCGCGCTGGCGAGTCGCCCATTGCAAGCTTCCTCGGGCGTCGATCATAATCGGCGCCCACCACCGAGGGGCCGAAGGAGCGGCGTGACATGGAATTCGAATTGGCCGAACGTTATAAGGGAGCCGCGTGGGGCGGGGAGGCGAGCGCCATACTGCGCGCCTGCGTGCAATGCGGCAACTGCGAGGCCACTTGCCCGACTTTTCGTCTGGTCAAGGATCCCTGGGATGGTCCGCGTGGCCGGGTCGTGCTGATCAGCCAGGTGATGGCGGGCGTCGAACCGGCCGCCGACGCGCGCCACCACCTCGACCGTTGCCTGACCTGTCGTGCCTGCGAAACCACTTGCCCGGAGGGCGTTCGCTTCGGCCGCCTGCTCGACATCGGTCGCGAGCTGGTCGAGCAGCGCTGGCCGAGGCCTCTCGCGGAGCGCCTGATCCGGCGAGGCCTGCGCATGGTGCTGCCCCATCGACAGCGGTTCACCGCGCTGTTGCGCCTGGGTCAGGCCGCGCGCCGATTCCTGCCCGCGGCCTGGCGGACGAAGATTCCGGATCGACGGACTGGCGGCGCGTGGCCGACGCCTGCGCATCGCCGGACCATGCTGGTCTGGCAGGGTTGCGTCCAGCCCGGCGTGGCGCCGGATATCAACGCCGCGGCCGCCCGCGTGCTCGATCGTTTCGGTATCCGCCTGATCCCGGCGAAGGGTGGCTGCTGCGGGGCGATCAGCCATCACATGGCCGCCGTCGAAGAAGCGCGCGAGCTCATGCGGCGCAACATCGATGCCTGCTGGGCCCAGATCGAGGCCGGCGCCGAAGCCATCGTCATGACCGCCAGCGGCTGTGGTGCCCATCTGCGCGATTACGGTCATCTGCTGCGCGACGATCCCGCGTATCACGACAAGGCGGCGCGCGTCGCGGCGATGACCCTGGATATCGCCGAGGTGGTGGCTCGGGAATGGCCGAGCCAACTCGTCGTCCAGCCTGCCGATCCGCCGCGGCGCATCGCCTTCCAGTCGCCGTGCAGCCTGCAGCATGGACAAAGGCTCAATGGCGTTGTCGAGCGGCTGCTCAAGCGCGCGGAATTCCGCCTGATCCCGGTCGACTACCCGTTCATGTGCTGCGGCTCGGCGGGCACCTACTCGCTCCTGCAGCCGGCGTTGGCCGAGTCCTTGCGCGAGCAGAAGCTGCACACGCTGACGCGGTCACGGCCGACGATGATCGCCACCGCCAACATCGGCTGCCTGATGCATCTCGCCGCCGCTTCGCCGGTGCCGGTCGGGCACTGGATCGAACTGCTCGACGACGCCCTGTCGGCGCGCCGCGACGGCTGACTTTCGGCGGGACGCGGTGCGTCTCGCATAGTTAAAGCCTATCACCGGAATCGGAAAATCGTCTTAGACAAGCGTGGTCGGCTCGCCCAGAATTTTTGCGCCGCCGCACCAAGCGGTGGCGCGCCGTTCCGGCGGCGACCTTTCCTAACCTACAATGACAATTGGATCATGCCATGATGAACAAAGCCGAAATGAAGCAAGCCATCCTAGAGGCCAAGGACGCGAAGAACCTGAAGTGGAGCGACATCGCCAAGGCGGCCGGACTTTCGCCGGAGTACGCCTGCTCGGCCTGCCTGGGCATGAATCACTTGGACAAGAAGCCCGCCGAAGCCGTGGTCAAGGTGCTCGGCCTGGGCAAGGACGTTACCGCCGCCTTGCAGCGCTTCCCGCTCAAGACCTGGACGCAGGCGGTACCGACCGATCCGCTGATCTATCGCTGGTACGAAATCGTTGGCGTCTATGGCGAGACCATCAAGGAGATGATCAACGAAAAGTTCGGCGACGGCATCATGAGCGCCATCGACTTCTCGATGGAGATCGACCGGCAGGCCGATCCGAAGGGCGATCGCGTCGTCGTCAAGCTTAACGGCAAGTTCCTGCCCTACAAGTCCTGGTGACGCGCGCCGGCCGACGCCACGGCCGGGATGGCCGGGGTTTCCTACTCGATCGGCGATCGGGTGTTGCTCCATTCCTCGGCCATCTCCTCGAAGGCCCAGCTGGCCGCGCTCTTGTAGGCGCCCCGGTGAGTGATCAGCGCGATGGTATGACGCGGTAGCTCGGGCAGCAGCGGCAGCCAATGCAGATCCGCCTGCGTGGCGGCGATCGTGCGCGGCAAGACCGTCGCCAGGTGGCCAAGGCCGACGGTCTGAACGATCATGTTGAGCGAATTCGTCTCGATGGCGATGCGGGGATTGATGCCGAACTCGATGCAGTAAAGGTCGAAATGGCGCCGCAACGCGAAATTGGTATTGAGCAGTATCAGGGATTGCCGCTCCAAGTCGTGACCGGCCAGCGGCGCTTGCCGCTCGGCGAGCGCATGGCCACGGCCGACCGCGAGGTCGATCGACTCGACGAACAGCGTGTGTTCCTCGATATCCGCGGAGCGCGCCTCCGAGGCGAGCACGTCGGTGAAGACGATGCCGACGTCGATGTGATCGTCCAGGACCGCCGTCTCAATGTCATCCTGTGACATTTCGAGCGCGTTCATGGCGATGCCGGGATGGCGCGCCACGAAGCGTTCCAGCAGCGGCGCGGTGAGATGTTCCGTGATGGGGGTGATGCCGACACGCAGCGCGCCGCGTGTCAGGTCCTGCACCTCGTGCACGGCGCGGGTGCCCGCCTCCAATTCGCTCAGGGCTCGCCGGGCATGGTGCAGATAGACGCTGCCGGCATCGGTGAGCCGCACGTTGCGTCCGGATCGGTCGAGCAACTGAACGTCCAGCGTCTCCTCCAGCAAGCGGATCTGCTGCGACAACGTGGGCTGGGAAACATGAAGGGCGTCAGCGGCGCGAGTGAAGCTGTGATGCTCCGCGACCGCGATGAGATAGCGGATCGAGCGCGGAAATATCAGCTTGGATTGCATAGTCGATTCCTATGGAACGCATCGGAAAATAGTCTTGGACAACGGCAATCGACACCGACACAATCCAGCCATCAACGATCGGTGGGCAGCGTTGCCGTGTTCGGGTCCCGCTGAAGAGCCAGGTGCAGGGCGGCTTTCGAGGCGAGGGTCGATTCGTTGAGGGCCGTCAAGTGCGCTGGCCGCGTGCCCGACGGTGGTGGATGTTAAGCTGAATCGAAGGTTTTCGTGCAAGCGGACCCAAGGACCAATTTGAGGAGAGGTCTAGCCATGTCAGCAAGTATCAGAGAAGAAGTGATGCAGCATTTGAAGGCGGTTGCCGAAATTCAGCCGCCAGTGCAGCAAACCGGGAAGGCGCCGTACCCCTCGGATCTCACGCACGAACAGTATCGGGCGTATTTGCGATCACCGCATGACGTCGGCGGCGAGGTCGACGTGCCGGTCGAATGGACCGAGGAAGAGTCGGAGGCATGGGGGTATCGGGCCTACGTCACGACCGAGTGTCTTGCCTGGCGGGGTGTCTGGTGCGCCGAGCAGCGGCGCCGCATGCAGAACGTCGATCTGGGCACCACCCAGTACCTCGGCCTGCCCTACTACGGGCGGTGGTTGCTCGCCGCGGCGCGGATTCTGGTCGATGGCGGGCATATCACCCTGACTGAACTGATGAACAAACTGGATGAGGTGAAAAAGCGCCATGAGCCAGCACGATAGAACCCATCACGCCAAGATCGCCACCGGCAAGGGTGACCCGCAGTGCTTCAAGGGCACGGCTGGCGGTCCGCCCAAGTTCAAGGTGGGTGACCGGGTGCGCATCAAGGATCTGCCGGACATCTTTTATACCCGCTGCCAGGTCTACACGCGGGGCGCCATCGGCGAAGTCGCGGTCATCACGCACGAGAGCCCCGCGCCCGAGGATGAAGCCTGGGGGCATGTGGATCATTCCGAGTGGTTCTACATCATTCGCTTCAAGCAGAAGGACCTCTGGCCCGAATACCCGGACACTTTCGGCAATGATTCTTTGCAGACGGAATTCTCCGAGCGCTGGCTGGAGCCGGCGTAATCGGTCTGCGCGCTCACACGGAAAGGAATAGCAAGATGTCTCACGATCACCATCACGGCCACAACCCCCCCGCCCCCATGGTCGACGAAGTCAGCGATTTCGAGGCACTCGAGATCGCGGTTCGCGAGTTGTGCATCGAGAAGGGGCTGTTCACCGCCGATGATCACCGCAAGTTCACCGAGTTCGCCGAGCATATTGGGCCGACCCCGGCGGCGCGCATGGTGGCCAAGGCCTGGCTGGACCCCGCGTACAAGAAGCTTTGCCTGACCGACTCGCTCGCCGCGTGCAAGGCCGTCGGTGTCGATTTGCTCAATCCGACGGGCTTCGGCACGCCGAGTGACTACACCGACGTTCGCGTCCTGGAGGACACGCCGACCCTGCACCATGTCGTGGTGTGCACGCTGTGTTCCTGTTATCCGCGCCCGATCCTGGGCTTTCAGCCCGAGTGGTACCGTACCCCGAACTATCGCCGTCGCCTTGTGCGCTGGCCACGCCAGGTGCTTGCCGAATTCGGTCTGGTGCTGCCGTCGGACGTCGAGATCCGCGTCGAGGATTCGAACCAGAAGTGCCGCTTCATCGTTATGCCGGTGCGACCGGCCGGCACCGAAGGCTGGACCGAGGACCAGCTGACCGAGATCGTGACTCGCGATTGTCTGATCGGCGTGGCGCTGCCCAAGCCTGGCATGACCTCGAATGTCAAGTTCCCGGTGCACAAGGCAGCCAAGCCGGCTCACTGAGACCTTGCCGTGGAGAATGTCATGGCTGAGTTAAATACAGCAGCACCGGTTGATGATCTCGTTGCCGAAGCGGCGAACTGGACCCCAGTATCGCTTCTCGAGCAGATCAAGGAAAACGGTCGGGTCTGGACGGACATGGCCGCCGACTACGGTGTTACCAATCCGGACCCCCCCTGGAAGACCAGCCTTGACGGCATGTGCGAGGTGCTCGCCGCCGGAACTTGCTCGTCGATGGCGGCGGTGGAGAAAGGCTGGTTGGCCGGCGACACCGAACGCTCGAATCTCGAAGGCGCCCCCCCGCTTCCCCTTCTCGAGCGCCGATGGGAGGAGGACGCATTGTCCGAAACCTTGTATCAGGATGTGCCATATCCGGAGCGTCAGCTGCTGGCGCTGGTGCACTCCCTGATCAAGCGTGGCCTGGTCAAGGAGGAAGACTTGGCGGCGCGGATGAAGCAGGTACATGAAAGGCTTGCTGCCGATTAGCAGCCGGACGGCATTCCGGTGGGAGTGCCGTCGCCCTTGACCGCGGCCAGGCGACCCGAATCGTCGATGGTCGCCTTGGCGGTGGGCGGATCTGGTGGTGAGTTGCGGTGGGTATACCCTACGTGGCGCACATCGATGATGGTGCGGACGCGGGTTGGTTTGTCCCTCGGCCGACGGAGAGAAGATAAGTGTCCATTCGCGGTGTAAGTATCAATATCCAGGGGCTTGGCTACCGCTACAGTTCGCGCGGCAACCCGACGTTCAGCAATCTCCGGCTCGAGGCCCGCAAGGGTGAAGCGCTGGCTATCATCGGGCGCTCGGGCTGTGGCAAGTCCACCTTGCTGCACATCATCGCCGGCTTGAACCGACCCACCGAAGGCATCATCGAGTTCGACGGCAAGAAAGTGGATGGCCCATCCTCGCGCTGGGTCATGATGTTCCAGGCTCCCCACCTCTATCCCTGGATGAAGGTCGCGCAGAACGTCGGTGTCGGTCTCAAGTTCGCCCGTTGGCCCGAGAAAGACAAGGCGGAGCGGGTCGCCGAGGCACTGCGCCTTGTTGAGCTCCAGGACTACGCCGACGTGAGTGTCCAGGACCTGTCGGGCGGCCAGCAACAGCGCGTCGCCCTGGCTCGCTCGCTCGTGATGGAGCCGGAACTCCTGTTGCTGGACGAGCCATTCTCGGCGCTGGACGCCTTCACGCGCGCGTCGCTGCAGCGGGATGTCCGCTCGATCGCCAAGCGCCTGGGCTTCAACCTGATCATCGTCACGCACGACATCGACGAGGCGGTGTTGATGGCGGATAGGGCGGTCATCATGGCCGGATCACCGGGCAAGATTGTCACGGAAATCGAGGTCAACCTGCCGGATCCACGGACACGGCAGGATGCTGCCGTGCAAGCGATGCGCGCGCGGCTCATGGACGAGTTCCACGCCGCGGCCCAAGTCGCCGGCACGCCTTTCACTGAGGAAGCCAAGCAGGAGGAAGTCATTATCGACGCATAGCATGCGTGAGCAGAAGTACAACCACGAACCACAACAGGAGGAGAACGACCATGTGCATACTTTGCGATTCACTTGCCGGCAGGCAGAAGCAAGACGATGAGGCGCACAAGGATTATCGGAAGCATGGCGACGGCATCAATGATCCGAATCTGGTGATTGAGTACGACCCGTTGTTCAGCAGCGTTCTCGGCACCGCGGTCAATCGGCGCGAGTTGCTGAAGTGGGGAGGATTGGCCGCCCTGGCGGGCCTGATGCCGACGTCGGGGGCTTTCGCCCAAGACAAGAAATGGGATCCCACGGTGCGCATCGGCTACCTGCCGATCACCGATGCTTGTGCGCTGCTGGTCGCACATGAAATGGGTTTTTTCAAGAAGGAAGGCCTGGATTCGGTGCCGCCGACCATGGTCCGCGGCTGGTCGCCGCTGGTCGAAGCTTTCTCGTCGCATCGTGTCAATCTCGCCCACCTGCTGATTCCGGTGCCGATCTGGATGCGCTACAACAACAAGTTCCCGGTGAAGATCACGGCCTGGAACCATACCAACGGTTCAGGCATTGTCGTCGGCAAGGACAGTGGCATCAACTCGCCAAAGGACTTCGGCGGCAAGCAGTTTGCCGTGCCGTTCTGGTACTCGATCCATAACATCATCTCGCAGAAGATCATGCGCGACGCCGGCATCACGCCGGTGATCAGGCCGCAGGATGCCAAGCTGGCGCCGAACGAGTGCAACTTCATCGTGCTCAACCCGCCCGACATGCCTCCGGCGCTGGCGGCGAAGTCGATCGACGGCTACTGCGTCGCCGAGCCGTTCAATGCCCTGGGCGAAGTGCGTGCCGGCGCCAAGATGCTGCGCATGACCGGTGATGTCTGGAAGGGCCATCCCTGCTGCGTGGTGGTGATGCATGAGCAGGACACCGTCGATCCGGCGCGCGCGCCGTGGGCGCAGGCCGTGCATAACGCGCTCGTTGCGGCCCAGATCCACCTCGTCGAGAACCGTCAGGCCATGGCCGAGATGCTGTCCAAGGACGGCAAGGGTTATCTGCCCTTCCCGAAGGAAGTCGTCACCCGCGCCATGATGCTCTACGACATTCCCTATCCGGGCAACGCCAACGCGATCAAGCACAAGGACTGGGGCATGGAGCGCATCAACTTCCAGGGGTGGCCGTATCCATCCGCGACGGAACTGGTGGTGACGGATCTCAAGAAGACGGTGATCACCGGCGATGCGGCCTTCCTGGACAAGCTGGACGCCAAGTTCGTCGCCAATGATCTGGTCAACTACACGTTCATCAAGAAGGCGCTGGAGGCCAATCCGAAGTGGAAGAATGACCAGAGCGTGCCGAAATCCGGCGATCCCTTCGTCCGGGTGGAAACCGTCGACCTATGAGTCAAGGTGGCACCGTGGCTACCGCCGGTGTTGGTGGCGCCGGCGCGGGTATCCGAGCAGTGCGCATGGTATCCCGCGGCGCGATCAACTTCACGGTTGGCCTGGTCATCCTCGCCATCCTGTGGGCGATCGGCGGCCACCTGATCGCCGCCAACCCGAAGACGGCGAATTTCGCCGGCTTCGGGTTGTGGCCGACGTTGCAGGCCTTTCCCGAACTTTGGAGCATGGGGAAGTTGCAGAACGCGACGTATGCGAGCGGCTATCGTCTGGGCACGGGACTGCTGATTGCCATTGCGATTGGCATACCGATCGGCATCCTCATGGGGCGCGTGAGCTGGTTCCGCAAGCTGACGGACTCGCCGTTCCAGTTCCTGCGCATGATCAGCCCGCTTTCCTGGATGCCGATCACCGTCCTGGTATTTTCCGCCTGGGATCATTCGATCATCTTCCTGGTTGCATTCGCTTCCGTGTGGCCCGTGATGTATCAGACGGCGGCCGGCTTGGCGAAAGTCGACCCGGCCTGGTTCAAGGTTGCCCGCAACCTGGGCGCCAAGCCGTTGCAGATGCTGACCCAGATCATTCTTCCGGCAATCAGCTTCGACATCTTTACCGGCATTCGTCTTGCGCTGGGTGTTGCTTGGGTTGTTCTCGTCCCCGCCGAGTTGCTCGGAGTGACCTCGGGCCTTGGCTACGCGATCAAGGACGCCCGGGAGACGCTTGCCTACGACCACCTGACGGCGATGGTGCTGACGATCGGCATCATCGGCTATGTGCTGGATACCGTTTGCGCCCTCTTGATCAAGCGCTTCAGCTGGCATCGCGGAGACCTTTGACATGAGCAACGCTGCCGCGATGGCGGTTTCATCGATGCGTACGCGGTCCGCCGACGCCCTTGGCCATGCTGCCATCAGCGTGGGGTATTTCGTCGGCGGACTGGCCTTGTTGGTTACCTTCTGGTGGCTGGTGATCTATCTGGCCTCCAAGAACCCGTCGTTGTCCCAGTTTGCCAGCTTCGGGCCGATACCGGCCTTCAAGTCGATGGCGCACATGTGGGAGACTGGGCATGCCCAGAAGGCGCTGGTGGCCAGCGGCTATCGACTCGGCATGGGACTGTTGATCGCCATTGCTATCGGCGTGCCGATAGGCATCGTCATGGGGCGCAGCAGACGTTTCCGCGAGCTTTCGAACTCGCCGTTCCAACTCGGGCGCATGATTAGCCCGATGTCCTGGGAGCCGATTGCCGTCATCGTTTTCGCCGGATGGGAACCGGCGATCATCTTCCTGATTGCGATTGCCGCAGTGTGGCCGATCATGTTCTCCACTGCCGCCGGTCTGGCCAAGGTGGATCCGGCATGGTTCAAGGTGGCGCGCAACCTGGGCGCCAAGCCTTGGCAGATGGTGACCGAAATCATTATTCCGGCGATCATGTTCGACGTCGTGACCGGCATCCGGCTGGCCCTGGGCGTCGCCTGGATCGTTCTCGTTCCAGCCGAGTTTCTCGGCGTCAGTTCGGGGCTCGGCTACACCATCGAGGATGCGCGGGAATCCCTGGAGTACGAGCACCTGATGGCCATGCTGGTGGTCATCGGCATCATCGGCTACGTGCTCGATCTTGGCTGTCAGGCGCTCATCAAGCGCTACAGCTGGCACAAGCAGTGAACGGCGTGGA
Source organism: Rhodocyclaceae bacterium (assembly GCA_016704145.1). Lineage (GTDB taxonomy): Bacteria > Pseudomonadota > Gammaproteobacteria > Burkholderiales > Rhodocyclaceae > Fen-999. The sequence goes on along the minus strand of JADJAS010000007.1, from coordinate 1,018,259 downwards.
CGAAAGCCACGGTTCCGATGGCGCGAAATTCATTCCCCCGAGAAGGTCGGGTTTCAGGTCAGGCAACCATGAAGGCTGAGGCCGACAAGAAGGCGGGCAGGGCAGACACCGATCCGGTCGCGACCAGGAAGAACAATACCTGTGCGCGAGCCCGTGCCGCGGTCGACGGCAAGCTGTCTCCCGAGAAATACATCCTGAAGCTGGAAGAGGAGAACCGCCGCCTGAAGCTTGCGGTTGCCGATCTGACGCTGCGTAACCAGGCGCTCAAGTCGGTTGTTTCGAAGAAGTGGTAGATGGTGGGAAACCTGATCGGCCCCGAGTCGCCCGGAGGCCTCGGGCAAGTGTCTAATACGGCATCGAGAGATTGATGCGCGGACGTTGGAGCGTACCAAGCCATGGCAAGAAAAGTCTACATTGTTTGTGTTTCCGGTACCCGCGAGAAGTTGCAGATGGCCGCGATGATCGCCTCGGTCGCGGCGGCCACGGGAGACGAGGTCTGCGTGTTCTTCTCGATGAACGCATTGCTGTACTTCGTCAAGGGCCAATCGGCGGCAGTGCCCGTGGAAGGTTCCTTTGGCGCGCTTCTGGAAAAGGATGGCGGCGTGCCGCCGTTCAAGCAGCTGTTCAAGTACGCGGCCGAGCTGGGCGACGCGAAGCTGCTGCCCTGCTCGATGGCGATCGATCTGCTGAAGGTGTCGACGGACCAACTCGATCCCGAGCTTGGGCCGCCGACCGGCTTGACCAAGTTCCTGAGCGAGGCCGAAGGCGCTCAGATGCTTACGTTCTAGACGGCATTCGCCGTTTCGACCCGGATTGAATTGACAGGAGGAACCATCATGAGTCAAACCAAGATCATCGACGCTCGGGATACATTTTGTCCTGGCCCCCTCATGGAGTTGATCAGCTACATGAAACGCGCCAATGTCGGCGACGAACTGGAGTTGTTGTCCACCGACAAGGGTTCCGTCAACGATGTGCCGGAATGGATCGCCAAGGTTGGACATGAGCTGATCAGCAGCGAACAAGTGGACAATGTGTGGCACATCAAGGTGCGCAAGACGAAGTGACGTCGCGCGAGTCGATCGTGGCCAAGCAAGGCTCGTCGGTCGGCCATCTCGGCACAATCAGGGACCGGAAGATAGGAGGATGAGATGAAGATCCTGGTAGTTGGTGGCGGCACGGCGGGTACGATTGTCGCCAACAACCTTGCCCGCCGGCTCACGGCGGAAACGCGTTCGGGCAAGGTGCAACTGACGATGTTGTCGGCGTCCGATCGGCATATGTACCAGCCGGGTCTGCTCTACGTGGCGTTTGGGCAAATGACGCCGGACCAGCTTTATCGAGACCAGGCCAGCCTGCTCGAGCCGACCATCGACTTCCATGTCGATCCGGTCAAGAAGTTCATGCTGGACAAGAAGCAGGTGATGACCGAGGCGGGAAAGATCCACAACTACGACATTCTGGTGATCGCCACCGGTTCGCGCATCGTGCCGGACGAAACTCCTGGCCTGACGGAGGGTGCCGAGTTCTTCTACACCGAGGAATCGGCGGTCAAGTTGTACAAGCGGTTGCGTGAATTCCAGGGCGGTCGTGTCGCCGTGGCGATTGGCGTGCCGCACAAGTGTCCGGTCGCGCCGGTGGAGCTCATGTTCTCGCTTCACGATTACTTCAAGGCGCGCGGAATTCGCGACAAGGTGAATTTGAAATACTATTATCCCATCGGTCGCATTCACACCATTGAAGCCGTCGCCAAGTGGGCCAAACCCGAGTTTGACAGCTTGGGCATCGAGTACGAGACGCTCTTCAACATCAAGGAAGTCGATGCCAAGAACAAGATCGTCAAGAGCGAGGAGGGCATCGATGTCGAATATGACCTATTGATTGTCGTTCCGCAACATCGGGGCATGGAAGTCATCGAGCGAGATAACCTGGGCGAGGGCGGCTGGATTCCAACCGATCGACATAGTCTGGCCATGAAGGGTCACGATAATGTATATGTCGTCGGCGACACCACGAACCTGCCGGTGAGCAAGACAGGCTCGGCGGCGCATTTCCAGGCCGAGGTTCTTGCCGAGAACATTGCCTCGATCATCAAGATCGGCGCGCCGGTTCGTGATTACGACGGGAAGATCTACTGCTTTATCGAGGCGGGTCGTGACCGGGCGACCTATTCAATGTTCGACTACGAGACTCCTCCGGATCTCAAGCCACCTTCCAAGCCGATGCACTGGTTCAAGCTGTCCTATAACCAGATGTACTGGACAAGCGTACGCGGCCTACTCTGAAGAGACGACATCATGAGCACCCAGACCGAGACTCCCAATCCCATTCCAGTCAATGAAAGCGACTTGCAGCGGCTTACCGAGTTCGCGCACCTCGTGACCTCCGCCCAGGATGCCCTGACGGATGATATGGTCACCAGGCTGGCTTCGGCCTTCTCGGAGGGCATCAATCTGCTGGATCGGCTTACGCGCAACGAGGGGTTCACGCACCTGTTGCGAGAAATGGATCGTCCGGTCAATCAGCGCTTTCTCGTCTGTCTCTCCAATGCATTCACGCACGCCAGCCGGGAGCTTGCCACGGCGCCTCCCGCCAGCGGTGGCATCGGAGGATTGATCAAGCTGTTGAGCGACCCGGGCGTGCAGGAGGGCCTGCGACTGGTGTCGGTGATCGCGGCACGCATGGCCCAGAGTCTGCGCGACATTCACAGGACGGGTTTGTAGCCAGTCCACCACCCCAGGGCGCGGCGGGACTTACGGGCCGAGTTCGCGTAGTTTGCGGAAGAGGGTTCGTTCGCTCACGCCCAGCCGGCGGGCGAGCGATGCGCGGTCGCCATGGTGGTGCGCCAGCGCCAAGGCGAGGTAATCGCGCTCGTTTTCGTCGAGGGTGCGCCATCGCCTTGCCGGCGTCGCCGATGCGTCGGTTGGCGGTACATCATCGGTATTCACCAGATGGCGCGGCTCGATTTCGTCGCCGTCGGCGAGCAGGCTGGCGCGTTCGAGCAGGTTGCGCAATTCGCGGATGTTGCCCTCGAACGGCATGTCGGCGAGCGACGTCAGCGCCGCCGGTGTCAAGCGCAGCATGCGCTTGGGCGCGACGCGCGCGAGCAGCGACGCGGTGAGCAGCGGCAGATCCTCGGGCCGCTCGCGCAAGGCCGGCGTCCGCACCGGGAAGGTGTTGATGCGAAAGTAAAGGTCGCGGCGGAAGGTTTCGTCCTTCACCATCGCCGCGAGGTTGCGATGCGTCGCCGAAACCAGCCGGAACTCGGCCCGCAACGTCTCGATGCCGCCGACGCGGCGATAGGTGCCGGTTTCCAGGAGGCGGAGCAACTTCACCTGGAGCGAGAGCGGAAGTTCACCGATCTCGTCGAGGAACAACGTGCCGTCGGACGCGGCTTCGACCAGCCCCTGTTTGCGGTGCGTCGCGCCGGTGAAGGCCCCCTTCTCGTAGCCGAACAGTTCGCTCTCGAACAGCGTTTCGGTCAGGCCCGAGCAGTCCAGGGCGACGAAGGGACCGCCGGCGCGCGGGCTGGCTTCGTGGATGACGCGGGCGACGAGTTCCTTGCCTGTCCCCGTTTCGCCGAGCAGCATGATCGCCGCTTCCGAGGGTGCGGCGCGGGCCACCAGCTCCAGCATGCGCTGAAAGGCCGGCGAACGTCCGACCAGCCCCTGTGCGGCGGGGCGGCTGCTGGCATGACGCACCACGCGGATCGTCTCGACGTAATAGCGGATGCGGCCGGACTCGTCGCGCACCGGCGTGGTTTCGACATCGACATGTTCCTCGCCGCGCGGCGTTTGGTGCAAGTGCAGGACGCGACGGCTGCGGCCATCCTTGCGTCCACCCTGTAGCGGACAGGATTCGCCGGACTGGTCGCAGGGAGCATTGAAGTGGTGCGAAACCTCGAAGCAACGTCGGCCCGCCACCGCCTGGCCGCCCCCGAATTCGCGGGTATAGGCGGCATTGGCCGCGACGATCCGGTAGTTGTCGTCCATGACGATGCGGGGCTCGGCCATGCCCTCCAGGAAGGACGCCAGTTCGTGCAGTGTGCCGGACACCTTGTCCATCATGTCCCGGTGCCGGCTCCGCCGAACAGGCGGCCGAACACCAGCCGAACGCCCCGGAACACCTTCGGCAGCAGCCAGATCAGCAGCAGGACGAATACGGCGAGCAGGACGAGGAACAGCACCGGATAGTTGAACGCGGCGAACAGTCCGGTCGCCACCATCGCGTCTTCGCCCAGCGACGCGGTGACGTTGGAAAAGGGTTCCGGAGACGCGTTGATCAGCGCCCGACTGCCCGCCTTGGCCGCGTGCGTGCCCGCCGTCAGCGTGCCGCCGAGCAGGCCGGCGGCGATCATCAGCGCCGGATCGTGGTCACCCAGCGCTAGCGCGGCGAGCAGTGCGCCGGCGGGGATGCGGATGAAGGTCTGCATGCCGTCCCAGACCGAATCGAAGGCGGGAATCTTGTCGGCGAGGAATTCGACCAGTAGCATGCCGCCGGCGACGCCCACCACTAGGGGGTTCTCCAGCACCTGCAACATGGACGGCAGTTGCAGATAACCAAAGCGGCCGAGCATGCCGGCGGTGAACAGCACCGCGTAGAGGCGCATGCCGCTGGCCCAGGCTAGCCCGCCGGCGAGGGCGACCGACTGGACGATGTCCATGGGTGCGGCTTACTGCGTTGGCGTCGAGCCCTGCTTGATCTTGCCGTAGATCACCAGCAGGATGATGGCGGCGATGACGGAGGCGATGAAGCCGGCACCCTCGCCGGCGTGGTACCAGCCGAGGAACTGGCCGATGATACCGGCGAGCAACGAGCCGGCAATGCCCAGAACGATGGTCATGATGAACCCCATGTTCTCCTTGCCCGGATGCAGCAGCTTGGCGACGACGCCGATGACGAAGCCGAGCACGATGGTCCAGATGACGCCCATGACAGTCCTTTCCGCGCGGAACGATGGTGAATGCCCAGTATAGCCATTTGACGCGCGAAGCGTTCTCGCCGACGATCGTGGGCAGACGCCGACGAATGCAAACATGTGTGACACTTGACGGAGCGGTTGGTGGTTGGCGAACGGATGGTGCAAAGTGACGCGCGCCGACTGCGTTTGGCAAGGTTGCGTCGTGGTCGATCACCACTGAAAAGGAGCATTTACATGGTTAACAGCAATTCAGGCGACGACATGCCTGATTTTTCCAATGTCGTCAGCGGTGCGTCGAGCACGGCCGCCAAATCCGAGGCCACTTTCAAGATGTACACGATCGTTTCCGGCGACTCCCTGTCGAAGATCGCCAAGCGCGAGTACGGCAATGCCAACGATTGGCCGAGGATATTCGAAGCCAACAAGGACCAGATCAAGGATGCCAACAAGATTTTTCCCGGCCAGAAGATCCGGATTCCGCTTTGAAGCACGTCTCTTGAAAGGAAAGGCTCAACAATGAAGCTGACATCAATGCTGTCGCTGGTCGCCGCCACATCGATCGCGCTCGCTGCCTGCGGCAAGAAGGAAGCACCGCCGCCTCCGCCCCCGGCTCCGCCTGCACCCGTCGCCGTGGCACCCGCGCCCGATCTGGTGAACGTGCCGGTATCGGTCAAACAAGTGGTGCTGGCCAATCAGATCGGCGCGGACAAGAAGGCAGCGGCGCCGATGACCAGTTTCGCGCGCGCCGACACCATCTATGCCGTGGTCGAGACCATCGGCAGCGGCGATGCCAATGTCAAGGCGCTGTGGACGTATCACAAGGGTGACAAGACCGCCCAGGTGAACGAGACGGTGCAGGAACTCAAGCTGGCCGGTCCGACCACCAGCGAGTTTCATATCAGCAAGCCGGGCGGCTGGCCGGTTGGCGACTACCAGGTGGAGATCTTCGTGGGTGGCGCCTCGGTGAGCGTCCAAAAGTTTGCCGTGAAGTGAATCGCACGGCCGCGGCGGCCTGATTACTCTGCCGCGGCCTTCTTGACCACCTTGCGCGCCGGCTTCTTCGTCGCGGCGGCTTCGGCGGTCGGCGTCTCATCACCACTGACTTTGACTGGGGTCTTGCCGGTTGCCTTGGCCGCTTTCGGGGTCCGCGCCTCGAACTCGAAGCCGACCTTGCCGGTGGCCGCGTCGCGCACCAGATAGGCCGAGAACTTCTTGCGCGTGCGGTTGGAGACAAAGCCCTTGAGCAGGCTGGTCTTGCCGGTTTCCAGCAGCTTGGCCATCTCGGCGCGGGCGACTTCCTGTTGCAGGATCACCTTGCCGGAGCGGAAGTCACAGGCCTTGGCGGCGCCCACCGACTTTTCGCAGACATAGGCCATGCCATGCTCGAAGACGCGCGCTTGGCACTTCGGGCAGGTGCCGAGTGCTTCCTGGCCGGAGAAATCGACTTCCTCACCGTCGCCCTCGTCGGTATTGCCGAAGTCGAACTCGGGCATATGCTCGGCGTTGAGCTTGATCATCGCCGCGAAGGTACGCCCCATCTTGCTGCGGAAACCCTGCAACGGGCCGATGACGCGCTTGTCCAGCAGCTCCTCGATCTCTTCCGGTTCCCATTGGCGGCTGGCGACGACCTTCCAGAGCTTGTAGTCGCACTTGGCGCACTCGAAGCGCTTGTAGGTCTCGCGCAGTTCGCCGCCGCAGCGCGGGCAAGGCGTCTGCAGCACGCCGAAAGTGCCTTCGGGCAGTTCGCCCTTCTTGATGCGTTCGACCATCACCCGCGTCTGCTCGGTGATGTGCTTCATGAACTCGTCGCGGCCGAGGCGACCGTGTTCCATTTCCTTGAGTTTCCATTCCCACAGGCCGGTCAGTTCCGGCGAGCGGATCTCGTCGATGCCCAGTTTGTCGAGCGCGAACAGCAGCGAGAAGGCCTTGGCGGTCGGCTGCAACTCGCGGCCGTTGCGATGCAGGTATTCCTCGGCGATCAGGCCTTCGATGGTGGCGGCGCGCGTCGCCGGCGTGCCGAGGCCGCGCTCCGACATCGCCTCGCGCAACTCCTCGTCCTCGACCAGCTTGCCGGCGCCTTCCATGGCCGAGAGCAGCGTCGCTTCGTTGAAGCGCGCTGGTGGTTGGGTCTGCTTGGCCTTGACTTCCACGTCCTTGGCAAAGACGCGCTCCTGCTTTTCCAGCGACGGCAGGTTGGGGTTTTCTTCGTCGGTCTGCGCTTCCTTGCCGTACACCGTCAGCCAGCCGGGGGTGACCAGCACCTTGCCCTCGGTCTTGAAGGCTTCCTTTTCGACGCGGGTGATGCGGGTCGTGATGTTGTATTCCGCCGCCGGGTAGAAGATGGCCAGGAAGCGGCGGGTGACCAGGTCGTAAATCTTCTGCTCAGGTTCCGAGAGATGCTTGGTCTCGGCACCGGTGGGGATAATGGCAAAGTGATCGCTTACCTTGGCATTATTGAAGATGCGCTTGTTCGGGTGCACCCAGCCGTTCTTGGCGATCTCGGCGGTAAAGGGGGCATAGGGCGCGTAGCCGGCGCCCAGGGCTTTTAGGGTGTCCTTGACCGTGCCGACGTAATCTTCCGGCAGGTGGCGGGAATCGGTCCGCGGGTAGGTCAGCACCTTGTGGCGCTCGTACAGCGCCTGCGCAATCGCCAGGGTATTGCGCGCCGAAAAGCCGAAGCGGCCGTTGGCCTCGCGCTGCAGCGATGTGAGGTCGAACAGCATAGGCGACAGTTCGGTCTTGGGCTTGCTTTCCTCGGTGACTTCGCCGTGCTTGCCCAGGCACTTCTGGCGGATCGCCTCGGCCCGGGCCTGCTCCCACAGCCGTTCGGCCTTGGCGTGCTCATCTGGCACCTGAGCCTCGGATTTCTTGAACTTCTCGTCGAACCAGCGGCCGCGATAGCCGCCGGCCAGGCACTGGAATTCGGCTTCCACTTCCCAGTAGTCGCGCGAGACGAAGGCCTTGATGCGGCTTTCGCGCTCGACCAGGATGGCCAAGGTGGGCGTCTGCACACGGCCGACGGTGGTCTTGTAGAAGCCGCCTTCCTGCGAGTTGAAGGCGGTCATTGCCCGCGTGCCATTGATGCCGACCAGCCAGTCGGCCTCCGAGCGGCACCGGGCGGCATCGGCCAGCGGCAGCATTTCCCTGTCGGAGCGCAGGTGGGCAAAGCCGTCCCGGATGGCGTTGGCGGTCATCGATTGCAGCCACAGGCGGCGGATCGGCTTGGCGGTCTTTTCGGTCAGCGCATGCTGGACGACGTAACGGAAGATCAGCTCGCCTTCGCGACCCGCGTCGCAGGCGTTAACCAGGCCGGTGACGTCCTTGCGCTTGATCAGCCGGGTGAGCAGGCGCAGGCGATCGGCGGTCTTGTCGATCGGATTGAGCGTGAATCGCGGCGGAATCACCGGCAGGTGGGTGAAAGTCCATTTGCCGCGCTTGACCTCGTATTCCTCGGGCACCGCCAGTTCCAGCAGGTGGCCGATGGCGGAGGAGAGCACGTAGTTCTCGCTCTCGAAGTAGTCGCCTTCGCGTGCGAACTTTTCACCAATGCCGGCCAGCGCCCGGGCGATGTCCTGGGCGACGGAAGGTTTTTCGGCGATGATCAGTTGTTTCGACATGGCGGCGCTACCGTGGTGAGCGCGGCATCATAAGCGGGCCGCCCGACCGCTGGCAAGTCAGTGCATGATGGGCTGCTCGTCTTCATCCTCGTCTTCGAGCAGGTTCTCGAAAATCAGATGGTCGAGCGACAACTGCCTGCGCCACATCACCATCAGCACGATGACCTTGAACTTGGCAAGGGGGACGATGGCCTCCTCGCGACCTTCCACCGCCATGGCGCGCTCGACGATCATCTCGCGCGTGACGGTATCGATGGCGCCGGCCTGCTCGAGTGCGGTCAGGAAGCCGCGGCACTCGGCCGGCAGGCGAGCCAACTCCACTTCGTCGTAAAGCCGCTGAGAATCGGGCCGAGGCGTGCGCAGAAATGGCTGAATATCGGCGTCGGCCTGTGCGTCCAGGCCGGCAAGCCACTCCAGAGCGTCCGAAATTTCCTGCTCGTCGAAGCCGACCGACGACAGCTTGCGTGCCAATGCGCCCGGTTCGGGGCAGGCGTTGGGCAGGTAGTTCTCGAAGACGTAGACCAGAATATCGAACATAAACAATATCCTGCAAGGATTCAGGCGGCGCGCTGGGGAATCCGCTGGTAGCGGCCGCCCGGCAGTTGGGTAACATGGCCATCCAGCTCCAGCGGCAACAGCATCGCAAGCAGTTGCTCCGCCGTCAAGCGGGTGCGGTCGGCCAGACCGTCCACCGTGCACGGATCGTAACCCATCGCGGCCAGCAATGCTGCCGCTTCCGGGTCGGCCGGCGGTTGTTCGGTGGCCGGTGCGGCCGCCACGACCGATTCCCAACGCAGCTCCTCCAGTATGTCTTCGGCGCGATCGACCAGCTTGGCGCCCTGCTTGATCAGCTTGTGGCAACCTTTCGACAGCGGTGAATGGATCGAGCCGGGGATCGCGAACACCTCGCGGCCGCCTTCGGCAGCCAGCCGGGCGGTGATCAACGAGCCGCTGCGCTCCGCCGCCTCGACCACCAGGCAGCCGCGGCTGATGCCGGCAATGATGCGGTTGCGGCGCGGGAAATTGGCGGCGATGGCTGGTGTGCCGAGCGGGAATTCGCTGAGAACGACACCCCGCTCGGCAATCGCGCGCGCCAGCGCCTCGTTGCCGGCGGGGTAGATGCGGTCGGCGCCCGTGCCGATGATGGCGACCGTCGAGCCGCGACCGGCGAGCGCACCGCGGTGCGCCGCCGCATCGATGCCCAAGGCCAGGCCGCTGACGATGGTCAGGCCGGCCGCCGACAATGTCTCGGCGAAAGACTCGGCCGTTGCTTCACCCGATTTGGTCGCGTTGCGGCTGCCGACGATGGCCAGCGCCGGCCGGCTGAGCAGTTCGACGCGGCCCTTGGCGAAAGTCAGTACCGGCGGATCGCCGGCGGTCAGCAACGCCGGCGGATACGCGCCATCGGCCAGGGTCAGGATGTGGTTGTTCGGTTGCGCGGCCCATTCGAGCGCCGCGTCGATCTCGCGTTCGCAATCGTGCGCGAGCAGACGTTCGGCCAAGGTGGCGCCGACGGCGGCGCGCAGGGCACTGGCGCCGGCCGAAAAAATGGCATCGGGCAGGCCGAAAGCCTTGAGCAGCTGCCGCCGGCTTTCGCCGCCGACGCCGGGAATCAGCGTCAGCCGCAGCCAGCCGCGCAGCGCGACATCGGCGGTCACGACTGAACCGGGGTCAGGGCGTGCGGACGGTGTCGCCCGGATAGACCGGCCGCGAACTTTCCATGATCAGCGCGTAGGAAACGCGCTCGAACACACGGAACACGAACAGCAGACCGAACCGCTCGTCTGGCAAGCGGATCGACTCCGGCTTGTCCGGGTCGAAGCGATTGGTGACGATCGAACCGGTACGATAGATCGCCAGCACATGACCCTGTTCCAGGCCATCTTGCTTGCCGCGCGACAGTGACACGATGGAGTGACGGCCGGCCTCGCCGACGCCGCCATAGATGTTGATGACCCGGCCTTGAATCCGCTTGTTCGGCGCGTGCGGCACGTAACTGATGATTTCCGGCCGGCCGGCCGGCACCAGACTGTCGCCGCGGCCCATCTCCAACTTGGCGGCGATGACTTCCAGCGTGGTCGCTTCGCCTTCGCCGCCCTCGCGCACCGGACGTGCCGTGCCGAGATAAACGGCTTCGCGCCCGAGTACTTCGCCGGTGTCCGGATCCTTCAGCGGCGCCCCCGGACGGTAGATCTGCCAGAGCTTGGCGATCGGCCGGGCGATGCCCTGGACGTAGATATTGTTGCCGGCGCCGACATTGACGCGGTTCTCCTGGGTGGCGACGATGCGCGGCGACTTGTCGAGCATGCCGTCCTCGACCACCAGCGGCTGGGCCAGGAAGGGTTCGATGACGTTTTGCGGAATCGCCGGAATCGCTTCCTTGTCGGTGTCCGCGTAAATCTTCTGCTCGGCCTTGATCAGCGTGCCGAGCTTAAGCTGGGGCTCCTGGCCGCTGCGGTCCAGTACCACTACCTGGCCGGGATAGATGCGGTGCGGATTGCGGATCTGCTCGTCGTTCAGTCGCCAGATTTCCGGCCAGCGATAGGGATCCTTGAGAAATTTGCCGGAAATGCCCCAGAGCGTGTCGCCCTTGACCACGATATGACGGTCCGGCGCGTCGGCGGCCAGTTCCAGCGGCCGGACGTCCTGAGCCTGCGCCCATGCGCCGGCCATGGTTGAAATGCAGGTAAACAGCGCGGATATAATGCGTCGCATGGCCTGAATCCTTCGTCGATGCCGGCGGAGCGGCTTCATCATTATCGATTCTGCCGGCGAAATCTGTAGGCAACAATCATAGCAGCAGTTCTTTTATGGCCTTATTGCCCATTTTGCGCTACCCCGATCCCCGGCTCCACACCAAGGCGAAGCCGGTGGCGGTTGTCGACGACCGCATCCGCCAGCTGGCCGCCGACATGGCCGAGACCATGTACGAGGCGCCCGGCATCGGTCTCGCCGCGACGCAGGTGAACGTGCACGAGCAACTGATCGTCATCGATGCCTCCGAGGACAAGTCGAAGCTGCTGACGCTGATCAATCCGGAAATCCTCGCCCGCGAAGGCGAATGCGAAGGCGAGGAGGGCTGCCTGTCGGTGCCGGGCATCTACGAGACCGTCAAGCGCTCCCGGAAGGTCAGGGTACGCGCGCTTGGCCTCGACGGCCGACCGTTCGAGCTGGACGCGGAAGATATCCTGGCCGTCTGCGTGCAACACGAAATGGATCATTTGCAGGGTAAGGTGTTTGTCGAGTATCTGTCGATGCTCAAGCAGAACCGCATCAAGGCCAAGCTGGCCAAGAAAGCGCGGATTACCGCGTGAAAGTCAGCTTCGGCGGCACGCCGGCGTTCGCCCGGGCGGCCTTGCAGGCGATCCTCGACGCGGGTTTCGAGGTGCCGCTGGTGCTCACGCAGCCCGATCGGCCGGCCGGCCGCGGCCAGAAGTTTCATGCCAGCCCGGTCAAGCAGCTCGCGCTCGAACGCGGCTTCGTCGTGCATCAGCCGGAGCGGCTGAAGGATCCGGCCACGCACCAGGCCATCATTGCCGCGGCGCCCGACATCCTGGTCATCGCCGCCTACGGCCTGATCCTGCCGCAAGCGGTGCTCGACATCCCGCGCTTGGGCTGCATCAACATCCACGCCTCGCTGCTGCCGCGCTGGCGCGGCGCCGCACCCATCGTGCGCGCCATCGAGGCCGGCGACGCCGAAACCGGCGTGACCATCATGCGCATGGCAGCCGGGCTCGACACCGGCCCCATGCTGTTGAGCGAAAGCCTGCCCATCGCGCTGGACGACAACGCCGCCAGGCTGCACGACAAGCTGGCCGCGCTGGGCGCCAGGCTGGTGGTCGATGCCTTGCACCGGATCGACGCGCTGACGCCCGAACCGCAGCCAACGGATGGCGTCACCTACGCTCACAAGATCGACAAGGCCGAAGCCCTGCTCGATTTCGCTCGGCCGGCGGAAGAACTGGCGCGCCGCATCCGGGCGTTCGATCCCTTCCCAGGCGCCGCGGGGGTGATTGCCGGTGTAACCGTCAAACTATGGAGCGCGGTCGCCGAAGCGGGGACCGGCGTGCCGGGCACGGTGGTGGCGGTCGACGGTCGAGGCATCGTCATTGCCTGCGGCGAGGGCCTGCTGCGCATCGGCGAGGCCCAGAAGCCTGGCGGCAAACGCCTGCCGGCCGGCGACTTCCTGCACGGGTTTGCCATCGCGGCCGGCAGCCGATTCGGCGGCGCCACATCGTGAGCGCCCTGGCGTTCCGGCCGACCGAAGCCGAGGCCCTTCCTTGAATATCCGGGAGACCTGGGCCCGCTTCCTGGCGCTGATGCGCTCGGAATGGCGTCAGCTGACCACCGTCAAGACCAGTGATCGTCGCTGGCAGATGCCGTTCGGCGCCGCCGTGGCCGCTGGCCTGCCGCTCATGGCCGGCGCCTGGTTCGGCCGCCTCGATCATGGTTTGATCGCGTCCCTAGGTGGGTTGGCCTTCGTCTACATGCCGCGCACGCCCCTGCATCACCGCATGGTCTGGCTGATGGCCTGCGCCTTTGGCATGACGGCATGCCATGCGCTGGGCGTGATGAGCTACTTTTTCCCACCGCTGATCGTGCTCCTGCTGGCATTCACCACCGTCCTGGCGACCATGGTGCTGCGCTTCTATGGGGTTGGGCCGCCGGGCAGCATGTTTTTTGTCATGTCGGCCGCCATCGCCGCCTATACCCCCGGCGAGCTTGCCGAAATTCCGCTGCGCGTCGGCCTGTTCGCCATGGGCGGCCTGTTCGCCATTCTGGTGGCGTTCTTCTACAGCGTGCATATCCTGCGCTTGCAGGCGCCCGAGCCGGTGGCGCCCCTGCCGGCCGCCACGTTCGACTACGTGGTGCTGGATTCAGTGGTGATCGGCGCTTTCGTCGCCATGGCCTTGGCGCTGGCGCAGGCCTTGCAGCTCGAACGGCCCTACTGGGTACCGGTGAGCTGCCTCGCGGTCATGCAGGAAATGTCGCTGCGCGCGGTCTGGAACAAGCAGTTGCAGCGCATCGCCGGTACCGGCATCGGCGTGCTGCTGTCGATGGGGCTACTGGCGCTGCCCCTGGGCCACTGGGGCGTGGCGCTGTCGATGACCGTCCTTACTTTTCTGATCGAGACGCTGGTGGTGCGCCACTACGGCCTGGCCGTGGTCTTCATCACGCCGCTGACCCTGCTGCTGGCTGAAGCCAGCGGCATCGGCGGCAACTCGCCAGCCATCATGCTCGAGGCGCGCTTCTTCGATACCCTGCTCGGCTGTCTGTTCGGCTTGCTCGGCGGCGCCTGCCTGCACAGTGTCGGCTTTCGCAACTTTTTCGGCGGCCTGCTTCGGCGCCTGATACCGAAGCGCCTGACACCTTGAGTTGCCGCCGGCTGCGCTGCGCCATCCCGCTGCCGCGCCGGTTCCGGCCGGACGACATCCTCGCCTTCCATCGGCGCGACCCGCAGGAAGTCGCGGAGCGGGCCGGCATGGGCGTGCTGGAAAAAGGCATCCTCTGGCACGGCGTGCCGTCACGGCTGACTTTCCGTTTTCAGCCCGGCATCGTCGAAGCCGAACTCGCCGTCGATGGCGACGCCGGTTCGTCCGACGAGGTGCCACTCGAACGGCTGACCCGACGGATGCTGGGCCTGGATCAGGGTATCGACGGCTTCGAAAGGAAGTTTTCCCGCCATCCGCAGGTGGCTCCTCTGATCAAACGCAATCGCGGCCTGCGCGTCCCGGTTGCGGCGACGCCCTTCGAGGCCCTGACTTGGGCGGTGACCGGCCAGCAGGTGAGCGTCAAGGCTGCCGTGGCGGTGCGGCGCAAGCTGATCGTGGCGGCCGGCGCACGGCACTCGAGCGGCCTGTACTGCTATCCGGATGCCGGCCGGGTCGCGGCGCTGGGCGAGGAGAAGTTGCGGCTGGCTGGCTATTCCGGTGCCAAGGCGGCCACCTTGCTCGCCGTGGCGCGACAGGTCATGGACCGTTCGCTGCCGCTCGACGACTGGCTGGCAGGCCTTCCCGCCGACCAGGCGCGCGAACGCTTGCTGGCGGTGCGCGGCATCGGGCCGTGGACGGTCGATTACACGCTGCTCCGGGGTTTCGGCTGGCTCGACGGCTCGCTGCACGGCGATGTGGCGGTGCGGCGCGGCCTCCAAGGCCTGCTCGATATGCCCGGCAAGGTCGGCGAAGCACAGGCGCGCGCCTGGCTGTCGGCGTTTTCGCCGTGGCGGGCGCTGGTGGCGGCCCATCTGTGGGCGGCGCGGAGTTCGGCCGACGAGTGAAGCGCCGCCGCGCCGGCGGAGGCTATAACCCTGGATCCTCGCCGCCGCCCTTGCGCGTCATCTCGACGATGCGCCGGTTCAGTTGGGGTGCGAACAGTTCGATGAAATCGTAGTCGAAACGGCGCAGCCAGCCGCCGCGCCGGATGCCCAGCCGCGTCGTGCTGGCCTCGAACAGGTGTTCCGAGGCGATGGCCGTCAAGCCGGCATCGCGCGCCGGATCGAAGGCCATTTCGGCGATGATGCCGATGCCCAGGCCCAGTTCGACATAGGTCTTGATCACGTCCGAATCGACGGCGGTGAGCACGATGTTGGGCGCGATGCCAGCGCGTTCGAAGGCCTGGTCGATGCGGGCGCGGCCGGTAAACGTCGGGTCGTAGGTGATCAGCGGCCATTCGGCGAGCCGGGCCAACGTGACCGGCAGGCTATCGTCCAGGGCATGGCCGCGCGGCACGACCAGGATGTGCGACCAGCGGTAGCAAGGCAGGGTGACCAGGCCGGGCGCGCTGGCCAGCGCTTCCGTGGCAATACCGAGATCGGCCTCGCCGTCGACCACCCAGTCCGCGACCTGATGCGGATTGCCCTGGTGCAGCCGCAGGCGCACGCGCGGGTAGCGTGCCATGAAGCGCTTGACGACGGGCGGCAGCAGGTAGCGCGCCTGGGTGTGGGTGGTCGCGACGTCCAGCGTGCCGCTCGCCTCGCCGGCATATTCCTCGCCGACCCGCTTCAGGTTGCGGGCATCGTCGAGCATGCGGCCGACGATGTCGAGCACCTGCCGTCCGGGTTCCGTGATGCCGGTCAGGCGCTTGCCGCTGCGCTCGAAGATCGTCACGCCCAGTTCTTCCTCCAGGAGGCGTACCTGCTTCGAGACGCCCGGTTGCGAGGTGAATAGCGCCGCCGCCGCTTCCGAAATGTTGAGACCACGGCGGGCGATCTCGTGCAGGTAGCGCAATTGCTGGAGGTTCATATATAGCCGATAGTTATATGGATGTGACTATAAAGTATTTTTCATGCTGAAAGTCAGCCGCTACGATGCGCCGAAATCGCTCAATTCACGGACATCGGCCCCATCATGGACATCGCGCAAGTTTTCTCCGGTTTCGCCGTCGGCACGCTGGTCGGCATGACCGGCGTCGGAGGCGGCGCGCTGATGACCCCCTTGCTGGTACTGCTGTTCGGCGTCGCGCCGGCCACGGCCGTGGGCACCGACCTGCTCTATGCGGCGATCACCAAATCGGGCGGCACCTGGGTGCATGCCCGGCACGGCCGGGTCGATTGGACGATCGTGCGACGCCTGGCCGCCGGCAGCCTGCCGGCGGCGATTCTGACCTTGCTGCTGGTGGCGAATTTCGTGCCCGGCGGCCTCGGGGGCGCCCAGAAGACGATCGCCAGCTCGCTGGGGACCGCCCTGCTGCTGACGGCGGGCGCGCTGCTGTTCCGGAAGCATCTGCTGGCCTGGGTCGGTCGTCGTGCCGGGTCGGCGCCGCTGGCGCCCGCGTCGACCCGGGCGTGGCCGACCGTGCTGGTCGGTGCGCTGCTTGGCGCGCTGGTGGCGCTGACTTCGGTTGGCGCGGGAGCGCTCGGCGTCACGGCGCTACTGCTGCTCTATCCGGGCCTGGCGGCAATCCGCGTCGTCGGCGCCGACCTGGCGCATGCCGTGCCGCTGACGCTGGCCGCCGGCCTCGGCCACTGGTGGCTGGGCAGCATCGACTGGATGCTGCTGGCGACGCTGCTGGTTGGCTCGCTGCCCGGCGTGCTGATCGGCAGCCTCCTCGCACACCGCATTCCGGAGCGGCTGTTGCGTTCAACCCTGGCCGGCGTGCTGGTGCTGGCCGGCGGCAAGCTGATCGCCGCCTGATAGCCATCGAGACCGCGAGGAACCCCCGCATGTACACCTACAATGACACCGACCGCCGTCTCGTCGCCGAACGCGTTGCCCAGTACCGCGATCAGACCCGCCGCTATCTGGCCGGCGAACTGAACGAGGACCAGTTCCGGCCGCTGCGCCTGCACAACGGCCTGTATTTCCAGCGGCACAATCCGATGCTGCGCATCGCCATCCCCTATGGCCAGGTTTCGGCGCCGCAGATGCGCCTGCTGGCGCGGATTACCCGCGCCTATGATCGTGGCGTCGGCCACTTCAGCACGCGCCACAACTTTCAGCTGAACTGGGTGCGGGTGGATCAGGTGCCGGACATCCTCGCCGAGCTGGCCAGGCTGGACATGCACGCGATCCAGAGTTCCGGCAGCTGCATCCGCGTCGTCACCACCGATCCACTGGCCGGCGTCGCGCCGGATCAGATCGCCGATCCGCGGCCGTGGGCGGAAATCTTTCGGCAATGGTCCACCCTGCATCCCGAGTTTGTCGCCCTGCCGCGCAAGTTCAAGGTGGCATTCGCCGGCGGGCCGGACGACGCGGCCAGCGTCCGCACCCACGATCTCGGCTTCGAGCTGGTCCGGGACGATCACGGCCGGCTCGGTTTTCGCGTCTGGGCGGGCGGCGGGCTGGGTCGCACCCCCATCCTCGGCCAGGTGGTGCGGGACTTCCTGCCCTGGCGGGATCTGCTGACCTATGCCGAAGCGCTGTTGCGCGTCTATAACCTGAACGGTCGCCGCGACAACGCATTCAAGTCCCGCATCAAGATCCTCGTCCAGTCGGTCGGCATCGAGGCAATGAGGCGGCTGGTCGAATCCGAATGGCGGCATCTGCGCGACGGCATCCAGACGCTCACCGATGCGGAGGTCGAACGCATCGCCGCGCACTTCGCGCCGCCGGACTACGAATTGTTGCCTCGGCTGGATTCGCGTTTCGAGTTTTCGCGCCGCTTCGACAAAGAATTCGCGGCCTGGGTCCGCACCAACACGCACGCCCATCGCCAGCCGGGCTACGCGGCGGTGACACTGTCGCTCAAGGCGCCGGGCCGGGCGCCGGGCGATGCCACGGCGGGGCAGTTGGACTCCGTCGCGGATCTCGCCGAGCGTTTTGCCTTCGGCGAACTGCGCACGGCGCAGACCCAGAACCTGATCCTGCCCGACGTGCGCAAGCGCGATCTCTACAACCTCTGGCAGGAGGCCAAGAAAGCTGGTCTGGCGACGCCGAATGTCAGCTTGCTGACCGACATCGTGTCCTGCCCCGGCGGCGACTTCTGCGCGCTCGCCAATGCCCGTTCGCTGCCGCTGGCGGCGGCGGTGCAGGCGCGTTTCGCCGATCGCGCGGTACTGGCCGACATCGGCGAAGTGCGGCTCAACATCTCCGGTTGCGTTAATGCCTGCGGCCATCATCACGTCGGTGCCATCGGCATCCTTGGCGTCGACAAGAACGGCGAGGAGCGCTACCAGATCACGCTGGGTGGCGCCACCGGACAACAGGCGGCCATCGGTTCGATCATCGGACCGTCGTTGCCGGCGGCCGAAGTGCCGGCGGCGGTCGAGCGCATCGTCGAGCATTACCGAAGCTGTCGGCGCCCGAAGGAACGCTTCATCGACACGATCCGGCGCATCGGCGCCAAGAGCTTCGCCAGTGCCGCATATGCAAGAGATTTTCCCAACTTCGAGAATGAGAGAGAGGCTGCCAATGGCTAAGACATTGATCAAGGGCGACAGCGTCGTCGCCAACGAATGGAAGGTTCTGCGGCTGGCCGAGGGTGAGTCGCCCGAGGCGGCAAAATTGCCTTTTGGCAACGTCCTGGTGCCGCTGGCCGTCTGGCGGGCGCGGAAATGGGATCTCGTGCGGCGCCATTGGGACCAGGGCCACTTGCTGGGGATCTGGCTCGGCCCCAAGGACGACCCCGCCCAACTCGCCGCCGATCTCGCGCACTTCAGCGCCATCGGCGTGCATTTCCCGCTGGCGGGCGATGGCCGCGGCTACTCGATCGCGACACTGTTGCGGACCCGCTACGGCTATACCGGCGAGTTGCGCGCCATCGGCGCCGTGGGGCGCGATTATCTGCACTTTCTGCGCCGCGTCGGCTTCGATGCTTTCGAGGTTAACGATCCGGAAAGCGCCATTGACAGTCTCGATGACTTCTCCGACGCCTATCAAACTGCCGCCGACGGCCGTTTGCCCTGGTTCCGCCGCGCCGGTGCGCCGGCCTTGGCCGCCTGATCGAGGAGGATGTCATGACCCGAGACGACTTCATCGAACTGGCAACGCCCGAGGCAGTGCGCGGCGTTGCCGGGAAAGCCGAAAAGGCGGCCCGCCTGTTGCGCGAAGCCGCTCGCGACTACGCGCCGGTGGTGTTCGCCAACAGCTTCGGCGCCGAGGACATGGTCCTGACCGATCTGATCTGGGGGCGGGGCACCGACGGCCCGGACATCGGCATCTTTTCGCTCGACACGGGGCGCCTGCCGGCCGAAACCTATGAGCTGATCGCCAGGACCGAGCGCCAGTACCGGCGCCGGCTGGAAATCTTCTACCCCGAGCGGTCGAGCGTCGAGGCCTTGGTGGGTGTACATGGCATCAATGGCTTCTACGATTCGGTGGAGGCGCGCAAGGCGTGCTGCCATGCGCGCAAGGTGGAGCCGTTGAAGCGGGCGCTGGACGGCAAGAAGGCTTGGGTGACGGGCTTGCGGGCGGCACAGTCGCCGACGCGCGAGGCGCTGAAACCCGTGACCTTCGACGAAGGCTTCGGCCTGGTCAAGATCAATCCGCTCGCCGACTGGAGCGAGCACGATGTCTGGATCTACCTGCACGAAAAGCAGGTCCCCTACAACGCCCTGCACCACCGCGATTATCCGAGCATCGGCTGCGCGCCCTGCACGCGGGCGGTGCGGCCGGGCGAGGACATCCGCGCCGGACGGTGGTGGTGGGAAAGTCCGGCGACCAAGGAATGCGGCCTGCACGTGGTCGACGGACGTCTGCAAAGAGTCGCGCCGGCATCGGCGAAAGTCAGCCATGGCGACACGCCGGCGGCGCAGAAGGTGGCGGCATGACCGCACGTCTGCCAGAACCGCAAGCGATCGCCAGTCGGGATGGCTTGGGCCATCTCGACTGGCTCGAAGCCGAAGCGATCCACATCCTGCGCGAGGTGGCCGGCCAGTGCGCCAATCCGGCGCTGCTGTTCTCGGGCGGCAAGGATTCGATCTGCCTGCTGCGCCTGGCGGAGAAGGCTTTCCGCCCCGGCCGCTTGCCCTTTCCGCTGCTGCACGTCGACACCGGCCACAACTATCCGGAGGTAATCGAGTTCCGCGACCGCCGCGCCGCCGAACTGGGCGAGCGCCTGATCGTGCGCTCGGTGGAAGATTCGATGGCGCGCGGCACGGTGGTGCTGAAGTCGCCGACGGAATCGCGCAACAAGCACCAGTCGGTGACGCTGCTGGAAGCGATCGAGGAATTCGGCTTCGACGCCTGTATCGGCGGCGCCCGCCGCGACGAGGAGAAGGCGCGTGCCAAGGAGCGCGTGTTCAGCTTCCGCGACAGCTTCGGCCAGTGGGATCCGAAGAACCAGCGACCCGAGTTGTGGAACCTCTACAACGCCCGCGTCCATCAGGGCGAGAACATCCGCGCCTTCCCGATCTCGAACTGGACCGAGCTGGACGTGTGGCAGTACATCGAACGCGAGGGCCTGGCACTGCCCTCGATCTATTTCGCGCATCGCCGCCGGGTGGTGCGGAAGAATGGCTTGCTACAGCCGGTGACGCCGCTGACGCCGGCCAAGGAGGGCGACGTGGTCGAGGAAGTCTCGGTGCGCTTCCGCACCGTCGGCGACATTACCTGCACGGCGCCGGTCGAATCGACCGCCGACAGCGTGGCGAAGATCATCGAGGAGACCGCCGTCAGCACCGTCACCGAACGCGGTGCGACGCGGCTGGACGACCAGGCCTCGGAGGCCGCCATGGAACAACGCAAGAAGGAAGGCTACTTTTGATGAGTGCGATCGAACACATCCCTGAATTCGAAAACGATGTCCCACCAGGAGAAAACCGCGGCCTGCTGCGCTTCCTGACCTGCGGCAGCGTGGACGATGGCAAGAGCACCCTGATCGGGCGTCTGCTCTACGACACCAAGGCCATCCTTGCCGACACCCTGCACGCCATCGAGAAGACCTCGGCCAGGCGCGGCCTGACGGCCGCCGACCTCTCGCTACTGACCGACGGCCTGCAAGCCGAGCGCGAGCAGGGCATCACCATCGACGTCGCCTACCGCTACTTCACCACCGGCCGCCGCAAGTACATCATCGCCGACGCGCCGGGCCACGAGCAGTACACGCGCAACATGGTCACCGCCGCCTCGACCGCCGACCTGGCGATCATCCTGGTCGACGCGCGGCGCGGCGTGCTGCCGCAGACCAAGCGCCACTCCAAGCTCGCCCACATGATGGGCATCGAGCATCTGGTGGTCGCGGTGAACAAGATGGACCTGGTCGGCTACGACGAGGCCACCTTCCGCAACATCGAGGCCGAGTATCTGCACTTCGCGACGCGTGCCGGCATCACCGACATCCCCAGCGTGACAGTGGTGCCGCTCTCCGCCGTCAATGGCGACATGGTCGTCGAGCGCGGCGAGCGGCTCGGCTGGTACGAAGGCCCGACGCTGCTGGAAATTCTGGAGAGCGCGCCGGTCGCGCATGCCGAGCACGCCGAGCCCTTTCGCTTCCCGGTGCAATACGTCTGCCGGCCGCAGCAATCCACCGACCCGAAACTGCACGACTACCGCGGCTACATGGGCCGCATCGAGTCGGGCGAGATCGCGGTCGGCGACGACGTCACCATCCTGCCGGCGGGCCGAACGACGCGCGTCGAGGCCATCCACCTCGGCTGCCAATTGTTCGAACGTGCCGTTGCGGGGCAGTCGGTAACGCTGCTGCTCGAAGACGAGATCGACATCTCGCGCGGTGACCTGATCGTGGCCGGGAAAGTCAGCCATGGCGGCACGCCACGCATTGCCACCGAATTGCGCGCCGACCTGTGCTGGTTATCGGAAACGCCGCTCGACCCGCGCCGGACTTACCTGGTACGCCATACCACGCGCACCGTGAAGGCCAAGCTGGCCGCCGTCCACCATCGCTTCGACATCCATACGCTGGAGCGGCAGCAGGCCGCGCAGCTCGGCGTGAACGATATCGCCGAAGTCAGCTTCCGGCTGGCGGCGCCGCTGGCGGTGGATGCCTATGAGCGTAACCGTGCGACCGGTGCCTTCATCGTCATCGACGAGACGACCAACAATACCGTCGGCGCGGGGATGGTCGTCTGAGTCGGCGGGCCTAAACGCCGAGGTAGCGGTGCCAGATCTCCGGCTGGGCGGACAGTTGCGCGGAACTGCCTTCCCAGCGGACGCTGCCCCGCTCGATGATGTAGTGGCGGTCGGCGATGGCGACCAGGTTGCGCACGTACTTGTCGATCACCAGCACGGCCAGGCCCTTTTGCTTGAGCGTGGCCAGGCAGCGCCAGATCTCCTCGCGCACCAGGGGCGCCAGACCCTCGGTCGCCTCGTCGAGGATGATGAGATGCGGATTGGTCATCAGCACGCGGCCGATGGCCAGCATCTGCTGCTCGCCGCCCGAGAGCTGGTTACCCATGTTCTTCTGCCGTTCGGCCAGGCGGGGACAGAACTCGTATACCTTCTCGAGTGTCCAGGGATCGGCCGCGCCACTGCGGTTGGATGCCCAGGCCACGAGGTTCTCGCGCACGGTCAGATTCGGAAAAATCTGGCGGCCTTCCGGCACCAGACCGATGCCGGCGCGACCGATGCGGTCGGCTTCGAGACCATGGATCGGCTCGCCGCGAAACCGCACCGTGCCATGGCGCGGGCGGATCAGGCCGGTGATGCTGCGCACCGTGGTGGTCTTGCCCATGCCGTTGCGGCCGAGCAATGTCACCATTTCGCCGGGCGCGATGCGCAAACTGATGCCAAACAGCGCCTGGCTGGCGCCGTAATAGGTTTCCAGACCTTCGACTTGGAGCAGGTCGCTCAATGGGTGGTCTCCTCGCCGAGATAGGCGGACTTGACCGCGGCGTTGTTGCGGATTTCGTCCGGCAGCCCGGTGGTGATGATGCGTCCAGCCACCAGCACCGATATCCGGTCGGCCAGCCGAAAGACCGCGTCCATGTCGTGCTCGACCAGCAGTATCGTGTAGCGGCCCTTGAGGCCGGTGATCAGCTCGACCATGTTCTCGGATTGCTCCGGCCCCATGCCGGCCATCGGTTCGTCGAGCAACATCAGTTGCGGTTTGGTGGCCAACGCCAGCGCAATCTCGAGCTGCCGGTGCTCGCCATGCGACAGCCCGCGCGCCTGGCGGGCGGCCAGCGCCTCCAGGCCCACCTGGCGCAGGATGGCCATGGCTTCGTCCTCGAGCGCCGTCTCGGCCGCGACCGACCGCCAGAAACGGAAGCTCGATCCGTTCACCGCCTGGAGCGCGATGCCGACATTCTCGACGACGGTGAACTCGTTAAGGATGCTGGTGATCTGGTAGGAGCGGGCGAAGCCCAGCATGGCCCGCTGGTGGGCGTTGAGGTGCGTGACGTCGCGGCCGGCGAAATGGACCGAGCCACCCTCCGGTTTCAGGGTCCCCGATAGCTGGCTGATGAAGGTGGTCTTGCCGGCGCCGTTCGGCCCGATCAGCGCATGGCATTCGCCGCGCATTACCTCCAGCGAGACGTTATCGGTGGCGATCAGGCCGCCAAAGCGCTTGCACAGGGCGCGCGTCTCGAGCAGCGTGGCGCTCATTGTGCCTTCCTCGCAAACAGGCCGGCAATGCCCCTGGGGGCGAAGAACACCACCCCGAGTAGGATCAGGCCGAGAATGATTTGCCAGTGCGGCGTAAACGCCGTCAGCACTTCCTCCAGCACCATGAAGACCACCGCGCCGGCCAGTCCGCCCCAGAGGCTGCCCAAGCCGCCCAGGATGACCATGACGAGGACGGTGCCCGAAAGATCCCAGTGCAGCATGTTGGGGCTGACAAAGCCGTTCTGGTTGGCCATCAGCGCGCCAGCCAGACCGGCCAGCGCACCGGCGATGACGAAGGCGGTGAGCTTGAAACGAAACGTGGCATAGCCGAGCGACTCCATGCGAGTTTCGTTGTCCTTGATGCCGCGCAACACGCGACCGAAGCGCGAGTCGCGCAGGCGTGCCAGGACGACGAGGCATGCCGCGAGGATGGCAAGCACGAAGTAATAGAAGACCGTATCGTCGGTCATCTTGAGCGCACCGAGTGGCGAGCGCTTGGCCAGCGGCAAGCCGTCATCGCCGCCGTAGCCCTTGAGCGAAATGAAGATGTAAAAGAGCATCTGGGCGAAGGCCAGGGTGATCATGATGAAATAGACACCCCGCGTGCGCAGGCAGACCGAACCGATGGCGAAGGCCAGGAGGCCGGTGGCCGCCAGCGCCAGCGGCAATACCACTGGCGCCGACGACCATTGCGGCGCGTCGAGCGCGACGATACCGACGACATAGGCGCCAAAGCCGAAGAAGGCCGCATGGCCCATGCTGACCATGCCGCCGGTGCCGACCAGCAGGTTGAGACTGGTGGCGAGCAAGGCCCAGATCAGCACCCGGCTGGCCACGGAGATGTAGAACTCCTGACCGATCATCGTGGCCAGCTTGGGCAGCGCCAGCCCGACCAGACAGGCGGCGACGAGCCAGCCATGACGCTTCAGCCATGCCATGGTCAACTCCCGGCAGGGAACAGTCCCTGCGGCTTCCAGAACAGAACGATCACCATGAGCAAATAGATTGAAATCGCCGCCAGCGACGGGCCGGCCGCGTCGGCCAGTGCCGGCGGCAGGATCGTTTTCAGCATCGGCGGGATGAAGGCGCGACCGAAGGTATCGACGATGCCGACCAGCAAGGCGCCGATGAAGGCGCCGCGCATCGAACCGATGCCGCCGATGACGACGGTGACGAAGGCAAGGATCAGGATGCTTTCGCCCATGCCGACCTGGACCACCAGCAAGGGGCTGAGCATGGCGCCGGCCAGCGCGCACAAGGCCGCGCCGGCGCCGAAGACGGCGGTGAACAGCCACTTGATGTTGGTGCCCATGGCGGTCGCCATTTGCCGGTTGGAGGCGCCGGCGCGCACCAGCATGCCGATGCGCGTGCGCACCACGACGAAGTAAAGCACGGCGGCAACCACGAGGCCGACGGCGATGATGACGAGCCGGAACGCCGAGTAGTGCAGACCGGGCAACAGCTGCACCGAACCGGACAGGGCCTCGGGGACGTTGAGCGTCAGCGCTTGCAGGCCCCAGATGGCGCGTGTCGTTTCGTTGGCGATGAGTATCAGCGCAAAGGTGGCGAGCACCTGGCTGAGGTGGTCGCGCTTGTATAGACCTCGAAGTACCAGCACTTCGATGATCATGCCGATGACGGCGGTGGCGGCAAGGCCGAGCGGCACAGCAAGCAGAAACGAGCCGGTGGCCTGCGTGAAGGTCGCCACGAGATAGGCGCCGATCATATACAGCGAGCCATGCGCCAGGTTGATGACGTCCATGATGCCGAATATCAGCGTCAGTCCGGCCACCAGCAGAAATAGCATCAGCCCGAACTGCAAGCCGTTCAGGCACTGCTCGAGAAAGAGAATCCAGGTCATCGGGTCGGCGGACGCCCGCCGGCGCGCCCGGCCGGAAGGCAAGGCGCGCCGAACGACGTCGATGGGTCAGTTACATGTTGCAGGCCGAGACGTAGGCGTCCTGGTGATCGGTGAAGACCGTGCCCGCCGTCTTGTTCACGAAACGGCCCTTGTCGTCCTTGACTACCTGCCGCAAGTAGTAGTTCTGGATCGGGAAATGGTTCTTGTTGAACTTGAATGCGCCACGCACCGACTTGAAGCTGGCGGCTTCCAAGGCCTTGCGCAGGGCCGCCTTGTCCTCGATCTTGCCCTTGACGTCGCGAACGGCGGCATCGAGCAGCAAGGCTGCGTCGTAGCCCTGGGCAGCGAATTCGTTGGGCAGACGGCCGTATTTCTTCTCGAAGTCGGCCACGAATTTCTTGTTGGCCGCGTTATCGAGATCGAGGTTCCAGTGCGAGGTGTTCAGGGCGCCGAGTGTCGGCTCGCCGACGGCGGCGAGCGTGTCCTGATCGAACGACCAGCCGGTGCCGAATAGCGGGAAGTCCTTGTTCATGCCCGCCTGCTGCCACTGCTTGAGGAAATTGACGCCCATGCCGCCGGGAAGGAAAAAGAACACGGCATCGGGCTTGGCGGCGCGCATCTGGGAAATCTCCACCGCGTAATCGAGCTGACCGAGCTTGGTATAGGCCTCGCCGGCATAGTTACCCTTGTAGTAGCGCTTGAAACCGTTCACCACATCCTTGCCGCCGGGATAGTTCGGCGCGATGACAAACACGTTCTTGTAGCCCTTGTCGGTCATATTCTTGCCGGTGGCCTCGGAGTAGCTGTCGCTGACCCAGGAAACCGCGAAGAAGTAAGGATTGCAGCCGGCGCCCGCCAGGTCGGATGGCCCGGTGTTGGGGCTGACGTAATAGGTCTCGGCGCCGAGCACGGTGGCCTGCGCCGCCTGTAGGATGTTCTGGAAGACGATGCCGGTCATGAAGTCCACCTTGTCGCGCTTGATCAGCTTTTCGGCAAGCTGCTTGGCCACGTCCGGCTTTTGCTGGTCGTCCTCGATGAGCACTTCAACCGGCAGGCCACCCAGCTTGCCGCCGGCATGCTCGATGCCGAGCTGGAAGCCATCGCGAATGGCAACGCCAAGGACGCCGCCCGGTCCGGACAGGGTGCTGACAAACCCGACCTTCACTTTGTCGGCAGCCTGCGCCGCCAAGGAAATCGCGCTCGCCAAGGCCAAGCACAGCAGTTTCTTTTTCATGATACGTCTCCTCTATCGTTGCTGATTACGGGATACCCCGACTGAACTACTTATGTTGCAAGACTGCCAAGTCTCCCAAAATGGCCCTATCACTAAACCGCGAAAGCGGACACCGAGGGCATCCACTTGTCGGAGAAATATAACTTATGGGCCGATTAGCCGTTAGCGTGATTGCGCAATCAGGAGCATGTTCGCGCAATCATGAATGTGACCTCGATAGCGGCTGCGGTATTGCCCTTATTCCATTGCTTCATAGAGCGGCAGCGTAAGGAATTCCGGATACTCATCGGCCAGCGCCATCTTCTCGAAAATGCCGGCGGCCTGGTCGTAGGTTTCCGTCTTCTCGCCGTTGGTAGTGACCACGGCTTTTACCTTCGCCAATTCCTCGGGGATCATCGCCTTGACCATCTCGGCGGTGACCTTGCGGCCATCATCCAGCTTGCCCTTCGGCGACACGACCCACTGCCAGACCTGTGAGCGGGAAATTTCGGCGGTGGCGGCGTCTTCCATCAGGTTGTGGATCGGCACGCAGCCGTTGCCGGCCAGCCAGCTGCCGAGATAGTGGATGCCGACGTTGATGTTGAGGCGCAGGCCGGTTTCGGTGATCGGCTGTTCGGGCTGGAAGTTGAGCCAATCCTTCGGACCGAAGGTGTCGGTGCGTTGCTTCTCCCACTGGTTGGATTTGTCCCCGAGGACCTTGACGAATTCTTCCATGGCGATCGGCACCAGGCCCGGGTGGGCCACCCAGCCGCCGTCATAGCCGTCGTTGGCGTCGCGCGTCTTGTCGTGGCGGATGCCGGCCAGCGCCTTTTCGTTGGCCGCCGGGTCGTTCTTGATCGGGATCAGTGCGCTCATGCCGCCGATGGCCGGGGCGCCGCGCTTGTGGCAGGCCTTCACCAGTGCGAGCGCATAGCTGCGCATGAAGGGCACTTCCATGGTGATGGCGCCGCGGTTGGCCAGGCAGAAATCCTTGTTGCGCTTGAACTTCTTGATCGCGCTGAAAATGTAGTCCCAGCGACCAGCGTTGAGGCCGGCGCTGTGTTCGCGCAGCTCGTAGAGGATCTCTTCCATTTCAAACGTGGCCAGGATCGTTTCCACCAGCACGGTGGCCTTGATGGTGCCGCGCGGCATGCCGATGTGGTCCTGGGCCATGCAGAAGATCTCGTTCCAGAGGCGCGCTTCGCGATGCGACTCCATCTTTGGCAGGTAGAAGAACGGACCGGCGCCGCGCGCGACCTGCTCCTTGGCGTTGTGGAAGAACACCAGCGCGAAGTCGAGGATGCCGCCGGAAACGCGCTGGCCATCCACGAGGACATGTTTTTCGTCGAGATGCCAACCGCGCGGACGGATCTGCAACGTGGCGATCTTGTCGTTGAGTCTGTATTCCTTGCCGGCTTCGTTGGTGTGGCTGATCTTGCGTCGGATGGCGTCGTGGAGGTTGACCTGGCCCTGGATCTGGTTGAACCAGTTCGGACTGTTGGAATCTTCGAAGTCGGTCATGTAGGAATCGGCGCCCGAGTTATAGGCGTTGATGATCATCTTGCGCTCGACGGGGCCGGTGATCTCGACGCGGCGGCATTCGAGCGCCTTGGGCAGCGGCGCGACCTTCCAGTCGCCTTCGCGAATGTGCTTCGTTTCGGGCAGGAAGTCCGGCATCTCGCCAGCGTCGATGCGCGCCTGCCGGGCGACGCGGGCCTTCAGCAGTTCCTGGCGGCGCGGTTCGAAGGTGCGGTGGAGTTTGGCGACGAGCTCAAGCGCATCCTTGGTCAGGATTTCGTCGAAGCGGGGATGGATCGGGGCGTTGATCTGTACGCCAGCGGGTAGGTTCAAGGTCACGCGGAGTTCTCCAGTTGAAACATCAAATTTGTCCATGGACGGCTATTCAGCCTTGTTCAGCCGCCAGCAATCGGCGGTACGAGAAATACCTCGTCTTGATCGGTTACGACATGGTTCCTGTCGGCAAAACGCCGATTCACGAAGATCATCACAACAGCATCGAACTCCAATGCTCGTTCATATTTCCCGCCTTGCAGCGCCAGCCAGTCGAGAAGCATGCCGACATTCTTCACCTCGGCGGGTAGCGTGACGATCTCTTCGTCGCAACCCATGCTGTCCCTGAGCCAGGCAGAGTACCTTAATCTCATCCTCGGTCAGCTTGCCACCATGTCGCGCAAGACATGCTTGACCACCTTGCGCATTTCGTTGCGCGGCAGCTCATCGACGAAGATTACATCCTTGGGATGCTTGTATCGACCCAGCTTGCCGTCGAACCATTCAAGGATATCGCGCTTTTCGAGCTTGCAGCCTTCCCTGGCCACGACAACCGCGACCGGCACCTCGCCCCAGTGCGGATCGGACCGGCCAACCACCGAGGCTTCCTGCACATCGGGATGCATCATCAATACGTTCTCGATTTCCGTCGGATAGATGTTCTCGCCGCCCGAGATGATCATGTCCTTCTTACGGTCAATAATGAAATAGCAGCCAGCCGGGTTGACGTAGCCGATGTCGCCGCTATGAAACCAGCCGCCGGCGAGCGCGGCGCGCGTCGCTTCTTCGTTGTTCCAGTAATGCGACATCACGTTCTTGCCGCGAATCAGTATTTCGCCGGGTTCCCCGGTCGGGCAATCATTCCCGTTCGCGTCGATGACGCGAATCTCGCAGTGCATGGCCGGAAAGCCGATGGAACCCTCGGTGGCGAACGCGTTCGCCACGGATTGGTGAATCGCCACGGGCGCGGTTTCACTCGCGCCATACATGTTCAGCAGCGGAATGCCGCGATCATGCCAGTAGCGGATCATGTCGCGCGGGATGGCGCTCGACCCCGTCAGCACCGCGCGCAGGCAGGAGAAGTCGGCCGTCTCCCAATCGGCGAGGCTTCTCAGCGCCGGCATGTGAGCGGGCAACAAGATGGTCAGGGTCGGCTTCTGCTCGATGATGGCATCGAGCACCAGGCGAGGTTCGAACAGACGATGAAGGATGACAGTGGCGCCGACGTAGAGCGCCGTGGTCGTCTGCACGTTCAGTCCGCCGACATGGAACAGCGGCAGCAGCGACAGGATCAGATCCTGGCTGGTCATGTCGTGCAGCAGGGCACTGTTGAAGGCGTTGTACTGAACCGCTTCCTGGGTCAGCACTGCCCCCTTGGGGGAGCCGGTGGTACCGGACGTGTAGATGATCAGCAGCGGGCTGTCCAGCCCGATCCCCTCATGGCGATCCACGCCGTCGGCCCGGCGCGACAGTTCGGCTAGCCGCGGCCACCGACCGTCGTCGCCGCCTTGTGCCATCGCCACGAACCTGCAACCCGGCAATTCCGCGTCGAGGGAGGCGCATTGTTGCCGATAGGGTTCATCGATGAAGAAGGCTTTCGCGCCGCAGTTGCGCAGCATGCCGACATGTTCGCGTGGCGCCAGGCGCCAGTTGAGCGGGACCAGGATGGCGCCCAGGCGTGCGCAGGCGAACAGGAATACCAGAAGTTGTGGATGGTTCTGGCCCAGATAGGCGACGCGATCGCCGGGCGCGATATCCAATTGGCTTTTCAGCAGGCGGGCGGCGGCCTTTATTTCATCGTTGAACCGGGGATACGTCATTTCCCCGCCTTCGAACAGAATCGCGGCCTTGCCGGGCTTTGCCCGCGCCCATTTTTCGATCCAGTCTGCAATGTTCATGCGTTGACCTTCCCGATGATCCGGCACTTCGTCGCTCGATCCTAATTCCCGCCTTGCCGCGTCTCGTGAATTGCGCGCGCAACTTTTTCCGGCGACAGTGGCGGATTGAATATCCGGACTCCCGTGGCGTTGAACAAGGCATTGGCAATCGCCGGGGCGATGACGATGGTCGGCAGTTCAGAGACTCCTTTGGCGCCGTAGGGGCCTTCTGCGCAATGGCTCTCGATGAAATGCATCTCCAGTTCCGGCATTTCCGGTGCGGTGATGAGCTTGTAGTCCCGGAAGCATGGATTCTTCAGCATTCCGCCCTCCAACTGCATGTTCTCGCTCAGCGCGTAGCCAAGGCCGATGGCGATGCCGCCCTCGGTCTGGGCCTCCAGGCCCATGCGATTGATGACGCGGCCGACATCCTGGGCGGACGTGATCTTGTCTACCTTGATCTCGCCGGTCAATGTGTCCACGGTGATCTCCGCGATGTGCACCGCGTGGGAGTAAGCCGCCGAGTGATCGGATACATGATCGGCGCCTTCGGGCTGGCTATTGGGCTCGTAGTAGTCCGTGACCATCACGAGTTCGGGCTCCGCCTGGAAGTGCATTTGGCGGAGCAGCCGGTCGAGCTTGATCAAGGGCGTGCCGCACTGGTCACGCACCACCGAGCCGCCACGCAGTTCCAGCGCAGCCGCCGGTTCGCCGAGCATCTTTTCGGCCGCCTTGAGGATCTGGGCCTTGGCCTTGCGGGCGGCACGGCGCGTGCCGTTGCCGGCGATGAAGGTGGTGCGCGATGCATGCACGCCGACATCCCACGGCGCGATGTCGGAGTCGTTGTTGATGATGGTGATGTGCTCGAGCGGCACGCCGAGCTCCTCGGCGACGATCAGGTTGATGACCGCGTCGATGCCCTGGCCGATTTCCGAGGCGCCGGTAATGACGGTGACGCGGGCATAGTCATCCACCTTGAGGATGGTGCCAATGCCATCCGACTTGTGGATCTTTGCGCCACCGGCATTGTGGATCGACGAGGCCAGGCCGATGCCTTTCTTGTAGCGGCCGGGCTTGCCGCGCTCGGCGGCATACGCCGCGCGTTTGCGGCTGTAATCGCTTGCCCGGGCGGCTGTTTCCAGGCATTCGGCCAGCACGCATTCACGCAGGAAGGACTTCTGCGGCGTGACCTCGCCCGACTTTTGCGCGTTCTTGAGGTGGAACGCGAGCGGGTCGATGTCGACCTGGTCCGCCAGGATGTCCATCTGCTGGGCGGTGGCGAAAGTCGTCTGCACGTTGCCGTAGCCGCGGAAGGAGCCGGCATAGGGATTGTTGGTGTAGATCGCCTGGGCCTGGAAATCGACCACGGGAACACGATAGTGGCCGGACGTGGTGCGCATCATGATCACCGGGATGGTCGGCCCCCAGGATGTATAGGCGCCATTGTCGAGCAGCACGTCGGCGCTGCGGAAGGTCAGCGTGCCGTCGCGCGTGCAGCCGGTGCGCATGTGGATGATCGCCGCTTGTCGCGTCGGCGACGCCTTGAACTCCTCCTCGCGCGAATAGATCACCTTGACCGGGCGGCCGGTCTTTCGGGCCAGCAGGGCGGCGATCGGTTCATAGGGGTAGACGTCCAGCTTGGAGCCGAAGGCGCCGCCGACCGGCGGCTGAATGACGCGGATGTCACCCGGAGCAATGCCTAGCGCCGGCGCAAGATCCATCTTGTAGTTGTAGGGGTATTGCGTCTGCGTCCAGATGGTCAGCTTGCCATTGTTGTCGAAATCGGCGATGGCACACGAGGTGCCCATGCAGCAGTGCGTGACGTGATGCGGGCGAAAGATGTTGTCGGCGATGAAGTCGGATGCCGCCTCGGCGGTCGCCAGGTCGCCATGCTTGAACTCGAAACGCAGGCTCTTGTTGTCGGGGAAGTTTTCTCGAAGCTGTGGAGCGGACGCTTCACGGCCGGCTTCGGGGGAGAACACTGCCGGCAGATCTTCGTACTCGACCTTGATGAGTTCCAATGCCTTGAGCGCGATCTCCTCGGTGTCGGCCGCGACGGCGGCAATCTCGTCGTGTTCGCACAGCACCTTCTCCTTCAGCGGCACGTTGTCGCGAACGAAACCGAACTTCAATCCGGCAGCGTCCTTGCCGGTCAGCACGGCATGCACGCCCGGCAGTCGTTCTGCCGCCGACACGTCGATACTGACAATCTTCGCGTGCGGCCGGCCGGCGAACAGCACCTTGCCGATCAGCATCTGCGGCAACACCATGTCGTTGATATAGCGGGTCTTGCCCGTCGCCTTGTCGGCCGCGTCGGGTTTCTTCACGCGTGAGCCGATCAGGGTCTTCTTCTCGATGGGGGTTGCGACTTTTTGTTCCATGGCTCGTCTCTCCTCCTCAGCAGCGACCGCAGCACTTCTGCTCGACCACCGATCCCACCGCGTCGAGCACCTTGGTGTAACCAGTGCAGCGACAGAGGTTGCCTTCGAGGCCGCGCTGCGCGTCTTCGCGTGTCAGATTGGGATTTTCGCCGACCAGGTAGTCGGCCTGCATGATCATGCCCGGCATGCAGAAACCGCACTGCACGGCACCGTGGTCGACGAAGGCCCGCTGCATCGGATTCATGCCCTCCGGCGTCTTCAGCCCTTCGATGGTGACCACTTCGCGGCCGTCGCAATCGACGGCATGCATCAAGCAACTGTTGAGGGTCTTGCCGTCGACCTTGACGGTGCAGGCGCCGCATTCGCCCTCGCCGCAGGCGTACTTGGTGCCGGTCAGCCCGAGCAGGTCGCGCAGCATGGTCAGGGTCTTCATGGTCACCGGCACGCGCACCGCGACGGGGCGGCCATTGAGCGTGAATTTGATCTCAGTTGCCAAGGACATGGTTCAGTACCTCTTCGGTGAAGACTTGGACGAGATGCTCGCGATACCAGGCGCTGGCGCGGACATCGTCGATGGGCTTGGCGTCCGTCTTGGCCGCCGCCACCGCGGCGAGAATGCCGTCGGCGTCGAGCCGCTTGCCTTCGAGGGCAGCCTCGACATGGCGCGCGCGCAACGGCGTCGGCGCCACCGAGCCCATGGCGACACGCACGTCGCGGAAGACACCGTTGTCCAGCCGGCCGCCGATACCGACCGACACGGTGGAGATTTCCAGGGCCGGGCGCGGGCCGGACTTGCGAAAACAGGCAACGAAGTTCGTCGCCGGCCGCGCGAAAAAGACGGCGGTGAGAAGTTCGCCGTCCCGCTTTGCCGTCTGGCGTGGCGCCAGGAAAAAGTCAGCCATGGCGACACGCCGGGTCGCCACGGCGCCGTCTTGCCAGCGGGCCAGTTCGACCTCGGCATCGAGTACCAGCAGCGGGTTGATCATGTCGCCGGCCGGGGAGGCATTGCAGATGTTGCCGCCAAGCGACGCGGCGTTGCGGATCTGGTCGCTGGCAAAGTGCTCGGCGGCCTCGGCGAGGATGGACGCCACCCGGGCGACCAGCGGGTCGCGGCGAATTTCCGTTACCGTCGTCAGCGCGCCGATGCGGACCAGATTGCCTGCTTCGGCGATGCCACTCATGCCCTCGACGCGGCGGATATTCATCAGCGTGGCCGTGTATTGCCGCGCGCCCGATTCGACCTGCGGCGAAAGATCGGTGCCGCCACAAAACACGGTGACGTCGCCGGCCGCCATCGCTCGCACCGCTTCGTCTATGCCGCGAGGCGACAGATAAGTCTTGATGTCCTGCATGGTCCGCTCTCGATTCTCGAATTGGTCAACGATTCAGGCGCTCGCATGGTCGGCGAGCACCACCAGCGCATCCACGACCATGGGCGCGCCCTGGCATACCATGACCGGGTTGCAATCGACTTCCGCGACCGATGGGTCTTCGACCAGCAGCCGGGCAACGGTGTCCACAACCCGCGCCAGGGCGTCGATGTCAACCGGTGGGCCGCCGCGGATGCCTTGCAGCAGCTTGCGGCCCGACAGTTGCGCGACCGCATTGGCGACTTCGCCCGGTTCCGGCGGCGCGAGCAGCGCCACGACATCGCCGAAGATCTCCGCCGCGATGCCGCCGATGCCGATGGTCACCAGCGGCCCGAAGCTCGGGTCGCGGTAGCCGCCGACGATCAACTCCAATTCGGCGGCAACCTGCTCGGCGAGCAGGACCTTGCCGTCGCCGGCGGCGGCAAGTTGGTCCCAGATCGGTCCGACCGTTGACGCCGTGACGCCAAAGCGCACCAGGCCGCCTTCCGTCTTGTGCGCGACGCCCGACGCCTTGGCGACCACGGGCTTGCCCAGCGCGCTGACGAACCGCTCGGCCTCTTCGCGCGAGCCGGTCAGCGCTTCCCGCGGATAAGGCAAGTCGGCGAGACGGCGTTTGCTTTCCCATTCGCTCAGTGTTTTCATGTTCATGCTCCCGATGCCAGTGCGTTGACGGCGCGTTCCGGCGAGGCGAAACGAAGCACGCCGGCGCCGGCCATTTCGGCTTCGACGCCGGGCGCGTCGAGCACGAAGGCGGCGGTGGGCTTGCCGGTGGCGGCAACGCCGCGGGCGACACCGGTGCCGAAGGGCTTCATGTCCAGACCGCAATTGATTGCCACGATGCCCTCGATGGCGGCGTCGGCGTAGATCGCCTCGATCGCCGGAATGAAGTTGTCGATCGGGCATTGCGGCGTCAGGTCGATGGGGTTGCCCAAGGCCGCGAAGGCGGGCACCAGTCCGCGCAGGCGATCGATGGTGGCCCGGCCCAGCGTGGGCAGCGCCAGTCCGGCGCGCTCGGCGGCATCCGCCGCGAGCACCGACGGGCCGCCGGAGATGGTGACGATGGCGATGTTGCGCGCGGGCTTCTTGCGCAGGCCCACCGCGGCGGCATCCATGGCATCGAAGAAGGCTTCCGTATCGGCGGCCTCGATGACGCCGGCGCGCCGCAAGCCGGCCCGGATCGCGGCGTGGCTGCCTGCCATGCTGCCCGTGTGGCTAGCGGCGGCCTTGGCGCCGGCCGCCATTTTCCCCGCCTTCAGCACCACCACCGGCTTGCGGGGGGTGATCGTCCGGGCCACATCGACGAATCGCCGACCGTCGCCGATGCCTTCCACGAACATGCCGATGGCACTGGTTTGCGCATCGTCGCCCAGCCACTCCAGTGCGTCCGTAATGCCGATGTCGGCGGAATTGCCGACGCTGAGAAAGCGCGACAAGCCGAGTCCGCTCGCCCTCATGTGCGCGAAGAACATGCCGCCGAAGGCACCGGACTGACTGACGAACGACAAACCTCCCGCCGTGTTCGGGATACGCCAGAAATACGAACCGTTCAGCCAGCGATCGCCGCCAAGGTGACTGACGACACCCATGCAGTTGGGGCCGACCAGCCGCATGCCGGCCGATCTGGCGATGGTGACCAGCCGATCCTGAACGACCCGGCCGGCAGCGCCGGTTTCGCCAAACCCCGACGACAAGACGATCGCCGCGCCGGCACCGGCGGCGGCGGCGTCGGCCACGGCCGCTTCGACCCGCTTGTCGGGCACCGAAATCAGCGCCAGGTCGATGCGGCGGTCGAGCTTGGCGACCGCCGGGATGCCGTCGATCGCGGCGGCGTCGGGATGCACGGCGACAACGTCGCCGGCGCCGTTGGCGGCGTTGCTCAGCAAGGTGTTGCCGAGCTTCCGGCTGTCGGTGGCCGAGGCGCCGTAAACGGCGATCGACCGTGGCTTGAATAGACTATCGAGACTCATCGCATATCACCTCGGGCTTGCGTTGGGCGCCATGTTGGGCTTGGCGGGGCGTGGTCGTGGGCCGGTCTTGCGGCTAGGCTTCGAGAAGCCGTTGCGACATGAAATGCTTCAGGACCTCGTTGGCGCCGCTGATGATCGGCAACACCATGGCATCGCGCAGCAGTTTTTCCAACGGATAATCCTTCATGTAGCCAGATCCGCCAAAGATCTGCATGGCCTTGATCGTGACCCGGCGGGCCATCTCGGTAGGGTACACCTTGGCCAGATTGGGCGGCAACAGCCCCTCGCGGGAATTTTTGTTTGCATTCTGCCAGGCGATCCGCCGCACCATCAGCCGCGCCATTTCGAGGTCCGCCTTCATGTCGACCAGCATCTGG
Source organism: Rhodocyclaceae bacterium (assembly GCA_016704145.1). Lineage (GTDB taxonomy): Bacteria > Pseudomonadota > Gammaproteobacteria > Burkholderiales > Rhodocyclaceae > Fen-999. The sequence goes on along the minus strand of JADJAS010000007.1, from coordinate 981,945 downwards.
CCCACGGCCTGATACTTGCCGATCGGCTGGCCCCAGATTTCGCGCTCCTTGGCGTATCGTAGCGCATGCTCGTAGGCGGCCCGGGCAACACCGACCGCCATGGTGCCGGTACCGACGCCATTGGTGTCGTAGATGGCATTGATCGTCTCGAAACCGCCACCCTCCCTGCCCAGCATGTTCTCCTTGGGCAGGCGCATGTCCTCGAAGATCAACTCACCATTGATCGAGGCACGATGCCCCATCTTGTCCTCGATGGTGCCGATGGAGAAGCCCGGCGTGTCCGCGCCGAAAAAGAACACCGAGCAGGATTCGAGATTGGCGCGGCTGTCATCGTTTCTGGCGAGCAGGCCGTAAAGTCCGGACACGCCGGCATTGCTGGAAAAGACCTTGGTGCCGTTGATAACGTAGTGGTCGCCGTCTCGGCGCGCCCGTGTTCGCGTGCCCAGCCTGGGATCGGCGTGCGGACAGAAGATTTCACTGCCGCCGGACGGCTCGGTGGCGCCAAAGCAGATCAGTTGCGTGCCCGTGGTATCGGTGGCGATGGGCACCAGCCAGCGCTGGCACTGTTCCTTGGTGCCCATGCGCGCAATCATCTCCGAGATGGACATGACGACGTGGAAGGCGTTGGCCATGCCGATGTCGCCGGCGGCGAGCTCCTCAAGCAGCACGGCATAGTCGAGCGTCGAGCCGCCTAGGCCGCCGAATTCCTCGGGGATCAGCAGCGCATGAAAACCCAGCTCGAAGCCTTTCCTGATTACATCGAGCGGATACGCCGCCTTGGGATCGGCAATGCGGTCGATGGCGGCCGCGACTGGCTTGATCTCGTTCTCGGCGAAACGCCGGGCGACTTCTTGAAGCTGTCGCTGCTCCTCGGTTAACTCGAATCCGATCATGGTTATCGCACCTGAATAGCGCTCGACGGTCAGGCCAGTCCGGCTTCGGCGAGGCGGCTGTCGATCTGTTTGCGCATGTAGTCGCCGAGAACTTCAAACGGTGGCCGCACCGGGCCGCCGGGGAGGCCGAGTTTTTCGGCCCAATACTTGAGGCCGGCGAGCGGGAACACGCCCTTGCCCATCAGGTATGCCACCTGGGTTTCGTGGAACAGCACCCGCAGCGGCGAGAGTTCGCACCAGATCTTCATGCCCTCGTCCGTCTTGCCCGCCTTGAGCAACTTGGTGTATTGGCTGACACGCGGCTTGGCCGGCGTTTGGAACAGCGCGCCGACGAAGTTGCAGAAGTTCATGGCGGTGTCGGGCATGTACTTCATCTGTTCGGGCCAGTAGTCCTCGAAGGGATCGCCGACGACGATCAGGTGGCCGGCCTGCTGGTAGGCCTTGAGCGTCTGGTCGATGCTGCCCATGCCCTGCTTGATGCCGCAGACGTTGGGAATCTTCTCCGCCAGTTCCTTGATGAACTCCGGCGTCAGCACATAGCCAGACGGCTTCGTGTTGTAGAGGCAGATGGCGATGTCGACGCGGTCGGCCAGATACTGGTAGTAACGCAGTACGCCTTCGTTGCTTGAGGAGTTCGAATAAGGGGTCACGTGCATCAGGGCGTCGACACCAACATCCTGTGCATGCTTGGCCAGCTCGACGGCGGCCATGATGCTCGGGTGGCTGGTGTTGGCCAGCAGCGGTACGCGGCCCGCGACCGCCTCCACCGCGACTTCGTAAATCTTCTTGCGCTCCTCGACGGTGAAGGTCATCCATTCGCCGCATGCGCCATCGCAGGTGATGGAGTCGACGCCCATCTCGATCTGACGATTGATCCAGGCCTTGGTGCCCTCGTAGTCGATGCTGTAATCCTTGTTGAGCGGCTGGATGATCCCGCCATTGATACCGGGCAGATTCTTGCGTGCCCACGCCTTCGCTTCGTGCTTCTGGTATTTCATTTGGACTTCTCCTCGATCTGGAAGGACATTGCTACGACAGGCAGCCTCGTCTGATTCATTGAAACATGAATATTCATGTAATAATTGTTTCTGCGCGCGACCGCTGTTGATTCATGGTGCACTTCGCACGACAACGAACCGGTCGGCTCGGGGCGAAATGGATTTTCATATAATGATCTATTGGGCGTGCGCCGCCAGGGTTGGCGAGACCGGCATCGACCGTGGCCGCTCCGCATTCGCAACAATGGATCACCATCTGGAGCCCCGGGGGCATGGCAAAGAGGATTACCAATCGCGGCGTGACCAAGGAAGCCGACCCCAGCCGCTTTCTCGATGAATACCTGCCCTACTGGCTTTCGCAGGCGAGCTACTGGATTTCCAGCGAGTTTCAACGCGAGGTTTCGCGCGCGGGATTCACGTTCGCCGAGTGGCGTGCCTTGGCCTGCTTGTACGGCAGCGGCGGGGAGACGATCGGCGCCCTGTCGCGCCTGGCGCTCATGAAGCAGCCGACCTTGTCGAAGCTCGTTCAACGCCTGGAGACGAATGGCCTAGTCGGACGTTCCGCCACGGAAGGCGACCGCCGACAGACGCTCGTGGTCATCACGCCGAAGGGAACGGCGCGCGTCGCCAATCTTGTCGAAAGGGCGCGAGCGCATCAGGACGAAGTGCTGCGTCCCTTTGGCGTGGCCAACGCCCGTAAGCTGCTGATGGCGCTTCAAGACCTCGTGCATCAGCACGAACGTGGCCGTTTGCTCGGCTCGCAGGCGCCGGGTGACCTATAGGCCGACCTGCTGCGCCGCAAGCGAGGACGGCTGCGCGGAGCAGCGATGGCATGGGGAATTGGCGCGCCTGACACGATTCGAACGTGCGACCCCAGCCTTCGGAGGGCTGTACTCTATCCAACTGAGCTACAGGCGCGCGGAGAACTCTCCAGAGGTGCGCATTCTACCGCGCTTGGCCGAAATTGATTAAGACGCGCGCCGGCGGCGAATGTCTGCCCCCGTCGGGTCCGAGGCGCGGCTAACCGTCCCGCGCGATCTCGCGCAACCGGAGCTTGTCGTGCTTGCCCACCCGGGTCTTGGGCAACTCGGCGACGATGTCGATCCGGCTTGGCACCTTGTAGCGGGCCAGGTATTGCCGGCAGTGCGTGGCCAGGGCGTCAAAGTCAGCCGTGGCGCCACGCCTCAGCACAACAAAGGCGCGGACGGCTTCGCCCTTGTAGGCGTCGGCAACGCCGATGACCGCCGCTTCGAGCACGGCTGGGTGGGCATGCAGAACTTCCTCGACTTCACGGGGGAAGACGTTGAAGCCCGAGACCTTGACCATTTCCTTCTTGCGATCGCGAACGTACAGGTAGCCGTCACGATCGAACTCGCCTATGTCGCCGGTATACAGCCAGCCTCCGCGCAAGGCGGTGGCGGTCTCCTCGGGCAGGTTGCGATAACCCGACATCACCTGCGGGCCGCGTAGGCGAATTTCGCCGCGCTCGCCGACGGGCAGGACGGTGTTGCCCGTGGCCAGATCGACGATCTCGACGGTGGTGTCGGGCAGCGGGATGCCGACCGAACCCGGTTTGCGCTCGCCGCCGAGTGGATTGAAGGAAATCACCGGCCCCGCCTCCGATTGACCATAGCCCTCGACGACCGGCGCACCACTGGCTGACTCCCAGCGGCGGAACAACTCTTCGGCCAGTGCCGCCGAACCGGAATAGGAAAGATGCAGGCTGGAAAAGTCGGCGTCGGCAAAGGCCTCGTGATTCATCAGGCCGGTGAACAGGGTTGGACTGCCGGCAAAGATCGTCACCTGTTCGCGTCGGATCAAATCGAGTACCTCTTGCGGCTGGAAGCGGGGCAGGATGATCAGGCTGCCCCGGCAGGCCACCATGTTGTGCAGGCACATTGCGATGGCGTAGACGTGGAATAGCGGCATCACGCACAGCAGGCGCTCGATGTCGGTGCGGGTCGGCAGCAATGCCTCGCGCTGGGCGATATTGATGGCGATGGCCCGATGGGACAGGCAGACGCCCTTCGATCGGCCGGTGGTGCCGCCCGTGTACTGGAGCGTGGCCAGGTCATCCGGCGATGGTAGTGGCGGCAAGGCGATGCGCTGGCCTCGCCACGCGGTCAGGCGCCGGCCGGTCGGCTCGATCGCAATGCGGTGGGCGATGCCCAACTCGCCCGCCAGCAGCGTGGCCATGGCCGTGGCCGCCTCGTCATGAATCAGTACGCGCGGCCGTGCATCGGCCAAAATCGCCCGCAACTCGCGCTCGGTGTACAGCGGGTTGAGCGGCACCGCCACCGCCCGCGCGGCGTGCGTCGCGAACAGGGCGATGCAGATGTCGGCGGAATTGCCCATGACGAGGGCGACGCGCTCGCCGGTGGCGCCGAGTGACATCAACTCGCCGGCGAACGCGGCGACGCAACTTTCATAGTCGCCGTAGCCGAGGCGCTCGTCGCCCGCCACCAGCGCCTCGTTGGCGCCAGCCTCGGCGGCGGCGGATGCCAGCATATGCACGACGGTCGGAAAGGATCTCGGCAGCGTCGTCACGTTCTATATCCTCATGGCCAGCTTGTAGCCGGCATGGACGGCGTCGAAAATCCGCGCTGGCCGAACGCCGTCGCCGATTTCGAACACCTCGGCCACGCCGACCGCCCGCAAGGACTCGGCGAGCGTCGAAGGCAGCGGCCGGTAGCCCAGCGCCGTGACCACCGAGTCGGCATCGACACGCTGCCGGGTGCCCGTATTGTCCACGGCGATCACGCCGCGCGCATCGACTTCGACCACTTGCCGGCCGGTCAGCACGGTCAAGCCGCGGGCCGCGATCATCTCCGTGTAAGCGATGCGGTCGGTCACCGCCACGTCGCGCGTCATCAGCGCCTCGCGGCGATGCAGGATGCTTACCCGGTGGCCGCGGTCGTGAAGATAAAGCGCGACCTCCACCGCGGTTTCGCCACCGCCAAGCACCACCACACACGGACCGATGGCCGCGCCGCCATTGAATACCGTCAGGGCCTCGACGACGTTGTCGCCGGCGATACCGGGGATGTCGGGCGTGGTCGGCGCGCCGCCGACCGCGACGATCGCCACGTCGGCATTCCGCACCGCCGTCGAGTCGGCTTCTTCGCGCCGGACGGTGATGCCAAGCTTGTCGATCTGCGTTTTCCAGTAGTCGAGTAGGGGACGCAAATCGCTCTTGAATTCGGCCACCGAGCCTTCGATGGAGACGCCGCCGAGCGCGCGTTTTTCGTAAAGCGTCACCGCATGACCGCGTTCGGCGCAGACGCGCGCCGCCTCAAGGCCGGCGGGACCGCCGCCGATGATGCAGACGTTCTTGCGCCGTGCCGCCGGCGCGAGCTTGAGGTCGCCTTCGCGGCCGATGACCGGATTGACGCTGCAACTGACCGCCTGGTAGCGGAAGAAGGTACGGTCAAGACAACCGTCATTGCAGCGGATGCAAGGCCGGATGTCCTCGGGCCGGCCGGCCCTGGCCTTGTTCACCCAGTCCGGATCGGCCCACAGGGGGCGCGCCAGGCCGATGAAGTCACCCTTGCCCTCGGCCAGCACCGCTTCCGCCAGCGCCGGCAGCGTGATCGAGCCCGAAGCGATCACCGGGATGCCGACATGCTTCTTCACCGCGGCGGCGGCCCAGACATTGTGGCAGCGCTCGATGGCCATCGGGCTGACCTGATGGATCATCTGATGATGGTCGCCTCCGGAGATGTGAACGGCGTCGATGCCGAGCGCTTCCAGGCGCTTGGCCACCTCGATGGTTTCCTCGACCGGAAAACCGTCTGGTTCATAATCCGTCCCCGACAGCCGCACGGTCAGGGGAAAATCGCGGCCGACCTTGGCGCGCGCATTTTCGACCACATGCACCAGGAAGCGCATGCGATTATCGAGCGAACCGCCCCAGCGGTCGGTTCGCTTGTTGGTGTGCGGGGACAGGAAGTTGGTAATCAGATAGCCGTGCGCGCCATGTATTTCCACCAGTTCGAAACCGGCGTCCACCGCGCGGCGCGTGGCGTCGCCGAAGGCCTCGATGATGCGCAGAATCTCGGGCTCGGTCAGTTCGCGAGGAATCGCCGCCTGGCCTTTCCTTTCCTTCAGGGCCGGCCAGGGCACCACCGAAGGCGCGACGATGGGCTGAGTGCCCAGGAACTTCTGGCGACCGCAGTGCTCGATCTGGATGCCGGCGCGAGCACCCTCTTCCTTGATGGTTTCCGCCAGCCAGGCCAAGCCGGGAATGTGGTCATCGCTGGCAATGCCGAGCTGGCAGTGGGCCGACTTGGCGCCCAAATCGTCGATGAAGGCGTATTCACAGACGATGAGGCCGGCGCCGCCGCGGGCGACGTCGCGATAGTGGCGGATCAAGCGCTCCGACACGCTGCCGTCGATATTGCTCATGCCCGTGGACGTCGGCGCTTTCAGTACCCGGTTCCGCAACTGCAACCGGCCGATGCGGCCGGGCTGAAACAAGTTCGGAAACATCATTCCGCGACCTCCTAGAAAAGTTGGGTGGCGCCTACTCGGGATAGCGGCACAACTCCTCGAGTGCGAGCGCATCGAGTGTCCTGGCTCCCGCGTGGACCCGTTGCCGGAGCAGCGAGGAGACAGGCAGCAGTTGCTCGCCGACGAACAAGGCGGTGGCAAGCTTGGTGTCCGCCAGTGACGTACCGGGAGCCGCGCCGGCCATGCGCAGCCACATCCAGCCGAGGGCGACCACCGCCACCAATTCGAGGTAGGCGCGGGCACCGGCTTCGCAATCGCGAGGCTGTTTTTCCAAGCGAGCCACGAGCCAGTCGCTGGCCACGCGCAGGTCCGCCACCGCGACCTCCAGGGCGTCGGCCAAACTCGGGCAGGCCGACTGATGGCAATGCAAGTCCGCCATTACCCTGTCGACAAAGAGCCCGAGCCGCTCGCCGCCGCCGCCGAGCTTGCGCGTGACGAGGTCGATCGCCTGGATGCCGTTGGCGCCTTCGTAGATGGCCATTACCCGGGCGTCGCGGACATATTGCTCGACGCCTGAATCGCTGATGTAGCCGTGCCCGCCGAACACCTGAACCGCGAGGTTCGCGACCCGGAAGCCCGCTTCCGAACCGGCCGCCTTGCCTACGGGCAACAACCATTCGGCGAGGGCCAGCGAGCGGCGGCGCTCACCTTCATCTTCCGAGCCATGCGCGAGGTCAAGCAGCGCGGCGGTCTGCAATACCACGGCACGAAAACCCTCGGTCAGCGCGCGCATCTCCAGCAGCATCGACCTGACGTCGGGATGGCTGGCCAGTGGCGGTGGCGGCTCGGCGGCCGGGCCACCCTGGCGTCGCTCGGCCGCGTAGGCCAACGCCCGGGCGGTGGCGGCGCCGGCAACCGCGACGCCCTGCATCGCCACTTCAAGACGCATCGTGTTGACCATGGTGAACATGCAGCGCATGCCGGCGCCTGGGGCGCCGACGGGATAGGCCAACGAGTTGTCGAAGCTCATGACGCAGGTCGGCGAGCCCTTCAAGCCCATCTTGTGCTCGACGCGGGTGACGGTCACGCCGTTCGCCTCACCTGGCGTGCCGTCCGGACCGATACGGCGGGACGGCACCACGAACAAGCTCAGGCCGCGCGTTCCGGGCGGCGCGTCGGGCGTGCGCGCCAGCAGCAGGTGGGCGATCTGCGGCGTGAAATCCTGGTCGCCAAAAGTGATGAATATCTTGCCGCCGGTGACGCGCCATCGCCCGTCGTCGCCGCGGGTCGCGCGGGTGGCGATGCGGCCCACATCGGAACCGGCCTGGGATTCGGAGATGCAGATGGTCGCTGCCCATTCCCCGGACACGAGACGCGGCACGAAGACTTCAAGAATCTCGGGAGTCCCATGCGCCAGCAGCAGGCGAGCCGCCGCCCGCTGCATCAGAGGCAGCATGCCGAAAGCGACGCAGGCGCCGTTGACCATTTCGGCGAAGGCATTCTGGACGACCCGCGGCAAGCCCTGGCCACCACGATCGCGCGGCAGGTCCAGACCTATCCAGCCACCATCGGCGAAGGCACGATAAGCGGCGGCATATCCTGGCGATGTCATGACCCGTCCATCGATCAATGCCGCGGGCCGCAGGTCGCCTGCGGCATTGATGGGCGCCAGGAGGTGGCTCGCCATGCGGCCCCCTTCACCCAAAATCTGGACGACCGTCGGCCAATCGACGTGGGCATGGGCGGGCAGCCTCAGCAGGGCGGGGCAGTCGAGTACGCGCGCCAGCAGGAAAAGCTGGTCGGCGATCGGCGGGGTGTAGCGGCTGACTCTGTCCATGGTTAGAAATAGCGGCCGCGCATTCGCTCCGTGTATGCCTGCAGGTTGGGTAGCGCCAACGCGGCGCTCTTGAGCGGCGATGCGATCGGCGGCACCAGCAGCGCCGCCAGGAAGCCGTAGGCCGTGGCATCGAGCGTGGTCGGCTGGTCGCCCAGCGCGTAGGGCTTGTCGCCGAGAAAAGCCGACAAGGCAGTGATATCGTCGATGGCCAGGGAATACATTTCCTCCCGGTTGTGGCGCCCCAGGCCGTGACCGAAGATATTGGCGCGAACCTGCTCCCTGATCCGCGCGAATACCGTCGCGGCCACTTCCGACGGCAAAGTGCCGAACAACGCCTGCCGCAGCGCCGGTGCGTTCTCGGCTTCCAGCCAGCGCGAATAGGTCATTACCCAGTACATGTGCTCCTCGATCATGCGCCGCATCGCATGAGCGATGGCGCGCTCGGCGGCGCCGAGGCTGGCGTCGGGGTCGATGGCGAAGCGCTGTTTCAGGAAAGCGATGATGAAACCGGAATCGCCGAGCGGCCGGCCTTCGAACTCGATGTACGGCAGTCCGCCCTTGGGCGACTGATCCAGGCTTGCCCCCGGCACGACTTCGAATGGCAGCCGATTCATGCGCAAGAAGGTTTCCAGCTTGAGGCAAAACGGGCTGGCGGACGGCAGTCCCCAGGCGGGTTCGAACTGGAACAGACGAATCTTCTCTGTCGTGGCCATGGCGGAGGTCTCTTTCGAATCAGTGGGTGATCTGGCCGGCGAGTGTTGGCCGGAGTTCGCGCTTCAGCACCTTGCCGCTCGGGTTCTTCGGCAGTTCCGGGACGAAGACGATGCGGCGGGGTTTCTTGTAGCTGGCCAGGCGCGCGCGACAGTGGTCGACCAGTTCCGACTCGGTCACCGGCATGGCCGGGCGCCGCACCACCGCCGCGACAACGATTTCGCCCCACTCATCGTCGGGCAGCCCGATGACAGCGGCTTCGAGCACGGCGGGATGCTCGAACAACGCCGCTTCGACTTCCTTGGTGTAGATGTTGACGCCACCGCTGACCACCATGTCCTTCTTGCGATCGACCAGGAAAAGATAGCGTTTCTGGTCGAGGTAGCCGAGGTCGCCGGTGACAAACCAGCCGTCGCGGATGGCGGCCTGGGTTTCCGCGGCCTGCCGCCAATAACCCGAAATCACCGACGGGCCGCGTATCAGAATTTCGCCGACTTGCCCGGGGGGCAAGTCGTGTCCCTGGTCATCGACAATGCGTACTTCCGCGTCCACCGCTTCCCGGCCGGCCGAGGCCAGGCGTCGCGTCTGCTCGGGCGTGCCGTCGAGCACATGGTCTTCGCCGACGAGAAAAGTGGCCTCGAGGGTTTCGGTCAGTCCGTAACCCTGGGTGTAACCGCAGGGCAGACGTTCGAGCGCCTTGGTCAGGACCGCGGGCGGCATCGGCCCGCCGCCGTAGAACAGCAGTCGAAGGCTGCCAAGGTCGGCGCTGGCGATATCCGGGTGGTTCACCACCGCGTTGATCATGGTGGGCACCAGGAGCGCGACCGACACGCGCTCGGCGGCAACGGCGTTCATCCAGGCCGCGGCGTCGAATTGCTCGAGAATGACCTGAGTGCAACCGAGCATCATGTAGGTCACGCCCATGAACACGGCGCCCATGTGGTAGATCGGCGTTGCGATCAGATTGACGTCATGGCGTCGGCTGCCATCGGCGACGAACTGATTGAATCCATTGGCGATCAGATTGCGATGCGAAACCATCGCGCCCTTGGGCAGACCGGTGGTGCCGCTGGTGAAGAAGATGGCGAAGGTATCGGCATCCTGGCCCGCGGTGACGAATGGATGACCATGCACCCGCGCGAGCATCGCTTCGTAATCGGCGCATCCGGTCGCGCTGGCGCCAACAGACCAGCATCGTTGCAAGGCCGGCAGCAGCGCCCGAACCTCGGCGGCGCTGCCCAGGTAAGCGGAACCGGCGACGAGCAGCGCCGGCTCGGCGTGATCGAGAATCTGGGCCATCTCGCGGGCGGTGAGCCGGTAATTCACCGGCACGGCGATCACGCCGGCACGGGCGGCGCCGAAGTACAACTCGATATATTCCGGACAATTGGCCAACAGGATGGCGACGCGGTCTCCGGCATGCAGCCCGGCGGCCACCAGTGCGGCGGCGACACGGTTGACTCGGTCGTCAAGCTCGGCCCAGGTCAGCCGCCGTCCACCCATCGCCAGCGCGGTCTTGTCGGGGAAGCGCAGCGCATTGCGGCGCGGAATGTCGTCGAGTGTCATGACGCCGCCGCCCTAGCTCCGTGGTTGCTTGTAGATATTGGCCACGCAAGGTTCGTCGACCGCCCGCCCTTGCTCGTCGAACTGCCGGCCGAAAGTGGACTTGAATACGTCCCAGCCCCATTCGCGCGGCTGGATGTCCATCCATAGCGGCGTATGCACGCAATAGGCGGACAATGGCCGATGGAAAGTCCAGTCGGCCTGCTCCTTGGTGACGGCGATGTTGATCGGGTGACGGACCGAATCCTCGTTCTTGCCATCGCGCATCAGCATGCCGCCGCTGGCGCAGAAGTGCATGATGAAGCTCACCTTCTCGTCGTCCTCCATGGCCGTGAAGCGGTGGCCGTGAGCGCGCAGAAACTGGGCGTAAATGGTGGTCAGCAGTTCGGTGGAACCGGTTGCCTTCATCTGCATCAGGAAGGGCTTCCAGGTCTGCTCGCCAACGAAACGCCAAGCCTCCTCGACCGCCCTGTCGCCAAGGCGGTCGCGAATGAATGTGGCCAGCAGCCCCGAGAGCTCGACGTAGAGGTCGTGCAGCGGCCGCCACTCGTCCCGGATCGCCTGGGCCTGCTTGAGCGCTTCCGCCCTGTCGCCAGCCTCGATGGCGGCCTTGCAGCGATCGAGGGCGGTTGTCATCAGGTCCCGCCTGACCTTACCCTCGGCGTTCACGCCGTCACCCCCGCCAAGCGGCGATCCACGCGCGCGACCACGTCACGGCTGAGCGTGCCCGGCGTAAAGACATCGGCAACACCCAGCGCCCGCAATTCGGCGGCATCGTCGGCGGGAATCACGCCGCCGCAGAACACGGGCACCCGGATATCCCGCGCGCGCATGCGCTCGAGCAACCGGCGCGCCTGGGTCATGTGCTGACCGGAAAGAAAGCTGATGCCGACGGCGTCGACATCCTCCTCGATCATGGTTTTGACCACCTGTTCGGCGTTGTTGTGCAGACCGAGGTAAATGACCTCATGGCCGGCGTCGCGCAGCATGGCGGCGACCGTGATGATTCCGGTGTCGTGGCAGTCGAGGCCCATCTTGGCCAGCAGGATGCGTTTTCTTGCCATTGCCATTCCTCCAGCTTCGTCAGCGAAACGACCAATGCTGGGCCTTGCGCATCGCTTTGTGCGCCTCGCCCATGGTCACGCGGTGCTCCAGCGCGTCCATCAACACCGGCACCATGTTGTCGCCGTCGCGCCACGCGCCTTCGATGCGCGCCATGGCGTCGGACCAGCGGCCAGGGTCACGGTCGGCGCGATAGCGGCGCAGCATGGCGGCCCGGCGTTCGCCCCACTCGTCGGCGCGGATCTTGTGAATATGGATCGGCGGATCTTCGCTGGATTCGACCTGAAAGCGGTTGACGCCAACCAGTACGCGCTTACCATCGTCGATGTCCCGCTGGTTGCGGATGCGGGCGGCGTTGATCTCCGCTTCCAGCCAGCCATCGCGGATGCAGGCGACCATGCCGCCACGCCGGTCGATGTCGGCCAACATCCCGCCGATCTCCTGTTCCATGCGATTCGTCAGGCTTTCGACGTAGTAAGAGCCGGCCAGGGGATCGATGGTCTTGGTGATGCCGCTTTCGTAGGCGATGACCTGCTGGGTGCGCAGGGCCATGCGCGATGATTCCTCGGTCGGTAGGCCGAGGCCTTCGTCGTAGGAACACAAATGAATCGACTGGGCGCCGCCGAAAACGGCCGCCATGGCCTCGATGCCGGCGCGCACCATGTTGACGCGCGGCTGCTGGGTGGTGAGCGTGTTGCCCGCCGACTGCACCGAAAAGCGCAGGCGCCAGCATTCCGGGTTGCTGGCGCCGAATTCATTCTTCATGGTTCGCGCATATAGGCGGCGCATGGCGCGGAACTTGGCGATCTCCTCGAAGAAGTCGATCGAAGCCGACAGGAAAAAAGAGGCGCGACGGGGGAAGACGTCGATGTCGAGGCCGCGCTGGCGCGCCAGGCGGAAGATGTTGAAGGCATGGCCCAGCGTGAAGGCGCCGTCCTGGATGGCATTGACGCCGGTCTCGCGAAGGTTGTAGCCGTTGGTGACCATCCAGTTGAGACGCGGCAGGTGCTGCGAGATGTATTCGATGTTGTCGATGCACAGGCGCAAGGTGCCTTCGAGGGGAAAGAACTGCGTGATGGTCTGCAGGGGCCCGCCGCTCATCTGATAGAAGGGGTCGTTTTGCTGGGTGCCGATCACATCCTTGAAGTCCACGCCCAGTCGCTTCGCCACGCAGGCGAGCATGGCCAGGGTCACGGACGACACCGGTGGCCGAATCGACAAGGCGTAGGAAAGCTGTGAAGGCGAAAAGCCCGCGTATAGCGCTGCCATGTCCTCGAGTGTCGAGATGGCGACCCCGGTCACGCCGACTTCGCCGTCGGCCAGGGGGTCGTCGGAATCGAAACCGTAGGAGGTTGGCAGGTCGATGGTGATGACGAAACCGTTGGCGCCGTTGGCGGCCAGGTACTTGATGCGCTCGTTGGTTTCCTCGGGCGAACCGAAGCCGACCTGGAAGCGCCGTGTCCAGATACGCGAACGGTACATGCCGGCATACGGACCGCGCGTGTATGGGTATTCGCCGGGAAGACCGAGGTCGCGGCCCGGGTCGAAGCCGGTAATGGCGTCGGGTCCGTAAAGTTCGTCGATCGGAATGCCGGCGCCGGTCTCGAAAATTTGCTCCTCGTGGTCGCGCGGCGCGATACGTCCGCCGGGTGGGCTCATGGGGATTCTCCGCGCAAGGTCTGGGTTGCCGTGGGGTCGAGTTGGCCGGTGCGGGCGTCGAGCACCACGCCATAGTGCTCGCGCGCGGCCGCGGCGGAAACGTAGCCGTACCGTACTTCCCGCGCCACCTGTTCGGCTGGACGCCGCCGGGGGTTGCCGTAACCGCCGCCGCCGCCCGCCACCTGACGCCAGATCGTGCCCTTCGGGATGTTGGCGACGACCTCCTTGCTCCTGCATTCATGTACCTTGCCATCGGGATAACGCAGTTCGCCCCGGTTGAGCATGCCGCGGCCGCCACCGAGAATTCCCTGGGCCTCGGAACCCGGATCGATGCCGTCGCCGAAGGCGCTTACCATGTTGCCGTCGCCGAGAAATTCCATTTCCATTTCCACGCCCAGCCCGCCGCGCCACTGACCCGGGCCGGCCGAGTCGGTCTTGAATTCAAAGCGCCGCAGGTAGAGCGGATCCTTCATCTCGAACATTTCGGGGTCTTGCGCCAGAAGGCCGCCACCGCAGGCGATCAGACCGATGTGGTCGTAGCCGTCGGCGCCGGCGGTGCCGCCGCCACCACCCTTCAGACCGTTGAACAGGATGTCCACGAACGGCTGGCGTGTCCGGCTATTGAAGCCGACGGCGGCGATGGCGAACAGCGGGTTCCAGGCGGCGGTGACCCGTTGCGGCAATGCCGGAGCCAGCGCATCGAAAATCGCCGCCGAGATCTGGTCGGACAGATGGTTGCCGAACGTGCTGGCGGCGGGGAAGCGCGGGTTGACGATCGATCCTTCGGGCAGATTGAAAGTCAGCGGTCGCATGACGCCGGCGTTTTGCGGAATGCCCGGATCCTTCAGGCACATCAGCAGCGTCAGGGTAATCGCCGAGATCGTCGAGGCGGGCGGTGCGTTCACGTAGCCCGGCGTTTGTGGCGCGGAGCCGGTGAAGTCGAAATTGATACCGTCGCCCTTGACCGTGACCTTGACGCGAATGTCCATGGTCGAGCCCGGCGTGAAGCCGTCGTAATGGGCTGTCGACAGGCCATGATAGACGCCGTCCGGAATGTCGCGGATCTCGGCGCGCATCTGCTGTTCGGTGGCGTCGTAGAGGTGCTGCAAGTGGGCATCGAAGCGGTGCCAGCCGTGACGCGCGATCAACTTGACCAGTTCCCGATCGCCGACCGCGCAGCCGCCCATGGCGGCCTGGATGTCCTCCTGGACGATGGGGAAGCGGATGTTGCCGAAAATCAGATCCCAGACATCCTGGCGCTTCTCGCCCTTCTCATGGAGCTTCACCGGCGTGATGCGCAGCGCTTCCTGCCAGATTTCCGTGGCGCCGGGGTTGTAGGCGCCGGCCACCGCGCCGCCGACATCGGCCTGGTGGCCGTTGATGGCCGCGAAGCCGACCAGCCGCTCGCCGAAAAAGATCGGCCGGACGATCTTGACATCGGCCGCCTGGTTGCCGCCGGTGAACGGGTCGTTGTGGATGATCACATCGCCCGGATACAAGCGGCCCTTGAAGTAGGCGACGATGTGCTTGATGCTCTCCGGAACGGCGAATGCGAGGATCGGGATGTACGCCGTCTGTTCCATCATGTTGCCGTCCGCGTCGTAAAGGCCGGTGACGAAATCGCGCGCCTCGGACAGGATGGGCGACCTGGCGGTGCGCAGCATGACCAGCCCCATTTCCTCGGTGATCGCCTTCAGCCGCCGCTGGATGACGGTGACCAGTATCGGATCGATCCCGCTCTTGCCGGCTTGTGTCATTGGAGAACCCTCCTCAGGTAAGTGTGGCCGATCTCGCGCAGATAGAGGCAATAACTGCCGGCGCGATCGACGACGAAATCGAATTCGGGCGAGACGAACGTGGTGGTGGTGATTTGTTCGATGATGGCGGGCCCCGAGCCCTGGTGGCCGTGACAGAGGCGCTCGCCATCGTAGACCGGCACTTCGCCGAACTCGCGCACGGTCGGCAGGTACACGCGGCGTCGGCTCTTCTGGCAGGAGGCGACATCGTCGTCGACGCGCGCCATGAAGTTCATGGCCGGTTTGTCGGTGATGCCGACGACCGTCACGCGCAGATTGACCAGTTCCATTTCGGTGCCGGCGTCGCGCAACGAGTAGCCGTACAGCCGTTCGTGTTCCTCGTGCAGTACCGAGCGCAGGTAGTCGATGCCTTCCTGCTCTAGGCGGATGATGTCGAAGCCGCAGGTGATCTCGTTGTGCTGGCCGAGATAGCGCATGTCGGCGGCGTATTCGACCCGCACGCGGTCATGGGCCGTCACCTTCTCGTCGTGCAGCACCTGCCGCCCCTGACGCTCGAGTTCGGCGAAGTGACCGGCCATGATTCTGACATCGGCCTCGCCGCCGAGGGCGTGGTAGGTGCGGACGTAGCTGTGCTTGAAGTCGGAGCGAAGCATGCCGCTGGCACAAAAGATCGAGGACTCGCGCGGCACGATAATGACCGGCAGTTCGAGTTCGAGAGCGATCATGGCGCCGTGAATGGGCCCGGCGCCGCCGGCGACGACCAGGGGATACTCGCGCGGGTCGATGCCGCGTGACACGGTGATCTCGCGCAAACCGGCGGCCATGTTGACATTGACGACGTGGAACATGCCGGCGGCGGCTTGCTCGACCGAAAGACCGAGCGGCCCGGCGACATACGTGGCGATGGCTCGCCGGGCGGCGTCGCGGTCCAGCTTCATGCGGCCGCCGAGAAAGTAGTCCGGTTCGAGATAGCCGAGCACCAGGTTGGCGTCGGTGCAAGTCGGCAGTTGGCCGCCGCGGCCATAACAGGCCGGCCCCGGCTGCGCGCCGGCGCTTTGCGGTCCCATGCGCAGCAAGCCACCGTCGTCGATCCAGCCGATCGACCCGCCACCGGCGCCGATGGTGTGAATGTCGAGCATCGGCAAAGCCAGTCGCTGGCGGGCGATCCAGCCCTCGCTGCGCAGCAGCGGCACGCCGCGTTGCACCACCGACGCATCAAACGACGTGCCACCCATGTCGACGGTGATGCATTGGTCGTAGCCCTGGACGCCGCTGAATACCAGCCCGGCCACCGGGCCGCCGGCCGGCCCCGACAGCAGGGTCATGACGGCCGTGGCGGCCGTCGATTGCGGCGTGGCGACGCCACCGTTGGACTGCATGATCAGCAGCACGCCCTTGAAGCCGATGCGAGCCAGGTTGGCCCGTAGCGATTCGAGGTAGCGCTTGAGTATCGGGCCGACGTAACTGTTCAACGCGGCCGTCGACAGCCGCTCGTACAGCCTCGCCTGGGGAAGCAGGTCCGACGACACCGTCAGGTAGGCGTCGGGCAGCCGTTCCTGGACCACGGCTTTTGCCATCTGTTCGTGTGCCGGGTTGGCGTGACTGTGCATGAAGCAGATGGCGATGGCTTCGACCTGCTCGGCGATCAGTGCGTCGACGGCCGCGTCAAGCGACGGACGATCGAGCGCCAGAACCACGTTGCCCGCGGCGTCGATGCGCTCCTTCACCGCCAGGCGTCGGTCGCGCGGCACCAGGGGTGGAGGTGGCGTCAGCTTGTTGTTGTACAGCTCCTCGCGATAGCCGCGGCGCATTTCGAGGATGTCGCGAAAACCATCGGTGGTGACCAGGCCGGTCTTGACGCCGTTGCCGGTTAGCACGGCATTGGTGGTGACCGTGGTGCCGTGCACGATCAGGTCGACCTGGCCAGCGAACCGCTCCAGATCGACGCCCAGGGAATCGGCCATCTCGCGCATGCCGGCCAGCACGCCGATCGATGGGTCCTTGGGTGTGCTCGATGTCTTGAAGACGCTGGACTTGCCGGCGTCGTCGATCATCAGGAAATCCGTGAAAGTGCCGCCAACGTCGATGCCAATCCGATATCCCATCTGTTACCTCCGTGCCTGTCCAGGATGTTCCGCGATCGTGCCAGCGAACGAATGGCGTAGCCGAATAGGCACCGTACGGTGCGGCATGTTTGTCTCCTCAGGAACAAAACAGGGCAAGGCCCCGTTGCCCGCTTGGCAGTTTGATAGTGTCAAACTTTAAATTGATTTTCCATTGACGTTACATTGTCTTTTGATAGCATGTCAACAGATTTGAAAAATAAGCTTGCGAGGAGACGACGTCATGGGCAAGACCGTTGCCAACCCCCTGTTGCATCCACCCTGTCGCGACGTGCCTCGTCACGTGGCGGTGATTGGGGCGGGGACGATCGGACCGGATATCGCCTACTACCTCAAGAGTGCCCTGCCCGACATCAGGCTGACCTTGGTCGACGTGGCCCAGTCCGCCATCGACAAGGCCTTGCAGCGCTGCCGTGACTACGCGGGCAAGGCCGTGGCGCGGGGCAAGATGAGCGAGGCCCATGCCGCTCGGGTGACCGCCAACATTTCCGGAACGCTCGACTATGCGGCGCTGGCGGACTGTGATTGGGTCATTGAGGCGGCGACCGAGAACATCGAACTGAAGCGGCAGATATTCGCCCGGGTGGAAGCGGTGGTCGGCCCGGGAGCCTTGATGACGTCCAATACCAGTTCACTTCCCGCCGCCCGCATTTTTGCGGGTCTGCGTTACCCGAGACGGGCCACGGTAACTCATTTCTTCGCTCCGGCCTGGCGCAATCCCGCCGTCGAAGTGATCGACTGGCCGGAGGCGGATCCGGGCGTGATCGAGTACCTGCGCTGGCTCTTCTGCGTCACGGGCAAGGTACCGCTGGTGACGACCGATGCCGTCTGCTTCATGCTGGATCGGATCTTCGACAACTGGTGCAACGAAGCCGCCTTGTTGCTCGACCGGGCGACGGCCGCGCAGGTGGATGGCGTCGCCACCGAATTCGTCAATGCCGGCCCGTTCTTCGTGCTGAATCTGGCCAACGGCAACCCGATCATCACCGAGACCAACACCCTGCAGGCGGACGAGGAGGGTGAACATTATCGGCCCGCGACGGTGTTCCGCTCGGTCAAGGAATGGCTGACCATCCCTCCCGGCAAGCTGTCGCGGTCCGCTCCGGCGATCGGCACGCCTGTTCGCGATCGGCTCCTCGGCGTGCTGTTTTCACAGACGGTGGACATTCTCGATCGCGGTATCGGCGATCCCTCGGATCTCGAGCTTGGCTGCAAGACGGCCTTTGGTTTCAGGCGGGGCCCGCTCGATCTGATGCGCGATCTCGGCGAAGCGGAGACCCATCGCATCCTGCGCGCTTTCGCGACGGCACGTCCCGGCATGCCCATGCCGGCAAGATCGTTGGCCGACTATCAGAAGTTTCCTCGACATGTCCTGGTGGACGATCTCGATGGCGTCAGGATCATTACGCTGCGCCGGCCCGAGGCGCTGAACGCGCTCAACGACGAGATGACCGACGAGATACTGGCGGTCATCGCCGGTAGCGAGGCCGATCCGGCCATCGCGGGCTATGTCATTACCGGCTATGGCGTGAAGGCGTTTTGCGCCGGCGCCGAAATCGGCCGCTTCGCCGGCATGTTGGGCAACGAGGCGGCGGCGACGCAATACGCCCGCGACTGCTCGCGACTGCTTGTGCATCTCGACGCCATGAAAAAACCGGTGGTGGCCGCGCTGAACGGCATGACATTGGGTGGCGGCCTGGAACTGGCGATGCGCTGCCATGCCTTGCTCGCGGTCGACGATGCCTGGACGCAGTTGCCCGAGATTACCTTGGGCATCGTGCCCGGCATCGGTGCCATGGTGGTGCCCTTTCGTCGCTGGCCGCGTGCCGCCGACACTTTCGCGGCGATGCTCGGTCGCGCCGAGCGGGTCGGGGCCCCCAGACTGCATGAACTCGGCGTCGTCGACGCCTTGGCCGCCGACATACCGACACTGATCCGGAGCGCGGTCGCGCGCGTTCGCGCCATGGCCGGGCAAGTCGGTGACAGCCGGGCCGGACCGGCAACCTTGCCCGCCAATCAGCCGGGGCCGCCGACGTCGGCGGCCGGAGCGCCGCTGAGCCTGGAGATTCTGACCATTCTCGATCAGGCCGTGAGGGATGCCGCCGCCGAAGCGACCCTCGAAGCCGCATTGGCAATCAGCTACCGGGCGTTCGGTCGCAGCGCGTGCACCGCGGCGGCCCGCGAGGGCATTGCCGCCTTCGGCGAAGGTCGGGCGCCGGATTTTTCCGCCATTCCCTGAGGCGCATGGGCGAGTCAAGGCCAGGTTGTCCGGGCCGCGGGATGGCGCCACGCCACGGTGAGGTCGCCCCCCCGTCTCAGGGGGGGCGACCGGCGAGACGCCGCCTATCATCGATGCGTTTCATGACCATTCGAGGGGAAGCAACATGCGTATCGTCTGCGTAGGCGGTGGCCCGGCGGGCCTTTACTTCGCGCTGCTGATGAAAAAGCTCGATCCGGGCGGACGGATTACCGTGGTCGAACGCAACCGTCCCTACGATACCTTCGGCTGGGGCGTCGTGTTTTCAGACGCCACGCTGGCGAACATGCGGGAATGGGACAAGGAAACTGCTGACGCCATCCAGGTGGCGTTCAACCACTGGGACGATGTCGAAGTGCATTTCAAGGGCCGGGTGATCCGCAGCTCCGGTCACGGCTTCGTCGGCATCGGGCGCAAGCAGCTGCTCAATATTCTTCAGGAGCGTTGCGAAGCACTCGGCGTCGAACTGCTGTTCGATCGCGAAGTCGAGTCCGACACCGAGTTTCCCGACGCCGACCTGATCGTCGCCGCGGACGGCATCTCTTCGAAGATTCGCGCTTGTCATGAGTCGGTGTTCAAACCCGACATCGTCCAGAGGCCAAACCGCTACATCTGGCTGGGTACGCGGAAGCTGGTGGATGCTTTCACCTTCTACTTCGAGAAAACCGAACATGGCTGGTTCCAGGCACATGTCTACAAGTTCGACGCCGCCACGTCCACCTTCATCGTCGAATGCCCGGAACACGTCTGGTTGGCCCATGGTCTCGATCGAGCCGATCAGGCGGCATCAGTCGCATTCTGCGAAAAGCTGTTCGCGCGGCATCTCGATGGCCATCGGCTGGAGACCAATGCTCGCCACCTGCGAGGTTCCGCCTGGCTCAACTTCCAGCGCGTCAAGTGCGACCAGTGGTGGCTGGACAACGGCCGCAGCCACGTGGTGCTCATGGGCGACGCGGTTCATACGGCCCACTTCGCCATTGGTTCCGGAACGAAGCTCGCCTTCGAGGACGCCATCGAGTTGGCGCGACTGTTCCATGAGCGCCGGGACAACGGGGATAACGATATCGCGGCGGTGCTCGCGGACTATCAGCGGGCGCGCAATGTCGACGTCCTGCGCCTGCAAAACGCGGCCTGGAACGCCATGGAATGGTTCGAGGTGTGCGGCGCGCGCTATTGCGATGCCTACGAGCCCGAACAATTCATGTATTCGCTGCTGACGCGTTCGCAGCGCATTTCGCACGAGAACCTGCGCCTGCGCGACCGGACCTGGCTGGAGGGCTACGAGCGCTGGTTCGCGGCGCGCGCCGGTGTTCCGGCAACGGGGCCGGCCCGGCCGGCGCCGCCGATGTTCACGCCGTTCACGTTGCGTGGGCTCCGGCTGGACAACCGCGTGATCGTTTCGCCGATGGCGATGTATTCGGCCGACGATGGTCGCGTCGACGATTTCCATCTGGTCCATTATGGTGCTCGCGCGCTGGGCGGCGCCGGACTGGTATTCACCGAAATGGCGTGCGTGGCGGCCGATGCCCGCATCACGCCGGGTTGTGCCGGCATGTACCGGCCCGAGCACTTGCCGGCCTGGCGGCGCATCGTCGATTTCGTGCATGATCGCAGCACCGCCCGGATCGGCATCCAGTTGGGCCATGCCGGCCGCAAGGGTGCGACGAAACTGGCCTGGGAGGGCGCCGACGAGCCACTGGCCGCGGGCGGATGGCCGCTGGTCGCGGCTTCGCCCTTGCCTTATCTGCCCTATGGCCAGGTGCCGCGGCAACTCGATCGAGCCGGCATGACGCGGATAGCTGACGATTTCGTGCGCGCCACCGACATGGCCGCCGCCGCGGGATTCGACATCCTCGAATTTCATTGCGCCCATGGCTACCTGATGTCGAGCTTCCTGTCGCCGTTGACGAACCGCCGCGATGACGAGTACGGCGGCCGTGTCGAACATCGAGCCCGCTTTCCGATCGAGGTGTTCCGGGCCATGCGTGTCGCCTGGCCCGCCGACAGGCCGATGTCGGTGCGCCTGTCATGTCACGACTGGGTGCCCGGCGGCAATACCGCCGATGACGCGGTGGCGCTCGCGAGGATGTTTGCCGAGGCGGGCGCCGACATCATCCACTGCTCGTCGGGGCAGGTGTGGCAGGAGGATGCGCCGGTATATGGACGCATGTACCAGACGCCGTTCGCCGACAGGATTCGCAACGAGGTGGGGATTCCGACCATCGCCGTCGGGGCCATTTTCGAGGCCGATCACGTCAATGGCATTGTCGCGGCCGGCCGTGCCGACCTCTGCGCGGTGGCGCGCCCGCATCTGGCCGATCCGGCCTGGACGCTGCACGAGGCCGCCAGGATCGGTTATGCCGAGGTCGCCTGGCCAAGGCAGTATCGATCCGGTCGCGCTCAGTACGAAGCGAATCTGTGGCGCGGCCGGTTGCAGTCATCGGCATAATAGGCGTATCGCCATCACTGACTTTCGAGGGAGAAGTGGCCTTCATGCATCAAGTTGCCCAGCCGACCGACCGGGCCCACGCCGAGATGGCAAGGGACATCACGACGGTGACTCCGGGGTTGCCGCCATGACCGCCAGGGCCCGGGCAACGACGGCCGGCTTGACCGAGCTGCCGGTCGGCAACGGTATCGCGCCGACCACCGGCTGGCATTTGTCCAGGACGCCACTCGAGGCCGCGACGACGGAGCTGGAGTGGGCCTTGCTGCGATGGTGGGAGGCATTTGGCCGCTATAGCCTGCATGCTCTCAACATGCTCGGCCTGGATGGTGTCGGTTCGGCCGAGATGCTGATCCTGCATATCGTGCGCCTGCACGATCGGCCCAAGTCCGCGACCATGATCGCCAACCTGCTCAATCGCGACGATATCCAGAACGTCCAGTACAGCTTGCGAAAACTGGTGGGCATGGGCCTGGCCGCGAAAGTGCGCGACCAGAAAGGCAAGTACAACCACCTTGCCGTCACCGAGCGTGGCCGCCAGATCTGCGATGACTTCGCCGCCATCCGCGCGCAACTGCTGATTGCCGATGTCGCCCAGCTCGACAACGGCGAGGCCGTGTTGCTGCAGGCAGCCAAGACCGTCAGCATGCTCACCGGCCTGTACGATTCGGCCGGCCGCACTTCCACGGGCTACGCGATCATCGCGTCCGCCGTGCAGTCATGAAGACCGCCAAGGACAAGACGGCAATGGTTGGGCCGACACCGGAACGCAAGGTGCTTGGGCATCGCCCCTGGCATCTCGGCCTGACACCGCACGAGGTATTGATCACCGAATTCGAGTGGTCGGTGATTCGCTTCCAGCAGGCATTCGAGCGCTATATCCTGCAAATTGCCCATATCGCGGGATTGGGCGAACTGTCGTACGCGGAGCTCGTGCTGTTGCACGTGATCGGCTTCGCCGACGGACCCATCACCCTGGGTTTGCTGGCCCGTCAATTGAACGCCGATAATGTCACCAATATCCAGTACGGCTTGCGCAAGCTGGTCGGCTACCAGTTGGTGGGCAAGAGTCGTGGCGCCAAGGGCAATGTTCATTCCTACCACATCACCGACCACGGTCGCGCCTGCGTCGAACAGTACGCGCATTTCAGGCGCCAGGGCCTGATCGGCCAGACCAACGCCATCCGGGCGATCGATCAGCGCTTGGCCGACAGCGCTCAGCTGATCGGCATGTTGACCGGCGTATACGATGAAGCAATGCGCATTTCGGCAACCTTCGGCTCCCCCCCCTGAGACGGGGGGGGTGGCCATCGATACGCCATGCGATAGTGATCAGCCATTTTGTTTTCGGGGGAATGCAGCCATGACCAGGCCAGGCGAGGCGAAATTGCCGCATCTGTTCAAGCAGGGACGGATCGGTCGGTTTCAGACCAAGAACATGATCAAGTACGGCGCGTGCTGCGTGTCCAACTACAACACTCGCGACGGCTTCATCACGCCGCGCGAACTGGCTCGCACCCGCGTGATCGCCGGTACCGGTGCCGGTATCATCACCAACCAGGGCGCGTATCCCGATCCGCTGGGTGAAGGCAAGGCGTATTTCCGCCAGGTGGCGCTGTTCGACGACAAGTTCCTGCCGCAGTTCGAAACCATCGCCCAATACATTCACGACAATGGCGCGATCGCCATCCAGCAGATTCTCCATGCCGGCCGCTATGGCGGCATCGACCTCGGCTACTGCATCCAGCCGTCGGTGGTGCCGCAGACCCTGCCCCATTTCCGGCCGCCCCGCGAGTTGTCCAAGGACGGCATCAGGGCCATCGTTCAGCAACACGCCGATGCCGCCAAGCGCGCCATCCGCGCTGGTTTCGATGGCACCGAGGTGACCAGCTTCATGGGCTATCTGCTCGCCAATTTCAATTCGCGGTTCACCAATCAGCGTACCGACGAATATGGTGGTTCGGTGGAGAATCGCGGCCGCTTCATGCGTGAATTGATCGATGCGATCAAGCAGGCGACGCCGGAACATCCTCTGGTGATACGTTTGAACGGAGCCGAGCTGATGGATCGCTGGGGTGGCAACACGGAGGACGAGTGCTTCGAGTTGATGCAACAGGCGGTGAGCCGCGGGGTGGATATGATTTCCGTCACGGTCGGCTGGCAGGAGGCCCCCGAATCGTCGATCGGCCGCGACGTGGCGCCGGGACATTGGAACTACCTGTCGGCCAAGGCCAAGCAGATGTTCCCGGACACCTTGATTACCTTTGGCAACCGCCTGCCCGACCCGGTGATGGCCAATCAATGCATCGCCGATGGTGTCTTCGACTATTGGGAGGTCTGCCGGCCGCTGTTGGCCGATCCGGAGCTGATTCACAAGGCGGCCGAGGATCGGCTCGATGAAGTTCGTCGCTGCATCGGATCGCTCAACTGCCTGTCGAGGCTATTCCGCGACCTGCCATATACCTGCGCCATGAATCCCCAGCTTGGCCACGAGGTGGAGCCGGAATATCAGATCACGCCGGCGGCGGTGAAGAAGAAGGTCATGGTCATCGGCGCGGGGCCAGCCGGGCTGGAGGCGGCCATCACCGCCCGGCGACGCGGCCACGACGTCACCATATTCGAGAAGGGCGACCGCATCGGCGGCAATCTGCAAGGCTACTCGAGCAACGACCTGGCTCGTCCGGACGACCTGATTTCGGTGATCCGGTATTACCAGACCATGTTGACCAAGCTGGGCATCGAAGTGCGCTTCAACACCGAGGCCAACGCCAAGTTCATGCGCAGCATCCTTCATCAATTCGACGCCTGCATCATCGCGGCCGGGGCGCGCACCGATCTCGGCTACTACCGACGCCTGCCGGGCGCCGAGCGCCTGGTCGATGCGCTCGATGTCGCGCGCGGCGTCGTCACGCCGGGTCGGCGCGTGGCGATGATCGGCGCTGGCAAGATCGGCCTGACGCTGGCCGAGTCGTTGACCAAGCGGGGACATCAGGTAACTCTGGTCGAGGAAGCCAAGAGCATCGCGGGGGATGTTATGCCATCGTTCAAGTGGCGCCATTCGGCCTGGGTGGAGGAACTGGAGATCAAGGCGCTGACGTCCACCACCCTGGTCTCGGTGGACGCCGATGGAGTGGTCGTCGGCAACGCCAAGGGCGAGGCAAGCCGGATCGACGTCGACACAGTCTTGGTATCGGGGCCGCGCAAGGCCAACCATGATCTGTTCAATGATTTTCTGTGGATGATCGACGAACTGCATGGCGCGGGCGATGCCTTGATGCCGCGGGGCCTCGATGCGTCGATTCATGAAGGCTTCAAGATCGGCGTGCGCATCTGAGGCGTCGTCATGGCTTCGCTATTCGATGTCGTCGAGACTTGGCAGGCGATGCTGGACCGGCATCGCCCGCTGTTCGTCGACATGGCTCCCGGCTCGACGGTCGGCCTGGTGCCGCGCCAAGGTTCGGGCATTCAGCCAGGCAAGCATGTTGCCGGCCTGGCGAACACCGGCGGCGAGGACATGCCCATGATGTTGTGGACGCTTGCCGGGGGCGGCATGGTTGCCAGCACTGCCTGCTATCGCGGGCCGCAGCACACCAAGGTCGACCTGCTGCTGGTGGTCGGTGAGCACGCCGCGAGTCAATTGGGCGGCACGACCGCCGATGACCGCCTGTCGACCATGCGACGACTGATCCGCAGCGGCGACATCCTGTTCTTCGTCTTTCGAACCAAGTACGAATTGCAGGACGCCGGCTACGAGGATTTCCTCGACACCCTGGGGCTGGCTTTTCTTGGGGCCTGCCGATGATCTTCTTCAATCCCGCGGGCGCGCCGGAGCTGGCGTGCGACGAATGTGGCTGCCGCTGGTTCGATCGCATTCGCAACACGTGCTATGAATGCGGTTGCGAAGTGCCGGCGGCGACCGTCGCGGAA
This sequence comes from Rhodocyclaceae bacterium, assembly GCA_016704145.1. Lineage (GTDB taxonomy): Bacteria > Pseudomonadota > Gammaproteobacteria > Burkholderiales > Rhodocyclaceae > Fen-999. The sequence goes on along the minus strand of JADJAS010000007.1, from coordinate 956,263 downwards.
TTCGAACGCGCCCTGGCGGAATTTCAGCGACGCGCCAAAACGCAACCTCTCGACAGGAGTCAGTCATGAACACCACACAATCGGGCGATGATCTCGCCAAGCGCCTCAATCGCACCGAGCGGGACTGGCAGTCCATGCAGCGGATTTGCCATGACTTCTTTCATGGCTGGCGTCGGGTGGTGGCGGACCACTATGGCGAGGCGGCGGCCCGGCAACTCGAAGTGGAGTTCTACGGGCGCATTGGCCTGGGTACCGGCGCGATGTACCTGCAGCGGGGAGGCAGCCCGGACGATCTGGAAAAGGTGGTCTTCACTCTGGTTCGCGCGAGCGAGGTGATGGGTGAAACCGCCCACCTCGAGCGGGATGGCGATGACGTGCTGCTGGTGCATACCGCTTGTCCGTGGCAGGATTCCTTTCGTGCCAGCGGCATTCCCGACCAATGCCAGGCGGGCTGCGACAACTGGTTCGGCACCACCGCGGCGAGCATTTCTCCGCGCATCAAGGTGGTGACGGAAAGCGCGCTGCCGGCCGGCGACCGGAGTTGCACGCGGCGGTTTTCCCGGACGCCCTGACGGACGGCTCGCCATGGCCGCGAGTCTCATTCCCTGGCAAGGGCTTCTGGATCGCCACCGGGACTTGTTTGCCCATCTCGATGACGCAGCCAGCCTGGGCATTGCCGGCCTCGGCGACGAGACCATGGTCGTTTGCCGACGCGTCGAAGGTGCCGGCTGGCGGGCCTCGACGCAGCCGTTTCGGGGTGTCGACAAGGCCGGGGTCGACCTCCTGATCGTCCTCGACCGGCCGGCCGCGCGAAAGTTGGAAGATGGCGGTCACGAGGATCTTCTGCCGGTGTTGCGCCGGGAGATTCGGCTTGGCCAGGCCATCTGTTTCTGCCCATCGAGCCACCAGACGCTGGCGGCGCGCGGATTTCAGGAGATCATGGAACAGTTCGGCATGGCGACCATGGCTCGGAGCCATTAGCTTTCATTCATGGAGGGGGATGGGAAATGGGGATCAGCGCGCATGTTGACCGATTTGTCCGGGATGGCATGCCGCCACCGGAGCAGTGGCCCGACCTGATTTTCGAGACTCCCGAATTGCAATTCCCGGAACAGTTGAACGCGGCGGTGGCGCTGCTGGACAATGCCGTGCGGGATGGCCACGGCGATCGCCCGGCAATGATCGGCGAAGGTATCCGCTGGAGCTACCGGGAGATCCAGCGTCGTGTCGATCAACTGGCCCACCTGCTGACGGAGAACATGGAATTGGTGCCGGGCAACCGCGTTCTCCTGCGCGGGGCGAATTCCCCCTGGCTGGCCGTCTGCTGGCTGGCGGTGTGGAAGGCGGGCGGCGTGGCCGTGGGCACCATGTCTCTGTTGAGGGCCAAGGAACTGAAACAGATCGTCGACTTGGCGCAGGTTAGTCACGCACTGTGCGAGGTGTCGCTGGCCGAGGAACTCATGGCCGCGCAGGCGGCCTGTCCGAGCCTACGCACGATCATGTATTACGGCGATGCCGAGTTCGAGACGCGGCTCGCGGACAAGCCGGATGGTTTCGCCGCCGTCGATACGGCCGCCGACGACCCGGCCCTGATAGCATTTACCTCGGGAACCACCGGCATCCCGAAAGGCTGTATCCACGCACACCGCGACGTCATGGCGATGTGCGAGGTATTTCCACGTCATTGCCTGCGCCCGGATGCGAGCGATGTGTTCATCGGCACGCCGCCGTTGGCGTTTACCTTCGGTCTTGGCGGGTTGCTGTGTTTCCCGATGTGGGCGCGCGCCTGCACCGTGCTGCTCGAACGGCTGACGCCGGATGCCTTGCTGGCCGCGATGGCAAGACATCGTGCCACGATCTGCTTCACGTCGCCGACGGCCTACCGGCAGATGACCGGCCGCGTCGGCGATCACGATCTTGGTCAGTTGAAGAAGTGCGTTGCGGCGGGTGAGCCCTTGTCGACCGCGATGCGCGACGAGTGGCGCTCGGCGACCGATATCCAGATTCACGATGGTATTGGCGGCACCGAGGTCATCCATATGTATATTGCCTCGGGTCCGGCCGACTACCGCGTTGGGGCGATCGGTAAGGTATTGCCGGGCTACCGGGCCCGCGTGGTCGACGAGAACATGCGGCCGGTGCCCGTCGGCGAAACCGGCTGGCTTGCCATCAAGGGCCCCACCGGCTGCCGCTATCTGGCCGACGACCGTCAAGCCAGGTACGTGCGCGACGGCTGGAATCTGACCGGCGATACGTTTCACATGGATGCCGATGGCTACTACTATTACCATGCGCGCAATGACGATATCATCATAACCTCGGGCTATAACGTTGCCAGTCCGGAGGTGGAGTCGGTGTTGCTCGAACATCCGGCGGTTGCCGAATGCGGTGTGATCGGCGTCCCCGATCCGGATCGTGGCCAGATTCTGAAGGCCTTCGTGGTGTTGAAGCCAGGCGTGCGGGGAGATCAGGCGATGATCCGCGAGTTGCAAGACCATGTAAAGCAGCATGCCGCGCCATACAAGTATCCGCGCGCGATCAGTTTCGTCGCGGCCTTGCCACGTACCGAGAACGGCAAGCTTCAGCGCTACAAGCTGAAGGAGTTTCCCTGAGTTCACGGCGCGTCGGCCAATGGCTCACGATCCGCGCACCCAGTGATGTCATCGACTGAAGGCGTGGCGGCGCTGCGGACCCTGCCGCCTCATGGCGCGCGTCTGCTGGTGGCGCGCCCGCGCCTGATGGAAAAATTGCTGGCCGCCAGCGCGGCACCGCTGACCGCGATTGTCGCCGGCGCCGGGTTTGGCAAGACGTCGCTGTTGGCGCAATTGCGACTGGACCTGATGATGCGCGGCGGCGATGTGGCGTGGTTGTCGCTGGATGCGGACGCCACGCCGGCCCGGATGATCCGGACCGCACTTGATGCCATTGGCGATGTGACGGGCATTGACCGGCTCGATGCCGCGAGGAGTGCGGAATCGGACTTTTCCGTCGTCAGCGAACTGCTGACGGTGGTGCACGAGCGGGCGCGGCCAACGTACTTGCTGATCGATGATCTGCATCTTCTGGCCGGTTCGGCCGCGGACCGCTTCTGCCACTATCTGGCCACCAACGCACCCCCCAATTTTCATCTGGTCGTGGCTTCGCGAACGGAACCCCAGTTCGCCCAGGACGAATTGGCGGCCTATGGTCATTGCCGCTGCCTCGACGTCGACGACCTGCGCTTCAGCCTGGACGAGACCGTGGAACTGCTGCGCAAGCAACAAGGCGACGCCGTCGATATCGATCTGGCCGCCCGCTTGCACGAGCGTACCGATGGCTGGCCACTGGCGATACATCTGATGGCCTCCGGCACGGTTGGCGATGCCTTGGCGTCGGCAGTGGCCGATCTGTCCGGCTCTGGCGGCAATGTGGGACGTTACATCACCCGCTTCGTCATGGCCGGACTGGCATCGATGGAAGCCGAGGCGCTGATCCGGGCTTCACTGCTGAGCACAGTCGATGCTTCGCTGTGCGGTGCGCTGGTCGGCATGGCGAGCGCGCGCGAACTGCTCGCCAGGATTGAACGCGATAGCGGTCTGGTGGTGGCGATCGAAGGCGGCGGCGAAAACTATCGACTGCATCCCTTGCTCGGGGAATACCTGCGGGACCGAGCCCGCGAATTGCCTCGCTCGACAATCGAGTCCGTGCACCGGACCGCGGCCGAGTGGTATGCCGCGAATGGCAGGATTGACGAGGCCGCCGAGCACGCTTTCCGCGGCGGCATGAAAGCCTCGGCATTGGCCTGGATCGAGGCGCGCTTGCGTCTGCTCGCCAGCCAAGGTCGGATGGCGGAGGTGCTGGCCTGGCTCGATCGCTTGCCCGAACAGGAACTGGCAAGCCACGAAGGCATTCAGCTGACCTTGGCATGGGCCTGCACGCTGTGCTGCCGACTCGACGATGCCCATCGCTTGATCGATCTCATCGCGGCGCGGTCGACGCTGACCTCGGAAACCCGGCGACAGGCCGAAATCGTCCGTTCGGCGATCGAGATTCACGATGACGATTATCGATCGGCCAGCCTCGGCAGGCTGGACGACGATACTTCGCTGGCGTCGCTTTATCGCAATTCGAGTTCCTATTTCGCCATTCATGCCGGCAGTCCCGCCGCGGCGCGGCACTACCAACAGTTGTCTGACAGCAGCGACGCCCCGCGCAGTCATTACGACGAGATGTACGGAGCATTCGCCGTGGGCTTGAGCTACCTTGTGGAGGGACTGGCGGCCGAGGCGGCGCCGGTGTTTCGACGTGCCTTGGTCCGCGCGGAGGCAACCGGCGGCCGCCGGTCGTTGGCGGCGGCGCTGCAGGCCGCCGGGCTGGCGGCGGCGGCGTGGGATCTCGGCGCCGAGGATGAAGCGCGGTCGCTGCTGGCCAATCGGATCGATCTGGTCGAGCGGGCGGGGCTTCCCGATGCCGTGATCCTGGCCTATCGCACCCTGGCTCGCCACGAGGACCTGCGGGGGCGGGAAGGCAGGGCGCTCGAGGCCCTTAATAATCTTGCCGAAATCGGTCGCCTGCGCGGGCAGCCGCGATTGGTCGCCGCCAGCCTGGAAGAGCAAATGCGCTTGCAGGCCAACCGCCATCGTCGGCTGTCTTGCACGATGTTGCAAGGCGCATTGGACGAGTTGGTCGGCCCCGACGGCCCTCCGGCCAAGGGCCTGGACGCCGAACTGCGCCTCATGCGCGACATGGCGGCGGCGCGTCTGGCCTTGCTCAAGCAGAACAGGGACGAGGCTCGTATCGCGCTTGCGGCCGCGACGCAACTTGCCGGTCGCCTGCGCCGGGGACGCGAACTGATCACCATCGGCATTCTCACCGCCTGCTGTCATGACGAAGCCGATACCGCGTCGTCCTCGTCCCTCGTCGAGGCCATGGGTCTCGCCGAATCCTTTGGGTTGGTTCGCGCCGTCGCCGACGACTGGCTTTTGGCGGCGGAGCGGTTGCCGGCACTCTTGAACTCGCGTGTCGCCCGCTTGGGCAAAGTCTCGAACTCGTTCCTGGAACGAGCGGCTCGTCGTTGCGGACTCGGGGTGGAAGCGCGGTTGTCGGTCAGACCGACCGGCAAGGGCGCGAGTCAGTTGTCCGACCGCGAAATGGAAGTGCTGATTGCCCTTGCCTCCGGCCGCTCGAACAAGGAAATCGCCCGTCTGCTCGATGTCGGCGCCGAAACCGTCAAATGGCACTTGAAGCATTTGTTCAACAAGCTCGGTGCCGCCAACCGCCGGCACGCGGTGGATCGTGCCCGTCTTCTCGGCATCATCGAATAGTCGATTCACGAAAGGACAGGGACTGGCGCTGTCGATATAATTTCCGCATCCATTGAGGTTCCTCACCCCTTGAGGCTCCTCAAGCTCCCGCGAGGTGACCGGATGTCCCGCATCAAGCTTCACTCATTGACCTTGGCGTGCGCGGTGGCGGTGTCGATGCCTTCGGCCGTGGCGATGGGTAGCAAACCCAGGATCGACGTCGAGTCGGCAAATCTCCGCATCCAGCCGGTGGCGCGGGTTGAACTCGCGGCGAGTGGGCCGAAGGTCGCTGTCGGCTCGCGCAGCGGCGAGAACATGATCAAGGCGGCCTGCGGCGCCTGCCACAATGCCGGCGTCGCCGGCGCACCGAAGACGGGAGACCAGGGCGCCTGGGCGCCGCGCATCGCGCTGGGTCTCGACGGCCTGTTGAAGAGCGCGATCGCCGGCAAGAATGCCATGCCGCCGAAGGGCGGCGTGGCCGACGCAACGGAAGACGAGATCAAGCGCGCCATCGTCGTCATGGCCAACCAGTCCGGTGCCAGCTTCAAATAGCGACTATTTCTGTCTCGCCAGCATCGCCTTGAACTGGGCGAACTTGGCGCGACCGGCATTTCTGTCCTCCGGCGCATCGCTCTTGCGGCCGACGTGCTTGAGGTCGTCGCCCATTTCGCCGATAAAGCGCGAGGCCTGACGCTCGCTGATCTCCTTGCCCTGCTTGCGCTTTTCGCACCAGGTCACGGCTAGGCTCAGCTGCGCGCGGGTGATGCCGACGTACATCAGCCGGCGTTCTTCCTCGATGCCCGCCACGTGCAGCGACTCCCGGTGCGGCAGGATGCCTTCCTCGGCGCCGACCAGGAAGACGTGGCGGAACTCCAACCCCTTGGCGGCGTGCAGCGTTGCCAGTTGCACGGCATCCTGCTCGCCTTCCTGCTTGTCGAGCATCGACAAGAGCGCCACCGTCTGCGCCAGTTCCAGCAGCGACTTGCCTTCCGCCTCGCCCTTCTGGCGCAGCCAGCCGACGAAGTCGCGCACGTTGTTCCACTTGGTCTCGGCTTCCTTCGGGTCCAGTGTTTCGAACAGCCAGGTCTCGTAACCGATGGCGCGCAGCAGGTCGTCGAGTACCTGCCCCGCCGGTTCGCGCTGGGCGCGGTATTCGATGCGGGTGATGAACTGAGCGAACTCGCGCACGGCGACGAAAGGCTTGGCGGCCAGTTCGGCTTCCAGTCCCGGCGCGAAGATGGCGGCGAACAAGCTCTGGTGCCGGCTGCCGGCCGCCTTGCCCAGCGCTTCCAGCGTGCTGCCGCCGATGCCTCGTCGCGGTGTGGTGACGGCGCGGATGAAGGCCGGGTCATCATCCTGATTGGCCAGCAGGCGCAGGTAGCTGGTCAAGTCCTTGATCTCGCTGCGCTCGAAGAAGGACTGGCCGCCGGACAGCACGTAGGGAATCTTCTGGGCGCGCAATTGTTGTTCGAAGACGCGGGCCTGATGGTTGCCGCGATAAAGCACGGCGTAGTCCAACCACTTGCCGCGATGCTCGAAGCGGTGCGCCTGCAAGCGCGCCGCGACCCATTCGGCTTCATGCACGTTGTCGCGGCAGGCGATCACCTGGATGGCGTCGCCGTGGCCCTTGTCCGACCACAGGCGCTTCTCGAACAGCTTCGGGTTGTGGCGGATGACGCTGTTGGCGGCGGCGAGAATGCGCGTGGTCGAGCGGTAGTTCTGTTCCAGCGCGATGACCTTGAGGTTCGGGTATTCGTCGCGCAGTAGCCGCAGGTTGCCGATGTCGGCGCCGCGCCAGCCGTAGATCGACTGGTCGTCGTCGCCCACCGCCGTGAAGCTGGCGCGCGCACCCGTGAGCAGCTTCATCAGCCGGTACTGGCAGCGGTTGGTGTCCTGATATTCGTCGACCAGCAGGTGCCAGATGCGGCTGCGCCAACGGCCTCCGACGTCGTCGTGCGCCTCGAACAGTTCCACCGGCAGGCGGATCAGGTCGTCGAAATCGACGGCTTGGTAGGCACGCAGCGTCCGTTCGTATTCGGCGTACACCTTGGCGGCGCCGGCTTCCAGATCGTCGGTCGCGATGGCGGCCGCCTGCTCGGGGCCGACGACAGCGTTCTTCCACAGCGAGATGCGGTTCTGGACGCCACGGATGCGCGCCTTGTCGGCGTTCTTCAGCATCTCCTGGAACAGTTGCCCGGTGTCCGAGGCATCAAGGATCGAGAAGCCGGGCTTCAGCCCGACATGCCGGGCCTCCTGGCGCAGGATGCGGGCGCCGAGCGAATGAAAGGTGGAAATGGTGAGCCCTTCGCCGCGACCGCCGACGAGGCGCACGGCGCGCTCCTTCATCTCCTTCGCCGCCTTGTTGGTGAAGGTGATGGCGGTGATCTTGTCCGGCGCGATGCCACCTTCGCCCGTCAGCCAGGCAATCTTCTGGGTGATGACGCGCGTCTTGCCGCTGCCGGCGCCGGCCAGTACCAGCAGCGGTCCGTCGAGGTAGCGGATCGCTTCCCGCTGAGGCGGGTTGAGGGAATCGGCCGCCAACGACGGCTACTTGCCCAGTGCTCCGAACACCTTCTTGGCCAGATTGCCGGCGGCGCCGATCGGGTTGCTGCGAATGGCCTTCTCCTCCTCGGCGATCATCTTGTAGAGGCCGTCGAGGGCCTTGCCGGTGACGTAGTTGTCCAGTTGGGCGTCTTCCTTCTTGATCACGCCGAACGTCGCCGCCTTACCGGCGAAGTTGTCGAAGGCATCCGCGACCTTCACCTTGGCCATCGCCTGCTGGACGATCGGCTTGAATTTTTCCTTCAGCGGCTCGGAAGTGCTGCGCTTGAAGTATTCGGTGGCGGCGTTGTCGCCGCCGGTAAGAATGCCCTTGGCGTCGTCGACCGACATCGACTTGATCGAGTCGACCAGCAGCTTCTTCGCCTCGGGCACGGCAGCCTCGGCGGCGCGGTTCATGGCGGTCTCCAACTCGTCGATGGTGCCGCCCATGCCGAGCTTGCGCATCATCTTGGCGGCCTTGTCGAGGTTGCCGGGCAGGCCGATCTTGACCTTCGGGTTGCCCAGGAAGCCGTCCTTGGCGCCGAGCAACTCCACGGCCTTGCCCGCGCCCTGGGTGAGCGCCTCCTTGAGACCGCCGGCACTTTCCGTGCCGCTGATCTGATCCAAAGTCAGTGCCGGCGATACGCTGGAGAACAGCAATACGGCGATGAACACGAGGAACTTGCGCATGACGGACTCCTTCGGGACGAAGAAGCCCAATTCTAACGTCTTGCCGCCGAGATGTCGGCAAGCCGGAGCGCCAGGCGCTCGGCTTCTTGCGTCCTGCCGTGGCCGCGATAGAAAAGCAGCAGGTTGTTGAGGCTGTCGGCGACGAGCGGATGTTTCGAACCGAACGCCTGCTCGCGTATGGCCAAGGCGCGCTCGTACAGTTTTTCCGCTTCGATCGGCTTGCCCGCGCCATCGCAAAGCACCGCGAGGTTGCTGGCGGCGGTGGCGACATCCGGGTGATCGGCGCCAAGATGCTTCTCGCGAATCGTCAATGCCTCGCGGAAAAGCGGCTCGGCTTCCGCGTGTCGCCCCTGATTCCAGTAAAGCAGGCCGAGGCTGTTGAGACTGTTGGCAACCAGCGGATGATCCCGCCCGAGCGCCTTTTCGCGAATTGCCAATGCCTGCCGGAACAGCGGCTCGGTGTAGTCGAACCAGCCGCGGCTCCAGAACAGTTGAGCAAGGTTGGATATGCCCTTCGCGAGTTCCGGACTGTCGGGACCGAGCACTTTCTCCTTGAGATTGATGGAACGCCGATACATCCTCTCGGCGTCGTCGAAACGCCCTTTTTCGTCGTAGAAGACACCCAGGCGGTTCATCACGTTGGCGAGCAGTTCGTCGGCGATGCCGGTTTTTTCCGCCCTGCCCAGCGCCTGCCGGCAGACCTGCTCCGCGTTGTCACGCGACTGGTCGAGCAGCGTCAGGCACCGCCGTGCCTGAACATCCCAGTTTTCCGCCGCCGCGAGGGGGGCTTGCAGCGAGAAGCAGAGCGACAGGACTAGCGATCGATGGATCTTCATCTCATAGCATCGCCTTGATGGTCGCTTCGAGCGCCTCCGGCCGTACCGGCCCCCAGTGGCTGAGCGCCACCCTGCCGGTCGGGTCTATGAGGAACAGGCGCGGCGGCAGCAGCATCGGACCGAAGACCTCGACGTGTCTCGGCACGCTCATGGCCATGCGGTAGGTGAAACCGCGACTCTTGATGAATTCCTCGACCTGGGCCCGCTCGGTGTTGACCGAGATGGCGATGATTTCGAGGCCCTGATCGCGATATCGTTCGTAGAGCTGCTGGAGATCACTCATCTCCTTGATGCAAGGCGGACACCACGTGGCCCAGAAAGCCAACACAACCGGCCGTGTTCGGTAGGCGTGAAGGTTGAGCACCTTGCCGTCGAGCAGCCGAATGTCGAGGGACGGCACTTCATCGCCCAGGCCGACGCCGGCCAGCGCCGGTCGCGACAAGGCCGATGACAGGACAAGCAACAGCAGAACGAGGCGGCGCAGCATTGGCGGTTCGGGAGGCGCAAGGAAAAACGAATTTTCCGCCACCACCGGGCCTAAGCATATTCAATGCACTTATGCTGCCACGAGAACGGGCGCGGTCACTCCCCGGATGGCCGAGCGTCGCGGGAAAATTGACAGGAGTTGCAAAATAATAAAAAATAACGATCGTTCGATATGTGTGTGCTTGGGGGCCCGCCCGACGCATGGAGCCGGGCAAGTTTCGTTTCATGGAAGAACCGCAATCGCATTGGGGAGGCGTGATGTTGATCAAGCGAGTCGATGTCGACGCAGCGCAGCTTGGCGATCCCGATGCGGCGGTCTGGAGCGCCGCCAAGGCGGCAGCCGTATCCTTGGTGCAAGCGCCCGCCGCCATGCAGCCCACCAAGTACATTGCCGCCAAATGGCAAGACAAGCCCTATGGCCAAGTGAAGGCCCTGGCGGTGAAGGCATTGCGCAATGCCGGGCAAATCGCGTTTCGGCTGGAGTGGCAGGCCAAGACGAAGAATGACCGGCGTATCGAGAACACTGACTTTCCGGACGCCGTGGCCATGCTGTTTCCGCTATCCGAGCAATCGCCCCTGATCATGGGCGGGGACGGCGCTCCCGTGAGTCTCTGGTACTGGCGAGCGGATCATCCGAACCGGGCGCGCAACGACGTGGCGAGCGGTATTGGAACGTCCCAGGTGCTCGATGCCGAGGCCGTCGCCGCGCAGGCGAAGCATGAGGATGGGCGTTGGACGGTCGTCATGCGCCGGGTGCTGCGATCGACCAAACCGATGGATGGCATCGTGGAGTTCACGGGCGGACAGGCGCTGCGGGCAACTTTCGCCGTGTGGGATGGCGGCAATCTCGAGCGGGCCGGAATCAAGGCGTTTTCGCCTTCCTGGCTGGAAATGAACCTGGAAGCCTGACGCGACACGGGTGGGCACGGCGATGAACGAGAAAAACGTCATTGGCAGGGAACTGGAAGGCAAGCTGCACCAACCAACCCGCCAGCTGGCGATGGTGTTCGATCTCAACAAGTGTCTCGGCTGCCATACTTGCGCCATCTCCTGCAAGCGCCAATGGACGCGGGACGAGGGCATGGAGCAGCAGTGGTGGGCGGTGGTGAACACCCAACCCGGAATGGGCACGCCGAAGAATTGGGAGCACCTTGGCGGCGGCTGGGATGCCAAGGGCGAGCCACGCGCGAGCAAGATTCCGACACGCGACGAGTTCGGCGATGCCTGGAAGTTCAACAAGGACGAGGTATTCCAAGGCGGCAAGGGCACGGTGACCTACCTCAAGCCGGTCACCACCAAGGGCGAGGCGCCGGACTGGGGCCCGAACTGGGATGAAGACGAAGGCGGCGGCGAATACCCCAACTCGCATTTTTTCTACCTGCCGCGCATCTGCAACCATTGCACGCATCCGGCCTGCCTGGAAGCCTGCCCGCGCGGCGCCATCTACAAGCGTGCCGACGACGGTATCGTGCTGATCAACGACAAGCAGTGCAAGGGTTTCCGCTTCTGCATGGAAGCCTGTCCATACAAGCGCATCTACTACAACCATGTCCGCGATGTTGGCCAAAAGTGCATCTTCTGCTTTCCCCGTGTCGAAAAGGGCGTCGCGCCGGCCTGTGCCCGCCAGTGTCCCGGCAGGCTGCGCTTCGTCGGCTATCTCGACGACGAGAACGGGCCGATCCACAAACTGGTGCACAAATGGAAGGTGGCACTGCCACTGCATCAGGAGTACGGCACCCAGCCCAACGTCTACTACGTGCCGCCACTTGCGCCTCCCAGCGTGGATATGCATGGCAGGGCCGATCCCTCCCGGCCGCGCATCCCTCTCGAATATCTCGAAGGTCTGTTCGGGCCGAGGGTCAGGGAAGTCCTGGCCCTCCTGGAGGCCGAGAAGACCAAGAAGGCCAGGGGCCAGCCTTCGGAATTGATGGACCTGTTGATCGTGTATAAGTGGCCGAACGACATCTTCCCGGATTTCGTTCGCGACCCGGCCGAGTTGTGAGGAGCTGAGTCATGGCGATGGTGATGACGCGAAGGGCGTTTCTCCTCGGCACGGGCGGGGCTCTGGCGCTGTCGATGGTCCTGCTCAAGTGCAAGAAGACGGGTGTTGCAACCGATCGCCCCGCCGTGCCTTATGCCGAACGGGTGCCGGATGTTCGTTACCGCGGGTTCGAGGACGTCTATCGGAACCAGTGGCAGTGGGATAGCGTTGCCAAGGGCACGCACTTCGTGAATTGCTGGTATCAGCGCGGTTGCAACTGGAACGTCTATGTCAAGGATGGGCTGGTCTGGCGGGAAGAGCAGTCGGGTACCTACGACCAGATCGACCCCAAGATTCCCGACTACAACCCGCGCGGCTGCCAGAAGGGCGCCTGCTACTCCGAAAGGATGTATGACGAGTCGCGGCTGCGCCATCCGTTGCAGCGGGTCGGGGAGCGGGGCGCCGGGCAGTGGAAGCGCGTCAGCTGGGACGATGCCCTGAGCGACATTGCCGACAAGACCATCGACGCGATGATCAGCAGCGATGGCCCGGGTTCCGTCATCTGGGACCAGGGCACGGCGCAGACCAACGGCGGCGCCGGCATCGCCATGATGCGCACTTCCCTCGTGCTGGACACGCCCGTCCTCGATGTGAACACCGAAATTGGCGACCACCGCCCGGGCGCGGCGGTGACCCTGGGCAAGATGGTCTTTTGCAGTTCATCCGACGACCTGTTTTTCTCGGATCTGATTTTCATCTGGGGTGGTAATCCGATCTACACCCAGATTCCCAATGCGCACTTCATCACCGAGGCGCGCTACAACGGCGCCAGGGTCATCACCATCGCCCCCGATTATTCGGCATCGTCCATCCATGCCGACCAATGGGTGCCGGTGAAAGTAGCGAGTGACGCCGCGCTGGGCCTGGCCATGGCGCATGTCATGATCGAGGACGGCATCTACAACCGCAAGTTCATTCAGGAGCAGACCGATCTTCCCTTGCTGGTGCGCGTCGACAATGGCCGCTTCCTGCGCGAGTCGGACCTGAAGCCTGGTGGCGCGGAGGACCGTTTCTACTTTTATGACCAGGTTGCCAAGGGCATCGAACTGGCGCCACAGAAGACTCTGGCCCTCGACAACCGGGATCCGGCGCTGGAAGGTGAATTCGACGTTCAGACGACCAGCGGCATGCTCAAGGTTACGCCCGTGTTTACCCGCCTTCGGCAGCACTTGCGGCAGTATGCGCCAGAAGAGGCCATGGCCGTCTGTGGCGTGGCGCCCGAGACCATTCGCGGTCTGGCGCATGATCTGGCCAAGGCGCGCGCCGCCACCTGCATCACTCAGTCCAATTTCTCCAAGTTCTATCACGGCATCGAGATGGAACGGGCGCAGATCCTGTGCTTCGCCCTCGCGGGGCAGATGGGCAGGAAGGGAGCCGGCTACATGTCCTTCCCCTATCTCTCCATCGACGCCGTCGACGGACTCGCCGTCGCCACCGGCAAGCGGCCGCCGAAACTCGCACTGGCCGCGCTGGGCCTGAAGATGGCGCCCGAGTTGCTCAAGGCCAAGTTCAAGGGCTACACGACGGAGATGACCACGTTCGAGTTGGGCCGCCAGGAATATCGGCATGGTGCGTTCCCCGCCTCGCTGCTGTGGCTCTACCACCAGGGCGGGATGGAAGACACCTACGGCCGTACGGAAAAGTGGGATCCCGCGATGAAACGGCCATTGGACTCCTACATGAAGGAGGCGGTGGCCAAGGGCTGGCAGATGAAGCCGTCCGACCGGCCGCGCATCTTCTTCGAGGCCGGCGGCAACATCCTCCGACGCTTCCGCGCCTTCGACAAGGTCGCCGACCGCCTGCTGCCCGCGCTCGACCTCCTCGTCACCATCGACTGGCGGATGAGCAACACCGCGCTCAATAGCGACTACGTGCTACCGGCGGCGGCCTGGTATGAAAAGGACGACATCACCTGGGCGACGCCGCTGTCACCCTTCTCCCAAGTGATCACGCGCGCCGCCGAACCGATCGCGGAAGCCAAGCCCGACTGGGAAATCCATTGCCTGATCCTGAAGGCGATCCAGCGACGCGCCGGCGAGCGAGGTATCAAGTCGTTCAAGGATCGCCACGGCGTGGAGCGCCCGTTCGATGTGTACGACGAGTTTACATTCGGCGGCCGCTATACCGAGAACAATGTCACGGAACTCCTCGACCTGCTCCTCGAACTGTCCACCAACGTCGGCGACGCGAACTGGGAGAAGATCAGGAAGAAGGGCTTCCAGCGTTTCACGGCGCTGGGCGAGAACAGTTACATGAACATCGGCAACGCCACCGATGTCAAGGAAAACGAACCGATCACCGCCGGCCTCTGGCACACCGAGAAAAAGATGCCCTGGCCGACGCTCACCCGCCGCATGCAGTTCTGCATCGACCATCCGTTTTACGAGGAACTCGGCGAAGTGCTGCCGGTGCACAAGGATCAGCCGAATATCGGCGGCGACTATCCCCTGTACCTGACCGGTGGCCACACGCGCTGGTCGATCCACTCGACCTGGCGCGACCAGTGTCACATGCAGCAATTGAATCGCGGTCAGCCGGTGATCTACATCAGCGTCGAAGACGCCGCCGCGCGGGGCATCCAGGACGGCGACCAGGTGCGACTGTTCAACGACATCAGTTCGGCGGAACTGATGGCGAAAGTGGCGCCGGCCCATCGGCCGGGGCAGGTCACGGTGTATCACGCCTGGGAACCTTTCATGGCCAAGGGGCGCACCACCTACACATCCGTGACACCGAATCCGATCAATCCGTTGCAACTGGCCGGCGGCTATTTCCACATCCAGCCGCGTCCCGCCGAGTTCGCGCCGGGGTCCACCGATCGCGCGACCAAGGTGCAGATCGAGAAAATCCACTGAGGTCGGCGGCAAGCCTCAGAACTCGGCGACGTTCAAAACGATCTTGCCGCGCACATGCCGCGTCTGGATCAGGACGTGGGCCTCGGCCGCCTGTTCCAGCGGCAGTGTCTGCATCGGAGGTAGCGTGACGTGGCCGTCCGTGATCAAGCCGGCGATCGTGGCCAGTTGACGACCGCAGCCGACGTCGGACATGGTGGAAAACACCCGGCGAACCTGTCGTGCCGCGGCTGCCGCGAAGCTTGCTTCGATGTCCCCGTCATCGGTTAGCGTCGGGATGCTGACGTAAGCGCCGCCCGGACGCACCATGCCCAGGCCGACGGGCAAGGTACTGGCGCCCACGGCGTCCACCAGCAGATCCAGTCCGTCGGGTGCCCACGCGCGGATCGCCGCGGCGATGTCGTCGCGCCGATGGTCGACGACGTTTTCCGCACCCAGACCGCGTACGTAGTCGACGTTGGCGGTGCCGCAGGTGGCGGCCACGCGGGCGCCGGCCCAGCGGGCGAACTGGACGGCGAAGCTGCCCAACCCGCCCGAGCCGCCGTGAATCATGATCCGCTGCCCGGCCTGGAGCCCGCCGCGATCGAACAGGGCCTGCCAACCGGTCAGCGCCGCCACGGGGATCGATGCCGCCGCCGCGAAGCTCATCGACGGGGGAATGGTCGCAGTCCGGTCGGCATTGGCCACCATGAACTCGGCGTAGCTGCCCCAGGCGCCCTGCCCGTGGTTGCCTGGCGTGAACACGCGGTCGCCCGGCCGCGGCTTATCGACTCCCGCTCCCACGCGTTCGACCACGCCGGCCGCGTCGAAACCGACGATGTAGGGAAAGTGATAGGGCGCATACATCGCGAGCATGCCTTCCCGGTCCTTCCAGTCGGCCGGGTTGACGCCCGCGCAGGCAACCCGGATCAATACCTGGCCCGGACCCGGTTCGGGCGTCGGCACGTCGGCGAGTCGCAAGGCTTCCGGCCCGCCCGTGTGTTCGATGATTATTGCGCGCATGAATGAACTCCTATTGCTCGGGAACGAAAACCTCGGGTGGACGCCGCGCGAGGATGCCCTCGGCTCGTTGCCGGAAGGCGTGATCGAGATTTTCGGGAAAGGGCAGAATCCAGAAGCGGCCGGCTTCGATGCCGGTGAAAGTGTGTTCCGCCGACTGGTCCGGCGTGATGCCGCCGGCGCCGTTCACATGCCCCTGGATGAATCCGACGAACTGGCGGACGGCGGTGTTGCCGCCGCCATCGCCGAACGGCGCGGCGAAGATGCCGCTGCGCACCGGGCCGGGGTCCAGCACCGATACGCCGATAGGCGCGCCGAGCATCTTCAGTTCGCCGTACAAGGATTCCGTCATGCTGACCACCGCCGCCTTGCTGGCGTTGTAGGGCGCGAGCATCGGACTGCACAGGAAGCCGCCGAGCGATGCGGTGTTGACGATGTGGGCTGGTGTGCCTTCACGCAGCAAGCGCGGCACGAAGGCGCGCAGGCCGTGGTGGATGCCCATCACATTGACCATGAGGCAGCGCTGGAAGTGTTCCGGCGATATCTCCCAGCTCAGGCCGGCGCGCAGCACGCCGGCATTGTTGAACAGCAGGTCGACGCGGCCAAAGCGGCGCCAGGCCTGCTCGGCCAGGTTTTCCAGCGCAGTTGGATCGGTGACGTCGGTCGGTACCGTGGTGACTTCGGTATCGACGGTGCGGGCGACTTGGTCGAGCGGACCGGCGTCGAGGTCGGCCAGCACCAGATTCATGCCCATCGATGCGGCCTTGCGCGCCAGGCCGCCGCCAACACCGCCGGCAGCGCCGGTGATCACGGCCGTGCCCCCCTTGAACCGAATGTTTGTCGTCATCGCTGCTCCTATTCACCGGTGGCGGAAATTCCCGCGTATGCATGCTCGGGAATCGTGGGTGGCGGCAGCCGCGTCCTGCCGTCGAGGGAGTGGATGGGCAAGTCGTGCGCCAGTGGAAAGTGCAGGCTGTAGGCGACGAGGCCGGTTCGTTGCGCCGCCGGCAGATGGCACAAGGCCAACGCAGTTTCGGCCAGGTACTCGACGCGCTCGGTCGGGTAGTCGGCCGGGGTGAAACGATCAGCTCCGGGGGTGCTGATCGCCGTACTGGGGGCCACCGAGTTCACCGCGATGTTGTCGTCCAGCAACTCGGCGGCCAGCCCCTGCGTGAAGCGATGGACCGCCGCCTTGACAGCAGCATAGACGGTGGCGCCGCCATGGCGAGCGAACAGATCGTATGGCTTCGTAGGCGGCAGGGCGGTGCAGGAGCCGAGCATCACGATCCAGCCGCCACCGCGCCGCCTCATGGCGGGTATGGCCTGCTGGATCAGGGCGAAAGGTGCGCGCAGGTAGTGATCGAGCGTGGCGTCGAGCATGGCCATCGGCATCGTCGCCACCGGCGCGTAATCGGCGATGCCGGCGTTGTTGATCAGGATATCCAGTCCGCCGCATGCCTCCACGGCGCGCGCGATGATGCCATCGCGTTCGATGGGGTTTTCGAGGTCGGCCGCAAGCGCGATGGCCCGGCCGCCGTTCGCCTCGATCAAGGCCGCCGTTTCCGCCAGGGTGCCGGCGAATTGGCCGGTGCGGTCGAGGCTGCGGGCGGTGACCACTACCGTTGCTCCAGCCGTGGCCAGCCGCCGGGCGATGGCGCGGCCGATGCCCCGGCTGGCGCCGGTGACCAGTGCCACCTTGTTTTCGAGCAGTTTCACGAGACGCGTCTCCTTATTGTGGGGCCAGGCTTCCCTCGGCGCCGAGAATCCCGGAACTCATCGGACAATAGGCATGGCACATCCGGCCATCGATAATCTGCCGGCCGGATTCAGGGTCGAAGCAGCCATCGAGATAGGCCCAGTGATAGGGATGGAACATGTAGGCGACGTTGAGTCCGGCGATGTCCGCATATTCCTGTTCCCATACGTAGCTCCAGTCGGGACGGGCCGCCCCCGTTGCCACTGAGGCACGACTCAAGCGCCAGTTGAGAATCTCCGGAATGTAGTCGGGCATGGCCAGCAGGTCATGCTCGAAGCGGGCCCGCTGTTCGCCGGCGACGCCGGGCAGGACGCGGAACAGCGCCGTCCGCTTGATGCCCGCGCGCAAGTCCGGCCGGCGGCTGCCGGCCCCGACGTTCTCCAGGGCGACAGGTTCGAAGGCCACCAGCAGCCGATTCAGCAGCGGCATCAGCGTTCCTTGCCACTGATCCGACGCCTTCGCCGCTTCCGCGGCCCCGGCGCTTTCGTAGCAGACATCCCAGGTGTAATCGCCGGCGCCGAATCGGACGTCGATGTTCTCGCCCAGGTGCGCCCGCCGGACGCCAGGCAGCCCGCCGACCGCCGACAGCGCGGCCACCAGCGCATCGCGGTCGGTATGATCAGCATTCGGGCGAAGATGTAGCTGAGCCGTTTCGCGCCAGCCTTGTGGCTCGCCCAGGAACGAAGTGACGGTGGTCGGCCCGGGCAGGGGCTGGCGGTCGAAGCCGTCCGGACGTAGAAACTCTCGATGGCGCTCCGCGCAAAAGCGATCAACCTCGTGCCAGAACGCCGAAACCAACGGGTTCCCGACCGCCATGCCGCGCGCCGTCCAGAAGGCGCCGACATCGTCGAGTTGCCAGCGCAGCCAAAAGGTGCAGGGTTCGCCCGCCAAAGTCAGCGGTGGCGACACGCCGCTGTCCAGCAGGAACAGGCCGCGCGCGCGGGCGTCGGGTAGATATTGCCGCTCCAGCAGCGCGCGCAGCCTGGGCAGATCGGCGGCTGCAACCGCGATGCGATCCTGCACGATGATCATTTCACCCCCTGCGCCGTATCGAGTGCCGAAAAAGGGCTTGCAAATTGAGAACGGCAAAAGAATAATATCAAAAAAATAACGATCGTTCGGTATGTGGCACGCGGCCGTCGTCGGCGGGTGTGCCTTTGATGGCCGCGACCGTTGCCAGGGATCGTTGGCCGCGACAAGACTGCGGAGGAGACTACAGATGAGCAGTACGGGTTTCGACTATGCCGCCATGCCGGATGTAATGCTCAGCGAGGACGCGCTGCTCGCGGCGGTGACCGCCAAGACCGGGCTGGCGGACTTTGGTGACGACGCGGACTGGCGGGAAGGGTTCTCCCTGCTCATCCGCTGCCTGAACGACGAGGCCAGGCTGAACAAGGCGGGGCGGCTGATCGCCTTCGGCGAATTGTCCCGTCATCTGGAAAACCGCCTGCGGGTGACGGACGATATCAAGCGCAATCTCGACATCCTCGCCGTGGAGATTCGCAAGCCGGTGTTCATGATGGGGCTGCCGCGCACGGGATCGACCATCATGCACGACCTGCTGGCCCAGGACCCCGACAACCGGGTGCCGCTGACCTGGGAATGCAACTACATGTCGCCGCCGGCCGCAGCCGCGACCTACGAGACCGATCCGCGCATCGCAGACTGCGAAGCGCACTTCGAGCGGACTTCGCGCCTGCTGATTCCCGAGTTCCAGGCCATCCACGAAATGGGGGCACGACTGGCGCAGGAATGCCTGATGCTGAATGCCTTCGACTTCAAGAGCATCATTTTCCCCAATCAGTTCTGGGTGCCGACCTACCAGCAGTGGGTGGTGGACTCCGACAATCTGTCGGTGTATCGCACCCACAAGCGCCTGCTCCAGTACATGCAGTGGAAGAATCCGCGGGCGCGCTGGGTGCTGAAGAGCACGGGTTATTTCTGGGGCCTTGACGCCATCCTGGCGGTCTATCCGGATGCGCAAATCGTCATGACGCACCGCGATCCGCTCAAGCTGATCGCCTCGCACTGCTCGCTGGTCTCGGTGGCGTGCAGCATGGGCAGCGACGACGTGAATCGGATCGAGATTGGCCGAGTCTGGAGCGCGACCTGGGAAGACGCCATGCGGCGCATGGTGGCGTTCAAGCAGAGCGGCAAGGCCGATGCCATGGGCGTGTTCGACATGTATTTCGCGGACATGGTCAAGGACCAGGTGGCGATGGCGAAACGGATCTATGCGCATTTCGGGCTGCCCATGTCGCCGCTCGCCGAACAGCGCATGCTCGACTTCATCGCCCGCAACCCGAAGGAAAGGCACGGCACGCACCGTTACACGCTGGAGCAGTCGGGTCTCGATCCCGTGCGGGAGCGGGAGCGCTGTCGTTTCTATCAGGATTATTTCAAAGTCCCCACCGAGGGATGAGGCGATTCCGCGCGGCCCTGCTCTGCTGGGGGCTTGTGACAGCAAGCCACGCCGGCGAGCCGAGGTCGGCGGGTGACACCGGGTTGATGAAAGGAGCATCGATGAGCAGCCACCGGGAAGCGAGCGTGAAGGCATGGGAGGTGTTTTGCGATCAGTTGAAGCTGGCCGGCGGCGTACTGGCCGCTGAAACCACGCCCGGCGGTGAGCTGACGCAAGCAGAGGGGCTGCGCAAACTGGTGCGCATGATCCGCATGGGGTTCGAAGCTTCGCTGGAATACGGCAACACCGACTTTCCCGCCGTGTATCAGCTGGTCACGCCGACCACGCTGGGCGAAGGCGAAACGTCGGACGCGCATTATCACCAAACCATCATCGACGGCGCCAAGACCTATCGGATTTCCGGTCGGCGCGGTGAGGCGCCTTACATCGAGTTCACGGTTTACGCAGGCAAGATCGGGCTGGACAGCACCAGTGCCCAGGTGGGCGCGATCACCGAGGTCGACTTGAAGGTCAAACCGGACGGCAGCTACGAGTTGATGCTGTCACCGGAGCCGCAGCCCGGCAACTGGATCCGCACGACGCCGGAAGCCTCGGTGGTCTTCATCCGCCAGTATGCGCACGACTGGAGCAGGACGCCCGACGCCACGTTCAACATCGAACGCATCGGCGCGACCGGCGATCGGCCACCACTGACTCTGGCCGAAGTCAGCCGCGCCATGCAGCGCACCTCGGCTTATGTGGCGCGCTCGGTGAATATCTGGAAGGCGATCGTGGACCAGCGCCGCGCTGCGCAGCCCAACCGCTTCTTCGTCTTCGAGCAGGAGCAGAAGGATGGCGGCAAAGACTCGCCGGAAATGCCCACCGGCCATCGTTTCTCGTCCGGCTACTTCCGGCTGGCGGAGGACGAGGCGCTGGTCGTGACGTTCAAGCCGGAGGAAGTGCCGTATTGGGGGCTGGATACCACCAGCTATTGGTTCGAGCCGCTGTCTTATATCGATCACCGGTCCCATTACAACAACCGCACCGTGCGCCAAGAGGCCGACGGCAGCGTCAAGATCATCATCGCTTCGCGCAATCCGGGGCTGCCCAACTGGATCGACACCCGCGGCCACCTGGAAGGCCCGATGATCTTCCGCTGGTCGCGTACCCGACTACCGGTGCCCGACTTGCAGGCGCGCGTGGTCAAGATGAGCGAGCTATAGGTGGCTTGGTACGATGAAGCGCTTGTCCATGATCCTCGACAGTGGCTCCCTTCCTTCCTGGCCACTGTCCTTTCAAGCCCCGCCGAATGACTCCACGTGGGAAATGCGGATTCATGTTTCAGGCGGGGCGCTTCTTATGCCATTCGGTTCGGGGCTGCCGAAGTCAAGATGAGCGAATCAGTCCCCCATGTGAGTTGTTCTGACCTCGGCCGAGGTGAAGTGGCCAACCATAATGGCCCGCGAGGTTGCTGAACGTCTTGTACTGCAATTAATCTATCGAGGAGGAAGAGCAATGCGAGCAATTGACCATGGTTGCAGCGTCCGTACGCTGCCGTTGTTGCTGGCTGCGTCGTTTGGTGCGGCGTCCTTGGCCCAGGCCCAGGGCGTGGCGCTGGAGGAGGTGGTGATTACGGCGCAAAAGCGGAAGGAGAACCTGCAGGATGTGCCGATTTCGGTGCAGGCACTGGACGCCAAGGCGCTGGAGAAATCGGGGGTGGTGGTGCTTGCCGACGTCAAGTCATTCGTGCCGGGGTTGACCGTCGATACCTACCCGGGCAGCAGCGAAATGCTCTATCCCTCGATCCGCGGCATCGTGCCCAATTCGATCCAGACCAGCGTGCCGATCCCCATGGCGATACACGTCGATGGCGTGGCACTGACACAGCTGGCTGGCCTGAATCTGGCGGGCGCCGATCTGGAGCGCATCGAGGTATTGAAGGGGCCGCAGGGCGTGCTGGCCGGACGCAATGCCACCGGTGGCGCCATCAACATCGTTACCGCCAAGCCGGAACTCGGCCAGTTTGGCTTCAAGCAGCAATTCACTGTTGCCGAACGTGGCCAGTTCCTGTCCAAGACCGTTGTCAACGCGCCCTTCACCGATAATTTCGCCGCCAAGCTCTCCTACCTGCACAGCAAGCGCGACGATCTGGGGGTCAAGAATACTGCGCCAGGCGGCCGCGATCTCGGCGAGAAGGACGCCGATTCCGTGCGCCTTGACTTGCGCTGGCGCGCCAGTGCCAACGTCATGGTGGACTATGGCTACGACCGTGCCGAAGCCGATTCGATCGATCTGCCCAACCAATGCCTGGTACCTTTTGGCTCCACCACTTTCCTGCCCTATCTGGCCACGGTCGACAGCCGCGTTCCACCGCTGATCAACAGCTGCAACACGAAGAAACTGAGCCGGCTCAATGTTCCGTTCCGGATGCCCAAGAACAACAACGTCGCGGAAGGCCACAACCTGACCGTCAACTGGGAGGTCGCTCCCAAGCTGACTGTCCGCTCGATCACGGCCTACCGCAAGGTTGACACCAGGAACAATGTGCTCTACACCGGCTTTGGCCCCGGTAGCGATCCCTATCTGATCCGCAGCGATGGTCTGCCGACGACTTTCCTCGGTGGCGCCACGCCATTCGATGGCAAGAATCATCAGTGGATTGTCTACAACGAGTCCTGGTCCCAGGAATTCCAGTTGCTCGGTGACTTGAGCGAGAACTTCAAGTACACCACCGGCCTCTACTACGCCACGGAGAAAGGACACCAACGCCAGGGTCCCGGCATCTTCTTCACCGTGCCCGATGCGTTGTTCCTGGGCAACGCCGGGCCAGTGGGCGTCGACATGGCGACGCTGGAATATCGTAGCCTCAAGGCCAAGAATTCGACATGGGCAGTATTCGGACAAGTCTCCTGGACCCCTGATGTCCTCGACCGCAAACTGGAAATCGTTCCGGGCATCCGCTTCACCAAGGACCATCGCCGGGCGGTGGGCACCAATCATCGCGGCGAGCAGTACTTCTATACCGCTACCGGTACGCCGGGTGTCAACAACCTGCTGTTCTCGGTGCCCAACGCATCGGCCTACACCAATGTGGCGGGTGACAACGACTTTTCCAAGACCACGCCGGCGTTGTCGCTCAATTATCACTGGAACAAGGACGTGATGACCTACGTCAAGGCGTCCAAGGGCTATGTGACGGGCGGCTTCGACGACCAGCAGAGCACCGCCGCCGGATTCGCCAAGGGTTTCAAGCCGGAGACCATCACCTCGTACGAACTGGGCATGAAGGGCGAGTTCCTCGGCCGCCGCCTGCGGCTCAACGGCGCCGTGTTCGACAGCAAATACGACAACGAGCAGAAAACCGTGGTCCATGCCGGCAACGTCTGGGCCATCGAGAACGTCGGCACTTCGAAGTACAAGGGCGTCGAGCTTGATGCCACGGCCCTGCTGACTCAGGACTTGCGGGTGTCGGCGGCGGCCACCTGGCTGGACCACAAGTACACCAAGTGGATCGACCAGGATGTCAGCAGCCCGACCTATGGCATGGACGTGTCGAACAGCCGCAAGCTGGTCGTCCCCGACTTTTCCTATGTCATCAATCTCGACTACCGTTTCCCCGACTTCGGCCTGCCGGGCAAGCTGGACTTCAACGTGAACTTCTCGCGCAAGGGTTCCCAGTCGACCCCCATCGATACCAGCAATCCTGTGTCGGCGAAGTTCATCACCACGCCGAAGTACGAACTGGTGAACGCGCGGCTGGCACTGTCGCAGATCAAGGTCGGACCCGACAACAAGGGCCGGCTGACGGTCGCGCTGTGGGGCAAGAACCTGGCCGACAAGAAGTACCACAACTTCGACCTGACCAATACCAGCGCCGACCAGGTCACCACGTGGGGCGAACCGCGTACCTACGGCCTCGACCTCATTTACAACTATTGACCTGAAGGCTACGGCAATCCGGGCGGTTCGACCGCCCGGTCCCGCCTTGGCGCAATCGGGTCGCCCCATGGGAGTTGACGTGTCATGAGTTCATTGTCTTCGGCGCTCAAACCCTTGTTGTCATCGCCCGCGACAGGCGTCATCGTCACCGGTGGCGCATCGGGTCTGGGCCTGGCTTCGGCGCGTGCGCTGGCCGCCGTGGGTCGGCCGCTGTCGGTCTGGGACATCAATGAGGCAAAGGCGCTGGCCGCTGCCGCCGAGCTGCGCGCCGAACACGGCGTGGCGAGCATCGGCATCGGCATGGATATCGCCGATCCGGCGGGCTACGCGAATGCCATCGCCCGGTCGCGCGAGGCCATGGGTTCGATCGGCGGCCTCGTTCATGCGGCGGGCATCGTCGATATCGAGTCCCTGGAGGGCGTGACGCCGGAAAGCTGGGATCGCGGCATCAACATCCATCTGCGGCCGGTGGCGCTGCTGGTGAAAGGGCTGCTGGGCGATTTCAAGGCGCATCCGGGTTCCGCCATCGTGGCGTTCGCCTCGATCAACGCCACGCTGGGCAACGCCGTCAACCCGATCTACACGGCGGCCAAGGGGGGCGTGCTGTCGCTGGTGCGCTCGCTGGCGGATCGTCTGGGCCACGACGGAATCCGGATCAATTCCATTTCGCCCGGGCAGATCCTGACGCCGATGCTGCAACCCTCCGTGGATGCGCTGCCGAAAGGCTTCTACGAGAAACGCATCCTGCTTGGTCGCATGGGGGTGCCGGAAGAGATCGGCCGGGTGGTGCGCTTCCTGCTGTCGGACGAGGCCAGCTACATCACCGCCGCCGAATTCGTGGTCGACGGGGGCAATATATCTTCGCAGCGCAGTTGAAAGTCAGCCGTGGCGGCACGCCGATGGCGGCGCAAGGTCGCCCGGATAGAAGTGGGAAAGCGCTTCGCCGATGGCCTGCTCGATCCGTTCGCGGATGCGCCAACCCGCCCCGGTGCGGACGTACGCGGTGCGGTAGTAACCGGCCGTGACTCCCTGGCGCAGGTGGGCGTCCGTGCGCATCACATGACGGAATTCGAAGAAGATCACCGATTCCGCCGTGTCTCCGGCAATGCGCAGACGCGGCGGGTGCATGTAGTGCAGGCCGGACCATTGTTCCCGGATCTGGTCGCAGAACGCTTCCAGCGCGGCATGGCCGGCGATGCGGGTGGCGGGCAGGTTGCCGGCGGACAGCATTTCGAAAACGCCATCCTCGGTAAACACTTCCGCCCATTGCCGGGCCGTCCCCAGGTCCCAGGCGTGGGCGTAGTCGGCCTCGATGTCGAGAATCGCCAGGCGATCCTCGATGGTGCGCAGGCGCGATTCGAGGGTGTGCGCGTTCATGATGGTTGGCTTTCTTGGTTGCCCCCGGGGATGCCAAGCCGGGTCAGATTGTCCGCCGTGGCGGCGACATAGCGGCCGGCGCCAGGGTCGGCCACGTACACGTCATCGCCCGGCTCGGGCGCATAACCCAGCTTTTGCAGATCGACCTTGCGCAGCTTGAACGTCGCCGTGATGTCGGCGTTTGCTCGCGTCCGCACGAACACCGGAATCGCGTAGCCGGGCAGCCTGGTCGCCGCCAGTTGGTGGAAGGCAACAGGATCGAACCGCTTGCCCGGCTGCATCACCACAGCAGCCATGCCCGCGCGGCCTTCCTGCCCTGGAATCGGTACGCCATAGACGGTGACCGTCTCGACATCCGGGTATTCGGCGAGGACGTTGGCGACCTCGGTGGTCGAGACGTTCTCGCTTTTCCACCGGTAGGTATCACCGACACGGTCGACGAAGTAGTAATAGTCATCCTCGTCGCGGCGAAACAGATCACCGGTGCGCAGCCAGGCGTCGCCCGGCTGGAAGGCATTGCGCAGGATTTTCTTCTCGGTGGCCTCGGCGTCGGTGTAGCCGTCGAAGCGGCCGCCGGTCATTCCCGGCAGATTGAGGATCATGCCGAGCATCTCGCCGACCTCTCCGGGGCCGCATTCAATCAGGGTGCCGTCCGGATGACGGATGTAGCGGTCGGTGTCGCGGTCGTATTTCACCAGACGGGCGTTGCTGCGATCCCGGAAGGGGATGCGCCCGCAGGAACCGATCCGATTGTCGATGTTCATCATGCCGACATTGATTTCCGTGCCGCCATAGCCTTCGATCATCTGGGTAATGCCGAAGCGGTCCTGGAATGCCTGCCAGATCGACGGGCTGAGGCCGGAGCCGGTCATCACCCGCAACTGGTGGTTGCGGTCATCCGCCGTCGGCGGCTGGTTGAACAGGTAACGACACATCTCGCCGCTGTACTGGGCGACGGTGATGCCGTGTTCGCGAACATCGCGCCAGAAACGACTGGCGCTGAACCGCCGGCGCAGGATGACGCGGCCGCCGGCGGCCAGGGCGTTCGACAGCAGCGACATCAGCGCCGCGACGTGATACAGCGGCAGGACGCAGTAGAAACCGTCGTCGGGGCCGAGCCCCAAGAAGTTGCACCAGCCTTCGCCGACGCCGAGCCAGCGTGCCTGCGTGACGCGCGCGGCCTTGGGCAAGCCGGTGGTGCCGGACGTGAAGACGAGACACAGGGCGCTCTGGCCGGTGATGCCTTCGCGCAACTTCGGGTCGGGATTGCCGTCGGGCTGGCCGATCAATCTGGACTCGAGGGTGACGCAGGATGCCGGCATGCCTTTTGCCTCGCCGTCGGCGACAACGCAAGTACTCAAACTGGCAAGCATGTCGGGCGTGCTGTCCAGCCGATCGAGGCACTCGGCACCGACGAACAGTTTCTGGCTGGCCGTCGTGGCCAGCGCATGGCGCAGGGCCTCGCCGCTGATCTGCGTATTGATCAAGGCCGAGACGCAGCCGATCTTGGCCAGCCCGAACCACAAGTAAAGAAATTCGGGCCGGTTCTCCATCAACAGGGCGGCGACATCGCCCCGGCGCAGGCCTTGCGACAAAGCAAAATGGGCATGGCGATTGGCCTGCCGATTCATTTCGCCATAGCTGATCGTTCGTCCTTCATAAATCAGAAACGGATGATCCGGCTGCCGAGCCGCGCGCTCCTCCAGCCGGTCGGCGACGGTATAAGACTGCTCCGGCGTGTGCTTCATCATGCCGGCGGCGATGAGATTCATGCGCGCCTGGGTTTCCTCGCGGGTCGGCACGATGCTTGCCCTAGATGGCGCCACCGCAGACCGAGAGCGTCTGCCCGGTGACGTAGCTCGATGCTTCACTGGCGAGGAACAGCACCGGGCCGATGATTTCGTCCGGCCGGGCAGCCCGCTTCAGCATGGTGACTGCCTCGGAGTACTTGATGAACCCCGGCGTTGCCGTCTCCAGCTCGTCGAGCATTTCGGTGAGGAAGGGACCTGGTGCGATGGCGTTGACGCGAATGCCCAGAGGCGCCCATTCGTCGGCCATGCTGCGGGTGAGCGCTACCGTCGCCGCCTTGCTGGAGCAATACAGGCCCAGATGGCCGGCCGGGCGCAGCGCGCCCATGGTGACGATATTGACGATGGTGCCGCCGCCGCGGCCGCCCATGTGTTCTGCCAGTCGAGCGGCCAGATGCATCGGTCCCTTGGTGTTGATGCCGTAGATGCGGTCGAACATTTCCTCGCTGGTTTGTGCGAGGGGCGTCATTTTCTGGATTATGCCGGCATTGTTTACCAGCACGTCGCAATGGCCGAAATGCTCGATCACTTGCGCGACCAGGCGATCGATGTCCACCCACCGGCCGACGTCGCAGGCCACGGCGAGCGCACGGCGCCCGTGAGCCTCGATTTCCCGCGCGACTTCCTGGCAGGACTCGAGCGAGCGGCTGGTGACGACGATATCGGCACCGGCGTCGGCCAGGCCAATGGCGATCGCCTTGCCCAGGCCCCGGCTGGCGCCGGTGACCAGGGCTACCTTGCCGGTCAATTCAAAGCGTTGCAATACCGCGTTCATGGCGGCGCCTCCTCATCAAGCGATCAAGAAACAATCCGAACACTTGTTTTGTTTGTTGGTCGAGTATAGCATGCGCGAAATTGGCGGGGAAACGCCGAAACAAAGACTCCGGAGAGGAAATGACAGGACCGAAAGGCGCGGAACGCAAGGCGGGCCGGCGTCGCACTCAGGAAGAACGAAGCGCCACGACGCGAGAGAAAGTCATCCGCGCGGCCATCGATTGCATCGTCGAGGAGGGTCTGCACAACACCACCGCGGCGAGGATCGCGGCCCGTTCCGGTGTTACCTGGGGTGCAATCGCCCATCAATTCGGCGACAAGGACTCTGTTTTTCTCGCCGTCGTCGAGTGGAACACGGAAATCTATCAACGTCACCTCAACATTGCCATGGCAACCGCGGGCGCCAGCCCCGCCGAGCGTCTGGCTACGCTGATCGATGTTACCTGGAACTACATCAACGAGCCGGCGTCGTTCGCCTTCAACGAACTGATCATCCACAACCGGGCCAGCAGCAACGAGCGGATCATCGAGCAGCAGGACGAGTTGTCGAACAAACTGATGAAAGGTGTGTGGGATCGGCTTTTCGGTGGCTTTGACATTCCCGCCGA
Source organism: Rhodocyclaceae bacterium (assembly GCA_016704145.1). Taxonomy (GTDB): domain Bacteria; phylum Pseudomonadota; class Gammaproteobacteria; order Burkholderiales; family Rhodocyclaceae; genus Fen-999. Next base: position 927,873 of record JADJAS010000007.1, on the reverse strand, counting down.
GAAACTGGAAACCGCGCGCAATTTTGTCCTGGCAACCCTGCAGGGACTGTCACTGATGCGACTCATCACCCATCGCCGACCCAAGTTCAAGAAGGAGATCGCGGCACTGAAGCAGTTTGCCGCGCGGATGCTCGCGCCGGATTTCTGACCAACCGAGAGAGATCGCCCATGAAAGCAGCCGTTGCCCTGGATTTCGGTCGCCTGAGCATCGAGGACCTCACGCTGGAAGCGCCTCGCGCCGGCGAAGTACTGGTCAGGATGGCGGCGACCGGCGTTTGCCATTCCGACCTGTCGGTACTCCTTGGTACCGTGCCGATGCCCCTGCCCATGGTGCTCGGCCATGAGGGTGCCGGCGTGGTGCAGGCGGTGGGCCCCGGGGTCGCCAATGTCATGCCCGGCGACCATGTCGTGCTGTCGTTCATTCCCGCCTGTGGCCATTGCCACTTCTGCGAACGGCACGAGCCGCATCTTTGCGTCGCCGGTTCCCCGGACGGCCGCATGCCGGATGGCACCAATCGCCTGCGCCTGGGCAGCCAGGAGGTCAGGGCGATGGCCATGCTGGGTTGCATGGCCGAATACGCGGTGGTGCCGGCCATGAGCCTGCTCAGGATCGACCGATCGATCCCCCTCGATCGGGCGGCACTGGTCGGCTGCGGCGTGATGACTGGCGTCGGGGCCGTCGTGCATACCGCGAAAGTCAGGCCTGGCGGCACGGTGGCGGTGTTCGGCTGCGGCGGCGTCGGCCTGTCGGCGATCCAGGGTGCGCGCCTGGTCGGCGCCAAGTACATCATTGCCGTGGATATGCTCGATGCCAAGCTGGAATACGCGCGGCACTTCGGCGCCACCCATACCGTCAATGCGGCCGAAGATCCGGTCGAGGCAGTGAAGCAACTTACCGGCGGCTGGGGCGTCGATTACAGCTTCGAAGTCACTGGCAAGACTGCCGTGATGACGCAGGCGTACGCCGCCACCCGCCGTGGCGGCACGGTCTGCGTGATCGGCATTGGCCATTACGCGGAGAGTTTTCCCTTGAACGCCTGCGGCTTCGCGCCGGATGGCAAGACCGTGGTGGGCTGCATGTACGGCAACGCCAACTTCAAGGTGGACATGGCCGACCTGCTCGAACTGTACCTCGCGAAGCGCCTCGACCTGGACGCCATGATCACTCGCACCTACGGTATCGACGAGGCACCGCGCGCCTTTGACGATCTCGCGGCCGGTGTCAACGCCCGCGGAGTGGTCGTCTTTTGAGCGAGGCGCCGGCGGCCCCGAACGGGTCAGTCGCCGCGATATCTTCACCGGTCGCGGCGAGCAGCTTCCTCTATGGGCTGCTGGCCGAATGCTTCGCCTATCCGGACGACGACCTGATCGAGAGCATCCGCCGCGGTGACTTGCGACGGCGGATCGAACAGATTGCTTCGGCGGTGGATGCCGGACTGCTCGGCGGGCTGGATCTCGCTCCGCTACACGACCCGGGCGCCATGCTGGAACCGCTGGCCGTCGAGTACAGCCGGTTGTTCGATGCCGGCGTGCGGGGCACGGCCTGTTCGCTCAATGGTGGTGTTCATCACGGTCCGCAAATGAAGGTGATGGAGGAAGTGGTCCGTTACTACAACCACTTCGGGCTGGCGATGACCGATGACAACCGGGAGTTGCCCGATCATCTCACCGCCGAACTCGGCTTCCTGCATTTTCTCGCCTTCGGCGAGCAGCAACTCGAGACCGCCGGCCGCTCCGTCGCCGACTACCAGCGCGCACAGCGCGATTTCATCGCCCGCCATCCCGGGCGCTGGCTGCCGGTGATGTGGCGCGCCCTCGAACCTCTGCACGCGATGCCCTTTTTCACGCTCCTGACGCAATTGCTGCTGCGCCTGCTGACGAGCGAGCAGGCGCGCCTGGAGGGCTTGCATGGCGCCGCGGACCTCAAGCCTTCCGCTGCGATACCATTCGGCGGAATTTGACGCGGGGTTACATGATGACGACTTCGGAACGCATGCGGCAGTTGCTGGAAGCGCAGAAAGCGGCTTTCCTCGCCGAGGGGCGGGTCACCGCCAGTACCCGCATCGACCGGTTGCAGCGGGTGGCGGCCATGCTGCGGGAGAATCAGGAGGTCTTGCTGGCAGCCCTTTCGCGGGACTTCGGCCATCGCTCCGTCGATCATGCCCGCCTGACCGAGATCGCGGTGCCCATCGCTGAAATCCGCCAGACCTGCCGGCAGATCGAACGCTGGATGAAGGACGAGAAACGGCCCTTGCCTTGGCTGTTTGCGCTGTTGGGCGCGAAGGCATCGATCCGCTATCAGCCGCTTGGCTCCGTCGGCGTCATCGTGCCGTGGAATTTTCCGCTCTATCTCGCCTTCGGCCCGCTGATCGGCATCATCGCGGCCGGCAACCGGGCGATGATCAAGCCGTCCGAGTTCACGCCGCGCTTGTCCGCGCAACTCGAAAGCATCCTCCCGCGTTACTTCGAGCCGACCGAGATCGCGATTGTCACGGGCGGCATGGAAGTGGGCGCGGCCTTCGCCGAACTGCCGTTCGATCATCTGGTGTTTACCGGCGCCGGATCGGTGGCGCGGCATGTCATGGCCGCCGCCGCCAAGAACCTGGTGCCGGTGACGCTGGAACTGGGCGGCAAGTCGCCGGTGATCATCAGCCGCGCGGCCGACCTTGAAGACGCCGCGCGCAAGATCATGGACTTCAAGCTGTCCAACGCCGGCCAGATCTGCATCGCGCCCGACTACCTGCTGGTGCCGGCAGAGCGGCTGGAAGCCATGATCCAGGCGCTGCAAGGCGCGGCGGCCGAGCTGTTTCCCGTCCTTGCGGGAAATCCGGACTACACGTCGATCGTGAACGAGCGCCATTACGCGCGCCTGAACCGCATCGTGCAGGATGCCCTGGCGGCGGGGGTGCGTTGCGTCGAGATCAACCCGGCCGGGGAATCGTTTGCCGACCAGCCGGCCGGGCAGCACAAGATGATGCCGCGCCTGTTCGTGAATCCCGACGACGAACGGCTGATCATGCGCGACGAGATCTTCGGGCCGCTGCTGCCGCTCAAGACCTATCGCGACGTGGGCGAGGCAATCGACTACGTCAACCGCCATGACCGGCCGCTGGCCCTCTACTACTTCGGACCCGCCCAGGGCGGCGAAGTGGAGGAGGTGCTGGCGCGCACCACCTCCGGCGGCGTGACCATCAACGATGTCGCCAGCCATGCCGGTTGCGAGACCCTGCCGTTCGGCGGCGTCGGCCCGAGCGGGATGGGCGTCTATCACGGCCTCGACGGTTTTCGCCAGTTCTCGCATGCCAAGCCGATCTACCGCCAGGCGCGCGTCGACCTCGCCGCCAAGTTCGGCATGCGGGCGCCCTACGGCGACAAATACCGTGCGGGTACCCAGCGCTTCATGAAGGGCTAGTCACCCCTCAGGCCACGCCGGCGCCATGCGCCTGCGGTTGGTGTCGTAGCTTGAGCGCGCCAGCGGCGCGCAGGTGGCGTGTCGCCGCGGCTGACTTTTCGATGGGGCGGTTCATCGGCAGGAGACACGGGGATATGTTCGGGAAACCGTAGGCAAATAGTCATCCCCCGAATGTTGGCCGGTTTCGCCTTGCACTGCTAGACTCCGCCGACCACAAGATTCCAATTAGCATGTCTCGGGCCAGTGAAATGACCACCACGAAAAGCCAGATCGAGCTTGACCTGATCGCCAAGCTGGGTGACCTCAAATACACCTACCGCCCTGACATCCGCGACCGCGCCGCGCTGGAGGCCAATTTCCGTGAGAAGTTCGAGGCGCTCAACCGGGTCAAGCTCACCGACAGCGAGTTCCAGCGCCTGCTCGATGGCGTAGTCACATCGGACGTTTACAACGCCGCCCTGACCCTGCGCAGCATCAACAGCTTCGAGCGCGACGATGGCACGCCGCTCAACTACACCCTGGTCAATATCAAGGACTGGTGCAAAAACGACTTCGAAGTCGTCAAACACAACGAATTTCTCGAGGAGTTGGGGTTGCCAACTCTGCCGTGAGGCGTGGGTGGCGTACCACCACGGCTGACTTTTCTAAGCGACCCCTGCGCCGTGGGCCTGCTGGTCGGCGTGGTAGCTGGAGCGGACCAGTGGTGCGCAGGCGGCGTTGGTGAAGCCCATCGCTTCGGCTTCGCGGGCGTACATGGCGAAGATGTCGGGGTGCACGTAGCGCAGCACGGGCAGGTGGTGGCCGGAGGGGGCGAGGTACTGGCCGATGGTGAGCATCTCGACGTCGTGGGCGCGCAGGTCGCGCAGGGTTTGCAGAATCTCGTCGTCCTCTTCGCCCAGGCCGACCATCAGGCCGGACTTGGTCGGCACCTCGGGGTGGTGCGCCTTGAAGTCCTTGAGCAGCTTCAGCGAATGCGCGTAGTCGGCGCCGGGCCGGGCCTGCTTGTAGAGGCGCGGCACGGTTTCCAGGTTGTGGTTCATCACGTCGGGCAGGTGGCCCTCGAAGGCTTCCAGCGCGACTTCGAACCGGCCGCGGAAATCGGGCACCAGCACTTCGATTTTCGTCGCCGGCGACAGTTCGCGAATCCGCGCGATGCAGGCGGCGAACTGGCCGGCGCCGCCGTCCTTGAGGTCGTCGCGGTCGACGCTGGTGATCACCACGTACTTGAGCTTCATCGCCGCGATGGTCTCGGCGAGCTGTTGCGGTTCGTTCGGGTCGGGCGGCAGCGGCTTGCCGTGGCCGACGTCGCAGAAGGGGCAGCGGCGCGTGCACAGGTCGCCGAGGATCATGAAGGTGGCCGTGCCCTTGCCGAAGCACTCGCCGATGTTCGGGCAGGTGGCTTCCTCGCAGACCGTGTGCAAGTGGTGGGAGCGCAAGATCTGCTTGATCTCGCCGAAGCGCGCGGCGGAGTTGCCGGCCTTGACGCGGATCCAGTCCGGCTTCTTCAGCCGCTCGGCCGGCACGATCTTGATGGGGATGCGGGCGGTCTTGGCCTCACCCTTCTGCTTCTCGCTCATAGCTGTCGTTCCAGTTGGGCGACCAGTCTATCGCCAACCCGGTCGACGCTGTTCTCTGCGCACAGGTCCGAGAGCTGCGTCACCGCCAGGCCCTCGTAGCCGCAGGGATTGATGGCAGCGAAGGGCGCGAGGTCCATGGCCACGTTGAGGCTGAGGCCGTGGTAGCAGCAGTGGTTCTTGATCTTCAGCCCGAGCGCGGCGATCTTGGCCTCACCGACATAGACGCCGGGCGCGCCGGGACGGCGCACGGCGGCGATACCGTATTCGCCGAGCAGTGCGATGATGGCGGCCTCGATGCGATGCACCAACGCCTTGACGCCGAGCTGGCGGCGCTTGAGGTCGAGCAGGAGGTAGGCGACCAGCTGGCCGGGACCGTGGTAGGTGATCTGGCCGCCGCGGTCGATCTTGACCACCGGGATGCCGATGTCGCGCAGCAGGTGTTCCGGCTTGCCGGCCAGTCCCTGCGTGAAGACCGGCGGATGTTCGCAGAGCCAGATTTCGTCTGGCGTGTCCGCGGTGCGCCGCGCCGTGAGAGTTTGCATGGCGCGCCAGGTCGGCTCAAAGTCAGCCGTGGCGAGACGCCGAACGATCAGTCCGCTCAAAGGACGATCTTGACGAGAGGATGGCTCGTCAGCTCCCGGTAGAGGGCATCGAGCTGGGCTTTGGAGACGGCGCGGACGGTGCAGGTGAGCGAGAGGTAGTTGCCGGCTTTCGACGGGCGCATTTCCATTTTCGCGGCGTCGAAGTCGGGCGCGTGCTTCAGCACGACGCCGGCAATCGTCTGGGCGAAGCCGTCGTGTTTGGCACCCATGACCTTGATCGGGAAGTCGCAGGGGAACTCGATCAGCGTGTCAGCCAACGCGCATCACCGTCCGCTTGAAGTCCTGGTACCAGCCGTACATGCGCTGGAAAACCGGCCCCGGCGTTCCCTTGCCAATCGGCTTGTCGTCTAGCGTAACGATGGGCAGCACTTCCTTGGTCGAGGAGGTCATCCAGAGTTCGTCGGCCGCACGCACTTCCTCGTCCAGGATGTCGCGCACTTCGTGCGGCAGGCCATGCGCCGCCGCGAGTTCGAGCACCACATCGTAGGTGATGCCCGTCAGCATCAGGTGGTTCTTCGGCGGCGCCAGCAGCACGCCATCCTTGACCATGAAGATGTTGGAAGCGGCGCCCTCGCTGAGATAGCCGTCGCGGAACAGCAGCGTTTCCATGCAGCCGGCGTCGATGGCCATCTGGCGCATCAAGCAGTTGGCGAGCAGCGAGGTCACCTTGAGGTCGCAGCGTAGCCAGCGGAAATCGGCCGCGGCGATTGCCGCGATACCGTGCTCGCGCTGCTCGGCGGGCGGCGTGTGCAGCGGCTCGGACATGATGAAGACCGTCGGCGTGATCGTCTTCGGGAAGGCATGGTTGCGTACGGCCATCGGGCCGCGGGTGACCTGGATCAGCACCGATTGGTCGTCCGTCCCGGCCTGTTCGATGATGCGCTCGACCAGGGCGAGCCATTGTTCGCTCGTGTACGGAACGTCCAGGCGGATGCCGTCGAAGCTGCCCCGCAGGCGACGCAAATGTTCGGCGGCGCGAAAAGGACGGCGCGAGTAGACGGGGATGACCTCGTAAACACCGTCGCCGAACAGAAACCCCCGGTCCATGACCGAGACCACGGCCTTGTCCCGCGGCAGGAACTCGCCGTTCAGATAGACGACGCTCACTTGAACCAGAGCATCAGGGTATCCCACGCGCGGCCGAAAATGCCGGCGACGGGGACGTTTTCCAAGGCCACGACGGGGTATTCGCCCAGAACTTTGCCCTCGACGAGCAGTTTGAGCGTGGCGATCACCTGACCCTGCTGCACCGGCGCCAGCAGCGGCTGCCGGCTGCCCAGCTCCACTTGCAGGCGCTCGGCCATGCCCTTGGGCAGCGATAGCACGAAATCCTCGGCGAAGCCGACCTTGACCGCGCCTTGCGCGCCCTTGAAGACTTTCAGTTGCGAGACGGACTGATTCTTCTCATATAGACGTACCGCGTCGAAATTGAGGAAGCCATGGTTGAGCAGGCGCTGCGATTCCTGGGCGCGCATGCCGTCCGAGTCGGTGCCGAGCACGACCGAGATCAGGCGCCGCGCGCCGCGCCTGGAGGATGCGATCAGGCAGTAGCCGGCATTCTCGGTGAACCCGGTCTTGACGCCATCGACCGTCGGGTCGAGCCAGAGCAGCCGGTTGCGGTTCGGTTGCGTGATGCGGTTGAAGGTGTAGTCCTTGCGCGAATAAGTCGTGTAGTGCTCGGGGAAATCGCGGATCAGCGCTTGGGCCAGCCTGGCAAGGTCGCGCGCCGTCGAGTAGTGCTGCGGATCGGGCAGACCGGTGGCATTGACGTAGCGGGTATTGGTCAGACCGAGCCGCCGCGCTTCGAGGTTCATGCGCTGGGCGAACGCTTCCTCGGAGCCGGCGATGGCCTCGGCCAGCGCGATGCAGGCATCGTTGCCGGACTGGATGATCATCCCCTGGATGAGTTCGCCGACGGTGACCGGCCGCTTCGGATCGATGAACATGCGCGAGCCGGGCGCCTTCCAGGCCCGTTCCGACACGGTAACGACCTGGTCGGACTTGAGCGCGCCCTGTTTGAGGGCGGCGAAGGTCAGGTAAGCCGTCATCAGCTTGGTCAAGGACGCCGGCTCGACGCGCGCGTCGGCTTCGTGCTCGACCAGCGACTGGCCGGAAACGTGATCGATCAACAGCCAGGCCCGCGCCGACAGGGCGGGCGGCAGAACGGACTGGGCATGAGCCGAGACGGTCGCCAACAGCGACAGCAGCAGGAACAGGATTTTCATGGGGACGGGATTGCGCGTGGGAGGGGCATTATAGGGTGCTCAATGCCTCACCACGACCGGGCGAAAGTCGAGCAGTTCGGCCAGCCGAGCCACCGCGCGATGCGCTTCCTCGTCGCTTGCCCAAGGGCCGAGATGGAGCCGGAACATGCCGCCGGCCGCCTTGACGCGCAGTCGCTCGCCGAGATCGCCGAGTTCGCGCGCCAGCCGTTCGCGCAGACGTTCCGCGTTGTCGGCGTTGCCGAAGGCGCCGAGTTGCAGATAGATGCCGCCGCGGTCGACGACTTCGGGCAGTGGCCGCGGTGGTGTCGCCTCGGACTGGATCAACCGCGCGATGGGATCATCGACCGGCGCCGGGTCACCCTGACCCGGCCGCAGACTGACCACGTCGACCAGGGTGCTGCCATTGCCGATATAGCCCAGCTTCCAGGCGGCGGTGTAGGAAAGGTCGATGATGCGGCCTGCGTGGAAGGGGCCGCGGTCGTTGATGCGGACGGTGATCGAACGGCCGTTGGCCGGGTTGCTCACGCGCGCGTACGAGGGGATGGGCAGGGTGGGGTGCGCGGCGGTCATGCCGTACATGTCGTAGGGTTCGCCGCTCGAGGTTTTTTGTCCGTGGAACTTGCGGCCGTACCAGCTAGCGATGCCGCGTTCGCGGTAGGCGCCGATTTCACGCAAGGGGGTGTAATCGCGGCCGAGCACCGAATAGGGCCGGTTGGCGAATCGATGCAGGGGTTCTTGGCGTGGCACCGCATCCGGAATGACGTCGAGATTGTCGGGCGGATTGTCGCCGGGCCCATCGTCGAGGTAGTAGCCGCCGCCCTTGGCGACCGGCGTCGCGGGTTTTTCCGCGGGCGTCGCCTTGCCAACCGACGGCACCGACGAGGCCACGGGCGTTGGCGGTCGGCCGGCACACGCGGCGAGACTCAGCGCGGTCGCCACGGCGAGCAGGCGGACGATCATTTCTGCACCAGCATCCGGTTCCGGTGGATGCTCATGAGGATGCCAATGCCGAGGAACAGAGTCACCAGCGCCGTGCCGCCGTAGCTGATGAAGGGCAGCGGCACGCCGACCACGGGCAGGATGCCGCTGACCATGCCCATGTTCACGAATGCGTAGGTGAAGAAGATCATGGTGATGGCGCCGGCCAGCAGGCGCGCAAACAGGGTCGGCGCGTTGGCGGCGATCATCAGGCCGCGGCCGATCAGCAGGGCGTAGAGGACGAGCAGGACGAGATTGCCGAGCAGGCCGAATTCTTCCGAGAGCACGGCAAAGATGAAATCGGTGTGCCGCTCGGGAATGAACTCCAGTTGTGCCTGCGTGCCCTGGCCCCAGCCCTTGCCGAGCAGGCCGCCGGCGCCGATGGCGATGGTCGACTGGATGATGTGGAAGCCCTTGCCGAGGGGATCTTTCTCCGGATCCAGCAGGGTCAGGATGCGGGCACGCTGATAATCGTGAAGAAGATTCCAGGCCAGCGGCGCGGCCGCGGCCCCCGTGATGGCCAGCCCGGCCATGACTTTCCAGGGCAGACCCGCCAGGAAAATGACGTAGAAGCCGGCGGCGAAGACCAGGATGGCGGTACCCAGATCGGGCTGTCGGGCAATCAAGGCAGTGGGCACCAGCAGAAACAGGGCTGCGACGGCATGGTCGCGCAGGCGCGGCAAGGTTTCGCGCTTCTGGAAAAACCAGGCGAGCATCAGCGGCACGGCGATCTTCATCATTTCCGATGGCTGGACGCGCGTGACCTGGAGGTCGAGCCATCGCCTGGCGCCCTTGGAAATGTCGCCGAACAAGGCCACCGCGATCAGCAGGACGATGCCGATGACGTAGATCGGCGGCGCCAGATGCATCAGGCGCTGCGGCGGGAGCTGCGCGACCAGGCGCATGACGACCAGGGCAACCATCATGTTGAGCAACTGGCTGTTCAGCCGCTCGGGCGCGGCGCTGCCGACCATCACCAGCCCCGCGAGCATCAGCAAGGCGGCCAAGGACAGCAGCGGCACGTCGATGGGCGCCATCAACCACCGCCACATGATGCGAGGGTGCCAGCGTGGATTGAGGTCGGTCATTCCGCCTCCTCCTCGGCCGTCGCGTCCACCGGGGCCGGCGTGCGGGCACGCTTGCCCAGCAGGTGATAGTCGAGGACTTGCCGGGCAATCGGCGCCGCCGCTCGCGCGCCAAAGCCGCCGTTCTCGACCAGTACGGCAAGCGCGATGGTCGGCTTGTCGGCAGGCGCGAAGGCGATGAACAGCGCGTGGTCGCGCAGATGGGCCTGCATGTGCTCCGTCTTGTGCTCGACACCCTTGTAGGAAAATACCTGCGCCGTGCCAGTCTTGCCGGCCGAGACGTATTCGGCGCCGGCAAAGGCACGCGCGCCAGTACCTTCCTTGTTCACGCCGATCATGGCGTGCTTGATGACATCGATGTCGGCCTGCCGAAGTGGCAGGGTGCGGATCGGTCGGGGCTCGATATATCTTTTTTCGCCAGTACGGGCGTCTTCGACATACTGGACCAGGTGCGGGCGAAACATCACGCCGTCATTGGCCAGCGTCGCCGTGGCCTGCGCGAGCTGGACGGGCGTGTAGGCGTTGTAACCCTGGCCAATGCCGATCGAGATGGTTTCGCCGGCATACCATTTCTGTTGCTCGGGCTTCTTGAAACGCTTCTTCTTCCATTCCTGCGAGGGCAACACACCCTCGGACTCACCGGCGATATCGATACCGGTCCGTTGCCCCAGACCCAACTGGCCCATGAAGCCGGCGATGCCGTCGATGCCGAGGTCATTGGCAAGCTGATAGTAGTAGGTATCGCAAGAAACGACGATGGATTTGTACATGTCCACCAGGCCGTGGCCCCCTTTTTTGTCGTCGCGGAAAGTGTGGTTGCCGAAGCGGAAGAATCCGGGATCCGCGATGGTCTGTTCAGGCGTTCGCTTGCCTGCTGTCAGGGCCGCGAGCGCCATGAATGGCTTGAAGGTCGAACCGGGCGGATAGGCGCCATTCAGCGCCCGGTTCACCATCGGTTTGTCGGGCGAGTTGTTGAGCTCGTCCCAGTCCTGGCCGGCAATGCCGTCGACGAAGAGATTGGGATCGAAGTTCGGCATCGACACCAGCGCCAGGATGCCGCCGGTCGCCGGTTCGATGGCCACCAGCGCGCCCCGGCGTTCACCGAAGGCATTCTCGGCGACCTCCTGCAGCCCGGCATCGATGGTCAGGCGGAGATTGTTGCCGGCGGTCGGCGGCGTACGGGCAAGTACGCGCACGGCGCGGCCGCCGGCGTCGACTTCCACCTGCTCGAAGCCGGTGACGCCATGCAGATCGAATTCGTAGCGTTGTTCCAGGCCGGACTTGCCGAAATGGTGGGTACCCCGGTAGTTGGCTTCCTGCTCTCGCTGCTCTATTTTTTCGACGTCCTTGTCGCTCAGGCGGCTGATGTAGCCCAGCAGGTGGGAACCAAAGCTGCCGCGCGGGTAGTCCCGGAACAGCCGGGCCCTGACCTCGAAACCGGGAAAGCGGTAGCGCTGGGCGACGAACCGGGCGACCTCTTCGTCGGCAAGGTGCGTCCGGATGGGCAAGGATTCAATGGTGCGTGTTTCCTCGAGCAGTTTCTTGAAGCGTCTGCGGTCCCGCGGCTGGATATCGACGACACCGGCAAGCGAGTCAATCGCGGCGTCGAGGCCGCCGTGGAGCTTGTTGGGCATGATTTCCAGGGTGTAGGCGGAAAAATTTCGGGCCAGCACCATGCCGTTGCGGTCGGCGATCAAGCCACGATTGGGCAGTATCGGCACCAGCGCGATGCGATTGTCCTCGGCGCGGGTCTGGTAGTAGTCGTGTTGAACAACCTGCAGCCATAGGAAACGGAGGAACAGGGCGCCGAAGCAAAGCAACACGAATGCCCCGGCGAACGTCAGGCGACCGGTGAAGCGACCCAAGTCATCGGCGGCGTTGTCGATCTGCATCAGATCGGGCGATTGTCGTCACGTTCCACCGGCTGGTACTGCGGCAGCAGCAGCAGGTAGGTCACGGGATGCCACAGGGCCGCGCCGACCAGACTGCCGATGAACCAGGACAGCCCCGGAAACTCGGCCCCGGCAATCAGGCGAACGATCAGCATGATCAACTGGGTGCCCAACAGCATGGGGAAGACGTGCAACGCCTGCTCGAACAGGGGAAACCACAGAATGCGCCGCGACAGCTGGCCGGCCGTAAAGGCCAGCAACACGTACGCCAGGGCGTGCTGACCCATGATGCTCGCATCGGCGATATCCATGATCAGCCCCAGCACGAACGCCGTTCCCATGCTGACCCTCAAGGGCTCGCGGATACACCAGAAGGTCAGCGTCAAGGCAACCCAGTCGGGCAGCAACGGCAGCCTGCCGAGAGGCACCAGGTTGGCGAGGGTGGCGCCAACCAAGGTCAATAGAATGAACCAGCCCTTGACCGGCAGCAGAATGCGACGTGACGAATGGGTTGGCTGCATTACCGCGTTCTCGCTCTCGACTGCTTGCCCTTGGTCGGCGGCTCCGGCGCTCGCACATCCTCCTCGGGCCGATCCGGCGCGATCCGGCGCCCGAGCACCAGTACCAGGCCGTTGCGCTCGACGCCGGCCACCGGTTCGCAGGCGACGTGGGCAAATGCCATGGAGTTGTCGCGTTCGATGCCGATCACTTTGGCCACGGGCAATCCAGGTAAGTAAATGCCGTCCAGCCCGGACGTCGTCAGCAGATCGCCAGCCTGCACGTCGGCGTTGGCGGGCATGAAGCGCAGTTCCATGGCGCCCGATCCGGCCCCGGCGAGAATGCCGCGCAGACCGTTGCGCCGCACCTCGACCGGAATGGCTTGGTCCTTGTCGGTCAACAACGTCACTTCGCTGGTCATGGGCAGGACGCGCGTGACCTGACCGATGACTCCCAGTTCGTCTACCACGGCTTGGCCAGCCTCAACGCCCGCCTGAAGGCCCTTGTTCATGATGACTCGGCGGGAGAACGGATCGCGCGCCGCGTAGAGTATTTCCGCTACCTGTCCGACGGCTGGCTGGCGTTCCTTCATGTCCAGCAGCGCTCGCAGGCGCTGGTTCTCCTGGTCTAGGTGAGTCTGTCTCAGCAGCAGGTTGGCGGTGGCCAATTGCTGCTTGCGCAAGGCATCGTTGTCATCCTTCAGGCGCCGCAGACTGGACAGGTAGCCGCCGAGGTCCATGCCGGCATCCACGGGCAGATAGGCGGCGCGCTGTAGCGGCCAAAGGAGGGTCGCCGCGCCCAGGCGAGCCCATTCGAGGGTATGGAATCGAAGGTCCGCGACCAGCAGGGCGATGGACAGCGAGACAAAAAAGAACAACCGGGCGAGCGGCGCCGGACCCCGCTTAAAGAAGGGCGGCGGCGAATGTCCGACGACTGACATCAAGGCTGTAGGCGCTCCCGCAATAAGCAAACTGGCGCGACAAGGCCAAGGCCACGCATGGCGCCGTTTCGAAGGCTATCGGGAGTAATGGTTACTCGTTGGCGAAAATACTGCCGAGTTTGTCCATCTTTTCCAGGGCGATGCCGGAGCCGCGCACGACACAGGTGAGCGGATCCTCGGCGACGATCACCGGCAGCCCCGTTTCCTCCATCAGCAGGCGGTCGAGGTCGCGCAGCAGCGCGCCGCCCCCCGTCAGCACCATGCCCTTGTCGGCGATGTCGGCACCGAGTTCCGGCGGCGTCTGTTCGAGGGCGATTTTCACCGCGCCGACGATCTGGTTGAGGGGATCGGTGAGCGCCTCGAGAATCTCGTTGGAGGAGATGGTGAAGCTGCGTGGAATGCCCTCGGCCAGGTTGCGGCCCTTGACTTCCATCTCCTTCACTTCGGAGCCGGGGAAGGCGGAACCGATGGCTTTCTTTATCTGCTCGGCCGTGGTTTCGCCGATCAGCATGCCGTAATTGCGGCGGATGTAATTGATGATGGCTTCGTCGAACTTGTCGCCGCCGACGCGCACCGAGCCCGCATAGACCATGCCGCCGAGCGAAATCACGCCGACTTCCGTGGTACCGCCGCCGATATCGACCACCATCGAACCGGTGGCATCCGACACCGGCATGCCGGCGCCGATGGCCGCCGCCATCGGCTCCTCGATCAGATAGACCTGGCTGGCGCCGGCGCCGAGCGCTGATTCGCGGATGGCGCGGCGCTCCACCTGGGTCGAGCCGCAGGGCACGCAGATGATGATGCGCGGGCTGGGCGAAAACAGGCGCGAGTCATGCACCTTCTTGATGAACTGCTTGAGCATCTGCTCGGTGACCGTGAAGTCGGCGATCACGCCATCCTTCATCGGCCGGATGGCGGTAATGTTGCCGGGTGTCTTGCCGAGCATCTGCTTGGCGGCATGGCCGACGGCCTGGATGGTCTTCTTGGCGTTGGGGCCGCCTTCGGTACGGATCGACACGACCGACGGCTCGTCGAGCACGATGCCCCTGCCGCGAACATAGATCAGGGTGTTGGCCGTGCCAAGGTCGATGGCAAGGTCGTTGGAAAAGTAGGAACGCAGAAAACCGAACATCGAGAATTCCGATAACTGGCTGGTGGCGGGTAGGTGGCAGGCGCCGGCGGCCCATGCCGGGCCGGGCTGTCAGCGAAATGGCTTATGATAGCCTATCCAGTTCGCCAAGATAAGTCGTCGTCCGCATGTCCCTGACCCCCGACGAGGTCCGCCGTATTGCCCGGCTCGCCCGTCTTGAAATTTCCGCCGAGGAAACCGATCGCACGCGCGAGCAGTTGAACGGCATCCTGGCCTTCATCGAGCAGTTGCAGGCGGTCGATACCGCCGGCGTTGAACCCATGGCCCACGCCATGGACATCGTCCAGCGTCTGCGCAGCGACGCGGTGACCGAACCGGACCGCCGCGAGGCCTTCCAGGCCATTGCGCCCGAGACCGAGGCCGGCCTGTACCTCGTGCCGAAGGTGATCGAATGATCGATTCCAGCCTGAAGCAGCTATCCGCTGCCCTGGCCGGCAAGCAGGTGTCGGCCGCCGAACTGGCGACGGTGTTCCTCGAGCGCATCGAACGGCTCAACCCCACCATCAACGCCTTCGTCACCATCGATCGTGACAGGACGCTGGCCCAGGCGCGGGCTGCCGACGAGCGTCGCGCCCAGGGTGAACGTGCTCCGCTGCTGGGTGTGCCGCTGGCGCACAAGGATATTTTCTGTACCGAAGGCTGGCTGACCACCTGCGGTTCGAAGATGCTGGCCAACTTCGTCTCACCCTACGATGCCCACGTGGTGTCGCGCTTCAAGGCCGCCGGCGCCGTCATGCTCGGCAAGCTGAACATGGACGAATTCGCCATGGGTTCGTCGAACGAAACCTCGCATTTCGGCCCGGTGAAGAACCCCTGGGACCTTGATCGGGTGCCTGGCGGTTCCTCGGGCGGTTCGGCGGCATCCGTGGCGGCGCGGCTGACGCCCGCAGCCACCGGCACCGATACGGGCGGCTCGATCCGCCAGCCGGCGGCGCTGTGCGGCCTGACCGGCCTGAAGCCGACCTATGGCGTTTGCTCGCGCTTCGGCATGATCGCCTTTGCCTCCTCGCTCGACCAGGCGGGGCCGATGACCCGCTCGGCGGAGGACAGCGCGCTGATGCTCAATGCCATGGCTGGCTACGACGAGCGCGATTCCACCTCGCTGCAACGGCCGCCGGAAGACTACGGCCGTGACCTCGATAAGCCGCTGGCCGGCCTGCGCATCGGATTGCCCAGGGAGTTCTTTGGCTCCGGCATGGACGATGACGTGCGGGCGGCGGTCGAGGCGGCGCTGAATGAATATCGCAAACTCGGCGCCACCACGGTGGAAGTTGGCCTGCCCAATTCCGGCCTCTCGGTGCCGGCCTACTACGTCATCGCCCCGGCCGAGGCTTCGTCCAACCTGTCGCGCTTCGACGGCGTGCGCTACGGCCATCGCGCCGCCGAATACGGCGACCTGGTCGAGATGTACTGCAAGAGCCGGGCGGAGGGCTTCGGCGCCGAGGTCAAGCGGCGCATCCTGATCGGCACTTACGTGCTCTCGCACGGTTACTACGACGCCTATTACCTGAAGGCGCAGAAGATCCGGCGTCTCATCGCGACTGACTTTCAGCGCGCCTTCGAGCAGTGCGACGTCATCATGGGCCCGACGGCGCCCTCGGTGGCGTTCAGGTTCGGCGAAAAGAGCGCCGACCCGGTGCAGATGTACCTTTCCGATATCTACACCATCGCCGTGAACCTCGCCGGCCTGCCGGGCATGTCCATTCCCTGCGGCTTCGGCGCCCACGGCATGCCGGTGGGCCTGCAAGTCATCGGCCCGTGGTTCGGCGAAGCGAAAATGCTCAACGTCGCCCACCAGTATCAGCAAGGCACGGATTGGCATGCGCGCATGCCGGAGGGCGTGAAATGAGCCGGGAAGCGCAGTGGGAGGTCGTGATCGGGCTGGAGACTCACGCCCAGCTGCAAACCAGGTCGAAGATTTTTTCCGGCGCCGCGACGGCCTTCGGCGCCGAACCGAACCGGCAGGCCTGCGCGGTGGATATCGCGCTGCCCGGCGTGCTGCCGGTGCTCAACCGCGAAGCCGTGGTTTGCGCCATCAAGTTCGGCCTGGCGGTGGGCGCGCAGATCGCGCCGCGCTCGATTTTCGCGCGCAAGAATTATTTTTACCCCGACCTGCCCAAGGGCTACCAGATCAGCCAGTACGAGATTCCGGTGGTGCTGGGCGGCGGCGTCGCCATCAAAGTCAGCCCCGACGGCACGCCGCGGGAAAAGATTGTTCGCCTGACCCGCGCCCATCTTGAGGAGGACGCCGGAAAATCACTACATGAGGATTTTCACGGCAAGACCGGCATCGACCTCAACCGCGCCGGTACGCCGCTGCTGGAAATCGTCACCGAGCCGGACATGAGTTCCAGTGCGGAAGCCGTGGCTTACGCCAAGGCGCTGCACAGCCTGGTGACCTGGATCGGCATCTGCGACGGCAACATGCAGGAAGGCAGCTTCCGCTGCGACGCCAACGTCTCCGTGCGCCGCCCCGGCGAGCCGCTGGGCACGCGCCGCGAGATCAAGAACCTCAACTCCTTCCGCTTCCTGCAGCAGGCCATCGACTACGAGATCCAGTGGCAGATCAACGAAATCGAGGAAGGCCGCAAGATTCAGCAGGCGACCGTGCTGTTCAATCCCGACACCGGCGAGACGCGGGCGATGCGTTCCAAGGAGGACGCGCACGATTACCGCTATTTCCCCGACCCCGATCTGTTGCCGCTGGAAATCACGCCGGCCTGGATTGATGAAGTGAAGTCCGGCCTGCCCGAATTGCCTGGCGCCATGCGGGCGCGCTTCGAACGCGACTTCGGCCTGAATGCCTACGACGCCGAGGTGCTCACCGACGAGCTGGCCAAGGCGCGCTATTTCGAGACGGCAGTGGCCGGCGCCGGCGCGGCGAACGCCAAGCTGTGCGCCAACTGGGTGATGGGTGAAATCGCCTCACGCCTGAATGCCGAGCAGCGGGAGTTCGCGCAGTTGCCGGTTTCGGCGGCGCAACTCGCCGGCGTGGTGGCGCGCATTGCCGACGGCACCATTTCCAACAAGATGGCGCGCGAAGTCTTCGACGCGCTCTGGAACGGCGAGGCCGCCGACGCCGACACGGTCATTGCCGCTCGTGGGCTCAAGCAGGTCTCCGACGCCTCGGCCATCGAACCGATCATCGAAGAAGTGCTGGCGGCCAATCCGAAGTCGGTCGAGGAATTCCGCGCCGGCAAGGAAAAGGCCTTCAACGCGCTGGTCGGCCAGATCATGAAGACGACCAAGGGCAAGGCCAACCCGCAGCAAGTCAACGATCTGTTGCGGCGCAAGCTCGGCGCCTGACGGTCAGCGGCGTCCGCCCAGACCGAGGTAGCGCTTTTTCTCGTCGTCGAAGCGCGCCCCGATCGCGGCCATATCCCGTTTTTTGTCGTCCAGCATTGCCTGGAGCCTTGCCAGTTCTTCCTGGTTTTCGCGGATATCCGATTTCAGCGATTCGGGCATGGGTTTCTTCTGGAAGAACTCGGCCTCGACATCGAGTTTCTGTTTGTGCGCAAGAGCAGCGTCGAAGCGTTCTTGCGCCAGCTTCAGGCTTTCATTGGCCTCGGCCAGCAGCCGGTCGCGCTTGGCGTCGATGTCGCCCGCGCTGGCGTAGCTCGCGCGCAAGGCGCGGTTGCTGCGCTCCAGTTCCATGGCCTGGCGCTCCTCTTCCTTCTTGCGGGCTTGCTCCGCTTCCCTGCGGTTGCGTTCCTCCGCCGTCACGGGACCTTCATACCTGCGTACCAAGGCGCCGCGCCCGTCGAATTCCTGATAAGCGCGCTTCTGGCACTCGACGGGCAGGATGTCGCCGCAAACCTTCCGTCCGGTTTCGTCGTTGCAGCAGTAGGTGCGGGCGCCAGCCGGAAGGGCAAACGCCATGGCCGCCGCCGCGAGCCAGCACTCACTACGCCATGCCATACTGTTCCCGATAGCGCGTGACTGCCGGCAGCACCCGCTCGAGCGCGGGATTGCCATGCAGGTAGGCAATGAGGTCGACCAGGGTGGCAACAGCGATCACGGGAATGCCGTAACTCGCTTCCACCTCCTGCACGGCGGACCGACTGTCCTGGCCGCGTTCCTGGCGATCAAGGGCAATGACCACACCGGCGGGCGTGGCGCCGGCGGCGCGGATCAGTTCCACCGATTCGCGCACCGAGGTGCCGGCCGAGATCACGTCGTCGATGACCAGAACGCGACCCACCAGCGGCGCGCCGACCAGTGTGCCGCCCTCGCCATGGTCCTTGGCCTCTTTGCGGTTGTAGGCGAAAGGCGTGTTGCGGCCCAGGCCGGTGAGCGCCACGGCGGTGGTCGCCGCCAGCGGGATGCCTTTGTAGGCCGGGCCGAACAGGACATCGAATCCGATACCCGACGCAATGATCGCCCGGGCGTAGAAATGGGCCAGGCGCCCCAGCGATTGGCCGTCGCTGAACAATCCGGCGTTGAAGAAATAGGGCGACAACCGTCCGGCCTTGGTTTTGAACTCACCGAAACGTAATACGCCCTGATCGCACGCGAAGGCGATGAACTCGCGACTAAAATCCATGCTTGCTCCTGTTGGGACCCCAAATGCTACGCATCATTACCCTGAATCTCAACGGCATCCGCTCGGCGGCCGGCAAGGGCTGCTTCGACTGGCTGGCCGGCCAGGACGCGGATATCCTTTGCGTTCAGGAACTCAAGGCCCAGGCGACCGATCTGACCGCAACCATGCGTAACCCGGAAGGCTACCAGGGCTACTTTCACCACGCCGAGAAGAAGGGCTACAGCGGTGTCGGCATCTATGCCCGCCAGGCGCCGGACCGGGTCACGGTCGGCATCGGCAATGATGAGTTCGATGCGGAGGGACGCTACGTTCGCGCCGACTGGAAGAAGTTGTCCGTGATCTCGGTGTACCTGCCATCCGGTTCAAGCTCGCCGGAACGACAACAGGCCAAGTTCCGCTTCATGGAGGAATTTTTCCCGCACCTCGCCGCTCTCCGCACCGAAGGCCGGGAGATCGTCATCTGCGGCGACTGGAATATCGCCCACAAGGAGATCGATCTCAAGAACTGGAAGTCGAACCAGAAGAACTCCGGCTTCCTGCCGGAGGAGCGGGCATGGCTGAGCCGCGTCCTCGACGAGCAGGGCTGGCGCGACGTGCACCGGCAACTGTGTCCCGACGCCACCGGCGAGGCCTACACGTGGTGGTCGAATCGCGGCCAGGCCTGGGCGAAGAATGTCGGCTGGCGGATCGACTACCAGATCGCCACGCCGGGGATCGGCGCGGCGGCGAGAGGCGTGGAGGTATTCAAGGAGCGGCGCTTCAGCGACCATGCGCCACTGACGATCGATTACGACTGGACGGCGTGGTAGGGTAACGACATGTCAATCGGTGAATTCAGTGATGGAGACGTGGTGGGCCGCGTGCTCATCGTGGATGATGAGCCGACCACGCGCAGCCTGCTGCGGGGCATACTGGCCCGGCGGTTCGACGTGGTCACCGCCTCGTCGGGCGACGAGGCGCTGGCGTCGAGCCGCGAGCACCTGCCCGACCTGGTCTTGCTCGACGTCGAGATGCCGGGGCTCGATGGCTACGAAACCTGTCGCCGGCTGCGCGACATCGGGCCGCTACCGGTGATTTTCGCCACGGCGCATCAGTCCCTGGAAGAACACCTGAAGGCCTACGATGCCGGCGCCAGCGACCTGGTGACCAAGCCGGTCACCAGCGAGATTCTGCTGCGCAAGGTCGGCCTGGCCATCGACAAGCAGCGCCATGAATCCCGTCTCGCGGCGGAAAAGGATTCCCTGCAGAAGATGGCGATGGGCTTTCTGTCGAGCATGGGCGAGACGGGCAGCCTGCTCAAGTTCATGCGTGCCGGTGTCGCCTGCCGGACGCACGAGGCGCTGGCCGAGCAACTGGTGGCCGCCGCGCGCGATCTCGGCATGCAGGCGAGTGTCATGATCCGTCATGCTCATGGCGCCACGGTGCTCACCACCAGCGGCTCGCCTTCTCCCTTGGAGCAATCGATTCTTGGCCAACTTTCCGGCATGGGCCGCATTTTCCAGTTCCGCTCGCAACTGGTGGTCAATTACGAACGGGTATCGATCATTGTCGGCAACATGCCGGACGAGGTGACCGCCGCCACCGCGGCGGGCCGGTTGCGCGACAACGTGGCCATCCTGGCCGAAACCGCCGAGGCGCTTTGCGACAATGTCGACATGCGTCTGACCTCGATGCGGCGGGCCGAGCAGATGCAGATCGCCCTGGGCGGCGCCGTCGCCGCCGTCGAGGCCTTGCGCGACAAGCAGATGGCGATGCTGGCCGACACCCGGGTCCTGCTGCAGGAACTGACCGACAGCATCGAAAAAAGCTACTCCTGGCTCGATACCAGCCAGGCGCAGGAGAAATTCATCAGCGCGGCGATGCACCAGTCGGTGCAGCGGATACTGACGCTGCTGGCCGCCGGCGGGGATGACCTCGATGGCCGGTTGGCGCAAGTCGTCGACGCCTTGCGCCAGAGCCACGATGGGGGTGAACTGGAGTTGTTTTGAGCGGAACGGCGACGCCATGACCTAGGTCATGGCGCGGGTCCCGCGCGGGGGTTAGTCTGATAATGTTGATGAGTTTATTTCCACGGGAGAACACCATGAATGACATGACAGTGGTCAACAAGGACAAGCTGATTGCCGACATGAAGGTCGTGATGGCAGATGCCGATGAGCTGCTGCGAGCCACCGCCAGCCAGGCCGGGGACAAGGTGACGGAGTTGCGCGGCAAGATCCAGGGTAGTCTGGCCAATGCTCGCGTCAGTCTGTCGGATGCACAGGCGGTGGCGGTCGAGAAGGCGAAGGAAGTCGGCCATGCCGCCGACGATTACGTTCATGCCAACCCGTGGCGGTCGGTGGGTATCGCGGCGGGCGTCGGCTTAGTCGTCGGCCTGCTCGTCGGTCGCCGCTAGTTTCATGGCCGAGGCATCATCCGGCGGCGTGCGCGGCGCGCTGCGGGGGTTGCTGGTGACGGCGCTCGCGCTGGCCAGGGTGCGGCTGGAGCTCTTGGCCACGGAAGTGCAGGAGGAGAAGGCACGGTTGCTGGGCCTGCTGGTATTCGGCGGTGCCGCCATTTTGCTGCTGGTGGCGGGTATCGTGTTTCTGGCCGCCTTTCTCACGGTGCTGTTGTGGGAGAGCCATCGGCTGGTCGTGCTGGGTTTTTTCGCGGCTACCTTCCTCGGCGCGGGTTTCGGCATGGCCATGGTGGCGCGACGGTATGCCGTCGAGGGCTCCAGGCTGTTCGAGGCCAGCCTCGGGGAACTGGCGCGCGACCAGGCGGCGGCGGAAAAAGCCAAGAGTCAGTCGTCGTGAGCCGCCGGCTGCATGAACTGGCGCTGAAAAAACAGCGTCTGCGGTTTCAAAGCAGCCTGCTCAGGGAGCGTTGGGCGGCACAAGCGGCGGGCATGCAAACGCTGCTGGCGGGAATCGATCGCGTGGGTCAAGGGGTCGACTGGGTAAAGCGGCATCCCCGTGCCTTGCTCGCGGTGGCCGTGGCGGTGCTGGTGGCGCGGCCGCGCGCCACGTTGCGCTGGACGCGGCGGGCATTCATCGCCTGGCAGGCGTGGCGCAAGGGACGCGCCTGGCTGTCGCATCCCTAGACCGCGAGGCAGACGAATTTCATCTCGAGATAGTCGTCGATGCCGTAGCGCGAGCCTTCCCGGCCGATACCGGACTGTTTGATGCCGCCGAAGGGCGCGACCTCGGTCGAAAAAACACCGGTGTTGACGCCGACGATGCCGTATTCGAGCGCCTCGGCCACCCGCCAGACGCGGGCGACATCCCGGGCGTAGAAGTAACCGGCCAGACCGTACTCGGTGGCATTGGCCAGCGCGATGGCCTCGGCTTCGTCCTTGAACCGGAACAGCGGCGCCACCGGCCCGAACATTTCCTCGCGGGCGCAGCGCATGGCGGCCGTGACGTCGGCCAGCACGGTCGGTTCGAAGAAAGTGCCGCCCCGCGCATGGCGCTTGCCGCCGGCGACGACGCGAGCGCCCTTGGCCACGGCGTCGGCGATCAGCGCTTCCACCTTGGCCAGTGCCGCCTGGTCGATCAATGGCCCCTGGGTGACGCCGGCGTCCGTGCCGGCGCCGACCTTCAGCTGCGCGACCTTCGCGGCAAGGCGGGTGGCGAAGGCGTCGTGGATGCCATCCTGCACCAGCAGCCGATTGGCGCAAACGCAGGTCTGGCCGGCATTGCGATACTTCGAGTTCATGGCGCCCTCGACGGCGGCGTCGACATCGGCGTCGTCGAAGACGATGAACGGCGCGTTGCCGCCGAGCTCCAGGGAGACTTTCTTGATGGTCGGCGCGCATTGGGCCATCAGCAGGCGGCCGATGTCCGTGGAGCCGGTGAATGAGAGCTTGCGGACGATCGGGTTGCCGGTCAGTTCGCCGCCGATGATCGGCGCGGCGGCCGCCGAACCGGTGACGATATTGATCACACCGGCCGGCAGGCCGGCGCGCGACGCCAGCTCGGCCAGGGCCAGCGCGGTCAGGGGCGTTTGCTCGGCGGGCTTGACCACCACCGTGCAGCCGGCCGCGAGGGCGGGCGCCACCTTGCGGGTGATCATGGCCGCCGGAAAGTTCCACGGCGTGATGGCGGCACAAACGCCGATCGGCTGCTTCATCACCACGATACGCTGGCCGCTGTTCGTCGCCGGAATGGTGTCGCCATAGACGCGCTTGCCTTCTTCGGCGAACCATTCGACGAAGCTGGCGGCGTACGCAATCTCGCCGCGGGCCTCGGCCAGCGGCTTGCCCTGCTCGCGCGTGATCAGCATGGCCAGGTCATCGATGTTGACCAGGATCAGATCGAACCACGCGCGCAGCATCGCCGATCGCTGCTTGGCCGGCAGGGCGCGCCAGGCCGGCCAGGCGGCGTTGGCGGCGTCGATGGCGCGGCGCGTCTCGTCGGCGCCGAGCTCGGGCACATGGGCGAGCACCGCGCCGGAGGCGGGATCGGTGACGGCGAAAGTCGCCGCGCCGGCCACCCACGCGCCATCGATGAAGGCCTGTTGGCGCAGCAGGTCGGGGTTGTGCAATTGCATTCGCTTTGCTCCTCTTATTGGGGTGATGTCGGCAAGTTTATCCGACTACCATGAAGCGATGCCTCGCCCTTCATTTCATCTGGTGGTCGTCGGCTCGACGCTCGTGCTCGGTGCGTGCGGCATGCTGTCTTCCGGCATGCCGGAAGACAGCCGGCCAAAGTCAGGCGTGGCGGCACGCCAGGCCGGCGCGGCCGAGGATGTCGTGATGTTCGCGCTGGGCCTGATCGAGACCCGTTACCGCTTCGGCGGCAAGAACCCCGAGGCCGGGCTCGATTGCAGCGGCATGGTCAGTTACGTCTTCGACCGCGCCGCCGGGCTGCGGCTGACTGGCTCGGCGGCGGACATGGCCCGGCGCGGCAGAGCGGTGGCGGCGGCGGAAATGAAGCCGGGCGACCTGGTGTTCTTCAACACGATCGACCGGCCGCGCTCGCACGTCGGCATCTACATCGGCGACGGCCGCTTCGTTCATGCCCCGAGCAGCAATGGCCAGGCGCGGGTTCGCACCGACAGCCTCCGGCAGGGCTGGTTCGCCAGCCGCTTCGAGGAGGCGCGAACCTACTTCGAGTGAGCGCGGCTAGACGCCGTTGGCCTTGAACCAGGCCACCATGCGCCGCCAGCCGTCCTCGGCCGGTTCCTTGCGATAGGTCGGGCGGTAATCGGCGTGGAAGGCGTGCGGCGCATCGGGGTACACGTGGATTTGCGATTTACCGCCGGCCAGCTGCAAGGCCATGCTCATGTCTTCGATCTGGGTGGCGTTGATCCCCGGATCCTTGCCGCCATACAGCCCGAGTACCGGAGCCCTGATTTCCGCGGCCAGGTCGAGCGGTGACTTCGGAATGTTCTTGGTCGGCACGCCATCGAGATATCCGTACCAGGCGACGCCGGCTTTCAGGTTCGGATTGTGGGCGGCATAGAGCCAGACCGTGCGGCCGCCGCGACAGAAGCCGGTGATGGCCAGCCGGCCGGGGTCGCCGCCATTGCGCGCGGCCCAGGCGGCGCAGGCGTCGAGGTCGGCCATGTGTTCTGCCGTGCTCGCCGCCGCCACCGGCCCATTCAGGATTTGTTCAATGACCGTCATTTTCGAAACGTCGCCGTGGCGGGCATACATCTCGGCGGCGATGGCCAGATAGCCAAGTTTGGCCAGGCGTCGGCAGACATCCTTGATGTATTCATGAACGCCGAAAATTTCGTGCACTACCAGCACCGTCGGCAACTTGCCGCCCGCCGCCGGCATGGCGTGGTAGGCGGGCAGCTTGCCATCGACGGTGGGTATCTGGACTTCACCCGCGGTCAGCCCCTCGGCGTCGGTTCTGATGGTGGTCTGCGCCATGATTGGCTGCGTGGCCAGGGCGAAGCCGGCGCCCAGCGAAGTGACGATGAAGCCGCGCCGGGTCAGGCGAAGTTCGGGATGCAGGCTGTCGAATTCCTGTTGGTTCATGGCGCATACCTCGCTCTGATCGGGGAGACCGGAAAACTACGCCGTACGCCGGCAATGATCAATGCGGCGTGTCGCGACGACTGACTTTAGAGCAGCACGATGTCGAATTGTTCCTGGGTGTAGCCGGGTTCCGCGTGCAGGGACACGGGGCGGCCGATGAAATCCGAGAGCATGGCCATCGACTGCGATTCCTCGTCGAGGAAGAGGTCGATCACCGACGGTGCGGCGAGCAGGCGGAATTCGCGGGCATTGAACTGCCGGGCTTCGCGCAACAGTTCGCGCAGGATCTCGTAGGCGACCGTCTGGGCGGTTTTCACCTCGCCACGCCCGCCGCAGGTCGGACAGGGCTCGCACAGCACGTGGGCGAGCGACTCGCGGGTGCGCTTGCGCGTCATCTCGACCAGGCCGAGCGCGGTGAAGCCATTGACCGTGATACGTGTGTGGTCGCGCGCCAGGGCCTTGTCCAACTCGGCAAGCACGGCATTGCGGTGCTCGCCAGGTTCCATGTCGATGAAATCGATGATGATGATGCCGCCCAGGTTGCGCAAGCGCAGCTGGCGGGCGATGGTCTGAGCCGCCTCGAGATTGGTCTTGAAGATGGTGTCGTCGAAACTGCGCAGGCCGACGAAGCCGCCGGTATTGACGTCGATGGTGGTCATCGCCTCGGTCTGGTCGATGATCAGGTAACCGCCGGACTTGAGGTCGACGCGCCGGGCCAGCGCCCGCTGGATCTCGTCCTCGACGCCGTGCAGGTCGAACAGCGGCCGTTCACCGTTGTAGTGCGAGAGCAACGGCGCCAGTTGCGGCATGAATTCCTCGGCGAAGGCGGAAAGCTTCTGGAAGTTCTCGCGCGAATCGATGATGATGTGGCGGGTATCGAGGCTGACCAGGTCGCGCAGCAGTCGCTGCGCCAGCGTCAGGTCGTGGTGCAGCATCGACGGCGCGGTGGCTTGGTCGCCGCGATGGCGGATTTCCGACCACAGGCGGCGCAGGTAGGCGATGTCGGAGGCCAGTTCCGCCTCGGCGGCGTTCTCGGCCACGGTGCGGGCGATGTAGCCGCCAGCCTCGTCGGCCGGCAATTGCGCCTGGATGCGCGCGCGCAGCCGCTCGCGGGCGGCTTCGTCCTCGATGCGCTGCGAGATACCGATGTGCTTTTCCTGGGGCAAATACACCAGCAGGCGGCCGGCAAGCGAAATCTGCGTGGACAAGCGCGCGCCCTTGGTGCCGATCGGGTCCTTGAGCACCTGCACCATCAACTGCTGGCCTTCGCCGAGGATGCGCTCGATCGGTCGGGGCCCCTCGCCGCCACCGTTGCCGTTGCTCTTCTGGCTCCAGATGTCGGCGACGTGCAGGAAGGCGGTGCGCTCGAGGCCGATGTCCACGAAGGCCGACTGCATGCCCGGCAACACCCGCGCCACCCGGCCGAGATAGACGTTGCCGACAATGCCGCGACCATTGGTGCGCTCGATGTGCAGTTCCTGGACGACACCCTGCTGCAGGAGCGCCACGCGGGTTTCCTGCGGCGTGAAGTTGATCAGGAATTCTTCCATTGTCGCCTCGCGCGGTGCCGGCGTCTCAGACCGGATAGCCGAATTGTCGCAAGAGCAGCGCGGTTTCGCACAGCGGCAGGCCGACGATGCCGGAGTGGGAGCCGGCGATCGCTTCGACGAAGATCGCCGCGTGCCCCTGGATGCCGTAGGCGCCTGCCTTGTCGAGCGGCTCGCCGCTCCTGACGTAGCGCCGGATCTCGTCGTCGCCGAGGACGCGGAAATGCACCGCGCTGATCGACAAGGCGTGCTCGACGGCGTCGCCCCGGGCGATGGCCACGGCCGTCAACACCCGGTGCGCGCGCCCCGACAGGTGCTTGAGAATCGCGGCGGCCTCGGCCTCGTCGGCGGGCTTGCCGACGATCACACCATCGACGTCGAGCGTGGTGTCGGCCGACAGCACCGGCCGCGGCGTCAGGCCGCGTAGCCGGGACAGACGGACGCCATGTCCGGCCTTGGCGCGCGCCACCCGGACAACGTAGTCCTCGGGACGCTCGTCGGGCAGCGTGGCTTCGAGCGTCTCCTCGTCCCGCCGGCGGTCGCCGCGGAACAGCAGCAACTCGTAATGGACGCTGATCTGCGTCAACAGTTCGCGCCGGCGCGGGCTGCGCGATGCAAGATAGATCGGCGCGGGCGGGATCGGGCTCATCATTCGCGGTGGTAGGGATGGCCCTTGAGCAGGCTGGCGGCGCGGTATAGCGCCTCGGCGAGCATGACCCGTACCAGGCCGTGCGGCAGCGTCAGGCCGGACAGGCGCAACGCTTCGGTGGCCTCGTCCTTCAAGGCGGGATCGAGGCCATCCGGACCGCCGATCAGGAAGGCCACGTCGTCGCCCTCGCCGGCCCAGGTCTCCAGGCGGTCGGCCAGCGTCCGGGTGGTGACTTCGCCGCCGCGTTCGTCGAGGACGACGCGCTTGCAGCGCGACGGCAGCGCGGCCCGCAAGCGTCCGGCCTCGGCGGCCATCAGCGCCGCCACCGGCTTGCCGGATGTCCTGGGCTCGACCTTCACGGCCAACAGTTCCAGCGGCATCTCACGCGGCATGCGCTTTGCGTAGTCGGCGAAAGCCTGGTCGACCCAGCCCGGCATGCGATGTCCCACCGCCGCGATCATCAGTTTCACCCCGGCCTTACTCCGCCGGCGCGGCGTCGGCCCTGGCCGCCCTCGTCCGCGGCCGGACCTGCCAGAGTTCCTCCAGGTTGTAGTGGCTGCGCGCGGTCGGCTGCATGACATGGACGACGATGCTGCCCAGGTCGACCAGCACCCACTCGCCGCCGTCCTCGCCCTCGATGCCGATCACGTCGCCGCCGGCTTCCTCGACTTTTTCACGCACGTTGCGGGCGAGCGCCTTCACCTGCCGGGTGGAATCGGCGCTGGCGATGATGATGCGGTCGAACAGCGATGTCAGCTTGGTGGTGTTGATGACCTGGATGTCGCGGCCCTTGATGTCTTCGAGGGCGGCGACGGCGATTTTCTGGAGCTTGGCGGTCTGCATGTCAGGGAAGGTATAGCCGGTGTTGGCGAATATAGTCGAGAACGGCCGGCGGCAGCAATTCGGCCAGCGGCGCGTCCGGTGGCGTCGACTGGCGGAGCCGGTGGCGCACTTCGGTGGCCGATACCGTGCCCGCCTCGAGGCGGAAGCGGGTGATCGCGCCGGCGGCGGCGGCCACCAGCGCCCCGGACGGCGCGGCGCGGCGGCGAAATTCGTCGGCCAGCTCGAGTGGCATGCGTTCGGGCACCAGATCGAAAGTCGGTCGTGACGCCACGCCGAGATGGGCGAGGCGGAACAGGTCGCGCCAGCGATGCCAGGTGGTCAGACCGAGGAAGGCGTCGGCCCCCATCAACAGCACCAGCGGCCGATCGGCGCCATGCTGGCGGCGCAGGCGCTCCAGCGTCGGCACCGTGTAGCTCGGCGCCGGCGAATGAACCTCGGCGTCGTCGACCATGTGGTCGGGATGGTCGGCGATGGCCAGGCGGACCATGGCGAGGCGATGCTGGCCGGACACCATGGGCGCGGAACGATGCCAGGGGTTGCCGGCGGGAATCCAGACGATGCCGGCCAGGCCCAGCTGCCGCGTGGCCTCCTCGGCGAGCCGCAGATGGGCGACGTGAATCGGATCGAACGTGCCGCCGAGAATACCCAGCGGGGCCGGAAGCGGCTTACTCACTTGCGACGGTTTCGGTGGTGCCGTGGAAGACATCCTGATAGCTGACGTAGACGCTGGCCATCAGGATCGGCGCCATGACGAAGATCAGCACCATCTTGAGCGCCACCGAGAGCACGTTCAGCAGCGTTGGCGAGATGGCGCCGGCCGCGATGAGCAGCAGCCCGGGCATGGCGACGGCGAAAACGGCGATGGTCAGGCCATAGATGGCAAAGGCGCGCCAGTTGCGCCAGCTGGCCACGAAACTGAAAAACACCGACTTCAGCGGCGGCACGTCATCCCAGGCTGCGAGCAGCGGCGCGAACCAGAAGGCGGTGATGACCGGCAGCGCGACGATCATCAGGCGGCCCATGGCCGCGAGCCTTTCATCGTCGGCCGATGCCGGGGCATCGATCAGCGAGACCTGGCCACCTTCGACGATCGTGCCGGCGGCAAGGATCAGTATCGAGCCGAGCAGGTGCAGGCCGCCCAGGCGCACCAGTTGAACCCGATGCTGCTGGATGCCGTGGCCGAGCGCGCTGGCGGCCATCGCGCCGCCGCGCTCGATGGCCCGGCAGCCATTGGCCAGCACGACGATCAGCGCCGGCAGGGCGAGCGGCACGAGGAACGGGCCGATCAGCGGCAGCAGGTTGATGGCGATGATGACGAACAGGTAGGCCATGGTCATTGCCGTCAGCAACGGCGGGTTGGCCCGGAATAGCCGCAGGCTGGCGATGACCCAAAGGAAGCCATGGCGGGCGGGAAGGCGGCGAGCCTGCATCGGGTCCGGTGCGTCGGATGAAACGGGTCTTCGTCAGAACCGCTTGATGACCCACATCGGCACGCGCACGCGCGACTCGATGCCGTCCTGCCGTATCCACTTGCCCTCACCCTGGTCGTCGATCAGGTAGTAGGGAACGCCGTGCGGCGGCGTCACTTTCATCATGTACAGCTTGCCATTCACACGGTATTCCTCGACCCGGTCCTCGCCGCGCTTGACGATGGTTACTTGCGGTTCGTCCGACGACTCGACGATGCCCGGCGGTGGCGGAGGCACCGCCGGCAGCGGCTGCAGATCGGCGGGCCGCTGCTGGCCGCCGACCGGCATTGCCAGCGTCAGCAGCAATGCGGCAATTCCGGCGGAGATGCCGATGATCGGCGAGCGGTGCGAGACCATGGTCTGGATTCCTTGTTTTCCTGATTTCCTTGTTCGGCGCTTCGATTCTAGCAGTTGGTCGAATCGCGGCCTCACAGATTGAGCAGCAGTTCATGCTCGTGCGCCAGCCTGCCGAAGCCGCGGCTCTGGTAGTAGTCGAAGATGGACGCCACCACGCACTCGGGATCGTCGATCACGGTGATCAGGTCGACGTCCTCCGGATTGATCATCTTCTCGGCCACCAGCCGCGCGCGGAACCAGTCGAGCATGCCGGCCCAGAATTCGCTGCCGACCAGGATCAGCGGAATCTGCGGCGACTTCTTCGTCTGGATCAGGGTCAGCGCTTCCAGCAGTTCGTCGAGGGTGCCGAAGCCGCCCGGCATCACCACGTAGGCGGTGGCGATCTTGACGAACATGTACTTGCGGGCGAAGAAGTGCCGGAAGGTCTGCGAAATGTCCTGGTAGCGATTGGCCTTCTGTTCCATCGGCAACTGGATGTTGAGCCCGACCGAAACGCCCTTGCCCTCGAAGGCGCCCTTGTTAGCGGCCTCCATGGCGCCCGGCCCGCCACCGGAGACCACCGAGAAGCCGGCGTCGGAGAGCAGGCGGGCGATGCGCTCGGTCAATTGGTAGTAACGCGATTCCGGGCCGATGCGGGCGCTGCCGAAGATCGACACCGCCGGCCGGATGCTCGCCAGCCGCTCGGTTGCCTCGACGAACTCTGACATAATGCCGAACACCCGCCACGCCTCGCGGGCCGCCGTCTGGGCTTTCTGCGTCGGCGTGACCATCCAGGGGTCGGGGATGTTCGGCAGCTTGTCCTTTGCGCTCATATGCCTCTTCTGCTCCTCGTCGACGGATCGTCGTACCTCTATCGCGCCTTTCATGCGTTGCCCGATTTGCGCACCGCGTCTGGCCAGCCGACCGGCGCCATCAAGGGCGTCGTGGCCATGCTGCGCAAGCTCGAAGCCGACTATAAGGCAGATTACCGGGCGGTGGTGTTCGACGCCAAGGGCAAGACTTTCCGCGACGACTGGTATCCCGACTACAAGGCGCACCGGCCGCCGATGCCGGACGACCTCGTCGCGCAGATCGCGCCGCTGCACGAGTGCGTGCGTGCCGAAGGCTGGCCGCTCCTGATGATCGAGGGCGTCGAGGCCGACGATGTGATCGGCACGCTCGCGCACGAGGCGACACAACGGAAGATCGACTGCGTGATCTCCACGGGCGACAAGGACCTCGCCCAACTGGTCAATGCCCACGTCAAGCTCATCAATACCATGAGCAACGAAGTGCTTGACGAAGCCGGCGTGCTGGAGAAGTTCGGCGTGCCGCCGGAGCGCATCGTCGATTACCTGACCCTGGTCGGCGATGCGGTGGATAACGTGCCGGGCGTCGCCAAGGTCGGCCCCAAGACAGCGGCGAAATGGCTGGCCCAGTACGGTTCGCTCGACGAGATCGTCGCCCGTGCCGGCGAGATTGGCGGCGCGGTGGGCGACAACCTGCGCGCCCATCTCGATTTCCTGCCGCTCGGCAGGAAGCTCGTCACCGTCGCTTGCGACCTCGACTTGCCGCTGCATCTGGCCGACCTCGTACCAAAGCCGAACGACGACACGAAGCTGGTCGAGCTGTACAACCGGCTCGGTTTCCGGAGCTGGCTGCAAAATGTACGCGGGGCCCAGGCCGCGGCGCCGGAAGCACCGAAAGTCGAAGCGGTGAAGAACGCCACCGACGGTTACCAGGCCATCCTCGACGAGGCCACCTTCGCACGCTGGCTGGGCAAGATCGAGGCCGCGCCGCTGACCTCGCTCGATACCGAGACCACGGCGCTCGACCCGATGCAGGCACAGCTGGTCGGCATCTCCTTCGCCACCCAGGCGGGTGAAGCCGCCTACCTGCCGCTGGCGCACCGCTATGCCGGCGTGCCGCCACAACTGACTTTCGACGAGACGCTGGCGCGACTCAAGCCCTGGCTCGAATCGCCCCGGCACAGGAAGGTCGGCCAGCACATCAAGTACGACCGCCACATCCTCAGGAACCACGGCATCGAGCTGCGTGGCGTGCAGGACGACACCCTGCTGGAATCCTACGTGCTGGAATCGGACAGGCCGCACGACCTCGGCAACCTCGCCGAGCGGCACCTGGGCCTAAAGTCGATCAGCTACGACGACATCACCGGCAAGGGCGCCAAACGCATCTCCTTCGCCGAAGTGCCGATCGAGATGGCGGCCGAATATTCCGCGGAAGATGCCGACCTGACGCTGCGCGTGCACGAGACGCTCGCCGCCCGGCTCGCCGCGGAACCGAAGCTGGCCGAACTCTATCGAGAACTCGAACTGCCGGTTGCCGAAGTGCTCTACCGCATGGAGCGCAACGGCGTCCTGATCGACGTCTTCTCGCTGGCCCAGCAGAGCGAGGAACTCGGCCGCAAGATGCTGGCGCTGGAGCAGGAGGCGCATGGGCTGGCCGGCCAGCCCTTCAATCTGGCCTCCCCCAAGCAGCTCGGCGAGATTTTGTTCGGCCAGATCGGCCTGCCGGTGGTGAAGAAGACGCCCGGCGGCGCGCCCTCGACTGACGAGGAGGTGCTGGAGAAGCTGGCCGAGGACTATCCTCTGCCGCGCAAGATCCTCGACTACCGCAGCGTCGCCAAGCTCAAGAACACCTACACCGACAAGCTGCCGCTGATGGTGAACCCGCGCACCGGCCGCGTGCATACCAGCTTCGGCCAGGCCGTGGCTGTGACGGGGCGCCTGTCGAGCAACGACCCCAACTTGCAGAACATCCCCGTGCGTACCGCCGATGGGCGTCGCATCCGCTCGGCTTTCATCGCGCCGCCAGGACATGCCATCGTCTCGGCCGACTACTCGCAGATCGAGCTGCGCATCATGGCGCACCTCTCGAATGACGCGCGCCTGCTCGAGGCCTTCGCGCGCGGCGAGGACATCCACCTCGCCACCGCCGCCGAGGTGTTCGGCATCACGCCGCTCGAAGTCGGCCCCGACCAGCGCCGTGCCGCCAAGGCGATCAATTTCGGTCTCATCTACGGCATGAGCGCCTTCGGCCTGGCGAAGCAGATCAACGTCGAGCGCAGCGCGGCGCAGGCCTACATGGACCGCTACTTCGCCCGCTATCCCGGCGTCGCCCGCTACATGGAAGAGACGCGGGCGCTGGCGCGCGACAAGGGCTACGTCGAAACCGTGTTCGGCCGGCGGCTGTGGCTGCCCGAGATAAAGTCAGGCGTGGTGACACGCCGTCAGGCGGCCGAGCGCGCCGCCATCAACGCGCCCATGCAGGGTACCGCCGCCGACCTGATCAAACGCGCCATGCTGGCCGTGCAGGGCTGGCTCGACCGGGAATGTCCGGCGGCAAAGCTCGTTCTTCAGGTGCATGACGAACTGGTACTGGAAGTGCCGGATGGCGAGATTGCCGCCGTGCGCGCGCAGCTGCCGAAGCTCATGGGTGGCGTGGCCAAGCTGGCGGTGCCGTTGATCGTGGAAGTCGGCATCGGACCGAACTGGGACAGCGCGCACTGAATGGGCAAATGCCAATATTGGCAGCGATGATGTCGAGTGCTGACATTTCTGGCGCGACGCCCGGAGCTTCCTGAAGCCGCCTCTTGCAGTAAAGTTATTACGGGACAATGGGTTGCGATAATTATCGCGAGTTGGCACGGCATTTGTATGTAGAGAAACAGAAGCCGCCGCAAGACCGGGTGTTAATCCTCCCCCGACATTAACAACTTTTCCGGTCGTCGGCAGTTGGCGCAAGACTCTTGTGAAGCGGTCGGATTCGTTCGCAAGAGGCCGGCGCGGGACCGTCTCCTTCCTCCACGTCCCGTCGCCGACAGGTGGCGCGGCCACCGGCGGCGGCTTCTTTCTCTCCCCGCGTTTGTATTACTCCGCGCGCAGCGCTTCGACGGCGTCGAGCAGGGCCGCGCGCCGCGCCGGCAGTACGCCGGCGGCCAGGCCGATGACGATCGCGACGAGTTCGGCGAGTACCACGAAGGACCAGGGGGTGTGTACGGGCAGCGCCGGGACCAGGAAACTGGCGAGCTGGGCGATGCCGACGCCGAGCGTCAGCCCGGCCAGGCCGCCGACCGCGGCCAGCACCACTGCCTCGCCCAGGAAGATGCCGAGTATGGTGCGCGACGGCGCGCCGAGTGCCTTCAGCAGCCCGATTTCGTTGGTGCGCTCGGCCACCGCGATGGTCATGATGGTGACGATGCCGACGCCGCCGACCAGCAGCGAAATTCCGCCCAGCGCGCCGACGGCGGCGGTGAGAATGCCGAGGATCTTCGAGAGCGTGCGCAGCATGTCCTCCTGCGTGGTGACCGTGAAGTCCTCGCGGCCATGGCGGGCCTTGAGTACGGCCTTGACGGCCTCGGCCACCCGGCTTGCCGGCACGCCTTCCTCGTAGGAGACGTGGATTTCGGCCAGGCCTTCGCGGTTGTAGAGTTCGAGTGCCCGCGCGGCGGGAATGTAGGCGGTGTCGTCGAGGTCGATGCCGAGGAATTGCCCCTTGGCCTCCAGCACGCCGACCACGCGGAATTGCAGGCTGCCGATGCGCAGCCGCGCGCCCAGCGGATTTTCGGCGCCGAACAACTCGTTCTTCAGCTTGGCGCCGAGCACGACGAAACCTCGCGCCGACTCGTCCTCGCCCGGCGGCAGGAACTGGCCGCTTCTCACCCGCAGGGTGAATACCTTCACCATCGCGGCATTGACGCCGTAAATGGTGGTGCGGCGCAGCCGGCCATTGGCCTCGACTTCGGAGTTGCCCCAGATCACCGGCGTGACGGCGGTGGCGTTGGCGACCCGCTCCAGCGCGCGCGCGTCATCGAGGGTCAGGGGCCGCACCGAGGTGGGAATGCCCGAGGGCGGCGCGCCGCCGGTCTTGGTCTTGCCGGGTGCGATGCCGATGACATTGGTGCCGAACTGGGTGAACTCCGCCAGCACGAACTGGTGGATACCCTCGCCGATGGAGGTGAGCAGGATCACGGCGGCGATGCCGACGGCGATGCCAAGCAGGGTCAGGAAGCTGCGCAGCCGGTGCGCGGTGATGGCGCGTAGCGCGAGACGGACGGCGTCGGACCAGATCATCGCTTCGCGAGCGCCTGCACCGGGTCCATGCGCGCCGCGTGCCGCGCCGGCATGACGCCGAACAGGACGCCGGTGACCAGCGCGGTGCCCAGTCCGGCCATTACGGCCCAGGCCGGTGGGTAGGCAGGGAAGGTCGGATACAGATGCCGGATGAGAGCCGAGCCGAG
Organism: Rhodocyclaceae bacterium; assembly: GCA_016704145.1. Classification (GTDB taxonomy): domain Bacteria; phylum Pseudomonadota; class Gammaproteobacteria; order Burkholderiales; family Rhodocyclaceae; genus Fen-999. Next base: position 892,893 of record JADJAS010000007.1, on the reverse strand, counting down.
CTGGCCGAGGCCGTAGCCGACGATGGCGCCGGCCAGCGACAGCATCGCTGCCTCGGCGAGGAAAGCGTTGCGGATGGCGCCGCCGGTGGCGCCGAGCGCCTTGAGCAGGCCGATTTCCGAAGTGCGCTGCGTCACCGCGACCAGCATGACGTTCATCACCAGGATGCCGGCCACCGCCAGGCTGATCGCGGCGATGCCGGCGACCCCGAAGGTCAGGGCCCCGAGCAGGCGGTCGAAGGTCGCCAGCACGGCATCCTGGGTGATGACGGTGACGTCCTCCTCGCCCTCGTGCCGTTCCGTGAGTTGCTTCAGCACTTGGGCCTTGGCCGGCTCGATGGCCTCCCGGTGACGCGCCTCGATCAAGACGCGGAACAGCGTGTTGCTGTTGAACATCGCCTGGGCCAGCGATACCGGCACGATGGCGATTTCGTCGCTGTTCATGCCCAGGCCCGTGCCGATGGGGTTGAGCACGCCGACGACCCGGAAGCGCCGGTCACCCAGGCGCACCAGCCTGCCGATGGCCGGTTCGCTCCCGAACAGGTCGTTGCGCACCGTGGCGCCGAGCACGACGTAGGGCGAACCCCGGCTCCAGTCTTCCTCCGGCAGGAAGCGCCCCTGCGCCATTGCCAGATGACGCACCTCGGCGTATTGCGAGGTGGTGCCGGCGATCATCACCTCGCGTAGCTTGCCGCCGGCGCTGATTTCGGACGTGCCGATGATCAGCGGCGCCACGCGGCGCACCGTCGGCAGGCGGGCAAGCGACTGGGCATCGTCGATGGTGAGATCGCGCGGCGTGCCGGTGATGGCGTTGGCCGGATTGAAGCCGCGTGTTTCCGAGCGGCCGGGCAACACGATGACCAGGTTGCTGCCGAGCGCCGAGAACTCGTTGATGACGTAGCGTCGCGCGCCGTCGCCGAGCGCGGTCAGCGTCACCACGGCGGCGACGCCGATGGCCATGGCCAGGATCAACAGGGCGGTGCGCAAGGGGTAGCCCGTCGCCGAGCGCGTCGCGAACCGGACGACATCCGCCGCCTTCACCGGTCTTCCACCTTGCGTCCGTCTTCCATGGCGACGCGCCGCCGCGCGCGATTGCCCAGCACCGCGTCATGGGTGACGACGATCAAGGTCACGCCACTCGCGTTGAGGCCTTCCAGCAGGCCCATGACGTCCTCGCCGGTGGCGCGGTCGAGGTTGCCGGTGGGTTCGTCGGCCAGGATCATGGCCGGATGCATGATGGTGGCGCGGGCGATGGCGACGCGCTGCCGCTGGCCACCGGACAGCTGGTCGGGCCGATGGTCGGCCCGGCTGGCCAGCCCGTAGTCCTTGAGCGCCTGGGCGACGCGCCGCGACCGCTCACCATGCGGGATGCCGGCCAGCATCATCGGCAGGGCGATGTTCTCGGCGGCGGTGAGGCGCGGCACCAGGTGGAAGCTTTGGAACACGAAGCCGATGCGTTCGCGCCGCACCCGCGCCTGCTCCTCGGCGGTCAGCGTGGTGACATCGCGTCCCTCGAGCAGGTAGGTGCCGCTGTTGGGCCGGTCGAGCAGGCCGAGCAGGTTGAGCAGCGTCGACTTGCCAGAACCGGAAGGCCCCATGATGGCGATGTATTCGCCGGCCTCCACCGCCAGGTCCAGGGTGCGCAGCGCATGCACTTCGCTGTCGCCGAGGGTGAAGACGCGCTCGATGCTCCTCAGTTCGATTTGCGGCATGGCGCGTTATTTCTTGTCGTCGGCGCTTTCCGCCAATCGGGCCTTGATGCCGGCCTTGACCCCTTCCTTCTCGAGCGAGGTAACGACTTTTTCGCCGGGCTGAAGTCCTTCGAGCACCTCGGTGTACTCCCAGTTGGCGATGCCGGTCCTGACCTTGCGCTCCTCGAGCACGCCGTCCCGGCCCATGATCAGCACACGGCCGCCCTCGAGCAGCGCCGCGGTCGGTACCCGCAGCACCTGGTCGCGAACGTCGAGGACGATCTCGACGTCGGCACTGTAGCCGACCAGCAGGCCCTTGATCTCGGCCGGATCGGCGAAATCGACTTCCACTTCGACCGTGCGCGCCTGCTTCTCGACCGCCGAGACATAGGGCGCAACCCGCTTGACCCGGGCCTTGAACGGCTTCTTGGCGAAGGCGTCGAGCGTGATGCGGGCGACCTGACCCACCTGGATTTTCGGCGCATCCACCTCGTCCATCGGCGCCTTGACGTAGAGGCAGGACTGGTCGATCAGGTCGATGGCGGGCGGCATCGACACCCCGGGCGGCGAGGGCGTCGAATACTCGCCGATCTCGCCGACGATCTTCGCCACCGTGCCGTCGAAAGGTGCGTAGAGCACCGTGCGGCCCTGCTCGACGCGTGTCGCGGCCAGTCTTGCCTCGGCCTGGCGGACGTCCGCCTTGGCGGTTTCGCACGCGGCGGATTTGGCGTCGGCTTCCGTGCGCGCCTGGTCTTCCTTCGAGATGGACACGAAATTCTGCTGGCGCAGGCCGGCGATGCGCGCCGCCTCGCGCACGGCGTTGGCGGCGACGGTGCAGGCCTCGGCGACGCGGCGTCGCGCCAGTTCCACCTGGGACGCCGCCAGTGTCTGTTGCGCCTTCTGGTCGTCGTTCCACAGCTTCATGAGCAACTGGCCCTTCCTCACTTGGTCGCCTTCCTTGACCGCCAGAATCTCGATGCGGCCGCCGAGGATGGTGGACAGCTTGGTGCGCTGGCAGGCCTCGACCGTGCCGGCCCGGGTGTTGGCGATCGAGGCTTCGACCAAGCCCCGGCCGACTTCCTTGACGGCCACGGCAATGGGCTGGGGTCGGGTGAACCACCAAAGGGCGACCCCGATGACGGCGACGACGACGAGCACGACCAACAGGCGAGAGAACAGCTTCATGGGCGGGTAACGCGAATGGGATAAACGCCGGAATTCTACGCCCCGCCGGCGGGCACGGGCTTCAGCGCGCGACGATCAGCCGCAGTCCGAGCGCCACGAAAATGCCGCCGGCGATGCGGTCCAGCCAGGCGCCGGTGGCGGGGTGCCGCGCCAGCCGCTCGCCGACGGCTCCGGCAAACCAGCCGATAGTGCCGAAGATGACGACCGTTTGCAGCGTGAAGACCAGCCCCAGTTGAACGATCTGCCAGCCGGCGTGGCCTCGCGCCGCGTCGACGAACTGCGGCAGGAAGGCGAGGAAGAACAGGATTACTTTCGGGTTGATGGCGTTGGCGACCAGTCCCTTGGCGAACAGGCGGGCCGGGCGCTCGCTCGGCGCGGCGTCCCGCGACGGCTGACTTTTGCCGTCATGCGGCCTGGCGTTGCGAATCGCCTGAATGCCGAGCCAGATCAGATAAGCCCCGCCGGCGATCTTCAGCGCGGTGAAGGCGGCTGGCGAGGCGGCGATCAGCGCGGACACGCCCAGCGCGGCGAGCAGCGTGTGGTTGAGGCAGCCGAGCGCGCAGCCGAGGCCGAACAACACACCGGCGCGGCGCCCGCGCGCCACGCCGAGCGACAGTACCATCAGGTTGTCCGGCCCCGGCGCCAGCGTGACGACGACGGCGACCACGAGGAAGGCGGAGAGTTGTGGCAGCGAGATGAGCATGTCGGCGAGCATGGCGCCTATTGTGACATCGCCCGCCGGTAGAATCGCCGGACCTCGATGGCCACCCAGCCCATGCTCGCCCGCTTGCTCCGATCCCTTGCCCTGTTCGCCTGCTGCACCGGCCTCGGTCATGCCGAGATCAGCCTGCGCGACGACAGCGGCGCCACACTGCGGCTGGCGCAGCCGGCGCGGCGCATCGTCGGTCTGGCGCCGCATGTCACGGAAACCCTGTTCGCGGCCGGTGCCGGCGACCGGTTGGTCGGCGCCGTCGACTACAGCGATTATCCGGAAGCCGCGCGCCGCCTGCCGCGCGTCGGCAGCCACGCGCAACTCGACCTCGAGGCCATCGTCGCGCTGAAGCCAGACCTGGCCGTCGGCTGGGCTTCGGGCAACAGCCTCGCGCATGTCGCCAAGCTTCGCGCGCTGGGCATCCCGGTCTTCCTTGTCGAACCGGCACGCATCGACGACATCGCGCCCGGCATCGAGCGCCTCGGCCGGCTGGCCGGCACCGAATCTGCCGCGCGCGCCGCCGCCACGGCCCTGCGCGAGCGATTGCAAGCGCTGCGCGCGCGCCACGGCGCGCGACCGACGGTGCGCACGTTCTACGAGATCTGGCAGCAGCCGCTGACCACCGTCGGCGGCACGCAGATCATCGGCGACGTCATCCGCCTTTGCGGCGGCGAGAACGTCTTTGCCGGCCTCAAGGCGCTGGCGCCCAGGGTCAGCGTCGAGGCCGTGCTGGCCGCCGATCCCGAGGCCATTGTCGCCAGCGGCATGGACGAAGCGCGTCCCGAGTGGCTGGACGACTGGCGCCGCTGGACCGGCATGACGGCAGTGAAGCGCGGCAACCTTTTCTTCGTGCCGCCGGACATCATCCAGCGGCCGACGCCGCGCCTCGTCGAGGGCGCCGAGCTGCTGTGCGCGCATCTGGAGACCGCGCGCCGTCGTCGTCCGTAGGCACCGGCGGCTTGCAAGTCGCGCTAATATTGCTCGCACCATGGCCATCACCGAACCGTCGCTCGGCGGCTTTCCGGGCGTTCTCGAATCGTTGATCTACGACGGGGCGCGGCGTTCCTTCAAGGGCGGCGCGACGATCATCGCCGAGGGCAATGTCGGCGATTCGCTGTTCGTCGTCGTCGAAGGCACCGTGCGGATCTACGCCCGCGACGAGCGGGGCAGGGAGCTGGAATTCGGTGTTTTTGGCCCGGGTACGCTCTTCGGCGAAATGTGTCTCGATGGCGGCGCGCGCACCGCGTCCGTCGAGGCGGCGTCGCGCTGCGTATGCTCCGAAATCGCCTACGACCTGTTCCGGAAGCGACTGGCCGGCGACGCGGACTTTGCCTTTTACCTGATCTCGATGCTCATCGGGCGCAGCCGCAGCGCCACGGAGTCGGCCAAGGACCTGGCCCTGAAGCCGGTCTATCGGCGGGTCGTCGAATTCCTGCACCGCCATGCCGTCGAGGAAGACGGCAAGCGACGGCTGCCGACGAAAATCACGCAGCAGGAACTCGCCAACCAGGTCGGCGCTTCGCGCGACATGATCTCGAGGATTCTCAAGGAACTTACCCTCGACGAGTCCATTCGGATCGAAGAACGTCGCATTACCCTCCTTCGACCGCTGCCGGATCGCTGGTGAGCGGCGGACCGCCGCCGGCATGCTTCCCGCCGCTGTCGTCATCGCTTACATGACGCCTTCAACCGCTCGTCGCGCTCGGCGCTCACCCCCGCTTCTGGCGGGCATACTCCATATAAAACAATTGCTTGTATAACTCTGGCACGGTGAATGCTACTACCTGGTGACAATCAGGAAAAAAGGAGTAGTGGCCGTGAAAATTCGACAAATTCTTCCGGTGCTGGTCGGCGCCATGTTCGCTTCGGGTTCGGTTTCGGCGGCCTTCGTGGTCGACGGCGACATTGGCGATTGGGGCATCACTGCGCCGAACTGGCAGGCGACTCCGGGCATCCATTCGACCATCGAAGATCAACATGATTCGTTTTTGAATCCCGGCTATGGCGGCCAGGACTATGACGCGGAAGCGCTCTATGCCACCTTCTCGGCGGGCAAGCTGTTCATCCTGCTGGCGACCGGCCATGCCCCGACGACGCCGCAAAATCCGGGCGGCAACTCCTACGGTGCAGGCGACTTCGCCATCGATTTCGGCAGGAACGGCAGCTACGATGTCGGCATCAACATCATTCCTGGCGGCTTTGGCGATGCCGGGGGTGTTTACAACGACGTACAGTGGAATCTTGGCCTTTGGAGTGCATCCGGCGCCCATAACCCCGCGAACCCTGATCCCGCTCATCCGACTTCCTTGAAAGGCGGTACCAAGGTGGGCATGGCCAGTTACGCGATCAGCGGCCGCCGCACCGGCTACGGCACGTGGACTTCCGACAACCATTACTTCTACGAGATGAGTGTCGACGTCAGCGTGTTGAACGCGGCCGGCTGGGACGGTTCGGCGTTCAACGTTCACTGGACCCAGAACTGCGCCAACGACAGCATTCTCGTCGATCCGCCGGGCTATGTGCCGGAGCCGGGTTCGCTGGCGCTGCTGGGTTTGGGCCTGGCCATCGCCGGCGGCATGCGCCGTCGCCGGTCGTAATGGCCATGCCGGCGTACCGCCGCGGCTGACTTTGCTCAGCGCGGCATTTTGGGAAGGCCGCGCAGCGGATCGAGCAGCGGCCGCGGGCCGTTGTGGTCGATCTCCTGCGTCAGCGCCAGCAGGCGCCCGATCTCGCCGGGCGGAAAGCCTGCGCGCGCGAACCAGTTCAGGTAATGCCCCGGCAGGTCGGCGATCCGCCGGCCCTTGTACTTGCCGAACGGCATCTCGCGGGTGATGAGCAGTTCAAGGTCCTCGCGCTTCATGCGGCGGATGATGCACCATTCGAATCCGCCAAGCCGTGTGTTGCCAAGTGGCGCGCCGTCACGAGTCGTGGCGGTACGCCTATTCCTGGCGGAACCGGATGATCTGGCGTCTGTCGCGCTTGGTGGGACGGCCTTTGTGTTCGGAGATGGGGGTCGGGGCGAGACGGCGCAGTTCGGCGGCCTGGGTTCGCTGCCGGATGCTTTCTTCGGTTTCCCGGTAGAGCAACTGCGCTTCGGATGCCGGCCGGCGTTGTTCGTTGAGGCCCTGCACGATCACTTCCCGATGCTCGTCGCCGACGCGAAGGGCAAGCCGGTCGCCGGCCTTCACCTCGCGGGCGGGTTTGACTGCCACGCCGTTCAGCTTGACCTTGCCGCCATCGACTGCCTCCGTGGCGAGACTGCGGGTCTTGTAGAAGCGGGCGGCCCAGAGCCACTTGTCGAGCCGCATTTCAGCCTGCGTCCGGCGCAATTAGCCTGACATCCGCAAAATAGGCGCTGTAACGTCGGGTATCGCGGGTGAGGATCGGGAAGCCGGATACGGCGGCGTGCGCGCCGATAAAGAAGTCGCCGAGGACGTTGGTCTTGCTGCCGCCCCGCCGCCGATAGCGGAGGAATGCCTTGCCGGCGAGGAAGAGGGCCGGCCGGGGTATTTCGATCATCGCCAAACCGAGGTTCGCGACGGTGCCGTCGAGCATTTCCACGGTCGAGAAGACGGTCGAGAGTTCGGCGTAGATGATGGGATTGATCGCGAGTTTGTGAATCTTCGATTGGGCACGCAGCTGGCCAACCGACCAGTCGGCCCATTCCGGATCATCCTCCAGAACGTCGACCAGCACGTTGGTGTCGACCAGCAGCATCAGTCCTCGCCACGCAGCAGGGCCATGAGATCGTCGGTGCGCCACTTGACGTTTGCCTTGCCACGGGCGGCATCGAAACGGTCTGGCTTGCGCTTGGCGCCGGCCTTGTGGATCACCACGTCGCCGTCGCGATTGACGGCGAACTCCACCAGGCATCCCGGCGCGAGACTCAGGGCGTCGCGAATGTGCTTGGGAATGGTGACTTGGCCCTTGCTCGTCAGCGTCGTTGTCATGTCGATGTCTCCTTGGGTATTACCACCTCGTGGATTGTAATACCTCGCCGCTACCGCGCAACGAATAGAGGCTGCGGAAAGTCAGTCAGCATCGCGCCTATTCTTCCAGATCAGGCGGCCGTTCTCGATCAGACTTGCGGAACCGTAGTCGAAATGCATTTCGTGCCAGCCGGCCGCGCCGGTCAGTTCGGCCACGCAGGCGCGCAACACGCCGCCGTGCGCGACCAGCACGGCGACTTCGGGCAGCTCCGCCAGCAGCGATGCCACTCGGGCGCGCATGGCCGCCGGGCTTTCGCCGCCGGGCGGTGCGTAGCCCACCGGGTCGGCCGCCCAGGCATCGATCTGGTGGCGCGGGATGTCGTCCCAGCGTCGCAGTTCCCATTCGCCGAAGTGAATCTCCATCAGCCGTGCGTCGATTGCCGGCGCGGCGTGCAGGGCCAGCGCCAGATCGAGGCAGCGGCGCAGCGGGCTGGTGTAGAGCGGCGCAGCGGCCGGTAGCAGTTCGCGCAACGCCTCGGCGCGTTCGGCCGCGTCTTCGGCCAGGCCGGGATCGCTGCGGCCGTAGCAGATGCCGGCGTCGATGTCCGGCTTCGGGTGGCGGATCAGATACAGGCGCACAAGAGTCCAAGATAGAACGCGAGCTCGGTCAACTGCTGGGTCGCGCCCAGGCAGTCGCCCGTGTAGCCGCCGATGCGCCTGTCGAACCAGCGAGCGGCGAGCCAGGTCACCAGTGCGACCAGCGCCAGTGCGACGGCGACCTTCGGCCACGGCAACACGACACAGGGCGCGAGGCCGAACAGCCCGGCGAGCGCCAGTTCGCCCTTGCCCATGCGTGTCGCCAGCGGCTTCGATTTCGCGCTGTCGTCGTCGCGGGCATAGTCGAGCGCGTGGATCAGCGTCGTCGAGGCGAAGCGCGAGACGCCGTGGCCGGCCACGATGGCTGCAAAAAAAGTCAGCCATGGCGATATGAAGTACCCCGTGTCGGGCAGGCCACCCAGATTGACCAGTGCCTCGAATTTCGCCAGCAGCATGACGCCGATGCCGATGGCGCCGTAGCTGCCGATGCGCGAGTCCTTCATGATGCGCAGCACGTCCTCGCGCGTCCAGCCGCCGCCCATGCCATCGACGGTATCGGCCAGGCCATCCTCATGAAACGCGCCGGTGGCGAGTAGCGTCGCGGCCATGCCGATCAGCACGGCGATGGCGGTGGGCCACACCTGCGCCGCCGCCAGCGTCGCGCCCGCGCCGATGGCGCCGACGATGACGCCGACCAGCGGGAAATAGCGCGCCGCGTGGTTCAGCTGCTCGGCCGAATGCCCGACCCAGGTCGGGATGGGCAAGCGCGTGAAGAAGCGCAGCGCCGCGAAGAAGTATCCGGCCTCGCGCTGGATCACAACTTTTCCGACACGCCGGCCGACTCGAAGCTGGCCATCTCGTTGAGGAAGGCGCAGGCGGCGCGCACCAGCGGCCAGGCCAGCGCCGCGCCGGTGCCTTCGCCCAGCCGCAGATCGAGCGTGATCAGCGGCGAGACGTTGAGCGCACCGAGTTGTGCACGATGCCCGGCCTCGGCCGAGGCGTGGCAGAACACGGCGTAGTCGAGGAAGTCTGGACAGATGCGCGCCGCCGTCAGCGCCGCCGCGCCGCAGATGAAGCCGTCGACCAGCACCAGCATCTTCTGCTGCGCGGCCGCCAGCATGGCGCCGGTCATCATCGCGATCTCGAAGCCGCCGTAGCGGGCCAGCACCGCGAGTGGATCGGCGCTGCGCTCCGGCCAGGCGGCCAGCGCCTGTTCCAGCAGCGCCTGCTTGCGCGCGAGGCCCGCATCGTCCAGCCCGGTACCGCGGCCGATGCAGGCCGCCAGCGGCAGCTCGGTCAGGCAGTGGGTGATCAGCGAGGCCGAGGCGGTATTGCCGATGCCCATCTCGCCGAAGCCGACCACCGTGCAGCCTTCGGCGGCGAGTTTCCGCGCGATCTCGGCGCCCTTGGTCATGGCGATGTCACGTTGTTCGGCGCTCATCGCCGCGCCGTCAAGATAGCTTAGCGTGCCGCCACGGCTGACTTTCGCATCGACCAGGTTTTCACGAGCGCCGAAATCGTGCGCCACGCCGGCATCGACGATGGTGAGGCCGATGTCGTTGGCGCGGGCGAAGACATTGATCGCCGCGCCGCCGGCCAGAAAGTTCTCGACCATCTGCCAGGTGACCTCCTGCGGATAGGCCGAGATGCCGGCCTTGGCGGCGCCGTGGTCGCCGGCCAGCACGACGATGTGCGGCATGGCCAGCGTCGGCGTCAGCGTGCCCCGCACGCGGCCCATCTGCAGCGCCAGTGCTTCGAGGTGGCCGAGCGCACCGAGCGGCTTGGTCTTCTGGTCGATCTTGCGCCGCAGGGCGGCATCGAGTTCGCGCGTGGCGGGAGTGACGGAATAATCCATGGTGGTCAGTCGGCGGGGAAAGCGCGGATTCTAGTGCTACCCTTCGATCATGATCCACCTCGTCATTGGCGGCGCCCGTTCGGGCAAGAGCAGTTTCGCGGAACGGCAGGCGCGGGAGAGCGGCCTGCCGGTCACCTATGTCGCCACCGGCGAGGCGCGCGACGATGAAATGAGCGCGCGTATCGCCCACCATCGCGAGCGTCGTCCAACCGCATGGCGCACCGTCGAGGAACCGCTGATGCTGGCCGATGCGCTCGTGCGCGAAGCGGCGGCGGAGCGCTGCCTGTTGGTCGACTGCCTGACCCTTTGGCTTGCCAACGCGATGTTTGCGAAGCGCGAGGACGAGACCGACAAGCTGCTGGCGATACTGCCGAAGCTGCCCGGCCACGTCATTACGGTCAGCAACGAAGTCGGCTGGGGCATCGTGCCCGAGAACGCGCTGGCGCGGCGCTTTCGCGACGAGCAAGGCCGGCTCAACCAGCGCATCGCCGCCATCGCCGACCGGGTGACGCTGGTTGCGGCGGGTTTGCCGCTGACGCTGAAAATCTAGAGCGGGTGCGCGGTCAAGAGTCGCGGCGCGGCATTCGTGTCCCGGATTTCCCAGACCGTGCGAATGCAGGGATTCGTGCCATCAGGTGTCGGACAGCGGCAGTCCACCTGATAACGCTTTCCCCATTCGGTCGACGTAGGCCCGCTCGGCGGCGGGAAGTTTCTCGACGCTCAATTGGCGTTCCCCGCCAGATCGGCTGCGCCTATCGTCACTACCGCCATGCCGGCCTCCAGTCCAAGAAACTCGACGGCGTAGGCCTCGCCGCCACCATAGACGGATACCACGGTTCCCTTCATGTCCTTGGTGAGCCGATAGCCTTCGGCCTCCACGTCCCGGACGAGGCGTGCGCAAGCATGCTCGGCGAACGCCGTCGCACCGATCAGCGCCCGCAACTGGCCGCGCACGTCGCGTCCCGCCTCGTTGCGCGCCACCGCCATCAGAAACAGGTTGCCGCTCTCACGGGAATCGGCGCGACGACGGAAGCGCCAATTCTATGTCATGGCTCAGCCGATCCAGCGATCCAGAATCTTCCAGTCCAGCGACTGCTCCACCGCATCGGCCAGCCGGTCGAGGTCGGCTTCGCGGCGGGCGGCGAGGTCGACGGCGGTGACGTCCTCCGCGCCGGCCCAGGCGAGCAGCGCGGCCAGCGCCTCCGGGTGGTCGAACAGGCCATGGCAGTAGGTGCCGATGATGTTGTCGCTCATCACGCCATCGGTGCGTCCATCGTCAAACTGCACGGCGGGCATGGCCAGCGCCGGGCCGCGCGTGACGCCCATGTGGATTTCGTAGCCGCGCATTGCTGGGGGTGGCGCGTCGCCACGGCTGACTTTTAATGCACCACTGACGTTCTGCAACTGCTTCTCCGCTTCCAGTGTGGTTTCGCAGTCAAGCAGGCCAAGGCCGTCGATGCTGCCTGGCGCGCCTTCGATGCCCGCCGGGTCTTGCAGTTGCCTGCCGAGCATCTGGTAGCCGCCGCACAGACCGATCAGCTTGCCGCCGTAGCGCAGGTGGCGCTTGATGGCCGCGTCGTGCCCCTGCGCACGTAGCCAGGCAAGGTCGGCCTGCACCGACTTCGAGCCGGGCAGCACGACGAGGTCGCAGGGCGGAATCGTTTGCCCCGGCCCGACCCAGCGGAAGTCGATCTGCGGATGCAGGCGCAGCGGGTCGAGGTCGTTGGCGTTGGAGATGCGCGGGAAGACTGGAACGGCAACGCGCAGTTTCGTTTCGCCTTCGCGTTCGACATGGTGTTCGAGCGCGTCCTCGGCGTCGAGAAAGAGGCCGTGCAGATAGGGCAGCACGCCCAGCACCGGCTTGCCGGTGCGCCGCTCCAGCCAGTCGAGGCCGGGTTCGAGCAAGCCGATGTCGCCGCGGAAGCGATTGACCGCCAGCCCTTGCACGCGCGCCCGTTCCGATTCCGAGAGGCAGTCGAGCGTGCCGACGAAGTGGGCGAGGATGCCGCCGCGGTCGATGTCGCCGACGATGATCACCGGAATGTCGACCGCCTCGGCGAAGCCCATGTTGGCGATATCCCGGTCGCGCAGATTGACCTCGGCCGGGCTGCCGGCGCCCTCGACGATCACGCAGTCGAACTCGTCCGTCAGCCGTCGCCAGGATTCCAGCACTGCCGCCATCGCCACGCGCTTGTAGTCGTGATAGGCCTTGGCATCGAGATCCGCAATCGCCTTGCCGTGGATAATCACTTGCGCACGCTTGTCGGTGTTGGGCTTCAGCAGCACCGGGTTGAAGTCGATGCGCGGCGCCAGTCCGGCCGCGCAAGCCTGCAAGGCCTGGGCACGGCCGATCTCGCCACCGTCGGCCGTGACGGCCGAATTCAGCGCCATGTTCTGCGGCTTGAACGGCGCGACCTTGACGCCGCGCCGGTGCAGCACCCGGCAGAGCGCCGCGACCAGCACGCTCTTGCCGGCGTCGGAAGTGCAGCCTTGCACCATGAGGGAAGATGCTGTCATCACGGCGATTATCCCACCGGTGGCGCGGCATTTTTTGACAGACGAGCTCGCTTGGCGGATCATGCCGTCCCTTCAGGTGCCCCTGCCTTCGGGCGGGGGAGAATCGGGAAGACGGTGCGAAGCCGTCGCGTGCCCAACGCTGTAAGGATGATGCCGCCGCTACAGGCCACTGGCGAACGCCGGGAAGGCGCGGTAGGCAGTCGAGTCCAAGCCAGAAGACCGGCCTGAAAAGTTCGCGCGCCCCTTGGACCGGCTGCGCGTCAACAGCTTGCGCAAGGGGAATGATTGCATGAACATCACATCCGACCATGATCGCCACGCCTTTGTTGACGAAGCGCGCGACGCCGTCTACAGAGCCATCTTTTCGCGTCGCGACGTACGCGGCGAGTTTCTGCCCGCTCCGGTACCCGACACCGTGCTCGCGCGCCTCCTCAACGCCGCCCACCATGCGCCGTCGGTGGGCTTCATGCAGCCCTGGAACTTCCTTGTCGTGCGCGACGGCGCGGTAAAGGCCCGTCTGCATGCCGCGTTCGCGCGGGCCCATGCCGAGGCGGCGGAAATGTTTCCCGAACCCAAGCGGGACACCTACCGCACTCTCAAGCTCGAAGGCATTCGCGAGGCGCCGCTCGGCATCTGCATCACCTGCGACCGCGCGCGCTGTGGGCCGGTGGTGATCGGCCGCACGCACATGAAGATCATGGATCTCTACAGCAGTGTGTGCGCCGTGCAGAACCTCTGGCTGGCGGCACGCGCCGAGGGCCTCGGCGTCGGCTGGGTGAGCATCTTCGATCCGGCAGCGCTGCGCGCGGCTCTCGGCATCCCTGAAGAAATCGTGCCCGTGGCCTACCTGTGCGTCGGTTATGTCAGCCATTTCCATGATCGGCCCGAGCTCGAAAGCGCCGGCTGGCTGCCGCGGCTGCCTATCGAGGACCTCGTTTATTTCGACGCTTGGGGCAAGGGCGACACTGCCGATCCGCTCATCGGCGCGCTGCGCCGTGAGCAGGCGGCTGCTCTGCCTTGATCGTGCTTCCGCCTGTCGCTGCCGCCCTCGCCGGCGTGCTGCTCGACCGCCTGCTCGGCGAGCCGCGCCGCTTCCATCCGCTGGTCGGCTTCGGCCGGATGGCCGCAGCGGCGGAAAGCCTGCTGCGCCGGGGGGCGCCGGGCCGGCCGCTCGGCAACCGCCTGCGCGGCTTCATTGCCTGGTTCGCACTCGTCGCGCCCTGGGTTGCGCTGACCGCATGGTTTGTCCACCCGCTGCTCGATGTCCTGCTGCTCTGGCTGGCGCTGGGTGGCAGCAGTCTCGCCGAGCATGCGCGCGCCATCGCCGCGCCGCTCGCGGCGGGCGACCTGAAGACTGCCCGCGAGGCCGTCGGCCGCATCGTCTCGCGCGACACGACACAACTCGACGAGGCGGGCGTGGCGACAGCCGCCGTCGAGTCGGTGCTGGAGAACGGCAACGATGCGGTGTTCGGCGCGCTGTTCTGGTTCTGCGTGGCGGGCGGCGCGGGGGCGGTGCTGTTCCGGCTCGTGAACACGCTGGATGCGATGTGGGGCTACAAGGATGCGCGGCGGGTCTACTTCGGCTGGGCGGCGGCGCGCATCGACGACATCCTCAACTTCATTCCGGCGCGGCTCACCGCGCTCACCTACGCGCTGCTCGGCGACGCGCGCAACGCCTTCGATTGCTGGCGCACGCAGGCGCGCGCCTGGTCCAGCCCCAACGCCGGCCCGGTGATGGCGGCCGGCGCGGGCGCACTGAAAGTCAGCCTTGGCGGCACGGCACGCTACCACGGCCGCGACGAGGACCGGCCGGTGCTGGGCAACGGCCCGGCACCCTCGGCCGACGACATCGAGCGCGCCGTCCAGCTCGTCGAGCGCGGCGTCTGGTACTGGCTGGTTGCGCTGGTGCCCTGGGTGCTGCTCCATGCTTGAGCACGGCGGCAAGCTGCGGGCAGCCGCGCGGCGCTGGAATATTCCGCTTGCCGACTGGCTCGACCTGTCCACCGGCATCGCGCCCCGGCCCTATCCGGTGCCGGCCGTGCCAGCCGAGGTCTGGCAGCGCCTGCCCGAGGACGACGATGGGCTGGAGGCCGCGGCGTGCGACTACTATGGCGCTCGACACCTGTTGCCGATGTCGGGTTCGCAGGCGGCGATCCAGATGCTGCCCAGGCTTTTCGCGCCCGGCCGCGTGGCGATTCCCGCGCCCATTTACAACGAGCATCCGGGCGCCTGGCAGGTGGCCGGCCACACGCGGGTTGGCTGGGGCGATCCATCCGACTACGCGGTCGTCTGCAACCCGACCAACCCGACCGGCCAGCGCTACTCGCGGACCGAACTCATGGAGCGCGCACGCCGCGTGCGCCTGCTGGTGGTCGACGAAGCCTTCCTCGACGCCGAGCCGGAAGCGTCGTTGATCGGTGGCGGCGCGGACAACGTGGTCGTGCTGCGTTCGCTCGGCAAGTTCTTCGGCCTGGCCGGTGCGCGCGTCGGTTGCGCCATCGGCGCGCCCGACCTGCTGGCGCGGCTTGCGGAGAAGCTCGGCCCCTGGACCGTCGCCAATCCCGCCCGCTGGGCCGCGCGCCACGCGCTGGCCGACCGCGACTGGCAGGCCGTGCAGCGCGAGCGACTGAAGGCGGGCTCGCAACGCCTCGCCGAATCCTTGCGCGCTCTTGGCGAGCCGACCGGCACGGCGCTGTTCCAGTATGTCGCCACGCCGCGTGCCGCCGAATTGTTCGATGCCTTCGCCCGGCGCGGCATCCTCGTGCGCCGGTTCGACGATCCCTCGGCATTGCGTTTCGGGTTGCCGGCCAATGATAACGAATGGCGGCGGCTCGCCCGCGCGCTGAAGGAGATGGCATGAAGCGATGGTTCTGCTTGGTTGCGCTGGCGGTGACGGCCGCCCGCGCCGAGGTCGTGGTGCGGGACGATACCGGCGCCACCGTGCGCCTTGCCGCGCCGGCGCGGCGCATCGTCAGCCTGGCGCCGCACGTCACCGAGACGCTTTTCGCGGCGGGCGCCGGCGCCCGCCTGGTCGGCGCCGTCGAGTACAGCGACTATCCCGAGGCGGCGCAGCAGCTGGCGCGCATCGGCGGCTACTCGCGGCTCGACCTCGAAGCCATCGCCGCGCTGAAGCCCGACCTCGCGGTCGGCTGGGCCAGCGGCAACAGCCCGGCGCACATCGAGAAGCTGCGCGCGCTCGGCATCCCCGTCTATCTGGCGCAGCCCGAGCGCATCGACGATGTCGCCGGCAGTCTCGAACGCTACGGCGAACTGGCCGGTACGCAAACGCAAGCAGGCGCCGCCGCCGACCGCTTTCGTCATCGCCTGCGGGAACTGCGCACACGATACGGCGCGCGGCCGAAGGTGCGCACCTTCTACCAGATCTGGAGGCAGCCGCTGATGACCGTCGGCGGCGGTCAGGTGATCAGCGACGCCATCCGCCTGTGCAGCGGCGAGAACGTCTTCGCCGACCTCAAGCCGCTGGCGCCCAAGGTTACCGTCGAGGCCGTGCTGGCCGCCGATCCCGAGGCCATCGTCGCCAGCGGCATGGGCGAGTCGCGCCCCGAGTGGCTGGACGACTGGCGGCATTGGAAGACCATGACGGCGGTGAAGCGAGACAACCTGTTCTTCGTTCAGCCCGACCTCATCCAGCGCCACACGCCGCGCCTGGTCGAAGGCGCGGCGCGCCTGTGCGCCCACCTGGAAACGGCGCGGAGCAGGCGCTAGGGCAGGAACAGTCGCGCGGTGGCCTCCGGATTCGACGGGAAGTAGAAGTGCATGTAGCTGGCGGTGAGGCGGCTGCGGCGGTAGATCGCCTCCGTGCTCTTGCCCGCGTTGCGCGTCGCCTGCGCGATGGGCGCGAGGTCCGCCTCGGTGGTTGAGAAGTGGAAGGTTTGGCCGGCGAGCCGGCCTTCGGGCAGCTCGGCTTCGAGCAGGCCGAGGCCGGCGAGCTTCTTCTGCATGCGCACGCGGCCGGGCAGAAGGCCGAACATCGCGTGCTCCCGGCCATCGACATCGTGCAGGGTGTCGAAGCAGGCCATCATGCCGCCGCATTCGGCGAGCAGCGGCTTGCCAGCGCCGACGTGGGCGGCGAGCGATTCGCGCATGCCGATGTTCGCCGCGATGGCTGGTCCGTGAAGCTCCGGGTAGCCGCCCGGTAGCCAGACGGCATCGCAGGCCGGTAGCGCGGCATCGGCCCGCGGCGAGAAGAACGCGAGCCGCGCGCCCATCGCCGCTAGGCATTCGAGGTTGGCCGGGTAGAGGAAGCAGAAGGCAGTGTCGCGGGCGACGGCGATGGTTCGGTCCGCGAGCCGTTGACTAAAAGTCAGCCGTGGCGACACGCCAAGCTCGACAGGGGGCGGCAGTTGCGCGGCATCCGTAGCGGCGAGGAGGTCGGCCATGCGCTCGATGCGCGCATCAAGGTCGGCGATCTCGGCGGCAGGCAGCAGGCCGAGGTGGCGCTCGGGCATGGCGGCGTCGGCATCGCGTGGCAGCGCGCCGGCCCAGGCGATGTCCGCGGGCAGGGTGTTGCGGCAGAGTGCCGCGTGGTAGTCGCTGCCGACGCGGTTGGCGAGCACATGCGTGATCGGCGCGCCATCGCGGTAGTGCTTCAGGCCCCACGCGACGGCGCCGAAGCTGCCGGCCATCGCCGAAGCGTCGATGACCAGCAGGATGGGTAGGCCCAGCCGGCGCGCGAGCTCGGCGGACGAGGGTTCGCCGTCATGCAGGCCCATCACGCCTTCGACCAGAATCAGGTCCGCGTCTTCGGCCGCGCGCGCCAGCCGCCAGCGCGCGTCGTCCTCGCCGCACATGCGGAAGTCGATGTTCTCGCAGGGCGTGCCGCTGGCGAGCGCATGGATCTGCGGATCGAGGAAGTCTGGCCCGCACTTGAAGACGCATACCTTGCGCCCGAGCCGCGTGTGCAGGCGCGTCAGCGCCGCGACGACCGTGGTCTTGCCGTGCCCCGAGGCCGGCGCCGCGACAAGCAAGACAGGAACGGCCGTCACCACTCGATCCCCGGCATGGCCTGCACGCCGGCCTGGAAGGCGTGCTTGACCAGCGTCATGTCGGTGACGGTGTCGGCCGCCTCGACGAGCTCCTGCGGCGCGGCACGGCCGGTGACCACGAGGTGCTGCATGGCCGGCCGGGCGCGGATCGCCGCGAGCGCCTCGTCGATGCCCAGCCACTTGTACTTGAGCGCGTAGGTGAATTCGTCGAGCACGACGAGCGCTACCTCCGCGTCGGCCAGCGCCTGCCTGGCCACGGCCCAGGCGGCGCGCGCGGCGGCGGCGTCCTTGGCATTGTCCTGCGTTTCCCAGGTGAAGCCCGCGCCCATCACATGCCAGGCGACGTTCGGCGCGGCGCGGAAGAAGGCTTCCTCGCCGGTGTCGCTGCGGTTTTTGATGAACTGGACGACCACGGCCTTCATGCCGTGGCCGAGCGCGCGGGCCAGCAGGCCGAAGGCGGCCGAGGACTTGCCCTTGCCATTGCCGGTGTTGATCAGGAAGACGCCACGCTCGGCATTCGCCTCGGCGATATGCTTGTCGATGACGGCCTTCTTCTTCTGCATGCGTTCGCTGTGGTCCATGGGGCTTACTCCGGTACGAAGACGGCGTGGGGAAAGTCAGTCATGGCGACACGCCGCATCGGGTAGCCGTAGAGACTGGAAAGCGTCGGTGCGTCGATAACCTCGGCCGCCGGCCCGGCGACGTGGCGGCTGTCGCCGAACAGCAGTAGCGCCTGGTCGCAATGGCGCAGCGCGAAGTTGGGATCGTGCAGCACCATGACGATGGCGACACCTTGCTCGCGCGCGCGCCGCGACAACAGTTCGAGCGTGGCGATCTGGTGGTTGAGGTCGAGGTGGGCGAGCGGTTCGTCGAGCAGGTAAAGACGCGGCGCCTGCGCCAGCAGCGCGGCGATGGCAACGCGCTGTCGCTCGCCGCCGGAGAGCGTGTGCACCTCGCGCTCCGCCATGCCGGCCAGGCCCATGGTTTCGAGCGCTTCGCGGGCGATGTCGGCATCGGCGCCGGATTCCCACGACCAGCGGCCGACGTGCGGATGGCGGCCGGTGAGCACGGTCTCCAGCACCGTGCTGGCAAAGGGATCGCTGCGGGCCTGGCCCAGCCAGCCGCGCAGTCGCGCCGCGTTGCGCAGGCCGTGCTCGGCGTAGCTTTTTCCGTCGAGCCGCAACATGCCGGCATCGGCCGCGCGCAGGCCGGCGAGCGTCGACAGCAGCGTCGACTTGCCGGCGCCGTTGCGGCCAAGGATGGCCAGCCGCGAGCCCGGCGCGAGATCGAGGTCCAGTCCGAGGCAGACCTTGTGCAGGCCGATGCTGACCGAGAGGTGGCGCGCTTCGAGGATCACGTCTTGCGTCCGAGCAGGTAGAGGAAGACCGGCACGCCGATCAGCGCCGTGAGCACGCCGACCGGCAACTGGATCGGCGCGACGACGGTGCGCGCGGCGGTATCGGCCAGCAGCAGCAGGCTGCCGCCGGCCAGCGCCGAGGCGGGCAGCAGCAGTCGCTGGTCGTTGCCGATGGCCAGCCGCACCAGATGCGGCACGATCAGGCCGACGAAGCCGATCGACCCGGCCGTGGTGACGGCGGCGGCGGTGGCCAGCGATGCGGTGAGGTAAACCACGCGGCGCAGCATCGGCACGGCGACGCCGAGCGCCAGCGCCTGGTCGGCGCCGCGCGCCAGCAGGTTGAGTTCGCGCGCGAAGGGCAGCGCCACCAGCAGCGCCGCGACCAGCACGCCGAGCGCGGGCAGCGGCGTGCTGCTCTGCGACAGGTCGCCCATCAGCCAGAACAGCATGCTGTGGATCTTCTGCTCGGGCGCCAGAGTCAGGATCAGCGCCACCAGTGCGCCGCAGCCGGCCGCGACGACCACGCCGGTGAGCAGCAGGCGTGTCTGCGTCCAACTGCCGTCGCCGTGGGCGAGACCGAACACCAGCATCATGGCGGCCAGCGCGCCGACGAAGGACAAGCCCGGTACCGCGAGTCCCGCCAGGCCGAGCAGCATGGCCATCAACGCACCGACGCCGGCGCCGCCCGAGATGCCGAGCACGTAGGGGTCCGCAAGCGGGTTGCGCAACAGCACCTGCATCAGCGTACCGGCCAGCGCCAGCAGGCCGCCGCTGGCGAAGGCCGCCACGGCGCGCGGCAGGCGCAGGTCGAGGACGATGGCGCTTGCCGTGTTGTCGTCGCCGGCCAGCGCGGCGAGCACGTCGCCGAAGGGCAGGAATAGACTGCCCACCGCGAGCGCCACCCCCAGGCTCGCCACCGTCAGCAAGGTCAGCGCAAGAAGAACCAGCAGGGCGCGGCGGCGGGAGGGCATGGCCTATTTTGGCTGATACCGCAGGCCGATGAAAATCTCGCGGCCCGGGACGGCATAGGCCCAGGCGTTTTCATAGACGCGATCGAACAGGTTGTTGATGCGGCCTTCCAGCGACCATTCCTTGTCGAGCGCCTTGCCGGCGAACAGATTCGCCACGCCGTAGCCATGCATCGGCCGTCCTTCGGTGGTGGTGTCGTAGCGGCGTCCGATCGTGTTGGTTTCGCCGCCGATCTTCCAGTCGCCGGGCGCATAGGTCACGGCCAGCTTCAGCATTTCCGCCGGGCGGCGCTGTAGGCGGTCGCCGGTCGCCTCGTTGATCGGCCGCATCAGGTCGAGGCCGGCATCAATCGACCAGGCACCGTAAAACAGGCCGTAAGCGAGGCTGGCGCCCTTGATGCGCGCCTTGCCCGTGTTGGTGACCGGGAAGCCCTCGATGAGATCGGTGATGCGGTTGTCGAACCAGGTCGCGCTGGCGTGCTGCCCGCCTTGTAGCCAGTGCAGGCCGATTTCCCGGTTGCGGGCTTTTTCCGGCTTGAGGGCGTCGTTGCCGAAGCCTGGGTAATAGAGCTGGTTGAAGCTGGGTGCCTTGAACGCCGTGCCAACCGCGGCGCGAACCTGCCAGTCGGTGGCGAAACGGTAGCCATACCCGAGCGAGCCGGTCGTGCGGGCGCCGAACTGGGAGTTGTCGTCGCGCCGCAGCGCGGCCTGCCAGCTGTGCGCGCCGACGTTGCCTTGATAGCCGAGCACCGCGGCATCGACCTCGCGCCGCTTGACGGTGTACTTGGTCGTGCTGTCGACCGACTGTTCGGTGTTTTCGAAGGCGAACATCAGGTTGCCGACCGGCAGGCGAATGTCGTTCTGCCAGGTCCATTGCGTTTGGGTGGTGGCGAACAGCGAGCGGCCGGGCGCGAAGCTCTCCGACCAGTCCTCGCTCGAACCCCAGCGCAGCTCGGACTTCCAGACATCGTTGACGCGGTTGCGCAGGAAAGCCCCATGGGCGCGCGTCTTGTCGTTGTTGTAGGCATCCACCGTCGGGCCGCCCCGGTCGAACCAGTTGCGGCTCTTGCCTTCCAGCACGGTCGCGCCGATCTCATGGCCCTTGGCGATCGCGTAGACGACGCGCCCCGTGACCAGGGTGTTGCGATAGCCGTCGTCATCGGGATTGGGCAGCGAGAAGTTGACGATGTTGAAACGCTGCGGATCGGACGCGACATTGAATCCGCCGGTCGTGTGGTGCGAGGCCGAGAAGCTGTAGGAGAGCGCTCCGCTGCTGCCGGAGATGCCCGCCTGGGCCTCGCGGGTATCGTGGCTGCCGATGCCGGCATAGGCATTCACGCGCGCCGGCCCCTCACCGCGCTTGGTGAATATCTGGATCACGCCGCCGACCGCGTCCGATCCGTACAGGCTCGACGCCGGCCCGCGCAAAATCTCGATGCGCTCGATTTGCGACAGCGGTAGGTTGTGCAGGGAAGGCTGGGCCGTGGTCGCCGAACCGAGCGGCACGCCATCGACGAGCAGCAGCGCATGCGTCGAGGCGGTACCGCGCATGAAGACGCTGGCGGTCTTGCCGCGCCCGCCGTTATCGACGACGTACAGGCCCGGCTGGCGAGCCAGCAGCTCGGGCAGGGTGGTCGGCCCCGCCTGCTCGATGGTCGCGCGATCGATCAAGGCGACATCGGCGATGACCTCGTTGATGCGCGTGGGCACGCGCGTGGCGGTGACGATCACCACCGGCGAATCGGCGGCTTCGGTGGCAACGGCGGCGATGGCGGGGGCAAGCGGGACGAACAGTGCCGCCAGGGCGGCGGCGATGGGGCGTGATGACATGACAACTCCCTGAATACCGGCCAGCATTCCCGCAGGCCGGGCATGGCAGAACGGAAACGCCAAGGGAGAGGGAGCAGGCAAAGCCGGCAGCCGCCTCCCGCGACATTTCCACCGTTGTCCGTGGCCGGTCTCCGGGCTCGCGAGTCTTGGCGCGTCGCCTTCCCGGAACCGATACCGCGGCCTCCAGTGGCTCGATGACGCGCCCGCACTCGCTTACCGTTGCGGGGGCAGCACAGGCATTACCGGCATTGCGTGCCGGTGCACCTGTTTCCCGTTTCACCCGAATGCCAAAGCGGCAGTCGGGCACCACGAACAGCCATGATTCTAGCACCGGGCATGTTCCGGACGGACGGCGCGACGAGGAGCAACGAATTGCGGTTCGACATGCAGAACCACGCCTTACTGCTTGACCATCAAAGAGTTTTCAACGAAACTTGCCTGCCATGGAAATCAATCTGTCCGCTCTCGAAGCCAAGGTCGAGCAGGTCGTGAGCTTTTGCGAGCAATTGCGCCAGGAGAACCTGACGCTGCGCGAACGTATTGCCCGGCTCGAACAAGAGAAGGAAAACCTGGCGGAGCGCATGACGGCGGCACGCGAGCGCCTCGAAACGATGATGGAAAAGTTGCCAGCGGAATGAGCGCCAACACCCTCGACATCAAGATTCACGGCAAGGAATTTCGCGTCGCCTGCGCGCCGGAGGAAAAGGACGACCTGCTCGCCGTGGTCGCCTTCCTCGACTGGAAAATGAGCGAGATCGCCAAGCAGACCAAGAGTTCCGGCGAGCGGCTCGCCGTGATGACTTCGCTCAACCTTGCCCACGAGTTGATCTCGCTCAAGGACCCGATGAGTTCATTTGACGCGCGGGACGCGAAGCGTAGAATCGCCGCTATGGAAGCACGCTTGGACGCGGCCCTGGCTCCCCAGGAAAACCTGTTCTAGCCCGCTTCCGCAGGTTTCCCTGCGGTGTTTGCCAAGGTCGTGATGCCTTTGAACCAATGTCTTCGTGACACGGTTGCCGACCATTGACGCCGCTGTTGTGAGCGTTCCTCGTTGAACGCACCTGATGCGGCAGGAACGCGACCCACCTGAACCCAGGTTCAGGACTATCGGCCTAGCGGCACATGCGGGGAATCTTCCAAAGAGCACGGATTTGTCCGTGCTCTTTTTTCTTGGCGGAAGGAAGCATGCGCTACTGGCTGATGAAGACTGCCAGCTTGTAGCGAATCCGCCGAAAGGCGCGCCAGCACAAGCTTTCCGCCCTATGCGCTATGAGTGGAGAGGCGATACCGGCGCGGCTTGGGTGGGAATCTGGGTGGGACTTCGGACTGGCTGCCAAGGGACGTTGTTGCACCGTCCCGCCAACGCCGACCTTTTAGTGCGACTCGGCTGCCTTGCAGGCGCCCTCGATGACGGCATCGGAGAGGTAGTAGCCGGCGCGCTTCAAATCCAGCAGCGTCGAGCGCAGATCGTCGAGCAGGCCGTGTCGCTTGGCCGCCACGAGCAGGCCGGCCGTACCCTTCACCGGCAAGCCATAGACCTGATGGGCGATGCGCCGCCCGCGCTTTTCGTCGATGATCGCCATGCAGGGGACGCACGCGCGAGCCAGGCTGATGACGGCCGCTTCGCCCGGATCGAGTTCGGCGACCAGAAGGGGATCGGGTTCGGGGGCGGGGCGAATTCGTTCGGCCCATGCGGCATCGGTCAGCGCCGCCGCGCCGGGGCGCCCGAGGCCGGCGACGGCCACTTCGCGGAACACGGTTTCGGGTATCCAGAATTCCTTGAACAGCGCGGGCAGCAGATCAAGCCTTCCCGCCAGCGACAGCGCCACCAACGGCCCGGCGTTGACGACTGCCCGATCAAGCATCACGCGGCGAACTCCTCGGCCAGTTCCTCATCGGTCATGTCGACGACGGGCACGCCGTCACGGCTGGCGGCGAGCAGGAATTCGACGCGACCCATGCCGGCCAGCCGTCCGGCCTTGCCGGAAGAAATACGCCCCTGCTCGAAGAGCTTCAGCGCCAGCAGGTAGCGCGCTTCGTCGGAAAAGTTGTTCGGCAGTTCGGCCGGCGACGGCAGACCTTCGACGGGCAATTCGATCGTCATCGTGTTCATCTTGACCTCCTGCGGGGAGTCGGCATTCAGTGCCATAGCCATGATGATACGTTCAACAGCGTCCCATGGCGAATTGCCGAATCCAGACCGTTTGACCGATGCGCCCTCTGACCGCTCCGTCACGGGTCTTGCAACAAACCCCGCAAGCCCCGCGCCGTCGCTACCGCGTCGCGTGCTCCACCGTCGCCGTCGCGCGGATGAAGCCCCGCGCCACGGCTCAGTGCCTTCGGCTGCCGCCGTCCCTTCTGCCCCGCCGTCGCTGCGCCACTGCGCCGGCCAGCGATGAAGCCGCTCGCCGGCTTGCGGCTTGCAGGCGGCTACCTCGTCGCGGGTGCCACCGCGCCGTCGCGCGATAAAGCCGCGCCACGGCTTCGCACGTTCCTTTACCGCCGTCCCGCCAGCGCCGACTTTTGCCCTTGGCTAACTTGGTTGCGCACTGCCCGCCGCCTGCGCCGTCAGCATAAAGCCGCCCACGGCTCCGGTGGCTAGTCGGCGCTGGCGGGACGGCGCTGCTGGCGGAACCGCTGCTCGGCCTCATCGCCTCCCGCGAATGTCCCGGCCACGTCCTGCTCGAAACCCTCGACCGCGTGCCGGAATGGGTCAAGGCCGGGCGCGTCATCGTCAGCGGCTTTCACTCGCCGCTGGAGCAGCAAGTGCTGCGCTCGGTGCTGCGGCGCAAGGGGCACGTGGTCAAGGTGCTGGCGCGCGGCATGACGGACTATCGCCCGCAACCCGAAGAGCGCGAACCGCTGGCGGTCGGCCGGATGCTGGTCATCACCGCCTGTCCGCCGGAAGTCCGACGCACCACCCGCGAGACTGCGTTGGCGCGCAATGAGTTGGTGCTGGCGCTGGCGGCGGAGATTGTTGCGCCCTATGTCGCGGACGAAAGTCCGCTTTCGGCATTGCTGGAAAAGTCGGCGCTGGCGGGACGGCGGTAAAGGAACGTGCGAAGCCGTGGCGCGGCTTTATCGCGCGACGGCGTGGTTCAGGATGCGATGCGGTAGCGACGGCGCGGGGCTTGCGGGGTTGATTGCAAGCGCCGTGACGGAGCGGTCAGAGGGCTCGTGATGTCCGCCGTCAGCAGCAGTCGTAAGTTGGCGCTGGCGGGACGGCACCCGCAGCCCCTCACGCCGACCGCTGCAACTGCACCACGTTCTTTCCCTTCGCCAGTGCCTCGATCCGGTCGGCCCACGCCTTTAGCGCGGCTTCGCGCTGCACTTCGTAGGCGTTGTGGTTGTAATGCGCCAGCACGCCGGGCAGGACATGGTTGGCGATCTTGTGGCCGATGAAGGGCTCGAAGCCGAGGTCGGGCAGGCGGGTAATCAGCGTGCGGCGGAAGTCATGCACGACGCAGCGGGTGACGTTGGGCAGCGCGCCGCGCGCGAACAGCGTGGCGAGCGCGTTGTTGACGGCGCGGCCGTAGAGCGCCTGGCCGGGCCGCAGCGGCGATTCGAAGGCGTGGCGCGCCTTGCCGGTGATCTTCTTCAATTCGGTGAGGATGGCGACGGCCTGCGGCGCCAGATGCACGAGGTGGGCGCGTTCCTTCTTCGTGCGCGCGGCGGGGATTTTCCAGAGCCCGGCGTCGAGGTCGAATTCGGGCCATTCGGCATCGGTGACTTCGCGCTCGCGCTGGCCGGTGAGGATCAGCAGCTTCATGGCGGCGACGGTGACGGGATCGGACTTGCAGCGTTCCGGATCGCGCAGCGCGCGCCAGACTTCGGCCAGTTCGTCGAGCCGCAGGGTGACATCACGCTTGACCGGGCGAGCGTCGAAGTCCTTGCGCGTGAGCTTCTCGATGCAGGAGGCTTCCAGCCATTCACGCGCTTCGGCGAAGCGCCACAGGCGCTTGGCCTGGACCAGCACTTCGCCGGCCAGTTGCTTGGCGGTTTGGCCTTCGCGCTGCCCGTCGGCGATTGTGTCGAGCGCGGCGATGACATCCTTGCGCGTCACGTCGCGGATTTTCCGCTCGCCCAGATCGGCGGCGAGCCGGTCGAGCCGGTAGCGGATGGCCGGGGCGCTCTTCTTGCCGGCCATGTGGCGGGCCATGAAGGTGTCGATGGCTTGGCTGACGGTAGGGCGTGCGGTTTCGGCTTCCTCGGCGGCCTTGCGCGCGGCCTCCGCCTCGCGCTCGCGCGAAAGCTGCGCCTCCCATTCGGCGGCGGGATCGTGCCCGGCGCGCCGCGCATCCTTCCAGTTGCCGGCGATGGCGCGCGCCTGGGTCAGTGAAAGCCGGCCATGCCGCAGCCAGTCGGAAATGCTGTCACCCGGCGCGCCTTCGCGGTCATAGACGCCGATGGTGTATTTTGTGCGCCTGCCGCCAAACTCATACTCGATCAGTCAGGTTTTCGTGCCGTGCGGGCGCACGCGCAGGAACAACCCGTCGCCGTCCCCCAGCAGACGGTCGCGCCCCTTGTCCGGCTTGGCGGATTCGCAGGTAACGGCAGCCAGCTTTCCCATGATGGATTCCTTGGGTGGGGTTTTGGGTGGGAATCTGGGTGGGATTCTAGCGGCTCTGGGTGGAAGTTACAAGACGACATAGAATCGTAAAGCGCAATATAATCAAAGCAACAAAAGCGTTATTGGATTGAAGAAGAGTGGATATGCGCTACTGGCTGATGAAGAGTGAGCCAGGCGTCGTCGGCATCGACGACGTGCTGGCCATGCCGAACCAGACCGTCGACTGGTGGGGCGTGCGCAACTATCAGGCGCGCAACTTCATGCGCGACCAGATGAAGGTCGGCGACAAGGTGTTCTTCTACCACTCGAACTGCAAGGAACCCGGCATCGCGGGGCTGGCCGAAGTAGCGAAGCTCGCCTATCCGGACCGCACGCAGTTCGATCCCAAGAGCCACTATTTCGACCCCAAGGCGACGCCGGAGAGTCCGCACTGGGTCAATGTCGACGTGCGGGTGACGAAGAAGACGCGATTGATCGGTCTGCCGGAGCTGCGCGCGCACAAGGAGACGGTCAACATGCGCGTACTCGCGCGCGGCAATCGTCTGTCGATCACGCCGGTCGATCCGGCCGAGTGGGATTTCATCGTCAAGAGGCTAATGAAGTGAGCGAGTGGTTGTTGGCTTACGTGGCGCTCGGCGCCGTGGCCGGCTTCTTCGCCGGCCTGCTGGGCGTCGGCGGCGGCGCCATCATGGTGCCGGTGCTGGCGCTGATGTTCGTCGCGCAGGGCTTCCCCCAGGAGCATCTGATGCATTTGGCGCTCGGCACGTCGATGGCGGCCATCGTCTTTACCTCGGTTTCGTCGCTGCGCGCGCACCATCAGCACGGCGCGGTCAAGTGGAGCGTCGTCCGGACGATCGCGCCCGGCATCCTGGTCGGCACCTTCGCCGGCGCGCAACTGGCCAGCGCCATGCCGACCAAGCCGCTGGCCATCTTCTTCGTCGTCTTCATGAGCTACGTATCCTTCCAGATGCTCGCCAACATCAAGCCCAAGCCGTCGCGCCAGTTGCCGGGATCGCTGGGCATGTTCGGTGTCGGTAGCGGCATCGGCGCGCTATCCGCCCTGGTGGCGATCGGCGGCGGCTCGCTGACCGTGCCCTTCCTGACCTGGTGCAACGTCAAGATGCACGACGCCATCGGCACCTCGGCGGCGGTCGGGTTTCCCATCGCCGTCGCCGGCACGCTCGGCTACATGGTCGGTGGCGTGGCGGGCAACGACCTGCCGGCGGGTAGCTTCGGCTATATCCACCTGCCGGCGCTGGCGGCTTGCGTGGCGGCGAGCATGCTGACCGCGCCCTTCGGCGCCAAGGCGGCGCACAAGCTGCCGGTGGCAACGCTGAAGAAGATTTTCGCCGGCGTGATCCTGCTGCTGCTGGCCAGGATGGTGCACGGGTTGTTCTTCTGATGCCGGAGACGCCGGGGACCGGCTGGCGCGAGGCGCTGCTCAACCGGCGGATGCTGATCTGCGTCTTCACCGGCTTCTCCTCCGGCCTGCCGCTTTACCTGCTGCTCAACCTGGTGCCGGCGTGGTTGTACACCGAGGGCATCAACATCAAGGCCATCGGCCTGCTGGCGCTGATGCAGATTCCCTACATCTGGAAATTCCTCTGGTCGCCCCTGCTTGACCGTTACGTGCTGCCGCTGGGCCGCCGCCGTGGCTGGATGGCGCTGACGCAGAGCCTCCTGCTCGGCCTGATCGCGGCGCTCGGCCTGCTCTCGCCGAAGGCCGACATGACGACCATCGTCGTGCTGGCGACAACCCTGGCCTTCGTTTCGGCGACGCAGGACATCGCCCTCGACGCCTATCGCCGCGAACTGCTGCCGGAGCGCGAGCTTGGCCTGGGCAACTCGGTGCACGTGAACGCCTACCGCATCGCCGGCCTGGTGCCGGGCTCGCTGTCGCTGATCCTGGCCGACCATCTGCCCTGGGGCGAGGTGTTTGCGATTACCGCGCTGTTCATGCTGCCGGGTCTGCTGATGACGCTCGCGGTGACCGAGAAAGTCAGCCTCGGTGGTACGCCGAAGACGCTGCGCCAGGCGGTGGTCGAACCCTTCCAGGAATTCATCGGCCGCGCCGGCTGGCGCGCGGCGCTGCTGATCCTGGCCTTCATCTTCCTCTACAAGCTGGGCGACTCGCTATGCACGGCGCTGGCGACGCCCTTCTACCTCGCCATGGGTTTCACCAAGTCGGAAATCGGTTTGGTCGCCAAACACGCCGGGCTGTGGCCGGCGGTGATCGGTGGCCTGCTCGGCGGTCTGTGGATGGTGCGGTTGGGCATCAACCGGGCGCTTTGGCTGTTCGGCGTCGTCCAACTGGTGTCGATCTTCGGTTTCGCCTGGCTGGCGTGGCTGGGCCCGAACAGCAGCGTCGGCGCCAGCCAGCTTGCCCAGTTGGCCCTGGTCATCGGCTTCGAGGCGCTGGGTGTCGGCCTGGGCACGGCGGCCTTCGTCGCCTTCATCGCCCGCGCCACCAATCCGCTCTACACCGCTACCCAGTACGCGCTGTTTTCCAGCCTGGCGGCGGTGCCGCGAACGCTGATCAATTCCGGTGCCGGCTATCTGGTCGACAATCTCGGCTGGTTCGCGTTTTTCCTGCTCTGCGCCGTGCTCGCCGTGCCCGGCATGCTGCTGCTGTTCAAGGTGGCGCCGTGGCATGGAGACGACACTTGAGTTGTCGCCATATCCCGTCACTCAACTTTTTCCGAATGCCGTCGTTATACTCAACACACGGCTCAACTTCCCCGATGGAGGCCGGAAATGTTAGTGGTGATGAACATGAGCACAGGAAAAATCGAAAAAGAATCGGTGCCCGAATTTGGTGCCTTCGAGGACGAGGTGCTGAACGCGGAATGGCTGCAACCCGCGCTGCAACTGGGCTTGCAGCCGGTGGTGCATCGCGACCCGGCGCCGGCCGAGGCTGAGGCCGAGAGTTTCCTCAAGAACATTTACCGTAGCCAGGAGTAAAGGCTGCCGGTGTCGCCGCGCCCGATGGCGGGGCGGCGGCTTCGTCGTATTCCCATTTTCATAGTGTGTGCAAGCGGTCGCCTCGGCCAAAGCCGAGCAAAGGCGTTGCTACTCCCCTGCCCAGGGCGATCACCTTGAACAGTTCGCCCATTTCGTTGGGCGAAATGAGCATTTGCGCGGCGCTGGCCGCCCGCAGCCCCGATACTTCCGAGGCCTCGCGCCGCGCCGTCAGCAGGTCGCCCAGTCCGCAATTGATCAGGAAGTTGGCCTGGCTGGTGTAGCCGAGCACGTCCAGGCCGGCGCCGTGGCCGGCCTCGGCGATGGCGGTGAAATCGACATGAGCGGTGATGTCGGACAGCCCGGGCCACCAGAACGGATCGTCGTGGCTGCGGTGCCGATAGTGGCAGCGCAGCGTGCCGCCGTTGCGATCCGGGTGGTAATACTCGTGGCGCGGCAGCCCGTAGTCGATCAACAGCAGCGCGCCCTTGGTCAAGCGCTCGCCCCATTCGGCGGTCCAGCCGGCGGCGACCAGCCCCAACTCGCCGACATAAGGCGCTTGCGCCGGAATTTCGGCGGCGGCGTCCAAAAGGTAGCCCGAGGCCGGTCGCTCGGCCCAAGCGAAGCGGCCGTTGTCCAGCGTCACGCCGCGCTCCGTTAGGCCATCGTCGCGCCAGGCCACGGCGTGCACCGGCATGGCGTCGAGCAACTCGTTGCCCAGCACGCAACCGGAGAAGTGTTCTGGAAGCGCGTCCAGCCAGACAATGCGGTCGAGCAGTTCCGGCACGGCCGCCGCCAGCGTCTCGCGCTGGCGCGCGCGCAACTCGCCGGACAGTTCCAGGATCAGATACCGCGCCGGGGTCTCGCCGCTGGCCTGCCAGGCGTCCAGCAAATCGGCCGCCAGCCGGCCGCTGCCGGCGCCGACTTCCAGAATCGCCGCCTCCGAGGCGGCCATGATCTGGGCAACCTGTCTGGCCAGCGCCTGGCCGAACAACGGCGTGATCTCGGGCGCCGTGACGAAATCGCCGCCTTCGGCGCTGGTGCCGAACTTCCGGCTGCCGCCGCCGTAGTAGCCCAGGCCCGGGCAGTGCAGGGCGAGTTCCATGTAGCGGACGAACGGCATCCAGCCGTCGCTGGCCGCGATCTCGGCGGCGATGCGGCGCGACAGCGCCAGGCTGCTCGCCTTGGCAGCGTCGTCCGGTTCCGGGAGTCGGGTATCCATGAGGGGACGTATTGTCCCATGAGCGCCAGGCCGGCCGGCACCCGCGTCGCCGCAGGTATCCGGAATAGAATTCGGGCATGGTGCTCGCGGAAAAAATGTCGGAGAAAGTATCGGAGGCGGGCTCGCGCCGTTTCGGCGGCATTGCCCGACTCTACGGCGAGCAGGCGCTGGCGCGGCTGGCGACGGCGCACATCGGCGTGATCGGCATCGGTGGCGTGGGGTCGTGGGCGGCCGAGGCGCTGGCCCGCTCGGGCATCGGCCGGCTGACGCTGATCGACCTCGATCATGTCGCCGAATCCAACCTCAATCGCCAGATTCATGCCGTGGAAAGCACCCTGGGGCAGGCCAAGGTGCTGGCCATGAAGGATCGCATCGCCATGATCAATCCAGCCTGCGAGGTGACCACCATCGAGGAATTCGTCGCGCCGGACAACGTTGCCAACATCCTGCCCGGCTGTGACGCGGTGGTCGATGCCATCGACCAGGTGCGCGCCAAGGCGGCGCTGATCGTCCATTGCCAGCGGCACGGCATTCCCCTGGTGACGACCGGCGGCGCCGGCGGCAAGTCCGATCCGGCCATGATTCGGGTCGACGATCTCGCCCGCACCACCCAGGACCCGCTGGCCGCGAAGCTGCGCGCCGCGCTGCGCCGCGACCATGGCTTCACGCGCGATTCGCGGCGGAAGTTTGGCGTCGATTGCGTTTATTCGCTGGAGCCGGTGCGCCGTCCCGAGGCGGCCGCCTGCGACGTCGACGAGGGAAACGAGGGGCTGCACGGCCTCAATTGCGCCGGCTATGGATCGTCGGTCTGCGTTACCGCCGGCTTTGGTTTCGCCGCGGCCAGCCGCGTACTGGCGCACTATGCGCGACCCATGGCGGCGCGATGAACGCGGTTGCCCAGCAGTCACGCACGGCGCCCGTGGCGCTGATCACCGGCGGCGCGCGGCGCATCGGTGCGGCGATTGCCCGCGTGCTGCACGACGCCGGCATCGATATCGCCCTGCACTACCGCGCCTCAGCTGACGCAGCGTACGCGCTGGCCGACGAGTTGAACCGCCTGCGGCCGGGCAGTGCGACGGCGCTGGCCGCCGCGCTGGGCGACCCGTCGGCGGCGGAGCAGTTGGTGGCCGCGACCGGAGAGCATTTCGGCCGCCTGGACATCCTGGTCAACAACGCCTCGACATTCTTCGCGACGCCGATCGGCAGTATCGACGTCGCCGCCTGGGACGACCTGACCGGCAGCAACCTGCGTGGCCCGCTGTTCCTGGCGCAGGCGGCGGTGCAGCGTCTCGCCACGGCTGACTTTCCCGGCGGCGGCTGCGTGGTGAATATCACCGACATCCACGCCGAGCGGCCGCTGAAAGGCTATCCGGTCTATTGCGCGGCCAAGGCGGGGCTGCTCGGCCTGACCCGTTCGCTGGCGGTCGAACTGGCGCCGGGCGTGCGCGTCAATGCCGTCGCGCCCGGCGCCATCGCCTGGCCGGAACAGGGCGACGACTTTTCCGAAGCGGAGCGCGCCACGATCGTCGACCATACCCTGCTCAAGCGGATCGGCTCGCCGCATGACATTGCGCTGGCAGTCCGCTTCCTGGTGCTGGACGCGCCCTACGTGACGGGCCAGGTCATCAATGTCGACGGCGGCCGGACGGCGCGACTGTGACGACGGCCCGCGAAGCGAACAAGGCGGCCTTCGAGGCCAACAAGCTGGCCAAGTGGCTGCGGCGCGCCACCGGCCAGGCCATCGCCGACTTCAACATGATCGAGGACGGCGACAAGGTGATGGTCTGCCTGTCCGGCGGCAAGGACTCATTTGGCCTGCTCGACGTGCTGCTGTACCTGAAGGAACATGCGCCGATCCGTTTCGAGGTCGTCGCGGTGAACCTCGACCAGAAGCAGCCGGGTTTCCCGGCCGAGGTACTGCCGAATTATCTGTCCGGCCTTGGCATTCCGTTCCGCATCGAGGAGCAGGACACCTATTCCATCGTCAAGCGCGTGGTGCCCGAGGGCAAGACCACCTGCTCGCTGTGCTCGCGCCTGCGGCGCGGCATCCTGTATCGCGTCGCTACCGAGTTGGGTGCAACCAAGATCGCCCTGGGGCATCATCGCGATGACATCCTCGAGACGCTGTTCCTCAACATGTTCTTCGGCGGCAAGATGAAGGCGATGTCGCCCAAGCTGGTCACCGACGACGGCCGCCACGTGGTGATCCGGCCGCTTGCCTATGTGCGCGAGCGCGACCTCGAAGTCTGGGCGAAGCTGCGCGCGTTCCCCATCATTCCATGCAATCTCTGCGGCAGTCAGCCCAACATGCAGCGCTCGCAGGTCAAGCAGATGCTGCGCGATTGGGACAAGCGCTTTCCGGGCCGGGTCGAGACCTTGTTCCGCAGCCTCGCCAACGTCGTGCCCTCACACCTGATGGACCGGCGGCTCCACGACTTCGCCGGCCTGAGGGCGACCGGCGTGCCAGACCCCGACGGCGACACGGCCTTCGATGCCGAGGAGTTCGTCGCGCCTCGGGCCACCGTGATTTCGTGGCCGACCTGAATGCTATGATCATCGACTTTCGTTTCTTCTTACTGTCCTCGTCATCATGAATGCCCCGTTGATTCCGCCTCCCGGTATCGCCAGCTGCCCCATTCCCAATCGCGTCCTGATGGGCCCCGGCCCCTCCGACATGCATCCGCGCGTGGTCGCGGCGCTCGGCCATTCCGCCATCGGCCACCTCGATCCCGCCTTCGTGGCGATGATGGAGGAGATCAAGGTGTTGCTGCGCTACGCCTTCCAGACCGAGAATGCCCTGACCTTCGCCGTTTCCGGGCCGGGCTCGGTGGGCATGGAGACCTGCTTCGTCAATCTCGTCGAGCCCGGCGACAAAGTGATCGTCTGCCGCAACGGCGTGTTTGGCGGCCGCATGATCGAGAACGTGCAGCGCTTCGGCGGCACCGCCGTCGTGGTCGAGGACACCTGGGGTGAACCGGTCGATCCGCGCAAGGTGGCGGACGCCCTGAAAGCCAATCCCGACGCGAAGATGGTCGCCTTCGTGCATGCGGAAACCTCTACCGGCGCACAATCGGACGCCGCGGCGCTGGTCAAGCTGGCGCGGGAAGCGGGTTGCCTTAGCATCGTCGACACCGTCACCTCGCTGGGTGGCACGCCGGTGCTGGCCGATGCCTGGGGCGCCGACGCCATCTATTCGGGCAGCCAGAAGTGCCTATCCTGCGTGCCGGGCCTGGCGCCGGTGACTTTCAGCGAACGCGCCGTCGAGCGCGTCAAGGCGCGCAAGCAGAAAGTGCCGAGCTGGTTCATGGATCTCGGCCTGGTGCTCGAATATTGGAGCGCGCCGGGCGGCAAGCGCACCTATCACCACACCGCGCCGGTCAACAGCCTGTTCGCGCTGCACGAATCGCTGGTGATGTTGAAGGAAGAAGGACTGGAACAAGCCTGGGCGCGCCATCGTCTGCATCACGAGGCGCTCAAGGCCGGATTCGACGTGCTCGGCCTGAGGTTCGTCGTT
The DNA here is from genome assembly GCA_016704145.1 of Rhodocyclaceae bacterium. Lineage (GTDB taxonomy): Bacteria > Pseudomonadota > Gammaproteobacteria > Burkholderiales > Rhodocyclaceae > Fen-999. The sequence continues at coordinate 858,985 of JADJAS010000007.1, read as the reverse complement.
CGCGAGGATGCGCGCCTGCCGCAGCTCAACGCCGTCTACATTCCCGAAGGCGTGGACGACGCGGCGGTGCGCAAGCAGTTGCTGGAGAAATACAACCTGGAAATCGGCGCCGGGCTGGGGCCGCTGGCCGGCAAGGTCTGGCGCTTCGGCCTGATGGGCCATTCGGCGCGGCGGGAGAATGTCGATCTGTGTCTCGGTGCCCTCGCCGACGTGCTGTCGGGCATGGGCAAGGCGGCCGACAAGAAAACCGCGCTGGCAGCCGCGTCGAGCGTGTACGCGACGTCGACGCGGTAGCACACGGACGAAAACGAAAATGCCGGCCATGGCCGGCATTTTCACGGCGAGTGCGGCCAGTTCCTACTTGGCTTCGGCGGCGCACTTCTTCATGAACGAAGCCTTGGCGGCGCCGGCAAGCGGCTTGCCATCCTTGCTGACCGCCTTCTTCTCGCAATCGGCGCCGGCGGCGCCGCTGGCGGCGGGCTTGTCGGCCGACAGGCACGACTTCATGAAAACCTTGCGCTCGTCGCCCTTCTTGCCCTTGGCCTCGGCGTTGCAGGATTTCATCCTGTCCTGCTGGGGCGTGGCCAGGGCATTGGAAGTCATGCCGACGGCAAACAGTGATGCGGCGACCAGGGCGATGATCCGATTCATGCGAACCTCCTCGAAAAGTACACGACGACAGAAAAACCGGCTTGGCGGCACCGGCTGGCTATTTCGCGGTTAATGCGAAATTCTAATGAAGGCCGAATATCCAGTCGGGAAGTGTAACGATTTCTAGTCGCCGGAGTTGACACCGTCGTCGCCTTCCAGCGCGCGCTGCTGGCGATCGAGGAATTCCTGCATGCTGTCGATGCCGCGCAGGGACAGAATGGTCGAGCGCACTGCGGCCTCGAGCAGTACCGCCAGGTTGCGGCCGGCAGCGACCGGCAGGATGACCTTGCGGATCGGTACGCCGAGAATGCTTTCGGTCTGCGCGTCCAGCGGCAGTCGCAAGGCTTCCAGGCTGGCGTGAGGCCGCTGCAAGTGTACGACCAGCTTCATGCGCATCTTGCGTCGGCAGGCGGTTTCGCCGAACACGGCGCGGATGTTGAGCAGGCCCAGTCCGCGTACCTCGAGAAAATCCTTGAGCAGTTCCGGGCAGCGGCCTTCCAGATTGTCGAGCGACACGCGCGAGACTTCGACGACATCGTCGGCGACCAGGCCGTGGCCACGCGAGATCAGTTCGAGCGCCAGTTCGCTCTTGCCGACCCCGGATTCGCCGGTAATCATGACGCCCATGCCCAGTACGTCCATGAAAACGCCATGCAGGGTGATGGTCTCGGCGAGCTGCCGCGACACATAGAGACGCAGCGCGTCGATCACGGCGGCGGACTGCTGGGGCGAGGTGAACAGCGGTGTGTCGGTGGCCTCGCACTCGTTCTCGATGACTTCGGGAATGTCGCAGCCGTCGGCGATGACCAGCGCCGGCGGCTGCGCGGCGATGATCTCGCGAAAGTGGCGGCTGACGCGCTCGACCGGCTGCTTGGATGCCCAGGAAATCTCGGGGGACCCGAGTACCTGGATGCGGTCGGGGTGGATCAGGTTCAGGTGGCCGACCAGGTCGGCTGGCGAGATGTCGTCCCGCGTGATGGTGATCGCCCGATTGAGCGCGCCACAGATCCAGTTGAGCTGGAGGCGCTTGCGGTTGCGCTCGAACAGCTGCGCGACGATCAGCTGGCGGACGAGGGCCAAGTGGCAAACAGCGCGTGGGTCGCGGCGGCGTCGGGCGCGGCGCCCAGGCGCTCGCGAAAAGTCTTGTCGGAGAACATCTGGGCCAGTTCCGACAGCAACTGGAGGTGGTGCTCGGTGGCCGCTTCCGGCACCAGGAGAACAAAAATGTGACTCACCGGCTTGCCGTCCGGCGCATCGAACTGCACGGGCGTTGCCAGGCGCAGAAAAGCGCCGCGCGCTTCCTTGAGGCCCTTGATGCGGCCGTGAGGAATGGCGATGCCTTGCCCGAGACCCGTCGAGCCGAGTTTCTCGCGCGCGAACAGGGCGTCGTAGACCGTGCTGCGCGCGATCCCGTGCTGGTTCTCGAAGAGTATGCCGGCCTGCTCGAACACGCGCTTCTTGCTGCTGGCTTCAAGGCCGACAACGACGTTTTCGGGAGGCAGGAGTTTGGCGATCTGGTTCATCGGCAATCGGTGAAATGCCTATGCGCCGGGGGCTGACCGCGGTCAAGGCGGTGCGCAGTATAACCCCACCCCCGGGCGCGATGAAAATCTTATTCGGCGGCGATCCGCTTGTCGCGATTGTGGTCGCTGACCTTTTCCTTGTACTTCAGAACCTGACGGTCGAGCTTGTCGATCAGCGCGTCGATGGCGGCATAGAGATCGGTATCGTCCGCTTCGGCGTAGATGTCCTTGCCCTTGACGTGCAGCGTGATTTCGCCCTTCTGTTTGAGCTTCTGCACCGAGAGCACCACGTGCACGCTGGTGACATGGTCGAAATGCCGGATGACCCTCTCGACCTTGCCCGTGACGTAATCGTGCAGCGCGGGCGTGACTTCGACGTGGTGACCGGTGATGTTGATGTTCATGATCTCTCCTTAGAGGGCCTTTCTGAGGTTGACCGGCGGAATGCTCAGGGATTCGCGGTACTTGGCGACCGTGCGGCGCGCCACCACGATGCCCTGCTCGCCGAGAACTTCCGCGATCCTGGCGTCGGAGAGCGGCTTGTGGCCGTCTTCGGCGCCGATCAGCTGCTTGATCAGCGCGCGGATCGCGGTTGAGGAGGCAGCGCCGCCGGTGTCGGTGGCGACGTGGCTGCCGAAAAAGTATTTCAACTCGAAGATGCCGCGCGGGCTGGCCAGGTACTTCTGGGTGGTCACGCGCGAAATGGTGGACTCGTGCAGTTCGACGGCCTCGGCAATCTCGCGCAGGGTCAGTGGGCGCATGGCGACTTCGCCGTGGTCGAAGAAGGCGCGCTGGCGGTCGACGATGGCCTGGCTGACGCGCTGGATGGTGTCGAAGCGCTGTTGCACGTTCTTGATCAGCCACTTGGCTTCCTGCAGCTGGCCGGCCATGCTGACGGCGGAACCGGCGTTACCCCGCCGCTGACTTTGCAGGATGCTGGCGTACAGGCGATTGATGCGCAGGCGCGGCATTGCTTCGCCGTTGAGGTTGACCTTCCAGGCGCCGCGCACCTTGCGCACCATTACGTCCGGCACCACGTAACGCGTGTCGAGCGGCGCGAACTGGGCGCCCGGGCGCGGGTTGAGCGACTTGATGAGCATCTGCGCTTCGCGCAGTTCGTCGTCGTCGCAGGCGAGCGCCTTCTTGATCTTGACATAGTCGCGCGCCGCGAACTGGTTGAGGTGGTCACGGACGATGACACGGGCCAGATCGCGGCACGCGGACGGTGGCAGACACCGCAATTGCAATTCGAGGCACTCGCGCGGATCGCGGGCGCCGACGCCGGCCGGATCAAACTGCTGCAGGTGCCGCAGGCCGATGGTCAATTCGTCCATCAACTCCTCGCGATCGACTTCGGCGTCGCCGGCGAGGGTGTCGACGAGTTCATCGAGGCTCTGGGCGAGGTAACCGTCGTCGTCAAGGGCCTCGATCAGGAAGGCGACGACGCGGCGTTCGTGTTCCGGCAGCTGCGTCAAGGCCAGCTGGGCATTGAGATGCTCGCGCAGGCCGGTCGCCGCCGCCTGGATATCGCCGGCGTCGACGTCGTCTTCGGGGTCACGGGGAATGCCGTGGCTACCTGCCGACTCGCTGCCCCAGCTCAGCTCGGCGCCATTGTCGCGGTCATGGTCGTGGCCATCGGCGCCGAGTGGCGCCTCGTCGCCGGCGGGCTGCGGTGTCGCCACCATGGCGTCGCCCGCGGGTGCGAAGATGGCCGGGTCGGCCGTGTCTTCGCGCTCGAGCAGGGGATTGTCCTGCAGCGCCTGTTCGATTTCCTGGTTGAGTTCCAGCGTCGACAATTGCAAGAGACGAATCGCCTGCTGCAATTGCGGCGTCAGTGCGAGATGCTGGGAGAGCCGGAGCTGGAGACCTTGTTTCATATGATCGCGCTACATGCGGAAATGCTCGCCCAAGTAAACCTTCCGCACACTTTCATTATCGACGATCTCGGCGGGATGTCCAGCCGCCAGCACCTCGCCGGCATTGATGATTGTCGCCCGGTCGCAGATCCCCAGCGTCTCGCGCACATTGTGGTCGGTGATCAGCACCCCGATACCGCGTTCCTTGAGAAACCGGATGATCTTCTGGATGTCCAGCACGGCGATCGGATCGACCCCGGCGAACGGTTCGTCCAGCAGGATGAAGCGCGGCTCCGTCGCCAGGGCTCGGGCGATCTCGACGCGGCGCCGTTCGCCGCCAGACAGGGAAATGGCCTTGCTGTTCCGCAAGTGGGCGATATGAAGTTCCTGCAGCAACTCATTGAGCCGATCCTCGATGGTTGCCGGGTCGACATCATCCTGAAGCTCGAGGACGGCGCGGACGTTGTCGGCGACGGTCAGCTTGCGGAACACCGAGTTTTCCTGCGGCAGATAGGACACGCCAAGCCGGGCCCGCTTGTGAATCGGCATGTGCGTCAGGTTGGCGCCATTGTCCTTGTCAGTCTTGTCATCCTGCAGGCGAATCTCGCCGCCATCCGACGCAACCAGTCCGACGATCATGTAGAAACAGGTGGTCTTGCCGGCGCCGTTGGGGCCGAGCAGCCCCACCACCTCGCCGCCATGGACATCGAACGAGACGTCCTTCACCACGACGCGCGACTTGTATTTCTTCCGCAGGTTGTAGGCGGCGAGCGTACTCATTCCCGGACGTCCTTCAATAGCCGGCGAATGACGTCGGTGGCAAACCCCCGGCTCCGCAGGAAGCGGGCCTGTCGAGCCCATTCCCTGGCATCTCCCGGCACGGCCGAGAATTTTTTCGACCACACCGCCTGGGCCCGTTCGACTTCGCTCGGCAACTCGCCCACTTCGGCGGCGGCAGTGGCGGGATCGAGGCCGCGACTACGCAGATCCTGGCGCAGGCGCGCCGCGCCGAAGCGAGCGCCATGCGCCCGCACATAGGCGGCGGCGGCACGGGCATCCGACAGCAATCCTTCGGCTTCCAGTTCGGCAAGCACGTGGGCGATTTCTTCTTCCGTCCCGTGGGCGGCAAGCTTGCGGGCCAGTTCGGCGCGGCCATGTTCGCGCCGCGCCAGCAGGCCGATGGCTTTCCGCCTCAGCTCATTCACTCGGTGGCGGCAGGCGCGGCATTCAGCGCGACGACGCCGACGGCGGTGCGCACCTTGTTCTCGATTTCGACGGCGATGTCCGGGTGCTCCTTGAGGAACTCGCGGGCGTTGTCCTTGCCTTGGCCGATCTTCTCGCCGTTGTAGGCGTACCAGGCGCCGGATTTCTCGACGAACTTGTGCTCGACGCCGAGTTCGATGATCTCGCCCTCGCGGGAAATGCCTTCGCCGTAGAGAATGTCGAAGTGCGCCTCGCGGAACGGCGGCGCCACCTTGTTCTTGACGACCTTCACCTTGGTCTCGTTGCCAATGACCTCGTCGCCTTTCTTGATGGCGCCGGTGCGGCGGATGTCCATGCGCACCGAGGCGTAGAACTTCAGCGCGTTGCCGCCGGTGGTCGTTTCCGGGTTGCCGAACATGACGCCGATCTTCATGCGGATCTGGTTGATGAAGATGACCAGCGTGTTGGTGCGCTTGATGTTGCTGGTGAGCTTGCGCAGCGCTTGGCTCATCAGGCGGGCCTGCAGGCCGGGCAGCTGGTCACCCATTTCGCCTTCGATTTCCGCCTTGGGGGTCAGCGCGGCGACCGAGTCGATGACAATCAGGTCGACGCCGCCCGAACGCACCAGCATATCGGTGATTTCGAGACCCTGCTCGCCGGTGTCTGGCTGGGAGATCAGCAGGTCGGGCACGTTCACGCCCAACTTGGCGGCGTAGCCCGGGTCGAGCGCGTTTTCGGCATCGATGTAAGCGGCGGTACCGCCGGCCTTTTGCACCTCGGCGACGACATGGAGGCATAACGTTGTCTTGCCGGAGGATTCCGGGCCGTAAATCTCGACGACCCGGCCGCGCGGCAGGCCGCCGATGCCCAGCGCGATGTCGAGGCCAAGCGAACCGGTGGAAACGGTGGTGATGTCATCGGAGGCAAGGCCCTCGCCCATCTTCATGATGGAGCCCTTGCCGAACTGCTTTTCGATCTGCGCGAGCGCCGCTTGCAGGGCTTTTGCCTTGTTGTCGTCCATGGTTGTTTCTCCGAAAACTGAAAATGATTATGGCACGGATGGCACAGTTTTTGCCCGAACCAGCAGTCCATTCAACGCATGGATGACCGCCTGCCGCCGGATGGCCTCGCGCTCCCCCTGGAACAGGCGCTGCTCGACCTCCGGCGCCTGCCCGCGCAAGCACCAGCCGAAGCATACGGTGCCCACTGGCTTACCAGGTGAGCCACCCGACGGGCCGGCGATACCGGTGATTGCCAGCGAAATCAGGGCGTTGGAGTTGGCCAGGGCGCCGGCCGCCATTGCCGACGCCGTTGCCTGGCTCACCGCGCCGTGCGCGGCGAGCGTTTCCGGGCGCACGCCGAGCATGGCGACCTTGGCGTCGTTGGTGTAAGTAATGAAGCCCCGGTCGAACCAGGCCGAACTGCCCGCCGTGTGAGTGACCACTTGCGCTGCCCAGCCGCCAGTGCAGGATTCGGCGCTGGCCAGGATCAGGCGACGCTGCCGCAGGGCGTCGCCGATCTCGATGGAAAGTGATGCGAGGTCGGAATCCATCAAAGCAGCCGCTCGATCGCAACCTTGAACACCGCCAGCGTCAATAAGGTGTAACCCGCCGCCACGGCATCATCCATCATCACGCCGAAGCCGTTCTTGACCTCCCGGTCGAACCAGCGGGCCGGCGGCGGCTTGACGATGTCGTAGAAGCGGAACCAGAGGAAGGCGGCCAGCTGCCACGTCCAGGTCGGCGGGGTGAGCAGCAGCACCGCCCAGAACGGCACGATTTCGTCCCAGACGATCGAGCCGTGGTCGATCACGCCGAGCGTCCGGCCGGTGATGTGGCAGGCGGGTATCCCGAAGACGAACAGCAGGCCGATGAAGCCCGCCAGCCAGGCATCGCCGGGGAAATAGCCGCGCAACAGGGGGAAGGTCAGCCAAGCGAACAGCGTGCCGAACGTGCCGGGGGCGAACGGAGCCAGGCCGCTGCCGAAACCGCAGGCGACAAGATGAGCTGGATGCCGCAACAGAAAGCCGACCGGCGGCGCGGGAGCCTTGGCCATGCCGCGCAGACTACCCGAAGTGGTCGTAGCCGCGTTGGTCGGTTGGCACCGGTCGGCCGTCGGCGTCCAGCAAAGTCAGCCGTGGCGGCACGCCGGGTTCGCCGGGCTCGATGGTGCCGATGCGAGTGAGCGCCAACCCCAGCATTGCCGGCAGCGCCGCGATGTCGGCGTGGCGCGCGGCCGGGGCGGTGAACAGCAGCTCGTAGTCGTCGCCGCCGGCGAGCAGGCCATCGCGCTCCGGCCCCGGCGGCGGCAGGCCGGGAATGTTCAGTGTCGCGCCGACTTTCGATGCGTCGAGGATGTGGCCGAGGTCGGCGAGCAGACCGTCGGAAACGTCGATGGCGGCGGTCGCCAGGCCGCGCAGCGCGAGGCCCAGCGTCACGCGCGGCTGCGGTCGGTGTAGTGCGGCCAAGTATTCGTCCGGTTCGGCAAGCGCATGGCGGCCTTGCAGGTGGCCCAGGCCGAGCGCCGCGCGGCCGGGCGTGCCGGAAATCCATATCTGGTCGCCGACCCGCGCGCCGGAACGCAGCAGCGCCTGGCCCGCCGGGACTTCGCCGAAGATGGTGACGCAGAAATTGCGCGGCCCGCGCGTGGTGTCGCCACCGATCACGTCGACGCCAAAGGCATCGGCGCAGGCGAAGAAGCCCCGGGTGAACTTTTCGATCCAGCTCTCGGTCGCCGCCGGCAGCGCCGCCGCCAGCAGCGCCCAGCGCGGCTGCGCCCCCATCGCCGCCATGTCCGAGACATTGACGGCCAGCGTCTTCCAGCCCAGGTCTTCGGGATTCGTGTCGGGCAGGAAATGCGTGCCCGAGACCAGCATGTCGGTGGAAATCACCAGCTCGCAGCCCGGCGATGGCCGGACGATGGCGCCGTCGTCGCCGACACCGAGCACCGTGTGCGTGGTGGGACGCTTGAAGTAACGGTCGATCAGGGCAAACTCGGAGGGCACTGCTTTACTTCTATTTGATTCTTGGTTGCTTGGCAGGCCTGGCTTTGGCGGAGTTGAAAGCCACGATGCTTCCTGATTAGCCACAATATTCAGAAGGCTCATTTGGCGAGCCTGCCGGGGTGAAAAATGGGCGCGTCTTGTCCGAAGGGGATGCGCGATGGGGATCAACCGGGTGCAGTTTCAGAAGGGATTGTCGATGGCGCAATTCATGGAGCGCTACGGACGGAGGAGAAATGCCACGCTGCGGTTGTTGCGCTGCGCTGGCCGAATGGGTTCGTTTGCCCCGAATGCAAAGACAGGCGCCATTACACGTTCGAGCGCAAGGGACTGCGGTACTGGCAATGTGCGTCGTGCCGGGAGCAGACGACGGTAATGTGCGGGACGGTGTTCGAGTCCACGAAGTTGCCGCTGACGACCTGGTTCCTGGCGATGCATCTGCTGACCCAGGCCAAGAACAATGTCTCGGCGCTGGAACTCAAGCGCCACCTCGGTGTGCGGTACAAGACCGCCTGGCTGCTCAAGCACAAGTTGATGCAGGTGATGAGCGAGCGGGAGGCGGATCGCCAACTGGATGGCCGGGTCGAGATCGACGATGCCTACCTGGGCGGCGAACTGCCTGGCGGAAAGAGCGGGCGCGGTTCGGAGAACAAGGTATCGTTCATTGCCGCCGTGCAGACCACCGAGACCGGCAACCCACTGAAGGTCTGCCTGAAGAAGCTGGAATTCACCAAGGAGGCGATCACCGACTGGGCGAAGACGGCACTGTCCGCATCGGCCCACGTGGTGTCGGATGGTCTGTGGTGCTTCCGCGCCGTCACCGCGGCCGGCGCCACCCAGGAGCGCATTGTTACTGGTGGCGGCCCCGCCTGCGTCAAGCTGGAGCAATTCCGCGCAGTGAATACCTTCCTCGGCAATCTCAAGACCGCCTACTCGGGTACCTACCATGCCTTCGATTTCGCTAAGATGCGCATCGGTATCTTGCTGAAGTCCAGTATCGGTTCAATCGCCGGTTCGATCTGTCGTCTATCCTGAAGCACCTCTTGGTTGCTGCCGTGGCTACCACGGCTCGTCCCGAGCGATTCTTGCGCGCGGCTGAACATTGTGGCTAATCAGGCGATGCTTTGCCAATCGATAGCGCCATCCTCCGTGCGCCTGACCAGCTCTCCGGCAGTTTCGATGTACTTGGCCTTGAACAGGCATGGGTTTTTACGGGCGAGGACTTTCTCAAGCTTTAGCCCGGCGAGGCTTTCCAGTCGCTTTGTTAGTAACGGCATACTGGGCACGCTCCTCCAAAAGTTGATATGGCTTGCCAAGCACGGTTTCACGCGCCATCTCGCAATATTCGAGAAGGATATCTATTCCCACGGTGTTGCGGCCAAGTCCCTTGGCAACTTCCAGTGTCGTACCCGACCCGGCGAAAGGATCAAGCACCCAGTCCTCTTCGTCGGTAAACAACTTGATGAACCAATCTGGCAGTGCGCGGGGAAAGGCGGCACTGTGATTCTTGTTGCCACACTCGGTCGCAAGATGGAGCACATTGGTCGGATATGCCATCGAGCGCTTTGCCCAGTTTGCTATGTTTTTCCCAAAGCCGCTGCCAACCTGCGAGTCAAACCGTACTACATCATTTTTTCCCAGCGATTTGAGACGAGCATCGGCCCAGTCGCCCATGGGTACCATGACCGCATCCTGATTCATTTTGAATTTGCGCGACTTGGTGAAATGCAGGCAGCGCTCCCAGGCGTCCCTGAAGCGATTTGGCCATTTGCCTGGATAGCAGTTGCGCTTGTGCCAGATGTATTCCTCGGTCCATAGCCAACCTTGCTGACGCATTGCCAGAATCAATTCGATCACATAGGTATGGCGCTCGCCGTTTTCGGCTTTTTCCTTGATGTTGAGAACGAAAGAACCGGTTGGTTTGAGAACTCGCAAAAATTCTGCCGAGCGATCCAGAAACCACGCTACATATTGTTCAGGTTTGATGCCGCCATAAGTGTGCTGACGACGATCGGCATAGGGCGGCGATGTGATGATCAGATCGAAAAAGTCGTCTGGATAACGCCGCAATTCCTCGACGCAATCCCCCTGAAGAATTTCGGCCTTGACGGCCATGACAGGCTTATCGACCAATTTCGTCGGGGCGCAGTTCCGGCGCCAGCTTGTCAAGCACGCCATTGACGAACTTGTGGCCGTCGGTGCCGCCGTAGGTCTTGGCCAGTTCGATGGCTTCGTTGATGACCACGCGGTAAGGGGTCTCGGGGTGGTGCTTGAGTTCGCTGGCGCCGAGCAGCAGGACGCAGCGCTCGATGGGCGACACCCCATCCCAGGCACGATCGACGTGCGGCGCGACGATATCGCGCAAGGCGCCGATGTCGGCAAGTGTTTCCGCGAGCAGCGTTTCGTAGAGCCCGGTGTCGGACTTGTCGAAACCGGCGACCGATTCGGCCTGGACGCGAATCGCCGCCTCGTCCTGGCCGCCGACCAGGTGCTGGTAGAGGCCCTGGACGACGAATTCGCGGGCGCGATGTCTTGGCGACTTGCTCACGGCTGATTCACTTTACCGCCTTCAGCAGGTTGGCCATCTCGACCGCGCACTGAGCCGCCTCCATGCCCTTCTGGTGCATGCGCACCTCGGCCTGGTCGTCGTTTTCCACCGTCAGCACGGCATTGGCGATCGGTATGCCGGTCGCTCGCTGGACGTCGATGATGCCGCGTGCCGATTCATTGGCGACGATCTCGAAATGATAGGTCTCGCCGCGGATGACGCAGCCGAGCGCCACCAGCGCGTCGAACCTGCCGCTCTGCGCCATCGTTTGCAGCGCGAGCGGAATTTCCAGCGCGCCGGGCACAGTCGCCAGCGTCACGCATTCCGGCGCCACGCCCAGCCGCCGCAGTTCCTGGCAGCATCCCGACAGCAGGCCTTCGCCGACATCGCGATTGAAGCGGGCCATGGCGATGCCGACGCGCAGGCCGGCGCCGGCCAGGCTGGGTTCGATTTCGCGCACATCGGCGCACTTGCCGAACTGCATCGGCGTGGCAGAGGGCTTGAAGCTCACGTGGCGGCCTCCTCGGCGGACAGATAACCGGTGATTTCCAGGCCGAAGCCGGCCATGCTCGGCATCTTGCGCGGACTGGCCAGCAGCCTCATTCGTCCCACGCCGAGGTCGCAGAGGATTTGCGCGCCGATGCCGTACAGGCGCGGATCCCACTTGGCGCCGGGCTTGGTGGTCTCGGTCTCGCCTTGCAGCGCGGCAACCAGATCCGCCGTCGAACTGGCGCGGCGCAGCAGCACGATGACGCCGCCGCCGTGACGGGCGATGGTGCGCATGGCGCGGTCGACGCTGAAGCTGTGCCGGTTGCTCTGACAATCAAGAAAATCGAGCACGGTGATCGGCTCGTGCACCCGCACCAGGGTTTCCGCCCGTGGGTCGATGCCGTTCTTGACCAGCGCCAGATGGACATCACCGCTGGTCTTGTCGCGGTAGGCAACCAGGTGGAAGTCGCCGTGGATGCAGGAAACATCCTTTTCGGCAATGCGCTCGACCAGCTTCTCGTTTTCCGATCGGTAGTGGATCAGGTCGCGGATGGTGCCGATCCGCAGGCCATGCTCCCGCGCGAACTCCAGCAAGTCCGGCAGGCGCGCCATGGTGCCGTCGTCCTTGAGAATTTCGCAGATGACGGCGGCGGGCTCGATGCCGGCCATCTGCGCCAGGTCGCAACCGGCCTCGGTGTGGCCGGCGCGCACCAGCACGCCGCCCTTCTGCGCCATCAGCGGAAAGATGTGGCCGGGCTGGACGATGTCGCTCGGTTTGGCGTGCCGCCCGACCGCCGCCTGCACGGTGCGGGCGCGGTCGTGGGCGGAAATGCCGGTGGTCACGCCCTCGGCGGCCTCGATGGAGACGGTGAAGGCGGTGCCGTGGGGGGTCTTGTTGTCGCGCACCATCAGCGGTAGGTCGAGCTGACGGCAACGCGCCTCGGTGAGTGTCAGGCAAATCAGGCCGCGGCCGAACTTGGCCATGAAGTTGATGGCCTCGGGGGTCACGTGCTCGGCGGCGAGAACCAGGTCGCCCTCGTTTTCGCGGTCTTCCTCGTCGACGAGGATGACCATCTTGCCGGCGCGCATGTCGGCGACGATGTCCTGGATGGGGCTGATGCTCATCTTGATGTCAATTTCAGTGGGGTGGCAACGAGGGCCGGAATTCTACGCCTGGCCGTCCGGGCTCAGCATCCGTTCGACGTAGCGCGCGAAAGTACGCATTCCAGTCGATGACTGAACAGGTTTGTTTACCGCTGACTTCAAGAAAGTTCGCATACCGTTGCTTCTACCGTTGCATTCATTAGATTCGGGTCGCCGGCAGTATCCAAGTCGCTGCGAGGCTGCCCACAAAGCGTGCATTTTCCCACACCACCGTAACCCGACGCCAGCAATCCTCAGAATGCTTCTCTGATTGGGCAGCCTGGATTAAAGATCACGTATACGGCGAAGTTTTTTTGTTCGACGAGGGCACAGCGTTTCGAAGTAAGCTGAACTCGCAAGCAGCCAGCGGGCTCGCCAGCGTGCAATCCAGCGCAGCATCTCTCGCTTGAACCGACCGCCTGAAGGCGGCACCGTCGAGCAAATTTCCTTACTCGCAATCTTCGTCTCCTGACGCGACTTCGCTCGGGCGATGGCTGCTGCGCGCCTATTCAACTTGAAACAAGGAGCGCCAAAATGGCAAACACCCTACCCTTGACTACCTACAAGCGGGTTCAATCACCATCCGATAGCCTGGACGGCATCGCATGTATCGCAATGGTTACCGGCAAGCCTATTGCTGACATCTTCAAAGTGGCCGTGGAAAAGTTTGGTTTGCCGCTGTGGTCACCCCCTTCGACTTTGAAGGCAATCGTAACCGCAGGGCCGATGCCGTAGTCGACCGTCTGAGGCGCGACGCGGACTTGGTGATGGCGTACTCCAATGAGGAGTGGATCAATCGCTACAGTGGCGATGCCTCGCTGATCGACATTTGGGACGCGCTGGACCGCCATATCGCGTCGAACCTGCATTCCGTTGTTTCCCGACTGCACGCCCCGGCGAGCCGCGCAGACTCCACTTTCGCTCCCAGCCACCTAAGCGTATGATGTACAAAATACTGCGCATCTTGTGCAGCTTTCTTGTGCAGCTTAGGAGACGACCATGGTAATTGCTGCAAGCGACGTTATCCCCCTCTCGCACGCCCGAGCCAACTTCTCTGAACTGGCCGAAGAGGTCAACGGCGGTGCCGAGAAGATCATCACCAAGAACGGGGAGAGCTATATCGCCCTGATCGATGCGCAGCGGCTGGACTACTACCACCAGCTGGAGCGCGAGCGCATCCACTTGCTGCTGATCGACGAAGCTGGCAAAGGCCTCGATGATGTGGCCGCTGGCAAGGTCAAAGACGCCCGCAGCGCCATCACTGCCATCAAACGTCGCCGCAGCGCCTGACAGTTCGGGTACTGCGCATGGCGAAAAAGCCCGTCATCAAATTCACCGCCAACTTCGAGCGCAATCTCGAAGAGATCGAACGCTTCCTGACCAGCGTCGAAGCACCGCAGGCCTACGATGGTCTGCTCGACGAACTGCTGGAAACAGTGATTCCCAATCTTGAACGCTTCCCCGGCATGGGCAGGCCGTTCATGCTTCGGCAGCCGCGCTCCGTCGAGACCACCAATGCCTTGGCGACGCTACGCGCAAAGTTGTTGGCGCTGACCACGGACCCCGAGGCGCTGCGCGAATACGTGCTCAAGGATTACTTGCTGCTCTACGCGCAGATTGGCGGCGCGATTTACCTGCTGGCGATTCGGCACCAGCGGCAACTCTCATTCGACTTTGAAGGGCATTGGGGGCATTAACCACGATGCCATACCGTCGTTTACCGTCGCTCCGGTGAACTAAAAAACTTTGCGCTATACGCAATTACACTGAAAATAAGTTAATTAAAACAACATGTTGCGAATGGCTATTTTTCGGGGTTCAAAAGCCGTTCGCAATAGCGGGCGATCAGATCGACTTCGAGGTTGACCCGGCCGCCAGCCCGGCAATGCTTGAGCGTGGTGACTTCGACGGTGTGCGGGATCAGGTTGATCGAGAACTCGGCGCCCTCGACGCGGTTGGTGGTCAGCGAAACGCCGTTGATGGTGATCGAGCCCTTGCGCGCGATGTACTTCGCCAGCGGCTTGGGTGCGCGGATGACCAGTTCGTGTGATTCGCCGATCTTCTCGAACTTGACGATCTCGCCGACGCCATCGACATGACCCGTGACCAGATGGCCGCCGACCCGATCGGCCAGGCGCATGGCCTTCTCCAGGTTCACCTCGCCCGGCGCGTCGAGGCCGACCGTGCAGTCGAGTGTTTCGCGCGAGACATCGATCTTGTAACGCGGCGCGTCCTTCTCGATCACCGTCAGGCAGACGCCGCCATGGGCAATCGAATCGCCGATGGCGACGTCGGCAAGATCGAGTCCGGGCGCCTCGACGGTCAGGCGCAGGCCCTGTTCGAGGGGTTGCAGGTGCGTGATGCGGCCGGTGGTGGCGACGATGCCGGTGAACATGGAAACCCCCTGATGATTAAAGCGGAACCTTGCCCAGCGTGGCGAGGAATCGATCGGCGGGCTGATAGCCGATCACGCGCACGTCGGCGATTTCCTTGCCGTTGCCGTCGAAGAAAATGATGCCCGGGGGGCCGAACAGCTTGAAGCGCTTGAGCAAGGCCTTGTCGGCATCGTTGTTGGCGGTGACATCGGCCTGCAACAGCCGCGTGCCGGCCAGGCGGGTCTTGACGCGCGCATCGGTGAAGGTGAATTTCTCCATTTCCTTGCAGGACACGCACCAGTCGGCGTAGAAGTCGAGCATGACCGGCTGGCCCCTGGCGGCCGCTTCCTGGAGTCGCGCATCCAGTTCGGCCGTGGTCTTGACCCGCTCGAAAGTCAGTCCCGGCGACACGCCGGCCACTGCCTCGCCGCGCAGGAAGCCAAGAGGCTGCAGCGGGTCGCGCGCGCCGCCGAGCATGCCGAGCAGCATGGCGGCGCCGCCGAGCAGCATCAGCACGCCGATGCCTTTCCACAGCCGATGCCAGCCGCCCACGTGCGGCGGCAGCGGATCGAGCGCGTGCATGTAGATGGCCGGGATGATCAGCAAGGCCGCCCAACCCAACATCAGCGTCCAGGACGGGATCACCGGCGACACCAGCCACAGCGCCGTCGCCAGCAGCAGCACGCCGAAGAATTTCTTTACCGCTTCCATCCAGGGCCCGGCTTTGGGCAGCAGCGAGCGCGAAAACACGCCGACCAGGATCAGCGGCGCACCCATGCCCAGCGCCATGGTGAACAACGCGGCGCCGCCGAGCGCGGCGTCTTTCGTCTGGGCGATGTAGAGCAGCGCGCCGGCCAGTGGCGCCGCCACGCAGGGGCCGACGATGAGGGCCGAGAGGGCGCCCATGGCGGCGATGGCGCCGAAGCTGCCGCCTCGGGCATTGGCTTTTTCCGACAGACGGCCCTGCAGCGCCGCCGGCACCTGCAATTCGTAGAAGCCGAACATCGACAGCGACAGCGCGACGAACACCAGTGCGAACACGCCGAGCACCCAGGCGTTCTGGAGCGCGCTCGACAGCAGCGTACCCGAGTAGCCGGCGGCGACGCCGACTGCCGCATAGGTGATGGCCATGCCCAGCACGTAGGCGGACGAAAGCCAGAAGGCGCGAGCATGCGTGACGGCGTGGCCGTGATTGACGATGATGCCGGACAGGATGGGCACCATCGGAAACACGCAGGGTGTCAGCGACAGCAGCAGGCCGAAGCCGAAGAAGCTCGCGATCGCCATCCAGAAGCCGCCATCGCGCAGCAATCCGGCGATCTTCGATGACTCGTCGCCATCACCCGCCGCGGGGGTCTCTGACGCAGTCCTGGCGGGCTCGGCCGGCCGCGCCGCGGGCATGGCGGCCGGCGCCACCGACATCTGGGGCGCAGCGACGAGGCCGACGCTCGCTTTCTGCACCATCGGCGGGTAGCAGATGCCCTCGTCCCAGCATCCTTGCGAAGTGGCTTTGAGCGTGAAGGATTCCGCGCCATTGGCCTCGACCGGAATGACGATCTTGACTTCGCTCCGGTAGGTTTCGACCTTGCCGAAGAACTCGTCGTCCTTGATCTTGCCGGCAGGAAACTTCGGTTCGCCGAGCTTGACGGTGGCCGGCTCGGCGGCGAACTTAAACTTGTCCCGGTACATGTAGTAGCCATTCTCGATCTGCCAGCGCGCCTCGATGGAATGGGCGTCGAGGGCTTGCACGGAGAAGCGATAGGCCTGCTCGGGCTCCAGCGGCTCGTCGGCGGCGAACAAGGATGGTGCGACGGCGAGCGCCAGCAGCAGCGCGAAGCAGCGGATGAACGGGGTCATGGGCTGGGTTCCGGTGACGTTTCGGCGGCGATCCAGGCCAGATAGCCGGGCAGGCCGCGTCCGATTGGGACAGCGACGATCTCGGGAAGTTCGTGGGGATGCCGCGCCCGGATGGCGGCTTCCAGCGCCGGATAGCGTTCGGCCGAGGTCTTGATCAGCAGCGGCACTTCCTCGGCGTGCTCGATGTTCCCTTGCCAGCGATAGACCGACCGGCATGGCGCCAGAATGTTCACGCAGGCCGCCAGCCGGGCCGCCACCACGTGATCGGCAAGCGCGCGCGCCGACTCGCCGTCGGGCAGGTTGGTCAGTACCAGCAGGGCCTCCATGCGTCGATTGTAACGGTCAGGACAGCAGGCGCCGACGCGTCAGGCCAAGCGCGATCCAGAAGCAGACCAGGGCCATGGCCGCGAGCACCGCGACGTGCAGCAGCGGTGCATCGGGGATCTGGCCGAACAGCAAGGGACGGATCAGCGCCACCGAGTGCGTCAGCGGCAGCAGTTGCGAGATCGCCTGGATGCCGGCCGGCAGCTGATCGAGCGGAAAGAACACGCCCGACAGCAGCGTCATCGGCGTGATGAACAGGGTGAAGTAGTACATGAAATAGTCGTAGGAAGGCGCCAGCGCGGTGACGATCAGGCCCGGCGCGGCGAAGGCCAGGCCGGTGAGGAAAATGGCCGGAATCGCCCACAGCGCCAGCGGTGACTGCACGAGACCGAGCAGGGCGACGACGATGAGGATGGCGACGCCTGACAGGGTGGCCTTGGCCGCCGCCCAGAACAGTTCGCCGAGCACGACGTCGTCGAGCGCAACCGGCCCGTTCATGATGGCTTCCCAGGTCTTCTGCACGTCCATGCGAGCGAAGGCCGAGTAGAGCGTTTCGAACGATGCCGCGTTCATGGTCGAGGCGCACACCGTACCGGCGGCGAGGAAGGCAATGTACGAGCCGCCGCCGAAGGCGGGCAACGCCTCCGGCAGCAGGCCGCCGAGGCCATAGCCGAGGCCGAACATGTAGATCATCGGGTCGGCGAGGTTGCCGAGGATCGACGGAATGGCGATCTTGCGCCAGACCAGGAAGTTGCGGCGCCACACGGCGATGGCGCGCCGCGACAGTCGGGGCGGAGCAAAATGGTTCATCAGTCGCGCAACTCCCGGCCGGTGAGCTTCAGGAAGACATCCTCGAGATTGGCCGGCCGCAGCGGCGATGGCGACACGGGAATGTGTTCGGCGATCAGGGCCTGCGGCGTGCCTTCGGCGATGATGCGCCCGTTGTCCATGATGGCCAGCCGGCCGCACAGCCGCTCGGCTTCCTCCATGAAATGCGTGGTCAGCAGGATGGTCTTGCCGTCGGCGAGCAGCCCCTGCAGCCGCTCCCAGATCAGGTGGCGCGCCTGCGGGTCGAGGCCGGTGGTCGGTTCGTCCAGCACCAGCAGGTCGGGGTCGTTGATCAGCGCCCGCGCCAGCGTCAGGCGCCGCTTCATGCCGCCGGACAGCGTGCGGATGTTGGCGCCAGTCTTGCTGGTCAGGCCGGCGAATTCGAGCAGGCCGGGAATGCGGGCGCGGATGGTGATGTCGTCGAGGCCGAAGTAGCGGCCGAACACCAGCAGGTTCTCGGCGGCCGAAAAGTCCGGATCGAGATTGTCGAACTGCGGCACCACGCCGACGCGCTCGCGCGCTTCCCGCGCGCGCGCCGGCACCGGTTCGCCGACCATGGCGATCGACCCGCCGTCCGGCGCTACCAGGCCGAGGCAGCAGCGCAGCGTGGTGGTCTTGCCGGCGCCGTTGGGGCCGAGCAGGCCGAAGCACTCGCCCTTGGCCAGCGCGAAGGAAATACCCGCCACCACCTCGCGGTCGCCGTAGCGCTTGCGCAGGTCGCGGACTTCTAGGGGTGCTGCCATGCGTCGTGGATGATCCGGCGGATCACATGCAGGCGCCGGTGGAAGAAGTGGTCGGCGCCGGGAATGACGGTCACCGGCAGTTCCAGCGGTTCGGCCCACTTGAGCACATTGGCCAGCGGCACGGTCTCGTCTTCCGAGCCGTGGATGACGACGGTATCCGGCGCGACCGCTTCGGTCTCGTACTTGCGGTCGCCCTCGATGAAGCCGGCCGCGGTGCCGACCAACACCAGCCGGCGTGCCGCCACGCCTGACTCTTGCAGGCTCCTGGCCAGCCGCGTGACGACGTAGGCGCCGAACGAGAAGCCGGCGAGATAGAGCGGCAGCGGCCCGAAACGGCCTCGCGCGTAATCATGTACCGCGAGCAGGTCGTCGGTCTCGGCAATGCCTCGGTCATGCGCGCCCTCACTGGCGCCGACGCCGCGAAAGCTTGGCCGCAGCGTGGCGCAGCCGAGGTCGCGGAACGCCTTGGCCAGCGTCGTCACCACCTTGTTGTCGGCGGTGCCGCCGAACAGCGGGTGCGGGTGGGCGACGATGGCGATGCCGGCGGCGTTGTCGTGGGGTTCGACGAATACCTCGATCTTGCCGGCCGGCCCATCGAGCAGCACGCGCTCGCGGCGCGACATCAGACCCTCAGGCGCTCGACGACCTGGCCCTTGAGCAGGTGGGATTCGACGATCTCGTCGATGTCTTCCTTGTCGACGTAGGTGTACCACGTGGCCTCGGGATAGACGACCAGCACCGGACCCTTGTCGCAGCGATCGAGACAGCCGGCGTTATTGACGCGCACCTTGCCGGGGATCTGGTCGCCGAGTTCCTTGACGCGCTGCTTGCAGTAATCGCGCATCGCGGTGGCGCCATGGTTGTTGCAGCATGGCTGGCCGGGATCGCGCTGGTTGGAGCAGAAGAAGAGGTGGTACTTGAAATGGCTCATGGTGTCTCCGCTGGGTACTTGATTGCATTCTTCGCCATCTTATCGCGAGCGGCGGCGATCAGGTCAATGCCCAGCGCATCGGCCAATTCCACGAGATAGATAAGGGTATCGGCGACCTCGTCGCGCACGTCGGCCAGTTTGGCGGCGGACAGGTCGACACTCTGCTCGGGCGTCAGCCACTGAAAATGCTCGACCAGTTCGGCGGCCTCGACGATCATGGCCATGGCGAGATTCTTGGGCGTGTGAAACCGGCGCCAGTCGCGCGCGGCGGCAAATTCGCGCAGGGCATCGCGCAGGTGGTCGAGATCAGTAACGTGGTCGGTCATGGGCGGTTCTCATCAGGAACAGCCATGGCAGCGCCAGGAACGGCCAGAGGTTCGAGGCCAGGCGCGTCAGGCCGTGGAAGTTGAGGAACTGGCCGGGGTCCCAGGTCTGGAACGTGTTGGCCAGATACGGATTTTCCGGCGCGATGTTTACCAGCGTGGTGGCGACCAGCAGGCTCGATGCCGCCAGCGCTTTCCGCCCGCGCTCGTGCAAGGGGCTGGCAAACAGCCAGAACAGCAGCCCGGTGGCCAGACCGGTGAGGCTGCCCGGGGTGGCCCAGGCAAAGCCGGCTGTGCCGCTCATCATCAGCAGGAAGGCGAAGCTCTTGGCCAGCAGGCCGGCGCCAACGACGGCAAAGGCCAATTCACCTCGTGTCCGGCGCGCCAGCAGACTCACGATCAGTGCGATGGCCAGGGTTTCGGTGGCGACGATGGCGGCTTCGATGCCGGTGAAGCTGTCGGCGCTGTAGGGCAGCGGCGCGGCGATGCCGAGCAAACCGCGCAGGCTGCCGTTGCCGAACAGCAGCGTGTCGGGATTGAATTGGGTCAGCAACCACAACCAGATCAGCAGCAATCCGGCGTCGGCGACGGCGCCGGAACGGAACAGGTGATGGCGCATGGCGTCCAGGCGGCCGCCGTCGAGCATGATGCCGCCCCAGCGGGCGCCCGCCAGGGCGCCGCATAGCGCACCAATGCCGTTGCAGGCGAGGTCCAGATTCGAGGGCACGCGGCTGGGCAGGTAGTTCTGTGCGATTTCCAAAGTCAGGCTCGACGCCACGCCGATCAGCAGCGCCGCCGGCACGGTGGCCCATGTTCCCAATGCCGGCCGCAGCGCGGTCGCCCAGAGGAAACCGAGCGGCAGGTAGGCGACGACGTTGCTGGCCAGATCGAACAGCGTGTAGTAGCGTGGCCAGCCGGCACCAAGGAAAGCCAGGGGGGCCGCACCGGAGTCGTGCCAGCCGGCGAAGGGATAGAGGCTGCCGTAGATCGCCAGCAGCGTGTAGGCGCCGGCCAAATAAAGACCGAGCGGCGAGCGTACCGTCGTCAAGGATGCTGTGGCGTCAGGCGACCCGCCTGGGCGTCAGTCGTTCGCGTAGCCGACGCAGTACTTC
The DNA here is from genome assembly GCA_016704145.1 of Rhodocyclaceae bacterium. GTDB lineage: Bacteria > Pseudomonadota > Gammaproteobacteria > Burkholderiales > Rhodocyclaceae > Fen-999. The sequence continues at coordinate 838,078 of JADJAS010000007.1, read as the reverse complement.
CGCCGGCGCGAGGCGTGCGGGGTCAAGCCGCGGCAGTTCGATGCCGTCCAGCGTGTTCTTCACCAGCAGGCCGAGGTCCGTGTCGCCTTCCATCAGCAGGCGCCGGCTGAAGAACAGGGTATCGGGGTCTTCCTCGCGAGCCAGCAAGGCGATGAAGTCGCGGCTGCGCGCCGAGATGGCGAGGTCGGGTGGCGCGGTATCGAAGATCGGCCGGAAACCCCGGCGGCCATAGGCGAAGCGCAGGGTCATGCCGGCGTCGAGCACGCGAATGGCGAAGCGCTTGCCGATCAGCGGCTCGAGCGGTTCGCGGGGAATCATGCGATCAAGCGCCAGATTGAGGCCGGCGATCAGCGCCAGCGTCGGCGGCAACTGCGGCAACCGCGTGCCCAGGCGCGCGATCGGCGCCGGCAGCGTGAAATCGGGCAGCTTGAAATTGCTCATGCGGCTTTCCTTATCAGTTCAAGCCCCGGCCGGCCATGCCAGAAACCGTTGCAAAAATCGCCTTCCAGGACGGCCGCCTCTCCCGCCAGGGCACGCCGAAAGGCCGCGACAATGCTGCCGGTTCCCTCGGCTTGCGGGCTGAGCCGAAGGATGTCAACGCCGTGGCTGCGTACATCGGACAAGTCATTGAGCAGATTGTACGACTTCGCTGACTGGGTCTGGATGCCGTTGATGGTGAGGAATTCGTCGCCCTCGCGCGTCTTCACTGTCATGCCGTCGGGGAAGTCGATGCACTTGAACTCGCAGTTATCCTTCTGCAGGTTGTAGCGGCGGGCCGTGAAGCAGCGCGCCGAATAGGCGAGCGGCACGCGGCCGTGGGCGAAGACCTCGGTCGTCGCGCCGGCCGGCCGCGCGGCCATGATGCCGGCTAGCAGTTCGCGGCTGGCCTCCGGCGGCAGCACCCAGCGCGTGGCGCCCATGCCGGCCAACAAGGCGAGCGTCTGGCTGTTGAAGATATTCAGCGTCGGGCCGGCAACGAAGGGGATTTTTTTCTCCGCCAGCAGGCGCACCGCGCCCATTTCGTTGGCTTCGGCGACAAAATTGCCATTGTCGACGATGCGGCGCAGCGCCTTGAGATCGGACTCGGATTCGATCAGTGTCTGCGTCGACAGCACGACTTCCTTGTCGGCGGCCGCCAGCGAGGCCGCGATGTCGAGGTAATCGTCCAGCCGTAATTCATGGCGGCGCGAGCAGACTGTCTCGCCGAGATAGACGATGTCGACCGGCATGGCCGCGACCGATGCGTAGAAGTCGAGCGTCTGCTGGCGGGGCCAGTAATACTGGAGCGGGCCGAGGGAAAGTTTCATTTCCACGGACGGTTGTAAGCGCCGAGCGTGTAAGACTGCCCTTCGGATACCTTGTTCAGCTCGGCCATCCAGGCCGCCTTGGGCGCGAAGCGCTCGCCGTCGCGCAGGCAGGCGTCGATGGCATCGCGCCAGATCCTCGTCACTTGCGCGACGTAGGCCGGGCTGCGCTGGCGACCCTCGATCTTGATGGCGCGGATGCCCATGCGCGCCAGGTCGGGCAGCAACTCCAGCGTGTTGAGGCTGGCCGGCTCCTCGATGGCGTAATAGGTATCGCTCGCGGCGCCATCGCCAACCTCGAAGCGACCCTTGCAGATGGTCGGATAGCCGGCACGCTCGCCCTCGCCGAAACGGTCGATGAGAATGCCGTTCAGCCGCGTCTCCATGCCTTGCGGCGTTTGCTCCCAGCGCACCGCCTTGCCCGGCGAGCAAGCCCCCTGGCAGTTGGGCGAGGTACCGGTGGCGTAGGCCGACAGCGCGCAGCGGCCCTCGACCATGACACACAGGCCGCCGAAGCCGAACACTTCGATCTCGACCGGTGTGTTCCCGACCACCTGTTCCACTTGCGCTAGCGACAGCACGCGCGGCAGCACCGCACGCTGGATGCCGAAGCGCTCGCGGTAGAAGTTGATGGCCTCGTAGTTGGTCGCCGAGCCCTGCACCGAAAGATGCAGGCGCAAATCCGGATGCGCGCGCCGGGCGTAATCCATCAGGCCGAGGTCGGCGAGAATGATGGCGTCGACGCCGTAATCGGCGGCGCGGTCCACCGCGGCGGTCCAGCGCGACCAGTTTTCGCTTTGCGGGTAGGTGTTGAGGGCGATCAATACCTTGACGCCGCGCTCGTGCGCGTAGCGAATGCCCTGCTTGAGGCTGGCTTCGTCGAAGTTGAGTCCCGTGAAATTGCGGGCGTTGGTGTCGTCCTTGAAGCCGGCGTAGACACAATTGGCGCCGTTATCGACGGCGGCCTTCAATGCCGGCAAACCGCCGGCCGGACAGACCAGTTCGATGGATGAGGGAGGGTTCATGGCACGCTGGCGAACGGGGGTGCTGGACTATAAGTAGCGTCGCGGCGCCTGCACTTGATGCAAGTCAACGGCCAATGTGCGCTAATAGCGGCACTCTCAATGCCGGGGATTGACCGCCATGTTCCGTCGAGACCGCACGCCGATGCGCATCCTGGTCCTGATTGCGACCACCTTTCTGGCCACGGGCGCCGTATGGGCCGAAAGACCCGATGCCGGGGATGGCCAAGGCCGCGATGCCAGCCGCTACGACCCGCGTTACGACCGCAACGCTTATCGAGGCTATGGTGACCGCCGTGACCATCCATATGCCGATCGCCGCGCCGACGATTATCCCTACCTGGGACCGCCGATCGACTTTCGTTTCGACGAACATGCGCGCGGCGCCATCCACGGCTACTATGGCGAACGCTTGCGCGAGGGGCGTTGCCCGCCGGGGCTGGTGAAGCGGAACGGCGGCTGCGTGCCACCTGCCCACGGGCGGGCGTGGCGGCGTGGCCAGCCGTTGCCGCCGGGCATCGGCTACTACGCCCTGCCGCCGGACCTGCTGCGTCGGCTGCCGCCGCCACCGCCGCATCATCGCTATGTGCGCGTCGGCCCGGACATCCTGCTCATCGCCATTGGCACGGCGCTGGTGATCGACGCCATCGAGGATATTGGCCGCTACTAAGGATCGCGCGCGGTCGATGGCGGCAACATGGCCAGAGCGAGGGTGGCGCGGGCGAACGCCATGACAGATGGTTTCAATCTGGAACTCTCTGATACAATTTGGTTTTTTGACAACGAGCCGGCCATGAATCAGTACGCGACTGCTATCCGCACGACAACTCCGAAGGACTTGCACCCCAAGGCGATTACGCTAGCCGTTCTCGTGGCGCTGACAATGCCCGGCGCGGCGATGGCTCAGGTGCCGTCCGGGCAGGTTGTCGGAAGCCGTCCGGCCGATGTTGCCGGCGTCACGGCGGGCGCGAGCCTGCAATACACCGGCGGGCTGTCGCAGGTCGGCATCGGCATCGATCGCGACGCGCGCCTGCACGGCCAGGCCAGCCATGTCCTGAGCGAGGATCCGTTGTCCGCCTGGATTGCCCAGGCCTGGCTCGGCAACCGCGCCGGCGGCCTGCGGCTGGATTACAACTGGATTCCCGGGATCGATGGCAAGGCCGATGGCGCCGCCTTCGTGCGCAAGCTCTTCGCCGCCGTCGACCAGAACCGCGACGACGACCGCAAGCTCACGCTCGGCGCCGGGCTGGAGGACGAGCGCTGGTTCGGCAGCGTCAGCGCCAGCCGCGGCCTCACCGGCAAGCGTTACCTCGGCGGGCCGCTGGTCGAGCAGGATGTCGCCACCGTCGGCGGCAGCGACAATGGTCGGCCCTACCTCGATACCATCACGACCACCACCACCACGCGCTACTTCCGCCAGGCTTACGACTACGGTTTCGGCGTGCGCGCCGGCACCTTTCTGCCTGAGGCGCAAATGCGCGTCTCGCTCGGTCTCGACCGCGAATGGGGCGACTATTCCTCGCGGCAGAATACCGTGTCGCTCGGCATCGAGAAATTCTTCAGCGGTTCGCCGCACAGCATCGCCCTGTTCCTCGAAAACTACGACAAGGCGGGCAAGTACGAGAACCGTGGTAATGGCACGCGTGCGCTACTGGCTTACCGATACAGCTTCGGCGGCAGCACCCGGGCGAGTTCCGCCGGCTGGCGCGAGGCCAGGCTGGTGCATCGCGTCGAGGTACCCGGCTCCGGCAGCGAGACCCGGGAGGTGGTGGACGCCGTGCAGAGCGCGCCGCCCGTTGTCCAGACGCGCAAGGAAATGCGCATCGTCAAGACCACCGCCAGCATGGCCAGCGATGCTTTTTTCGAGTTCGACAAGGCCGAACTGACGGCCATCGCGCGACGCGAACTCGATCGCGTCGCCGATATCCTCAAGACTACCGAGCGTGCCGGCAACATCCGCATCGCCGGCCACACCTGCGACATCGGCACGGAAGCCTACAACCTGCGTCTCTCGCAGCGTCGCGCCAATGCTGTCCGGGGCTACCTGGCCAAGGCCGGCCTGCCGGCCGATGCCTTCGTTGCGGAGGGTCTGGGCGAGAGCAAGCCGAAGTACCCCAACACCCGCGCCACGCGCGAAAAGAACCGGCGGGTCGATGTCGAGTTCGTCCAGTATCGCGACAAGCAGGAAGAAGTGCAGGTGCCCATCGAGGTAGTGACGCCAGTGCCGCTGAGCAAGCGCCAGACCGTCGCGCCGGTGACCTGGCGCGAGGAAGTGATCGACCAGGAACCGGCCTGGGTGCGGCGCGCGCTGCGCAACACCGTGCCGCACAAACAGACCGTCGATAGTTACCGGGGGGCCAAGGTGACTCAGGTCGCCAGTACGTCGCGCACCTGGGTGAACCGCGCGCCCGTCGCGCAGGACGATGCCGTCACCGTGGCACAGAACGCCACGGCCACGATCGATGTGCTCGGCAATGACAGCGATCCCGACGGCAATGCGCTCGCCATCGTCTCGGTCGGCGCGGCGGCGCATGGCACGGTGTCGATCGCCGGCAACGCCTTGCGCTACACACCGGCGGCCGGTTACGTCGGCAGCGATGTTTTCACCTACGCGGTGGACGATGGCGCCGGCGGCCAGGCGTCGGCCATGGTGCGTGTCACCGTGCAGCGTGCCAACCAGCCACCGCTGGCGCACGACGACAGTTTCACCGTTGGTTATTCAGGTGACTGGCCGCTTAACGTGCTGGCCAACGATGCCGATCCCGACGGCGATGCCCTGAGCTTCATTTCGTTCACGCAGCCATCGCAAGCGGTGGGTACCGTGGCGCAGGACGGCAACCGCCTGGTGTTCCGCGGCGCGGCCCGCTTCATGAGCGTTACTTTCACCTACACCATCAGCGACGGTCACGGCGGCACGTCGACCGCCACGGTCACGCTGATCGATCCCTGATCAGCGCACCTTGAGCGCGTCCGGCGCGTCGAAGCCGGCGATCATGTGCGGGACCTGATTAGCCACAATGTTCAGCCGCGCGCAAGAATCGCTCGGGACGAGCCGTGGTAGCCACGGCAGCAACCAAGAGGCGCTTCAGGATAGACGACAGATCGAACCGGCGATTGAACCGATACTGGACTTCAGCAAGATACCGATGCGCATACTTAGCGAAATCGAAGGCATGGTAGGTACCCGAGTAGGCGGTCTTGAGATTGCCGAGGAAGGTATTCACTGCGCGGAATTGCTCCAGCTTGACGCAGGCGGGGCCGCCACCAGTAACAATGCGCTCCTGGGGTGGCGCCGGCCGCGGTGACGGCGCGGAAGCACCACAGACCATCCGACACCACGTGGGCCGATGCGGACAGTGCCGTCTTCGCCCAGTCGGTGATCGCCTCCTTGGTGAATTCCAGCTTCTTCAGGCAGACCTTCAGTGGGTTGCCGGTCTCGGTGGTCTGCACGGCGGCAATGAACGATACCTTGTTCTCCGAACCGCGCCCGCTCTTTCCGCCAGGCAGTTCGCCGCCCAGGTAGGCATCGTCGATCTCGACCCGGCCATCCAGTTGGCGATCCGCCTCCCGCTCGCTCATCACCTGCATCAACTTGTGCTTGAGCAGCCAGGCGGTCTTGTACCGCACACCGAGGTGGCGCTTGAGTTCCAGCGCCGAGACATTGTTCTTGGCCTGGGTCAGCAGATGCATCGCCAGGAACCAGGTCGTCAGCGGCAACTTCGTGGACTCGAACACCGTCCCGCACATTACCGTCGTCTGCTCCCGGCACGACGCACATTGCCAGTACCGCAGTCCCTTGCGCTCGAACGTGTAATGGCGCCTGTCTTTGCATTCGGGGCAAACGAACCCATTCGGCCAGCGCAGCGCAACAACCGCAGCGTGGCATTTCTCCTCCGTCCCGTAGCGCTCCATGAATTGCGCCATCGACAATCCCTTCTGAAACTGCACCCGGTTGATCCCCATCGCGCATCCCCTTCGGACAAGACGCGCCCATTTTTCACCCCGGCAGGCTCGCCAAATGAGCCTTCTGAATATTGTGGCTAATCAGGTGTGCGGGATGGTGGTCTTGCCGTAGATCGAGGGGCCCAGCGGGGCAATCGCGGATCGCGAAGTCGATATTCGATCTGGCTCGCTCTACTTGATTTCAGTTATTCTTTTGGGATAGGCTGCAATTCTTCATCACCATTGGGGGAGAGGGTGATGTTCCGGATTCGCTTGGGCCAGGCTTGCTGTCTTGTTGGCTTTCTTCCGTTTACCGCCGTGGCCAGCAACGGTCTCAATCTCATTGGCTATGGCGCGGAGTCCGTGGCCATGGGGGGTGCCGATGTGGCAGTCGCGGCCGATACGCTGGCGCTCAATACCAACCCGGCTGGCATCGCGCGCCTCGGTGGCCACGCCTTGGATGTTCACAATGCCGTTGCCCATGCCCTCAATGTGTCTCACGCGGACAGTCTGGGCAACGACCAGTCGGTCTCCAACCGCCTCGTTCCTGTTGCCGGCATGGGCTATGTCAGCCGGCCGATGGATTCCCGCTGTGCTTGGGGTGTCGCTTTCTTCGGCCAGGGAGGCGCGGGTTTCGTCTACGACGACGTGAAGACCGTTTTCGGCAGCGTGGATGAGATGTCATCGCTCGTGCGGATTGGTCGCCTGAGTCCAGGCGTTGCCTGCGAGACAGGTGGCGGACTGTACCTCGGGGCGGCCCTGGCCGTTAGCCGTGCCGACATTCGACAGAAGGTTTTTCCTTCGACATCGACCGGCCTTTTCTCCGGGATGGACTTGAAGGGTGCCAAGGGCTGGGGCACGACGGTCAAGCTGGGCATGCTTGCGACCGTGTCGAAGACGCTTACCCTGGGCGTCAGCTTCACGCCAAAGGTTGAGCTGCCTTTGCGCGATGGCCGTCTGATTTCCAACCAGACCGCCACCGGCCTGGGATTGGTGACATACCGTGACGTCAAGATCGACGGCTTGGCGTTGCCCACCGAGTTGAGTATCGGTGCCGCGTGGCGACCGAACGACGATTGGCTGCTTTCGGCTGAGCTCAGTTGGCTGGACTGGTCGGCGGCCGCTACACGCTCCACGCTTACCGCACGCAAGCCGGACAACGCGACTGCATCCGACATCAAGCTGATGTCTACGCTGGGTTGGCGCGACCAAATGGTGCTGGCCCTCGGCGCGGCATGGAACTTGAAGGCACGCACGGTGCTGTACGCTGGCCTAAACCTGGCGCGCAACCCCATTCCTTCGAGCCATCTGACGCCGATCCTGGCCCCCATTGGCGAGCGCCACTGGACCGTCGGTTTCAAGCGAGCGCTCGGATCGGAATGGTCCCTGACCTTTGCGACGGAGTATCAGGTCAGAAATACCGTGACCTACACCAATCCCGAGTTTCCGCTGGGTCTCGACGCCACCGCGCGCAATGAATGCGTGGCGATGCATGTGGTGTTGGGGAGGCGTTGGTGAGTTTCGCCAAACTTACCCCGCCTTCCCCGGCAAGGCTGATCCAGCGCGAGCGCCTCTTTGCCCGTCTTGATGCCGCGCGGGCGCGGCAATATCTCTGGATCGCCGCACCGGCCGGCGCCGGCAAGACCTCGCTGGCCACCAGCTGGCTCGCGGCGCGTGGCACACGATCCTTGTGGTACCGAATCGACGAGGACGATGCCGATCCTGCCAGCTTTTTCAGGTATCTGGGGTTTTTCGGGGCGGCGAGCGGCGTGGACTTGCCTGCCCTCACGCCGGAGTACCTGCCCGGGCTGGCGACGTACGCGCGGCGCTTCTTCCGGCTGCTGTTCGCGGCGGTGCCGACGCCATTCGCACTGGTCCTCGACAACTACCAGGAGGCCCCTGCCGAGACTCCGCTGCATTCCCTCGTTGGCCTTCTTGCCGAGGAATTGCCACCGGGAGCAGTACTGTTGGTATTGAGCCGAGTCGGCCCGCCGCCGGTGCTCGCGCGCACCTTCCTCCAGGGCACGGTGCTCGGCTGGGACGATCTGCGATTCACCGTGGCCGAGACCCGGCAATTGCTCGATTCGATGGGCGGTGGCGATGCGGCGACGGTTCAGGCTGCTACCCACGGTTGGGCGGCTGGCATTGTGCTGACCGCTCATGCCGCCGATGCGCTAGGTGGGTCGATCGGCAAGGAGCCGGTGTCCCAGGCTGTGTTCGATTTCATCGCCCAGGAGTTTTTCGACCGGTTGCCCGCCGGGCAGCGCGATTTCCTTCTGCGGGTGGGCATGCTGCCGGCGGTAACCACCTCGCTGTGCGCCGCAGTCACCGATGATGATCAGGGCATGCAATGGCTGGCGAAACTAGAGCGCGAACACCTGTTCGTCACCCTGCAGATTCAAACCGAGCCGACCTACGAATTCCATCCCTTGTTCCACGCTTTTCTGCGCAAGCGCCGCGAGCAGGATCTGGATCCCCCTCGGCGCGATGCCCTCGCGCGGCGTGTCGCACTCGCCCTGGAAAAGGCGGACAGCCTGCGGCTGGCCGGGGATATCTGGGCAACGATCGGCGAGTGGGGCGAACTGGTGCGCCTCGTCTGTACGCATGCGCCATCCCTGCTGGCGGCCGGCCAGTTTGCGCTGGTCGTCGAATGGGTTCAGCGCCTGCCGGAGGCCATCCGCTCCACTTCATCATGGCCGCTGTTCTGGGCGGCATCCTGCCGATTGATGTTCGATCCCCCCGCCGCGCGCGCCGACTTCGAGCGCGCCTATGCGTTGTTCGGAGATGCCGGCGACCTGGCGGGCCGATGGCTGAGTTGGGCCGGAATTGCGGAGAGCTTCGTGTTCGGCTGGGATAGCCTGGCCGATTTCGACCCCTGGATCGACGAACTCGACAACCTGCTGGCGGAAGGCCGTGGCTTTCCGTCTCCGGCGGTGGAGGCGAGGACGCTGGCGGGAGGGGTAGCCTTGATGCTGCACCGCCCGGACCACCCCTTGCTGCCGATCTGGGCGGATCGCGCCCTGATGCTCCTTCGCTCCCGGCAGACTAAGGACCATGTTGCAACCCTTGCGCATTTCGCGGGGTTCCACGACATGTGGCGTGGGCACACTCAGGCGCTGGACGCCGTGCTCGAGGCGGCACGCGCGTCAGATGCCCCCATGCTGCCGCTGGGGCGCATTCTGCTCGGCTTGCTGGAACTGGTTCTGGCCAACTTCCGGGGCGACCGGCCCCGGGTGGAGGCGAGTTTTGCCGCCGCCCTGGCCGTTGCAACCGAGCACGGGGTGCATGTCATGGATGCACCGCTGATTCAGAACGCGGCTCTGGCCGCCCTGGCCGGTGGCGATGCCAACCGGCTGGCCGAACTGATCGGCATGGCGAGGCCGATTCTGATGCCGGGGCGTTGGCTGGAAGCTTCGTTCCAGGAATACTTGGAGGCTGGGCTGGCGCTGCTGCTGGGCGATGTTGTGAAGGCGCGCGTGTTTGCCGACAGGGCTGCCGCCCTGGTCGAGGGCCAGGGCATGCCTTTGCTGATGATGCACATTTGCCTGTTCGAGACGCACCTGGACATCCTGGAAGGAAAGTACGAAGCCGCCGCAGGCAAGCTGCCAATTCTGCTTCAGGACGCGCGCCAGGCCCGCTGCGATATCTATATCGCAGCGTCACGGTTTGGCCAGGCACACGTCGCGTTGATGACGGGTGATGCGGCGAAGGCGGTCGAGGCGCTGCGCGAGGCGTTGGCGATCGGCGCGCGCTGGAACTACGGGCACCTCTTCCTCTACGCCGCGCCGGAAGCGGAAAGCCTGCTCTGCGCCCAGGCGCTGCAAGCGGACATCGAATCGGGTCATGTGCGTCGTTTGATCGCGGCGCGCGGATTGCTGCCACCCTGGCATGGAGTCGAACTCTGGCCTTGGCCGATACGTGTCTTCTCCCTGGGCGGCTTTCGCCTCGTGCGCGCCGACGAGGTGGTGCGCCAATCCGGAAAGCCGCAGAAGCGTCCGCTCGACTTGCTCAAGGCGCTGGTGGCGCAAGGCCGGGCGGGGGCGCCGAGCCTTGGGCTTGCCGCCCTGTTGTGGCCCGACGCCACTAGCGCGGGTCTCAAGAAAACTCTGGAAATAACGCTTCACCGCCTGCGCAAGCTGCTGGGGCGCGACGATGCGGTGTTGCTCGTGGAGGGGCGACTGGTCCTCAACCCGCGTGTCTGCTGGGTTGACCTGTGGGCCTTCGAGGAATCGGCCGAGCGGGCGATGGAAGCGGTGCTTGCCGCCGCCAACGACGGGGTGGCGATCGAGCGCGAGGCATCGAAGGCGCTGGGTTTCTATGCCGGCACCTTTCTCGCGACCGACGAGGAGGCTGCCTGGATGCTGCCCGCGCGTGACCGCGCCGTGAGCCGCTTCCAACGGTTGGTTGCCGACATCGGCCAATACCGCGAGCGGGCAGGTCGGTGGGAGGCCGCCGCGGAACTGTACCGAAGCGGACTGGAACAAGACAACCTCAACGAATTCCTCTACCGCCGTCTGATCCACTGTCTCCAGAGTCAGGGCCGGCATGCCGAGGCTCTGAGCGTATACCGGCGTTGCAGGGAACTGCTGTCGATTGTGCTGGGTGTCACGCCTTCGCCGCAGACCCTGTCCCTGATCCAGGCTTCTCAAGAAGCCCGAACGAACGGCCCGCCCCCGTCGATCGATCCGTAGGCAATCCGTAGGCTGCAATCGACTAGCCTGCATTCCGATGCTGGCCTGCATGTGGGTGGCATCGTAAGAGGGGGCAAAGCGCGACGTGCGAGCCGGATCGGCGGGGCCGAAGTCGCGCGACTGCCAAGACGTGGCCGCGCATTCCGGTTGCCTTGCTCGGCCGGACGGCGGCCAGAGATCGGCCAAATGCGAGGAGAATCAGAATGCAAAAACTAACTGCGGCCTTGATGGCGAGCGGATTGGTATGTGCCGGTGGTGCGGCTGCGAGTGATGGCAGGCAACTCTACGATGACTTCCGTTGCATCGGTTGTCACGGGCAAGACGGCAAGGGTGCGGGCGCGAACGTCAAGGGGGTGAAACCAATCGCCGGGACGAATAGCGATGTGACTTATGGCGTGATCACCAAGATGATCAGGGAAGGTGGCTCCAATCACAAGACTGATAGCTGTAACGTGCTGCCGACCGAACAGGAGATGCGGGTCATTTCGGAATATGTCGCCAGCCTGCCAAGGTAATCGGGGGCGGTTGGGTCGATAGCGCCGGGGTCGCGATAGCGGGGCCACGTTCGTGGAAGAGTCAGCCGTGGCGGCCGCCGCCGCGGATCCCGACGGCGATGCCCTGAGCATCATTTCGTTCACGCAGCCATCGCAAGCGGTGGGTACCGTGGCGCAGGACGGCAACCGCCTGGTGTTCCGCGGCGCGGCCCGCTTCATGAGCGTTACTTTCACCTACACCATCAGCGACGGTCACGGCGGCACGTCGACCGCCACGGTCACGCTGATCGATCCCTGATCAGCGCACCTTGAGCGCGTCCGACGTTGGCCATCAGCGCTTCGAGAAGAAAGCGGTCCGGCGGGATCAACGCCAGCGTGCCGCGATAGCTGACTTTCCAACACCGGTGCGGAGTTTATTGCCTCAAGCCGCCGCCAGTTCGCCGGCGATCATCTCCGCCTGCTTCAAGACCGTTTCGGTCGCCAGCAACTGCATGTCCGGCGGATAGCCATACTGGCGCAGGGTACGTTTCACGATGACCTTGAGCTTGGCCCGCACGCTCTCCTTGATTGTCCAGTCGATGCTGGCGTTTTCACGCACCCGCTGGGTCAGCACTACCGCCAGCTCCCGCAGTTGGTCTTGCTGCATCAACTCGCGCGCGCTCTCGTTGTTGGCAACGGCGGTATAGAAGGCATATTCGAAATCGGACAGTCCCAGCTGTTTCGCTTCGCCATCCGCGGCGACGATTTCCTTGCTGATCTTGATCAGCTCCTCCATCACCTCGGCTGCTGTCAGTATCTTGTTCTGGTAGCGCTTGATCGCCGTTTCCAGCATCTCCATCAGCGAGTGGCTTTGCACGAGATTCTTGCGGGCACGTGAGCGCAGTTCTTCGGTGAGCAACTTCTTCAGTACTTCCAGCGCCACGTTCTTGTGCTGATAGCCCCGCAGTTCGGCGAGGAAGTCGTCCGACAGGATGGAAATATCGGGCTTCTTGATGCCGGCGGCGTCGAAGACATCGATCACCTGTTCCGACACCAGCGCCTGGTCGATCACCTGGCGAATCGTGGTTTCGATTTCTTCGTCACTATGCCCTTCGCCCGTCGCATCGAATTTGACCAGCCGCGCCTTCACCGCCTGGAAGAAACCGACCTCGTCCCGTGCGTCCATTGCTTGTTCATGTGGAACGGCGATGGCAAAAGCCTGGGAGAGTGCATCCACTTCGTTGATGTAACGCTTTCTGCCATCTTCGAGTCCGAGAATGTGTTCCTCGGCGGCGAGGATCAGCGACAGCTTCCGGGCGGTATCGGCGACGAAATGCCGTTCACGAACAGTACCAGGTCGGGCCGCTTGTTCTGGTGGTTCTCGATCACCGTGAATTGGTTGGCAACGACAAACTCGTTGTTCTCCGGCCGGGCAAAGTCGAACAGCCACACTCGCTCGCCACGCTCACCGCCCTCATGGCTGCGACTGACCGGCACCCCCTCGGTGAACAGCCGGTGCAGCGCCTCGTTGCCGGCCAGCAGTTCCGGCGCCTGGGCGCGCTGCAATTCCCTGATTGCCTCCTGCCGCAGGTCCGACGCCAGATGCGGGTTGATCCGCGCCACCGCCCGCTCCAGCCGCCCTGCCAGCAGCACCTCGGCGTAATCGCCTCGTTCCGGCGCCTCGCCGTCCGGCGCGATGTCCGGCCCGTGCAAATGCACGTAGCCCAAGCGCTCCAACAGCCGGATGGCGAATTCCTCGATGGCGGATTCGGTGAGTTTGGCGGTCACTTGCTCATCCTGTCTTCTCTTAATCCTCTCATCCAAAGAGAAAAGTCAAAAGAACAACTATTGTGCTGATTAGCCACAATATTCAGAAGGCTCATTTGGCGAGCCTGCCGGGGTGAAAAATGGGCGCGTCTTGTCCGAAGGGGATGCGCGATGGGGATCAACCGGGTGCAGTTTCAGAAGGGATTGTCGATGGCGCAATTCATGGAGCGCTACGGGACGGAGGAGAAATGCCACGTGTGCGCTGGCCGAATGGGTTCGTTTGCCCCGAATGCAAAGACAGGCGCCATTACACGTTCGAGCGCAAGGGACTGCGGTACTGGCAATGGCGTCGTGCCGGGAGCAGACGACGGTAATGTGCGGGACGGTGTTCGAGTCCAGAAGTTGCCGCTGACGACCTGGTTCCTGGCGATGCATCTGGACCCAGGCCAAGAACAATGTCTCGGCGCTGGAACTCAAGCGCCACCTCGGTGTGCGGTACAAGACCGCCTGGCTGCTCAAGCACAAGTTGATGCAAGTCATGAGCGAGCGGGAAGAACCGCGCCAGTTGGATGGGCGGGTCGAGATCGACGACGCTTACCTGGGCGGCGAACTGCCTGGCGGCAAGAGCGGGCGCGGCTCGGAGAACAAGGTATCGTTCATTGCCGTCGTGCAGACCACCGAGACCGGCAACCCACTGAAGGTCTGCCTGAAGAAGCTGGAATTCACCAGGAGGCGATCACCGACTGGGCGAAGACGGCACTGTCCGCATCGGTCCCCTGGTGTCGGATGGTCTGTGGTGCTTCCGCGCCGTCACCGCGCCCCCCAGGAGCGCATTGTTACTGGTGGCGGCCCCTGCGCAAGCTGGAGCAATTCCGCGCAGTGAATACCTTCCTCGGCAATCTCAAGACCGCCTACTCGGGTACCTACCATGCCTTCGATTTCGCTAAGTTGCGCATGATCTTGCTGAAGTCCAGTATCGGTTCAATCGCCGGTTCGATCTGTCGTCTATCCTGAAGCGCCTCTTGGTTGCTGCCGTGGCTACCACGGCTCGTCCCGAGCGATTCTTGCGCGCGGCTGAACATTGTGGCTAATCAGGACTATTGTTGTTTTTCAACTGGTTATCTTGGCGCTCTCTCTTGGTGCTCTCATAAATCTTCGACGTCATGACCCATTTATAAGAGAACCCCGCATCAATCACTTGTCCTTCTTGGCGGGCCTCTTAAGCGCCTTCACAGCCTTGTCGAAGTCGGAAACGTATTCCCGATCCTGGCGCACCCGGAACTTCTCGTACTCCTGTTCCGCCTTCAGCCGCGCCATTTCCGCGCTCACCTTGCCGGCGTCCTGAAGGATCGGGTAATTCGACAGTTCGAGAAAGCCGTTGAGGAAGCTCACCCAGTCGGCCATCTTCATCACGATCTGCCGTTCGGCGCGGTTTTCGGCGAGGTCGAGGTAGGCCGAGACGACCCGCTCCAGTTCCCGGATGTGTTGTTCCGACAGGTAGTTCTTGGCCACCGCGACATCGCTCTTCAGCACCTTGCCATCGGGCGCATTCTTGAATGTCATCAACCCCATGTGCGGCTTCCCGGCATCGGCAAACTGGTAAATGATCTCCGCCGAGGTCTTGCCGGTGATCGCCCAGTGCAGCTTGTTTTGCACCGTGGCAAAGAAATCCTTGGTCACTGGCGCGCTCTTGTCGTAGTCGGCCGATAGCGCGTAGATGTCGGTGATCTTCTGGTAGAAGCGTCGCTCGCTGGCGCGTATCTCGCGGATACGTTCCAGCAATTCGTCGAAGTAATCCTTGCCGAAGACCTGACTGCCCTGCTTGAGCCGCGCATCGTCCAGCACGAAGCCCTTGATGACGAATTCCTTCAAGGTACGTGTCGCCCAGACACGGAACTGCGTGGCCTCGTAGGAATTGACGCGGTAACCGACCGAGATGATGGCGTCGAGGTTGTAGTAATCCAGATTGCGGGCCACCTCGCGCTCGCCTTCGTCCTGAACTGTTCGGAAATTCCGAACAGTTGCCTCCCGAGACAACTCGCCGCTGCTAAAGATATTCCGCAGGTGCCCGCTCAAGGTGGACTTGGAAACGTTGAACAGTGATTCCATGGCCTTCTGCGTCATCCAGATCGTCTCGTCCTGCAAGACGACATCGACCTTGGCGTCACCGCTGGGCGAGGTGTAGAGAATGAAGTTCGGCATCTGCGGAAGCGCCTTGTCGGTCATGGTCATGCCTTTGCGTCGTAACGCACGCGGACTTCGCCGCTCATGAGTTTAGGGAGAAGGGTGTCGCGGAGGGATTCGAGAGTGCGAATGTGCAAGAAGTTTGCGTGCAATTTCGGTGTCGTTGCCTCCGCAAAGGCGTTGAATCGCGCGGCCGCTTCTGCTGACGGAATCCTGATCGCATACTGCCTCAAATGATCGGTGTCGACCCGCTGCCGGCCGCTGGACCCGGCCAGACATCCTTCCGCATAGTCCCGAAATTCGCTGTTTCGGGCGAGCGCATAGGCGAAGAAGGGGTGAAGGCCAGGACGAGGACGCATAACGATGTACTCGGTCGAGCCCCATCCAACCTGTCCCTCGTCCAAGAATGTGACGTAGGCGGTTTTCCCGTTTTCCAGGCATGGCGTGATTCGAGCCAGCAGCGTATCGCCATTCACGAACTTCGTGCCCGACGAGAACTCCCTGTCGTACCAATCGTCGGGGTTGAACGTGGAATTGCTCAGGCTGGCCATTTCCAGGTAGGGAGCGACGGTTCCCTTCTTAAGTTTTCGTGACGGATTGAACTCGATCAGAGCGTCGACCACTCCGCCTTCCCAGTTCGCACTGGCGCCCTCCACAAACCACTGCCGGAACAGCGTCTCGGCCATGGCTTCGAGGGTTGTGTTCTGGCGATGCAGCAGGTCGATCTTGGCGTCGAGGTTGCCAAGCACGGCAATGATCGCCTCCTGTTCGGGAACCGGTGGAAGTAGCAGGGGAAGCCGCTGAAGGATTGAAGAGTTTAAGTTGGGCATGGTGGTACCAATGGCATGACCCTTTACCCAGCCCCTGATTTCTTCAGTCGACAAGTAGTAGGCACAGAACTTGGGTTTGACTTCGTTTGAGGTAAACCTTACCCGTAAGCATCCTGTCCCACACAGCCAGCCGTTCTCGCGGCTGGTAATGAAGGCGCATTTCTCAACATCACCCCGGCGGCTATAGACGACATCGTTCACCCTGACCAGATATCTTTCAAGCCGTTGAGCGTCCGCCTCCTTGATGCAGGCGATACCTTCAGTACGTATTTCAAGCCGATTGCCAATGTTGGTCGGCATGATGGAAGGGATGCCAGAGTCAACATAGTCAGCCGCATGCAATTGGCTTCCGAATGGCCCTGTTTGGATGTCAGCGATATCGCCGAGGCTTAACTGTTGCCAAGCCTTCACGCCATTCCCCTCGCCAAACTCTCCATATTCACCCTCACGCCCCATCGTGGCCGAGCATCAAATCCCGCCTTCATCTCTGCCCGTTTCCCGGCTACAATTCGTACTGGATTGGGAATGCCCGGTCGGCGGACGTTTTCTGGGAAACCGGAAGCGTCCGTTTTCATTTGGGGAACACCTTCAAGCCACTGACGTTTCCCGATGCGTAGATGTGCGGTTTCACCACCTCGAAAGCCTGGTTGGCTACAGCCGGCTTGAGCAAGTGCCTTGCCGTCGGGTGGGCGCACAAATCCGCTACCTGAATCCCCGCGATATTGTCCTGCTTGCGCCGGAAGCTGATCGGGCATACCAGTTTCTGGAAGCGCTCCGCCTTGTTGTAGTAGGTGCCCTGCGTCATCAGTCGGTGGAAACTTGCGCGCAAGGCATCGTCTTCCTGCTGGCCCCGCGCTTCGGCGATGACCGGGAGCCGACATTCCTGTTGCTCTTCCATAAAATGCAGGATGCACTCGAAGCTGTATTCCAGCGCGACATCGTAAGGATTCTTCGCTCCATCACCATAGCGCCTGGCATAAGCAGTCTTGTGGATGGCGGTGATGAACAGGGTGAACGGCAAAGCACCCATCATGGCGCTCAGCTCGGACAGAAAGCTCGTCCGAACGGTTTCGTTTTGCAAAATGCTGAATGGCCCTTCCGCCTTGCGGATTTCGCGGCTATGCAGGTTGATGCCCTCATGCGCAAAGTAGCGCAGCTTGAATTCACCAATCGCCGGAATGATCTTCCGCGCATAGATTTCGCGCTCTACGATGACCGTGCAAAGCACGAACAAGGGAAAGTCCTTGTCGATCTTGGACAGTGAATGGTCGCCGCATTCATCGAAGAACGCGATGAAGCGCGACGCGGACAGACACTTCTCGGTCATGCCTTCACCCTCGCCAAACTCTCCGCAATCGCCGCATTCAGCCTTGCCTCTTCTGCCACCTGCGCCTCGAACTCGGCCTTCAGCGCGGCGAAGCGTTCGGCGAAGTTGAAGTCGTCTTCCTCGTCGGGCAGGCCGACGTAGCGGCCGGGGGTGAGGACGTAGTCGAGTTCGGCGACGCGGGTGAGGGGCACGGAGGCGCAGAAGCCTTTCACGTCTTCATAGCCGCCTTCGCCGGTGCGCCAGGCGTGGTAGGTGGCGGCGATGCGGGCGATGTCGTCGTGGCTCAACTCGCGGGTGCGGCGGTTGATGAGGTGGCCGAGGTTGCGGGCGTCGATGAAGAGGATTTCGCCCTTGCGCGGGTGGCCGTCGCGGTTGGGGGAACCTCGGGCGCGATTCAGGAACCACAGGCCCGCCGGTATCTGGGTGTTGAGGAAGAGCTTGGCCGGCAGGTTGACGATGCAGTCGATGAGGTTGCCCTCGGCGCCCAGCGCCTTGCGGATGTTGCCCTCGCCGCTGGTCTTGCTGGTCAGCGCGCCCTTGGCCAGCACCACGCCGGCGCGGCCGGCGGGGGCGAGGTGGTGCACGAAGTGCTGCAACCAGGCGAAGTTGGCGTTGCCGACGGGCGGCACGCCGTATTGCCAGCGGCCGTCCTTGCGCAGCAGTTCGCCGCTCCAGTCGCTGACGTTGAAGGGCGGGTTGGCGATGATGAAATCGGCCTTCACGTCCTTGTGGGCGTCGTTGAGGAAAGAGCCTTCGTTGTTCCACTTCACCTGCGAGGCGTCGATGCCGCGGATGGCGAGGTTCATCTTGGCCAGCCGCCAGGTGGTCTGGTTGCTTTCCTGGCCGTAGATGGAAATGTCGTTAACGCGTCCCTGGTGCTCGGCGACGAACTTCTCCGACTGCACGAACATGCCGCCGGAACCACAGCAGGGGTCGAAGACCCGGCCCTTGTAGGGTTCGAGCATCGCCACCAGCAGTTCGACGATGCTGCGCGGCGTGTAGAACTGGCCGCCCTGCTTGCCTTCGGCCAGCGCGAACTCGCCGAGGAAATATTCGAACACGTGGCCCAGCACGTCGCGGCTGCGCGCCTTGGCATCGCCCAGCGCAATGTTGCCGACCAGGTCGATCAGCCCGCCGAGGCTGGCGGGGTCGAGGTTCTGCCGGGCGAAGACCTTGGGCAGCACGCCCTTGAGGATGGCGTTCTCCTTTTCGATGGCGTCCATGGCGGCATCGACATGCAGGCCGATGTCCGGCTGCTTGGCTTTGCCCAGCAGCCAGGACCAGCGCGCCTCGGGTGGCACGAAGAAGACCCGCTCGGCCTTGTATTCGTCCTTGTCCTCGGGGTCGGCGCCGGCGCATTCGCCTTCGCCGGCCTGGAGTTTGGCGTACAAAACCTCGAAGGCGTCGGAGATGTACTTGAGGAAGATGAGGCCGAGCACCACGTGCTTGTACTCGGCGGCGTCGATGTTCTTGCGCAGCTTGTCGGCGGCCTTCCAGAGCTGCTTTTCCAGCGGCTCCGCCCTGGTTTCTTTCTCAGTTTTGCTTCTGGCCATCGGCAATGTTCCAGCAAATGAACTGGCCGTTGGCGACCAACGACCGATAGCGCGCCATCATACCTGCCTATGCCCATGTCAGTCCCGCCATCGAAAGTCAGCCTTGACGCTACGCCTCGTTACGGCCCGCCCCAGACCTTGATGAGGATGGGCAGCAGCAGCGCGGTGGCGAGGCCGTTAAGGCCCATGCCGATCACCGGCCCGGGCACGGGCAGCGCGAAGAACTGGGCAATCACTTCGCCGGCGAGCTGGAACAGCAACAGCAGGGTCAGCTCGCCGAGCATGGCGAATCAGTGGTGCCCGGCGTGATGCTCGGGCACGTGGTGGGTCTCCATCGCGGCGTGGTGCTGGAGCTCGTGCAGCGGCTTGCCGGGCTTCCTGTGACCGACCCATTGCGGCAGCAGCGATCCCGCCACCATGCCGATGGCGGATACCGCGAGGCCGATCAGTTGCGGCGGCACGCCCTCCTCGCCGATCATCAGCGCATAGGCGTACTCGCCACCCCCCTCGCCGCCTGAGATCAGCACTTCGACCATCAGCCACGAGATCAGGCCGCCGAAGATCGCCGCCAGCGCGCCTTGCGTGGTGGCGCGCTTCCACAGGATGCCGGCCAAGAGCGGCACGAAGGCGCCGGCCAGCGTCACCTTGTAGGCGTTTTCGACCATCTCGAAGATCGACGACTCGGAGTTGAGCGCCACCATCAGCACCATCGCGGCGAAGCCGACCAGGCAGGCGCGCATCACCCAAAGGAAGCGGTGGTCGCCCATGCGCGGGAAGAAGCCCTTGACGACGTTCTCGGCGAAAGTGACGGAAGGCGCCAGCAGTGTCGCCGACGAGCAGCTCATGATGGCCGACAGCACGGCGCCGAAGAAGAACACCTGCGCGACCAGCGGCGTATGCTGGAGCACCAGCGTCGGCAGGATCAGCTGGGTGTCGCTTTCCAGCATCGGATTGAACTGGGTCGGGTCGATCAGCGTCGCCGAGTAGGCGATGAACATCGGCACGAAAGTGAAGCAGAAATAGATCGAGGCGCCGAGGATGGAGCCGCTCAGCGCGATCTTCGCCGTCTTCGCCGAGGTGACGCGCTGGAAAACGTCCTGCTGCGGGATCGAGCCGAGCATCATGGTCACCCAGGCGCCGAGGAAGGTGACCCACTTCATCAAGTCGGCGTCGGGGAAGAATTTGAGCTTGCCGGCGTCGACGGCGTGGGTGACGATGGCCGCGCTACCGCCCTCGACCTTGCCGCTGACCAGCCAGGCGATGAACAAGAGGCCGCTCATCGATACCGCCATCTGCACGAAGTCGAGGATCGCCACCGAGAACATGCCGCCGAAGGTGGTGTAGGTCAGCACGATGGCGGCGCCGAGAATCATGCCGGTGTTCTGCGATACCGCGCCGTCGGTGACGACGTAGAAGATCAGGCCGAGCGCCTTGATCTGCGCCGCTACCCAGCCCAGGTAGGAGGCGACGATGCACAGGGTGGTGATCACCTCCACCGCGCGGCTGTAGCGCATGCGGTAGAAGTCGCCCAGCGTCAGGATGTTCAGCTTGTACAGGTAGCGTGAAAACAGGATGCCGGCCAGGATCAGGCACAGCGAGGAACCGAAGGGGTCGGCGACCACGCCGCCCAGACCTTCCTTGACGAAGGTGGCCGAGACGCCGAACACCGCCTCGGCGCCGAACCAGGTGGCGAACACCGTCGCGGTCACTACCGGCAGCGGCAGGCTGCGGCCGGCGACCGCGTAGTCCTTGGCGCTATGTACACGTGTGGCGGCGATCAACCCAATGCCCACGGAAACCATGAGATAGAGGATGACGAACCAGAGCAGCATCGTGATGCCCGCTTGCTTGCGGTCAGTGGATCAGAAGAACAACGGCCAGCGCGGTCTGGACGGCAAGCAGGACGACCAGCCAGGTCAGGCGGCGACGCTGTCGCGCCTGTTCCTCGCGCAGCGCCGACACTTCGCTGGCCAACGCCGCGTGCGGTGGCGCGGCCAGCGCCTGGTGCGCCAGGCGCGGCAACCGAGGCAGCAGCGTCGCCCATTGCGGCGCTTCCTGGCGGAGATGCTTGAGCAGCCCGCGCCAGCCGATCTGCTCGACCATCCAGCGCTCGAGGAAGGGCTTGGCCGTCTGCCAGAGATCGAGGTCGGGGTCGAGTTGGCGGCCCAGGCCCTCGACGTTGAGCAGCGTCTTCTGCAGCAGGACGAGTTGCGGCTGGATTTCGACGTTGAAGCGGCGCGAGGTCTGGAACAACCGCAGCAGCACCTTGCCGAAGGAAATCCCCTTCAACGGCCGATCGAAGATCGGCTCGCAGACGGCACGCACGGCGGCTTCGAGTTCGTCGACGCGCGTTTCCTTCGGCGCCCAGCCGGACTCGATGTGCGCCTCGGCGACACGGTGGTAGTCGCGGCGGAAGAAAGCCAGGAAGTTGATGGCGAGGTAGTTCTTGTCCACCTCGTTGAGCGTGCCCATGATGCCGAAGTCGAGGGCGACGTACTTGCCGAAGTTCTCGCCGTCGGTGGCGACCAGGATGTTGCCTGGATGCATGTCGGCGTGGAAGAAACCGTCGCGGAACACCTGGGTGAAGAAAATCTCGACGCCGGCGCGCGAGAGCTTCTTGAGATCAACGCCGACGTCGCGCAGGCGATCGACCTGTGAAATCGGTAGGCCGTGCATGCGCTCCATCACCATCACGGACGACGTGCACCAGTCCCAGCACACTTCGGGCACCCGCAGCAGCGGCGAAGGCGTGAAGTTGCGCCGTAGTTGCGAGCAGTTGGCGGCTTCGCGCATCAGATCCAGTTCGTCGTGCAGATGCTTGGCGAACTCGGCGACCACCTCGCGCGGCTTCAGGCGCTTGCCGTCGCTCCACAAGCGCTCCAGCAGAGCGGCCAGCGCGTCGAGCAGGGCGATGTCGTGGTCGATGATCGGCGCGATGCCCGGCCGGAGAATCTTGACCGCCACTTCGCGGCCGTCGGGCAAGGTCGCAAAGTGCACCTGCGCCACCGAGGCCGAGGCGACCGGCTCGATATCGAAACTCGTGAAGACCTCGCCGACCGGCTTGCCGTAGGCATGCTCGAGTTCGGCGATCGCCAGCGCCGAGGGAAAAGGCGGCACCTGGTCCTGCAGCTTGGCCAGTTCCTCGGCGATGTCCGGCGGCAGCAGGTCGCGGCGGGTGGACAGCACCTGGCCGAACTTGACGAAGATGGGGCCAAGCGACTCCAGGGCACGACGCAGGCGCTCGGCGCGTGGCGCCGACAGATTGCGCCAGAACAGCGCGGCGCCGACCAGCCGGGCCGGAAGATTGGTCGGGTCGTGATCGAGGATCAGTTGATCCAGGCCATGGCTAAGGCCGACGCGGGCGATCTTGGCGAGACGCAGTAGACGCAAGGTGGATGACGGCGGAGCGGGAAATGGCAAATTGTGCCATGGCCGCGTCGCTATAATGGCGTTTTCGTTCCGGAAACAACGATGTCGTCGGACCCGAAGATCCACCTGGCCCAGCTGCTCGGCGCCGCCCTCGCCAGTGTCGCCCCCGGCTGCGACGCCGATATCCGGCTGGAGCGGCCGCGCGACCCCGCGCACGGTGATTTTGCCAGCAACCTGGCCATGCAGCTGGCGCGCGTGCTCAAGGACAATCCGCGCAAGATCGCCGAGCGCCTGGTGCGCGAGCTGCCCGTGTCGCCGTTGGTGTTGAAGGCGGAGGTGGCGGGCGCGGGATTCATCAATTTCCAGCTGGCTCCGGCGGCCAAGACCGGCGTGATCAGGGCCGCGCTGGCTGACGGCGACGATTTCGGCAAGGGTCGGCCGTCGGGGCGCAAGGTGCAGGTGGAGTTCGTCTCGGCCAATCCCACCGGGCCGCTGCATGTCGGCCACGGCCGCGGCGCCGCCTATGGCGCCAGCCTGGCCAGCCTGCTGGCGTTCGCCGGCGACCAAGTGTGCCGCGAGTATTACGTAAACGATGCCGGCCGGCAGATGGACATCCTTGGCGTCTCGACCTGGCTACGTTACCTGGACCTGTTCGGCGAGCGGGTGCCGTTTCCGCCCAATGCCTACCAGGGCGACTATGTGCGCGACATGGCGGCGCAGATCCGCGATGCGCATGGCGATCGCTACGCGCATCCGGCGGTGGCGGTGTTGGCCTGCGCGCCCGCGGCCCCAGCGCGGCGCGAGGATGGTGCCTACACACCCGACGAGAAGGAGCGGTTCGAGCAGCATCTCGACGGTCTGATCGCCGCCGCCAAGGATCTGCTCGGCGAGGAATGGATCTACCTTCACCAGCATGCGCTGACCGAACAATTGGCTGACTGCCGCGAGGATCTCGAGGGCTACGGCGTCCATTTCGACTGCTGGTTCTCGGAACGATCGCTCTACGACACTGGCATGGTGGCCAGGGTCGTCGCCGAACTGGAAAGGCGCGGCCACATCTACGTGCAGGACGGTGCCAAGTGGTTCCGCTCCTCGGCCTTCGGCGACGAGAAGGACAGGGTGGTTCAGCGCGACAACGGCCTCCACACCTATTTCGCGTCCGACATCGCGTACCACATGAACAAGTTCGAGCGCGGCTTCGATCGCGTCATCGACATCTGGGGCGCCGACCACCATGGCTACATCGCCCGGGTCAAGGGCGCGCTCAGGGCGCTCGATCTCGACGCCGACAGGATGGAGGTGGCGCTGGTGCAGTTCGTCAGCCTGTTCCGCGACGGCGCCAAGGTGTCGATGTCCACGCGCGCCGGCAGCTACGTGACGCTGCGCGAGCTGCGCGACGAAGTCGGCAACGATGCCTGCCGCTTCTTCTACCTGCTGCGCAAGCAGGACCAGGCGCTGGATTTCGACCTGACGCTGGCGAAATCCGAGTCGAACGACAATCCGGTCTACTACGTGCAATACGCCCATGCCCGCATCTGCTCGGTGATCGGCCAGTGGGACGGCAACGAGTCGGACCTGGCCGGTGCCGATCTCGCGCCGCTGACGTCGCCTCACGAGCTTGGTTTGTGCAACAGGATCCAGTCCTTCGCCGAGGTGATCGGCCAGGCGGCAGCGGATTTCGCGCCGCATGCGCTGGCTTTCTACCTGCGCGAAGTGGCCAGCGACTTCCACGGCTGGTACAACGCCGAGCGCCTGCTGGTCGACGACGAGGACACCAAGCGCGCGCGCCTGGCGCTGGCGGTGGCGGTGCGCCAGGTCTTGCGCAACGGCCTGCGCATCCTGGGCGTTTCCGCGCCGGAGGCCATGTGATGGCGAACCTGCGCGCGCAGCGAGGCGGCACGCTGCTGGGAATCATGGTCGGCATCGTCATCGGCGTGCTGATCTCGTTTGGCGTGGTCTGGATCATGAACAAGACACCCCTGCCGTTCCGGGACAAGGGCATGCGCGTCGAGCGACCGGCCAATGGCGATGGCCAGCAGGCCGCGCCGGCGCCGCTGCCCGGCAAGCCGGGCGACAAGGTCGGCAGCCGGAATGGCGACAAGCCCCGCTTCGAGTTCTACAAGATCCTGCCCGGCAGCGAGGAGGCCGCGCCGGCGGCGAAGCCGGCCGAGGGCAAAGCGGCCGACGCCAAAGCCGGGGAAGGCAAGGCCAAGGATGGCAAGGACGGCAAGACGCCAGCCGAACCCCTCTATCTGCAAGTGGGCGCCTTCCAGAAGTCGTCGGACGCCGACAATCTCAAGGCCAAGCTGGCCCTGATCGGCATGGACGCCGCCGTTCTGGAGGTCGAGGTGGCCGACAAGGGCAAGATGTATCGTGTCCGCACCGGGCCGTTCTCGAGCGTTGATGAAATGAACCGGGCGCGCAAGGAACTGTCAGAGAACGGCATCCAGACCGCGCCGGTCAAGGGTAAATAGCGAAAGGAACAAGAACATGCGCAAGCTGATGTTGCTGTTGGGGATTGTGTTGCTGGCCGTGGCCGGCCCGGGCAGCGCCGCCGAAATCAAGGAAGGCAAGCACTACACCGTGCTCAACCCCCAACGGCCGGTGGACGCCAAGGACAAGATCGAGGTCACCGAATTCTTCTGGTATGCCTGCGGGCATTGCTACAACCTCGAGCCCATCCTGCAAAAGTGGATCAAGAAGCTGCCGGCCGACGTCGCCTTCCGGCGCATCCCCGCCGTCTTCCCCGGTCGGGATGGTCGTCCCGGCAACTGGGCGCCGCTGGCGCAGGTCTATTACACGCTGGAGGCCATGGGCGAGCTCGACAAGCTCCACGGCAGCGTCTTCGATGCCATCCACATCGATCGCGTCAATCTCGGCGATCCCAAGGTATTGGGCGACTGGATGGCTGCGAAGGGCGTCGATCGCCAGAAGCTGACCGAGACCATGAACTCCTTTGCCGTCCAGGGCAAGGTGGTGCGTTCCATGCAGATCTCGACGCAATATGGCTTCAGCGGCGTGCCGGCGCTGTTCGTCAATGGCCGCTACGCCCTGCAGACCGGCGAAGCCGGCAGCCACGAGGAAATGACCGCCATCCTCGACCAGCTGATCGACAAGGCCCGCAAGGAACGCGCCAAGCCCTGATGCGGGTCGTCATCACCGGCGCCTCGTCCGGCATCGGCGCCGCCCTGGCCCGATACCACGCGGCGCGCGGGGCGACGCTGGCGCTGATTTCCCGGCGCGGGCGGGCATTGCGGGAACTGGCCGGCGTGCTGCCATCGCTGACTTTCACTTACCCGCTCGACGTCACCGATGCCGAGGCCCTGCGTCAGGCCGCGCGCGATTTCATCGACCACGCCGGCGTTCCCGACCTGGTCATCGCCAACGCCGGCATCTCGGTCGGCACGCTGACGCAGGAAGCATCCGACCTGCCGGTGTTCGAGCGCATCATGGCGGTCAATGTCCTCGGGCTGGTGAATACCTTCGGCCCGTTCATCGCGCCGATGCGCCAGGCCGGCGGCGGCACGCTGGCCGGCATCGCTTCGGTGGCCGGCATTCGCGGCCTGCCCGGTTCGGGCGCCTACAGCGCCTCGAAGGCGGCGGCCATCGCCTATCTCGAAGCGCTGCGCGGCGAACTGCGCGGCAGCGGCATCCGGGTGGCGACCGTGCTGCCCGGCTACGTCGAGACGCCGATGACGGAGCACAACCCCTATCCCATGCCCTTCATGCTGCCGGCCGACGAAGCGGCGCGGCGCATCGCCCGCGTCATCGACGCCGGCAAGAGTTATGCCGTCGTGCCCTGGCAGATGGCCATCGTCGCCAAGCTGCTGCGCCTGTTGCCGAACCGCGTGTTCGATGCCGCCCTCGCCGGCCGCGGTCGCAAGCCGCGCGGCGCGGGCCTGTAGGCGTACCGCCACGACTGACTTCTTCAGGACTTCCGGAGTCCGTTTCGGGGTGATACTCTTACTATATTGCCATCGATAGCATAGAGGTAAGATCATGACCGCTACCGCAACCCTTTCCAGCAAGTTCCAGATTTCCATCCCCAAGTCCGTCCGCGACGAGCAGCACTGGGAGGCCGGACAGGAGTTCGTCTTCGTACCGAAGGCGACGGGCGTACTGCTAATCCCCGTGCCGGAGCTCGGCCAGCTGGCGGGAATCGCCAAGGGTGCCGATGCCACCAACTATCGCGACCGGCAGGATCGCTACTGATGCCGCATCTTGTCCGTGTGATCGACACCTCGGCGTGGATCGAGTGGCTGATCGACGGCCCGCTGCGCAAGAAGCTCACGAAGGAAATTCCGGACAAGGCCGAGTGCATCGTGCCGACCATCGTGCAACTGGAGCTGGCGAAGTGGCTGGCCCGCGAGGTCGGCGATGATCAGGCGGATCAGATGATCGCGTACACGCAAAAGTGCGTCGTCGCGCCGCTCGACACGCGCACGGCCCTGCGCGCCGCCGAGCTGTGTCGCCAGCACAAGCTCGCGACCGCCGACGCGGTGGTCTATGCCACCGCCGTCGAGAACGGCGCGGAGCTGCTCACCTGCGACGCGCACTTCGAAGGCTTGCCGAACGTCGTGTTCGTTCGGAAGAGCCCGTAGCGTGGCGTACCGCCACGACTGACTTCTCAAGCCCCCTCCCCATGCAAATCTGGGTCGATGCCGATGCCTGTCCGAAGCCGATCAAGGAAATCCTGTTCCGGGCGGCGACGCGCACGGGCATTGCCGTGACGCTGATCGCCAACCAGATACTGACGGTGCCGCGCTCGCCGCACATCCGCGCCGTGCAGGTGCCGAAGGGCTTCGATGTGGCGGACAACGAAATCGCGCGGCGTGTCGAGGCCGGCGACCTGGTGATCACGGCCGACATTCCGCTCGCGGCCGACGTGATCGCCAGGGCTGGCCGCGTGCTGACGCCGCGCGGTGAAACCTACGACCAGGGCAGCATCGCCGCCGCGCTGACCATGCGCAACTTCATGGACACGTTGCGTTCGACGGGTGTGGAGACCGGTGGGCCGGCGGCCTTCTCCGCCAGCGACCAGCACGCTTTCGCCCGGCAGCTGGATCGCGAGCTGACGCGGGGCAAGACCGCCTCATAGCGGCGTGCCGCCACGGCTGACTTTCGCCGAGTATCCAGCCGTGCTAGCCTGCCCGCTGCTCGACAACCACGGAACACCTGACCGCCATGTCCGATAACGGTAGCAACGAAGACCGCGTCGCGGTGCTGGTCGATTGCGACAACACCTCGCCGGAAATCCTCGAATACGCACTCTCCGTGGTCGCGCAATTCGGCCGCGTGGTGGTGCGGCGCGGCTACGGCAACTACCAGACGCTGGCCAACAAGTGGCAGGAAGCGCTGGTGCGGCTGGCGTTCACGCCCTGCCTGCAATACCAGTATGCCTCGGGCAAGAACACCTCCGACATTGCGCTGGCGCTCGATGCCTTCGAGGAACTGTTCGAGCGTCGCGCCGATACCTACTGCCTGGTGACCAGCGATTCCGATTTTGCCTACCTGTGCCGCAAGCTGCGCGAGCGCGGCGCAACGGTATGCATCGTCGGCGAGGAGAAGACGCCGGACGCGCTGCGCAACGCCAGCGACAAGTTCTTCGAGTACCAGCCGCCCGAAAGCGAAGCGCAGAAGAAGGCGCTGCCCAAGCCAGTGCAGAAGCAGCGGCCGAAGTCGCTGCTCGCCGCCGTGGCGCTGCTGGCGGCGGAATCGGCGGAAGGCTGGGTACATCTGGGCTCGCTTGGCAGCTACCTGCGCCGCAGCGACCCCAGTTTCACGCCCAAGAAGTATGGCCACGGCGGGCTGCTGGAAATGGTCGAAACCTATCCCGACTTGCAGACCCGAAAGGAAGGCTTGGCGCACTGGGTGAAGCCGAAGGAAGCCGCCGCCAAGCTGCAGTAGCGGCGTGCCGCCACGACTGACTTTCGCCTATCGCGCGAGCGGCAGGCCGATGCCGCGCAGGATCGTGGGAAACCGTCCGTCATCGCGCACCGGGTCGAGCGTCGCGTGGATGCCGGCGAACAGCGTCATCGGCGCGCGCTCGGCAATCGCCTCGGACAACCATTCGATAGCCGCGTCGGCGTCGGCCATGACGGCGTAGGCTCGGGCGATCTCCCACGCGGAGACATAGCGTTCGCGGCGCGCCGCGGCGAGCACGGCCAGTTCCTGGCGGGCCTCGTCGCGTCGACCGGCGATGGCGAATACCAGTGCGCGCGTTTCGCGGGCGCGCGGCAGCGACGGCGCTTCGGCGAACGCGATCTCGGCCTGTGCCAGCGCCATGTCGTGGCGCCCGGCCAGGGCAAGCGCCTCGGCCAGTCGCAGGCGGCCGGGAACGAAGCCCGGGGCGATTTCCAGTGTGTGTTCGAGGTGCCGCGCGGCCTCGTCGAAACGACGGGCGAATATCAGGAAGTCACCGAGATTCATGTTGAGACCGAGGTCGAGCGGGCTCAAGGCAACCGCATCCCGCATCATGCCCAGGCCCCGGTCGAACTCGGCGCGCATCATCAGCAGGTCGCCGTACGCGAGATAGGCCGTGGTGTAGCTCGGATTCAGCGCCAGGGCGCGCGAGAACGAGCGTTCGGCGGGTTCGAAGTCCCAGTCGAAGAACAGCCGGATCGCGCCGTCCGCCGTCAGCGCCTCGGCGCTGTCCGGGTCCAGCGCCAGCGTGTCGGCGACGTGCGCGCGGGCCCGGTCGGCCACCGTGAGCGGTGCCGCGAAGCCGTACATCGCCAGCAGGATCTGGCTGTCGGCGAGCCCCACGTGGGCCGGCGCGAAGTCGGGTGCCGCCCGCGCGCAGGCGGCGAACTCGGCGATCGCCTTGCCGAGAGGATCGGGGCCGCGCTGGGCCCAGAAGTAGCGGCCCTTCAGGTAGTGGCGCAGCGCGGTTTCGTCGATGGCGATTCGCCGCGCCAGGCGCAGGTTCTCGGCTGGACGGAGCCGGGCACTCAGCGCGTTGGCGACCGCCCTGGCGACCTCGTTCAGCAGCGTCAGCGCGTCGCGCATCGCGCGCGTCCACGTCTGCGTCCATGCATGCATTTCGCTACCGCCCTCGATCAGCTGCGCGACGACCTGGACGCGTGTTCCCGCGCCCAGCAGCGAGCCCTCGATAACGTAGTCGACGCCGAGTTCGCCGGCGATTTCCCGCACCCGCTTGCCGGTGCCCTTGTATGCCATCGACGACGTGCGGGCGACCACGCGCAGCGACGCGATTCCCGCCAGGTTGGCGATGAGCAGTTCGGTCAGGCCATCGGCGAGGTGATCGTCGGCCGCATGGCCCCTGAGGTCGACGAACGGCAACACGGCGACCGTGATCGTGCGGTGCGCATCCATTGGCGCGGATGCCGTCGCCGGCACCGGCGCCAGCGCCTCGTCCTCGATGAAGGTGACGGTGGGCATCAGCCGGTAGCCGTGCTTGGCGAGCGTTTCGATGACGCGCGGCCGGCCTCGTTCGTCGCCGAAGCGTTCACGCAGGATGGAGATGCAGCGCGTGAGCACGCCGTCGGTGACGAAGGCGCTGCCCCAGACCTGGTCGATCAGATCTTCGCGCGACATCGGCTTGGGGGCGCGCAGCGCGAGCGCAATGAGCACGTCCATCACCCGCGGCTCGACACAGGACGCGCCGCGCGGGCCCGCGATGGTCCGGCACGCCGGATCGACCCGGAACTCCGCCAGATCGAATTTCGCCAAGTGTCGTTTGGTCATCTCGCCCCCTCATGCCAACCGAATCGGCGGTGCCGAGATTACTCCATCCTGACGAATATGTCGGCCCCTCCGAAATTCATCACAACTTCATCGGGATTTTGCCGGGGCGCCGCGCCAGTATCCCGTCAGGGGAATCCGTGCCATCCGTGGAGACAGGGGGATTGTAATGAGGAACGATTCATGCCGCGCCATCGTGGTCGCCACGACCGGCAGTCGAACAATTGGGCGTGTCCTGAAAGGGTTGCGCAACACGCTGGTCGTCGTCGGCCTTGCCTGCGCCGCTAGCCTAGCCGGGGCGGCGACGATCACGGTCAACACCCTGTCCGACGAACTCAATGCCGATGGCGACTGCTCGCTGCGCGAGGCAGTCCAGGCCGCCAACACCAACGCCGCCGTGGATACCTGCACGGCGGGCGCGGCGGGCGCGGACTTGATTCTCCTGCCCGCCGGCACCATTCCGGTGGCCGCCACGATTCAAATCAATGAATCGGTGACGATCCGCGGCGCCGGCCGAGCCAGCACGACCATCAATGGCGGGGGCGGTACGGTGTTCAACTCATCCGCTGCCGGCGTCGTTCTCACCCTTGAGGACATGAGCGTCGTTGGCGGCGCCAATGCGCTCAACGGCGCGATTGCCGCGACGCGCGTCGATTTCTCCGGCGGGGATACGATCAATACCTTGGGTGGCGCGATCACGCTGACCGACGTCACACTTTCCGGCGGCACCAACGTCAATACGTCCTCGGGTGCGGTCACCATGACCAGTGTGACCATGTCCGGTGGTGGTGGCGTCAACACCTCGTCGGCGCCGATCACGATGACTCAGTCGTCGATTACCGCGGCCAACGGTACGGCTGTCAATACGTCGACCGGGGCGGTTACGCTGGTCGACAGCAGCGTGGCGGGCTCGGTGGATTATGGAATCAATTCCGGCAGCGGTCCCGTCAGCCTGACGCGCAGTCTGGTTAGCGGCTCTGGCGAGGACGGCATCAATGTCGGTGGTGGCACCCTGGCGGTGGTCAATAGCACGATCAGCGGCAACCAGGGTCGCGGTATCAGCGGGGGTGTGGGCAGTACCGTGACCCTCAATGCGGTCACGATTACCGGGAATACGGTCGCCGGTCTCAGCAGCGGCGCCGCGGCCGGCACGACCGCCGTACATGCGATTCTCGGCCCCAACGGCGGGCCCAACTGCGGCGCGGCGGTGGCGTCGAGCAGCTTCAGCATCGACTCCGGTATCACCTGCGCCCTCGTCGGCGCGGGCGACCGGAGTATCACGAATCCGTTGCTCGGGGCACTCGCGAACAATGGCGGGCCGACGTTCACGCATCTTCCGCAAGCCGGTAGCCCGGCCATCGACAACGGGTCGAATGGAGCATGCCATGCGGTCGACCAACGCGGCGTTGCGCGACCGGTCGACGGCGACGGCGACAGTACCGCGACGTGCGACATCGGCGCCGTCGAAGCCGGTGCGGGCTCGCCACCGCCGCCACCTCCCCCGCCGCCGGCTTCCATCGAGACGATTCCGACGCTGTCCGAGTGGGGTCTGATGCTGCTCGCACTGCTGCTCGGGCTGGTGGCGGCGTGGCGGATGAGAAGCTCATGGTCATGAATCAGTCTGGAAACAGTGACGGCCATCTGGTAGCCGAAGGATAGGGATATTGTTCCGACAAGTGACCAATGTAACTTTTCAAGATTGAGGCTAAGGATCGGTGTCAGCTCTATTGGGGAGAGTCATATGAATGCGAAGAAAAAACCAGCGCAATGCCATGCCAGTCGCAGACTCCGACTGAGCATCGCCATCGCCGCCATGTTGGCGATCTTGCCGGGATATGCTCTCGCGGTACTTTACCCCGCGAGTGTTGGCGCAAATATCGCAACCAACGGCATCGTTGGACAGTGGGTAACGCAGCCCAACGGCCCGTATATCTTGAACTTGACCCGCAATGACCGCACGGCAGGCGTCTGGACCGATTACGGCATGAACAAAGCAGGGGCCTGGATCAGCGCCACTCCTTACGGCGGGTATGTTATATCGCAGTCCCGATGGAGGGATCAGCTGACCGTCTATACATCCGACGCGGCGTTGAACGCTTGGGTTCATCTTCTATTCTCCGTTCGGCTGGAAGGTCATCTCGAGGCGCATGAAGACAACTTCTTCTCTTCTCGCGCCATAGTGAGCTACGACATGAATCTCGGTCACGATGGTAGTTGGGTTACTCGACCTTTGTATGGCCGGAGCATCGCACCTACGCCCAACTCGACGGCAGGCGGTCATGTCGAGCTCGATATCGACGAAATTCTCCTCGGCGAAATTGCGATTCGGAACGGCCATACGTTCAATCTGATCTCGACGCTCTCCGTCAATCCCGAATCGGATTCCATGGGCCCCGCCGGCACAGGATGGGCCGAATCATCTTTTGGCAATTCGGCGGAGTGGATGGGAGGAAGCGTCTGGGTCGATGGAGCGGAGGCTTCCTCGTTCACCATCACGTCTGCCTCTGGGTACAACTACGGCCCACGCAACCCGCATAACGACGTGCCGGAGCCAGCCAGCCTGGCGTTGCTGGGCATCGGGCTGGTCACGCTCAGGTTTCGGTACCGCCACTCGGTGTAGGCGGCGCACCGCCACGGCTGACTTTCGCTTATCGCGCGAGCGGCATTCCGGTTGACGGGTTCCGTATCACGGAACATAATTCCGCATGATCCTGTCGTTCGCCTGCGCCGACACCGAGGCGATCTTCCAAAGCCGGGCCATTGCCCGGTTTCGGAACATCGAGCGGGTGGCACGGCGCAAGCTGCTGCAACTGCATGCGGCAACCGAACTGACGAGTCTCGGGATTCCTCCGGGCAACCAGTTGGAAGCCCTCAAGGGCGATCGGAAAGGGCAACACAGCATACGCATCAACGACCAGTGGCGTGTGTGTTTTGTCTGGCGGGACGACGGTGCAAGCGAAGTCGAGATTGTCGATTATCACTAGGAGTGGAAGATGGCCAAACTACTCGATGAAATTCATCCGGGCGAAATTCTGCTGGAGGACTTCATGAAGCCGATGGGCATTTCGGCCCGTCAGCTGGCCGCCGATATCGACGTCTCACCGAGCCGAATCAGCGAACTGGTTCACGGCATCCGGCCGATCACGGCCGATACCGCCATTCGCCTGGGGCTGTTTTTTGGAATGTCGCCGCGCTTTTGGCTGAACCTGCAAACCGAGTATGACATGCGCGTCGCTACGCGCTCGCTACAGAAGCGGATCGCGCCGCGCATCCGGGTTTTTCAGCGCGAGGTGGCCTGAAGCCGCCCTGGATTTCCAGCGCCCGTTCCGGCGTAATGATGGCGAACAGGTGCGCCAGTTTGCGCCGCCGGGCCAGTTTCAGCAGCGCCTTGTCGGAGGTGACCAGCCAGTCGGCATTGCCGTCGCGCGCGACTTCGAGAAACTTCTGATCGTCGGGGTCGCGGCATTGGGGCAGGGCGAGCGGCTCGGCGGCGGCGGGGACGATCCCGCTGAGCGCGGTATAGGCGTCGAACGCCGCGCGCTGCGCGGCGTCGGCCAGCGAAAACATGGGATAAGCCAATACGCGGCGAAACTCGCCGAGACATCGCCCGTCGGTCAGCGCGATCAATTCGCCGGCTGTTAGCCGCTCGCGCAGCCTTGCGTAGCGGCTGTCGGCGAAGACGAAGAGCGAAAGCAGCACGTTGGTGTCGAGCACCACGCGCGCCGCTTCTGGCATCAGGACTTCTTCTGGGTGTCGAGGCGGAACTTGACGAAGGAGCCGGGCGCATCTTCCAGCACGCCGAGCTTGCCCTTGGCCGGATCGCGCGCTGCGACCTTCTGGTCGTTTTGCGCCACCACCCACTGCTGCCAGTCGGTCCACCACGAACCGGGCTGCTGCTGGGCGCCGTCCATCCACTCGTCGGCGGTGTCGGCCAGCTGGTCGTTCAGCCAGTAGCCGTACTTGTTGGCGGCCGGTGGATTGACGATGCCGGCGATGTGGCCGGAACCACCCAGCACGAAGCGCACGGGGCCGGCGAAGCGCTGGGCGCCGAGGTAAGTGCTCTTCCATGGCGCGATATGATCTTCGATGGTGGAGACAAAGTAGCTCGGTGTCTTGATCTTGCCCAGGTCGATGGCGACGCCGTCGAGCGTGACGCCGCCGGGTTCCTTGAGCAGGTTCTTCATGTACATGTTGCGCAGGTAGTAGCTGTGCATGGCGTAGGGCATGCGCGTCGAGTCGCTGTTCCAGAACAGCAGGTCGAACGGGAAAGGGTCCTTGCCCATCAGGTAGTTGTTCACCACGAAGGACCAGATCAGGTCGTTGGCGCGCAGCATGTTGAATGTGCCGGCCATTTCCGAGCCTTCGAGGAAGCCGCGCTCGGCCATCTTCTTTTCCAGGCTGGAAACCTGCTGCTCGTCGATGAAGACGCCCAGTTCGCCGGGGATGGAGAAGTCGAGCATGGTGGTGAAGAAGGTCGCCGAGGCGATGCGCTTGTCCTTCTTGGCCACCATGTAGGCCAGCATCGTGCCGAGCAGGGTGCCGCCCAGGCAGTAGGCGACGGCGTTGATTTCCTTTTCGCCGGTTTGCTCGCAGACCTTGTTCACGGCGACCAGGGCGGCATCGACGAGGTAGTCCTCGAAACTCTTCTTCGCCAGTTTTTCGTCCGGGTTGACCCAGGACATGACGAAGACGCTGTGGCCCTGGTCGGTGGCCCACTTGATGAAGGAATTCGATTCGCGCAGGTCGAGGATGTAGTACTTGTTGATCCAGGGCGGGAAGATCAGCAGCGGCCGCTTGAACTGCTGCTTGGTGGTCGGGTTGAACTGCAACAGCTGGATCAGCTCGTTCTGGAAGACCACTTTGCCTGGCGTGGTGGCAACGTTCTTGCCGAGCTCGAAGGCGGTGACGTCGGTCATCGCCACGCGCAGCTGGCCGTCGCCCGCCTCGATGTCGCGCAGCAGGTTGTTGAAGCCCTTGACCAGGTTCTGGCCGTGGCTCTTCACGGTCTCGCGGAACACGGTCGGGTTGGTCAGCGCGAAGTTCGACGGCGACAGCGCGTCGATGAACTGGCGGGTGAAGAAATTGACTTTCTTCTGGGTGTGCTCGTCGAGACCCTCGACGCAGCAGACCGTGTCATGGATGTGGCGGGCGGTGATGAGATACGACTGCTTGATGAAGTCGAACAGGAAATGTTCTTCCCACTGTTCGTCCTTGAAGCGCTTGTCGTCCTTCGCCGGCTGGGCCACAGGCGGCGCATCAAGGCCCATGAAACGCAGCGTCGAATGCTGCCAGAGCGAGAAATAGTCCCACACCAGGTTCATCTGCGCTTGCGCCAGCTTGTAGGGATTGGCCAGCATCTTGGCCATCATGTCCATGAAGGCCTGGGCGATGCCCAGTTCGTCGCCGGGCGCGCTGATGCCTTTTTTCGCCTGGCGCTGGATGTGGCTGGTCAACAGCTTGGAGGCGCGTTGCGCCACTTCGGCGTAGGTCTTGGCGATTTCCTGGGGATCGGGCAAGGGCGCGTGTTCCCGCGGGGTGGTGGCGTTCATGGAGTTGCTCCTGTCAGTTCTTGACGAATCGGATGGCATCGCCACCGGCGACGCGCCGCAGGCGGCCCCGGTGTTCGAGATAGTTGAGGTGGGCGATGGCCTCGCCAGTGGCGAACCAGGCCTGGTGCGGATCGTCGATCGGCCGGCCGAACAGCAGGTCGATCACCTCGCCGGCGCAGCGCGGCTGTTCGGCACAGGCGGCCAGCAGGTCGGCGCAACGGTCCTCGTGGTGCTTGCGGAGCTCGGCGACGCGCGCGTGGATGCCGCGGAAAGGCAGGCCGTGCGACGGCAGCACCAGCGTGTCCTCGGGCAGGTCGATGAAGGCGTCGAGCGAATCGAGGAACATGCCCAGCGGGTCGTGGTCGCGGCCGGCCGGGAAGGCGCTGATGTTCGTCGAGATGCGCGGCAGCAGCATGTCGCCGGAGATCAGCACGCCGAGCGTTTCGCAGTAAAGACTGGCGTGTTCCGGCGCGTGGCCGTAGCCGACCATCACTCGCCAGTCGCGCACGCCGATGCGAAGCGTGTCGCCGTGACGCAGGCGATGGAAGCTCGATGGAATGGCTGGCACCAGGCGCTTGTAGGCATTGCCGCGCTCGGTGATGCCAGCCAGCCGGGCGCCGCCGAGGCCGTGCTCGCGGAAGAAATCGACCATGGCGCCGACGTGAAAAGGCGGCAGGTCGGCGGCGACCAGATGGGCGGTCTGGAATTCCCCCTGGGTCATCCACAGCGGCGCACCGGTCTCGGCTTCCAGCCAGGCCGCCAGGCCCAGGTGGTCCGGGTGGAAATGCGTGACGATCTGGCGCGTCAGGCGGCGCTCCGCCAGGACTGACTTCCAGACGGACTTGATCGGCTCGACGGCGATGCCGGTGTCGACCGCCACGTGGCCATCGCCTTCCTCGAGCAGCCACAGGTTGATGTGGTCGAGCGCGAAAGGCAAGGCCATGCGCAGCCAGGCAATTCCCTCGGCGATCGTGACGACGACGCCGGACTCGGGCGGAGCTTTGAACGGATAATCGATCTGCATGGAGGTGGCCCGCGAGGTTGTCCGCCTCGGACAATTTTGTTTGACGGCTTGCTCTTATGATTGCATCCTACCTAGTTTAGCCGAAAACCGATATTTTTGTGCACTGCAACAATCATCGACGGTCATCGCCGGCGCGAACTCGGACTTGAGCGCGGGTGAGCGAACAGACCTACACCATCGCGGAACTGGCGCGTGAATTCGACATCACGCCGCGCACCATCCGCCACTACGAGGACCAGGGGCTGCTCAGCCCGGCCCGCGCCGGCGTGCAGCGCGTGTATGACAAGCGCGACCGTACCCGGCTCAAGCTGACGCTGCGCGGCAAGCGGCTGGGGCTGTCGCTGGCCGAGATTCGCGAGCTGATCGACATGTACGACACCGCGCCCGAATCTTCCCAGTTGTCGCGCTTCCTGGAAGTGTTGGCCCGTCGCCGCGCCATGCTCGCTCAGCAGCGCGAGGACATCGCCGCCGTGCTGACCGAAATCGCCGTGCTGGAGCGGCAGTGCCGCGCACTGCTTGGACAAAGGCATTAACGACGGCATTGTTGACGTTAACGTCAACGTAAACATAAAATGATTCCACAATGGGGTGAGGAGACGCCGATGAAATATGTCGTTCCCCGGGGTGACGCGAATTTCGAGCCGAAAGATCCCCTATGGGAGGAAAAGGTCCGGGAGAGCTTCGAGCGGCAAGGGGCCATGCATTTGCTCGGCGCGACGATCTCGGATGTCTGGCCCGGCGGCTGCGAGATTCGCCTGCCGTTTCGCCAGGACCTGACCCAGCAACACGGTTTTTTCCACGCGGGCATCACCGCCACGGCGATGGACAGCGCGGCCGGTTACGCCGGCTTCAGTCTGATGCCGCACAACACCTCGGTGCTGTCGGTGGAATTCAAGCTCAATCTGTTGGCGCCCGCCGACGGGGAGCTGCTCGTCGCCGTCGGCGAAGTGATCAAGCCGGGCAAGAACTTGATCGTCACCCGCGGCGACGCCTGGGTATTCAAGGGCGCCAAGCGCACCCACTGCGCGATGATGCAGCAGACCCTGATGACCATGCACGGGAAGGCGGAAAAAACATGATCGGCCTGAATTTCCACCTGGGCGCGGACATCGACGCCCTGCGCGACAGCGTGCAGGCCTTCGCCGCCGCCGAGGTCGCGCCGCGCGCGGCGCAGATCGACCGCGACAACCTGTTCCCGGCCGACCTTTGGCAGAAGTTCGGCGACATGGGCCTGCTCGGCATGACGGTGCCCGAGGAGGATGGCGGCACGGCCTTGGGCTACCTCGCCCACATCGTCGCCATGGAGGAGATTTCGCGCGCGTCCGCATCGGTGGGGCTTTCCTACGGGGCGCATTCGAATCTCTGTGTCAATCAACTGCGCCGCAACGGCGACGCCGAGCAGAAGAAGCGTTACCTGCCAAAACTGATCTCGGGCGAGCATGTCGGTGCGCTGGCCATGTCGGAACCGAACGCCGGCTCCGACGTGGTCTCGATGACGTTGCGGGCGGAACAGCGCGGCGACCGCTACGTCCTCAACGGTGGCAAGATGTGGATCACCAACGGCGGCGATGCGGACACGTTGATCGTCTATGCCAAGACCAACCCGGCCGCCGGCCCGAAGGGCATCACCGCCTTTATCGTCGAGAAGGGATTCAAAGGCTTTACTCATGGCTCCCACCTCGACAAGCTGGGCATGCGCGGCTCGAACACCTACCCGCTGTTTTTCGACGACTGCGAAGTGCCGACCGAGAACGTGCTCGGTGGCGAGGGCAATGGCGTCAAAGTGCTGATGTCCGGCCTCGATTACGAGCGCGCCGTCCTTTCCGGCGGACCGCTGGGCATCATGGCCGCCTGCATGGACGCCGTGCTGCCCTATCTCCACGAGCGCAAGCAGTTCGGCCAGGCCATCGGCGAGTTCCAGCTCATGCAGGGCAAGCTGGCCGACATGTATTCCACCTGGCAGGCGACGCG
Source organism: Rhodocyclaceae bacterium (assembly GCA_016704145.1). Lineage (GTDB taxonomy): Bacteria > Pseudomonadota > Gammaproteobacteria > Burkholderiales > Rhodocyclaceae > Fen-999. The sequence continues at coordinate 799,368 of JADJAS010000007.1, read as the reverse complement.
CGCCTATGTCTATGCCGTCGGCCGCGCCTGCGATTCGAGCGACCACGCGCGCACGCTGCGCAAGGACGCCGCCGGCGCCATCCTCTACGCCGCCGAGAAGGCGACCTGGATGGCCGGCGAGGCGATCCAGACGCTGGGCGGCGTCGGCTACACCAACGAGTATCCGGTCGGCCGCTTGTGGCGCGACGCCAAGCTCTACGAGATCGGCGCCGGCACCAGCGAGATCAGGCGCATGCTGATCGGCCGCGAGCTCCATGGGGAGACCATGCCATGAGCAACGACGTCGCCGCCCTGCAGCAGAAATGGCTCGACGCCGTGCGTGTCGTGCGCGAGAAGTTTCAGCCGCCGGGGGTGCTGCCCTTGTCCTCCCTGAAGGATTGTGGCGGCCTGGAGATTTTCCAGCGCATGCTGCGCGGCGAGCTGCCGCCGGCGCCGATCGCCGAGACCCTCGACTTCGCGCTGGTCGAGGTCGAGCGGGGACGCGTGGTGTTCCAGGGCCATCCGGCGCCGGCCCACTTCAATCCGGTCGGCGTTGTCCATGGCGGCTGGCAGGCCGCGCTGCTCGACTCCTGCATGGCTTGCGCCGTGCAGACCCAGATCGAGGCCGGTCAGTCCTTCACCACGCTGGAGATCAAGGTGAATTTCCTGCGCGCGCTGACCGACAAGGTCGGCCCGGTGCGCGCCGAGGGGCGGGTGATCCAGGTCGGCCGCCAGATCGGCATCGCCGAAGGCAAACTCTACGACGCCGCCGGCAGGCTGTACGCCCACGGCACCACCACCTGTCTTGTGTTCGACCTTGACCAGATGAGGCAAACATGATCGAGACCGCCCGCGGCACCGTCCATGAATGGCAGCGCGACCACATGGGCCACATCAACGTGCGCGCCTACGTCGATTTCTTCGAGCAGGCGGCCTGGCAGTTCTACACCATGATCGGGCTGCCGCCGAGCGTGCTGCGCAACGGCCCGGTGAGGATCGTCGCCGTGCAGCAGAACATGGGCTACAAGCAGGAGTTGCAGCCTGGCGACACCGTCGTCGTGCGCACCGGCGTGGTCGAGGTTCGGGAAAAAGTGCTGCGCTACCGCCACGAACTCTTCAACACCGAAACCGGCGTGCTTTCCGCCGACTGCGAGTTCACCGTGGTCTGCATCGACGCCGCCACCCGCAAGTCGTGCCCGCTGCCGCCGGTGGTGGCCGCCGCCGCGGCCAAGCAGCTGTTGCCGTCGGCTTGAGCCCGGCCGCACAACCAAAGCCAGCGAGAAATGCCATGATCGATCCCATCGTCATCGTCGGTGCCGCTCGTACCCCCATGGGTGGCTTTCAGGGCGACTTGACCGCGCTGACCGCCGCGCAGTTGGGCGCCGTCGCCATTCGCACCGCCGTCGAGCGCGCCGGGCTGTCGCCGGAACGGATCGACGAGGTGCTGATGGGCTGCGTGCTGCCGGCGGGCCAGGGCCAGGCGCCGGCCCGCCAGGCGGCGCTCGGCGCCGGACTGCCGCTCGGCGCCGGTTGCACCACCGTGAACAAGATGTGCGGCTCGGGCATGCGCGCCGCCATGTTCGCCCACGACATGCTGCTGGCCGGCGGCGTCGAGGCGGTGGTGGCCGGCGGCATGGAATCCATGACCAACGCGCCCTATTTGCTGCCGAAGGCGCGCGGCGGCTACCGGCTTGGCCACGGCGAAATCAAGGACCACATGTTTCTCGACGGCCTGGAGGACGCCTACCAGAAAGGTCGGCTGATGGGCACTTTCGCCGAGGAATGCGCCGACAGCTACACGTTGACGCGCCAGGCGCAGGACGAATTCGCCATCGCCTCGCTGACGCGCGCGCGGCAGGCCAACAGCGATGGCAGCTTCGCCTGGGAGATCGCGCCGGTCACGGTGGCCGGCCGCAAGGGCGAGATGCTCATCGACAAGGATGAGCAGCCCTTCAAGGCGAACCTGGAAAAGATTCCGACGCTCAAACCGGCGTTCCGCAAGGACGGCACGGTGACGCCGGCCAATTCGTCGTCGATCTCCGACGGCGCCGCCGCGCTGGTGCTCATGCGCGCGTCCACGGCGGAAAGGCTCGGCCGAGCGCCACTGGCGCGCATCGTCGGCCACGCCACGCACGCCCAGGAGCCGAACCTGTTCACCACCGCGCCGGTGTTCGCGATGCGCAAGCTGCTGGCGAGGAACGGCTGGACGAGCGACAGCGTCGACCTGTGGGAGGTGAACGAAGCTTTCGCCGTGGTGACGATGGCGGCGATGCGCGACCTCGGGCTGCCACACGAGAAAGTCAACGTGCATGGCGGCGCCTGCGCGCTCGGTCATCCGATCGGCGCCTCGGGCGCGCGCATCATCGTCACCTTGATTGGCGCGCTGAGGAAACACGGCATGAAGCGCGGCGTCGCCAGCCTGTGCATCGGCGGTGGCGAGGCGACGGCGCTGGGCGTGGAATTGTGCTGACATGATCCTCGACGAAGACCAGCGCCTGGTGCGCGACACCCTGCGTCAATTCGCGCGCGAGCGCCTGGTGCCGACGGCGGCGGCGCGCGATCGCAGCGGCGAATTTCCGGCCGAGGCACTGGCGGAACTGGCGGGGCTCGGTGCGTGGGGCGTGGTGGTGCCCGAGGCGTGGGGGGGCGCCGGCCTCGACTACGTGGCGCTGGCCGTCGCCATCGAGGAAATCGCCGCCGGCGACGGCGCCATCTCGACCATCCTCTCGGTGCAGAACTCGCTGGTGTGCGGCATCCTGGCCAGGTACGGCGACGACGCGCAAAAGCAGCGCTGGCTGCGCGGCGCCGCCAGCGGCGGCCTGCTCGGCTGCTTCTGCCTGACCGAACCGCATGTCGGCTCGGACGCCGCCGCCATCCGCGCCCGCGCCACCAAAGTCAGTGGCGGCTGGACGCTGAACGGCGTCAAGCAGTTCATCACCTCGGGCAAGAACGCGCACATCGCCATCGTCTTCGCCGTCACCGATCCCGCCGCCGGCCGCAAGGGCATTTCCTGTTTCTGCGTACCGACCGACACGCCCGGCTACGTCGTCGCCCGCATCGAGGACAAGATGGGCCAGCGCGCGTCGGACACCGCGCAGATCCTGTTCGAGGACTGCCATGTTCCGGCCGACGGCGTGCTCGGCGCCGAAGGCGACGGCTATCGCATCGCGCTGTCGAACTTGGAAGCCGGCCGCATCGGCATCGCCGCCCAGTCGGTGGGCATGGCCCGTGCCGCCCTGGAAGCGGCGGCGGCTTACGCCAAGGAACGCGAAGCCTTCGGCAAGCCCATCGCCGAGCATCAGGCGGTTGCCTTCCGCCTTGCGGACATGGCCACGCAGGTCGAGGTGGCGCGCCAGATGGTCTGGCACGCGGCTAGCCTGCGCACCGCTGGTGAGCCCTGCCTCAAGGAGGCCAGCATGGCCAAGCTGTTCGCCTCGGAGATGGTCGAGCGAGTCTGCTCCGACGCCATCCAGATCCACGGCGGCTACGGCTACGTCGCCGATTTCCCGGTCGAGCGCATCTACCGCGACGCGCGTGTCTGCCAGATCTACGAAGGTGCGTCGGACATCCAGCGGCTGGTGATCGCCCGAGCGGTCTGCGGGGCATGATATGAGTGAACCGATCCTGTTCTATTTCGATTTCACCTCGCCCTATTCCTACATCGTCAGCGAGAAGATCGACGCGCTCGCCGAGGCCCGCGGCCGCCAGGTGCGCTGGCGGCCCATCCTGCTGGGCGCGGTGTTCAAGGCGCTCGGCACCGTCTCGCTGGTCAAGCAGCCCGACAAGGCCGGCTACAGCCTGCGCGACTTCCTGCGCTCGGCGAGGTTCCACGGCCTGCCCTATGTCCATCCGGCCGATTTCCCGGTGTCCACGGTGGCGCCGGCGCGCGCCTACTACTGGCTGCATGGACGTGATTGCGCGTTGGCGCGACGGTTCGCGCACGGTGTGTTCCGTGCCGCCTTCGTCGACGGGCGCGACATCTCGACGGCGGCGACCACGCTCGACGTAGCGGTCGCGGCCGGGGCCGATCGCGCCGATATCGAGGCGGGCATGAACGATCCGGCGATCAAGGATCGCCTGCGCGCGGAAACCGACGCGGCACTGGCGGCGGGGGTCTTCGGCGCGCCGTGGCTGGTGGTGGATGGCGAGCCCTTCTGGGGCGCCGACCGTCTGCCGCAGGTGGAGCACTGGTTGCGGACGGGAGGTTTCTGATGTCGGTCATCAAGTCGAGTCTCGACACGCGCGGCGCCGAGTTCAAGGCCAATGCCGCCGCCATGCGCGCGCTGGTCGCCGACCTGCGCGAGCAAGTCGCCAAAGTCAGCCTTGGCGGACCGCCGGATGCCCGGGAAAAACACCTGGCGCGGGGCAAGCTGCTGCCGCGCGACCGGGTCGATGGCCTGCTCGACCCGGGCGCGCCTTTTCTCGAGTTCTCGCCGATGGCCGCCTGGGCCATGTATGGCGGCAAGGCGCCCAACGAGATCGCCTCCGCCGGCGTCATCACTGGCATCGGCCGCATTGCCGGCGTCGAATGCGTCATCGTCGCCAACGATGCCACCGTCAAGGGCGGCTCCTATTTCCCGATGACGGTCAAGAAGCATCTGCGCGCCCAGGAGATTGCCGCGCAGAATCGTCTGCCCTGCGTCTATCTGGTCGATTCGGGCGGCGCCAACCTGCCGACCCAGGACGAGGTGTTCCCCGACCGCGACCACTTCGGCCGCATCTTCTTCAACCAGGCCAATCTCAGCGCGGCGGGCATTCCGCAGATCGGCGTGGTCATGGGCTCGTGCACGGCGGGCGGCGCCTACGTGCCGGCGATGTCCGACGAGTCGGTGATCGTCCGCAACCAGGGCACCATCTTCCTTGGTGGCCCACCGCTGGTGAAAGCCGCCACCGGCGAGATCGTCAGTGCCGAGGACCTCGGCGGCGGCGACGTGCACACCCGCATTTCCGGCGTCTGCGACCACCTGGCGGAGAATGACCAGCATGCCCTGGCCATCGCCCGCCGCATCGTCGCCAACCTCAACTGGAAAAAGACAGTCAGCCTCGAACTGGCCACGCCGGAAGAGCCGCGCTACGACCCCGAGGAAATCCATGGCGTGATCCCGGCCGACACCCGCAAGCCCTACGACGTCCGCGAGGTCATCGCTCGGCTGGTGGATGGCTCGCGCTTCGACGAATTCAAGGCGCGCTACGGCACCACGCTGGTCACCGGCTTCGCGCACCTGCATGGCTACCCGATGGGCATCATCGCCAACAACGGCATCCTGTTCGCCGAGTCGGCGCAAAAGGGCGCGCATTTCGTCGAGTTGTGCGCGCAGCGCGGCATTCCGCTGGTCTTCCTGCAGAACATCACCGGCTTCATGGTCGGCCGCAAGTACGAGACCGGCGGCATCGCCAAGGACGGCGCCAAGATGGTGACGGCGGTATCGACGGCGGCCGTGCCGAAATTCACCGTCATCATGGGCGGCTCGTTCGGCGCCGGCAATTACGGCATGTGCGGTCGCGCTTACTCGCCGCGCCTGCTGTGGACCTGGCCGAACGCCCGCGTCTCGGTGATGGGCGGCGAGCAGGCCGCCAGCGTGCTGGCCACCGTCCGGCGCGATGGCCTGGAGGCGGCCGGCAAGACCTGGAGCGCCGAGGAAGAGGCGGCTTTCAAGGCGCCGATTCGTGCCCAGTACGAAACCCAGGGCCACCCGTACTACGGCACGGCGCGCCTCTGGGACGACGGCATCCTCGATCCGGCGCAAACGCGGCGCGCCCTCGGCCTGGGCATTTCCGCCTCGCTCAACGCGCCGATTCCGCCGACCCGGTTCGGCGTGTTCCGGATGTAGGAGGCGCCGTGTTCACCAAAATCCTGATCGCCAATCGAGGCGAAATCGCTTGCCGCGTCATCAAGACCGCGCGACGCATGGGCATCCGCGGCGTTGCCGTGTATTCTGAGGCCGATGCCGGTGCTCGTCATGTACGCCTTGCCGACGAGGCGGTGTGCATCGGCCCGGCGGCGGCGCGCGAGTCCTATCTGGTCGCCGATCGCATCGTCGAGGCTGCCCGCGCCACCGGTGCGCAGGCGATTCACCCCGGCTACGGCTTCCTTGCCGAGAACGAGGCCTTTGCCCAAGCCTGTGCGGCCAGCGGCATCGCCTTCATCGGCCCGCCGGTGGCGGCGATCCGCGCCATGGGCAGCAAGTCGGAGGCCAAGAAACTCATGGCGGCGGCAGGCGTGCCGCTGACGCCCGGCTACCACGGCGACAACCAGGACGCCGACTTTCTGCGCGTCGAGGCCGACCGCATCGGCTATCCGGTGCTGATCAAGGCCAGTGCCGGCGGTGGCGGCAAGGGCATGCGCGCGGTGTGGAAGGGCGAGGAATTCGCCGACGCGCTCGCTTCATGCAAGCGCGAAGCGGCATCCTCCTTCGGCGACGACCGCGTTCTCATCGAAAAATACTTGCAGCGGCCGCGCCACATCGAGATCCAGGTGTTCGGCGACACGCACGGTAACGTCGTGCATCTGTTCGAGCGCGACTGCTCGGTGCAGCGCCGCCACCAGAAAGTGCTGGAGGAAGCGCCAGCGCCGGGCATGACGGCCGAGCGGCGCGCGGCGATGGGCCGGGCAGCGGCGGAGGCGGCGAAGGCGGTCGGCTACGTCGGCGCCGGCACCGTCGAGTTCATCGTTGACCGCGATGGCACCTTCTACTTCATGGAGATGAACACGCGCCTGCAAGTCGAACATCCGGTGACCGAGATGATCACCGGCCTCGATCTCGTCGAATGGCAGCTGAAAGTCAGTGCCGGCGGCACGCTGCCGCTGACGCAGGAGCAGCTGGCCATCCGCGGCCATGCGCTGGAGGCGCGCATCTACGCCGAGGACCCCGACAAGGGCTTCCTGCCCTCGACCGGACGGCTGGTGCATCTGGCGCCGCCCGAGGAATCGCTGCACGTGCGCGTGGACACCGGCGTCGAGCAGGGCGACGAGATCACGCCGCACTACGATCCGATGATCGCCAAGCTGATCGTCTGGGACGAGGACCGCCCGCGTGCGCTGGCGCGCATGCTCGGCGCGCTGGCGCGCTACCGCGTCGCCGGCGTCGCCAACAATGTCGATTTCCTCTCGCGCCTGGTGGCCTGCCCGGCCTTCGCCCAGGCCGACCTCGACACCGGCCTGATCGAGCGCGAGCACGACTTCCTGTTCGCCGGCGCGGGTACCGCAAGCGTGCCACGCGAAGCCTGGCTGGCGGCGGCACTGGCCGAACTGTTGCGCGAGCAGGCGGCGGCCGATGCCGCGGCGCGCCTCGGTAGCGATCCGCGATCGCCCTGGCATCGCCGTGACGGCTGGCGGCTCAATCTCGGCGTCTCGCGACGGCTGACTTTCCGCTGTGGCGACGAAGTGCGCGAACTCAAGGTCGGCTATGCCGACGCCGGCTATCGCATTACGCTCGATGGCCAGACCACCGCCGTCGGCGGCCAGTTGCAGGCCGGCGATCAGCTGCGCGCCGACCTCGGCGGCATGCGCATGGCCGCCACCGTGGTGGTGGCGGGCGAAAAGCGCCACGTTTTCCTGCATGGCCGCTGCCACCTGATGGTGGCGGTCGATCCGCTGTTCCACGCCGGCGAGGGCGGCGGCGCCGAAGGCGGGCTGACCGCGCCGATGCCGGGCAAGGTGATCGCGCTGCTGGTCGAGCCGGGCGTGAAGGTGAGCAAGGGCGTGCCGCTGATCGTGCTCGAGGCCATGAAGATGGAGCACACGCTGGTGGCGCCGTCGGCCGGCACGGTCACGGCTTTTCATTACGCGGTGGGCGAACCGGTCGCCGATGGGGCAGAATTGCTGGAGTTCGATAAAACGCCCTGAACCCCGAGCCATGCCCCTGCCCAAGAAAGCCCGCATCGTCGAAGTCGGCCCGCGCGACGGCCTGCAGAACGAGCAGCAACGGATCGCCACCGCCACCAAGGTCGAACTGATCGCGCGTCTCGCCGACTGCGGCCTGACGACGATCGAGGCCACCGCCTTCGTTTCGCCGAAATGGGTGCCACAGATGGCCGACGCCGCCGAGGTCATGGCCGCCATCGGCAAGCGCGATGGCGTCGGCTACCCGGTGCTGGTGCCGAACGAGCAGGGGCTGGAGGCTGCGCTGGCCGCCGGCGCCGACGAAGTGGCGGTGTTCGCCGCCGCTTCGGAGGCTTTCTCGCGAAAGAACATCAACTGCACGATCAAGGAGTCGATCGAGCGCTTCAAGCCGGTGCTGGCGAGGGCCAAGGCAGCGAAGATCAAGGTGCGCGGCTATGTCTCCTGCGTGCTCGGCTGTCCTTACCAGGGCGAGGTGGCGCCCATGGCCGTCGCCGATGTCGCCTGGGCGCTGTTCGATCTCGGCTGTCACGAGATTTCGCTGGGCGACACCATCGGCGCGGGCACGCCGGAGCAGAACAAGGCCATGATCGAGGCGGTGGCGCGGCGCGTGCCGATCAAGAAGCTGGCCGGCCACTACCACGACACGCGCGGCATGGCCATCGCCAACGTCTATGCCGCGCTGCAAATGGGCGTCAATGTCTTCGACGCCGCCGTCGGCGGCCTGGGTGGCTGCCCCTACGCGCCGGGCGCCTCGGGCAATGTCGCCACCGAGGACGTGGCCTGGCTGTTGCAGGGACTCGGCATCGCCAGCGGCGTGGACCTGGCGCGGCTGGTCGACACCTCAGCCTGGATTTCCGGCCAGCTCGGCCGCGCGCCGGCGTCGAAAGTGGCACGGGCGGCGCTGGCCGGACGATGAGCCTGCCGCCGGGCGTCCGCGTCATCGAGCGCGGCTGGCTGTCGTCGAACAACATCCTGCTGCTGGACGGCGATGACGCCACCCTGGTGGATAGCGGCTATGTCGGCCACGCGGGGCAGACCGTCGCCCTGGTAAAGTCAGCCCTGGCGGGACGCCGGCTGCGGCGGCTCATCAACACCCATTCACATTCCGACCACATTGGCGGCAACGCCGCGCTGCAACGCGAATTCGCCTGCCGCATTGCCATTCCCGCCGGCATCGAACAACACGTCGCCACATGGGACGAGCAGGCATTGCTGCTGGCCCAGTCCGCGCAGCGCGGCGAGCGCTTCCGCCACGACGAGGTCGTTGCCGACGGCGACCGGTTGCTCATGGGCGGGCTGGCATGGCGGGTGCACGCGGCGCCTGGCCACGACATGGATGCCTTGGTCTTCCATTGCCCGGACGCGCGGCTTCTGATCTCGGGCGATGCGCTCTGGGAAGACGGCTTCGGCATCGTCTTCGGCGAACTGCTCGGCGCGCCCGGCGCGCTGGCGGCGACGCGGGCGACGCTGGACCGGATCGCGCGGCTGCCGGTCGACACCGTCATTCCCGGCCATGGCGCGCCGTTCGGCGACGTCGAGCCGGCGCTGGCGCGGGCCTACCGGCGCCTGGAGGCGTTCGAGGCCGATCCGGCGCGGCTGGCGCGCAACGCCATCAAGGGCTGTTTCATCTTCAACCTGCTCGACCTGGAAAGCCTGCCGCGCGCCGAACTGGCCGCCTATCTCGAACGGGTGCCTTTCTTCCAGGACATCGGTGCGCGCTGGCTTGGCATGGACGTCGACGCGCTGGCGGCATGGCTGGTGGCGGAACTCGGCCGCGCCGGCGCGATCGAAATGATCGATGGCCGCCTGCGGCCGACCATGGCCGCCTAGCTCCGGCCGTCAAGCTCGGTTATTGTCGACTCCATGAAACTCGTCCTGATCAGCGGCCTTTCCGGTTCCGGCAAGTCGATCGCCCTCAATGTCCTCGAGGACGCCGACTACTACTGCGTCGACAACCTGCCGGCGCCGCTGCTGGCGCCGCTGGTCGATCACTTGCACGCCGAGGGGCAGGCGCGCGCGGCGGTGGCGATGGACATGCGCGGCGGCGCCGGCGTCGCCGCCCAGCTGCCCGGCGAACTGCGCCGGTTGCGCGAGGCGGGGCGCGTGGACCTGCGCTTCATCTTTCTCGACGCGCGCGACGAGGTGCTGATCCAGCGTTTCTCGGAAACGCGGCGGCGCCATCCGCTGGCCGTGGACGACACGACGCTGGCCGAGGCGATCGCCAAGGAACGCGAGGCGCTCGAGGGCCTCGGCGACCTTGGCCATCACATCGATACCAGCCACTTGCGGCCCAATGCCCTGCGTGCCTTCGTCAAGGGCTTCATCCAACTCGACGGCGGCGCCGGCCTGACGCTGATGTTCGAATCCTTCGGCTTCAAGCACGGCCTGCCGATGGATGCCGACCTGGTATTCGACGTCCGCTGCCTGCCCAATCCCCATTACGACCCGCAGTTGCGGCCGCTGACCGGCCTCGACGCGCCGGTGATCGAATTCCTCGACGCGCAGCCCGAAGTGCGGGTGATGCTGGCCGACATCGGCCGTTTCATCCAGGAATGGCTGCCGGCCTACATCCGCGACAACCGTGCCTATCTCACCGTGGCGCTGGGCTGCACCGGCGGCCAGCATCGCTCTGTGTATTTCGCCGAAAAGCTGGCCGAGCGTTTTCGCGGCGCCATGCGCGTGCTGGTCCGCCACCGAACCCTGGCGCCGTCGTGAGCGACTGGCTGGCGCTGGTCCGCCCGGGCGACTGGCTGACGGCCGTCCTGGGTGTGCTGGCGGTGGCGCTGGCGTTCCCGCTGCTCTGGCGCGGCGGCGCGGCCGAGCGCGCCGTTATCCGCTTCGATGGCCGGGTGGTGGCGGAATATCCGCTCGATGCCACCCGCCGTTTTGAAGTCGCGGGGCCACTGGGGCGGACGGTGGTGGAGATCCAGCCCGGCCGGGCACGGATTGCCGCCGATCCCGGGCCACGCCAGTATTGCGTTAAGCAGGGCTGGCTGACGCGCACCAACGCCATCGCCATTTGCGCGCCCAATCACGTCAGCCTGATGCTGGCGGGCCGGCAGGCCGGCTACGACACGCTCAACTATTGACGGGACGCCGATGGGCGAATCCACCATCGAACTGCGCGTGACGCCGGCCGACCGGCGCGTCGCCCGCTACGCCGCCGCCGCGATCGTCCTGACCGTGGCCGAGGCGGCGATTCCCACGCCCCTGCCCGGCGTCAAGCCTGGGCTGGCCAACATCGTCGTTCTGATCGTGCTGGTTCGCCACGGCTGGCGCGAAGCGGCCTGGGTACAACTGCTGCGCGTGCTGGCCGGCAGCCTGCTGGTCGGGCAGTTTCTCGCCCCCGGTTTTTTCCTCAGCCTGACCGGCGCATTGACCAGCCTCGCGGCGCTGGCGCTGGCGGCGCGGCTGCCGGCGCGCTGGTTCGGGCCGGTCAGCCACAGCATCATCGCGGCGTTCGCCCATGTCGGCGGGCAGGTATTGCTGGCGCGGGTCTGGTTGGTGCCGCATGACGGCGTGTTCTACCTGGTGCCGGTGTTCGCCTTGTTTGCCCTGGTGTTCGGCGTGGTGAACGGCCTGGTGGCGGCGCGCTTGATGTCGGTGGTTGATCGGGACTAATCCGCGCCGCCGATGCGTTCGAGCATGCGCAAGGCGACGACCGAATCCTGCTCGCCCAGACCGCTGCCGACAATGGCGTTGAACAGCTGCGCGGTGGCCGCCGCCGCCGGCAGCATCAGGCCGAGGCGGTGGGCTTCCTCCATGACGATGCGCAGGTCCTTCTGATGCATCCAGGCCTTGAAGCCGGGCTTGAAGTCGCGGTCGAGCATGCGCTGGCCATGGTTTTCCAGGATGCGCGAGTAGGCGAAGCCGCCGAGCAGGGCTTCGCGGACCTTCGCCACGTCGACACCATTTTTCGCGGCGAAGCTGAACGCCTCGGCCACCGCCAGCACGCCGACGCCGGTGATGATCTGGTTGCAGGCCTTGGCCACCTGGCCGGCGCCGATGGCGCCGATCAGGTTCACCGACTTGCCCATGGCATCGAGCAGCGGCCGGACGCGGGCGAACACCTCCGGCTGGCCGCCGACCATGATGGTGAGCGCGGCGTTGATGGCGCCGCTCTCGCCGCCCGATACCGGCGCGTCCAGGAACTCGATGCCCCGTTCGGCCAGCGCCGCGCCGATTGCGCGCGCCGCGTTGGGATTGATGGTGCTCATGTCCACCACGACCAATCCCGGCCGACCGCCGCCGGCGATGCCGTCGTCGCCGAGCGTCACCTCGCGTACGTCCGGGGCGTCGGCCACCATCGTAAACACGACATCGGCGTGGCGGGCCACGGCGGCCGCCGAGATGTGCGCGCGGGCATCGGTGGCCTTGAACGGTTCGAGCGACGCCGGCCGTCGCGCCCACAGATGCAGCGTGTGGCCGGCCTTGGCCAGGTGCAGCGCCATGGGCCGGCCCATCAGGCCGAGTCCGATAAAGCCGATATTCATGCGGGTCATCCTCCTGACAAGAAGTATCGCGCAGATCGGCCATCCGTCAAGGGCGTGGCGTCGTCGGCTTGACCTTGGCATGCCAATGGGTAGACTTGCGAACTTTCCCGACCCTGGTTGCCCAGCCGCCGCGAGATGATGATTGCCATGCTGGCCGACGGCCTCGGCGAAGCGGATGCCGCTGCCCGATTTTCCCGGAAACCCACTCGATGAATCCCCTCCTGTTGCTGATCTCGCTCCTGTTCGTCGCCGGCTGCGGCCGGGAGGCGCCCGCCACCGCGCCCGTCGCCGACGGGCCGAGGACGGTGCGGATCATGAAAGTCAGCCATGGCGACACGCCGGCCGGCGCACGCTACAGCGGCGAAGTGCGCGCGCGCCACGAGTCGACGCTGGGTTTTCGCGTCGGCGGCAAGTTGATCGAGCGGCTGGTCGATGTCGGCGCCCGCGTCCGCGCCGGCCAGCCGTTGGCGCGGCTCGATCCGGCCGATGCGCGTCTGGCCGCCAGCCAGGCCGAGGCGAATGCCGAACTGGCCGAGGCGGAACTGCGGCGCGCCCGCGACCTGCAAGCGAAATCCTTCGTCAGCCAGGCGGCGCTCGATGCCAGGATCACGGCGGCCAAGGCGGCGCGAGCGCAGGCGCAACTGGCGGCCAATCAGGCCACCTACACCACGCTGTATGCGGACAAGGCGGGCGTCGTCGCCGCCGTGCTGGCCGAGTCCGGCCAGGTCGTGAGCGCCGGCCAGGCCGTGTTGCGCGTCGCCCGCGACGGCGAGCGCGAGGTGGCGATCGCCCTGCCGGAAGGCGCGCTCGCCAGCGTGCGTCCGGGCAGCGCCGCCACCGTCGGTCTCTGGGCCGACGGCAAGACCTATGCCGGGCGGGTGCGCGAGATCGCGCCGGTGGCCGACACGGCGACCCGCACCTTCATCGCCCGCGTCAGCCTGTTCGGCGCCGAGGCGGCGCTGCCGCTCGGCCTGACCGCGAGCGTCAGCTTCGCGGCGGCCCATCCGGACAGGATGGTCGTGCCGCTGGCGGCCTTGTTCCAGCGCGGTGACCGGCCGGCGGTGTGGGTGCTCGGCGAAGGGGATGCCGTGACGCTGCGCGAAGTCCGGGTCGAGCGCTATGCCGACGACGGCGCGGTGCTCGGCGGCGGCCTGAAGGAGGGCGAGCGCATCGTCGCCGCCGGCGCCTTCAAACTGATCGAGGGCGAGAAGGTTCGCGCCATCGGGCAATGAGCCGCATCAACCTTTCGGGCTGGGCGCTCGAGCACCCTTCGATGATTCTTTACCTGATCATCGTGCTGATGGTCGCGGGTGCGCTGTCGTTCCTCAAGCTCGGGCGCGCCGAGGATCCCGACTTCACGTTCAAGGTCATGGTGGTGCGAACGCACTGGCCGGGCGCCACGGCCCGCGAAGTGGAAACGGAGCTGACCGAGCGCATCGAAAAGAAACTTCAGGAAACGCCCTACCTCGACGTGGTGTACTCCTCCTCGCGCGCCGGCGAGTCGCTGGTGTTCATCCAGCTCAAGGACTACACGCCCAAGTCCGATGTGCCGGAATCCTGGCGCCAGGTACGCAAGAAGCTCGACGACATCAAGTCGCAACTGCCGGCGGGCGTGCTCGGTCCCTATCCGAACGACGAATATGGCGACGTCTACATGAACATCTTCGCCTTGACCAGCGAGGACGGCGCCGGCCACGATCTCGCCGCCCTGCGGCGCGAGGCGGACCGGATGGCGCGGGCGTTGCGCATGCAGGCCGACGTCAAGAAAGTCGATTTGCTGGGTGTCCAGGACGAGAAGATCTACATCGATGTCGCGCCGGCGCGCCTGGCGGTGCTCGGCATCACGCCGGCGCAGGTCGCCGAGGCCCTGGCCCGGCAGAACGCCGTGACGCCGGCCGGTTTCGTCGAAACGCCGACCGATCGTCTGCGGCTGCGGGTCAGCGGCGCGTTCGACTCGGTGGCGCGCGTTCGCGATGCCGATCTGGCGGTCGGCGGTCGCCATTTCCGCGTCGCCGACATCGCCGAGGTCAGGCGCGGCCTGGCCGAACCGCCCAATCCGCGCATGCGCTTCAGCGGCCGCGACGCCATCGGCATCGGCGTGGTGATGGTTCGCGGCGGCGACGGCATCCAGCTCGGCCACAACCTGAAGGCGGAAGTCGACCGGCTGGCTACGCATCTGCCGGTGGGCATGGCGGTGGCGACGGTGGCCGATCAGCCGGAGATCATCCGCGGCTCGCTCGACCTGTTCCTGCGCAGCCTGGCCGAGGCGCTGGTCATCGTGCTGGCGGTGAGCTTCGTGACGCTGGGCCTGCGCACCGGCATGGTGGTGGCATTGTCGATTCCGCTGGTGCTGGCCATGACCTTCCTGCTGATGAAGCTGCTGGGCATCGACCTGCACCGGATTTCGCTGGGCGCGCTGATCGTTGCGCTGGGCCTGCTGGTCGACGATGCCATCATCGCCGCCGAGATGATGGTGGTGAAGGTCGAGCAGGGCTTCGACAAGTTCAAGGCGGCCACCTTCGCCTACACCTCGACGGCCTTTCCCATGCTCACCGGCACGCTGATCACCGTCGCCGGTTTCACGCCGGTCGGCTTCGCGCGCTCCGGCGCCGGTGAGTATGCCGGCGCGATCTTTTCGGTGACCACCATCGCCCTGCTGACGTCGTGGGTCGTGGCGGTGGTGTTCACACCCTACCTGGGCTTCAAGCTGCTCGATGTCGAGAAGCTGCGCAAGTACGGCGAGGCGCATCACGGCGATATCTACGACACGCCGTTCTATCGCCGCTTTCGCGCGTTGCTGGTGTGGTGTCTGCGGCATCGCTGGACCACCATCCTCGTCACCGTGGCGATGTTCGCGCTGAGCGTCGTCGCCTTCAACACCGTGGTGCAGAAGCAGTTCTTCCCGACCTCGATCCGGCCCGAACTGCTGATCGATCTCTGGCTGCCGCAGGGCTCGTCGCTGAAGGCGACCGAGCGCGAAGTCCGCCGGGTCGAGGCCATGCTCGCGACCGAACCGTTCAAGAACGGCATCACCGGCTTCACCGCCTACACCGGCAACGGCGCGCCGCGTTTCTACCTGTCGCTCAACCAGCAGCTGTTCAACGACAACTTCGGCCAGCTGGTGCTGATGACGCGCACGCTCGAGGACCGCGAGTCGCTGCGCAGCCGCCTGATCGAGACTTTCGAGGCGGGCGACGGCTCCTGGAGCCACTTGCGCACGCGCGTCTACCGCCTGGAGAACGGCCCGCCGGTGGGTTATCCGGTGGTGTTCCGAGTCCTCGGCGAGGATCTGGTCGCGCTCCGGCGGGTGGCCGGCGAGGTCGCCGACGTGATGCGCGCCAATTCCAACGTGCGCGACGTTCATCTGGACTGGAACGAGAAGGCCAGGAGCATCCGGGTCGAAGTCGACCAGGACCGCGCCCGGCAGCTGGGCGTGAGCAGCCAGGACATCGCCCAGGTGCTGCAGGCGCACGAACTAGGCGCCACCTTGACGCAATACCGCGAAGGCGACCAGCTGATCGACATCGTCTGGCGGGGCGGTGGCGAGCGCGGCAGTCTCGATCGGCTGCTCGACCTGCCGGTGCCCGCCAACATCGCCGCCGGCGGTAAATGGGTGCCGTTGGCGCAAGTGGCCCGCCTGGTGCCGACCCTCGAGGAGGGGGTCATCTGGCGCCGCAACCGGTTGCCTTCGATCCAGATTCGCGCCGATCTCGCCAACAACCGTATTACCGGCCCGACCGCCACCGAGCAGATCGATCCGCAGCTCGACGCCGTCAGGAAGCGCCTGCCGCCCGGCTATCGCGTCGAAATCGGCGGCGCCATCGAGGAAACCGCCAAGAACGAGGCGGCGCTGAAGGCGGTCATGCCCTTCATGGCCGTCGCCGTGCTGACGCTGCTGATGATGCAGTTGCAAAGCCTGCGCCGCGCCACCGTTGCCTTGTTGGCGGCGCCGCTCGGGTTGATCGGCGTGGCGCTGGCGCTGATCCTGTTCGACCAGCCGTTCGGGTTCGTCGCCAATCTGGGCGTGATCGCCCTGATGGGCATGATCCTGCGCAATTCGGTGATCCTGCTCGATCAGATCGAACAGGACGAGAAAGCGGGCAAGCCGCCGTGGGACGCGATCGTCGGTTCGGCCGTGCGGCGCTTCCGGCCGATCATGCTGACGGCGGCGGCGGCCATGCTGGCGATGATCCCGCTCAGCCGCCAGGTGTTCTGGGGGCCGATGGCGGTCGCCATCATGGGTGGGTTGATCGTCGCGACCGTGCTGACGCTGCTGTTCCTGCCGGCGCTTTACGCCGCGTGGTACAGGATCAAGGAGCCGGCGGCGTAGAATCGGCAACCGCCATCATGACTGTATATAAGTGTGTGCTAATCTATTGGGGCCATGCAACAACTCAGCGCCAAGCAACTCAAGGAATGGCTCGATGACCCGGCGCGCGACAGGCCGCTGTTGCTGGATGTCCGCGAGCCGTGGGAGCTCGACATCTGCCGCATCGCCGGTGTCCGGCCGATGCCGATGCGCATCATTCCGGCGCGTTACGGCGAATTGAAGCCGGAAGCCGAAACCGTGGTCATCTGCCACCATGGCGCGCGCAGCCATCAGGTCTGCATGTTTCTGGAACATCAGGGCTTCAGTAAGCTCTTCAACTTGTATGGGGGCATGGCCGCCTGGTCGCGCGACGTCGATCCGGCCACGCCCACCTATTGAATTCTCTTGGAGCAGGCGATGAAGAACACCTCGTTTTGGCCGCTGCCGCTGGTTCTGCTGGCGGCGACGGCGTTTCCGGCCGGCGCGGCGGACCTGATGTCGGTCTATCGGGACGCCGTGGTCCATGATGCCCAGTTCGCCTCGGCGCGCGCGGCGCTCGAGGCGGGTCGGGAGAAATTGCCGCAGGGGCGGGCGGGCCTGATGCCCGTCATCGGCCTGGGTGGAAATACCACGTTCAACGATACCGAAGTCAAGACTCGCGCCCATCCGTCGGTCGAGCGCGACGCCCGCTACAACAGCAACGGCTGGACGGCCACCCTGACCCAGCCGCTGTTCCGCTGGCAGAACTGGGTTGGCTACAAGCAGGGCGAACTGGCCGTCGGCGTGGCCGAGGCGCAGTTTGCCGCCGCCCGGCAGGACCTGATCGTGCGGGTGGCGCAGGCTTATTTCGATGTACTGCTCGCCCAGGAAACCGTCGCCACGGTGGCGGCGCAGAAGACCGCGGTCGCCGAGCAGCTCGAATCGGCCAAGCGCAACTTCGAGGTCGGCACCGCCACCATCACCGACACCCACGAAGCGCAGGCGAAGTACGATCTGGTCATCGCCACCGAACTGGCCGCGCAGAACGACCTGACCGTCAAGCGCGAGACGCTGCGCGTGCTGGTCGGCAAGGAGCAGGATGCGCTCAAGCGCCTGCGCCCCGGCGTCGAGATCAGTCGCCCCCAGCCGGACGATGTCGGCCAATGGGCCACGACGGCGGAAGCAGGCAGTCTGGCGGTGGCTCAGGCGCAAGGCGCGCTCGATATCGCCCGCGAGGAGATCGGCCGGCAGCGCGGCGGTCATTACCCGACGCTCGATCTGGTCGCCAGCCATGGTCGAAGCGGCACCGGTTTCAGTTCCACCACCGCGTCGGGCAGCGACAGCAAGGCCACGACCATCGGCCTGCAACTGAGCGTGCCGATCTTTGCGGGAGGCGGCGTCAGCTCGCGCGAGCGCGAGGCCGTGGCGCTGCGCGACAAGGCCGCCGCCGATCTCGACAATGCCCGCCGGCAGGCGGCGCTGGGCGCGCGGCAGGCGTACCTCGGCGTCACCTCGGGACTGTCGCAGGTGCGCGCCTACGAGGCGGCGGTGGCGTCGTCGCAGTCGGCCCTGGATTCCAACAAGCTTGGCTATGAAGTCGGCGTGCGCATCAACATCGACGTGCTCAACGCCCAGAGCCAGCTCTACGACACGCGCCAGAAGCTGGTGAAGGCCAGGCTGGACACGCTGATCGCGCAGCTCAGGCTCAAGTCGGCGGCCGGCAACCTCACCGAGGACGACTTGGCCGCGATCAACGCCCTGCTGGAATAAACCGCTCGATCAGCGCTAGCGTCCGCGCCGTGGCGCCGCGATGGCGTTCGGCGAAGGCGCGGCCAGAGTCAGCCATGGCGGCACGCCGCGCCGGATCGGCCAGCAGCGCCAGTGCCTGGGCCACCAGTGCCGTTGCAACTGGCTCGTCCGACACCTGGACCGCCGCCCCTGCCGCCACTGCTTCCCGCGCCGCTTCGGCGAAATTGAATGTGGATGGCCCGATCAACACGGGCCTGCCGAGGCTGCAGGGTTCGATGAGATTCTGGCAACCATGATTCAGCAGGCTGCCGCCGACGAAAGCGACATCGGCGGCGGCGTAGTAGGCGAACATCTCGCCCATGCTGTCGCCAAGCCAGACGCGGGTTGTGGCGGCCACCGGCGCCTGGTCGGCGCGCCGCTGCATGGCGAGGCCTCGCGCGGCGACAAGGGTGGCGACTTCCTCGAACCGCTGCGGATGGCGCGGCACGATGACCAGCAGCGCGCGCTGCTCCCGCGGCCAGGCATCGAGGATCAGGGCTTCCTCGCCCTCGCGGGTGCTGGCGCACAGGAACACCGGCCGATCGCCGATGCGCCGGCGGAATTCGCCGCCCAGCGCCAGCTGCGCCGCCGGCGGCTCGATGTCGAACTTGAGGTTGCCCAGCACCGCCACTTCCGGCGCGCCCAGCGCGCGCAGCCGCCGGGCGTCGTCTGCCGCCTGCGCCGCGACGCCGGCAAGCCCGCTCAAGGTCTGCCGCGCCAGGGTCGCGACGCGCGCGTAGCGCCGCGCCGAGCGCTCGGAAAGGCGGGCATTGACCAGCAGCAGCGGCAGCACGCGCCGCCGGCAGGCAGCCACCAGGTTGGGCCAGAGTTCCGTTTCCATGACGAGGCCCAGCTTCGGCCGGAAGCGGTCGAGGAAGGCCGCCACCGCCCACGGGGTGTCGTAAGGCAGATAGACGCGCAGCACGCTATCGCCAAACAGCGCCTTGGCGGTTTGGCGGCCGGTCGGCGTCATGTGGCTCATGACAATCTGGCAGCCAGGGTGGCGCTGCCGCAACGCTTGGACCAGCGGCTGCGCGGCGCGTGTTTCGCCGACGGAAACGGCATGGATCCAGATCACGTCGCCGGCGGTGCGTTTGCCATAGAAGCCCAGACGTTCGCGCCAGTGCCGCAGGTACTGAGGCTGCCGGCGCGCGCGCCAGAGCAAGTGCATGAATGCCCAGGGCAGCAGCGCGACGACGGCGAGCGTGTACAGGATGCGCGCCATCAGCCGAGCAGTCGCAGGGCCTGGCCGACGACCTCGGCAGCGGCGGGTGGTTGACCACGATCGCCGAGGTTTACGCAGTCGGCGCCCGCCAGCACGCCGGTCAGCCTGGGGTCGGAGGCGCAGTAGAGGGCGATGGTCGGTCGCTGCAACGCCGCGGCGAGGTGCACCAGGCCGGTGTCCACGCCGACCACCAGCGCGGCGCCGGCCAGCAGCCGCGATAGTTCGGCAAGATCCATCGCCGGCGCCGCCACGGCGCGGCCGAGCGCGTCGGCCAGCCGCGCCGCCCGCGTCCGCTCGGCGGGGCTGCCGCCGGGCAACACGCATTTCAGGCCGGTGGCGATCAGGGCGGTGCCCAGCGCCGCCCAGTCGGCTTCGGGCCACTCCTTGTCGGCCCGGCTGGTGGCCGTGAGCAGGACGGCGTAGGCTCCGCCGGGCAGCCAGGGCGCGGCCAGCGGTGGTGCGGCGATGCCGTAATCGAGTGGCAGGTCGTCGAGCGAATAGTCTAGCGCCATCGCCGCCAGCAGCCGGTTGCGGGTCACGGCATGCCGATGTCGATCGACACGGAACCGGCGCCGGTACAGACGCGCTGCCAGCGGTTCGCGCGCCGAGTCGACGGCGTGTCCGCATGTGCGGCCACTTGCCCAGCGGGCGAGCAGGGCGCTCTTGAGCAGCCCCTGGGTATCGATGACGACGTCGTGAAAGTCAGCCGTGACGGCGCGCCGATAAGCGGCGATTTCGCGCCAGATCGCCGGCGACAGGGGTGACTTCCGCCAGCGCCGCACGGCCACGGGGATCACGTTGGCAACGGCCGGGTGTAGGCGCGGGATCTCGGCGAAGCCCTCTTCCACCACCCAGTCGATCGTCGCGTCCGGAAACAGCCGGCGGATATCGCTGGCGACCGGCAGATTGTGCACGACGTCGCCGAGCGAGGAGGTTTTCACGAGCAGGACGCGCATGGCCGGCGGATTATAAGCGGCAGCCATCCGCCGGCCTGTATACTTCCAAGCTTTGATCGGAATCGCATCCGTGGCACTCACCATACTCGGATTGTCCGGCGCGGTCTCGCACGATCCGTCCGCCGCCCTCTACGTCGATGGCAGGCTGGTCGCGGCCGCCGAGGAAGAGCGCTTCATCCGCGACAAGCACGCCAAGGGCCGCATGCCTCGCGAAGCGGCGAAGTTCTGTTTGGACTTCGCCGGCATCAAACCCGCCGATATCGATGTCGTCGCGATTCCCTTCGCGCCGATCAGCATTTTCGGTCCGGCGCGCTGGCACTATGCCAGGCGCTACTGGTACGCCCCCGATCGAGGCATCGATGCGATTCTGAATGGCAACCGTCGCTACCGCCGCTATCGCGGTCGCATCGAGGCCTGCCTGCGCGAACTCGGCTTCGACCTGACCCGCACGGAAGTCGTGCCGGTCGAACACCATCTGGCGCACGCCTCCAGCGCCTACCACTGTTCAGGCTTCCGGGAGAAGACGGCGATCCTCGGCATCGACGGCAAGGGCGAGTACGCCACCACTTTCTTTGGCGTCGGCGAAAACGGCAAGATCACCAAGATCAAGGAATTCTACGATCCCGATTCGCTCGGCGGCCTCTACGGCGCCATCACCGAATACCTCGGCTTCGAAATGCTCGACGGCGAATACAAGGTCATGGGCATGGCGCCTTACGGCGATCCAGCTCGTTACGACTTCTCGCGGCTGGCGAAATTCGAGAATGGCGAACTGGTCGTTAACACCGACTACGCTAACGTAATCGGCCTGCGGCGCCACAAGGAAAAAGGCAAGGGCTACTACTTTTCGCCGAAGCTGATCGAATGGCTGGGGCCAAAACGCGAGGGCGACATCGCCGACGACCCGTACATCCACTACGCGGCGAGCATGCAGAAGCTGTTCGAGGACCTGTCGCTGCAAATGATGGATTACTACCTCGGCGACATCCTGCGCGAAACCGGCAGGCTGGCCTTCGCCGGCGGCGGCGCGCTCAACGTCAAGCTAAACCAGAGGATCATCGCCCGGCCTGAGGTACACGAGCTCTTCGTCCAGCCGGCCTCGGGCGATGCCGGCACCGCCATTGGCGCGGCCTCGTATGTCTCGGTGCGGCGCGGCGTGCCGGTCGAGAAGATGGAGCACGTCTACCTTGGCCCGCGCTACGGCAACGAGCAGGTGATCGCCGCCTGCGCGCAGCACGCGGAAAAGCCGCAATGGCAGGCGATCGAGAATGGCGACGTCGAGGTGCCGAGCCGGATCGCCAGAATCCTCGCCGACGGCAACCCGGTCGCCTGGTTCCAGGGACGCATGGAATTCGGTCCCCGTGCGCTTGGTGGCCGCTCGATTCTCGGCTGCCCGAGCGTGAAAGGTGTCGCCGATCGCATCAACGCGCAGATCAAGTTCCGGGAGCGCTGGCGCCCTTTCTGCCCGTCGATGCTCGATACCGTTGGACCTCGGATGTTGCAATCTGACCATCCGGCGCCCTTCATGACCTTCACGTTCGAAGTCGCCGAGGAATGGAAGATGCGTGTGCCGGAAGTGGTCCATGAGGACGGCACTTCCCGTGCGCAAGTGCTCAGGCGCGAGTTCAACCCCCGCTATTACGACCTGATGCTCGAACTTGAAAAACTGACGGGCAATGGCGTCGTGCTCAACACCTCGCTCAACCGGCGCGGCGAACCGATGATCTGTTCGCCGACCGACGCGCTCGACATGTTCTTTGGTTCCGACCTCCGCTACCTGATCATGGAGGACATCCTGGTTGTCAAGGCGGCATGAGGCGGCTGGCATGGCGTCGGTGATCGGCTGGCTGAACCGCCGTCTCGGCGCATCGGCCCCGGCGTGGACCGCCTTCCTGGCCAGCCTCGTCTTGTCGTCGATTGCCATTGGCGGCAGCAGCGTCCTCAATCGCGACGGCATGCTTTATGTCGATGCGGCGCGCGGCTTTCTTGCCGATGGCTATCCGGCGCTGATCGGCACTTTCGACTGGCTGCTGTTGCCCATGCTGATTGCCGGTCTGGGCAGTCTCACCGGCATCGCTCTCGAGACCGCCGGTCACCTCATCGATGGCTTGTTGCTCGCCGGGGCTTGCGGGGTGATGGTCGATCTGGTGCGCCGCCACCAGCCGGAGGATGCCGCGCTGGCGTGGGCAGCCTGCCTGGTGGTGCTGGCCATGCCTGGCTACAACGGTTATCGGGATCAGCTGCTGCGCGAGTTTGGCTACTGGTTTTTCACCGTGTTGGCTTTCTGGCTGGCGCTGCGTTGGGAACGCACGGGATGCCGCTGGCGCGAAGCGCTACCCTGTCAGCTGGCTCTGATCGCCGCGATGCTGTTCAGGTTCGAGGCGGTGGCGTTCTTCCTGGCGCTGATGGCCTGGCAGGCGACCTCCGCGCCAGCCGGCGAGCGAGTACGGCGCCTGGTCAGAGTGGCGGCGCTGCCGCTGATGACGGTGCTGCTGCTGATCCTGTTGGGCGGCGCGGGCCTCATCGATTGGCCGGCACGCGTTCTGCGCTATCTGGAGGCGGCGAATCTGCTTGGCATCCACAAGTGGTCGGAACATGCGGGACGCCTCGTACAGTCTGGCGTCCTGCCCGAGTATTCGCGCGAAGAGGCCGGCTACATCCTGTTCTTCGGCATGCTGTCGCTGGTTCCGATCAAGTTCATCAAGATGCTGGGCGTATTCATCGTGCCGTTTGCCTACCCCGTGTTCGTCGGGGCCGGCCGGGCATTGGCCAGGCAGTGGCCCTTGCTGGCCTGGATGTTTCTCGCCCATGTGTTGGCCTTGATGTTGTTCGCCTCCGACCTGCTTTTCCTCTCCTCCCGCTACGTCAGCACCCTGACGCTCCTGGTGGTGCCGGCGGTGGCGACGGGCCTGCTCATGCTGCTGCGACGCCTGCCTCGCTGGCAGCCAGTGATCATTGGTCTTGCCTTGACCACCATGATTGCCAACGTGGTTTCGCTGGGGCCCGGCCGCGGCTATCTCGCGGCGGCTGGTGCCTGGCTGGCGGCCAATTCTTCCGATCCGGCTCGGGTGTATGTGGACGATCCCAGAGTGGCGTATTACGCGGGCTGGGGGTTTGCCAGTCGCAAGCAGCAGGTACTCGATCACCGGGACTTGGAGCAGGCAATGGCGGCGGGCAGGTTTTCGATGCTGGCACTGTCGGATTCCCGGCGTGTGCAATGGGTCGAATCCTGGCTCGCCGCCCGTGGTCTGCAAGTCGCGAGCCGTTTCGGCAATGATGCCGCGGAAGCGGTGGTGATCGTGCGTTTGCCGCCAGTACCGACGAGCGAGCCGCCGGATCGGAAAAGTTATCTTGGGAGCGGTGCCGAATGAATCCTTTGCGGAGTGTCTGTCAGGCCCTTGGCTATGAACTGATCAAGGAGCGAAAGAGCCCTTCCTTGCGTTCACACTTGAGGAATGTGTTCGACCGCTACCGGATCGATGTCGTCCTGGATGTCGGCGCCAATCTCGGCCAGTTTGGCACCATGATCCGGAAGGCCGGTTATCGTGGCCACATCTATTCCTTCGAGCCAGTGACGGCGTCATTCGAGCGCCTGTCGGAGGCGGCGCAGGGCGACGATCGCTGGCACGTCTTCAAGCTCGGCCTCGGTGACCAGCCGGCGCGGACATCCATCAACCTGTCGAAGTCATCCGATCTCAACTCGCTGCTGGCGGCGAACGATTATGGCCGGACGCGTTATCCGAAGATCGAGGCGAACGAGCAGGAAAGCATCGAGATCGACACCCTCGACCACTTTCTCGCCGAACACGACGTTTCGGGCGATGCCAGAATCTTTCTCAAGATGGACACCCAGGGCTACGACCTGAAGGTGTTTGAGGGCGCTCGTAACTCGCTAGGACGTGTTTTGGCGATGCTCTCGGAGCTTTCCCTGATTCCGATCTATGAAAACGCGCCACACTGGCTCGATGCTCTGGCCTGTTACGAGCAGGGCGGCTTCCGCGTCAGCGGTCTGTATCCGGTCAGCCGCAATCCCGACCTCACCGTGATCGAAGTCGACTGCGTGTTGCTCAGCAAGGGCGACCGATGATCGCTCCGGGCATCCTGCTCAGCGTCGTCATTCCGACTTATAACTATGGCCATTTGCTGGGCCGGGTGCTGGACTCTGTTTTGAGCCAGCTCACCGATGAGTGCGAACTGGTCGTCATCGACGATGGCTCCTCCGACGAGACACCGAAAGTGCTCGAAACAATTTCGGCGGGTCGTCCGTCGGGTTTTCGCTGGCTGCGCCAGAACAACGCAGGCGCGGCAGCCGCGCGCAACGCGGGGCTACGCGCCAGCCGCGGCAGCCATGTGCTCTTTCTGGATGCCGACGACCAACTTTTGCCGGGGGCGCTGGCCGCGATATGTTCGGCATTTCGGGACGACTCGCGGGCAACAGTCGTCATCGGAGGCCGTCTTACCCGCTGGCCGGATGGCCGCGAAAAAGCGCCATCCGCCTCCTCGCCGCGTGGATGATGATCCTTGCCGACGCGTCGCCGATCACCTTCTCGACAAGACGCTGTCGGTCAGCCATGGCGCCGTTGCCGTGGCGCGGGAACTCGTCGACAGGCGCCCGTATCCGGAGGCGTTCCGGGGCCGCGAGGATATCCCGGTGTCGGCCTACTGGCTGGCGTGTGGCCGCATCAAGGTGATCGATATTCCGCTGGTAAGGATACACAAGCATCCCGACAGCCTGCGCCATGCCGTCAAGGTCAGCGAGTCGCTCGAACAGGCGCTGGCAGACGAGATCTTCCGGGGGCTGCCGGACGAGTGCCAAAAGCTGAAGCCGTCCTATCTCGCCCAACGCTATCTGGCGCTCTCGCGAGCCGCCGCGCAGACCGGCGAGCGATCGACGGCAAGGCGGCATCTGCTTGCGGCGCTGCGCGCCGACCCCGGGCAGTTGCTTGCCCGCGGCCAACTCCGCAAGTTGATCAAGGCCTGGATGGGCTCTTGCCGCCGTTGGCCGGAATAGCGCCAACCGATGGCTTGTCGGAACGCTGACCGTGGTTCTTCGTCAGACCGACGATGCGGGCGACGAAGCCTCCGGTTGGCTGGTTGCCGCAGGCCAGCCGGGCGCCGTGCAACTCGGCGATTCTCGCGACGATGGCGAGACCGAGGCCGTTGCCTTCCGTCGCGGTTTCCCGGCTCCGGTAGAAACGCTCGCCCAGTCGCGGCAGGTCCACGGGCGAAACGCCGGGGCCGTCGTCGCTCACGGCCAGCGATAGTCCGTCGACATGCTCGCGCGCATCGACGGTGATCGTGCTGTCGGGCGGCGTGTAGCGCATCGCGTTATCCACCAGATTGCGGATGGCGATCGCCATCAGCGCCGGATCGCCACTCGCGACCAGCGCGGTATCCGGAAGCGTGGCGACGATCCGGTGCTTGGCGCGGCGCTCGGCGTCGATGGTCGCGAGCATGTCCCGGATGACTTCCGCGAGATCGAAGGGTTGTGGTGACGGCAGGTTCGACAAGGGGTCGAGCCGCGCGAGGCGCAGCAGTTGCTCGACCAGGTGCGTCGCCCGTTCGACGCCGGCTTCGATCTGGCGCAGAGCATGGCCGCGCGCCTGTGTATCCTTGCTGAGCTTGGCCACTTGCGCCTGGATCTTGAGCGCGGCAAGCGGGGTTTTCAACTCATGCGCGGCGTCGGCGGTGAAACGACGTTCGTTTTCCAGCGCCAGGCCGACCCGATGGAACAATCGATTCAGTGCTGCCACCAGGGGGCGAACCTCGGTCGGTACCGTGCCGTTCGGCAGCGGCGCTAGATTGTCGGAGCCGCGCGCGGCAACGTCCGTCGCCAGTTGATCGAGCGGGCGCAGTCCGCGCCGGATGGAAACATAGAGCAGCAGCAGGAATACCGGCAGGATCAGCGCGACGGGCAGGATCGCCTGGCTCGCCACCTCCAGTGCGGCCTGGTCGCGGACATCGATGGACTGCGCAACCTGGACACGATACCTGCCATCCGGCGAGATCATGTTGAGGATGCGCCATGAAGCCTTCTGGCGCAGGATGTCGCTGTAGCCGGGCGCGCCGGTGATCGGCAGTTCGGGTGCGTTGTCCGAGCGCAGCAGAATGGTGCCATCGGCGCGGCCGAACTGGAATTCGAGCGGTGGCTCGTACACATTGTCGCTTGCGGGGCGAACGCCGGTGAGGCGCTTGCCGAGGCCGTCAAGGGCATCCTCGTTGTCGCGCAGCAGGGCCAGGAGCAGATGTGCACGCTGCGCCAGGTTGCCGTCCATCAGTTCTTCGGCTTCGTGCAGCGCCTTGTTGTGGGTCAGGACCCCGGTCAGGCCCCAGGTCAGCAGCACCACCAGGCATACGGCGAACAAGAGACGCCAACGCAGCGAATGGGCGCGATTGGGCCGCGACAGCCCGGTCATCCGGCGATTCCGCCCAGTTGATAACCCAGGCCACGCACCGTCCTGATGCAGTCGGCGCCGAGTTTCTTGCGCAGGTGATGGATGTACACCTCGACGGTGTTGCTGCCCGTCTCCTCGCCCCAGGCGTAGAGGCTTTCCTCCAGCTGGGCGCGCGTCCGCACGTGGTCGGCATGATTGAGCAGATCGAGCAGCAGCGCGTATTCGCGCGCCGAAAGCGACACTTCCTCGCCATGGCGGGTGACGCGCTTGGCCACCGGGTCGAGCGTGATGCCGGCGTGCTCCAGCACCGGACGCGCCAAGCCGCCGGCGCGGCGCAGCAGCGCGCGCAGGCGCGCCAGCAACTCGGGGAGGTCGAATGGCTTGGTCAGGTAGTCGTCGGCGCCGCTATCGAGTCCGGCGATCTTGTCCTCGCTGGTGTCGCGCGCCGTCAGGATGATGACCGGCAGCCGATTGCCGCGCTGGCGCAATTCGCGTAGGACGGCAAGGCCGTCGCGACGGGGCAGACCAAGGTCGAGGATGCAGGCGTCGTAATCGTGGTCGATCAGCGCGCGGCGCGCCGCGTCGCCGTCGCGCACCCAATCCACGGCATAGGCGGCCAGCGCCAGCCCCGCCTTGATCCCGTCGCCCAGCAGCGCATCATCCTCGACGACCAGTAGCCTCAATTACCTCGCGTCCTTCCCGATCTTGTTCAGCAGTGCCTGGATCTCCTGCCGGCGCCCCTGGTCGGCCAGCTCGCGCCCCGGCCGGTCGGGGGCCTTGAGTGCCTTTTCCAGATAACCGCGCGCTTCGGCAACGCGGTCCTGGTCGGCCAGATACTCGCCGTAAAAGAAGTTCGGGTCAATACCGGCGGGATTCATGGCTAGCGACTTCTTGAAGAATTCCTCGGCGCGCTTCTTGTCGCCGAAGCCGATCGGCCAGCCGGGTACCTTGGCGTACAGCGTCGCCAGGCTGGTGTAGGCCGAGCCATTCAGCGCCTTTTCGTCGAGCTTCAGGCTTTCCTCGAGCAGGCGCCTGGCTTCCTTGGCCAGACCCAGCGCGCCCCCGAGCGCGCCGCGCACGCCTGCCTCGCTCGACACGACGATGCCTTCCCAGATCAGCGGCTCCGCCATGTTCGGATTGGCTTCGGACAGCTTGCGAGCCTTGGCGGCGAGGTCGCGGTAGAGATCGGCCTGCTGTTTTTCCGGCTGGCGATACTTGATCTCCGCCCACTGATCCTGGATCGGACGGACCAGATCATCGCCGGCGGCGGCGTGCACCGGCGGGACGAGACCGACAAGAAGGGCGACGAGCAGCGAACGTGCGGACATGGCGTTTCCTTTTCGAGAGGTTATTCGGAGGAGGCGTGTTGTTTGATGGTGGCGAGCTTGCCGGCGAGCCCCCGGTCGATCAGTCCGGGGGCGACGCCGTTGAGCCAGGCGAACAGCCGTTCGGGAAAGCCGAGGTGGGCTTCCGACCGGCTGTTGCGCAGGACGGCGACGATTTGGGCGGCGACCGCGTCGGGTGAGTCGCTGTGGTTCCTTAGTTGCCGGTTGAGGGCATTGACGGCGGGTGCGTTGAGGGGCGTGTCGATGGCGCGCGGCGCCACATGCACCACCCGGATCAGCGAATCGGCCAGTTCCCGCCGCAAGGCCTGCGAAAATGCGCGCAGGCCGGCCTTGGCGGCGGAATAGGCGGCGAAGCCGGCGAAAGGAATGCTGCCGAAAGTCGAGCCGATATTGACGATAGCCGCTTCCGGTTGCGCGCGCAGCCAGGGCAGCAAGGCCTGGGTGAGTCGTATCGGCGATTCCAGATTGGTCGCCAGCACCTGCTCGACGGTGGGCCAGCCCTGTTGCTCCAGCAGCCCGAAGCAGCCGATACCGGCATTGTTGATGAGCACGTTGACCCGGAAGTGCCGGGCTGCCGCGGTGGCGGCGGCGATGCCTTCGCCGGTGGCGAGGTCGGCCTGCAGTGTGGCGTAGTCCGTCCCTGGCGCCACCTTGATTTCCGCCAGCCGGGCAGCATCGCGGCCGGACAGCAGGAGCGCCGCGCCGGCCGTCGAGAGCTCGCGGGCCAGGGCCTGGCCCAGACCGCCGGTGGCGCCGGTCAGCAGAATGCGCGCATGGTTCAGTTGCATGCCTGGCCTCCCGCCGTGGGCAACGCCCGGAAGACGTCGCCGTAGAGCTTGAAGAAGACGTGTGCCGCGTGCAGCACGGCGCTTTGGTCTTCCGGCGCCATGCGTTCGAGTAATCGGGCGAGATGCTGGGTATGTTCCTGGTCGAGCGTACCGTGCGAGCGCAGATAGGAAAAGGCCTTGTCGGGCAGGTCGAGCGCCTGCTGAATGCGGTCGGCGGCGGTCAGTGCCAGCGCCACGCTGGTGCCTTCCAGCACGAACACCATGCCGAAGAATCCGGCCGGGTTGCCCCGGTTGATAAGGTCATAGGCGTAGGCGACCATGACTTCGGCGGGTAGCCCGGGCTGGCTGGCACGCACGGCTTCGGGGTCGCCGCCGGCGGCCGCGATGTCGTTGAGTATCCATTCCTCGTGGCCGATTTCCTCCTCGATGTACTCGGCCACCGCCTGGCGTGCCCAGGCCAGTCGTTCCGGCAGGCGGCCGCCCAGGCTCATCAGCAGCGGCGTGGTGTGGCGGACATGGTGGTAGGCCTGGCCGAGGAAGGCCAGGTAGCTGTCGCGGCTGACGTGGCCCCGCAGGCAATCGACGACGATCGGCGTCGAGATCAGCTGCGTGCGGGACCCGGCGGTGGCCGCCTGGAGTTGCTCATAAAACGACATCTTCGGATTCCTCTTGGGCGTACAGGGCCGCGACTTGCGCGGCATGATGTTCGATGATGGCCGATCGCATCGGGCGGCCGTTGCCGGTGGCCAGGCCGTTCTCGGGGGTGAAAGGCGCGGCGAGCAGCCGATGCGCCACGCGGGCGTAGTCGGGCAGCGTCTGGTTGGCGGCCAGAATGGCCGCGTCGACGTCGGTCTCGTGCGTGCCCGGCGCTGCCACGATGATCGCGGCGGGTGCCGGTCGTCCGTCGCCGACCACGATCGCCTGCAGGATGGCGGGCTGCGCCAGCAGGGCGGCCTCGACCCACTCGGGCGAGATGTTTCGCCCGTAGGAAGTGATCAGCAGGTTCTTGCATCGGCCGGTCAGGCGCAGATGGCCGCGTTGGTCGAGTTCGCCCAAGTCGCCGGTCGGAAACTCGCCATCCGTGCCGACGGCGCCCCCGACGTAGCCGAGAAAGGCGGCAGTGCCGACCATGACCTCGTTGCCGTCGACGCGAACCCTGGCATGATCCAGTGGCCGGCCGACATCGTCGCCGCTGCCCGTGTCATCGTCCGGACGGTTCAGCGTCACCACCGAGCCGCATTCGGTCAGTCCGTACCCCTGATGGGCCGGAATACCCCGTTGGCGTGTGGCGCTCAGCAACTCGTGGGCGACGCGGGCGCCGCCCACGGCGACGAAGCGCAGCGTCTCCGGGGCTTGGCGTTCGGTGTGGGCGAGCAACATCGTCCAGGCCTTCAGCAGCTCCGGCACCAGAATGAGGCTGCTGGCGGTGCCGGTGCGAACGGCCGCATCGAGCGCCCTGGGGTCGAAGCCGGCCATGCCGCGCCAGCCGAGGTCGGCCAGCGAGGGCAGGTGCATAGTCATGCCGCGCAGCAGCGGTGCGTAGAGACCGGCGACGTTCTCGAGCAACAGCGACAGGGGCAACACGGCCAGGTGACGCTCGAGCGGCAGGTCGGCCAGCCGTGCGCACACGGCCCGCGCGGTCGCGCGCAGGCCATTCGCACTCAGGCAGACGCCCTTGGGCGCGCCAGTGCTGCCCGAAGTGAAGGAGATCTTCGCGGTACCGGCGGGGAGGTCGGCCGGTTCGACCACGCGGCGCATCCAGATCAGGTTCTGCCAAGTTCCAGTGATGGCGAATTGCAGGTCCAGCGCGCCGACCCGTTCGGGTTGGTCGGTGAGAATGGTGTCGGTGGCCGTCTGCTCGATGGCGTGGCGCAATTGCGTGGGGCTGAAGAATCCAGGCAGCGGCAAGTGGACGATGCCGGCATCTTGAGCGGCGAGGTCGGCCATTGCCCAGGCCGCGCCATTGTCGGCGAGCACGCCGAGCACGCGGCTGGGCGCTAGGCGTTCGCGAAGCACGTCGAGTTCCGCGAGCACCTCATCGGCCGACCAGGCACGGCTGCCGCCGACGAGCACTGGCCGACCGCCGGAATGCCCGGACAGCGAATCCCGCCAGCGAAAGTCAGTCATGGCGGCGCGCCGATTTCTCCAGTGCCAGACGGATACGGCCGGCCACCACGACCGGCGCGCTGTCGTAGTAGTGGCCCCATGCGCCGGCCTGCTCGCCCAGGCGCTCGGGGTCGGCGGGGGCCAGCGCCAGCGGCGCCAGGCCGAGCTTGCGGAAGATGCCGATCAACTCGCGCGTCGCGGTGAATGCCACCCATTCGTAACCGAGGCGGTCGAGGTGCCGCGACAGCGCCAGAATCACGTCGATGCTGCCACCGGCGCGGGCCGCGGCCAGATTGCCGACCTCGACGATCCGCGCGCGCTCGACGGGATGTCCGGCCAGCTTGGCCAAGGCGGCTTCGACCGGGACATCGAGATAGGTTTCGAGGAACAATGGCTCGTCGGCGGCGCAGCGCCAGCCGGCGGCGGCGACGACGCGGTCGTCGAGTTCCAGCGCCATCAGGTTGGGAGCGAAACTGGTCACTTCGGCGCCGAAACGCGACTTGAACGTCGCGCGGATGAATTCCTCGACTTCATCGCGGCGGCGCGAACCCGCCACGGTATGCCGGATGGTGAGCGCGTCGTTCCTCAAGCGAAGCATGTCCCGCAAGGCGCCAGGCATGATTTCATGAACTCCAACGATGACATGGCGACAAGCTTAGGTGGCGCGGATTAAACGAAGCTTAATGGCGCCGGGCGGGCAGCGGCGGCGGTCAATCGGGTCGTTTGCTCCGGCTTGTCATCGACCTGTCGGCGCGAATGTCGAGATGGAGTATCTTCCGAAAATGCATTTGCTCATTGTTGAAGACGATCGCACGATCGCCGAGAACATTTACGAATACCTCGAATCGCGCGGTCATCAATGCGACTACGCTGATCGCATTGCCGTGGCGTTGCCGTTGCTGGCCCGGAACCGGTTCGATGCGTTGATCCTGGATCTCAATCTGCCCGATGGCGACGGGCTCTCGCTGGCGCGTCGGCTGAGGACGGAACAAAGCGCGTTGCCCATTCTGGTGCTGACGGCGCGCGAGATGCTGGAAGACAAACTGCTCGCTTTCGAATCCGGAGGCGACGACTACCTCGTGAAGCCCTTTGCCTTGCAGGAACTGGAAGTCCGTCTGTTGGCGCTGGCGCGCCGCGGCCCGGTCCGCCATGGCACCTCGACGTTGCGCCACGGCGAGCTGGAATTCAACCCGGCTACGCTGGAGGCCCGGCTCCAGGGGCGCCTGCTCGCGTTGCCCCCCAAGGCCTTGCGCCTTCTCGCCGAGTTTCTGGCGCAACCGAATCGGGTGTATTCGCAGCGGGAGCTGGAAATTGCCGTGTGGGGCCACGAACTGGACAGCAGCGATAACCTTCGCAGCATGCTTCATACCTTGCGCAGGGCCTTGGGCGGCGACGCGCCCGTTCACGTGGTTAACGTTCATGGCCTCGGCTACAAGCTCGTCGACTGCTGAACCAGCGGGACGCAGCGGCCGACGGCGCCGGCTTTTCGGCGGCATGCGTATGCGCATCGCCATCTCGGTTACCGCCGTGCTGCTGCTGACTTTCGCGGAATCGCTTGCCCTGGTGATGCTGTACGAAGACATGGAGGAGGAGTTTATCGCCAGCACCCTCGACGAGCAGCTCCAATACAGCATTGAACACAGTCGCCAGGTCGGCAGTCTGATCAAGCCGCAAACGCCGGACATGACCTTGTACCGCCACGCCCTGGGTGGACCGATACCGGAGGGGCTGCCCGCCGCGCTGGCCGGATTGCCCATCGGCAATCACGAAGACGCTTCGACCGGGCGCGAACTGCATGTGGCGATCCGCGAAGAGGATGGTTTTCGCTATGTGCTTGTCTTCGATGAAACCGATCATATCGATCGGGAGACGACCGTCGCCACCGCGGTGGCCATTGGCGGGATGGTCATGACGGTGCTTTCGTTCATTCTCGTCTACGCCTTGGCGGCACGTCTGACACGCGGCTTGGAGGCGCTCGCCGCCCGCGTCGAGAGCGAAGCCGATCGTACGCCATTCACCCGGATCGAACTGGATGACGAACTGTTTTCGGTGGCTTGCGCGCTGGAGCGCGCGGAGGCGCGCCAGGCCAACCTGATTGCGCGCGAGCGGGATTTCAACGCCAATCTGTCACACGAACTGCGCACGCCGTTGGCCGGCATTCGCAGCGACGCCGAGATGCTGGCGGCCGATGCGTCCTTGTCCGACAAGGCACGGCGCCGTGCCGAGCGCATCATCGCGGCGACCGATCGCACCGTCGCGCTGGCGCAAAGCCTGCTGTTGCTCGCCCGCGAAGCTCGTCCCGCGGTGATCGAACCAGTCAATTTGGCGGCAACCGTGCATGAAGCATGGGCGCGGCTGCATCCGGATACCGAACGGACAGAGCCGCCGTTGCTGCGCATTCATCCGCGTGCCGAAATCGACGCGGATATCGGCCTGCTCCGCCTGGTGCTGCAAAATCTGCTCGATAACGCCCAGCGCCATGGCGAGGGGCGCGCAATCGAAGTGACGCTCGAAGACCAGCGCCTCGTCGTGTGCGATCGAGGTCCGGGCTTCGGCGCGGACGACCCGACGCGATACTTCGAGCGTTTCCAGCGCGGCAGCAGCAAGCCGGGGCATGGCCTTGGCCTCACGCTCGTCAGGCATGTCTGCGAGGCCAGCGGATGGAAAGTATCCGCCTCGAATCGTCCGGACGGTGGCGCTTGCGTATCGATCGATTTCGGCATGGCCCCGAGGCAAGCCGGCAAGCCCTAGCATCACACTTTCCTCACACGTATCTCACGCTTTCCCCACAATCCGCTGCGTAGATTGCGCTGATCACTTTCATTCAGCGCGATCATGGGCGAGGCGAACGTTCTGCTTTCCTCCGGTTTCAACGCAGCAGCGACAGACGACGTCATCTGGCGTCAGCCTGGCGGAAAGGCGGAATCGCGTTCAGCGTCTTCCTGGTTGCGATGGCGACCGGAGGTCTCCGCCGAAAACCTGTTGCTGGCGTGCAGCCTGTATTTCGTGCTGGTCGCGTGCAGGCCGTTCTGGCATGCGCTATTGGCCCATCGTGCCGGCGACGCCATCAGCCTGGCCTATGTGCTTGCCGTTGGCATTGGGCTGACGGGGGTGCACTTTCTTCTGTTTGCGCCCTTGCTTGCTCGCTGGACAATAAAGCCGCTCCTGGCCTCGCTGATCGTCGTTTCGGCAAGCGCCAGCTACTTCGCCGGGCAGTTTGGCGTGTATTTCGACCCGGACATGCTTCGCAATGTGGTTCGCACCGACATTCCCGAAGCGCGCGAGTTGCTTGGCCCGAGCCTGTTCGCTCATGTGCTCGCCATCGCACTGCCAGCGTTGGTCGTGCTTCAGCGCGTGCGGGTGAGGCGTCGCGCGTTTGCCCGCGCGCTTGGGCTGCGCCTTGTCTATATCCTGATTGTCGCCATCGTGGCTGCCGGTGCGCTTGGCGGCGTTTACAAGGATTTCTCCGCGCAAATGCGCAACCACAAGGAGATCCGCTACCTGATCGTGCCAGCCGCGCCGCTGTGGTCGCTGGTTCGCGTGATGACGAACGATGCGCGGGCCGCCAATGTTCCGCGCCGGCCGATTGGCACCGATGCGCGACTCGGCGCCAGTTGGCCATCGGCAAAAAAGCCCGCGCTGTTCGTGATCGTCGTTGGCGAAACCGCGCGTGCGGATAACTGGGGCTTGAATCGCGCGGCCGGTCATTCGCCAGTCCACGATACGACACCGGAACTGGCTCGTCGCGATGTCATCAACTTTCCCGACATGAAGAGCTGCGGCACCGATACCGAGGTATCGGTGCCCTGCATGTTTTCCTTGCAGGGCAGGAAAAACTACGACGAGGACGCGATCCGTACCAGCGAGTCCCTGCTGGACGTGCTGAACCATGCCGGTTTGCATGTGATCTGGAACGATAACCAGTCGGGCTGCAAGGGGGTTTGCGACGGCGTCGACAGCATGCGCCCGGATCCGGCAGCCTTTCCCGATCTTTGCGGGACCGATCGCTGTCTCGACGGTGCCCTGCTCGAGAGCAGCGAGAAGGTGATGCGCGATACAAAGGGCAATCTCGTGCTCGTGCTGCATCAACTCGGCAACCATGGCCCCGCCTATTCTCGACGCTATCCTGACGCCTTCCGCCGCTTCATGCCGACCTGTGACGAGGAGGATCTGTCGAGATGCAGCCGTGAACAAGTCATCAACAGTTATGACAACGCGCTGCTATACACCGACCACGTTCTCGGTGGCACCATCGATTGGCTGAAGAGGCTCGAATCCACGTACGACACGGCAATGATCTATGTTTCGGATCACGGCGAATCGCTCGGCGAAAAAGGACTGTATCTGCACGGTCTGCCATACTCGATCGCCCCGGATGAGCAGACCCGGGTACCGATGACCCTGTGGTTATCGACGGGTTTTGTCAAGCGCAACCGGCTGAATCCCGACTGCCTGCGCGCGCGCGCGAACCAGCCCGCTTCGCACGACAACCTCTTCCACACGGTGCTCGGTCTCCTCGACGTTACCACTGCCTTGCGCGATGACGCGCTCGATCTGACCACATCCTGCCGAGGCGGCTGAGATGCGAGGCAGCGACCTGGCCGTCCCGGCTGTTTCCGCACCTCTCCTGGAACTTGGCGAATCGCGTGCCTGGCTTCTGTGGCAATACGCCCTGCTCGCGGCCGGCGTAATGCTGTTGCTGTTGGTGTTCGAAGGCACCGACCTCGACCGCGAATTCGCCCGGTATTTCTTCGATCCGGATCAAGCCGCATTTCCGTTGCGGAAGGCATGGCTCCTCGACGCGGTGCTGCATCACGGCGCCAAGCAGGCCAGTTTCATTCTGGTGGCGGCGAGCCTCTTCTATTGTTGGCAGGGCTGGAAGAATCGGCTGACCTGGCTGCCGCCACGCAACGCCTTGCTGGCGGCGACCGGCATGCTGGCGATTCCGCTGGCCACCTCGACGCTCAAACTGCTGACCTATCGGCATTGTCCGTGGGATATCGTCGATTTCGGCGGCTTTGCACCCTATCTGCACCTGTTCGAAGTGCCTCCGCCAGGCATCAAGGCCGGCCAGTGCCTTCCGGCCGGCCACGCATCGGCCGGCTTCTTGTGGCTCGTCTGGGCGGTGGCGTTGCGGCCTGCCGGCGTGCGTGCAGTCCGTCTGGGCCTGTTGGCGGGCCTGCTGGCGGGCGGGGTGCTCGGCGCGGCGAGAATGGCCCAAGGGGCGCATTTCCTGTCCCACACCCTTTGGACGCTCTGGCTGGCATGGGCGATCAGCGTGGTTCTTGCTACCCTGATTCGCGCCGATCTCAGGCTTGCGTGTCGAGAATGAAGGCGACTCGCTTTACCGGCACGGGACGCCAAGGTATGGATGTGTTTAAGACGACTTTAAGGATGGCGCCCTAACCTGCATCCGTTACCCCAATGAATCTTTCCGCAACCTGCTCGTGCAAGCACCCACGCGAAGTCGCCTGATTGGCACGCGAGACCATCTCGCGTTTACCTTGCTAGCCCTGTTGGCCCTGCTGGTCATGCTGACGCTGCTCCGCGTCGGGTTGATGGCCTACAACGGCGACCAACTCAACAAGGTGCCGATTCGCGCCATCGGCGAGGCATTCGTCAATGGCCTGCGCTTCGATCTGCGCCTGGCCGCCATCGGCTGCCTGCCTGTGTTGCTGGCGCTGATCAGCCGCCGGACGATGTCGGCCCGGGCAGTAATGCGTGGCTGGCTGTCCCTGTTTGCCGGCGTGCTTCTGCTGCTCGGCATTGTCGAACTGGATTTCTATCGCGAGTTCAACCAACGGCTCAACAGCCTGGTGTTCCAGTACCTCAAGGAGGATCCCCGCACCGTGGCGAGCATGATCTGGCATGGGTTTCCCGTGTTGCGTCACCTGGTCGCCTGGGCCATGGCCACGGGGTTGATGGTCTTGCTGTTCCGGCGTATCGATCTCGCCACCTGCGATGTTGACGAGTCCGGCCGTGCGGGATCGCTTGCGCCCGAATGGCGACGGCGGCTAGCCGCGCTGGCGCTTTGTCTGCCGTTGGCCCTGCTCGCCATTCGCGGCACCCTGCGGCAGGGCCCGCCGCTGCGCTGGGGCGATGCCTTCACCACGACGTCGGTGTTCGCCAACCAGCTGGGTTTGAATGCCACCTTGTCGCTGGCGTCGGCGGCGAGCAGCCAGTGGTCAGACCATCGTGACAATGCCTGGCGGGCGACCATGGCGCGCGGCGATGCGCTGTCGACCGTGCGCGACATGCTGCTGGCCGCGGACGACCGGATGGTCGATGCCGACAGCGCGGCCGTGCGTCGCGATTATGCCGCGCCGGCCGACAAGACCCTGCCGATCCGCAACGTGGTCGTCATCATGATGGAGAGCTTCGCCGCGCACTCGGTGGGTGTGCTGGGCGGCACGCCGGGGATCACGCCGAATTTCGACAGACTGGCCGGCGAGGGCTTGCTGTTCAGCCGCTTTTTCTCCAGCGGCACGCATACGCACCAGGGCATGTTCGCCACCATGAGCTGCTTTCCGAACCTGCCTGGCTTCGAGTACCTGATGCAGATGCCGGAGGGCACTCACGATTTTTCCGGCCTGCCGCAACTGCTCAATGCCCGGGGCTTCGACAACCTTTACGTCTATAACGGCGACTTTGCCTGGGACAACCAGTCGGGTTTTTTCGGTCGCCAGGGCATGAGCCACTTCGTCGGCCGCTTCGATTTCAAGGATCCGGTCGTTTTCGATCCGACCTGGGGCGTCTCCGACCAGGACATGTTCGACCGCGCCCTCAGCGAACTGTCGAGAAAGTCGATGGGGCGACCCTTCTATGCGCTGTTGCAGACGCTGTCGAACCACACGCCCTATCCCCTGCCGGCAAAGCTGCCAGTGGACCCCGTGACCGGACACGGCGTGCTGGATCAGCATCTGACGGCGATGCGTTATTCCGACTGGGCGCTCGGCCGCTTCTTTGACCGGATTCGCCGCGAGCCGTATTTCAAGGAGACGCTCTTCGTCATCGTCGGCGACCACGGCTTCGCCAATGCCACGCAGCTGACCGAGATGAATCTCGCCCGGTTTCACGTACCGCTGCTGCTGATCGGCCCTGGCGTGCGGGAAAAGTTCGGCGCGACGCGCGACACCGTCGGCACGCAGGTTGATGTCGTGCCGACCATTATGGGCCGCCTGGGCGGCACGCTGCGCCACCAGTGCTGGGGGCGCGACCTGCTCAATCTGCCGGCTGGCGACAGGGGCATGGGCGTGATCAAACCCTCGGGTGGCGGGCAACTGGTGGCCATCATCGCCGACGACGAGGTTCTGGTCGAATCCAGGACCATGGCGCCCAAGCTCTACGGCTATAGACTCGGGCCGGAACCCGATGCGATCGAGAAGCCGATCGGGCCGGGCACCGCGAACCTG
Source organism: Rhodocyclaceae bacterium (assembly GCA_016704145.1). Taxonomy (GTDB): domain Bacteria; phylum Pseudomonadota; class Gammaproteobacteria; order Burkholderiales; family Rhodocyclaceae; genus Fen-999. Next base: position 760,749 of record JADJAS010000007.1, on the reverse strand, counting down.
AGAAAACGGCTCGAGGCATTCCTTCAGACGGCCACCGCCAGCCTGCTGGAAAACACTACCGGCACCGCCGGCGCGAGGCGATGACTTCGTCAAGCAGTCGGATTCGGTGGGTGCCGAATCCGCCGCGAAACCTCGGATGGTTCATGGGTCTGTCCTGGGCGCACATGCTGCTGGTGGCGTCGGCATATTTGCGCGACGGCGGGGCTGATTTCACTATCGATGGCGCGACGGTCTTTAACGGCCTGGTCTGGCTGACCTACAGCGCGCTGTATCTGACGCCGGCGCTGCTCCTGGCGTGGGTGCTCTGCCTATGGAGGCGACGGCCCGCGTGGCTGCTACCGGTGGTTGCGGTAGTGGTGACGGCTGCGTGCCTGGTGTTCATTCGCGCTGACAGCGCGATCTTCGATCTCTACCGCTTCCACTTCAACGGTTTCGTGCTGAATTTGCTGGCTACGCCCGGCGGCATCGAGTCGTTGGGCGGCGACGTCGCGACCTACCGCTCCATGGCGATGGTCGCCACCGGGCATCTGGTCGTGCAATCCCTGTTCTGGCCACTGAGCGGGTGGCTGGCGGGCATGGCGAGGGTTCGTGTCAGGTGGAGCCATGCATTGGCCATCCTCTTGGCGGCAATGGCGGGCGAGCGCGTCGTGTACGCGGTTGCCGACGTAAGAAACGACGGGCGCATCCTCGAAGCGGCGCGTGCCTACCCCTACTATGGCCGTACCACGTTCCGCGGCACGGCGGCAAAGCTGGGTCTGCGGCCGCCCGCCCGCTCCGAAGGCTCGTTGCCGGCGGTTGCCGGCGGTCGCCTGCGCTATCCCCTGGCCGATATCGCGTTTGCACGGATCGACAAACCCCCGAACATCGTGATTTTCGCGATCGAGTCATTGCGCTGGGATCGCCTGACCGAGACCATCATGCCAAATACTTGGCGTCTGGCTCAGCGCGGGCAATATTTCGAGCGGCACTACTCGAGTGGCAACGGTACGCGTGAAGGCCTCTTCGGCCTGTTCTACGGACTCCACGGCTCGTACTGGCAAAGCTTCCTGCACGCCCAGCGCAGCCCGTTGTTGATGGATCGCCTCCAGGAACTGGGCTACCAGTTCGACTTGCGCACCAGTGCACGATTTTCATACCCGGAATTCGACAAAACGATCTTCGCGAAGATACCCGCCAGCGAGCTCCATGAAGCGAACGGGTCAATGGCGGCATGGGAAAGGGATTGGAACAACGCCACGGCACAGATCGACTTCCTGCGCGGACGGGATCGGCAGCGTCCGTTCATGAGCTTTTTCTTCATGGAATCGACCCATGCCCGCTACGATTTTCCCGACTCGGCGGCCATCGCCCGCCCTTACCTCGAGGAGGTCGACTACGCCCATATGAGCCGGCGGGAGCTTGCGCCGAAGATCGACAGGCTTCTGAACCGCTACACCAATGCTGCGCACTGGGTCGACGGCCAGATTGGAAGGGTTATCCACGAGATGGAGCGGCAGGGACTGCTCGACAATACCATCGTGATCGTTACCGGCGACCACGGCGAGGAATTCATGGAAAAAGGTGCCTGGGGGCACAATTCCGGTTTCGTCGAGGAACAGATCCGCACACCGATGGTAACGTGGCTGCCGGGCGTACCGCATCGCGTTGTGGAAGCGCCCACCAGCCACGTCGATATCGGCACCACCTTGCTGCAAGTGCTTGGTGCCCCCCGGGAAGCGAGCGCCTATTCGCTGGGTCGGCACCTGCTGGATGACGCCCCCCGCCCGTTCATTGTCAGCAGCGACTGGCACAGCATCGCCGTCATTTCGGCGGACATGAAATACCGTATCGCCTATACCAATCGCGGCAACGACCATTGGAGTCCCACCACATTGGGGGATGTGCCTATTGATGCTACCAATGTCGGCGGCATCCTGGAGGGAAACCGACAGGCCGTGCTCGATGCCATCGCCGATTGCTCGCGCTTTGCCTCTGGCGAAAAGCGGCTCCTCGGGCACGCCGGACTCAAAGCCGGCGCCTGAATTTTCCTTTTCCTTGCAGTCCACGGGCATTCCGTGGCCCGTCTCGTGTTTTCGGGCATACTTGCGCCGGTAAGCGATTCCACCCAACGATTCCCGATGCCGCAAGCTGATTCCGACGTCCGTTCGAGCGTGACGGTCTATGTACGCCTGCTCGGCTACGTCAGGCCGTATGTCGGCCTGTTCGCCATCAGCCTGCTCGGTTACATCATGTTCGCGGCCGCCCAGCCGGCGCTGGCCATGACGCTGAAGTACTTCGTCGATGGGCTGGTTGACCCGAATGCCGCAGTACTGACCTTCTGGCCGTTCGACCAGGGCATCCAGCTGATGCACGGCGTGCCGTTGATGATCGTTCTGATCGCGACCTGGCAGGGCGTTGGTTTCTATTTGGGCAACTACTTCCTCGCCCGGGTGTCGATGGGGGTGGTGCACGACTTGCGCGTCGGCCTGTTCGACAGCTTCCTGACCCTGCCGGAGCGCTATTTCGACAACAACAATTCCGGTCACCTGATCTCGCGGGTCACCTTCGATGTGACCATGGTCACCGGGGCGGCGACCGATGCGATCAAGGTGGTGATCCGCGAGGGGCTGGCCGTCGCCTTTCTGTTCGTCTACTTGCTGTGGGCCAACTGGCGCCTGACACTGGTCATGGTGGCCGTGCTGCCGGTCATCGCGTTGCTGGTGGGTAGCGCCAGCCGCAAGTTCCGCCGGCAGGCGCGCAAAATCCAGGTGGCCATGGGCGACGTTACCCACGTCGCCTCCGAAACGATCCAGGGCCATCGCGTCGTGCGCGGCTTCGGCGGCGAGGCGTACGAACAGGCCCGCTTCACGGCGGCCAGCCATAACAACATGGCGCGCCAGTTGCGCATGATCCGCACCGGCAACATCTACACGCCGGCGCTGCAATGGCTGGTCTATACGACCATGGCGGTGATGTTCTTCCTGGTGCTCTGGTTCCGGGGCGACGCCACGCCGGGCGAACTGGTCGCCTACATCACGGCCGCCGGATTGCTGCCGAAGCCGATCCGCCAGCTTTCGGAAGTGAGCGCTACCATCCAGCGCGGTGTCGCGGCCGCCGACAGCATCTTCCAGCAACTCGACGAACCTCCCGAGGCCGATCGAGGCGCGGTGACGCGCGAGCGCGTGGCGGGGCGGATCGAGGTGCGCGATCTGTCCTTCGCCTATCCCGGTACCACCGCGCGCGTGCTCGATCGCATCAGCTTTACCGTCGAGCCGGGACGGATGGTGGCGCTGGTCGGCCGCTCCGGCAGCGGCAAGAGCACGCTGATGAACCTCATTCCGCGCTACTACAACCACGCCGAGGGCCAGATCCTGATCGATGGCATCGATGTCGAGGACTACGCGCTGCGCAACCTGCGCCACCATCTGGCCATGGTCACGCAACAGGTGACACTGTTCAACGACAGCGTGGCCAACAACATCGCCTACGGTGAACTGGCCGGTGCGCCGCGCGCCGACATCGAACGCGCGGCCGAAGCCGCCTGTGCCATGGAATTCATCGAGCGCCTGCCGCGGGGCTTCGATACCCTGGTCGGCGAAAACGGCGTGCTGCTCTCGGGCGGCCAGCGCCAGCGGCTGGCCATTGCCCGCGCGCTGCTCAAGAACGCGCCGATCCTGATCCTGGACGAGGCCACCTCGGCGCTCGACACCGAGTCGGAGCGGCACATCCAGGCGGCGCTCGACCACGTCATGCGTGGCCGTACCACCCTGGTGATCGCCCACCGGCTGTCGACCATCGAGCGTGCCGACGTCATCATGGTGCTCGACCAGGGGCGCATCGTCGAGCGTGGCAGTCATGCCGAGCTGCTCGCCCGCAACGGCCATTACGCCCGCCTGCATGCCATGCAGTTCCGCGAAGCGGAACCGGAGCACTGAAAGTCAGCCGTCGCGCAGCGCCGCCGCCAGGGCCCGGGTCAGATCGGGGTCGGCCGGCCAGTTGCGCAGCAAGCGTTCCCTGTCCTTGCGCCAGGCGCGGCGATAGCTGGCCGCGCCGCGGTGCTGGCGCATGGCGTCGAGGTCAATCAGGCTGATCCGATCGTCGTCGTTCCAGAGCAGGTTGGTCGCCTTCATGTCGCCGTGGCTGACGCGCGCGGCGGCGAGCCGGGCGAAAAGATCGACCACGGGCTTCGGCTGCGCGGCGGCGGGCGGGCGTTCGGCCAGGCTGGGGCCGGCGCAATGTTCGACGATCAGCCAGGCGCGTCCGCGCAGCGGGCCGAACCGCCGCTCGATCAAGGCCAGCGGTCGCGGCGTGGCGATGCCAAGGAAGCGCAGCCGATGGCCCGCCAGCCAAGAGTGCCAGGCCCGGCTCCGCCGCCAGCAGCGCGACAGCGCGTGCCCGGGCCCCTTGATGTTGTAGCGCTTGACGACCAGCTTGCGACCCTCGTGCTCGATCAGCGCCAGCGTCGCCGTGTTGCCCTGTTTCAGCGAGATGCCCGTGGCCAGCCAGCGGTCGGGGTCGGCGACGATGGGCGCGAGAAAGTCGGCCTCGTCGCGTGCCATGGCCACGAACCTGCCGCCGCCGCTTTCGACCTGGATTCGGCTGCAATCGCGTACGCACTTGCGCAGGTAGTCGTCGAGGCGCCGCTGCCGCGTGTCGGTGACTTGACGCGACAGTTGGCTTTCGTCGATGCGCAACCGGGGATTGCCGGCGCGATAGGCGGCGAGCAGGTCGCCACGCCGAGCGGCTTCGATGTCGGTGGGCAGTTGCGCCAGCAACAGCGCGAGGTTCTGTCGCAGTTCGTCGTCTGCGGCCGCCTCGTGCACGGCGTCGCCGTCGATCATCTGGACGCTTGCGCCATCGAGCAGGAAGTTGCCGAGATGGGCGTCGTCGTGAATCAGGCGGCCGGCGTGCATGCGGCCGAGCACCGCGAAGGCGGTCGCGAGATGCTCGGGCCGGTCGGTCGCCGCGAGCGGGCGCGCGTCGGCAAGATACCGCGTGATCAGATAATGGCCGCCGCCGGCGAGGCGCCCGGCGGCGATCACCGGCGGCGTGGCAATCCGGCGTGCCGCCATGGCTGACTTTCCATCGAGCTCGCGCTGCCAATGCCTTGCCGCGCCCTCGGCGGCGATGAACAGCTTGGCGAACACCGGCGCGCCATCAACTTCGGCGAGGCCGGCAATGCGCCGGCCGGGCAGGACGCGCAGCGTTCGCCGCACGATCAGTCGCCGGCCGTCGTCGAGGTCGATGGCGAAGGGTGTCGGCACTTCGCGGCCGGCACGGCGCAGCTGCCCGGCATCGATCGGCGAAGCATTCATGAGTTGTTGGCGAACTTCCGGTCGAAGCGCTCCTGCAGTCGCACGGCCTCGCGCGCCAGGTGCGCGAGCAGCCGGCCTTTGGTGCGCAACGTCTCGCGCAGCGGGCGCGCGAAGTAGGCGCGCAGGAAACGCAGCCGGTCGCGGCTGGTGAGGCCGATGGCGAGCGACGAGAAATGCAGCGCGGCGAGATCCTTGTCGCGCCAGCGGCGCGGCGTGCGCGGGCGAATCTGCGCGCGGTGCAGGTCGACCAGCGACAGGCGAATCGATGCCGGCGCCGGCGGTGGATCGAGATGCAGCAGGAAATGGCAGATGTAGAGGTCGCGATGATTGATGCCGCCCTCGTGCATGCGCCGCGCCATGGTCGCTACGCGCTCGATCAGCGCACGCTTGAGCGCCGGCGCCGGCGGCTCCTGCGGCCAGCGGCGTGTGTAATTCTCCAGGCTGATGATCGGCGCCAGTTCCTCGGTGATGATGAACGAATGGCGGCGCGCGGGGTTGCCGCCACGCTCGCCGAAGGCGACGGCATGCAGGGTATCGACGCCGAGTTCCGTCAGCTTGCGGGTCGCGTGCCACTCGTTGGCCGCGCCGAGGATGGGCAGGCGGCCCGACAGCAGGTTCTTGAATATCTCGCCCCAGCCGACGCCGCGGTGGACCTTGACGTAATAGCCGCGTCCGGCCACCTCGGTGCGAAAGGTGCGGCGGCCGTCCATGGCGCGCACGACCTTGCCTTGCAGCGCTTCGGCGGCGGCGAAGGCATCGTGTCCCGCCCACAGTGAGCGGAAAGGCTCGTCGAGGTGGAGCACCCCGGTCATGCGGCGCTCCCGAGGATGATGTCGGCGGCGCGTTGCGGGCGGCTATACAGGTCGGCCCGGTCGGCGAAGGCCAGGCCATTGCGAGCCCACTGCCGGCGTGCCTCTTCGTCGGACAACATGTCAACGAGCAGGCGGTCGAGCCGAGCCTGTTCGAAGGGCAAGGGCACGACGCGGCCGGCGTCCGCCTCCTCGATGTAATGCGCGTAGCCGCAGGCGGCCGTGGTCAGCACCGGCAGGCCGGCGACGACCGCTTCGAGCAGCACGTTGCCGGTGTTCTCGTTGTAGGCCGGGTGGATCAGCAGGTCGGCGCCGAGAAGGAAGCGCGGGATGTCGTCGCGGCCCTTGAGGATGCTGACCTGCCTGCCGAGGCCGAGGGCGCGAATCTGCCGTTCGAAGGGGCGCGGTTCGTCCTGGCCGATGGCGATCAGGCGCGTCCTTGCCTTGAGCTCGGCGGGCAGGCTGGCCAGGGCGCGCAGGCTGCGATCGAGCCCCTTGGTCTTGAAGCCGGAGCCGATCTGGATCAGCAGCAGGTCGTTATCGCTCAAGCCGAATTCGCCGCGAAACGCGGCGCGAATCGCCGTGGCGTCGGGCGGCGCGCGGCGATCCTGGGAAATTCCGGGCGGTAGCAGGCGAAAACGGCCGGCGTGCGTGCCGTAATGCTTGACGAACAGGGTCTGCTGAGTTGATGACAACATCAGGATCGTGGCGTGACCGCTCTTGCCGAAGACGGCGCGTTCGAATGCGGCGAAGTGCCGGTAACGCGGCGTGAGCCGATACAGCGGATTGCGTTGCGTGCGTGCCTTGTCCTCGAAGCACGGATCGGCGCAGTAATAGACGTCGAGCCCCGGCAGCTTGTTGAAGCCCACCACACGGTCGACCGGCCGACGCGCCAGATCCTCCCGCAGCCAGGACGCAAAGCGTTCGTAGCGCTTGTGATTGGCCATCGCCCTTACCGGGGCGATGACGATCTCGAAGCCCGGTGGCGCGTCGCCCTGCCAGGAGAGCGTGTAGACGCGGATGTCGTGCCCCCGTTGCCGGCATGTCTCGGCGATCTGCATGAAGTTCCGTTGCAGCCCGCCAAAAGGGAAGTACTTGAACAGGACAAACGCGAGTTGCACGCCAGCCACTTCAACGCGCGCACGCCGGAAGCGAGACTGGCGTCACTTCGACGCTGGTGCCACCGCCGGGCTGCCCTGGGTTTCCTTCACCCGCTCGGATGCTTCGCGCAGACGATTTTGCGCATCGTCGTAGGCGCGCTTGGCTGCATTGACGGAGCGCTCGGCTTCCTCCTGGGCCCGCCTGGCTTCATCCTTCAGGTAAACAGGTACGCCGTTTTCGCCCTGGAGCATCATCTTGTCGATGGAGCCGTCGAAACGGCGGGCTTGGAGGCACCACAGCCCACCGCGCGAGGTCATGAGGCCCAGGGTACCGCTGGTACCGCAGTCGAGCAGTTCCTTCGTTTCGCCCATCTTGCGCTGCAATTCCTCGGACAGCGCCTTCGCCTGACCGACATTCTGCGCGACGCGCGGCGTGATGAGGACGATCAGCTCAGTCTTGGTCCTGGTGCGATCGGTGGTGCCGAAAAGACCGCCGAGAACCGGAATGGAGGAAAGTATCGGCAGACCGCCGGAACCATCGATGGCCTTTTCGGAAATCAGGCCGCCCAGCACCATGGTTTCACCCGATTGAACCGAAACCTGCGTCTTGGTAGAGCGTTTGCTGACTGTTGGCGAGTTGGACAGGGCGGCATTGATGGCGCCAGGGATGCTGAACTCCTGGGTGATGTCGAGATTGACCAGCCCACTGGAGTTGATGCGTGGCGTGACCGAAAGGATGATGCCCGTGTCCAGGTACTGCACCGAACTGACGACGGCGGCGCCGCCGGTCGTGATGGTTTGCTGGCCTTGGATCGGTACGCTATCACCCACCTGAACTTTTGCGGTCTGATTGTCGGCGACCATGACGTGCGGCGACGACAGCACGTTGATCTTGTCGTTGGTCGCCAGGGCGTTGAGCACGGCCTTGATGCCCGTCCCGGCGGCATCCGCGAGCGCATAGGAGAAGCCAGGCGCCAGTTTGCCAATGCCGGCGGCGCCCACGTCGAGTTGAAAGCTCTTGCGCGAGCCGCTGGTGAGCGCCCATTCGACGCCGTACTTCAGTTCGTCGGTTAGGGTCACTTCGGCAATCATCACTTCGATTAGTACTTGTCGCGGGGCCGAATCGAGCTTCTTGAGCGCAGCTTCGAGCTTTTCATAACCCGCCGGGCTGGCCAGAATCAACAGGGAATTGTTTTCCTTGTCGGCAACGACACGAACTTCCGAAGCCGGCGACCCGCTGTCGTCGGTGATCGATAGGGTTGCACCGATGGCGGGCATGGCCGCCCCCCCCCCCGTTCGGCCTGCTTGCGTCGTCGCCGATGAACCAAAGCCACCGAGCGACGATCCGAACGCCGACATGCCGGAAGATCCAGACCCGGTACTGGATGAAGTTCCGAACGTGCTTGGCGAAGACCCAACCAGACCAGGAGTCAGGCCAGGAGCAACGCTTGGAGTCGTCGTGCGCGGCGCGCCAGCTTGGCCCTTGGTCGCGAACATCTGATTCAGCAGATCGGCGATGTGCTCGGCTTTGCCATTCTGTACACGATAGACGTAGAGGCGCGCGCCGCCGCCGCTGCCGCTGGCTTTGTCCAGACGCTCCAGCCACATCTTCGCCTGCTCGAGGTATTGCGGCTGCGGAGTGATGACGACGAAGCCGTTTAAGCGCTCGATTGGCACGACGCGCAGCACGCCGGCCAGCGGGTTCGCGCTTTTGTCACCAAGAATCTTGGTTAGTTCCGCGTCCACGGTCTTGACGTCGGCATTTTGCAGGACGAACAGTCCGATGGACATGCCGCTCAGCCAGTCGACGTCGAACATGTCGATCGTGTCCATCATGTGCCGGATTTCGTTCTGAGTGCCGGCAAGAATCAGCAGATTGCGGATTTCGTCCACCTTGACCGCAGCCGGATCGGTAGCGATGCCCTCGAGTATTTTTGCCATCTCCTTCGCTCCCGCATACTTCAGCGGCACCACCTGCAAGGAGAACCCGGAAATTGCCGAGCCGCCCAGACGGGGCGACAAGGACCCCTTGACCGTGGCTGCGGGCATGATCTTGTAGATGCCGTTCTCCTTGACCATGACGATGCCGTTCATGCGCAGCACGGTTTCGAGTGTCGGCAGCAAGGCTTCCTTGGGTAGCGGCCTTGTCGTGCGGAAGGAGATCGTGCCGCCCACTTTAGGGTCGACGATGTAGCTTTCCTTCAGTATTTCAGCCAGCACCGTCTTGGCGATATCCCGAACGTCGGCCGCCTCGAAATTGAGCGAGGTATTGCCGCCGCTGGGTTCCTTGACCGGTCCTGGTGGCCGTAGCAGGACGCCGGATCCCTTGTAGATCTTGACGTTCTCCTTCTTGTCCTCGTCGGCCTTCCCTGTGGCATCGGCGTTCTTGGAAGCTTCCAACGTTCCCGACGATGCCTGGCTCGAAGCAGGGTTGGCCGTTGTCCCTCGGGTATCGAGTCCGGTACAAGCAGCCAGAAATGCAAGCGTGGCGAGCACTGGCAGCAGGCGATGACAGCAAGGTGAAATGATATTCATGGCATGTCCAACTTCAGTTGGGTAGGCGATTGTGGCACGACGGTCCTATTGAGGTCCTGCTGGGGGCTGCTGAACTACCGGCAACTGGGCACGACTCTGGCCTCGTGGTGGCCGAGTTCCCGCATGCCCTGCTTCGTTGCCTGCGTTGGCTGAAGGTGGCGCTGCCGCCGGGTATGCAGGCTGGCTTGCCGCCGCGCCCGCAGCGGAAACGCCGCCTGAGGCTTCCTTTTCTGGGGCTGGCTGGATTGTCGCAGCCGGGCCCTTGGCTGTCTTGAGCATGAGGACTTCGGTTTCGTCGTACTGGCCGAGTACCACCTGGTCGTTGCGGATTTCCTTGACCGTGATGCCATTAATCTCCTTGCCTTCCTGAACGATGCGGCTCTTGTTGCCGGTTTTCTCGGTCAGGAACGCGAACTTGCCCTCCGGAAGTACCGTAATGCCGGTCAGGGTGAACTGATCGCGCTTCATGGTCGGCTTCGGAGGTTCCGGAGGAGGCGCGGCAGGAGCGGGGCGGCGCGTTACGAAGAACAGCGGTCTCACGGAGGTATCCAAGAAATGGTCGACCTCGGGGAGCCTGTATGGCTCTGACAGAGCGGGTAGCCTGGCAGAGGCGGCCGGAAGCTGCGGGACCGTCCACGGGTGTTGCCATTGCGTGCCCCACTCCGTTTCCATGCCAATCGCAACGGCAAGCCCGCCGCACAGGGTGAGCCAGAAAGCTGTTTCAATTCGAAAGGGCGTAAATGTAGTCGTCACTGTTTGGCTCTGGTCGGCAGGGCATAGGCGCCGACGGTGAGTTGGACGGAGAGTTCGGGCTGGACCCCGGGTACCGGTCTGTAGGCGCGTCCCTGGGTGGATCTGATTGTGACCTGGTCTATGAACAAATAGGGTTCGGTGCTTTCGATCCTATGCAGGATCAGTTGCAGGGGTACCATTGCCGCAGCCATCTGCACGGACACGGCAACTTTGGTCGCTTTGCCACCCTTCATATCTTCCTTGGCCGGCAGCGACTGGCTGCTGATGATGCGGCCCTGCTGGGACTCGATAATCTTGGTCACCTGGTTCTGTAACTCGGCCGCGGCGAGTGTGGATGTTGTGGCTTGCAGGTAGAATTTGTGACCATCTTGCCGAGTCACCGCCGCTACAGCCGATTCGATGTCGGGGCGCAAGGCAGCGACGCGTCGAAAGCGGGAAAGGTGGTCGCTGTATTCCTCAATGTGCTCATCGTAATGCTGGTGCAGACGCAGGACGGGCCAGGCGATCGCCACCACCACCAGGCTCAGCACTGCCAGCAGCAGTACGAGGGCGGCATATCTGCTTTGGGTCGGCGTGAGGGCGGCGGGCAGTTTCATGGCCTCCTGAGCGGTGCGGCGGCCGCGGGTTCAGGCTGGGGAACACCTTCCGTCGTCGCCCCGATCTTTTCCGTTGTCGGACTCTTGCCATCGGACGGACGAGCTAGGCCCTTTTCCGGGGTCTCCAGCACGGCTGCGACATGGAAACGGTCGAATGCGGTTCCCTGGATCTTAATCAGCTGCGCCTTGAAGCCAACGTCTTTCAGGAGTTGCGATGCCTCCAGGGTCTCCACCAAGCTGGAAGACGAGGAAGATTCTCCCTGGACCTGAACCGACTTGCCGTCGAACTCGAACTGGATCACGAAGGTATCGTCGGGCAGCAATTTGGCCAGTTCGTCCAGTACGCGTACGACGGAATAGCTATTCCACTTTCGGTCGGGGAAGATGTTGTGCTCATCGACGAGCTGATTGAGCAGATTGCGCTTGGCATCGGTTTCCTGGGCCGCTTGCTTCGCAGCGGCCAGTGGTTCCAATAGCGCGATCGCGGTAGCCCGCTTTTGCCAGAGCGGGATCGCTAGAACGGCGACCAGGAGCAGGAACGCAACCGACGCGAAGCCGATACGCCACCATACGCGGGTTCTCGGCTTGCCGCCTTCCCGGGCAGCATGGGGCAGCAGGTTCCTGTAGCCGCTGCGGAGCGAAAGTAAGTCTTCGGCGACAACGGCCCCCGAGATTGCCAAGCCGATCGAGGCGAGCTTTTGGACCGCGCTGTCGACGTCGTTGCGAGAAGCCACCGCGATTTCCGCGGTGAGCTGCTTGTTCTCGAGATCGCGCGCCATCACAAGATAGTCGAAGTAGGCTTGACCCTGCTTGAACGGCGAGTAGCGATCCAGTTCGAAGCTGAGCGTTTGACGCAGATTTTCCTCGACGGCCAATGGCAGGACGATGGACCTACGGAGAACTTGCGTACTCGATAGACAGAGCAGGAAGCGTGCGTTGCTATCAGTCTTGCCGCGCAGTTGCTGCATCGCGGTAATGGGCTTCAGTGCCGTCGCGCTGCTGCTGGCGAGATCCACTTGGTATATCTGTTGGAACTGGCCCGCTGCCGGGCGTGCGAAGGTGACCTTGTCGTCCTCCATGGTCACGAGCACGATATTGCCGGTTTCCTCCCACCAAGATCGAAGTCGCGCTGGAACCCAATTAGCCAGTTCCCGCATCCACCATGCGAGGAACCTGCGCAGAGGCTCCCAAGTGGTCCGGCTCAAGAAGGTCTTCTTCGGCATCATTGGTTGAGAGCTGTCACGGGGGCGGCCAGCATCGACGGAACCGGCCCGGTCGGCGCGCGCCAAGCCGCTACCGTGTATGGGGTCGACCGGTCACTGGTCAGGCGGATGACGGCCTCTCGGCAAAAGTACATATTATCGCCCATTACGGCCGTTGCCTGAACCGTGACCGTGGGTGAGATGCCACCGGCCAGGTACGGGACTGCGAGGGGGAAAATGGGTGGTGGCAGCCCCTGTTCCGCAGCCGCCTGCCTATCGGACAAATACTGGTCGACCACGAATGGACTTGCCCCAGGTAGCGCCAGGAGGACGTCGCGAGCCGCCGAAGCCGGATTGATCCCGGCCTGACCGGAAAATACGGTTACCAGAGGCGCCAGCATCAAGTACAGGGAATCGCTCATGCCCAATACCTGCCGCAGTTCCTCGATCGCGGTGAGGTTCGTGTTTGCGGGCCCGTATCTCAATCCGGCCGCAAGGTAGTCCTCTTTCTCTGCACCGTGCAGGCGCCTCAGGGTGTCCGGATCGCGCCAGTCCGCAAGCGCATCCACGAGGCTTTCCGCGGCCGATTCGTCGACTCCGCGCGAAACGAAGAGGCTCTTGAGCAATTGGGGGTCGGCGCTATTTAGGTCGACCTTACCCCCTTCGTCGGCGATCATTACGGCGAGCCGGGCGCCGCCGAACTCCCACGGATGGACCAGGCTATTGGCTTTCCAACTAAGAGGATCGTTGGGCCGCGGCGAGAGGAGTTCGCTGATGGCCTTATACACTCCAGCATCCGCCGCCGCTTCGGCTTGGGCCATCGACACGACGTTGCCCGCGATCACCAGTTCCGTTCGCGTTGTAAACACCAGGCTGCCCGCGATTACTGATAGCAGCGCGAGCATCCACAAGACGACAATGAGTGCCACTCCTTGAGTATTGAGTCTTCCTGTCTTCAGAACTATCGGCATCGCTTGTAGAAGCTGTCCCAATCGCAGCCGCTGTCAACCAGCATGGGAGCCACGACGACATCGGCCCAGCCGGGATCCTTGGCGCGCAGATGCAAGCCGATCAACTGGGGAATCTGTTCCGGATTCACCCAGGTGTCCGTCCACGCAGGTTGCGATTCGCCACGCTTTTCCGAGCCGAAATACGCGAAGCTGCCGCTCTCCAGGCCGGAGAGCACGACGCGGGCTTCCGTGTCCGCCAGCACATCGGAGAATTGCTCCGCTTCGTAATCCAGGGGAGCCTGTCGCAGCACGAGGCGAAAAGGGCCGTCGTTCTTGTCTCCCGGCTCGATAGAGAGTTCGAGCGCCCGGAGTCCGCCGCCGCCGGATTGCATGGTCAGCGGGGCGACAGCCAGCAAACGGGTGCGATCACCCGAACAGGCAATCGGCTGATTCAAACCCTTGGGCCAGCGGATGGGCTGGAGCTGCGACAGCACCCGGCGCAGGAAGGATCGGCCGAGCTGGTTATCCGCCGTTTCTTCGACACGGGCGTTCACAGCGTCCCAGGAGTTGGATGCTAGGCGGAATCCGCCGAACAGCAGGGCCAGGATGAAACCCAGCAGCGTCATGCCGATCAACAGTTCCAGCAGGGTGAAGCCGCGCTGAATGCTCATGGCGTGGGTGGCTTCTGCGCCCGCAAGGTCTCCAGGGCGATGGCACGGGTATCGCCCTGGCTGCCGGCCCAGGAAACACGAGCCGTGATCAGCCAGAGATTCACGGCTGGCTGAAGAACGTTCAGGTTCGCCAGGGAACCCGGAGGAGGCGCTTCGGCATAGGGCCGGTACTGGATCTGCCAGCGGAAGCGATCGCCTGCATCGCCGCTCTTGCCGCCTTCGGCCAGCGGCTCATCGACGCCGGCTGATGCCAAGAGCGACTGGGCCAACGCGACGGCCTGTGCTTGCTCGCGCGTGATGTCGGTGTTGCGGAGGCTCCCCGAATATATCTGCATCAGGGCACCGAGCGAAAGGGCCAGAATGGTGAATGCCACCAGCACTTCCAGAAGCGAAAAGCCGCGATCGCTTGTCAAAGCAGCTTCACGCGGCCGGTGAGCCAATCGACGTCGATCATGTCCTTGGTCTCGCCGATGGAAACGGCGACACGGCCGCCGGTGGAGGAACCGTCCGGAAAGAACCGGATGCTCGCCGCAGCATCGGAAAGTATCTCGGATTGAGCGGTGAACATTGTCACTTCGACGTTACGGGGCAGATCATAAACCCGCGGGTCGCCCGTAACGGAAAAAGTGCGAGCCTTGGCATCTATCGTCAAGCCGGCTTCCGTATGTTGCGTCACGGCGATGCTGCGTGCCTTGCGGAAGCCGGCGGCGAGCTGCCGCGCTGCGGACTTTATGCTCAGGCCGGCATTGCCGGCCTCGAGAAGCGGACCTGACAGGGCATAGACCAGCCCCAGCAGGAACACGGCCAGCAGGAGTTCCAGCAGCGTGAAACCCTGGCTTCGAGGTACCACGGCGGTCAATCCCAACTGGCGACGTCCTTGTTTTCACCGTCGCCGCCCTCCCGGCCGTCGGCCCCTAAGGAAATGATGTCGAAGGCGCTATGCTGTCCGGGGGAAACGTATTGGTAGTCGTTGTTCCAGGGATCCTTGGGCACGGTTTTCTTCTTCAGGTATGGCCCGTGCCAGCGGTCGCTGGCCGAGGCGGGCGCCTGCACCAGCGCTTGCAAACCTTCCTGCGCGTCCGGATAGCGGCCGACGTCGATCTTGTAAAGGTCGAGCGTACTTTCAAATTCGCTGATCTGGAGCTTGGCGGCCTTGGCTTTCGATTGGCCGAGGTAGTTCATGATCTGCGGCCCCGCCAGGCCAGCGATCATGCCCAGGATCAGCAACACGACCAGCAGTTCGATCAGGGTGAAGCCCCGCATGGGGCGATTGCGACGTTGCATGAGCGCGACCTCCATCAAGAAATCAATACGATGCCTCAACCGACCAGGCTGTTGACCTTCAGTATCGCGAGCAGGATCGAAATGATGATGCCGCCGATGATCAGGCCGAGGCCGAGGATCATCACCGGCTCCAGCAACGCCAGCATGCGCTTGACCGCCAATGCCACCTCGCGGTCGTATACGTCGGCCACGCGCGTCAGCATCTCGTCGAGTCGTCCGGTTTCCTCGCCGACGCCGACCATGTGTACGGCCAGTGGTGGAAAGACCTTCTGCGCCATCAACGGCTTGCTGAGACCCTGGCCCGCCTGCAATTGTTCCCGGGCAGCCGCCAGACCATCGGCAATGACGCTGTTGCCCACCGTGTCCTTGACCACGCCGAGCGCTGCCAGCAGCGGAACGCCGTTGGCCAGCAGCGTGCCCAGCGTGCGGGCGAAGCGCGCCACCTCTATCTTGGTCAGCAGGTCGCCGACCAGCGGTAGGCGGAGGAACCGACCATCCCAGCGCGCCTTGCTGGCGGCATTGCCCATCTGCCAGGAAAAGTAGCGCCAGACCAGCAGGATGATCAGCGGCAATGCCCACCAGTACTTGCGCAGCCAGTCGCCTGCGGCGATGACGATCCGCGTCGCCAATGGCAATGCCTTGCCGGATTGCTCGAACATCTGCGAGAACTGTGGCACGACGAAGATCAGCAACAGCATCACCGAAGTCACCGAGGCCAGCACTAGGATGGTCGGGTAGATCAGCGCCGACTTTACCGTCTCCTTCAGTTCCTTCGAGCGTTCCATGAATTCCGAAATGCGCGCCAGCACGGTACCCAGCGCGCCGCCCGCCTCACCGGCGCGGATCATGCCGATGTAGAAGCGGCTGAACACCGCCGGATGTGCCTCCAGTGCCTTTGACAGGGCCGCGCCGCCGCGCACATCGTCGCGCACGCGCGTCATCAGCCCCTGCATGTACGGGTTATCGGAAAGCCCGATGAGGATCTCCAGCGCCCGATCGAGCGGCAGGCCGGCGCGTAGCAGCGTCGCCAGTTCCGCCGTCAGCGCACCAACCTGGTTCTGGCTGATGCGTCGGCGAGAAAACAGGCCGCCCGACGAACGCTCCTCGACAACCCGTCCGGGTGCAACCTGGATCGGGATCAGCCCGAGGTCCTGCAGACGTGCCACCACGGCTGACTCATCGCGCGCCTCCATGTCGCCTTCGCTTACCTCGCCGGCGGCGCTGGTGGCCTTGTAGTGAAACAGGGCGGCCATTGCGCGGCTAGACCTCACGCGTCACGCGCAGGACCTCGCCCAGCGTCGTCGTCCCGGCCAGCACCTTGCGCAACCCGTGCTCATACATGGTCAGCATGCCTTCAGCCACCGCCTGCTTCTGGATATCGCCCGACGTGGCATGGTGCATTACCAGGCTGCGGATGCCATCGGTCATCGGCATGACTTCCATGATCGCGACCCGGCCGATGTAGCCGGTCTGCGCGCAGGCTGCGCAGCCGACCGGCTCGTAAAGCGCCACCGGGCGGGAAGTGTCTGCGTAGCGGCCCAACCCCGTCTCGGCGACGATCTCCGGCAGTGCCACGAACGGCTTGCGGCACTCCTTGCACAGCGTACGCACCAACCGCTGTGCCTGGATCCCAACGACCGTCGAGGTCAGCAGGTAGTCCTCCATGCCCATGTCGAGCAGGCGGTTCACCGAACTGGCGGCATCGTTCGTGTGCAGCGTCGAGAGCACCATGTGGCCCGTCAGGGCAGACTGAACCGCAATCTGCGCGGTTTCCAGGTCGCGGATCTCGCCAATCATGATGACATCCGGATCCTGGCGAACGATCGAGCGCAAAGCATTGGCGAAGGTCAGGTCGATCTGCGGCTTCACTTGAATCTGGTTGATGCCATCCATCTGGTACTCGACCGGGTCCTCGACGGTGAGGATCTTCACGTCCGGCTTGTTTAGCATTGAGAGCGCTGTGTAGAGCGTTGTCGTCTTGCCGCTGCCGGTCGGGCCTGTCACCAACAGGATGCCGTGCGGCCGCAGCAGCAACTCCGTGAACTTCTCCCGAAGGTCAGGCTCGAAGCCGAGCGAAGCGAAGTCGAGTGGTACGCCCCCCTTGTCGAGGATGCGCATCACGACGCTCTCGCCGTGCATGGTCGGCACCGTCGAGACACGCAGGTCGATCTCCTTGCCTTGGATGCGGAGCTTGATGCGGCCGTCCTGCGGCAGGCGCCGCTCGGCGATGTCCAAGTTCGACATGATCTTGACACGGGAAATCACTGCCGCCGAAAGCTTCCGTGGCGGCGATTCCACCTCGTGCATCACGCCGTCGATACGATAACGCACGATCAGCCGGTTCTCGAACGGCTCGATGTGGATGTCTGATGCGCGCGCATCAAGCGCCTTGCGGATGATCAGTCCGACGAGCCGAATGACTGGAGCCTCGCTCGCTTGGTCCTTAAGGTGCTGAATATCATCTGCGTCGAAATCGTGCACACTCACGGATTCGATATCATCGATAATCTGACCCATGGCGGTACGTCCGCCGCCGTAAAGCCGCTCGAAGGCAACATCAAAGTCATCCTGAACGGCGATGCGTACTTCGATCTTGCGGCCGGACAGGACTCGAAAGGCATTGATGATCTCTGCCGCTTGCGGAACCACCATAGCTAGCGTAAGGCATTCAGGCGTTTCGGCAAGAGGCAAGGCGCGCGCTTCCCTTACATAGCGTATTGAAATCAAATCGTCGAGAACCGGAAACTCTGGATAATCCGAGCAGCCGCAACCGGCAGGCTGAACTGTCGGGATAACGTTTGTGCAACATCCGCATGGCGGATCAGCCCCGCTCTGACCAATAGCTCTCCGATTCGCAGGCTAGGTTCGCGCTTTTGTAGTTGAAGTGCCTGGTCAAGGCCTGCAGCGTCGAGTTTTCCGTCATCGATGAGGATCTCGCCGAACCTCCTGTTGTTTAGCCAGCGGTCCTCGCCTGAAATTTTCGGATCCATTCCTGACGTCATTCCTTCCGGGAGTCAAGCGATGCCGGGTTCGACCTTAGCACAAGGCGGGCCTTTCCAAAATCAAGAACAATCACGCCCGATCATCGCCTGACTGAGTGGCTTAATGAGGAAGTAACAGGGCCATTTCGCGAAGATGGCCAAGATGAGTTGGTAGGTCTGCTTTGATGCGCGCCATTAGGTCAGTTGGGTCCTTGATTGGCTTTCCTTCGCGCTTGATCTGGAGTTTGCCAGCTTGGGCATCGGCCACAATTGCCTCGGCAACTTCATTGATTGTTCGTCCATCGACCAATTGGAGCAATCGCCAAAGGAAGGAAGGCGTTCGATTGGTATGTTGATGACGAAGGGTGATGATGGGATCGGCACTACCTGCCTGCTTTCGTGCAAGCGCACTGGCCTTCGGTCGATCGCCAACCGAAGTGGCGCATAACCAGGGTTCGATCGTAATGTTGGCCACCCCCATCGCGAGAAGGCCATATATCTGTGTAGCGACAACTTCCTCGATATTCTCGCTGCTGCGGGAAGTTGCCTTTGCCAGAGCGACCAGGTCGCCAAACGTGACGGACTGTGGAGATTGCTCTCGCAATAGTTGCAGCGCCGCCTTGATACCGGGATGGGTGACGGTGAACTTCAGCCCGCTGGGCAATTCAGTGTATTCGGTAGCCTCGCAGCCGCTTACATCATGCGGCTCGCAAGACAAGGCCTGGTTGATGCCAATGCGCAACGGCAGCAAGTTGCGCCAATCCAGGTTTCTGGTCAAGTGAATGTTCTTGTGGACCAGCAAGGTCTGCCGGAAGGTTCGATTGCGCAGGAAATCCATGTACTGCTCGACATGGAGTATGTTTCCAGAGCCCAGTTGCTGCAGTGTTTCAGTGGTCTTGGCATCGAAGTCGACATCGAACATAGTCTGGATTGGCGATTCGGCAAGATACATGAGGCCAACCTGATGGGCCTGTGCCATGAATTCATGAAAATAAACCGATTGATTGTTTGTCTCCAGGTGCTCGTGGAACAAGTACGCATCATCGGCGTTTCGGATGGTTGCAGCCTCTCTTTGCAACATCGCGCCATAGGGCGTCTTCTGACCGGCGTACGATGCGAGATAGTCGAGCAGGGCGCGAGCGTGCTTGATCTTGTCGGCAGGTGATTTCAATCCGGCCGTATGAAACAACATCATCTCCCGGAACATGCCGCGGATACGCCAGCCTGGATTGCAGTTGTAACTGACGTAAGCGATTCCATTCGGGGCCAGGTTACGGGAGCAGACTTCCATTACCTTGGCCTGGACCTCGGGTGAAACCCAGGAATAGAGTCCGTGGGCGATGATGTAGTCGAATTGCCCCCAACTGTCGTCCACCTCCAGCAGGTTCGCTTGGAGCAGGCGAGCATTGGTGATTCCACACTCGTCGCGCGTGGCTTTGCCATCATCGATCTGGCGCTGGGAGAAATCGAGTCCGACCAGTTCGGCAGACGGCAGTCCAACAGCCATGGGCAAGAGATTGCCGCCTTGAGCGCAGCCAAGCTCGAGGATACGAGCCCGAGAAGGCGGTGTCGGATTTGCACCGAACAGGCATCCGATTGCTCCCAGATGGTTAGGGTGACTTTGCGCAAAAGCCAGCCTTGGATAAGGGAGTTCGTCGTAAGGGGAAGTTTTGGACATGACGACCGGGGGAGAAACAGCGTTAAATTAGAGAAAGTCCTCGAAATGGGGCGCAAGGCGTCGAAAGAACTGGTAACCGGCGACAAAGAGGACGGGTACCAGTGCCCACGCCATCAATGTTTGCCAGTCAAGCGAGTAGTGTCCGGTTAGCAGCAGATCCCTGATGGGTTGGACAAAATACAACAACGGGTTCCATGCCATGCCGTTCCTGAGCCACTCGGGTACCGCTGTGAGAGGATAAAGTATTGGCGTGGCGTAGAAAAGAACAATGAATACTGGCGCCATGAACTGATCGGTGTCCCGGGCAAGTGTCTGCATTGCCGCCAATGGCAGGGCTATCGACAGTGAGAGTATGAGCAGTAGTCCGAGCAAGGCAAGCGTGCCGAAAATCCCGCTTGCGTGCAGTCCGTGCCCCAGTATCGCCAGTAGCGCCAAAACCACTATGTAACCGATCAGATGCACGATGAACGTGCCCATGACCGCACCGTAAACGAGCAATTCCGGCGGGAACGCGACCTTC
Organism: Rhodocyclaceae bacterium; assembly: GCA_016704145.1. Classification (GTDB taxonomy): domain Bacteria; phylum Pseudomonadota; class Gammaproteobacteria; order Burkholderiales; family Rhodocyclaceae; genus Fen-999. The sequence continues at coordinate 740,376 of JADJAS010000007.1, read as the reverse complement.
TTGACGAGCGCTGAGTTGGCAACCACCGCCTGCAGCCCTCGTTGCACACTCTCCTGGAAAGCCAGCCATGGCCATAGTGCCACCGCGACGAACTCGATAAAACGGCGTTCACCGAGTTCCGGCAAGGCCACCTTGAATATGGTGCTGAATATCAGCGCGTAAAGTCCGAGCAGCAGTAATGGGTGAATCAATGCCCAGAAGATACCGGCGCCACTGCCGATATAGCGGCTTCGGATCTCCCGCCCGATGAATGCCCGGAGGAGAGCGCGGTGACGCCAAAACTTTAGAAAAACCCCCATGGTCGAGCCATTCCGCCCCAATAGTATCCCTGTTGGCAGGGTTGGTTGATGGGGCAACAAGAGCCGGACTAATCTTTCGCCGCGGGGGCTTTCGGTTCAGTCTTTAATTTGTTGATAGCCTCGGCATTAAGGACGATGCTCTTGTCGTTCTTGATGGCCGAAATGTATTCAGTCTTCTTCTGCTTGATGTATTGTTCCTTTGCGTCGGCCAGCAGGCGTTCCTTTACCTCCTCGAAGGGAATTTGCCTTGGCGCTTGGTAGCTGATCAAGCGGATGACATGGAATCCATAGGAGGTCTCCACAACCTCGCTGATCTGGCCAGGATTGCGCATGGCGAAGGTTGCGTCCTCGAAAGTCTTGAGCATGCGTCCGCGTGGGAAACGCCCCAGATTCCCGCCACGCGAAGCCGAACCCGTGTCGTCGGAATATTCTTTGGCCAGTTCGGAAAAATCAGTCCCGGCAAGCGCCTTGGCCCGAACCTCTTCGGCGCGCGCGCGGGCGGCTTCACCATGCTTCTTCACATCAACCAGAACATGTTGGGCCTCGGCTGTCTCGGCGATCTTGAACTGGTCTGGATTTGCCTTGTAGCGATCCTCGGCGGTGGCCGTTAAGTCTGGCACCTTGATCGACTTCTCGAAGGTCTCGAGCTGTTTAGTCGCGAGAAGTCGCTCGCGAAAGAGCTCCATTTCATGCTGAATCAGCGGATTCTTGTCGATGCCGCTCTTTCTGGCCTCGGTGGCGAGCGTTCGGTAGATCAGCAGATTTTCCAGAGTCGTGGTGATCCGCTTCATGTCGGTCTGGAACGCATAGCGCTGGTCTTCCGGAACGGCCTGGAGCGCGGCCTGGAAGTCCTCCTGTGTCAAGCTGTGGTTGCGCCAGCGCACGAGCGGTTCTGCAGCCTGGGTGGCTGCGGACACGGAAAGCAAGGAAAAAACGACAAGATGACGAATACGCATTGGACACCTATTCAAAAAAGATCGGCGGTGCAGCGAGGCACCGCCGAGCGCATGAAAATACTTTAACGAATCAACGCCAGTTGGTATTGAGGAGATATCCGGAACTCAAGTAAGCACCCTGGCTGGAGCTATAGACGGTGCGCATGTTCAGGTAGTAGGTCTGGCCGGGCACCAGATTACAGGTCAGGCTGTTCTGGGTCGCCGGGTCATCGGTATAGCCCAGATACATGGTGCCGGTCTTCGCGTTGAGACGGCGGCAGTTGGCCAAGGTAGCGCCGGCGGGCGGATTGGTGAAGTCACCCGGGCAACTGGAGATGAAGTGGTCGCGCACGTTGCTGTAGGAGCCCGAGACATTGAGGAGGATCTGGGCGCCGCCCGGGAAGTCGGTCTTGCCCATCACGAAGGAATAGGAGACCGTTGTCTGGTTGGCGCCGCCCAGCAATGTACCCGAGGTGGTCAGCCCTGGTCGATTGAAATTGGTCCACTCGACGCCGCCGCTGCAGGTCGAGGCGCTGGGCGTGACCGAGTTGGAGGGACCGGAGGTATCGGGAGGGGCGACACTGGTGGTCACGGTGACGGTACACGTGTAGGGCTGGCCATTGGTGAGGCTGGTGACCGTGATCGGGCTGGCGCTACCGGTCGCGCTCCCTGCGGTACCGGAGCCGCTGCTGGTACAGTTGGCCGCGTAGTTGGTGAGCGTACCGGTGCCGAGGTTCTGGCCGGAGAAAGCGACGCTGATCTGGGCGTTGCCGGCGGTGGCGACGACCGACGTCGGCGCGGTCGGCGGCATGCCGGCGCTGGGTGTGACGGAGTTGGAGGGATTGGAAGGTATGGAAGAGCCGACACTGGTGGTGACGGTCACGGTACAGGTATAGGGCGTGCCGTTGGTCAGGCCGGTGACCGTGATGGGGCTGCTCTGGCCGGGGACTGCGGTGCCACCGTTGCAACTGGCGGCGTAATTGGTCAGGGTACCGGTGCCGAGGTTCTGGCCGGAGAAAGCGACGCTGATCTGGGCATTGCCGGCGGTGGCGACGACCGACGTCGGCGCGGTCGGCGGCGTGCCGGCGCTGGGTGTGACGGAGTTGGAGGGGGCGGAGGTTACGGGCGGGGCGACGCTGGTGGTGATGGTGACGGTACAGGTATAGGGCGTACCGTTGGTCAACCCGCCGACGATGATGGGACTGCTGCTGCCGGCGTTGCTTTGCCCGCCGCACGTGGCGGTGTAGTTGGTCAGGGTGCCCGTGCCGAGTGACTGACCGGAGAAGGCGACGCTGATCTGGGCATTGCCGGCCGTGGCGACCACCGAAGTCGGCGCGGTCGGCGGGGTACCACTACTGACTGTGTAGACGACCTGGTCGGAAGGTGTGCCGCTGCCATTGTCGTCGGTCGCTGTCCAGGTGATCGTTCCGCCGACCGCTCCCGCTCCGGGGGTACCCGAAATGGCACCACTCGCGGTATTCAGGGACAGACCGGAAGGCAGCGCTCCGGTGATCGAGTACGTCAGGTTGCCGTGGCTGTTGGCAACATAGGGCGCCAGACTGAAGCTGTAGGAACTGCCGATGGTTACGGTCTGGTCGGGCGCGTTGCCGATGGTGGGGGGCGGCATCGAGGCGGAAACCGTTGCCAGGTTGCCGGCGGTGATGGCGCCGCTGTTGGCGGTTGCCTTGTAAACGTGGATGCCTGGATAGAGCGTTGTGGTGAAGTAGATGTCGCGCCCCGTGGCGCCCGCGCCGCCGGCGGTGGTGTAACCCAGCGGAACATCAGCGCCGCCAGTTAGGGAGTTATTGTCCCGGAACCACTGGATGCCGGTGACTCCGTCGCCGCAATCGGCCTTGAGGACCACTTGGTTGTTGGAAAGAACGGACACCACCGAGGCGTCGCAGGCTGCGTACACATTCGTTGCCGAAACGGCTAAGGCAAGCGCAACAAGATGGGAGCGATTGATCATTTGAAACCTCCGTGGGGCAAGCGAGAGCCAACCGGGAAAACTTGACGGCTAATTATATCCTTACGGTACGACAAGCATCTTTCTTGACCGATTTTTGCAATTTCAGCCAGTCGAGTTGCCCCAAGCCGGGGCGATTGACATCGGTTACTTCAAACAGTTCCCGGCTGAAACGACTAGACAAAAAAAAACAGGTGAGAGCGAACTCTCACCTGCCAGTACTCTACAGACTGCTCTGTATGAGCGCTTAAGCTATTCGATTACGGAACGATGACAACGTTAGGCACATTGGCATTCATGTACTTGTGGATATAGCTGCCACCGTAGTTGGACAGTACGCCACCAAGATTACCGTTAACAAACTTCTCGACCGCGAAGCCGATGGTCGGCAAACCACGGTAGAGATCGCCACCGTCTGACACCATGTAGTGCTCGAAAGTCGGCGCAACTTCGCCGGCATAAGTCGTCGGGTCACCCGCGTCGTTGATCGCGGAGTTGGCGAAGCTCATCCACGCCCAACCCGAGTTGTACGCCATGTTGGTCAGGTCGTACTTGTTGGTGGACTTCAGGACGTTGGATCCCTTGAAGGTGATCACGTTAACTTCCCAGCAGATCTGATGGAACGGTGTGGTGGACGGCGACACATCGATGCCAGTGCTGACCGAACGCTCTTCCTGGTCGTAGTAACCCAAGCCGATCTTCTCGCACTTGCCGGAAACATCTTCCAGGAAGCCCTTGCGGAACGGCCAGTAGTCGTATGAGGCGACTGCGGGAAGGTCGTCGATATGGAAACGACGGGTCGGGAAGTTCACCACCCAGTCGGTGCCCGCGCTCAGGGCGGGATCGATGACATACTCGTTCATCACCCGCTCACGCATCAGGATCGCGCTAACGGCGGCGGCGCTCGTGCCACTGGCCAGACCGGCGCCATACGTACCATCCGGGGAGTTGGTCCAGGAATCGGTAACATCAACACCGGCAGAGTTGATGACGGTGCTCTGCGGGAGGCCATCCGCCAGCGACGGCGACAGCGTGCCAGGAATCGAATGAGCCAAGGGGCCGGGGGCGAACGCGGACACAGCCACCGGATCATAGGAATAATCGGTGCCTTCGGCGACGTTGATCAGCGTGCCAGCGCCAAACAGCCCGCCCGTATAGGTGTTGAAGTCGGTCTTGGCCGGGAAAATGGCGGCGTTCCAAGAGGCTTCGACTGCTTCGCAATCAGCCGGCACACCGGCAACGTGGGTCACGGCGGTCTCGAACTGGATCGTGCCGCCGACTGAGGCGGTGCGAACCCGCGGCAACGGGGTGCCAGGCGTGGCGGCAGGCGTAATGTCGCCCATCTGGATGATTTCCAGATAGCCTTCCTTGGCGCGGTCAAGCGAGCTGGGGGCGGTGACGACAACACCATTCACCTTGCCGGTCTCGTTCAGGAGCGAGTTACGGAACGGCTCGCTATGCACGCCGTTGATACCCGATACGCGGATCGGGGCCGTGCAGGACTTGTCGGAAACGGTCAGAACCGGGTTCCCAGAGGAATCGGTGGTCACCGCAGCCGTCCAGACGTCATACTTGGACAGATACAGGTTGAAGTCGAGAACTTCCTTACTGTTCATGCCTTCAAGGAAACGAACCTTGACCGCCTTGGCGCGGTTGGTCGAGTTCACGACGGTAATCAGGGTGTCCGTACCACCACGGGTCGTGTAGTACGGATAGAGCAGAACCTGCCCCGTACCGTCCTGGCTCAAGGCCGCCGCTTGGGCAGTCCCTGCGCTGACGGCGGACAGAACCGCCACGCTGATAAGTTTCTTGTTAAACGACATAGCTTAAGCTCCTTTCAGATTTGACTGACTACACCATTGTGGTACCACAAAACAACTAACTACCGCGCGGTGAAATCCATATGAGTGCAAGACTCATTGGCGGACTATATCACCCAATTTTCGCCACGCGCAAGAAAAAACCTCCTCCCAAAACAAAGAGTGTTTGAAAAACACCACTCACCAGAATAGTGCATCACGCGACACACGACTCATCACTCATTTTTCTTTTTGAGATGGTCAATCCGTTTGAACAAACCACCATTCCCCATCCTGACGGCGCCAGGTTTCAATCAGCGGCCTGGTAACGTCAAGTGCGCCCGAGGTCTTGGCTTTGTATGTGTATGATATCAGCATCTTGACTTTGCACAAATCCGGTTCGCTGCATTCGATGCCGTCAACTTTCCACTCACGCCACATGCCGGACTTGATCGATCCGCGATATTGCTCGGCTGTGACAACGGCACGCTTGCCCGGGCTCAGATAACCATAGGCATCATCGAGCTTTCCCGCCGCTAGCGCATCCCAGCGCGCTTTAGCGCGTGCAGCCAACGCAGTTTCTGTTCCGGCCGAGGTCGATGTCGTGGTGCCGCAAGCCTCGAGTCCGAAGGCCAAGGCCGCTGTAATCCAGCATGCTGTTAATGTTCTACTCAAAAACTTCATTCTCCACTAATGATCTGCTTGGAAAAATTTCCCGGTAACGTTCAGGGAATTGCCTCGCCCGAATTCTTATGCATCCATTTAATCAGTGTCAATCGAATCCCGGTTGATGGACTGGTTTTTAATGCAATCAAACCTTGGGTGTGGCGAAAATGCTACAACAAGCGCTTATTCGTGCCATCGGCGAATAACGCGGCCTCTTGCATTTAATTCGGGTTATTTCGTAATGGCGCTGCCATTCCTCGGGCGGCGGCAACTCAACAGCGATGGACAATGGGCCGCCGACGTTAGAATGGCAGCCAATTTTATCTTCTCGATTCCTGATTAGCCACAATATTCAGAAGGCTCATTTGGCGAGCCTGCCGGGGTGAAAAATGGGCGCGTCTTGTCCGAAGGGGATGCGCGATGGGGATCAACCGGGTGCAGTTTCAGAAGGGATTGTCGATGGCGCAATTCATGGAGCGCTACGGGACGGAGGAGAAATGCCACGCTGCGGTTGTTGCGCTGCGCTGGCCGAATGGGTTCGTTTGCCCCGAATGCAAAGACAGGCGCCATTACACGTTCGAGCGCAAGGGACTGCGGTACTGGCAATGTGCGTCGTGCCGGGAGCAGACGACGGTAATGTGCGGGACGGTGTTCGAGTCCACGAAGTTGCCGCTGACGACCTGGTTCCTGGCGATGCATCTGCTGACCCAGGCCAAGAACAATGTCTCGGCGCTGGAACTCAAGCGCCACCTCGGTGTGCGGTACAAGACCGCCTGGCTGCTCAAGCACAAGTTGATGCAGGTGATGAGCGAGCGGGAGGCGGATCGCCAACTGGATGGCCGGGTCGAGATCGACGATGCCTACCTGGGCGGCGAACTGCCTGGCGGAAAGAGCGGGCGCGGTTCGGAGAACAAGGTATCGTTCATTGCCGCCGTGCAGACCACCGAGACCGGCAACCCACTGAAGGTCTGCCTGAAGAAGCTGGAATTCACCAAGGAGGCGATCACCGACTGGGCGAAGACGGCACTGTCCGCATCGGTCCACGTGGTGTCGGATGGTCTGTGGTGCTTCCGCGCCGTCACCGCGGCCGGCGCCACCCAGGAGCGCATTGTTACTGGTGGCGGCCCCGCCTGCGTCAAGCTGGAGCAATTCCGCGCAGTGAATACCTTCCTCGGCAATCTCAAGACCGCCTACTCGGGTACCTACCATGCCTTCGATTTCGCTAAGTATGCGCATCGGTATCTTGCTGAAGTCCAGTATCGGTTCAATCGCCGGTTCGATCTGTCGTCTATCCTGAAGCGCCTCTTGGTTGCTGCCGTGGCTACCACGGCTCGTCCCGAGCGATTCTTGCGCGCGGCTGAACATTGTGGCTAATCAGGTCTCGATTTGATGGCTTCCCAACCCCTGCTCCGCTTGCGGAATATCGGCAAAGATTATCCGCTGATGTCGACGAACGGTCCGCCGTTAGGCACGGTATGGGCGTTGTTGCGCGGCACCAGGCTACCCAGGCATTTTCGGGCTCTTCACGGCGTTGATCTGGATGTGGTTGCGGGAGCCTCGCTGGGGCTGATCGGTGAAAATGGCGCCGGCAAGTCAACGTTGTTGAAGATCATTGCCGGTGTCGTCAAGCCTAGTGAAGGCACGATTGAAATCCACGGCCGGGTAGGTGCCCTGCTCGAACTTGGGGCAGGATTCCACCCCGACTATTCTGGCCGCGATAATGTTTTTCTTGCCATGGCGCTTATGGGCCTCGGCCGTCGCGAGGCTGAGGAGAGGCTCGACGACATTCTGGCATTCGCGGACATCGGCGAACATATCGAGCAGCCGATCAAGCATTATTCCTCCGGGATGGTGGTGCGCCTGGGATTTGCCGTCGCCACGGCGATTCGCCCGGATTTGCTGCTTACCGACGAAGTGTTGGCGGTGGGCGATGAGTCGTTCCAGAAAAAATGCATGCGATGGATGGAGGCGTATCTGTCGAATGGGGGAACGCTGGTCATCTGTTCGCACAGCATGTTCCACATCCAAAAGCTCTGTCGGGATGCAATCTGGATTCATCATGGGTGCGTACGAGCCGCTGGCTTGGCGGCGGAGGTGGCTCGGCAGTATCTGACCTATCACGATGAAAAGAGCCGTCTGGAGCGCTTGTCCATTCCGGCGCGACCGGTGGCCGGTGTCAGCCAGGTGCGTTCGTTAGAACTGGGGGGTGACGTCCGGGAAGCGGCTGGTGGCCAGTATTTGCCTTTCGGGGAAAGCCTTGAAGTTCGGGGGGCCATCGATGCGCCCGATGGTTTGCCGCCGACGGTCGCCGTGGGCATTGTTCGCGCTGACGAGACCGCGGTGTATGGCTTGACCAATGACATGGAGTCGGTGCCGTTGGAGAGAGTGAGCGGTAATTCGTTCGGTTTCCGCCTCCGCTTTCCCTGCCTGCCATTACTGCCTGGACGGTATCGGGTGCAGGCGCATGCCATGGATCCCGAGGGCATGCGTGTCTATGATTGCGTCGAGGTCACGTTCGATATTACCGGCGATACGCGCGAGCTCGGTACATGCCGGCTCGAGCACGAGTGGTTGTTCCACGATGACAAGATCGTCTAAGCGAATGTCAACCTTGGCGGAACGCCTCCAGCTGGCGGAATTGGAAGTACGTTTGCACTCCCTTGGCGGAGTGGCCTGAATTGGGAGCGGTTCCCAGTGCATGAAAGTTCCTATCGTCATATGGATGATCTGGTCGGGCGCTATCTGGCCGACAAGACGTCCTTGCGGGTCGCCGATCTGGGCAGCCAGGATGTCAATGGCAGTTATCGCCGGCTTTTCGACCGACCCGGGTGGAAATATCTTGGAATTGATCTGGTTAACGGCGCCAATGTGGATTTGGTACTTGCATCACCCTACCGCTTTCCGTTTTCGAACGGGGTTTTTGATGTCATCGTCTCCGGCCAGGCATTTGAGCACGTGGAGTACTTCTGGCTGACGTGGATGGAACTCGCCAGGATACTGGTGCCAGGAGGACTGATCCTGCTGATTGCTCCGTCGAGAGGGCCAGAGCATCGGTTTCCGACAGACTGCTGGCGCTTCTATCCTGACGGCTACCGTGCACTGGCGGGCTATGCGCGCCTGGAGCTTGTCGAGGTCGCCACGGACTGGGAGCCTGCCCCCGAGGCGGACAGTGCTCCGTGGGGAGACACCGTGGGTGTTTTTCGTAAACCTCTGCGGCGCCCGGCGTGGCACGACTTGCGATTGAGGTTACATGCCTGGTTGAGCCGTATGTTGTTCTCCTGAGGCTCCGGGCGCATGACCACGGAAGGCATCTTGTCCAGCCACATTTATCGCCGCGAATTGCCGGGCATTGGTCCGGATGATTCGCTGAGGCGATTGGCCGATTGGATACCTGCCGACACAACGGTACTAGAACTCGGCCCGGCAACGGGTTATTTCACGCGTTATCTCTCCGAGTCACTGGGCTGTACGGTCGATGCAATCGAATTGGATACTGGGATGGCCGAACAGGTTCGACCGTTCTGTCGCAAGCTGATCGTTGGCGACCTGGTCGATCCGGATATCCTGGCGGCGCTCGAACCGAATCGTTATCGGATAATCGTCGCGGCCGATGTTATCGAGCACCTCGTGAATCCGGATTCATTGATCAAGCGCTTGGGGAAATTTCTCGACACGGACGGCATTCTCTTGTTGTCGGTACCAAACGTGGCTTATGCTGGTGTCATAGCCGACTTGTTGCGAGGACGCTTTGAGTACCGGGATGAGGGTCTGCTCGACCGAACGCATCTTCGTTTCTACACACGCGATTCGCTGACGCGGTTGCTCGCGGGAAGTGGCTTTCATGTCCAAGAATGGGCTGCGGTATTTCGTCCTCTGAATGAAAGCGAATTCAAGATTCGCATCGAAACCTTGCCGGCCGACCTAAGATCTGCCTTGCTTGATTCGCCGCATGCGCTGTGTTACCAGTGGATCGTCAAGGCTGCGCTGAAACCTGCCGGAACGGTTGGCGAAGAACCCGATTCCTTGCGAGTCGACCAGTTTCCAGTTCGAATCAGGATTCGGGTGCCAGAGGAGCGCGATTCATCGCGGGTCGAAGAGGTGGTGGCATGGGCCTTTGTTGGCCACGAGAGACAAACGCTGAGCATAGCTCTTCCGCGCGGCGCCGCTGGTCCGTTTCGACTTTATCTGGCGGATCGCCCAGGCTTCATGAGGGTTTTCGGGGTATCGATCTTGTCGAAAGGCAAGCCGACTTGGTCATGGCGGCCTGCGGATGGGCTAGGTTCATTGGTATCGTCGCATGACGGATGCAGTTTTTCGCTGACTAATGACTTCTTGCTGGCAACCCTGCATTTGCCTCACGCGTGGATAACGCTCGACCTCGGTTCGGTGGACCTTGCGCCAGGGGTTGTCTTGTCGCTTGATATCGGGTGGCCGATGTCGGCCGATTTCCTGGTCGCGGCTCAAGGCTGGAGCCGAGCAGCGACCGAGTTAGCGGCAAATCCCAATCGGGCACAACGAGACTTGGCGGACGGTACCGAACGCCCCGGCTTTGACGCTATTTGGAGCCCCCTTCAAGGTGCTTGTGGCTTGATATGGCGTTGGTTCAGGAGATTTTTCTAGGGTCTGTTCACAATCAATGATTGAAATGCCATATGCAAGTCGGCCAGAATAATTCGTTGACGGTCAATGACATAGCAAGGGGCTGTTCACAGCGGGTGAATTATGGTCATATCCTGACTTTTGGGTGGAGTCAGGATGAACCGGAAGATGCTTCGAGATGACCAGTGGGCGCGTATTGAACACATCCTGCCAGGCAAGGCCGGCGATCCCGGCTGCACGGCAAGGGACAACCGTGTCTTTGTCGAAGCGGTTCTCTGGATTCTGCGCACCGGCAGCCCATGGCAAGACCTGCCGCACGAATTGCGGCAACTGGCACAGCACGTACGTTCGCTTTGCCCGCTGGCGCGACAGCGGCGTCTGGGAGCGCGTGGCTGACGTGCTGGGTGGCGATGCCGATATGGAACAGCTGTTCATCGATTCCACCATCGTTCGTGCCCACCAGCATTCCGCTGGCGCCCAAAAAAAGCGGGTAGTCAGGAAATCGGCCGCTCGCGCGGCGGACTGACGACCAAACTGCACGTTGCCGTCGACGCATTGGGCAAGCCCCTGCGCGTCATCCTCTCGGCCGGGCAGATTGCCGATATCGACTTTGCCCCAGCACTGATCAAAAATCTGCCCAGTCAGGCCGTGGTGGCCGACAAGGGCTACGATGCCGACCATTTCGTGGCCACCATCGAAGCGGCGGGCGCAGAAGCGGTGATTCCACCCCGATCCAATCGCCTGACACCGCGCGAGTTCGATCGGCATCTCTACCGCGCTCGCAATTTGATCGAGCGCTTCTTTGCACGGCTCAAGCATTTCAGACGCATCGCCACGCGCTACGACAAACTCGCCAAGTCGTTCCTGTCGTTTATTCATCTCGCGTGTGCTTTCGTTTGGTTGGCTTGATTGTGAACACACCCTAGCGAATTGACGGATGTTTGTCTCCATTTTGCGACGTATAGATGGCTGGATTATCGTTTATTACTATGATCGATCGCTCTAGCTTAAACGAGCTCCTGATTAGCCACAATGTTCAGCCGCGCGCAAGAATCGCTCGGGACGAGCCGTGGTAGCCACGGCAGCAACCAAGAGGTGCTTCAGGATAGACGACAGATCGAACCGGCGATTGAACCGATACTGGACTTCAGCAAGATACCGATGCGCATACTTAGCGAAATCGAAGGCATGGTAGGTACCCGAGTAGGCGGTCTTGAGATTGCCGAGGAAGGTATTCACTGCGCGGAATTGCTCCAGCTTGACGCAGGCGGGGCCGCCACCAGTAACAATGCGCTCCTGGGTGGCGCCGGCCGCGGTGACGGCGCGGAAGCACCACAGACCATCCGACACCACGTGGACCGATGCGGACAGTGCCGTCTTCGCCCAGTCGGTGATCGCCTCCTTGGTGAATTCCAGCTTCTTCAGGCAGACCTTCAGTGGGTTGCCGGTCTCGGTGGTCTGCACGGCGGTAATGAACGATACCTTGTTCTCCGAACCGCGCCCGCTCTTTCCGCCAGGCAGTTCGCCGCCCAGGTAGGCATCGTCGATCTCGACCCGGCCATCCAGTTGGCGATCCGCCTCCCGCTCGCTCATCACCTGCATCAACTTGTGCTTGAGCAGCCAGGCGGTCTTGTACCGCACACCGAGGTGGCGCTTGAGTTCCAGCGCCGAGACATTGTTCTTGGCCTGGGTCAGCAGATGCATCGCCAGGAACCAGGTCGTCAGCGGCAACTTCGTGGACTCGAACACCGTCCCGCACATTACCGTCGTCTGCTCCCGGCACGACGCACATTGCCAGTACCGCAGTCCCTTGCGCTCGAACGTGTAATGGCGCCTGTCTTTGCATTCGGGGCAAACGAACCCATTCGGCCAGCGCAGCGCAACAACCGCAGCGTGGCATTTCTCCTCCGTCCCGTAGCGCTCCATGAATTGCGCCATCGACAATCCCTTCTGAAACTGCACCCGGTTGATCCCCATCGCGCATCCCCTTCGGACAAGACGCGCCCATTTTTCACCCCGGCAGGCTCGCCAAATGAGCCTTCTGAATATTGTGGCTAATCAGGAACGAGCTTATGGAGAACTCATTATGCAGCCAAGACCAGAACTGACCTTAAGCGGGCGCACATTTGCGCGGTTGGCCAACCGGATGGCCCTTTGCCTCGGTGCTGTCGCGGCCTTTCCCGTGGCGGCTACCATTACGATTACCGGCGTTACATGCACGTCGGTATCCAGCAGCGTCGATGCCAGCGGTAATGTCATCGTCGCCTGCACCGGGGCGGCAGATTCATCGCCCCCGGCTTCGAATGGCGGGCCGACAATTGGGAACGTCCCAAGCCAGACGGTCGTGAAGGGGGCCGCCTATTCCTTGGGTTTGTCGTCCTACGTGACCAACAGCAGTGGCACGCTGACTTACCAGATGACCGGTACCCTTCCCTTGGGTTTGTCGTTGAATTCGGGGACTGGCTTGATTTCAGGCACGCCAGCGGCAAATGCCGTCGGCTCGACAGTCAGCTGGACTGCTTCGGATGCGAATGGCCCGGGCAGTCCTGCCGACTCAATCGCCTTTACGGTTCAGGAGGCAGGAAGTTCGACTTGTGGGGGCAGCGGCGGGATCGAATGGGCCAATTTCAACCGACCAGGGCTGACCACCTCGGGTACATTGCTGGGCGGCGCCAACCAGACAACGGTCTCCTATTCCTTCGTGATGGGCAAGACCGACTTCCCGGGCGGCGCCCAGATCCTCCTCAATGTCTCGGGCTCCTACAGCAACGTGCGCGACCACTTCATCTCCAGTTGCCCGGGTGACTTCACCAATCCGCCCGCCGGCGCTACCTTGGCCAACTGCCGCCGTCTCAACGCGAAGACCGGCACCATGTATCTGGGCTATACCGATGACCCGGCGACCCAGAACAGCCTGACCTGTAATCTGGTGCCCGGCCAGACCTACTACCTGAACATGCGCACCGTCTATAGCTCCAGCCAGGGTGCTTACTTGAGTTCCGGATATCTCCTCAATACCAACTGGCGTTGATTCTGTGGGGTTTGTTCTTCTTGTCATTGATCACGGAGGCATTCACTTCAGACTTCTAAGCAAAGCCGCGAGGTCCTCCGGACTTTTCCAGTGATAACCAAAAACATAGCGGGGCAGCGACCATCTGTTCGATTCCCGATGGATGATCGCTGGTTCAGTGGAAAAAGCAGCGGTAAGCTTATGTTCGGCTTGAAAGTTGGGTAGATATTCCCGGACAAGGTATTCTGAAAGGACGCCAAAAGGGAATGCGAAGAGAGCAGTACCCGGATTGGGCACGCGTGTGCTGATATACGACACTGCCTGTAGTACCTGTTTTTTCGCACTTTGATAATCTGATATGCCCGGCCCGGTGCTACAGGCGCTTCCCATGGTGGAGTAGCGCTCCAGCATCGGATGACAATGATCCCATCCATGAATGCCAATGTGGAAAAGCTCCGAGTCCACCGCTGGTTGCCACCAGTCCTCGCTCATCCAGCCAAGCCCACTTAGACACCGGTTGTCCAGTTCCCGGCGGGCCGCAGGGTCGGCAATGACGAAAGAGGTTATCGGGTTCAATCGGCTCCTCGGGGTCTTCGCCGCAACCTCGCGAATTATCGTAGCAAAACTTTGTTGCAGGCCATGATGGGGCCAGTGAATATCGCGGAAATCAAGATCGGTCCCGTCGTCGCACGAAAAAGCTACGGCGCGGCTCGGTAGGGTGGCCCTGCCTAGCAGGGTGTCGGCAATCTGCCGAAGGGAAACGACATCAATCTTTGCCTTGAGTACATGCTCGATATCCTGGTGAAATGCAACGTGGTCGTTGTTGATGTAGTCATTTCCTGTGATGTTTTGTGAATGATAAGTTAGTACGGCGACTCGCATGGTGGTTCTGACTGAGGAAGGAAGGTCGGCTCGCTTGAGGGAGATCGGGTGGCCAGGCTAGGCGATCTGGCCGACCGGGCTCTTCTCGTCATCGGCAGAAGAGAAAAAGTCAGGCGCAATGGGCCACAGATGCCAAGCCCATGGTGCTGACGAGATCGCGTTCTCCAGGGTGCCAATGATGGTCGAGAGCGGGTCAGGATCGTTCCTATTGATCTGACGTATAAACAAGTGGCGGCGACCAGTTTCGACGTTTGGATAGCAAATGAATACCGCCAGGGGAACTTCGCAATGCCGTGCAAGGTCAATGAGCCCGTTTGGAAATCGTGACTGATGGCCGAGAAACTTGGTACTTTGAGTGCTCGGGACAAATTGAGCCAGGACGTCGATAAGTCCGATGATGGAGGTTCCCTCCGCTAATGCGGCCTGAAGTTTCTTGAAGCTTCCACCGACGTAGATGATCGGCTTTCCCGATATCCGCTCCGTTTCCGCCATTCGTCCAACTTCAAAGGCATAGCGCAGGGGATGCTCCGGGAATATCTCCGGATGCAACGGTGCGGATAGAAAAGAAGAACGGATGGCCTTTCGGCGCAGGTGCCGAATCGCCCATAGTCCGGCTCCAAAGTGGAACGTGATGCCGACAAACGGGGCTGTCGGCCATTCGCCATCGGTTACCAAATGTTGGTCTAGCCATGAGTCTTCGCAATGAGCGGAGATGCTGGCGTCAACCTGGTCGACCAAGCGAACGAATCTATGGTTACTCAGCCAGACAAAGGCACTATCGACGTACCCGAAGGCTTTTGCGCCCGCTAGGCTGGCACGCGCTTCCGCTTGAAACAGATATGGAAAGCTACATAGAAAACGAGCTAGCGGGAAAAAGTATCGCCAAGGCAATATGCCGGCAACTCGAGGAAGTACTCGACACTCGAGCGAATCTCGGAAATGTGATAAAAACCTAGCGGTTTCCCGTAGCATACCCGCATCCAACCATACCCAAACAAAAAATCGACCATTACAAGCCGAATACTTTAACGTGTGATGCACTCAAGAGTGCCTGATTATCAATGAACCTGCGCCAGTTTGATCTGCTGGGCATTACGAGGGCGCGCGGTAGCGCAGGCGCGGATCGAGGCGACGGAGATTCGGTAGAGATCGATGGTTGAACCGAAACGCAAACTCGGCAAGATACACGCGGGCGTATTTGACGAAGCCGAAGGCATGATAGGTACCGGAGATCGCGCGCTTGGCGTTGCTGATGATCGTATTCCCCCTGCGGAATTCCGGGTGCTGGGCTGCGGCTCGTCCCGAACCAGTAACAATAGCGGTGTGCCGGACGCAGGTATCCGTCATCGCCGCACGGATAGCGGGCAGGCCATCGGAGAGCACCTGCGCTGTATCGGCCAAGGAGTATTCGCCCCAATCGCTGATCGACTCGCCCCCCGCGTCAGAATAGTTGTCGCCCCGATATGATCTTGAACCTGGGGGCGATAAGGATGGACGATGGCACGGTACGGGGAAGCATTCAGGAACAGGACGGTGGGGCGATTGCTGCCGCCGGAGAGCGCCGATGCAGGTGCATTGGCGAAAGAGATTGGAGTGTCAGTGCAGACATTGGAACGCTGGCGGGAGGACGCGCAGTCCAGGCCCGCCCTCGGGCGGGCCTGGACTGCGGGCGCCCGGCTTGAGGCGGTGATTACCACGGCGGCAATGAGCGAAGCGGGCAAGAACGCGTGGTGCCGTGAGCATGGCGTATACCCCGCCGAGTTGGACAAGTGGCGCCTCAATGCCACCACGGCGCTGGCGGAACCGGAAGAGGCCCGGGCCAGCCCGCAGGCCACGCGACAAGACAAGAAGCGCATCAAGGAGCTGGAACGAGAGCTGCTGCGCGGGACCGGGCCCTGGCCGAGACAGCCGCGCTGCTGGTGCTGTCAAAAAAGTCGCGGCGATCTTCAACAAGGGAGAGGCCGAATGATCGGCCTCGAAGATCGCCAGGCGTTGGCCCGAGACATCGATGCGGCGCAGGCCGCGTGCGCACGGCTGCGGCCTGCCTGCGCGATCGCCGGCATCGATCCGCGCACCCTCCAGCGCTGGCAGGCCGCCGATGGCCTCGTCAGCGGTGATGGACGGCCGCAGGCGGTGCGAGCAACGCCCAGTCATGCCCTCTCCGAGGCGGAGCGTGCGCACCTGCTGGCCGTGGCTAATGAGCCGCGCTTTGCCGCCGTGCCACCGGCGCGCATCGTACCCATGCTCGCCGACGAAGGTGTCTATCTGGCCAGCGAATCCACCTTCAGCCGCGTGCTGAAGGCCCACGGACAAACCGCTCACCGCGGGCGTGCCAAGGTGCCCAAGGTGGTCCGGCCGCCCACCACGCACATCGCCACCGAACCGCGCCAAGTATGGTGCTGGGACATGACCTATCTGCCCGCACAGGTGATGGGACGATGGTTCCACCTGTATCTGATCCTGACCTGTACAGCCGCAAGATCGTGGGTTGGGAGGTGCATGACGCCGATCACGCCGACCATGCCGCATATCTGGTGCGCCGTACCGCGCTGGCCGAGGGCATCGCCGCCCTTGGCACCAAGCCCGTGCTGCACGGCGACAATGGCTCGACGCTGAAGGCGACGACGGTGCTGGCGATGCTCAACTGGCTGGGTGTCAAGCCATCGTACTCCCGGCCGCGCGTCAGTGATGACAACGCCTATGCCGAGTCGCTGTTTCGTACCGCCAAGTATCGGCCCGAGTTCCCCACCAGGGGCTTTGCCGACCTCGACCAAGCGCGTATCTGGGCCGCCGATTTCGTGCACTGGTACAACTTCAACCACCGTCACAGCGGCATTCGCTACGTCAGCCCGGCTCAACGCCATGCCGGGACCGATCATGCCATTCTCGCTGCACGACATGACTTGTACCTTCGGGCCCGCGAACGCAATCCCGCACGTTGGTCCGGCAACACTCGAAACTGGGCACCGATCGGCGCCGTGACGCTCAACCCCGAACGCGACTCCGTCATAAAGACGCATTTGCCAGGTAACCATATTCAACCGTTGGCTGCATGACCGAGGCGACAACTACCTTGACGCGCGCCGCTCGGCGGCAACGTTCGCCAACGGCGTGAGCTTGGCGTAGCGTGGCCGTCCGTCGTCGGTAGTCTGATACCGCCGCGACAAAGGACACCTTGTTCGGCCCGGAAACGCCGCGCCGGCCAGCGCATCGCCATCACGGCCGCCTCGCATTGGGCCTCCGTCCCGTACCGCTTCAGAAACTCAGGCATCGACAACCCAGCTTGCATTTGGACTCGATTCATTCCCATGGCGTACCCTCCTACGAAGATACACCTATTTTCAAGACCTTACTGGCTCAACATGTGAGTCAGCGGAGCTTTGTTGATAATCAGGCAATTTTCCTGCCGGCTAGTTTACAGGGACGCACTCGAAATACATGCTGATGCTTTCGTTGGGACGGCGTAAGTCAATACCGCGCAACTCGGGATAATCGCTTGTATTGGCCGTGACTTCATATGCATGAAAACCACTTAAAGCGGCAGCCTTCCTGAACGTGGATCGATCAAAGTGGAACTGCCCGGCCATTCTAATGCCGACGTTGAAAACCTCGCATGCCGTGCGAGTTTTCAATGGGACACCGACGAACTTTTCCCACGTATCGACAAGCCACGTGGGTTGTTCAAGATATGTTCGTGCGAACTTTTCGAGGTCGGGGGTTAGGAGGCGCATTACGCCGCTTGGCTTGAGAATTCTTCGGCATTCACGGAGAAAATCAAGTGCTTCCTCAATGCTCAGTTGGACAAGAAAATCCTCGCTATGCACAAAATCGACACTATGATCGTCGAAAGGCAGCCGTTTTCTCAAGTCGGCAACTAGGTCGGGTTGATACTTCAATGCCACATCGACATTAAGCCATCCAGGGAGTTTGCCCGGACCACTGCCAAAATTGATTTTCAGCATTATTGGAGTGTGCCTTTATCCATTTATTAAGAGATCGCGGATCGCCCGCCTACGCCGTGGTTGCCCCCATGGTACTCGCTGCCTCGGAATGTTAGCATTTCACGCCTTACGTATCTCCATACCCCCCCCGCCGGATTCGCTGTGTGTCCTCGATCAGACGTTGGACGACCCTGTTCGGGATCGTGCCTAGGAAGATTGGGACTTGATGTTGGCTCTCCAGTTCGCGCGTTGTTGAGAGATTGAACTCGTGGCAGCGATGGGTCGAGCTTCATGGCCGCTGCCCGTTATTTCGATAGTCTATTCATTTTAGATATACGCATATGTCAATTACAAGCCATAAGAACTCTCCGGACATCACGTCAGAGATGACAGAGGAAACAGTTGATGTGATTGTTCCGGTGCACAACGCTTCGGAATTGGTCTCACGTTGTATTCAGAGCGTCATCTCATGTAGGCAGCAATCCCGCTTCGAGGTATTGGTGATAGACGATGGCAGCACTGAGCGGGAAGCCGTTCAATTTCTCAAGGCCTGCCAGGCGCGCGGCGAAATTACCCTTCTCAGAAATGAACGAAGCCTGGGTTTTGTTTCCGCGGTTAATCGGGGAATGGCATGTCATCCTGATCGAAACGTGGTCCTATTAAATAGCGATGCGGAAGTTGCCAATAACTGGCTGGATCGCATTCAGCGCTGTGCCCGTGCCGATGCGAAGATCGGTACGGTGACTCCTTTCTCAAATAACGCGACTATTTGCAGTTTTCCCCAACTCTGCTCCGACAATCCGTTGCCAGAGGGCACTACCTTGACGGAGTTGGACAGAGTTTTTTCAGAAGTTAATGATGGTCAGTGGATTTCCATCCCCACAGCTGTCGGATTCTGTATGTACATAAACCGGGCATGCATCCGCGAGGTGGGCTTATTCGATGAACAGCGTTTTGGTCGCGGGTATGGTGAAGAGAACGATTTTTGTCAGCGAGCAATGAAGCTGGGGTGGAAGAACATTCTTTGCACCGATACCTTCGTGTTCCATGTGGGAAGTGGAAGCTTTAAGGGTGAGCGGGAGCCGCTCTCCAAAAGTGCTGAGGCAATCTTGCTCCAGATGCATCCGGACTATCTTATTAATGTCAGATCATTCATCCGGCGGGATCCTGCGGCTCCATTTCGGCGCGCTGTTGAAATCGAATTGGCTAGACGCCGGGCGGCTATTCCAAGTTACAGCATCCGACAAGAGGTTCAAGTGTCGGCATCGTTGGCCTATTTCCAGCTTTCGCCGCATCGAATCGCAGATGGCAGACCCGTTCAGCTTCATGTGTTACATGATCTCGGCGGTGGTGTTGATCGTTGGTGTCGCGATTATTGCCGGACCGATACAACCCGCCTGAATTTGATTCTCCGGCCTTTCTGTCGGGGGCATGCCTTCGGCGAAGGGCTGATGCTCTTTGCCGATGTTGATGATTTGGAGCCGATTGGCCTTTGGATGTTTTCCACCCCGTTCGAGGTGACAGCAATTTCGCACCCGGAGTATCGCCAGGCTATAGGCTCGATCATTGCTGATTACAACGTCGGGGCGGTTCTTGTTTCGTCACTGATTGGACATGCGCTGGATGCACTTGCTACGGGTTTGCCGACAGTCTTGGTGGCACATGACTTTTTCCCCGCTTGCCCGGCAATCAACTTGTACTTTGATAGGGTTTGTATCCACTGCGATGATGAGCGAATGGCTCGATGCGCTCGCGAGAATCCAGATCACAATCCATTCGTTCAGTACCAGATAGAAGATCGGATTGCTGTTCGAAAGCGATTCCTAGCGCTAATCGAGAATCGTGCCGTAACGGTTGTGGTTGCAAGTAGAAGCGTGTGGACGCATCTAGTCTCCCTCTTCCCCGTCTTGGTGGGCGCCTCCTGGGCGCTCATTCCGCATGGGATGGATTCGCAACTCAAGCGTATCGACGCAGTTATCTCGGAAACTGGAGAGAGGCTTCGGGTAGTTGTCCTGGGGATGCTTTCAGTAAGCAAGGGAATTCGCCTATTGGAAGAAGCACTTGAGCGCCTGACGGACTTTTCGGATATCTACTTGGTTGGAGCCAAGGAGGCAGGCGAACTTTTCGTGGGTCGTCGAGGTGTGCACGTCGTCCGGCACTATCAACTTTCCGAGCTGCAGTCTCTCGTTCAGCAGATTAAGCCGCACGTAGGACTGTTGATGAGTATCTTGCCAGAAACATATAGCTACACACTCACGGAGTTGCAGCGGTTGGGCATACCTGCAATTGCAACTCGCCTAGGTAGTTTCGCCGAAAGAATATCTGATGGGGATACCGGGTTCCTTGTCGAGCCGAATGCTGACGCCATGGTGCGCAGACTGAGGGATATTCACCTAGACACGAGGCAGTTGGGTTTGATTCGCAACAACTTATTGCAGCTGCCTCAACGGTCGGCGGCTGATATGGTCAATGACTATCATGCGCTGTTGCCGGTGAGGCAGTTCCCTAAGGAACATGGCGAGCCAAATATTGACGGGGCATCGCGGATTAATGATCCTTTGATAATTCGGCAGGCCACATCGCTCACCGCCATGTGGAAGGAAATCAAGAGCCTCGCGCTTCAATTGGAAATTGTGCGCGATGCCGGCGCGCATCCAATGGATTCAAGTCGAGTTGCGGAACGACAGCGGCAAGCATCGGAGCGCCAGCGAGATATAGCCGAACACCAGCGAGCCGTAGCTGAGCACCAGCGTGCGGTGGCCGAGCAACAGCGAGCTCTTGCCGAAATTCAGTTTCAGCAAGAACGTTTGTACTGGAGCGAGCAGAGAGCCCAATATCAAAAAGACATGGGCTTAAAGAATGACCAGATTCAGGGCTTTCAAGTTCAGGTGAAGAGTAGGGAAAAACATTTGGAAGATGTATTGGCGTCAACCAGTTGGCGGATTACCAAGCCGGTGCGCTGGCTCGGAATAAACCTCCGGAGAGCACGGTTCGCGTTTCGCTGCCTGGCTCCGCTAATTAGTAAGCCGGGTGAGGCGCCTGAAGTGGCTAGGCGGATATTCAATTCGGCTTTGCGAGGCGGCTTGCCGCAACTAAGATTGGTACTATTGGACCTGCAGGCTGAGCTAAGCCAACAAAATGCATGGAAAGTCTACAAGAGAACATTCGCCAACGAGGTGCATCCGCAAATAATTGCTGCTATTCAAAGTATGTCTCGACGGCCGGTGATTTCGATAATTGTTCCTGTCTTCAATACGCCGAAGCGGATGCTAAAGGAGATGATCGAGTCTGTTTTGGGGCAGTTGTATATTGACTGGGAGCTGTGCCTTGCCGATGACGGTTCTACCGATAAGCATACCCTGAGCGTCATCCAGCGTTACGCAAAGGGTGATAGTCGTATCAAGACCTACTTCGGAACAGAGAACCGGGGTGTTTCGTACGCATCGAACCGGGCCTTGGAGCTAGCAAGTGGAGATTTTGTCGTCTTATTGGATCATGACGATGTCTTGGAGGAGCAAGCTCTGTTTAGAGTAGCACAATCCATCGCCAGTGATGATCCCGACATGATTTATTCCGATGAAATACTTCTTTCCGAAAAACTTGACACTGTTCTGCAGTACGCCTTGCGACCAGCCTTCTCACTGGAGTACCTACGGAGCCATCCTTTCATCGTTCACCTTGTTGGCTTCAGAACTCGCCTAATTCGCGAGCTAGGGGGCTTTAACGAGAGCCTTACCATTTCCCAGGACTATGACATGGTTCTTAGGGTGGCAGAGGTGGCGCACCGCATAGTCCATATCCCGGAAATACTTTATCAGTGGCGTATACATGGGCATTCGTCCGGAAAGGTTAAGATGGACGCGGTCATGCGTACATCGGCGACCGTATTACAAGACCATCTCAGGCGCAGTGAATCCGCTGCCCTTAGCCAAGAAGGTGGTAGGTTCAATCTATTTGAGGCGCGCTATCCTCTTGCCGAAAACGTGAAGGTTGCCATAGTTATTCCAACCAAGAATCACGGGGAATTGGTGCGCCAATGTATTGATAGCCTAAAGGCGACTATTAAGGGAATAAATTATGACATATATGTTGTGAATCACGATTCGGATGAGCCCGACACGATTGAATATCTTGCGTCCATTGAATCGGAGGCCAAGGTTTTGCCCTACTCAGGGCCTTTCAACTTCTCTGCCATCAACAACTGGGCGATATCACAAATCTCAGAAGACTATTCTCATTACCTACTTTGTAACAACGATATCGAAGCCCGCAACGCTGGCTGGCTAGACAGAATGCTCGAACTCGGACAATTACCGGATGTTGGAATTGTAGGGGCTCAACTACTTTATGCCGATGGTACGACGATTCAGCATGCCGGAGTGTGTGTGGGAGCTTACGGTGCGGCCGAACATTTTGGGAAATTTCTTAGAGTCGCTGATATCCAGTCGCGCCTCGGATTCTCTGAAATTCTGGCCAGCAATCATGAAGTCTCGGCGGTGACCGCGGCATGCCTTTTGATTAAACGAGAAGCTTATGAGGCTGTTTCGGGCTTTGACGAGGCGCTTGCGGTGGGTTTTGGAGATGTGGATCTCTGCCTGCGCGTAGGAAAGCTAGGCTATCGGATCCTATACTGTCCGCATGCTAGTTTGATTCACCACGAGTCGCTTTCCCGCGGAAAATCATCCGGCGTCGATCCTCATCCAGCCGATTCGGCCCTATTTCAGCATCGTTGGCATGACTTTTTGGAAAACGGTGACCCCTATTTTAATCCCGGGCTGGATCGAAACAGTACCGTCTGGCAGATACAGATTCCGATGCGTTGCAACCTCGAGGTTAAGCGCCGCATATTCGATAAGCAGACTATCACAGCTAGACGGCCCATCTTCAGTTTCCATTCCTGATTTTCCGCTGGATTGGTATGCAATTCCCAAAGTTGTTCCGACTAATTTGGTCGGTCGATTTTATCGTTGCCATCGTTATCTTGGTTTGGGGCTCCATTTACATCGGAAATTCGTGGTCGCCGTCTTCCTATGGCTATGTCCTTGCGAACATTCTCGGAGAGCCTCAAAGCGGACCTGCCTGGGGTGAGTATCAAGCGGTTCGGAGCGATGAATGGGCTGATGTAACGCCACTGATTCAGGCGACAATAAAAAATGACTACGGCCGCTACAATCTTACCTCGCTTTATCGAGAAGATCTTAGGATCAATTACGGATTACCGATTCATGATTGGGGCTTCTTCTTCAAGCCGACCATGTGGCTTTTCGGATGGGTCAATCCGGCGTACGCCTACTCTTTTCACTGGTATGCATTGACGGTTTTGTTTATTGCTGGTTACGCATTGTTATTTCGATGGATGGGAGCCCCGCCTACCGTTGGATACATGCTGGCTGCCAGTATGTATTTCACGGGATTCGTTCAATTTTGGTGGAATGAAAAAGGCTCGGAGTTCGCCTTGTTTCCCTGGATACTGTTGCCATTCGCCACGCGATTGCCAATTACGTGGAAACTTGCGATCTACTATTGGGTGTCTGCTAGTTGGCTACTGACAAATTTTTACCCGCCAGTGCAGATTCCACTCACTTTTGTGGGGGCGGTCTTGTTGTTGATTCTTCAGCCACATTTAATTAAACCCAAGACTTCTATCCCGTTGGTGCTGACCAGCGTTTTGTCTGTTGGTACCGTAATTATTTACTTATTCGATTATCTTGTGGCTACGTCGAACACCGTTTATCCAGGTGGTCGGCAAAGTGCTGGTGGAAGCGATTTCTTGATGTCGTATTGGCCGGGATGGTTGTTTCCGAATATTAATTTCGGGAGTGGCTGCATTATTCCGAATGAACCAGACGTCGTTTGCGAGTTTGGTATGTTCGGCATGAGCTACTTTTTCCTGGGAAGCTGCTTTTTAGACTACTCGCGCTGGCGCATGGTCTTGTTCGAGGAACGATACAGGCGAGCAATGCTCTTCCTCGGAGTTGCCTCGTGTATGATTTTGGCATGGATGTTCGTGCCGCTCCCGACGTGGGTTGGTTGGCCGCTCCTCTGGAATTTCGTTCGGCCTGAGCGAATGCAGTTCGCCTTGGGGTTGCTGGCCACGTGTTTTCTCTCGATGTTAATAGGATGCATGGGCATTCGTACTTCCCTTTTGCGATTATCCATATCCTTAATTACAGTGGCGATCGCTTGGGCAGTATGGTATCGGGGAACGCCAATGTGGGGCAGTAATTTCGTCGCCGTGATTACACTGATTCCTTGCACGTTGCTAGTGGTCCGCTTTGCTCCAGCGGTTGCTCATGCTGCATTGGCCGGTATTTCCTTGTTGATGGGGTTTGTTACATTTGCCACTTTTAATCCTCTCCAGTCAGCATGGCCGATCTTTAATCTAGCTCCGAACAAGGTTACTCAAGATCTTGATTGGCTGGCGGCAAGTAATAGCGGTGTCCTCGTGGTTGAAGGGGAACTTCTTGGTGCGATTGGTAATGGGCTCGGCTATAAATCACTCAGCCACGTAACGACGACTCCACATTTGGGGTTTTGGCGTCAACAGTTTCCCGATGTGCCACCTTACGAGTTCGATACTGTATTCAATCGTTTTTCGCATATCGTTCCCGTCCAAGAGGGGCATCCGCGCCTACTCGCTGAACACGCTGTGGGTGTTCCGGTACAACCTTTCCTAACCACCAATCCCATTCCTGTTCGCTATGTTTCGAAGATTCCGCATGGACTTCAGTCAGATGGGCATATTGATCGTGTTGAATTGAGGTCAAACGGTGTCGCCATAATGGGTTGGGCCGCTTGGACAGGCCCCGTCAAAGATCGTGTCCTTGAAGTAAAGGTGATTCCCGAACCGGCGGGTGAGGCATTGAGTTCAGTACTGGTTCGATCAGATCTACCACGAGCTACGGATCAAGGAGTGTCTGCACTCAACGGATTTACTTTGCTCGTGCCCTTACCTAGTGGGAGCGATCTTCCAAGTGTCTGCGTTGTTGCGTATGACACGCGTACCGGGAGGCGAGTGTTGTTGCTTAACCCCACCGGAGTTGCCTACTGCTCCATGTCGTCGCCGTAACAAGAAGTTGGGCCGTGTTTCCTTTAGGTATCCGCTGTGTGACTTCCGCTTCGACTTGCACCCGGATCGGCTTGGGAAGCCTTCTCATATTGTTTTCCCTCTGGCTGAGGGCCGGCTATCTACCCATGGGGGTCTGGGGCGGCCATGACGACGCCTTGTTTCTCCGCCTGGCCCGCAACCTTGGTCAAGGCCAATGGCTCGGTCCCTATGACCAGTTGACCTTGGCCAAGGGCGCATTCTTTCCGGTCTTCCTACTGCTCGGCAAGGCCAGCGGCCTGCCGCTGAAATTGGTCGAGCACCTTCTGTACGTCTTGACCGCCATGCTGGCCGCAACTACGGTCCTTCGTCTCACGGGCATGAGGTGGCTTGCGGCGATGGTCGCGCTGGTGCTGGTTTTCAGTCCGGTGCCGTGGATGTTCGAGGGCGGCTCCCGGGTGACGCGCGAGCCGATCTACCAGGTGATGACGCTGGCAATCCTGCTGATTTCGGTACGATATTTTCTGCTCGACAATACCAGGCCGGCGGTCGGCCTGGTGCTTGGTGTGCTGGGGGGGTGCTATTGGCTGACCCGCGAAGAGGGTGTCTGGCTGCTGCCCTCGCTGGCGATACTCCTCCTGCCTTGCGTTTTGCGGCTAGGGCGGAATGTATTTTGCAAGTCATGGCCGGCGTTGGCGGGCGACCTGCGGCGGATGGCATTCCCGCTCGCCGGATTCCTCGCGCTGGTGATGAGTGTCAATGCGGTCAACCAGTTCCGCTACGGTATTTTTCGAAACAACGATTTTCGCTCTGGCCCGTTCGCCGATGCCTACGCTTCGCTGGCGCGCATCGGGCATGACGGATTCAAGCGATTCGTGACTTTTCCCCGGGAGGCGCGCGCGCGCGCGTACGCCGTGAGTCCCGCGGCGCGGGAACTGGCGACCTATCTCGATGGAAGCCAAGGAATCGAATGGACGAAGGCAAGCCAGCAATACCCGGCGCCCTGGGGCTGCAACGAAAGCCCTGGGTCCTGCAACGATGAGATATTGTCGGCCTGGTTTGTCTGGGCCTTGCGTGACGCCGTTGCCGCGGCCGGGCATTATCGGTCCGCGAACGAGGCCGACGCCTACTATCGACGATTGGCGACGGAAATCGATGCGGCTTGCGACAGCGGCGCCATTCCGTGCGACAGGAAGCCGCTCGGACTCATGCCAAAATGGCGCAATCACTACTTGAGCGATGGCTTGGCCGCCAGCATGACTGTCCTTGGAACCTTAATGCGCTTGAACGGAGGGAATGTCGGAGTTCCGCCGAGCGGACTTTCCGCAGAACAGGCGAGCATCTTCCGTTATGCGATCAACAGCCCCATTAGTGGCGATGTGGGAAGCGGAGCCTTTGGTACCGGCCCGCTGCACGACGCCAGGATTGCCGTGACCCGGGCGATAGGCCGGTTCTACTCCTTGGCCTCGCAGCCTTTGCTTGCGCTGGCGTTGGCCGGTCACGCGGCTCTCCTGCTGTGTATCGTCGGCAAGCGAAGGTCGCTGCCTCCCGGGATGTCCAGACTGGCGATGGTGCTGTCGGCACTCCTGGTGGCCATCGTGGCAAGAGTGGTGCTGCTGGGATTTCTGGAAGCGATGGCGATACCGAGCAACAATTTTCTATACCTGCTTCCGGTGGCGCCCATATACCTGTTGTTTGTCGTATTGGGCTGCGGCGCGGCCTTTTGCGCGCTGGCCGGATTCGTTCGCCGATGGAGGTCCGGCTCACCGTGAAATCCCTGGATCGCCTGCTCAGGACATGGCGCACGCGCGTGGCGCTGCGGAAAATGCCGACTGGGGCCGACGCCGTGCTCGACATCGGTTGCGGCGATGGCCATCTGCTCGGATCGTTGCGGGCGCGTTGCCGCGAGGGCATTGATCCGACGCTGCCCCGGGATTTCGAGGTGGATGGGTTGAGGCTGTGTTCCGGATGTTTTCCCGGCGACCTGGCCAGGCTGGGACTGCGGGGGCCTTATGACGCGGTGTTTGCCCTGGCCGTGTTCGAGCACTTGGACGACCAGGAATTACGCGCGGCGCGTGCCGTCTTGCCGGAACTGCTCAAGCCGGGTGGCAGGTTGATCGTGACGGTGCCGCATCCGTTGGTCGACCGTATTCTCGACGTCTTGATGTTGCTGCGCTTGATCGATGGCCAGGCCGTGGAGGAGCATCATGGTTTCGATCCCGGGCGCCTGACCGAGTTGGCTTCCGGACAGGTCCGGCTGGTTTCCCGATCCTCGTTCCAACTCGGGCTCAACAACGTTTTCGTTTTCGAAAGGAACGGGCTGCCATGCAGTTGACCATTCTCATGCCATGCCTGAACGAGGCCGAGACCCTGGGCGCCTGCATACGCAAAGCGAACGCCTGGATTGCGCGCTCGGGCATCGAGGCGGAAGTCGTCATCGCCGACAATGGCAGCACCGACGGCTCGCAGGCGCTGGCGCAATCGCTCGGGGCACGGGTGGTGCAGGTGGCGCAGCGTGGCTACGGGGCCGCGCTTTTCCATGGCAGCCTGGCCGCGAAGGGGGAGTGGATCATCATGGGTGATTCCGACGACTCCTACGACTTTAGCGCGCTGGACCCTTTCGTCGCCAGGCTTGGCGAAGGTTATGATCTGGTCATGGGAAACCGCTTTCTGGGCGGCATCGCGCCCGGCGCCATGCCATGGAAAAATCGCTATGTCGGCAATCCGGTGCTCAGCTGGATCGGCCGGGTCCTGTTCGGTTGCCCGGCGCGGGATTTTCACTGCGGCTTGCGTGGTTTCCGCAAGGATGCGTTCCTACGCATGGATCTGCGAACCACGGGCATGGAGTATGCATCCGAGATGGTGATCAAGGCGACGCTGTTTGGCATGCGCATCTGCGAGGTGCCGACGATGCTGTCGAAGGATGGACGCTCGCGGCCTCCGCATCTGCGTCCCTGGCGCGACGGTTGGCGGCATTTGCGTTTCATGCTGCTGTTCAGCCCGCGCTGGTTGTTCATCATTCCCAGCATGCTGGTGCTGCTGTCGAGCCTGGCTGTCTATGTGGCATTGCTGCCCGGCCCGCGCACGGTCGGCGGCACGGTGTTCGATATCCATACGCTGTTGTTTGCCCAAGGCGGCGTTGTGCTTGGTGCCCTGGGACTTTCGGCGGGTGTCGC
The DNA here is from genome assembly GCA_016704145.1 of Rhodocyclaceae bacterium. Taxonomy (GTDB): domain Bacteria; phylum Pseudomonadota; class Gammaproteobacteria; order Burkholderiales; family Rhodocyclaceae; genus Fen-999. Next base: position 712,058 of record JADJAS010000007.1, on the reverse strand, counting down.
CGTACGTCTGTTCGGCATGCGCGAAGGGCTGCTTCAAACCCATGCGCTGCTGGAGCGTGCGCGCCGTTCGCCTGTGTTGGAGCTCGGTAGCCTGGCCGGCCTGGCGATGGTGTTGGTCGGCCTTGGTACCGGCGTCATGGCATTTTCGCAATGGGCGACCACGGGTTTCGGTCAACTCATTCCGGGTGGCGTGATTCGGGAGGTGAGTATCTCCACCTTGCTGTTTGTGCTCGGCGGCGTTGTTCTGATGACGTCGTTGCTGTTTGGCTTCCTGTCCTTGCCGACCCGGCGCGGTGAAACATGAGCGGCCCGCTACTACTATTGTCGTGCGTCGCGCTGAGCGCGGCGGCATCCTTTTTCCTGAAGCTCGGCGCGACGGCGCAAGTCGAAGGCGGCGGGTTCGTCGCGCTGGCCTTTCATCACCATACGATGCTCGGCGGATTCTGCTATGCCGCGACCTTCGCCCTCTACGCGGTGGCGTTGCAGAAAGTGCCGCTGTCGCTGGCGCAACCGGTCATCACGGGGGGGGCGTCGGTGGTGACGGCGGTGGTCTCGGTCTGGCTGTTGCGGGAATCGATGGGCGCCGTCAACTGGCTTGGGCTGGCGCTGGTGTGCCTGGGACTCTACCTGCTGTTCGCGGGCAGACTCTGAGCGTTGTGGCCATGGCTGCCCGCGTGTCGGTCATCATCGTCAATTGGCATGCTGAGGACATGATCGGCGAGACATTGGCGGCGCTGGATCGCCAGACCCGGGCGCCGGATCGCGTCGTCGTGGTGGACAACGGCAGCGGCAAGCCGCTGCCCTTGGCGCGATTCACGCGCGGTCCGGCGCGCGTGCTGACCATGTCGCGGAATATCGGTTTCGCCGCGGCCAACAATGTTGCGGCGCGCGAGGAGACGGATGCCGAATGGCTGGCGTTGCTCAATCCGGATGCGCTGCCGGAGCCCGGCTGGCTGGCCGCGCTGATGGCGGCGGCGGCCGGGCATCCCGAATGCCAGTTCTTCGGTTCGACACAGCTGACCGGGCAAGGTGGAGCCGTGATCGACGGGCTGGGGGATGTCTATCATGTCTGCGGCGCGGCCTGGCGCGACGGTCACGGCAAGCGCAACGAGCGATTGCCGACCACCTGCCGCGAGATCTTCGCCCCTTGCGCGGCAGCGGCCTTGTATCGGCGCGATGCCTATCTGGACGTGGGCGGCTTCGACGAGGATTTCTTCTGCTACTTCGAGGACGTCGATCTCGGTTTCCGTCTTCGTTTGCGTGGCTATCGGGCCATGCACGTGCCCGGCGCGGTGGTTCATCATCTGGGCGGCGGCACCACCGGGGGCGGACGCAGCGATTTCGCGGTTTATCACGGACAACGCAACCTGGTCTGGGCGTTCGTCAAGAACATGCCGGGCATTCATCTGTGGCGTTACTTGATCCAGCATCTGATGTTCAATCTGGCCTCGCTGGCCGTGCATGCCTTGCGCGGCCAGGGATGGGTTGCCCTGAAGGCGAAATGGGCGGCGCTGGCGGGGCTGCGGCGGATGACGCTCAAGCGCGCCCAGGTGCGCGGGCAAACGCGCGTGCCGCCCGGAGAAGTGCTCGACAAGATGGCGCACGGCTGGTTGGCCCCCTATCAGAGGACGCGGCAATGATCGGCCTCCCGAGGCAGGCGGGCATCCCTTGAAGGGCATGCGCTGGCTGGCTTGGCGCCGGCTGCGCTCCGCCGTGCGCGCGCGCATGGCGGCACCGGCCGCCGGGGAACCCGAGGCGACCGTCGATTTCTTGTGCAACGTCTGTGGCCGCGACAATCATCAGGTGCCGTTGATTCAGGTACAGAACCGGGAGTTCCAGTCTTGCCGGCATTGCCGCAGCAGTCTGCGCATGCGTTCGCTGATCTACAGGCTGTCGAAGGAACTGTTTGGCAGGGTGTTACCCCTGCCGGAGTTTCCGGTAAGCAAGGAAATCGTGGGTATCGGCATGAGCGATTGGGAGGGCTACGCACGCTCGCTTGAACAATGCTTTGCCTACACCAACACGTTTTACCATCAGCCTCCGCACCTGGATATCACCGATGTTTCGGAAGAGATGGCTGGGCGGGCGGATTTTCTCCTGTCCAGTGACGTGTTCGAGCATATTCCGGGATTTGCGCTTGGGTACGCCTTCAAGAATGCCAGACGCCTGTTGCGCGACAAGGGCTGCTTCCTGTTCACCGTTCCGTTTGTCAAGACCGGTGGCACCCGGGAACACTTTCCCCGTCTTCATGACTTTCGCATTATCACTACCGCCGGTAAGCGATTTCTTTATAACCGGACAGTAGAGGGTGACGAGGAGATCTTTGACAATCTGGTGTTTCATGGTGGCGATGGCGCAACCTTGGAAATGCGCATGTTTTCAGAGACGGATCTGTTGCAACGGCTTACCGCCGCCGGGTTCTGTTCGATTGAGGTTTGCGTCGACAATGTTCCTGAATACGGCATTCTTTGGCCGATGGATTGGGCCGTGCCGATTGTGGCACGGGCGTAGCTATGAGTAGTGGTGGACCAGTCGCATGGGAATCGTTGGGTTGCCAAAGGGTAGTGGATGAGCCAATGGTTTCTATCATCATCGTCAGCCACGATAGCGGCCCTCTGCTGATCGAGTGCGTGCACTCGGCGCTCGCGTCGGCGGCGGCTATCGAGGTGCTCGTTTCGGACAACGATTCTCACGATGGCAGCATCGAGGCTGTCGAAGCACTCGCGCGCTTGGATTCCCGCCTGCGGGTGTTGCGTAATGGCAGCAATCTTGGGTTCGCCTCGGCCAACAACCGCGCGCTGGCGTTGGCCAGGGGCGATTACGTGCTATTCCTGAATCCCGATTGTCTGGTGAGGCCGGACACGATGGTTCGCATGGTGGCCGTGCTGGAAGCGCATCCCGAGGCGGGGATGGCCGGCTGTCTGATCAGGAATCCCGATGGCAGCGAGGAGCAAAGTTGCCGACGTGCGCTGCCCACGCCGCGTTCGCTGTTCGGCCAATTGCTGGGAGGCAATCGCGAGCCGACGCTCGTGATGCCGGCAGGTTCGACGGCGGTCGAGGCCATTTCAGGTGCATTCATGGTGGTGCGGCGAACCGATCTGGACCGTATCGGCTCGTTTGATGAAGGCTACTTTCTGCATTGGGAAGACGTCGATCTATGTCGGCGTTTCCGGGATGCGGGCCGGCATGTTCTGTTCGTGCCCGATGTGGAGGTGCTCCATTTCAAGGGCAGGTCGAGTCGCCAACGGCCGCTGTGGGTGGAATGGCAAAAGCATCGCGGTTTGATCCGTTATGTTCGCAAGTTCCACTTCTTTGGTTGGCGGGTGCTATTCCATGTGCCAGTGGCTTTGGCCATCGTTGCGCGCTTCCTGCTGCGAGCGGCGCGGCCCGCCCGCCTGGCGCCCGTCGAACTGCCGCTGGCGGTCGATTCAGGCGTCGAGCATGGCCGGGACGAGATCTGGGTGTTCGGCGCCACCAGCCTGGTCGGTCGCCACCTGCTGCCGCGCCTGCTGGCGGCCGGGTATCGCATTCGTGCCTTCTGCCGGGATCCGGCAACAGCGGATATTGGCGTGTCGCCGCGCCTGACTTTGCACGCCTTCGACATGCGCCGGCCCGATGCCATCCTGGCGGATGGATCACCGGCCATCGCGATCAATCTGGCACCGATCGACGCCTTGCCCGGCTTGGTACCGACCTTGGCGCAGCGTGGCGTGCGCGAGGTGATCGCCTTCAGTTCCACCAGCGTCATGACCAAGGCGGATTCGACCGAACCCGCGGAGCGCCGGCTGGCATGTGGCCTTCTGGACGCTGAAACGGCCGTGCGACACGCATGCGAAGCCGCCGGCCTGCGCTGGTGCGTCTTCCGACCGACCATGATCTATTCGTTCGGTCGCGACCGGAACATCACGCGTCTGGCGCGAATCATCGGGCATTTGCGCGCATTCCCGTTGCCGGGCGGCGGCAACGGCCTGCGCCAGCCGGTGCATGCCGACGACCTGGCCCAGGCCTGTCTTGCCCGGATCGACTGCGCCGACGGCTGGAACCATGTCTATGCCTTGAGTGGCGGCGAGGTGCTCAGTTATCGCGCGATGCTCGAGGTGATTTTCCGCAAGCTGGGCCTATCGCCACGCATTGTTCAACTTCCAGAAGCGCTTTGCCGGATTGCGATTGCGATCGCTCGCCGCATGCCGGGTTTTCGCGACATCAACCCCGCCATGATGAGGCGCACTACGGTGGATCTGTGTTTCTCGCATGACGAGGCGACGCGGGTCTTCGGGTATTCGCCGCGCAAGTTCAGTCCATGAGCTTCGCGCTTCCTGGTTTGATCGCGGCGGCGGCCACGCTGGCGATTCTCTTCCTATGGCTTCGTCGAGCCGCGGGCATGCCGCTCGATCACGCCAACGATCGTTCGTTGCACGTTGGCGCCATGCCGCGCATCGGCGGTATCGCCATGGCGGGAGGCATCGTGGCGGCGCTGCCACTGCTGTCCTTTCAGCATGTGCCCATGCCGATCCTTGCCGCAGCGTCCGGATTGTTCATATTCTCGTTGGCCGACGATCTGCGGCCCTTGCCCGTCGTGCCGCGCTTGCTGGGGCAGTTGCTGGCTGCCGGCGTGGCCGTGTGGGGACTCGGAATTCCATGGGCCGTTGCGCTGCCGGCGATGCTCGCGTTGGCCTGGATGACCAATCTTTACAACTTCATGGACGGTGCCGATGGACTCGCCGGCGGCATGGCGGTGATCGGCTTCGGCGCCTATAGCTTGGCGGCGTGGGCGCATACCCCGGAGTTGTCCATGACGTGCATGGCGATTGCCGGCGCCGCCATCGGCTTTCTGGCCTTCAATTTTCCCCCGGCAAAGGTGTTCATGGGCGATGCAGGTTCCATTCCGCTCGGTTTCCTTGCCGGAACCTTGGGCATTCTCGGCTGGCGGGAAGGAATTTGGCCCGCGTGGTTTCCGATCCTGGTGTTTTCTCCGTTCATCGTCGATGCGACTGTCACCCTTTGGCGACGTTTGCTCAGGGGCGAGCGGGTTTGGCAAGCTCACCGCGAGCATGCCTACCAGCGCTTGATTTTGGCGGGCTGGACTCATCGCAGGCTGGTGCTGGCGGCGTGGGTACTGATGGCTGCCGCCGCCGTAACTGCCCTGTTTGCGAGAAGCGCGTCATCGGCATTGCAGGCTGGCGCGTTGTTCGTGTGGTTGGCGATTTACATGGGGGCGTGGATAGTGATCGAGAGGCGCACGACCAACCGCAACCCGGGTCGGGCCTGAGTCTTTAAAGCACAAATTCTTCATGGATTCTGGGTTTCTTCGGAGCATATAATCCACACCTTCATGCTTATCATCGTCCAGTACCAACCATTGCGGATGCCAGCGCATGGATCGAATTGAATCGGCGTTCCAGGGCAAGTGGCGATCGGTGGCCGTGTTCCTGTTCGACTTGCTGGCTGTTGTTTTGGCTTGGCTGGGTGCCTTTGGCCTTTGGTCGGATTTTTCCCTGCCTGCCGATTACTGGCCCCTGATCGGCGGTACGCTGGCCGTCCTGATTCCCTTGCAGGCGGTGGTATTCAGGCTCTCTGGCCTCTACTTGGGCATCTGGTTCTTTTCCAGCCTGCCGGATCTGCGGCGCATTCTTCAGGCCGCGTCGATTTCCACCGTGCTCGGTGCCTTGGTGGCGTTCCTCGCTCCGGCGCCGGGTATTCCTCGCAGCGTTGCGATCCTCTATCCGATTTTGCTGGTCCTGCTGATGGGTGGAGGCCGGGCAGCCTATCGGATGTGGAAGGAACATCTGCTTTACAACACGTTGAGTTCAGGACGCAAGCCGGTGCTGATCCTGGGCGCGGGCCGCTCGGGCGCGGGTTTGGTGCAGGAACTGGCCCGTTCGCACGAGTGGCGGGTTCTCGGTTTTCTCGACGACGATTCGGCCAAGCAGCATCGGGAACTCCTGGGCCAGCGGGTGTTCGGGCCGCTGAGCGAGCTTGGCTACTGGACCAAGGCGCTGAAAGTCAATCACGTGATTCTCGCCATGCCCTCGGTGTCCGACGAAGTTCGTCAGCGCGTGAGTTCCTTGTGTGTCCGCGCGGGGGTCACGGCGTACACCGTGCCCTCGACCGAGCAGTTGCTGCTCAAGCGCGATCGCGTCGATCACGTGCGCCCGGTGGATCTGGAGGATCTACTGGGGCGCTCGCCGGTACGCATCGATACGCCCGAAGTACGCGAGCTGCTGTGCGAGCGCGTGGTGATGGTGACGGGCGCCGGCGGTTCGATCGGCAGTGAATTATGTCGCCAGATTGCGCGCCAGCAGCCGGCGCAGCTCGTCCTGTTCGAGAACAACGAGTTTGCCCTCTACGAACTTGTCGAGGAACTGACCGAGCATTTCCCCGAGGTGGCGCTGGTGCCGCTCGCCGGCGATGTCAAGGATGGTCTTTGGCTGGGCGAAGTCATGCGTCGCCACACACCTTCGGTGGTGTTTCACGCGGCGGCCTACAAGCATGTACCGCTGATGGAGGAACACAATACCTGGCAGGCGGTGCGCAACAATGTCTATGGCACCTATGTCGTGGCGTTGGCCGCGCAGCGCACCAAGGTTCCCAAGTTCGTGCTGGTCTCGACCGACAAGGCGGTGAATCCGACTAATGTGATGGGCGCCACCAAGCGGCTGGCGGAGATGGTCTGCCAGGCGCTGGAAGGTGGCGGCGGCGCCACACATTTCGAGATGGTGCGTTTCGGCAACGTGCTGGGCAGTACCGGCAGCGTGATTCCGAAGTTCCGCGCCCAAATCGCCCGCGGTGGGCCGGTAACGGTGACGCACCCCGAGATCACTCGCTACTTCATGTCGATCCCGGAGTCCTCGCAACTGGTGCTGGAAGCCGCCGCCATGGGCAAGGGCGGCGAAATCTTTGTGCTCGACATGGGCGAACCCGTGCGCATCGCCGATCTGGCGCGCGACATGATTCGGCTATCCGGACGCGGCGAGGACGAGATCAAAATTGTATACACGGGACTGCGCCCTGGCGAGAAGCTGTACGAGGAGCTGCTCTCCGACGACGAGCATACCCGTCCGACGCACCACCCGAAACTTCGCATCGCCAAGGCGCGCATGGTGCCGGCGGGCTGGCTCGATGAACTGCTGGAGTGGTTGAAGGCGCCGGCGCCGAAGTCGGACGCCGAAGTTCGCCGCGACCTGCGGCGGTGGGTGCCGGAGTATCAGCCCTCGGTGCGGCCGGACCTCAAGGCGGTGGTCATGACCGGCCCCGCGGACAGCGCACGCCTCTGATCGTCCGGTGCAGTCCGGGTAGACTGCGCCCATGGCTACTTACGCGATAGGCGACATTCAGGGTTGCTTCGACGAATTCTCCCGTCTGCTCGATTACATCGGGTTCTCGCCAAGTCGAGACCGGCTCTGGCTGGTCGGCGATCTGGTCAATCGCGGCCCGGCGTCGCTGCAAGTCCTGCGTTTCGTCAAGGGTCTGGGTGAGCGCGCAGTCGTGGTGTTGGGCAACCATGACCTGCATCTCGTCATGCAGGCGGAAGGGTTCGGCAAAGTCAGCCACGAGGATACGCTGGCCGAGGTGCTGGCCTCGCCCGACCGCGACGAACTGGTGGCCTGGCTGCGCACGCGGCCGCTGTTCCACGTCGAAGACGAGTACGCGATGGTCCATGCCGGCTTGTTGCCGCAATGGTCCGTGGCGATGGCCGACGAATTGTCGCGGGAGGCTGGCATCGCACTCGTCGGCCCGGACTACCGCAATTTCCTCGCCAACATGTGGGGTTCGGAACCGACCTCGTGGCATGACGGACTGACAGGCTGGGATCGCCTGCGCATAGTGGTGAATGCCATGACGCGCATGCGCTTTTGCACGGCCGATGGCGTCATGGAGTTTCGCGCGCCGGGGTCGAAGGGACCGCCCGACCGCGGCCCGGCCGGCTGCATGCCGTGGTTCCAGGTACCAGGGCGCCACAGCGCCGATCACGTGCTGATCTGCGGCCATTGGTCGGCGCTGGGATTCCGACGCGAAAAGAACCTGCTTGCGCTCGATTCCGGCTGCCTCTGGGGCGGCAGCCTGACCGCGGTTCGCCTGGAGGATCAGAGAATATTCCAGTTGCCGTGCCGGTGTCAGGTCGAACCAGGAGGATGGGGATGAGTCGCGCGAGAGAGCCCCCCCGCGTCAGAATAGTTGTCGCCCCGATATGATCTTGAACCTGGGGGCGATAAGGATGGACGATGGCACGGTACGGGGAAGCATTCAGGAACAGGACGGTGGGGCGATTGCTGCCGCCGGAGAGCGCCGATGCAGGTGCATTGGCGAAAGAGATTGGAGTGTCAGTGCAGACATTGGAACGCTGGCGGGAGGACGCGCAGTCCAGGCCCGCCCTCGGGCGGGCCTGGACTGCGGGCGCCCGGCTTGAGGCGGTGATTACCACGGCGGCAATGAGCGAAGCGGGCAAGAACGCGTGGTGCCGTGAGCATGGCGTATACCCCGCCGAGTTGGACAAGTGGCGCCTCAATGCCACCACGGCGCTGGCGGAACCGGAAGAGGCCCGGGCCAGCCCGCAGGCCACGCGACAAGACAAGAAGCGCATCAAGGAGCTGGAACGAGAGCTGCTGCGCAAGGACCGGGCCCTGGCCGAGACAGCCGCGCTGCTGGTGCTGTCAAAAAAAGTCGCGGCGATCTTCAACAAGGGAGAGGGCGAATGATCGGCCTCGAAGATCGCCAGGCGTTGGCCCGAGATATCCATGGTGCGCATGCCGCCGGCGCGCGGCTCAGGCCGGCCTGCGAGATTGCCGGCATCGATCTGCGTACCCTCCAGCGCTGGCAGGCCGCCGATGGCCTCGTCAGCGGTGATGGACGGCCGCAGGCGGTGCGAGCAACGCCCAGTCATGCCCTCTCCGAGGCGGAGCGTGCGCACCTGCTGGCCGTGGCTAATGAGCCGCGCTTTGCCGCCGTGCCACCGGCGCGCATCGTACCCATGCTCGCCGACGAAGGTGTCTATCTGGCCAGCGAATCCACCTTCAGCCGCGTGCTGAAGGCCCACGGACAAACCGCTCACCGCGGGCGTGCCAAGGTGCCCAAGGTGGTCCGGCCGCCCACCACGCACATCGCCACCGAACCGCGCCAAGTATGGTGCTGGGACATGACCTATCTGCCCGCACAGGTGATGGGACGATGGTTCCACCTGTATCTGATCCTGGACCTGTACAGCCGCAAGATCGTGGGTTGGGAGGTGCATGACGCCGATCACGCCGACCATGCCGCATATCTGGTGCGCCGTACCGCGCTGGCCGAGGGCATCGCCGCCCTTGGCACCAAGCCCGTGCTGCACGGCGACAATGGCTCGACGCTGAAGGCGACGACGGTGCTGGCGATGCTCAACTGGCTGGGTGTCAAGCCATCGTACTCCCGGCCGCGCGTCAGTGATGACAACGCCTATGCCGAGTCGCTGTTTCGTACCGCCAAGTATCGGCCCGAGTTCCCCACCAGGGGCTTTGCCGACCTCGACCAAGCGCGTATCTGGGCCGCCGATTTCGTGCACTGGTACAACTTCAACCACCGTCACAGCGGCATTCGCTACGTCAGCCCGGCTCAACGCCATGCCGGGGCCGATCATGCCATTCTCGCTGCACGACATGACTTGTACCTTCGGGCCCGCGAACGCAATCCCGCACGTTGGTCCGGCAACACTCGAAACTGGGCACCGATCGGCGCCGTGACGCTCAACCCCGAACGCGACTCCGTCATAAAGACGCATTTGCCAGGTAACCATATTCAACCGTTGGCTGCATGACCGAGGCGACAACTACCTTGACGCGCGCCGGAGCGCATGACTGATGGCCTGATGACTTCGGTGGGCCAGATGGCGACGGTCGATGCCGGCGCCGCTGTCGATCGGCGGGAGGAATGCCACATGCGCGGTCAGACCCCCGGTGGCGGCGATGCCGCGCACGCACTGCCATAGGCTGGTGTCGCCGACATACGCCGCCGCGGTCGTCGGTCGGCCGTCGGCTTCGGTGTAGCGCAACAGCACCGGCGCCACGGTTGCCTCGGCGTCGATCGCCGACTGGAACAGGGCTCCATGGAACGGCATAACCTGCTCGCCGAGGCTGGTGGTGCCCTCGGGAAACACGCCGACGCGATTGCCTCGACGCAGTTCGTCGATCAGGAGCCGACGGGCCCGCTGGGCGGCGGCGCGCGACCCGCGCTCGAGGAACAGCGTGCCCGCCCGTTCGGCCAGCCAGCCGATCGCCGGCCAGTCGCGGACTTCATCCTTGGCGAGGAACGTCGTGGTCGCGGAAGCATTGATGGCGAAAATATCGACCCATGAGATGTGGTTGGCGACGAGCAGGCCGCGAGTCGGTGGTGTGCCATCGACCTCGATCTGGATACCCAGTACATCGAGCAACTGTCGTGACCAGCGCGCGACGAGGAAAGACCGCGCTTCCGGCGACAGCCATGGTAGGACGATCGCCGCCGCCACGCCCCAGCACAGATGCAGGGCGCAACGGCACAGGCGAACCGCCGAACGGAGACTCCGACTCACTGCCTACAGGGATTCCCCGTGGGCGCGGTGGAAGCGGGCGGCGATATCCTCGCGCGCGACCTTGTGGTTCTGGCCGCCGCGATGCGCGATCTTCAGCGCACCCATCAGCGAGGCTAGGCGGCCGGTCTTCTCCCAGGCCCAGCCGCGGGCGATGCCATGGAGCAAACCGGCGCGATAAGCGTCGCCGCAGCCGGTGGGGTCGGCCACGGTGTCGGGTTCGGTGCAGGGGATGTCGATCCGGCGGCCGTCGGTGTAAATGGTCGAGCCTTGGCCGCCGAGCGTCACGATCAAGGCCTTCACCTCACCGGCCAGGGCTTCCAGGCTGTGGCCGGTGCGCTCGCCCAGCAGTCTGGCCTCGTAATCGTTCACCGTGCACCAATCGGCCAGTCTCAGGAAGCCGAGCAATTCCTCGCCATTGAACATCGGCAGCCCCTGGCCGGGATCGAAGACGAAGGGGATGCCCGCCTCGTGGAATTGCCGGGCATGGGCAAGCATGCCGTCGCGACCGTCCGGCGAGACGATGCCGAGCGCGACGTCGCGCGCGTCATGGATGCTGTTGGCGTGTGAGTGGTTCATCGCGCCGGGATGGAAGGCGGTGATCTGGTTGTCGTCCATGTCCGTGGTAATGAAGGCCTGGGCGGTGTAACTGCCGGCGACCAGGCGAACATGGCCGCGGTCGATGCCGAGATGGTCGAGTCGTTGCATGTAGAGACCGCTGTCGTCGCCGACCGTGGCCATGATGGCGGGCTCGCCGCCGAGCAGCTTCAGGTTGTAGGCGATGTTGCCCGCGCAACCCCCGTATTCCCGCCGCATGTCGGGGACGAGGAAGGAAACGTTGAGGATGTGAATCTGCTCCGGCAGGATGTGGTGCTTGAATCGATCATTGAACACCATGATGGTGTCGTAGGCGAGCGAACCGCATATCAGGGTTTTCATGGCTGGATCATCAAGGGTAGAAAAGGTAAAGCCGGTAGCCGACCGCCGGGGTGTCGGCCGCGTGCAGGTCGAGATGGACGACGCGGTCGCCACCGGCAACGAAGCCGTCCTTGGCTGGCGCGGTCGCCGGCAGGTATTCGGCCGGCGCCAGCGCCCGGCGCAGCAGCGCGCGATCACTGACGTCGGTGAGCGTCAGTTCGAGATGGGGCCACGCCTGCGCGAAGGAGGCCTTGTTGCGCAGCGTCGCGACGAGTTGCAAGTGCCCGGGCGTCTGCGGGTCGGGCGTCAGGTCGGAGCTTTCGATTTCGATCAGATCGATCTGCCGCGGCGGCTCGAGTGCGCAGCCGATCGGTTCGCAAAGCGCCGCCAGCAATGGCCTTGCCTCCGGCAGGCGGGCGGCCAGCGTGGCGCGGAAATGCACGGCAGCCTGCATCGACAACGCGGCCAGCGCCAGCGCGCCACCGACGAGCCAAGGCCCGCTGCGCCGGCCCGACGATATCTCGTGCAACCGCGGTTCGGGGAGCGCTGCCGGCGCGGTCGGAGTTGGCGGTGCGAGCTCCGCCGATGGTTCGGGCGCCGCCGCCAACTCGGCGGCGGGCGCCATGGTCGGTTCGAGGCGATCGTCGGGTGGCTGCTCGTCGGCGGCGTCGGACGATGGCAGAACGACTTCCGGGGACGGGGCGGCGATGTCGGCAGCAATGGTGCCCGCTTCCATGGGCGGTGGCATCTCGCCAGCGTCCTCGGCCAGCGATGCCAGCGCGTCGAACGACGCCATGCATTGGCCGCAACGTACCCAGCCTTGACGAGCCTTGAGCTGCGCGGGGACGACGCGGAACGCGGTACCGCAGTCGGGACAACGGGTAAACATCATGATCGCCGCCCCTCGAGTCTTACCCATCCCTCGATCATCGCGCCAACGGCCAGTGAAACCCATGGCGCATAAGCGGCGACCACTTGTTCCGCCTGAGTTTCCAGTACGCCCGATAGTGCCAGTCGGCCGCCGGCTTTGACGCGCGTGGCGATCAACGGTGCGAGAACGCAAAGCGGGTTGGTGAGGATGTTGGCGATGACGATGTCGAACTGTTCGGACAACGGTTGTCGCGAATGCGCGAGTCGCAGCCCCACGTGGTTGCGGGCGGCATTCTCGGCGGCCGCTTCGAGCGCGCGCTCGTCGATGTCGACGCCCACCACATCGCCAGCGCCGAGTTTCGCGCCGGCCAGCGCCAGGATGCCGGAACCGCAGCCATAATCGAGCAGCGTGTCGCCACGCCTGACTTTGGCGCAGAGCCATTCGAGACAGAGCCGCGTGGTCGGGTGCGAGCCAGTGCCAAAGGCCAGCCCGGGATCAAGTTCAAGGTTGATGGCGGCCGGGTCGGGGGCGACATGCCAGGACGGCACGATCCACAGCCGATCGTTGATGCGGATAGGCTCGAACTGCGATTGGGTCAGGCGTACCCAGTCTTGTTCATGGACCTCGGCGAATGCCATGCGCGGCGGCTCGTCGAGGCCGATCCTGCGCGCGGCGCCAGCGATACGCTCGGCGAGGTCGGTGCCCGGCTCGAACAGGGCAACGAGCTTGCTGAGCCGCCACAGCGGCGTGGCCGGACTGCCCGGCTCGCCGAACTGCGGCATCTCGAATTCGGTGCCGGCTTCGGCATCTTCCACGCTGACGGAGAGCGCGCCGTCCTCCAGCAGGGCATCCGAGAGCGCTTCGGCGTGCCCGGCGTCAGTGGCGATGGCGACGCTGAGCCACACGCTTAACCCTTCAATTCCTCGCGGGCGGCCAGTTTGGCCTCCAGGTAATGAATGCTCGTCCCACCCTGGATGAAGCGCTCATCGAGCATCAGTTCCTGATGCAGGGGGATATTGGTCTTGATGCCATCGACCATCATTTCCGACAAGGCGATGCGCATGCGACGAATGGCTTGTTCGCGGGTATCGCCATAAGTAATCAGTTTGGCGATCATCGAGTCGTAATGCGGTGGTACTGAATAACCGGAGTAAACATGCGAATCGACGCGGATTCCCGGGCCGCCGGGAGGATGCCAATTATTGATTTTCCCTGGCGATGGCGTGAACTTGAATGGATCTTCGGCACAGATGCGGCATTCCAGTGCATGCCCTTTGACCTCGATGTCGCGCTGCTTGAACCACAGTTTTTCGCCAGCGGCTACCCGAATCTGCGTCTGAACGATGTCGATGCCGGTGACGAGTTCGGTGACCGGATGCTCCACCTGAACCCGCGTGTTCATCTCGATGAAATAGAATTCGCCGTTTTCGTAAAGAAACTCAAAGGTACCCGCGCCCCGATAGCCGATCTTGCGGCAGGCCTCGGCGCAGCGGTCGCCGATGCGGTTGATCAGCCGCCGATTCACCTCTGGCGCCGGCGCTTCCTCGATCACCTTCTGATGTCGGCGCTGCATCGAACAGTCGCGTTCGGAAAGCCAGACGGCATTCTTGAAATTGTCGGCCATGATCTGGATTTCGATATGGCGCGGGTTTTCCAGGAATTTTTCCATGTAGACCACGGGATTGCCGAAGGCCGCTTGGGCCTCGGCACGGGTCATGTTGACTGCGTTGAGCAAGGCGGCTTCGGTGTGCACCACGCGCATGCCGCGCCCGCCGCCTCCGCCGGCTGCCTTGATGATGACCGGATAGCCAATCGTGCGCGCAATTTTCACGATCTCCTTGGGATCGTCTGGTAACGCACCGTCAGACCCGGGTACGCAGGGTACGCCCGCCTCCTTCATGGCATCCTTGGCCGACACCTTGTCACCCATCAGGCGGATGGTCTCGGCGCGTGGGCCGATGAAGACGAAGCCGGATTTTTCGACGCGTTCGGCAAAGTCGGCGTTTTCCGACAGGAAGCCGTATCCTGGATGAATTGCTTCTGAATCAGTAACTTCCGCAGCTGAAATGATGGCCGGGATATTCAGGTAACTCTGGCCAGAGGGCGCCGGGCCGATGCAGACAGACTCGTCCGCCAGTTTGACGTACTTGGCTTCCGCGTCCGCAGTGGAGTGCACCGCGACAGTCCGGATGCCCAGTTCACGGCAGGCACGGAGGACTCTGAGCGCGATTTCTCCTCGGTTTGCAATAAGAACTTTCTCGAACATGAGGTTATCTTTACCTAACTCAGCCGATGATGAACAAAGGTTGATCGAATTCGACGGGTTGTCCGTTTTCCACGAGAATAGCCTTGATCGTCCCGGAGGCGTCGGCTTCGATTTCGTTCATCAGTTTCATGGCTTCGATGATGCAGAGCGTATCGCCCTGTTTCACCGATTGGCCGACTTCGACAAACACGGGCGCGCCAGGGCTGCCCGCCCGATAGAAAGTGCCGACCATGGGTGCCTTGACCGGATGGCCTTCCGGTTCGGCGGCGACGGCATCCGTGCCGGCAGAGACCGATGGCACCGCGGGCGGCAAAGGTGCGGCGGCCGGGGCCATCATCGGTCCGCCCATCATGACGGTGGTGGTTCCGGCCGCCGGTGTGGCGTGCTTGGCGATCCTGATTTTTTCTTCGCCTTCGCTGATTTCCAGTTCGGAAATGCCTGAATTCTGGACGAGGTCGATCAAGGTCTTGAGTTTTCTCAGATCCATGCTGAACTCCTGCTATGTCTTGGGCGGGCAGTATGCCGCCACGGGTTTCTGATTAGATCGGATCAATGCGGGCCAGCGCCGCGTCGAGTGCCAGTTCATAGCCCTGAATGCCGAGGCCGCAGACGACGCCCACGGCGCTGGCCGAGAAATGCGAGTGGTGCCGAAACGGTTCGCGGGCGTGAATGTTGGAAATATGTACTTCGATATACGGGATCGCCACGCCGCGCAAGGCATCGGGTATGGCGATGCTGGTGTGACTGTAGGCGCCGGGGTTGATGATGATGAATTCGATGCCTTCGGTCGCGGCCGACTGGACGCGGTCGATCAACTCGCCCTCGGAATTGCTTTGAAAGCTCTCGATCTGCACGCCTTGTGCACGCGCACGGCCCTCCATACTCGCGTGAATGTCGGCCAGCGTGGCGCTACCGTAGATTTCCGGTTCGCGGCGACCCAGTAAATTCAGATTCGGACCATGCAGAACCAGTACGCGCGCTCGCCTCAATTGGCCTTCGACGCTTTGGGCTCTCTTAGATTTACTGCCAGTTGGCTTTGACATAACTACAAGTTTGCCTCAAATGCCTACAGTTTGTCTAGTCTGCCAGCAGGGCTGCCACTTCGGGCGCCCTGGCACGGCCCTGGCCGGAATTTCTTCGTTCGGCCTGATGGGGCTGAATGAGCAGAATGACATACTCGTCCTGGCATTCCATGCGCAGCTTCGCCTCCGGAGCATCGGGCCGGGTCCGTCCGGGCTTGAGATGTTCATAGGGGATATGGCGTGACAACAGAAAAATCTCGACGTCCTTGGCGCTGTCGGCAAAAAGCTCCAGTTCCACGTCGGCGTAACGGCCGGCCGTGCCGTCCAGAACGGCACCGATCAGACAGGGCCGAAAGCTCTCCAGCAGCGCCATGACCGCCAAGGCGACGCCACGCAGCCGCCGAATCCGGTCGGCATGTTCATCCTCCTGAAACAATGCCTGGTATGAGCGCAGTTCGGCCGCCACTTCCTGATTGCTGGGCAGCGCATCGCTGTCGATGGCGCCGAAAGTCCGCGCCGCCTTGCGCTTGGCCTGACCATAGTCGCTGATGCCGTCTTCCGCCATCAACCGGGCCGCGACGCCGGCGATCGATTGGCGCAGATGCGATGCGTTTTGCTGATTGGGACAGGGCTTCCGTCTGGGCATGACGGTCTCGCGAGTAGAATGCAAGCCCATTATCGCACGCTGGTCTTCTCCCCGCCATGCACATCCATATCCTCGGCATTTGCGGCACTTTCATGGGCGGCGTTGCCCTGCTGGCCCGGGCGGCGGGCCACAAAGTGACCGGCTGCGACACGAACGTCTATCCGCCCATGAGCAGCCAGCTCGAGGCGCAGGGGATTGCGCTTACCGAGGGCTACGATGCCGGCCAGATCGGGCTGAATCCCGATCTGTTCGTCGTCGGCAATGCCATTTCGCGCGGCAATGCCCTGCTGGAAGCGATACTCGAGCGCAATCTCCCCTACGTTTCAGGGCCGCAGTGGCTGGCCGACAACATCCTGCAAGGACGCTGGGTTCTCGGGGTGGCGGGGACGCATGGCAAGACGACGACGACAGCGATGCTGGCCTGGATACTGGAGGAGGCCGGCCTGAAACCTTCCTTTCTGGTGGGGGGGGTGCCGCAGGGCTTCGGTGTTTCGGCGCGCCTGACGGATTCGCCCTTTTTCGTGATTGAGGCCGACGAGTACGACACGGCCTTTTGCGACAAGCGCTCGAAATTCATCCATTACCGCCCGCGCACCACCATTTTGAATAACCTGGAATTCGACCACGCGGATATCTTCGCCGATCTTGCCGCCATCGAGACGCAATTCCATCATCTGGTGCGGACATTGCCGCGCAACGGCCTGATCGTCGCCAATGGCGCGGAGCCGGCGCTCGACCGGGTCTTGCAGCGTGGTTGCTGGACGCCGGTGGACCGCTTCAACGTTGCCGAGGGTTGGGCTGCTACTGCAGCCGATGCCAACGGAGCCTTCAAAGTCAGCCACGGCGGCACGCCGGTCGGCGAGACGAAACTCGACCTGCCGGGTGCGCACAACCGCGCCAACGCCGTCGCGGCGCTGGCGGCGGCCCGCCATGTCGGCGTTCCCATCGAGGTTGGCCTGGCAGCCATCGCCACCTTCGAGGGCGTCAAGCGGCGCCTGGAGGTGCGCGGCAGGGTGCGCGGCGTGACGGTCTACGATGACTTCGCCCATCACCCGACTGCGATTGCAGCGACCATCGAAGGATTGCGCGGCCGCGTCGGCGGCGCACGCATCCTCGCGGTGCTCGAACCGCGCTCGAATACCATGAAGCTGGGCACGATGAAAACGCAACTGCCGGGCAGCCTCGGCGAGGCTGATCGCGTGTTTTGCCATGCGGCCAACCTGGGTTGGGATGCCGCCGCGGCGCTTGCCCCACTAGCCGACAAGGCGCGCTGCTACGACGACCTCGGTACCCTGGTGGCGGCAGTCGCCGCCGAGGCGGCCGCCGGCGACCACGTGCTGGTGATGAGCAACGGCAGCTTCGGCGGCGTGCACCAGCAGCTGCTCGACCGGCTGCGCGGCGACGTCTGAGTTGGCGTCGGCCTCAGAACAGACGGTCGACGAACAAGGCGGCAAACAGGACGGTCAGGTAGATGATCGAGTACCTGAAAGTGCGGCGGGCCAACTCGTCGCTGTAGCCCCGACAAAGCTTGAGTGCGAGGTAGAGGAAGCCGACGTCGAGTCCAGAGACGATCGCCGCATACATCGCGCCGCTCATGCCCAGCCAAACCGGCAGGAGGCTGGCGACGGTCAGGAATACCGTGTAGAGCAGAATGTGGCGGCAGGTGAATGGCACGCCGTGGGTGACGGGCAGCATCGGCAGGCCAGCCAAGGCGTATTCGTCCTTGCGGTAACAGGCCAGCGCCCAGAAATGCGGCGGCGTCCACATGAAGATGATCAGGAACAGGGCCATGGGCTCGACGCTGACCTGGCCGGTCATCGCCGCCCAGCCCAGCACGGGCGGCATGGCGCCGGAGGCGCCGCCGATGACGATGTTCATCGGCGTGGCCGGCTTGAGGATGGCGGTATAGATCACGGCGTAGCCGAGGAAAGTCGCCAGCGTCAGCCACATGGTCAGATCGTTGACGAAGGCATGCAGCAGGGCGAGGCCCGCGCCGCCAACGACGATGGCGAGCATCAGCGTTTCGGCCGGCGAGATGTCGCCGCGCGCGGTGGCGCGGGCGCGGGTGCGCGCCATGCGCGCGTCGACCGTTCGCTCGACCAGGCAGTTGATGGCCGCCGCCGCGCCCGCCACTAGCGCGATGCCGGCCGAGGCAAACAGGAAACTGGCGAGCGGCGGGAATCCAGGGGTTGCGAGCAGCATGCCGATCATGGCGGTGAACACGATCAGCGTATTGACACGCGGCTTGCACAGCACGGCGAACGCCGCCGCGCGTTGCCTGGCCGACAGTGGGCGGGAGGTGGCGACGGACATGGGCGACCTCGCGGCTATCGGCTCACGCCGGCAAGATACTCGGCGACGGCATCGATGTCCTTGTCGTCGAGTCGCTGCGCGATGTCGCGCATGACGCGAGCGACATCGTTGTTGCGCGAGCCATCCTTGTAGGCCTTCAACTGCTTGGCCAGGTACGAGGCGTGCTGACCGCCGATGGCCGGCGCGAGCACCGTCGGCATTCTGCTCATCAGCTTGGCCCAATCGCGGTTGCCGACGCCCTTGGGTCCGTGGCAACCGACGCAGGCGGGCACCGGGTTCGGCCGACCCTTGCCTTTGAGGAAGACCTGTTCGCCACGGGCCAGCAGCTCGCTGTTGCCGGCTTCGTTCGGCCCGATTTTCTGGCTGGCGAAGAAGGCGGCGATATCGGCCATGTCGGCCTCGCCCACTGCCTGCGCCTGGGGTGACATCTGCTCGTTGGCGCGCCGGCCGGCCTTGAAGTCGTGCAACTGCTTGACCATGTACTCGGGCAACTGCCCGGCCAGTTTCGGCCACGGTTCGGTCGGCGGCGGCAGGGGCGGGCTGTTGCCGTCGGCCCCGTGGCAGGCCATGCAGGCAGCCGCCTTTTGTTGCCCGGCTTCCGCGTTGCCCGCGGCGCCTGCCGACCCCCATGCCAGCAGCAGCGTGCCGGCCGCGATCCCCGCAACGAATTTCATGCCCATCTTGCCTGCCCCCTCGAAGATTGTTTTCGGATACGGATACTTGACTTATTCGGGAATTATTCTTTACATTGATACAAATCAATTTTATTCATAACGCTCTTCCGGACGCAAGCGCAGCCGCCGGGATCAAGGTTGCGCACAGTACCGGAACGCACTTGGGGGAGTCACGATGGGTCACGCGGCAGAGGCGGTTCAGCACGGCCATGGCGGTCACGACGGGCACGAGGCCTGGGGCACCAGTGTCTGGCCGTTCGTCATCAGTTTCGGCGTGCTGGCCTTGGCGGCAGCGTTCATGTTCCAGTTTGTCTACCACAAGCCGTTCGCCGCGGTGATTGCACTCGGCCTGGGTATCCCGATGATCCTCGGCGGCGTCGCCGGCTGGGTCAGCGAAGCCATGGGGCACGGCGAAGGCCTTTCGTTCGGCGCCATGGGTTGGTTCATCCTCGCCGAAGCCATGATCTTCATGTCCTTCTTCGCCGCCTACTGGTTCATGCGCCTCGACGTGGCGCAGGTCTGGCCACCGGCCGGTACGGTGCCCCTGCCGCGCGTCCTGCCCCTGGTGATGACGGCGGTGCTGGTCGCCTCCTCGCTGACCATCCATCGCGCCGAGCACCTCATGCATGTCGGCGACCAGGGCGGCTTCATTCGCTGGCTGCTGGTGACGATCGCCCTCGGCGCGGCCTTCCTCGGCATGTCCGCCTACGAGTGGAACCATCTGATTCACGATGGCTTCACCATTGCCACCAATGCCTTTGGCACCATTTTCTTCAGCGTCACCGGCCTGCACGGCTCGCACGTGCTGGTCGGCCTTGCCATCTTCCTGGCCGGCCTGGTGCCGGCGATGAAGGGCAACATCTCCGAAGGCTACTGGCGCACGGCCGGCCTTTACTGGCACTTTGTGGACATCATTTGGTTCTTCGTCGTTTCACAGGTTTATTACTGGTAATCGCGGCGTCTTCGGCCATCGCGGTGAGTGAACCGCCACGCGCCAGTACGGTCGATGCGTCGGTGACGCGGATCGACGAGGCTCGCCATCTGGGCGCGCGGCCGGATGCTGCCGTCGCGCTGACGGATAGCGATGGCCGGACGTTTCCGTTCGGTGACATGCTCGGCAAACCGCTTATCCTGTTGCTCTCGTACTACGGCTGCGACGGCACCTGTCCGGCCATCAACGTCGAACTGGCGCGGGTGCTCGCCAAGGTCGACCGCTTCCGGCTTGGCGAGGACTACCGGGTGCTCACCGTCTCCTTCGACGCCAGGGACGACGAGCGAACGGCCGCCGATTTCCTGGCGAAGACGGGAGCGGCAGCCGAGGCGAGGCGCGGCGGTTGGCGCCACGCCGTGGTCAGCGACCGGGAGGTCAAGCGCTTTGCCGCCGGCGTTGGTTTCAACTTCTTCTGGTCGGATGCCGCCCAGGCATTCATGCATCCCAACGTACTCGTCTTTCTGACGCCGCAAGGCCGTATCGCGCGCTATATCTATGGCACGCGCATGGATGCCGCGACCATCGAGAACGCGCTGATCGATGCCGACTGGGAGCGCATCGCCAACTCGACGGCGGTGTTCGACATGCTGACCGGTGCCTGCTTCAGCTACAACTACGCCACCGGCCGTTATCAGCTGAACTATGCACTGGTGATAGGTCTCGGCTCGCTGCTGCTGGGCTTGAGCCTGATGGCCGCCGGTGCCTGGGCTTATCGCAGAAAGATCAAGGGAGGAACATCGCATGCCTGAGTTCAAGAAGACTGTCGGCGCGTTGCTGGCGCTGGCCGCGGCCGGCCCGGCACTTGCCGAGAAGACCATTCCAACCGCCGCCAGGATCGTCGATCCCGCCGCCGGCTGGGATCATTTGTGGCGCGATGTGCTGATCGACATCACGGTGATCGGCATCATCTTCGCGATGATCACCGCCTACCTGATCTGGAAGTATCGGCGCCGACCGGGCAACGAGCAGGGCAGCGCGCCCAGGTTGTCGGCGGCGGCGGCGATCGGCTGGGTGGTGATTCCCTCGTTCGTGTTTATGGCCGACGACTTCTATCTCGCCGCCAACGGCTGGCAGCTCTGGAACACCTTCCGCGAAGTGCCGGCCGACCGCCTGGAAGTTCAGCTGGAATCCGGCATGTACAGTTGGGATTACACCTATCCGAACGGCGTGCAAACCCAGAACGAACTGAAGGTGCCGGCCGGCAAGCCAGTGCTGTTGCGGATGACCAGTCGCGACACGCTGCACAATCATTACATCCCGGACTTCCGCGTTAAGGAAGACTCGATGCCGGGCCGAATCACCTACCTGTGGTTCTATCCGCAAAAACCGGGCACTCACGTAGTTACGTGTACCGAATACTGCGGCGTCATGCACTCGTACATGGCCGGACAGGTGGTGGTCCTGCCGCCCGCCGAATATCAGGCCTGGTACGAAGCGGAAGGCGCGAAAGTCAAGAAGGCCGCCGCACCGGCGGAAACCGTCGGCAAGACGCCGGCATAAGGGGAAACGGCTCATGAACCTCAAGGAATGGATCTTCACCACCGACCACAAGCGGGTCGGCATTCTTTATCTGATCGGCTCGATCGCCGCCTTCGGCGTTGCCGGCATTATGGCGCTGTTGATGCGCGCGGAGTTGTCGGCCATCGGCCCGACGGTCACCGCCGATCCGACCACCTACAACGTCTGGCTCTACGCCCACGGCGCGATCATGATTCTCGGCTTCCAGATTCCGGCGTTGACCGGCTTCTTCGCCAATTACTGCATTCCGCTGATGATCGGGGCCAAGGACGTCGCCTTTCCGCGCGTCAATGCGCTGTCGGTCTGGCTGTTCTACGTCGGTGTCATTCTGGCTCTGCTGACCTTCTTCATCCCCGATCCGCCCGACGTGTTGTGGACCGGTTATCCGCCCTATTCGACCATCACGGCGGGCAACACGGCGCTGTACACCTTCACCGTGCTGATCCTCGGCTTCGCCTCGATCATCGGCGGCGTGAACTTCCTGACCACCGTGGCCTTCATGCGGGCGCCCGGACTGACCTGGGGCAAGCTCAACATCTTCGTCTGGTGCATTCTCGGCGCCTTCGTCATGCAGCTGATTTTCGTGCCGGTGCTCGGCTCGGCCGTTACCCTGATCAGCTTTGACAAGTACCTGGGCACGCACTTCTTTGATCCGGCCATGGGTGGCGACGTGCTGACCTACCAGAACCTGTTCTGGTTCTACTCGCACCCGGCGGTGTATGTCATTTTCCTGCCGTTCATCGGTGTCGTCTTCGAGATCATCGCCACCTTCGCCCGCAATCCGGTGTTCAACTACAAGGCGGCCGTATATGGCGGCATTGGCGGCATCGTGCTGATTTCGGGCGAGGTGTGGATTCATCACCTCTATGTTTCTGGCATGCCCGACTGGCTGCGCATCGGCCAGATGGTGTCGACGCTGCTCATTTCGGTGCCGGTCGGCTTGTTGGTGATCAGCCTGGTCGGCACGCTCTACAAGGGTGCGATCAGTTTCGAAACGCCAATGCTCTATGCCCTGGGCGTGGTATTCCTGTTCCTGATCGGCGGTCTCACCGGCATTCCGTTGGCCATCACCGCGCTGACGGTGAATCTCTCGGAAACCTATTACGTGGTCGGGCATTTCCACTACGTCATGGCGGTGGCCGGCACCTTCGCCATCTTCGGCGGTGTCTATTACTGGTTCCCGAAGATGAGCGGACGGATGTACAACGAACTGTGGGGCAAGATCGGTTTCTGGGTCACCTTCGTCGGTGTCAACATCGTGTTCTGGACGATGATGGACATCGGTGCGCGCATCGGCCTGCCGCGCCGCTACTACGATTACGCCCAGTTCCCCGAGGCCGCCAGCGCCCAGCATCTCATGACCATCGGTGCCGCCATCCTCGGCGTCGGCTTCGTCATCGCGCTGCTCAACTGGATCATCGGCGCCGCCAAGGGTCCCAAGGCCGGCGACAATCCCTGGGGATCGCCGTCGCTGGAATGGAGCACCGTGTCGCCGCCGCCGCATGGCAACTGGCCGTCGCCGCCCTCGGTCAGCGAAGAGTGGAGTCCCTACGCCCACGGCAGGCGCTGACCGCACCCGTCTCGGGCTAGAATCGGGGCGTCCGGCCACACCGGACGCCCCTTTCGTTTTCCATGATCGATACCCACAACGCCCCAGTCGCCCGGACCGATCCCCGTCCGTTTCTGTTCGCGCTCGCGATTGCGGCCTTGGTCGTCGCCGCTTGGCTCGTGTTCGGGTATTTCGGCGAGCAGCGTTACCATAACACCGCGATGTGGCAATCGCTGCGTCCGGTCGTGTTGGTGTCTCCGCTCCAGGCCGTCGCGTCGGTCGAAGTACGCGACCAGCGGCGCAATGCCACCACCCTGGTGCGCACGGAAAAGGGCTTGTACTTCCTGGGGGGCGCCAGCGGCGCGCCGGTGCCGGGCGAGCAGGTCGTCGTGCAGGTCAACGACCACTGGGAACTCTATCTTTGCGATGCGGCCGGCAAGCGTTGCAATACCATCCACTCGTTTTGCGCCGGCGCCACGTCGGTCGAAGTCAAGCGCGACGCGCGGGGCCGGGCCGAAGGATGCTACGCGCCCCATACCGGCGACGGTACCGGAGTTGTGCGCGAGACGTCCACCGAACCGTCGCGCGGCCCGGGCAAGCGGGCCAAGCGCCTGCCGCCGCCGGTCGGCATGTCGCATCCGCGCGAATGGGCGGCGCTGATGGGCCTGCCCGTCGCCGCCACAAACAAAGGAGATTCAGGATCATGAGCCAACTGCGACGTCGACTGCTGGTGGCAGGTTTGTCTCTCAGCCTGCTGGGCACCTATCTGGTCTGGCGCACGGTCAGTCGCGGACCGGCGCCCGCTGCCCCGGTTAACGCGACAGGCGCCGTCGGCGTGCCGCCAGGGCTGACTTTCAAGTCCGCCACGGTACTCAACGACGACCGGCCGCTGCCGGAGTTCCATCTCGAAGGCACGTCGGGCGAAGTCGGCAACGCCGTGCTCTCGGGGAACTGGACGCTGGTCTTCTTCGGCTATACCTATTGTCCGGACATCTGTCCGACCTCACTGACCACCCTGGCCCAGGTCAAGTCGCAACTGGTGGCCAATGGCGTTGCGCCACCCAGGGTACTGTTCATTTCGGTCGACGGCCAGCGCGACCGGCCTGACCGGCTGGCGGAGTTCGTGCGCTTCTTCGATGCGGATTTCCAGGCGGCGGTCGGCAGTGACCAGGCGCTTCTCCCGCTGGCGCGTCATCTGGGTGTGTTTTATCAACGCCACGACAAGGGCGACGGCAGCCCGTACTCGGTCGATCATTCCAGCGCGATCTACCTCGTGGACCCGCAGGGGCGCCTCAAGGCGGTATTCTCCTGGCCGCACGATCCGGCGACCATGGCGACGGAATACCCGAAAATCATCGCCGGCGGCACCTGACCGCGCGCCGGCCCTTGGGTGGCTCAAGCCGCCGTCAGGGTGCCCTTCATTTTCTGCATGGCCTTGGCTTCGATCTGGCGGATGCGCTCCGCCGAGACGCCGTATTCGGCGGCCAGTTCGTGCAGGGTCGCGGCTTCTTCGCCTTCCTCGACCAGCCAGCGGCGCTGGACGATGGCGCGGCTGCGGTCGTCGAGCCGTGCCAAGGCGTTGCGCAGGCCTTCGTCCTGCAGGCGGTCGAATTCCTTGCGTTCGATCTGCATGGAGGGCTCCGCACTGCCGTCGGCCGCCAGATAGGCGATCGGGGCGTAATGATCCTCGTCGTCCTCGACCGTCGGTTCGAGCGACACGTCGCCGCCTGTCATGCGGGTCTCCATCTCCACCACTTCCTCGGGCTTGACGCCGAGCTTGCGGGCGACGTCATTGACTTCATCGGGACCAAGCGTGGCAAAGCTCTGCTTCATGCTGCGCAGGTTAAAGAACAGCTTACGTTGCGCCTTGGTGGTGGCGATCTTGACCAGCCGCCAGTTCTTCAGGATGTATTCGTGGATCTCGGCCTTGACCCAGTGCATGGCGAAGGACACCAGCCGCACGCCGCGATTCGGATCGAAGCGCTTAACCGCCTTCATCAGGCCGATATTGCCTTCCTGGATCAGGTCGGCGTGCGGCAGGCCATAGCCCAAGTAACCCCGCGCGACGGCGATGACCAGACGCAGATGCGACAGAACCAGCTGACGCGCCGCGTCGAGGTCGTTTTCCTCGCGAAACCGGCGTGCCAGATCGAACTCCTCCGCTTCGGCAAGCATCGGCACGCGGCCGGCCGCCGAGATATAGGCTTCGATGCTGCCGGCGGTCGACGGAACCGGAAACTGCGTCAATGTCAGGGCACGGCTCATGTGTCACGTCCTCCTTTAACGATATTTTAGCACTCGCCAGATTCGAGTGCTAATCATATCCGAAAGTTCCCGACAAGTTTAGTCTGGAATTGCCCGGGGCGGTCGAACGGCGCTACGCCTTCGCGACTTCGGTTTCAATCGCCGATACCAGCGCCGGTGCATCAGGCGCCATGTCGGGGGCAAAGCGTCCGACGACGCAGCCAAGTTTGTCAACCAGGAATTTCTCGAAATTCCAGAGTACTTCAGGCTTGGCCGCCGGCTCGACGCCATAGCCGCGCAGACTGGCTTCCATGGCGTCGCGACCGGCCGCCGAAGGCGCGGCGGCAGTCAGATGAGCATAGAGCGGATGCTTGTCGGCGCCGGTCACCCGGATCTTCGCGTACATCGGGAAGCGCACGCCGTAAGTCGACGTGCAGAACGCCATGATTTCCGCCTCGTCGCCCGGCTCCTGGCCGGCGAAGTCGTTCGCCGGAAAGCCGAGGACGGTGAAACCTTGCTCGCCGAGTCTTTCATGCAGTTTTTCCAGGGCTGCGTACTGCGGTGTCAGGCCGCATTTCGAGGCGACGTTGACAATCAGCAGCACTTTCCCGGCATGCTCGCGCAGGGTAGTGGCGCGCCCGTCGATGGTCGTCACCGGGATGTCATGGATGCTGTCGCTCATGTCGGTTCTCCTTCGGGGTTGGGGATGTCAGTCTGCCACGGCCGGCAAGATCTTGCCGACACGGTCGCGCCACGCTTGGCATAATGGGAAGTATCGAACGAGTGTTCACCTCCCGGAGTTTCCGTCGCATGGCAGTCGAGAACGAGTCGACATTGCTCGCCTTGGTCGTGCTTGGCTGGATGCTGACGTCCGTTCTGATCGGTGCGGTCGTGATGACGCTGCGCCTGCGCGAGGCCCGCCAGCGCCTGCGCGACAAGGAGGAAGAACACGAGGCCGTGCTGGAACGGTTGCGCGACAACGAATACCGCCTGCGCGCCATCATCGAATCCGAACCGGAATGCGTGAAGCTGCAGGCCGTCGATGGCACCGTCCTCGAGATCAACCCGGCCGGCCTCGCCCTGGTCGGCGCCGAGCGCGACGAGGACATCGTCGGCAAGAAGATTTACACGGTGGTCGCGCCCGAGTACCGCGATCACTACCGCGAAAACATGCGCCGGGTCTTCGCGGGCGAATCCATCGTATACGAATTCAAGTCCATTACGCTGAAGGGCCGCACGGCGTGGATGGAAACACACGCGGTACCGCTGCGCGACGCGCGCGGCGCCATCTATGCCTTGCTGGGCATTACGCGCGATATCACCGAGCGCAAGTGGGGGGAAGAGCAGGCGCGGCGCCATCAGACCGAACTGGCGCGCGTGGCGCGCCTGTCGACCATGGGTGAAATGGCCACGGGCATCGCTCACGAGCTCAACCAGCCGCTCGCCGCCATCGCCAATTTCGCCCGCGGCTGTCTGCGTCGGTTGCGCGGCGGCGACGTTGCGCCGGACGACCTGCTTCAGCCGCTCGAGGAAATCTGTGCCCAGGCGGAACGCGCCGGCGAGGTCATGCGACACGTGCGCGATTTCGTGCGCAAGCGGGAAACGCGCATGACCGCCGTCGACATCAACCGGGTCGTGCAAGGCGCCGCCAAGCTGACCGAGCTCGAGTGCCGGCAGAATCATGCAGTAGTCATGCTCGATCTGGTGCCGGGTCAGCCGCGCGTCTGGGCCGATTCGATCATGATCGAGCAGGTGATCTGCAACCTGATCCGCAATTCGGTCGAGGCCATGGCCGAGGCGCGTTCGCCGGTGCGACGAGTAAACCTGAGCACCAGCCGGCCGGATGGCGACACGGTCGAAATCGTGGTCGGCGACACCGGGCCGGGTATCGACGGCGTCTTGATCGATCGGGTCTTCGACCAGTTCTTCACCACCAAGCCCGAGGGGGTCGGCATGGGCTTGTCCATCAGCCGCTCGATCGTCGAGTCGCACGGCGGCGGTCTGCGCGCCGAGTCGGCGGCCGGCGGCGGCGCCACATTCCGCTTCACGTTGCGCGCCATCGGGCGCACACTGGTGACCAATGAGCGACGCTACAGTTTTCATCATTGACGACGATCAGGCCGTGGCGCGCAGTTTGCGCTGGCTCATCGAGACGGTGCGGCTGAAGGTCGAGACCTTCGCCTCGGCGCAAGCCTTTCTCGACCAATATGACGCCACCAAGCCGGGCTGCCTGGTGCTCGATGTGCGCATGCCGGGCATGAGCGGGCTGGAGCTACAGGAGCGCCTCACCGCGCGAGGCGGCTACCATCCTCCGATCATCTTCATCACCGGTCACGGCGACGTGCAGATGGCGGTGCGCGCGGTCCAGGCCGGTGCCTTCGACTTCGTCGAGAAGCCGTTCAACGACCAGGACCTGCTCGACCGTATCCAGCGCGCAATAGCCCACGACGCGGGGCAGCGCGGCAAGGAGGAGCTGCGCTCGCAGCTGAAGGCGCTGTTTGCCAGCCTGACGCCGCGCGAGCGCGAGGTCCTCGATCTGGTGGTGGCGGGTATGTCGAACAAGGCCATCGCCAATACGCTTGGCCTGAGTGCCAAGACGGTGGAGGTGCATCGCGCCAAGGTGATGGAGAAACTGCATGCCCGCTCGCTCTCCGACCTGGTGAAGCTGGCCATGCAAAACCAGCCGGGCTAGGGTGGGAGCCCGGCGCCGGCGTGCCGCCACGCCTGACTCTCGCTACTTCAGGTAATGATCCGCCAGCAGCGCGGCGAAGAGCAGGAATAGATAGGTGATCGACCAGCGAAAGGTGGCCCGCGCCGCGCGATCTTCGTGCTGGCGCAGGATACGCCAGGCATGGGCGATGAATATCGCGTCGAGGATGATGGCGGCCAGCAGGTATGGCCAGCCGCTCATGCCGATAGCGAACGGCATCAGCGTCACCGCCGCCAGGCCGACGGTGTAGGCGAAGATGCAGCGCTCGGTGTATTGGCGCCCGCGCACCACGGGCAGCATCGGCAGCCCGGCGTTGGCATACTCTTGGGAGCGATAGAGCGCCAGCGACCAGAAGTGCGGCGGTGTCCACATGAAGATAACGAGGAACAGCAGCCAGGCTTCGCCGGGCGCCTGGCCGGTGACGGCCGCCCAGCCAAGGACTGGCGGCATGGCGCCCGAGGCGCCGCCGATGACGATGTTCTGCGGGGTGCGCGGTTTCAGGATCACCGTGTAGACGATGGCGTAGCCGACGAAGGTCGCCAGCGTCAGCCACATGGTGAAGGGGTTGACGAAGACGTTCAGCAGCAAGAGACCGGCGCCGCCGATCAGTCCGGAGAAAAGCAGGGTTTCCAGCGAATTCAGCTCGCCGCTCGGTAATGGCCGGCCGCGCGTGCGCGCCATCGCCGCGTCGATCTCTCGCTCAATGAGACAGTTCACCGCCGCGGCGGCGCCGGCGACAAGGGCGATGCCGAGCGTGCCGGCGAACAGCGCCTGTAGCGGCACCATGCCCGGCGCGGCGAGGAACATGCCGATGACGGCGCAGAACACGATCAGGGTGTTCACCCGCGGCTTGGTCAGGCGCCAGTAACGGCACAGGCGCTCGGTCGGGCCGCGCGGTAATGTCAGTATGGTTCCGGCCATGAATAGCGACCTCCTTGGTCTTGAAGGCTGGGAACAGGCCTGGTCAGTCTAGTCCGGCCGCGGCTTCGTTCAATCGGGAACATCCTCAGTCCGTCTAAGTAAACATCCTGATTGCCCCTCCCGAAGGCGGGGCCTATCGTTCGTTCACCCCAAGAGCGGCCGGGCAGTCCGGCCGCGCCGATAAATCAGAGGAGGAGACAATTGTCATGTTGGACTTGCGCATGTTGGACTACGTATATACCGGCTGGGGCGCGTTCTGGGCGACCATGTTCATGTTCGTTCCGTTTGCCCTGATGGCATACTGGGTCATCCGCAGGAAGAGCCTGGTCGATACGGGACCGACCGGATTGCAACCCAGTGAGTTTGCACCCTTGGAGGGCATCTGGCTGACGTTTGCGTTCATCTTCTTCGTCATCGCCAATCTTGCCAGCCTGAAATACATCCCCTGGGCCGCGGCCTCCGCCTCGGTCAACGGCGAGCCCGAGGTACAGGTCGACTTCACGGCGAAGTCCTGGTCCTACGATATCTCCAACCGCCAGATCGAGGCCGGCAAGCCGGTACGATTTTCCGGCCGGGCGAGCGATACCCAGCACGGTTTCGCCGTCTATCACCCGGACGGCCGGGTGCTGTTCACGATGCTGATGATGCCGAACACCGCCAAGCCCACGTCGGTCGTCTATACGTTCACGGAACCGGGCAAGTACAAGGTGCGCTGCCTGGAGTACTGCGGCATCGCCCATCACGCGATGCAGGACGAACTGACCGTCGTCAAGAGCCACTGAGCGCCCCGCCCCGAGGAGGAGACCCGAAATGAGTATCGCCAGCACAATCGTTAACGGCACGCCGATCTTCGGCAAGATTTTCAGCGTCGACCGGAGCACCGGCCTGGAGGAGATCAACGCCTGGCCGGCGCTGATGATCATGAGTTCCTTCGTCTGGCTCGTCGTGGCAGGCCTGCTCGGCCTGGTCATGCCGACGACCCAGATTTTCGACCTGAGTACCGACCACTTCTATACCACCCTGACGCTGCACGGCGCGGCGCTAACTTTTCCCTTCTCCTTCCAGCTCATGATGGGCGTCGGTCTGCACCGCTCCGGCGGTTGCGTCGGCAAGGCGGTCACCGGCTGGCTGCCGGCGCTGTCCTGGCTGTCGATGAACCTCGGCGCCGCCATCTTGACCGTTGCCGTCCTCATGGGCCTCAAGGTCAGCGTGGTAGTGATGTTTCCGCTGCCCCTGGTTGGCGCGCAGATGGGCGTCTGGAGCATGGAATCGGTGATCGTCGGCTTCACCGGCATCTATCTGGTGCTGTCCTGCATGATTCTCTGGTACCCGCTGTTGGTGCTCAAGATGATGTTCTTCGGCAAGAAGCGCGCGGAGCTCGTCCTCTCCGAGCGTTCGCTCAACGATCCGGGCATGCTGGGCATGCTGCTCGCCGCCGTGACCCTGATATTGACGGGTCTGCCGCTGGTGGTGGTGGGCACGACGCTGCTGCTGGCGCTGTACAAGATCCTCCCGATGTCGCTCGCCGCCTGGGCGGCCGAGCCGGTGGTATTCCAATACGCCTTCTACCTATTCGCCCACAACCTGATGGAGGCGATGGCCTTGATGGTGTCGAGCGCGATGTATGCCACGCTGCCGCTCTACCTCGCCGATGGCTCGCGCAAGCTCTACAGCGAAAAACTGGCCAACCTGGCGTTGTGGATACTGCTGGTGACGTCTGTCACCTCGGGCCTGCATCATTTCATCACCTTCTACCCGAACCAGCCGGCGGCATTGTCCTACTGGGGCAACATCATGAGCTGGGGCACCGGCCTGGGCGCCGCGATCAGCATCTTCACCGTCCTGGCCACCATCTGGCAGCACGGTCTGAAGGCCGGGCCCGGCATCATCGCCGTGCTGGTCGGCTGGGCGCTCTACATTCTCGACGGCGCCAGTGCCATCGTCACCTCCAACATCGTCTGGACCTACCAGCTGCACGGCACCATGTGGCAGAGCGGCCATTTCATGACGGTCATCCTGGCGATGTCCATGATGTGGATGGGTGTTCTTTACCATCACTATCCGGTGCTCACGGGCCGCAAGCTCGATCCGGCGCTGGGCTCCCTGTATGTCAAGATGTTTACCGTCGGCGCCTTTGGCGCGGCAATCACCATGCTGGCGGGCGGCGCCGCCGGCATGCCGCGGCGGTTCGCCGCCTGGAACCAGGAAGGCTGGATGATTTACGGCGACCTGATCATGGTCTTCGGCCTGATCCTCGGCGCCTCGTTTGTCGTGTATCTCTATAACATGATGAAGTCGCGTGAGATATCGGCACCCATGGGCGAACTGGCCCGGGCTTAGGACGATTCGGCAAGACGAAGCGTCCGCAGCGATGCGGACGCTTTTTTCTGGTACCAAGGATGCCCTGCAAGCTTTGTGGTCTGCCCCTGCCGAAGCCGCCGGTTTCCGACGGCGGTCACGACTTCTGTTGCATCGGCTGCCGCGAGGTTTACCGCGTCTTCGGCGAGGATGTCCTTGCCGCCCGGAAAGTCAGTCTTCGCGAGACGCTGCCACCGCCCGAGGGCCGCGAGGCCTTTCTGTGGATCGACGGCATGCACTGCGCTTCCTGCGAGTTCCTCACCGAGAAACTGGCGCTGAAGATTCCCGGCGTGCTCGCCGCCGCTTCCAGCTACGCCACCGCTACCGCGCGCATCGTCTACGACCCGACGCGGGTGAAGGAAGCCGACCTGCCGCCGCTGCTCAGCCACTACGGCTACCGCGCCCGGCTGCGCGGCGAGCCGGCGCCGGAACCCGAAGAGGGGCTCGACCTGCTGCGTCTGGTGTCCGGCATCACCGCTGCCTCGCTGGTGATGATGCTGACCGTCATCTTCATCTATCCGATCCATGGCGGCTGGTTGACGGCGGAGGACTACGGCGCGATGCACCGGCTTGCCTTCGAGGCCGCGCCGATCTTCCTCTTCTTCCTGACCACGATCCTGGTCTTCTTCGTCGGTTGGCCGATTCTGCGCGGCGCCTGGATCGGCCTGCGCGCCGGCCTGCCCAACATGGACATGCTGCTCGCCCTCGCCATCCTCCCGGCCTACGGTTACAGCGTCATCCAGCTTTTCAACCGCTCCATCGACCTCTACTTCGAGGTCGCCGGCACCCTGGTCATGGTCGTCACCATCGGCCGCTATCTCGAGCACGGCGCCCGCGTGCGCGCCACCGAGGCGCTCGGCGCCATCATGCAGGCCTGGTCGCCGCGGGCCTGCGTGCTGCGTGGCGGCCAGTATCTCGACTGCCCGCTCGACGACGTGCGGCCCCACGACCGCGTCTTCGTGCGTCAGGGCGAGACCGTTCCGGTCGACGGTGCCATCGTCGCCGGGCGCGGTGCGGTGGACGAGTCGCTGATGACCGGCGAGCCTTTCCCGGTTGCGCGCGGCGAGGGCGAGAAGGTGCTTGGCGGCAGCCGCCTGCTGGAAGGCAACCTGGAGATCGACACCGGACCGCAGGTGGAAAGTCGCATGGCCAGCCTGGCGCGCATCCTCTGGAACACGCAGAGTGCCAGTTCGGGCCTGCAGGGGCGTGTCGACCGCCTCGCGCGCGGCTTCGTGCCGGCCGTGCTGGTGCTTGCCGTGCTGGTCGGCACGGGCTTCCTGCTCGTCGGCGCGGGGGCGGAGAAGGCGCTGCTGGCCGCGCTCGCCACGCTGATCGTCTCCTGCCCGTGCACCTTCGGCCTGGCCATCCCGCTCACCACCGCCGCGGCGATCGGCGCCGCGCTGCGCCGCGGGATCGTCGTCACTGGCGCCGGCCTCTTCGAGAAGTCGCCGCGCGTCGACGTCGTCGCCCTCGACAAGACCGGCACGCTGTCGAGCGGCCAGATGGCGGTGGTCGAGGTGATCGGCTCGGCTGAAATGGCCGCCCGCGCTGCCGCCGTCGAGCGGCACGCGCCGCATCCGGTGGCACGCGCCATCGCCCAACTCGACGCAGGCCGCAGCGCCGGCGAGGTGGAGATTCACCCGGGGCGCGGCGCTGTCGCCTCGGTTGGCGGCAAGCGCGTCGCCGTCGGCAGCCGCGCGCTGTTCACCACGCTCGGCTGGGCAGTCCCCGCGCCGCTTGCCGCCCGCGCCGAGCAGAGCCGCGACGGCGAGAGCGTGGTGTCCTATGTCGGCTGGGACGGCATCGCCGAGGGCGCCATCCTCACGCGCGACCGTTCGCGACCGGCCTGGGACCGCGTCGTCGAGTCGCTGCGCCGCCATTGCCGCATCGTGCTGCTCACCGGTGCCGAGCACCCCAACGGCTACCGCCAGCATGTCGATGAAGTCCATGCCGGCGTACCGCCGGAGGCCAAGACCGCCGTCATTCGCCAGCTCAAGGCAAAGGGGCGCGTCGCCATGATCGGCGACGGCAGCAACGACGCGCCGGCGCTGGCCGAGGCCGACCTCGGCATCGCCTTTGGCGCGCCCACCGCGCTGGCGGCCGAGGCCGCCGACATCGTCATCCCCGGCAAGCGTCTCGAGCGGGTACTCGAGGCATTCCTCCTCATCGACGTCACCCGCCGGCGCATCCGGCAGAACCTGGGCTGGGCGCTCGCCTACAACGCCATCGCCATCCCGCTGGCGGCTGCCGGCCTCTTGAGCCCGCTGATCGCCGCCGTGGCGATGTCGGTGAGCAGCATTTTGGTGGTGATCAATGCGGCGCGTCCGATCCTTGGCAAGGACCTCTTCGAGGACGAGGGAGAAGTGGCGGGACAGCCCGAAGCCGGTTTGGGCGCCGCCCTGTCCGCTGGTCAGGCGGTCTCGAACGGGACGAAGTAGTGCTCGGCAAGCCCCCCCGGCGACGCAACATGTGGCGCGCAAAAAGTGTGACATTGGGGCGCAGGGTGCTCAGGTTCTGTAACACTCGGCGTCGATCTTGCAGGCGGCATGGGACATGCTTGTCTTCTCCCATCGCAACCGGGGAGATCGCCGCATGAAGCCAAACGACCTGGCTCTTGCCCTGCCGGAGCCGCGCTACGCGCATCCGCATCCGAACGCCTGGCTGACCCTTGCCGCCGGCCATGTGCCGCGCGGCGAAGTGCTGGCCCATCCCGCGCCGCAGTCCGTGCGCAGCAGCCTGTTCGTGCGCCGCCTGCGCATGGACGCGCGCATCGGCGTCTACGACTGGGAGAAGGCCGAGCCGCAGCCGCTGCTGATCGACCTCGAGTTCGAAACCGCCTCGCTGCTCGCCTGTCGCACCGACCATCTCGGCGACACGGTCGACTATGCGGAGGTGGTGGCGCGCCTGCGCGAACTATCGATGGCGCGCCATTTCGAGCTGGTCGAGGCGCTGGCCGAGGCGATGGCGCTGCTCGTGCAGCGCGAGTTCGACGTGCCCTGGCTGCGCCTGACGCTCACCAAGCTGGCGCCCTTCCCGGGCGCCGAGGTCGGCATCGAGCTCGAGCGCGGCCGCCGCGCCTGATCGCATGCCCGCGCCCGACTCCGCCGCCGCCGAATTCGACAAGCTCGCCACCGATCTCCGCGCCAGCGACCTCGCCGTGCTGTGCACCGATGCCGACGGCACCATCCTCTTCTCGCACATCGGCGAGGCCATGGCCGGCGACATCGCTGCCGACCTGCGCCCGGGCCGGCGCTGGCAGCCGGGGCGCAGCCAGATCGTCGACAAGTTCCACTGCCACGCCGAGAGCGTGCCTGGCGCCGCCGGCCAGTTCGTCGCCGTGCTCGCCGTGCTGAGCCGCTCGAATGCCGCCGCGCCGTACGCGGCCGCGTTGGCGCGCATGGCGGCACGCCTCATCGCCTATCGCTGCGCCACCGGCGCCGCGCCGTTTCCCGAGGGACCGGAGCTGGCGGCGCACCGCGCCCGCCTCGGCGCCGCCGAGCGCGTCTGCGGCAACGACCCCGCCATGAAGGCCAGCCTCAAGCTCGCCCAGCACCTCGCCCAGCGCGGCATCCCGCTGCTGCTCGCCGGCGACACCGGCACCGGCAAGGAAGTGTTCGCGCGCGCCCTGCACGAGCTGTCGCACCGCTACGCCGGCCCCTTCGTCGCGGTGAACTGTGCTTCCATCCCCGAGGCGCTGATCGAGTCCGAACTGTTCGGCTACCGCAAGGGCGCCTTCACCGGCGCCGCGCGCGAGGGCTACCGCGGCCGCATCCTGCAGGCCGACGGCGGCACGCTGTTCCTCGACGAGATCGGCGACATGCCCGTCGCCCTTCAGGCGCGCCTGCTGCGCGTGCTGGAGGCGCGCGAAGTCGTGCCGCTAGGCGGCGAACAGCCGGTGAACGTCGATATCCAGGTGGTGAGCGCCACCCACCGCGACCTCGAGGCCGGCGTGGGCGAGGGCCGTTTTCGCGAGGACCTCTACTATCGCCTCGCCGGCATGCGCATCGAACTGCCGCCGCTCAGGCGCCGTTCCGACCGCCGCGCCCTGCTGCTGCGCGTGCTCTCGGAGGAATCGCAGGGGCGGGCGGTGTTCGCCCCGGCCGCGCTGGAGCTGCTCGACGAGTACGGCTGGCCGGGCAACTTCCGCGAGTTGCGCAACGCCGTCAAGGTGGCGCTGGCGCTGACCGCCGACGACATCGTTCGTCCCGAGCACCTGCCGCCGGCCATCGTGTCGGGGGCTGCCGGCGCGCCCGGCGACGAGCGTGGCGTGCTGCTCGCCAGCATCGAGCACCACCGCTGGAATCTTTCCGCCGTCGCGCGTCGCCTCGGCATCTCGCGCCGCACCCTGTACCGTCGCATGCACCGGCTCGGCATCCTCGTCGCTACCGAGGGCGGCCATGGCTGACAAGGCGCATTTCACCGCCGAGGAGGAAGTCGCCGCCCTGCTGCGCGCCGACTTCCCGCCGCCCGCCGAACGACGCTGCGCCTGGGTACTCACCGGCTCTGGCCACTTCCTGCGCGAGTCGCTCGACATCGCCCTCGCGCTGCCCGCCGTCGACCTCTTCCTCAGCCGCGCCGCCGAGGAGATCCTGCCGATGTATGGCTGGCCGCTCGGGCAGTTGCGCCAGGCGCTGGGTGCGGGCGGCCGCCTGCTGCGCGAGACCAACTACAGCTCGGTGCCGGTGGGCCTGCTCTACCGCGGCCGCTACCACAGCGTGGTGCTGGCGCCGGCCACCTCCAACACCGTGGCGAAGTGCGTCATCGGCCTTTCCGACTCACTGGCCACCAACATGGTCGCGCAGGCCGGCAAGTGTCGCATTCCCTGCATCGTCTTCGCCTGCGACACCGAGCCGGTGGTGGTGACCGACGCGCCGGGCGGCCGCGTCGTGCTCTACCCGCGCCGCGTCGACCTCGACAACAGCGAGCGCCTGCGCGGCTTCGAGGCCACCACCGTCGTCGCCAATCCGGCCGAGCTCGCCGCCGCGCTGCGCGCGCGGCTGGCCGAATGGGAGGAGGCATGCAGCGCATCCTCTTCCTGACCGGGCGCCTGGCCGAGCCGGCCCTGCGCGCGATGCTGGAACGCCTCGCGCCCGGCCGCTTCGAGTGGGAGGTACGCCAGCTTGGCGTGCAGGTGGCGGCGCTGATGACTGCCGATCTCATCCGCCGTCGCCTGGCGCCGCCGCGCGGCTTCGACTTCGTCATGGTGTCGGGCCGCTGCCGCGGCGACCTCGAGGCGCTCTCCGCCGGGCTGGGCCTGCCGGTGCGGCGCGGCCCCGAGGAGCTTGCCGACCTGCCGGAACATTTCGGAGAAGAGAAACGCAACCGTGACCTTTCGCGCTATTCGGTGAAAATCTTCGCCGAGATTGTCGACGCGCCGCGCCTCTCCGTCGAAGCCATCGCCCGCCGCGCACGCGAGCTGGCCGCCGACGGCGCCGACGTCATCGACCTCGGCTGCCTGCCGGAGACGCCCTGCCCGCACCTGGAGGAAGCCGTCGCCGAGCTGAAGCGCCTCGGCCACGCCGTCAGCGTCGATTCGGTCGACGAGTCCGAGCTCCGGCGCGCGACGCGCTGCGGCGCCGACTACCTGCTGTCGCTCAACGAGCACACCCTGCACGTCGCCGACGCAGGCGCGGCGATCCCGGTGCTGATCCCGGCGCGGCGTGGCTCCTACGCCTCGCTAGAACGCGCCGTGCGCGCCATGCGGAAACGCGGCCGGCCCTTCCTCGCCGACCCCATCCTCGAGCCGATCCACTTCGGCCTGGCCGATTCGCTGTACCGCTACCGCCGCCTGCGCCGCCAGTTCCCCGACGTCGCCATCCTGATGGGCGTCGGCAACATCACCGAGCTCACCGACGCCGACACCAGCGGCATCAACGCGCTGCTGTTCGGCCTCGCCTCGGAGCTCGGCATCGACGCCGTGCTCGCCACCAGCGTCAGCGGCCACGCCTGCGCCGCCGTGCGCGAGGCCGACCTCGCACGCCGCCTGATGCACGCCGCGCGCGAAGAGGGCGCCCTGCCGCGCGGCTTCGGCGGCGGCCTGATGACTGTCCACGACAAGCGGCCCTGGCCGCAGGCCCTCGAGGAGATCCGCGCCGTCGCCGCGCGCGTGCGCGACCCCAGCTTCCGCATCCAGACCAGCGCCGAGGGCGTGCACGTCTTCAACCGCGACGGCTTCTGGAGCGCCGCCGATCCCTATCAGGTCTTCCCCCACCTCGGCCTCGAGCGCGACGGCGCCCACGCCTTCTACATGGGCGTCGAGATGGCGCGCGCCGAGATCGCCTGGCGCCTGGGCAAGCGCTACGTGCAGGACACCGCGCTCGACTGGCGCGTGGCCGACCTGCGCGGCCGCGCCGAAAAGGAGGACGCGTGCCCCTGATCCGCGAGACGCTGGTCGTCACCCGCCGCGCCGACGGTGGCGCCCACGTCGCGCCGATGGGCGTCCAGGCCCTCACCCTGCCGGATGGCGCCGAGGGCGTGCTGCTACAGCCTTTTCGCCCCTCGGCCACGTTGGAGAACCTGCAACGTTGGCCCTACGCCACGCTCAACCACGTCGATGACGTGCGCCTGTTCGCCGGCTGCCTCACCGGCCGGCGCGACTGGCCGATGCGCGACGCCGAGCGCATCGCCTGCGCGCGCCTGGAATGCGCGCTCGCCCACGAGGAGCTGGAAGTCGAGCGCGTCGAGGACGACCCCCGGCGCCCGCGCTTCGTGCTACGCCTGCTCGCTCGCGCCAGCCACGCGCCGTTCCCCGGCTTCAACCGCGCCAAGGCCGCCGTCATCGAAGCTGCCATCCTGGTGAGCCGCCTGCACAGGCTGCCGCCGGAAAAGGTCGCGCGCGAACTCGAGTATCTGCGCATCGCCATCGACAAGACCGCCGGCGCGGAAGAGCGCGAAGCCTGGGGCTGGCTCATGGAAGCCGTTGCGTGCCAAGGCGAAAAGCTGAGCGCGTGATGAACGACCCCCGCCCACGTTTTCTGGCCAGCGTGCGCGACCGCCACGAGGCCAGGCTCGCCGCCGCCCTCGGCGCCGACGTCATCGACCTCAAGGAGCCGCGCCACGGGGCGCTGGGCGCCGTCGCCCGCGACGAGCAGCGCGCCATCCTCGCCGCGCTGGGCGAGCAGCGGCCCGTTGTCTCCGCCACCGTCGGCGACCTGCCGCTCGACGCGGCGCCGCTTGCCGCCGCCATCCGCGCCACCGCCGCCACCGGCGTCGACATCGTCAAGTTCGGCGTCTTCGCGCGCGGAGAAGCGGCGGCGGTCGGGTTACGCGCCCTCGGCCGCGCCCTGCGCGACGAGGCGACCGCGCTGGTCGCCGTGCTGCCCGCGGATCGCTTGAGCGGCATCGGCGAGATTCTCGACCTCGTCCGCCGCGCCATGGGCGACTGCGACGTGGCGGGCGTCATGCTCGACACCGCCGCCAAGGCGAGCGGCAGCCTGCCCGAGTTGCTCGCGTCGGAAGACCTCGCGCGCTTCGTCGCCGAAGCGCACACCGCCGGTCGCTTCGCCGGCCTCGCCGGCTCGCTGCGCGTGGAGCACATTGAAGCGCTTGCCGAAGCCGGCGCCGACCTCCTCGGCTTCCGCGGCGCCCTCTGCGCCGGCGACCGCAGTGCCGCCCTCGACCCCGCCGCCTTCCGCGCCGTGCGCGAGCGGCTGCTCGCCGTCGGATCGACTCCGCTCGTGCCCGCCTAGCTGTCCTGGCGGGGCTGACTTTTCTGTTTCCTGAAAAGTCAGTCGCTGTAATACGGCGGTTGATCAAATTTGGAGGGATGCTACCCGCCACATTGCCGGCCGACACCGGCGACCGGGCGAACGGCTGGTCAGGCCGACTTGTGTGAAATGACCGTCAGTCAGGTTTCAGAGCGGACGAGTCGCTCGGATGACGACCTTCTAAGGGCAGGTCAAGCCGCTGCTGACAGCTTGCTTGGACGAATCAGGCTTTCGGCGGGAATGCCGAACTTCTCGTGCAGCCGCCAGATCATATTGAGCGTCAGGGGGCGCTTGCGGGCGAGGATTTCATAAACCCGGTTCAGGCGGCCGATGGCCGGCACCAAGTCCTTCGGTGTCAGACCACCTTGCTCCATGCGGAACTTGATGGCCTCGACCGGATCGGGCAAGTCGATCGGGAAGTGCTTGGCCTCATAGGCCTCGACCAAAGTCAGCAGCACTTCGAAGCGATCCCCATCCGGCGTGCCGGGTTCCGGTTCGTTGTCGAAATACGCCGACACCTCGCGTAGGGCGGCCTTGTAGTCGGCTTTGGTGTGAATCGGACGAATTTCCATGTCAGTGCTCCATCACAACGGTTTCGGCATCAATTCCATCGTACTCGGCATGGGTGCCGACGAACTTCACATACACGGCCTGGAAGCGGTATGCCACCGAGACCACCAGACGATAGTCATTGCCCTTTATGTTGAAGACGATACGACGGTTCTTTAGGACGCTGGCGGTACGGTAGTGATCCTTGATGTCCGCTGGCTGGCGCCATGTCGCTTTCTTTACTTCATCCACCCACGACTTCAACGGCTGCTCGGCGTCTTGGTTGTCTTCCCAAAAAGCGCGCAACTGGCTAACGGCAATGATTTGCATGGGTGAAGTTTAGTCCCATAACGGGACTATAGCAATATCCCTCGGCGTGTTTTGCAGAAAAATCGGATCCCGATCAACCACTAAGGAGTTCGAGATGGAAGCCAGCGTCGACCACTCCGACGCGGACATTCGCGTACTCCTGCGCCATGCGCGGGAATAGCTCATCTACGATTCCCGCCTCCGCCAGCGACGGCAAATCCGTCGCCGGGATAGGGCAAGATTTGAGCAGCACGAGGCGGCGAGCGCCGAGGCGGTGGGCGAGCCAGAGGGCGAGCGAGTCGCCGGTGACGCGCCAGGAGCGCTCGACCTCGGGGGCATCGACGGCGGGGTCGGGCAGCCAGACGAGCGGCGCGTGTAAGTCGTTGCGCGCCAGTTCGGCGACGAGCCGTGCGGCGCTCCAGGCGACGCGGAAGCCGGCTTGCGCGGCGAGCACGCGGCCGAACTGGGCCATGGCGAGGAGCGCCATGTCGTGCGCGGCGCCGTCGTCGAAACCGCGTTCCTGCTGGGCGCGGCGTACGGCGTCGGCGAACGGGCCGCCGCCGGGGGCGATGACGAGGTTCGGCGTGCGCGCGAGTTGTTCCAGCAGGCGCGGCAGCCGCGGCGATTCGGCGAGGCTGCCGCCGAGCTTGACGACGACTGTCGCGTTCATGCGCCGTATTCGGCGGCGAGGCGCGCCATGGCGACGGCCGGCGCGCAGCGCGCCGACCAGGCGCGGGTTTCGTCGTTGGCCGCTTCGGTGCCGGGCAGGTCTTCCCAGCGCAGCAGCGGGCGGCCCGCGCGGACGGCGAGTTCCGCCACCAGCGACGCGCCGATGCCGGCGGCGACAAGCGGCGCCCGCGGCGGCATGGTGTTGCACAGCAGGACTTCCTCCAGCGCGACGCGCAGCTCCTCGAGCAGGCGGGCGCGGTACCAGCGGGCGAGTTCGCGCGCGCGTTCGAGACCGACGTCGGCTAGGTCCTCGGCCACCATGCGCAGCAGGCGGCGCGCGCTGGCCTCGACGCTCTTTTCGCCCTGGTCGGCGGCGGGCAGCATGTCCGTCGACTCGTCCAGCTCGTCGCACACGCGCATGACGTCGGCGGTGGTGGCGAAGTGCTCGTTCATGGGCCGTCGCAGCAGACCACCGAAGGGCACGCGCTGCGCCAAGGCCATCAGCGGCGTGCGCAGCAGGCCGAGGTAGATGAGCTCGCCCGTCTCGAGCCGCTCGGCGTCGCTGCCGCCGATGGCGCGGATGCGTCCGCCGGCGAAAGGCACGATGTCGGTGGTGGTGCTGCCGAGGTCGACCAACACGCCGTCGCCGACGACGGCGGCACACCAGGCGGCGCTGGCCAGCCAGTTGGCCGAGGCGATGGCGCGGTGGGCGGCGGCGACATCCGCGAGTGGCAGCAGGGCGGCGTTGCCGGCGAAGAAGCGCAGTTCGTCGCGCGGGCGCCGCCGCGCCAGCGCGCCGGCGAAGGCGACGGCGATGCCGTGCACGCCGTGCTGGCGATCGGGAAAAAGGTCGGCCAGTTCGCCCGTCATGGTGACGGCATGCAGCAGCGGTGCCTCCGGCAGGGCGTCGAGCACGATGGCCACGGCGGCTTCGAGGTGTTGCAGGCCCAGCCACAGCGGCGTCGGCAGCTGGCGCACTCGCCGCAGCTTGCCGCCGGCGCAATGCGCGGCCTTGAGGTGGGCGCCGCCGATGTCCCAGCCGACGGCATCACGCATGGCAGTCCTCCGTCGTGAAATCCGCGAGGATCTCCGCCGCCAGGTTGCGCCCAAGGCGCGCCGAAAGCCCGACGTAAGCGCTGGTCAGGCGCGGGTTGACCTCCAGCACCGTGGCGCGGCCGTCGATGCCGAGCACGAAGTCCACGCCGACGAAGCCGCGCAGACCGGGGATGGCGGCGGCGATGCGTCGGGCCAATGCCGCCACGTCGGTCGGCGCCGGCAGCGCGATGCAATGGGTGATGCCCTGCAGCGAGAGGGCGCCGTCGGCGGCGACGGCAATGTGCTGGCGGTTTACCGAGAGTAGATCGGCGCGCCCGCCGGCGATGCGCAGCGAAAGGCTCAGCGCGAGTCCCGCCAGCCAGGGCTGGGCGATGCGGCCTTCGGTTTCCTCTTTGCGGCGCTGCGCCTCCGCCTGGGACGCCGTCAGGCGGCGCGCCTCCTCGCAGCCGCAGCCGCGGTCGGGCTTGACGGCCCATTCGGCGTGACGAGCCAGCGGCGCCGAGGCGAGCGGCCAGGTCGGTGCCGCGCGGATGCCCGCCTCCGTGAGCCGCGTCAGCGTGCGCGACTTGCTCGAGGCCAGTTCGACCGCCGCGCTGGTGCAGCCAAGCACGGGGATGCCCGCGCCTTCCAGCGTGCGTGTGTGGTACAGGGCGATGCCGGCGGATTCCGGCGCGACGAGCCAGACGGCGTCGGTCCCGCGCGCGGCGCGCAGCAGGAAATCGGTGTCGCGCTCGTTCGCGCGCGGCGTGACGCGTTTGCCGCGGGACGGCGGCGGCAGGGCGGGGGCGGCACTCGCCAGCAGTTCGATGCCCGGCACGGCGGCGAGGTCGGCGCACAGCGCGTCGCGCATGGCGCAGCCCTCGGCGACGATGGGCCGCGGCAGGGCGGTGCCGCTGCCGCTGGCATATTCATGCACCAGCACGCGCATCAGGCGGCCACCCTGCCGAAATGGGGGCGCAGCGCAACGGCGTCGAGGCTGCCATCGTGCAGCGCCGTGGCGACCAGCGCGCCGGCCACGCCGGCCGTTTCGAGGCGGCGCAAGTCGGCGGCATCGCGCACGCCGCCGCCGGCATGGAGTTCCACGTCGGCGCGCCCGGCGGCCTTGGCGCGTTCGCGCAGCGTGGCGAGTAGTTCCAGCGGCGGGCCGCGCCGCATGCCGACGCCGGCGAGTTCCATGGCCAGCACCCGCCGTGGCCAGAGATGCGCCGCGCGCGCCAGCGCGGGCGGGCCGATGAATGCCCCGGCGCGGTGGTCGAGCGAGAGCGCGAAGTCGGTGTGCGCAGCGGCGAGGTCCCGTGGCCGCTCGTCCTCGGCGAGGCTTTCGCTGCCGATCACCGGCACCAGCTCCACGCCCAGCGCGGCGAGATGCGCCGCGAGCTCGCCGGTCCACGCGGCGCGGCCGGCGTCGAGCCACAGCTCGCGTACTCCCCGGCGGCGGACGACGGCGCCGAGGCGAAGCAGGGCGTCGACGTTGCGTCGGCTGCCGTCCCGCGTGATGGCATCCAGGTCGGCGACGTAGACGGCGGCGAAGGGTGCCAGCTCGAGCAGGGCGGCGCAGACGGCAACGGGGTCGGCGTCGACAGCCAGACGCGAACGCACCGGCCGGTAGCGCGCGCGCTCCCCGGCCACGGCGCGCACCACGTGGCCGTCGAGCAGGTCGATCACGGGGAGGATGCGCATGCGCCTGTCCTCCCTTCGCTCCCCCGCGCGCGGGGGAGCGCAAAGCGGCGACCTAGACCTTGGCCGCGAAGGGATGCGTGGAGGAGCGCTTCTTGGCGACGACTTCGGCGGCACGCGGCTCGCCGGCCACGGCGCGGCTGATCGCCTCGCGGGTGGCGCGGTAGTTGAAGTCCTGGATCTTGGCGTCGTCCTCGGCCTGCCAGTGGATGAAAACGCCGACCGAGATGAAGATGTCGTCGGCTTCGTCGGCGGGAATGGTGCCGTCCTCGACCGAGTCGGCCACCGCCATTGCCACCGCGCGCTGCGCCGGGCCGAACATCTGCACCGCCTGCTTGGCGCCCTTGATGGTGACTTTGTTGAACATCACGGTGCTCGGCTTGCACATCAGGTTGGGCGCTACCACCGCCAGCAGGGCGGTGAAGCCGTCCTTGTTGTTGGTCAGGCAGTTGCAGAAGGCGGTTTCCGCCGCCGAGCCGCGCGGCCCCAGGATGAGGTCGATGTGGGCGATCTCGTTGCCGTCGCCGACCAGGGATTCGCCAACCATGAGGCGATTGATCTTTGCCATTGCATTCTCCAGTATGGGTTGAAGGAACTGCGCGGCGCGATGCCGCCGGCAAGACAAACGCAGGAATCATGCTAGCCGTGCTTCCGCGCGCGCCAGGCCTTGGGCGAACAGCGTCGCCACCGTCAGATCGGCGCTGGTGCCGGGGTTGAATCCTTGCGTCTTCAGTGACTTGTCCCAGTCCAGCAGCAGCCCGTGGCGAGCCGGCGCGGTGCTCGCGGCGCGCCAGCGGCCGAGGATTGCCGCCGCCGCGCGGGTTACAGACTGTGCGGCGCTGTCACCGAACTTGCGCACCAGGTGGCTGTCGGGCCAGCGTGCCAGTATCGAGAGATAGAGTACCGTCATCGCCGCTTCGAGGTCGTCGCCGGCCTCGAGGCGGCTTTGCAGCAGCGGCAGGGCGAACCCGAACAAGTCGGCGAAGCCGTCGGCGTAGCACTGCGCGATGCGGTCGCGCGGCGCGGCGAGCGCCATCGCCGCGACCAGGCCATGACGCGGCGGCCGGCGCACGTCGTCGTCGCCGGCGTCGCCCAGTCCGCCCGGGTCCGCCAGGGCGATGGCGCGATAGGCCAGTTCGGCATCTTGCATGTCGAGCCGGCGCAGCGCGGCGGCGACGGCGATGCCCGACTCGGCCGCCACCGCCAGCGGCGCGCAGAGCAGGAGGATGCCGAGGTTGGTGTTGCAACCGACCGCCGCGCGCGTCGCCGTCACGGCGTCGAGCAGGCGGCGGCCGAGCGGGCTGCCGGGGCGACACAGCGCCG
This sequence comes from Rhodocyclaceae bacterium, assembly GCA_016704145.1. Classification (GTDB taxonomy): domain Bacteria; phylum Pseudomonadota; class Gammaproteobacteria; order Burkholderiales; family Rhodocyclaceae; genus Fen-999. Next base: position 667,234 of record JADJAS010000007.1, on the reverse strand, counting down.
GCGCGGCGGCCTCGGCGCTGGCGATGAAGTCGGCCACCGTCATGCCGTGGCCGTCCGCGTGGCGGTGCACGTTGCCGGGCTTGAGCGCCGCCACGTCGAGCTTGCAGGCGGCCAGGAAAGCTGCACGGATGGAGGCCTCAACCATGGGCCGTGATCGCGCGCGGCTCGATCATGCGGCGGACGATCAGGTCCTCGGCCAGCGCGCCGGCGATGTCGAGATCGGTGACGCCCTGCAAGCCCTTCCAGGCCGGGGCGCCGTTCACCTCGATGACGCAGGGTCGGCCGTCGGGGTCGCGCATGAGATCGACGCCGGCGTAATCCATGCCCAGCGCGCGGCTCGCCGCCGCCGCCCAGTGCGCCAGGTCGGCGTGTTCCGCGTCTCCGAGGTCCACCGGATGCGGCTTGCCGCCCTGCGCGACGTTGGTGACCCAGTGCCGGCTCTCGCGCCGCATGCCGGCCACTGTCCGACCGCCGACGACGAAGACGCGCCAGTCGCGGAAGAGCTTGCCGCACGGCGGCAGCCAGCGCTGCAAGTACGCAACGCCGGCGGCGAGCGGCGGCGAGGCTGGCACGACGTCGATGCGTTCAAGCCCCTTGCCCTGCGAGCCGAACAGCGGCTTTGACACCAGGGCGTGTCCGGCGGCAAGTTCCTTCATGACGACGCGGCTGGCGCAGGCGGCATCCTCGGCGGCGAAAGTCAGTGGTGTCGGCACGCCGGCGCGGTGCAGCAGGAAGCTGGTCATCGCCTTGTCGACGCTCTTCTCGATGGCGCGCGCGTCGTTGTAGACCGGCACGCCGAGCTCGCGCAGGGCGTGCAGGATGTCCAGGCGCAGCACCACCTGCTCCAGCGTGCCGCCGGGCACGCCACGCACGAAGGCGGCGTCGGGCAGGGCGCGCGGGAAGCCCGGCAGAAACAGGCCGTGCGGGCGTAGCGACAGGTCGATGCGGCACTGGCGCAGGTCGACCGCGCGGCATTCGTGCCCGCGCGCGACGAAGGCGCGCCGGAGCTCGCGCGTGTGCCAGGCGCTGGGTTCGTCGGTGACGATGGCGATGGTCATGGCTGCCCCAGCCAGAATCCCAGCAGCCGCTCGCGGTCCATCGCACCGGCGGTGAAAGTGCGCCCGCTGCGCAGGTTGCCGACGACGGCGCGCGCCGGCGCGAACAGCATCGGGTCGAGTTTGTAGAAGTCGTGGCCGGCAGCCTTGAACAGCTCGCCGAAGGAGCGGCCATGGTCGGGCGAGCAGGAGGAGGGCAGGCGCCGGCAGAGCGTTTCGGCGGCGTCGTCGTCGCAGTCGACCAGCAGTTGCACGGCGCCGCCGTAGAGAATGGCGTCGTTGGTGCGCGCCATCGCCGTCAGGAAGTCGCGGCCGGGCGTCGGCAGCGGCGCCGTGCCCATGCCATCGACGACGGCGCGCGGGTCGAAGCCGAGCGTGTGCGCCTTGTGCAGGGCGACTTCCAGCACGCGCGCCACCACTTGCGTCGTGCCGGCGAGCGAGCGCGTCGGCGTGAGGACGATGGTCAGCCCCGCGGGCGCGAGGCCGGCGTCGGCGAGCACCTTGTCGACGACGGCCTGCGGCGGCGGCTTGTCGGTTTCCAGCACCAGCACGCTCGCGTCGTGGCGGTCGGCGTAGCCCAGCTCGGCGAAGAGTTCCTCCTTGCGCGCCAGCGCCCGCACCGGACCGGAGCCGAGGCTGAACCAGGCCTGCTGGCCTTCGCCGTGGGCGAGGCTCCAGCCGGCGTACTGGCTGGCGAGGCAGGCCAGCGCCGGCCGCGAGCTCGTCACCGTGAGCTGGAGTGGCCAGTCGTTGCCACCCGCGGTGACGCGCACGCGGCCGAGTCCGCCCAGGCAGATCTCGGCGATGCGGCGGCCGGCCTCGATACCGCCCAGGCAGTCGATGCCGGCATCGACGACGATGGGGCCGTCGCCACTCACTTTCAGGCGCAGGAGGTCGGCGTCAGCACGCAGCGAGGCGGCCAGCGGCGCGGCGAGCGCGTTCAGGCTTGGGGTCATGGAAGTCTTCCAGTTTCGATGAGAGCGCCATCACGCGGCGCTGGAGTTTCGCGAGCAGCACGTGCGTCGAATCGGCCGAGGAACGCACGCTGCATACCGGCTCGCCGGGCGCGAAGTCGGTGGCGCCCTCGGGCAGGTCGGCGCAGTTGGGTGGCCAGCGGTGATCCGCCGGCACGGAAAGCGGTATCTCGGCGTACAGCACCGCCTCGCCGCAGGGTCGCCAGGCGTGCGGCAGCGGCGCGGTGGGCAGGCGGCCGGCGCAGGCGTCGAGGTGCAGGGCGAAGAGGTTCGAGGCGGGATAGAGGGCGAGGCTGGCGGTCGGGCGCGGGTTGAGCTCGAGCACCCGCACGTCCCCGCCGTCGGCCAGGAAGTCCAGCCCGGCCAGGCCGCAGAGCGGCAGCCGGCGCGCCAGTGCCTCGACGATGGTGGCGATCGATGCCTTGGCCTTCGTCGGCAGGGCGTCGTCGCAGGCCACGCCGCCATGGCGGAAGGGCAGCGCCGCCGATGGCGCGATGAGCTGGCGCTGCCAGCCGACGATGCGCGCCTCGCCATCGGCGGCGAGGAACAGCGCGGAGCCGGGTTGGCCCGAGGCGCGCTGCTGGCAGTAATCGTTCTCCTCGAGCGCCATGCCCGGGCGCCACGGCCGCACGTGCAGGCCGCCGGTGCCGCCGGCGTGCTTGACCAGCCAGCCGGGACCGTTCGGCGTGCCGCCAAGACTGACTTTCGGATGCGGCGCGCCGATCTCGTCGAGCAGGGCAAACCAGCGCGCCGGCGTCGCGGCAACGAGCACGGCCTCCTTGTCCGCGTTGGCCAGCGGTGCGTGCCGACGAAGCACGTCGAGCAGTTCGGGGCAGGCTTCGAGTCCGCCGCCGGCAACGGCGCCGGCAAAGCCGCGTGGTGCGTGACGGCGCCGCATCTCGCCGATGGCGTCGTCGAGCAGCGCCCAGTCGGGAACGCAGCCGCGCGCGGGCAAGCGCAGCGCGCGGCCTTGGCAGGCGAGCCGCGTATCGCGGTCGGCGAAGCCGTCGATGGCGCAGGGCGTGAAGCCGGCGCGCGCGGCGGCTTGCGCCAGCGCGCGCACGCTTACACCCACGAGAAGAAAAGGTTTACTCACGACACACCGCGCGCGCCATTTCGAAGCACTCGGTGAGCCCGAGCGTCACCGCCTCGCCGGCGAGCATCCGTTCGAACAGTCGGCGCTGCGTCTGGTACTTGATCTGGCCGACGGCCAGCGCGCCGATGCCCACCGCCCGCCCCGAGGCGGCGGCGAGCGGCTTGCGGTCGTCCAGCACGCCGAGGCCTTCGATGCCGTCGGGCGGCACGGCGTTGAGGTCGGCGGCCGCGACGAGGCGGCCGGCGGCGCCCAACTCGTCGCGGCTGACCACCTGCACGCCGGCCTTGGCCGCGCCGAGCAGGATGTCGGTCTCCGCCAGCAGGCCGCGCCGGCGCGCGTCGTCGGAACAGACCGGCTCGACGGCGGCGCCGAACGTTGCGGCGACCATGTCGGTGAGCTTGCTCGCCCGGTCGAGCGACGCGTGGCTGGCGAGTTGCACGCTTGCGCCGCGGCCGGCGGCGAGCACGGCTGCGGCCGTGCCGACCGGACCGGCGCCGAGGATGAGGAAGCGCTTGCCGGCCAATCCGCCTTCGGCGGCGGCCACGCGCTCGAGGGCCGCCACCGCGGCGGCGGCGGTGGTGAAGCCGCCGCTCGGGTCGCAGAACAGCGAGACGACGAAGGGCGGCGTCATCGCCTCTTGCGCCCCGCGCAGCATGTCGACGGCGACGTCGATCTCGCGCCCGCCGATGAAGATGCCGGTGCGGCGCACGCCCTTCGGGCCGCGCGAGAAGATGGCGTCCTGGGTGAGGCCGGCGACGTCGCCCGGCGTCACGCCGCCATAGGTCTGGGCGTGCTGGAAGCCGGCGTCGATGGCCATGTTGACGTCGAAGGGGCTCATGTTGCGGGCGGGGGTGAGCATGTGCAGGATGGCGGGCTTTTCCATTGTTTCTCCGATGTGACTTGATTCAGGAGGCGTGCATTGGCGCGCCGTCGCGCGATTCGACGATGCGCGCACCGGCGTTGCGGCCAGCGACGATGCGGAAGCGCACGGGATCGTCCGCCGCGCGCGCGGCCTTGGCCGCCTCGATCAGGATGCGCGCTTCCTCCGCCGAGGCCGTCATGACGAAGCCGGTCGGCCCCCACGAACTTTGCCCGTGACAGGCGGCGCCGCGCGCGGCGAACCAGTCGAGCCAGCGCGCCACGCGCGGGCTGGCGTAGCGGCCGCCCTGCGCCGGCGCGAAGTGGTCGCCGACCCGGGCCTGGATCTCCGTGACGGCCGGACCGAAGCGCTCGAAGTCGACCTCGGCCAGCGCGGGCAGGACGTGCATCAGGGTGAGCGCGGCGATGCGCTCGGTGTCGCGCGCGGGGAAAGGCGGCAGGGCGCGAAAGGCGCTTGCTTCCGCCTCGCCGGAGAGGCCGGCGTGCATGGCGTCGAAGACCAGCAGCACGCGCCAGGCGGCGGGGAAGGGGTGACGGGCGACGATGGGCGGCACGGCAGTCTGCTCGGCACGGCCGCCATCCACGACGAAGCCGCCCTGCTCGAAGACGCCGATGCCGATGCCGGAGCGCGCGCCGCGCTCGGTGTGTTGGGCGATCCGGCGCGGCGCGGCATCGCGGCCGGCTAGGCGCGCCACGGCGTAGCCGAGCGCCAGCGCCAGCTGCGTGCCCGAGCCGAGGCCAGCGTGCGGCGGGATGGCGTCGAGCAGCTCGATGGCGAGCGGCGCGTCGAAATCGAAAGCGCGGCGCAGGCGCGCCAGGCAGGCCAGCGCGCGTTCGCGCTCGGCCCCGGCCCGCTCGCCGGCGGCGAAATACGCCTCGCGCGCCGTGCGCACCCGCTGCACGCGCAGATGCGTGCCGAGGCCGTCGAGCGCCAGGCCGAGGCTGCCGAAGCGGCGCCCCGAGCTGGCCCCTGGGTCGATGAAACCCAGGTGCAGCCGGGCCGGGCATTCGATGTCGATGGCGTTCATTGCGCTGCTCCAGATTCGTGACACTGTGTTGCGCCGGCGTCGCGGCATTGCCCGCGCCGCCGTGCTGTAGCGGGCTGGCGCGGGGCTTGCATGGCGGTGCGGCATGAATGCCCCCCACTTTGTCTGCCCCTTCTGCGGCCTGCTTTGCGACGACCTGCCCTTTCCGGGCACGAGCGGACTCCTGCAAACGGCATGCCCGAAGGCGGCGGAGGGCTGGGCGGCGATTCGGGCGACGGGCGATGCGCGCGTCGACGGCGTTGCGGTCGCGGAGGCGGCCGCCGTGCGGGCTGCCTCCGCCGCGCTGGCGAAGGCGCGGCGGCCACTGATCGGCGGGCTGGCGGGCGACGTGCAAATGATGCGCGCCGCCCTGGCGCTGGCCGACCGCTGCGGCGCGCGCGTGGTGCACGCCAATCAGGCGGCCGCGCAGCGCAACCTCTTCGCCCTGCAGAGCCGCGGCGCCGTGGCGACTACCCTGGCCGAGGCGCGCCAGCGCGCCGACCTCGTCGTCGTCGTGGGCGGCGACGTGACGCGGCGCTTCCCGCGCATCATGGAGCGCCTCTTCGCGCCCGCGCCGGTGTTCGTCGATGCGGCGCAACGGCGACTCGCCCTGCTCGGCGTGGACGCGCTGGAGTATGCGCCAGCTGGGGTGTCAGCGGAGCGCGTCGACTGCGGCGGGCTCGATCTGTTCGATGCGGTGGGCGCGCTGCGCGCCTGCTGCGAGGACAGGATCGATGCGCGCATGGCGCCGGCGGGGCTCGCCGCGCTCGCCGAACGCATGCAATCCTGCCGCTACGGCCTGCTGCTGTGGGCGGCGGGCGACCTCGATTTCGCCGGCGCCGACCTGCTCGTCGAGCAACTCCAGCAGCTCCTGCAGGACCTCAACCGCGAGACGCGCTGGGCGGCACTGCCGCTCGCCGGCAGCGGCGGCGACCTGACGGCGAACGCCGTGGCGGCCTGGCAGACCGGTTTCGCCCTGCCGCTCGAATTCCGCGACGGCGAGGTGGCGGGCGATGCCTTCCCCGATTACTCGGATGTCGACCTGCTGCTGTGGCTCGCCGTGCTGCCGGGGCTGACTTTTCCTGACTGGGCGCGCGACGTGCCGGTGGTCGCCATCGGCGCGCCGGGGTTGGCGCCGCCGGGCGCGCGCGTCTTCATTCCCGCCGCCGTGCCGGGCGTCGAGGCCGCCGGTCACCTGGTGCGCACCGATGGCGTGGTGACGCTGTACGCGCCGGCGCAAACCGCCTCGGCGCATCCGGCCGCCGCGACGCAGCTCGAGCGCATCGCCGCCGCCCTGGAGCCGCCATGCTGACGCGCCTGAAGCGCGGCCGCGTCGTCGATCCGGCCAACGGCGTCGACGCCGTCGCCGACCTGTGGTTCGAGGACGGACGCATCGTCTCGCCGCCCGCCGGGGCCGCCGCGTGCGAGATCGACTGCACGGGCATGGTGCTGATGGCCGGCGGCATCGACCTGCACACCCACATCGGCGGCGGCAAGGTGAATATCGCGCGCACCCTGCTGCCGGAGGACCACGTGCCGCTGCACCTGGCGGCGGACATGGCGCTGCGCAGCGCCTGCGGCCACGCCGCCATGCCGACGCTCGCCGCCGGCTACCGCTACGCGCAGATGGGCTACACCGCCTGCTTCGAGCCGGCCATGCTGCCGACCAACGCCCGTCAGGCGCACCTGGAGATGGGCGACACGCCCATCGTCGACCACGGCGCCTACGCGCTCCTCGGCAGCGACGACTTCCTGCTGCGCCAACTGGCGGCGGACGCGCCGCAGGCGAAGATCAACGACTATGTCGCGTGGACGCTCGCCGCGACGCAGGCGATGGGCATCAAGGTGGTCAACCCCGGCGGCATCTCGGCCTTCAAGTTCAACTGCCGCGCCTTCGACCTCGACGACGCCCATCCGCACTACGGCGTGACGCCGCGGCGCATCCTGCAGGCGCTCGCGCGCGCGGTGGCCGAGCTCGGCGTGCCGCATCCGCTGCACGTGCATGCCAGCAACCTCGGCGCCGCCGGCAACCTCGCCACGACGCTGGCGACGATGGAGGCGGTGGAAGGGCTGCCGCTGCACCTCACCCACGTCCAGTTCCACAGCTACGGCACGGAGGGCGAGTTCAAGTTCTCCTCCGGCGCGGCGCAGGTTGCCGAGGCGGTGAACCGCCTGCGCCACGTCAGCATCGACATCGGCCAGATCCTGTTCGGCCAGACCGTGACCTGCTCGGGCGACTCGATGGCGCAGCATCGCAACGCCGACCTCGCTGCGCCGAGGAAGACGGTGTTGATGGACATCGAGTGCGACGCCGGCTGCGGCGTGGTGCCGTTCCGCTACCGCGACCAGAGCTACGTCAACGCCCTGCAGTGGGCCATCGGCCTCGAGCTGTTCCTGCTTGTCGAGGACCCCTGGCGCATCGTGCTCACCACCGACCATCCCAACGGCGCGCCGTTCACCAGCTATCCGCACCTGATCCGCCTACTCTGCGACAAGGGCTTCCGCGACGAGCAGTTCGCGCGCCTGCATCCGGCGGCGCAAGCGATGTCGATCCTGCCGTCGCTGAAGCGCGAGTATTCCCTGACGGAGATCGCCGTCGTTACGCGCGCCGCGCCGGCGCGCCTGCTCGGGATGGCCGGGCGCGGCCACCTCGGCGCCGGCGCCGCCGCCGACATCGCCATCTATCGCGAGCAGGCCGACCGCGAGGCGATGTTCGCCGCGCCGGCCTGGGTCTTCAGGACGGAGAGGTCGTCGTGCGCGAGGGCCGCATCCAGGCCGCCGCGCGGCGCCACCCACGTCGTGCGGCCGGAATACGACCGCGCCATCGAGCGCGATCTGGCGGCGCATTTCGACAGCCATATGACGCAGTCCTTCGCCGGCTTCGCCATCGGCGAGGCCGAGTTGTGCGAGGCCTGCAACCACGGCGGGCGGCTGCACGTGCATTCGTGCCACACACGATGAATCTGAACGGCGTATTCATCGAAGACACGTTTGCCGAGGCCTTCGGCATGAAGGCCGCGCGCGTGGTGGTGACGGCCTGCGATGTCGTGTGGGCGCGTCATGCCGGAGTGGCGGCGACCGGTTTCGCCACCTCGGTGATCGCCTGCGGCTGCGAGGCGGGCATCGAGGCCGAAATCGACGCCGCGCGGACGCCCGACGGCCGCCCCGGCGTGGCGCTGTTGTTCTTCGCCGTGTCGACCAAGGAACTGACGAAGCAGATCGAGCGGCGCGTCGGCCAGTGCATCCTCACCTGCCCGAGCAGCGCCGCCTACGCCGGCCTGGCGGAGGGCGAGCCGCTGCCGATGGGCAAGGCGCTGCGCTACTTCGGCGACGGCTTCCAGATCGCCAAGGTGATCGGCGGGCGGCGCTACTGGCGCGTGCCGGTGATGGACGGCGAGTTCCTCTGCGAGGAGACGACGCCGATGGTCAAGGCCGTCGGCGGCGGCAACCTGATCTTCGTCGCCGAGAACGCTGCGGCCGCGCTCGCCGCGTCGGAGCGGGCGGTGGCGGCGATCCGCCGCGTGCCCGGCATCATCGCGCCCTTTCCCGGCGGCGTGGTGCGCTCCGGCTCCAAGGTCGGCTCGAAGTACAAGGCGTTGCCGGCGTCGACCAACGATGCGTACTGCCCGGGCCTGCGCGGCCGGCCCGCCAGTATGTTGACGGCGGAGGAGAACTGCGTGCTGGAAGTGGTGATCGACGGCCTCACGGCCGAGGCGGTCGCCGCCGCCATGGCCGCCGGCCTGCGCGCCGCCTGCGAGGTCGCCGGCCTGCGCCGCGTCACCGCCGGCAACTACGGCGGCAAGCTCGGCCAGTTCCACTTCAAGTTGCGCGAAATCCTGGAAGCGCCGCCGTGTCCCTGAGACTGACTTTGCACCGACCGCCGCCGGGGCGGATATCGCTGGCCGGCATCGTGCCCAACAGGCTGGCAGCGCTGGCGATGGCGGACATCGAGCGCCTGCCGCTCGCCTGGGGCAAGGAGACGCCGGCGCTGGGCGAGTTCTTCCGCGTCGCCGGCGCGCCGGGACCGCATCTCGTCTTCGAAGGCATGGACGCGCGTTTCTGCGATGTCGCGCGCGGCATGGCGGCGGGCGAGTGCGAGATCCACGGCGCCGCCGGCGATTTCGTCGCGGCGGACCTGTTGGGCGGGCGAGTCGTGGTGCGCGGCAGCGTCGGCGCCTTTGCCGCCTCGGGCATGCGCGGCGGCGAGTTGCATGTGCAGGGCGACGCCGGTGAGCGCCTCGGTGCGGCACTGCCCTGGCAGGCGGCCGGCATGCGGGGCGGGCGGGTCATCGTCGATGGAAGCGTTGGCGCGCGCTGCGGCGACAAGATGCGGCGCGGCGAGATCCTCGTCGCCGGCGATGCCGGCGACTTCTGCGCGGCGCGCATGGTGGCCGGCACGCTCGCCGTGGCCGGCCGCGTCGGCGCCCACGCCGGCTACGGCATGCGGCGCGGCACGCTGCTGCTGCTGCTACCCGGTGCGGCGCCGGCGCTGGTGCCGACCTTCGTCGAGACGGCCTTCGCCGCCGACGTCTTTTTGCGCCTGCTGCGCCGCCACTGGCTGGCGACGCTCGATGCCGGCGGCGCTTTCGCCCGCCGCGCGGGTGCGGCGGAGTGGCGCGCCCGCCGCTGGCTGGGCGACCTGGCCAGCGACGGCCGCGGTGAGGTCATTCACATCGTCTAAGGGAACTCCCTTATCGTTCGCCGGGAACTCCCTTATTGTGAGCCGCTGGGTGCAAACCTAGTATCGCCCACTACGCGCAGCGGTTTAATGGGGCGGAAACAATGTTGGATCTCGCGGCCAGGCGGCATGCCGACTTCGTCATGCGATCGGTGGGCAATGGCTTGCCTGGACAGCCGGGTTTTGTCGCCCGTTCTGGCATCGCTGCATCAACGACTATAGCCTGGATCCCGCCGGAGCCTTTTGCCCTGGCCGGGCTGTCGCGCGACCGGCTGGAAGCCTGCAAGGAACGCAACGCCCACCTGCTTGCCAGCGCCCGTTCCGAGGCGCACAGCCTCTACCGCCAGCTTCGACCGCGACACCCTGGTGGTGATCGCCGACGCCGACGGCACCGTGCTGGAGACGCTTGGCGACGGCGTTTTCGTGCGCCAGGCGGCGCGCATCGGCATGTGTCCCGGTAGCGACTGGAGCGAGCGCGCCTGCGGCACCAACGGCATCGGCACCAGCCTGGCCGAGCGCCGTCCGCTGGTCATCGATCGCGCCGAGCATTTCTTCCCCAGCCTGATCGGGCTGTCCTGCTGCGCGGCGCCGATCTTCGACGAGTGCGACGCGCTGGTCGGCGTGCTCGACGTCACTTCCGAATCCGATCTGAGCGCCGAGCATTTCCGCATGCTCATCGGCATGTCGGCCAATACCATCGAGAACCGCCTCTTCGAGGCGCGGCACGGCCACTTGCACCTGGTGCGCCTGCACAGCCGGCGCGAGCTGCTGCATACCTTCCACGAGGGCCTGGTGGCGCTCGACGGCGGCGGCACGGTGGTGGCCGCCAACCGCAGCGCGACGCTGCACCTCGGCCGCGCCGGCCTGGTCGGGCGTAATGCGCGGGACGTGCTGGAGACCGGCTTGGACGAGCTGCTCGGTCGCGCCGCCGAGAGCGCCGGTTATCCGCTGCCGCTGACGGCGGCGGGCGGTCGCTCGATCTTCGTGCACATGAAGCCGCCACGTCGCGGCGTCGCGCGCGCGCGCGGAAGGGCGCGCGGTGGCGACCACGGCGCCGCGGCGCGACTGGGGCGACCTCGGCATCGAGCGCGACTTCGCCCGCGCCGCCAGGGTGTACGAGAAGGGCATCTATGTGCTGCTGCAGGGCGAGACGGGCTGCGGCAAGGAGGTCTTCGCGCGCGCCTTGCACGAGGCCGGCGCGCGCGCCGGTGGCCCGTTCGTCGCGGTGAATTGCGCGGCGCTGCCCGAGACCCTGATCGAGAGCGAGCTGTTCGGCTATCGCGGCGGTGCCTTCACCGGCGCCTCGCGCGAGGGCCGGCGTGGCCGCATCCTCGCCGCCGACGAGGGCACGCTGCTGCTCGACGAGATCGGCGACATGCCGCTCGCCTTGCAGGCGCGCCTGCTGCGGGTGCTGGAGGAAAGGAGGGTTACGCCGCTCGGCGGCGAGACGGCGGTGAAGGTCGACGTGCGCGTGATCTGCGCCACGCACCGCGATCTGCCGCGGATGGTGGCCGAGGGCAGCTTCCGCCGCGACCTCTATTTCCGCCTCGCCGGCTTCGCCGTCGAACTGCCGCCGCTGCGCCTGCGTGGCGGACGCGCGGGCCTGATCCGCGCCCTGCTGGCGGAGCTGGCGCCGGGCGCGACACTGTCGCCCGCCGCACTGGACTGTCTTGCCGCCCATCACTGGCCGGGCAACCTTCGCCAACTGCGCAACGTGCTGGAAACCGTTGCCGCGCTCGCCGGCGGGGCGACCATCGGCACCGCCGACCTGCCGCCGGAAATCGGCCCGCGGGACCGGTTGGGGGCGTTTCCCGAGATGCGCGAGCCGCCGCCGCATGACGACGTCGCGAACGAAGGCGAGGGCGCGGAACTCAGCTGCCTGGAACAGGCGGCGCGCGAGGCCATGCTGCGCTTGCTGGAGCGGCACCGCTGGAACATCACTCGGGTGGCGGACGAACTCGGCGTGAGCCGCAACACCGTCTATCGCAAGGTCGAACGCTATCGTCTGGTCCGGGACTGAAGCGGGACGGCGGCGTGTCCGCCGGTAGTCAGTCGCCGACGCGCAGGACGATCTTGCCGATATGGCGGCCGCTTTCCATCAGGCGATGCGCTTCGGCGGCCTCTTCGAGCGCGAACACGGCATTCACTTCCGGCAGGCAGCGGCCGGCGGCCAGTGCCGGCAGGACTTTCTCGCGCAAGTCGTCGGTGATCGCCGCCTTTTCCTCGGCCGGTGCGCGAGCGCATGGTCGATCCGGTGAGGGTGGCCCGTTTCTGGATGATGGCGAACAGGTCGAGCTCGCGGGCGACGGAACCGCCCAGGAAGCCAATCAGGATCAGCCGGCCGTCCCTTGGCCAGGCAGGCGATGTTGCGCTCCAAATATTTGGCGCCGACGATGTCGACGATGGCGTCGACGCCCCGGCCGGCGGGTCCAGGCCAGCACCTCCTGGCGAAACCCTGTTCGCGGTAATTGATCGACTGTTCGGCGCCGAAGCGTATCGCCGCGGCTGACTTTCCTGACTCGAATCGGTGGAAATGGCGCGCAGGCCGAATTCGCGGGCCAGCATGAGCGCCGTCGAGCCGATGCCGCTGGTGCCGCCGTGCACCAGGACCGCTTCGCCAGGCTTGACGCGACCCATCTGGAACAGGTTGGCCCAGACCGTCCAGAGCGTTTCGGGAATGGCGGCGGCCTGGCGCATGGTGAGGTTGCCCGGCAACGGCAGCGCCTGGCCCGCCGGCAGCAGGCAGTATTCGGCGTAGCCGCCGCCGTTGGTCAGGCCGAAGACAGGATCGCCGATCGCGAAGCCGGTGACCGCCGCCCCCATCGCCACGACTTCGCCGGCGATTTCCAGCCCCGGCGTGGGCGCCGCGTCGGGCGGCATCGGATACAGGCCCTTGCGCTGGAGCACGTCGGGGCGATTGACGCCGGCAGCCAGCACCTGACCAGCAGCTCGCCGCCGCCCGGCACCGGCGTCGGAGCTGCGCGGCTGTAGCACTTCCGGTCCACCGGGCGAGGCAATCACCACTTCGGTCATGGTGACGGGAATCTTGGGACTGGTCATGGCGTGCTCCGCGGATCGACGGGTTCGGAGCGAATCTTATCGCCCCGGCGCGCCTGCCGGCGCCGATTCAGAATCTTCCGGCGTCCAGGCTGACCGGCATGTCCTTCGTCACCTGCTCGAAGCCGAGCGCGCGGGCGCCCTGGTGTTCCTTGAGAAAGTCCTCGGCGTCGGCCCTGCTGGCCAGCGGCACGAGCTCGTGGCCCATCGGGCCGAGCACGTCGGAGCCGGTGACGTACCAGGCCTTCTTCGCGTCCATCTTTTGCAGGTTGTAGAAGTCCGTGACCCAGATCGACGCGATCATGTCGCGACCGTGGCCGGCCACGTACCTGGGTGGGTCGAACCAGAACTTGAACATGTCCTTGGCGCCGTCGAAGTGATGCGCGTGACCATCCTTGTAGACGATGGTGGCGACCCAGTTCGGATACTTGGCGACCAGCATGCCGCATACCGGGCACAAATCCTTCGCGCCCGGCCTGGGCGGCATCGCCTGGGCGCCGGCCAGCAGCGCCCAGGTTGCGAACAGCAGGAAGACGGCGAAACGTTTCATCCCTTTTGCTGGGCTTCCATCATCTTGCGGCGGCGTTCCGCGCGGTTCTTGCGGATGCGGCTGACGTCCTTCGACATGTCGGTACGCGACGAGTAGCGCCTCTGGTCGAACTTCGCCAGTTCGCCGCCGTTGCTGGCCTGGGCGGCCTTGGCGGCATCATCGCCGCCAGAGGCCACCTTGCTGTTGGCCGTCATGACACCGGGAATCTTGCTGCCGATCAGGAAGGTGGCCTTGTCGACCTCGACCAGCGGTTTGACGTCGCCGGCGGCGGCGTTGTCGCCGACCCACAGGGCTTTCGGCTCGCGGTCGACGTTGAGCGACAGGCTGATGGCGGCGCAATGGAGCGAGCAGGTGCCGTCGGCGAGATCGTCGCTGTATTGGACGAGCATGCGCGAGTGGTGGTACTGCTTGCGTCCATGCCGCAATAGGGGCATTTGGCGTACTTCTCGATGTCGTTCACGTTGGCCTGCGCATCGGCCGGTTTTTTCGGGACGAACTGCATCGGCGTGCCGTCGCCTTCGCATTGCGCGGCGTGGGACAGAACGGTTGCCGGGCCACCAGGCCGGCGCTGGCAAATAGCGAGAGTTTCAGGGCTTCGCGACGGATCCATGACGAATTTCCTTGCGTGGCTTATCGGGGATGCTGCATGGCAATATTAGTCTTCGCCATCGTTTCCTGCCATGCGACAAGTTGTCGCACGAAAGTCAGCCGCGGCGACACGCCGCAAGGCCATCAACAATCGCTGCTGATCGGTAGCTGGACCTGGCGATCGTGCCGCCGCCGGGCGGCTGTCCAGCGTGACCGACCAGCTATTGGTCTGTGCGATCTGCCTGACGATGGCGAGCCCCAGGCCGCTGCCGCCGGTTCGGCTGCTACGGAAGGATCGAGGCGGCGAAACGGCTGAAATACCGCTTCGCGCTCGGTTTCCGGATGCCCGGCCCCCGGTCGAGCACGCGAATCTCGACCAGGCTGTCCGCGATGTCGTACTCGATGTCCACGGCTTGTCCGTCGCCGTAGCGGGTGGCGTTGTCGACCAGGTTGAGAGGATGCGCCTGAGTGCCAGCGGCTTTACCCGCAAGCGGCAGTTCGGCCCTTGCGTCCGCGTATCTCCATGCCGGCGGCGTGTTCCACGGGCGATGTCCGTCAGCAGTTCGCACAGATCGATATCCGCCGACTCCTTTCCGCGAAGTCGCGCCTGACTTCGAGGCAGCGGGCGATCAGCGCGTTCATGGTTCGACGTCGCGCATCACGCGCTCCAGCAGTTGGGCATCGGGCTTTCGGTCAGCATGCCCAGCGCCAGGCGGATACGCGCCAGCGGTGACCGAAGATCGTGCGAGATGCCAGCCAGCAGCGTTGTCCTGTTGGCGAGCAGCGCCTCGACTTTCGCCCATTCGGTTGAATCTGCGCGCCAGCGTGGCAAGCTCGGTTGGCCCGGTTTCCGGTAGGGGCGAGGGGCGCTGCCCTTGCCGATGCGTTGCGTCGCATTGGCCAGACGAATCAGGGGCTGGATCAGCCAGCGTGCCAGCAAGGCCGATGTCATGACGGTGACCAGCGCCAGCCAGCAGGATGATCAGCAGGGCCAGCGATGGCTGCACCGCGATCCGGCTCGCGGGAAAGCCAACCATCAGCTTCCCGGATGCTGGCGCTCCTGCTCGGTAGTTCCGCCCAATACCATGTCGTCCCGTCATGCGCGACTTGCCGCCGCAGTCGGATCGCTTGACCGGCGCGGGCCGAGAGCGCGGCCTCGAGAAAATGGAAGTACGGGAGATAGTGGGGAAACGGCTCGGTTGCAAGCTCGAGATCCCGTACTGCCAGGGAATGCATCCGTAGCAAGTCAGCCTCGAGGGCCGTGCGCTTGGCGGCCTCTGCTGCTTGCCAGGAACGGGCGCTGGCGATCATCAACCCGGCGAGGTCGTCCGTGGCAAGCCTGCCCAGAGGCACCAGGGCGAAGTACACGATGACCGCGAGAGTGAACAGTTGAAAGGATACGGAAACCAGTGCGATGACGAGAGCCGTGCGGCCGAACAGCGTGCGGGGAACTAAGGTTGCGCGCATCCTGGCTACTTGGCCGCGACGCCACGTGGCGAGAACAGATATCCTCGCCCCATACGGTGCGCAGATAGACCGGGCGGGCCGGATCGATTTCGATCTTTCGGCGCAGGCGGGTGACGCGTACATCCACCATGCGGTCGAACGGCGCGCGCTCATAGCACTTCAGCAACTCGACGAGCGTATCTCGACCCAGTACCCGGCCGGATGATCGAGCAGCACCTTCAAAAGGGAGAATTCGGCGCCCGACAGGGCGATCTCTCCCCTGTTGCGCGTTAGGCGATGCGCCACCGTGTCGACCAGGAAAGGGCCCGAAACGACGTAGCCGACCCGGCTCCGGCGGCGGCTGGCGACGCCGGAGCACCGCCGCGACGCGGGGCAAGCAATTCCCGATGACCGAACGGCTTTTGGCAGGTAGTCATCGGCGCCCACCTCGAGACCGACGATGCGATCGACTTCCTCCCCGCGTGCCGACAGCATGATGATGGCTGGCGCATCGGCGCCGCGCAGGCCTCGTGCCAGGGATAAACCGTCTTCGCCCGGTAGCATGACATCGAGCAGAACCAGGTCGACCGGGTGATTGAGCAGGTGTTGCTTCATGGCTTCGCCATCGCCCACGCCGGCTACGGCATAGCCATTGTCAGCTAGATAGCGGACCAGAAGTTCGCGCAGTCCCTCGTCATCATCGACGATCAGAAGTCTCGCGTGTTCGGCGCTCATCCTCGGCTTTGTCCTCCCCCGGTGGGCTGCCTGGCCATCCTGTAACAGGTTGTAACAAGACGGGCGTTTCCGCAACAGCCCGGAAATCGCGTTCTTCTAGCCTGTGGTCAGGGAAACATAACACAGGATGTACAGCGGACAGGGAGGCATGACCACGATGCGCGGGATGATGAATAAAGCAGGATGGACGATCGGCATTGTCGCCTGCATGGCGGCTTGGACGGCGCGGGCGGAGGGACAGCCGTCACCGGCCGACATGCAGCGCGGCATGGAGATCATGCAGAAGCAGATGGCGCTGATGTCGCCGGAACTGGTCGAGAAGGCCAAGGCGCTCTCGCCGGAAATCAAGCAGTTCCTCGTCCGGGTGGCGCTCCGCCACGAGCGTCGCAGTGACACCTTGACCCTGGTGCAGGTGATGCAGGAAATCATGGTCGAGCATCAGGCCATCGGGGTGGCCATCGCCACCGACAATGGTCCGCTGGCCGCGGACGCAGCCCGTCGCCTTGCTTTCCATCGCCTGCCGAAGGGAGGCATGCTGCCTTACCTGCCCATCGAGAAGGTCACCACGGAATCGCTTTCCGTGCTGCCGAGCATGGAGGCGGCGGTCGAAGGCAATGCCACGAAGATCGCCGAGGCGGCCGAGCGTGGCGACATGGCGGCGGCGGCGCATCACTACGGCGAGATGACGGCTGGCTGCGTCGCCTGCCACATGCATTTTCGTGGCCAGCCAGGCGCCTCGGCCTACGTGCCGCGACTGCGTAAATGATCGAAGAGCCGGAGGAGGAAATGACCATGCAGCCAAATATCAAGATCGTGGCGGCGGCGCTTTCCCTGGCCGCGCTTGCACCCAACGTCGGTGCCACCAAGGCGATCACATGCTGGGACTCTCGGCGATCCAGAACGGCATGGCCGGTGCCGTGGTCGCGGCCCTGCAAGACGCTGCGACCGTGCTGGTGAATCCGGCCGGAATGGCCCTGCTGGACATGAAGGACGTTCGCTTCGACCTCGGCCTGGGCTTCCGAATCCATTGCGGCGCGTTAACGGTAACGATAGCGACTCGAAGTGGTACATGATGCCGGCGGGCGCGGTTGCGTTTCGCGTCGATGATCGGCTCGTGCTGGGCATGGTCTGGGCGGCCTGTCCGGCATGGGGGTTGATTTCGCCGATACGGCGGCGGCGCCCGGAAATCAGGCGGTCGTGACCACCAAGCAATTCTTCAAGGTCGCCCCGGGATTTGCCTACCGGGTTGGTGACGCGGTTGCGCTGGGTGCGACGCTCAACCTGAACTACCAGTCCCTGGCGCTGGCCACACCGGCCTTCGTTCTGCCGCAGAATCAGGTGTTCGGCTTTGGCGTCACGCTCGGCATGACGTGGAAGATCAGCCCTGGCTGGCAACTGGGCGCGGCCTGGTCCAGCAAGCAGGACATGGAAAAGTTCAAGTGGAATACCACCGCCGGCAGGTTCTCGATGAACATGGATGCACCGCAGACCGTGACGGTCGGCCTGGCCTGGCGGCCCGCGCCCGGCCTCCTCGTCGAGGGCGATGTAAAGCGGATCATGTTCAGCGACGTGCTCGACAACGTCAAGATGAAGCGCCCGGCCGGTTATGCTGGAGCCGTTCCGGCCAGCCTGCGTTTCGGCTGGAAGGACCAGACTGCCTATGCGCTCGCGCTGCGCCAGGACATCGGCGAGAAGACGCAGGTTAGGATCGGCGTCAATCATGGCGAGTCGCCGATCGACCCCAAGGACGTCAATGCCAACCTGGGGTCCGTGGCAGTGGTCGAGAACCACTTGGCCATCGGCCTGTCCCGCAAACTCTCGGACAAGGTCACCGGCTCGGTTTCCTACGTGCCTGCCTTCAACAACAAGATCAAGTCGAGCGTCGCTCCGCATAACGTCATCGAACTCCAAGCAGAACATCATCAATTTCCAGATCAGTTATCAATATTGAGGAGGCGAGAAGGTGACAGTCGATAGAATCGTCCATCTGGTGGCCGGGCTCATGGTGCTCTTCGGTCTCGGCATGGCTCACTACGTGAACCAGACCTGGCTGCTGCTGCCGGCGTTCGTTGGCCTGAACCTGGCGCAGAGCGGGCTGACTAATTTCTGCCCACTGGCGGCGATACTCAAGAAGGCCGGCGTGCCGGACGGTAGCTGCTGTTCCTGACGACGATTGCCCTGACGGAGGGATGCTCATGATCCAACGAACCATCTTCGCGCTCGCCACCGTCGGACTGCTGTCCACGTTGGCGCAGGCTCAAGAGATCGGCGCTCGCGCCAAGGGAGGTTTTGCCGAGTCCTTCTTCATCGAGAAGGTTCCCCAGGCCGAGGCGCAGGCGACGGCGCAGCGGCTGGCGAAGGCGGTGATTGCCGCGCGGATGATCATCTTTCGTATGCCGGCAAGTTCGTCGATCCGAACCTGGGTGACAAGGGGTTCTCCGGGGAAGTATTCGAGCGCCAATGGCGCGATGCGATCGAGGCCGACATGATCGATGCGACACCGACGCAGAAGCGCCTGTACGAGAAGCTCGTCTGGGCCGGCCGTCAGGTGATCGAAAACAATCAGGATCGCATAAACACCATGGGTGTCGGCTGGAAGAACTTCCTGCCGGCCAAGTGGGAGCGCGAGATGGGCCAGGTATTTACCGCCAGGACCGGCATCGTCATCAAGCAGCCGGGCCGCGCCTACCGCAGCCCCATGAATGCGCCGGACGAAACCGAGCGCGCCGCGCTGGTGTATTTCGTCAAGGCCGCCCGCGACGACAACCGTCCCCGGACGACTACCGAGCAGTGGGGCAAGCAGGCGGTGTATCGACACATGGAGCCGATCCGCCTCCTGTCGCCCTGTCTGCCGTGCCATGGCAAGCCCAAGGGGGCACTGGATCTCCGGTGAACTTCGAGAAGGACGGGCTGGAGGCGGGCGATGTCATCGGCTTGATGAGCGTGTCGTTCGCTGTCGGCGAGTGACGCCCAAGCATGGGCGTTACGCAAAGTCATCACGGCGACACGCCGGACAGGCTGATGACCGCCGGGTCGTCGGCGTGATCGAGCAGCAGGCGCCGTACCCGATCCCGCCAGAGGCGCGGAACTCGGCGGTCTGCGCCTCGCTGGCCCGGCCGGTCAGGCATGGCGGCATCAGTTCGCCGGTGCGGGCGCTGCCCGCCACGCGGGAAAGATCGGCCCGCACCTCGACGGCCGCGCCGCTGTCGAGCCGCGTGAAGCGCAATTCGCCTGCCTTGAGCGCCTGAGCGAAGAACAGCTTGGTCGCGCCGGTTGAAGCGTCCGGCCAGCCCATGGAAGCCGCTGTCCGCCGTGGCGCCGGTGATCAGCGTGGCGACGCTAGCGATGACGCCGGTGACGCCGGCATCGCGGGCTGCGCCAAGTCGACGCGGAATCTCGCCGCGCACCGGCAACCTCGCCGAATAGGGCGTTCAGCGCCGCGCGGTCATCAGGAAGGCCGAGGCGACCGTCGGGCAGCTGTGCCCGGCCAGCCGCACGGCATCCTCGTAACGGTAGTCGATGATGCCGCCTCGGCCGCGCCGAGGAATTCGGCCAGTGGATCGCGCATGCGGATCGCGGCGCGCGCGGCGAAGAAGTCGGGAAATTTCATATTGAAAATATTCGACGCTTGATTGTCGGCAAAAGTGCAAAAGTGCCTTAAGATAGTAACAGGTTACTTACTTATTGGAAATGCCGCAATGAAGGATTCGACGACGGTGGCAGCGGAAGTCGCCAGCAACAAGCGCCAGCGCTTGTCCGGCGACGAGCGGCGCCAGGAAACGGTGGCGGCGGTCGTCGCCCTGGCGCGTGACCACGGGCCCGAGGGCATCACCACCCAGGCGCTCGCCGACCGCATCGGCGTTACCCACGGTGCGCTGTTCCGTCATTTTCCGGACAAGGCGGCGATCTGGAGCGCCGTGATCGGGTGGGTGGGGCGCCTCGGTCGGGTCATCGACGGCGCCATCGACGCCGGCGGCGCGCCGCCGGCGTGATCGAACGGCTGTTCCACGCCCATGTCGACTTCGTCGCCAGCCATCCCGGCGTGCCGCGCATCCTGTTTCATGAACTGCAGCGCCCCGCCGACAGCCCGTTTCGCAAGGTGGCGCGGCTGATTGTCGGCACCTACCGACGGCGCCTGTGCGCCCTGTTCGCGCAGGCGAAACAGGCCAAACAGTTGCCCGCTTCGCTTGACGAGCAAGCCGCGGCGGCGCTGTTCATCGGCACGGTGCAGGGCCTGGTCGTGCAAGGCAGCCTGTTCCCCGGCGAGACCGACATGCGCGAGGCCGCCCGACGCATCTTCCCCCTGCTGCTCGACGGCTATCGCGGAGCCCGGCCATGAAACGGAACCAGACACGCTCGATTCTCCTCGTCATCGCCGCCCTGCTGTTCCTGGCCGCCTTCGGCTGGGTGGTCACCACCAGGCCCGTTGGCGCCGGTCAAGGTGACCGTGGCGAGGGCGGCCGAGGCAACTTTGCGGCGAAGCCTGTTCGGCATCGGCACCGTCGAGGCGCGGCGCGCCTACGCCATCGGCCCCACCGCCGCCGGCCGGGTGGCGCGCGTGCTGTTCGATCAGGGCGACCGGGTCGCGGCCGGACAACTCCTGGCGGAAATGGACCCGGTCGATCTCGATGCGCGCCAGGCCGCGGGTGCTGCCGCCGCCGCGCGCGCGGCCGATCTGGTGCGCTCGGCCGAGGCGGCCCTTACAGAGGCAAGCAGCCGCGCCAAGGTCTCGCAGGCCAGCGCCGAACGCTACGCGGACCTGCGGCGCCGGAACTTCGTCAGCCAGGAAGCGGCGGACGCCAAGGCGCACGACGCCGCCGCCGGCCGTGCCGCGCGGGATTCTGCGGCCGCCGCGCTTGCCGCCGCGCGGGAAGAGGCCCGGCGCGCGAAGTCCGATGCCGTGGGCGCCGACAAAAGTCGCGCCAACCTGCGCCTGCTCAGTCCGGTCGATGGCGTCGTCAGCGCTCGCTCGCTGGAGCCGGGCTCGACCGCCGTGGCCGGGCAGACAGTGTTGCACCTGATCGACCCGGCGACGCTGTGGCTGCGCGTGCGCGTCGATCAGGGCCGCTCGACCGGGCTGGCGGTCGGCCTGCCGGCCGACATCGTGCTCCGCTCGCGGCCGGGCGAGGTGCTCAAGGGACGCGTCGAGCGCGTCGATCTGGTTGGCGACGTCGTGGCCGAGGAACGCATCGCCAATGTCGCCTTCGAGGCGCCGCCAGCCGGCCTCTCGGTCGGCGAAATGGCTGAGGTGACGCTGCGCCTGCCGCCGCTGGAAAAAATCCTGGCGATTCCCGCCGCCGCGCTCCAGCGCCAGGGCGGCGCCGAGGGCGTCTGGCGCATCGACGCTGGTCGCGCGCGCTTCGCGACCATCGTCGCCGGTGTTGTCTCGTCGGACGGGCTGGTGCAGGTGGGCAAGGGACTCGTGTCCGGCGACGAAGTGATTGTGCATAGCGCGCGCAGGCTGGCGGACGACATGCGCGCTCAAGACCACGGAATCGATGAAGTGATCAACCTCGCGAGCCGCGATGTCCTCCACGGCTGGGGCAAGTTCCTGTTCACCGGCATCGGCCTCGGGCTGCTGATCGGCGCGACCCCTGACCATGGCTGGCGTCTATCGCGGCATGGTCGACGACGGCCAGGTGCTGATCGACAACAGCGGCGCCGATCTCTGGGTGGTGCAGCAGGGTACGCTAGGGCCCTACGCCGAGCCATCCAGCATTCGCGACGATGTCTGGCGCGGCATCGCCGGCATCCACGGCGTCGCCGAAACGGGCAACGCCGCCTACCTGACCATGCAGATAAAGCAGGGTGGCCATGAGGCGCGCGTAATGGTGGTCGGCATCGAGGTCGACCGACCCGGCCGTCCCGGCGCGCCGCCATACCTGACTTTCGGCCGGCCGATCCTGCAGGGCCACTACGAGGCCATCGCAGACGAGAAGACGGGCCTGAAGCTCGGCGAGCGCGTGCGCATCCGCCGCCACGAATACGTCGTGGTCGGCCTGACCCGGCGCATGGTGTCTTCGAGCGGCGACCCGATGATCTTCGTGCCGCTTAAGGACGCGCAGGAAATCCAGTTCCTCAAGGACAACGACGCGTTGATCAACGAACGCGCCCGCACCGCCGCCAACCCGGCCTTCAATCGTCCCGGCGTGCCCGGACTGCTGGAAGCGGCGCAAGCCAGCGCCACCCAGGCGCGCAACGTCAATGCCGTGCTGGTGAGACTTGCGCCCGACGTGGATCCCGACACGGTGGCCGGCGAAATCCGGCGCTGGAAGCGGCTTACCGCCTACACCCGGGCGCAGATGGAAGACATCCTCGTTGCCAAGCTGATCGCCACCTCGGCCAAGCAGATCGGCATGTTCCTCGTCATCCTCTCGGTGGTCACCGCCGCCATCGTCGCCTTCATCATCTACACCATGACCCTGGCCAAGGTACGCGAAATCGCCGTGCTCAAGCTGATCGGCGCGAAGAACCGCACCATCGCGGCGATGATCCTGCAACAGGCGCTCGGCCTCGGCTTGATCGGCTTCCTGGTCGGCCGCGTGGCGGCGGGCCTGTGGGGGCCGGCCTTTCCCAAATACGTGCTGCTGGTGCCCGGCGACGCCTTGCGCGGCTTCGCTATCGTCATGGCCATCTGCGCGCTAGCCAGCCTGGTGGCGATTCGCGCCGCGCTGCGCATCGACCCGGCGGAGGCCATCGGTGGCTAGCGACGACACGCCGGCGATCCGGCTGGCCGGTCTCAGGAAGCGCTATGGCACGGGCGATGCCGCCGTCGACGCGCTCAAGGGCGTGGACATGACCGTGCATGCCGGCGAGGTGGTCGGCCTGATCGGCCCCAGCGGTTCCGGCAAGACGACGCTGCTCAAGTGCCTGGGCGCGGTCATCGAGCCCACCGGCGGCCGCATGGAGCTGGCCGGCGAGGCCATCTACGATGCGGAACGCGGCGGCTGGCAGGTCGGCGACCTGCGGGCGCTGCGCCGCGACCGCATCGGCTTCGTCTTCCAGGCGCCCTACCTGATCCCCTTCCTTGACGTCACCGACAACGTCGCATTGCTGCCCATGCTGGCCGGCGTGGCCAACGGCGCGGCAAGGAAGCGCGCATTGGCATTACTCACCGCGCTCGACGTCGCCCATCGGGCTGGCGCGCAAGTCTCGCAGCTCTCCGGTGGCGAGCAGCAGCGCGTCGCCATCGCCCGCGCGCTGGCCAACCGCGCGCCGGTGATTCTGGCCGACGAGCCCACCGCGCCGCTCGATTCGGAACGGGCCCTGACGGTGGTGCGCATCCTCAACGAAATGGCGGTGCAGTACCGCACCGCCATCATCGTCGTCACCCACGACGAAAAAATCATCCCGACCTTCAGGCGCATCTACCACATCCGCGACGGCGTCA
This sequence comes from Rhodocyclaceae bacterium, assembly GCA_016704145.1. Classification (GTDB taxonomy): domain Bacteria; phylum Pseudomonadota; class Gammaproteobacteria; order Burkholderiales; family Rhodocyclaceae; genus Fen-999. The sequence continues at coordinate 643,761 of JADJAS010000007.1, read as the reverse complement.
CGCACGAGGAGGCCGGCGAGGGCCGGCCCGTCTAGGTTCAGCCCGTGCTCCAGGCGCGCGGGCGCTTCATGCCGGCGATCTTGCAGGCCTGGCCGGGATAGCCATAGGGGAACAACTCGAACAGACGCTTGCGGGCCGTGCCCGGGTAGCGCGCCTCGAGATGCTTGATGATGTGGCGGGCGTCGGGGGCGATCTGGCGCTCTTCCCACAGCGTGCGCATGTGGCGGATCACATCCCAGTGATCGTCGTTGAGTTCGATGCCCAGCTCGCCGGCCAGTCGCCGGGCGACACCCTCGTTCCACTCGGCGGGCTCGATCAGATAGCCCTCGGCGTCGCGTGCCGGCATTGCGTTTGCCGCTTCCATGCAGTGCTCCTTCGTGTTGGGTCGTTGCATCATGATGTGATATTGTTTGCCAGCGATCCGGGAGCGTCAACTCCCCCTTTGGAGTAATCTGGCCACGTTCCCGCGAGACCCCGATGAGCAAGCTGCCGTTCGGCAAGGAAGACTTCGAGGCCTTGTCGGCCTTTCGTTACCAGGTGCGCCGCTACCTGCGCTGGAGCGAACAGCTGACCCGGCGCCAGGGCGTCACCAACCTGCAATATCTCCTCATGCTGCACATCAAGGGTTTTCCAGGCCGCGAATGGGCGAGCATCACCGAGCTGGCCGAGCGCTTGCAGGCCCGGCACCACGGCGTCGTGGCGCTGGTGACCCGCTGCGAGAAGCTTGGCCTGGTCGAGCGGCGCGCCAGCCGGGCCGACGGCCGCCAGGTCGAAGTCCATCTGACGCGCAAGGGCAGCCGCACGGTCGATCGCCTGGCGCGCCTGCATCGCGAGGAACTGATCCGCATCGAGGGCGGCTTCGCCGTGCCCGGCAAGGAGCAACTGACCCAGGCTGCGCGCAAGGGGGCGGCGGGCGGCGAGGGCGATAATCCTTGAAAATGAGCCAACCCTTCATCGATCCCGCCATGAAAGACAAGTCTGCCGCACCCGTGTTGCCAGACCGCGATGCCATCCTCGCCGGCCTGCGCGGTGTCATCGATCCCGAGGTCGGCATGAACATTGTCGACCTCGGCCTCGTCTATCGCGTCGACATCGGTGCGACCGCCGTGACCATCGACATGACCATGACCTCGCCAGCCTGCCCCATGGGCGACATGATGGTCGACGCAGTGAAAGCCGTGCTGGATGCCCTGGTGCCGCCCGGCACGCGCACCGAAGTCAATCTGGTCTGGTCGCCGCCCTGGGACCCGTCGCGCATGAGCGAGACGGCGAAGAAACACTTCAGCTGGTGATGCCGGCACATCGGTGCGCCGCTTGGCCATGAAGCCCTTGCCGCCGCTGGCCCGCCTGCCCATGCTGGCGCTGGGCGTGATCGCGCTGGTGGTCGGCGTGCTGGCCGGCCTGGCGCGCCTGGCCGTGGTCGTGCCCGAGCCGATGGCGGCGCAGGCGGGCGCGCACGGCGCGTTGATGATCGCCGCCTTCCTCGGCACGGTGATCAGCCTGGAGCGTGCCGTCGCCCTGGCGGGCGCCGGCCGCCACGCTTTTCATTGGCCCTATCTCGCACCCTTGTGCGCCGGCCTGGGCGGCGTTGCGCTGCTGTCCGGCCTGCCGCTCGCGGTAGCACAGGCATTGTTCATCCTCGCCGGCGCGCTGCTGACCGCCGGTAGCGGGCTGTTGCTCCGGCAACAGGCGGCCACGCATCTGGCGGTGCTGGCGGTCGGCGCCGCCTGCTGGCTGGCCGGCAATATCGCCTGGGCGGCCACCGGCGTCATCCCCAACGCCGTGCCTTGGTGGATGGCCTTTCTCGTCCTCACCATCGCCGGCGAGCGCCTGGAGCTGACGCGCTTCCTGCCGCCTTCGCCGCCGGCGCATCGCGCCTTCCTGCTCATCGTCGGCGCGCAGCTGGTTGGGCTGGTCGTGGCGACAGGGTTCGATGGCGCCGGCCTGCGCCTGTTCTCGATGGGCCTGCTCGCCCTGGCGCTCTGGTTGCTCGTCCAGGATATCGCCCGTCGCAATCTCCGCCAGCGCGGCCTGACGCGCTATATCGCCATCTGCCTGCTCGCCGGCTACGGCTGGCTGGCGCTGGCCGGACTGCTGGGCATCGCCGGCGGCTTCGCGCCCGGCAGCCCGCTGCGCGACGCCGCGCTGCACGCCGTGTTCCTCGGCTTCGTCTTCTCCATGATCTTCGGCCACGCGCCGATCATCTTTCCGGCCGTGGCCAAGGTACGCATTCCCTACCATGCCGTCTTCTACCTGCCCCTGGCGCTGCTGCATGGCTCGGCGCTGGTCCGGCTCGTCGCCGACGTCGCCACGCAACTCGCTGTCGCCCGCGCCGCCGGCATCGCCAATGCGCTGGCGCTGCTGGTGTTCATCGTCGTCATGGTCGCCAGCGTGGTGCGCGGTCGACGGACCTGACGCGGATCAATTACCCGACAATCGTCGTCAACTAAAATCCGGGACGCTTGTTGCCCAAGCGCCAACCCACCACAACGGAGTCCCATCATGGCCCACATCCCCATCCACAACCACACCAATCCGGAAGGCATCTACCCGTTCGACGCGCGCGGCATCGCCAAGCGCTTCCGCCATGCCGCCATCTTCGGCGCGCTCGATTCGCTGCATCCCGGCGAGGTGATGCGCTTCGTCAACGACCACGATCCCATTCCGCTGCTGCAACAGATGGAAGCACGCTATGGCGAGGCCGTCGAAATCACCTATCGCCAGCGCGAGGCGGCCGGCGTGGTGATCGATTTCGTCAAGCGCTGACGCCGTGCGCGCGGCGCTCGCCGGCCTGTTGTCGTTGCTGCCGTTGTCCGCCGCGGCGGTCGACGCGGTGGCCGAGTACGCCCGGCGTGCCGCCCTGCCGGCCAACGAGCGCTGCGCGGGCAACAGTATCGAGCTGCCGGTGACCTTGAGCCAGGAAGCCCTGGTCGATACCGCCTACGACACGGCCACGGGCCGGCTGCGCATCCTCTATCGCATGCAGTTCAACGACCTCACCGAAGGCTGGAACTGGCATCCCGACATCGCGGCGGCGGGCGGCGACTACTACACCTTCAAGTATCTGCCGATCGCCTCGACCACCGAGGATCGCGGCAGCTATCGGGCCGAGGACAAGATCGGCGCGCCGCAGGAGTTCCGCATCCGCTGGCGTTACGACTACTTCTTCGTCTTCGACAACCCCTACGATTTCTACGCCCGCGACGCCGGCGACGATGCCGGTTTCGTTGTCGACGTCCCGGCGACGGAGGCCGATGCCCGCCGCCTGGCCGGCGGCGATCTGCGCATGGGCCTGCGCGGCCGCCTCGCCGCCGATTGCCTTTCCGACAGCACGACGTTCTGGAAATCGACGTTTGCCACGCCGGTCGACTTCACCCTGAAGAAACGCTACCTGATCGGCAAGCTGGTCGAAGTCTTCTTTCTCGACGCCGCGTCCGGCAAGTTGCTGGCGCGGCTGCCGGCGCGTCCCTGACCGCCGCTTTCGCTCGTCCGCACGCACATGAACCTGACGCGACACCCTCTCTGGTCGGTGGGCTTCCGCCCCTTCTTCATCCTTGCCTGCCTGGCCGGCCTCGCGCTGCCGACCTGGTGGGCGCTGATCTTTACCGGCGGCGTGCCGCCACCGCTGACTTTCGCGTTGCCGGCGGTTCAGTGGCATGCCCATGAAATGTTCTACGGCTTCGGCTGGGCGGTGTTCGGCGGCTTCTTGCTGACGGCCTCGAAGAACTGGCTCGATGTGCGCGGCTGGCATGGCGGCGCGCTGGTCTTGCTGGCTGCCGCCTGGCTGTTCGACCGGCTGGCCATGAGCCTCGGCGCCGGCTGGCCGCCGGCGCTGTTCTGGTTGGCCGCCAGCCTGTTCCAGGTGGCTATCGTCGCCATGCTGCTGCACACCATGCTGCCGCAGAAAGTGCGCGGCGGCGCCAGCGACAACTATTTCTTCTGGATACTGCTGCCGCTGTTCCTGCCCGCCAAGCTGCTCATCCTGCGGGAAGCGCATTTCGCCGAGGGCTGGGCCATGACGCTGGCGCTGTTCCGCGTGGTGGTGCTGATCATGCTTGAGCGCACCCAGGTGCAGTACATGCGCCACGCCTTCCAGGCCGAGATCCTGCGCGACCCGCGCCTCGACATGCCGATCAAGTGGCTGGCCCTGGCGCTGGCCTGCGCGCCCTGGTTGCCGGCGCCGGTGGCCGGTGTCGCCGAAGCCGCGCTGGCGCTGTTGCTGATCGTCCGCTTCGCGGGTTGGAAGCCCTGGCTGGCATTTTCCCGTCTCGATGTCGGCATCATGTACCTTGGCTACCTGATGATCGTCGCGCAACTGCTGGTGGACGCGGCCGGCCGCTTCGTCGAACTGCCCTGGGTGGGCAGCGTTGCCGCGCACCTGTTCACCGTCGGTGTGCTCGGCACCATCATGCCGGCCATGATCGTGCGCATCGCCAAGGGCCACACCGGCCGCGAAGTGGTGTTCGAGCCGGCCGACAAGCTGGTGCTGTGGATCATGATCGCCGGCCTGGCCGCGCGCGTCGTCGCGCCGCAGCTGCATCCGGGTGGCTACGCCATGTGGCTGCATCTCGCCGCCGGCTGCTGGCTGGCTGCCTTCCTCGTCCTGTGCTGGCGCTACACGCCATTCCTGCTGGCGCCGCGCGTGGACGGCAAGGAGCACTGACCAGCCCGATCGGCCCAATGACTGTGAAAATCAAAATATAAGCTTTAGATTTTCATGGTTGAGCGCCTGGCATGATCGAACGTTTGGCCCATGCCAGGCAGGTGCTCGACCTGCTCGGCGACTTTCCGGTTGTCGCTATCGTCGGCGCGCGGCAGACCGGCAAGACCACGCTGGCGAACCGCATTGCCGATGGTTTTGCCGGCGCCGTGCATCGCTTCGACCTCGAAGATCCCCGCGACGAAGCCCGTCTCGCCTCGCCCATGATGGCGCTGGAGCCCCTCGATGGCTTGGTCGTCATCGACGAAATCCAGCGGCTGCCGGCGTTGTTTCCGGTGCTGCGCGTGCTGGCGGACCGGGCCGGCACGCGCGTGCGCTACCTGATCCTGGGCTCTGCCGCGCCCGAACTCGTGCGCGGCAGTTCCGAAAGTCTGGCGGGGCGCATCGCCTATCACGAGCTGCCCGGCCTGGACATCCAGGAAGCCGGCGCGGCCGCCATCGACAGGCTCTGGCGGCGCGGCGGCCTGCCGCGCTCGTTGCTGGCGGCAAGCGAGGCGGCAAGCCAACGCTGGCGGCGCGAGTACATCCGCGGCTATCTGGAGCGCGACATCCCGGCCCTCGGCTTTCGCCTCGCGCCGTCGACGCTGCGTCGCTTCTGGAGCATGCTCGCCCATTACTCGGGTCAGCTCTGGAATGGGGCTGAACTGGCCCGCGCCTTCGGCGTTAGCGAGCCTACCGTTCGGCACTACCTCGACATCCTGTCCGCGACCTGCATGGTGCGCGCCTTGCCGCCCTGGCACGAGAATCTCGGCAAGCGCCAGGTCAAGGCGCCCAAGATATATCTTGCCGATAGCGGCGTGCTTCACGCGCTGCTCGACATCGGTACCGCGCACGAGGCGCTGCTCGGCCATCCGCGCGTCGGCGCCTCGTGGGAAGGCTTCGTTGTCCACCAGATCGTCCGCGCGCTGGGCGTGGAATGGCAGGACTGCCATCATTGGCGCCTGCACACCGGCGCCGAGCTTGACCTGCTCGTCAATCGCGACGGCCGGCGCCTCGGCTTCGAGATCAAGCGCACCGACGCGCCGCGTGTCTCGCCGTCGATGAAATCGGCCCTCGACTCGCTGCGCCTGGAGCGGCTTTTCGTCATTCATGCTGGGGCGCAATCCTGGCCGCTTGCCGAGCGTGTCGAGGCCGTTGCGCTGGCCGGCTTGTTCGAGCGCCTGGCGGCGGTGGATTGAGCGGCGCGGCGGCGGCGCGGAAGTAGAATCCGCCTGGCATGCCCACACCGTACCGAGGCCCTTTCATGGAAACCAACCGCCGCCTGGCCGAACTGCTGCTCAACAAGGTGCCCGAGGACGGCAGCCCGGTCGGCAACGCCGCGCTGCGCGAGCAGTTCTTCGCCGCCGCCGGCGCGGCCGGGCTGAAGGCGACCGAGGCGCAGTTCGAGGAGTTGAAGGCCGGCCTCGTCACCGTCGGCGCGCTGGTCAGGGGCAAGGGCCGGGGTGGCTCCGTGCGCCGGCTGCTGGCGGAAGAACTGGGCGGCGCGGGTTTCGATTTGGCCGCGCAGGAAGCGCCGGCCCCGCAGGCGAAGCCCGTCGCGCCGAAGGCCAAGGCGGCGGCTACCTCGGCTCCCCGGGCGCCGGCCGGCGAGGAAGCGCAGATCCTCAGCTACCGCCATCCGGACAGGCGCAAGAACAATCCCGAAGTCGGCATGGTCACGCCGGCCACCGATCCCGACGACGGCAAGACCGCATGGCGGCACGACCCGCATCTCGACCCGACGCTCTCCTGGACGGGCAAGGCCGAGCGCCTCAGCTTCGAGGTCGACACCGTCAGCCTGCACGTGCATGAGCGCATCGACCCGATGAGCATCCTCGCCGCCGTGAGGAAGGATCAGGCCAAGGGCAAGGAAGGCAAGGCGAAAGCCCTGCAGCCGGCCTCGCAGTTGGGCCTGTTTAACGCGCCTTTCGAGAACCTGCCGCTGCGGGACGCCATCGACTTCTACAAGCACGACAAGGGCTGGAGCAACCGCCTGGTGGCCGGCGATTCGCTGCTGGTGATGAACTCGCTGTTGCAGAAGGAAAGCATGGCCGGCCGGGTGCAGATGATTTACATCGACCCGCCCTATGGCATCAAATACGGCTCCAACTTCCAGCCCTTCGTGAACAAGCGCGACGTCAAGGACCGCAAGGACGAAGACCTCACGCAAGAGCCGGAGATGATCAAGGCCTTCCGCGACACCTGGGAACTCGGTATCCACTCCTACCTGACCTACCTGCGCGACCGGCTGCTGCTGGCGAAGGAGTTGCTGTCTGAAACCGGCAGCGTGTTCGTGCAGATTTCGGACGAGAACCTGCACCATGTGCGGGAGATCATGGATGAGGTGTTTGGGGCTGAAAATTACTGTTCGACGATTCAGGTACAGAAGACCGGAAGCCAAGAAGGCACGTTGCTTGGCGCGACGGTTGATTTCCTGATCTGGTATGCCAAGGCAAAGCCAACTGTTAAGTACCGGCAACTGTATTTGCCGCGCAGCCAGGGCGATAAATCATTTACCCGTTATGACTTCATCGAGTCCCCTGACGGTTCATTTCGACGGCTCACGAGGGATGAACTTTTCGGTCAGGCTGGTATACCGGTAGGCAAGGCCTACCGGTATACCAGCCTGATTTCAGACGGTAAGTCCGCAACAGACCAAGTATTCGAGTTCAGATTGCGCAAGTTTGAGCCGAAGGCTACGTCGCATTGGAAAACGTCGGTTGCTGGCTTGCAGCGTGTTGCGATGGCGGGTCGGATCGAAGATGCGAACTTGACCGTTCGCTACAAACGTTACCTTGACGATTTCCCCGTGACTCCAGTTGATGACCGGTGGGAATCAATGCAGATCGGGAAGGAATTGATGTACGTCGTTCAGACGGCGGAGCGTGTGATCGAACGCTGCCTCCTGATGACCACCGATCCCGGCGACCTGGTGCTCGATCCGACCTGCGGTTCGGGGACGACGGCCTATGTGGCGGAGAAGTGGGGCCGGCGGTGGATTACTTGCGATACGTCGCGGGTGGCGATGACGCTGGCCAAGCAGCGGCTGATGACGGCGAGCTTCGACTACTACGAGCTGCGCTACCCGCACGAGGGCCTGCGCGGCGGCTTCATCTGGAAGACCGTGCCGCACGTCACGCTGAAATCCATCGCCAACAACCCGGAGATCGACGCGATTTACGAACGCCTGCATCCGGCCGTCGACGTGGCTCTGGCCGAACTGAACAAGGCGACCAGGAACGCATTGAAGGAATGGGAAGTGCCCTTTGACCTGCCGGCCGACTGGCCGGCTCATTTGGCAAACTCGGCCAAGGTGGCTTTCGAGGCTTTCCACGCGGCGCGGCAGGCGATGCAGAAGGCGATGGACCGCTCGATTGCCGACCACGCCGACCAGGAAACGCTCTACGACCAGCCGGAAAAGTCGAAGACCAAGCTGCGCGTGACCGGGCCGTTCTCGGTGGAGGCCGTGCCCTTCCCGACCGTCGCCGCGCTCGACGAAAGTCAGCCGTCGCGGGACGCCGCCGGCGCGGAGATCGAGGCCGACATGAGCATCGCCCGCTCGGGCGAATCGGCGCGCCAGCACCAGTGGCGCGACGAACTGCTGAAGACCGGCATCCGCGGCAAGGGCGGCCAGATATTGAAGTTCGCCGAACTGGAAACCCTGCCCGGCACCAAGTACCTGCATTGCACCGGCCACATCGACGATGGCCAGCGCGTCGTCGTCAGCTTCGGCCCCGAGCACGCGGCGCTGGAGCAGCGCGCCGTGGCGCTGGCGCTGGCCGAGGCCGAGACGCTGTTCCCGTTGCCGAAGATGATCGTCTTCTGCGCCTTCGCCTTCGACCCGGAAGCGGCCAAGGACATCGACCAGTTGCGCGGCATCGTCGCGCTCAAGGCGCAGATGAACACCGACCTCCTGACCGAGGACCTGAAGAAGGCGCGGTCGAGCAACCAGAGCTTCTGGCTGATGGGCCAGCCGGACGTGGAAGTGAGAAAGCGCCAGGACGGCCGCCATGAAGTCGAGGTGCACGGCTTCGACTACTTCGACACCGCCAAGGGCGAACTGGTCTCGGGCGGCAAGGGCCGCATCGCCCTGTGGTCGCTCGACACCGACTACGACGAACGCTCGCTGTTCCCGCGCCAGGTGTTCTTCCCGCTGGCCGGCAAGGGCGAGGGCTGGGAGAAACTCAAGCGCGACATCCGCGCCGAACTCGACGAGACGCAGCTGGACGCCTTCCACGGCACCGTCTCGCTGCCCTTCGCGGCGGGCGAGAATCGCAAGGTGGCGGTGAAGATCGTGGACGACCGCGGCATCGAGTCGTTGAAGATCGTGAATCTGGAGGAGTGAACATGAATACACAGGTCAAGGAACTGTTCGAGCAGGCGCGGAAGCTCTCCGAAGACGAACGTATCGAACTTGCCGATCTGCTCTATGCCGAGACGGCGATTCCCTATGCGGAATGGGAGGCGGCTTGGGTGGCCGAGGCGGAAAGCCGGCTGGAAGCATATCGACGGGGTGAGATGCAGGCCGTTGATGCAGAGGAAGTCCATGCGCGTCTGCGCGAGAAGTACGGGTTCAAGTGAAGGTCCGCTACCTGCCGCCGGCTGAGGCGGAACTTGCCGAAGCGCTGTCCTGGTATCACCAGCGCAGCCCGGTTTCCGCGCAGCGCTTCGACGAGGAGGTGGCAATCGTTGATCGGTTGCTGACGCGACATCCACAGGTCGGCACGCCAGCCGGTCGGTTGGGCGTCAGACTCTTTCGTGTGCACGGCTTTCCCTACATGGTGGTCTATGCGGCCGAGCCCGGCGAGATCGTCGTCATCGCCATGGCGCATCAAAGGCGGCAAGCAGCCTACTGGATGGATCGCCTGAAGAAGGCGCGCTGATGTCGCCCACTTCCCTGATCCTCAACTCCCCCTATGCCGCCCCCACCCGCCACTGGCAGGAGGGCAAGGACGGGCGGCTTGCGCTCGCCGAATCGCGCCGGCCGGCGGGCTACGAAATCTTCGACGTGCGCAACAACACCCGGCGCACGGAGACGCTCGACCAGGTGAACGAAATCCGCGGCCGGGTCGAAGCCTGGCGTGCGGCCGACTACGCCGGCGCCACGGCCGTCACGCGGCGGCTGCTCCAGCACTGGCACGACCGTTCCGCCCGCCAGCATCCGTTCTACTTCTGCCAGCTGGAAGCCATCGAGACGCTGACCTGGTGGCTGGAAGCCTCGCCCGAATTCCGCCAGGGCGTGTTCGTCCAGGGCGACGGCGGCGCGTGGCAGCGGCTGTGCTGCAAGATGGCCACGGGCACCGGCAAGACCGTGGTGATGGCGATGATCGTCGCCTGGCAGGTGCTGAACGCGCTGGCCTACCCGAAGCGCGGCAAGGATTTCGCGCGCGTCGTCTTCGTGGTCGCGCCCGGCCTGACGGTCAAGGAGCGGCTGCGCGTGCTTTACCCCGGCGAGCCGGACAACGCCTACGACCAGTTCGCGCTTTGCCCATCGGAGGCGATGCGCCAGCAGCTCAACCGCGCCGAAATCCTGATCGACAACTGGCATGCGCTGATGCCGCTGTCGGTGCCCGAACGTTCGGTGGTGAAGAAGGGCCGCGAGTCGGACGAGGCCTTCGCGCGCCGCGTGCTCGGCAAGCTGGCGACGTGCCGCGACATCGTCGTCATCAACGACGAGGCGCACCACGCCTACCGTGTGCCGGCCGAGGCCAAGATCAGCCGCAAGGAGGCGCTGGACGCCGGCATCGATCTCGACGAGGCGACGCGCTGGATCGAGGGACTGGACCGTATCCACAGGACACGGCGCATCGCCCGCGCCTTCGACCTCTCGGCAACGCCGTTCGCGCCGACCGGCAAGGCCAGCACCGAGGCGGGCCTGTTCACCTGGATCGTTTCTGACTTCGGCCTCAACGACGCCATCGAGGCCGGACTGGTGAAGACGCCGCGCGTGGTGGTGCGCGACGATGCGCTGCCCGACGCGAAAACGCTGCGGCCCAAGCTCTACCACATCTACCGCGATGCCGAGGTCGCCGACGACCTCAACCGCAAGGCGGAGGCGTTTGAACCGCTGCCCAAGCTGGTGCAGGACGCCTACACGCTGCTCGGCGCCGACTGGCGGGCCGCGGCGGCCGACTGGCGAGCGCTGGGCCATCCGTCGCCGCCGGTGATGCTGACCGTATGCAACCGCACGGAAACCGCGGCGCGCGTCGAGCATTACCTGACCCAGGGCCATGCCCACTGGCCGGAACTGCGCGCGCCGGAGCGCACGCTGCGCGTGGACTCCAAGGTGCTCGACAAGGCCGAGGTTGGCGAGACGGCCGGCACCGACAAGGACTATGAGGCGAAGTTGCGCGCCATCGTCGACGCGGCGGCGATCCCGAGCGAGCGCAAGGCGCGCGTGGCGGGGCTGACCAAGGAGGAATTGCTGCGCGAGATGGTGGACAACGTCGGCAAGGCCGGCACCATCGGCCAGGACCTGCAAGGCGTGGTGTCGGTGGCCATGCTCTCCGAGGGCTGGGACGCCAAGAACGTCACCCACATCATGGGCCTGCGCGCCTTCACGTCGCAATTGCTTTGCGAGCAGGTGATCGGCCGCGGCCTGCGCCGCGTCAATCACGATCTCGACGAGAACGGTTTCTTCAAACCCGAGTACGTCAACGTTTTCGGTGTGCCCTTGTCCGTGTTCCAGGATGTCGGCGCGGGCGGCGAGGCGCCGCCGCCGCCGAAGCCGAGCACGCAGATCGAGGCGCTGCCGGAGCGCAATGCCTGCGAGATTCGCTGGCCCAACGTGCTGCGTGTCGACACCGTGTTGCGGCCGACGCTGGTGGTCGACTGGGATGCGGTGGCGCCTCTGAAACTCGATCCGGCAACGACGCCGGTGGTGGCGGAAATCGCGCCGGCGCTCGGTGGCGCCACCGATCTCGGCAAGACCGTGCGCATCGACCTCGAACTGCTGCCCGAGGAATTCCGCCAGCAGCGGCTGGTCTTCAAGGCCGCGGCCAAGACCTTCGACGCGACGCGCCACGGCTTCAAGGGCAACCGCGAATGGCTGGTGTACCAGTTAATCCGCCTCGTCGAACGCTTCCTCGATTCGGACCGGATCGAGGTGCCGTCGCTCTTTCACCAGGACCCGCTGCGCCGCCGAATACTCATTGCGCTGAATATGGACTTGATCGTCCAGCACCTGCTGCGCCACGTCGGCGAGCAGAACCGCGAGCGGCTGGAGCCGGTGTTCGACGGCGAGAATCCCATCGGCTCGACGCGCGCGATGCCGACCTGGTATACGACGAAGCCGAACCTGAAAACCGCGAAGTCGCAAATCAGCCATGTGGTCGGCGACAGCAGTTGGGAAGGCTATGCCGCCAATTTGTTCGAAATGAGCGACCGCGTGCTCGCCTACGCCAAGAACGACCATCTCGGCTTCGACATCTACTACCTCTGGAACGGCGTACGGCGTCGCTTCGTGCCCGACTTTCTCGTGCGGCTGGTCGGCGGCAGGACCCTGGTGCTGGAGATCAAGGGCGAGGACAGCGAACAGAACCGGGCCAAGCGCGCAGCATTGGACGCGTGGGTGCAGGCCGTCAACGCCAAGGGCGGTTTCGGCGTCTGGTGCTGGGACGTAGCCTTCGAAGCGGCGCAGATTCAGGACATCATCGGCCGCCACGCGGGTTGAGCCGGCGCGGCTGCGGTCACGGTTGCCTCGCGACCAAGCTTGATCAGGTCGGCGCCGCTTACTCGATCAAGATCAGGTTCGACCGCGCCACCATGGTCGACGCGACGGCCGTGACGATAGCGAAGCCGATCGCGGCGACCGTCGCCAACCGCGCCGAGACATTCGGCACGATGTCGCGCAGGCTGGCGACGCCGCGAAAGGGCTGGATGGCGCCGGCACCGATGCCGGCGGCGGTGGCGACGAACAGCGGCACGTAGAGCAGGTAACCCTGGTGGCCGTATTCCGGCTTGAGGATGCAGAACGGGCAGTGATGGTGCGGGTGCTCGTAGAGGTAGAGCGAGACGAAGGCCAGGATGCCGGCGATGGCGATGACGAAGGCGGCGCTGCTGGCGAGCGCGACGAGATAGCCCGCGTTCCGCCGGAGCCCGTGCCATGCGGCGATGGCGATGGCGGTGCCCATGCCGATGTAGAAGATGGCCATCGCCGGCACCGGGGGCAGGGCGGCCAGGTCGCCCGCGACGCCCTTGCTTGCCTCGGAGAACAGGCTGCCGCAGCAGGAGGTGATGACGTTGGCCTTGAGGTTGAGGAAGTATGCCAGTTGCAGTCCGAGCACGAGGGCGACGGCCGGCAGCAGCGCCAGCAGCGCGGCGTACTTGATGCGCACCAGCGGGTAGTCTGGCGCGCGCGTGTCGACGTGGTTGATCGCCAGCCAGGCGGCGGCGAGGAAGAACACCGTCATTTGCGCGACCAGCGCCGGAAAGCCGAAGGGATTGACGTTGAGCGTGCCGACCGCGCACATGGCGCCGACGAATATTTCCGACATCTTGTCGGCGTTGAAGACGAACAGCAGCAGGGCGGCGAGCTGCGTGGCCATGACGAACATGGTCAGCGTCGAAAACAGGTAGGTGCGTCGCTCCAGGCGCAGCTGGCGTTCCGAGCCGCTGCCGATGTCCCAGTGGCGGATGACCTGCACGGCGAAGGGCGCGGCGGCGAGCAGCATGGCCACCGATACGAGCGAGGCGAGGAGGAGCGCAATGATGGCCGGCTGAAAAATCACCGAGTCACCACCATTCCATCGCGCATGTCGACGACGCGATGCACGGCCGCCGATTCGACGACCAGCGGATCGTGGCTGGTCAGGATGACCGCGCGCCCCTCCTGGCCGAAGCTCTCCAGCAGCGCCAGGAATTCCCTGGCCAGCGCCGTGTCGAGATTGGCGGTCGGCTCATCGGCGATCAGCACCTCGGGGTCGTTGATCAGCGCACGGGCGATGGCGACCCGCTGCTGCTCGCCGCCGGACAGCCATTCCACCTTCGCGCCGCCGCGATGCGACAGGCGCAGCCGCTCCAGCAGGCTGGCGGCCCGCAACTTCAGCTCCTTGTGCGGCCGGCCGGTCGGATAGGCCGGCAGCATGATGTTCTCCAGTGCGCTCATGCCCTTGATCAGGTTGAACTGCTGGAAGACGAAGCCGAACGTCTTGCGCCGGATCTCGGTGAGAAAGCGCTCCGGCAGTCCCGAGATGTCGCGGCCGTGCAGGCTGACGCGACCGCTGGTGGGCCGCGCCAGGCAGCCGATCAGCGTCAGCAGCGTGGTCTTGCCCGAGCCGCTGGGGCCGCGCAGCGCCGTGACCCGGTGCGGTTCGATGGTCAGCGTGATGCCGGACAGCGCCGCGTACTCGTTGTGCTGGCCCTCATTGAACACCTTGCGGACATCGCGCAGCTCGATCATCTCAGGCTCTCATGACCGCGTCGGGGTCGGTCACGGCGGCGCGCCAGATGGGGACGAGGATCGCCGCCATGTAGGGAAACACCGTGAAGAAGAACAGCGTTGCCACTTGCAGGCCGTCGATGACCGGCGCCAGTTCGAAGCGCGGATAGATCACCGACCAGCCGCGCAGCACCGGCTCGAACAGCGGCGCGTGGCAGTGGAAGACCTGCACGTAGGCGGCGACATAGCCGAGCAGGAAGGCCGTGAGCGACACCAGCCCGCCTTCCCAGAGCTTCATCTTGATGACGTCGCCGGTTTCCCAGCCGACCGCCTTGAGAATGCCGATCTCGCGCTTCTCTTCGGCGGAAAGCCCGGACGCCTTTTCCCAGGCGAGGATGGCGAAGGCGAGAATGGCGGCGGAGAGCAGCGCCAGCATCAGTCCCTCGCGCCAGTCGAACATGGAAGCATAGGTGCGCTGAACCTCGTCGCGCAGGATCGGCCGCGAGTCGGGCAGGGCGTTGGCCAGCTTGTTGGCGACGTTGCGCACTTCCAGCGGATTGGCCACCGAGAGCGCGATGTCCGTGTAGTGGTCGGCCGGGTACTTGAAAAAGGCGCGGAAGTCCGCCTCGTTCATCAGCACCAGGTCGGCGCTGACCAGTTCCGATGCCCGCGGCAGCACCCTGGCGACGGTGAAGGCGAACAGCTGGCCATTGTAGGAGCGGAAGGAGATGCCGTTGTTTTCGGCGATGCCGCGCTCGCGCTCCAGGGCCGGGCCGACGACGATAGTGCCCGGCTCGATGCCGCCCTCCGGCGGCACCATGAACGTGTAGTTGGCCTTGACCACCGCGTCGTAGTAATAGCCCCACAGCCGGCCCTGCTTGCTCTGCACGCCCCGGATGCGGCCGATGGTGTCGAGATAGCCGGGCGGAATCAGGTCGTGGCGGCCGGCGACTAGGCGCTGGAGGATGATCTCGGGCGAGTCCCGCAGCACCGCCTTCGCCTCGTGGCGCAGCGCGTGGGTGAACAGCATGACCGAGGCGAGCACGAACACCAGCAGCGCGAACACCGCCACCAAGCCGAGGTTGCGGGTCTTGCGGCGGGCCAGCGAGGCCAGCGTGAAGTCAATCAGGTGCCGCTGCCGTTCGAGCCAGGTTTTCATGTCGGGGCGGCATCAGCGAGCCGCTGGGAAAGTGCTCCAGCGCGACGGGATGGTCCTGGAACGCGGAATGCAAATCGGCCTGCGCGGGGTGGCGGGTGTAGCGCGCCTCCGTGAACAGCGCGATGTCGGCGAGACCCAGCCGGGCCGCCAGTTCGCGCGTACTGGCCGTTTCGTTGGCGCGTTCCGCGCGCAGCCGGCCGGCATCGAGCAGGCTGCCGGCGAAGGCGAACACGAGCAGACCGAGAACGGCGATGGCGATGCTGGAGGGGCGAGGCTTCATGGCGGCAGGGCAAGCCACTTGGCCGTGGCGGCCGGCGGAATGCATCCGAATATCTTACCGGTCGCGGCGGCGCCGAGCAGCGACAAATTGTCGCACCTCGGGTTGCCGGCGATCGGCGAAAATTCAAGCCTCGCCGAGTCCCAAGACGCAATCTCGCCGTGCCATCCGCCGATCCTTTCACGCCAATCAGACCGACGTTGCGCCGCACTGTCTGTTTTGCGCTGGTGGTGGCGGCGCATGCCGGCCTGGTCTGGGCGTTGGTGGATCTGGCCCGGCGCCCGGTCGTGCGTCAGGCCGCCGAGGCGCTGCTGGTGCGCCTGATCGAGCCGGCGCCGTCCGCGCCCGAACCGAAGCCGGCGGCGCGGCCGCGCCTGCTGGAACTGCGCGCTCCGCTTCCGCTCGTGCCGCCGCCGCCGGCCATCGCGGTGGCGACAGAAAACCCGGCGGCCATCACGGTGGCGGTCGCGACTTCCGCGCCGCCTCCCGCGCCCGTTCCCGCCCCCGCGTCGGCCGCGCCGCCCGCCCCCGTCGCCCTGGTCGCCGCGCGTTTCGACGCCGATTACCTGTCCAATCCGAAGCCGGTCTACCCGGTCGGCTCGCGCCGCCTCGGCGAGGAAGGCACGGTGGTGCTGCGCGTGAAAGTCAGCCCCGGCGGCGCGCCGATGCTGGTCGAGATCAAGCACTCCTGCGGCTTTGCCCGCCTCGACGAGGCGGCTCGCATCGCCGTCGCGCAATGGCGTTTCGTGCCGGCCCGGCGCGGCGACGAGACGGTCGAATCCTGGGTCTCGGTGCCCATCGTCTTCTCCCTGCAAACCTCGTAGACCGCCGCGACATGGCGTCGCACGCGGCAACGTGTCGCACGGCGTGCATGGTCGGCGCTTCTAGACTTCGCGCCGATTCAGGCAAAGAAGGGAGAAGCACCATGAAGTCAAAACGACAGGCCGCGGTCCTGGCGCTCGCCGCCAGCCTTGCGCCGATCTGCGTCGGCGCGCAGCAGGAACAGGAAAAGGCGCTCGACGCCGTCAGCGTCACCGCCACGCGCGAAGCGCGCGCCACGGCGGAGGTGCCGCAGGCCATCGCCGTGGTCGGCAAGGAGGCGATGGACCAGAAGAAGATGTTCAACGTCAAGGAGGCGCTGCAGGAAATTCCCGGCGTGTTGATCGACAGCAAGAACGGCGGCTTCGATGCGCGCCTGATCATCCGCGGCGCCGGCCTCAAGGCGGCCTACGGCATCCGCGAGATCATGGTGCTGCGCGACGGCGTGCCGCTTTCCGATCCCGACAGCTTCACGCGCCTCGACTTCGTGGACACGCTCGACATCGAGCGTATCGAGGTGGCCAAGGGGCCGGGCAACCTCTTCGCCACCGGCAGCACCGGCGGCGCGATTCAAATATTTTCCAAGTCCGTGTTCGACGACAGCGCCAACAACCTGCGCATCGGCGCCGGCAACGAGGGCACGCAGAACTATCATCTGCGCTACGGCGGCAAGGTCACCGACAGCCAGGCGCTGGCGCTGACCGTTACCCACCGCAAGATGGACAACGACTGGCGCCACTGGAACCAGTTCGACACCACCCAGACCTCGCTCAAGCACGGCCTGATCCTCGGTTCGGGGGACGTGGTGGAAAGCGAGGTGTCCTACGCCGAGGCCAATGTCCAGTTGCCCGGGGCCATGGATGCCGCCTTGTTCTCCCGCTTCCGCCGCTCCGGCAAGCAGGCCGATACCTCGGAAGCCTGGAAGAATTCGGGACGCTACTCGAAGGTCTGGTTCCTCAATTCGAAACTGGAAATGGAGCGCGGCGATTTCAGCTTCAAGCCGCGCGTGTACTACAACACCTGGTATCACTACCACCCGGTCACCGGCATCATCAACGAGTCGGAGGCGTGGGTCAGCAACATCGGCGCCGATCTCGAGGGACAGTACCGGCACGCCGGCGGCACGCTGGTGGCGGGCGTCACCGCGCGACGTGAGCGTACCCCCGACGCGCGCAAGTACCAGTACCGCGACGTGACCCTGGCGAGCGGCCGGGTGGTCGCCACCCGCTCGGACAAGAAGGGCGCGCTGGCCGAGATCGACGACGCCACGACCCTGCTGACCGGCATCTACGCGCAGGAATCGTGGCGGCCGGGCGATCGGTGGATCATCGACGTCGGTATGCGCTACGACGTCGTCGATTTCGACGACACCAACCGGCAGTTCTCGAAATACGATTTCGCCAGCGGCCGTTACGTCGCCGGCGCGGGGCGGACGGAGATGAGCAAGACCTTCCACCTGCCGGCGCCCAAGCTGGCCGCCAGCTATCGCCTGAGCGACCACCTGCATCTGTTCGCGATGATCGCCCAGGCGGGGCAGATTCCCTCGGGGTCGGAACTGTCGAACAACCGTTCGCTCGACGCGCCGGTCACCCGCAATCACGAAGTCGGCATCAAGGGTCGCGGCGCAGCCTGGCAATTCGACGCCAGCGTCTATGCCATGAGCGTGCGCGACGAAATCGTCCAGCAGAACAACGGCGGCGTCACCGACTATGTCAATGCCGGCCGCACCGACAAGAAGGGCGCGGAGCTTGCCGGCAGCTGGCGCCCGGGGCGCGACTGGCAGCTCGGCGGCCATTACGCATTTTCGGATTACCGGTACGACGACTTCACCGAGCCGGTGCGGGTGGGTGCGCGAACCATCAACGCCGATCGTTCGGGCAACGCGCTACCCTTCATTCCCAGACACCAGTATGGCGCGTTCGTGGCCTGGCAGCAGGGGCCGTGGCGCGCGCGGCTTTCGTCGAATTCGTGGGGACGCTACTGGCTGGACAGCGCCAACACCGAAAAGTACGAGGGCTGGCAGTGGGTGACCAATCTGGCGTTGAGCTACGGCTGGGGCGGCCATTCGCTGAACCTCAACGTCGACAACCTGTTCGACAAGCATTACGCCTTCGAGGTCAAGAAGGACAGCGCCGGCAAGGTCACCTACACCGCCGCCGCGCCGCGCGGCGTGATGCTGAGCTACCGCTACGACTTCCGCTAGGAGGCGTCATGCCACGACTGACTTTCGCCGCGGCGCTTGCCCTGCTGGCCGGCGCCGCGTTCGCCCAGCATGATCACGGCGCGCCGGCGGCCACGCAAGGCCCGGCCGCGCGCCCGACGACCAAAGACTGGACCCGGCAGCCCGTGCTGCTGCCGACGACGAACCGAGGCGGCGACCGCGCCTCCGCCGTCTTGAAGCCGCGCGGCATCGAGGCGGCGACGGTTACGGTCTACGCGCCGGGCGGTCCCGAGGCGCGGCGGCGCGTGGATTATCCGGTCGGCCCCGAAGGCGCGCGCATCGAGTCGGCCGCGCCCCAGGCCGGCAACTATCACTGGGTGGTGGCGCGCCAGGAAATCCCGGGCGCGGTGCCGGAGGTCCGGGTGGCCTCGACGGCCTGGTATTTCAGCAATCCGGGCCCGGCGCCGACCGAGCTGCTGCGACGTTCGCGCCACGAACTGGAAATTATTCCGGATCCGTTGCCGCGCGAGCATGGCAACTACCGGGAAAGCGAGAAATGGCGCTTCCTGGTGCGCTGGCAGGGCCGGCCGCTTGCCGGCCAGCCGCTGACGCTGGAGACGGAGTTCGGCAGCCGCACGACCGCGCAGACCGATGACCAGGGGTACGCCACGGTGCTGTTTCCCCGCGACTTCAAGGCGGCGTCCGGGGATGGGACGGGTGGCCACGGCCGGCGCCGCGCCGGCTTCGTTGTCGCCACCGAGCGCGAGGACGGCGGCCGGCGCTACCTGACGGCGTTCAATCACGGCTACGCGCAGGACGATGACCGCGACCGCAGCCTGGCCTGGGGCGCCGCCTTCGGTCTGGTCGGCATGATCGGCGCATTGCCGCTCCTGCGCCGGCGTGCCGCCAGGACTGACTTTGGAGGCGATCATGCTTAAGACCCTGATCCCGACGCTGGGCCGCCTGCGCCTGTTCGTGCAGATCGCCATGCTGTTCTTCACCCTGTACGGCGGCGCCGTTGTCGGCCATTACTCCGCGGAAAAGATCACCGGGGCACTGCCGGCGCTATCGTGCAGCTATGACATGCAAAACCCGGCCTACTGCGTGCTGATCCCGACCCAGCACCAGCTGCACCACCGGGTCGGCGAGGCCATCGTGCGCGCCCAGCAGCTGACCTTGCAGATGGTGCTGCCGCTGCTGATGACCGTCCTCACTTTCTTCGCTTTCTTCTTCGTGCTGGGCAAAGTGTTCTGCGGCTGGGTCTGCCCGCTCGGCACGCTCCAGGAGCTGATCGGCAGGCTCGGCCGCCGCCTCGGCCTCGGCTTGCGTCGGTTCGAGTCGGGCGACCTCGGCGGCGTCGGGCGCATGCGACCGGTGAAGTGGCTGCTGCTGCTGGCGCTGGTGTTCCTGGTGCCCTTATTGACGGGGCTGGGCGTGACGCCGCATTCGCTCGGTAATCCCTGGTGCGATGTCTGCCCTTCGCGCATCGCCACGACCCTGCTCACCGGCAACACCGAGCAGCTGGCGTTGCGGCTGGGCGACGGCTGGAGCTTCGCCCTCGGCGCGATCGCCAATGTCCTGATCGGCTTCACGGTCGTCGGCGCCCTGGCCGTCCGTCAGCCCTTCTGCCGCATCTGTCCGCTGCTCGCCTTCAACGCGCTGTTCCAGCGGCTGTCGCCGATGCGGCTGGCCAAGCCCAGCGCCGACAAGTGCGGCAAGTGCCATGTCTGCACCGACGCCTGCCCGCTGGACATTCCGGAGATTTCCAGGCAGAGCGGCCGCAAGGCCTACCACGAGGACTGCACGCTCTGCGGCCGCTGCGTCGAGTATTGCCCGCAGGATGGCGTCATCACGCTCAAGTGGGGGCCGCTGGCGCTGTTCTCGTCGAGCCGCGACTATTACAAAAAGCGCGTGGCCGGCGAACTGCCTGACGGCACGGTCAAGCCCGTGAAACTCGTCCGGCGCGGCAAGGCTCATGCCAATAGCTGAAGCCGCGGCCACCGGCGGCGTGACGCTGGCCACGGTCTGGCTGCTCGGCGTTTCGATGGGGTTGACCGCCTGCACGGTGACCTGCCTGCCATTCATGGGCACCTGGGCGCTCGGCCGCGCCAGCGGCCGCACCGAAGCCTTCCTGCATACCGGCGTGTTCCTCGCCGGGCGCGTCGCCACCTACACGCTGCTGGCCACGCTCGCCGGCGCTGTCGGCATCGGACTGGCCAAGGCCCTCGGTGGCGTCTGGGGCAATGCCGCCATCGGCGCCGCCAGCATCCTCGCCGGCCTCTGGCTGCTTCGCTCGCCCGCGCGCCGCTGCGGCGTGCCGCCACGGCTGACTTCGCAACCGGTGCGTCTGCACCGCAAGCGCGATTCGCTGCCGCCGCTGTTCCTCGGCGCGGCCCTTTCGCTGACGCCATGCACGCCGCTGGCCTCGCTGCTGGCGCTGGCCGCGCAGGCCGGCGGTCCGGCCGGCGGTGCCGCCTACGGCCTCGCCTTCGGGCTGGGCGCCGCGATGACGCCGATCCTGGTCCTCGTACCGCTTGCCGGCCGCCTCGGGCGGGAGATGCGTGCCGGCCGCGCCTGGCTGGCGCGCTGGCTGACCTGGACTGCCGCGGCGGTGTTGATCCTGCTCGGCCTGCGCCGGCTGCTGCTCGCCTGAGCCCGGAGGTGCGACATCATGTCGCGGCGGTGGAGGCGGGCGACTGCCTAGAATTCGCGGCAGTCATTCCTCCTTCATAGCCCCCACCATGAAAACCAAGCTGCTTCCCATCGCCCTGGCCCTCGCGGCCCTGCCCCCGGTCGCCTTCGGCCAGGAAACCCGTCTTTCGCCGGTGGTCGTTCCCGGCGCCCGTGTCGATGACCTCGCTTCGCCGACCGCGGTCGAGCGCGCCGCGCTGCCGGCGCTGCGCGCCGCCACCAGCGACACCGCCGCGCTGCTGCGCAACATTCCCGGCGTCAGCCTGTACGGCGCCGGCGGCGTGTCCAGCCTGCCGGCCATCCACGGCCTGGCCGACGATCGGCTGCGCATCAAGGTCGATGGCATGGACCTGGTGGCGTCGTGCCCCAACCACATGAATCCGCCGCTGTCCTATCTCGACCCGAGCAACATTGGCGCGCTCAAGGTCTATGCCGGCATCGCGCCGGTCAGCGTCGGCGGCGACAGCATCGGCGGCAGCATCGTCGCCGAAACGCCGGCGCCGGTGTTCGCCGCGCCCGGCCAGGGTAGCCTGCTCAAGGGCGAGGTCGGCGCCTTCTATCGCAGCAACGGCAACGCCAAGGGCGGCAACCTCGCGGCGACCTACGCCAACGAGTCGTTCAGCATCAGCTATGCTGGCGCCATCGCCGAGTCCGACAACTACGACGCCGGCGGCAAGTTCAGGACGACGACCGCCACCGGCCGGATCGGCCGCCATCTCGGGCGCGACGAAGTCGGCTCGACCGCCTACGAAACGCGCAACCACACGCTGGGCCTGGCCTTGCGCGGCGGCAACCATCTGGTCGAGCTCAAGCTCGGCTACCAGGACCTGCCGTACCAGCTCTATCCGAACCAGCGCATGGACATGCTCGACAACGAGCAGAAGCGCTTCAACCTGCGCTACCTCGGCCAGTTCGGCTGGGGTGCGCTTGAGGCGCGGGTCTACCGCGAGACGGTCAGTCACCACATGGACTTCGGCGCCGACAAGCGCTTCTGGTACGGCGCGGCTTCGGGTGGGCCGGGAGCCGCGGCGGGCAGTCCTTGTGCGCCGATCGGCATGAGCTGCGCCGCCGGCATGCCCATGGATACCGACAGCGAGACCACCGGCGCCACCATCAAGGCCAGCATCGATCTGTCGCCACGCGATCAGTTGCGGCTCGGCGCCGAACTCCAGCGCTATCGCCTCGACGACTGGTGGCCGCCCTCCGGCGGCGGCATGTGGCCGGGCACGTTCTGGAACATCCGCGACGGCGAGCGCGACCGTCGGGCGGTCTACGCCGAATGGGAAGGCCGGCTCGGTTCGCAATGGACGGCCCTGGCCGGCGCGCGCCACGAGCGGGTCGAGACCGATGCCGGCCATGCCCAGGGCTACAGCACGATGGCGACGGCCATGGGCAACCAGTTCGCCGACGCCAATGCCTTCAATGCCCGTCGCCATGCCCGCACCGACAACAACGTCGACCTGACGGCCTTGCTGCGTTATGCCGCCGACGGCAATACCGACCTCGAGTTCGGCCTGGCGCGCAAGGTGCGCTCGCCGAATCTTTACGAGCGCTACAGCTGGTCCACCTGGGCCATGGCGGCGGTGATGAACAACTTCGTCGGCGACGGCAATGGCTACATCGGCGACGTTGACCTCAAGCCCGAAAAGGCCAATACCGTCAGCGCCACCATCGACTGGCATGCCGCCGACCGCGCCTGGGAATTCAAGGCTACGCCCCATTACTCGCGGGTCGGCGACTACATCGACGCCGTGCGCTGCCCGGCCGGCGCCGCCTGTACGGCGGCCAACGCCGCCACCACCAACCAGTTCGTCGTGCTGAAGTACGCCAACCAGTCGGCGCGCCTCTACGGCATCGACCTGTCCGGCCGCATGCCGCTGGCCAACTCCGGCGCCGGCGCGTTCGGCTTGCGCGGCCTGGTCAGCTACACCAACGGCAAGAACCGCGACACCGGCGACGACCTGTACAACATCATGCCGCTCAATGCCAGGCTGACGCTGAGCCACAAGCTTGGCGGCTGGGACAATGCGGTCGAACTCGTGGGGGTCAAGGCCAAGGACAAGGTGTCCGACGCCCGCAACGAGATCAAGACAGCCGGTTACAGCCTCGTCAATCTGCGCGCCAGCTATTCATGGCAGCAGGCGCGCGTCGACGTCGGCGTTGAGAATCTGTTCGACAAGCGTTATGACCTGCCGCTGGGCGGCGCCTACGTCGCGCAGGGCACGACCATGAGCATCAACGGCATCCCCTGGGGCATCGCCGTACCCGGCATGGGCCGCTCCTTCTACACCGGCGTGACCTACAAGTTCTGAGCCATTACCGGCTTCCCTCGCAACCTCCCCCCTGTTGGCCCCCGCTCCGGCGGGGCTTTTTCTTGCGCGGCCGGCGAAAGTCAGCCGTGGCGGTACGCCGCTTGTTGCGCGTTGTTAGTGGTCGCCGAGGTGCTGGCGCAGCGAGAGGCCGGCGCCCAGCCAGCCGAGCGCGCCGGCGGCGCCGAGCAGCGCAAGGGAGTCGACGAGCGCGAGCGGGCTCAGCGCGAAGTCGAGGTTGTAGAGTTTCACCAGCTCGCCGATCGGTTGCTTGAGCCACAGCGTCGCGGCGGCGACGATCAGCCAGGCGAGTCCGCCGCCGGCGAGGCCGAGCAGCACGCCGAAGTAATGGAACGGCCGGCGGACGAAGGCGTCGGTGGCGCCGAGCAGGCGCGAGAGCTCGATCTCGGCGCGGCTGGCCATGACTTGCAGGCGGATGGTGTTGAAGGTGATGGCGACCAGGCCGACACCGAGCAGCAGCGCCAACAGGACGACGCCGGTGCGGCCGACCTGGAGCAGCGCGTGGAGCCGGCGCGCCCAGTCCGAATCGAGCTGTACGTGCTCGACCTTGGGCAGCTTGCGCAGCTCGTCGGCGAGCGCATCCATCGCCGCCGGGCTGTCGTCCGCCGGCGTGACGACGAAGGCATCGGGAAACGGGTTGCCGGGCAGCGCGTCGATGACGTCGCCCAGGCCTTCGCCGGACTTCATGCGCGCCAGTGTCGCCTCGCGCGGGATCAGTTGCGCGGACTTGATCGCCGGATGGTTCTTCAGCCGCGCTTCGATCTGCTGAACGGCGCGCCTGTCGGCGGCGAGGTCCGCGTAGAGCGATATTCTGGGCGTTGGCGCGCCGTCGCGCGCCAGTTGCAGCGCATTGACCAGCAGCATCTGACCGCCGGCCGGCAGCGCCAGCGCGATGCCGATGGCCAGCAGCGACAGCAGGGTGTTGACCGGCGTCGCGACCAGTCGGCGCAGCGCCAACGCCAGGGCCTGCCAGTGCTGGGCGAGCCAGGCGTTCATTGCAGCCTGCCGTGGTGCAAAGTCAGCCGTCGCGGCGCGCCGAACAGGCTGTCGTCGTAGGTGGCGATCAGCACGGTGACGCCGACGTCGCGGAATTCGAGGAAGGTGCGCGCCACGTCGGCGGCCGTCTCGGCGTCGAGATGCGCGGTCGGCTCGTCGGCCAGCAGGATGTTCGGGCGGCCGACCACGGCGCGGGCGAGGGCGAGCCGCTGCTGTTCGCCGCCCGAGAGCATGACCGGCATCGCCTTCTGTCGATCAAGCAGACCAACCTTGTCGAGCGCCGCCTGCACGCGCCGCTTGGCTTCGGCGGGCGGAAAGCCGGTGATGGCCAGCGGCAACATGACGTTGTCGAAGGCGTTGCGGTCGAACAGCAGCTTCTGGTCCTGGAAGACCAGGCCGAGATTGCGGCGCAGGTAGGGCATGGCCTTGCGCTTGAGGCTGCCGACGTTCTGGCCGTTGACCAGCACGGCGCCGCTCGTGGGCCGCTCGATGCCGGCGATGAGTTTCAGTAGCGTCGATTTGCCGGCGCCCGAATGGCCGCCGACGGTGACCAGCTCGCCCTTGCCGACCGTGAAGCTGACATCGGCCAAGGCGTCGATGCCAGGCGGATAGCGCTTGCTGGCGTGGTCGAACCGGATCACTGTTCGAACAGCGCTTCCACGAATTCGGCGGCGCGGAAAGGCTGGAGGTCGTCGATGCCTTCGCCGACGCCGATGTAGCGGATCGGCTTCGGGCACTGGCGGGCGATGGCCGCCAGCACGCCGCCCTTGGCCGTGCCATCGAGCTTGGTGACGACGAGGCCGGTGACGCCGGCCGTCTTGTCGAAGGCCTTGACCTGGGCGATGGCGTTCTGGCCGATGTTGGCGTCGAGCACGAGGATCACTTCGTGCGGGCCGCTCGGCTCCGCCTTCTGGATCACGCGCCGCACCTTGGCGATCTCTTCCATGAGATTGAGCTGGGTCGGCAGCCGGCCGGCGGTGTCGGCCAGTACGATGTCGATGCCGCGTGCCTTGGCGGCGGCGATGGCGTCGAAGATCACGGCGGCCGGGTCGCCCAATTCCTGCGCGATCACCGTCACGTCGCTGCGCCGGCCCCATTCGGCCAGCTGTTCGCGCGCGGCGGCGCGGAAGGTGTCGCCGGCCGCCAGCAGCACCGACCTGCCCTGGCTCTGGAAATGCTTGGCCAGCTTGCCGATCGAGGTGGTCTTGCCGGCGCCGTTGACCCCCGCGATCATGATCACGAAAGGCCGGTGGGTGGAGATGTCGAGCGGCTGTTCGAGCGGCTTGAGCAGGCCGGTCAGCAGTTCGATCAGCATCAGGCGCAGTTGCTCCGGCGTTTCCAGTTTGTGCTGCTTGACGCGCGCCTTCAGCTCGTCGAGCAGCCATTGCGTCGCGTCCACGCCGCAATCGGCCATCAGCAGTGTCGATTCGAGTTCTTCGAGCAACTCATCGTCGATTTTGGCGCGGCGGAACAGGCCGGTGAGCTGGCCGCCGAGTTGGGCGCGGGTCTTGGCCAGGCCAGCCTTGAGCCGTTCGGCCCAGGAGGGCTTTTTCTCCTCGGGAACGGTCGTTTCGTCTTTCTTTTTCAGGAAACCAAACATGGGGATAGATGTCGTAGGAAGGGTCGGGTTATCATCCCGGATGAAGAAAAACCATTTTAACAGAAGCGCTTACATGAATATGAAGAAAGCCCTGCTTGCGGCCGCGCTGCTCCTTCCGGGCATGCTGCTGGCCAACCCCCACGAGAAACAGCTCGTCAATGGCATGCGCGTCATCGTCAAGGAAGACCGCCGCGCCCCCACCGTCGTGCACATGGTCTGGTATCGCGCCGGCGCCATGGACGAAAAGGACGGCACGTCGGGCGTCGCCCACGTGCTGGAACACATGATGTTCAAGGGCACGAAGACGGTGAAGGCCGGCGAGTTCAACAAGATCGTCGCCGAGGCCGGCGGTCGCGACAATGCCTTCACCAGCCTCGATTACACGGCCTATTTCCAGATCGTGCCGAAGGCCGCGCTGCCGCGGATGATGGCGCTCGAGGCCGACCGCATGGCGAACCTGTCCTTCAAGCCCGAGGACTTCGCTGCCGAGATCAAGGTGGTGATGGAAGAACGCCGCATGCGCACGGAGGACAATCCGCAGTCGCTGGTGCACGAGGCGCTCAACTCCGTCGCGTTCAGGGCCCATCCGTATCGCCGGCCGATCATCGGCTGGATGGACGATCTGGAAAACATGACATGGCAGGATGCGCTGGATTGGTACCGCCACTGGTACGCGCCCAACAACGCCTATCTGCTGGTGGTCGGCGATGTCGATCATCAGAAGGTATTCAGGGATGCCGAGCGTACCTATGGCCGCATCAAGGCCAAGCCCTTGCCGGTGCGCAAGCTGCAACACGAGCCGGAGCAGACCGGCATCAAGCGCGTGACAGTGAAGGCGCCGGCCAAGCTGCCTTATCTCTCGATGGCCTGGAAAGTGCCTCGCCTGAGGGATATCGACCAGGACCGCGAATCCTTCGCGCTCGAGGTGCTGGCCGGCGTGCTCGACGGTACCGATTCGGCGCGGCTGCCGAGAAATCTCGTGCGCGGCCAGAAGATCGCGCAGTCCGCCGGCGCCGGCTACGACGGTACCGTGCGGGGCGAAGCGACCTTCATGCTCGTCGGCCAGCCGGCCGAGGGGCGAAGCGTGGCGGAACTCGAAACCGCCTTGCGCGGCGAACTGGCGCGCGTCCGCGACGAGGGCGTGACGGACGAGGAGTTGGCGCGGATCAAGACGCAGATCGTCGCCAGCCAGGTGTACAAGCGCGATTCGATGATGGCGCAGGCCATGGAGATCGGCGGTTTCGAGGCGGCCGGCTTCAACTGGCGCGACCATGACAAGTTGCTCGACAAGCTGCGTTCGGTGACGTCCGAGGAAGTGCAGTCCGTGGCCAGGAAGTATTTCGGCGACGGCAGCGACGACCGGCTGACGGTCGCCGTGCTGGACCCGCTGCCCCTCGACCAGACGAAGCCCAAGTCCAATACAAAGTCAGGCGTGGTGGGACGCCACTGAGCGCCACTGAGGAAACCGACATGAGAAGAATCTTGCTGGCCGTGCTGGCCATGGCCGTTGCGTTTGCCGCCGAGGCGGGCGTGAAGATCGAGCATTGGGTGGCGCCCTCGGGTGCCCGCGTCTATTTCGTCGAGACGCACGACTTGCCGATCCTCGATATCGACGTGAGTTTTGCCGCCGGCGGCGCCCGCGACCCGGCGGGCAAGGCTGGGCTGGCCGCCATGACGCAAGGCATGCTCGACGCCGGCGCCGGCGACCTCGACGAGGAGGCGATCTCCGAGCGCCTGGGCGATATCGCCGCCCGGCTGGGCGGTTCCTCGGACAGCGACCGCGCGTCGCTCACGCTGCGCACGCTGTCGTATCCCAAGGAGCGGGACGCGGCGCTCGGCCTCCTGCGCCTGGCATTGACCCGGCCGAGCTTCCCCGAGGCCGTGCTGGCGCGCGAGAAGGCGCGCACCGTGGCGGCGATCCGGGAGGCGGACACCAAGCCCGACGCCATCGCCGCCAAGCGCTTCGCCGCCGCCATCTACCCGGGACATCCGTATGGGGCCAGCGCCACGGTCGAATCGGTCGCCGGGATCGCCCGTGACGATCTCGTGGCGTTCCATCGCGACCATTATTCGGCGCGGCGGTCGGTCGTTTCGATCATCGGCGACATGACGCGCGCCGAGGCCGAGCGTATTGCCCAGTCGCTCACCGAGTCCTTGCCGGCGGGCGTGCCGGAAACGCCGTTGCCGGAGGTAACCCTGCCAGGGGCCGCGACCGTCAAGGTTGCGCATCCGGCGACGCAAAGCCACATCCACGTCGGCCTGCCGGCCGTCAGGCGCGGCGATCCCGACTACTTTGCGCTGCTGGTCGGCAACTACAGCCTGGGCGGCGGCGGCTTCGTCTCGCGGTTGATGAAGGAAGTGCGGGAAAAACGCGGCTACGCCTACAGTGTCTATTCCTACTTCGCGCCGAGGAAGCTCGCCGGACCGTTCGAGATCGGCCTGCAAACCAAGCGCGAACAGGCGGCCGACGCCCTCAAGGTGGCCAACGAGGTGTTGGCCGGTTTCCTGAAGGATGGCCCGACCGCCACCGAACTGGCGGCGGCGAAAAAGAACCTGATCGACGGTTTCGGCCTGCGCATCGACAGCAATGCCAAGCTGCTCGGCTACCTCTCGACCATCGGCTTCTTCAACCTGCCGCTGACCTATCTCGACGACTTCCCGGCGAAAGTTGCGGCGGTTACGGCCAAGGACGTGCGCGATGCCTTCGCTCGCCACGTCAGGCCGGAGCATCTCGTCACCGTCGTGGTTGCATCCGATTGAGCCGCATCCGCATCACCGGCGGCGAATGGCGCAGCAGGCTGATCCAGGTGATCGACTCGCAAGGCTTGCGGCCGACGCCGGACCGGGTGCGGGAAACACTTTTCAATTGGTTGGGGCAGGACCTGGGCGGCCTGGACTGCCTGGACCTCTTTGCCGGCAGCGGCATTCTGGGATTCGAGGCGGCCTCGCGCGGCGCCGCCAGCGTGGTGTTGGTTGAGCGGGACCAGCGCGTCGGCGCGACGCTGCGGCAGAATGCCGCTTCGCTCGGCGGCGGCCGCCTGGAGGTGCTGCGGTCGGATGCGCTAGAATTCGCGCTCGGCTGCGCGCGGCAGGGCAGGACGTTCGATCTGGTGATGCTCGATCCCCCTTATCGGCAGTCGTGGCTGGAACGTCTGTGGCCGGTGTTGCCGGGAATCGTCAAGCCGGAAGCCCGGCTGTACGTCGAGGCGGAAGCCGCCGTGGCGCCGCCGGCGCCTTGGCGGGTGTCCCGTCAGGGCAGGGCAGGACAGGTTTACTATCACTTGCTGGAGCGCGCATGAACGGCAGAATCGCCGTATATCCGGGAACCTTCGATCCGCTGACGCGCGGCCACGAGGATCTCGTGCGCCGTGCCTGTGGCCTGTTCGATCACGTCATCGTCGGCATCGCCCGCAGCCCGGGCAAGAAGCCCTGCTTCGAACTGGAAGAACGGGTCGAGATGGCGCGGGAAATACTCGCGCCGGTGAAGAACGCCACGGTGGTCGGCTTCGGCGGCCTGCTCATGAACTTCCTGCGCGAGCAGGGGGCGACGGTCATCATCCGTGGCATGCGCGCCGTTTCCGACTTCGAATACGAGTTCCAGATGGCCGGCATGAACCGCAGCCTGCATCCCGACGTCGAAACGGTGTTCCTGACGCCGGGCGAGCAATACATGTTCATTTCCGCCACCATGGTGCGGGAGATCGCATCGCTGGGCGGCGACGTGTCCAAGTTCGTCCAGCCGCTGGTGGGGGCCCGGCTGGCGAAAAGATTCAACACACATTCTTGAAATCGCTTTTCAGAAAGGTAATCCGACATGGCCCTGATGATCACCGACGAATGCATCAACTGCGATGTTTGCGAGCCCGAGTGCCCGAACAACGCCATTTCCCAGGGTGACGAGATCTACATCATCGATCCGGACAAGTGCACCGAATGCGTTGGCCACTTCGATACGCCACAGTGCCGCGAAGTCTGCCCGGTCGATTGCATTCCCGCGGATCCTGGCCACGTCGAGAGCAAGGATCAGCTGATGGCGAAGTTCATCAAGCTGACCGGCAGCAAGTAGGTCGTTTTCGCCCGGCGCCGGCCGCGGCCCGGTCGGCGCCCGACTCCAGCCGTCAAGGCGTCGAAGCCGCCGCCAGGCCGTCCGTTACGTCGTCCAGTTCTCGCATTCGCGCCTCCAGCGCGCTCCGGTTTGCCGAGAGTTCGTCGATGCGGTCTTCGAGACTGTCGGCGGTTTCGTGGATGCGACGGATGCTGTCCTGGCGCTGCTTGAGCTGCCGCTGGAGTTCCCGAACCTGATTTTCCAGCGGCGCCATCATGGCGCGCAGCCACTGGTCGGCCTCACGATTGCATTGTTCGAACAGCCGGCGCAACTGCGTGACGACGGTTTCAAAGAACTGCTGGCTGAGGGTGTGCTTGTCGCGCGTCAGCAGGTTGAGCAGGCTGCCAAAGTGCCGCCGAAAATCCTCTTCCAGCCTGTCGAGCTGCCCGAGACTGTCTTGCAGCGAGAACGGCGGTGGCGGTTCCAGCGCAAAGCCGTGTTGGCCGCCGAACTTCTGGTGCATGGCGTGCATCATGTCGGCAATCTCGATGATGCTTCTCGCCGAAGATTTCAGGCTGGTGCGCGCGGCCGAAAACAGGGCGCTCATGGCGGCGGTCAGTTGCGGGGTGAAGGTCGCGCGCGCCATGGCCTCGCGTGCCTGGCGTGAATGGCCGCGCAGCCTTTCCGGCCCAAGATGCGCGAACAGCGTTTCCGAGAGCTGCGAGAAAACGCTGCGGACCGCGTAGTACTCGCGCAAGCCGCGCTCGAAGGCTTCCTTTTCGGCGCCGACCTTGGTTACCGTGTGGGCGATGACGCTTTCGTGCTTGCCGCGCAGACCGGTCAACTCACCGATCTGGGCGACAATGGCGGCGTGACGGGTGGCCAGTAGTTGCTTCGTCTCGGCCGCGAGTCGCATGGCCTCGACGACAGTGCCGCCGGCGACGATGTCCCGCTTGGCCGGCAACAGTTCGGTCGCCAGTGCGTCTTCCAGCCGAGGCAGCTTGCTGCGCGCCAGCAGGCCGGTGTCGCCATTGACCTTCGCCACCAGCCCTTTCTGCGCCGAAACCGCAAATATCCGGTTCGTCGGGAGATCGAGGATCTGCGCGCAGGAACGCGCTTGGCGGGCAATCTCGGCCTCGATTTCCCAGTCGGGGCGCAGGCCGTCCCAGAGGCCATCGATCTTGTTCAGCACCACCAGGCGGCCGGGGCAATTGCCGACATGGTCACGCCAGATCGCGAGATCCGATTGGGTGACGCCAGTGTCTGCGGCCAGCACGAACAGCACGGCATGGGCGCCGGGCAGCAGCGACAAAGTCAGTTCCGGTTCGGCGCCGATGGCGTTAAGCCCCGGGGTGTCGAGGACGACGAGACCCTGTTCCAGCAGCGGATGCGGAAAGCGGATCATGGCATGGCGCCAGCGCGGCACTTCGACGAGCCCCTCGTCATCCGCCACCAGGCTCCCATCAGCGCTGTCGCCGACGGCGAAACCGAGCCCGCGGGCCGCTTCCGCCGGCATGTTCTTGACATCGCCGACCCGTCGCAGCGCCGAGGCCATGCTCTCCGGGGCGGCGGGGTCGAAGGGAAAGGTCTGCCACGCCTCGGGCGCGCCGCGCAGTTCGGCGATGCTGGTGCCTTCCGCCCGCGTCTCGATCGGCAGCAGGGTGATCCCGGGCGACTGGCCCGGTTCCCAGGAAATCTCGGTGGGACACATCGTCGTGCGCCCGGCCGCGGAGGGCAGCACGCGGCCACCGCGATCGGCGAAGAACAGCGCGTTGATCAGTTCGGACTTGCCGCGCGAGAATTCCGCGACGAAAGCCACCACCAGCTTGTCCTCGGCAAGGCGGCCGCGTATCCGGCGCAACTGTTGCTCGGCCTGGGCGTCGAGCAGATCGGCATCCCGCAGCCAATCGCGCAAGCGCACGACCTGGTGGTCGAGGTGTTCGCGCCAGGCGCGATAGGCATCGAATTGTCGGGCGAGACTCATGATCGGTCGGCTTTAGCGCTGGCAGCGAGGACAGTAATAAGTGGCGCGATTGGCTTGTCGCAGCAGGCGGATGGGTGCGCCGCACTGGCGGCAAGGCTGGCCGGCGCGGCCATAGACGCGATGTCGCTGCTGGAACTCGCCGCTGCCGCCATTGGCATGTACGTAGTCGCGCACGGTGCTGCCGCCGGCGCGGATGGCGGCGCGCAGGGTGAGCTTGATCGCGGGAACCAGTCGCGCCAGTCGTGCCGGGGCCAACTGGCCGGCGGGCAGGCGTGGATCGATGCCGGCGCGATGCAGGCTCTCGGAAGCGTAGATGTTGCCGACGCCGACCACGATGCCGGCATCCATGATGGCCGGCTTGATGGCCATGGTTCTGCCGGTCAGGGCCGCGCCCAGCACGCGCGGCGTGAACTGGCGCGACAGGGGTTCCGCGCCGAGATGAGCCAGCAGCGGGTGCGTGGCCGGGTCGCCTTCGAGCCACAGTGCCGCGCCAAATCTTCGCGGATCGTGCATGCGGAGAACCTTGGAGCCGAATCCGATGTCGAAGTGGTCGTGCCTGAGGGGTGGCTCGTTCCTCTCCACTAGTCGCAGGCTCCCCGACATGCCGAGATGAATCAACAGATGCCCCGTGCCGAAGTCGAACAGCAGATACTTGCCGCGCCGCCGGATCTGGCGAAGGGCGCGCCGGACCACCCGGTCCGACAAGGCGGCGGGCAAGGGATAGCGCAAGGCCGGCACGCGCATCGTCACCTGGTCGACTTTCTCGCCGGTCAGGCAGGCCGCCAGGCCCAGGCGCGTCACTTCGACTTCGGGGAGTTCCGGCATGCGGGTCAGTGCCTTTCCCAGAGCGAAACTGCTAACATCATCGGGATATTGTATGTGAGTGCGGCGATTCCGCGAGCCCGGAACGCCGCGAATGGATCGATCCCATGAAACGTCGTCTGCTCCCGATTGTTCTTGCCGCCGTTGCGCTTGGCGTCCATGCCGCCGTGCAGGACGGCGACACCGCTCCCGGCGAGGCCGCGCCGCCGGCCAGTCTGCCGGCGGTAGCCCTGACGCCGCAGATGATGTACCAGTTCCTGCTGGCCGAGATTGCCGGCGCGCGGGGACAGGTCGGGCTCTCGTCCGAGGCCTACATCGATCTGGCGCGCCGGACGCGGGACCCCCGGGTCGCGCGCCGCGCCGCCGAGATTGCGCTGTTCGCGCGCCATTACGATACTGCCCTGGAGGCCGCGCGCCTGTGGGCGGAGATCGAGCCGGGCGCCGACAAGCCAAGGCAGATGATGAGCGGGCTGCTGTCGGTGACCAGTCGCTCCGAGGAACTGGCGGCCCATTTGTCGCGCGAACTGGACGCGGCCGGCGAGCATCGCGGTGGCTTGCTGATGCAGTTGCATCGGCTGCTCGCTCGTCATCCCGACAAGCTCGATGCGCAGCGCATCGTCGACAAGGTCACAACGCCTTACCTTGAGCTTCCCGAGGCGCATTTTGCCCGTGCGCAAGCGGCGCAAGCCGCGCGCGATACCGGTGTGGCGTTGTCCGAACTCGACCGCGCGCTTTCGCTGCGTTCGGATTGGGAGCCTGCGGCGCTGGCGCGTGCGCAGCTGACCGGCAATGCGCCGGAACAGATCAAGTTCCTGGCCGCCTTCGTCGAGGCCAACCCCAAGGCCCGTGACGCCCGCCTGGCCTATGCCCGGGCCTTGGTCGGCGAGAAGCGGTATGGCGAGGCGCGCGGCCAGTTCCAGATGTTGCTCGACAACCCCGATACGGCGAACAACGGCGATGTGATCTTCGCGGTGGGCGTGCTCTCCCTGCAACTCCACGATTTCGACGAAGCGGAAGCCCGCTTCAAGCGGCTGGCGGGCATGGACCATGCCGAAGTCGATACCGCGCGGCTTTACCTGGGGCAGATCGGCGAGGATCGCAAGCGCTGGGACGAGGCGCTGGCGTGGTACGGCGCCGTGACGCCCGGGAATCAGTATCTGCCGGCCAGAATGCGGGCGGCGCATGTGCTGGCGCGACAGGGCAAGCTGGCGGAGGCGCGCCAACTGCTCCAGCAGTCCTCGGCCGGGAATCCCGCCGAGCGCGGCCAGCTTCTGATTGCGGAGGCCCAACTGCTGCGCGAGGCCGGCAAGGGCGAAGATGCCTACGCGGTGGTGGCGGCGGGACTGGCCGCACACCCCGATCAGACCGACCTGCTCTACGAGTCGGCGATGTTGGCCGAACGGATCGACAGGCTCGACGTCATGGAACGCAATCTGCGCCGCCTGATCGAGATCAAGCCCGACCATGCGCATGCCTATAATGCTCTCGGTTTTTCCCTGGCTGATCGCAATCTTCGGCTGGACGAGGCGCTGCAATTGATCGACAAGGCCCTGCAACTGGCGCCCGAAGATCCGTTCATTCTCGACAGCAAGGGCTGGGTGATGTTCCGGCTCGGCGACGCGCAGGGCGCGTTGGAGGCACTGCAAAAGGCGTTCGCTTTGCGTGCCGACCCCGAGATCGCCGCTCACCTGGGTGAAGTGCTGTGGACGCTGGGAAGGCAGGATGAAGCGCGTCACACCTGGGAAGCCGCCGCGAAAGTCAGCCCCGACAACGCGCCGCTGCTCGGCACCATCAAGAAGTACCAGCCCTGAAAACCCTTACCCGTGTCGCCCTGCTGTCCGTGGCGCTGCTGGCGGCGGGCTGCGCCGGCTTGCCGGCCTCCGCGCCGGCCGTGCGCACACCTCCAGTGGTGAACGAGTTCGAGTTTGATGGCCGCGTCACCGTGCGTGTCGACCAGAATCGGCATTACGCCAACATTTCGTGGCGTCATGGCAAGGACAGCGACGAAGTTCTGCTGACCACGCCGCTAGGCCAGGGTGTCGCCGAGTTGACTCGAAATCCTTCGGGGGCGCGCCTCAAGACCGCGAACGGCGAGGAGCATGTTGCGGGTGATTGGGAAGAACTGGCCGTGCGGGTGTTCGGCTCCCGGCTGCCGCTCGACCAATTGCCGGCGTGGGTGGTCGGTCACCCGCCGGTGCCGTCATCGCCATGGCGCGTTCAATACCTCGATTACCAGAGCCCCGCCGCCGATGCCTTGCCAACCCTGCTTGAAGTCAGCAGTGGCGAGATCGAGGTGCGCCTGAAGGTCGACGAATGGGGTCGGGTCCGATGAGCGCCTGGGATCGTGTCTGGCCGGCGCCGGCCAAGATCAATCTGTTCCTCCACGTCGTTGGCCGCCGCGCCGACGGCTATCACCTGCTTCAGACGGTGTTTCGTTTTCTCGACCAGGGCGATGAACTCCGATTCGAGCCGCGCCCGGATGGCAAGATCGTTGCCGCCGGCCCCTTGCACGGTGTTCCGCCCGACGCCGATCTGACCATTCGCGCGGCGCGCTTGCTGCGACAGCGAAGCGGTCTGGAGGGAGGGGTCACGATTCATTTGACCAAGCGCTTGCCGTTGGGTGGTGGCCTGGGCGGTGGCAGTTCGGATGCCGCGACCACGCTGATGGCGCTCAATCGGCTTTGGCAATGCGGCCTGTCGTCCGCCGAGCTTCAGCGACTGGGTTTGTCGCTCGGCGCCGACGTTCCGGTTTTCATCCACGGCCAAGCCTGTTTCGCCGAAGGCGTAGGCGACCAATTCACCGATCTTGCACTGCCGCCCGCCTGGTATCTCGTGACGATCCCCGACGTATCGGTACCGACGGCGGAAGTATTTCGTGCGTCCGACCTGCGGCGGGATACCCCGGCCATGGTGCCGGCGGCCTGGCGACCGGGTGTGGGCGGCAACGACCTCGAGTCGGTGGCACGGCGTCTGTTTCCCGAGGTGGGGCATCATCTGGACTGGCTGCGCACGCTTGGCCCAGCCCGCATGAGTGGTTCCGGGGCCTGTTGTTTTGCCGAATTCGCGACGGAATCGGCTGCCCGCGCGGCCGGCGCCGCCTTGCCGGCCGACATGCGCGGATTCGTGGCGCGCGGCCTCGATTCACACCCCATCCTGAATTGACATTGCACCGCAAAAACAGGACAATGCGCGTCCTTTCGGCGGCCTCCTGACGGGGGCGCCGCCGGGATTGGGGCTTCGCCAAGTTGGTTAAGGCACCGGATTTTGATTCCGGCATTCCCAGGTTCGAATCCTGGAGCCCCAGCCAGTAAATTGGGGTTGGCGAGTAAAAAACGCTAGCCCCTTTTCCTTTGGCGCAGCCGTGGTGCACTGAGCGGCAACAATGCAGACGTATGCACCAGACGACGCGCCCCGCGCCGCCCCTGTATTGGCGGCCCATTGCGGGCGATTTGCACCAGGCAGCGCCATTGTCTGCTCTACCTGCCGTCGTCCGCCTTCGACGCCCTCCCGAACTGCACCAGGAATGCACCATGCCCGACCGACGCCGGCCGGATCGCCGCCCGCCGCCCGCTTGGCAGATCGATGCCGACCCGCGCCGGCCCGCCGATCCTGCCCCTTGACCCTTGCTCACCCATTTTCGACCGGTCTAACCGGTCTAGTCGGCTTAGTCGCCCGCAAACCCGTATGGTTGAACGGTTCCAGCTAGACGGAAATGCAGGCGGCATCGGCCTATCTCCGGTCTAGCCGGTCTAGTTGCAACGGCGGCAACAAACCACAATTACGCCAGCGCTCGCCTGCCCACGTTTCCGCTCCGGTTCCCTTGCCCTTCGGGGGTAGCTCGGCCGCGCAAAAGATACCTGCCGAAACCCCCTCAACGGCGGGCGCGGTTTTCTGAAGTTCTGTCCTGTGCCACCCATTGAATTCTGTAACCTAAACGCTACAATGTGGCATGTACCAGATTGAGTATTACCTATCCCGCGCCGGCCGCGACCTGTTCGCGGATTGGCTGGCATCGCTGGCGGATCGCCGGGCGCGGGCCTTCACCTTGGCGCGTGTCGGGCGCATGGAAGCCGGCGCAATGGACTACTAGACTGGCAGGAAAGGAACCGAACCGTGCACCCAGCCTCGCGCCCCCACGCCGAAGCAGTTATCGAACTGCTGCGGGACGATCCCGCCTTCGCCGATGAATACCTGCAAGCGGCGATGGAACAAGCCGACGAGGAAGGCGGCCGCGAAGCGCTGCTATCTGCGCTGCGCCATGTTGCCGAAGCGCAGGGTATGGCCAAGGTTGCCGAGCGGGCCGGCATCCAACGCGAAAGCCTGTATCGCGCCCTGTCGCCGAAGGGCAACCCGACATTGAAAACGCTGGTGGCGGTGCTGGACGCTGCCGGCCTGCGCCTGGCAATCACGCGCCGGGACGAAGCGCACGCCTGAGTGATAGCCCGCTATGCGAATCAAACTGTTCGACGTGCAAGTCCGCGTCTATGAGGGCGGCAAGCAGGTTTGGCCGCCACCCCCTCCGATCGATCCGCCGCCGACAGCAGCCGGCGTGTTGCTGGGGTTTGTTCTGCTTGCACTCGCCACTATGGGAACTTGGCAATTCGGCACCGTGGCAACTGTGTTTGCTTTCTTGGCGTTGGCGGCCGTCGCTGGCGCCGTAACGGGGCTTTCCTATTGGGTAATGCGCCCCAAGGAAAAGGGGGGCACGCTGTTAGCCCTGTTCCTGATTGGTTACTTGTGTCTGATGGTGTGGATTGTGCTAACCCTTGCGGCGCATTGGTAACGGGTCGCGCCCCTGCCGCACCAGTCGGCCGCCCTCTGTCGCCGCCCCCTTGACGCCGGCATGATCGCGGCGGATGCTTCGCCTGTCGCCGAGAAAGAGGCGACACGGGTTTAGCAGCCCGGAATTACGTAGGCGGACGACCGCCTCCCAGCGGTTTTTTTACGTCCGCAGCATGGCATGCCCTCAATGGGCGGGCCGTGCGGGAGGGCTTCGGCCCTGCCGGTGCCTACGTTCCGGTCTGCTAACCCGCACGGTTCCGCCCACCCCGTTTAGCAGCGGGCAAGCGGAAATGACGAACCACAACGTAGGAGTATTGACCATGCTGCAATCCACCTGCGCCCGCTTGCTGGCGCTGTTTCCCGAAAGCTGTATCGAATCCCCCATGCGCCGCGACCGCCACGGCTTCGCCCGCGTGTCGCTGTCGCACCAGGGGAAATACATCAC
Organism: Rhodocyclaceae bacterium; assembly: GCA_016704145.1. Classification (GTDB taxonomy): domain Bacteria; phylum Pseudomonadota; class Gammaproteobacteria; order Burkholderiales; family Rhodocyclaceae; genus Fen-999. The sequence continues at coordinate 605,572 of JADJAS010000007.1, read as the reverse complement.
CCTGCCCGCCCATCGCCTGGCCTATGGGCTTTTCATCGCCCCCGCCCGCCCTGGCCAGCCCGTGCGCCATACCTGCGGCAATCCGGCCTGCATCAATCCCTGGCATCAGTTCGCCAGCGAGCCAGCCGCCGTCCCGCCAGCGCCGACTTTTGCGGTGAAAGGGGGCAATCATGACCAGGGCCGCCGCCGTGAATATCTCGCCCTCCCATACCTCGCAGATCGAGCGCGGGCTATCTTCGCCCACAATCACCCATCGGCACTTTCTGATCCATCGCCGGCCGGGCGCTTACCGGCTCACTCAAGGCCTTGGGCTAGGCTGCTTTCCTGTCTGTCCGTTGCCTGCTGCCCACGGAAACCCGCGCCGCTGCTGGTAGTGCGCCGCATGGTGCAACGAAGTCCGGCATGGCTATCCGTTTATCGTATGCCCCTTGTTGTGGTTTATTGATCTGGAATTGACAAATGCACCAGCGGTGCATTTTTGGTGCACTGACAAAAAATAGGGGCAGTTATCCACAATCACCGGCAATATCGGTTACAATCCGCGCCCTTGATTTTGTTATTGTTTCAATCGCTGGGTTATTGTAAGTATTTGAACCACCGGGATTTTGATTCCGGCATTCCCAGGTTCGAATCCTGGAGCCCCAGCCAGAATTTCCCCCGGGCAGGTCGCGTTTCGGCGGTCTGCCCGAGTCTTTTCTGCGGCAATCGGCACGGACAGGGTCATGGCCTACGACAGCATGATGGTTTTTACCGGCAACGCCAACCCGAAGTTGGCGGCTGATGTCGTCAAGCGTCTCAATATTTCGCTTGGGCGCGCCGCCGTTGGCCGCTTCTCCGATGGCGAAACGAGCGTCGAATTGCTGGAAAACGTGCGCGGCAAGGATGTTTTCATCCTCCAGCCGACCAGCGCGCCAAGCAATGACAACCTGATGGAACTGATCATCCTGGCCGACGCGCTCAAGCGTTCGTCCGCCGGGCGCATCACCGCCGCCATTCCGTATTTCGGCTATGCTCGCCAAGATCGCCGGCCGCGCTCGGCGCGCGTGCCCATCGCCGCCAAGGTGGTCGCCAACATGCTGCAGGCGGTGGGTGTTCAGCGCGTGCTGACCGTCGACCTGCACGCCGACCAAATTCAGGGTTTCTTCGATATCCCGGTCGACAACATCTACTCGACGCCCATCCTGTTGGGCGATATCTGGCGGCAACGCCACGAGAATCTGATGGTGGTATCCCCCGATGTCGGCGGCGTGCTGCGCGCCCGTGCCGCCGCCAAGTTGCTCGAAGCCGATCTGGCGATCATCGACAAGCGCCGGCCGCGGGCCAATGTTTCCGAAGTGATGCACATCATCGGCGATGTCGAGGGCCGCAGCTGCGTGATCATGGATGACATCGTCGACACCGCCGGCACGCTGTGCAAGGCGGCCGCCGCGCTCAAGCAGCATGGCGCCAAGCGGGTGGTTGCCTATGCTACGCACCCGGTGCTGTCGGGCAGCGCCATCGCTCGCATCGAGGAATCGGAGCTCGATGAAGTGGTGGTGACCGACACCATTCCGTTGCGCGAGGATGCCGGCAAGTGCCCGCGCGTGCGGGTCGTGTCCATCTCCGCCTTGCTTGCCGAAACGATGCTGCGCATCAGCAACGAGGAATCGGTGTCCTCGCTTTTCGTCGAATAGTTTCTTAACCCACTGCCTGGTCGCGGGCAGTCATTCTGGAGCCATACCATGCAAATCGAAGTCAAAGCCACCAAGCGCGAAGTACAGGGCACGGGTGCGAGCCGCCGCCTGCGTCGCGCCGGCCGCGTACCGGGCATCCTCTACGGCGGAGAAGCCCAACCGCAATCCATCGAGCTTGATCACAACGAACTTTGGCAGCACCTGCGCAAGGAGGCCTTCTACTCCTCCGTGCTCAATCTCGACGTCGATGGCGCCAGGCAGATGTGCCTGCTGCGCGACGTGCAGCGCCATCCGTTCCGCCAGCTGATCCTGCACGTGGATTTTCAGCGCATCGACGCTACCCACAAGATCCACCAGAAGGTGCCGCTGCACTTCATCAATGCCGAGATCGCCCCGGGGGTCAAGCTCCATGGCGGCATGATCCAGCACGTCACCAATGAAGTGGATGTCAAGTGCCTGCCCGCCGACCTGCCCGGGTTCATCGAAGTGGACCTCAAGGACATGGACGCGGGCCACTCCATCCATGTGTCGGGCCTGCAGCTGCCGGCCGGTGTCGAAATCGTCCATCACGGCGAGGGCGACCCGGTGGTGGCCAGCGTGGTGGTACGTGGCGGTGGCGCCGCGTCGGAGGAACTGGCCGAAGGTCCGGCCGAGACGCAGATCACCACCGAGAAGAAGCCGGCCGAGAAGAAGTGAGTTGACGCGTCCGGCGCTGCGCTTGATCATCGGCCTCGGCAACCCCGGGGCCGAATACGCTGAAACCCGGCACAACGCCGGGTTTTGGTTTTGTGAGCGGCTGGCGAACGACATCAAGGTCTCGTTCGGCAAGGAGTCGCGCTACCACGGCTGGGTGGCCAATGCCCGGGAGGCGGGCATCTGGTTGCTGATGCCGGCAACCTACATGAACGATTCCGGCCGCGCTGTGCAGGCGCTGGCGCACTTCTACCGTATCCAGCCGGCCGAGATGCTGGTGGTGCACGACGAACTCGACCTGCTGCCGGGGCGGGCCCAACTCCGCTTCGGCGGTGGCCTGGGCGGCCACAACGGTTTGAAGAGCCTGACCTCGCACCTCGGCACTCAGGATTACTGGCGGCTGCGCGTCGGCATCGGCCATCCCGGCGATCGCAACGAAGTCGTCAACTACGTGCTGAAGCCGCCACGCAAGGAAGAGCGCGAGGAAGTCGACGCGGCCATCGATCGTGCCCTGCTGGCCTGGCCGCAACTGGCCAGGGCGGACTTCAACGCCGCCACGCAGCGTATCAATACCCGGCCCGCGCCGGCAAAGGAAAAACCATGAGCCTCAGATGCGGTATCGTCGGCCTGCCCAACGTCGGCAAGTCCACCCTGTTCAATGCCCTGACCAAGGCGGGCATCGAAGCCTCCAACTACCCCTTCTGCACCATTGAGCCGAACGTCGGCATCGTCGAGGTTCCCGATCCGCGCCTGGAGGCATTGGCGAAGATCGTCAAGCCGCAAAAGATTCAGCACGCCATCGTCGAGTTCGTCGACATCGCCGGCCTGGTCGCCGGCGCCAGCAAGGGCGAGGGCCTTGGCAACCAGTTCCTCGCCAACATCCGTGAGACCGATGCGATTGTCCATGTGGTGCGCTGCTTCGCCGACGACAACGTCGTGCATGTTGCGGGCAGCGTCGATCCCATCCGCGACATCGAGGTCATTGACACCGAACTGGCGCTCGCTGACCTGACGGCAGTCGACAAGGCCCTGGCCCGCTATTCGAAGCAGGCCAAGGCGGGTGGCGACAAGGAGGCCAGGCTGCTGGTGGACGTGCTGGAGAAATGCCAGAAGCAACTCGACCAAGCGAAGCCGGTGCGCGCGCTCGACCTCTCCAAGGAGGAATGGGGCAACCTGCGCCAGTTCTTCCTGCTGACGGCCAAGCCGATTCTCTATGTGGCCAACGTCAAGGAAAATGGCTTCGAGAACAATCCACACCTGGATGCGGTGCGCGCCCGCGCTGTGCAGGAGGGCGCCGAAGTGGTGGCGGTGTGCGCGGCCATCGAAGCGGAAATTGCCGATCTCGCCGACGACGAGAAGGAGATGTTCCTCGCCGACATGGGTCTTCATGAGCCGGGCTTGAATCGCCTGATCCGCGCCGGCTACAAACTGCTCGGCCTGCAGACCTACTTTACAGCCGGGGTCAAGGAAGTGCGCGCCTGGACCATCCACCAGGGCGACACCGCGCCGCAGGCGGCCGGCGTAATTCACACGGATTTCGAACGCGGCTTCATCCGCGCCCAGACCATTGCCTACGACGACTTCATCGCCTGCGGCGGCGAGCATGGTGCCAAGGAGGCCGGCAAGATGCGGGCAGAAGGCAAGGAATACGTTGTCAAGGACGGCGACGTGATGAACTTTCTGTTCAACGTCTAAACAACTTTTCGGATGCATGCGAACCATCGCGGACAATAAAATCACTATAGATCAATATATTGACGTGATTTTCATGTCGTAATTGTCCGATCATTGCCGTTGTCAGCCGGGTATCAACCGGGTACGATACCGGGTATGTAGTCAAAACCTGGGCAGAAAATACCGGGTATGACTCGAAACCCGGGGATCTGTTATGTTGAACGACACCCAATGCCGGAATGCCAAACCCAAGGACAAGCCCTACAAGCTGAGGGATAGCAACGGGCTGTATCTGGAAATCAAGCCCAATGGCGTCAAGGCATGGCGCTACCGCTTCGAGTTGCGCGAAGATGGCAAGATCAAGGAGAGCGTCTTTGCCATTGGCGACTATGCCAACGCGCCCAGCGGCGAGACCCCGGAGGAAGCCAAGGCACGGCGGGATGGTAGGCGCTTTACGCTGGCCGAGGCACGGGATGAGCGCACCAAAGCACGGGCACTGGTCAAGCAGGGCATCAATCCGGCGCAGCATCGGCAACTTGAGCGCATCAAGCGTGCGCAGGAAAACGCCACCACCTTCGAGGCCGTCGCCAAGGAATGGCTGGCACTGAAGGACTGGGAGGAAATCACCAAGAAGCGCCGGCTGGATATGCTCACCCGAGTCGTGTTCCCCACCCTTGGAGAGTTGCCGGTAAAGCAGGTCACTCCTCCGCTCATCCTCGGCGTACTCAAGAAAGCCGCCGAGAAAAACGGGGTTTCCGTCATGGAGGAAGCCAAGCGCACCCTGTTTGGCATCTTCGAGTTGGCCGCCGAAACCTTCCGCGTTGATTCCAACCCCGTGCATCAGTGGCGCGAAGCCCTGCCGAAGAACAAGACTCAGCACAAGCGCCCGCTGGAGATTGCCGAGATCGGCCAACTGCTGCGCGACTTCGAGGGGCACGGCGGGCGACACGAAACCATCACGGCATTCCGCCTGATGTGGCTGACGCTGACGCGCCCCAGCGAGGCAGTGGAGGCGCGTTGGGACGAGTTCGACCTGGACGCAGCCCTCTGGCGCATCCCCGCCGAGCGGATGAAGAAGCGCAGGGAGCATGTCGTTCCCCTGCCCACACAAGCCGTGGAAATGCTGCGCGCCTTGCGCGGCCTTACTGGTCGCCATGCTCACCTGTTCCCGCACCGGGACGACAAGACGAAACCGATGGCGACGGCATCGTTCCGTCAGGCGTTGAATGCCCTCGGCTGGGCGGGCAAATACAGCCCCCATGCTACCCGGACAACGGGCAGCACGCGCCTGAACGAGATGGGTTACACAGCCGACTGGATCGAGCGCCAGTTGGCGCATGCCGAACCCAACGCGGTGCGGCGCACCTACAACCATGCCGAGCATCTGGCCGACCGTGCCAGGATGATGCAGCAATGGGCCGACATGCTCGATACCTGGAAGAAGGGCGATAGCAACGTAACGCCAATCTTGCGAGTGGCGTAATCGGCCTTTTCTGTCCCGCTGAGTACCTGCGATACAGACTGACCGATACCGGATTGATACGGACGGTGTCGTGCCATGCGTGGCAAAGTTCGCGCATCGCCTGCGCTCGATTGGAGCGAACCTTACCCGACTCAAGCGGTAAGACTATTTCTGGCAGGTAAGCTCTAACCAGCTCTCGCCAGACTCGGCACTCGCCGGCAGGCTCGATGAAATCCTGTTTGCGCTAGGGAGGAAATGCTCAGCGCGGCAGACTTTCTTGGAGCACACACATGCACTCTCTGCCTGAAACTGGTTTTCTACGTTTGCCGCAAATCATTGGCAACCCCAAAGCGGTGCCGCCAATCCCCCCGATCATCCCAGTCAAGAAAACTTGCTGGTGGGATGGCGTCAAATCCGGGCGCTTCCCCAAGCCGGTGAAACTCGGGCCGCGTGTGACCGTGTGGCGAGTCGAGGATATTCGTGCCCTGATTGCCAAGGCTTGAAAGGGGCGAGCCATGACAAAAAACAACAAGCCCCGCGACCGCTGGCACGGTGCGGGGCCGAAGACTTCCGACAGGTCGAATCATACCGGAGCCGACACGCTGGCGGGCTGGTTCAATCTAGCCAAATCGAGCCGCATCAATCGCCAGCGAAAGCGCGGATGGCAGAGGATGTGCAAATGACAGCCAATCCTATTGAACAATTCCGCGACACCATCATCGCGGCGGGCCTGACACCTCCCGACGTGATCGAACCGGACAAGCTGTATCGTTTCCCCGGCATCGGCAAGCGAAACGGCAACACGGCGGGATGGTGCAAGCTGTTCGCCGATGGCGAGGGTGGTAGTTTCGGCGACTGGTCCACCGGCCTGCATGAGAACTGGCAGGCGAAGCGCGACAAGCCCATGTCGAACAATGAGCGGCGGGCATGGCGGCGTCAGATAGAAGAAGCGCGGAAACAGGTCGAAGTCGAGCGTGATGCGCTACACGCCGAAGCAGCGCAACAGGCGAAGCTGATCTTCGGCGAGGGGAAGCGCGACGAGTCCGCCGACCATCCCTATGCGATGAAGAAGCGCGTCAACATCTTCTCGCTGGTGCGGCGTGGCACATGGCCCCAACGCGGATGGACGGACGCCCTACTGGTTCCGCTGTTCGATGCCGCCGGGAAGCTGGCGACGCTGGAAGCCATCAACGCCGACGGCGAGAAGGACTACCTCAAGGGGGGACGCAAGCGCGGCTGCTTCTATCCTTTCGGCAAGTTGCGCGGCGCGACTGTCGTGATGATTGGCGAGGGCGTGGCCTCCACGGCGGTGGGCGTCGATGCGACCGACTGGCCGGCGGCAGCGGCGATGGATGCCGGGAATCTGCTCGCCACGGCGCAGGCCGTGCGCGAACTGGCACCGGAGGCCGTGGTTCTCTTCCTCGCCGACAACGACGTGCGCGACGATGGCCGGAACCCCGGTATCGAGGCGGCACGCGCTGCGGCGGATGCCGTCGGCGGTTTCGTCGCCATCCCTGAGTTGGACGGGCGGGCCTGCGACTGGTGGGACGTGTGGAATGAGCACGGCGTGGGGATTGTCGGCGACCTGTTGGCGGCCGCAATCAGACCCGAGAGCGTACCGGCTGCGACGGATGATGCAAACTATCAACCCGACGCAGAGAGCGCGCCAGCGGGTGAATATGCGCGGGACGTGAGCCTGATCCGGGCGAGCGACGTAATCCCCGAGCCGATTTCCTGGTTGTGGAACGGCTGGCTGGCGGCGGGCAAGATGCACGTCTTTGGCGGCGCACCAGGCACCGGTAAGACGACAATCAGCATGGGCCTGGCGGCGACCGTGACTACCGGTGGACGCTGGCCAGATGGCACCCGCTCCAGTGCCGGTAACGTTGTGATCTGGTCTGGCGAGGATGATCCTGTCGATACGCTGGTTCCCCGGCTGTCCCTATCTGGCGCTGATCTGACCAAGGTCTATTTCATTGCCGACATTCGAGAGGGCAACGAGCGGCGATCCTTCGACCCTGCCCGCGATATGGAACCGCTGCGGCGCAAGCTGGCAGAAATCGGCGGCGTGCGACTGCTGATCGTTGATCCTGTCGTTTCGGCCATCGCGGGAGATAGCCACAAGAATGCGGAGGTGCGGCGCGGACTGCAACCTTTGGTTGATCTGGCCGGTTCGATGCGCTGCGCCTTGTTGGGTATCACGCACTTTTCCAAGGGAACCGGCGGACGCGACCCGGTAGAGCGATTGACCGGAAGCCTGGCATTCGGCGCACTGGCCCGCGTGGTATTGGTGGCGGCGAAGCATCAAGAGGAAGGCGAGGACGGGCGCACCGTGCGGCTTTTCTGCCGGGCAAAATCGAACATCGGGCCGGATGACGGCGGCTTTGAATACGACTTGCACCAGGCCGAACTGAAAACGCATCCGGGTATCTTCGCATCGTCTGTGTTGTGGGGCGAGGCGGTGGAAGGCGCGGCGCGGGAACTGTTGGCGACGGCGGACGCGACTGGCGACGATGGCGAAGGCGGCACCCTGGCCGATGCCAAACGATTCTTGGGCGACCTGTTGGCGGATGGGCCAATGCGGGCCGGCGAGATATTCAAGGATGCCGACCAGGCCGGATATTCCAAGCGCAGCATTCAACGGGCCGCGAACGCGATCAAGATTGAGCGGCACAAGAATGGAATGAAGGGCGGATGGACTTGGAGACTCCCCTCGAAGATGCCAATTCTCACCGAAGATGCCGTAGATGCCGAACAAGAAACCTTGGCACCTTTGGCACCTTCGGCGGCATCTTCCGTTGTCGAGGTGGAAATATGACCCCGGCGACCATCATCCGCGAGGCGCAAGCGGACGGCGTGAGACTGGCGCTTTCCCCTACTGGCACCATCAAGGTGACCGGCGACGGCGCGGCGGTGAATCGCTGGCTAGCCGTAATCCGTGAGCGCAAGGCGGAAGTCATTGAGGCCCTGAAAGTCAGTCCCGGCGACACGGCGACCGCTTCCCGCTGGTGGCTGATTCACTACCCCGACCGCGATCCGCTGGAAGTGGCCTGCTGTCCCGAGGCGACCCATGCCGACATTCTGGAACGGCACCCGGACGCGGTAGCGGCGGAACCCTTTACCCCGACAATCCGGCAACCATCGGCACCCCTGACCGACAGCGAGGAATCAGCAATCCGGGCATGGCTGGCACTGATCGAGGAAACCGACCCGGCGACCATTGTTGAAGTGATAGGCCAGTGCCAGCGGGATGCGGATGCGCGGGACTACTTCACCGGGCGGGCGGTGGCGGAACTGCCGAAGCCTGACCCACTCCCTGATGACCCGACACCTGAATGGTGCGTCAAGCAGCGTCGTCGGCAATGACAGCCACGACACGCCAGCGATGGGAGGCCGCGCTCGCCCGTGCCCGAGCACGCCGCGAGGCTGAGGCGGCACCGGGGTTTGAGCAGCGACAGGCCGCGCATGCAAATCGACTCAAGGCGTGGCGAGCCTACTGGCACAGATGCCGCGAGGCGTGGCGCACTGGACGGCACGCCCCCCCATTTCCTGACAATCTGCGCGACATGACCTGTGGTGCCAGGACGAAGGCCGGGACGCCTTGCAGGCAGCGGGCGCTTTATGGTTCTGGCCGCTGCAAGTGGCATGGCGGACTTTCAACCGGCCCGACGACCGAAGCCGGGAAGGAACAAGCCAGAATCAACGGCAGAATGGGCGGCAGGCCGAAGAAAGCGAAACCGTAGTCATGGATGTCCAACTATGTCCAGGTTTTCGGTGAAGGCTGTTATCCGAACTCGTGGATACCTAACTTTTCACTAAGGGGTTACAGCGCCCGTAGCGATCCGAAGTCATGTAACGGCAAGGCCGGGGAACCGAAGTCATGGATGCTAATAGAAGTTAAGATTTTCGGCTCGCAGCAAACGCTTGGAGCGCAGGCCAAGGCGGAGTGGCGGGGGGGGTGTCAGCATCAGGCCAACGAGTCCAGGAATGCCAGAGTCGCCTGATAGATGCCCGGCCGTTTGCTCTCGCGCGGACCTGCGACATTGAGAGTGGTAATTCGATTTACGCCAAGCCATTCCCGTGTACGGCGAACGTCATCCGATCCCTCTTCCAGTTGGATTACGAGGTACGGTTTATCGAAGCGCTCGGCGAATTGCAGTGTAGTCAGCGAACCATCGCTCAACTCTCCCATATTCAGGATCAACGTGCCATCGCTATCGATAACATTTTGTCTCGTGCGTTGGCGATACCGTGCTGATTCGGTTTGCCCCAAGCACTACGTCTGGCGGCAGAGGCAGATCGGGAATCCGGCCACGCTCACTTTCCGGAACCAATGCTGCCTTCCGATAGGTATCGGCCGACTCGTCCCACCACCGCACGCGGATTTCCTTCCGTGGGATACCGTTGTGGTCGAGGAAGCTGGCACCGTTACCCATTCCGACTTCGTAGCCCTTGGTGACATCCTCCAAGGCTCGCCAGGAAGGCGTTTGCTTGGTAAAGGAAGTCATCAAGAACTCCTCATCCAGAATGCCATCACCATTCATGGCAGTCCGAATGACCTCGATGCTCTCCTGCTTCCACCAGGCGTGGCAGATACGGATGCCATCCAGTTCAAGAAATGGCGGCAGGGTCTTGAACCAGCCCGCCAACTCCTTATGCAACGCGGAGTCCTCGCCGACCTGCTCTAGGAACTCCTTGTGTTCCCTGCGCTTGTTATCGGTACGAGGCCGCAGTTGCGACTCGAACCCGATCGCATTCCATTCGTGGTTTCCCAAAATAGACCGGCCGCTGCCGGCCTCGATCATGTTGCGGACGATGTTGATGACCTCGACCTGGCCGGGACCGCGATCAACCAGGTCACCCAGGAATACTGCCATCCGTCCTTCTGGATTACGGTAAGCCCCGTCCTTGATCCGGTAGCCCAGCTTCTGGAGCAGTGCCTCCAGCTTCTCGATCTGCCCGTGTATGTCGCCGATGATGTCGTAGTTCATTTGGCACTCCTTGCCAGTTAGTAGCACTACACCACGAAGTCTAGTAAAGTTAGTGGCACAATGCAACTATTAAGGAGATAGCAATGAGCAATGCCGTCCAGCAACCCCCTGCCAAGGTCCATCTGATGCCCTTCTGCCGGGTGGAGATCGCCATCCTGAGCATTGTCGATGATCACCTATGCGTCCTTCTGGCGAAGCGTAGCCAGGCCCCCTATGCCGGGCGGTGGGGCCTGCCCGGAGGTGTGATCCGGATCGACCTCGATGAGGATCTTGAGGCTGCTGTCCAGCGGGTTGCAAGGGAGCGCCTGGAAGTCGAATTGCCGTTCCTGCGGCAACTGTGTGCTGTGGGCGGGGTATCGCGCGATCCTCGTTCCAAGTGGGGCCTGAGCATCGTCTATCGGGGCCTGCTGCCAGCGGAGGCGTTTGATCCGAAGGCTGGCAAGCGGATCGAGGCGCTTACCTGGCGGCCGGTCGAGGATGTCATGGTGGATGCCAAGTTGGCCTTTGACCACGCCCAGCTTGTTGCCCAGGCTGTTACAGCCACGAGGTCTGAGGTTGAGCGCATGGAGTTACCCTTCGGATTCCTGCCCGAACAATTCACGCTCGGGGAACTACAGGCCACCTGCGAGCAGATTTTGGGCAGGCGGTTAGACAAGTCGAGTTTCAGGCGGAAGCTTGACGAGCGGAAGCTGGTCATGCCCATCGAAGGTGAGATGCGCACCGGAGCGTTCAGGCCGGCGCAGCTTTTCATGCGAGTGCTGCGATAGGACGTACCGCCTGTCTCGCATGACACTCTAACAAGTCGGCGCTGGCGGGACGGCATCATTTCAGCAATCAGCCGATTTTCTCGGCTATCTGCGTCGCCACGTCCCGCCCGTTGTCGTTCGCCACGGCCAGCAGGAACAGGCATTTTCCATTGCTGGAATGCTCCCACTGCCGGCCGATCTGCTCTTTCTCCTCGGTCTCGGCATTGAGCAGGTGCGCCCCCTTGTACTCCACCACCAGCACGCGGCCATCGGTCAATTCGGCGACGAAATCCGGGTAAAAGTAATCGGTCGCCGTCGGCAGCCAGAAGGAAAAGCGCTCGTCGCGCTCCACATTGCGCACCCAATGCTTGACGGCCGGATGCGCGTCGATGGCACGGGCGCAGACAAATTCCTCGGCCGGCGTACCGTCGGCGCGCTTTTCGCGCAGATCGTGGATCACCGGGTAATAGTGCTTCTTGAAACGGTAGCGCCCGGCATAGAACGGCGGCCGGGCCGGATATTGATTGGGCCGGAAGTTGAAGGCATAACGGAAGCTGTCAACCAACACAGGCGCGGCCGAGAAACCCGGCAGGGCCTTCTGAAAAACGCCCTTAACCGCGCTTTGCCGGCGGCGGTCAATTTCCCGGCGGATGGCCTCGGCAAGAAGAAACTTGCCGCGCACCAGCGCCGTCAGGGAGAAACCCCGGTCGCCGATCAGGTGATGCACAACGGCCAGCAACCACTTGAGCATGACGGCCTGACCGACGTCGACCTGACGGCAGGCGCGGTCGAGATGGCGCACCAGATCATGCTCATCGGCATGGGCCTTGACCTCGTTCAGGTGCAGTTGGCCGCTCTCAGCCTTGTCATAGACAACCCGATCGCCATCGACATTGATCTCGAAGGCAAGGCCACTTTCGCTGACGGCGAAGCCCGGCAAGGCAATCGGTTCGGCAAACAGGTCGAAGGCGCCCAACTCGGCCAGCACGCGCCGCTCGACGGGTTGCCATTCGCCATCCCACTCCAGGCATAGCTGCGGCAGCGGTGCAAACGCCACGCCACGCGAGGCCGGGGCAAGTTGCGCATCCTGGCGGGCACGTTCGCGTTCGATGGCCTCCCGCACCGCTTCCTGCTGCTTGCCCGGCTTACAGGCGGCGAGCATGAATTCCTCATGGGCTGCGGTCAGTTCGCCACGCACGATCACCGTCGCCCCGGTGGACGTGGGGCGTATCTCGATGCTGTCTTGCAACGACTCGGGGATCGCTTGCGCGGGAGTGACCGGCAGGGAAATGACAGCCTCGACCGGCAGCAGCGGGCGCTGTGCGCCATCGTCCGGCAACGGGAAAGCCTGCTGCACGGGGGTTACGGCGGCAAGCGCCTCGTAACGCTCGAAACCCATGTTGTCCACCAACCGATCCACCAGCGCCCCGGCGGCGCGCGCAGTCTCGGTGGACACCACATGCGCATACGCCTTGCCCATTTCCGGCTGGTGGCGCGGCTTGGCGTAGGGCATGCGCAGCACGCGGCCCAATAGCTGCTCCACGTCCTTGCCGCTCTTCATGTCCTGCAAGCTGCACAGCACATAGGCAAACGGACAGTCCCAGCCCTCTTTCAACGCCTTGACGGTGATGACGAAACGAATCGGACACGTCGGTTCGGCCAGCGGTACGCCATCAAGCTCCTTCTGATCGCCAGTGGCCACGGCAATCTGCCGGCGATCCAGTTTTTCGCCGTCCTGACTGGTCAGGTGCGCCAACAGCGCTTCGACATTGGCCTCGCCATTCACATCCTCGGCCTGGAACAGCAGCACCGGCCGGATATAGTCGGATTCCTGTGCGGCGAGCAATTCCAGTCGGTCGCGCGTCAGGATCGCATCGCGTACCGCATCCTTCCAGCCGTTCTTGTGCTCCATCAGCACGATGGGCAGCTTGATCATGTTCTCGTTGGCGAGCGCCTGCGCGCCGACGTGATAGATCACGTTGCTGTCCGACATCGGCGTGGCGGTCAATTCGATCACGCAGGCTGGATGTAGTTCGCGCAGGGTGCGGAATGCCTGCTCGGTGCGGTTGTTGTGCGCTTCATCCACCACAACGATGGGCTGATGCAAGGTCAGCCAGTTCGCCAGCGATGCCTTGACGCGGCCTAAGTCGGCAGCAGTCAGATAGGATTGCGCGGCGATGTCGGCCTCGGTGACTTTGCCAAGGCGGTTTTCCTGTTGCGGCATCAAGCCCTGAAAGTGTGGGGCCAGCGACTCGTCAAAGGAATACACCGTGCGGATGCTCTTGTCCTTGACGTTGAAGGATTGAATCGTCGCCACGATGACGATGGCCGACTGGCCGATCTCCTGCGGCCCGACGGTGGCAAGATCGTCCAGCGCGCAGACGCGCACGCGCTCGCCGAAATGCTGCGTCAGCGCTTCGCGGCAGGGATTGCGCGGCGTGGATAGCGCCGCCAGCGTCTGGCTGCGAATCGCATCCGACGGCACCAGCCACAGCGCCACGGGCGCGGCAGTGTCGCGCAGCGTCTTGCCGGCATGGGCCACGGCGTGGGCCGCAAGAAAGGTCTTGCCGCCGCCGGTCGGAATACGCACGCACACGGTCGGCACCGTGCCCAATGCGGTGGCATCGTAGTTCGCTTGCCATAGCTGGCCGTTCTTCTCGTGCTGCGGCGCGCACGCGCGCCAAGCGGCATCGAGACCTGCCGTGCGCAGCTTGTAGAAAAATCCGTCGAGTGCCGCCAGCGCCTTGTCTTGGTAGTCCTTGAGGGCGAACATGGTCAGCGCACCTTGATGTCGTAGGGAATCTGTTTGAACACGATGCCGGCCTCGCGCAAGCGCGCCTCGCCCTGCCACGTCGTTTCGCCGTAGATCACGCGCGGCCCGTCATGCGGAAACAAGGCATCCAGATGCGCCAGCACTTTCGCGGTCAGCACATTGCCGCCCGCCGGCCGACGGTCGCCGAGAATGCCGTTGTAGAGCAGGTAATACGCCGTACCCTGATGCACACCCAGCAGCGGCGAATCGAAAGTCTGCCGCGCCGGCTCGCCAGTCTCGAAGTGCCAGAGATACCCAGCCAGCGCCGCAAAGCGCACGGCGGGATGGATGCTGCCATCGGCATCGAAAACCGGATCGCCCACGGTGTGAAATCGGAACCCGCCGCCGCCCTGCCAGTTCACCGCCTTGGAAATCCCGCCCTGCTCGCCGTCGATGACCTTTTCCAGTCGCGGCAGGCAATGCGTGCGCGCGTGCTCGCCCATTTCGATGCCGATGTAGCGCCGGCCCATTTTGTGCGCTACGGCTGCCGTCGTGCCAGAGCCGAGAAAGCTATCCAGCACGAGATCGCCGGGGTTGGTGGCAACTTGCAACACCACAGAAAGAAGTCGCTCTGGTTTTGGAGTTGAAAATGGCGTATCGCCAAATAATGCCAAAACCTCCTTCTTTCCATCCTGATTGTGTCCTGCCAGCCCGTGCTTCCAGAGAGACATAGGCATCATCCCCTGGGCTACATCAGAGAGGAAATTTTTCAGGGCCGGGACCGAATTTTTCCCCTTTCCTCCCCACCATATTCGCCCCTCCGCCTCATTGCGAAGGTGAACCTCTTGTGACATCGCCCAGACTCTTGTGCGCTTGGGCCAAATCTCTTCACCGGTATTCGGTTGCCGAATGGGATAAAAGAGGTTTGGGCGTTCGTCGGCCGTGAAACGGCATGTGTAATCCATTGCTTTCCATTGGCCACGTCTATCGTGGTCTGGGTTTTTATATCGCCCTGTCTGGTCATCGGTCGCAGGTAGTAGATTCCGCTTGAAGGCAGGGGTTTTTCTGTACACCAGCAGCAAGTCGTGTACATACCCGAATTCCTTTGTGTCTGGCGGTGGTGAATAGCGCTTTTCCCATGCGACACCACACAGAAAATTTTTCCGATCAAACACCTCGTCCATCATTACCTTGAGGTAGTGCGCTTCGTTGTCATCAATGTTGACCCAGATGCTGCCATCATCCGCCAGCATCTCCCGCAACAGCACCAGACGCGGCCACATCATCGACAGCCACTGCGAATGCTCCAGCTTGTCGTCGTAGTGCTCGAAGGCACTTTGCGTGTTGTAGGGTGGGTCGATGTAAATGCACTTCACCCGGCCGCGATAGAACGGTCGGAGTGCTTTCAGCGCGAGCAGGTTGTCACCCTGAATGAGCAAGTTGTCCGCCGCAGGATCGCCATGCGCGGACTGAAATTCCAGCAAGTGATACGGCACATCGGCGGTGTCGCGCTGCGCCTGGGCCTTATTGACCCAATCGAGGAAGGGCATGGTTTGCCTGAGTGACAGAATTGCCGCGATTCTGCCACATAGACAACTTCGCACCGAATCTGCCACACAGGCAGCGCGGTATGACTGCTGGTGCGGAAAATTGCCACATGGACATAGGACAGGCAATCAACGCCATCAGGAAACGCAAACATCTGAAGCTGGATGCCGTCGCCTACGATGCAGGAACTGACACGGGTTATCTCTCCCGAATCGAAAATGACGGCCGCAAGCCGTCGCTGAAAATGCTGGAGCAAATTGCGGCAGCCCTCGATACGCCGGTATCGTCGATCTTTGCCCTGGCAGAGGGGCGGGGCGAATCGGCAGCGATTCCCGATGAGTTTATCGATTCAGGAACGGATGAAATTGCGGTCGACTTGGTGCAGTTGCGGCAGATTTTCCGCTCGCTGACGCCGGCCAATCGCCGGATCGCGGTGGAACTGCTCAGGGCGTTGGAACGTACTCAGGCATAGGCGCAGTAAAAGTCGGCGCTGGCGGGACGGTGCTATTGCTTGAATTGTGATACCACTATCTGCTACCATAAGTTATGAAGCGGAAGCACCAGCGCACCCTTGAACTGATCTTTACCCGGCCTGTCTCGGCGAATGTCCGCTGGGCCGAGATCGAGGCGCTGTTCGTCGAAATGGGCGGGCAGGTGGCCGAGCGGGAAGGTTCGCGCGTGCTGGTGCGCTTATTTGGCGACAGGCGGGTGTTTCATCGTCCGCATCCCGAACCGGTGACGGACAAGGGGGCGGTCGAGTCCATCCGCAAGTGGCTTGAAGATCACGGAGTGAAACCATGAACACCATGACGATCAACGGTTATCAGGCGGTCATCGCCTTCGACCCGGACATCCAGATGTTCCGGGGGGAGTTCGTCGGCCTGAATGGCGGCGCCGACTTCTACGCCAAGGATGTGGATGGCCTGCGCCGCGAGGGCGAAATCTCCTTGCGTGTATTCCTCGAAGCCTGCGCCGAGGATGGCGTCGATCCACACAAGCACTTTTCCGGCAAGTTCTCCCTGCGTGTCGATCCCGAGTTACACGAGGCTGCTGCCATCGCCGCTGCGGCTCATGGGCAAAGCCTCAACCAGTGGGCCGCCGAGGCGATCCGGCAAGCGGCACAGGCGACATGATGCCCGGTGGCGAAACGAAAACCGGGTATGGAACCGGGTACGAAATGAGTAGCCCAAGGCGGACATCTCGTAGCGGTGTGGCATTCAGGCCGCACTTCGCATTTAACGTCTAGCTCGGCCACTGGCGTGGCAGCATTGAGGCTATCACATCAAGGTGCCTCGACGTGAGCAATAGCCCGATCTCCGGCATTTCTTTCGACGAACAGGACGCAAACCTCTTTCTGGTTGAAGACGCCCAACTGCGGGCGGATGCGCTCAAGCATTCGGTGTTGCCGCGTCTTCGCGTGATAATGAACGAGGCGATTTCCCTCATTCGGGAGATTTACGGCATCGAGGCGCTTGAGGATTCCATCGTCAGCGTCTATCCAAACTTCCGGCCAAAAAGAGAGAGTGAGCTTAAGGTTCTTTACGATGCGGCGTTTGTCGGCTTGGGAGGAAAACGGAGTCCCCAGTGGCCCGGCTTTTCACGGCAAGACAAGAAACCCGTAAAAATTCTGCCATTCCGCTTCGCTTTTTCGCTTACGGAAGAGGGCATTTACACGGTATTCGAAAATGGTGGAATCAAGCTGACGGACAAGTCTTACGAGGCGCTGCTCCGTTTTCATATCGATAACGAGGACAAGCTCAATCCTTTGTATTTCAGTTCGAATATATATCCCGTTGTCGGCTGGGACGATACTCTCCCGCTATTGTCGCCAATCAAAGAGCATTACGAATTCCGCATCAAGCACAAGTTGTTCGACAACCATTTCGTTGGCCACAGCTACCATTTCCCTGTCTCCAAATTGCAGTTGATGGAGATGGTGGCCAACTTCGCTCACTTTTTTCCGGTCTACGATTCCTATACCCAGACCTGATTAGCCACAATATTCAGAAGGCTCATTTGGCGAGCCTGCCGGGGTGAAAAATGGGCGCGTCTTGTCCGAAGGGGATGCGCGATGGGGATCAACCGGGTGCAGTTTCAGAAGGGATTGTCGATGGCGCAATTCATGGAGCGCTACGGGACGGAGGAGAAATGCCACGCTGCGGTTGTTGCGCTGCGCTGGCCGAATGGGTTCGTTTGCCCCGAATGCAAAGACAGGCGCCATTACACGTTCGAGCGCAAGGGACTGCGGTACTGGCAATGTGCGTCGTGCCGGGAGCAGACGACGGTAATGTGCGGGACGGTGTTCGAGTCCACGAAGTTGCCGCTGACGACCTGGTTCCTGGCGATGCATCTGCTGACCCAGGCCAAGAACAATGTCTCGGCGCTGGAACTCAAGCGCCACCTCGGTGTGCGGTACAAGACCGCCTGGCTGCTCAAGCACAAGTTGATGCAGGTGATGAGCGAGCGGGAGGCGGATCGCCAACTGGATGGCCGGGTCGAGATCGACGATGCCTACCTGGGCGGCGAACTGCCTGGCGGAAAGAGCGGGCGCGGTTCGGAGAACAAGGTATCGTTCATTGCCGCCGTGCAGACCACCGAGACCGGCAACCCACTGAAGGTCTGCCTGAAGAAGCTGGAATTCACCAAGGAGGCGATCACCGACTGGGCGAAGACGGCACTGTCCGCATCGGTCCACGTGGTGTCGGATGGTCTGTGGTGCTTCCGCGCCGTCACCGCGGCCGGCGCCACCCAGGAGCGCATTGTTACTGGTGGCGGCCCCGCCTGCGTCAAGCTGGAGCAATTCCGCGCAGTGAATACCTTCCTCGGCAATCTCAAGACCGCCTACTCGGGTACCTACCATGCCTTCGATTTCGCTAAGTATGCGCATCGGTATCTTGCTGAAGTCCAGTATCGGTTCAATCGCCGGTTCGATCTGTCGTCTATCCTGAAGCGCCTCTTGGTTGCTGCCGTGGCTACCACGGCTCGTCCCGAGCGATTCTTGCGCGCGGCTGAACATTGTGGCTAATCAGGTCGAACTTTAAGTTGGCTTTGTACTCCGCAAATCGGTCGCATCGCGATTGCTCTTGCCGATGTTGCAGGTATCGCAAAGCGTCTGGTAGTTGTCGAGCGAGTTCGCCCCGCCCAGCGACTGAGGAACGATGTGATCCACATGAAGAATTGCGTCATCATGCGAGGTGCGTCCGCAGGCGACACATTTCCAAGAGTCCCGTTGAAATACCTGCCACCGGATGGCTGGCATGACTCGAGTTCTGCTTTCCGCCGCAAGCCCGGCAAGCTGGCGGGCTTCATCTGATCTCTGCTTCGATTGGCCGGATTCATTGTCGTCAGACTCCTCATCCCATGCCTTTTGCAGCCAGTCGTTCAGGTTGGTGATTAGCCGATCAAGCCGTGGCGGCAGCCCTTTGGCTATCTGGGTACCTGATTAGCCACAATGTTCAGCCGCGCGCAAGAATCGCTCGGGACGAGCCGTGGTAGCCACGGCAGCAACCAAGAGGCGCTTCAGGATAGACGACAGATCGAACCGGCGATTGAACCGATACTGGACTTCAGCAAGATACCGATGCGCATACTTAGCGAAATCGAAGGCATGGTAGGTACCCGAGTAGGCGGTCTTGAGATTGCCGAGGAAGGTATTCACTGCGCGGAATTGCTCCAGCTTGACGCAGGCGGGGCCGCCACCAGTAACAATGCGCTCCTGGGTGGCCCCCCGCGTCAGAATAGTTGTCGCCCCGATATGATCTTGAACCTGGGGGCGATAAGGATGGACGATGGCACGGTACGGGGAAGCATTCAGGAACAGGACGGTGGGGCGATTGCTGCCGCCGGAGAGCGCCGATGCAGGTGCATTGGCGAAAGAGATTGGAGTGTCAGTGCAGACATTGGAACGCTGGCGGGAGGACGCGCAGTCCAGGCCCGCCCGAGGGCGGGCCTGGACTGCGGGCGCCCGGCTTGAGGCGGTGATTACCACGGCGGCAATGAGCGAAGCGGGCAAGAACGCGTGGTGCCGTGAGCATGGCGTATACCCCGCCGAGTTGGACAAGTGGCGCCTCAATGCCACCACGGCGCTGGCGGAACCGGAAGAGGCCCGGGCCAGCCCGCAGGCCACGCGACAAGACAAGAAGCGCATCAAGGAGCTGGAACGAGGCTGCTGCGCAAGGGCCGGGCCCTGGCCGAGACAGCCGCGCTGCTGGTGCTGTCAAAAAAGTCGCGGCGATCTTCAACAAGGGAGAGGGCGAATGATCGGCCTCGAAGATCGCCAGGCGTTGGCCCGAGATATCCATGGTGCGCATGCCGCCGGCGCGCGGCTCAGGCCGGCCTGCGAGATTGCCGGCATCGATCTGCGTACCCTCCAGCGCTGGCAGGCCGCCGATGGCCTCGTCAGCGGTGATGGACGGCCGCAGGCGGTGCGAGCAACGCCCAGTCATGCCCTCTCCGAGGCGGAGCGTGCGCACCTGCTGGCCGTGGCTAATGAGCCGCGCTTTGCCGCCGTGCCACCGGCGCGCATCGTACCCATGCTCGCCGACGAAGGTGTCTATCTGGCCAGCGAATCCACCTTCAGCCGCGTGCTGAAGGCCCACGGACAAACCGCTCACCGCGGGCGTGCCAAGGTGCCCAAGGTGGTCGGCCGCCCACCACGCACATCGCCACCGAACCGCGCCAAGTATGGTGCTGGGACATGACCTATCTGCCCGCACAGGTGATGGGACGATGGTTCCACCTGTATCTGATCCTGGGCCCTGTACAGCCGCAAGATCGTGGGTTGGGAGGTGCATGACGCCGATCACGCCGACCATGCCGCACATCTGGTGCGCCGTACCGCGCTGGCCGAGGGCATCGCCGCCCTTGGCACCAAGCCCGTGCTGCACGGCGACAATGGCTCGACGCTGAAGGCGACGACGGTGCTGGCGATGCTCAACTGGCTGGGTGTCAAGCCATCGTACTCCCGGCCGCGCGTCAGTGATGACAACGCCTATGCCGAGTCGCTGTTTCGTACCGCCAAGTATCGGCCCGAGTTCCCCACCAGGGGCTTTGCCGACCTCGACCAAGCGCGTATCTGGGCCGCCGATTTCGTGCACTGGTACAACTTCAACCACCGTCACAGCGGCATTCGCTACGTCAGCCCGGCTCAACGCCATGCCGGGGCCGATCATGCCATTCTCGCTGCACGACATGACTTGTACCTTCGGGCCCGCGAACGCAATCCCGCACGTTGGTCCGGCAACACTCGAAACTGGGCACCGATCGGCGCCGTGACGCTCAACCCCGAACGCGACTCCGTCATAAAGACGCATTTGCCAGGTAACCATATTCAACCGTTGGCTGCATGACCGAGGCGACAACTACCTTGACGCGCGCCGGTGGCGCCGGCCGCGGTGACGGCGCGGAAGCACCACAGACCATCCGACACCACGTGGGCCGATGCGGACAGTGCCGTCTTCGCCCAGTCGGTGATCGCCTCCTTGGTGAATTCCAGCTTCTTCAGGCAGACCTTCAGTGGGTTGCCGGTCTCGGTGGTCTGCACGGCGGCAATGAACGATACCTTGTTCTCCGAACCGCGCCCGCTCTTTCCGCCAGGCAGTTCGCCGCCCAGGTAGGCATCGTCGATCTCGACCCGGCCATCCAGTTGGCGATCCGCCTCCCGCTCGCTCATCACCTGCATCAACTTGTGCTTGAGCAGCCAGGCGGTCTTGTACCGCACACCGAGGTGGCGCTTGAGTTCCAGCGCCGAGACATTGTTCTTGGCCTGGGTCAGCAGATGCATCGCCAGGAACCAGGTCGTCAGCGGCAACTTCGTGGACTCGAACACCGTCCCGCACATTACCGTCGTCTGCTCCCGGCACGACGCACATTGCCAGTACCGCAGTCCCTTGCGCTCGAACGTGTAATGGCGCCTGTCTTTGCATTCGGGGCAAACGAACCCATTCGGCCAGCGCAGCGCAACAACCGCAGCGTGGCATTTCTCCTCCGTCCCGTAGCGCTCCATGAATTGCGCCATCGACAATCCCTTCTGAAACTGCACCCGGTTGATCCCCATCGCGCATCCCCTTCGGACAAGACGCGCCCATTTTTCACCCCGGCAGGCTCGCCAAATGAGCCTTCTGAATATTGTGGCTAATCAGGAAGTTCGATGATGGCAGGATGGCATTTGTTTTGTGATACCACTATCTGCTACCATAAGCCCATGAAGCGCAAGCACCAGCGTACCCTCGAACTGATCTTCGCCCGGCCTGTCTCGGCGAATGTCCGCTGGGCCGACATCGAAGCGCTGTTCGTCGAAATGGGCGGGCAGGTGGCCGAGCGGGAAGGTTCGCGCGTGCTGGTGCGCTTGTTTGGCGATAGGCGGGTGTTTCATCGACCGCACCCAGAGCCGACGACGGACAAGGGAGCGGTCGAGTCCATCCGCAAGTGGCTTGAAGATCACGGAGTGAAACCATGAATACCATGACGATCAACGGTTATCGGGCGGTCATCGCCTTCGACCCGGACATCCAGATGTTCCGGGGGGAGTTCGTCGGCCTGAATGGCGGTGCCGACTTCTACGCCAAGGATGTGGATGGTCTGCGCCGCGAGGGCGAAATCTCGTTGCGCGTATTCCTCGAAGCCTGCGCCGAGGATGGCGTCGACCCGCACAAGCACTTTTCCGGCAAGTTCTCCCTGCGCGTCGATCCCGAGTTGCACGAGGCTGCTGCCATCGCTGCTGCGGCTCATGGGCAAAGCCTCAACCAGTGGGCTGCGGAGGCGATCCGTCAGGCGACGCAGGCTTGTTGACGCCCCGTGTGTCGTCGCCGGGTGGTTCGCCGGATTGCCGGTTCCAGCCAAAGGCAAGCGCGCGCCACATGTCCCGGTAGTCGTAATCGGTCTGTAGTGCGAGGTTAAGGCGGTTATAGGAGCCGAAATCGGAAACCAGGTGGATGAGCTGCACGATGCCTTTGTCCGAAAGGCCCGCTGCGCGCAGAGCGGCGATGTCGGCGTCGGTGGTTGATTTGGGGTCCGAGTTCACCTTCAGGGCAAAGGCGAGGAGGGTTTTGAGACGGCCCTCGCTTACCGCTTCCAGTCCCTGTTCCGCGAGTTCCCGGACGTAGTCTTCGGCGGTTCCCAGGCCGTAATTCAGGATGGTGCAGAAGGCCGCCGTGCAATAGGGGCAGCCATTGGCGCGGGACACCAGGATACCCACATGCTGCACTTCCGGCAGGGTCAGTTCGCCCATTTGCCACAGCACCTGGGTTGTCGCCAACTTCGCCTTGAACAGTTCCGGGAAGTTCATTTCCACGAAGAAGTGGTTTGGCACGGCGCCTTCCACCTGAGTCACCCACTGGAAGATCTCGGCGATCGCGGGGTCGGACAGCTTTTCGGGCTTGATCAGCGGAATGCGGGCCATGGTCGATCCCTTTTCACGATGCGGACGTCAAGCCTGCACTGTAGCACTCGCCAACGGGTTCTCAACGCCGGGCGCGATCAGCGGCTCTGCGGAAACGGCTAAGTGATCGATGAACATAATTAAGTATACTCAACGTGTTATACAAATATCCTCTACAGAAAGCTGAATCGTGCCGTTATTACTGCACAGATGCTTCGTTTGTTACGAAAGTGACGGAAGATGGCTATGGCGAAGCGGTGATTCGTCGGTCGCGATTACCGTTCGCGGCAGGGCGGTTGGGCAATTTCCGGGGAACACGTTTTTCAATTCATGGACGCCATCGGCTTCGATCCGCTCACTGGCTTTCTCGACCGTGGCGGCTGCTTGCGCGCAGCCGTTCGGCTCGCCGAATTCTGCCGGCGGCAAGACAAGCCGTTTTCGGTTCTATGGGCGGATCTGGACCGATTCAAGCAGGTCAATGAGTCCTTTGGCCATCTCGGCGGCGATGCGGTGATCGCCATGGTGGCCAGACGCCTCGGCGATGCCGTGGCCGGTCGTGCCGAAGCCGCGCGGATGGGAGGCGACGAGTTCGTCTTTCTGGTGCCTTCCTGCGACCGCCGGCGGGCGGAGCAGATCGCCGAAGAACTGCTCCGCACGATCACCATGCCGGTGGAAGTCGGCAACATACGCATGCGGCCTTCCGGTAGCGTCGGCGTGGCCGTGCTCGATGACGCCGAGGAATCCCTGGCCTTGATTGAACGCGCCGATCGCGCGATGCTCGAGGCGAAGCGTCTGGGTGGGGGGCGTTACGTCGTTTCGGGTGACGAGCAAGTGCCGGGACGGGTCGGCGTCCTGCTCGCCCGCGAAGAACTGCTCATCGAGAGCCAGATCCACGCGGCGCTGGAATCGGGCGGCTTGACGCTGCACTACCAGCCCATCATCAATTTCAACGGCAGCATCGAGTCCGCCGAGGCCTTGATGCGCTGTGAAGTTCAGGGGCAGTCGCTGGCGCCAGGCAAGATTATTCCGGTTGCGGAGAAAACCGGCCTGATCTCGCGGTTGGGCGAATGGAGCATGCTCAACGCCGCGCAACATGCGCGCCGTTTGCGGGATCACGGCTTCGCCACCAAGGTGGCGGTCAATGTCTCGCGAGCCCAGTTGATGGCGCCGCGCTTTGTCGAGGCCTTGTACGCCGCGCTCTACTGCGGCGACATCGAGCCGTCCCTGCTGGAGCTTGAGTTGACCGAGTCCCTGTTTCTGGATGTCTCGGAAACCGTGCAGACCAATCTGAAGGCGGCCCGGCAGGCGGGTGTGTCGTTGGCGATCGACGATTTCGGCACCGGTTACTCTTGCCTGGCCAACTTGAAGGATATTCCGGCCTCCAAACTGAAACTCGACCGCGCATTCATCTCCGTGCTGCCCGACGATCGCCGCGCGCTGGCCGTCGTGCGCGCGATCGCGCAATTGGGTCGGGAACTGGGCATGACCATCGTTGCGGAGGGGGTGGAAACCGAGCGGCAGTTCGACATCCTCGCCGAACTGAATGTCGACGCCGTTCAGGGATTCTTGCGCGCCAGGCCCATGGATGGCGAGGCCCTGGTCGAATGGCTGAGGCGATGGTGATGAACGCGGCGGCCAGCCCTACGATTGGGAAGGCACCGGCGCCGACAGGCATGGAAGCGGCGCTCGAACAATCCTTGCTCGACGTCGGCATTCCGCCGCGACCCTTGATTCTCGAGCGTGTTGGCGAGGAGATGCGCAAGGAGGAACCGGATTTCCGCCACCTCGGCGAATTGATCAGCGCCGACGTCAGTCTTGCCGCCGGACTCCTCAAGACGGCGAATTCCGCCTATTTCGGATTCCGGTCGCGCGCCCGGACCGTGACGCAGGCGCTGGTCATGCTCGGCCTGAATGTCTCGTCGCGGGCGATTGCCGGACTGGCGCTGCGCAAGGTGTTTCTTGCCGTGCCCGCGATGGAACGCTTCTGGGATGCTTCGGCCCGGGTCGCCCGCGTCTCTGGCTGGCTGGTCGGCCGGCTGGGCGTGCGGGACGGCGTGCGGCCGGACGATGCCTATACGTTCGGCCTGTTCCGTGACTGCGGCATTCCGATCCTGATGAAGAAATTCCCGCAATACGCCGCCATCCTCAAGGAAGCCGACGCCGATCCCGAACGCGTGTTTACCGAAGTCGAGCAGGTGCGCTGTCCAACCAACCATGCCATCGTCGGCAGTCTGATGGCGCAGAACTGGTGGCTACCGGGCGAGAC
Source organism: Rhodocyclaceae bacterium (assembly GCA_016704145.1). Classification (GTDB taxonomy): domain Bacteria; phylum Pseudomonadota; class Gammaproteobacteria; order Burkholderiales; family Rhodocyclaceae; genus Fen-999. The sequence continues at coordinate 580,389 of JADJAS010000007.1, read as the reverse complement.
CAGCGACGCGATCCGTTGCCACCACGACGCCGTGATCCTGGCTGCCGGACCGCTTGGCATTGCGCCGGCGAGCGTGCGCATGGTGGCGCTGGCGCAACTCGCGGAATTCCTGGTGCAGCGGATTGGTGGGCAGAGCGCGACGCACGAGTGGGAAAAGCTGGGTTGCACATGTCGTCAGCTGCTCCAGCTTGATGGCGATGGCGCCGAAGCGCTCCTGCCCGATGCCGAGTCGGTGGTCCTGGAAGCGATCGGCTAGCTCGCCGGTCGGCCAGGCCGGGGAAACTTTCCGAGGCGCGTCAGTGCTGCTCGCCATCCTCCTGGGCGGCGATTTCGGCGCGTACCTTGTCCATGTCCAGGCTCCGCACGCCATCGACAAGCTGCTGAAGTCCGGCGGGCGGCAGGGCGCCGGCGTCGGCGTAGACGATGACCTGCTCCCGGAACACCATCAGCGTCGGAATCGAGCGGATATTGAAGGCGCTCGCCAGCTCTTGTTCGACTTCCGTGTTGACCTTGGCGAACACGATGTCGGCATGTTGTTCCGAAGCGGCTTCGAAGGTCGGCGCGAATGAGCGGCAGGGCGCGCACCATGGCGCCCAGAAATCGATGATCAGCATGTCATTGCTGGCGACGACATCCTTGAAGTTGTCGGCGGTCAGTTCGACGGTGGCCATGGCGAATCCTCAGCTTGATTATTAGGAATCGCTTATGCTACTCGATTCCGCATCCTCCGCCTATCAAGCGCCCAAATGAGCACCGAAGTTCCGGTTGGCCGTTTTGCCCCCAGCCCCACGGGGCCTCTGCACTTTGGGTCGCTTGTGGCGGCCTTGGGGAGTTGCCTGGAGGCACGCGCACGCGGTGGCCGCTGGCTGCTGCGGATGGAAGACATTGATGAGCCGCGCTGTCCGCCGGGCGGCGGCGATCGCATTCTGCGAACGCTGGAGACCTGCGGTTTTGAATGGGATGGCGCCGTGCTCGTTCAAAGCACGCGCAAGCCCCGTTATCGCGAAGTGCTGGAGGCGTTAAAAGCTGCCGGGCGGGTTTATGGCTGTGGCTGTACCCGCCGCGAGCTGGCCGATTCGGCGCTGGCGCCGGACGGCGCGCGCGTCTATCCGGGCACCTGTCGCCATGGCGTGCCCGCAGGCAAGGCCGCGCGGGCCTGGCGGTTGCGGGTCGACGCCGGCGCCGTGTGTTTCGACGACGCCATCCAGGGGCGGATCTGCCAGAACCTTGAGCGTGAGGTCGGCGACTTCGTCCTGCAGCGCGCCGATGGCTACTTTGCCTATCAGCTGGCGGTGGTGGTGGATGATGCCGACCAGGGTGTGAATCATGTCGTGCGCGGTGCCGACCTGCTCGACTCGACGCCGCGGCAGATATTCCTGCAACGTTGCCTCGGTCTGACGGCGCCGGCCTACGCGCATCTGCCGGTGGCGGTGAATGCCGATGGCGAAAAGCTCTCGAAACAGACGCTGGCGCCGGCCATCGACGACGGCGCTGCCGTGCCCGTCATGGTTGACGCGCTGGCGTTCCTCGGTCAGTCGCCACCGCCTGAATTGCGGCGGGCCACCACGGCTGACTTTTGGCGTTGGGCCCGCGGCCACTGGGCCATGTCGCGGGTGCCGCGCGCGCGTGGTCTGCTCGCTCAGGCGCGATAGTCGCGCTGGCCGCCGTAACCCGCCAGGCCGACCGCCAGCCGCACCGCCGTGTAGGCCAGCCAGCTGGCGGCGCGTCGAAACACCGAACGCCCGCGAAATTCCTCCGCACGCACCTCGGAACTGTCATCGGCGATGGCCTGGGCGAGGCTGCGCCGGAGCTGTCCGGCAAAGCCGGCATCGCGCACGATCACATTCGCTTCGCGCGCCAGGAGCAGGCTGAAGGGGTCGATATTGGAGGAGCCGACGGTTGCCCAGTCATCGTCGATGACCGCGACCTTGGCGTGCAGGAAACTTGGCCGGTACTCGAAAATCCTCACGCCGGCGCCCAGCAGGCTGCCATAGAGCGCCTGGGTCGCGTAATGCTGAAGCAGATATTCGACGCGGCCCTGCAGCAGCACGTTCACGCGTACTCCGCGTGCCACCGCGTCGGTCAGCGCGCGGCGAAAGCGCCGGCCCGGCAGGAAATAGGCGTTGGCCAGAACGATCTCGCTTCGGGCTGCGCCGATGGCGTCCAGATAGGCTTCCTCGATGTCCCGGCGATGCCGAAGGTTGTCGCGCACGACGAAACCAGCCTCGACGCTGCCGCATGGTCCGCTTGCCGGGAGCGGCCATGACGTCCGCGGTGGGCGGCGGCGAAAACCTGCCCAGCGCAAGAGTTGCCAGAGATGGCGGACGGCGGCATGCACCGGGGCGACCAGCGGTCCCTCGATGGCCACGGCGTAGTCGAAGCGCGGCGCCGCCTGGTCCGGCCGGTCGATGTCGTCGATGATATTGATGCCACCCACGAATGCCAGCCGGCGGTCGATCACCGCCAGCTTTCTGTGCAGCCGGCGCAGTCGGTGCCGACGCAGTCGCAGGCGCGCGACTTCCGGCCGATAGACCATCACGTCCACTCCCTGGGCGATCAGGCCCGGGCCCAGTCGTGTCATGAAATCAGGGGCGCCGAATCCGTCGACCATCACGCGCGTCGCCACGCCGCGCCGGGCGGCGGCGGCAAGCGCCGCCGCGACGGCGCGGCCGACTTCATCGTCGGCGAAGATATAGCTTTCCAGGTGGACTTCGTGCCGGGCGCCGTCGATGGCGGTCAGCAGGGCGGGGAAGTACTCGCCGCCGTTCCTCAGCAGTTCGATGCGATTGCCGACAAGGAAAGTCGCTTTCATCGACCCGCCGGCATCTGCGGCAGCAGGTGGGCCGACAGCGCCGCATGGTCGGAGATTCGCGCCCAGGGTTCGCCCATGTGCACCTCGGCGCGCTCGATGTTGAAGCCACGCGTATAGATGCGATCGAGGCGCAGCATGGGCAGCGTGCTCGGGAAACTGCGGCTGGGCCGGCCGATTACCCCGGCGAAGACTTCGACGAGGCCGAGCCGGTCGGCCAGCAGGTCGTGCGCGCGATTGCGCCAGTCGTTGAAATCGCCGGCGATGATCAGCGGCGCGTCGTCCGGCACCAGTGCTTCCAGGCGTTTGGCCAGCGCGTCCATTTGTCGCCGGCGCGACCGGCCGAACAGCGACAAATGCACGCAGACGCAATGCAGCGGACGGCCAAGATTTGGTGCTTCGACGATGCAATGGAGCAGGCCGCGGCGCTCGAAGCGCAGGTGGGTCACGTCCTGGTTGTGCTCGGCGATGATCGGGAAACGGGAGAGGATGGCGTTGCCGTGGTGGCCGTGGTCGTAGATGACGTTGCGCCCGTACGCTGCGCTTTGCCAGACGTCGGCCGCCAGGAACTCGTGCTGCGGCGCCTCCGGCCATTCCTCGTGGCGCTCGGCGTGGCCGGCGTGCAGCCCCTGCACTTCCTGAAGGAAGACGATGTCGGGATCGAGTTCCCGGAGCCGCTCGCGCAGGTCGTGCACCACCATGCGGCGGTTGAACTGCGAAAAGCCCTTGTGGATGTTGTGGGTGGCGATGTGCAGGGTCGGTTCCATCACCGGCGTCAGGATGCGGCCAGCATCCTTTCCAGTGCCACCCTGGCCGGTGCCGCTTCGTGCGGCGGAACCACGATACGATTGACGATGTTGCCCTCGGCGAGGTTCTCCAGCGTCCAGGCGAGATGCTGGGGATCGATGCGCTGCATGGTCGAGCACATGCAGATGACGCCGCCCATGAACTGGACGATCTTGCCTTCGTGCTTCACCTCGTCGGCCAGTCGATCCACGAGGTTCAGTTCGGTGCCGACCAGCCAGCGTGTTCCCGCCGCCGATTCTTTCACGGTGGTGATGATCTTCTCGGTCGAGCCGACGGCATCCGAGGCTTGGCAGACCTCGAAGGCGCATTCCGGATGGGAGATGACCCGGCCGTCGGGGTACTGGGCGCGGAAGCGCTCGATCTGCGCCAACTGGAACATCTGGTGCACGGAGCAGTAGCCGTGCCAGAGGATGATTCTTGCCTTGGCGATCTGCTCCGGCGTCAGGCCGCCGAGCTCGAGATCGGGATTCCAGATCGCCATCTCGTCCATCGGGATGCCCATCCGGTAGCCGCTCCAGCGGCCCAGGTGCTGGTCGGGGAAGAACAGTACCTTGGCGCGGCGCGCGAACGCCCATTCGAGGATCTTCGGCGCGTTGCTCGATGTGCAGACGATACCGCCGTGCTCGCCGCAGAACGCCTTCAGGTCCGCGGCGGAGTTGATGTAGGTGACCGGCGTGATCTGCTCGTCGGGAGCCAGCACCGTCGAGAGTTCGCGCCAGGCGCGCTCGACCTTGGCCAGGCTGGCCATGTCGGCCATCGAACAGCCGGCCGCCAGATCGGGCAGGACCGAGACCTGTTCGGGCCGCGACAGGATGTCGGCGACCTCGGCCATGAAGTGGACGCCGCAGAAAACGATGAACTCGGCATCCGATTGCGACGCCAGACGCGAAAGCTTCAGCGAGTCGCCGGTCAGGTCGGCATGGCGGAACACGTCGGCGCGCTGGTAATGGTGGCAGAGGATCACCGCGCGCTTGCCCAGCCTGGCGCGGGCGGCGCGAATGCGTTCCTGCGCCTCCTGGTCGGCGAGCGCGTTGAACTTGTCGAAACTGATGGCGGCGATCTGCATGGCGATGGCGATCCACGAAGCCTGACTTTGACGCGGGAATTTTATCAGGCCGCCGCCGGTACAATTCCCGACCATGAGCCGCGAAGAACTTCCCGAAGACTTGCCGTTCGCCGCATCGGGTGCAGGCGATCATGGGCGCTACCGGGAAGGCCGCAAGGTGACCTGGGTCAGCATCGCCGTGAATGTCGTCCTGACGGCCATGCAGGTCGTCGTCGGCATATGGTCGCATTCGCAGGCCCTGGTCGCCGACGCCATGCACACGTTGTCCGACGTGTTCGCGGACTTCTTCGTGCTCTATGCCAATCGCAAAGGGGCCGAGGCCGCCGACGCCGAGCATCCTTATGGCCACGCGCGCTACGAGACCGCGGCCTCGCTCGTGCTCGGCGTGCTGCTGATGGCGACGGGTGCCGGCATCCTGATTTCGGCGGTCGAGCGGCTCCAGCACATGGACAGCGCGCCCAAGATCGGTGTCGCCGCGGTCTGGGCGGCCGTGTTCACGCTGCTGGCCAAGGAAGGCCTGTTCCGGTACATGCTGGCGGTCGGCGAACGCTTGCGCTCGCCGATGTTGATCGCCAACGCCTGGCATGCCCGCGCCGACGCGCTGTCCTCGCTGGTGGTGGCGGCGGGGGTCGGCGGCGCCTTGTTGGGCTTCGCGTTCGCCGACGCCGTGGCGGCGATCGTCGTCGGCGGCATGATCGTCAAGACCGGCGGCGAGTTCGCCTGGGCAGCCATGCGGGAACTGATCGACACCGGCGTGGATGCCGACGAGGTCGAACGCATCCGCGACACCATACGCGCCACGCCGGGCGTGGTCGGCCTGCACGAGCTGCGGACCCGCCGGATGGCGCAAAAGATACTGATCGATGCCCACATTCAGGTCGATGCCCATGTCAGCGTCTCGGAAGGCCACTGGATCGGCGAGGATGTCCGCCGGCGGGTGCTGGCCGCCCACGAGGACGTCATCGATCTCCTGGTGCATGTCGATCCGGAAGACGACTTCCATTTGCCCGTCGCCGGTGAGCCAGCGACGGTGCTGCCAGAGCGTGAGCAACTGGTCCGGCACCTGCGCACCATTTTGGGTGATGAAATCAGCTTCGAATTCGACAAAGTACACCTGCACTACCTCGGTCAGCGTGTCGAAGCCGAAGTGTTTCTTTCCCCGGACGCCATCCTGGATTCCGTGAAAGTTGCCAGGATCAGACAGCGCTTGACGGAGCGATTACCCGGCGATCCTTATTTCCGCGATATCGTCCTGAGTTTGGTTATTGCACCAGCTTAGTGCGACATGCGTGCCGAGTCGCACCAAAATGGCGCGTGATTCATTCGTTCCCGCCCCGAAAAAGCGTTTCGCTACAGGGGTCTACGTCAGGAGTCGCGCTGGCATGTTAGCTGCTATTCTTCATCAGAGTCCGACACTTTGTTCATTCAATCCGATTCAGGAGATCCCGGCATGACGCCCCAAGACGTAATCAAGATGGTTCAGGAAAAGGAAGTCAAGTTCGTCGACTTCCGCTTTACCGACATTCGCGGCAAGGAGCAGCACGTCAGCGTGCCGGTTTCGGCGTTCGGCCTCGAGAAGTTCGAGGACGGCCACGCCTTCGACGGTTCCTCGATCTCCGGCTGGAAGGGTATTCAGGCCTCCGACATGCAACTGATGCCCGATCCCTCGACCGCCTACATCGACCCGTTCATGGACGAGACGACGCTGATCCTGTCCTGCGACGTGGTCGAACCGGCCGACGGCAAGGGCTACGACCGCGATCCGCGCTCGATCGCCAAGCGCGCCGAGGCCTACCTGAAGTCCTCGGGCATTGGCGATACCGCCTACTTCGGCCCCGAGCCCGAGTTTTTCATCTTCGACAGCGTCGAGTGGAAAGTCGATATGTCGGGTTCGTACTGCAAGGTGTTCTCGGAAGAGGCCGCCTGGGCGACCGCCGAGAAGTTCGAGGGCGGCAACACCGGCCACCGTCCCACCGTCAAGGGCGGCTACTTCCCGGTGCCGCCGGTCGACAGCCTGAATGACGTCCGTGCCGCCATGTGTCTGGCGCTCGAATCCTGCGGCGTGCCCGTCGAAGTGCATCACCACGAAGTCGCCAACGCCGGCCAGTGCGAAATCGGCACTGTTTTCAACACGCTGGTGCGTCGCGCCGACCAGACCCAGGTGCTCAAGTACATCGTCCATAACGTCGCCCACAGCTACGGCAAGACCGCGACCTTCATGCCCAAGCCCATCGTCGGCGACAACGGTTCCGGCATGCACGTGCACCAGTCGATCTGGAAGGACGGCAAGAACCTGTTCGCCGGCAACGGCTACGCGGGCCTCTCCGAATTCGCGCTCTACTACATTGGCGGCATCATCAAGCACGCCCGGGCGCTGAACGCCATCACCAACCCCGGCACCAACAGCTACAAGCGCCTGGTGCCCGGTTTCGAAGCCCCGGTCAAGCTGGCCTACTCGGCCCGCAACCGCTCGGCCTCGATCCGCATCCCCTTCGTGCATAGCGACAAGGCGCGCCGCATCGAGACCCGCTTCCCGGATCCGACGGCCAACCCCTACCTGTGTTTCGCGGCCCTGATGATGGCCGGCCTCGACGGCGTGCAGAACAAGATCCACCCGGGCGAGCCGGCCGACAAGAACCTCTACGACCTGCCGCCGGAAGAGGATGCCAAGATCCCGACCGTCTGCTCGTCGCTGGATCAGGCGCTCGACTACCTCGACAAGGACCGCGAGTTCCTGACCCGCGGCGGTGTCTTCTCCAACGAGTTTATCGATGCCTTCATCGAACTGAAGATGGAAGAAGTACAGCGCTTCCGCATGACGACGCACCCGGTCGAGTACGACATGTACTATTCGCTCTAAACCAAAAGAGCGTTCCTGCGTTAAGAAAGGACGGGCGTTGCCCGTCCTTTCTTTTTTCGCATACACTGAACCGGTCCCCCTAGCCCATCCGCCGCCATGATCCCTCGCCGAATTTCCCTGCTGCTGATGCTGTTCGCGGGCGCGGCTCAGGCCGACACCCTGTACAAATGCACCGATCCCGCCGGCCACACGACCTACACCAACCAGAAGGGCGACGCCAAGAACTGCGTCATCCTGTCCCAGGACAAGCCCGTCTCGACCTTCGCGCCACCGCCCACCAAGCCCCGCGCCAACACGCCGACGCCGGAAAGCTTTCCCAAGGTCAGTTCGGAAACCCAGAAGGGGCGTGACTCCGACCGCCGCCGCATCCTCGAGGAAGAGCTAGCCTCGGAACGCCGGAGCCTCGACGGGGCAAAGCGCACGCTGGCCGAGCAGGAAGCCGTCCGCGAAGGCGGCGAACGCAACTACCAGAAGTATCTCGATCGCCTCAAGCCCCTGCAGGACAGTGTCCAGTTGCATGAGCGCAACATCGAGGCGCTGCAAAAGGAATTGGGCAACCTGAAGTGATCGCGCCACCTGATTAGCCACAATATTCAGAAGGCTCATTTGGCGAGCCTGCCGGGGTGAAAAATGGGCGCGTCTTGTCCGAAGGGGATGCGCGATGGGGATCAACCGGGTGCAGTTTCAGAAGGGATTGTCGATGGCGCAATTCATGGAGCGCTACGGGACGGAGGAGAAATGCCACGCTGCGGTTGTTGCGCTGCGCTGGCCGAATGGGTTCGTTTGCCCCGAATGCAAAGACAGGCGCCATTACACGTTCGAGCGCAAGGGACTGCGGTACTGGCAATGTGCGTCGTGCCGGGAGCAGACGACGGTAATGTGCGGGACGGTGTTCGAGTCCACGAAGTTGCCGCTGACGACCTGGTTCCTGGCGATGCATCTGCTGACCCAGGCCAAGAACAATGTCTCGGCGCTGGAACTCAAGCGCCACCTCGGTGTGCGGTACAAGACCGCCTGGCTGCTCAAGCACAAGTTGATGCAGGTGATGAGCGAGCGGGAGGCGGATCGCCAACTGGATGGCCGGGTCGAGATCGACGATGCCTACCTGGGCGGCGAACTGCCTGGCGGAAAGAGCGGGCGCGGTTCGGAGAACAAGGTATCGTTCATTACCGCCGTGCAGACCACCGAGACCGGCAACCCACTGAAGGTCTGCCTGAAGAAGCTGGAATTCACCAAGGAGGCGATCACCGACTGGGCGAAGACGGCACTGTCCGCATCGGTCCACGTGGTGTCGGATGGTCTGTGGTGCTTCCGCGCCGTCACCGCGGCCGGCGCCACCCAGGAGCGCATTGTTACTGGTGGCGGCCCCGCCTGCGTCAAGCTGGAGCAATTCCGCGCAGTGAATACCTTCCTCGGCAATCTCAAGACCGCCTACTCGGGTACCTACCATGCCTTCGATTTCGCTAAGTATGCGCATCGGTATCTTGCTGAAGTCCAGTATCGGTTCAATCGCCGGTTCGATCTGTCGTCTATCCTGAAGCGCCTCTTGGTTGCTGCCGTGGCTACCACGGCTCGTCCCGAGCGATTCTTGCGCGCGGCTGAACATTGTGGCTAATCAGGTCGCGCCATGGCTCGCTTCTTGCTCAATTCGACGGGATGAGCGCCGTTGATTCCGCGACCATGCCCACCGGCTTTGCCGGCCTCGATCTGCTGTCGTCGTCGGTCCTGCTGCTCGACGGGCGGCTGCTGATCCGCTATCTCAATCCGGCCGCCGAAAACCTGTTCGCGGTCAGTCAGCGCGCCTGGCTCGGCCGTCCGCTGGCCCAGTTGGCCGGCACGCCCGCCGCGCTCGACACGGCGCTGGACAACGCCCTGCGCAACAACTGGAGCTACACGGGACACAACATCGCCGTCACGCCCCAAGGTCGGGGCGCGGAGCCGACGGAACCGCTCCATCTCGACTGCACGGTCACGCCGATCGATGTTGCCGGCACGCGCCTGCTGCTCGAGTTTCGTCCCATCGATCAGCAGTTGAAAGCGATCCGCGAGGAGCGCGAGGCCGTGCAGCAACAGGCCAATCGCGAGCTGATCCGCAACCTGGCCCACGAGATCAAGAACCCGCTCGGCGGCATCCGCGGCTCGGCGCAGCTGCTGGAGCGCGAACTGGCGAGCCTGAAGAACGCGCCGGCGCTCAAGGAGTACACGCAGGTCATCATCAAGGAAGCCGACCGTCTGCAGGATCTCATGCAGCGGCTGCTGTCGTCGCATCGGGCCATGCAGCCCGCGCAGGTGAACGTGCACGAACTGCTCGAACGGGTGCGTCGGCTGATCCACGCCGAATACGCCGGCGTGCGCGTGCGCCGCGACTACGACACCTCCTTGCCGGACGTCACCGGCGACCGCGAGCAGCTGATCCAGGCGATCCTCAACGTTGTCCGCAACGCCGCCCAGGCGATGGCCGGCCAGGGCGAGATCGTCCTGCGCACGCGCGCGCTGCGCCAGGTCACCTTGGCGAAGAAGCGGTATCGCCTGGCACTCGAATTGCAAGTGATCGACAACGGCCCCGGTATTCCCGATGCCATTCGCGAAAAGATTTTTTATCCGCTGGTGTCGGGCCGCGCGGGCGGCAGCGGGCTGGGGCTGACGCTGGCGCAGAGTTTCGTGCATCAGCACTCTGGCAGCATCGAAGTCGAATCGCGGCCGGGACGCACCTGCTTCGCCATTCGGCTGCCGCTGGCGGCGGGCAAGGAGCAAGAGACAAGGACATGAAAACCGTCTGGATCATCGACGACGACCGCTCGATTCGCTGGGTGCTGGAAAAGGCGCTGACGAGAGAGAACATCGCCTGCCGGAGCTTCGGCTCCGCCGACGAGGCGCTGGCCGCGCTGGACAGCGGCGACGCACCGCGCGCGCTGGTGTCGGACATCCGCATGCCCGGAACGTCGGGCCTCGATCTGCTCAAGCTGGTGAAGACGAATTATCCCGAACTGCCGGTCATCATCATGACGGCGTATTCGGACCTCGATTCCGCGGTCGCCGCTTTCCAGGGCGGCGCGTTCGAATACCTGCCCAAGCCCTTCGACGTCGACCAGGCGGTGGCGCTGGTGCGCCGCGCCATCGAGCAGGCCGCGCCGAAAGTCAGCGATGGCGACACGCCGGCGCTGGCGCCCGAGATCCTCGGCCATGCCGCGTCGATGCAGGAAGTCTTTCGCGCCATCGGCCGCCTGGCGCAATCGCACGCCACCGTGTTGATCAACGGCGAGTCCGGCACCGGCAAAGAACTGGTGGCGCGGGCGCTGCATCGGCACAGTCCGCGCCGGGACGCGCCTTTCATCGCCATCAACACGGCGGCGATTCCGCGCGACCTCCTCGAGTCCGAGTTGTTCGGCCACGAGAAGGGCGCCTTCACCGGCGCGGCCGGCCAGCGGCGCGGCCGCTTCGAGCAGGCGGAAGGCGGCACCCTGTTCCTCGACGAAATCGGCGACATGCCGGCCGAGTTGCAGACGCGTTTGCTGCGCGTGCTGTCGGACGGCCACTTCTACCGTGTCGGCGGGCAGCTGCCGGTCAAGGCCAACGTCCGCGTCATCGCCGCGACGCACCAGAATCTCGACGAGCGCGTCAAGGAAGGCTTGTTCCGCGAGGATCTGTTCCATCGGCTCAACGTCATCCGCCTGCGCCTGCCGTCCCTGCGCGAACGCCGCGAGGACGTGCCGCTGCTGGCGAAGCATTTTCTTGCCCACAGCGCCGCCGAACTGGGCGTCGATGCCAAGCGCCTGTCGGACGCGACGGTCCAGTTCCTGCAGGGTATGGCGTTTCCGGGCAACGTCCGCCAGCTGGAGAATCTCTGCCACTGGCTGACGGTGATGGCGCCGGGCCAGACCGTCGAGGTCGCCGATCTGCCGCCGGAATTGCGCGAACATCCCGCCGCCACGTTGCCCGACAACTGGCTCAACGCGCTGGCGGTCGAGGCCGACCGGATGATCCTGACCCAGCCGGGCGAAGTGTTCGACCGGCTGTCGCGGGCCTTCGAGGGCATGCTGATCCGCCGGGCGCTGGCCAGCACGGGCGGCCGCCGCATCGAAGCCGCGCAACTGCTCGGCATCGGCCGCAACACCATCACGCGCAAGATCCAGGAACTCGGCCTGGACGATGGGAAAGGCGGTGGCGATCAGGGATAATCGGGCCATGCCCGATTCCCCGCTTGTTCCGTCGTCCATCGCCGCCGCGCTCGGTCCGCTGGCGGCGCATTTCGACGTCGAGGTTCTCGCCGAGTGCGATTCCACCAACGCACGATTGCAGGCGCGGGCCGACGCCGCCTCGGGCACGGTGCTGGTCGCCGAGCGCCAGACCGCCGGTCGCGGCCGCATGGGGCGTACCTGGATTTCCGACGCCGGCGCCAGCCTGACCTTCTCGCTGCTCTGGCGCCTGCCGGCGGGTGCGTCGCCGAGCGGCCTTTCGCTCGCGGTCGGCGTCGCCGTCGCCGAGGCGCTGCGCGGTCAGGGTGTCGATGGCGTCGCGCTCAAGTGGCCGAACGACATCCTGCGCCACGGCAAGAAACTCGGCGGCATTCTCATCGAACTGGCGGGTTCGGCGGCGGTGGTCGGCATCGGCCTGAACCTGCGCCTGCCGGCCGGGCTGCCGCCCGAAGTCAGCCGCGGCGCGACGGCGATCGATCGCGTCATCGACCGCAACGTGCTGCTCGCCGCGCTGCTGGCCTCGCTGCACGGCGTGCTCGAACAATTCGGCCCGGGCGGCTTCGCGGCCCTGCGCGATCGCTGGCAGGCGCTCAACGCTTATGCCGGCGCGCCGGTGCGCGTCATCGCCGAATTCGCGGTGCCGGTCGAAGGCATCTGCATCGGCGTCGATGTCGACGGCGCGCTGCTCCTGGAAACGGCGGTCTGCGTGCAGCGCATCCTCTCCGGCGATGTCTCGCTCAGACCAGTGAAGCCGGCATGAGCGTGCTGTGCATCGACGCCGGCAACAGCCGGCTCAAATGGGGCGTGCGCGATGGCGGCGTTTGGCTGGCGCGGGGCATGCATCTCGATGCCGTCGAGGCGCGACCGGCGCGCATCCTTGCCTGCAACGTCGCCGGCGACCCTTCACGGCAGTCGATCGGGACTTTCGCGGCCGGCCGTGGCCTGCCGGTCGAATGGCTGCTGCCATGTGCGGCGCAGGGCGGCGTGACGAACGGCTACGATCATCCCGCGCAGCTCGGCGCCGATCGCTGGGCGGCGCTGATTGGCGCCCGCGCCCTGCATCGCGGCGATTGCGTGGTCGTCATGAGCGGCACGGCCACCACCATCGACGTGTTGACCGCCGATGGCCGATTTCGCGGCGGGCTGATCCTGCCGGGCCTGGCGCTGATGCGCGAGGCGCTGGCCGGCGGCACGGCCAACCTGCCGACGGCGGCCGGCGACTTCGCCGCGCTGCCGAGGAACACTTTCGATGCCATCGCCAGCGGCGCCCTGCAAGCCACGGTGGGCGCCATCGAGCGCATGTTCCGGCAACTCGATACCGCCGCCGATCCGTTCTGCCTGCTCTCGGGGGGCGCCGCCGATGCGCTTGCCGGCGTGTCGCCATCGCTGACTTTCCCGTGCCGGAGGGTGGACAACCTCGTGCTGGAAGGGCTGGCCGCCCTCGCGGAAGCCAGTGGCGATGCTTGAGTCCCTGGTGATCGCCGTCCGCGAGCAGTTGCAGAACCAGATCGTCTCCGGCGGCCTGGTGCTGGCCATCGTCGGCGTCGTGCTCGCCGCGCTGCGCAACCTGCCGGCGAAGCTCTGGGAATACGCCAAGCGGGTGTTCATCTGCACGGCCGTCATCGATTCGCGCAACGATCTCTTCAACGCCTACATCGCCTGGCTCAACGAGCTGCCCTACGGTCGCGGCAGCCGGCTGTTCACCGTGATCCAGGACAACAAGGAAGCCGGCGCGGAGGAGGCCTCCGATCTGCCGCGCCTGCTCTACAGCCCGGCGCCGGGTTTTCACCTGTTCTGGTACGGCGGCCGGCCCATGTGGATCCGGCGCGACATCGCCATGAACCTCCAGGTCATCGAGACCGTGAAAGTGAGCGCGCTGTTCGCCTCGCGGCGCCTGCTGGAAGACATGCTGGAGGACGTGATCCGCCGCGCCTACGCGCGCCTGGCCGACCACACCATGCTCTACACCATCGACCGCTGGGGCGAGTCATGGAACCTCGCCGGCGCGCGGCCACGCCGGCACATCTCGTCGGTGGTGCTCGACGGCGACACCAGCGCGACGCTGCTGGCCGATGTCCAGGAGTTCTTCGGCCGCCGGCAGTGGTACGCCGACCTCGGCATCCCGTGGCGGCGCGGCTATCTGCTGCACGGCCCGCCCGGCACCGGCAAGACCAGCTTCGCCTACGCGCTGGCCGGCGAGCTGCGGCTGAAACTGTGCGCGCTGTCGCTCACCAATTCCAAGCTCAACGACCAGACCATTGCCGATTTGCTGCAGAAGACGCCGCCGCGCTCGCTGATCCTGATCGAGGACATCGACGCCTTCTTCGTCGCCCGCGACAAGCAGGACACGCGCATCGAGGTGAGCTTCAGCGGCCTGCTCAACGCGCTGGATGGCGTTTCGGCGCAGGAAGGGCGCATCGTCTTCCTCACCACCAATCATCTCGACCGCCTCGACAAGGCGCTGATCCGGCCCGGGCGCGTGGACGTCGTGGTGGAACTGGGCAATGCCGGCACGGCCATGCTGCGCACCATGTTCCTGCGTTTCTATCCCGATTCGGCGGCGGTCATCGACGCCGCGCTGCAAGGCTATGCCGACAGGTCGCTGAGCCCCGCGCGCGTCCAGCAGGCGCTGCTCGAATCCGACGACGCGGCCGTCGCGATCGAACGCCTCGGCCTGCGGGCGGCCTAGCAAGCCCGCCTGCTGCGCGCTGGCCTTTCCCGAAAGTCAGCCGTGGTGATGCGCCGAGCGGATTCGGCCGGTCTCGGGTATTCTTTGCGCATATGCGCCCTCGTTCGCCGATTTGTAGCGCGCCCACGATCACAGGAGGCCATGAAATGAAAGAGTTTCGTCCCGCGAAAAAGAGAGTCGAGGTCTCGGTGGGTGAGTCCGTCCGCATCCTGCGCGAACTCCAGGAGTTGAGCCAAAGCCAACTGTCCGAACTCACGGGCATCCCTCAAGCCACCATTTCCGCCATTGAGAACGGTCGCGTGAATTTAGGTGTCGAGCGCGCCAAGGTTCTAGCCCGCGCCCTTAATTGCCATCCCGCCGTGCTCGTGTTCCCGGGCTGGGAAGTTCCACTTGAGCGCGCGGCATGACATGTCGTTCGAGGTTTTAATTCCGCCAGTGGCGGTGGGGACAAGACTACCCAAGGCGCCGCCGCGCTTCGCTCAGCCGGCCGCCCAGTGCGCGGTGGCGATGCCGGTGCCACAGTCGGCCGCGACGAGGCGCCGCCGCACTTCCAGCAATTGTTCGATCAGCGCCGGTTCGGCCCTGGCGTAGGCGTCGGCATCCGGCTCGCGCTTGACCACGACGCCCAGCAGTTCGGTGATGGCGTTGCCGATCGAGTTCTGGCTGATGGTGACGATCAAGTCGCCCTGGTCGTCGCGGTAGATGATCTGCTTGAACGCCGGCTGCCAGCGGATGGCGTTGGCGTACCTGGCGTCGCCGATGCAGCGGTCGCGCACCATCTTCGCCGTCGCGAGGAAATCCCGGTCGAACAGCAGTTCCTCCGCCACGAGTTGCGGAAAGTGCAGGTCGGGCAGCATGGGCGCGTTGCGCGTCGATACCTGGCCAAAGAAGCTGCGATAGAAATCGAGGAAGCCCTCGAGGATGACGTCGTACTCCCTCCAGAAGCGCACATCGCGCAGCGCGGCGGCGCCGCCCGCCACTTCCCAGCTCGGCAGGCCCTGGGGAAAGCCGGTGAGCGCCAGCCGGCGCGATTCGTCGCCGCAGGGGCGCAGGATTGCCAGGTCGAGGCGATCGAAGAAGGCGCGATAGGCCTTGCGCATGTGCGCCTGGAACAGCGAGTGCTGGCCGCCGTCGGTGAGGTTGGGGTTGTCGGGGTCGGCCAGCGGCGCCGACGCCAGTTGCGCCTTGTCGAAGACCATGAAGTGGTTGTGCAGCATGCGGATGCTCGGTACGCCGGGCGATGTCAGCGGCCAGGTGGCGTCGAGGCTGGCCTCGCCGGCCAGCGCGAGGTGCGCATCCGGGTCTGGATAGCGTTCCAGCATGAATTCGACGATGATGCCGTTCATGCGGTTCCAGGCGTGTTTGACCGCGTCGGGTACTTGCGTGCGGCGCACCGGCCGGCCAAGCGGATCGAGGATGCTGCGCGACGTGTCGTAGATGATCGAGGTGTCGAAGACGTTGCTGTGGCCGAGCGCCTTGCGATAGAGCAGCAGGCCTTCCGGATTGCGCAGGAGACCGTTGTTGTGCGCCAGGTCGGCGAGGTTCTCGGCGCTGTTGAAGAACTCGTTCGGCTTCATGCCCTCGGGCACGGTCAGCGGGATCGGGCGGTAGGGCGTTACGATCTGGCGGGGTCCGGTCGGCATGGGCTTGGTTCAACCTCTGGGAAAGGCGGACGACATTATGCGTGCAATGGCTTGGGCATCGGTATTCGGCGTGTTGCCATGGCTGACTTCCGTGGCAATGGTGGCGCAGGCGGGCGAGCGGATCAATCGCGCCGAGGATCGCGACGAGGTGGCCGTGGCCATCTACAACGATTCGCTGGCGCTGATCAAGGAGACGCGGCGGCTCGAACTCGATCGCGGCATCAACGACATCGCGCTGCGCGACGTCTCGGCGAAGATGCGCCCGGAAACGGCCAGCTTGCGCGCGGTGTCGGGGCCGCCGCTGCGGCTGATCGAGCAGAACTTCGACTTCGACCTCTTGACGCCGCAGAAGCTGCTCGACAAGTACGTCGGCCAGACCGTGGGCGTGATCCGCACCAACCCGGCCACCGGCACCGAAACGCGCGAGAGCGCGCGGGTGCTGGCCACCAACGGCGGCACGGTGCTGAAGTTCGCCGACCGCATCGAAACCGGCGTGCCGGGACGGCTGACTTTCGACGATGTTCCCGCCAATCTGCGCGACCGGCCGACGCTGATCGTGAAGCTGGACAGTCCGGCCGCCGGTAAGCAGGCGGCCGAGCTGTCCTACCTTTCCGGCGGCTTGTCGTGGCAGGCGGACTACGTCGCGGAACTCTCTGGCGATGAAACGAAGCTCGATCTGGCCGGCTGGGTGACGCTGACCAACCGGAGCGGCACCGGCTACGAGAACGCCAAACTGCAACTGGTGGCGGGCGATGTCAATCGCGTGCGCCAGGACTTCGCTCCCAAGGGCGCCATGGTGGCGATGGCGGCGCCGGCGTCGCGGGAAATGGCGCGCGAGGAGGTGTTCGACTATCACCTCTATTCGCTTGGCCAGCCGACCTCGATCCGCGACAACCAGACCAAGCAGGTGGCGCTGCTGGCCGCCGCCGGCGTGGCGGTGAGGAAGGAGTATCTGCTGGCCGGCGAAGCCTGGTACTACCAGAGCCAGGCTTCGGACCTCGGCCGCAAGCAGAAGATCGCCGTGTTCCTGGAGTTCGACAATGCCGGCGGCGATCTCGGCAAGCCGTTGCCCAAGGGCGTGGTGCGCGTGTACAAGAAGGATTCGAAGGGCAACGCCATCTTCATCGGCGAGGATGCCATCGACCACACGCCGAAGAACGACAGGGTCCGGTTGAAAATGGGCAACGCCTTCGACGTCACGGCAACGCGCAAGCAGACTGGCTACAAACTGCTGGCCGGCCGGCCGAACCCGGTTTACGAAACCGCCTGGCGCCTCGAACTGAACAACGCCAAGGAACAGCCGGTGACGGTGAAGATCGTCGAACCGATGCCGGGCGACTGGGAAATCGTCAGCGCCAGCCAACTGCACGAAAAGGGCGAGGCGCATGCCGCCGTCTGGCCATTGCGGGTGCCGGCCGGCGGCAAGGCCGTGCTGGAATACGCCGTCCGGGTGCGTTGACCTGAATCACTTGACCGTCCGCCGGAAACCGGTAATTTAGGCGGCTTTATCGATTTATCGTTTCCAGGGAAAGCAAGAAGATGTCCGAACCAACCAAGATCCTGCTCGAAGAGCACGAGATTCCCACCCATTGGTACAACGTCGTTGCCGACATGCCCAATCCGCCCGCGCCGTCGTTGGGACCGGACGGCCAGCCGGTGCCGCCCGAGAAAATGCTGGCGATCTTCCCCGGCAACCTGCTCGAGCAGGAGATGTCGGCGGAGCGCTGGATCGCCATTCCCGATGCGGTGCGCGAGGCCTATCGGCTGTGGCGGCCGTCGCCGCTCTACCGCGCGCACCGGCTCGAGCAGATGCTCGGCACCCCGGCGAAGATCTACTACAAGAACGAGGCGTTTTCGCCGGCCGGCTCGCACAAGCCGAACACCGCCGTGCCGCAGGCCTACTTCAACAAGCAGGCCGGCATCAGCCGCCTGGCCACCGAAACCGGCGCCGGCCAGTGGGGCAGTTCGCTGGCTTTCGCCGGCCAGATGTTCGGCGTCGCCGTGCGCGTCTTCATGGTCAAGGTCAGCTACGACCAGAAGCCGTTCCGGCGCTCGATGATGCAGGCATGGGGCGCCGAGGTGTTCGCCAGCCCCAGCGACATGACGCAGGCCGGCCGCGACATCCTGGCCCGCGATCCGAACAACCAGGGCTCGCTGGGCATCGCGATTTCCGAGGCGGTCGAGGAGGCCGCGGGCCGTGCCGACACCAACTATGCGCTCGGCTCCGTGCTCAACCACGTGCTGCTGCACCAGACCGTCATCGGCCTGGAAGCGAAGAAGCAGCTGGCGAAGATCGGTGAATACCCCGACATGATCTTCGCGCCCTGCGGCGGCGGTTCCAACTTTGGCGGTATCGTCTTCCCGTTCCTGGCCGACAAGGCGGCCGGCGATCCGAAGGCGAAGAACCTGCGCCTGGTGGCCGTCGAGCCGACGTCGTGTCCGACCTTGACCCGCGGCGTCTATGCCTACGACTTCGGCGACGCCACCGGCTACACGCCGCTGATGAAGATGTACACCCTGGGCCACGACTTCATGCCGCCCGGCATCCACGCCGGCGGCTTGCGTTACCACGGCGATTCGCCGCTGGTGTCGCAGCTCTACCACGAGAAATTGATCGAGGCGGTGGCCGTGCCGCAACTGGCCACGTTCGAGGCCGGCGTGCAGTTCGCCCGCGCCGAGGGCATCATTCCGGCGCCCGAATCCTGCCACGGCATCCGCGCCTGCATCGACGAGGCGATGCGCTGCAAACAGACCGGCGAGAAGAAGACCTTGCTGTTCAATCTCACCGGCCACGGACATTTCGACATGGCCTCCTACGACCGCTATTTCTCGGGCGCGCTCGACGACTACGACTATCCACGCGAGGCGGTGGAAATTTCGCTCCAGCACTTGCCGAAGGTGGGTTGACCGGCATCCTGGGCCGTGGCTCGCCTGGCGTTCCTGCTGCTGGCATTCCTCAACCTGGTCTTTTTCGTCTGGGCCGCGGGCTATCTGGGTGGCGCCGACGAAGGACGGGAGCCTGAGCGGCTGCGCAGCCAGTTGAACCCGGAAAAGCTGAGCGTCATCGTCGAACCGAAGGCGGCGCCCAAAGCGCGCCCCGAGCCGGTCGTGTTGGCTCCGCCGGTTTCGCCGGCGATGGTTTGCCGTCGTCTGGGGCCGCTAGTGGCGGTCGATGCGGAGCGGCTGGCGGCGAAGCTGGCGGATGCTGGCGAAGTGAAGTCGATGCCGGTGGAGGGGCGAAGTTACTGGGTTTTCATTCCGGCCGCGGCCGCCAGGCCGACGGACAAGACAGCTGCGGAATTGCGCCAGGCGGGCATCAGCGACTTCTTCGTGGTGAGCGACGACGGGCCGAATCGCGGTGCCGTCTCGTTGGGCCTGTACCACAAGGAAGACGCGGCGAACGATTTGCTTCAGCGTCTGAGCAAGAAAGGCATCAAGTCGGCCAAGATCGACAGCATGCCGCGCAAGACGGACAAGACCATCCTCGAGATTCGCGGGCCGGCCGAAGCCATCGATCAGGCATTGAGTGGGCTGACGGTGGATGCTGGCGAATGCGAAAGTCCGTGATGGGCTTCGTCGTCGGCCTGACCGGCGGCATCGGCAGCGGCAAGAGCGCCGCCGCCGACGCCTTCGCCCGGCTGGGCGCGGTGGTGGTGGATGCCGACGCTGTCGCCCACGAACTGACCGGCCCCGGCGGGGCGGCCATGCCCGCCATCGAGGCGGCCTTCGGCCGTCGCGTCGTCGCGGCCGACGGCCGCCTCGACCGCGCGGCGATGCGCGTGCTGGCATTCGGCGATCCTGGCGCGCGCAAGCGCCTGGAAGCCATTCTGCACCCCATGATCGGTGCCGAGACACAACGGCGTTGCCGCGAGGCGTTGGCGGCCGGCGCGCCCTATGTGGTGATGGAAGTACCGCTGCTGGTCGAATCGGGCAACTATCGCCAGCGCGTCCAGCGGGTGACCGTGGTCGATTGCGATGACGAACTGCGCATCGCGCGCGTCATGGCGCGTAGCGGCCTGGCGCGAGCCGAGATCGAGCGCATCATGGCCACGCAGGCCAGCCGGGAAACTCGCCTGGCGGCGGCCGACGACGTGATCGACAACAGCGGCTCGCTCGAAAACCTGACGGCGCAAGTGAATGCCCTGCACGCCATCTACTGCCGTCAGGCGGCCAATGGCGGAGAAAACGCGCCAGCACGTTGAGATTTGCCGTCGATTCGGTCAGAATTAGCGGAATTTGCCAGCGGGCGGCCCGTGATCACCTACGAATACCCTCTCAACGAGCGCATTCGAACTTTGCTGCGCCTCGACGATGTTTTCGAGAGAGTGGCTCATTTTGTTGCGGCCGAAGGCCCGGCCGAGCATCACGTGGCGCTGGTAACCCTGTTCGAAATTCTTGAAGTGGCCGGGCGCGCCGACCTCAAGTTCGATCTTGTTCAGGAACTCGAGCGGCAACGGCAGATCCTGCTTTCTTTCAGAAACAATCCCGACATTTCCGAAGAGGCGCTGAACGGCGCGCTTTATGAAATCGAACAGGCCTCGGCGGCGCTGCTGGCCATGCAGGGCAAGATCGGCCAATACCTGCGCGACAACGAGTGGCTGATGAGCATCAGGAATCGCGCGGCCATTCCGGGTGGCGTCTGCGAATTCGACCTGCCCAGCTATCATCATTGGCTGAACCGCGACTCCGCGTTCAGGCAGCGCGACCTCCAGGGCTGGCTGGCGCCGATGTTGCCGATTCGCCAGGGCATCGGCATCGTCCTGCGCCTGCTGAGGGCTTCCGGCCGGCCGGAGCCGCAGGTCGCCGTCCGCGGCAGCTACCAGCTGATGCTTGCCGGACGGACCGCGCAACTGGTGCGACTGCGCCTGCGGCGCGCGGAATCGGCGGTTCCCGAGATCAGCGCCAACAAGTATGCCCTTAACATCCGTTTCACCATGCCGGACACCGACCTGCGTCCGAAGCAGTCTGACACCGATATTCCGTTTGAATTGACTTTCTGTAATCTGTAGCTCCGACCGGCCGCGTGGCCGGTGTGCGGCCTGGGTTGCGGCGTCCGGCGTGCCGCCGCGGCTGACTCTTGTTTAATCCGTCGCGGGGATCGCGCGGCGCCAACCGGAACCAATATTCTTTCCCTGGAGGTTTGACGCATGTATTACGGTTGGCGCATTGTTGCCGTGGCGATGCTGGCGCTCGGGCTCAGTAACGGGATTGCCAGCTATTCCTATGGCCTGCTGGTGTTGCCCATGGGCAACGAATTCGGCGCCAGCCGGATGGAGATGATGTGGGGCATGACAGCGGGTGCGCTGGCGGCTGTCCTGATTTCTCCCACGGCCGGATCATTGATGGACAAGCGCTCCGCGCGCATGCTGTTCTCGGTTGGCGGGCTCTGCCTCGCCGGAGCGCTGGTGCTGCTTTCGCTGTCGCGCAATGTCTGGGAGTTCGTGCTGGTGTTCGGCGGCGTGATGTCGGTCGCGAGCACGCTGCTGGGGCCTTTGGGGGCAAACACTTTGGTGACGCGCTGGTTCTCCCGGCATCGCGGGCGCGCGCTGGGCATTACCGCGGTCGGTACGTCTCTCGGCGGATTGGCGGTGCCCCTGCTGTTCCAGTTGCTGATCGACGCCCATGGCTGGCGTCAGGCCAGTCTGTGGCTGGCCGGCATCGTCCTCTTGGTGCTCTTGCCGCCGGTGCTCTGGATCGTGCGCAATCGCCCGGAGGATATCGGACTCCGGCCTGACGGTGAAACCACGGTTTTGCCGGGGCAGGGTACCAACGGTGCGGCGGCGAGCGCTGAGCTGCCGAACCTGATGAAGGATGGACCATTCTGGCGGATATCCCTGGCTGTCGGAGTGCTCATGGCCGCCTTCACGGCCGTGCTGGCGAATCTCGTGCCATTTGCGGTGGGTCACGGCGTGGCTCCGAAGCAGGCGGCTTTCCTGGTGTCGGCAATCTCGGTGGCAGGGGTTAGTGGCAAGCTGCTGTTCAGCGTGTTTGCCGACCGGATCAATCTGAAGTGGGCGCTGTTGGCCGCGTTGATGATGGCCGGATTGCCGATGTTGCTGCTTGTGCAGTTCCACGGTTACTGGATGATGGTCCTCGCGGCCGTTTCAGTCGGATTGGCCTCGGGCGCCTTCCTGCCGGCGTGGGGGGCGATACTGGCGAAAATCTATGGTCCGCTGGTATTCGGTCGCATCATGGGACGCATGCAACCTGTCACCATCATCATGGTCATGGTGACCATGCCGATGACCGGCTACCTGTTCGATCGGACCGGCAGCTATACGGCCGCCTTCCTCGTACTCGCCGGCGCCATCCTGGTCGCCATCGTCGGCTTCTTGCCGCTCAAGGTTCGCGGCCACGGGGAGTGAGAACGGTTCTCTGGGTGGTGGGTCGTGAAGGATTCGAACCTTCGACCTACGGATTAAGAGTCCGCTGCTCTACCAACTGAGCTAACGACCCCCGAGACCTTATCGAGCTCTTGGTGGGTGGTACAGGATTTGAACCTGTGACCAACTGGTTAAAAGCCAGCTGCTCTACCGACTGAGCTAACCACCCCCTTCCCTTTCGGGAAGCCGCGCATTATAGGTAACCGGCCGAAAAGGTGTCAAACCGATTTCGGCCGGTCTTTGCTCAGAACTCGCCGCTGGCGCCCGCGCGCATGATCTTGTCGATGGCTTCGCGGATCTTGATCGCGCCTTCGCGCAACTTGTCGGAAATCTGGTTGGGATTCTTGCTGGTGTCGAGCCAGCGCACATCCCAGTCGAGGGTCAGCAACCAGATCTTCTTGTGGGCGTCTTCGACCACCGCGACGCGGCAGGGCAGGAAGACCGCGAATTCCAGGCTGAGATCGAGCAGATCCCGGGCAATCACGGCGTCGCAGAACGAGAAGAACTCGACGCGCGGCGTGTCGGTCTTGCCGGTGATGGCGACGATGTCCTTCCAGAGCGGGTTGTGGCCGACGAACTTGAAGTTGATTTCGTTGGCTTTCGACTTCATCGCCTCGACGACGTCGTCGAATTTCAGCCCCTCCTTGGCGGGATACTTGACCGCCATCATCGCGATCATTTCCTGCATGGAGAACGGGTTGATCGCCATCATGCTGGTGACGAAGTTGGCGCGCGCCTCGGGGCTGATCGATTCGCGCATGGTGTTCGGCGCGGCCTCTTCCTTGGGGCGCGTAGGCGGCAACTGGATGTTGAACGGCATCGTGGCCGCCGGCCTGGATTCGGTCGCGAGTTTGGCTGGAGCCTTGGTTTCGGCCTGAGCCGACGCCAGTCCCGCCGCGAGCAGCAGCGCGGGAATTGTTCTAGCGATGTTCCGCAGCATGGAAAGCATCCTCCGGAAATTCATGGGAGCAAACGGGAAGGGCATAGGCCCTTCCCGCGCCGGGGAACGGCAGACTCGCTGGCCCGCTTACTTCTTGCCCGAAGCGGCGCCTGCACCGGCCTTGGCGGCATCGGTGCCCGCCTTGGCGCCAGCCTTGGCACCGCTGGTCGCTGCCTTGACGCCGGCTTGCGCCGTACCGGCCGCGGCGCCGGTCATGGACTTGTTCATGTCTTCCGCGGCTTTGGGCATGCCGGACATAGCCACGGCCATGGCGTTCATCATTTGCACCATGATGGCCGGGTTCATCATCTTCATCATGGCGTCCATCATCTGCGGGCTGGTCATGGCGCCGACCCACTGGTTCATCACCTCGGGCGACATGAACTGCATCATGCCGTTGATCAGCTTGGGATCGGTCATGGCGGTCATCCAGGGCATCCAGACCTTGGGGTCGACCATGCCCATCATGCTGTTCATCAGCTTGGGATCGGTCATGGCGTTCATCCATGGTGTCCAGATCGCCGGGTCGGCCATCTTGAACATGGCTTCCATCATCTTCGGATCCACCATGGCGTTCATCCACGGTGTCCAGACCTTCGGGTCGGCCATCTTCATCATGCCGTCGATCATCTTCGGATCGGTCATGGCGTTGATCCACGGTGTCCACATCTTGGGATCGACCATGGCCATCATGCTGTTCATCAGCTTGGGATCGGTCATGGCCGTGATCCACGGCGTCCAGACCTTGGGATCGACGATGCCCATCATCGAGTTCATGAACTTCGGATCGGTCATGGTGGTCAGCCAGGGCGTCCATACCTTCGGGTCGACCACCGACATCATCGAGTTGATCATCTTGGGATCGGTCATGGCCGTGATGAACGGTGTCCAGACTTTCGGGTCGCCCATCGCGATCATCGAATTGATCATCTTGGGATCGGTCATGGTATTGATCCAGGGCGTCCACACCTTGGGATCAGCCATGGCCATCATCGAATTGATCATCTTGGGATCGGTCATGCTGTTGATCCACGGCGTCCAGACCTTGGGGTCGGCCATCTGCATCATGGCGGCCATCATCTTCGGGTCGGTCATCGCCGTGACCCAGGGCGTCCACACCTTGGGATCGACCATGCCCATCATCGAGTTCATCATCTGCGGATTGGTCATGGCGGTCATCCAGTCGCCCATGCCCTTGGCCCAGCCGTCCATCGCCGGCATGGCCGGCGCGTCGGCGGCGCTGGCGGTCATCGGAAGCTGCATGGCGGCCGCCATGACGACGGCCAGAAGGCTCTTGCGATATTTCATTTCTCTTCCCCCAGGTTTGAAAACAAGAAACTCGATCGCAGGCACCGGGCCGGGCGATCAGCCGGCTTCGCGCATCATGCGCATGTACTCGTACTTCATGGTCGCGGTGGCGCCGATGACGATGGAAATAAACGCCAGGATCGAGCCGAGCGACAAGGTCGAAAAACCCGTGATGCCCTGGCCGATCGTGCAGCCCATGGCGGTAACGCCGCCAAAGCCCATCAGTACCGCGCCGATGATGTGGCGGAACATGTCCTGGGCTGAGATGAAGTGTTCCCAGCGAAACGACTTGGTGGCCACCGCGTAGAGAAAGGAACCGATGCCGACGCCGAACACCGTGGCGATGCCCCAGGTGACGACGGTGCTGGTATCGGTCCAGTAGGACCACAGTTCGAGCGTGTAGGCGGTCGGCGCGATGAAGGACATCGATTCGAGCAGCTTCGAATTCGTGCCGAAGGCCATTTCCTCCAGCGAATCGGGGTTTTCCGCCCAGCCGATCTTGCCGGTGACATACCAGCCGGCGACCACGACGCTGCCGAGCACGAGGCCGGCGATGAAGTTGTCCTTGTTCTCCCAGAAGCTCCGGTTGAACACGGCGAACCCGATCAGCACCAGGGAAATGACCAACGCCAGCGTAATCTGCAAGGTCGCCAGTTCCATGCCGGTCGAGCCTTGCAGCAGGTGCGGCAGGGTCTGGTGCGTCGGCAACTGCATGGTCACCGCCGGCGCCTGCAGGACATTGACGCGGAATACCGCGAAAATCCCCTTGAGCGTGACGAAAGCGGCGTAGCCCATGTACATGAACACCACGACCGCCTTGAGGTTGCCACCGCCGACCCGCACCAGCGTCTTGTTGCCGCAGCCCGAGGCCAGCGTCATGCCGACGCCGAAGCAGAGGCCGCCGACGACATAGGCGAGCCAGGTGAAATTCTGGCCTGTGTAGATAGTCTTGGTCAGATTGATCGTGCCGGTATAGGCGAGGATATTGGTGCCGAGGATGGCAATGCCGATGGCCATCAGCCAGGCCCGCATCCGCCCCCAATCGCCCATGTTGACGACATCGGAAATGGCGCCCATCGTGCAGAAATTGGTCTTGTTGGCGAAGAAGCCGAAGATCATGCCAAGGCCGAAGCCCGCCCAAACGACCGTGTTCGTGATGGAACCGACATCCGGCATCGAAGTCCTCTCCCCTGCAAAATTGTCGCTATCGCCCGAAGGGGCACGATTCTCCCGGAAGCGCGCCCCGCTAGGCAAGGCAATCGTACTTGTCTGGTGATAACCCCTTTCTATGGCGGGGTACCCGATCCTCCGGAACGGGGCGTGGTCAGGGACTTGCGTAGCGCGTGGGATCGGCCATCCCGGCGGCGGCGAAGCCTTCGCGGCGCAGCCGACAGGCATCGCAGAGGCCACAGGCGCGGCCCTCCGCATCGGCCTGATAGCACGAAACCGTGAGGCCGTAATCGACGCCAAGCTTGGAGCCGCGCCGGATGATTTCCGCTTTGGACAGATCGATCAACGGCGCGTGCACGGCGAGCCGGCGTCCCTCCATGGCTGACTTTGTCGCCAGGTTGGCGAGCGTTTCGAAGGCGCGGATGAATTCCGGCCGGCAATCCGGGTAGCCCGAGTAGTCAACGGCATTGACGCCGACAAAGATGTCCTGGCTGTCCAGCACTTCCGCCCAGGCGAGTGCCAGCGACAGCATGATGGTGTTGCGCGCCGGCACGTAAGTGACGGGAATGCCGGGGGCGAGGCCGCCGGTCGGCACCGCGATGGCGGGATCGGTCAGCGCCGAGCCGCCGAACTGGTTCATGTCGAGATGGACGGTGCGATGCTCGCGCGCGCCCAGCGACACGGCGACGCGCGCGGCGGCCGAGAGTTCCGCGCCGTGGCGCTGGCCATAGTCGACCGAGAGGCAATGGGCATCGAAACCTTGGGCGCGCGCGATAACGAGCGTGGTGGCGGAGTCGAGGCCACCGGACAAGAGGATTACCGCGGGTTTCATGGCTCGATGTTAGCAGTATCGTGCCGCCCGGGGCCCGTCTATAATGGTCGCATGCCGCTCGATCCCATTACGTCCGCGATCGTCAGTTCCGTCATCGGCAGCGCCGTGCAGGAAATCGCCAATGCGCCCGGGCCGAGTTCTCCCGTGCCCGTCGCCGGGATTCCGCGCATCCTTCCCGACGATACGAAGAAGGGCGAGTTGATGGTCGCCAGTCCGACCAGCGGTTCGATCGATGGGCAGCCGGTGGCGCTGGCGCCGGGGGTGCAGATTCGCGATCCCTTCAACATGCTGGTGCTGCCCGGCATGATCCAGCGGGCGGTGCCGGTGCGCTACCAGATGGACGTCTCGGGCGCCATCGCCAAGGTCTGGATACTCTCCCAGCAGGAAGCGGCGGCACGGCCCTGATGTCCCAGAAGCTGTTCATCCGCACCTTCGGGTGCCAGATGAACGAGTACGACTCGGACAAGATGGCCGACGTGCTCGGTTCCGCCTGCGGCGTCGTGAAGACCGACAAGGCGGAGGAGGCGGACATCATCCTGTTCAACACCTGCTCGGTGCGCGAGAAGGCGCAAGAGAAGGTCTTCCACGAACTCGGCCGGGTGCGCCAACTCAAGCAGCTGAATCCAAATCTCGTCATCGGCGTCGGCGGCTGCGTTGCCAGCCAGGAAGGCGAGGCCATCGTCGCCCGCGCGCCTTACGTGGACATCGTTTTCGGTCCGCAGACGCTGCATCGTCTGCCGGAGCTGATTGCCCGGCGACGCGAGAGCGGCCGCGCCGCCGTCGATGTTTCGTTCCCGGAAATCGAGAAGTTCGACGCCCTGCCCGAAGCCACTGTGCAGGGGGCGTCGGCTTTCGTCTCGGTGATGGAAGGCTGCTCGAAGTTCTGCACCTACTGCATCGTGCCCTACACGCGCGGCGATGAGGTCTCGCGGCCACTGGCCGACGTGCTCGGCGAGGTGTCGCGGCTGACTTTGCGGGGTGTGAAGGAAGTGAATCTGCTCGGTCAGAACGTGAACGCGTACCGGGGCAATTTCGGCGGCGAAGCGGCCGGCGGAGAAGTGGCCGACCTGGCCCTCTTGATCGAGACCATCGCCGCAATGCCGACCATCGAGCGCATCCGCTACACGACCTCGCATCCGCGCGAAATGACGCAGCGACTGATCGACCTCTACCGTACGGTGCCCAAACTCGTCTCGCATCTGCACCTGCCCGTGCAGTCCGGTGCCGACCGCGTGCTGGCGGCCATGAAGCGCGGCTACACCGTGCTCGAATACAAGTCGCTGGTACGCAAATTGCGCGCGGCGCGGCCGGACATCTCGCTGTCCACCGACTTCATCGTCGGCTTCCCCGGCGAAACGGAGGAGGATTTCGAGAAGACCATGAAACTGATCGACGAGGTCGGCTTCGACGCCAGCTTCTCCTTCATCTTCAGCCCGCGTCCCGGCACGCCGGCCGCGGAGATGACCGACGACACCCCGACCGAGCTCAAGACGCAGCGCTTGAT
The DNA here is from genome assembly GCA_016704145.1 of Rhodocyclaceae bacterium. Classification (GTDB taxonomy): domain Bacteria; phylum Pseudomonadota; class Gammaproteobacteria; order Burkholderiales; family Rhodocyclaceae; genus Fen-999. The sequence goes on along the minus strand of JADJAS010000007.1, from coordinate 552,182 downwards.
GCGGCTACAGAAGCGCATCGATGAGCTGGCCTTCGCGGTGTCGGAACGCATGGTCGGCAGTGTCCAGCGCGTGCTGGTCGAAGGTACCTCGAAGAAGAACGAACACGAACTGGCCGGCCGCAGCGACAACAACCGCATCGTCAATTTCGCCGGCTCGCCCCGATTGATCGGCAGCTTCGCCGAGGTGAAGATCACGGCGGCGTTGCCGCACAGCCTGCGCGGCGAAGTGGTGACCCGCGAGCGATGAGAACCAAAGCCTACGAAATCTCGCTGGAGCCGGTGGACAACGACCGGCTCGCCAACCTGTGCGGACCGCTGGACGAGAACCTGCGCCAGATCGAGACCGCTTTCGACATCACCATCGGCCGGCGCGGCGAGCATTGCCGGCTCGCCGGCGACCCCGCGCGCGCGCGCCTCGCGGCGCAGGCGCTCGAGCACTTCTACGAAGCCGCGAAGCAGCCGCTGTCGATCGACGACATCCAGCTTGGCCTGGTCGAACTGCGCAACCGCAGTCAGGCGCCGCCGCCGGCACCGGCACTGCTGACCAGGAAGAGCGACCTGCACGGCCGTACGCCCAACCAGGTGCAGTACCTCCGGCAGATTCAGGAGCACGACATCACTTTCGGCATCGGCCCGGCCGGCACCGGCAAGACCTATCTGGCCGTCGCGTCCGCGGTCGACGCTTTCGAGCGCGACCAGGTGCAGCGCATCGTGCTGACGCGCCCGGCGGTCGAGGCCGGCGAACGGCTCGGCTTCCTGCCCGGCGATCTGGCGCAGAAAGTCGATCCCTATCTGCGGCCGCTCTATGACGCGCTCTACGACCTGATGGGTTTCGACAAGGTGGGCCGCCTGTTCGAGAAGGGCCACATCGAAGTGGCGCCGCTCGCCTACATGCGCGGTCGTACGCTCAACCATGCCTTCATCATCCTCGACGAGGCGCAGAACACCACGCCCGAGCAGATGAAAATGTTCCTCACCCGCATCGGTATCGGCGCCAAGGCGGTCATCACCGGTGACGTGACGCAGATGGACCTGCCCAGAGGCCACAAGTCGGGGTTGGTGGAAGCGCGCCGTATTCTCGCCGACGTGCGCGGCCTGGCCTTCAGCGACTTCACGGCGCGCGATGTCGTGCGCCATCCGCTGGTGGCGCGCATCGTCGAGGCCTACGAAGCTCATGCCAAGAAAACTGCCTGAGCTCTCTCTCGGCATTCAATTCCGCTGCAAGGACGCGATGTTGCCGACGCGGTCGCTGGTGCGGCGGTACGTGCGCGCCAGCTGCGATCGTCCGGCGGAAGTTGCCATTCGTTTCGTCGATGCCGAAGAGGGCCGGGCGCTGAACCGCGACTATCGTCACAAGGACTCCGCGACCAACGTGCTGTCCTTCGTTTATGAATCGGAGCCGAGCGTCGCCGGCGACCTGGTCGTCTGCGTTCCCGTCGTATTGCGCGAGGCGGCCGAGCAGGACAAGACCCCCGAGGCGCACTTCGCCCACTTGATCGTGCATGGTATGCTGCACTTGATGGGTTACGACCACGAGACCGGCAAGCGGGATGCCGCCCGCATGGAGGCAAGGGAGCGCGAGATTCTCACCGCTCTCGGTTACGCCGATCCCTACGCCTGATCAATGGATCCAGACAGTCACAAACCGACGCTGCTCGAACGGCTCTCGTCCTTCCTGATGCGCGAGCCGGAAGACCGCGAACAGCTCCTTGAACTGCTGCATGGCGCTTTCGAGCGCAACCTGCTCGACGGCGATGCGCTGTCCATGATCGAGGGCGCGCTGTCGGTGTCGGACATGCAGGTGCGCGACGTCATGGTGCCGCGCGCCCAGATGGACGTGCTCAGCGTTGCCGACTCGATGGCGAAGATCACCGGATTCGTGATCGAGGCGACGCACTCACGCTACCCGGTGGTGGGCGAGAACCGCGACGACGTGATCGGCATCCTGCTGGCCAAGGAACTGCTGAGCTACCACGCCGGCAAGGAGTTCGACCTGCGCGACACGCTGCGGCCGGCGGTATTCATTCCCGAGTCGAAGCGGTTGAACGTGTTGTTGCGTGAATTCAGGGCCTCCCGCAACCACATGGCCATCGTCGTCGACGAATACGGCGGCGTCGCGGGCCTGATCACCATCGAGGACGTGCTCGAACAGATCGTCGGCGACATCGAGGACGAATACGACTTTGACGAATCGATCGGCAACATCGTGCTCGACAACGCGGGCCGCTATCGCGTCAAGGCCACCACCGAGATCGCCGACTTCAACACGGCCTTCGCCACCGCCTTCTCCGACGAGGACTACGACACGGTCGGCGGTCTGGTCATTCACCAGCTGGGCCGTTTGCCCAAGCGCAACGAGGTCGTCGTGCTCGACGGCCTGCGCCTGCAAGTGCTGCGCGCCGACAGCCGCCGCGTCCATACCCTGCTGGTCGACCAGCAGCGCAGCCTGGCGCTGAATTCCGCCGAATGAGGAAGACGCCGCTCGTCGCGTTCCTCACTGGCGCGGCGACGGTGTTCGGCTTCGCGCCTTTCGAGCTGTTTCCGCTGCCGCTCCTGACGCTGGGGCTGCTGTTCCACCTTTGGCGCCGCGCCGGAAGCCCCCGGCAGGCCGCGTGGCAGGGCTTCGCCTGGGGCATGGGCTGTTTCCTCGCCGGTGTCTCCTGGGTCTACGTCAGCCTGCACGACGTCGGCGGCATGGCGATGCCGCTGGCGGCCGCCGCGACCCTGCTGTTCTGCGTCTGGCTGGCGCTGTTTCCGGCGCTGGCGGGCTACCTGTTCCGGCGTGCCGCCACGGCTGACTTTGCCGATGTACCCCTTGCCGCCGGCCTGTGGACGCTGACGGAATGGCTGCGCGGCTGGCTGCTGACCGGCTTTCCGTGGCTGGCGATCGGCTACTCGCAGGCGCCGCCCAGCCCGCTGGCCGGCTTCGCGCCGATTTTCGGCGTCCATGGCCTGGGCTTGATCGTCGCCTTTCTGGCCGCCGCGCTGGTCTTCCACCGCTGCCGCGGCTGGATCGTTGTGGTCGGCGTGGCCCTCGTCGGCCTGGGGCTGCGCGACGTGGCGTGGACGCGGCCGGCCGGCGCGCCGCTGAGCGTCAGCCTGCTCCAGGGCAACATCCCGCAGAGCCTCAAGTGGGTGCCCGAACACTTGCAACTGTCGCTGGAGACCTATGCGCGCCTGGCCGACGAGCACCCCGCGCAACTGATCGTGCTGCCGGAAACGGCGGTGCCGCTGTTCTACGACCAGATTCCGCGCGACTTCCTGCGACGGCTGTTGCGCCATGGCGACGTGATGCTGGGCGGCGTGACGCGCAACGGCGCGGGTTACAACAATGCGGCGCTGTCGCTGTCGCCGGACGGTGCCGTGCAGGCCTACGCGAAGGTGCATCTGGTGCCGTTCGGCGAGTTCGTGCCGCCGGGCTTCGCCTGGTTCTTCGGCCTCGTGAACATTCCGATGTCCGATTTTTCGGCCGGGGCGCCGAACCAGCTGCCGCTGGTCGTCGCTGGCCAGAGGCTGATGCCCAACATCTGCTACGAGGACTTGTTCGGCGAGGAACTGTTGTCGGCGCTGCCGCGGGCGACGCTGCTGGTCAATCTCTCGAACACGGCCTGGTTTGGCGATTCGCTGGCCCAGCCGCAGCACTTGCAGATTGCCCGCCTGCGCGCGCTGGAGACCGGGCGGACGATCCTGCGCGCCACCAACACCGGCATGACGGCGGCGATCGCGCCCGACGGCCGCGTGACCGCGGTCTTGCCGCCCTTCACCACCGGCGCGCTGAAGGTTTCGGCGCAAGGTTTTTCCGGCTTGACGCCTTTCGCCCAGGTCGGCAATGCCCTGGCGGTGTCGCTGGCGTGTCTGGCCGTGGCCATCGCCGTTGCGCGTCGTCGGGTCAACGGGCGTGGCGGCGCGAACGTTAACTGACGGGAAGTGCCAGATATCATCCCGATGAGGAATTCCATGCGGCAACTATTGAGTGGCTTGTTGGTGATCTTGCTCGGCGCCTGCGCCAGCGCGACGTCGCGCACCGAAGGCGGCTTCGACGGCGAGATGGTGGCGCCGGCTCGGCTCGGCGTCGCCGAGGGACAGATATCGTTCTGGCGGCCGGCGGCCGAAAAGTGGGAACCGGCGCGGATCAACACCGCGCTGGCGGCGGGCGATACCATCCATGCCGGCGCCGATGGCACTGCGGAAATACAGATCGGCAGCCGCGACTTCATACGGCTGGCGGCGGACGCGCGGCTCGATTTCGTCGTTTTCGACGCGCACGCGGCCAGATTTCGCGTGGCCTCGGGGCTGGCTTCCTTCGACCTGCGTGGCGCGACGATGGATCGGACCGTCGCGATCGATACCGCCCATGTCGCCATTCTCGTCAATGCCAGCGGCTACTATCGACTGGATACGCGCGGCGGCGCAACGCGGCTGACCGTGCGGCGCGGCGGGGCGGCAACCCTGACGCTGGCCGATGGCGCCAGCATCAGCGTTGCCACCAACGAGGAAGTCATCGTGCCGGACGCGGCCCGGCCGCTGGTCGAACGGCGCGCGGCGGCGGCGGCGGATGCCTGGGATCGCTGGAACGATGCGCGTGCCGATTTCCATGCGCAATCGCCGAGCGGACAGCAACTGCCCGCGGACATTTTCGGCGCGGCCGATCTCGATCGCCACGGCAGTTGGCGTAGCGTCGAGCCGTATGGAACCGTGTGGGTACCCGTCGTCGCCTCCGAGTGGGTGCCCTATAGCGCCGGTCGCTGGCAGTGGGATCCCTTCTACGGCTGGACATGGGTGGACGATGCGCCCTGGGGGTGGTCGACCAGCCATTACGGCCGCTGGGTACACCTCGATGGCTATTGGGCATGGGCGCCCGGGCCGAGGGCGGCCCGGCCGCTCTACGCACCGGCGCTGGTGGCTTTCTATGGTGTCGGCGCCGGTGTCGGCTGGGTTCCGCTCGGCTGGGACGAGCCGCTGGTGCCCTGGTGGGGCGCCCCGGGCTTTCGCGGCTCGCTCTGGTGGGGCGGCTGGGGTGGTCCGCGCCAAGTCGAGGACATGGACCGGATCATCCATCGCAATCGCCAGGTGCCGCATGCCGTGGTGCGAATGCGCGATGACCGCTTCGGCCGCGACCATGTTCGCGATGCCCGACTGCCACCGCCGTCGGCGCGTGATCTTCGCGACATCCGTGGCGACCATCCGGTGAGATCGGTTCCGGGAACCATCGCTCCGCCGAAAGCAGCGACGCCGCCATCACGACCGGCGCCGCTGCCGCCGCCAGCGCGAGGCAGCGCACCCGGCGCCGAGGCGCCAAGTCCCGCGGTGCCCCGTGTCGGCGTGCCGAGATTCGAGGCGCCAGCGGGCGAATACATCCGGCGGCTGCCGCAGCACAGGCCCGACCCCGTTCCGCCTACCGCGGTACCGCCGACACCGGTGCCCCAGCAGGCACTGCCGCCGGGCGGGCCGCCGGCCGAGCGGCGGGGCGACGACCGGTTCCGGCGCGATCAACATCGTGAGCGGCCGTTCGAGCCACGGTTTGGCGATGATTTCGGGCGTGATGAAGGACAGGCGGCACGGGGTTCGGTGTTTCGTCCGCCGGGCCCGCCCAACCCCGGCGCGGACGCACCCGGCCAGCCGGGCGGCCGTTTCTTCCCGCCGCGCCGCCGCGACTGACTTTCCGTTCCGTCCGACGTCGTCAAGAACAAGGATGCCCATGTCAGACGCTCGCTCGACGCTTCCCGTCGCCCACGACGACGCAGACTCGTTGCTGCGACTGGTCGCCGATTCCGTGCCGGCGATGATGGCCTACTACGCCCTCGACCTGAAATGCCGGTTCGCCAATCGTCGTTACGCCGAAGCCAATGGCTTCACGGTGGACACCATTCTCGGCCTGACCGTGCGCCAGGTGATCGGCGAGGAAGCCTGGCGGCACATCGAGCCGCACGTCATGCGGGTACAGGCCGGGCAGGCCGTGCGCTACGTGCGCGAGCAGGTGATGCCGGGCGGTGAAACCGGCGCTATCGAGGTGAACCTCATTCCGCATTTTTCCGACACCGGCGAGCAGACCGGCGCTTTCGTGCTCATCAACGAAATCACCCGGCAGTGGCGGGCCGAGCGGGCGCTGCGCGAGAGCGAAACGCGCATGCGCAAGTTCGTGCAGGCCTCGAACGAGGGCATCGTCTTTCATCGCGATGGCCTCATCACCGACGTCAACGAGGCGCTGCTGCGCATGGGCGGCTACGACATGGCGGACATGACCGGTCGTTCCGTGCTCGAGTTCGTGCCGGCGGAATGGCGTCCGACCATCATCGACCGGATCCGCGGCCAGTCCGAGGAGCCCTACGAGGCGGAAATGCTGCTCAAGCGCGGCGAGCGACTGCCGGTCGAACTGGCGGGCAAGGCCATGCCCTACGACGGCGAGAACCATCGCATGGTCATCGTTCGCGACATCACCTTCCGCAAGCAGGCACGGGAGCGCATGGAATTCCTGGCCCTGCACGACGCACTGACGCAACTGCCGAACCGCTTGTATCTCGACGAGTACATGGAAAGAACCCTGGCGCTGGCGCGGCGTCAGCACAATGCCGTTGCCCTGTTCTTCATCGACCTCGACGATTTCAAGCAGATCAACGACACGCTCGGTCACCAGGCCGGAGACGAGGTCCTGCGCGAGACCGCACAGCGACTGCGCGCGGCGGTGCGCGAATCCGATCTGGTGGCGCGCCTGGGCGGCGACGAGTTTCTCGTCGTGCTCACCAACATCGAGTCGGAGCGCGACACGGAGCGGATCGCCAACAGCGTGCTTGCCGCCATGCAGCCGCCGGTGCTGCTCAAGCGACAGCTGGTCACTGCCTTGCCGTCGATCGGCATCGCCATGTACCCCGAGCACGGCGACTCCATGGATGCGCTGATCCGCTGCGCCGATACCGCGATGTATCAGGCCAAGCAAGCCGGCGGCAACCGCCACGTCTTCTGGTCGGCCGCCTGAAACCGCGCGGCGTGCCGTCACGGCTGACTTTTGCGCTATGCTCGTGGCCGGGCCGATGACCCCGGGGGGCGAGATGCGACGATTCCTGATTTCCGTGTTTTTCCTGCTGCTGGCCGTGCCCGCGCATGCCGCCGATGGCGACGAGGGCATGCCCTGGTTCAAGGAATCCTTCCTCGACATCCGGGAGGACATCGCCGAGGCGAAGAAGGCCAACCGCCGGCTGATGCTCTACTTCTACCAGGACGGCTGCCCCTACTGCGCCAAGCTGATCCGCGACAACTTCGGCCAGAAGTCGATTGCCGACAAGACGCGCAAGCACTTCGACGTCATTGCCCTCAACCTCTGGGGCGACCGCGAGGTGACCGACCTTGCCGGCAAGACGATGCCCGAGAAGGAGTTCGCCAGGGCAACGAAGGTGCAGTTCACACCGACACTGGTGATGTTCGACGAGCAGGGCGAAGTGGCGCTGCGCCTCAACGGCTACCTGCCACCACACAAGTTCGAGGCCGCGGTCGACTATGTCGGCCAGCGGCTGGAGAAGAAGCAGAGTTTCGCCGACTACCTGGCGAAGCATGCCCGCGAGCCGGCCTCCGCCACGCTCAACGAGGCCCCCTGGCTGCTGCCGGCACCGCTCAAACTCGCCGATACACTCAAGCGCGGTGGCAGACCAATGATCGTGTTGTTCGAGCAGAAGGAATGCGCCGCCTGTGACGAAATGCACCTCGAGGCCTTCCCGCGCCCCGAGGTGAAGGAACTGCTCGGCAAGTTCGACATTGCCCGCATCGACATGGCCTCGCGCGAGCCGGTGCAGACCCCCGACGGCAAGACCCTGGCGGGCCGCGACTGGGCGCGCGGCATCGGCGTCTTCTATACGCCGAGCTTCGTGTTCTTCGACAGGGCCGGCAAGGAAACCTTCCGCGTCGAGGGCTATCTGCGGCCCTTCCATCTCGGCTCCTCGCTGGAGTACATCGCCTCCGGGGCGTACAAGGAACAGCCCCAGTTCCAGCGCTTCGTCGAGGCGCGCGCGGCGGCCCGGCGGGCGAAGGGCGAGCGTGTGGAACTCATGAAATAACGGGAACCCCGGTAAAATCCGCGTTTTGCGACATGCGCGGATTCCTCGATGGCTGAACAACCGACGTTCCAACAAATCATCCTGCGCTTGCAGGAGTTCTGGAACCAGCAGGGCTGCGCACTGCTGCAACCCTACGACATGGAAGTCGGCGCCGGCACCAGCCACACCGCCACCTTCCTGCGCGCCCTCGGCCCCGAGCCCTGGCAGGCCGCCTACGTCCAGCCCTCGCGCCGGCCCAAGGACGGCCGCTACGGCGAGAATCCGAACCGCATGCAGCACTACTACCAGTACCAGGTGGTGCTGAAGCCCGCGCCGGCCAACATCCTCGAGCTCTACCTCGGTTCGCTCGAAGCCCTTGGCTTCGACCTGAAGAAGAACGACGTGCGCTTCGTCGAGGACGACTGGGAGAACCCGACGCTGGGCGCCTGGGGCCTCGGCTGGGAAGTCTGGCTGAACGGCATGGAGGTGACGCAGTTCACCTACTTCCAGCAGGTCGGCGGCATCGACTGCAAGCCCATCACCGGCGAGATCACCTACGGCCTGGAGCGGCTGGCGATGTATCTGCAGGGCGTCGAGAACGTCTTCGACCTGCAGTACGCGCCCGGCCTGAAATACGGCGACGTCTTCCACCAGAACGAGGTGGAGCAGAGCGCCTACAACTTCGAACACAGCAATGTCGAATTCCTGCTCACCGCCTTCGGTGCGCACGAGGGCAATGCCAAGCACCTGATGGAGCAGCAGCTCGCGCTGCCGGCCTACGAGCAAGTCTTGAAGGCCGCACACACCTTCAACCTGCTCGACGCGCGCGGCGCGATTTCCGTGACCGAACGCGCCGCCTACATCGGCCGCATCCGCAACCTGGCGCGCAGCGTCGCGCAAGCCTACCTGGAAAGCCGCGCCCGCATGGGCTTCCCGATGGCGCCGAAAGAACATGCCGCCGAAGTGCTGGCAAAGCTGGAGAAAGCGGCATGAAGAATGTGCTGGTCGAACTCTTTGTTGAAGAACTGCCGCCCAAGGCGCTGAAGAAGCTCGGCGAGTCCTTCGCTGCCACGCTGGCGGCGAGCCTGAAGTCGCAAGGCCTGGCGGATCAGTCCGTCTTTACCTCCTTCGCTTCGCCGCGCCGTCTGGCCGTGCATGTCACCGCCGTCGCGAATAAAGCACCGGACAAGGCGGTGCAGCAGAAGCTGATGCCGGTCGCTGTCGCACTTGACGCCACTGGCAATGCGACGCCGGCGCTGCTGAAGAAACTGATTACGCTGGGTGCCGACGCATCGGTCGTACCGACGCTCAAGCGCCAGATGGACGGCAAGGCCGAGGCGTTGTTCCTCGACAGCGTCGTAGCCGGTGCGACGCTGGCGGCCGGTTTGCAGACTGCACTCGAAGCTGCGCTGTCCGGCCTGCCGATCCCGAAGGCGATGACCTACCAGTTGCAGGATGGCTGGAGCAGCGTGAACTTCGTGCGCCCGGCCCACAAGCTGGTCGCCCTGCATGGCGCCGACGTGGTGCCGGTCTCGGTGCTCGGCCTCACCGCCGGTCGCGAGACGCAGGGTCACCGCTTCGAGGCGAAGAACTCGATCGTCGCTATCCGCGATGCCGACTCCTACGCCGAGCAGTTGAAGAACGAAGGCGCGGTGATCGCCAGCTTCGCCGAGCGGCGCGCCGAGATCGAAAGTCAGTTGCGGCGGAACGCCGAGAGGGAAGGGCTGAAGCCCATTGAGGACGAGGCGCTGCTCGACGAAGTGACGGCGCTGGTCGAACGCCCGAACGTGCTGACCTGCCAGTTCGAGAAGGAATTCCTCGACGTGCCGCAGGAATGCCTGATCCTGACCATGAAGGCGAACCAGAAGTACTTCCCGCTGCTCAAGGATGGCAAGCTGACCAACAAGTTCCTGGTCGTCTCGAACATCAGTCCGGCTGACGCTTCCGCCGTGATCGGTGGCAACGAGCGCGTCGTGCGCCCGCGCCTGGCCGACGCCAAGTTCTTCTTCGACCAGGATCGCAAGAAGTCGCTGGCCGACCGCATCCCCGGCCTCGCGAAAGTCGTCTATCACAACAAGCTCGGCACGCAGGGCGAACGCGCCCAGCGCGTCGCGGCGATTGCCAGCGCCATTGGCCAGCAACTGGGTGGCGAAGCGTTGGCTCGTCAGGCCGACCAGGCGGCGCTGCTCTCGAAGGCCGACCTGCTGACCGACATGGTCGGCGAGTTCCCGGAACTGCAGGGCATCATGGGCCGCTACTACGCGCTGCACGACGGCTTGCCGGTCGAGATTGCCGACGCCATCGAGGACCACTACAAGCCGAAGTTCGCCGGCGATACGCTGCCGCGCGGCCAGGTCGGCGTTTGCGTCGCGCTGGCCGACAAGCTGGAGACGCTGGCCGGCATGTTCGGCATCGGCCAGCTGCCGACCGGCGACAAGGACCCGTTCGCGCTGCGTCGTCATGCGCTGGGCGTGATCCGCATGCTGATCGAGCAGGATCTGCCGCTCGACCTGTCGTGGCTGTTCCAGGCCGCGCAAGTCACCGACGAGAAGGTGGCAGGGCAACTGGCCGACTTCATCTACGAACGCCTGGCCGGCACGCTGCGCGAGCAAGGCTACTCGGCGCTGGAGGTCGACGCCGTGGTCGGCCTGCGGCCGCAACGGCTCGGCGACATTCCGAAGCGGCTCGCGGCGGTGCGCGCCTTTGCCGCGCTGCCCGAAGCGGAGAGCCTCGCCGCCGCCAACAAGCGCGTCGGCAACATCCTGAAGAAAGTCAGCGATGGCGTGACGCCGAAGGTCGACGCTGCGCTGCTCAAGGAGTCGGCCGAGATCGCGCTCAACGCGGCGCTGGGCGAGGTGAAGCCGAAGGCCGATGCCGCCTTCGACAAGGGCGACTACACGGCTTCGCTGCAGTCGCTGGCGGCGCTGCGCGGCTCGGTCGATGCCTTCTTCGACGGCGTGATGGTCAACGCCGAGGATGCCGCGCTACGCAACAACCGCCTCGGCCTGCTGGCGATCCTGCACCAGGCCATGAACCGCGTCGCCGACCTCGCCAAACTGTCGACATGAAGCTTGTCATCCTCGATCGCGACGGCGTCATTAACCATGATTCCGACCTCTACATCAAGTCGCCGGACGAGTGGAAGCCGATCCCCGGCAGTATCGATGCCATCGCCCGCCTCACGCAGTGGGGCTATCGCGTGGTGGTGGCGACCAACCAGTCGGGCATCGGCCGCGGCCTGTTCGTGATGGACACGCTCAATGCCATCCACGACAAGATGATGCGTGCCGTCGCGCAAGCGGGCGGGCGTATCGACGCGGTGTTTTTCTGCCCGCATACCAATGCCGACAACTGCCATTGCCGCAAGCCCAAGCCCGGCATGCTCGAGGAAATCGCCGTCCGCTACAACGCGGCACTGGAGGGCGTGCCGGCGATCGGCGATTCGCTGCGCGATCTCGAAGCGGCGGCGGCGGTCGGGGCCCAGCCCATCCTCGTGCTTACCGGCAAGGGCAAGAAGACGCGGACCGAAGCCGGGGTGCCCGCCGGCACGCTGGTCTTTGCCGACCTGGCCGCGGCGGCCGCGCACCTGGCGTCATGACATTCCTGCGCTCCCTGCTGTTCATGGCGTCGCTGATCGCGATGACGCCGCCCTTCATCGTCGTCCTGCTGCTGCTGGCCTGGCTGCCCAAGCGCCAGCTGCGACGCCTTTCCATGATCTGGGTGGATACGGCGATCTGGCTGATCCGGCATCTGCTCGGCATCGATTACCGCCTGATCGGCGCCGAGAACATTCCGAACAGGTCGTGCGTCATTCTGAGCAAGCACCAGTCGGCCTGGGAAACCATCGTCCTGCAGCGCATCTTCGCGTGGACCTCGTTCGTCTACAAGCGGGAGCTGCATTGGCTGCCATTCTTCGGCTGGGGGCTGTACCTGATGCCGTTCGTCGCCATCGACCGCGCCGCCGGCAAGGATGCGCTTAACCGACTGGCCACGCGCGGCAAGCAGCGTCTCGACGACGGTTACTCGGTGATCATTTTCCCCGAGGGAACGCGCATGGCGCCGGGCAGCAAGGGCCGCTACAAGATCGGCGGCGCCTATCTCGCCGCCAAGGCCGGGGCGCCGGCGGTCCCCGTTGCGCTCAATTCGGGTGAATTCTGGCGGCGCAAGGCGTTCATGAAGCGGCCGGGCACCGTCACGGTCAGCATCGGCCCGCCCATTGCGCCGGACGGGCTGTCGGCGGAAGATATCAACCGTCGCGCCGAGGCGTGGATCGAAAGCGAAATGCAAAGAATCAGCCCCGATCTCTACCGCAAGCATGAAACGACGCAATCCTCAGCTGGCGCTGCGGCTTGACGCCGACAGGCCCGATGCGCTCGACGGCTGGCGCGACGGCCGGGTGTTGCCTTACCTCGGCGGCACGGTGACGCTGCGGCTCGATACCGCGCATGAACAGGCCCGGCTCGAAGGCAATCAATTGCACCTGCCGCTGCCGCCGGGCGCCACTGCCCGGCAGATCCAGGACGCGGCGGAAAGCTGGCTGCGCGCCAATGCCCTGCGCATCGTCGGCGCGCAAGTGACGATGGCGGCGCGCCACCTTGGCCGCGCGGCGCCCACGGTGGCGCTATGTTTCGCTGCGCGCGCCGGCTGGCTGGAGGCGGATGGCAAGGGCGGCCTGCGCTGCCACTGGCGGCTGATCGAGCAGCCGGTCGACGTGATCGCGGCCGTGGCGGCCAAGGCGGTGGCGGCGTTGCCCGCGTGCGAGGCGACCCCGGACCTGTTCGCGGCGGCATGAGCCTCTTCGAGCAGTTGCCGCTGTTCCGTTCCGCTGCACCGCCCTCGTCGACGCCCGTCGGCAGGATGCGGCACCTGCTGGTCGGCGGGCACCTCGTCGCCTACCAGTTGCGGCAGGCCGCCGGCCGGCGCCTGGCCATTACCATCGACGAAAGCGGCGTGCGTGTCGGCGCGCCGCCACGGCTGACTCTCGGCGAGATCGAGACGTTCGTCCGCGGCCATGGCGAGTGGGTGGTGCGCAAGCTCGATGAGTTCGCCAGCCGACCGGTCCGGCGACACCTGAGCATCCGGAACGGCATGCGTCTGCCGGTGCTCGGCGAGGATGTCGAGGTCTGGGTGGTCCCTGGCGGCAATCGCGTGCTCTGGCAGGGCGACGCGCTGGTCATCGCGGCGCGGGCCGACGCCGACCTCGAGGCGCTGGCGCGGCGGGGGCTGCAACGCAAGGCGCTCGATCACTTCGCGCTGCGGCTCGGCCACTATGCCGCGCGCATGGGTCGGGACGCGCCGCCGCTGCGCCTGTCGTCGGCGCGCACGCGCTGGGGCAGCTGTTCGACCAAGAGCGGCATCCGCCTCAACTGGCGGCTGGTGCACCTGCCGCCTCGGTGCGCCGATTACGTGGTGGCGCATGAACTGGCTCATCTGGTCGAAATGAACCACGGCCGCCGCTTCTGGGACGTGGTGGCCGGACTCTGCCCGGACTGGCGCGAAGCCCGCGCCGAACTCAAACACCGCGCCGGCGAGATTCCGCTGCTGTAGGCCGGCCGGTACGGCACTAGAATCTGGCCATCGCCACCCAGGAGGAGTCCATCATGCGCGAAATCATCAAGCCCGTGATCAACCGTTCCGTCATGGCCGTCGCTCTGGCCCTGCCCGGGCTGTCCGTGCAGGCGCAGGTGAAGCCGCCGGTCGCGCAGTTCTGGATGGACGTGGCGACGGTGAACATGTCCGTGCCCGGCATGGCCGACATGGAGGACGCGGGCATGGGCGGCCTGGGTGGCATGCTGGGCGGCGTGTTCGGCACCACCAAGCTCGGCTTCGGCACCCCGGGCAAGTGGCTGGATTCGGCGCTGCACACGCGCAACAAGCCCGCCGGTACCGAGGGCACGCATGCCATTCCGCCGGCGATGGCCATGGGCACGAGCCTGCCGCTGATCCCGGTGGAGCGCGGTGCCGCGCCGCGCAAGGAGCGTGAGCCGGACGAGTGGGAAAAGCCCAAGGGCAAGCTGCTGTTCTACTGGGGTTGCGGCGACAAGGTGCGGGCGGGCCAGCCCCGCGTGATCGATTTCTCCAAGGCCGGCCCGGAGGAATGGGGCCGCTTCATGACCGGCCGTTTCGCGCCGGATCGCGGCGCCAAGGCCGTGCCGGGACGCTCGGTGTGGCCGAACGAGCGCGACCAGCAGCGCGTGCCGAAGCAGGCATTGCTGGCGGGCGACCACGCCGTCGGCGGCGAAGGCGTGCCGGCCAGTCTCCGTTTCGCCGTGCGCGAGGCTCATGACTTCATGCCCAAGATCAACATGTCCGCGGCCGGTGAAGCGAAGGACTCGGTGATGGTGGGGTGGCAGACCCTGGCTGCCGCGCAGGGCTATTTCCTGACGGCGATGGGCGCGCGCGGCGAGGACGAGATGATCATCTGGAGTTCCAGCGAGCAGCCCGATCCGGGCTGGGGCCTCATGGACTACCTGGCGCCGGCCAAGGTCAAGCAGTTGATCGGCGAGAAGGTGGTGCTGATGCCGAACGTGGAACGCTGCGCGATTCCGGCGGGAATCTTCGCCGGCGCCGAGGGCGCCATGGTGCGCATGATCGCCTACGGCCCCGAACTGAATCTCGCCCATCCGCCCCGCCCGGCCAATGCCAAGGCGCCATGGGAACCGGAATGGGCGGTGCGGGTGCGCGTCAAATCCACCGGCATGACCATGCTGGGCATGGACGAGCAGCATGGCGGGCGTGGCCGCACCACGCGCGAGGAAGCGGCGCCGGCGCAGCAGGAGGGCGGCTCGGGACTCGGCGGGCTCAACCCCCTGAACGTCATCAAGGGGATTTTCGGCAGATAGGCAACAGCGGCCGAAGGCGCGTCAGGCCATGCCGACGTGGGCCACGTTGACGCGGTTGCGCCCCTGGTTCTTGGCCTGGTAGAGCGCGCTGTCGGCGCGGGCGATGAAGTCGTGCGCCGGTTCGCCGGCGCGATGGGCGGTGACACCGATGGAAATCGTGATGGTGTCGATCGCGTCCTCGCTGCCGTTGCGCTTGATTCGGCAGCGTTCCACCTTCGTCCGGATCTGCTCCGCCAGGACGCGCGCGCCCTCGACCGGCGTGTCCGGCAGCAGGATGGCGAACTCCTCGCCGCCGTAGCGGGCGGCGGTGTCGCGGCCCTTGACGCTGTCCTTGACCACCTGGGCGATGGTGCGCAGCACTTTGTCGCCGAACAGGTGGCCGTAGCTGTCGTTGATGCGCTTGAAATGATCGATGTCGGTGATCAGCAGGCTGGGACCATGCTGCACGTCCTCCTTGCGGGCCAGGCATTCGGTCAGCGCCTGGTCGAAGCCCCGGCGATTGGTGAGCCCGGTCAAACCGTCGGCCAGCGATTCCTGCCGCGCGCGCACCACCTCCTGGCGCAGCCGGTCGATTTCGGAATGACTTTCGTCCAGGCGATTCTTCAGGCTCGAGATGGAGTGCTGCATTTGCCGCGTTTGCCCCAGCAGGGCGTTGAGGCCGGGCGCGGCCGCGTCGGGCGATTGCGCCAGCCCCGCCGACCATTGCTCGAGGGCGTGGCCGAACTGCCCGGCATCGCTGCCGGCTTCGGCGGCCGACTTGGCGACATCCGCCATCACTTTCTGAAAACCTTGGCTGACCCGATGGGCGAGTTCCTCGTCCATGTCCACCACATGGCGGCGGAATAGCTCTTTGGTTGCGTCGTCGTCGAGCGGACGACCGTCGCGGGTGAGCTCGTCGATCCGCGCCTTCAAGGCGGCATTGCGTCCGGACACGTAGTCGTACCAGACCGCGTAGCTCACCGGACTCAGCGCGGCCGCCTGCTTCGACATCAGGGGCAGGGCCAGCCTCAGATATTCGGCGCTTCGTTCGACGCTGTCTTGATAATCCATGTTTTCCTCCGGGCGTGGCTTGTTGGCTCCACGGTCGCTTTCAGGCACGGCGGCGTGACGGATGGCTGGGCCGGATTATAGTCAGCCTATTGCTTTCGACATATCGAGCAGAGCCTCGATTGCACGCCAAATCGGCGTGTTGCAACGGCTGACTTTCCGTTTGTTGCGGCATACTCGATGCGGCCGCGATTGACGGCCGTCCCGGGCGGCGTTACCTTCAACAACGACGAGCATCGACATGAAGGAGCCGCAATGGATGGACTACTGACATGGTTGGGGCGGATCACCGGTATCGCCGGTGCCTTGCTATGTGCGATTGGCGGGCTGGCACGTCTGTCGGGCAGTTTCTGGCTCGGCGGCTTCCAGGCCGGTACTCTGTTGCAGGCCGGCTCGGCCATGATGACTTTCGCCTGCCTCTGCTTGCTCGTCCTGCTTTCGGGCCGCGGCGGCCGCTGAGACTCAATCGACCGACGCAGTTTCGCCCTGGCTGGCGGGCGTCGGCGCTGCCCATTCGCGGCAGAGCTTGAAGGTTTGCTCCTCGGTCAGCGGTTCTCCCGTCAGGCCGCAGCGGGCGCCCGCGACTTCGCGGTGAAAGTGGGCGCACTGACGGCAGATGCCGAAGGCCCGCTGGCCATTGAGCCGCTGCAGCGCCGCCAGCAGCGCGCGCAAGCTCTCGTCCAGGCTCGCCGAACTCCCGGGCAGTCGGCGTAGCGCCGCGTCCAGCCGCTCGGGCCAACTGTCGGCGGCGGCGGCCCGTCCGGCCGGCGTCAAGCGAAGATGCAACCGGCGTCCATGTCGGGGGTCGGGCTCCTTCACCAGCAATCCCTTGCGTTCCAGTACCGCCAGCGTCTGCGATACCGTGCCGCGCGTGACGCCGAAATAATCGGCGATGGCGACGGGCAGATCGCTGTAGCGATTGCACACGGCGAGGTAATGGAGCACCTGGACATGGATCGGCAGCAAACCGTGGCGGGCGGCGTCGTTGCGTACTGACTGCTGGATCAGGGCGCCCATGCGTTCAAGCAGGATGGCCGAAGTACTCATGGCGATAATGTATCGCCTCCATGCACTGCTTGACAAGCTTTATGTTTCGATACTAAACTTAAAATGCATCGAGTCGATGCATTAATCTTCAAGGAGACTGAACATGAAGCGTTTGTTGACCGCAGTGATGATTGTCGTATCGAGTCCGACCGCGTTTGCCGATGCACAAGTGCCTTATCCGGACGGCTATCGAGACTGGCGCCACGTCAAGGCGATGGTGATCCAGCCAGGGCATCCGCTGTTCGATGCCTTTGGCGGGATTCATCACCTCTATGCCAATAAGAAAGCCGTGCAAGGTTACAAGAAGGGGCGCTTCGCCGATGGCGCGGTCATCGTGTTCGACCTGCTGGAGGCGACGTCGGCCGGGAATGCCTTGACCGAAGGCCCGCGCAAAGTGGTTGGCGTGATGCACAAGGACGCCCGCAAGTTTGCGGCGACCGGCGGTTGGGGTTTCGAAGGCTTTGCTGGCGGCGACAAGGCCAATCGGGTGGTGGGCGGCAAGGCGGCGGAGGCCTGCTTCGGTTGCCACGCGCCCCAGAAGGACAAGGATTACGTGTTTAGCCAGATGCGCGACTAAGCCGCGCGTCCCGCGGGAAAACGGTGGGCCCTACTGGACTTGAACCAGTGACCAAGCGATTATGAGTCGCCTGCTCTGACCAACTGAGCTAAGGGCCCGTTAGAACTATTCCGCGCCGTCCAGGAAGCTGCGCAGCTTTTCCGAGCGGCTCGGATGGCGCAGCTTGCGCAAGGCCTTGGCCTCGATCTGGCGAATGCGCTCGCGGGTGACGTCGAACTGCTTGCCGACTTCCTCCAACGTGTGATCGGTGTTCATCTCGATGCCGAAGCGCATGCGCAGCACCTTGGCTTCGCGCGGTGTAAGCGAATCCAGCACTTCCTTGACGATCTCGCGCATGCTGCCGTGCAGGGCCGCTTCCATCGGCAGCAAGGTGGCGCTGTCCTCGATGAAGTCGCCCAGGTGGGAGTCGTCGTCGTCGCCGATCGGCGTCTCCATGGAGATCGGCTCCTTGCTGATCTTGAGGATCTTGCGGATCTTCTCCTCGGGCATTTCCATCTTCAGCGCCAGTGTCGCCGGATCGGGCTCGGCGCCGGTTTCCTGGAGAATCTGGCGGCTGATGCGGTTCATCTTGTTGATGGTCTCGATCATGTGCACCGGGATGCGGATGGTGCGCGCCTGGTCGGCGATCGAGCGGGTGATGGCCTGGCGGATCCACCAGGTCGCGTAGGTCGAGAACTTGTAGCCGCGGCGGTATTCGAACTTGTCCACCGCCTTCATGAGGCCGATGTTGCCTTCCTGGATCAGGTCGAGGAATTGCAGGCCGCGGTTGGTGTACTTCTTGGCGATGGAGATGACCAGGCGCAGGTTGGCCTCGGTCATCTCGCGCTTGGCGCGGCGGGCCTTGGCCTCGCCCGTCGACATCTGCTTGTTGATGTCCTTGAGTTCCTTGAGCGGAATGCCGATGCGCTCCTGCAGGTCGATCAGCTTCTGCTGCTCCTCCAGAATGGCAGGGGCGGCGCGCATCAGCTGCGCGGCGTTCGGTTTTCCCGATTGCACCTCGTGCTTCAGCCATTCAAGATTGGTTTCGTTGCCGGGGAAGACCTTGATGAAGTGCTGACGGGGCATGTGTGCCTTGTCCACGCACAAATGCTGGATCTTGCGCTCGTGGTTGCGCGCCGCCTCGACCATGCCGCGCACCGAGTCGCACAGGCGCTCGATGGAGCGGGCGGTGAAGCGGATGTTCATCAACTCGGCGGAGATCTGCTTCTGGATGCGCAGGTAGCCCTTGTCCTGCGAGCCCTTCCTGGTCAGCGCCGCCATCGACTTGCCGAACAGATGATGGATGATGGAGAAGCGCTCGAGCGCATCCTGCTTCAACTGCAACATGGAGGCGGAAATGGCGCCGCCTTCCTCGTCCTCATCTTCGGCCTCGTCCGCCTCGATGGCCGCTTCCTCGTCCTCGGCCAGCGCCTCGATGTCCTCGTCCTGGGCGTTCGGGTCGATCAGGCCGTCGACCAGTTCGTCGATGCGCATTTCGTCGCGCGCCACCTTGCCGGCCATGTCGAGCATTTCGGCGATGGTGGTCGGGCAGGCGGAAATCGCCATGACCATGTGCTTGAGGCCGTCCTCGATGCGTTTGGCGATCTCGATTTCACCTTCCCGCGTCAGCAGTTCCACCGAGCCCATCTCGCGCATGTACATGCGCACCGGGTCGGTGGTGCGGCCGAATTCCGAATCGACGCTCGACAGCGCCTGCTCGGCTTCCTCCTCCACCTCCTGCTCGTCGACCTGGGCGGGCGCCGCCTCGGCCAGCAGCATGTCGTCGGCGGCCGGCGCCTCGTCGAAGACCTGGATGCCCATGTCGTTGAACGTCGAGATGATCGACTCGATCTGCTCGGCGTCGACGAGGTCGTCAGGGAGGTGGTCGTTGATTTCAGCGTACGTGAGGAAGCCGCGCTCCTTGCCCAGGGCGATGAGGGTCTTGAGTCGGGTGCGCTTGGTTTCGATATCGACGGGCGCCTGCGGCAGGGCGAGCTCTGGCGGCAGGGCGCGGCCTTTGCGTCCCTTCGCGGCTTGTTTTGCCGCGGGCTTTGCCACCAGGGCCGCTGGTGCGGGCGGCGGATCGAGCGCTACCGGCGCGGCTTTCGCCTTGACCGCTTTTGCGGTTTCCTTCGTGGCGACGGGATGGGCCGCCGGCTTGCCTTTCGCCGCGACCGCGGGTTTGGCCTTTGCCGGCGCGCTGCTCCTGGCGGCGGCCTTGGTTGCCTGAGGCTTGGCGGCGGGCTTTTTGGCGGGCGCTTTCGTGGCGGCCTTGGCGGTGATTTTGGCCTTGGCTGACTTTGCGGTTTCCTTGGGCATGATCTTGAAATTCCTAGGAATCTGGTCCAGAGCGCCTTCCTGGAGTCAGGGTCGCGCCAAACATATGGGGAAACGAATCATTGTAGCAGAGTTCAATTTTTCGGCCGGGCGTCGTTCCTGGCCTTGGCTGTCAGCAGGCGCGCAAGTTCCACCTGCTGCTCGGCGGTCAGTGTCCGCTTCGCCGTCAGTTCCTCGATGTCCGCCTTGAGGGCCGCGGCGCGCAGACGCTCGACGGCGTCCTGAAACACCGCGTCCTCCTCGCCTTCGTCGATATCCTCGGCGGCGATGCGTCCCGCCGCTTCGGCGAGCGTTGTCTCGAAGGCCGTTCCCCGGAAATGCTCGATCAGCAGGCCCAGATTGCCGGCCGGCAGCTCGCCGTGGTCGATGGCGTTGGCGATGGCGTGCAGCGCCATCTCATCCTGCCTGTCGCCGCCGACCAGATCCAGAGGCAGGCGGGCGGCGCGCCCGGGTCGGCGTAGCACCGCCTCCAGCAGCGTCTTGGCCAGCGAAATCTCGATCGACCGACGGCGCGGCGGTGGCGCCGGTCGGCTGCCATAGCCCTTGGCCGGCGGCTTGATGCCGCATTGTGCCTCCACTTCGCCCTGCGTCAGGGCGGCGGCTTCGGCCACCGCCTTGGTCAGTTGTACGCGCAGAATGGGGGCGGAGAGTTTCAACAGGTGCGGTTTGGCCTCATGCACCAGGCGGGCGCGACCCTCGGCCGTCGATAGGTCGACGCTTGTCTTCAGTTCGCGCAGCAGGAATTCGGTCAGTGTCGTCGGGTGGCGCACCAGCGCGCGATAGGCCTCCGCGCCTTCGGTGCGCACGAAGCTGTCGGGGTCGTGCTCCGAGGGCAGGAACAGGAAACCGACCGCCTTGTCGTCGGAGAGCTGGTCCAGGCTGGCTTCCAGCGCGCGCCAGGCCGCCTTGCGGCCCGCCGAATCGCCGTCGAAGCAGAAGACGATCTTCGATGCCTGGCGCAGCAGCTTGTGCACGTGGTTGGGCGTCGTCGCCGTGCCCAGCGTGGCAACGGCGTTGCCGATATCGTGCTGCGCCAGCGCGACCACATCCAGGTAGCCCTCGACGACGATCACGGTGTCCTCGTCGCGAATCGCCTGCCTGGCCTGCACCAGGCCGTAAAGCTCGCGGCCCTTCTCGAACAGCGGCGTTTCTGGCGAGTTGAGGTACTTGGGTTCGCCGGCACCGAGCACCCGGCCGCCGAAGCCGATGACGTTGCCGCGCGGGTCGAGGATGGGCAACATCACGCGGTCCCGGAACCTGTCGTAGCGACGGCCCTGGTCGTTCACGATCACCAGTCCGCATTCGACCAGCGCCGGGTCGTTGTAGTCGGGGAAGATTTGCTGCAAGCCTTGCCAGTCGTCGGGGGCGTAGCCGAGGCCGAAACGGGCGGCGATCTCGCCGGTCAGGCCGCGCCCCTTCAGGTAGTCGATGGCCTTGGGCGAGGCTTTCAACTGCTCCTTGTAGAAGCGCGCCGCGCGCAGCATCAGTTCGGTCAGCGGCGCCTTTTTGGCGCGGTCGCTCTGCATGCGCTCGGACACCTTCGGCACCTGCATGCCGACCGAATGGGCGAGATCCTCGACCGCCTCGATAAAGCCGAGGCCGGAGTATTGCATCAGGAAACCGAGCGCGCTGCCATGGGCGCCACAACCAAAGCAGTGGTAGAACTGCTTCGAGGGACTGACGGTGAAGGAGGGGGTCTTCTCGGAGTGGAAGGGGCAGCAGGCCTGGTAGTTGGCGCCGCCTTTCTTCAGCGGAACGTAGCGCTCGATGACGTCGACGATGTCGACGCGGGCGAGCAGTTCCTGAATGAATGACTCCGGAATCACGGCGCGATTATGCGCCGCTCAGTTGCCGCTGAGTTTCGCTTTCACGAGCTTCGAGACTTCGCCCATGTCGGCGCGGCCAGCGACCTTGGGCTTGACCAGCGCGATCACCTTGCCCATGTCGGCGGGTCCCTTCGCGCCAGATTCTGCGACCGCCGCCGCAACGATGGCGGACACTTCGTCGGCCGACAGGCCGGCCGGCATGTAGGCGGTCAGCACTTCGACCTCGAATTTCTCGGCGTCGGCGAGATCCTGGCGCTTCGCCGCTTCGTACTGGGTGATGGAGTCCTTGCGCTGCTTCAGCATCTTCTCGATCACGGCGACGATGCCGGCGTCGTCGAGCTCGATACGCTCGTCGACTTCCTTTTGCTTCATGGCGGCCATGAGCAGGCGGATGGCGGCGAGGCGCGGTTTCTCCCCGGCCTTCATGGCGGTCTTCATGTCGTCGGAAATGCGCGTTTTCAGGCTCATGGCGGCAAACCTCCACAAACACAAAAACCGCCCCCCTTTCGGCTGGGGCGGTTCTTGCTGGTGATCGGGGAAGCTCTTAGTAGAGCTTGGGCGGCAGTGTCTGGCTGCGGATGCGCTTGTGATGGCGCTTCACGGCGGCAGCCAGCTTGCGCTTGCGCTCCGAGGTGGGCTTCTCGTAGAACTCGCGCGAGCGAAGTTCGGTGAGCGTGCCGGCTTTCTCGATGGTGCGCTTGAAGCGGCGGATGGCGACTTCGAACGGCTCGTTTTCCTTGAGGCGGATACCGGGCATTGCGTTGATCCTGATGGATGGGCTTGAAGAGGCGCGGATTTTAGCCATTTTTCCGTGCTTGTCAAAGTAAAATTCCCGGCCCATGCTCGTTCTCGGCATCGAATCCTCCTGCGACGAAACCGGCGTCGCCCTCTACGACACCAGTCGCGGGCTGCTTGGCCATGCCGTGCACACCCAGGTGGCCATGCACGAGGCCTATGGCGGCGTGGTACCGGAACTGGCTTCGCGCGACCATATCCGGCGGCTCGTGCCGTTGTTGCGCGGCGTGCTGGAGCAGTCCGGCGCGCGCAAGGAGGACATCGATGGCGTCGCCTACACGGCCGGCCCGGGGCTGGCCGGCGCCCTGCTGGTCGGCGCCAGCTTCGCCGTCGCGCTGTCGGTGGCGCTCGGCGTCCCTGCGCTACCCGTGCATCACCTGGAAGGCCACCTGCTGTCGCCACTGCTGGCGGCCGACCCGCCGGCCTTCCCTTTCGTGGCGCTGCTGGTGTCGGGCGGTCATACCCAGCTCATGTGGGTAACCGGCATCGGGGATTACGAGTTGCTCGGCGAATCGGTCGACGACGCCGCCGGCGAGGCCTTCGACAAGTCCGCCAAGCTGCTCGGCCTGGGCTATCCGGGCGGGCCGCAGCTTTCGGCTCTGGCGGAACAGGGCGGGCCAAGTGGTCTGAAACTGCCGCGGCCGATGCTGAAGAGCGGCGATTTCCAGTTCAGCTTCTCCGGCCTCAAGACCGCCGTGCTGACCCAGGTGCGCGGGCGGACGCTCTCGGCGCGCGAGCGTGCCGATCTTGCCTGGGAATTTCAGGAAGCCGTCACCGAAGTGCTGGCCGCAAAGTCAGTCATGGCGGTCCGCCATTGCCAGCTGGACCGGTTGGTCGTCGCCGGTGGCGTCGGCGCCAACCGGCGCCTGCGGCAACGCCTGGATGCCGACGCGGCGAATCGAGGCATCCGCGTGCATTACCCCGAGGTGGCGCTGTGCACCGACAACGGCGCCATGATTGCCTATTGCGGCGCCCAGCGTCTGCTGGCCGGCGAGCGCGGGCCGCGCGCTGGCGCGTTCGGCGTCAAGCCGCGCTGGCCGCTGGACACCGTTCGCCCGGTCTGACTACTCCAGGCCGCCGAGATAGACGGTTACCGCGACGAGCTCCAGCTCCGCGAGCTTGGCGGCCACCGTGTGCATCACCGCGTTGTCGTTGGTACGGGCGCGCTTGTTGAATTCCTTCAGCTGTGTTTGCAGGTAGGCGGGATGCTGTCCCGCCAGGCGCGGCAGTTGCGTCGTGCCATGGGCCGCCGGTCCGTGGCAGGTGGCGCAGGCGGGCACCCCGGAGTACGGGTTGCCCTTGACGTAGATGTATCGGCCGACCCCGGCCAGGTCCGTGTCGCCGGGCCGGCGCGACTTGGGCGGCTTGCCGGCGAAGAACTCCGCCAGGGCAGCGATCTCGCCATCGGTTAGGTCGGCGGCCATCTCGGCCATGGCGTCGCTCTTGCGCCGGCCATCGCGGAAGTCCTTCAACTGCTTGCCGATGTATTCCGCGTTCTGGGCCGCCAACCGGGGGTAGATGGCGCTGGCGCTTTCGCCCTCCGGGCCGTGGCACAAGGCGCAACGCCCCTCGATGATGCTGGCGGCCTTGCGGTCGGCGGCGGCCGGCGAAGTCGACTCGGCGAGCGCCAGGACGGCCGCCACCCACAACGCTTTGTTCATGCGCGCTCCCCTGTACGCCCGCCGATCCGCGGTTCCGTGCCGGCAAACAGGCGCTGGATGTTGGGCCGATGGCGCCAGATCAGCAAGGCCGACATCAGCGCCACGGCGGTGACGATCTCGATCCGCTCGATCAGGAAGCCGCTGGCGATGGGCGCGGCGATGGCGGCGACTAGCGCCGAGAGCGACGAATAACGGGTCAGCAGGGCGGTGAGCAGCCAGGCGCCCGCCGCGACCAGCGCCAGGGCACCGGAATATCCCGCCAGCACCCCCAGCGCCGTGGCGACGCCCTTGCCACCCTTGAAGCGCAGGAACAAGGGCAACAGGTGGCCGAGAAAGGCGCCGGTGCCCGCCGCGGCAATGGCCAGCGCACCCGCGCCGAGCCGCGCGGCCAGCCAGACAGCAAACCAGCCCTTGAGCGCATCGCCCAGCAAGGTCAGGATGGCGGCGGTCTTGTTGCCGGTGCGCAGCACATTGGTGGCGCCGGGGTTGCCG
The DNA here is from genome assembly GCA_016704145.1 of Rhodocyclaceae bacterium. Lineage (GTDB taxonomy): Bacteria > Pseudomonadota > Gammaproteobacteria > Burkholderiales > Rhodocyclaceae > Fen-999. The sequence continues at coordinate 527,555 of JADJAS010000007.1, read as the reverse complement.
GAACCGTGGCTGCGCGGATCGGCGAGGCCGAAGGCCTTCGACACGACGACGGCGAAGGGAATCGAGCCGAGCAGGTATCCGACCAGACCGAAAAGCAGGGCTTGCTGCAACGTGTTCATCCGTGTTCGCCTAGAATCACCGCGATTCTAGCGGAGAGCCAGGGATGGATTTCATCTTCATCGAGGGAATGCGCGTCGATGCCCATGTCGGCATCTATGAGCGCGAGAAGGCGGCGCCGCAGACGCTGGAAATCAATCTTACCTTCGGCGTTCCCGACGAAGCGGCGCGCGACGACGACATCGCCAAGACCATCGATTACGCGGTGGTGATCGCGCGCATCCGCGCGGAGTTCGCCGAACGGCATTTCAATCTGTTGGAAACCCTCGGCGAGTACGTGATCGGGTTGATGCTCGACGAGTTTCGCGCGCCCTGGGTGAAGATTTCCATCGCCAAGCTCGGCGTCGCCCGCGGCGTGCACCGCGTCGGCGTGCAGATTGAGCGTTCGCGCTGAAGCCTTGGGGCGGCGCTTGCCAGGAGGATGAAGCCATGAGCTACCAGTTCGACACGCTGACCCTGCATGCCGGCCAGGTGCCCGACAGCCAGTACGGCGCCCGCGCCCAGCCGATCTACCTGACCACCTCGTTCGTCTTCAAGGATGCCGACCAGGCGGCATCGCTGTTCAACATGGAGCGGGGCGGGCACGTCTATTCGCGCATCTCGAATCCGACCACGGCGGTGCTGGAAGAACGCATGGCCGCGCTCGAGGGCGGTGTCGGCGCGGTCGCCGTCGCCTCGGGCCAGGCGGCGCTGCATCTGACGATCGCGACGCTGATGGGCGTGGGCGGCCACGTCGTCGCCAGCCGTTCGCTCTATGGCGGTTCGCACAATTTGCTCGAATACACGCTGCCGCGCTTCGGTATCGCCACCACCTTCGTCGATCCGCGCGACCTGGATGCCTGGCGCGCCGCGATCCGCCCCGAAACGCGCCTGCTGTTCGGCGAGACGCTGGGCAATCCGGGCCTCGACGTGCTCGATATTCCGCAAGTGTCCGCCATCGCCCACGCCAATGGCCTGCCGCTGCTGGTCGATGCCACCTTCACCACCCCTTACCTTTCGCGGCCGTTCGACCTCGGCGCCGACCTCGTTTTTCATTCCGCCACCAAGTTCCTCGGCGGCCACGGCATCGTCATCGGCGGCATCGTCGTCGATTCCGGCGGGTTCGACTGGGTGGCGAGCGGCAAATTCCCCACCCTGAGCGAACCCTACGCGGGCTTTCACGGCATGAACTTCGCCGAGGAGTCGACGGTGGCGGCGTTCCTGCTGCGCGCCCGCCGCGAGGGCCTGCGCGACTTCGGTGCCTGCCTGAGTCCGATGTCCGCTTTCCAGATTCTCCAGGGACTGGAAACCCTGCCGCTGCGCATGGCGCGCCATATCGACAACACCCGCCAGATCGTCTCCCATCTGGCGGGCCGGGCCGGCGCCGATGGCCCCATCGGGCGCGTCGTGCATCCCGACCTGCCCGATCACCCCGATCATGCCTTGGCGAAAAAGCTGCTGCCGCGCGGCAGTAGTTCGGTGTTCACCTTCGACCTGCGCGGCGGCCGCGTCGCCGGCCGCAAGTTCATCGAGGCGCTGCGTGTCTTTTCGCACCTGGCCAATGTCGGCGACGCCAAGTCGCTGGTCATCCATCCGGCGTCGACCACGCACTTCCGCATGTCGGACGAGGCGCTGGCGGCGGCGGGCATCCATCCGGGCACCATTCGCCTGTCCATCGGCCTCGAAGACCCTCGGGACCTGATCGACGACATCAATCGCGGCCTAGCCGCCGCGGCCAAGGGGTGAGCATGGACATCCGTGTTGCCGACCAGTCCGCATATGTCTATACCGGAGGCAAGTCGCCGGCCGTCGACCGGATCGCCGCGCAGCCCGTGATGGTGTTCATCCACGGCGCCCAGCAGGATCATTCGTGCTGGACCCTGCAAAGCCGCTGGTTCGCCCATCACGGTTTTTCCATCTTGGTGCCCGACCTGCCGGGCCACGGTCGCAGCGGCGGCGCACCGCTGGCCAGCATCGAGGCCATGGCCGACTGGATCGTCGCGCTGCTCGACGCCGTCGGTGTCACCCGGGCCAGCCTGGTCGGCCACAGCATGGGTTCGCTGGTGGCGATCGAAGCCGCCGCGCGTCATCCTCAACGCGTGGCGAAAATCGCGCTGATCGGTTCCGCCCTGCCCATGCCGGTCGCCGAGCCGCTGCTCGATGCCGCCTGGCACGACGAACCGAAGGCCGTGGCGATGATCAATAATTTCTCCTATTCGGCCAGCGGCCAGTTCGGCCGCAACACCGTGCCGGGCCTTTGGCTGCTCGGCGTCAACCAGCGCCTCATGGAACGACAGCGGCCCGGCGTGTTCGGTACCGACATGGCCGCCTGCAACGCCTATGCGCGTAGCCTCGACGGTCTCGCCACCATCGCCGCGCCGGTGCTGGTCATCGCCGGCGGCCAGGACCGCATGACCCCCCCGAAAGCGTCCAAGGCCATCGCCGCTGCAATCCCGGGCGCCCGCCTGACCGTCATTGCCGGCAGCGGCCACGCCCTGATGGCCGAAGCGCCGGATGCCGTGCTCGACAGCCTCATCGATTTCATCCCCTGAGCGCGGCGTGCCGCGACGGCTGACTTTCGGGCCATCGGGGTGCGGGCATGGCAGGACACTCTGCCCGGATCATCCCCATACCCCCGTCCGGCGATCCTCGACGCGCTTGGCCTTGTGGGTGGCGCGGGGCAGGGTGTCGGGCGGCAGGATGCGCACGGTGGCGGTGATGCCGGTCACCGATTTCAGGTGGCGGTTGAAGCGGGTGGCAAGCTCCTCGTCGTTGCCGATGTAGCTCGCCGCCCGCTCGACCTCGACGGTCAGATGGTCGAGATGGTTTTCACGCTCGACAATCAGCTTGTACTCGCCGCTGAAGTCGTGATCCTTGCGGGCGATGGCCTCGATATCGCTCGGGAACAGGTTGACGCCCTTGATGATGAGCATGTCGTCGAGCCGGCCGTGGACGCCTTGCAGGCGGATCGAGGTGCGGCCGCAGGCGCAGGGCGCCGACGTGAAGGAGACGATGTCGCCGGTGCGGAAGCGGATCATCGGCCGGGCGGCTTTCTTCAGCGTGGTCAGCACCATTTCGCCCCTGCCGCCTTCGGGCACCGGCTCGCCGGTGTCGAGGTCGAGCACTTCGACCAGGATGTGGTCCTCGGCCCAGTGCAGTCCGTCCTTGGCCTCGCACATGCCCGCGCAGGCGCCGAAAATGTCGGAGAGGCCGTAGTAGTCGTAGACCGATGCGCCCCACAGATCCTCGATGCGTCGGCGTGTTTCGGGGATGGAGCCGCCCGGCTCGCCGGCGACGAAAATGCGCTTGATGGCGAGGTCGCGCTTGAGGTCGATGCCTTCCTTGATCGCTGTTTCGCCGAGATACCAGGCATAGGAAGGCGTGGTCCAGATCGCGGTGACCTGGAACTGCCGCGCGATCGCCAGCAGGCGTTCCGACGGCACGGTGCCGGCATGGATGCACAGGGCGCCGAGCTTCTGGGCGCCGAGTACGCAGGGGCCGCCGACGAACAGCGAGAAGTTCAGCGAGTGACAATAGCGGTCCTCGGGCCGCAGGCCCGAGGACCAGAACTGGCGCGCCTCGTAGTCGATCCAGTCGTCGAAGTCTTGCGCGGTGAATGGCGACGCGGTGGGTACGCCGGTCGAGCCGCTCGAGGCGGAAACGTAGACGATCTCGCGCTCGGCAACGGCGACGATGTCGCCGAAAGGTTCCGCCGCCTGCTGCCGCTCGCGCAGGATCTGCTTGTCGATGAACGGGAAGCGCCGGAGGTCGTCCAGGCACTTTACCTGCGCGGGATGGACGCCGGCGGCATCGAAACTTCGGCGGTAGTAGGGCGAGTGGCCGTAGGCGTGATGCAGATGTTCCTGGAGCAAGCGGAGCTTCAGGGCATCCCACTGTGTGCGCGGCTGGGTTTCGAGCGCGGCGTCCCAATACTTCGCGTCGCTGGGCGGGTGGCGGACGGGAACGGCTTCCATGGTGGCTCCGCGGTCAGGGGAAGAGGGATGGGCGCTTGCCGGTGTCGTGCCTCAGCGCCGCTTGGTCAGCGCGCGCAGCGCCACCAGCAGGAACAGCGTGAACCAGCCGAGCGACCATTCGGCGATCGACAGGCCGAGGAATTTCCAGGCCGAGTCGGAACACAGGCCGCTGGCCTTGAACAGCACGGGCAGCATCTCGCCGGCGCGGTCGACCAGGTCCTCCCACCAGGTCGGGTACGGCGAGCAACTGGTCGAGGGCGCGAAGCGCTGGATCCACACTTGATAGCCAGCGACGAAAACGCCGGTGGCGGCAAGCAGCGCCATCGGCAGCGCCGCCAGGCGCGAGCCGACCGGATGGGCCGCGACGGCCAGCCCGAGGGCGGCGACGAGGCCCAGCGCCAGGTACAGCGCGCGCTGGATGATGCACAGCGGGCAGGCGGCCAGCCGCATCAACTCGGCGAGCAGCACGCCGACCAGCACCAGCGACAGGCTGGCGACCAGGACGAACATGAATGGTGCGCGGCGCGACGCCATCGATGATGCGGTCCCCACGTCAGTCCGCCCGGCCGACTTCGACGATCTTCGGCGCCAGCGCCCGCAGGATGTCGTGCGGATGCACGCCGACCAGATAGCCGCGCCGGCCGCCGTTGATGTACACCAGCGGCAGGTCGAGGATGCTCTTCTCCATGAAGACCGGCAGCGGCTTTCTGGTGCCGAAGGGCGAGCAGCCGCCGACCATGTAGCCGGTGTGCCGGTGGGCATCGTCGGGCGTGCAGGGGCCGATCTTCTTGACGCCGACCTGTCGCGCCAGTTCCTTGGTCGAAACCTTGCGGTCGCCGTGCATCAGCACGATCAGCGGCTTCTTCTCCTCGTCCTCCATCACCAGCGTCTTGACGACGGCGTGTTCGGCGACGTTGAGCTCGCGCGACGACACCTTGGTGCCGCCGTGCTCCTCGTACTCATAGAGATGGTTGGAATGGGCGATGCGATGCTTGTGGAGGAACTTGGTCGCCGGCGTTTCCGGCGCCTGGGTGTCGATTTTCATGGTCTGGTTCTCGAAATTCAGCCGCGCGGATGATGGGTTTGATGCAACTGCTTGAGACGTTCGCGCGCCACATGAGTATAGACCTGCGTCGTCGAGATGTCGGCGTGGCCGAGCAGCATCTGCACCACGCGCAGGTCGGCGCCGTGGTTGAGCAGATGCGTGGCGAAGGCATGGCGCAGCACGTGCGGCGAAATGCGCTCCCGCGCAATTCCGGCCACCAGCGCGTGCTTCTTGATCAGCGTCCACGCCATCTGGCGTGTCATCGCGGCTGACTTTCGCGCCGTGACGAACACGAAGTCGGAGGAGGCACCCTGGAGCAGCGCCGGCCGGCCTTCGGCGAGATAGCGGCGCAGCCAGTCCATCGCTACTTCGCCGAGCGGCACCAGCCGCTCCTTCGACCCCTTGCCGAACACGCGCACCAGGCCGTCGGTGAGCGACAGCTCGAACATCTTCAGGCCGATCAGCTCCGACACGCGCAGGCCTGTGGCGTAGAGCACTTCCAGCAGCGCGCGGTCGCGCAGGCCGCGCGGCGTATTCGTGTCCGGTGCCGCCAGCAGGTCCTCGACGTTCTTCTCCGAAAGCGTCTTCGGGAAACGCTCGGCGCGCATCGGCCGCTCGACGTTGAGCAGCGGATCGACGGTAATCCTGCCCTGGTCGAGCAGCCAGCGGTAGAAGCGGCGCAGCGTCGAATGCAGCCGGCGCTGCGAAGCCGGCTTGAAGCCGCCGGGCCGCGTGTACAGATGTGCGAGGTAGCGGTTGATGGCCGCCTCGTCGGCGCCCAACAGGGCTTGCCGGTGTCGCGCCAGCCAGCCGGCGAACAAGCTCAGGTCGGCGCGGTAGGCGGAAAGCGTGTTCTTCGCCAGGCCGTCGGCGAGCCAGAGGGCGTCTGCGAATTCATCGATCAGCGCGCTATCGGGCACGCTCATGCTCAAGCAGCCAGCGCTTGACTTCGAGCAGGAAGCCGCCGCGATTGCGGGCAAATCCACCCAGCCCCCGGTTGGCGGCGACGACGCGATGGCAGGGCACCACGATGGGATACGGGTTGGTGCCGCAGGCATTGCCCACCGCGCGCGGACCGCTGGCGATGCTCGCCGCCAGTTCGCCGTAGGTGCGCGTGCCGCCGGACGGGATCGCCGCGATGCCGGCCCAGACGCGGCGCTGGTAAGGTGTGCCCGCCGGCGCCAGCGGCAGGGAAAAGTCGAACCGCGCGTTCTTCAGATAGGCGCGCAACTGGCGCACCGCCTCTTTCGTCAGGAGCGATTTCGCCGGTGTCTCGGCGCGCGGCTCCAGGAAGTCGATGCCGGTGATCTCGTCGTCGTTGCAGTGGATGCCGAGGCTGAAGCCGGGGGCGGCAACGACGGCGGCATGGGTAGGCATGGTAGGCATGGCGGGCGTGGGTAGACAGCGAAAAACGGAGCGGCGATGGTGGATATGGTAGGCCAAATCGCGGCGCGCGGCATGAATCGGGGATCGAGGAAGTATATATTGCCGCCTCCCGTCCGCTACCCCCGAATGCCATGGCTCCCGAGCACGAAAATCGTCAGGAAATCGACCAACTCTTGCGCGGTGCCGTCGACTGCGCCCTGGCCGACGAGGACTTCGGCGCTGCGCTGGCCTGCCTGTGGGAGCGTCTGCCTGGCTTGGTTCCCGGCCTGATTGGCCAAATGCCGGACGAGGGCATGCGACGGGCCTTCGTCCTGAGCCTGTTTCGGGAAGTCTGGCGCGCGTTGCCGCGCCCCGAGCGAGGCTGGCGCCCCCTGCCGCTGCCCAAGATCGAACGCAACGGGCCCTGTCCCTGCGGCTCGGGGCGCAAGTACAAGCAGTGCTGTGCCCAGTTCGATACCGTTCCGCTTGTTGGCGAAGGGCTGTCGGTGCTCGCTTACGTGCTCGAACGCATCCCCGTGGCGGATTACCCGAACCTGCCTTTCAAACATCTGTCGCCCGAGGAACTCGCTCACGTCGCCGACCAGTGGCGGGAAGAGGGTCGCCAGGAGGCCGCCATCGCCCTGCTCGAACCGCTGCTGGCGGATATCGCCCGGCTCGACGAGCGTCACGAGCCGGCCTTCGACGCCCTGTGCGATCTCTACATGGACATCGACCGCGACGACCTGCGCCTGGCGCTGGTCGAGGCCGCGATGGGCGCGCCCGACAAGGTCATCGGGGTCGCCGCCATGCAGCGCCGCTGCACCATCCACGCCGACGCGGGCGAGCACGAAGCCGCCTGGCGCCTGTTCCGCGAAGCCCAGCGCCTGGACCCGGACAGCCCGTCGCTGGCCAACCTCGAACTCGTCATGCTGGCGAGCGAGAATAGGGTCGATGAACTGGGCGCGCGGGCGCGCTTCTGGGCGGTGCGGTTGCGCAAGCTCGGCCACGAAGGCGAGGATTTTCTCTCGCTCATCGACGACATCGTCCGCAGCCCGGAAGGCTTCGTCGGGGCGATGAACCGTTCGGCGCCGACCGGTCTCGCCGAACTGGCGGTGCTTGCGTCGCAGATCGGCGAACTGCCCGCGCCGGAATGCCGTCACGAACTGAAGGCCATGGAGGATAGCGCCGGCCCGCTTAAGCCGACGGCCGCGCTGGCGACGATCGAACGCCAATGGCAAGACCTCACCGGCGACGATTGGGACCCCTGGGGCGACACCGGCTGGATCGAATGGCTGAGCGACAGGCCGCTGGCCTGGCAGAGCTTCGCCATTCTCGACGACCTGACGAGTGCCATCGACGAGTACGAATTCGAGGATGACGACCAAGGCGGCTTGCTCGACGACATCGAGGACGCCCTGCTCGATCATGCCGTGGCCTTGCTGCGGCTGGTCATCGCGGAAAATGGCGCCGAGGGACTCAAGCTCGAATGGGGCTGGATGGAAAACCGCCCCGCGTTGCGATTGCTCGAGCGCAAAATCGAAACCGAGTCCGGCACCGACGAGGAAGTGCCACTGCTGGAGTGGCTGCTGGCGCTCAATCCCAACGACAACCAGGGCGTCCGCGAGCGGTTGATCCACGTCTATTGCGCCCATGGCCGCCCGGCCGAGGCGCTGGCCGTGTGCGACCGCTACCCCGGCGACGGGCTGACCGGCACCCTGTATGGCCGCGTGCTGGCGCTGGTGCTGCTCGACCGCCGCGCCGACGCCACCGTGGCGCTGGCCGCCGCCGCCAAGCAACGGCCGCGCGTGCTCAAGACGCTGGTGGCGGCGCGTCCCAAGTCGCCCAAGCTGGACCCGCGTTTCGTCACTGTCGGCGGCGAGGACGAAGCCTGGTTCTACCGCCGGCGGTGGCACGCCGTCTGGCTGAACACCGGCGCGCTCGACTGGCTCAAGCGCGCCGCCGGGAGCAAGGGCTGACCGGGTAAACTGGCCCCTTCGCCCGCCACGAGACCGCCATGCCCGAAATCGTCTTCAAAGGCAAAGAGTACGTCTATAACCACCACCTGACGGTGCCCTACCGGCCGCTGGAGGTGCGCCAGGACAAGGGCATCGGCCCGGCCGATCTGGGCGGCAACCTGGTCATTCATGGCGACAACCTGCATGCCTTGAAGGCGCTCTTGCCGCGCTACGCCGGCAAGGTCGACCTCGTCTTCATCGACCCGCCCTACAACACCGGCAACGAGGGCTGGTGCTACAACGACAACGTCAATTCGCCGATCATGAAGGAGTGGCTGTCGACCAATCCGGTCGATGGCGAAGACCTGCTGCGCCACGACAAATGGTTGTGCATGATGTGGCCGCGGCTCGTGCTGCTGCGCGAACTGCTCTCCGAGCGCGGCTCGCTGTGGATGACCCTCGACGACAACGAGGTGCATCGGGCGCGGATGATGATGGATGAGATTTTCGGCGAGGAGGCTTTCATCGCCAATGTGGTCTGGCAGAAGAACTATGCACCGAAAGGGACAGCCCAATTCTTCAGCGAAGATCACGATCACCTGTTGGTGGTTGCGAAGAACAGAGACCTCTGGCGGCCGAATTTATTGCAGAGAACAGAGTCGATGGATGCCGTGTATAAGAACCCGGACAACGATCCGCGAGGCTTATGGCGGGCAAACAATCTTGCGGCACGCAATTTCTATAGCAAAGGGACGTATCGAATCATCTGTCCGAGCGGGCGAGTAATCGAAGGGCCGCCAACGGGTTCATATTGGAGGGTGGCCGAAGAGAAGTTCAAAGAAATGGATGCGGATGGTCGCATCTGGTGGGGCGATGACGGAAACAATATTCCAGCACCGAAGATATTCCTGTCCGAAGTCAAGCAAGGCCGCACACCGCAGACGCTTTGGTTCTACAGCGATGTCGGTCACACGCAGGATGCCAAGAAGACGCTGTTGGAGATGGGTCTTCTCAAGGACGAAGACACGACGATAACGCCCAAGCCTGTGGCGCTGATCGAGCGCGTGCTGGAAATCGGTGCGGAGGAGGATGCCATCATCCTCGACTCCTTCGCCGGCTCGGGCACGACGGCGCACGCGGCGCTGAAGGCCAACGCCAAGGACGGCGGGAATCGCAAGTTCATCCTTGTCGAAGGCGAGGACTACTGCGACCGCCTGACCGCCGAGCGGGTGCGCCGCGCCATCAAGGGCTACGCCTGGGTGGGCACGCAACGCGAGGAACTGCTGCGCGAGAAGATCACCTTCACGCAATTCAAGAAAGCCGACGAGTGGCTGAAGAAGGTCGAGGCCATCAAGGCCCGTGAGGGTTTCGCGGACGGCGACCTGGCTGACCAAGGCACGGCGAAGCGGAAGCGTTTTCACGAGATCGAAACGACGCTGAAAGACGGCGTGCTGCTGGTGGAAGGCGTCAAGCGCATCTCGGACATGGTGGACGGCCTCGGCGGTGAATTCGCCTATTGCACGCTGGGCGAGCCGCTCGATATCGAAAAGATTCTCTCCGGCGAACGCCTGCCGGACTTCGACGCGCTGGGCGCCTGGCTGTTCCACACGGCCACCGGCGGCACGCTGCCGCCCCGGCCGAAAAAGGCGCCCCGGTGGTATCTGGGCGAAGCCCGGGACGCCCACGTCTGGCTGATCTACGAACCGAGCCTGGCCTTCCTCAAGTCCCCCGAGGCGGCGCTGACACTCTCGAGGGCCGACGGCTTCGCCGCCTGGGGCAAGGAACGCGGCGACGGCAAGCGCCAACTGGTGTTCGCGCCGGCCAAGTACCTTGCCAACAAGCAACTCGCCGAGCGCGGCATCGACTTCGCGCCGCTGCCGTTCGCGCTGTACCGGGAGGGATGAGATGGACGCTGGACTTGCGGCACGGATCGAGCGATTCAAGAAGGCGCTGGCGGCCTTCGAGGTGGCCAGCGACGAGGAGATGGCGGTCGAGATTGCCGCCCGGGTGAGCCAGTTCGCGGCGCCCTTGTGCCATCGTCTGATGGACCGGCTGGAACGGGATGACTGAACGGACGCCGGCCCTGGCCAGCTTCGGCGTCGAGCCCTACATCGCCAACAAGCTGTTGGCGGTGTTCGACACCACCCCCAACCTGGCGGCGGTGTGGATCTATGGCTCGCGCGCGCGCGGCACGCACCGGCGCGAGTCGGATATCGACCTGGCCGTCGACGCGCCGGACATGGACCATGACGAATTCCTGCGCCTCAAGGGACGTATTGAAGATCTCGACCTCGTCTACCGGCTGGATGTGACGCATCTCCAGTCCGCGAAGAACGAGGATTTCCGTGCCCGGATCGAGCGCGACAAGAAGCTGTTCTGGGAGCCCCGCCGGCACGTGGCCACGGAGGCAGTCGGCGCGACGCAGCTGAAGCCCTTCCAGGCGACGGTGCTGACCAAGCTCGACGGCTATCTGGCGGCGCTGCGCAAGCACGCGGCGCAAAGCGAGGTGGCGGCCCGGGCGCTGCGCGCGGCCGAAGTGGACATTCCCGGCGAGATCGCGGACTTTCCGAAAAAGACCTGGGAGGCGCTCAAGCAGGCGGGCGAACTGCCGCCGGCCTTCGCGGCCCAGCCGCATTCGTCGCGCTTCGACGGCGCCGGCCGCGCCGTGCCCAATGTCTGCCTGAAGATTCCCACCGGCGGCGGTAAGACGCTCTTGGCGGCGGCCAGCGTGGCGCGCGTGTTTTCGTCCTATCTGGGCCGCCACGCCGGGCTGGTGCTGTGGATCGTGCCCAACGAGGCCATCTACCGGCAGACGTTGAAGACCCTGAGCGACCGCGACCACCCCTACCGGCAGATGCTCAACGTGGCCGGCGCCGGCCGGGTGAAGATTCTGGAGAAGGATTCGCCGCTGACGCGCCTGGACGTGGCATCGCACCTGTGCGTGATGCTGCTGATGTTGCAATCGGCGGCGCGGCGCGACGAGGCGCAGCGCAAGCTCAAGGCCTTCCGCGACCGCGGCAACGTGCTCGGTTTCACGCCGCGCGAGGACGACGTCGAGGCGCACTGGCGGCTGCTCGGCGCGGTGCCGAATCTGGATGTCTATGCGCCCTTCGGCGCCAGCGCGGAGGAGGCGCGCAAGACCAAGGGCTCGATCGTCAAGAGTTCTCTCGGCAACGTGCTGCGCCTGCTGCGACCCATGGTGGTGATCGACGAGGGCCATCACGCCTACACCGAGAACGCGCTGCGCACGCTGGATGGCTTCAATCCCGCCTTCATGCTGGAACTTTCGGCGACACCGCGCGCGGCCTCGGCGCAGGCCAGCGGTTCGAACATTCTGGTGGACGTGCGCGGCACCGATCTGGACGAGGCGGAAATGATCAAGCTGCCCATTCATGTCGACGTGCGCGGCTGGCCGGACTGGCAGAGTTGTCTCGCCAGCGGCGTGGAACGACTGAACGCGCTGGCGCGCGAGGCGGAGGCGCTGCGCGCGGAAACCAACCGCTACATCCGGCCCATGCTGCTGGTGCAGGTGGAGCGCACCGGCAAGGAGATGCGCGACGCCGGCTTCATCCACGCCGAGGACGCCAAGGCTTACCTGATGCAACTGGGGTTCTCGGAAAAGCAGATCGCCATCAAGACCTCGGACAAGGACGAACTGAAGCAGCCCGAGAACATCGATCTGCTGTCGCCGCTGTGCGAAGTGCGCGCCATCGTCACCAAGCAGGCCTTGCAGGAAGGCTGGGACTGTCCCTTTGCCTATGTGCTGTGCGCGCTGGCGGCGGGGCGCGATGTGCGGGCGATGACGCAGCTGACCGGCCGCATCCTGCGCCAGCCGCAGGTGGCCAAGACCGGCCAGCCGGCGCTCGACTCCTGCTACGTGCTTTGCCACGATGCGCGAACCGGCGAAGTGGTGAAGGCGATCAAGGCGTCGCTGGAAGAGGAAGGCATGGGCGACCTGGCGCTGAAAGTCAGCGGCGGCGACACGCCGGCCGAAACGCGACGGCAGGTGTTCCGGCGCCGGCCGGACTTCGCCCGGTTGCGCATTTTCCTGCCGCGCGTCACCTGGGCTGATGCGGGCGGAGTGCGGCGCGAACTGGCCTACGAGAGCGACGTGCTGGCGCGCGTCGACTGGGCGGCGCTCGACGTGACCGCGCTGGGCCGGGACTGGGCGCCCTCGGGGCCGGCGACGGCGCAACGGTTCGACGTCGGACTCGACGTGCTCGATCATCCGGAGCGCATCGCGGCGGCCGTGTCGGTGCTGCGGCCGGAGCGGCTGGACCGCGCGCTGTTGGTGCGGGGCCTGATCGACATCGTGCCCAATCCGTGGTGGCTGTGGAGCTGGGTCGACGCGCTGCTGGCCCGTCTGCTGGCCGGCGGTTACGGCGAAGCGGTATTGGCCGGGGCGACGAGTTCCTTGCTGGAGCGCTTGCGCATCGACCTCGAGGCCGAGCGCGACCGGCTGGCGCAGGCGGTGTTCGATGCGGCCGTCGCCGCCGGGCGCATCGAGTTCCGCTTGCGCGCCGACGCCACCGATTACGAACTGCCGCGCGAGTTCGAGCTCGACCTGGCGGGCAAGCCGCAACTCATGATGCGCGACGATGGCCAGGCGGTGGCGAAAAGCCTGTTCGAGCCGGCATTGACGGCCCTGGTCGACAGCGGCCTGGAGTCCGACGTGGCTTGTTATCTCGATGGCCAGGCCGCGCTCCAGTGGTGGCATCGCAATGTCGCCCGCGCGCAGTACGGGCTGCAGGGCTGGAAGCGGCACAAGGTCTATCCCGACTTCGTTTTCGCCAGGCTCGAGCTTGACGGCGCGACGCGGCTGGTGGCGCTGGAAACCAAGGGCCTGCATCTGGCCGGTTCGGCGGACACCGTCTACAAGCAGGCTCTGCTGGAGCGGTTGACGCGGGCTTTCCGCGACGAGCGGTTGATGCGGGCGGGAGAACTCGAACTGGTCGGCGGCGCAACGACGCGGGTGAGTTGCGACCTGGTCTTCGATGCCGCCTGGACGGGCAGCCTGCAGGAGCGCTATTTCGCGGCCGTCGAGCCCTAGCCGCGCACCTCGCCGTCGCCGAGCACGATCCACTTCTGCGAGGTCAGGCCTTCGAGGCCGACCGGGCCGCGCGCGTGGAACTTGTCGGTGGAAATACCGATCTCGGCGCCGAGGCCGTATTCGAAGCCGTCGGCGAAGCGCGTCGAGGCATTGACCATCACCGAGCTGGAATCGACTTCGCGCAGGAAGCGCATGGCGTGGGTGTAGTTCTCGGTGACGATGGCTTCCGTGTGCGCCGACGAGTATTTGTTGATGTGCTCGATGGCTTCGCCGACGTCGGCGACGACCTTGCAGGAGATGATCGCGGCGAGATACTCGGTGTGGTAGTCCTCTTCGGTCGCGGGCTTCGCTTGCGGCACCAGCGCCAGCGTTTCGGCGCAGCCGCGAATCTCGACGCCTCTGGCGATCAGCATCTGCGCCAGCGCCGGCAGCTGAGTAGCGGCGACGCGGCGTGCCACCACGACTGACTCTGCGGTGTTGCAGGTGCCCAGCCGCTGCGTCTTGGCGTTGTCGAGGATATTCAGCGCCTTGGTCGGGTCGGCGAACTCGTCGATGTAGACATGGCAATTGCCGTCGAGGTGCTTGATCACCGGTACGCGGGCATCCTTCGAAATCCGCTCGATCAGGCCCTTGCCGCCGCGCGGCACGATCACATCGACATACTCCGGCATGGCGACGAGGTGGCCGACCGCTTCGCGATCGGTGGTCTCGAGCACCTGCACGGCGGTTTCGGGCAGACTGGCGGCGGCGAGCCCGGCGCGCACGCAGGCGGCGATGGCCTGGTTGCAGCGAATGGCTTCCTTGCCGCCGCGCAGGATTGCCGCGTTGCCCGACTTCAGGCACAGCGCCGCCGCGTCGGCGGTGACGTTCGGCCGCGCTTCGTAGATGATGCCGACCACGCCGAGCGGCACGCGCATCTTGCCGACCTGGATGCCGGTCGGGCGGCGCTTCATGTCGCTGATCTCGCCGACCGGATCGGCAAGCTGGGCCACCTGCTCCAGCCCCTGCGCCATGGTTTCGATGCCCTTGGCGGTCAGCATCAGGCGGTCGACCATGGCGGCGTCAAGGCCGTTGGCCTTCGCCTCGGCGACATCCTCGGCATTGGCGGCGAGCAGCCGCGCCTGACTTTCGCGGATGGCCTTCGCCATCGCCAGCAGCGCGGTGTTCTTGGCGGCGGTCGAGGCCTTGGCCATCTGCCGCGATGCGGCGCGGGCGGCCCGGCCGACGCCGGTCATGTAGTCTCTTACGTTCAATTTGTCCATCATGCCGTCCTCGTCAAGCGCAGGGCGAGTTGCAGGAATTCGTCCCAGACGTCGCCCTTCGCCACGCCCTTGATCATGCGATCAATCCGCGCCGCGTGCAAGAGGGCAGCCCGCGCGGCGCGTTGCCGGGCTTCGTTGGCCAGCGCCCAGAGCACCAGCGGCAGGGCGGCACCCTCGGCCTTGAGGCCGTCGAGCGTGCGGGCGCAGCGGGCGACATCGCGGTTGCGCAGGGCGTCGCGCAGCGCGTCGATGTCGTAGCGGGCGACATTGAGCACGGCGGCCTCGATATCCTTGAGCGAGACTTCACCCTCGGGATAAAGCAGCGCCAGCTTCTGGATTTCCTGGTGCGCGGCCAGCAGGTTCCCTTCGACGTGAGTGGCGATGAACTCCAGCGCCTGGCGCGGCGCCGTCTGGTTCTGGCGCCGCAGACGCGCCGCGATCCAGCCGGGCAGCTGCGTCACGTCCGGCGCCGCGCATTCGACGACGATCCCGGCATTGGCCAGCTTGACGAACCACGCCGCCTTCTTCGCCTGCCAGTCGAGTTCGGGCAGCGAGACCAGCGTCACGATGCCGGCGGGCAATTGCGCGCAGTAGCGGCCCAGCGCCTCGCCGCCGTCGCGACCGGGTTTTCCGGAAGGAATGCGCAGGTCGATGAGCTTGTCGCCACCGAACAGCGAGAGATTGCCGGCGGCGAGAAAAAGCTCGTCCCACTTGAAGCTCGGGGTCACCATCAGGACTTCGCGCTCGGCGAAACCCTTGGCGCGGGCGGCGGCGCGGATGAGGTCGGCCGCCTCGATGGCCAGCAGGCCGTCGCCATGCACGACGTAGAGCGGCGCCAGCTGGCGTTCGAGATGCGCCGATAGCTGCTCGGGGCGCAACTGCATGGCCTAGCTGTCCGCCGGCTTCGGCTTGGCGGCGGCCAGCCGCCGCATCAACTGCTGCACCATGTCGTTCTGGATGTCGCGCCACAGCAGGGTTTCCTCGGCCTGCTTGGACAACACGGCGGCGTCGTCGAAGGTCATTTCCCGGGTGATGCGGATCGTGCTTTGCGGCACGAACTGCTGTCCCGCGGCGTTGGCGACCATGAACACGAACGTGCGCTCGAGCTGGTATTCACGCACGCGACCGGCCGAGTTGAGCGACATAATTTTCTTTTGCGACAGGTCGCCCAGAACGATCAGCGTGGCCTGCGCCTCGGCGGCGGTGGCGACGACGCGCGTGCTCGTCGAGGCCTCGATGTTGCGCTTGATCACGGCGCGCAGTTCGCTCGACTCCGGCTGGGCGATGTGGAGCGTTTCGAAGGGCAGCGCATGGCTGCCGCGCAGCTGGAAACCGCAGGCCGAGAGCAGGAGCGTCAGGCAGGCGAGCAGGATGCGCATGGCGTCAGACCACGATATTGACCAGGCGGCCCGGCACGACGACGACTTTCTTCGCCGGCTTGCCTTCCATGAACTTGCGCGCCGCCTCGCTGGCGGAGGCCTCCGCCTCGATGGCCGCCTTGTCGGCGCCGGCCGGCACGCGCACGCTGCCGCGCGTCTTGCCATTCACCTGCAAGACCAGCTCGATCTCGTCCCGTACCAGCGCCTCATCGAGCGGCTCCGGCCAGGGCGCGGCGAGGATATCCTCGCCATAGCCCAGTTCGCGCCAGAGCGCGTGGCAGACATGCGGCGTGATCGGCGACAGCAGTCGCAGCAGGATCGAAAAGCCTTCGCGCTCATTTTGGTCGCCAGCCGATTTTTCCAGCGCGTTGAGCATCTTCATTGCCGCCGAGGCGACGGTGTTGAACTGCATCTTGCCGAGGTCGTAATTGGCCTGCTTGAGCAGAAGATGAATCTCGCGGCGCAGCGATGAGGCCTCCTTGTCCGAGGCGCGCGACTTGAGCGCAACACCGAATGCCCACAGCCGCTTGAGGAAGCGGAAGGCGCCCTCGACGCCGGAGTCCGACCATTCGAGGGTCTGCTCGGGCGGCGAGGCGAACATCATGAAGAAGCGCGCGGTATCGGCGCCGTATTGCTCGATCAGCGCCTGCGGGTCGACGCCGTTGCGCTTCGACTTGGACATGGTGCCGATGCCCTGGTAATCGATGGCACTGCCGTCGGCCTTGAGCGTCGCGCCGGTGACGTGGCCACCCTCGTCGCGCACCAGTTCGACTTCCTCCGGGGCGAAGTACTCGATGCCGCCCTTGTCGGTGCGGCGGCTGAAAATGTGGTTGAGCACCATGCCCTGCGTCAGCAGGTTGGCGAAGGGTTCGGCCAGGGCGTCGGTCTTCATGACGCCGAGGTCGCGCATCACCTTGGTCCAGAAGCGCGAGTAGAGCAGGTGCAGGATGGCGTGCTCGATGCCGCCGATGTACTGGTCAACCGGCATCCAGTAAGCGGCGCGGTCGTCGAGCATGGTCGTGGCGTCGTTCGAACAGTAGCGTGCGTAGTACCAGGACGAATCGACAAAAGTGTCCATGGTGTCGGTCTCGCGCCGGGCGGGCTTGCCGCATTTCGGGCAGGCGCAATTCAGGAAGTCGGGACGCTTCAAGAGCGGATTGCCGGAGCCGTCCGGCACGCAGTCTTCGGGCAGCACCACGGGCAACTGGTCGTCGGGCACCGGCACGGTGCCGCAAGTGTCGCAATGGATCAGCGGGATCGGGCAGCCCCAATACCTTTGCCTGGAAATGCCCCAGTCGCGCAGCCGCCATTGCACCTGGGTGTCGCCGAGCTTCTTCGCCTTCAGGTCGGCGGCGATGGCGTCGATGGCCTGCTGGTAGTCGAGGCCATCGTACCGACCCGAATTGACGCAGACGCCATTCTGTTTGTCGGCGTACCACTCCTGCCAGGCATCGAGCGAGTAGTTCTTGCCCGGCACGTCGATCACTTGCCTGATGGCGAGGCCATACTTCTTCGCGAAGGCGAAGTCGCGCTCGTCGTGGGCCGGCACGGCCATCACCGCGCCTTCGCCATAGCTCATCAACACGTAGTTGCCGACCCAGACTTCGACCCTGGCGCCGGTCAGCGGATGCGCGACGAAAATGCCGGTCGGCATGCCCTTCTTTTCCATGGTGGCGACGTCCGCTTCCATCACCGAGCCCTGCTTGCATTCCTCGATGAAGGCGGCAAGTTCGGGTTTGTTGTCGCGGGTGGCCGCATTTGCTGCATACGTGGCGAGCGGATGCTCGGCGGCGACGGCACAGAAGGTGACGCCCATGATGGTGTCGGCGCGCGTCGTGAATACCCAGAGCAGGTCCTGCTTACCGTCCAGTTCATACGGGAAGGCAAAGCGCACGCCGTAGCTCTTGCCGATCCAGTTGGTCTGCATGGTCTTCACCCGCTCCGGCCAGCCGGGCAGCCCGTCGAGGGCCGAGAGCAATTCGTCGGCGTATTGCGTGATGCCGAGGTAGTAGCCGGGGATCTCGCGCTTTTCCACCACCGCGCCGGTACGCCAGCCGCGGCCGTCGATCACCTGCTCGTTGGCCAGCACGGTCTGGTCGACCGGGTCCCAGTTCACCACCTGGGTCTTTTTGTAGGCGATGCCCTTTTCCAGCATGTGCAGGAACAGCCACTGGTTCCAGCGGTAGTACTCGGGGCGGCAGGTCGCCAGTTCGCGCTGCCAGTCGATGGCAAAGCCCAGCGACTGCAGCTGCTGCTTCATGTAGGCGATGTTGTCGTAGGTCCACTGGGCCGGCGGCACCTTGTTCTGGATCGCCGCATTCTCGGCCGGCAGGCCGAAGGCGTCCCAGCCCATCGGCTGCATGACGTTGTAGCCGCGCATCTTGTAGTGGCGGGTCAGTACGTCGCCGATGGTGTAGTTGCGCACATGCCCCATGTGCAACTTGCCCGACGGATAGGGGAACATCGACAGGCAGTAATACTTGGGCTTGCCCGCCTCCTCGACGGCGCAAAACGACTGCCGGGATTGCCAATGAGCCTGGGCGGCTTGCTCGATGGCGCTCGGTTGGTATTTTTCCTGCATGGGGGCGTGCCGGCGAGAACGGAAATTGGCTGCAATTATAATCGCCGTGCCATGTCCTCGCTCCTTCTCGGCCTCAATGAGCCCCAGCTTGCCGCTGTCACGCTGCCGCGCCAGCATGCGCTGATCCTCGCCGGGGCGGGCTCGGGCAAGACGCGGGTGCTGACCACGCGTATCGCCTGGCTGATTGCGACCAATCAAATGACGCCGCAGCAGGTTCTTGCCGTCACTTTTACCAACAAGGCGGCCAAGGAAATGCTGGCGCGGCTGACGGCCATGTTGCCGATCAACGCGCGCGGCATGTGGATCGGTACCTTCCACGGCTTGTGCAACCGCTTGCTGCGCGCCCACCATCGCGATGCCGGGCTGCCGCAGCTGTTCCAGATCCTCGATTCGGCCGACCAATTGTCCGCCATCAAGCGCCTGCTGAAATCGCTGAACGTCGACGACGAGAAATATCCGCCGCGCGAACTCCAGCACTTCATCAACGCGCAGAAGGAGCAGGGCCTGCGGCCGAGTGCGGTCGAAGCATGGGATGGCTATACGAAGAAGCGCGTCGAGCTCTATGATGCCTACGAGGCGCAATGCAACAAGGAGGGCGTGGTCGATTTCGCCGAGTTGCTGTTGCGCAGCTACGAATTGCTGGCGCGCAACGAGGCGCTGCGCCGCCACTACCAGGAGCGTTTCCGCCATATCCTGGTGGACGAGTTTCAGGATACCAATGTGCTCCAGTACAAGTGGCTGAAGCTGCTGGCGGGGCAGGAGGGCTGCCTGTTCTGTGTCGGCGACGATGATCAGAGCATCTACGCCTTCCGCGGCGCCGAGGTCGGCAACATGCGCGACTTCGAGCGCGAATTCAAGGTCAAGAACGTCATCCGCCTGGAACAGAACTACCGCTCGCACGGCAATATCCTCGATGCCGCCAACGCCATCATCAAGCACAACGAGCACCGCCTGGGCAAGAACCTGTGGACCGAGGCCGGCGCCGGCGAGCCGATCCGCGTCTTCGAGGCCTATTCGGACCTCGACGAGGCGCGCTGGATCGTCGAGGAGATCAGGGCGCTGGCGCGCGACGGCCATGCCCGCAGCGAGATTGCGCTGCTCT
Source organism: Rhodocyclaceae bacterium (assembly GCA_016704145.1). GTDB lineage: Bacteria > Pseudomonadota > Gammaproteobacteria > Burkholderiales > Rhodocyclaceae > Fen-999. Next base: position 507,746 of record JADJAS010000007.1, on the reverse strand, counting down.
ACCGCTCCAACGCGCAGTCGCGGGTGCTCGAACACGCGCTGTTCTCCGCCGGACTGCCTTATCGCGTCTATGGCGGCCTGCGTTTCTTCGAGCGGCAGGAGATCAAGCACGCGCTCGCCTACCTGCGGTTGATCGCCAATCCCGACGACGATACCTCGTTCGCCCGCGTGGTGAATTTTCCGACGCGCGGCATCGGTGCGCGCAGCATCGAACAACTGCAGGATGCCGCGAGGGCCGCGGGCAGCAGCCTGTTCGCTGCCGCCATGCAAGCGGGCGGCAAGGCGGCCGGATTTACCACGCTCATCGCAAAGATGAAGGAAGTCGCGCACCTGCCGCTGCCGGAGCTGGTCGATCATGTCATCGAACTCTCCGGCCTGCGCACCCATTATCAGGCCGAGAAGGAAGGCCAGGATCGCCTCGCCAACCTCGACGAACTGGTCAATGCCGCGGCCAGCTTCGTCGCCGAGGAAGGTGTGGCCGGCGCGGAAGGAGAGTTGTCCGCCGATCTGATCGCCTTTCTCGCCCATGCCGCGCTGGAGGCCGGCGAGCATCAGGCCGGCGAGGGCGACGACGCCCTGCAACTCATGACCACGCATTCGGCCAAGGGTCTCGAGTTCAACATCGTTTTCCTCTCGGGACTGGAAGAGGGGCTGTTTCCGCACGAGAACTCGCTGGTCGAGCCGAAGGGGCTCGAAGAAGAGCGCCGCCTGATGTACGTCGCGGTGACGCGGGCGCGACAGCGACTCTATCTTTCGCACGCGCAGACGCGCATGCTGCACGGCCAGACGCGTTACAACCTGCCCTCGCGTTTCATCGAGGAAGTACCCGCCGGCCTGATCAAGTGGCTGACGCCGAAGATGGCGAAGCCCGGCGGCGTGCCACCACGGCTGACTTCCGTTCAGGAACAGCGCGCGAGCCATGCGCCACGCGCCGCCGACGGCGGTTGGCGCATCGGCCAGGGTGTACGCCACGCCAGGTTCGGCGAGGGCGTCATCGTCAACCTCGAGGGCGGTGGCGCGGATGCCCGCGCCCAGATCAATTTCGGCGGCGCCGGCATGAAATGGCTGGCCCTGTCCGTCGCCAAACTGGAGGCCGCATGACGACGATACGCGCCAACGGCATCGATATCCGCCACGACGTTCAGGGCAGCGGTCCCTGGCTGATCCTTTCGCATTCGCTGGCCACCGACCTGTCGATGTGGGACGACCAGATGGCGGCGCTGACGCCGCATTTCCGGGTGTTGCGCTTCGATACGCGCGGCCACGGCGGCACCAGCGCGCCAGACGGCGCCTACGACTTTGCCTGGTTGACCGCCGACGTGCTCTGGTTAATGGAGCGACTGGGCATCGGGCGCGCGCACTTTTGCGGCATTTCGCTGGGCGGTATGATCGCCCAGCACGTGGCGCTGGCCGCGCCCGAGAAGATCGACAGGCTGGTGTTGGTCAGCACCACCAGCGCTTATGGCCCCGAGGCGCGGGCGCTTTGGGCGGAGCGCATCGCGGCGGTGCGGACCGGCGGCATGGCGCCGCTGGTGGCGCCGACGCTGGAGCGCTGGTTTACCGCGCCTTATCGGGCGGCGCGGCCGGAGGTGATGGCGCGTGTCGGCGCCATGATCGCGGCGACGCCGGCAGCCGGCTACATCGGTTGCGGGCAGGCCATTCCGCTCATGGACACCACGGCCAGACTGGCGCAACTGCGTTGCCCGGCGCTGGTCATCGCCGGCGCCGACGACGCCGGCATGCCGCCGGCCATGGGCCGGCGGATTGCCGACCATCTTCCGGGTGCCCGTTTGAAAGTGATCGAATCGGCGGCACATTTGTGCAATATCGAGCAAAAAGATAGCTTTAACAGCTCATTACTCGAATTTCTCCTCGCCTGAAAGCCCAGTCGAGGCAAAATCGCGGCTCGTTTGGTTCCGGTCCTTGGGGAGAGCGGATGACGCAACTCGGAAAGCTTCACGTGCTGTTGGCCGAGGATACGCGGTCGATTGCCTTGCCGGTGCAGGCGGCACTGGAGCGGGCGGGTCATCGCGTCACCCACGTCAGCTCCGGCGAGGAAGCGGTAGCCGCCTTCGAGCGGGAAACACCGGACATGGTGCTCATGGACATCGTTATGCCGGGCATCGGCGGCATCGAGGCGACGCGCCGGATCAAGGTGCTGCCCGCGGATCGCTGGGTGCCGGTGATGATGACCACCAGCCTGGACGCGGACGAAGACCTGGTCGCCGGCATCGAGGCCGGCGCCGACGATTATCTGACCAAGCCGGTTTCGCCGAATGTCCTCGATGCGCGCATGCGTTCGATGCAGCGCATCGCCGCCATCCAGAAGTCGCTGGACAGCATCATCGACAACATCATCGAAGGCATCATCGTCATCGACCGCGCCGGCCTGGTCATCAAGTTCAATCGGGCCGCCGAGAGCATGTTCGGCTATCCGGCGCGCGAGGTGATCGGCCGTAACGTCAGCATGCTGATGCCGCCGCCCTTCCGTCACGAGCACGACCAGTACCTGGCGAGATATTTCACGACGCGCGAGGCACGCATCGTCGGCAAGGCCCGGCGGGTGCTCGGGCAGCGCCGGAATGGCGAAGTCTTCCCGATGTATCTCGGCGTCACCGAGGTGCTGACCCCGGAAGGCGAGAACTTCATCGGCCTGGTGCGCGATCTCACCCAGGAAGAGGCGATGCAGGCGCGCATCGAGCATCTTGCCTGGCACGACGCGCTGACCGGGCTGGTCAATCGCGCCAGTCTCTGGCAAACCATGGAGGCCTGGCTGGCCACGCCGGCGCCTTTCGCCCTGCTGTTCCTCGATCTCGACGGCTTCAAGAAGGTCAATGACGGCCACGGCCACGGCACCGGCGACGAGGTGCTGCGGGTCGCCGCCGAACGGCTGCGCCGCGCCCTGGCCGGCACCGACGTGGTCGGCCGCTTCGGTGGCGACGAGTTCGTCGTGCTGCTGGCGGGGATAGACGAGGAGCGCCGGGCGTTCACCATCGCCAATCGCCTGGTCGCCGAGCTGTCGGACCCCGTCATCGTCGACGGCCATGAGCACCGGATCGGGGTCAGCATCGGCATCGTGTTGCGCCGCGCGTCCGATGTCTCGGCGCAGGAGTTGGTGCGGGCCGCCGACGCCGCGATGTATCGCGCCAAGGAGGGTGGCCGCAATCGGGCCGTGGTGGCGCGGCCCAAGGCCTAGCGGCGGGCGGGCGTCAGGCCCGGCGGCGGGCGGCGGCGGTGCGCTGTCGGGCGCGGGCCATCCTCGCCAGTTCGTCGTACAGGTCGGTGAATTCGCGCGCCAGCTTGTGGTGGCGATCGAGGTGGATCATTGGCCGGGCCAGCCGGTGCGATTCCTTGATCTTCACCGACGAGGACAGGTGGCTGGCGAGCACCGGCAGCTTTTCCGCCCGCAGCTCGTCGACAAGCGCTTGCGGCAAGGTGGCGCGCGGCTGGAACTGGTTGACGACGATGCCCTCGACCACCAGGTCGGCATTGTGGTCGGCGCGGATCTCGGCCACGTTCTCCATCAGCGTGTACAGCGCCTGGCGGGCGAATTCGTCGCAGTCGAAGGGAATCAGGCAGGCGTCGGCGGCGATCAGCGCCGAGCGGGTATAGAAATGCAGCGCCGGCGGCGTGTCGATCCAGATCTGATCGAAGCCTTCGAGCGCATCGAGCGCCTCGCGCAGCTTGTAGATCTTGTAGCGCGATTCGAGTTTGGCCTGGAGCTCTTCCAGCGCGGCATCGGCCGGCAGTACGCGCAGGTTTTCGAAGGGTGTGGCGTGGAGAAATTCCTCGGTGGCCTTCGGCCGCAGCTTGAAATTCAGCATCTGGTCGAAGAATTCGCTGGCGGTATTTACCTCCGGCTGCGCGCCGAGCAGGTAGCGGGTCGAGTTGGCTTGTGGGTCGAGGTCCACCACCAGGGTGCGCAGCCCCCGGCTGGCGGCGATGGCGGCGAGGTTGCAAGTGATGGTGCTCTTGCCGACGCCGCCTTTCTGATTGAATACCACACGTTTCATGATGCCCCTTTCCATTGCTTGGCGAGGATTCTACCGACGGTCCGGCCGTCGTGGATTTCCGTAATGGCGCTGTCAGCGTGTCCGGCCTATGATGCGCGGCCCATCAGGAAGAACACCGGAGGAAGCCCATGTCGACCGAACAGGAAAACCTCTCCGCCGCGGCCCTCGAATACCACGAGTGGCCGACGCCGGGAAAGATCGCGGTGGTGCCGACCAAGGGCCTCACCAACCAGCGCGATCTCGCGCTGGCCTACTCGCCCGGCGTCGCCGCCGCCTGCGAGGCGATCGTCGCCGATGCCGGCGCGGCGTCACGGCTGACTTCCCGCGCCAACCTGGTGGCCGTCGTCACCAATGGCACGGCGGTGCTCGGCCTCGGCAACATCGGCCCGCTGGCCGCCAAGCCGGTGATGGAAGGCAAGGGTGTGCTGTTCAAGAAGTTCGCCGGCATCGACGTGTTCGACATCGAGCTCGACGAACCCGACCCCGACAAGCTGATCGACCACATCGCGGCCATGGAGCCGACTTTCGGTGGCATCAACCTCGAGGACATCAAGGCGCCGGAGTGTTTTTACATCGAGCAGAAGCTGCGCGAGCGCATGCGCATCCCGGTTTTCCACGACGACCAGCATGGCACCGCCATCGTCGTCGGCGCGGCCGTGCTCAACAGTCTGCACCTGATCGGCAAGCCCATCGAGAACGTCAAGCTGGTCAGTTCTGGCGCCGGCGCCGCGGCGCTGGCCTGCCTCGACCTGCTGGTCAGTCTCGGCGTCAGGGTCGAAAACATCTGGGTCACCGACATCGAGGGCCTGGTCTACGAAGGCCGCACCAGGCTGATGGACCCGATCAAGGCGCGCTACGCCAAACGGACCGATCAGCGCACGCTGGCCGAGGCGATCGCGGGCGCCGATATTTTTCTCGGGCTGTCCGCCGGCGGCGTGCTCAAGCCGGAGATGGTGGCGAAGATGGCGCCGGAGCCCTTGATTCTGGCGCTGGCCAACCCGACGCCCGAGATTCTTCCCGAAGAAGTGAAGAGGGTCCGCGACGACGCCATCATGGCCACCGGCCGTTCGGATTACCCGAACCAAGTGAACAACGTGCTGTGTTTCCCGTTCATCTTCCGCGGCGCGCTCGATGCCGGCGCCACCACCATCACCGAGCACATGAAACTCGCCGCCGTGCGGGCGCTGGCCGAGCTGGCCCAGGCGGAAAGTTCCGATGTCGTGGCCATGGCCTATGGCGGCGAGTCGCACCGCTTCGGGCCGGAGTACCTGATTCCGCGCCCCTTCGATCCGCGCCTGATCGTCAAGATCGCGCCGGCCGTGGCGCAGGCGGCGCAGGAGTCAGGCGTGGCGACTCGCCCCATCGCCGACCTGAACGCCTATCGGCAGAAACTGAACGAGTTCGTCTATCACTCGGGCTTTGTCATGAAGCCGGTTTTCGCGGCGGCGAAGCAGAACCCCCGGCGAGTGGTTTATTGCGAGGGCGAGGACGAGCGCGTGCTGCGCGCGGTGCAGGCGGTGCTCGACGAGCGCCTCGCGCAACCAGTGGTGATCGGCCGGCCGGAGGTGATCGAGAACCGCATCGAGCGCGCCGGCCTGCGCGTGACGCCGGGACGCGACTTCGATGTGGTGAACCCGGACTCCGATTCGCGCTACAAGGAACTCTGGCAGGAATACCACCAGTTGCGCGGCCGCCAGGGCATCACGCCCGAAATCGCCAAGCAGCGCCTGCGTTCCGACAACACGCTGATCGGCTGCATGCTGTTGCGGCGAGGCGAGGTGGATGCCGTGCTGTGCGGCACGGTCGGCAAGCACGTCAAGCACCTCAATCAGGTGCGCGACGTGATCGGGCTGGAGGCCGGCGCGCACTGCTTCGCGGCCATGAACCTGTTGCTGCTGCCCAGCCGGACCTTGTTCATTTGCGATACCTACGTCAATGAGGAGCCCAGCGCCGAATTGCTGGCCGAGATCACCCTGATGGCGGCCGAGGAAGTGCGCCGCTTCGGCCTGACGCCGAAGGTGGCGTTGCTGTCCCATTCGAACTTCGGCAGTCTGCGCACGCCGTCGGCACTGAAGATGAGCCGCACGCGCGAACTGATCACCGCGCGGGCGCCCGAACTCGAAGTCGATGGCGAGATGCACGGCGACGCGGCCCTGTCGGAGGAAATCCGCCAGCGGCTCTATCCCGACTGCAAGCTCAGGGGCGAAGCCAACCTGCTGGTGATGCCGAACCTCGACGCCGCCAACATCGCCTTCAATCTGATCAAGGCGGTGAACGGCGATGGCGTAACGGTCGGACCGATCCTGCTCGGCGCCGCCAGGCCGGTGCATATCCTGACGCCGACCGCGACGGTGCGACGGCTGGTGAACATGACGGCGCTGGCGGTGGTGGACGCCAATCACCTGCGCTCGTAAGCCGGACCGGGCTCGGCGGCGGGACGCGGAATGCCGTGGCGGTCGATGCGCGCCACGCTGACGCGCCAGTTCTTCACGCCTCGCCGATCCAGTTCCATGCGCAGCAGCCAGCCGGTGTTGTTGTCGCGGTCGGTGAAGCCGTCGAAGACGAAGTTGCCCAGGCTGTAGATGATCGGCTTGCCGCGATATTCCTCGTGGTCCTGCACGACGTGCGGATGGCCGCCGACCACCGCGTCGGCGCCGGCGTCGATCATCAGGCGCGCCAGTTGCCGTTGCCGCGCGCTGGCCACCAGTTCGTGCTCCCAGCCCCAGTGCATGAAGGGAATCACCAGGTCGGCATGATGGCGGCCGCGCGCGGCGGCGATGTCGAGGCGCACCTGCTCGTCCTCGCTCCAGGCGATGCCGGGCCTATCGACATCCGCTTCGAAGCTGCGCGGGAAGAATTCGTTGTAGGCGAGCAGGGCGATGCGCAAGCCCTTGCGCTCGACGATCAGCGGCGTGTGGGCATGCGCAAGGTCGCGGCCGCCGCCGAAGTAGGCGATGCCGGCACGGTCGAGCCGACCGAGCATCTCGCCGAAGGCGGTCGGGCCGTAATCGCCGGAATGGTTGTTGGCCAGGCCAAGGGCGTCGAAATGACGCTTGAGCAGTGTCAGCACGCGCGGATGGGCGCGGAAGGTGTAGGGTTTGTCCGGCTCGGCTTCGCCGTGCGTGGCGACGACGCATTCGAGATTGCCGACACGGATGTCGGCGGCATCGAGCTGCGCGGCAAAGGGCACGAAGGGATCGCGGCCGCGCCGGATTTGCGGGCCGATCGACTCGGCGAGCATGATGTCGCCGACGAAGGCGATGGAAACGACGGGTTCCGGCGCTTCGCCGCGCGCCAGGCAGGCCATCGCGCCGAGCACGATGCCGAACAGTGGGCGCGGCAACTTCATCGCGCCACCTCGCGCAGCGTGCAGCGATAGCGCATTTCGCGCTCCAGCCAGGGACTGAAGACCGTGTGCTGGCCGCTCAGCGATGGGGGGGCGGTGGGTTCGCTCGCCACCAGCGGCGCCAGGTAGGTGGCCTGATGCAGCAACACCGGTTTGCTGCGGGTGTGGTGATAGGCGTAGAGCTTGACGTACTCGATCTGCCGTTCGTCGCCGACCATCACCGCCTTGAAGCGGAACTTGCCGTCGATGTCGAGCGGCCGGACGCCGTACGGATCGGTCACCGGCGCCGTTTCCACTTGCCATGTCCGGCCGCCCTGCTCGACTTCGCAGCGCAGCAGGGGCACCGCCGTCGCCGTCACCGTGCTCCCCAGCAGGGCGGCGAACACCAAGGCGCGCATGGTATGCCTGGCGCGCCGCTGAAGACTGCTGGTTGGCAAGGTCAGTCCGTTCACGGTCGATCCTTATAACCGACTTCGGCGAACGCCTCAAGGCTGCCGGTGGTTAAAATGCGCCGTCGCATACAATGACAACAAACTGGAGGAGCGCCATGACTCATGCCATGAGAATTCACCGGACAGGCGGCCCGGAAGTGCTGTGCTGGGAGGAGATCGATCTGCCGGTGCCGGCGGCTGGCGAAGCCACCGTGCGCCACGAGGCGGTCGGCCTCAACTTCATCGACATCTACCATCGTGCCGGCGTTTATCCGGTGCCCTTGCCGTCGGGTATCGGCATGGAGGGCGCCGGCATGGTCACGGCGGTGGGCGGCGGCGTCACCGACATCGCCGTCGGCGATCGCGTCGCCTATGCCAGCGGACCGCTTGAGCCTATCGGCGCCTATGCCGAGACACGCAACATACCGGCCGACCGGCTGGTCAAACTGCCCACCGGCATCGATGGCAAGACGGCCGCCGCGATGATGCTACAAGGCATGACGGCGGAATACCTGCTGCGCCGGACGTACCGCGTGCAAGCCGGCGATACCATCCTGATCCATGCCGCCGCCGGCGGTGTCGGCCTGATCGTCTGCCAGTGGGCCAAGGCCCTGGGCGCCACCGTCATCGGCACGGTCGGTTCGGATGAGAAGGCGGCGTTGGCCAGGGCACATGGTTGCGATCACCCGATCATCTACACGCGCGAGAATTTCGTCGACCGCGTCAAGGCCATCACCGGCGGCGAAGGCGTGCCGGTGGTCTACGATTCCATCGGCAAGGACACCTTCTTTCCCTCGCTCGACTGCCTGCGGCCGTTGGGCCTGATGGTGTCGTTCGGCAATGCCTCCGGCGTCGTGCCGCCGTTCGACCTTGGCGAGCTGACCCGGCGCGGATCGCTGTTCATCACCCGGCCGTCATTATTCGGCTACACTGCGCGACGCGCCGACCTACTGGCCTCGGCCGGTGAGTTGTTCGATGTCGTGACCACCGGCAAGGTGAAGATTGAAGTGAATCAGACCTACGCACTGAAGGATGCCGCGCGGGCCCAGATCGACCTGGCCGCCCGCAAGACCACTGGATCGACGGTAATGCTGCCATGAAATCATTTCTCATCGCCAATCCGAAGGGGGGCAGCGGCAAGAGCATGCTGGCCACCAACCTCGCCGGCCTGCTGGCCCACCAGGGCCACCAGGTCATGCTGGGCGACATCGATCGCCAGCAATCTTCGCGTCAATGGCTCAAGCTGAGGCCTTCCATCCTGCCGCGCATCGATTCGTGGCGACTGGAGCCGGACAAGCCGGCCCGTCCGCCGGCCGGCACCACGCATGCGGTGCTCGACAGCCCGGCCGGCTTGCACGGCGCCAGGCTGGGCCAGGCGCTCGACGTGGTCGAGCGGGTCATCGTGCCCTTGCAGCCCTCGCTGTTCGATATCCTGGCTACCGGCCAATTTCTCGAGGCCTTGGCGGCGGAGCGGAAAATGCGTGGCCAGCGGAATCGGCTAGCGGTGGTGGGCATGCGGGTGGACGCCCGCACGCGGGCGGCGGCGGAACTGGAGCGTTTTCTCGCCGATCTCGGCTTACCGGTACTGGCTTTCCTGCGCGATACGCAGAACTACGTACAGGCCGCCGCCCATGGCATGACCATATTCGATCTGTCGCTGTCGCGCTCGGCGCAGGATCGGGCGCAGTGGCAGCCAATCATCGAGTGGATCGGTTCCGCCTAGGCTCGGTCGGCCGTCAGAACAGGTCGACTTCGGTGTTGGCGAGGCGCGGCGTCAAGTGTCCTTCGGCGCATAGCCTGGGGTAGGCGCAGGTGCGATTGCGGCCGTTGCCTTTCGCCCAGTAGAGGGCCTCGTCGGCTTGGCCAAGGACATGCGCCGGGTTGTCGTTGGGGCCGATGCCGGTGAAGCCGATGCTGACCGTGGCGCGCCCCACCTGCGGAAAACTGTGCGCTTCCATGCGGCGGCGAAAGCGTTCGAACGCGCGCTCGGCGTTGTCCAGTTCCGTCGGCTTGAGCAGCACGACGAACTCCTCGCCGCCGAAGCGGAACAGCCTGTCCTGGAGGCGGAACGACGACTTCATCAGGTGGGCGATCAGGATCAGCACTTCGTCGCCGATCAGGTGGCCGTGACGGTCGTTGATTTGCTTGAAGTGGTCCACGTCGACCACGCCCAGCCAATGCAGCGCCGCCCCGGGGTGCGCCTGCCGGCGCGCCGGCAGCGGGGCGCCGGCCGTTGTTGCGCCGTCGTCACCCTGGCTGTTGATGCTGGACAAGATGTCGATCAGGAACTGGTCGAAGGTCTTGCGGTTGAGTAGCCCGGTCAGGGTGTCGGTCTCGCTGTAATCGAGCATGTCCAGGCAATTGAGCATCAGCGCCAGCAGACCGTCGGCGACCGTGCGCACGTCGCCGTCGATGGGCGCCGCGCTCTCGATATCGACCATGCCGAGCGGCAACGCCGGATCGCGCCCGAGCACGAAGACCTGGTGATTGGGGTCGCTATCCCGGCAGGCGTGGTCGATGCCGGCGGCGGCTTGCCCAAGGCAGTCGCGCAGACGGGGATGATGGTCGATCGGCGCGGTGCCGGCCGGCAGCCCGAGTCCGTCGTCGAAGCCGCGCACGCCGCCGGCATCGGCTGTGGCGACCAGTCCGACCAGCGTGGTGTCGCCATGAGCGTAGATCTTGTACAGGCTGACCAAGCGGGCGCCGACCAGTTCGTACAACGCGGCGACGACACGCAGCGCCAGATCGCCCCGGCGACGCTGGCGCGTGATCAGATCGACGTGATATAGGAGATTGTCCATGGACGATGCGCGCGAGTCGCAAACGGCGATCGGTTAATTATAGTCCGAGACCTTTTTAAGCACGTGGTTACTGCGGGGCGGGGCCGCGCGGGTAATATTTGGCCATGCTCACCGCCGCCGCATCGCCGACCTCGCCGTGTTTCGTCCATCTGCGGCTGCACAGCGAGTATTCGATCACCGACGGCATTGCCCGGCTCGACGACGTCATCGCCCGGGCGCGGGCGGACGGCATGCCGGCCTTGGCGCTGACCGACTTGGCCAACCTGTTCGGCATGGTCAAGTTCTACACCGCCGCACGCGGCGCCGGCGTCAAGCCGATCGTCGGCGCCGACGTCTGGATCGCCGACGACGAGGCCGGCCGCGACGGCGCTTCGCGCCTGCTGCTGCTGGCGAAGAACCGCGATGGTTATCTGCGCCTGTGCGAACTGCTCACTTCGGCCTACCTGCTGCCGCGCCGGCATGGCCGCGCCGAGATCCGGCGTGCCGCCATGGCTGACTTTTCCCAAGGCGACAATGCGGGCCTGATCGCGCTTTCCGGCGCGGCGTCGGGTGACGTCGGCCAGTGGCTGGCCGCCGGCAAGCCCGAGAAGGCCGCCGAATGCGCGCGCCAATGGGCGCGCCTGTTCCCCGACGGGTATTACCTCGAAGTGCAGCGCCCATTTGGCCAACTTCGCCAGCCGCATCAGGAAGCGCAGGTCGCGCAGACCGTGGCGCTGGCCAGCGAGCTCGATCTGCCCGTGGTGGCCACGCATCCGGTGCAGTTCGTCGAGCGGGAAGATTTCGAAGCGCACGAGGCGCGCGTCTGCATTGCGGAGGGCTACGTGCTGGCCGATCAGCGCCGGCCGCGCAGCTTCACCGAGGAGCAATACTTCAAGTCGCAGGCCGAGATGGCGGCGCTGTTCGCCGACCTGCCCGAGGCGCTGGAGAATTCGGTCGAGATCGCCAAACGGTGCAATGTCTCCATCGAGCTGGGCAAGAGCAAGCTGCCGATCTTTCCGACGCCCGACGGCGTCTCGCTCGACGACTACCTGGCGCAGCAGTCGCGACTCGGCCTGGAGCAGCGCCTGCAGCAGCTTTTTCCGGACGAGGCCGAGCGGGAAAGTCAGACGCCGCGCTACGCCGAGCGGCTGGCGTTCGAGATCAAGACCATCCAGCAGATGGGCTTCCCCGGCTACTTCCTGATCGTCGCCGATTTCATCCAGTGGGCGAAGAAGAACGGCGTGCCGGTCGGTCCCGGGCGCGGTTCCGGCGCCGGCTCGCTGGTCGCCTATTCGCTGCTGATCACCGACCTCGACCCGATCCACTACGAACTGCTGTTCGAGCGCTTTCTCAACCCCGAGCGCGTGTCGATGCCCGACTTCGACATCGACTTCTGCCAGGAAGGGCGTGACCGGGTCATCCAGTACGTCAAGGAAAAATACGGCGGCCACGCGGTGTCGCAGATCGCCACCTTCGGCACCATGGCGGCCAAGGCGGTCATCCGCGACGTCGGGCGCGTGCTCGATCTCGGCTTCAATTTCGTCGACCAGTTCGCCAAGCTGATCCCGAACGAACTCGGCATCACGCTGGAAAAGGCGATGGAAGTCGAGCCGGCGATCAGTCAGCGCCTCGACGAAGAGGAAGGGCTGAAGACGCTTTGGGAACTGGCGCGCAAGCTCGAAGGCCTGACCCGCAACGTCGGCATGCACGCCGGCGGCGTGCTGATCGCGCCCGGCAAGCTGACCGACTTCTGCCCGCTCTATTCGGCCGACGGTGGCGTCACCACCGTCAGCCAGTTCGACAAGGACGACGTGGAAAAGGCGGGGCTCGTGAAGTTCGACTTCCTTGGCCTGCGCACGCTGACCATCCTCGCCGAGGCCGTGCATTTCGCGCGCACGGTGGATGGCGCCGAAGTCGATCTCGATACGCTGCCGCTCGACGACAAGCCGACTTATGACAGTGTCTTCAAGAACGCCAACACCACGGCGGTGTTCCAGTTCGAATCCGGCGGCATGAAGGACACGCTGGTGCAGGCCAAGCCCGACTGCATCGAAGACCTGATCGCCCTCAACGCGCTCTACCGTCCCGGCCCGATGGAGAACATCCCCAGCTTCATCGCCCGCAAGCACAAGCGCGAACGCGTGCTCTACCCGCACCCGAACCTGGAGAAGGTGCTGTCGAACACCTACGGCATCATGATCTACCAGGAACAGGTCATGCAGGCGGCGCAGGTGATCGCCGGCTACTCGCTCGGCGGCGCCGATCTCCTGCGCCGCGCCATGGGCAAGAAGATGGTCGAGGAGATGGCCAAGGAGCGCACCAAGTTCGTCGAGGGCGCCGGGAACAACGGCATCGCCGAGCGCCTGGCCAACGAAATCTTCGACACCATGGAGAAGTTCGCCGGCTACGGCTTCAACAAGTCGCACGCCGCCGCCTATTCCGTTGTCGCCTTCCAGACCGCTTGGCTCAAGCACCACCATCCATCGGCCTTCGTCGCGGCGACGCTGTCGTCGGAAATGGCCAACACCGACAAGGTGCAGTTCTTCTACAACGATGCCAGGGAGAACGGCATCGTCTTCCTGCCGCCCGATATCAACCTCGGCGGCGTGCGTTTTCAGCCGACTGACGCTAGCACCATCCGCTACGGCCTCGGCGCGATCAAGGGCACCGGCGAGTCGGCGCTGTCGGTGATCCTCAAAGCACGCCACGGCGACGAAAATGATGGCGGCCCCTTCACCGACCTGTTCGATTTCTGTCGCCGTGTCGACAAGCGCGTGGTGAACCGCCGCGTCATCGAGGCGCTGATCCGCGCCGGCGCCTTCGACAGCCTCGACGACCACCGGCACAAGCTGCTCGCCTCGGTCGGCATCGCGCTGGAAGCTGCTGAGCAGACCGAGCGCAATGCCCTGCAAGGAGGCCTGTTCGACATGGCGGGCGAGGGTGATGGCGGCGTCGCGCCGCCGACCCACTATGCCGACGTGCCGCGCTGGGGCGAACGCGAACGCCTGCTCAACGAAAAGCAGGCGCTGGGCTTCTTCCTCTCCGGCCATCCGTTCAATGAGTACGCCGGCGAGCTTGCCGCCTTCGTCAAGCGTCGCCTCGACAAGCTGGCAGCGCAGCGCGATCCGGTGCTGATGGCCGGCATCGTCATCAGCACGCGCACGCAGATGACCCGGCGCGGCAAGATGGCCATCGTCCTGCTCGACGACGCCACCAAGCAGGTCGAGGTCTCGGTGTTCAATGAATTATGGGAAGCCGAGCGGGCCAAGATCAGGGAGGACGAACTGCTGCTGGTCGAGGGTAAGGTGCAGAACGATGACTACACCGGCGGCCTGCGTGTCACCGCCGACCGGTTGCTGACCCTGGGCGAGGCGCGCGGCCGTTATGCCAAGATGCTGCGGTTGGCTATGAACGGCGGTTCCCGCGATGGCGACGCGCAGCGGCTGCAACGGCTGCTGGCGCCGCATCGCGGCATGGCCGGTGGCGGTTGCCTGGTGCGGCTAAGCTACCGGAACAGTGAGGCCGAGGCCGAGATTCCGCTGCCGGAGAACTGGCGTGTCAGGCTCGACGAGGCGCTGCTGATCTCGTTGCGCGACTGGCTCGAGCCGGAGAACGTGCAGGTCAGCTATTCCTGAACCGCCGCGGTGGCGGGCCGCGCGGATCGAAAGTCCCGGCTCGACCGCTGAATCCTAATCTCCCGCGATTTCGCCGCCGACGATGCCGCCGATGACGGCACCCAGCACGGTCGGGCCGAGGCGACCTTGGCCGATCTGGTTGCCAATCGCGCCGCCGGCTATCGCGCCGACCGCGCGGCCGACGTCGCGCTCACCACGATGGCGATGATGCCCGTGCCTGGGCGGAGGCCCGTAGTAGGCGGGCGCCGGCGGGTAGTAGGCTACTGGCGCCGGGTACACATGGCGCGGGGGCGCATATACGGGCGGGGGTGGCGGCGCCATGTATCCCGACCAATGACGATGGTGATGATGGCCGTCCCATCGATCGTGGCGGTCGAAATGGTCGCCGCCGTGGGCGGATGCGTGAGTGGTGAAAGCGGCCGCCAGCAGCGCGGGAATCCAGAGTTTGCCTGTCATTGTCGGCTCCTGATCGGGAACACATGTTCCAGCGCGAATAACGCCGCGGATCGCCCGCTTGCCGACGCGCGGCGCGAACGGAAGTGTTTCCCTTTGTTACCGCCTGGGGCCAGGAACAAGCCGCCCTCGCGGGGCGGCCGTGAACGACGAACCGCCCCGAAGGGCGGCTCGCCGGTTGGGATTGGGGGTACCCCCTTTTTTTCTTAGAGTTCCTTGGCGTGCTCGGCCAGATACTTGGCAACGCCTTCCGGGGAGGCGCCCATACCGGCTTTGCCTTTTTGCCAGCCGGCCGGGCAGACTTCACCATGCTCTTCGGTGAATTGCAGCGCGTCGATCATGCGCAGCATTTCGTCGATGTTGCGGCCGAGCGGCAGGTCGTTGACGACCTGGTGGCGGACGACACCGGTCTTGTCGATCAGGAAGGAGCCGCGGAAGGCGACGCCGGCCGCCGGAAACTCCACGTCGTAGGCCTGGCAGATGGTGTGCTTCACATCAGCGACCAGCGGATACTGGACCTGGCCGATGCCGCCCTTATTGACCGGCGTATTCTTCCAGGCCAGGTGCGTGAATTGCGAGTCGATCGAGCAGCCGATGACTTCGACGTTGCGCTTCTTGAACTCGTCCAGGCGATGATCGAAGGCGATCAGTTCCGACGGGCAGACGAAGGTGAAGTCGAGCGGATAGAAGAACAGCACGACGTACTTGCCCTTGTGGTCCGACATCTTGAGATCCTTGATCTCATTGTTGCCGAAGACGGCAGTGGCGGTGAAATCGGGGGCCTGCTTGCCGACGAGAACGGCCATGGTGACTCCTTGTTGAACGGGTTGGGATGGTGCGCGCCGAAAAACAGTGACGGCGACATGGAAAAATTCTACTTGAGCGCGGGGCTATTTATTGCGCCGCGGCAATTGCATTTTTCAATGAGGCCGATTGCCGGAAGCTATCGGTCCTTGCCGAGTGCACTGAAGCGGTTCAGCGTGCGTTGCCGCGCCGCGGCGTGATCGACCACCGGTGCGGGATAGTCGCTGCCGATGCGGATGCCGACGTCGGCTTGCTGACTGCTGTTCATGATCCACGGCGCGTGGACGAACTTGTCGGGCACGCGCGCCAGTTCCGGCAGGTAGCGGCGGATGAAGCGGCCGTCGGGATCGAACTTCTCCGATTGCATGACGGGATTGAAGATGCGGAACCAGGGCTGGGCGTCGCAGCCGGTCGACGCGGCCCACTGCCAGCCGCCGTTGTTGGCGGCGAGGTCGTAGTCATTGAGATGCTCGGCGAAATGTCGTTCGCCGCGCCGCCAGTCGATGCCGAGGTCCTTGGTCAGGAAGGAGGCGGCCACCATGCGCAGTCGGTTGTGCATGTAGCCGGTCTGGTGCAGCTGGCGCATCGCCGCGTCGATGAGCGGATAGCCGGTGCGCGCCTCGCGCCAGGCGTCGAAGAGATCGGGCGTGTCGTCCCAGGCGATGCCGTCGCATTCCGGCCGGAAGGTGTGATCGATCACGTCGGGTCGATGCCAGAGGATCATCTGGTAGAAGTCGCGCCAGGCCAGTTCCGACAGCCAGGTATTGGCGCCTTCCCCGCCATGGCGCGCCGCGAAGGCCGCGAGCCGGCGGATCGACACCGTGCCGAAGCGCAGGTGCGCGGACAAGTACGACACGCCCTTGGCAGCGGGGAAGTCGCGCGCGCGCCGGTAATCGTCGATGCGCGCCTGGAAATCTTCGAACAGGCGTTGTCCGCCACTCATGCCGGTCGGCAGCTTGAGTTCGGGCAGGTTGGTCGGCTCGAAGCCGATATCGGCCAGGGTTGGCATCCTCTCGCCCGCCGGCTTGGGTGCCAGCCGGGCGGCATGTTTCTCGATCGGATAGGACGTGAGCTGGAAGTCGTCGAGCTGCTTGAGCCAGACGTTGCGGTAGGGCGTGAAGACGCTGAAGGGCCTGCCGGCTTGGTTCAGCACCTCATCGCGATCGAAGATGACCTGGTCCTTGAAATCCTCGAAGCCGACGCCGATTTCCTTCAGCCGTCGCGCCACCTCGCGGTCGCGGGCGATCGCTGCCGGCTCGTAATCCCGGTTGGCGAATACCGTGTCAACGCCAAGCTCCCGAGCGAGGCGCGGGATGCATTCTGGCGGCGAGCCGTGGCGTACCACCACGCCTGACTTTGTGTTACCGGCGCTCGCCGACAACGCGGCCAGTTCGGCGTCCAGTTCGATCAGGCTGGCATGGATGAACTCGACGCGCCGGTCGCGCCGCGTCGGCAGCGCGTCGAGGATGTCGGTGTCGAAGACGAAAGCGCAATGCACGCGCCCGGCGGTGCGCAGCGCCTGATAAAGCGCCGAGTGATCGAAGCTGCGCAAGTCGCGGCGAAACCAGACCAGCGCGGTGCTCATGGAAAATCAGGTTGTCGGCAGCTGCTCGAAGCCTTCGTGGTCGTCGGTGCCGAGCTCGACCGCGACGTGCGCGACCTCGGCGCGGGCAGGACCGTGCCGCGCCCAGTCGATCATCGCGGCCACCGACTCGGCACCGCCGGCGATTTCCGCCTCGACGCTGCCGTCGCGCCGATTGCGCACCCAGCCGGTCAGAGTCAGCCGCCGCGCCACGCCGACCATGGCCTGCCGGTAGCCGACGCCCTGGACGAGGCCAGTAATCAGCAGTCGGCGCTTCTCCGTCACTTCACGCGCATTCCCGGCGTGGCGCCGGCATCGGGCGAGAGCAGGAACAGACCAGGCGCCTGGCCGTCGTCGTCGGACGCGGCGAGCACCATGCCTTCACTCATGCCGAACTTCATCTTGCGCGGCGCCAGGTTGGCAACCATCACGGTCAGGCGACCGACCAGCGTGGCCGGGTCGTAGGCCGCCTTGATGCCGGCGAACACCTGCCGCGTGCCCAGTGCACCGAGGTCGAGGCTGAGCTTGAGCAGCTTTTCCGCGCCCTCGACATGCTCGGCATTGGCGATGCGCGCGATGCGCAGGTCGATCTTGGCGAAGTCGTCGATGGAGACATGCGGTACGCTTTCCTGCACTTTATCCTCGCTCTGTTGCTGGTGCTGGGCGTGACGCTGCGGCGACCGCGCGTCGGGGGCGGGCGCCAGACTCTCGCGGTTGGCGGCGATCAGCGCGTCGACCTGCTTGGGGTCGATGCGTGTCATCAGGTGCTCGTAGGCATTGACCGGGTGGGCCGGTGGCAACAGATGGCCGGCGTCGCTCCATCTGAGCGGCGCGACGTTGAGGAACTCCTCGGCGCGCCGGGCCAGCCGCGGCAGGATGGGCCGCAAGTAAAGCGTCAGCAGCCGGAAGGCGTTGATCAGCATCGAGCAGACGTGGTGCAACCGCGCGTCGTGCTCGCTCGACTTGGCCAGCACCCAGGGCTGGTGGCGGTCGACGTACTGGTTCACCTGGTCGGCCAGCGCCATGATCTTGCGCACGGCTCGCCCGTAGTCGCGTTCCTCGTAGTGGCCGGCGATTTCCTCGGCGGACTCCATCAGGCCTTCGAGTTCGGCGCGGAAACGCTCGGTGATGTGGTCGTGAACCAGCTTGCCATCGAACTTCCTGGCGATGAAGCCGGCGGCGCGGCTGGCGATGTTGATGTATTTGCCGACCAGGTCGGCGTTCACGCGCTGCACGAAATCGCCGAGGTTGAGATCGATGTCCTCCATGCTGCCGTTGAGCTTGGCGGCGAAGTAGTAGCGCAGCCACTCCGGGTTCAAGCCCTGGGCGAGGTAGCTTTCGGCGGTGATGAAGGTGCCGCGACTCTTCGACATCTTGGCGCCGTCGACCGTCAGGAAGCCGTGCGGCAGCACCTTGGTCGGCGTGCGGTAGCCGGCGTGCTCCAGTTCCGCCGGCCAGAACAGCGCATGGAAGTAGAGGATGTCCTTGCCGACGAAGTGATAGAGCTCGGTCTTCGAGTCCTTGCCCCAGAAGTCATCGAAATTCAGCCCGCTGCGGGCGCACAGGTTGCGGAACGAACCCATGTAGCCGATCGGCGCGTCCAGCCAGACGTAAAAGTACTTGCCCGTACTGCTATTCCCGTTGTCATCGGGAATCTCGAAGCCGAAGTAGGGCGCGTCGCGTGAGATGTCCCAGTCGGTGAGCTTGTTCTCGCCCGGTGCGCCCAGCCATTCCTGCAGCTTGTTGGCGGCTTCGGGCGGTACGTGGTCGCCGTGCTGCGTCCAGCGCCGCAGGAACTCCTGGCAGCGCGGATCGGAAAGCTTGAAGAAGTAATGGTCGGAGGCGCGCAGTTCCGGCACCGCGCCGGATACCGCCGAGTAGGGATGCTTCAGCTCGGTGGGCGCGTAGGCCGCGCCGCAGGCTTCGCACGAGTCGCCATATTGGTCCTTGGCCCCACACTTCGGGCACTCGCCCTTGATGAAGCGATCGGGCAGGAACATCTGCTTGACCGGGTCGTAGTGCTGCTGGATCGAGCGCACCTCGATCAGGCCGGCGGCCTTCAGCTTCTTGTAGATGTCCTCGGAATAGAAGCGGGTCTCGTCGGAGTGCGTCGAGTAGTAGTTGTCGAACTGCACATGGAAGCCGGCGAAGTCGCGCGTGTGCTCGCCGTGCACCCGCGCGATCAGCGCCTCGGGGGTGATACCTTCCTTCTCGGCGCGCAGCATGATCGGCGTGCCGTGCGTGTCGTCGGCGCAGACATAATGGCACTCATTGCCGCGCATCTTCTGGAAGCGCGCCCAGATGTCCGTCTGGATATACTCGACGAGATGACCCAGGTGAATGGCGCCGTTGGCGTACGGCAGTGCGGATGTGACGAGAATCTTGCGCGGGGTCATGACGGCGTGAAAATGGCGGTTTGAACTGGAAATTCTAGCAAATGACCCCAATTGAGCACCGCCTGGGTTATACTGTACAAAACTTATCAACTATTCCGGAGCCTTCGAAATGTCGCTTTCCGAGCAGCAAGTCCAGTCCGCCCTCAAGGAAGTGGTCGACCCGAACACCGGCAAGGATCTCGTGTCCAGCCGCTGCGTGAAGAACATCAAGGTATCCGGCGCCGACGTGTCCCTGGATGTCGAACTCGGCTATCCGGCCAGGAGCCAGATCGACGGCATCCGCAAGCTGGTGATCGACCAGTTGAAGACGATCGCCGGCATCGGCAATATCAGCGCCAACGTCCATTGGAAGATCGTGCCGCATACGGTGCAAAAGGGTGTCAAGCTGGTCAACGGCGTCAAGAACATCGTCGCCGTCGCTTCCGGCAAGGGCGGCGTCGGCAAGTCCACGACGGCCGTAAATCTGGCGCTGGCGCTGGCGGCCGAAGGTGCGCGCGTCGGCATCCTCGACGCCGACATCTACGGCCCTTCGCAGCCGCAGATGCTCGGCATCAGCGGCCAGCCGGAATCCATGGATGGCAAGAAGCTGGAGCCGATGACCGCCTACGACCTCCAGGCGATGTCGGTGGGGTTCCTGATCGACCCGGAAACGCCGATGGTCTGGCGTGGCCCGATGGTCACGCAGGCGCTGACGCAATTGCTTGGCGACACCAATTGGCAAGACCTCGATTACCTCGTCGTCGACCTGCCACCCGGCACCGGCGACATCCAATTGACGCTGGCGCAGCAGGTGCCGGTCACCGGCGCGGTGATCGTCACCACGCCGCAGGACATCGCCCTGCTCGATGCTCGCAAGGGCCTCAAGATGTTCGAGAAGGTCGGCATCCCGATCCTCGGCATTGTCGAGAACATGAGCATCCATATCTGCTCGAAGTGCGGCAACGAAGAACACATCTTCGGCTCCGGCGGCGCGGAGAAGATGGGCGCGGATTATGAAGTCGAAGTGCTCGGCCACCTGCCGCTCGACATCAACATCCGCATGCAGGTCGATGGCGGCAAGCCGACCGTGGTCGCCGATCCCGATGGCCGCGTGGCGGAAATCTACAAGGGCATCGCCCGCCGCGTGGCGATCAAGATCGCCGAGAAGGCGAAGGACATGACCTCGAAATTCCCGAATATCGTCATTCAAAACACGTAATTAGGCGCGGTTGACCCCCTACCGAAAGAGCGGATAATCCGCTCTTTCTTTTTTGCAGACTCGCCTCAAGGCGCCGCCCATGAGCATCAAATCGGACAAGTGGATACGCCGCATGGCGGAGCAGCACAAGATGATCGAGCCCTTCGCGCCCGAGTTGGTGCGCGAGGTGAACGGCCAGAAGATCGTCTCCTACGGCACGTCGAGTTACGGCTATGACATTCGCTGCGCCGACGAATTCCGCGTGTTCACCAACATCAACTCGACCATCGTCGATCCCAAGAACTTCGATCCGAATTCCTTTGTCGAGGTTTCGGGCAAGGGCTACTGCGTCATCCCGCCCAACTCGTTCGCGCTGGCGCGCACCGTCGAGTACTTCCGCATTCCGCGCAACGTGCTCACCGTCTGCCTGGGCAAGAGCACTTACGCGCGTTGCGGCATCATCGTGAATGTGACACCCTTCGAGCCCGAGTGGGAAGGCTACGTGACGCTGGAGTTCTCCAACACCACGCCGTTGCCGGCCAAGATCTACGCTGGCGAGGGCTGCGCGCAGGTGATTTTCTTCGAGTCCGACGAAGTCTGCGAAACCTCCTACCGCGATCGCGGCGGCAAATACCAGGGACAGGTGGGCGTGACCCTGCCAAAGATATGAGATTCCACTTTCCGGTCATCATCATCGACGAGGACTTCCGTTCCGAGAACGCCTCGGGCTTGGGTATCCGCGCGCTGGCCAAGGCCATCGAGGGCGAGGGCCTCGAAGTGTTGGGCGTCACCAGCTATGGCGACATGACGTCCTTCGCGCAGCAGCAAAGCCGCGCCTCGGCCTTCATCCTCTCCGTCGACGACGAGGAACTGGCCAACGAGGAGGAGGAAACCCTCGCCGAGCTGCGCGCCTTCGTCACCGAGATCCGCAACCGCAATGCCGAGATCCCGATCTTCCTGCATGGCGAGACGCGCACCAGCCGCCATATCCCGAACGACGTGCTGCGCGAGCTGCACGGCTTCATCCACATGTTCGAGGACACGCCCGAGTTCATCGCTCGCTATGTCGTGCGCGAGTCGCGCGCTTATCTCGATTCGCTGCCGCCGCCTTTCTTCCGGGCGCTGACGCACTACGCTGCCGATGGTTCCTATTCGTGGCACTGCCCGGGCCACTCGGGCGGCGTCGCCTTCCTCAAGAGCCCGGTCGGCCAGATGTTCCACCAGTTCTTCGGCGAGAACATGCTGCGCGCCGACGTCTGCAACGCCGTCGAGGAACTCGGCCAATTGCTCGACCACACCGGCCCCGTCGCCGCCTCCGAGCGCAACGCCGCGCGCATCTTCAACTGCGACCATCTGTACTTCGTCACCAACGGCACCTCCACGTCGAACAAGATCGTCTGGCACTCGACCGTCGCCCCGGGCGACATCGTCATCGTCGACCGCAACTGCCACAAGTCGGTGCTGCATTCGATCATCATGACCGGCGCGATCCCCGTGTTCCTGATGCCGACGCGCAACAACTACGGCATCATCGGCCCGATCCCGAAGAGCGAGTTCGAGTGGAAGAGCATCCAGAAGAAGATCGCCGCCCATCCCTTCGCATCGAAGGTCAAGGGCAAGCCGCGGGTGCTGACCATCACGCAGTCGACCTACGACGGCATCATGTACAACGTCGAGGAGATCAAGGAGATGCTCGACGGCAGGATCGACACCCTGCACTTCGACGAAGCCTGGCTGCCGCACGCCGCCTTCCACGACTTCTACGGCGACTACCACGCCATCGGCGCCGGCCGGCCGCGTTGCAAGGAATCGATGGTGTTCTCGACGCAATCGACGCACAAGCTGCTCGCCGGCCTCTCGCAGGCATCACAAATCCTGGTGCAGGACGCCGAGAACAGCAAGCTGGACCGCGACGTCTTCAACGAGGCCTACCTGATGCACACCTCGACCTCGCCGCAGTACGCGATCATCGCCTCCTGCGACGTCGCCGCGGCGATGATGGAGGAGCCGGGCGGCACCGCGCTGGTCGAAGAATCAATCCGCGAGGCGCTCGACTTCCGTCGCGCCATGCGCAAGGTCGACAAGGAATGGGGCGCCGACTGGTGGTTTCAGGTTTGGGGCCCGGACGACCTCTCGGAGGAAGGCATCGAGGAGCGCGAGGCCTGGATGCTCAAGCCGGGCGCGCGCTGGCACGGCTTCGGCAAGCTGGCCAAGGGCTTCAACCTGCTCGACCCGATCAAGGCGACCGTCATCACCCCGGGCCTCGACGTGGACGGTGACTTCGCCGACTGGGGCATCCCGGCGGCGATCGTCACCAAGTACCTCGCCGAGCACGGCGTCATCGTCGAGAAGTGCGGCCTCTACTCGTTCTTCATCATGTTCACCATCGGCATCACCAAGGGCCGCTGGAACACCATGGTCACCGAGCTGCAACAGTTCAAGGACGATTACGACAAGAACCAGCCGCTCTGGAAAGTGCTGCCCGAGTTCGTCGCCAAGCACCCGCGTTACGAGCGCATCGGCCTGCGCGACCTCTGCCTGCAGATTCACGACGTCTACAAGGCCAACGACATCGCGCGCTTGACCACCGAGATGTACCTCTCGGACATGGTGCCGGCAATGCGGCCCGCGGACGCCTTCGCCAGGATGGCGCACCGCGAGATCGAGCGCGTGCCCATCGACGAGCTTGAGGGGCGCGTCACGGCCGTGCTGCTGACACCCTACCCTCCGGGGATTCCGCTATTGATTCCCGGCGAGCGATTCAATCGCACCATCGTTCGCTACCTGCAATTCGCGCGCGAGTTCAACGCCCAGTTCCCGGGCTTCGAGACCGACATCCACGGTCTGGTCAAGGAAAACGGCGACGGCTATTACGTCGACTGCGTGGCCCGCGAATAGCCGCCGTCCGGCAAAGTCAGTCGTGGCGATACGGCTGTGTTGGCAGGCGGTTTCTAGACGGTTGGAGAGATGGCCCGAAGCCACATCCGCTCAACTTGCGGAGTCATGTTCGAGGGAAGCAACTCAACACCTGGATGGCTTCTTCCGTAAACGCGGAATAGCTCATCGGCGAATGCCTGCCCGATTTCCTGAACACCATCGAAGTCCAGAATCACTGTCCTGAAACGATCGAAGCGCGCGATCAGTCGCTTGGCCTGCGAACGGGAAATCAGTTGTTCGTCGCCAAACTTGGCAAGCTTCATGGGAACAACGGTTCTTGAAAAATCGAAATCTTCCGGCGCATTGGTGAATTGTTGGTAAACGTCGGAAGTTGTTCGCTCGCATTTCAAGGACATCCGCATGAAGACGGCGGTGCCTTCCGCGAACACGCCCCTTGCTTCCTGAATCCAGTCTACTGGCGAATCATCGCGGTGGTTGTATTGCAATCCGTTGGCGCCAATCTCGAACGAATCGAACATCCGGGAAGTGAAGAACACGCCCTCGCCCGTATGCTTGCTGGGGTCGGTGGTCAGCTTTCCCTTGGAAAGCTCGAACAATGCGAGGCGCATGTCCGGCAGTTGAAAGGCGGCTGCAATCTTTGCGAATATTCCAATGCCATCATCGGAAACAATGAGGACGAAGTTCTCTTCGTCCTGGTTGGCCCAAACGAATACCGAGTTACCGGCGGAGTGATCAATGGCATTGTTCAAAATCTCCGTGAAGCCGTGACTCGCAATATTTTGCACGTTCGGGGACAAAGCAAAGAATGGCTTGAAATCCTTCTCCCAGGCGACGTGTTCTTCCAGTCCCTGGAGCGAATAAAGACGAGAGACGCGCCGCTTGAATCCAGGGCTGAACACAGGATGTGTCGACGGGCCGCTCCGGGCAATCCAGCCTTCGGTCTCCAGTTTCTGGATATATCGATTCGCGGCGACGCGCGAGATGGCGAACCGGTCCGAGTAGTGTCGCGTGAGGTCGCGCGGATGCTCAACGACGTCTTGGGTGACGGTCCGGATCAGTTCTTCGAATTTCGAGGGCTTAGCCATTTGCAAGTTGCAAACTTAAGATCGCTACGTTGTAAATTTAAGCAGCAATAGTTGTTAACTTAAACCATTTTTGGGTGAAAGGCGATGGCCCCTGAAAAGTCAGCCGTGGCGACACGCCGCTGGTGTCCCGCTGATCACTATTGTCCCCAAGTTGAGCGCGATGGTCATCGCGTGACGGCAAGCTTGTTCCCATAATTTCGCCAGCGGTTATCGGATCAAGGCGAGGACAAGCATGCGCTGGGGCATGACGATTGATTTGGGACGGTGCACGGGGTGCTACGGTTGCGTGCTGGCCTGCAAGCAGGAGCACAGCACGCCGACGGGCATCCACTTCCGGCGCATGATGTTCGAGGAAGTCGGGCAATACCCGACGGCGCGGCGGCGGCACGCCCCGGTGCAATGCAACCACTGCGCCGAACCGCCCTGCGTGCCGGTCTGCCCGACCAAGGCCACCTACCAGCGGCAAGATGGCCTGGTCCTGGTCGATGCCGACGTCTGCATCGGCTGCGGCTACTGCATGACAGCCTGCCCCTATGAGCATCGCCACTTCGTCGAGGACAAGCTCGCGCACTTCGACAGCGGCCTCACTCCCCACGAACAGGCAGGCGGCGAAGCCGGTCACGACTGGGACGCCAGGCGCGACACCGTCGTCAAGTGCACGTTCTGCGAACACCGACTGGCGCGGGCCGAAGGTACCGGGCTCAAGCCCGGCGTGGACCGTGAAGCGACTCCCGCCTGCGTCATCACCTGTCCGGCCGACGCCATGACCTTCGGCGACCTGAGCGACCCCGACAGCGAGATCAGCCGGCTGATCGCCGAGCGTCAGGGTTTTGGCCTGCTGCCCGAAGCCGGCACCCGCCCGTCCATCTACTATCTCCCCGACCGATGAACTCAGCCCTGTCCGACCCTCCCTTGCCTGGCACCGCTGTTGAATGGTCGGGTGCCGCCCACCGGCAGACCAAGTGGGACTGGCGCGCCGTCGCCAACTTCATCGGCGGCGGCACCGGCGCCGGCCTGCTGCTCGTCGCGGTACTCGCCGCGCCTTCCGCCCTGGCGTTCCGTATCCAGTTCGGCCTGGGCCTGGCCGTCATCGCCCTCGGCCTGCTCTGCATCATGGCCAAACTGGGCCGGCCCGGTCGGGCCCTGAACATCTTCCGCCATGCCGAAACCTCCTGGATGACCCGCGAAAGCCTGGCCATGCCCACTCTGTTCGCCGGCGGCCTGATCGCCCTGTGGCAGGGCAGTGTTGGCATCATGGCCTGGGTGGCCGTCCTGTCGGCGCTGTTCTTCCTCTACTGCCAGGCGCGCATCCTGAGCGACGCCAAGGGTATTCCGGCCTGGAGCGCGCCAGCCCTGGTGCCGCTGTTGCTGGCCAGCGGTCTTGCCGAGGGTTTCGGCCTGGCTGCCCTGGTCGCGCCGCTGGTCGGCGGCGTCATGCCCCCGCTGGCCGGCCTGTTGCTGGCGGCCCTGGTGCTGCGCCTCGCGACCTGGCGTCGCTACCGGCGCAGTCTGGCCTCGGTCGGTGCGCCCACCGAATCGCGCAAGGTATTGGACGAACTGCACGGAAATTTCGTTGTCTCCGGCCATGGCCTGCCGCTGGTCCTGCTGGTGCTGGCGCTGCTGCTGGGCGAGCCCGCGACCACGGGCCTGACCGCCTCCGCCGGTCTCTTTGCCGCCCTCGCCGGCTGGGCTTTCAAGTTTATCCTCGTCACCCGTGCCGGCTTCTTTTTCCAGAAGAGTTTTTCCCTGTCGGCGGCCATGGCCCTCGGCAAGAAACGCGGATGAGCAGTCGATGAATTTTCCCGCCGTCACCGCCAGGGTTACGCTCCACGGCTTTCCCGACCTGGGTCTTGGCGGCGGCAATCGGCCGACGCTGGACTTGGGCCTGCCAGCGGGCGGATTGACCGGCAGAACCGTGCTCCTGGCGTTGCTGGATCGCTTCGGCGCGACAGTCGAGCCGGTTCTCGGCCGGGCCAGGGACGCCGCCCATGGCGTGAATAGCATTCACCTGTTTGCCAACGACAAGGCCATCGTCGACATCGACGAAACACTGGATGGCTGTGTCGATGGTGAAGGCCGGATCGACGTTCTCCTGATCCTGGTACGCCCCATTGCCGGCGGGTAGCCACGACTGACTTTGGTTCATGAATCACGAAGGAAGCCGGAACATGTCTGAAGCAACCAACGCGGAACGCTGGGTTCCCTCGCATTGCAGCATGTGCTATCACGGCTGCCCCATCGTCGCCCACGTGCGCGATGGCGTATTGGTCAAGATCGAAGGCAATCCCGCCACCCCGGCTACGCGAGGGCGCTTGTGCCCCAAGGGCAACGCCGGGATCATGCGCCTGTATGACCCGAAGCGGCTCAAGAAGCCGATGCGGCGGACCAATCCGCGCAAGGACCTCGGCGTCGATCCCGGCTGGGAAGAAATTTCCTGGGACGAGGCGATGACCATCCTCGAAACGAAGTTGCGGGACATCCGCGCGCGGAATCCCAACCTGCTGGCGCTGGGCGGCTTCAACACGCACTCCTGGCACTGGGGCAATGCCTTTGGTTTGTCGTTCGGCACGCAGAACACGCTCAAGAACCTATTCAGCGCCATGGGCCACATGTGCGGCAATGGCGCCCATACTGCCGGCGAGATGATTCACAACTCCATGAACACTCATCCGGACATGGAGCATGCCGAGTACGTCATCGTCGCCGGTGCCGCCCTGGGCGAGGCATTCCAGTCGGCGGTGGCCTACGGCCGCATTCTCGGCGACGCCAAGGCGCGCAAGAACTTCAAGATGGTGGTAGTCGATCCGCAGCAGAGCCGCGCCGCCGCCATGGCCGACGAATGGGTGCCCATCCGTCCCGCCACCGACGGCGCGCTGTTCATGGCGATCATGAACGTGCTGGTCCACGAGGCCGGGATTTACGACGAACACTATCTGCGCGTGCACACCAATGGCGGCTACCTGATCGGGCAAGATGGCTACTTCCTGCGGGATGCCGAGAGCGGCAAACCGCTGGTCTGGGACGCGCGCTCGAACCAGGCGCGGGCATACGATGATCCGGCCCTGTCAGTGGACGACATCGCCCTGCTCGGGACCTTCCGGACGGATGTGGGCGAAGGCCGGCCGGGATTCCAGTTGCTGCATGATCACTTGCGAGCCTATACGCCGGAGTGGGCCGAGGTCATCACCAGTGTCCCCGCCGCGACCATTCGCCGCCTGGCCAACGAACTTGGGCAGGCCGCCCATATCGGTGAGACCATTGAAATCGACGGCAAGACCTATCCTTACCGCCCAGTCTCCGTGAGCGGCTACCGCGGCGTCAGCACGCACACCAATGCCATGCATACGTGCTGGGCGATGGAACTTATCAATGTGCTCCTGGGGTCCACCCGCGCTGTTGGGGGTGCTCGCGCCTGGATCGGCACCATGATGCCGTCCTCGCCGTCGGCAACGCTGCCAGGCCCGGACGGCCTGATCTTTACCCCGTTCCAGCCCCACGCTTTCAGCTTTCCACCCAAGATGTCCAGCCTGCCCGAGTATTTCCCCGTCGCATTCGACGCCGGGCTGCTGTGTTTCGAGACGCAGGTGCACCCGGACCAGTTCGGCAACACGCCGATCGAAATGCTGATCTACGAAGGCGGGAACCCGGTGCTGACCGGGCAGAACCCGGCTTCCGCCATCGCCGGCCTGAAGGCGATTCCCTACATGGTGGACATCACGCTATACGTCGACGAAACGGCCGAGTTTGCCGATCTGCTGCTTCCCGACGTGACTTATCTCGAACGCTGGGCTTGGGAGGGCATGTGGTCGGTCGAGGATGAAGGCATCCAGATCCAGCAACCTGTGGTCGAGCCGCTGCATGGCATTCCCCACAGCGCCGACATCTACATCGAACTGGCCAATCGGTTGGGGTTCATGACAGGCCCGCTCGGCTTCAGTTCGTTTCTGAACATGATGCAGATGACCGGCGGCGCCACCGAGGCGGTGTCGAAAGCCGCGGTCAACGACATCAATCACGTCTACCGTAGTGCGCGCGAGTATGTCGCGTGCTATGTCAAGGCCATGGCGCCGGACGAGGAGGCACTGGTTTGGCAGCAGGGCCACAATCTCAAGCCGAAGCTGGCCTGGAAGCGCTATGTGCCCGGCTGCTTCGACGGTCATCGCATTCCGCTGTATTCAACTTGGTTCAAGCAGATCGGCGATACTTTGCGGCAGAACATGTCCGCCAGCGAGGTGTTTGCCAAGGCACCGGGGCTGGACCCCGAGCGCGTGTTTTTCGAATACGCGCCGCTGCCGTTCTGGCATCCGAGCGTCATCGAGGAAGAGCCCTCCGAGTACGACATGTACGTCATCAACTGGCGTACCGCGATGGCCGGCGTGGGCTCCGGCACCGTTCCGGCCACCAATGTCTGGTTGCTGGAAGCGGCCGAACGCGACCCCTATCTGAGCCGAATCCTTATCAACTCGGCGACGGCCCGGAACAAAAAGCTCGCCGACGGGCAGCGGGTGCATGTCGAGTCGCCGCACGGCAGGATCGAAGGTGTTCTCAAGTGCACCGAGACCATCCATCCCGAAGTGCTCGGCACCATCGGCTGTTGGGGGCACTACACCGATGCGGCGATTGCCAAGGGTCGCGGGCCGGGCAATTTCAACAGCCTGCTTGGTCGCGGATTGCGCTACATGGGGCCGTCGACGCTTCAGGCGGAATGCAC
Organism: Rhodocyclaceae bacterium; assembly: GCA_016704145.1. Classification (GTDB taxonomy): domain Bacteria; phylum Pseudomonadota; class Gammaproteobacteria; order Burkholderiales; family Rhodocyclaceae; genus Fen-999. The sequence continues at coordinate 478,436 of JADJAS010000007.1, read as the reverse complement.
GGCGCGAGTCAGAATTCGGGCCGTGTAGCGGCGGGTGATTGCGGCGAACGATGTTTTTGCGGTCTTGATGCAGGTGGGTCACGCTGGCGGCAAGAGTAGGCCGCAGCCGAACGCATAGGGTGTGCTGCCGGCCAGCAGACAGGGCTCGGTCAGGGGCGCACGCTTTAGCAGGGTGTCCATCCCCACGATCAGATCGGCGGCGCCGACGTGGCCGGTTTGGTGGCCGGTGACGACCACCCGCTCGGGGGCGATTCCGTAGACGTGGGAGACCAGCTGCACGAACTGGGCGGCGGTCTGGTTGCAGACCACCTGGTCGGGGGCGATGCCGAAGCGTTCCTTCAGCGCGGCGTAAGCGCCGCTGTAGCCCTGGAGGTAACGGTCGCGAATTTCATCGCGACGGTCCACGCCCAGGAAGATGCGCTCGCCCGGGTTGCTGCCGGGCGGCGCCACAGGATTGCGGGTGCCGCCGTATTTCACCAGCACCAGACCGTTCAGGTCGCTGGCGCTGATCATCTCGGCGCCGGCGAAGATGGCCTTGGCCGGCGGCGCCGCGTCCATGCCGACGACAATGGCGCCGGCGCCGTCGCCATGGGCCCAGAGGCCCATGCTGGCCACCGAGGAGCGGTCCACGGTGTAGGCCCAGCGCTCGGCGGCGACCACCGCGGCGAGGCCGCCGCCATGGGTGGCCAGCCAGCCTTGGGCGAAGTCCAGACCGGAGAGGGCGCCCAGGCAGCCGATGGTCAGGTCGATGCCGAGGCAGCGGCTGCCGGCGCCGCACTCCTTCATGATCTCGGTGGCCACCGAGAAGGAGGGCAGATAGTCGCGGGAGATGCCGGCGAAGATCACCAGCCGCAATGACTGCCCGTCCACGCCGCAGTCGGCCAGGGCCGCGCGCAAGGCGGCGGCGCCCATGGTGCTGGGATGGTCGTTGTCGCCGGCCAGGCAGACGCGGTCCCAGCCCTGGTAGGCGCTGACGTCGGCGCCGGCGGCGGCGGCGGTTTCGCGCACCGCTTGGGCCGGCGGCAGGTGGATGCCGGTGCCGAGAATGGCCAGCGGATATTCATTTTTCATGGGCTTTCACCTTTCAATAGACGCTGCACCGCGTCGGCGATCTGCCGGGCGCGCTGGCGCAGCACATCCTCGCCGACCATCTGCACCGGATGGTCGATGACCACGGCCGGCAGGGGCCGATCCGCGGGCTGGTAGGCCGTGGCCCGGGCTACCTGGTCGCCGAAGGGGGCGGTCAGGATGGCGAAGCCGGCAACGCCCAGTCTTTGCAATGCGATTGAGTCAAGCGAACTGCCCGACGAACAACTACCTCAATCGGAAACACCGCAAAGAACCAGGCCCGGCTCGCTGGCCAGGCGCTGCAACATCGCTTCCGGCATGCGCTGGCTGGCGTCCGGCTTGACCAGGATATCGTCAGCGACCGTTACGCCCCGTTCCCGGAGGATCTCCGCGGCATGGCCGAGGATGATGATCGAGTTGGGTTTGCTGTGGTCGATGAACGTGACCCGGGGCTGCCGGGGCTGCAGCGTGATGGTGATGGCCGCCGGTGCCGGGCGGGGTATGGGATCCACCAGCCACTCGCAACTGCGGTCGCCGCAGCTGGTCAGTCGCCGGGCAGGGATCCCGTCGGAAATCGTTTGGCTCACTTGGTCTCCTTTCTTCGTTCGCTACAGGTTCGGGACGGCACGGCAGATCGCATGCAGGCTGCCCACCCAGCGGGGGATCACCGCCGAGAAGCGGCCGCCGGCCGCGCCGCATTCGATGAACTGCAATTGCTCCAGGTTCTTCAGGGGCGAGCGCGGCTGGCCCGGCTCCACTTCCGCATAGGGCAGGGGCGGTTGGGCGATGCGGCCGACCCGGATCAGTTCGTCCGTGGATCGCCTGGCCTTCTCGTGGATGTAGGCGCGCGCCTGGTCACGATTGAATTCCCGGTGGATCAGGTCCATGTGATCCGGCGGCAGCACCACCACGAAGCCGCCGCTGCGGTAGTACCAATTGGTCTGGCCGTAATGGGCCATGCAGTCGGCAATGGTCTCGAGCACGGCGGCGCCGGTGGCGGCGTAGTGGTTGTTGCAGGAGTTCGGGCCCTCGGTGGCCATCAGGGTTACGGCCGAGCTTGCCGCCGGCAGGCCGAACTGGGTGTGGAAGGGAGCCCAGACGGTGCTCGGATGCTCGGCCACGCAGAAGCTGATTCGCCCCGGGTGGCCGACCGTGCCGTGGCACTTGAGCACGCCGCCGCCCCGGCCGCAGAAGTGGCGCAGCATCTGGGCATAGCGGCCGACGGTGGCGTTGGCCCGGTTGTTGGCGCCCAGGGCATTGGCCTCGTGCTCGAAGCCCAGGGCCGCGACCACCGGGCCGCTGACGAAGACCGTGACGCTGGCGCCGCCGGTGGTGACCTCGGTGCCGCTCAGGTTGAAGCGCGGGTCCAGGGCTGCCAGGGCCAGTTCCCGCAGCAAGGGGCCGTAGGCGGTCTTGCAGCCGGCCATCACCGCCGTGGCCGCCGCGTGTTCGGCGCGTACCTGAATCTGCTGGTCGGCAATCTCGCCGATGATGTCGGTGGCGGCGTAGCCCATGGCGGCGAGCATGTCATCGACCAGGCCGGAATAGGGTGGGATCACCGGCAGGCCGTCGGACCAGCCGTTCTCCAGGCAGTTTTCGATATCGGCGACGAGGCTATCGGTCATGGCAAGTCCTCAGCAGGGAGCGACGGCAGCGGTGAGCTGCCGGACATTGCCCACGCGGCGCGTGACGCGGGCCGCATCGAAGTATTCGAGAATCTCGATGGTCAGGTCCCGGCCCAGGCCGAGATGCGTCTTGGCCTCGATCACCGAGAAGCGGCCGCCGGTGCCGGCGAGCGCACGCAGTTCTTGCCGCAGTTCGCCGATCACCTCGGGCAGGGCGACGCGACGGCGGCTCACTCGTTGCAGGCGGCCGTCGTGTACCGCCAGGTTGATGGCCGCGAACAAATCCTTCTTGCTCACCGGTAGCGCCTTCTCCATTTCCGAGAACAGCGGAATGCGACTGCCGCCCCGGGCCAGGAAGTCCCGCAGCACCGCCCAGGCCTCCTCCAGGGCCGGCGGGCGTTGCGGTCGGAAACCGGCCGTTGCCACCGCCGCGCCGCGCGGCACCAGCGTCCGGTCGGCCAGCAGGTCTTGCAGGGCCGCGGCGAGGACCGGCGAAGGAGCCGGGTCGGTGCCCGGACGCAGCAGATCCCGCTGCGGCAGGCCTTCGGCGGCGGGATTGGCCGAGTGCCGCGCCCGGACCAGGGTCAGCAAGTGTTCGCGAATCCGCGACCAACGGTTGGCAGTCAGGAGGTAATGGGCGCCGGCCTGTCGGGCCTGAATCAAATCGGCGCAATCGGCCAGGAGCACCTCGCCCTCCGTCTCGCTCAGATTGGCGGCGCGACGAAACGCGGGCCAGTCGATCACGTCGTCGTCGCGCAGGGCCTGGGCGAGGCACTCCCCGGGCGTCGGCAGCGCCAGGGTGCGCAGCTGGTGCAGTCGCTCGGGACGGCGCCGGCCGCGGCGGGGTGCGTGAGGTGCCAGCACCCGACCACCGCCGAGGATTCGGTTCCCGGACTCATCCTGAATCAGAAAGCGGTCGCCCCAGGCCAGCGGCAGGGCGCGCGGCAGCAGCAACTGCCAATGGCCCTCGTCATCGAGTTGCAGAGCCTGCGCCGGCATGCGCTTGGCACCGATGTGCAGCCGCACCCGTTGCTGAGCTTGCAGATCACCCGAGCCCAGCGCATCGAAACGCAGGCAGGGGGTGACGGTGTCGGCGGCGCAGAGCCAGTCGCCGCGCTCGATGTCCTCGGGTCGCGCTTCACCCACCAGGTTCAGGGCGCAGCGCTGGCCTGCCTGGCCTGTTTCGGCGGGCTGGTTGTGCACACGCAGGCCGCGGACCCGCATCGGCACCCCTTGGTCGCCGGCCTTGGTGGTGAACAGTCGCAGGCTGTCGCCAATGCGCACCCGACCGGCGGCCACGGTGCCGGCGACCACCAGGCCGGCCCCCTTGATCAGGAAGCAGCGGTCCAGCGAAAGCCGGAACAGGCCTTCGCTGCCGCGCACCGGCAATTGCCCGGCCAGTTGGTCCAGGTGTGTGCCGAGGGCGGCGATGCCTTCGCCGCTGAGATTCGAGACAGGGAAGATCGGGCTGTCGGGCAGCAGTTCGGCGATAGCCCGTCGGGCCGCATCGCGTTGCGCCGGCTCGGCCCGGTCGATCTTGGTCAGGGCGATCAGCGTCCGCGTCACGCCCAAGTGGCGCAGCACCTGCAAGTGCTCATGGGTCTGGGGCTTGACGCCTTCGCCGGCATCCACCACCACCAGGCCCAGGTCGATGCCGCTGATGCCCGCGATCATGTTGTGCAGGAAACGGCGATGGCCGGGCACGTCGATGAAGCCGATGGCCTTGCCGGATGTGGTCGGCCGGTAGGCGTAGCCCAGGTCGATGGTCATGCCCCGGCGCTTTTCCTCCTCCAGGCGGTCGGTGTCGACGCCGGTAAGGGTTTTCACCAGCGAGGTCTTGCCATGATCCACATGGCCGGCGGTGGCGACGATCATGGGGCCGGCCTCCGGGGATCAATAGCCGGCAGCGACATCCACGGCTCCGTCGAGTGGGCGGCCCTGCGCGAAGGCCTCCAGGTTGTCCAGGAACAGGCCGAGGATGTGCTGCACGATACCGGGGCCGCACCAGGAGATGTGGGGGCTGAGACGCACCCGTGGATGGCTGTAGAGCCAGTGGTCGGCGGGCAGGGGTTCAGGTTCGACCACGTCCAGACTGGCCCGGGCCAGTCTGCCGCTGTCCAGGGCTGCCCGCAGGGCCTCCTGATCGACTAGGCTGGCGCGGGCGATGTTGATCAGGTGGGCGCCTGGCTTCAGCTTGGCGAAGGTCGTGGCGTCGAGGAGATGATGAGTTTCAGGCGTGGCCGGCAGTGCCAGCACCAGATGATCGGCGGCAGCCAGCAAGGCGTCCAGCTCCGCCAGAAGTTCGACGCCGGGCATGGGGCTCGGCCGCGGCCGACGCACCTGGGCGACCACCCGCATGTCGAAGGCCAGAGCACGGCGGGCCAGGGCCTGGCCGATGGCGCCGAAGCCGAGGATGCCCAGGGTTTTGCCGGCGACCAGGCCCAGTTCGGCGGCGAACCAGTGCGCGGGCGGCGCCTTGGCCCAGCGGTTCGGCAGATCCTTCTCGTGGGTGAGGATCATGGTCATCACCCACTCGGCAATGGGCACCGCCGAGGCGCCCCGGGAGCAGGTGAGTTGCCTGCCCTCGGCCAAGGCCAAGGGAAAACCGTCCACGCCGGTGCCGAGCACATGGATCCAGCGCAGGCCATGACATTTTGGTATCAACTCGGCCAACGGCGCGATGCCCGCGAAGGAAGTCAGCAGGGCATCGATGTCGCCGGCGATGTCTCCTTGCGCATCCGGCTTCAATATCGTCAAGTCGGGTACGCGCATGCGGATTGCGTGCTCGAGTTCGACGGCATTGAAATTCACGGCCAGGCGCAATGTGTTCTCCGGTGATTCAAAACGAAAGCTTCGCCGGTATCATCGCATCCATTGCCATGCCGATCAATCGACCGTCGAATCCTTCTTGCTTCCGAGCCGCCATGCCGATCGTCACATCAAGAAACAAGAGCCTCGGCATCCTTTCGCGTCGTCCCGATCTGTCGCGAGAGGACTTCCAGCGCTATTACGAAACCAGCCACGCGCCGCTGGGCATGTGCCACTATCCCTTCGCGAAATACGTGCGCAACCATGTGCTCGGCGACGTCGATCCAGGGTTCGATACGATCTCGGAATTCTGGTTCGATCGGCAAGCGGCGGCCAAGGGTTTCGACCCGGTCAAGGCCGGTGCCATCATGGATCAGGACGAGATGAAGTTCATGGACCGATCCAACAAGCGTGCTGGTTCCGTGACCGAATATCTGCTGTCGGGGCCGGAGCGAACCGTCGAGTCAGGGCCGGGGCACAAACTGGCCATCCTGTTGATACGCTCGCCGGCGACGACCGACGAGGCGTTTCTGGGCCTGGCCGCGGATTTCGGGCGGCGGGTGTGCGCGGAAAACCGCGGTGCCATGTTCCGGGCAATGCTGGACATCGTGCGCGTCCCGCCCGGTGGCGGTGTCGCATCCGCGTCCGTGCCGTACCTGGCCATTTCCTGCGCAGGCATCCTCTGGTTCTGGGTTGAGGGAGGCAAGTGCCCGGATCGCGTTCCCGAGCCACCGCCCGGTGGCATTGGTGTCACGGGTACCGTTTCGATGACGAGCCACGAGACGTCGCCGGAATTACTGGCGAAGGCATATGGTTCGAACGCTGGCGCGGAGCATCCGATGTAGACGCAGCAAGGGCTCCGGCGGAACCTGTCCGCGGTTTGGCCTGTGCCAGTTCGGCGCGATAGGCGTCCGGCGACCGCCCCGCCCACTGGACAAAAGCACGGCGGAAAGCACGGGCATCGCCGAAGCCTAGCCGGTTGGCGACCTCGGCGATCTTGAGGCGCGAACCTGGCGCCAACAGTTCCGTGGCGAGCCGGTGCCGGCAGCCTTCCTTGATGTCCCGCAGGCTCACGGACTCGTCGGCCAGGCGTCGGCGGAACGTCGCGCTGCTGATGTTGAACGCGCTCGCCAGTTGAGCCACCGTCGGGACGGGCTCGCCGCGTGCCAACTGGGTGTTGATCAGGTGCTCGATGGTTTCGGCGAAACGGAATTCGCCCGAAGGATCACGCATCAGGTCGAACGGGAACAGGCGCAACAGTTCCAGCAGCCGCTGGTAGCTGCGCACGACGGGTTTGGCCAAGTACCTTGCCGGGAAGCGAAAGTGATTGCCCCGCTGCTGGTAGAGGATAGGATGATGGAACAGTCGCAATAGCGTCTCGGTGTTGCCGCGATGCTCGTATGTGACCGCGTAGCCGGCAATTGTCAGCGTCTCGCCGATCAACCAGCTGAACAGGCGGTGATAGAACGACAATCCGGTCAGGTCGGCGAGCAGGCCACTGGTGCTGCGCGGCAAGCGCAAGGTATCCATGTGGAAGATCGCGTCCTGATCCTGGATTTCCAGAGAGAGCTCCGCCGCCCGGCCCCCCAGCATGGCGCAGAAGCGCACTGCACGCTGGATTACCGCCTCCAGGGTTTCGCAATTGATCACGCAGTAGCACAGCATGTCCACTTCGTCCTTGCTCATCGGCGGTAGGTTGCGCTCGCGGTTGGCATGGTTGGACAGCAGCGTGACGCATGTGCGGTAGATCGCCATGAAGTGTTCGTCGGAAATCAGGCGCACCCGACCTCCCCCCAGGTCGTCTACGGTGAATGGCAGGCGCAGCCGCGCGAGAATCGCCGCCGGATCCTCGCCGATGGCGGCGATGTCCCTCAGCAGTGCAAGCGGAAAATCGGCCGGGACGGCGCGAGGAGACTTGTTCGGCGCGGGATGGCTCATGGCGCGCCATGTTGCGCTGATTGCGGCTTGCCGGCAAGTGCTGAGCGATTCCGTCCCCCTGTTGCAGCTTTGCGGCCTCGGTGCGTGGTATCGAGCCAAGCATAATTGGCCCGTGCGGCGCGCCGGTCGTCGCGACCATCAACGCAAACAGGAGAGGGGGCGGCAATGACGATTGCGAAACGGGAGATTCGTTACGGGGGCGCCATGCTCGATCAGAAGGAGATCGATGCCGTGGTGAACGTGATGAAGACCAGCATGGTGCCCATGCTCAACGTGCAGTCCTTCGAGACTCGTTGCGCCAAGCTGCTGGGCAAGCAGCATGGTGTGATGGTGAATTCCGGCAGTTCGGCCCTGTTGATGGCCATCCGCCTGCTGGATCTGCCGCCCGGCTCCGAGATCATCACCCCAACCCTGACCTTCGGCACCGACATCTCCGGCATCGTGCTCAATGGCCATGTCCCCGTGCTGGTGGACGTGGAGCCCGACACCTACCAGATCGACATCGACAAGATCGAGCGCAACATCACCGCCAGGACCCGCGCCATGCTGGTTCCCAACCTGGTGGGCGGCATGCCCGACTGGGACCGGCTGCGGACGATCGCCGACAAGCACGGGCTGAAGTTGATCGAGGACAGTTGCGACACGCTGGGCGGCACCTATCGCGGTCGCCCTGCCGGCGAGCGAGCCGACATCAGCGTCACCAGCTTTTCCATCTTCCACATCATCACCTGCCTGGGCAACGGCGGCCTGGTGGCGATCAACGACGACAAGCTGTGGGATCGCGCGCTGATGCTGCGCAACTGGGGCCGTTCTTCCGAGAAGTTCATGCACGGCACCCGGAAGGGCGACAGCGATGGCCGCTTCCTGGAGAACATCGACGACATCGAGTATGACGGAATGTTCATCTTCGAGGAGATCGCCTACGGCTTCATTCCCAACGAGGCGGGGGCCGCTTTCGGCCACGAGCAGATCAACAAGCTCGACGAGTTCACCCGCCTGCGCCAGGAACGCTTCAGCCTGCACAGCCAGTACATGGAAAAGCATTCGGACGTGTTCATCAAGGCCCGTGTGCACGACGACGTGTTCACCACCTGGATCTGCTATCCGGTCATGCTGCGGCCGGAACTGGGCTGGAGCCGGCGCGAACTGCAGATCTTCCTGGAGGACGCCGGCATCTTCACGCGGGTGATCTTCTCCGGGCATGCCGCGCGGCAGCCGATGATGAAGGGCGTGAACTTCCGCGTTGACCCGGAGGGCTGTCCCAACGCCGACCAAGTAATGCGCCACGGCTTGATGCTACCCTGTCATCCGACCATGACCATTGAGGACTGCCAGTACCTCTATCAGGTGCTCGACGAGTTCATCGCCCAACGACGCGGCAAGTGAAGTGCCGAGAGGAGTTTGCCATGCTAGCCAAGCTTTCCATTGCCGGAACCGATCTGAGCGTCAGCCAGCTTTGCCTGGGTACCAACATGTTCGGCACCGCGCAGCCCGTGGACAAGGCGCGGGAGATTCTCGATGCCTATTTCGCGGCCGGCGGCAACTTCATCGATACCGCCCACTCGTATGGTGACTGGATTCCCGGCATCCCGAATGCCGCCAGCGAGCGGACGCTCGGCGCGTTGCTGAAGGAGCGGCCACGCGACGATTATGTGATCGCGACCAAGGGCTGCGAGTTCGACTACCGCAAGGGTGATTTCGCCTTGCGGGTCACGCCGGCTTTTCTGGATGCCGACCTGTCCGGCAGCCTGGAACTGCTCGGCCTGGACTGCATCGATCTCTACTGGCTTCACCGCGATGATCCGGCGCGGCCGGTCAAGGAGATTGTCGATGCGCTGATCGGCCACCAGCGGGCCGGCCGCATCCGCCACTTCGGCTGCTCCAACTGGAGCGTGGCCCGCATCCGGGAAGCGCGGCAGTATGCCGCCAGCCAGGGACACACGGGCTTCGTCGCCTGCCAGCCGATGTGGGGACTGGCCGAGCCCGACCGAACCGCCATGATGACTTACGCACCCGGCGGCTATTACGAGGATGGCTACCGGGAACTGCACCAGGCCGGCATGACGATGATTCCCTACTCCGGCCAGAGCCGCGGCATCTTCAGCAAATTGGCGGCGGGCCTCGCCAAGGAAGCCATCGGCCCCGATGTCGCCGCCCTCTATTATCACGAGCGCAACCTGGGCAAGGTCGCGGCGCTGAAGACGATCGCGGCCCGCCGTGGCGCCTCGGTCAACGACATCGTGCTGGCCTACCTGACCTCGCAGCCGCTGCCGACCATTCCCATCGTCGGTTACAGTTCGGTGGGGCAGTTGCGCGAAAGCATCGCCGCCTGCTCGATACGCCTGTCGCCTGAAGAATTGCGTCAGCTGAAGGAGGCTTGAGATGGCGCCGCGCCGCCGGCAAGTTTTCGACGTCTGCGTCGTCGGCACCGGCGCCGGCGGCGGCGTCATGATCGACGAACTCACCCGTGCCGGCATGTCGGTGGTGGCCCTGGAACGCGGGCCGCGCCTGGGTCACGCCGACTTTATGGGCCACGACGAACTTTCGAACGTCATTCGCGGTACCGGCTTCGCGCCGAAACTGAGGGAAACCCTGCGCCGGGACGAAACGGAGACCGCGCAGCCGCGCCGCTTCTCCATGATCGGGCAATGCGTCGGCGGCAGCAACGTGCATTGGGGCGCCATGTCGTGGCGCCTCCGGCCGGACGAGTTCAGGGCATTGAGCCAGGACGGACCGATCGCAGGCGCCAGCCTGGCCGACTGGCCGGTCGACGCCGCCGAAATGGCACCCTGGTACGACAAGGCGGAAGCGGCTTATGGCGTGGCGGGCGGCGCGGTGCACAACGCGCCGCGGCCCGGCCGGCGCTATCCGAATCCGCCCCATCCGCCGCGCAGCGGCAGCCAGGTGTTCGATCGCGCCGTGCGCAAGCTCGGTTACGCGCCTTTCCCGATTCCGATCGCCGTCAACAGTCGGCCCTACCGGAACCGTGCTGGCTGCACCAACAGTGGCATGTGCGTCATGTTCGGCTGTCCGGTGGACGCCAAGGCCTCGCCGATTTCCGTGGGGCTGCCGCGCGCACTGGCGACCGGTCGGCTCGACCTGCGCCCGCAAAGCCTGGTCCACGAACTGGCCATCGACGACACGGGCCGCATCCGGGCGGCGCGCTATCTCGACGCCAGGGGCGACCAGCACGAGGTGCGTGCCCGCCAGTTCGTGCTGGCCGGCGGCAGCCTGGGCTCGGCGCATCTGCTGTTGATGTCGCGCTCCGGCCGCTTTCGCGATGGTCTCGCCAATGGTAGCGGCCTGGTCGGGCGCAACCTGATGTACCACGTGCTGCCGGCCGTCTATTACCTGCACGAAACGGTGACCCGCGGCTGGCTGGGGCCCATTTCCGGACAAGCCATCGACGACCTCCACGCCAGCGATCCGGCCCGCGGCTTCGTGCGCGGCGCCGTCGTCACCGAGGCCTACCCCGCCACGCCCATCGTTTATGCCACCAGCGCCGGCGGGCTTTGGGGCGCGGCATTGAAGGACTATCTGCGCCAGTTCAATCGGGTGCACGCCCTGATCGGCATCGGCGAAGACCTGCCGGTGCATGGCAACCGCGTCGATCTCGACCCGACCCACACGGACGCATCCGGCCTGCCGGTGTGGCGCATCACCCATGCCCATCACGCCAACGACCTCAAGCTGAAAGCCTACTACGAGCGCAAGATGACCGAGATCGCGGCGGCGGCGGGCGCCGAGCGGAGCTGGGTGGTGGATATGACGCAAGGGAGCACCGGGCATTTCATGGGTACCTGCCGCATGGGCGCCGATCCGGAGAAGTCCGTGCTCGACCGCTGGTGCCGCAGCCACGAGGTGGACAACTTGTGGGTGGTCGATGGCGGTTGCTTTCCCACCTCCGGTGGTTACAACCCGACGCTGACCATCGTGGCCAACGCCTATCGCGTCGCCGACCATTTTGCGCGCGAGGCGCGGCGTCTCAATCTGAGGTAAACCATGGACCAACCCGCCCGCCGCGACTTCGTCAGGACCCTCGGCGTCTGCCTAGTGGCCATGCAACTGCCGCGGCCACTGACGGCGCTGGCCGCCGCGCGCGGCACGGAACCGGCCAGCCTCGCTCGCGCCGAATGGCGCTGCGTCGAGGCCATTTGCGCCGAAATCATCCCGACCGACCGTGACCCCGGTGCCGCCGAGGCCGGCTGCGCCAACTTCATCGACAAGGCGCTGGCGGCCGAGGATGCCCAGGCGCTGCCGCTCTATCGGGAGGCGCTGGCCGCCATCGATGCCCTGTGCGTCGATGCGCACGGCCACGCCTTCGCCGACCTCGACGGTGCGTGGCGCCAGCGCGTGCTGACGGCGATGGAGCAGGGCACCCTGACTGGCTGGACCGCGCAGATGGCGCGCGCGCAGGATTTCTTCGCCACCATCCGCTTCCACGCGCTGCTCGGCTTCATCGCCGATCCCAAGTACGGCGGCAACCGGGATTACGCCGGCTGGAAGCTGATGGGCTTCCCCGGGCCGCTGCACATGGTCGGCGGTGTCACACCCGAACAGATGATCGGCCGGCAGCCGGTGATGCCGGTCTGGGCGACGACGGCCAACGATGGCCATGGCGGCGGCCATCGCTGACCAGCCGGCCGCGGTTGCTCGCCAAAGTCAGCCGTGGCAGGACGCCGCCTACTTCATCAATGCCTTGAACTTGTCCCAGGCCTCCGGATCGGGGTCGCGGTACTCGAATGTCGACGCGTGGAATGTGGAAGCCAGAGGTATCCATAACCTCGCGCCAGTGGTCGCGCACATCCTCGATACTGTCGTCCTTGCCGCCTCGGTAGCCGTCATTGACGCCGAGAAAAGCGCGATAGACGGCTATATGCGATGGGCATGATCACGTTGCATTTGATGTTCTTGCCGGACATCAGGGCCGCAACAGCCAAACCGCGCGTGATGCCGATCACTGCCGCCTTGGTGGCCGGATAGCTGATGCCCGCGCCCATGCCGAACACCGAACCGGACGAGACGTTCACGATACGACCGTAATCCTGTTCCAGCAGCCTTGGCCAGATCGCGCGCGTGACCCGCATGGTGCCGCCGGAGGCGATTGCCATGTCGAACTCATAGTCGTCATCGGTGAGTGTCGCGAGGTTGCCGCCGCGGACCACGCCGGCGTTGTTGATCAGGATATCGATCCGTCCCCAGGCATCGAGCGCCTGCTGGACGATCGCGTCCGCGCCGGCGGTGGTTGCCACGGAATCGCCGTTCGCAAGCGTGATGCCGCCGAATGCGCGTATTTCGTCGACCACGGCTTGAGCCATCGCAGTATTGGCTCCCCGACCGCCGCCGTCGCTGCCCAGATCATTCACCAGCACCTTGGCGCCACGCTTGGCCAGCAATAATGCATATTCGCGGCCAAGGCCGCCACCCGCGCCGGTGACCACGGCAACTTTGCCGTCGAAGCGCATTTCGGACATATTCGCCACTATTCGATCAATGACCAGCCGGCACGGTGAGCATCTGGACAATCTCCAGCAGGCGGCCATCGCAATCAGTGGCGAACGCCACGCGGACGCCATGCTCCGGCTGGTCTTTTGGCGCGCGTACTACCCTGCCGCCCGCGCTCCGAACGCGCTCGACCGTGGCATCGACATCGGGCACCATGAAGCCGAGGATGACGTCGCTGGCCTTGGGCGCCGGTTCGCCGAGAAACTTGAAGAGTACCAGTGGCGGCTCGCTGGACATGTCGTTGGCGAGCGTCAGAATGATCTCTTCGATCGGGCGCTCGGGTGTCAGCGCATCCTGGATGCGTGCCATCTCGCGCATGCCGAAGGCAGCCTTGTAGAAGGTTGCTGGCCTGTCGAGGTCATCGACAATGATCTTGGTGAATGAGAACTTGGCCTTGCCTGCTTGCATCGATGTCTCCCGGTCGGGTGGTTGGAGCATGTGTGATGTCGGCCGAAACGATCAAAGTCAGCCGTGACAACACGCCGGCTCGCTTGGCTGGCGTCAGAGAAAGATATCGATTCCCCTGATCAATTGCTCGAACAGGGCATCGAACAATTCCTTTTCCTTGATCTTCAGCAGCGGCGCGTGTCTGAAGACTTCACTTTCCTGCTCGTTAAGTCCGATTTCCTCGAGCTTGGGGAAGACATCGGGTTTGCGATAGCTGGCCGAGAACTGCAACGCGTGGATCATGGTTGCGGCGGTGGTGACGAACAACGATGATGCCAAGGCGAGTCGCTTGTTCCGAAGACCCAACTGGTCGTGCATGAGTACCATCACCGGCGCCGTGATCTTGAGCCAGCCCACCGACGTATGACTGTTGATGCCGATGATGGATGGCATGAACGGGTACCGATCCGCGTGCTTCTTAAGCGCCACCAGCCAGGCACGCAGGCTTTCCTGCCAGGTGCTTCTGGGCTTGGGTGCCTTGAACATCAGGCAGACCTCGTCGGCCACGGCTACCAACAGGTCTTCTCGGCTGCCGAAGTAGTTATAGATTGCCATCGATGCGGTGCCCAGTTCGTGGGCGACCGTCTTGATCATGAAGTCTTCCACCGGAGCGGTGGCGAGAATGGCCAATGACTTCGCGATGATCAGTTCGCGCGAGATCCTGGCTGGTCGGCCCGGCTTGCGCCGGATCGCTGCGTTCGAACGATCGGCGGCCGGGATCGGGCGATGGGTCGATGAAGACTTCTTGCGATTCATTTCGCGGTTTCGAGCCTTGCGTGGTTATTTGATGGAAATTCTATCGCCTTGCGACGAACCGTCCGGTTGGCCCGGTTCTTGCGCATTGGAAAAAATAGCCCGGCACGCAACGCATGCCGGGCACAGGTCGACGGTGCTTCATGCAGAAGAGGTGATACAGCCACCGTCGTGGGAAGGTTAGTACCGGTAAGTCAGATCCATGCCGTAGGTCTTCGGGTCGCCCCATACCGCAGCCATGCCGAATGGCGTGCCGTACTTACCGTAATCGATGTTGAACGCCGTGTACTTCTTGTCGGTAACATTTTTCACCCACAGGCCAACGGTCAGGTCCCCACGGCCACCGCCGATCTTGGCCATCGGCACCACCATCGCCAGCCGCGTGTTCCAGACACCATAGGACGGGGTCGTCAGGCTGCCAGGATTGGTCCGCGCCAGTAGCGTCGCCGTTCCGCCGCTGATGGTGTATAGATCAGCGGTATTGGTATAGGTCTTGTCGACGTGGGCGTAGTCCAAGTGCCAGTTGAGTCGGCCCGGACCGACGTTGCCGAAGGCGTAATCCAGCGTGGCAGCGTAGGTGTTCTTGGCCGGCAGCATGTGATAGAAGCGTGTGACATCGACGCCCTGATCGACGATCTTGTCGTAGTCGAACGTGACATGCGTGAAGTTCAGGCCGAGGCGCAATGCCGAGGTTACTGCCGCCGCGAGGTCAAGCTCGTAGCCCTTGTAGGTGGACTTGCCGGCATTCAGCATCTCGTATACCCGTAGCTGATCACCCGAGACATTGACCTGCTGGTCGTTGTACTTGCTGCGGAAGACTGCCAGGTTGGTGCGCAGCCGCTTATCGAGAAAGTCTCCCTTCATCCCGAGTTCGACAGAAGTCATGGTCTCGGGCTTGTAGCCTTTGGCGAAGTTCACGCCGTTGGCAGATTGGTCATTGAAGCCACCCGAGCGATAGCCGCGCGCCACCTTGGCGTAGGTCTGCACGTCCGGATAGACATGGTATTGCACCGTCAGGCTGGGCGTGGTCTTCGACGATGTAACCGAGCCGGATACTGGCTGGCCCGGGGCGCCGATGAGCGGCCCGCCGGGCAACATCAGCAATCCGGGCGGCATCGCCGAAGTCACGGCGAAATTGGCCAGCGCCCCTGGCGCCATGCCGTAAGGCACGCTGAGATAGGTATCGTTGCCGCCATAATAGACGGAGGCGTCCCGCTTGTCCTTGGTGTAGCGCAAGCCGGCGGTGATATCCAGCTTGTTGTCCAGAATGCCCGGCGTCCAGGTTGCCTGCCCGAATATCGCCCACGACCTGTTGTCGGCCTTGGCCTGTTCGCCCTGGAATACCGAGATCAGTTCCATCGGCGACTGGCCGCCCGGCAACACGCCGGCACCAGCCAGGTTGACCATCAAACCCGATCCCGGTGCTTCGGTTTGCTTGCCGTCTTCCTTGAAGTAGTAAACACCAGCGGTGTACTTGAGCGACGGCCCGAGCTTGCCCAACAGCACGAATTCCTGCGACCAGTAATCGTCGTTGATTTTATGCGACTTGGCCGGCATGACCAGGCCGGCCGCGGAGATGGGACCGATGACGCCGCCAAGGCCGTTGGGTACATAAACATTGCCCGGAAAGTTGATATTGGCGTCGGCCATGGTCGTGTAGTCGCCCGTCAGCACACCCCAGTAATGAGTATCGCGCAACGTGCGGTACCCGGTGATCGACCGAAGCGTCGTATCGTCGCTGAGGGCAACGTTGATGGTCAGGTTGTGTCCGGAATTGCGGACCGTGCTTTCCGGACTCATCCGAACATTCGCATTGTTCGGCATGGGTAGCGAGTCGAGCCGCTTGCCGGTGCATAGCCACGGATCGGCCGTGTAGGCGAGGGCCGTTGGTGCGAACGGTTCCAGGGAGTTCAGCTGGTTTAGGCATTGGTTAACCGACGAGGTGTAGCGGGTCCTGGCGGTGTCGTAGCCGTAATCGACGGTGACCCTGCTGCTCGGTTTCCAGCGCACATCGAAACGCCCTGCATCGGCCTTCCTGTCGCCCCAGTCGCGGCTGCCGCCATTGCTGTCGGATATGAAGCCGTCGCGCTGATCGTGCACGAAGGCCAGCTTCATGGCCAGTGTCTCGGTCACGGGCACGTTGAGTGAGGTCTTGGTGACCATCTTGCCGTAGTTGCCCACGGTCAGGTTCTGGCTGAACCCGAACTCTTGGGTCGGACGGCTGGTCACCATGTTGACGGCGCCCGAGATGGCGTTGCGCCCATAGAGCGTGCCTTGAGGACCCTTGAGAATCTCGACGGAATCAAGGTCGGCGACGGTCAGGTTCAGACCGCTGCCACGGGCGATATAGACACCATCGATGTGAATCGGGGTGGCCAGGTCGGTGAAGATGTTCATGGCCTGGCTTGGCACGCCGCGGATCTGCACCAGCAGGTCTTCCGATGCGACAGGATAGGATTTGATCTCAACGGAGGGCGCCAGGGTGCGCATGTCCGCGAAGCTCGTGACGTTGGCGTTCTCTAGTGCCTGGGCGCCGAACGACTGTATCGAAATCGGGACATCCTGTAAGCGCTCCCTCTGCTTCTGCGCCGTGACAATGACTTCCTCTAGGGCCGGGGTCTGGGCCTGGGCGCATGTGGCGCCGCCGGCCATGATCGCCGCAATTAATGTGGGAATGGCGCGCCGGGTGCTTACTCCCGTCCTTCTTGCTCTCATTTTTTCCTCCTCCTTGTGTGAACGGTGCCAATGTGGCAGGCACATTACCAACAGTGTAGCGATAACCGTATCGATAAGTAAATATGCTTCGTTAGCGCCGTGCCGTCCGTGGCAAATGAGCAACACCGCGGATCGGACGGCGCCGTGCGCGAGATTCGGTTCTTCCGTCCTGAGCGCTTTACCAGAACGAGTTCTCGGCCCTCAGGCCGTGCCTGCTGCTGCTGCCGACCATTACCGGTTGCCAGTTGCCCCAGCCGTGCCCACCGCCAACCGGATCGCTGACCCGCACCACCGTGTCGCGAATCTGGTGCAGGCGTTTGGCGTTTTCCAGACTCGCGCAGTCGGAGATGCGTTCACCATCGACGTGCAGGTCGCCGCGCCAGCCGCCGTGATAGTAACCATCGAAACCGAAATAGAGCCCGGCGCCAAGATGAAATCCCGTGTCGGAAATGACTTCCACATGTAGTGGCCGCAGGGATCCGTCGGCCATCTTGCAGTGCAACGTGCCGCCCTTGAAGCGTCGGTTGCGGGCGTCGTACTTAAGGTCCGGTTCGATGTCCGCGATCCGCTCGATCTGACCATCCGGATACTCGATTGCAGACATCACGGTCTTGGTGCTGCCGTGAGGTGTCTCGACCAGCGCATAGTTCAGGAACAACGCATAGTGGCTGCCGTCCGGCCGTTCCATGTAGACAGGGCTCCAGAAGAACTCATAATTACCGGCAATGCCATCGCCCACCGGCTCGGCGTCCAGCGGCGGCTGTCCGACACCATACCGGACGCCCCAGGAATGATCCCGCGTCGATACCCAGGCATCGGGCGTGATGGTCGTACGTACACCATCGACTTCGATCCAGCCCGACGCGACCCCGGTCTGGTGATAACGCACGAGCTCCGACATCACCCGGTAGCCTTGCCGTATATGTGTGCGGTCTTCGAAGCGTGCCGGCACTCGCGCCTCGAACAGGCAATCAAAGGCAATCGGCTGGACCGGGTTGGGCTCCAGGACGAAGCGAACTTTCGCCAACGGCTCCACTACTTCATAACGTACCGGACCGATGACGGTCAGATTAGGCTGTGGTGCCAGCTTGCGGCTGGCGCGGACGGTGATCTGTTCCCGCCCCCGGGAGACGCCGGCATAGCAGTCCATGACATTGCGGTTGGTATACTTGCCCAGTCCGAAGCCCAGTTGAAGGCCGCCATCGCGTGCCATCGCCATGGCGCAGATTTTCTCCGTCCACGCGAGGTCGGTGGAGGCAACACACGCAAACGAGTCCATGACTTGGTGGCAGAACAGTTCGTCGGCCTCGATTAGCGGTCCAATCGGGTTGCTGGCGGGACTTACAACATTGGTCATGCCGTGATTCCTCCCATCCGGGTGTGTTCGGATGACTATCGCTGCCAGATGCCCGGTCCGTCGGCCAGGATCTGTTCGATCATCCGGCGACTGTACAGATAGTCATTGGTATCGGCGGGGCGTTCCATCTCGCCGAAGAGAATGCGCCGTTGCGACAAGCGAATCTCGACCACGGCCTGTTGCAGCAGACCGTAGGTGATGAACCAGTCGATGTCGGTCAGTTTTGTTTCGGCAATTTCCTGATAGGTGTTGACGACATCATTGCGTCTCAGAAATTGCGGCATCGGATCGCGGCCAGCCACGACCCGGGCGACATGGCGAAAATATTGATGAAAGAAGATCAAGTAGCCGACATCCATCTCGCGAGGTCCGATCGTGGCCAACTCCCAATCCAGAACCGCCGTTGCGTGAAAATCGCGCCAGAGGACATTGCCGGGGCGTGCATCCCCCCAAATGACAACCGCGGGTGATTCCACCCGGGGCCAATGCGCGGCGAGCCAATCGAATAGCGCCTCCACCAGCGGAAAGTGCATGCTGTTGCGACCCCATTCGTACAGGGTGCGTTCGCGTGCAAAGTGCCGACACAATGGACTGGCGCCTGGCCGGTCGATCTCCAGGAAATTGCGTTCCACCAGACTTGCGTTCACGTTGTGGACACCCGTCAGGATGGTGACCAGTTCCCGCTGAACCCGAATTTGCTGTGCGGGCGTCGCATCGGCTAGCCAGCCGCCAAAAATGTATGGGGGGTTGTCCGGCACCATCGCGCCATCGATGCGCTCCATGATGAAGAATGGTGCTCCGAGCGCCTTGGAGTTTCGCTCCTGCCATGGAATTCTTGGTACAGGGACCGTGCCGCCTCGGCTAACGAGCCGCATCGCGTCGACCTGGAGATCGAGGTTGTATTCGGGGAAGATGGGAAATGAATCCTCAGGCGGCGGTAGCCGCAGCACAAAGGCACCGTGCCGCGCGACACCGTTTTCCTCCCAGTCGAGGTCGAACAGAAGCGTCTCGCTCGACATCCCTGCCTTGCCTGGGCTGCCGAAGGATGTGAGTCGCGGCCGGCTCTCAACGCCCATCGTGTGGGAAAACCAGTCGGTCAAACCGGCCAGGAGGCTGGTGGGGTCGCGACTCGATACCCGTAGGCGCCAGTCGGGATGCGTCTGCCCAGGCTTCGGCTCCTTGGTCACCACGTTTCAGGCTCGGTCGGCCGGTGCGTCGTCGTCGGACGTCGCGGGCCCAATTCGGAAGTTGATGGTCTCGGCCTCGAGAAGCAAGTACCGCTCGAGCAATCGCGTCAGCTCCAGGAAGAAGCGCAACGGTTGTTGCGAGGCCAATCGCTGGCGCATGTCAGCAATCCAGGCAGCAGGATGGCGAACAATGAAGTCCCGCTGGGCGCGCAGGAGCCCGCTTACATCTTCGCCCGCTCTTGCCAGTTGTGCCTCCTGGTAGGTCAGATAGTGGAGGAACTCGAGCTGGGTCGTCAGATGGTCAGGCTCTTCGTATCGTCGCTCGGGTAGCGATAGGCCGAAATGGTTGTAATAACGAACGAGTTCCTCCATGCTCGCCATGGCGCTGCCCCGATATTGACTACCGTTGAGCGGGCAGGCAGGCCCTTGCTCCCCCGTGTCGAAGAGCCGCGTGAACTCCTCCTGCAAGGAGTCGTTGTCCGGGCCGCCATCCTGCAAGGCATCCCAATCAGTATCCGCGACCAGATCGTTCGCCACGACACCGAGCAGTTGCCGCAGGACCGCAACCAGCGCTCCGTCACGGATGACTCCCAGAGCCTCATGGTCGGGATACCTGAACGCACGGGCGAAGGTCGCGTACGCCAGACTGCGCGCTGCGTCCTGTCCGACATCCGCGATTGCTGCGGGATGGCTCATGGGTGCTCTCGGACTACGTGCTTCCTTAAGTCCACGCGGGTGTCACGATCGTTCTGGGTGGGATCGATCCAGCCAACTTCGCTCTTGACGTGACCGTGCTTTCCAGCGAAATTGGTGACACGCATCGGACTCGGCGCAAGGGCGTCATTCGACTTGCCGGTCACGAACTGGTTGGCCAACCAGGCGTGATACACGTGGACCTGCCCGGGGCGGATGCCTGGGGTGAGTTTCACCCGTGCGACGAATTCGCCGACATCGTTATGAACAGCGGCATAGTCATGATCGCCGATGCCACGCGACTTCGCATCGTCGGGGTTGACGAAGATCACCGGTTCGCCCCGCTGCAGCCTCAACAGGATGTCCACGTCGCGCCAAGCGGTGTGGATGCTCCAGCGCGTGTGGCCGCAGGTCAATTGCAGGGGGTAATGGCCACCAGCCATCGGCGGCTCCTTGTGTACCGGCAGAGTCTCACCGACCTCAACGAAAATCGGATGGTCGATATAGAACTGTTGCCGGCCAGTGCTGGTAGGCCATGGCATCTTCTTGACCACCATGTCCTGGTAGGGTACCAGGGGTTCGTCGATCTTGTAGTCGCTGGTGCCGCACCACATTCGCCCGCCGATGGCGCTGACGCCGGTATATCGCATTACGCCCTTGCTGGCCCGCAGTTTCTCCAGGGTGATGCCGCGCGTTGCCGTCGACAAGCCCAGGATCAGCCGAACCAGCTTTTCATCGTCGGCGGGGCCGAGGCGACCCTTGTCGGTGAAGCGCCAGTGCGCCTGGGTCAGATCGTACGGTACACCGCGATAGGTGGTGACCTGCGTAACGTTGCGCCGCTTAGCCTCGGTGCTGACCCTCTCCATGAGCAGCGACAGGATCTCCCAGTCGGATTTCGCTTCGCCGGCCGGAGCAACCGCCTTGTCGCCCAGATGCAGATAGGGTGGATAAGCGATCGTATACTTGAAACCCAGTTTTTCGTAGGGCGCCGCCGAAGGCAACAGTATGTCGGAGTGGCGCGCCGTGTCGTCCATGCGCAGCGTCAGGTTGACGACCAGCTTCGCCGTGGCGAATAACGTGTTGGCCAAGCGGTCGCCCATCCGATTGTGCCGGAAGGGATTGCCAAACATGTTGAAAATGACGTCCGGGCTACCGAGTTCCGGACCTGGCACGTTGTGCAACTCGCCCTTGGCGATCGCTTCCTTCAGATACTCTTCTGGTTTGCGCGGCAAGGTCGGATCGTTGTACCGCGGATCGAGTTGCGTCGCATAGGTGCCGCCGTTGTTGAGCATCATCATCGAGCCGGAGATGTAGCTCGGGCTTGCCGCCTGCTCCTTGCCGATTTCACCGAAGGCGCCCCATACCGCAGCCGGGTTGTCGGTGTTGATTAGATCGCTGGGATGGTCGTACAGCCCTGACAGCAATAGGCCTTCCAGCTCCCAGAACGTCATTTCCTGCCAGCCGCCACCGGCGCGACCGTTATTTCCGGTCAAGGCAGCCAACAGGATGGTGGCGCGTTGCACCAGTTCGCCGTGGAGAATCTTGCCCATTGCCGCCCCGGCGTAGATCATCGCCGACTTGGCTTGGGCGAACTCCCTGGCAAAGCGACGGATGACCTTGGGGTTCACGCCCGTGATTTTCGATGCGCTGTCCAGGTCGTAGGCCGCCAATTTCTCTCTCAGCAGCGAGAACGCGGTGCGCAGGGCGACGGTTCTCCCAGATGCTAACGTAATCTGCGCGCCCTTTGGCTCCAGGGTCGGTCGATCCTCGGGCCCCAGTTTCAATGTGCGCTTATCCTGCTCGATGTCCGCTGAACTGGCGGACCAGACCACCTGTTGCTTCTTCTCGTCCCACCAGGCGAAACATTGCCGCCGCCCGCCGGGCACGACATCAAACTCGCGCAGGAACTGTTGGGTGTCAGTGCGAATCAGGAGCGGTAGATCGGTCTGCTCGACGACATAGGGTGCGTCGTGCAGGTTCTCGTCGATGATGACCTTGCAGGCTGCCAGGGCCAGCGCAGCGTCTGTGCCGGGACGGATGCCGATCCACAAGTCGGCATGGATCGCGCTGGGGCTGAAATCGGGCGTGATCGAGACGATCTTGGCGCCACGGTACCGGGCTTCGGTCATGAAATGGGCGTCGGGAATGCGGGTGGACACCGGATTGCCAAACCAGTTGACGAAGTAATCGGTGCGGAACCAGTCATCCGATGACGCGCCAGGCACCGGATTGCCTAGAGTCAGCGTAGCCCCCGTCATCAAGTCACCGGAGCCGGCGAAGTTCTCCGTGATAGGAATGCCCAGCCCCCGGAAGAAGCGCATCATGGCGATCCAACTCGGGCCGAAGTCCGAGTTGTTGCCATTTTCCAGATATGCTCCGGCGCCACCGCGCTTCGAGAGCGTATCGACCAGCGTCCTGGCGATCTCGTCCAGCGCCTCTTCCCAGGAAATTCTCTTCCAGCGATTCTCGCCACGGGCGCCGACACGCTTCAGCGGATATCTGATTCGGGCCGGACTGCGATACAGCGCGCTCGCCGAAGCGCCTTTCTGGCAGCCGCGGGGGTTGTAATCCGGTACCGTGGCATTGGTCTGGGTGTAGGGCGCGCCTTGTTCCTCGCGCCAGACGATGCCATCCCGAACATAGAGATCCCAGGAGCAGCCGCCACTGGCGCAATTGGTGCATGTGTGCGTTCCCACGCTGACATGATCCCAGGCCCATTTCTGCCGGTACACGTCCCGGTAGTCCTTGTAGAGCTTCGCCTCCGGCGGCAAACCACCGCCGGCGATGGCCAGCCTGAGGTTGGAGAGATCAAGCATCAAGCCTGCCGCACCCGCGACGCCTCCCCTGAGAAAACTGCGTCTCGCCGAATCAAACGATAGTTTCACGGTTTGCTCCTCGTAGCGATGCGGTGCATCAGCGCTTCTTGGTCCATTGAATGACGGATACCGTCGACGGATCGCGATCCAGGCCACCGAACATGGACTTCCACTCGTATGCGATGAGCAGATCCATCAGTTCGGACTTGCCGGTGATGCGCTTCCTTTCCCGCTCGGCCTTGACCGTGGCGAGCGCGTCGAGCACTTTGGGTCCGAACAGGCTGACGAGATATTCGTCGGGAACGCGCGGCCTCGATTCATCGATGTCGCCATCCGCGCCGTAGCTGGCCGGGCCGATCGGGGGAACGTAAAACACGTTGGGCTCGGTGCCGTACTCGGGATGAAGCGGCAGCGCCACTTTCCACTTGTCCACCAGCTTGTAGATCGGCGCGTTCTGGTCGTCCCGGTAGCCCACAAAGCGCAGTCGCCCGGGACATTGGCGCGCACAGGCGGGGGCTACTCCCTCGTCAATCCGTGGAAAGCAGAAGATGCACTTCTGAGCCACCTTCTTCTGATGATTGAAGTAGATCTTCTTGTAGGGGCAGGCGGACTGACAGAAGCGGTAGCCTCGGCAGCGATCCTCGTTGACGGTGACGATGCCGTCGGATTCCCGCTTCTCGATTGCCTGGCGAGGGCATGCCGCCTGGCACGCGGCGTGCGTGCAATGATTGCAGATGCGAGGGAGATAGAAGTGATAGGAGTTCGGAAACTTGCCGGCACCCTCGTCCTCGTCCCAGTTCGGGCCCCACTCGGGCGTGCCGCCTTTGATCTCGAGATGGCGCGAGTCGCCGTTGCCGCCATGGTAAAGCTCGTCGTGATTGAACTTCCATGCCTCGCCATACTCCTGCCGGCGCGGCAAGCGCCCGGGCCTCGCGTTGCCCCGCGCGTCGAATCCTCCGCCCATGGCCTCCCAGTCCCTGGGCGTTCCCCGGCCGGGCATGGTATTGACGGTGTTGAACCACATGTAATCCATGCCCTCGCCATTCGACCAGAGCGTCTTGCAGGCCACCGTGCAGGTGTGGCAGCCCAGGCACTTGTTGAGGTCCATCACCATCGCCAGTTGGTGTTTGCGTGCTGTCATCTCTTTCTCCAGGCTCAGGATGAACGATTCAAGGTCAACGGATGCCAGCCTTCGAGCGCGCCGAGGGCGAACGACTTGATGCCGGCACGTTCGCGATGTCCTCCTTCCCAGATGGCGATGCTGAATGCCGTGCCCGTGCCGACGTCTATCTGGGCTACCTGTTGATTGCCCTTGACGCGCAGATGGCGCGCGATGACCACCGCCCATTCACTCTGGCGATGAATGCCACGACACTTCACCGACTCGCGATCGATGGTCTCGGTCGTGCCAAGTCCCTGGGCCGTCACCTGCCGTCCAGTGCCGTTCTCGTCGGCACGCCAGTACCAGGCATTTACCGGCTGGCCCGGGGCTCCCATGGTCATCAGGGGTGCCCCCGGCCGCACCGGCAGCAGGATCGCCGCCGCGTCGGGAAAACCGACGTCATCCTGGCCGCCGGCCCCGGACTCCGCGCTCGCATCGCTCCACTCGAGCCGGAACGCCAATTCACCGCCGTTATGAGCAATGGCGACGGATACCTGCTTGATCGCGCCGATGCTGCCTTCCGGAAACTCGGTCCGAACCGCAGCTGTCGGCTGGAGCGCCGACGGCGTGCCGGACAGCGGCAGTGTTGCGCTCTTGACGGAACGCCATGCGGCCGCATCCGGGTCGAGCAGCACGTCCAGCGACGCGCCGCGAATGTATTGCGCCTTCATGCCAAGTCTCCTCTGCCACGCGCAGGCCGACCGGGATCGGCAACGATCCCGCGCTTCGACACAACGCCAAGGCGATAAATTTACCAGTAAGGTTATAAGCCTCGCAAGCACTGTTTTCTTTCTCGCCGCGGTCGGGTGCCACAATAACGTAGCGATACGTTAATATGGCGCTCATAGACTTGAATCCACCTCTGGAAGAAAGGATTGATCATCATGACGCGACATCTCGAGGGTAAGGTCGCCATTGTTACGGGCGCCAGTCGCGGTATCGGTGCCGCCATCGCCAAGCGTCTTGCCTGCGAGGGTGCCAAGGTGGTTCTCGTGGCGCGCACCGTCGAGCCCGGTACCAGCCGCTTGGCTGGTTCGCTCAGCGAAGTTGCCGACTGGATCGCGGCACGGGGTGGCGACTGCCTATGCGTTGGAGCCAACCTCGCCAAGGAGGAACAGCGTAGCCACATCGTGCCGGAGGCGATTGCCAAGTATGGCGGCGTGGACATCCTGGTCAATAATGCCGCCTGGTGTCGCTACCAGACTACTCACATCCAGGCCCTGAAGGATGTCCGGCAGACCCTCGAGATCAACGTCGTTGCACCATTGCATCTAACCCAGCTGGCAGTTCCGAGCATGCAGGCGCGCGGCGCGGGCTGGGTTGTCAATCTGTCCAGTGCCACCGTTAACCATCCGCGGCCTGCTCCCTACGACTTCGCCGAGCGCTACACCAGGTTCAACCTCGAAGCTGGCCCGTCGGTCTACGCCGCCAGCAAGGCGGCCCTGGAACGGATGACGGCAGGCATGGCCATCGAGTTG
The DNA here is from genome assembly GCA_016704145.1 of Rhodocyclaceae bacterium. Classification (GTDB taxonomy): domain Bacteria; phylum Pseudomonadota; class Gammaproteobacteria; order Burkholderiales; family Rhodocyclaceae; genus Fen-999. The sequence continues at coordinate 452,884 of JADJAS010000007.1, read as the reverse complement.
GCGCGCGCGAATGTCGCGGTGAACACGCTAGCGCCCGTCGAGGCCGTAATGAGTGAAGGCGCGATCGAGATCGGGACGGTGGATGCGCAGGCCCACCTCGAGCCGGAGGAGGCGATGGCGGAAGCGGCGCTCGAGTTGAGTCGACATCCCGCGGGTGAAATCTCCGGACGCATCCTGTTGAGTCTCGACCTGCTGCGGGAACGGGGTTTCCGTACCGTCAGGACACTCGATAGCGCCACCGAGCTGCCGAACTACCTCCTGTGACGGGGTCGCCGATGACTGGATCGATCGCTCGGTGCAAATGGCATCGGAACCCGCTGCCCGCTGTTACTTCAACCTCACTCGTTAGTGTGGAGACGCTCCATGGATGAATACAAGATGCTCATCGGCGGCGAGTTGGTTGATGCTGCTTCGGGAAAGACCATGCAGGTGTTCGATCCGGGTAATGGCGAGCCGGTCGCGGAAGTCCCGTGCTGTGACGAGCGCGACGTTGACGCCGCCGTTGGGGCGGCGCGCGAAGCCTTCGACTCGGGCATCTGGAGCGCCCGGTCGCCGAGCGACCGCGCGGACATCATGTTCCAGTTCGCCGACCTTATCGAAGTGTATTCGGGCCGGATCGGCCTGGCGGACAGCCGCAGCATGGGCAACACGCTCGGCGGAACCGCGGGAGGCATGTGGGTCGCGTGCAACTCGATGCGCAACCTGGCCTGGTATGCGGCCCACAAGTTCCCCTGGGAACGGACGGTGGAGCATTCCGGCTCGATTTTCGCCTTTGGCGAGAACGTGATCCGCCGCGAGCCCATCGGCGTTTGCGCAGCCATTGCGCCCTGGAACGTACCGGGCCCGATGGCCATGTGGAAGATTACTCATGCGCTGGTGATGGGCAATACCCTGGTACTAAAGCCGGCGTCTTCAACGCCGATATCGGCGCTGATCATCGCCGAACTGGCACACCAGGCCGGTATACCCAAGGGGGTGCTCAACGTCATCACGGGCCCGGGCGGCACGGTGGGCGATGCCTTGTGCAGCCACCCTGGAGTCGACAAGATTTCACTGACCGGCAGCAGCGAGGTGGGCAAGCAGATCATGGAACGCGCCGCCATGGGCCTCAAGCAGGTTACCCTGGAACTCGGCGGCAAGTCGGCCAACATCATCCTCGATGATGCCGACCTCGATGTCGCGGTCGACGGCGCCATCGCCGGCATATTCGCGAACTGCGGCCAGATCTGCATTTCAGGGTCTCGGCTGCTGCTTTCGCGCAAGGTTCACGACCGCTTCATCGAACGTCTGATGCAGCGCATCCAGCAGATCATTGTCGGTTACCAACTGTTGCCCGATACAAAGATGGGCCCACTATCGAGCCGGAAGCAGCTCGAGACCGTCGAGCGGTATGTGGACATCGGCAAGGCGGAAGGCGCCACCGTGGCCTGTGGCGGGCATCGGCTGACGGGAGCGCAATACGACAAAGGCTGCTTTTTTGCTCCGACCGTCCTTACCGGTGTCACCAACGCAATGCGCGTCGCGCGCGAGGAAATCTTCGGGCCGGTGTTGGTCGTGATTCCCTTTGACAGCGACGCCGAGGCTGTTGCCATTGCCAACGACAGCGATTACGGGCTGGCCGGCTCGATCTATTCCACCGATAGCCAGCGTGCGCGCAAGCTGGCCAACCAGGTCCGCACCGGCATCTTGTCCATCAACGACATTGCCCTGCTGTCCGATTTCACTCCGTTCGGCGGCTACAAGTCGAGCGGCATCGGGCGCGAGTTTGGTGAAGACGGGCTCACCAGCTACACGCAGATCAAGACCATCTATACATCCAGCGAGGGCAGCCCCAACCGTGCCACCTTCGGCATGATGTTCAACTTCCCCAAGGGCGAGAGCTTCGTCCACACCGCGCCGACCAAGGTCGTCTGCGGCCCCAAGGTGCTGGCGAGTCTCAATAATGAATTACGCGCACTCGGTGCTCGACGCGCGGTAATCATCACCGACCCGGGTGTGCGGGCGGCGGGCCTGGTCGACCGTGCCGCGTTTGCCGCGAGTGACCGTTGCGCCGGTGTCTTCGACGGCGTCGTGGCCGATCCGACCTATGAGTGCGCTCAGGCGGCCGTCGACTATTGCCGCAGCGTCGGCGCCGACAGCATCGTCAGCCTGGGCGGCGGCAGTTCAATCGACTGCGCCAAGCTTGCGCTGGTCGCTCTGACCAATGGTTGCACCGCCTTGCAGGCGATGAACATTTTCCGCCTCGAGGGACCGCAATTGCCGCACATCGCGATTCCGACCACCCACGGCACTGGCAGCGAGGTCACCTGCGCCGGGGTGATCACCAACAGCCGACTGCACAAGAAGTTCTTCATTGTCGACCTGAAACTGTTCCCGAACACTGCCATCCTCGATCCGACGCTGGTGACCGGCCTGCCCAGGTCAATGACCGTCGGCACCGGCATGGATGCGCTGACGCACGCCATCGAAAGCGTGGTTAACCCCAGTGGCAACCCCGTCAGCGTCGCCGTCGGCCTCCAGTCAATCCGGATGATCAAGGAGAACTTGCCCAGGGTGGTTGCCGATGGCGCCGATCTCGTCGCTCGCCAGAACATGCTGGCCGCTTCGACGCTGGCCGGCATTGCCCTTGGCCCGGGCCTTGGCATTGCTCATTGCCTGGCGCACACAGTCGGCACGTTGTTCGGCATTCATCACGGCACCGGTTGCGGCATCGCCTTGCCAGCCGCCATGCGCTTCAATCGCGACCATGCCACCGCCAGACTCGGCGAAGTAGCCCTGGCCATGGGTGTCAATACGCGCGACATGAGTCCTGGCGACGCGGCGGATGCGGCGGCGGAGGCGGTAGAAGCACTGATGAAGGCGATCGGCCAGCCGTTGCGGGTGTCCGAGCTCATTCCCATGGACAAGATCATGGCCAGTTTCGAACAGATCGTCGCGGGGACCATGGGCGACGGCAGCACCATGTTCAATCCCCGCCCGGTCAACGATCCCGCTGCAGTTGCGGCATTCATTCAAAGCGCAATCTGATGAACCGGCCCGCGCGCCCCCCGGGCCGTGGTTTCCGCCAAAGTCAGCCGTGGCGGGACGCTACCCCTGAACGCTACACTCGTTCGTAGCTGACGAAGCTGTAGTTCCAGCCTGCCTCGGCGCGATGCGTTTCACGTGCCGCCTCGCGCCACGGGCGGCGGTCCCAGTGCGGGAAATGCGCGTCGCCTTCGATGTCGGCGTCGATCTCGGTCAGCTCCAGTCGTTGCGCCAGCGGCAGCGCGTGGGCGTAGAGTTCGGCGCCGCCGATGACAAAGGGTGTCAGTGTCTGACTGGCATGGATGGCCGCGTCGAGCGAGCCGACCACCGTGGCTCCTTCGGCGCGGTAGTCCCGATTGCGCGTGACGACGATGTTGAGCCGGTTTGGCAGCGGCCGGAATTTCGCCGGCAGCGAGTCCCAGGTCTTGCGGCCCATGATCACGGCCTGGCCGGTGGTCAATGCCTTGAAGCGGCGTAGGTCCTCGGGCAGGTGCCAGGGCAGGGCGTTGCCCTTGCCGATCACGCCATTGCGCGCGATGGCGGCGATCAAAGTCAGCGGTGGCGGCACGCCGTTGGTTTCGCTTCAGCGGCCGGCGGGACGGCTGGCCAGTTTGTCGTAGAGCGCGGCGTACTGGCTGGCGGGATTGCTCCAGCCGAAGTCGCGGCTCATGCCGTCGGCCTGCAGCCTGCGCCAGGTCGCCTTGTCGCGCCAGGCGATGACGGCGCGGCGCAGCGCGGCGAGCAGGGCCTCGGCGGTGGGTTCGCGAAAGACGAAGCCGTTGACGCCGTCGCTCACAGTGTCGGCCAGTCCGCCGGTGGCGCGCACCACGGGCGGCGTGCCGTAGCGCAGGCTGTACATCTGGTTGAGGCCGCAGGGCTCGAAGCGTGACGGCATCAGGAAAATATCGGCGCCGGCCTCGATGCGATGCGCCAGCCCTTCATCGAAGCCGATCAAGGTGGCGAACTGGCCGGGGTGCTCGGCGGCCAGTTGGCGGAACGTTTCCTCGAGGCCGCGTTCGCCGCTGCCCAGCACCACGAGCTGCGCCGGCATCTCGGCGATTCGCGGCGCGAGTTGGGCGGCCAGGTCGAGACCCTTCTGGTGGGTGAGGCGACTGACCACGCCGAGCAGGGGCAGGTCGTCGCGTACCGCCAGGCCCATTTCCTTCTGCAGGTCGGCCTTGTTGCGACGCTTGGCGTCGAGGTGGCGGACGTCGTAACCGAACGCCAGATGGCGGTCGCGCGCCGGGTCCCAGGCGACGGTGTCGATGCCGTTGATGATGCCGGAAAGCTGGGCGGCGCGAGCGCGCAACAGCCCGCCGAGGCCCATGCCTTCCTCGTCGGTCTGGATCTCGGCGGCGTAGGTCGGGCTGACGGTGGTGATGGCATCGGCATAGTGCAGGCCGGCCTTGAGGAAGGATAGATGGCCGTGGAATTCGACGCCGTGCATCGACCAGGCCGACTCGGGCAGGCCGACTTCGCGCAGGGCGTGATGGCCGAATAGGCCCTGGAAGGCGAGGTTATGCACGGTGATCAGCGAGCGGGCATGGCTGCCCGGCAGCAGCTTGAGGTAGGCGGGGGCGAGGCCGGTCTGCCAGTCGTTGCCATGGATGACGTTGGGCTGCCACGGCAGGTGGTTGTCGGCCGAGGCCAGCCAGGCGGCGACGCGCGACAGCAGGCCGAAGCGCAGGTGGTTGTCCAGCCAGTCGTGGCCTTCGGGACCGAGATAGGGATTGCCCGGCCGGTCGAAGTAAATGAGGTTGTCGAGCAGCAGCATGGGCGTGCCATCCGGCGCCACGGCGGCGCGCAGGGCGGAGCCGGCAAAGTGGGCGCCAAAACTGCCGAAGCTGGCGATTACCGGCGTCTGGTCCTCTGGGAAGGCGCGGCGCAGCGCCGGGTAGTAGGGCACCAGCACGCGCACGTCGAGGCCGGTGGCGCGCAGGGCGGGCGGCAGCGCGGCGGCGACGTCGCCGAGGCCGCCGGTCTTCATCCAGGGCGCGATCTCGGAGGTGGCGAAGAGGATCTTCATCGCCGCCGGCAATAGGCGATCAGCCCGGCGGTGGAACTGTCGAGGCCCTCCGCCGCCGCCCGGCCATCGATGATGGGCAGCAGGCGGTTGGCCAGCTGCTTGCCGTACTCGACGCCCCACTGGTCGTAGGCATTCAGGTTCCAGATGGCGCCGAGCGCGAACGTCTTGTGCTCGTAGAGCGCGATCAGCTGGCCGAGACCGTGCGGGTCGAGGCGCGGCAGCAGCAGGGTGGTGGACGGCTGGTTGCCCGGGAAGACCTTGTAGGGCAGCAGGCGTTCGATCACCGCTTCGGGCACGTGCGCCGCTTCCATCTCGGCGCGTGCTTCGTCGGCGGTCTTGCCGCGCATCAGCGCCTCGCCCTGGGCAAAGCAGTTGGCCAGCAGTTTGTCGTGGTGGCCGGGCAGCGGGAAATCCGCCTCGCGGCTGGCGATGAACTCGCAGGGGATCAGCCGGCCGCCCTGGTGGATCAGCTGGTAGAAGGCGTGCTGGCCGTTGGTGCCGGGTTCGCCCCAGAGCACCGGCGCGGTGGCGCAGCCGATGTCGCCACCGTCACGGCCGATGCGCTTGCCGTTCGATTCCATCTCCAGCTGCTGGAGATAACGCGGCAGCAATTCCAGCGACTGGCTGTAGGGCAGGCAGGCGCGGGTTTCGGCGCCGAGGAAGTCGCTGTTCCAGACATCGATCGCCGCCAGCAGGAACGGCAGGTTGCGCTCGGCTGGCGCCTCGAAGAAATGCGCATCCATGGCGGCGGCGCCGGCGAGGAAACGCTGGAAGTGGTCGAAGCCGATGGCCAGCGCTAGCGGCAGGCCGATCGCCGACCAGACCGAAAAGCGGCCGCCCACCCAGTCCCAGAAGGCGAAGGCGTTGTCCGGATCGATGCCGAACTTGGCGACTTCGGAAAGATGGGTGGACACGGCGACGAAATGCCGGCGCACCGCCGCCTCGCCGAGCGCCTCGACCAGCCAGCGGCGGGCCGAGGCGGCGTTCTGCATCGTTTCCTGCGTGGTGAAGGTCTTGCTGGCGATGACGAACAGCGTGGTGCGGGGACTGACTTTCGCCAGCACGCCGGCCAGATGTGCGCCGTCGAGGTTGGAGACGTAATGGAGGTTGATGTGCGGATGCCGGTGCGCCGCCAGCGCCTGCGTCGCCATCTTCGGGCCGAGGTCGGAGCCGCCGATGCCGATATTGACGACATCAAGGATCTTCTCGCCGGTGGCGCCGCGCCAGTCGCCGCCATGGATGTCGTGGCAGAAGCGGCGCATCTGCTCAAGCACGGCGCGTACCTCGGGCATGACGTCGAGGCCGTTGTGCAGGATCGGCCGCGTGCCCTGGTGGCGCAGCGCATGGTGCAGCACGGCGCGGCCCTCGGTGTGGTTGATGGCTTCACCGGCGCGCATGCGCTCGATCCACCCGGGCAGGTCGGCCGCCCACCACAGGCCGAGCAGGGCATGCTGCGCCTCCGCGGTCAGCCGCTGCTTGGAGAAGTCCAGCAGCATGCCGCACTGCTCGACCGAAAAACGGCCGAAGCGTCCCGGATCGGCGGCGAACAGGTCGCGCAGGTGAATGCCGCGAGCGTGTCGGGCATGGGCGGCCAGTGTCTGCCAGGTCTTGGAGGCGATCGCCGGCGCGTTCATAGCCACACCATCATGCCCATTTCGAAGGGATGCGTCAGCAGTTCGTGATACGGGTAGACGCGCAGCCGGTAGTCGATCTTGCCGCAGACATCGGGCGTCAGCTCGATGGCGAAGAGGCTCTCACCATCGCGCGTGCCCTGGAACTCGAGCTTGAAGGCGCGCGGCGGTCGTGACTGGGCATTGGCGTTGGGCCGGCTGAACAGCAACTCGACGGCGACGTCGTCGGGCGCGAGGCCATCCAGGTACGCCGAGACCTCGAAGCGCACACTGCCGCCGAAGGGAATGCGGCGTGGCGTCTCGTCCATGCGGCGCAGCTTCACCTGCGGCCAGGCGTGGCGGACGCGCGCTTTCCAGGCCGAGAGGGCGCGGGCGTTGGCGAAGTCGTCGCTGGCGAAGTGGTGCCACTGCCTGGCCGCCGGCAGATAGAACCTGTTCACGTATTCACCGAGCATGCGCGCCGAATTGAAACGGGGCGTGATGCTGGCGATGGAGCGCTTCGACATCGCCACCCAGCCGGGCGAATAACCCATCGGTCCGCGGTCGTAGTACAGCGGCGCCACCTTGTCCTGCAGCAGCTCGTAGAGCGTGCGCGCTTCCTCGTAGTCGCGCCGGTTTTCGTCAACGCCCTTGTCGTAGGCGCTGGAGGTGGGCTTGATCGACCAGCCGTTCTCCCGACCGGGCGTGCTCTCATAGCCTTCGCTCCACCAGCCGTCGAGCACCGAGAGGTTGAGCACGCCATTGAGCGCGGCCTTCATGCCCGACGTGCCGGAGGCCTCGAGCGGGTAGACCGGGTTGTTGAGCCAGACGTCTACGCCGGAAACCAGCCGGCGCGCCAGGCGCAGGTCATAGCCTTCGACCAGCAGGATGTGGCCCATGAACTCGGGCATGGCGGCCACCTCGGCGATGCGCCGGATCAGCGCCTGGCCAGGTTCGTCGGCGGGGTGCGCCTTGCCGGCGAAGATGAATACCACCGGGCGCTGCGGGTCGCTGACGATCTGCTTCAGCCACGACAGGTTCTGGAACAGCAGCGTGGCGCGCTTGTAGGTGGCGAAGCGGCGCGCGAAGCCGATGGTCAGCACGTTGGGGTTCTCGGGCTCGGCCAGCCGCATCAGGCGGTCGACGTGCGCTTCGGAGCCGTGGCTGCGCATGTGCTGCTGGCTGATGCGGTGGCGCACCAGGTGCAGCATCTGCGCCTTCATCGACTGACGCACGCTCCAGTACATGTGGTCGGGAATGTCGTGGATGCCCTGCCACACCTGGGTGTCGGTGAGACGCTGCGACCAGCCGGGGCCGAGGATGCGGTCGAAGGTCTCGTGCCACATGTCGGAGAGGAAGGTCGAGACATGCACGCCATTGGTGACATGGCCGATGGGGTTTTCCGGCGGATCGATCTGCGGCCACAGTTCGGCGCAGATCTGCGAGGACACCTGGCCATGCACGCGCGAGACGCCGTTCTGGTGCCGCGAGCCGCGGATGGCCAGCGCCGTCATGTTGAAGTCGCCGCGCCCCGGCGTCTGGCCCAGCGCGATCAGGGCATTGACGTCGCAGCCCATGTCGGTGCAGCAGCCCTCGAAATAATGGCGGATCATGTCCTCGGCAAAGTGATCGTGGCCGGCGGGCACGGCGGTATGGGTGGTGAACACCGTGTTGGCGGCGACCGCTTCCAGCGCGCCGGCCATGTCCATGCCGCCCTCGACTAGCTGGCGCATGCGCTCGAGGATCAGGAAGGCGGCGTGGCCCTCGTTGATGTGCCAGACGGTCGGCTGCAGACCGATCGCCGTCAGGGCCTTGACGCCGCCCATGCCGAGCACGATTTCCTGCTCGATGCGCGTGGTGCGGTCGCCGCCGTAGAGCTGGTGGGCGATGTCGCGGTCGTGCGGCGAGTTCTCCTCGAGGTCGGTGTCGAGCAGGTAGAGGGCGATGCGGCCGACCACGGCCTTCCACACCTTCACCTGGACCTCGCGGCCGGGCAGCTTCACCGATACTTTCAGGTCGCTGCCGTGGTCGTGTTGCACCGGCACGATGGGCAGGTCGTCGAAATCGGTGTCGTGGTGGGTGGGGCGCTGGCGGCCGTCGGCGTCGATGGTTTGCAGAAAATAGCCCTGGCGGTAGAGCAGGCCGACACCGACGAAGGGCAGGTTGAGGTCGGAGGCGGTCTTGCAGTGGTCGCCGGCCAGAATGCCGAGGCCGCCGGAGTAGATCGGCAGGCTTTCGTGAAAACCGAATTCGGCGCAGAAGTAGGCGATCAGGTCGCCTTCGCCCATGCGCGGCGCGTGCTCGCGCGATGGCGCCGTCAGGTAGCTGTCGTAGGCCGACAGCACGCGCGCCATGGCGCCCAGAAAAACCGGATCGGTGGCCGCCTCGTCGAGGCGGTGCTGGTCGACGCGCTTGAGGAAGGCCTTCGGGCCGTGGCCGACGGCGCCCCAGAGCTTGCTGCCGAGACGGGCGAAGAGGGTGCGCGTCGGCCGGTCCCAGCTGTACCAAAGGTTGTTGGCGACTTCTTCGAGCCGGGCGAGGCGCTCCGGCAGTTGGGGATTGACTTCGAGCTGGAAGCGGGTGCCGGCCATCGTTGTTCTCTTTTCCTTGTTCGTGCCGGGATTCTACGCCGACCGGGCACGGGCCTCGATCGTGAAAGTCAGGCTGCGCGGCGCGCCGTCGAGCAACCATTCGCCGGTCAGCTCCACCGCCTGCATGATCTTCTCAAAGCCCGCTTCCGATTGCGAGACGGTGCGATGCGCCCGCGCCGTCAACGCCAGCGGCCGATCGACCGCGATGACCAGGCTGCCGCCAAGTACGCCGTCGTCGAGCGTCAGCCGCCGCGCCGCCGGCAGTTCGAGGCGGTCGCCGAAACCGCAGGGAATATCGCCATCCTCGAGGATGTAGCGGCCGAGATAACCGTCGCAGCTGGGCATGGCGATGTTGAGGCGGATCTCCAGACGGCCGCTGGCGCCGTCGCTGTCGTAGCGCACCGTCAGCTGGTCGCCGTCCAAGACGTAGGACTTGGCGACACGGCCCTCGCCGAGCGGCGCGGCGAATGTGGCCGGGCTGGTCTCGGCATAGTCGCGCACCGGCCTGGGTGCGCCAGCGGCGGCATGCCAGCAATCGACGAACATGCCGCGCGGCCGGCTGTCCGGCTCGGCGTCGGCCGGCGCGATGTCGTGGCGGAAGGCGACGCGGTCGTGGGCCGAGGCGATGCCGCCGTGTTGGGCATGCTGGCCATGCGTCGCGAGCAGCTTGTCGTGGTAGGCCTCGTCGTGGCGGCGCAGCGTGTCGCCGAAGTTGTGCGCCAGCGCGCGGCTGGACAATTCGGCCAGCGCCGCGTCGCCATCGGCGCGAACCACGGCCAGCAGGTCGGCGCCGCGCAGGAAGATTTCCTCGTGACCGTCGCTGTCGAGATCGCGCCGCTCGAAAGTCAGCGGTGGCGAGACGCCGTCGAGCGCGGCTTCCAGCGCCAGCAGGTTGTGCCAGATCGCCCGGCGCAGATGCGGCAGGTAAAGCCCGCCGAACAGGCCGTGCCAATAGGCGTCGTTGGCCTGGGCGCGATGCAGCTGCGCCCGCATGGCCGGCGTGCGCAGCGCCTCCGGCAGCGCGGCGAGGCGCGCCGAAACGTCGAGCATGCGCTTGTGCATCCAGTTCGATTCCGGGAAGCGCATGAAGAAGTTGCGCCACATGCCGCCGCGCAGGAAAGGCTTGCGCGCCTCGAAGCGGCCGGCCTGCTTTTCCTGCTCGACCAGCGCGTGGTACGCGCGCGCGGCCGGCGCCGGCAGCGTCCACTCGTTCATCTCGATGTAGGACGTGGTCGGCAGATAGACGATGCCGCGCGTCTTCTGGCGCGCGTGGAAGTCGGCGTAGGTCTCGGTGCGGATCAGCTTCGAGGCCAGCACACCTTCAATGAAGCGGGTCAGCCAGCCCTGCTCGTAGACCCAGTGGTAGGTCTCGGGCCAGATGCCGAACTTCTCGATGTCGTCGAAGTAGACGGCGGCGCGATGGCCTTCGCGCGCCAGGTGTTCCAGCCAGGCCACGGCTCCCTCGGCGGGCGAGAAGGGCAGGCGGTAGCGCGCCTGCTCGGAGATGGGAAACAGGTCGAGCCGGCGGCCATCCTCCTCGGTGGTGAAAAAGCCGTCGAGCCGTGCCGCCGGCTCGCCGGCGCAGAGGAAGTGATAGTCATCCACCGCCACGTAGTCGATGCCGGTGTCGGCCAGCGACGGCACGACAGCCGATTCCCAGACGCGCTCGGTCAGCCAGGCGCCCCTGGGCCGCTGGCCGAACAGGCGTTCGATCTTGTCGGAGAGTACGGCGATCTGGCTGACACGGTCGCGATGCGGGATCGAGGCGAGCACCGGCTCGCAATCGCCGGAACCGAACCACTCGACCTGGCCGCGTCGGGTCATCGCCGCCAGTCGCGCCATGTCATCGGGATGGCGCGCCATCAGCCAGTCGAGCAGCCAGCCGGAAAAATGCACGGCGAAACGGAAGTCCGGATAACGCTCGGCCGTCTGCAGGAACATCCGGTAGCAGCGCACATGCGCTTCTTTCATCACCGCGTCGAAATTGCCGACCGGCTGGTGGGCATGGACGCCGAACAGCAGGGAAATGGGTTGGGTCATGGTCTGTGTTATTGCGGATGTTCCTGGGCGCGGCGCATGGTGCCGCCTTCGGCGTCGTGACTGCCGTGCGAGATGGGTAGGTGGAGCTGCGAGGGCGGCGGCAGCTTGAGCAGGTGATAAAGGTTGATCAGGTTGCGGCGGTAAAGCTTGTCGAAGCTGGCCACCGCCTGGCTGGGGTTGTAGTCGCCGAACCACCAGAACCAGTCCGAGCTTTCGCAGATGGCCAGCTGGCGTTCCGCCGCGGCTGACTCTGGTGGGCTCAGGCGGCCGCTCGACTGCACGAGGTCGTAGCTCTGCTTGGCGGCGCAGAGCAGGTCCCAGGCGTGGTTCTTCTCGCGGTCGCCGATCCAGGTCGACAGCGTGCCATAGACCCAGCTGCCGGCGACCAGACCGGGCAGCGTGGCCGGCGCGGGTGCTGCTTCGCCACGCCGGGCGAGGATTTCCGCGTAGGTGGTGGTGCGGATGCGCGGATGTTTTTCGAGCAGGCCGTAAAGGTCGTCGAAGAAGAAATAGCCGTTGTAGGGATAGTGCTCCCAGGCGTTCTCGCCATCGAGGATAACGCTGACGATCGGCGTTGCGCCCGGCGGACTCTCGGCAAGGATGGTCTCGATCTGCTGGACGAAATGCTGGGCGGCGTCACGGCCATGCCATTTGGCATACTCGAAGCCGATCAGGTCCGAAAGCCGCTCGTCGCGAAAGAACAGCGTGATGCCGGGCGCTTCCTGCATTTGCCAGGGCCGGTAGGCGGCGCGCGGGTCGCCGGTGCCGCTGCGCTGCCGCAGGCTGTTCCTGAGCACGCCCTGGCCGCTGGCCAGCCAGCCGCAGCCTTGCGCCGCCAGATGCTGGACGACACCAGTTGAAATCGCGCCCTCGGCCGGCCACATCCCCATCGGCGTCGTGCCGAAGCGCGCCGCATGGGAAGTTTTTGCCGCCTCGATTTGCGCCACCAGCCGCTGGCGGCCGCCGGGATAGCCCGCCGCCAGCGGCAGCGCGGCATCGGGCAGGCTTTGCCGGGCGGCGCCGAAGTCGAGCAGCAGCGGCGCCAGCGGATGGGTGGCGGGCGTCGCCGAGAGTTCGATCTGGCCACGTTCCTGCAATGCGCGGTAACGGGGCACGAGGCCGCGCAGGGCGTTGCCGATCAGTTCAAGCAGGGCCAGGCGTTCGCCGTGACAGTAGCTCTCGCCCTTGCTCATCAGCTCGGCGATCAGGCGGTGGCGGCGGCGCTCGGTTTCGCCGGTCCAGGCCAGGTGGTACCAGGTGACCAGGTCGCCGAAGTAATCGCCCGACAGATAAGCCAGCGCGTTCTCGCCCTCGCGCGCCAGGCTGTTGTATAGATCGTGCAGCCGCTGGTAGCGCGGGAAAGGCGACAGCATGGTGACATGGTTGCTGCGAAAGCAGGCTTCGAGCAACAGGCGGCGATCCGACGGCGAGATCTGGCTCAAGTCGGGGGCGGCCAGCAGCCGCAGCAGCGGATCGCGGTAAACGCCCGACTCGACCTGGCCGCAGTAATCCTCGATCTGGTCGAGCAGCACCGGCACGAAATTGACCACCGCGCGGATGCCCGGATGCCGCTCCAGATGGTCGGCCATGTCGGTGTAATCCTTGATCGCATGCAGGTATACCCACGGCAGCACGTGCTCGTCGCTGGTATGGTCGCGGTAGTCCGGCTGGTGCATGTGCCAGAGAAAGACCAGATCGAGGCGCTTGTCGGTCACGTTGGCGGCGCTAGCGGATTTGGTGGATGCGCTGGCCGAGCATGTCCGGCGTGACCAGCGTCACGCCTCTGGCGGTGACGTGGAAGCGCTTGGCGTCATGCACCGGGTCGAAGCCGATCTGCATGCCGGCCGGGATGCGGCATTGCTTGTCGACCACCACGCGGCGCAGCCGGACATCCTCGCCGATGTCGACCTTGGGCAGGATCACCGAATCCTCGACTACGGCGTGGCTATGCGCATGGACGCTCGAAAACAGCAGCGAGCGGCGGATGGTGGCGCCGCTGATGACGTTGCCGCCCGAGACCAGCGAGTCGACCGCCATGCCGCGCCGGTCGTCGTCGTCGAACACGAACTTCGCCGGCGGCAGCTGCTCCTGGTGCGTCCAGATCGGCCAGTCGGCGTCGTAAAGGTTGAGTTCGGGCGTGACCTTGGTCAGCTCGATGTTGGCTTCCCAATAGGCATCCACGGTGCCGACATCGCGCCAGTAGGGCACGCCGCTGGCGGTGATGCCGACGCAGCTGTCGGCGAAGTTGTGGGCGCGGCAGTGGTAGCGGGACACGCAATGCGGAATGATGTCCTTGCCGAAGTCGTGCGAGGAATGCGGGTCGTCGGCGTCGCGAATCAACTGCTCGTAGAGGAAGTCGGCGTTGAAGACATAGATGCCCATGCTGGCCAGGGCCCGGTCGGGCCGCCCGGGCATGTGCGGCGGGTGTGTCGGCTTCTCGACGAAACTGGTGACGCGGTGCCGGTCGTCGACGGCCATAACGCCGAAGGCCGAGGCCTCGCCGATCGGCACGTCCATGCAGGCGACGCTCATGTCGGCCTGGGCCTGGGTGTGCTGGGCCAGCAAGCGGCCGTAATCCATCTTGTAGATGTGATCACCCGAGAGAATGAGGATGTAGCGGGCACCGGTGCGGCGGATCAGGTCGAGGTTCTGGAACACGGCGTCGGCCGTGCCCTGGTACCAGTCCTCGGTGATCTGCTGCTGCGCCGGCATCAGGTCGATGAACTCGTCGAAGCGGCCGTCGAGGAAGCTCCAGCCGCGCTGCAGGTGCGTGATCAGGCTTTGCGCCTTGTACTGGGTGGCGACGCCGATGCGGCGGATGCCGGAGTTAACGCAGTTCGACAGCGTGAAGTCGAGGATGCGGAACTTGCCGCCGAACGGCACCGCCGGCTTCGAGCGCCAGTCGGTGAGCTGCATCAGGCGGCTGCCGCGGCCACCCGCCAGCACCATGGCGAAGGTGCTGCGCGTCAGATGGCTGACGAAACGGCCATGGGACGCGTGGGGGTCGTTCAATGTCAGTTCGTGCTGCATCGGTTATCCTCCTGTCCAATCTCTAATTATCGCCAATGGCAGCGGAAATGCCCGTGAAAACATTCGATGCGCTCATTGAGGCGCGGGAGCACGATCCGTTCCGTATGCTCGGCCTGCATCGCGACGGCGCCGGTTGGCGCCTGACGGTGTTCCGCCCGCATGCCGAAGCGGTCGCCGTCGAGACCACGAGCGGCTGGCAGAGCCTGTCCCGCGTCGCCGCCACGGACGTGTTCCAGTGGCGGGGCGCCGCCGCGCCGCCCTCGCCCTGTCGGCTCAAGGTCGAGCAGGACGGCGTCGAAACCGTGGGTCACGACGCCTACGCTTTTCCGCCGGGCGATGCCAGCCACGACTTCTACCTGTTCAATCAGGGCACCAACTTCCAGAGCTACCGGCTGCTCGGCGCGCTGCCGGAAGTGCGCCAGGGCGTCGCCGGCGTCTGCTTCCGCGTCTGGGCGCCGAATGCCGGGCGGGTTTCGGTCGTCGGCGACTTCAATCGCTGGGACGGCCGCGCGCATCCGATGTGTTCGCTGGGCGCCGCGGGCGCCTGGGAGCTGTTCATCCCGGCACTGGCGGCGGGCACGCTGTACAAGTTCGAGATCCGCAACCGCCACACCGGCGGGGTGATGGTCAAGGCTGATCCCTACGCCCGCCAATTCGAGAAGCGGCCGGCGACCGCCGCCAAGGTGCCGGCCGCCGCCGGCCATGCCTGGCAGGACGGCGACTGGCTGGCGCGGCGGGCCCGTGCCGACTGGCTGCACGCGCCGATGTCGATCTACGAAATGCACGTCGGCTCCTGGCTGCGCCACCCCGACAACCGCTTCTACAGCTATGCCGAGTTGGCCGGGCGGCTGCCGGCCTATCTGAAGGACATGGGCTACACCCACGTCGAGTTCCTGCCGCTGATGGAGCATCCGCTCGACGAATCCTGGGGCTACCAGTGCACCGGCTTCTTCGCGCCGACCTCGCGCTTCGGTACGCCGGATGAGCTGAAAGCGCTGATCGACGCCCTGCACGGTGCCGGTATCGGCGTGCTGCTCGACTGGGTGCCCGGCCATTTCCCGGCCGATGCCTGGGCGCTGGCGCATTTCGACGGCACGGCGCTCTACGAGCACGAAGACCCGCGCCTGGGCAAGCACCAGGATTGGGGCACGCACATCTTCAACTACGGCCGCAACGAAGTGCGCTCCTTCCTGCTGTCGTCGGCGCACTGCTGGCTGTCCGAATTCCATATCGACGGCCTGCGCGTCGATGCCGTCGCCTCCATGCTCTATCTCGACTACTCGCGCAAGGCCGGCGAATGGCTGCCCAACAAGCATGGCGGCCGCGAGAACCTCGAGGCCATCGACTTCCTGCGCGCATTGAACGAGATGGTGCATCGCGAATTCACCGGCGCGCTGACCATCGCCGAGGAGTCGACCGCCTGGCCGCTGGTGTCGCGCCCGGTCTATCTCGGCGGGCTGGGTTTCTCGATGAAGTGGAACATGGGCTGGATGAACGACACGCTCGACTATATCTCGCGCGATCCCATCCATCGCCGCTTCCACCACGACAAGCTGACCTTCGGCCAGCTTTACGCCTACTCGGAAAACTTCGTGCTGCCGCTTTCGCACGACGAGGTAGTGCATGGCAAGGGCTCGCTGCTCGGTAAGATGCCCGGCGACGAATGGCAGCGTTTCGCCAATCTGCGGGTATTGCTGACCTGCCAGATGACCGCGCCCGGCAAGAAGCTGCTGTTCATGGGCGGCGAACTGGCGCAGGGCCATGAGTGGCGCGACCGCGAGGAACTGCCCTGGAACCTGCTGCAATACCCCTTCCACGCCGGTTGCCAGCATCTGGTGCGCGATCTCAATCATCTGTACACCGCCTGCCCGGCGCTGCACGACCAGGACTTTGCCGCCGATGGTTTCGCGTGGATCGACTGCCACGATGCCGAGCAGTCGGTGATCAGCTGGCTGCGCCGGGCGCGCGACGGCAGCGTCGTCGTCGTCATTCTTAACCTCACGCCGGTGCCGCGCCGCGGTTATCGCATCGGTGTGCCGCGGCCGGGCACGTACCGGGAATTGCTCAACAGCGATTCGCGCCACTATGGCGGTGGCGACCTGGGCAACCACGGCGCCTTGATGGCCAGCGACCAAGGCTGGATGAACCAGCCGGCCTCGCTGACATTGACGCTGCCGCCGCTGGCCGGGTTGATCCTCGCGCCGGCTGATTCCGGCTGATTCCGCTCAGCCCGTCGCCGCCAGGCAGGCGGCACCGCGCAGGCCGAGCACGTCGTCGGTGGCCACCGCCACCGGCATCCGCTGCGCCAGTTCCGCGTGCTCGGCCTTGGCGTTGAAGGCGTCGAGGAAGGGGCTCGTCGGCAGCAGCGGCAGCAGCCTGGCGGCGATGCCGCCGGCCAGATACACCCCGCCGCGCGCCATGACCGCCAGTGCCATGTCGCCGGCATAGGCACCGTAGGCGCCGAGGAAAACGTCGATGCTGTGCCGGCTGGCGGTGTCGCCATCGACGAGCGCGCGCCGAGTGATCGCCGCCGGGTCGAGTTCGATGCCGGCGAGGATGCGGTGGATGGCGGCGAGGCCCGGGCCCGAGATCACCCGCTCGCAGGTGACGCGGCCATGCTCCGTCTTGAGGGCGCGCCAGACGCGCTCCTGGTCGTCGTCGAGCGGCGCGAAGCCGACATGGCCGCCTTCGCCCGGCAACACCCCCCAGCCGTCATGCTGCCAGGCCAGCACGGCCATGCCGAGTCCCGTGCCGGCACCGATCACCAGCCTGGGGGCGCGCAACAGCGGTTCGCCGTCCTGCAAGGGGACGATGCTTTCGGCCGGCGCCACCGTGACGCCCATCGCGGCCGCCGCGAAGTCGTTGGCCAGCGTCAGCCGGCCGATGCCGAAGTGCGCTTCGAGCGCGGCAGCGTCGATGCTCCAGGGCAGGTTGGTGAGCTGAGCGCTCCTGCCGTCGTCACCGATCGGCCCGGCCACCGCGAGGCAGCCGGCGGTAATTGTCGCCTTCGTCTCGGCGAGGTAGGCGGCAAGCACCGAGGCGAAATCGCGAAAGTCAGCCGTGGCGTAACGCCGCTCTTCAACCGGGTTCGTGGTTCCCGGCTCGGCCAGCGCCAGCCGCGCATTGGTGCCGCCGATGTCGCCGACGAGCAGCATGTCAGACGGCGACGGGAGCGGAGATATGCGGATGCGGGTCGTAGCCTTCCAGCGCAAAGTCCTCGAAGCGGAAGGCGAAGATGTCCTTCACGTCCGGATTGATGCGCATGGTCGGCAGCGGCTTCGGCGTGCGCGACAGCTGCAGGCGCGTCTGCTCGAGATGGTTGCTGTAGAGGTGCGCGTCGCCGAGCGTGTGCACGAAATCGCCGGGCTTGAGACCGACCACCTGCGCCATCATCATGGTCAGCAGCGCATAGCTGGCGATGTTGAACGGCACGCCGAGGAAGATGTCGGCGCTGCGCTGGTAGAGCTGGCAAGAGAGCTTGCCGTCGGCGACGTAGAACTGGAACAGCGTGTGGCAGGGCGGCAGCTTCATCTTCGGCACGTCGCCCGGGTTCCAGGCCGAGACGATGTGGCGGCGCGAGTCCGGGTTCTTCTTGAGTCCGTCGAGCAGCTCGGTGATTTGGTCGACCTCGCCACCGTCGGCTTTCGGCCAGTGCCGCCACTGGTGCCCGTAGACCGGGCCCAAATCACCATTCTCGTCGGCCCATTCGTCCCAGATCGAGACCTTGTTGTCCTTGAGCCATTTGATGTTGGTGTCGCCGCGCAGGAACCATAGCAACTCGATGATGATGGAGCGCAGGTGCAGCTTCTTGGTGGTCAGCACCGGGAAGCCGGCGGCGAGGTCGAAGCGCATCTGCCAGCCGAACACCGAACGCGTGCCGGTGCCGGTGCGGTCGGCTTTGACGTGCCCGTGGTCGAGCACGTGGCGCATGAGGTCGAGGTATTGGCGCATGAAAAGGGGAGGCGGCAGGGGTGTCTATAATCGTCCGGTCATTCTAAAGGATCACTTCATGTCACTCCCCCGACTTGCCGTGCGCGCCGATTCGGCCGCGCGCCATCTGCTGTTCGTGTTGCCTGCCGCCAAGACGCTGCCCGCCGACCTGCCCGAGCGCGAGCGCTGGCAGACAGTTCTGAAGCGCCGCGACCTCAAGGCCGAGGAACTGGCCAAGTCGCCGCTCGCCATCGATTTCGAGGATGGCTGCCGCGCCGCCTGCATCATGGTCGACGAGGCGAAGCCGCGCTTCGATCGCCTCACCGCGTTGCGCAAGGCGGCCATGCTGCTGCTCGACGAAGGCCCGGCCGAACTGGCCATCGTGCCCATCGATGTGGCCGACGACAGCATTCGCGACGCGGCTTACGTCACGCTGATCAACGCCGCGCCGTTGCCGGCGAAGAAGAAGAAACCGGCCAAGCCGCTCAAGACGCTGGCGGTGCTGACGCCGCACGTCGAAGACGCCGATTTCAAGGCCGTGGCGGCGCTGGCCGAGGCCAACGTGCTGGCGCGCGAACTCACCGCGCTGCCGCCCAACGAGCTGCCACCCGCCGCTTACCGCCGCCGCATCCGTGCGCTGGCCAGGGACAAGGGCTGGCGCATCGAGGAATTCGGCTACGCGAAGTTGAAGAAGATGGGGGCCGGCGCGTTCTGCGCTGTGGCGCAGGGCTCCGGGCACAAAGATGCCGCCATCGTGCATCTCTCGTACCGCCCGCGCGGCGCGAAGAAGAACGTCGCGCTGGTCGGCAAGGGCATCTGCTTCGACACCGGTGGCCACAACCTCAAGCCGGCGCGCTACATGGCCGGCATGCACGAGGACATGAACGGCTCGGCGGTGGCGCTGGCCATCCTGCACGCGGCGCAGGCGCTGAAGTTGCCGGTGGCGCTCGACGTCTGGCTGGCCATCGCCCACAACCACCTGTCGCCCGAGGCCTACGCGCAGGGCGATGTCGTGACGGCGCTCGACGGCAGCACCATCGAGGTCGTGCACACCGATGCCGAGGGCCGCATGGTGCTGGCCGACACGCTGGTGCTGGCGGCGCGCGGCCAGCCCGATCTGACCATCGATTTCGCCACGCTCACCGGCAGCATGGTGTCGGCGCTGGGCAACCGCTACTCGGGCGTGTTCGCCTCGGATAGCGATCTCGCGCATGCGGCGGTGCGGGCCGGCAAGGATGCCGGCGAGCGCGTCTGCGTGTTTCCGATGGACGAGGATTACGAGGCGGCGCTCGATTCCAAGGTAGCCGACATCAAGCAATGCACGCTGGAGGGCGCCGCCGACCACATCCTGGCGGCGCGCTTCCTGCGCCGCTTCGTCGGCGAGCGGCCGTGGCTGCACGTCGATCTTTCGGCATGCAGTTGCGAAGGCGGGTTGGGCGCCGCCGCCGGCAACCTGACGGGATTCGGCGTGGCGTGGGGACTGACTTTGCTCAACGCCTGGGCGAGTCAAGCCCGGACGTGACGCGACGATGGCTCAGCCGGCCGGCTTGACCGCCGACTTGGGCCGGAAAGCCTTGACCACGTCCTCGCGGGTCTCGACGTAGGGACCGCCGATCAGGTCCAGGCAGTAGGGCACGGCGGCGAACACGCCGTCCAGCGTTTCCTTGATCGCCTTCGGTTGTCCGGGCAGGTTGAGGATCAGCGCCTTGCCCCGAACCACGCCGACCTGCCGCGACAGGATGGCGGTCGGCACGTACTTGAGGCTGACGGCGCGCATCTGTTCGCCGAAACCCGGCAGCACCTTGTCGGCCACGGCCAGCGTCGCCTCGGGCGTCACGTCGCGCGGGGCCGGGCCGGTGCCGCCGGTGGTCAGCACCAGATGGCAGCCGGCCCGGTCGCACAGTTCGATCAGCGTTGCTTCGATGATCGGCTGCTCGTCGGGAATCAGGCGGCTTTCCAGCCGCCAGGGGCTGGCCAGGGCGGCATCGAACCATTCCTTGAGCGCGGGGATGCCCTTGTCCTCGTAGACGCCGGTGGACGCGCGATCGGAAATCGAGACCAGCCCGATCTTCAATTCCTCACTCATGCCGTTCCTCCTCTTGTTGCTCCAGTTCGCGCAGGACGCGGAACAGCTCGCGGTAGGCGCGCGGCGGTTTGCCGGCGGCCTGTTCCTTGATGGCGTTGCGTCGCAACTGGCGCAGGTGTTGAAAGTCAGCCGTGGCGTGGCGCCGGGCGATTTCGTCGAGCACGCCCTCGTCTTCCAGCAGGCGCGCACGCAGCCGTTCGAGCGCGTGCTGGCGGACGTTGGCAGCGACGGAAACGCCGTCGATCTCGTCGATGGCGGCCTGGATGGGCGCCGGATCGACATCGCGCATCAACCGGCCGATGTACTGCAACTGGCGCCGCCTGGCCTCGTGCTTGGTGAAGCGCTGGGCGTCCTTCACGGCGTCGCGCAGTTCCTCGGGCATGGCGATCTTCGCCAGCCGGTCCTTGTTCAATTCGACCAGCCGCGCGCCGAGCGCCTGCAGCGCGTCCATCTCGCGCTTCGCCTGTGATTTGCTCGGCCGTTCGCGACCGTTGTCGGATGTGTCGTCGTGTTCCACGGGTATGATTCTATCTTCAACGTTGCCATCACCCTCCCCATGTCCGAACAGGAATTCAGCCACAGCCGCGCGCGCCTGCGCGAACTCGCCCAGCAAGTGCTCGACGAGGCGGCGCGGCGCGGCGCCAGCGCCTGCGAGACCGATGTCTCGGAAGGCTTCGGCCAGTCGGTGACGGTGCGCCGGCAGGAAGTGGAGACCATCGAATACACGCGTGACAAGGGCATCGGCGTCACGGTCTACCTCGGCCAGCGGCGCGGCCATGCCTCGACGTCGGACTTTGCCGCCGATGCGGTGCGCGCCACGGTCGAGGCCGCCCTGTCGATCGCCCGCTTCACCGCCGAGGACCCCTGCGCCGGCTTGCCGGCCCCCGAACTCCTGGCGCGCGACGTGCGCGACCCCGGCCTGTGTTTTCCCTGGGACGTGTCGGTGGCGGAGGCGATCGACATCGCCCGTCGTTGCGAGCAGGCGGCGTTCGATGTCAGTCCGCTCGTCACCAACAGCGAGGGCGCCAGCGTTTCGGCGCACCAGTCGCATTTCGTCTCGGCCAACAGCCTCGGCTTCATGGGCGGTTACGCGACCTCGCGCCATTACGTCTCGTGCTGCGCCATTGCTGGCGAGGGCGACGACATGCAGCGCGACGACTGGTATTCCGGGCAGCGCGATCCGGTCGATCTGGCGCGCCCCGAGGCGATCGGCGACTACGCTGCGCGGCGGGCGCTGTCGCGCCTGGGCGCCCGCAAGCTGCGCACCCGGCAGGTGCCGGTGCTGCTGGAAGCGCCGCTGGCGGCGGGCCTGGTCGGCAGTTTCACCCACGCGGCCAGCGGCGGCGCGCTCTACCGCAAGACCTCGTTTCTCGTCGATGCGCTCGGCAAGCAGGTGTTCCCCGATTTCGTCCGCATCAGCGAAAGGCCATACCTGGCCAAGGGCCTGGCTTCGAGCCCCTTCGACGACGATGGCGTGCAAACGCGGGATAGGGAAGTGGTCGAGGACGGCGTGCTGCAAGGCTACTTCCTGTCGACCTATACCGCACGCAAACTAGGCCTGCCGACCACGGGCAATGCCGGCGGCAGCCACAACCTGCTGGTCGAACCCGGGCCGCTCGATTTCGCCGGCCTGATCAAGGCAATGGGCACGGGGCTGCTGGTCACCGAACTGCTTGGCCACGGCATCAACTACGTGAATGGCGATTATTCGCGGGGGGCCGCCGGCTACTGGGTCGAGCGCGGGGAGATCGCCTACCCGGTGCACGAGATCACCATCGCCGGCAACCTCAAGGACATGTTCCGCGGCATCGTCGCCATCGGCAACGACATCGTCGTGCGCGGCTCCAAACAGGTGGGTTCGATTTTGATCGACCGCATGACCGTCGCCGGAAGTTAGCCGGCAGCGACGAACATCGTGGCGTGGCCTCCAATTGCGGTTTACCGCAACCCCCGTGTCGCCATGCAGGAGTAGTATTCCGCTCGCGCGAAGGCACCGATGTCGTCCGTCCGGACCCTGATAGCTTCACAAACAATGCGACCAAGGAGACAAGAATGGAAAGACGCAAGTTCCTGCAGCAGGCCGGCCTGACCGGCATCCTGGCCGCCGGCGTGGCGCCGGCCGTGCATGCCCAGACCCCGGCGGTCAAGTGGCGACTGACGTCGAGCTTCCCGAAGAGCCTGGACACCATCTACGGCGGCGCCGAGGTGATGGCCAACCGCGTGCGTGCCGTCACGGGCGGCCGCTTCGACATCCAGGTGTTCGCCGGCGGCGAGATCGCGCCGCCTTTCCAGGCGCTCGATGTCGTCCAGAACGGCACGGTCGAGTGCTGCCACACCTGTTCCTACTACTACATTGGCAAGGATAAGACGTTCGGCTTCGGCACCTCCGTGCCGTTCGGCATGAACTTCCGCCAGTTCAATGCCTGGGTCTATTACGGCGGTGGGCAGCAGTTGCTGGACGAGTTCTACGGCAACTACAACATCGTGTCGCTGCTCGGGGGCAATACCGGCATCCAGATGGGCGGCTGGTTTCGCAAGGAGATCAAGACCCTGGCCGACGTCAAGGGCGTCAAGATGCGTATCGCCGGCCTGGGCGGCACGGTGTTCTCGGCCCTGGGCATGGTGACCCAGCAGATTCCGGGCGCCGACATCTATCCGTCGCTGGAAAAGGGCACCATCGACGGTGCCGAATGGGTCGGCCCCTATGACGACGAGAAGCTGGGCTTCTACAAGGTGGCCAAGAACTATTACTTCCCGGGCTGGTGGGAACCGGGCCCCGGCATCCATTTCTTCATCAACAAGGACGCCTGGGCCAAGCTGCCGAAGGAATACCAGGAGGCTTTCCGCGGCGCCGCCTACGAAGCCAATGTCACCATGATGGCCGAGTACGATCACAAGAACCCGACGGCATTGCGCAACCTGGTGAAAAACGGCGTCAAGCTGCGCAGCTACTCCAAGGACATCATGAGCGCCGCCTACAAGGCCGCGATGCAGTTGTATGCGGACGAATCGGCCAAGAACGCCGCCTTCAAGAAAATCGCCGATGCCTACTTCAAGTACCAGAAGGAAGAGAACCAGTGGTTCGGCGTGGCTGAAGCCAGCCTGGATCGGTTCCTGCAATCGGTCAAGTGAATGGCGAGGCCGGGAGAAAACCCATGACACGTTTTTCATACCATGTCGCACCCATGTTGGCATTGGCTGTCATCGGTGGTGGCTCGGCCATCGCCGCCGACAACAAGCAGATGCTGGATCCGGGTAAGCGCGAGTTTCTCAACAGTTGCGCGGTGTGCCACGGCGCCAAGGGTAAGCTCGAAGGCGGCGAGGGGGCGGCCGTCGATTTTCTCAAGACCACGCCGACCGACCTGACGACCCTGTCCAAGCGGAATGGCGGCGTGTTTCCATTCGAGCGGGTCTACGCCGTCATCGATGGCCGGCAGGCGGTCAAGGGCCACGGTAGCCGCGACATGCCGATCTGGGGAGACCGTTACACTCAGGAGAAAGTCAAGGCGGCCGAGCACTACGTCGATATGCCATATGACATGGAGATGTTTGCCCGTGGTCGGATCATCGCCTTGATCGACTATTTGCATCGACTGCAAGCGAAATAATCGCCAGTGCCGGCGCTGAACCGGCGACAAGCAAGCCCCGCCATGGCGGGGCTTGCTCATGGGGAATCCGATTCAGGCGTTACTTGGAGTCCTGCAACGCCTTGGTCAAGGCTTCGTCATCCTTGTCCATGTTTTCCTTCTCGGCCTGATCCTCTGCCGCCGAGGGGTCCGCTTCGGCGTCTTCCTGGATCATCTTGCCTATATCGACATCTTCCACGGATGTTCCGGTCGCCGCAACGGGATCGTGACCGACCAGTTGTGGGAAGGCGATGATGATGCCGACCATGATCACCTGGATGACCACGAACGGGATGGCGCCCCAGTAGATCTGCCCCGTGGTGACCGGCTCCATCTGCTTGCCGGTCACGTGGTCCTTGTACCGGCTCACCGGTGCCACCGAGCGCAGGTAGAACAGCGCGAAACCGAAGGGCGGGTGCATGAACGAGGTCTGCATGTTCACCGCCAGCAGGATGCCGAACCAGATCAGGTCGATGCCCAGCTTGTCGGCGACCGGCCCGAGCAGCGGCACGACGATGAAGCACAGCTCGAAGAAGTCGAGGAAGAAGGCGAGGAAGAAGACCAAGATATTAACGACGATCAGGAAGCCGATCTGGCCGCCCGGTAGGTCGGACAGCAGGTGTTCCACCCAGCGGTGTCCGTCCACGCCGTAGAAGGTGAGCGAGAAGACCCGGGCGCCGACCAGGATGAATACCACGAAAGTGGTCAGCTTGGCGGTGGAATCCATGGCCTGGCGGAGCAGGCTCCAGCTGAGCCGCTTGCGTGCCAGCGCCATGGCCAGCGCGCCGGTGGCGCCCATGGCGCCGCCCTCGGTCGGCGTGGCGACGCCGATGAAAATGGTGCCCAGCACCAGGAAGATCAGCGCTAGCGGCGGAATCAGGACGAAGGTGACTTTCTCGGCCATTTTCGACAGCAGGCCGAGCCGGGTGACGCGATTGGCCACGGCCGTGGCGAATGCCACCGCCATGCCGATGACCATGCTGACGACGATCAGTTCGTCGGCCGGTTTGTCGGCGGGTTGGGTTGCTGCCCACACCAATGCGGCGCCGACGGAGACCGCGGTCAGTGCCAGCAGCGATATCGCGCCGGTTCGCCCGCTGGCTTCCCGGAAGGAGCGCGCCTCGGGCGGCAGCGCCGGCGCCGACTGGGGTTTGATCAGCGTCACGCCGAGCACATAGAGGAGGTAAAGACCAGTCAGCACGAAGCCCGGGATGAAGGCGCCCTTGTACATGTCGCCCACCGACTTGCCGAGCTGGTCCGCCATGATGATCAGCACCAGCGAGGGCGGAATGATTTGCGCCAGGGTGCCCGAGGCGGCGATGACACCGGTGGCCAGCCGCCGGTCGTAGCCGAAGCGCAGCATGATGGGCAGCGAGATCAGGCCCATGGAGATCACCGAGGCGGCGACCACGCCGGTGGTGGCGGCCAGCATGGCGCCGACGAAAATGACCGCGTAGGCCAGGCCGCCGCGCACGGGGCCGAACAGTTGACCGATGGTCTCCAGCAGATCCTCCGCCATCCCCGAGCGTTCCAGGATCAGGCCCATGAAAGTGAAGAACGGGATGGCCAGCAGCGTGTCGTTGTTCATGATGCCGCCGAAGATGCGTTCCGGCAACGCCTGAAAGAAGGTGGGCTGGAACAGCCCGAGTTCGATGCCGAGCCAGCCGAACAGGATGCCGTTGGCGGCGAGCGAGAACGCGACCGGGAAGCCGAGCAGCAGGAAGAAGATCAGGGAGGCGAAGATGATCGGCGCCATGTTGGCGATGAGGAACTCGGTCACGGCCGGCTCCTTCCCGAGTCTGCGGCGTGTGTCGGGCTGGCATCGGCGGTGTGCTGCCGCTTGATGGCTTCCGCCAGTTCCTCCTCGGCGCTCGCCCCGGTCGGCTTGGCTAGCGGGTTTGGCCCCTTGCCGGTCAGGAAGGCGACGCGCTTGATCAGTTCGGCGACCGCCTGCAGGATGAGCAGCGCGAAGCCGACCGGCATCAGCAGCCGCACCGGCCAGCGGATCAGCCCGCCGGGGCTGGGCGAGCCTTCACCGGAATTCCAGGCATTGACGAAGATCGGCCACGACAGGTAGCCGACGATGAGCGCCATCGGCAACAGGAAGACCAGGATGCCGAAGACGTCGATCCAGTTCTGGGCGCGATCCGACAGCCGCCCGGCGATGACGTCGATGCGGATGTGTTCGTTGGTTTTCAGGACGTAGGCCGCGCACAGCAGAAAGATGGCCGAGAAGAGATACCACTGGATCTCCAGCCATGCGTTCGAACTGAGATTCAGCGCGTAGCGCGAGACGGCATTGCCGGCGCTGATCAGGACGACGACCAGGACGACCCAGATGGTCGCCTTGCCGACGGCTTCGCTCAACTGGTCGATACCGCGCGCAAGCTTCAGTAATGCTTCCATCAATGTTCCTCCCCGGCGGAGTTTTCTGACCTTGTTCTGACCTCGTGCGGACTGGCCGGCAAAAGATTCTAGCGCTTCCTGTTCCCCTGCATCCTGTGGAAACCCGCAATGCCGCGTCCACGCGGCATTCACACCGGAGCCGGCTTACCGGTCGCGGCGGCGGCCTGGCGCGGCGGCTGGAAGGTTCGCCCCGGTGATAAAATTCAAAGCCCGTCCGCCGGTCGGCGGCCATCAAGCCAATACGGAGTCCGCGCATGTTTGCCAAGCAGAACACCCTGGCCAAGGTCGATGGCGACCTCTGGGCCGCCATCCAGGCCGAGAACCGTCGTCAGGAAGAGCACATCGAGCTGATCGCCTCGGAAAACTACGTATCCTGGGCCGTGATGGAAGCCCAGGGTTCGCAGCTGACCAACAAGTATGCCGAAGGCTATCCGGGCAAGCGCTATTACGGTGGCTGCGAGCATGTCGATGTGGTCGAGCAGATCGCCATCGATCGCGCCAAGAAACTGTTCGGCGCCGACTGCGCCAACGTCCAGCCCAATTCCGGTTCGCAGGCCAACCAGGCCGTGTTCATGGCCTTCCTCAAGCCGGGTGACACCATCCTCGGCATGAACCTGGCGATGGGCGGGCATTTGACGCATGGCTCCCCGGTCAACATTTCCGGCAAATGGTTCAACGTGGTGCCCTACGGTCTCGATGCCGACGAGGACATCGACTACATCGCGCTCGAAAGACTCGCCCACGAGCACAAGCCGAAACTGATCATCGCTGGCGCCTCGGCCTTTGCGCTGAAGATCGACTTCGAGCGCTTTGCCAGGGTGGCCAAGGCCGTCGGCGCCATCTTCATGGTCGACATGGCGCATTATGCCGGCCTCGTCGCCGCCGGCTACTATCCCAATCCGGTGCCGCACGCCGATGTCGTGACGTCCACCACCCACAAGACCCTGCGCGGTCCGCGCGGCGGCCTGATCCTGATGAAGGCCGAACACGAAAAGGCGATCAACTCGGCGATCTTCCCCGGCCTGCAGGGCGGTCCGCTCGAGCATGTCATCGCCGCCAAGGCGGTCGCCTTCAAGGAGGCGATGAGCAAGGAATTCAAGACCTACCAGGAACAGGTGATCGACAACGCCCAGGTGATGGCGAAGGTGCTGAAGGCGCGTGGTCTGCGCATCGTTTCCGGCCGTACCGAGAGTCACGTCTTCCTGGTCGACCTCCGGGCCAAGAACATCACCGGCAAGGATGCCGAGGCGGCATTGGGCAAGGTGCATATCACGGTGAACAAGAATTCGATTCCCAACGATCCGCAGAAGCCTTTCGTCACCTCCGGCATTCGCATCGGCACGCCGGCGATGACCACGCGCGGCTTCACCGAGATCGAGGCCGAGCAAGTGGCCAACCTGATCGCCGACGTGCTCGACGCGCCGAACGATGACGCCGTGCTCGAACGCGCGCGCGGTGAAGCGGCGGCGATCTGCCGGAAGTTTCCCGTCTATGGCGCATGAAGTGCCCATACTGCGCTGACCCCGGCACCCAGGTCGTCGACACACGGGAGAACGAGGACGGCGACACCGTGCGCCGTCGTCGTCGCTGCCTCGCCTGCGACAAGCGCTTCACCACCTACGAGCGCGTGGAGCTGCAACTGCCGCTGGTCGTCAAGAAGAACGGCAGCCGTGTCGACTACGACCGGGAAAAGCTCAAGGCCAGTATGAGCCTGGCCTTGCGCAAGCGGCCGGTGACCACCGAGAGCGTGGATGCCGCCATCGACCGCATCGAGGAACGCCTGGTGACGCTCGGCGAGCGCGAGGTGGCCTCGGATCGGGTCGGCGAACTGGTCATGCGCGAACTCAAGAAGCTGGACAAGATCGCCTACATCCGCTTTGCCTCGGTGTACCGCAATTTCGAGGACTTGGACGAGTTCTCGGACGCCATCCGCGAGGTCAAGAAACCTCGCGCCCGAAAGCCACGCGCCACATGAACTGGACGGCCGCCGATCACGAGTTCATGGCGCGTGCCCTGCAACTCGCGGCGCGCGGCCTGAATACCACCACGCCCAATCCGCGCGTCGGCTGCGTGTTGGTCCGGAACGGCGCGGTCGTCGGCGAGGGCTGGCACGAACGGGCCGGCGAGGCGCACGCGGAAGTTCATGCGCTGCGCATCGCGGGCGATGCGGCGCGCGGCGCCACCGCCTACGTCACGCTGGAACCCTGCTCGCACCACGGCCGCACACCGCCCTGCGCCGACGCGCTGATCGACGCTGGCGTCGGCCGCGTCGTCGCCGCCCTGCGCGATCCCAATCCGCTGGTGGCGGGCGAAGGCCTCGCGCGGCTGCAACTCGCCGGCATCGAAGTGGCGAGCGGCCTGCTGGAAAACGAGGCACGCGAGCTGAACATCGGCTTCGTCTCGCGCATGACGCGCGGCCGGCCGTGGCTGCGCCTGAAGGTCGCCGCCAGCATCGACGGCAAGACCGCGCTCAACAACGGCCAATCGCAGTGGATCACCTGTCCGGAGGCGCGCTGCGACGCCCACGCCTGGCGGGCCCGGTCTTGCGCCATCCTGACCGGCATTGGCACAATCAGGGACGACGACCCGAGCCTGACGGTGCGGGACGTGCCTTGCGAGCGACAGCCGCTGCGCGTGGTCGTCGACAGCCGGCTGGAGACGCCGCCGACCGCGAAAGTGCTGACGGGCGGCAACGTGCTGGTGTTCGCGGCGATGGCGGGAACGCTGCCGGGCGCCGAGGTGGTCGCCCTGCCCAACGCGGACGGCAAGGTCGATCTGGCGGCGATGCTGGCCGAACTCGGCCGGCGCGGCCTCAACGAAGTGTTGACCGAGGCGGGCACCAAGCTGAATGGCTCGCTGCTGAAGGAGGCGCTGGTCGACGAACTGTTGATCTACCAGGCGCCGCTGCTGCTCGGCGACGCGGCGCGCGGCATGTTCGGCCTGCCCGAGTTGACCGCACTGGCCGGAGCGACGCGCCTGGAAGTCATGGACCGGCGTGTCGTCGGCGCTGACTTTCGCATCAGGGCGCGGCCGGCCTGACCCGACGGGCAAAGTCAGCCCCGGCGGGACGCCGAGCAGACCAGGCAGGCGGGGTCGCGGGGTACGGTGATCGAGCGCCAGTCCATGGCCAGTCCGTCGAGCAGCAGCAGGCGGCCGGCCAGCGGCTCGCCGCAACCGATCAGCAGCTTGAGGGCCTCGGCCGCCTGGGTGGCGCCGATGATGCCGGTGAGCGGCGCGAATACGCCCATGACGGCGCAGCGGACTTCCTCGACATCCTGCCCCTCGGGAAACAGGCAGTGGTAACAGGGCGCGTCCTCGCGCCGGCTGTCGAACACCGCCACCTGGCCGTCGAAGCGGATGGCGGCGCCCGAAACGAGCGGCCTGGCGTGCCGTACGCAGGCCCGGTTGATGGCGTGGCGGGTGGCGAAATTGTCCGAGCAGTCGAGCACGATGTTGGCCGCGGCCACTTCGGCGTCGAGACGCTCGCCCGCGAGGCGCTCGGCAATCGGCAGGACGCGACACTCGGGATTGACGCGGGCGAGCGTGTCGCGACCGGATTCGACCTTGGGCCGGTCGATGGCATCCGACATGTGCAGGATCTGCCGCTGGAGATTGGTCAGGTCGACCGTGTCGCCGTCGGCGAGCACGAGCGTGCCGAGCCCGGCGGCGGCCAAGTAGTAGGCGGCGGGTGAACCCAGACCGCCGGCGCCGACGATCAGCACGCGCGCGGCGACGATGCGCGCCTGGCCCTCGACGCCGATCTGTGGCAGCAGAATATGGCGGCTATAGCGAAGCAGTTGCTCGTCGGTCATGGCCGGGCGGACCGGGAAGCTGCCGGTCAGCGATCGATCCGCAACTCGGGCGGGGCGTCGTCGTGGTCGCCGTGGGGATGATGCTCCCAGGCCTTCGAATAGACGTCATGCGACTTCTTGATCAGCCGCTGGGGACCGTGCATGTTGCGCAGCTGGGTGTCTTCGCAGTAGTAGACAAAGGCGCGGATCAGCTTGGCGTACAAGGTATTGTCGAGGTGGAAACCCTGCCGGCGCAAGGCGGTCTCCAGCGCTTCCATCGTGTGGTCCTCGATATCGTACCAGACCGACAGGGCGTTGGGCGGAACGCCCGGTTCGACGGCAAGACCGGCCAGGCGCGTCAGCAGCGCGCGAGCCCGTTCGACTTGCCCCGGCGGCAGCTTGCCGAAACGGAGTTCCCGATGCTTGCGGGTGCCGGCCTGCGGCAACAGGGGGTGCGGGCGATGCAGCCCGCGTTCCTTGTCCCTGATCAGCCGGGCCTGCTCCGGGTTGAGACGCATCGGCGGCCTACTTGACGATGACCTGCCAGGCCTTGAGGAGATTGAGGGCCTGCGAGAACTGGTAATCGCTCTTCGTGGCAGGCTCCATCGGCGCGACCTTCGCCGGTTCGTCATCCTCGCCCTTGGGCGGCTGCTTGGCTTTGTCCTTGTCGTTCCTGGTCTGGGGCTTGGCCGGCGCCTTGTCGGCCTCTTCCTTGCCCGGCTGCTCCTTGTCGTTGCCCAGATGCCGTTCAAGGTCGGCTTCGCGGATGCGCTCGCGCCGCTCGCCGTTGAGTGTCTCCTCGACGATGACGTCGGGGGTGATGCCCTTGGCCTGGATCGAGCGGCCGTTGGGAGTGTAGTAACGCGCCGTGGTCAGCTTGAGGGCCGTGCTGTTGGACAACGGCAGCACGGTTTGCACCGAACCCTTGCCGAAGGTCTGCGTGCCCATGACGACGGCGCGCTTGTGGTCCTGCAGGGCGCCGGCAACGATCTCGGAGGCCGAGGCCGAGCCGCCGTTGACCAGCACCACCAGCGGCACGGTCTTGGCCGCCGCCGGCAGGTCCTTGAGGGTATCTTCCTTTTGGCCGCGCAGATAATCCTCGGTGCTGGCGATGTACTTGCGCTTGGCATCCTCGGTGCGTCCGTCGGTGGAGGTGACCAGCACCTTGGTCGGCAGGAAGGCGGCCGAAACGCCGATGGCGCTGTTGAGCAGGCCGCCCGGATCGTTGCGCAGGTCCAGCACCAGTCCCTTGAGCGGCACGGCCTTGCCCTCCTTGTCGGCATCCTTGAACAGCTTGGCCAGATGCCGGGCGACGTCGGCGGTGGTTTCCTCCTGGAACTGGGTGACGCGCAGGTAGCCGTAGCCCGGTTCGACGACTTTCGACTTGACGCTTTGCACCTTGATCTTGTCGCGGACGATCTCGAACTCGAGCGGCTTGCTCTCGCCCTTGCGCACCACGGTGAGCCGAATCGCGGTCTTCGGCTTGCCGCGCATCTTCTTCACCGCGTCGGAAAGGGTCAGACCCTTGACCGCCGTGTCGTCGAGCTTGATGATCAGGTCGCCCGCCTTGATGCCAGCGCGATAGGCCGGGGTATCCTCGATCGGCGCCACGACCTTGACGAAGCCATCCTCCATGCCAACTTCGATGCCCAGTCCGCCAAATTCACCCTGAGTGCTGACCTGCAGGTCCTTGAAGGCATCGGCATCGAGATAGGCCGAGTGGGGATCCAGATTCGACAGCATGCCGCTGATCGCGTAGGTGATCAGCTTCTTGTCCTCGACCGGCTCAACATAACCCTGCTTGATGGCGCCGAACACGTCCGCGAAGGTGCGCAGTTCCTCCACGGGCAGTGGCCCGATCGCCTCGCGCTGGGCGATCGCCGAATAATGAACGCTGACCAGGATGCCGGCGACGAGTCCCAGCATGACGAGAGCGATTTGCTGCAATTTGCCGCGCATGGATGCTCCAGGGATGATGGCTTCAGCGCGGGCTTACCCAGCGGAGCGGGTCGAATGCCTGTCCCTGATGCCTGAGCTCAAAGTATAAACCCGATTCTGGGTTGCCACCGGTGTTGCCGACCGTGGCGACCACTTCGCCGGCCTTGACGGCCTGGCCGGTTTCCCGCAACAGGGACTCGTTGTTGCCGTAAACCGACAACAAGCCATCGCCATGGTCGAGCACCATCAGATTGCCATAGCCGCGCAGCCAGTCGGCATGAACTACCTGGCCCGCCGCCGCTGCCCTGACCTCGGCGCCCTCCGGCGCGCGGATGAACAGTCCCTTCCAGGCGGCGCCGCCCTCGGGCCGGGGCCGGCCGAAGCGACCGGTGATTTCGCCGCGCACCGGCAGCGTCAGCTTGCCCCTGAAAAGGGCCGGCGGAATCGCGGGCGCATCGTCGGTGCGTCGAGCCGGCGACATGGGCGCTTCTTTTGCGCCCGGCGGCCGTGGCTCGGCGCGAACGGCCTTGCGGGCTGATCTGCCGAGCGTATCGATCAGCGTCGCCAGTCGCCGTTCGTCCCGCCGCAGCGTGCCGATTTCCCTTTGCCGCGCCTTGATGCGATCGGCGGTCCTGGCCAGCAGTTGCCGGCGCTGCCCTTGCTGTTCCACCAGGCTGGCGCGGGCCTGCTTGCGCTCTTGTTCGATGGCGGCGAGATCTTCGCCCTTGCGGCGCGCCAGTTCGCCGAGCCGTTGCTTCTCGCGCGCCTTGTCGCGCAAGTCGGCGATCACCTCGGCCTGGGCCGCCGACAGGCGCTTGCGGAACTGATGCTCCAGGGCGGCCTGGTTCGGGTCGCGGCCGCCGAGGAGCAGGCTCAACGCGTCGCCTTCGCCGCGCGTGAAGTGACGGTAGAGCAGTCGCGAAAGCTGCCGTTGCCGGGCGGCGCCTTGCTCGGCGAGCCGCCGCGACTGACTTTCGAGTTCGCGCAGTTCGCCGTCGGTGGCGTGCTGCCGTTCAGCAAGACGATGCAGTTCCCGGTTGGCGGTGGAGATGGCCGTCTCCGCTGCGCGCAGCTGTTCGGCAATGTCGGCGCGGGATTCCTCGCTCTTGGCCAGGTCGCGCCGCAAGGTGTCGATGCGCCCGTGCAGTTCGTCCTGTTGCCGTGACAGTTCACGCTGCCGCGCTGTCGCCGGTGCGGCACCGGTCGTGCCGACGAACGCGGCCAGCAGGATGGCCGTCGCGGTGGCAAGTACGCGCCTGCCGACGGCCAGACGTAAATCGCCGTCGCGTAGCAGGGCGGGCTTGGACATGACGGGACCCCTTTCGGGATTTTTTCGCGATCGCCGCGGCACAAGAACAGTATTCTATAATATTCGCATTGTCCGCAAGGTGAGGAAAGGGCATGGGCACCAACGCCATAGATGGTCTCATTGACCAGCAGGAACACATCGAGATGGCGGCGCGTTCGCTGAAGGCGATTTCCCATCCGTTGCGCCTGAAGATCCTGTGCGTGGTCGGCGACGCCGAGGTTTGCGTGCAGGACATCGTCGAAGCCGTGGGTACGTCGCAGAGCAACATCTCCCAGCACCTCGGCATCCTGCGCGACAAGGGCGTGCTGCAAACACGCAAGGACGCCAATCGGGTCTACTATCGCGTCGTCGATCCACGGACTTTGCAGCTGATCGGGATGATGCGCGAGGTATTCTGCGGCATCACCGCCACGGGCGGCATCAAGAGCAAGGGAGGGTGAATGGATTTCGTGCAGCAGAACATCATGTGGGTGATGGCGGCCGTCATCAGCGGCACCATGCTGCTGGTGTCGGTCGCGCGCTCAAGCGGCAAGGGCGTATCGGTGACCGAGGCGACACTGCTGATCAATCGCGAGGACGCGGTGGTGCTTGATGTCCGCGAGACGAGCGAGTGGTCGGCGGGCCACATTCCCAACGCGCGTCACATCGCACTCGGTCAACTGGACAAGCACCTCAGCGAACTCGAGAAATTCAAGAGTCGGCCGGTGATCATCTGTTGCGCCAGCGGCAATCGTTCGTCCTCGGCGTGCGGCACCCTGAAGCGGGCCGGTTTCGAGCGCGTCTTCAATCTGTCCGGCGGCCTGGGCGCGTGGACCGGCGCCGGCCTGCCGGTGACCACCAAGAGTTGACCGGAGGAACCGCCATGGCCACGCCGCATGTCGTCATGTATTGCACGGCGATTTGCCCGTACTGCATTCGCGCCGAGCAATTGCTGAAGCGCAAGGGCATCGCCGAAATCGAAAAGGTTCGTATCGACCTCGACCCGGCGCGGAGCGAGGAAATGATCGCCCGCACTGGCCGGCGCACCGTGCCGCAGATATTCATTGGCGACACTCATGTCGGCGGTTGCGACGACTTGCACGATCTCGATCGACAAGGCAGGCTCGATCCCTTGCTCGCCGCCTGACGGAATGGGCGCGCCGACGGTTGACCGGCCAACCGCCGGGAGCGGATGCCTGGGGTAGAATCCGCGCTCTTCCTCACTTCCAGGCTTCGATCCGTCATGAGCGACCAGCAACCCGTGTTCAGCATCGAGAAGATCTACGTCAAGGATCTTTCGCTTGAACTGCCCAACGCGCCACAGTGTTTCCTCGAGCGCGATGCCGCGCAGATTTCCGTCCAGATGGGTTCCAGCGGCAACACCGTCGGCGAGGGGACGTTCGAGGTCGTGCTGAGCATTACCGTCACCGCCAAGATCGGCGAGAAAACCCAGTTCTTGGTCGAAGTCGCGCAGGCGGGCATCTTCGTCATCAAGAACGTGCCGCAGGAGGAAATCGAGCCGATCGTCGCCGTGGCCTGCCCAAACATCCTGTTCCCCTACGCGCGCGAATCGATTTCGGACGCCGTGGTGCGCGCCGGCTTCCCGCCGGTACTGCTGGCGCCGGTCAATTTCGAGGCGATCTACCGCCAGCGCCTCGAGCAGGAGCAGGGGCCCCACGAGGTTTCCGTCCAGTAGCCCCCCGGCCATGGCGCGCGTCGGGCACTGGCTGATTGCGTTCATCGGGCTGGCCATGTCGGCGCCGGCGGCGGCGCTTGACTTCCGCACGGTCGTCGAGCCGGCCGTGATGTACGACGCACCCTCCCAGCAGGCCAAGCCCTTGTTCGCGATTGCCCGCGGCACGCCGGTCGAACTGGTTGTGGCGCTGGATGCCTGGATCAAGGTGCGCGACGTCAAGGGCGAACTGGCTTGGATCGAGAAGCGCCAGATATCGGAAAAGCGCGGCCTGATGGTAAGGGCCGACCGCGCCCAGGTGCGTGCCGCGCCGGATGATGGCGCGACAATCGTCTTCGAGGCGGACCATGACGTCTTGCTTGATCTCGTCGAGCCGGGTCCCGCCGGCTGGGCCAAGGTACGGCATCGCGATGGTCAGCA
The DNA here is from genome assembly GCA_016704145.1 of Rhodocyclaceae bacterium. Classification (GTDB taxonomy): domain Bacteria; phylum Pseudomonadota; class Gammaproteobacteria; order Burkholderiales; family Rhodocyclaceae; genus Fen-999. The sequence continues at coordinate 417,385 of JADJAS010000007.1, read as the reverse complement.
GGGTTTTGTCAAGGCCGCCCAGATCTGGGGCCTGTAACTCATGAGGCTCGCCGTCTTCGGCGCCGGCGCCTGGGGCACGGCATTGACGCTGGCTTTCGCCGGACGCCATCAAGTCCGGCTTTGGACGTGGCTGCCGGCGCATGCCGAGGCGATGGTCGCATCGCGGGAAAACCAAGAGTTCTTGCCCAGCCATCGTCTGCCCGAGGACATCGCGATAACCAGTGATGTATCGCGGGCGTTGGGTGGCGCCGAACTCGCCGTCATCGCCACGCCGATGGCCGGATTGCGCGATACCGTGGCCAAGGTCGCGCCGGCCGGAATGCCGTTCCTCTGGGTGTGCAAGGGCCTCGAGGCGGGCACCGGCCTGTTGCCGCACCAGGTCGTCGCCCAGGTGGCGCCGACGGCCACCTGCGGCGCCCTGACCGGGCCGAGCTTTGCCGAGGAAGTCGCCAGGAAGCTGCCCACCGCCATTACCTTGGCATCGCCGGATCTCGCGTTCGCGCGGGCCATGGCCGAAGCGCTGCACACCCCACGTCTGCGCCTCTACGCCAACGACGATATCGTCGGCGCCGAGGTCGGCGGCGCGGTGAAGAATGTGCTGGCCATCGCGACGGGCATCTGCGACGGCCTCGGCCTAGGCCTCAATGCCCGCGCGGCGCTGATGACGCGCGGCCTGGCGGAGATCACCCGCTTCGGCGTTGCCTTGGGCGCCCGGCGTGAAACCTTCATGGGGCTGGCCGGTCTCGGCGATCTGATCCTCACTTGCACCGGCGACTTGTCCCGCAATCGTCGCGTTGGCCTGGCGCTGGCTTCCGGCCGCGCAGTTGCCGCCATCCAGAAGGAGCTCGGTCATGTCGCCGAGGGGGTCATGACCACCCACGAAGTCACCCGCCGGGCGGCGGCGCTCGGGGTCGAAATGCCGATTACCGAGGCGATCCGCGCCGTGCTCGACGGCGAGATCCGCGCCGCCGACGCGGTCGACCGCCTGATGGGGCGCGACACCAGGATCGAATAAGACGACCTCATTGGCCGCCGGCAAAGCCCTGCTGGCGCCATGCTTCGAAGACCAGTACGGCCACCGCGTTGGACAGGTTGAGGCTGCGATTTCCGGGAACCATCGGCAGGCGGAGGCGCCGCGGCGGCGGGAAGCATTGCAGCATGGCGGCCGGCAGCCCGGCCGTCTCGCTACCGAAGACAAAGGCGTCGCCCGGTCGGAACACCACCGTGTCGTGGCGTGCCGTGCCCCGGGTGCTGAGGGCGAACAGTCGTCGCTCGCCGAGCCAGACCAGGCATGCCTGCCAGTCGTCATGGACCGTCATGGTGGCGAATTCGGCGTAATCGAGCCCGGCGCGACGCAGCGAGCGGTCGTCGATGTCGAAGCCGAGCGGCCTTACCAGATGCAGGGCGCAGCCCGTGTTGGCCGCCAGGCGGATCACGTTGCCGGTGTTCGGCGGGATTTCCGGTTGGAACAGGATGATGTGGAACATCGTCGATGGATTCTCGTATAGGATTCTTGTGAACCAGTTCCCGAGGCGGGCTGCATGATGCGTGGCGATCCGGCAGAACAGGCAGTGCTGCGTCTCGAGGCGCGTCGTTTCGCCTGCCATTGCGACGGACAGCTTGCCTTGATCCAACGCGCCGACACCTTGCGCGAACTCTCCCGCCTGTCGCGGATCTCCCTTCCCTATCGGTTGAGCGAGGACTTCCCCAGCCGTGCTGCGCTGGGACGCGTCGCCATGGCCGCCGAGCAACGGGCGCGGGAAATCATACATGAGCAGATTCAGCACTACCTGCGGGCGGAACCCGAGCAACAGGACAAGCTCAGGCGACAGACCGTCGAGGATTGGGCCAATCTGTCCGGCGCGTTGGGCCATTTACGGTCATGGGCCTCGGGCAAACTGCTTGCCGCGCAACAGATCAAACCGTTGCTCTGACTGCACACCCGCGGGCGCACCTTCCCGGGCCCGCGATGAAAGCCTTGCGTCATGAGGGATTTGGTATTATTTTCCACAAAAAATCATAGTGCTGCATCATGTGTTTCATGTTTTATATGATGTTCTGACCGCTCATTAGCCAATGCCTAGGCCACCGCAACGCATACGACTGGGGGACCTGCTGATCCAGGAGGGGTTGCTCACCACCGAGCAGCTCGGGCGTGCGCTTGACGAGCAAAAACGTACTGGACGCAAGCTGGGCCGGATCGTCGTCGATGGCGGCCATGTCACCGAGGAAGGCATCGCCAAGGCGCTGGCCCGTCAGTTGCGCGCCGAGTTCGTCGATCTGCGTTCGCATCAGCCCGTCCCGGAACTGATCCGGCTGCTGCCGGAAGCACAAGCGCGTCGGTTTCGCGCCATCGTGCTCGACGAGCATGAGGAGCGGCTGCGCGTCGGTTTCGCCGACCCGACCGACATCAATGCTTACGACGAGATATTGCGGCTGGTGAAGCGCGACGTCGACCTGGTCGTGGTCATCGAAAGCCAGTTGATGCCGATGCTCGATCGCGTCTACCGCCGCACCGACGAGATCACCGGGCTGGCGCGGGAGCTGACGCAGGAGTTGTCCGGCATTCCGGTCGAGTTCGGCGCCGTGCTCGGCGCGGCACCGGGCGCGGAAGATGCGCCGGTCGTCAAGCTGCTCAACACGGTGTTCGAGGAAGCGCTGAAGATGCGCGCCTCCGACATTCACATCGAGCCGCAGGAAAGATCGCTGACGATCCGTTTCCGCATCGACGGTATCCTGCACCTTCAGACCGAGGCCGACAGCAAGGTCGCCACCGCGCTGGTCTTGCGCATCAAGCTGATGTCGGGCCTCGACATCTCGGAAAAGCGACTGCCGCAGGATGGTCGGTTCGCCATACAGTTGCGCGGCAAGCCGGTCGACGTGCGCATCTCGACGATGCCGACGCAGTTCGGCGAGTCGGTGGTGATGCGTTTGCTGGTGCAGAACGCCGCGCTGATGGAACTCGCCCGCCTGCACATGCCGTCCCGTGTCCTGGAGCGCTTCCGCGATGCCATTCATCGGCCATCGGGTATCGTCCTGGTCACCGGTCCCACCGGCTCCGGCAAGACGACGACGCTCTATGCCGGCATGAACGAGCTCAACACGCCCGAGAAGAAGATCATCACGGTGGAGGATCCCGTCGAGTATCGCCTGCCCGGACTCAACCAGGTGCAGGTGCATGACAAGATCGACCTGTCCTTCGCCCGCGTCCTGCGCAGCGCGTTGCGACAGGATCCCGACATCATTCTGGTGGGGGAGATGCGCGACCAGGAAACGGCCGAAATCGGCATGCGCGCCGCCATGACCGGCCATCTGGTGCTGTCCACCCTGCATACCAACGACGCGCTTTCGACGCCGATCCGGCTGCTCGACATGGGCGTGCCCCGCTACATGGTGGCGCTATCGATCCAGATGGTGCTGGCTCAGCGTCTGCTGCGCATCGTCTGCGAGAACTGCGCCGAGCAACATGACTTGCTGCCGCACGAGCGGGAATGGCTGCGTTTCGAGCTGGGCGATGACATCGACGGTCACCGGTTCCGCCGCGGTCGCGGTTGCCCCCACTGCGCCAATACCGGCTACCAGGGCCGGCAGGCGGTCTACGAATTCATCGAGATGTCCGGTGCGCTGGTTGAAGCCGTGAACCATGGCGATCCCAACGAGTTCATCCAGGCCGGGCGCGAGCAGATGGCTGGCGACACCCTGCGTCGCGATGCCGTCAGGCTCGCCATCGCGGGACGGACGTCGGTGGACGAGGCGATGCGCGTGTCCAGCCAGTTCGAGGAGCATTGATCGGTGCCCGCCTTCGCCTATCGCGGCCGTAAAGCGGGCGGCGATCTCGTCAAGGGCGTGCTCGAGGGCAACACCGCGACAGCCGTTGCCGATGCGCTGTTCGGCACGGGGGTGACGCCGCTGGAAATACGCCCGGTCCCGGCGGCCCCCGCGAACGGCAGACCGTCTTTGGGCGCCAGCATCGAGTGGTTTGGCGACAAGGTGGGACACATTGACATCTTGCTGTTCACCCGGCAACTTCACACGCTGCTGAAGGCGGGCGTGCCTATCATGCGCGCGCTCGCCGGTTTGCAGGATTCCAGCCAGAACAGCGCCATGAAGAGTTTGTTGGGTGACGTTCGCCAGAGTCTGGAAAGCGGCCACGAACTATCGGCCTCGCTGAGCCGGCACCCGCAAGCCTTTTCGAACTTTTATCTGGCCATGGTACGGATCGGCGAAATGACCGGTCGCCTGGAAGAGATCTTCCTGCGGCTCTTCGACCACATGGAGTTCGAGCGCTTCATGCGCGAGCAGGTCAAGGCGGCCCTGCGCTATCCGAGCTTCGTCATCGCCGCCATGGCGGTGGCCCTGTTCGTCGTCAATGTCTGGGTCATTCCGACGTTCGCCAGGGTCTTTCAGGGTTTCAACGCCGAACTGCCGGTGTTGACCCGTGTCCTGATAGGCTTTTCGGAGTTCTCGGTGGCTTGGTGGCACGTCATCCTCGCCGTGTTGGCCATGGCGGCACTCGCGTTCCGCGCCTGGATCGCCACGCCGGACGGTCGGCGCACCTGGGACGGGCTCAAGCTGGGCATACCCGTCGCGGGCAAGATCGTGCGCAAGGCCACCCTGGCCCGTTTCGGCCGCAGTTTTGCCCTGGCGCTACGCTCGGGCGTGCCGCTGATACAGGCGCTCAACACCGTGGGACAGACCGTCGACAATGCCTTCGTCGCCGACAAGGTGGAGCAGATGCGCAACGGCGTCGAGCGCGGCGAGTCGATCCTGCGCGCCGCCATCGGCACCGGTGTGTTCACGCCGGTGGTGCTGCAGATGATCGCGGTCGGCGAGGAGTCGGGCACCATCGACGAAATGATGGAAGAAATCGCCGGCATGTACCAAAGCGAAGTCGAATACGAGCTCAAGACCCTGTCGCAGCAGATCGAGCCCATTCTCATCGTCCTGCTCGGCATCCTGGTGCTGGTGCTGGCCCTGGGCATCTTCCTGCCCATCTGGGATCTCGGCAAGGTGGCGATCAAGAAATGAGCCGACTGTCGCGTCCGGGCCAATGGTCGGGGATTTCCGGCTTCACGCTGATCGAGCTGATCATCGTCATCACCATCATCGCCGTGCTGGCGGCGGTGGCACTGCCGCGCCTGATCGAGACCCAGCGCGATGCCCGCGTCGCCAAGGTCAACGCGATATACGGAGCCCTGCGGTCGGCGATGGCCCTCGCCCGGGCACGCTGCGAGCTCGACCTGGCCGGCACGGCGCCGTCCGGTGGCGACGACTGTCGCAGCCAGCCGCCGGTGGTGGTCATGGATGGCCATCGCGTCACAATCGTTAACCATTTCCCGGCGGCCAGCGCTCAAGGCATCGACGTCGCGGCCGATATGAATCTCGCCGCCGACGGCCTCGTCGCCAGTGACGGCAAGGCCACCAACAGCCTGGACATCGTCGTGCCGAGCCGTGGCTTCGAAGTCAGTGGTGGCAGGGCGCCGAATTGCCGGGTCACTTATCTGGAGGCCGCGCTCAATGGCGGGGTCGTTGTCGCACCGGAACTCAGTGTCGCCACCGATGGTTGCTGAGGCCGGATATTGTCGTTGTCAGAGGAGGTTTTCATGAACAAGTCCATGCAAAATGGTTTCACCCTGATCGAACTGATCGTCGTCATCGTCATCCTCGGCATCCTGGCCGCGACGGCGCTGCCGAGGTTCATCGATCTGTCCACCGATGCGCGCAATTCAGCGGCGCAGGGCGTGGCAGGTTCCATCGCCTCGGGGACATCGATCAACTTCGCGGCGCGCTCGGCGGGCAACGCCGCCGGTGTCGCCGTCAATGCCGCCAACGTGTGCACGGCGGCTATCCTCCAGCCGTTCGTCACCGGCGTGGCGCTGGTGGCGGTCGCGCCGGCCAACGACCAGGAATTCCAGATTGGCGGCGCCGGCGATTGCAGCGGCGCCAATGTCTCGGTCACCTGTACCGTGACGCCGCGTGGCGCGGGCGTGACCCCGGCCAATGCCACGGTGATCTGCGCTCGATAACGACTCCGAATGGCTGGCGCGGGGTCCGCGGCCCCGTCGGCGGGCATGACATGACGAACGGTTGGCGGCGGGCATGGCTCGCCGCCGTGCTGACTATTGCGTCGGGCGCGGCGGGAGCGGCCACTTATGCCAACACGGCGACGACCTTCGCCTGGATCGATGCCAGCAGCCACGCCCAGGTCGGCTACAACACCGTGCCGTACAAATTCAATGGCACGCTCGGGTCGTCGGTCTGCGGCACCGTGCCACCGGTGATCGATGACACCATTAGCGACATCATTCCCCTGGGTTTCAGTTTTTTCTATGGCGACCGGACGTTCGACGGCGTGCGCATCATGAGCAATGGCCGGCTGCAGTTCGTCAGCTCATCGCCGGTGTACGACAACACCACCTGCGGCTACGGCAGCCCGGTGACGCAACTGCCCATCCCCAATGCCGGCCTCAACTACACGATGCGGATCTTCGGCAACGATCTCGATCCGACCCTGAAGTCGGATGCCGCCGGCTACAGCACTAGTTGCACCAGCCGCACCGGCGCCAATGCCTGCTTCGTCAGTTACGCGACGATCGGCGCCTCGCCGAACCGCCGCTTCGTCGCGACCTGGAACAACGTTCCCGAATGGGCGGCCGCCAGCACCACCACGGGCAGCTACAACATCCAGATCATCGTGCAGGAAGACGGCGACTTCATCTACCAGTTCGGCGCCGACGTACCGGGTCCGGGGGCCACCACCGGGCAAGTGGGCTGGCAAGTGTCGGCCACCGATTACGAGGCGCCTTCGGTCGGTTACCCGGCGCCCAATACGGCGGTCCGCTTCTTCACGCCGCATCCCGTGCTGGAGTACAGGATGGAAGAGTCGACCTGGAGCGGCACCGGTCAGGTCGTCGATTCGAGCGGCGGCAACCGCCATGGCAATCCGGTCGGCGCGGCCCAGACCACGGCCTTCGGCAAGGTATGTCGCGGCGCCGACATCCCGGCGGCCGGCAACAACGCCATCGACACCGCGACGCCGTTGGCGAGCATCGGCAATGCCGGCATGGTTGCCTTCTGGTACAAGGCCAACACCGCCTGGTCGGGCGCGGGCACGCAGGACGTCCAGTTGCTCGACGCCACCACCGTCAACAACCAGTGGTTCTTTCTGGTCCGTCGCGGCGGCACGGGGGCCAACGCCGGCAAGCTGCGCTTCGTCGTCACCGACAGCGCCAACAACGTCCGCGTCGCCGAGACGCCGGCCCTCGCCGTCGCCGCCAATACCTGGAAGCATGTCGCCGTCACCTGGACCTTCAACAATCTCACCGGTGGCAACAACGACCGGCTGCGAATCTACGTCGACGGCGTCTTGCAGACCACGACGGCCTTCACCTCGACGACGCTCACGCTATCGCCGCAACTCGGTACGCTCTACCTGGGTGGCTCGCGGTTTGGACTGGCCGGGCAGGGTGGCACGCTGAGTTCGGCCGATGGCGTTATCGACGAGGTGAACGTTTTCAATTACGAAGCGCCCGCGAACAAGGTGGCGCAGGTGATGACCCAGATCAAGACGCTTTGTCTTAACCATTTCGCCATCAGCCATGCCGGCTCGGCGCCCGCCTGCCTGCCGCCGCAGGTGACGGTTACCGCCCATGCCCTCGACCACACCGCCATCGCCGTTTCCGGTGCCGTCAATCTGAGCACGTCGACCGGCACCGGCACTTGGTCCTTGCTCAGCGGCCGGGGCAACCTGGTCGGTGGCGCACCCGATAGCGGCAATGCCACCTATCAGTTCATCAGCGAATCGAAAGTGGTGCTGGCCTTGACGCACCCCGCCGGCAGCATGACGGCGCACGCCACCGACGGCACTTACAGTGATCAGGAGAGTCCGTCGCTTACCATCACCGCCTGCGGCATCGGCAAGTTCAACGCCTGCGAACCTTCGTCGCCGCCTTGTACGCCGGTGGCGGGGTCGAATACCTATGGCCGCCTGTTCACCAAGCTGGCCAACACGGCGTTTCAGCTCGACCTGGTCGCGCTCAACAGTTCCGGCTTGCGCGACGCGCCGTTCAACAAGTCCGTGACCATCAATCTGCTGGCCAATACCAACACCCCGACGCTCAATGGCGGCACCAATTGCCCGACCAGCCAGACCGCGACCGTCGGTCTTGGCTCGGTGTCGTTCGCGGGGGGGCGGGCGAGCGTTGCCGTGCCGTCGAACGCGTTCGCCTCGACCAGTCCGAACCGGGTCGCCTATCGCGAGGTGCGCGTGCAGTTCGTTTGCGGCGCCGGCAACTGTTCGCCCGCCGTCACCGTCTGCGCGCCCGATGCGTTTTCGATACGGCCGGCGCAGTTCGCGGTGACGTCGAACGCCAATGCCGATGCAACCGGAACCAATGCCACGGCCATGCCCAGAATCGTTGCCGGCGCCACGTTCAATCTGGCGGCGGATACTTCCGCCGCGGGCTACGATGGGCTGCCAAACTTCGACGGCAGCAAGGCCGAATGGCTGTCACCTCCGGCTGGCGGGCGCGCCGGCGGGGTCGGCACCGTGTTCGGCTACTTCACCACGCCGACGACCATCGGCACCGGCAACGGCGCCACCGGCACCAACTTCGTCTACGACGAGGCCGGCTATTTCCGGCTGCGCGGAGCAGGGGTTTACGACACCAGCTACGTGGCCTATTCGGGTGATGTCGGCAATGGTGACTGCATCGCCGGCTCCTTCGGCAACACGGTCGATGCCTCGGGCCGGATCGGTTGCCTGATCGCGAACGTCAGCCCGACCAATCATTTCGGCCGTTTCATTCCGCACCACTTCGACGAGGCGATCACGCACGGTTGCCACGCTGGCGGCTTCACTTACTCCGCCCAGCCGTTCGCGCTGCGGGTGACGGCCCGCAATGCCGCCAATGCCACCACCCAGAACTACAGCCAGTCGTTCGCGCAGGCGCTGACGCTCGCCGAAGCCAACGGCGTCACCGGCGGCGGCATCGCACCCACCAGCCATGCGGCGACGGCGTTCACCGGCGGCGTGGCCAACCTGACGCCCGCCTACACGTTTGTGCGCGCCACGCCGGATCACGCGCCCGCCACCATCAAGCCGCGCGCCATCGACGCCGATGGCGTTTCCTCGGCCGGCGGCACCGAGGCGACGACGCTGGTGAGGATCGGTCGCCTGAGGTTGTCGAACGTCTATGGCTACGCTTCGCCGCTCAGGATGCCGGTCGAAGCGCAGTACTGGACCGGCCAGTCATGGCTGCGCAACGCCGACGACGCCTGCACGGCGCTGGCCGCCAACAACCTGCGTCCGAACCCCGCTGGCTGGGGCATGGCCGCGCCGGGCACGCTGGCAGGCGGCGCCGGCCAGATCGTCCTGACGCCCACCGGCCCCGGCAGCATCAATGTCTGCGCCGATCTCGGCGCCGACCATGGCGTCAATTGCGTCGCCACCGGCGCCGGGTTGCCCTGGCTGCAAGGTAAATGGCCGGGCGCGGCGACGTTCGACAACGACCCCTCGGCCATCGCCACCTTCGGCGTTTTCAGCCCCGAGGGCCGCAAGGGTGTGTACAACCGGGAGATGTACTGATGGTGCGCCGTCGCGGCCACGTCATCGCTTGGGGCTTCACGCTGGTGGAACTGATCGCGGTGCTGATCCTGCTGGGCATCTTGAGTTTCGTCGCCCTGCCGCGCTTGCAGCAGACCGCGGGTTTCGATCAGCTCGGTTTCCATGACAGGGTCGGGGCCGCGCTGCGCTTCGCGCAAAAGTCAGCCGTGGCGCAGCGCCGGCTGGTCTGCGCGACCGTGGCTCCCGATCGTCTTGCCCTGAGCGTCGCCACCGCCTTCGGCGACATCGCCTGCGCCAATCCCATGGCGGGACCGGCCGGCGCCAATCCGGCGGCCTTGGCACCCTCGGCGGCGGCGACCTTGAGCGCGGCGCCGGCCGGGCCCCTGTATTTCCAGCCCGCGGGTACCGTCACCAGCGACGGCGCCGGCGCCAATCCGACCGATTTCGTGCTGAGCGTCACCGGTCAGGCGCCGATTACCGTTCGAGGAGTCACGGGCCTTGTCGACTGAACCCGCCCGCCGTCCGCGCGGCATGACGCTGATGGAACTGGTGCTGGCCATCGCCGTCATCGGCATCGGGCTCGCCGGTGTCCTCGTGGCGTTCAATCAGGCCGTGTTCCGCTCCGCCGATCCGCTGGTGCGCAAGCAGATGCTGGCCATCGCCGAGGAAATGATGGAGGAGGTCCGGCTCAAGCCCTTCGCACCGACGGCCAACGCCGCCCCCGCCGCCTGTGCGCGCAACACCTACAACGATATCGATGACTACAACGGCTATGCTGCCGCGGCGGTATGCGACATCGACGGGAATATCATCGCCTCGCTGGCGGCCTACGGCGTGGCCGTGACCGTGACCGCCGCCAATCTTCCCAATGGCGTCGCCGCCAAGCGCATTGTCGTCACGGTCAGCCACGGCGGCGACACGCTGGCGCTGACCGGCTACCGAACCAACTGGGCCAGCTAGCGATGAACAGCGCGCGCGGCTTCACCCTGCTCGAACTGGTGCTGGTGATCATCATCACCGGCGTGATGGCCGCCGCCATCGCCGTGTTCTTCAAGCCGGCGGTCGATGCCTACTTCGACGCCCGCCGTCGCGCCGAATTAAGCGACATGGCCGACACGGCGCTGCGTCGCATCGGCCGCGAGGTGCGGCGTGCGGTGCCCAACTCGATCCGGGTTCCCGGCGACCAGTGCTTCGAGTTGGCGCCGACCAAGAGCGGCGGCCTGTTTCGGCGGGAGACGGACATCGTCAACGCCAACGCCAATCCGCTGGACAGCACCGGCCCCGACAGCGCCTTCGATGTACTGTCGCCGCTGGCGGCGGCACCCGTCGCGGGCGACTTCGTGGTGATCGGCAACCAGAATGTCGGCGACGTTTACAGCGGCGCGACGCGCGGCATGGTCGCCGGCTGGAGCAGCCCGCCGGCGCCGGGCGGCGCGCCGGTCGGCGTCGGCCGGATCACACTGGCCGCGGCCACCCAGTTTCCCGCCGGCTATGACGGTGGCCGTTTCCAGATCGTCGATGGCAACGAGCCGGCGGTGTTCTATGTCTGCCGGAACGCCGGCGAAGCGAACGGCAACGGCACGGGCGAATTGCTGAGGCTGGTGCGCGCCTTCGATGCCACGTATCCGGTCGCTTGTCCGGCCGCCGGTGGCGTGCGCCTGGCGAGCCGCGTCGCTTCGTGCCGGTTCGTCTACGACCCCAATCAGGGCGCCACGCAGCAGTCCGGTTTCGTCTGGATGCACATCGAATTGCTGTCGGGCGGCGAGCGCGTCGCGCTTGCCCACGGCATGCATGTGAGCAACGTGCCATGAATCGGCGTCAGGGGGGTCTCGGCGCCATCGCCGCCATCATGATCCTGGTGGTACTGGCGACGCTGGCCGCCGGCATCGTCGCCATTTCGACCAGCCAGCAGATGGCCTCGGCCCAGGACGTCCTGGCCGCGCGCGCCTGGCAGGTGGCGTCGGCCGGCACCGAAGGTGGCCTGTTTCGAGCCTTGCAGAACGCGACCTGCGATACCCAGACCTGGACGAGCGCCGACGACCCGGCGTTCCGGGTCACGGTGGTCTGTACTTTCGGTGACTTCAACGATGGCGAAACCGTTGCGGGCACGGCGCGGCGCTTGCGCGTGTTTCGCCTGGTCGCCACCGCCTGCAATGGCGCCGCCGCCACCTGTCCTGATAACGCCGTCGCGGGCGGTGCCGGCTATGTCGAACGTCAGCGCATCGCGCTCGCCTACTGCGAGTGGAGTGGCCTCGCCTGCGCCGGGCCTTGAAAAGGCGGTAACCACGACTATTGCGCCGGTATTTCCGGCATCAAGGTCAAGCGAGCTGTCGATAATGGCCCGGTCGGGCGTGGCGGGTGGACACGCCCCAACTCTTGGGCGCCCGGTCGAGATCTCATGTGGCCTTTCCGACTCACTTCGCGCGGCGAAAACGAATGGACTTCGGTGGTGTTCGGCATGCAGACGGTTCGTGTCGCCCGCGTCGGCCATGCCGCCGGTGCGCGCCCCGTGCTCCGGGCCTGGGACTGCTATCCCCGCGAAGGCGCCGACCTCGATATCCTCAAGCGTTTGCATGGCGCCCGCCGCCTGGGCGGCGGACCCTGCGCGCTGTTGCTGCCGCATGGCCAATACCAGTTGCAGCAGATCGAGGCGCCGGAGGTGCCGGCCGCCGAATTGCGCGAGGCCGTGCGCTGGAAGCTGAAGGACAGCGTCGACTTTCCCATCGAGGATGCCGGTGTCGATTGCCTGCCGCCGGTAGTGGGCGGCCGCGCCAACCAGATCTATGCCGTGGCGGCCAGCCGCGGTGTCCTCTCCTCGTGGGTCCGGCTGTTCCAGGATGCCCGGGCGCCGCTGGCGGCGATCGACGTACCGGAACTGGCCCAACGCAACATCGCGGCGCTGTTCGAGGACGCCGATCGCGGATTGGCGCTGCTGGCTTTCGACGGCGGTGTCGGACGGCTGACTTTCAGCCGCGGCGGCGAGCTGTACTTCGTCCGGCACATCGATGTCTCGCCCGATGAACTGGTTGCCGAAGCCGACTCGGCCATGCGCGAGCGGGTGCTGCTCGATGTCCAGCGCACGCTCGACAATGTCGATCGTGGTTATGGCGGCATTCCCATCGCCCGGCTGCTGGTGTCGCCGCCGCCCGGCGCGGCGAACTTTGTCGACTACCTGCGGGAGAACCTCTATCAACCGGTTGAGGCGCTCGATCTGGGGCAACGCATCGACCTGGCGGGAGCGCCGCTCCTTGCCACCCCCGCCGGCCAAGGGCCGGCGCTGCTGGCCATCGGCGCCGCCTTGCGCGGCGTGACCGCATCGACATGAGCCATCACATCAATCTCTACGACCCGTCGCTGCGCCGCCAGCGCCGGTGGCTGACGGCGGCGAATCTCGCCCTGGCCCTGGCGCTGCTGGCGGCGGGACTGCTTGGCTGGGGCGCGTGGGCACGTCTCGACGCCGGTCGTCTGGCGACCGAACTGGCCTCGGCGGAAGCGCGGACCCAGGCCGCGCGCGAGGCGTCGGTGGCACTGGCGGGCCGGCTGGCCAGTCGCAAGCCCGACGCGCAACTGGCCCTCGACCTTGCCGCGGCCAGGGAACTGCTGGACATCCGGCAAGGCATCCTCGACAAGCTCGGCGAAGGCGCGGCGCCGGCGGCCGGCAAGCACGCCGAACACTTGCGCGGTCTGGCCCGGCAAAGCCTGAGCGGTCTTTGGCTGACGGGGTTCGCCGTGGGGGCGGATGGCCGGCGCATGGAGATTCGCGGGCGCACGCTCGATCCGGCGCTGTTGCCGCAATACGTCCGCCGCCTCAATGCCGAGGCCGCTTTTCGGGGACATCGCTTCGCCCGGCTCAGCCTGAGCACGCCCGCCGCCGCACCCGGCCTGGCGGTGCCGGCGTTTCACGAGTTTGCGCTCGGACCGGAAGACGATGCCGCCCGTCCCGGAGCGGCGCCATGAAGGCGCTCTGGCGAAGCTGGGCCGACCGCCATGCCGCGCTGAGCCGGCGCGAGCAGATCATGGTGGCGGTGGCCGTGACGGCGGCGGTCGGATTTCTCCTCATGACATTCTGGGTGAATCCGGCCACTCGCCGTGGCGCCGATCTGCGCTCCGGACTGGCGACACGCCAGACCGAGCTGACCGCGCTCGACAACCAGATCGTCACCCTGAAATCGCAACTCGACAATCCGGATGCCGACGGCCGTCGACAGTTGGCCGAACTTCAGGCCAGGCTGGGCGCCATCGATGCCCGGATCGGGCAACTGGACGATCAGCTGGTGCCGCCGCAGCGCATGGGGCAGGTGCTGCAGGCCGTGCTGGCGCGGCATCGCGGCCTGGCGTTGGTGAGCCTGCGCTCGCTGCCGGCCGAACCGCTGCTGGCGCCGCCTGCCGACAAAGGCGCGGCAGGCGGCAAGCCCGGCGAGCAACGTGGCGAAAACATCTATCGGCATGGCCTCGAGGTGCGGCTGGCCGGGAGCTATGCCGACTTGCTCGACTATGTCGCCGAGCTGGAAAGGACGCCCCAGCGCCTGCTCTGGGGCGGCATGATGCTGAGCGTGACGACCTATCCTCGCAGCGAGCTGACGCTGACCGTCTATACGCTCAGCCGGGATCGCGACTGGCTGGCGGTATGAGCATGGCGCGCACGATTCCCGCATTGCTGCTGGCGCTGACGGCCGGGCCGCTATGGGCGCAGGGCTTGCCCGATCCGACGCGGCCGCCACCCGCCTTCGAATCCGGCGCCGCCGCTCCCGCCGCCGGCGCGGCGACGCCGCCGACGGCGCCTCGCCTGCAGTCGATCATTCGCCGGCAGGGCGCGCGTTCCGCCGCGGTCATCAACGGCGTCTATGTCGAGCTCGGCGGCAAGGTCGGGGAGGCAACGCTGGATCGCGTCGGCGAGGATTCGGTCGACTTGCGCTCCACGGCAGGACGGGAAACCCTTTATCTCACGCCCGGCATCGGCAAGCAGGTCGTACCGGCGGAAGCGGCCGTGGCGAAGCGGCCGCGCGGCAAGACGGAAAAGGCAAACAGGCCATGAAGACAACCTACCTGATGATGACTTGGGCATGCACCGCCATGCTGCTGACGGCCTGCGCGCCGCAGCAGCTCCGCCCCGGGGCGGTGCACGAACGCATCGGCGAGGAACTTCGGCAGGCGGCCGCCGAGCGTCCGGCGCGCGATCCGGCGGCCGACAAGGCGCTGCTGCCGCCGCTGGCGGTCGAGATGCCCAAGCCGGTGGAAGCCGAACCGCGCTTCGACCTCAATGTCGTCAATGCGCCGGCGGCGCAGGTGTTCTCCGCCATCGTCACCGGCACCCGCTACAACATGTTGGTGCCGCCGGACGTCGGCGGCCAGATCACCCTGAGCCTGAAGGACGTGACGGTGCGCGAAGCGCTCGACGCCATCCGCGACCTTTATGGCTACGAGTACACCGTCAAGGGTAATCGGGTCATCGTTCAAGCCAACAGCCTGCAAACCCGCGTGTTCCAGATCAACTACCTCGCCTCCCAGCGCAAGGGCGCCAGCGAACTGCGCGTCACCTCCAGCGCCATCACCAGCGCCGGCGGGCCATCGACCACCACTACCACGACCGCCAGCGGTGCCGCGGTGCCCGGCCAAGGCACGACCGGTTCCGGCAGCGTGCCCAATACCTACACCAGCCGCGTCCAGACCACCACCGAGAACGATTTCTGGGGCGGGCTGACCGTCGCGCTGACCGCCATCGTCGGCAACGCCGATGGCCGCAAGGTGGTGGTGAATCCCCAGTCGGGCGTAATCGTGATCAGCGCCTTGCCGCGCGAGATCCGCCAGATCGAGGCTTACCTGCGCGCGACCCAGACCGTGGTGGACCGCCAGGTGATGCTGGAGGCGAAAATCCTCGACGTGATGCTCAGCGAGCAGTTTCAGGCCGGCATCAACTGGACGGCGTTCCGCACGGGCTCGCACGGCCAGTCGGCGATCGGCGTGGTGGCGCCCGGCACCCGTCTGGCGGCGGCCGAGGCCGGCGCCGCCAAGCCGTTGTCGTCGAGCTCGGTCGACGCCCTGCCCGGTCGCCTCGGTTCGATGGCGGCAACCTCGCTCGGCCATGGCTTCATGGGTCTCGCGCTGCAAACGGCCAATTTCGCCGCGCTGCTCAACTTCCTCGAAGGGCAGGGTACGGTCACCGTGTTGTCGAGTCCGCGCATCGCCACCATCAACAACCAGAAAGCGGTGCTCAAGGTGGGTACCGACGAACTGTTCGTCACCAACGTCACCACCACCACGACGTCGACCAACAGCGGTTCGGTCAGCACGCCCAGCCTGACGCTGCAACCCTATTTCTCGGGCATTTCGCTCGACGTGACGCCGCAGATCGACCAGGACAACAACATCGTCCTGCACATCCATCCGGCGATCAGCGTGGTCACCGAGAAGACCAAGCTGATCGACCTGGGCGCCACGCTCGGTACTTTCTCGCTGCCGCTGGCGTCGAGCAGCATCAACGAGACCGACAGCATCGTGCGCGTGCGCGACGGCAACATCGTCGCCATTGGCGGCCTGATGACGCAAAGCCAGACCAACGACCGCAGCCAGCTGCCCGGTTTGGGCGACGTGCCGGCGGTGGGCATGCTGTTCGGCCAGCGCGCACGTTCCGGCAGCAAGCGCGAGCTGGTCATCCTGCTCAAGCCGACCGTCATCGCCGACGATCGTCCCTGGCTGCGCGACCTCGAACAGACCGGCGAGCGCATCCAGAAGCTCGACCCGCGCGAGTTCATGACCGACTTTCGCTAGGACGCATGTACCTCGGTCATTTCGGGCTGACCGAGCTGCCGTTCGGCATCACGCCCGACACCCAGTTCGCTTACGCCGGCGCCGCCCACCAAGAAGCCCTGAACACGCTGCTGCTGGCCATCCGGAGCGGCGAGGGCTTCGTCAAGATCACCGGCGAGGTCGGCACCGGCAAGACGCTGCTCTGCCGCCGCTTGCTCGCCACGCTGGGCGAGGATTGCGTCGCCGCCTACATTCCCAATCCGCAGGTCGATCCGAAGGCGCTGCTGGTCGAACTGGCCGACGAGCTGCGGGCGCCGACGACGGAGGGGCGGGCGATTGTGCACGTCGTCCGGCGCATCAACGGCCGGTTGCTGGAACTGGCGCGCCAGGGCAAAACCGCCGTGCTGTGCATCGACGAGGCGCAGACGATGCCCTTGCTGACGCTGGAAACGCTGCGGCTGATTTCCAATCTGGAAACGGAAAAGCGCAAGCTGATCCAGATCGTGCTGTTCGGCCAGCCGGAACTCGACGACAAGCTGCGCGAGCCGCGGGTCAGGCAGTTGCGCCAGCGTATCGCCTTCCATTACCGGCTGCCCGGCCTGCGCCGCGAGGAAGTCGACGCCTATGTCGAGCATCGCCTGCGGGTCGCCGGCTACCGGGGCGACGGGCTGTTTTCGGGGCCGGCGCGCGCCGCCTTGCATCGCCATTCCGGCGGCATGCCGCGCCTGGTAAACATCCTGGCCAACAAGGCTTTGCTCGCCGCCTATGGCGCCGGCGAGGAGCGCGTGCGCTGGCGTCATGTGCGCGCCGCCGCGCGCGACACCGAAGGCGCGATCAACGTCGACTGGCTGTGGGGATGACATGAGCGTGATCAACCAGATGCTGCGGGATCTCGACCGTCGAGAAGCTTCGGCGACCGAGCGGGCCGGATGGTCCGGCCAGGTGAAGGCCCTGCCGCCACCCCGGTGTGTTTCCTGGCCACGTCTGCTGGCGGTCCTCGGCGGAACCGCCGGGGTGCTGGCGCTCGCCGCCACTCTCTGGCCGATGTTCGAAAGTCAGCCGTGGCACGGCGCCGGCACGGTGGCATCGGCGCCCAACATCGCGGTAGCAACGCCGCCGCCAGCCGTGACCCCGCCACCGGCCCCGCCAGCCATGCCGGCCCTGACGGTGCCGATGCCCGTGGTGAAGTCAGCACCAAAGGCGGCCCCGAAACCGGCGCCATCGCCGCCGACGACAGTGTCCGACCCGGCGCCACCGCCCGCGGTTTTGGCGGAACCTGTCGTCGCCATCGACAAGCGCCCGCTCGGTCAGGCCGGGGGCGAGCGCGCCGAAGCGGAGTACCGGCAGGGCATGGCGGCATATCGCCAGGGACAGACGGCCGAGGCGGTCACCGGCTTCCAGAAGGCGCTGGCCGCCGATCGCCGGCATGTCGCGGCGCGCCAGGCACTGCTCAGCCTGCTGATGGCGGAGCGGCGCTGGACCGAAGCGCAGGCCGTGGCCAGCGAAGGGCTGGCCCTGGACGCGGCCCAGTCCGGCTGGGCGATGACGCTGGCGCGTCTGCAATTCGAGCAGGGGCAGCTGGCCGAAGCCGAGCGGACCATGGCCACGCACCGGCGCCATGGCGAGCACAGTCCGGACTACTTGATCTTCCACGGCCTGTTGTTGGAGAAGCTCGACCGGCGCGACGAGGCGCGCGTCGCCTACCAGAAGGCGCTCGACTCCGGCAAGCTGGCGCCGGCGTTGGCCGAGGCGGTCGAGCAGCGCCTGCGTTAGTTCCGCAATGTCCGCGCCGCCACCCAGTTGGTCACGCGGCCGGCGCCGTGCGCCTTCAGCGTGCGGGCGAACTCGTCGAGCGTGGCGCCGGTAGTCATGACGTCATCGACCACGATCACCGACTTGCCGGCGAAATCGATTGCGCAGGCGAAGGCATGGCGGATGTTCTGGCGACGCTCCTTCCAGGGCAGCGACGCCTGCGGCACGGTATCGCGGTCGCGCGCGCAGCCGTCGAGTTCCAGCGGCAACCTTAACGCACGGGCCAGCGGCCGGGACAGCTCCACGGCCTGATTGAAGCCGCGTTGCCGCAGGCGCGCGGCCGACAGCGGCAATGGCACGAGGATGTCGCCGACGGGCGCTCCGGCCGCCAGCATCGACTGCGCCAGAAAGTCAGCCGTGGCGAGACGCCGCTGGTACTTGAGCGCCTGGACGAGCTTGTCGACCGGAAAGGCGTAAGGCAGGGCAGCGATGGTGGCATCGAAATGTGGCGGCGCTTTCAGGCAGGCGCCGCACGTCATTGCGCCCGGTGATGCTTCGGCGCAAATGGGGCACCGGGCATCCGGCAGGCGCGGCAGGTCGGCTCGGCATTCGTCGCAGAGCAAGGCGTCTCCCGAGGTCGCCGCGCAAAGCAGACAATCCTGCGGCAGCAATACAGCCATCACGTTGCGCCAAATTGACAAGCCAAGCTCCTTCGCCGATCATCCCGCCTCCGATTTTGCCAAAGATTGCCGCAATGACCGCAGCTACTGCCACCGCCACCACCACGAACGCGGGCGCCACGATCGCGCAAAGGCCGGCCGGCTGGAGCACCGATGCCGTCGAGGCGCTGTTCCAGCTGCCGTTCGCCGACCTGATGTTCCGCGCCCAGCAGGTGCATCGCCAGCATTTCGACGCCAATGCCATCCAGCGCTCGACGCTGCTGTCGATCAAGACCGGCGGTTGTTCCGAGGACTGCGGCTACTGCTCGCAATCGGCGCGACGCCAGGACAAGATTGGCATCGAGCGCGAGAAGCTGCTCGAGCTCGAAGAGGTGAAGGTGGCGGCGAAAGCGGCGAAGAACAGGGGCGCCAGCCGCTTCTGCATGGGCGCGGCCTGGCGCGGGCCGAAGGATGGCGATCTCGACCGCGTCATCGAGATGGTGCGCGCGGTCAAGGACCTCGGCATGGAAACCTGCCTGACGCTGGGCCTGCTCGGCTCCGGCCAGGCGGAGAAACTCGCCGCCGCCGGTCTCGACTACTACAACCACAACCTCGACACCGGCGCCGAGTTCTACGACCAGGTCATCACCACGCATAGCCAGCAGGCGCGCATGGAGACGCTGATGCGCGTGCGCGACGCCGGCATGAAGATCTGCTGCGGCGGCATCGTCGGCATGGGTGAATCGCGCCGCGTGCGTGCCTCGCTGCTGGCGCAACTGGCCAACCTCGATCCGGCGCCCGAATCGGTGCCGATCAACCATCTGGTCGCGATTGCCGGCACGCCGATGGAAAATGCGCCGCCGCTCGATCCCTTCGAGTTCGTTCGTACCATCGCCGCCGCGCGCATCGCCATGCCGACCTCTTGGGTGCGGCTTTCCGCCGGTCGGCACGAGATGAGCGACGAATTGCAGGCGCTGTGTTTCCTGGCCGGTGCCAACTCCATCTTCTACGGCGACAAGCTGCTGACCACCGGCAACGCCGAGGCCGCGCGCGACGAAGCCCTGTTCGACCGGCTGGGGTTGCGGCCGGTCTGATGCGCGACGATTTTTCCCGTGCCGCTGCGTGCTACGACGAGGCGGCAGTGCTGGCGCGGGAAGTCGGCGAGCGCATGGCCGCGCGCCTCGACTTCATCAAGATTGCGCCCCGGTGCGTGGCCGACGTCGGTTGCGCCACCGGCGATGGCATCCGCGAGCTTCGGCGGCGCTACCCCGATGCATTGCCATTGGCGGTCGATTTTGCCCGGCCGATGCTGCTAGCGGTGAAGTCGCGCGCGTCGCTGATGCAGCGCCTGCGCGGCAAGGCGCCGCGGCTGGTGAACGCCGATGTGCGCGCACTGCCGTTCAAGGCAGGCAGCGTCGATCTCGTTTGGTCGAACCTGATGCTGCACTGGCTTGACGATCCGCTGCCGGCGTTCCGTGAACTGCATCGCGTGCTCGCCGTCGGCGGGCTGCTGACTTTCGCCATGCTCGGCCCGGATACGCTAAAGGAACTGCGCACGGCGGGCGCGACCGGCTTGCGCCGCTTCGCCGACATGCACGACATTGGCGACATGCTGGTGGCGGCCGGTTTCGCCGATCCGGTGATGGACATGGAGATGATCACGTTCGACTATCGCCGGCCGCGCCAGCTGCTCGCCGACCAGCGCCATCTGGGGGTGCGCGACGGCTTGCTCGGCCGCATGGGCTGGCGCGACTGGCGGCGCGTGTTGGCCGGATGGAACCGCCATGCCAGCTTCGAGATCGTCCATGGCCATGCCTGGCAAGGCGAGGCCAAGGTTGCGGCGGATGGCCGCGCCATCGTCAGGTTCGTGCGATGAAGAAGATGAAGCGCAGGAAGCTGAAAGTCAGCCGTCGCAACCCGCTGGCCGTGGCGCCGATCATGAAGAAGGGCGGGCCGTACCAGCGCACGGACAAGCTCGCTTCGCGGGCACGGCAGGCGGCAAGTGCGCGCTTGCGGATCAGCGACGAATCTGGATCGGAATGATCCGGTGCCGCGGCGCCAGGGTTCCGCGCGCATCGTCGAACCGCCACCAGGCACGCAGGCCGAGCAGGATGGCGACGAGCGCGCCGTAAAGCGCCGGTTCGGTGATGTCGACCTTCACCATCCAGGTGAAGTGCAGCACCGCGAGCAGCGCCGCCGGGTAGATCAGCCGATGCAGACGTTGCCAGCGCCTGCCGCCGAGACGGCGGATCATGGCGTTGGTCGATGTTGCCGCCAGCGGCACCAGCAGCAGGAAGGTCGCCATGCCGACGGTGATGAACGGCCGCTTGAGGATGTCGCGGCCGATGTCCACCCAGTCGAAGAACTGATCGAGCCAGAGGTAGGCGACGAGGTGGAGGCAGGCATAGAAGAAGGCGAAGAGGCCGAGCATGCGCCGCAACCTGAGCAGCCAGGCCCAGCCGGTGGCGCGGCGCAGGGGGGTGACGGCGAGCGTGATCAGCAGCAGGCGCAGCGCCCAGTCGCCGAGGCCGCGGGTGAGGGCTTCGATGGGGTTGGCGCCCAGCGTATCCTGCCAGAGCGCGATGCCGTAATGCGCCAGCGGCAGCAGGCAGCAGACGAACAGAACGGCCTTGGCGGCGGCGATCCGCTTTTCCATCAGTAATACTTGTGCAGGTCGAGGCCGGCGTAAAGCTGGCCGACCTGGTCGGCGTAGCCGTTGAACATGCGCGTCGGCCGCTTGAGGAAGTCGCCGATGCGGCGCTCCCGCGCCTGGCTCCAGCGCGGATGGCTGACTTCGGGATTGACATTGGCGTAGAAGCCGTATTCCTCCGGTTGCAGGTTGTTCCAGGTGGTCGGCGGCTCATGGTCGGTGAAGCGGATGCGCACGATCGACTTGGCGCTCTTGAAGCCATATTTCCACGGCACGATCAGCCGGATCGGCGCGCCATTCTGGTTGGGCATGACTTCGCCGTACAGGCCGACGGCGGCGAGCGTCAGCGGATGCATGGCTTCGTCGAGGCGCAGCCCCTCGGTGTAAGGCCAGTCGAGCAGCGGGAAGCGGACGCCAGGCTGGGTGTCGGGCTGCACGACCGATTCGAACGCGACGTACCTGGCACTGCTTAGCGGCTCCACCTGTTTGAGCAGGGCCGACAGCGAGAAGCCGACCCACGGTACCACCATGCTCCAGCCTTCGACGCAGCGCAGGCGATAGACGCGATCCTCCAGCGGGGCAAGCTTGAGGATGTCCTCGATGGCCAGCGTGCGGGGCTTGTGCACCAGCCCGTCGAGCGTGACCGACCAGGGCGCGGTGCGCAGGCGGTGGGCGCGCTCGGCCGGGACTTCCTTGCCGTTGCCGAATTCAACGAAATTGTTGTAGCCGGCGATGTGCCGGTAAGGCGTCGGCTCCTCGTCGGTGGACAGCGGGCTGCGTGCCGCGATCGGCAGCTTGTCGCCGGCATGCGCCGCCGGCAGCGCCAGCGATAGGGCGCCGCCGGCCGCGAATTGCAGGAAATGCCGGCGTTGCGCGAACACTGACTTTGGCGTGATCTCGGAGGGCGGAACGTCGTGCGGGCGCCGGATGAGCATGATTCGCGTTCGACTCGTGGTTGCCTTCGCAAGTTTCCGCGAAAGCGGCCGGGAAAGCAAAAAAAGGCGGCATCGCCGCCCCTGCTGCAAGGAGGGAGATATATCCTCAGCGCAAGCCGGCGATGTAATCCGACACCGCCTTGATTTCGGCGTCGGTCATCTTGATGGCGACCATGCGCATCATCTTGTTGGGATCGTTGGCGCGCGATTCGTCGCGGAAGGCCTTCAACTGGGCCTCGATATACTCGGCGAACTGACCGCCGATGCGCGGATACTGGGCGGGGATGCCGGCACCGGCCGGGCCGTGGCAAGCGGCGCAGGCTGGCAGGCCCTTGGCCATGTTGCCGGCGCGGTAAAGCTTCTGCCCGGCTTCGATGGTGTCGCGGTTGCGGGCCTTTTCGCCAAGCAGCGTCTGGGCGCCGAACCAAGCGGCCAGGTCGCGCATCTGATCCTCGTTGTAGGCCGCGATCATGCCGTTCATGACGGCGTTGACGCGCACCGGCTGCTTGCTTTCGGCTGCCTTGAACTCCTTCATCTGCTTGACGAGGTACTCGGCGTGCTGGCCGGCGAGCTTGGGATTGGCCGCCTGTGTGCTGTTGCCGTCCGGATTGTGGCAGGCGGCGCAGACCGTCGCGGCGATTTCCTTGCCCTTGACGGGATCGCCCCGATACGGGGCCTTGGCGGGCTCATTGGCATTGGCGATGGTGGCGACGAAGGTGGCGGCCATGAGCAGCGCGGTCATCAGCGAGGGCGGCATCGGCGAATGCTTCATGGGGTGCTCCTGGGCGGCCCGGAATGGGCAATCGAACGTGTTATTCTAACCCGACCCATCGACCACGCCTCCGCAGCCCCGCCATGTCCCTGTTTCGCCACGCGGTCTTCGAGCTATCCGTCGCGAAGCCGCAGGATCTGCCGGACGCGACGGGTCCGGAAATCGCTTTTGCCGGCCGCTCCAACGCGGGAAAATCGTCGGCCATCAATACACTGGTCGGCCATACCCGGCTGGCCTTCGTGTCGAAGACGCCCGGTCGCACTCAGTTGATCAACCTGTTCCGTCTGCGCAACGGCGCGGCGCTGGTCGATTTGCCGGGATACGGATACGCGGACGTGCCGGAGAAAATCAGAAAGCAGTGGCAGGGTTTGCTGGAAACCTATCTCGCCCGCCGCCAGGCACTGGCGGGCCTGGTGATGATCATGGATGCGCGCCGGCCGCTGACCGATCTCGACCGGCAGATGATCAACTGGTTTGGGCCGACCGGCAAGCCGATCCATTGCCTGCTGACCAAGGCGGACAAGCTGACCCGCCAGGAACAGGCCAAGGTGCTGCGCGAGGTGCGTACCGAAATGGCCGAAGCCGGCTCGCCGATCACCGCGCAGCTTTTCTCCAGCCTGAAGAAGCAGGGCATGGACGAGGCGGAAACGGTGATCGCTTCCTGGCTGGAAAATCCGCTTTGAGCATGATTGATTTCGGCGGCGCCAAAAAGAAAGCCCCCGGCCAAAGGGGAGAAGCCGGGGGCCAATTGCCTTAATGGGGTTAAGGCACCCGCTCAGGGAGGTGAAGCGGGGGATGACCGCACGTCATCCGCAATCTAAGATTGCGATGAATGGTGAAAGTTCCAGAAATGTTTTTTGCGAGATACCCATGAACCAGAAAGGTGCATTTCCCGCCACGCGCATGCGCCGCATGCGCCGAGACGATTTCTCGCGACGGCTGATGAGGGAAAGTAGTCTCGGTGCCGACGATTTCATCTACCCCGTCTTCGTCCTGGCAGGTCGGGGGCGTACCGAGGCGGTGGCTTCCATGCCCGGCGTCGAGCGTATGAGCCTCGATAAGCTCCTGCCGGTAGCCGAACGCGCGGCGCGGCTGGGCATTCCGGCGCTGGCGCTGTTCCCGGTGATCGACGCCGGCAAGAAATCGCCGGCCGCCGAGGAAGCCTGGAATCCCGATGGATTGGTGCCTGTCGTGGTGGCGGCGCTCAAGAAGGAGCTGCCGGAACTGGGGGTGATCACCGATGTCGCGCTCGACCCTTACACCAGCCATGGCCAGGACGGGTTGATCGATCCGGCCGATCCGACCGGTTACGTGATGAACGATGAGACGGTCGAGGCGCTGGTCAAGCAGGCCTTGTGTCACGCTGGTGCGGGCGCCGACGTGGTGGCGCCGTCGGACATGATGGACGGTCGCATCGGCGCCGTGCGCACCGCGCTGGACGCCAAGAAATTCATCCACACGCGCATCCTGGCGTACTCGGCGAAATATGCGTCGAGCTTTTACGGCCCGTTCCGGGACGCGGTGGGCTCGGCGGCCAATCTCGGCAAGGGCAACAAGTACACCTACCAGATGGATCCCGGCAATTCGGACGAAGCCCTGCGGGAGGTTGCGCTCGACCTCGACGAAGGCGCCGACATGTTCATGGTCAAGCCGGGCATGCCTTATCTCGACATCGTGCGGCGGGTGAAGGACGAATTCGGCGTGCCGACCTATGCCTACCAGGTCAGCGGTGAATACGCCATGCTCAGGGCGGCCGCCGCCAACGGTTGGCTGGACAACGACGCCTGCATGCTGGAAGCGCTGTTGTGCTTCAAGCGGGCTGGCGCCGACGGCATCCTGACCTACTTCGCGCTGGAGGCGGCCGAGGCGTTGTGGCGGTAGAGCGGCCCGACGCCTACAGCATCAGCTCCTTCAGCAGGCTGTCCACCTCGTTCTGCGAGAGCTTGCGGTCGTCGCCGGCGGCCGTTTCGACGACGATGGCGCCGACCAGCGCCTTCATCGCCTTGCGGATCGCCTGGCCGGCCAGGTCCTGGAACTCCTGGGCGACGATGATGTTGGTCAGGTGCGCGCCGATGCCTTGCAGATGGGCGTCGATCTCCTTGCGGCTCCAGTCCTTGGCAAGGCAGTCGTGTGCCGAGGCGAGGATGTGCTTGGCCATCTCCGCTTCGGCCAGCGACTTGTTGGCCGCCTCGGCCGTCATGCGCTCGACATTGCCCAGGATGGCCGAGATGTCCTTGGGGTCGCCGGGCGTGCGCTTGCCGATGCCCTCCGCAGCCTTGTTCAATTCCTTGGCCAGCGACTTCAACTCCTTCAGTACCTGCCCGGTGCCCGGCGCCCCTTGCTTGACCGCAGCCTTGGCCGTCGGCGATTTCGGCCGGGCGGCGGCCTTGCCAGTGGTGAGATTGCCGCCGGCGACCGGCTTGGTTTTCGTTTTCATTACGTCTCCCTCAGTGAGCCAGCAATTGCCATTGTGCCGGCCAGGCCGACAGTGGATCCTCCTTGAAGCCGCTTTTCACGAACCGGTGCCAGCGACCGAGCGCGTGGCAGATCAGGACGTCGGCGTGAGCGGCGACATCATGATGCTCGGCGTGGGTTCCCTGGGTAGCGGCGATGCGCAGCGACTGTTTGAGCGATGCTTCGACGCGGTCGAGCAACTGGTTGATGCGCGCTTGCAGGCGTGGATGCTCGTGCACCAGCGCGTCGCCGATCAGCACGCGGGTGAGCCCACGGTTTTTCTGGGCGAAGGCGAGCAGGGTGACCATGACCAGTTCCACCTGCTTGAGACCGTTATCCTCGTCGGCGCCGATCTGGTTGATGACGGTGAACAGGCTCGACTCGATGAATTCGATCAGGCCGTCGTACATTTGCGCCTTGCTGGCGAAGTGACGGTAGAGGGCGGCTTCGGAAACCGATAGTTTCTTCGCCAGCAATGCCGTCGTGATCTTCTCGCCGGACGGCGATTCCAGCAGGTGCGCGATCGTTTGCAGGATCAGCAGCTTCTTCTCGCCGGGCTTGGCGGTGCTCATGCTATTTCGACTTGATCAGCGTGCCGACGCCCTCGTCGGTGAGGATTTCCAGCAGCAAAGCGTGTTCGACCCGGCCGTCGATGATGTGCACGCTCTTCACGCCGCTTCTCGCCGCGTCCAGCGCCGAGCCGATCTTCGGCAGCATGCCGCCGGAAAGCGTGCCGTCCTCGACCATGGCGTCGATCTCCTTCGGCGTGATGCCGGTGAGCAGATTGCCCGCCTTGTCCAGCACGCCTGGCGTGTTGGTGAGCAGCACCAGTTTCTCGGCGTTCAGCACTTCGGCAATCTTGCCGGCGACGACGTCGGCGTTGATGTTGTAGGTTTCGCCCTTTGGCCCGACGCCGATCGGCGCGATCACCGGGATGAAGTCGCCGCTGTCGAGGAAGGCAATGATCGAGGGATCGATCGACGTGATTTCGCCGACCGAGCCGATGTCGATCAATTCCTCGGGCTTGTCCTTGTTGGGCAGCATCAGCTTCTTGGCGCGGATGAAGTTGCCGTCCTGGCCGGTCAGGCCGACCGCCTTGCCGCCGTGCTGGTTGATGAGATTGACGATCTCCTTGTTCACCTGGCCACCGAGCACCATCTCGACGATATCCATGGTCTCTTCGTCGGTGACGCGCATGCCCTGGATGAACTCGCCCTTCTTGCCGACGCGCTTGAGCAGGTCCTCGATCTGCGGTCCGCCGCCATGCACCACCACCGGATTCATGCCGACCAGCTTGAGCAGCACCACGTCGCGCGCGAAGCCGTCCTGCAGCTTCGGGTCGGTCATGGCGTTGCCGCCATACTTGATGACGATGGTTTTGTCGAAGAAGCGCTTGATGTAGGGCAGTGCCTCGCCGAGGATCTTGGCCTTGGTGGCGGCGGGCAGGGCGTCGGCGGCTTGGGTGGTCATGGCGCGAAAGGTAAAAATAAAAAGGACGGCGGGATTCTACTGCCGCCGTCCTTCTTGTGGCATCGGGCGATGCTCGCCGCGCCGCCACGCCTGACTTTCACTGGCCGGTCAGTCGATGGCCAGCCGCTTCGACTGCGTCGCGGCCTTTTTCGGCAATGTCAATTCCAGCACGCCATCGGTGAACTTCGCGCTTGCCGCGCCATCGTCGATGTCCTGCCCGAGCTGGAAGCTGCGCGAAACTTTGCCGAAGTAACGTTCGGTGCGCAGCACGCGCTCGCCTTCCTTCACTTCCTTCTCCTGCTTGCGCTCCGCGGTGATCGATACCGACGGCCCGTCGATGACGACATGAATGTCCTCTTTCCTGATACCGGGCATCTCGGCGTGGACGACGAAAGTCTTTTCCTGCTCCTTCACGTCGATCTTCACGCTTGGCGCTTCCGGCATGTTGCCCATCTCCACCGGTCGCACGAAGAAACCACGGAAAAAGTCGTCGAGCGGATCATATCGGGTGATGTTGGCCATGATGTTCTCCTGTCTGCACGGGTTGAGTTGAGGGATTGTTCCCTTGCCATGAAAATAGGTGCTTTGACGGAGAATTCAAGGGGCGGTCATGAACAGGGAAAGTCAGCCGTCGCGACACGCCGGCGGCGGCGGCAACACGACGAATGTTTGTCCGCGATGCGGCGAGCACTTCACTTGCGGCATGGCCGCCGGCCTGGGGGAATGCTGGTGCGGCTCGCTGCCGCCCGTGGCCATCGATCCCGCTGTTACCGGATGCTTGTGTCCGGCCTGTCTGGCCGGGCTTGCCGAGCGCTCGCGCGCAGGCCCAGCATGAGAATCGCGTCGCGGTTGGTCCACGAGAAACAGGCGGCGGCGGCCTCGCGCCAGGGCAGCCAGCGCCAGTCACGATGCTCATCGGGGGCGATGACCACTGGCGTGTCGGCGGTCACGGGGAGGCTGAACACATGTTCGACATTGTGGGTGACGCCTTCGGCATAGCGAGCGCGCCACAGCGGCAGGATCTCGAAACGGTTGCTGAGGCGCCAGTCGATCAGGCGATCAGGCGTGCAGGCGATGGTGGTTTCCTCGGCGACCTCGCGGACGGCAGTCGCCACCAGCGATTCCACTCCTTCCCGGCTGCCGGTTACCGATTGCCAGAATCCGGGGCGGGCGGCACGCTCGAGCAGGAGGACATCGAGCGCCGGCGTATGAATGACCACCAGTACCGAGACCGGTGTCTTGTCGCCCACCGCAGCTACGGCTCCGTCGGCAGCCAGGCGATGCCGTCGGCCTGCATCTCGACCAGGCAC
This sequence comes from Rhodocyclaceae bacterium, assembly GCA_016704145.1. Classification (GTDB taxonomy): domain Bacteria; phylum Pseudomonadota; class Gammaproteobacteria; order Burkholderiales; family Rhodocyclaceae; genus Fen-999. The sequence continues at coordinate 389,071 of JADJAS010000007.1, read as the reverse complement.
CAGAAGGGGATATCTTCCTCGCGCCATTCGTTGGCGGCTTGTTCGAAAGTTTGCAGCGTGGTGACGAAGTCGGCTTCGGCCTTGCCGTGGATGCCATCGCAATGCTCGAGCAGCACCAGATAGCCGTCCGCTGGTTTCCAGGCCATGTCGGCCAGGCAATCGGCCAGTGCATCGAAATTGCGGCCGAACCACTTCGGAAATTTCAAGGCCTTGGCGATGGCGTCGAGCATTTCATCCTTGTTGCCCGCCTTGGCCAGATTGACCTTGAATGCGGCATAGCCGTTGGCCTTGGCGGCCGCGACCACCACCTTCTTGTCCATGTGCGGCAGGTGATAAACGCCGGCTTTGCCGGTGTCCGCCAGGATGTGCTGTAGATGAACGTCACTCATTCCCTGATCCGCCGGAAAGTTCGGTAGTGGTCGTTGGTGTAGTAATGCTCGGCGATGTTGCCGGACACGATGCGCCGCGCGCCCCGATGCCGCAAGCCGGGCGTCGGCACGGTGTACTCGCGGTAATAGCCACGCGGCTTGATGGGCAGCAGGCGCTCGAAGTTGCCGAACACGACGCCATCGCGCCGATGGGGGAATGGACCGCCCTGCTTGATGAGTTGCAGCGTCTGCCGTGCTTCCGGCGGCAAATCCGCGAGCCGGACGTCCTGAATGGCCGCCGCCGGCAGGATGAACAGCGCCAGCAGCAGGCCGAGCAGGTATCTCATCAACTCTTGCCGACTTCCACCTGGGTTTCGATTTTCTGACGCAGGCGGATGTGCAGTTCGCGCAACTGCTTCTCGTCGACGCCGGAGGGTGCGTCGGTCAGCAGGCACTGGGCGCGCTGCGTTTTCGGGAAGGCGATGACGTCGCGGATCGACTCGGCACCGGTCATCATGGTGACGATGCGGTCGAGGCCGAAGGCGAGGCCGCCGTGCGGTGGTGCGCCGTACTGGAGGGCATCGAGCAGGAAGCCGAATTTGGCCCGCTGTTCCTCCTCGCCGATGCCGAGCGCCTCGAACACGCGCGCCTGCACATCAGCCTTGTGGATACGCACCGAGCCGCCGCCGATTTCCCAGCCGTTCAAGGCGAGGTCGTAGGCCTTGGCCAGACATTCTCCGGGACTCGTCTTCATCAGTTCGTCGTGGCCGTCCTTCGGCGAGGTGAAGGGGTGGTGGCAGGCCGTCCAGCGTTTGTCTTCCTCGTCGTATTCGAACATTGGGAAATCGACCACCCACAGCGGTTCCCACGCTTTCCCATTCGTGTAGCCCTTCTCGTGGCCGAGCTTGATGCGCAACGCGCCGAGCGCGTCGTTCACAACCTTGGTCTTGTCGGCGCCGAAGAAGATCAGGTCGCCGGATTGGGCGCCGGTGCGCGCCATGATGGTCTCCAGCGCCTGTTCGTGAAGGTTCTTGACGATGGGTGATTGCAGGCCTTCCTCGTTCAGCTTGCTGGCATCGTTGACCTTGATGTAGGCGAGGCCCTTGGCGCCGTAGATCTTGACGAACTCCGTGTAGCCGTCGATCTCGCCGCGAGACAGTGAGGCGCCGCCGGGGATGCGCAGGGCCGCGACGCGACCGCCGGACGTCGCCGGACCGGAGAAGACCTTGAAGGCGACGTCGGCGACGGCGTCGGTGACTTCTGTCAGTTCCAGCGTCACGCGCAGGTCCGGCTTGTCGGAGCCGAAGCGGCGCATGGCCTCCGCGAAAGTCATGCGCGGGAATGGATCAGGGAGATCGACGTCGATGGCGTCCTTAAAGACGTAGCGGATGAGTTTCTCGATGAGGCCGGTGATCGCGGTCTCGTCCATGAACGAGGTCTCGATATCGACCTGGGTGAATTCAGGCTGACGATCGGCGCGCAGATCCTCGTCGCGGAAGCACTTGGTGATCTGGTAATAGCGGTCGTAGCCGGCCACCATCAGCAGCTGCTTGAACAGCTGCGGTGACTGCGGCAGGGCGAAGAACTGGCCCGGATGCACGCGCGAGGGCACGAGGTAGTCGCGGGCGCCTTCGGGCGTGGACTTTGTCAGCATCGGCGTCTCGATGTCGATGAAGCCGTTGTCGTCGAGGAACCGGCGGAAGGCGCGTGCCGTTTTGTACCTCAGCATCATGTTTTTCTGCATTTGCGGCCGGCGCAGGTCGATGACGCGATTCACCAGACGGACGTTCTCGGAGAGATTCTCGTCGTCGAGCTGGAACGGCGGCGTGACCGACGGATTGAGGATCTCCAGTTCGTGGCAGAGGATCTCGACTTCACCCGAGGGCAGATTGGCGTTCTCGGTGCCCGCGGGACGGCGGCGCACCTTGCCGGTCACCTTGAGCACGAACTCGTTGCGCACCGACTCGGCGCGCTCGAACATGGCTGGCCGATCGGGGTCGCAGACCACTTGTGCCAGGCCTTCACGGTCGCGCAGGTCGATGAAAATCACGCCGCCATGGTCGCGGCGGCGATGAGCCCAGCCGCACAAAGTGACAACCTGATCGACATGGCCGGCGTTGAGTTGGCCGCAGTAGTGGGTACGCATGGTGAGTCCGATGTGAAAGTCAGCCGTGGTGGCACGCCGCCGGCCGAGGGTTGAGGTTATTCGTTCTGTGCCCGCCCGAGAAGATTGCCCCTGGGAGGCGGCGCGACCACGCCCATCGAAACGATGTATTTCAGGGCGTCATCGACGCTCATGTCCAGTTCGATCGTTTCGTTCTTCTTGACGAAGAAAAAAAAGCCGTTGACGGGGCTGGGCGCCGTCGGGATGAAGACGCTGACCAGTTCCTCGCCGGTCATGGCGCTGACATCCTCGGCGGGCGTACCGGTGAGAAAAGCCACCGCCCACGCTTCGGGATGGGGATAGCGCACCAGCAGCACCTTGCGAAAGGCTTCGCCGCTGCCGGAAAACAGGGTATCGCTGATCTGCTTGACGCTGTAGTAGATCGACTTGACGACTGGAATGCGCGCCAGCAGCGCTTCCCAGAAGCGCACCATGCGCTGGCCGATGATGTTGGTGGCCACCACGCCGGTCAGCAGGATCACCAGCAGGGTCAGCACGGTGCCGGCGCCGGGAATGTTGAAGCCGAGCAGGTTGGTCGGATGAATGGCCGACGGCAGCAACCGCAGCGATTGATCCATGGTGCCGACGATGGCGGACAGTACCCAGACCGTGATGGCCAGGGGAATCCAGATCAACAGGCCGGTGATGAAGTATTTTTTCAAGCGCTAAGGGAGCCAAGAGGAGATCGCCGGCAAGACACCCGGCTTGAGAGCGGATGTTACGCGCACGCGCACGATCCGGTGCCTCCCTGACACGGGGGCGGGTTGTCGCTCTTGGGTTCGGACTTGGCTTCAGGCTTGGCGCCGCCCTTGAAATCGGTCTGATACCAGCCGCTGCCCTTGAGCTGAAATCCGGCGGCGGTCAGTTGCTTGGTGAAGGTCTCGGTCTTGCAATCCGGACAGGTCGTCAGCGGTGCGTCGGACATCTTCTGCATGACATCCTGCTCCAGGCCGCAGGTGCTGCAGCGATAGGCGTAGATGGGCATTGGTGTCTCCCCAAAAGGTTCGAATTATAGCTTAGGCGCTTGTCTGCAAAGACATTGCCAAGAGCCACCGCCGCCGCCAGATGCGGACTGGCCGGAACGATTTCAAGGCCTGGGGATGGTTCTACAGCAGGCCGAGATAGGCGGCGGTGAGCGATTTTCCCCAGAACAGGGCAATTACACCGGCCGTCGCCAGGTAAGGGCCGAATGGGATCGGAACATTGCGTCCGCGCCGCGCCAGCACGATCAATGCGATGCCGACCAGCGCGCCGACGAACGATGAAAGCAGTATCGTCAGCGGCAGCACCTGCCAGCCTAGCCATGCACCGATGGCCGCCAGCAGTTTGAAATCGCCGTAGCCCATGCCTTCCTTGCCCGTGATCAGCTTGAATAGCCAATAGACCGACCAGAGGCTGAGGTAACCGGCGATGGCGCCGATCATCGCGCTGGACAGGTCGGTGTAAGTGTTCCAGAGGTTGAACAGCAAGCCCAGCCAAAGCAAGGGTAGCGTGATGTCGTCCGGCAACAGCTGGGTATCGAAATCGATGCAGGTCAGGGCCACCATGGCGGCGACGAACACCATGGCGCCGAGCGCCGCGAGACCGGGACCGAGTTTCCACGCGGCTAGGCCGAAGAGCAGGCCGGTGGTGGCTTCGACCAGCGGATAGCGCGGGCTGATCGGTTCGCCGCAGCCCTTGCAGCGGCCACGAAGCAGCAGGTAACTCAGTATCGGTATGTTCTCCAGAGTGCCGATCTGGCGGTTGCAAAGCGGGCAGCGGGAGCGCGGGGCGAGCAGGGACAGTGCTTCGGCGGCGGGTGGCGCCTCGCCGCGCAGTTCGGCGCACTGGGCCGCCCAGTCACGCTCCATCATGCGCGGCAGGCGATGGATGACGACGTTGAGAAAACTGCCGATCAACAGCCCGATCAGGCTGGCGACCACGATGAACGGCCCCGGCTGCAGAAGCGTTTCCATGATGTTCAAACGACGGCGCCGAGCTTGAAGATGGGTAGGTACATGGCCACCACGATGCCGCCGATGAGGATGCCGAGGATGACCATGATCATCGGTTCCATCAGGCTGGACAAGGCCTCGACGGCGTCGTCCACCTCCGCCTCGTAGAAATCCGCCACCTTGCCGAGCATGGCGTCGAGCTGGCCGGATTCTTCGCCGATCGAAACCATCTGAATGACCATGCCGGGGAAAACGTCGGCGTTCTGCATCGCCACGGTCAGGCTCGAACCGGTGCTGACCTCGGTCTGGATCTGCTGGGTCGCCACCTTGTAGACATGATTGCCGGCCGCGCCGCCGACCGAGGTCAGGGCTTCCACCAGCGGTACGCCGGCGGCGAACATGGTCGACAGGGTGCGGGTCCAGCGGGCGATCGTCGCTTTGCGGATCACCTCCCCGAAAATCGGCAGGCGGAGGAACATGCGGTCGATGGCCATCTGCATGGGCACGGATCGCTTCCAGAGGTAGAAGAACAGATAAAGGCCACCGCCGATGGCGCCGAATATCAGATACCAGTTGGCGACGAAGAAATCCGAGATAGCGATGACCACGAGCGTTGGCGCCGGCAGGTCGGCACCGAAGCTGGTGAATACGCTCTTGAACTGCGGAATGACGAAAATCATGATCACCGCCATGACGATGAAGGCGACCACGATCACGGCAATCGGGTAAAACAGCGCGGATTTGATCTTCGATTTGATGGCGAGAATCTTTTCCTTGTAAGTCGCCAGCCGGTCGAGCAGGGCATCGAGAATGCCGGCCTGCTCGCCGGCCTGGATCAGATTGCAGAAGAGCGCGTCGAAATGGACCGGATGCTTGCGAAACGCCTGGTTGAGCGCCGAACCCGTCTCCACCTCGGCCTTGACGTCCAGCAGCAGGCGGGAGACGGCGCTGTTCGACGACCCCTTGGCGACGATATCGAAGGCTTGCAGCAAGGGCACGCCTGATTTCAGCATCGTCGCCAACTGGCGGGTGAATAGCGTGATGTCCTTCTCGCTAACCTTGCCGCCCTTCTTGAAAGTCTGCTTCTTCACCTTGACCGGGAGAATGCCCTGGCGTCGCAGTGTCGTATTGACCACGGCCTGACTGGCGCAGCGCATTTCACCGCGAACAATCTTGCCGGTCTTGTCCTTGCCTTCCCAGACGAACGTGAACTCCTTCACGCCGATGTCGCGTCGATCCGATTTCGTGGCGGTTGCCATGGCTCTTACCCCTTCGCTTTCATTCCAAGCGGCTATTCGTTGGTCGTCGCCAGTACCTCGTCGAGCGAGGTGACGCCTTGTCTGACTTTCAAGAGACCCGATCGTCGCAGGTCACGTACACCTTCGGCCAGCGCTTGCGCGGCGATGTCGAGCGAGGTGCCGTTCGACATGATGATGCGCTGGATCGACTCGGATACCGGCATGACCTGATAGATGCCAACGCGGCCCTTGTAGCCGGACCCCTTGCAGCGCTCGCAGCCGCCCGGGCCGAACAGTTGCCAACTGCCGTCGAGATCGTCCTCGCTGAAGCCGGCGTTGAGCAATGTCTCGCGGGGTACGTCCATCGGCACCTTACACGCACAGAGTCGCCGAGCCAGGCGCTGGGCGGTGATCAACATGATGCTCGAGGCGATATTAAAGGTCGGTACCCCCATGTTCATCAGGCGGGTCAGGGTTTGCGGAGCGTCGTTGGTATGCAGGGTCGATAGCACCAGGTGACCGGTCTGGGCCGCCTTGATGGCAGTTTCCGCGGTTTCCAGATCGCGAATTTCGCCGACCATGATGATGTCGGGATCCTGACGCAAAAACGATTTCAATGCCGCGGCGAATGTCAGGCCGACCTTGTCGTCCACGTTGACCTGATTGATGCCGGCCAGGTTGATTTCCGCGGGGTCCTCCGCGGTGGAGATGTTGGTGCCGGGCTGGTTGAGGATGTTGAGACAGGTGTACAGGGACACGGTCTTGCCGCTGCCGGTCGGGCCCGTGACCAGGATCATCCCGTAGGGTCGCTGAATGGCGTCGAGCAGGGCCTCGCGCTGGTCCGGCTCGTAACCCAGCGCGTCGATACCCAAGGTGGCGGAACTGGGATCGAGGATGCGCAGCACGATTTTTTCGCCGTGAAGCGTGGGCAGGCTGCTGACACGGAAATCGATGGCGCGACCTTTCGATAGCACCAGTTTCATCCGACCATCCTGCGGTACCCGTTTCTCGGCGATGTTGAGGCGCGAGATCACCTTGATGCGCGAGGCGATTTTCTCCTTGATGACCAAGGGCGGCTGGGCGATTTCCCGCAGAACGCCATCGACACGGAAGCGAATCCGGTAATACTTTTCATAGGGCTCGAAGTGGATGTCCGATGCTCCCTCGGCAATGGCATCGTGCAATATCTTTTGGATGAACTTGACCACCGGGGCGTCGTCGACTTCGCTGGTGCTGCCGTCCAACTCAGCCTCGTCGGCATTCTCTTCATCGAATTCGAACTGGAGATCATCCTCGATGAGGTTTTGCAGCGCCTCGTCGGCCTTTTCAGTGACCTTGGCGAGTCGCGCCAACAACTTGTCCGCTTCGACCACCACCGGATCGACGATCATGCCGGTCTGGAAACGGATCTCGTCGAGTGCCCGCAGGTTGGTTGGATCGGCCATGGCCACCGAGAGCCGGTTGCCGCGCCGGATGAGCGCCAGCGTCTGGTGGTTCTGCATCACCCGGCGATCGATGGCCTCCTTGGCCAGGTGGTCGCTGGAAAATGCGTTGAGGTCGAGTAGCGGGTAGCCGAAGGTTTGCGCCGCAAACACGGCGATATCACGGGAACCCATGCGTCCCGAGGCAATCAATTGACCGACGAAGCCGCCCGTCTCGGGTTTGGCGTCGGCGGCAATCCGTTCGGCCTCGGTTTCCTGGAGGCGGCCCTGCTGGACGAGCGCCCGCCCCAAGCCGCCCAAGAGGGGAGGCATCGCAACCGTCATGGTGTGGAAATACCCGCTCGGGCGGGCGTCGTGCCAAGCATGTCGAGGCGATAATGCCCGCCCGCCGGGGGTTTGTAAAGGCGAAGGCGGCTGGCGAAAACCGCCCTATTGCTTTGATTGTGGCCGGAAAAGTTTGACCACCTTGATGCGTCGGTCCTGGGTTTGGACGATTTCCATGCCAACATCGCCGATGCGCAGGCAGGCATCGGCTTCCGGAATTTCGCGCAGGTGTTCGATGATGAGCCCATTCAATGTTTTCGGCCCATCCAGGGGCAAACTTAAGTCCAGCAGGCGGTTAAGTTCGCGCAGGCTATGGCCGCCGTCGACTAGCGTGGTGCCATCCGTTCCCCACACCGACTCGGCGGCCGCGCCGGGCATGCTGGTGGTGAACTTGCCAACGATCTCCTCGATGATGTCCTCGAGGGTTACCAGCCCCAGAATCTCTCCATACTCGTCAACGACCAGCCCCTGGCGCTGCCGGTTTTCCCGGAAGAAGCGCAACTGGGCGTAAACAGCCGTGCCGGCCGGGATGAAGTAAGGCGCGGCGAGTTGCGCTCGCAAGGCGTCATGATCGAGTGAGGTGGCCAGCGTGATGCCCAGCAGGCGTCGCTGATGCAGCACGCCGATGACGTTGCCAGGATCTCCGGCGACCACGGGCAGGCGGGCGTGGTAACTGGTGGCCAATTGCGCCTGGATGTCCTCGATTGGCGTCTCGATGTCGATGAACTCGATGTCGCCGCGCGGCACCATGATGTCCTCGACCGTCACGCGCTCGAGATCGAAGAGGTTCACGAGTATGTCACGGTGCTGAACCGGTATGCCGCGGGACTCCAGGACCAGGGCGCGCAACTCCCGCGGCGACAAGGGGTGCGCGGCATGATCCGGTCGGGGCTCCAGGCGCAGAGCCTTAAGGAGCGCCGCCGCGAAAAGGTTGACGAACCAGACGACCGGATAGGCGGCGCGCAACAACGGCCAGAGCAGGAAGCCAAGAAACAGCACCAGCCTGTCGGCATAGGCGGCGCCGATGATCTTGGGCGTGATTTCGGAGAACACCAGGATGGCGAAGGTGATGGTCAACGTGCCGACGCCCAGCGCCCATTTTTCCTCGCCGAACAGTTCGATGGTGATGACGCTGACCAAGGTGGCGGCGCCGGCATTGACCAGGTTGTTGCCGAGCAGGATGACGCCAAGCATCTTGTCGGTACGTCCCAGCAGGTCGAGCGCGAGAGTCGCGCCGCGATGTCCCTCGCCGGCCAAGTGGCGCAGCCGATACCGGTTTGCCGCCATCATGGTGGTCTCGGTCATCGAGAAGAATGCCGAAAGCAGCAGCAGAATGACCAATGTTCCGCTCAAGGCGGAGATCGGAATGTCTTCCATGAGGATTGTTCAGTTCCGGCCCAGCAGGACTTCCAGCACGAAGCGACTGCCGACATAGGCCAGCATCAGCGCGACGAATCCAGCCAGCGTCCAGCGCAGTACCTTGCGGCCCCGCCAGCCGCGCAGATGTCGCCCGCTCAGCAAAGCGGCGAAAATAAGCCAGGACAGGATGGCGAATACCGTCTTGTGATTGAACGACAGGGCCTTGCCGAACAGGGATTCCGAGAACAGGATGCCCGAGGCGAGCGTTAGCGTCAGCAGCGCGAAGGCGACATGGATCAGGCGGAACAGCAGTGTTTCCATCGTCAGCAGCGGCGGCAGGCTCGCCAGCAAGGGCGTCAGGCGCCCTTTGTGCAGACGCTCTTCCGCGAACGCCATGAGCATCGCGTGCAGCGCCGCCAGGGTGAACAGGCTGTAAGCCAGCATTGCCACCAGGAAGTGGGCGCGAAACTCCATGGAACTGGCGTTAGTCAGCAAATGCTGCGCCGGAAACAGGCTGGGCAACATCACCGCGACGGCCGCGACCGGCAGACCGATCATCTGCAGGCCTTCCATGCGGGCATAGAGGCTTTCGACCCAGTAGAAGGCAATGGCCAGCCAGAGGATCATCGAGATGGCGATCGAAAAGCTGAAATGCATGGCGTCGCCAGGAAAAATCTCTCGTGTCAAGGCGGCGCCGTGGGCCAGCAGGGCGATGATCAGGCCGGCGCGTTCCCACGCGGCGAGCGCCGATCGCGGACGGTCCAGCGCGGCGCCGCGCCAGCGGCTTCGCCATGACAATACGGCGAGGGCGAGGTAAAGGAAGGCTGCAACCAGATGCAGTAAAATCGACGACATATTGGAAGTCTACCCCATTCCTTTCGTTGCTCTTCCGCCCATCCCATGCTGGATAACCTGACTCAGCGTCTCGCCAAGGTCGTCAAGACCTTGCGCGGCCAGACCCGCCTTACCGAAGACAATATCCAAGACATGCTGCGCGAAGTCCGCATGGCCTTGCTGGAAGCCGATGTAGCGCTGCCGGTGATCAAGGACTTCATCGCCCGGGTCAAGGACAAGGCAGTGGGTCAGGAAGTCATCGGCTCGCTGAGCCCGGGGCAGGCGCTGGTCGGCGTCGTGCACCGCGAATTGACCGAACTCATGGGCGGCCAGGCGAGCAGCCTTAACCTCGCCACCCAGCCGCCGGCGGTGATACTCATGGCCGGCTTGCAGGGCGCTGGCAAGACCACCACGACCGGAAAGCTGGGTAAATGGCTCAGGGATCGGCAGAAGAAAAAAATACTGACAGTGAGTTGCGACGTCTATCGCCCTGCCGCCATCGAACAGTTGAAGACTGTCTCGGCTCAGGCCGGGGTGGACTTTTTCCCTTCCGCCGTGGGCCAGAAACCGCTTGATATCGCACTGGCGGCGCTCGATTATGCAAGAAAGCATTATCACGACGTGCTCTTGGTCGATACCGCCGGCCGGCTGGCGATCGATGAGGCGATGATGGCCGAGGTGCGGGAATTGCACACGGCGCTCAAGCCGGTCGAAACCCTGTTCATCGTCGATGCCATGCTCGGTCAGGACGCCGTCAAGACCGCCAAGGCATTCGCCGAGACGTTGCCGCTCACGGGCGTGATCCTGACCAAACTCGACGGTGACGCGCGCGGCGGTGCCGCGCTGTCCGTGCGGCAGGTTACCGGCAAACCGCTCAAGTACGCCGGTGTCGGCGAAAAGCTTGGCGGTCTGGAGGAGTTCCATCCTGAACGGATGGCATCGCGCATCCTCGGCATGGGCGACATCCTGGGCCTGGTAGAGGAGGCACACCGAAACGTCGACCAGGAGAAGGCGCAGCAACTGGTCAAGAAGATGAAGTCCGGCAAGGGCTTCGATCTGAACGACTTCAAGGAGCAGATTGGCCAGATGCGCAAGATGGGTGGCATCGCCTCGCTGCTCGACAAACTCCCCGCCCAGTTTGGACAAATGGCCCAGCAGGCGGGCGGCGCGGTCGATGACAAGGCGATCCGGCGTATCGAGGGCGTCATCAATTCCATGACGCCGGGCGAGCGTGCCAAGCCCGAACTGATCAAGGCCAGCCGCAAGCGCCGCATTGCCACGGGCGCTGGCGTTCAGGTGCAGGAAGTCAATCGTCTGCTCAACCAGTTCGAGCAGACGCAAAAAGTGATGAAGCAGTTCTCCAAGGGCGGCATGGCGAAGATGATGCGCGGCATGAAGGGCATGCTGCCCGGCATGAGGTAGCGGATCGGCGTTCCGCCACGGCTGACTTTCAGCGCGGCGCCGTCATGATGCGTTGCCCCCAACTCCATTGCCGCTCCCAGGCGCCGCGTACCAGATTCGGATACTCGGGTGCGCCCAGACTGCCGTTGTAGCGGCCGAGCGCGCGATAAAGGTCGCCCTTCTCGATGTCGAGGTAATGGCGCAGGATGGTGCAGCCGAAACGCAGGTTGGTGCGCAGGTGGAAGAGGTTGTGGTCGTCGGCGCCGAGCAGTTTGAGCCAGAACGGCATCACCTGCATGTAGCCGCGTGCTCCGGCTGACGAGACGGCGTATTTCTTGAAACCGCTCTCGACCTGGATCAGACCGAGCACCAGCTGAGGTTCGAGACCGGCGCGCTGGGCTTCGTAATGGACGGTCTTGAGGAACTCGATGCGCGCCTGCCGGTCGGGGAGGCGCTTTTCCAGCCGGCGCGACATTTCCGCCAGCCATTCGATCTTCTCCTGCATGCTGGAGAACTTCGGTTCCGGTGAGGCGCGGTCGGCCACCGCCGCATGCAGCGCGGCCTGCACGCTGGCCGCCAGCGGCTCGTACTTCTGCGTTCCGGCCCAGGCGATCCAGGCTTGGACGAGCAGCCCGATCGCGAGGATCAGCCGCACAGCTTCCCGCGCAGATACGGCACGATTTCCCCGCCCGCCACCATGGTCGCCTCGGCATCGCGGCGGCTCTTGTACTCGAACTTGCCTTCCTTGAGGCCTCGCTCGCCGACGACGATGCGATGTGGCACGCCGATCAGTTCCCAGTCGGCGAACATCGAGCCGGGCCGCTCGTCGCGGTCGTCGAGGATCACGTCCACACCCACCGCGATCAGGTCGTCGCGCAGCTTGTCGGCCGCCGCGCGCACGGCTTCGGACTTGTGGTAGCCCATGGGCACGATCACGGCCTCGAACGGGGCGATGGCGGCGGGAAAGATGATGCCCTTGTCGTCGTTGCCCTGCTCGATGGCCGAGCCGACGATGCGCGTGACGCCGATGCCATAGCAGCCCATCTCCATGACGCGTTCCTTGCCCTGCTCGTCGAGGAACTTGCAGGCGAGCGCCTCGGCGTACTTGGTGCGCAGCTGGAAGATGTGACCGACCTCGATGCCCCGGCAGATGTCGAGCGTGCCCTGGCCGTCGGGCGAAGCGTCGCCGGCGACGACGTTGCGGATGTCGGCGACGGCATCCGGTTCCGGCAGGTCGCGGCCCCAGTTCGCACCGGTCAGGTGGTAGCCCGACTCGTTGGCGCCGCAGACGAAATTGTCCATCGCGGCGACGGTGCGGTCGGCGATGACGCGAACCTGCTTGCGATCGACGCCCACCGGCCCGATGTAGCCGGGCCGGCAGCCGAGGAAACGTTCGACTTCCTCGTCGGTTGCGAAGCGGAACGGATCGAGACCTGGCAGTTTGCCGACCTTCACTTCGTTCAGATTGTGATCGCCGCGGACCAGCAGCAGGTAGAACTCATCGTCATGCATCACGGCGATGGCTTTGACCGTGCGGGTAAGTTGCGTGCCGAGGAAGTTGGCGACGTCCTCGCAGCGGATCTTGCCCGGCGTCGCCTTTTTCTCCATGGGCGGCGTGTCGCCACGGCTGATTTTCCCCGGGGCGAGCGCCTCGGCCAGCTCGACGTTGGCGGCGTAGTCGGAATCCGGGCAGAAGGCGATGGCGTCCTCGCCCGAGTCGGCCAGCACGTGGAACTCGTGCGAACCGGTGCCGCCGATCGAGCCGGTGTCAGCGGCGACCGCCCGGAATTGCAGACCCAGTCGCGTGAAGATGCGGCCGTAGGTCTGGTACATGTTGTCGTACTCGCGCTGCAAATCCTCGAACGAGGCGTGGAAGGAATAGCCGTCCTTCATGGTGAATTCGCGCCCGCGCATGACGCCGAAGCGCGGACGAATCTCGTCGCGGAACTTGGTCTGGATCTGGTAGAAGTGCTTGGGCAACTGCCGGTAGCTCTTGATTTCGCGGCGGACGATGTCGGTAATCACCTCCTCGTGCGTCGGGCCGATGACGAAGTCGCGCGCATGGCGGTCCTTGAAGCGTAGCAGCTCGGGGCCGTACTTTTCCCAGCGCCCGGATTCCTGCCACAGTTCGCCCGGCTGCACGGCCGGCATGAACAGTTCGATGGCGCCGGCGCGGTCCATTTCCTCGCGGACGATGCGCTCGACCTTGCGCACGACGCGCAGGCCCATTGGCATCCAACTGTAGATGCCGGCGGCGAGACGCTTGATCATGCCCGCGCGCAGCATCAGCTTCTGGCTGACGACTTCGGCGTCGGCGGGGGCTTCCTTGAGGGTCGAGACGAAGAACTGACTGGCACGCATGACGGATATCCAGCGGAAAAGGCCTCATTTTAACGTTGCCGCGATTCTTTCCTTGCCGTGCCAACTGTGAAAGAATTGCCAGCAGTTAAACATTCGAAGGTTGCATCATGCTCGACCGGGAAGGTTATCGCCCGAATGTCGGCATTGTTCTGGTCAATCAGCACGACGAGGTCTTCTGGGGCAAACGGATTCGCGAACACTCCTGGCAGTTCCCGCAAGGGGGTATCAAGAAGGGTGAAACACCCGAGCAGGCCATGTTCCGCGAGTTGCACGAGGAAGTCGGGCTATTGCCAGACCATGTCCGCATCATCGGCCGCACGCGCGACTGGCTGCGCTACGACGTGCCCAAGCAATGGGTGCGCCGGGAGTGGCGCGGCACTTACAAGGGCCAGAAGCAGATATGGTTCCTGTTGCGGTTGATTGGCCGGGATACCGACATTTCACTGCGCGCCTCGGAACATCCAGAATTCGACGCTTGGCGCTGGAGCGACTATTGGGTGCCGCTGGACTCCGTGATCGAGTTCAAACGGGGTGTCTATGAGCAGGCGTTGCACGAATTGTCGCGTTTGCTCCAATCATCCCGCCATGGTGCCGGTAGGTCGTCGATTCGCCCGGAGCCCCGGGTCGCCATCGATGGTCTTGGGGAGTAACGTCGTGTTGCGTCGGTGGGCGTCCATGTTTCTCCTTTGCGCCCCGTTTGCCGTGAGCGGTTTCGCGGGGGGCGCCGATGAGGTCGAAAGTCCATCGGAGTCGGAGGCGGCGATCACGCCACCCCCGTTCCCCCGCCACCGCGAACTGATCGAGTTTCCGGTCAGTTCGGCCACGACAAACCGCTTCTTCGTCGATGGTTCGACCTTGAGTCCAGGCAAGGATGGCATCGTCCGATACGTCTTGGTGATTCAGAGCGCCGGCGGCGCGACGAATGTCAGCTTCGAGGGGCTTCGTTGCGCGACAGGCGAGTACCGGGTCTTCGCGACCGGACGGGGGGACGGGAGTTGGGCGCCAGCGCGACTCGCGAGTTGGCGGAAGATCGATGGCATAACGGTTAACCGTCATCACGTGGCGCTGTATCGCGAGTTTTTTTGTCCCTTGTCGCTGCCAATCGTCGATGCGGCGGAAGGGCGCGAGGCGCTTCGCCTAGGCAAACATCCGGTGCTACCTTGATCAGCGACACATGGATACTGGCGTTCGACCGCGGATTGCGGACGATGCTGGCACCCGCGCCAACGAGGCGCTCCATGCCGGGTGAAGAGTTGGTCGAGGCCTCACTCGGCGATGCGGAAAGGCGCCACGCCGCGGCATTGATGCGGATCGATCATGTCGGCGAAGTGTGTGCGCAAGGGCTCTACCAGGGACAGTCGCTTACCTGCCGGAATCCGGCGACGCGGCAGGCGCTGGAACAGGCGGCATGGGAGGAAACGGAGCACCTCAACTGGACCGAACGGCGTATTGCCGAGTTGGCCGGCCGGAAGAGCCTGCTCAATCCGCTCTGGTATCTGAGTTCGCTCGCGATTGGGGCAATGGCCGGGAGACTGGGCGATGCTTGGAGCCTTGGTTTCCTTGCCGAGACAGAGCGGCAGGTCGAGGCGCATCTGCAAGACCATTTGGCAAGTTTGCCGGAAGCGGATCGGCGTTCGCGCGCCGTGATCGAACAAATGAAATTGGACGAGATGCGCCACGCCGAAACTGCAAGTGACATGGGCGCGCGGGATTTGCCCCCTCTGGTCAGGCTCGCGATGAAGGCCGCCGCCCGATTGATGACTTCGACGGCCTATCATCTATAGGCAAGCCTAGACTTCGACGATCTCGAAGTCGTGAACCATTTCGGCGGTCTTGCCAAGCATGATGGATGCCGAGCAGTATTTTTCAGCCGACAGCTTGATGGCACGTTCGACGGCCTCCGGTTTCAGGCCTCGCCCCCGGACCGTGAAGTGAAAATGGATCCGGGTGAACACCTTGGGATCGGTCTCGGCCCGTTCGGCGATGATTTTCACTTCGCAGTTGCGGATGTCCTGCCTGCCGCGCTGCAATATCAGAATGACATCAAAAGACGTACAACCCCCTGCTCCGGCCAGAAGCATCTCCATCGGTCTTGGCGCCCAGTTGTGTCCCCCAGCCTCGGGTGCGCCGTCCATGGCCACCAAGTGGCCGCTACCTGTCTGCGCGATGAAGCTCATCCCTTCGTGCCAACGAACCGTGCATTCCATGGTATTGCCTCCCGTGAAGTTCAGGGCCGATTCTAGGGAGATTCCGAGATGGAAATTGATGCCTCGCACAAATATCTTGCGTTGCACCATTTTTTCTGGCAGTATCGTCGCAACGAAGCGTGATAAGGAAGAGATGGACCAAGTTACGTTTCCTCTGGTGTCTCCTCCACCCTCTTCCTTTGGAGTGGATTGGGCGCAACCCCTTGGGGTTGCGCCTTTTTATTTCGGGCGCCGCGTCGGCGTGTTTGACATCGGACAGCGGCTTCGCCTAAAATGCGCGGCTTTTCCGAAGAAGCCGGTACTGTATTGGCCGGCGGACGGACGGACAACGTAGCAAGGACTTCAGTCATGAAAACCTTTTCCGCCAAGCCGCATGAAGTGAAACGCGACTGGTTCGTCGTTGACGCGACGGACAAGGTGCTCGGTCGCCTCGCGGCCGAGATCGCCCATCGTCTGCGCGGCAAGCACAAAGCCGAGTACACGCCACATGTCGATACCGGTGACTACATCGTCGTCGTCAACGTCGAGAAACTGCGCGTGACTGGCGCCAAGGCCCAGGACAAGAAGTATTTCCGGCACTCGGGCTACCCTGGCGGGATTTCGGAAACGACTTTCAGCAGGCTTCAGCAGCGCTTCCCCGGGCGTATCCTCGAGAAGGCGGTCAAGGGCATGCTGCCGAAAGGGCCGTTGGGTTATGCCATGGCCAAGAAGATGAAGTGCTATGCCGGCGCAATGCATCCACACTCGGCTCAGCAACCCCGAGCCTTGGAAATCTAGGATCGATTGAGGAATCAATATGGCAGCCAATTACTACTATGGCACGGGGCGGCGCAAGACCGCGGTCGCGCGCGTCTTCATTAAATCTGGCAGTGGTAAGTTCGTCGTCAATGACAAGCCGGTGGATGAGTTCTTTTCCCGTGAAACCGGCCGCATGATCGTGCGTCAGCCGCTTGAACTGACGCAGCACTCCAGCACGTTCGACATCATGGTCAATGTCACGGGCGGCGGCGAGTCCGGACAGGCTGGCGCTGTCCGTCATGGCGTTACCCGTGCCTTGATCGAATACGATGCAGCACTCAAGCCGGCGCTGTCCAGCGCCGGTTTTGTTACCCGCGATGCCCGTGAGGTGGAGCGCAAGAAAGTCGGTTTCCACAAAGCGCGCCGCCGCAAGCAGTTCTCCAAGCGCTAACCGCCTTTCGTTGCCCTGCGCAGGCCGCCCGCGGGAAACTTCGGGCGGCCTTTTCGTCTCGCCGGTCCTTGTTCCGGTGAAGATATCCTCGGAGATCTTTGTATGATCAAAGTTGGCATCGTTGGCGGCACTGGGTACACCGGCGTCGAACTGCTCCGCCTTCTGGCGCAACATCCGCAGGTCGAACTGGCCGCGATTACCTCCCGAGGCGAGGCGGGCACGCGTGTCGCCGACATGTTTCCGAGCTTGCGCGGCAGGGTGGATTTGGCTTTCAGCGATCCCAAGGATGCGCCCCTGGCCAGTTGCGATGTCGTGTTCTTCGCGACGCCGAATGGCATTGCCATGCAGCAAGCGAGATCCCTTCTCGATCGTGGCGTCCGCGTGATCGACCTTGCCGCCGACTTTCGCATCAAGGACGTGCCGACGTGGGAGCAGTGGTATGGCATGTCCCATGCTGCTCCGGAACTGGCGGCCGAAGCTGTTTATGGCCTGCCCGAGGTCAATCGCGATGCCATACGCAAGGCTCGCCTGGTGGCCAACCCGGGTTGCTACCCGACCGCCGTCCAACTCGGTTTCTTGCCGTTGATGGAGGCGCGCTGCGTGGACCTGGGCAATCTGATTGCCGATTGCAAGTCCGGCGTGTCGGGTGCTGGCCGCAAGGCCGAGACCCACATCCTGTTTGCCGAGGCCTCCGACAACTTCAAGGCCTACGGCGTTGCCGGTCACCGGCATCTACCGGAAATCCGCCAGGGCCTTGGCCTTCGGGCCGGCGTGCCGGTGGGACTGACTTTCGTGCCCCATCTGACACCGTTGATTCGTGGCATCCATGCCACCCTCTACGCCAGGATAACCCGCGAGGAGGACTTTCAGTCGTTGTTCGAGCGGCGCTATGCGAATGAACCGTTCGTCGATGTGCTGCCACCGAAATCACATCCGGAAACGCGGTCAGTGCGCGCTTCGAACATCTGCAGAATTGCCTTGCACAGGCCTCAGGGCGGTGACATCTTGGTCGTGCTATCGGTTATCGACAACCTGGTGAAAGGTGCCGCCGGTCAGGCGATTCACAACATGAACCTGATGTTCGACCTCGACGAATGCACCGCGCTGGCCCAGGTTCCCGTCTTGCCCTGAAACTGCGGCGGCTGCGCAGCCGGTTTGGCATTGCCGCGCCGCGCGTCGCGGTGCGTACGCATTTTCCATGGCGATGGCCACTCGTGGTCTTGCTGACGGTGCTGGTCGCCACGGTCTTGGTGAGGGGATGGCGCGATGGCGCTGAAGACAGGCTAGCCGGTTTCGATCGTGGTGAAACCAAAGCCGAGATAGAGGCATTGCGAGGACGTGCCGGCGACTTGGCAATCGAGGTCGAGCACCTTCGGGGTATCACCAATGCCACCGAGAACAGCCAGAAGATCGATCGAACCGCGATCGATGAACTGACCCGGCAGGTCAAGACCTTGGAGGACGAGAATGCAAGACTCAAGGAGAGTCTAGCGGTATTCGAGGGCTTGGCTGTGAATGGTGGCACAACCGAGTCCTTGACCCTCACCCGTTTGCGCGTGGAGCCTATCAGCGAGCCCGGACACTATCGCTACCGGGTGCTTGCCTCCTGGCGGGGCAGCGAAGCCAAGCGCGAGTTCAAGGGCCAACTGAGTTTTCACGTCACCACCCGCCAGGCTGCGGGACGGTCTGCTGTTATCATCGTACCCAGTGACAAGGAGCGTAGTCTCGGCAAGTTTGCTGTTTCGTTGAAGAATTTCAGCAGCCTCGAAGGTACGCTGGAGCTTCCGGCCGAGGCCAAGATCGAAAGGGTCGAGGTACGGCTGTCGCAGGATGGCTTGGTGAAGGCATCGCAGAGCATCCTTTTATAGGAGTATTCACGTATGTTTGGAAAAGCCAATACACCCAAGAGCAGGATCGATACGCTGGTCGGTGCCGGAACGACCATCTCCGGGGACGTGGTATTTTCCGGCGGCCTGCGAGTCGATGGCGAAATTCGCGGCAACATCCGGGCCGCTGGCGAACAGGCGAGCACCTTGGTGGTGAGTGAGCACGCTCGAATCGAAGGCGAGATCGAGGTTGCGCATGTCGTCATCAATGGCACGGTACTAGGTCCGGTCGTTTCCTCGAGTTTCCTGGAGCTGCAAGCCAAGGCGCGCGTTACCGGAGATGTTGAATACAACAGCATCGAGATTCATCTCGGCGCATTGGTTGAGGGCAGGCTGTTACATACCGGTCAGGCGGCCAAGACCGTCGAGCTCAAGCTGGCCAGCAGCAATTGACCGAGACGGAATCAAAGCCGATAATGTTTCTCCCCCAACATATTCCAAGGAGAACAATCGATGAGCGCGAATGACATGCCCCTGCCGTTTCTCTTTACCGATAGCGCCGCCAACAAGGTGAAGGATCTCATTCAGGAAGAAGGTAATCCCGAATTGAAGCTGCGAGTGTTCGTGACAGGTGGTGGCTGTTCCGGCTTTCAGTATGGTTTTACGTTCGACGAAGCGGCCAATAGCGATGATTCGATCTTGGAAAAGAATGGCGTTACCCTGCTGATCGATCCAATGAGCTATCAATATCTGGTCGGTGCCGAGATCGATTACACGGAAGGCCTAGAAGGTTCCCAGTTCGTGATCAAGAACCCGAACGCAACCAGCACCTGCGGATGCGGTTCCTCATTTTCCGTCTGATCCGAGACTTCAAGTCGGCAATTGGGCGCTTCGGCGCCCTTGTTGTTTATGGGGTCTCGGATATAATCCGCCCCCTATTGGGCCGATAGCTCAGCTGGGAGAGCGCCGCGTTCGCAATGCGGAGGTCGAGGGTTCGATCCCCTTTCGGTCCACCAATACCTAAAATCCCAACCCTTATCGGTTGGGATTTTTTTGCCTGTTCCCCCAGCGTTGGCGCGGCTCCCGGGCTTGGTCTCGCGAGCGCCGCCCCTCCCAACCCTGCGTTTTCGCCCCCGCCGACGCCTCTCTGTTCTCCGTTTTCTCTGGTGGTCACGCGAGCGTTCTCGAGGCCACTTCCTTTGCTGGCGCGGGTTTAGAGGCGGTCGGTTGTGGTTGGCAACTCCTGTAGCGGTGGCGACCGAGTGCCGAGCAGCCACAAAAAAACCGCCCGCAGGCGGTTGCTGGCGCTGGGCGCGACGCGCTCACCCGGGTGGCGCGAGCCCCCGCATCTGATCGCCCCAGCTGTTGGGCCAGGGGCGGCGCATCACTTTTTCCAGCACGGCGTCGGGCGAACCCGCCAGCCGTTCCACGACCTCAGGGGCCAGGAGCGTCAGTCGCATGA
The DNA here is from genome assembly GCA_016704145.1 of Rhodocyclaceae bacterium. Taxonomy (GTDB): domain Bacteria; phylum Pseudomonadota; class Gammaproteobacteria; order Burkholderiales; family Rhodocyclaceae; genus Fen-999. The sequence goes on along the minus strand of JADJAS010000007.1, from coordinate 368,962 downwards.
CCCGGCGCACCTGCGTCACGTCCATGCCTTCGGCCTCGGCAATCTCGGCCACCGACGCCGCCCGCTGCTCGTCCAGCAGACGTTGCCAGTGGTGCGCCAGTCCGAGCGCCCGCATTAACGCGGTGTCCTGCGCGGCCGACCGTGCCTCCCGCTCACGGGTGGCCTCGGTCAGGAATTCCTGAGGCGCATCCAAGGGCGTGATGACCTGCTTCTTCAGCCCCCGCTTCACCAGTGTCCAGGGCACGAAGGTTTCCAGTTGCACGCCGCCTGCCGGGCTCGGCAGTTGATAAGTGACCGGATCACCCTTGAACCGGCCCCGGTGCTTCTTGCTCATGCGTCCTCCTCAAAGCGCTTCACGATCCGGCGTTGCGCCTCCCAATCCACCGGCAGCGGGTTGCGTTGGAATAGCTCCCTTGCACGTCATCAACATCGAGCCTCTTCTCATCCACGATAACTGCGAAGTCGTCGTGCCTTCCGTAGTCCTGCAACAGGACCTGACGCAAGCGATTTGGGTCTGGATAAGCCAACCCTTGATGCAGATCGCTCAGAGTGATTACCGTGCCGTGGATGGGCACCACGGCAATGCGCGGGATGTCGATGGTCTGCTGAACGACGATCTCCGTTGTCTTCGCCACAACGACCGATAGATCCAGTGCGGGAATGGCCTCATCCGCGCCCGCTAGCAGGTTGCCCTGCATCGGCTTCAGCCGCTCCGCCACTTCCGCCTGAATGACCTTCTGCACCTCCGGCGTGAGCAGTGCGCCACTGGTCGGCACCAGATCGCGCTGCGTCTCCAGCTTGCCGATGACCTCGATCACGACGCGCGCAGCTTGCTTCTCCGCTTCGGTGGTGAAAACTGGCGTCGGTGCAGGCTTGGCCTCGCCGCCCCCCGATCCGCCGTGGGCGGCTGCCGAGGCTGGATCAACTGCGGGCGCGGCATCCGTCAGTCCAAGCCGCGCTGCAGCACCGGAGCCGACCTGCACGCTTACCTTCTTGTCGTCGGCACTGGGCGCGTCGAGGATGACCTGCTTCAGGCGAATCGGCGAATCGCCACGGTTGGCCTCGTCGATGATCTCCTGAAACTTGTCGTGCGCGACGATGTTCAGGCGATCAACCGCTGCCACGCCTGTGCGTTTGCCATAGGGCAGCCGCAGGCCGCGCCCGATGCTCTGCTCGATCAGCGTGCGCGCGTTGGCGGCGCGCAGCGGCACGATGGTGTAACCCCCCTTGGGCAACGCTGGCTGGAATACGCATCCCGGTGATGGCGCAAGTTGAAATCGCGAGGAATGAGCCATGGCCGTTGAGAATCTTCCCGATTTCACCCGCCCCGCCCGCCAGCGCTGGGAGTCCATCCCTGCCGATATCCGCCAGCGCCTGCTGGCCAATGTCTGGTGCGGGCAATGCCGACACGAAGTCACGATCATCAATTTCACCGGGACCATCAAGAGTGGCAACTTGCTGCTGGTGGGTAAATGCGCCGAGTGTCACGGCGACGTGGCGCGGGTGATTGAGGGCTCGTGAGCACGTTGCCGCAGAAACCCTCAGCAGTGCTCATTGGCCCCAACAGCAAGTTGTTCGGTAGTAAACTGCACGCCACCAGTCCCAAGGGCTCGGATAGTCTCCGGGCCCTTTTTCTTGCCGGGCGCTCCGGCATCGCAGGTGGCTATGCTTCAGTGCGGCCACTGGGCGCAATACCCGAATCTGCCGAGTGCCGTATGCACCGAACAAGCGTCGAGTTTGAGTCGGCTCAACGTCGGCCAGACGCGAGCCGTGCCTTGACTGTCTTTAATTAAAATAATAGCCTTAAAAGCTGGCGAGATATCCCGTTGAATGGGTGGAAAGTTGAAGGCTTGCTGCCTTCCGCTTTTTCCAGGACTGCTTGCCCAAAGATCATCATGGGGGGGCAGATTCAAGGGTGATACCGACTTCTTGCCAAGTCATGGATTTAATGACTTCACCTGATTAGCCACAATATTCAGAAGGCTCATTTGGCGAGCCTGCCGGGGTGAAAAATGGGCGCGTCTTGTCCGAAGGGGATGCGCGATGGGGATCAACCGGGTGCAGTTTCAGAAGGGATTGTCGATGGCGCAATTCATGGAGCGCTACGGGACGGAGGAGAAATGCCACGCTGCGGTTGTTGCGCTGCGCTGGCCGAATGGGTTCGTTTGCCCCGAATGCAAAGACAGGCGCCATTACACGTTCGAGCGCAAGGGACTGCGGTACTGGCAATGTGCGTCGTGCCGGGAGCAGACGACGGTAATGTGCGGGACGGTGTTCGAGTCCACGAAGTTGCCGCTGACGACCTGGTTCCTGGCGATGCATCTGCTGACCCAGGCCAAGAACAATGTCTCGGCGCTGGAACTCAAGCGCCACCTCGGTGTGCGGTACAAGACCGCCTGGCTGCTCAAGCACAAGTTGATGCAGGTGATGAGCGAGCGGGAGGCGGATCGCCAACTGGATGGCCGGGTCGAGATCGACGATGCCTACCTGGGCGGCGAACTGCCTGGCGGAAAGAGCGGGCGCGGTTCGGAGAACAAGGTATCGTTCATTGCCGCCGTGCAGACCACCGAGACCGGCAACCCACTGAAGGTCTGCCTGAAGAAGCTGGAATTCACCAAGGAGGCGATCACCGACTGGGCGAAGACGGCACTGTCCGCATCGGCCCACGTGGTGTCGGATGGTCTGTGGTGCTTCCGCGCCGTCACCGCGGCCGGCGCCACCCAGGAGCGCATTGTTACTGGTGGCGGCCCCGCCTGCGTCAAGCTGGAGCAATTCCGCGCAGTGAATACCTTCCTCGGCAATCTCAAGACCGCCTACTCGGGTACCTACCATGCCTTCGATTTCGCTAAGTATGCGCATCGGTATCTTGCTGAAGTCCAGTATCGGTTCAATCGCCGGTTCGATCTGTCGTCTATCCTGAAGCGCCTCTTGGTTGCTGCCGTGGCTACCACGGCTCGTCCCGAGCGATTCTTGCGCGCGGCTGAACATTGTGGCTAATCAGGTGACTTCATATGATTATTCGGAGCGTCCTTGCGGATGGGCTATCTGGCGTCAAGAAATCCGATGGCAATAACTCGGGGATGGACGAACGCGTGATGAAAGTGGCGATCTTCAAGGGCGCGGGCCGGGGACTGTCCATCGAGGATAGACCTATCCCCATACCCAAGGCTGGGGAAGTGCTCGTTCGTGTCCACCGTGTCGGCGTCTGCGGCAGTGACCTGCATGCTACTGAAGGTGATTGCCCCTTGGCGGCGCCGGGCAGTATCCTCGGGCATGAGTTTTGCGGCGAAGTGGTCGCCCTTGGCCCCGGTGTTACCCGGCTCAAAGTCAGCGATCGCGTGGCGCCGATGCCCTTTGTCGGATGCGGATCCTGCGTCGCGTGCCTTGCTGGCCGGCCCCACCACTGTCCGCGCGGTCGCTACGACGTGGTTTCCGGATTCAGCCAATATTCACGGGCCGGGCAGAACGAATGCATCGTGTTACCGGAAGGCTTGAGTGACGAGGCGGGCGCACTGATCGAGCCGCTCGCCGTAGGCTTGCAGGGCGTGCGCAAGGCCAATTTGCCGATCGATGCCCGGGTGCTGATCACCGGTGCCGGCCCCATCGGTCTGGCCACGGCCTTTTGGGCGCGCCGCCTGGGCGCGGGCGCCATCGCCGTCATGGCTCGCTCGCGCCGGCGCGAGGGCATCGCGGCGACGCTCGGTGCCGACCATTTCATCGCGCAACAGGACACCGCGGACGCGGCGGTGGCGGTCAACGATGCTTTGGGCGGTCCGCCGGACGTCGTGTTCGAGGCGGCGGGCGTGCCCGGCGCCATCGCGGACGCCATCGGCTTCGTCAAGCCGGAAGGCACCGTGGTCAGTCTCGGCTTCAGCACGAAACCGGAGACTTTCATTCCCACGGTGGCGCTCTGGAAGGAGATTCGCCTGTTATTCTCCTTGTGCTACGACCGGCAGGATTTCCAATACACCGCGGACGTGATGGTGGCCGGCGATCTGCGACCTCTGGCCATGATCACCGGCACGGTAAAGATGGATGCCTTGCCGGAAAGGTTCGCGCGTCTGCTCGACGCGAAGACTTCCGACTGCAAGGTGATGGTCTTGCCTTGGGATGACTGAACGGAATGAGTTTCTGGCAATGCGTTTCCCGATGTTCTGCAGATTGTTGTCCATTGCGCTCTTGTCGGTTCTTGCGCCCGTGGCAGTGTGGGCCAGCCCGCCGCCGGCGCACGGCGCCGCGATTGTCGACAACGCGCTGCTGACCCATGAACCCACCGGTGCCCACTGGGCCGGCTACGGGCGGACGTTCGACGAGCAGCGCTTCAGCCCCCTGAAGCAGATCGACACGGGCAACATCTCCCGCTTGGGTCTGGCCTGGACGCTCGACTTGCCCGATGTCCCCAGCGTCACCACCGTGCCGCTCGCGGTCGACGGCGTTATCTACTTCGCGGCCGGTTATACAGTGGTTCACGCGGTGGACGCGCGCACCGGCAAGCTTCTCTGGCGCTACGATGCCGAGGTGTGGAAGCGCTCGGCCGAAAAGATGCGCGCCGCATGGGGCAGTCGCGGTCTGGCCTATTACATGGGCAAGATCTATGCGGGCACCCAGGACGGCCGGCTGATCGCCGTCGATGCGCGCGATGGCAGGCTGCTGTGGAGCGTTATGACCATCGGTGAGAACGATCAGCGATACATCACGGGTGCGCCGCGAGTATTCAACGGCAAGGTGATCATCGGTCATGGCGGCGCCGACATGGGCCCGGTGCGCGGCTACGTGACAGCCTACGACGCACAGACCGGCAAGCAACTCTGGCGCTTTTACACCGTCCCCGGAAATCCCGCCGACGGCTTCGAGGACCGGGCCATGGCAATGGCCGCCAAGACATGGACGGGCGAGTGGTGGAAACACGGCGGCGGCGGCACGGTCTGGAATGCCATGACCTATGACCCGGAGTTCAACCGTATCTACCTCGGTACCGGCAACGGCGCGCCGTGGAACCGCAAGATTCGCAGTCCCGACGGGGGCGACAACCTCTTCCTCTGTTCCGTCGTCGCCCTGAATGCCGATACCGGTGAGTATGTCTGGCACTACCAGACCACGCCGGGCGAGACTTGGGACTACAACTCAGCGATGGACATGGTGCTCGTCACGCTGCCCATTGACGGCAAGCCGCGCAAGCTGCTGCTGCACGCACCCAAGAATGGATTTTTCTATGTGTTGGACCGCGAGACCGGCAAGCTGGTGTCGGCCGAAAAGATCGTCAAGGTCACCTGGGCCGAAAAGATCGATCTGGCCACCGGCCGGCCGATCGAGGCGCCCAACGCCCGTTATCAAAGCGGCGAAACGCGCATCTGGCCGAATAATCAAGGCGCCCATAGCTGGCACCCCATGGCCTTCAGCCCCGACACCGGCCTCACCTACATTCCGGTACGGGAGATGGAAGGCTATTACAGCGACACGGGGGTGGACCTGAAGGCCTGGCGGCATCCTGCCGGTTCGAACTTCAGCACCGGTTTGTCAGCCGTGGATCACATGGGCAATGTGCCGGCCAGTGCCGCGACCTCCGCCCTGCTGGCGTGGGATCCGCTCCGGCAGCGCGAATCGTGGCGGCTGCCAACGCCGGGCGCCTTTGGTGGCGGTGTCATGACCAGTGCCGGCAACCTGGTGTTCCAGGGCGATGCCGACGGCAAGCTGAATGCCTATGCCGCCGACAGCGGCAGGCTGCTGTGGTCACATGAACTTGGCGTGGGCACGGTTTCCCCACCCATCACCTACCTCGTCGATGGCCGCCAGCATGTCTCCATCCTGGCCGGCTGGGCTGGCGGTCAGACCGTGTACGGCGACTTGTCCGCGCAACACGGCTGGATCGGCCGCGAACAGCCGCGCCGGCTGCTGACCTTCGTGCTGGGCGGCCAGGCGCGCCTGCCGGAGGCGGTTCGGCGAACGCCGGCAAAGCCGGTCGACGACCCGGGTTTTGTCATCGATGAAAGTCAGGCACGGCGAGGCGCCGCACTCTATGCCAGGAAATGCCTGGTCTGTCACGGCATGGAGGCCATCGCCGGCGGCGCGCCGCCCGACCTGCGCGCGTCGCCGATTCCCCTGTCCCAAGCCGCTTTCGATGCGGTAGTGCGCCAGGGGGGCTTGTTGCAGCGAGGCATGCCGATCTTCACGGAGATCGGCGATCGCGACCTCGACGCGATCCGCCACTATCTGCGGGCACGCGCCCGGGAAACAGCGAAGCGGTGAGACGGTTCCGACGGGAAACCGTGGCGCCGCCGCTGCCCGTGACCCGGGCGACCGGCCGGAAAAATCCGCCACAGTTTTGTCCATCATCGCATCCTCGTGCCCTCTAGACGCAAAGTAATATTGATGCTCGCGCGGCAATTGCAACGGACACCGTCAGGCAAATACAAAACAACGATAGGAGAACTCGAACATGGGCGCCAATAACTACTCGCACCTGCTGTCTCCCGGTCGCATCGGCACGATGGAACTGCGCAACCGCATGATCGTGACGGCGATGGGTGTCAATCTCGCCGAGCCGGATGGAACCTGCGGCGAGCGCATGCGCGGCTTCCTGGAGGAATTCGCGCGGGGCGGCGTCGGCATGGTCATCACCGGCGTTGCCGGCGTGGCTTGGCCGAACGGCGGTAACCAGCCCAGGCAGGTTGCCATTTCCGACGATCGCTTCATCCCCGGCCTCAAGGCCATCGCCGACGCCGTGCATGCCCATGGCGCCAAGTTCGCCGTGCAGTTGCATCACGGCGGCGTGGTCAGTCCGGAAGACATGGCGGCCGGCCGCCCGGTCTGGGTGCCTTCCGTGCCCAAGCCGTTCCCGGGCGGTGGCACGCAGCAGGTGACCGATGTCTGGGTGCAGTCGGAGATCGATCATGCCACCGCCAACTTCAAGCCGATGCCCAAGGTCCAGTACAAGGAGCTGACGCACGAAGACATCAAACTGGTCGTCGACCAGTTTGCCGCAGCGGCGGACCGTGCCCGGCGCGCCGGCGCCGATGGTGTGGAAATTCATGGTGGGCATGGCTACCTGATTTCGGGTTTCAATTCGCCCAAGTCCAACCACCGCACCGACGAGTACGGCGGACCGCTGGAGAACCGCGTGCGCTTCCTGCTCGAGATCGTCCGGGCGATCCGGGCTCGCGTCGGACGGGACTACCCGGTTTGGGTCAAGCTCGATTCGCAGGAATACGGCGTCGAGGTCGGCATCAAGATCGAACACGCCATCCGTACGGCGCAACTGGTCGAGGAGGCCGGCGCCGACGCCATCACCGTCTCCTCCTACCACGATGTCGGCAAGCTCAAGCTGCACTCGGAATCCAACATTCCCCATGTGCCCGGCTGGAACCTGCCGGCGGCCGAAACGATCCGCAAGGCCATTGCCATCCCGGTGATCGCCTCGGGTCGCGTCGAGACTGAGGTCGGCGAGGCCAAGATCGCCGCCGGCGTGTTCGACTTCCTCGGCATGGGCCGCAAGCTGCTGGCCGATCCCGATCTGCCGCGCAAGCTGGCCGAGGGCAAGCCCGAGGCCATCCGCCCCTGCATCTACTGCTACACCTGCGTCAGCGCCATCTATTTCATGGACCCGGTGCGCTGCGCGGTCAATCCGGAATGTTCCTTCGAAAGTCAGCGGCGGCAGGGCGCCGCAGGCCCGGCGCGGCGCTACGTGGTGGTCGGCGGCGGTCCCGGCGGCATGGAAGCCGCGCGCCGGCTCGACCGGCTCGGCCATCGGGTGACGCTGCTGGAAGGCACCGAGCGTCTCGGCGGCACGCTGCAGTTCGCCTCGGTCGCCTACGAGCCGAACGAGCGCCTGCTCAACTGGCTGCGCCGCGAGCTGGAAGCGTCCGGGGTCGATGTCCGCCTCAATACCCGCGCGACGCCGGAACTGGTGGCGAACCTCAAGCCCGATGCGGTACTGGTGGCGACGGGCGCCTTGCGCAGCATGCCGCCGATTCCGGGCAACGACCTGCCGCACGTACTGAGCGGCGACGACCTGCGCCGGCTGGTGCTGGGACAATCGTCGCCGGCGCTGGCGAACAAGGTTAGCCTGACAACGCGCCTCGCAACCAAGGTCGGCGGGGCGCTGGGACTCACTTCCAGTCCCGAGTTCCTGCGCAAGGCGACGCACCAGTGGATGCCGCTGGGCAAGCGCATCGTCATCATCGGCGGCGAGCTGGTGGGCCTGGAACTGGCCGAATTCCTCATGGAGCGCGGCCGCACCGTCACCGTGGTCGACGAGGCGAAACGGTTCGGCACGGGCCTGTTGCTGGTTCGCCGCATGCGCTTGCTCGAGGAACTGAAGGAGCACGGCGTCGCCCTGTGCCCCGCTGCCAAGGACATCCGCATCGACAAGGATGCCGTGCGCTTCGTCGACAAGGAGGGCACGCTCCAGGCCGTCGCCGCCGATCATGTGATCGTCGCCAAGGGCGCCAGCGCCAATAGCACGGCGGCCGACGAATTGCGCGGCGCCGGATTCAACGTCCATGCCTTCGGCGATTGCACCGGCGTCAGCTACATCGAGGGCGCCATGCGCGGCGCCGCCGATGCGGTGACGGCCCTGGCCGCATGAGTTCCGTCGGTCTCGAGACGCCGCCGGGCACCGACGGCACGCTGATCGACATCGTGCCCGGCCAGATCAAGTGGCTGCGCATGCCGCTGCCGATGGCGCTCAACCATATCAACCTCTACCTGGTGCGTGATGGCGCCGGCTGGCGGATGATCGACACCGGCATCGATACCGCCGAGACGCGCGGACTCTGGGAGAAGATACTGCCCGCGCTCGACGGCCCCGTCACCGGCATCGTCTGCACCCACCACCACAGCGACCATTGCGGCCTGTCGGGATGGCTGACCGAGCGCCTGCGCGTGCCGCTGTACATGAGCCGCGGCGAGTATTTCGCGATGCGCATGTTCAGCGAGCAATTTTCCTTCGACGCCTGGGAATATCGGGAATTCTTCACCCGTGCCGGCTTGAGTGAGGATCGGTTCGAGCAACTGGTGGCCATGTTCGCCAGCTTCCGTACCCAGACGCGGGTGGCGCGCGCCTTCCAGCGCCTGCGCGACGGCGAGACACTTTCCATCGGCGAGCACCGGTGGGAGATACGCGGCGGCGAGGGGCATTCGCCGGAGCATGCTTCGCTCTATTGCCGCGAGTTCGGCATCCTGCTGAGCGGCGACCAATTGCTGGCCCGCATCAGCCCCAACGTCGGCGTGCTGCCTTTCGAGCCCAATGCCAATCCGCTCGCCGAGTGGTTCGCCTCGCTCGAACGCATCGGCCGGCTGCCGGCGGATACCCTGGTTCTGCCGGCCCACGAACTGCCGTTCCGCAGCCCGGAGAAGCGGGCCAGGGAACTGACGCAACATCATCTCGCCACGCTCGACCGCCTGCAATCGTACTGCGCCCAATCCCCCGACAGCGTGGTCGGCCTCTCGTACAAACTGTTTCCGGACCGGCGCAGTCCGATGGATGATATTCTGGCCATCAGCGAAACACTGGCGCACCTGGCCTACCTGCTGGCGCAGGGCCGGGTCACCAAGCATCGCCTGGAGGATGGCAGCGACCAGTACCGTAACGCCGGGTGACCGACATGATCAAGACCATCGCCCTGCTCAAAAGAAAGCCGGGCATGACCCGCGAGCAGTTCGTCGATTGTTACGAGAACCGCCACGCGCCGTTCATCCGGGCCATGCTGCCGGGCATCGTCGACTACCGTCGAAACTATATCGACCCCGATGACGCCCGCGTGTTTCCGGGTGCCGCGCCGGTGGACTTCGACGTGATTACCGAGCTCTGGTTCGCCGACCAGGCGGCTTACGACCGGGCGATGGCGCTGTTGGCCGAGCCCGACAACTGGGCGGCGCTGGTGGCGGACGAGGAAAATCTGTTCGACCGGGACAAGACACGCATGTTCGTCGTTCGCGAGACGGGCCGGCGAGTAGCCGAGGAGTGAAGACATGAACGTCAATACAGCCAGGAGTCCGGCCCAGAAAGCCAGCTTCGTCTCGCCGCAATTGGTCAAGGAAAGGAAGCGCGATGAATGGCTCGCGTTGTTCGCCGACGATGCCGTCGTCGAGGATCCGGTGGGTCCGTCGCTGTTTGATCCGACCGGCAAGGGACATCGCGGCAAGGCGGCCATCGGCCGTTTCTACGACACGATCATCGCGGTGGGCGGTACATTCGATTTCACCATGCAGGCTTCCTATCCCTGCGGCGACGAATGCGCCAACGTCTGGGTCGGCCGCATGACCGGTGCCGATGGCAAGGTGACCGAAACGCCGATGGTGACGATCTACAAGGTGAACAGCGAAGGCCGGATCGTGTCGCTGCGCGCCTTCTGGGATTCCAGCCGGCTGCAACCGAAAGCCTGACGCCGGCAATCGTGGCCGACCTGTTTTCCGCGGCGCCTCATGCGCCGCTGGCCGAGCTGCTGCGGCCGCAGATGCTCGACGAGGTAATCGGCCAGACGCATCTGCTCGGCCCGGGCAAACCATTGCGGCTGGCCTTCGAGTCGCGCACGCCGCATTCGATGATCCTCTGGGGCCCGCCGGGCGTGGGCAAGACCACGCTGGCCCGGCTGATGGCCGATGCCTTCGATGCCGAGTTCATCGCGCTCTCCGCCGTCTTCTCGGGTGTCAAGGATATCCGCGCCGCGGTGGAACAGGCCGAACTCACCCTTGCCCAGTCCGGCCGGCAGACGCTGCTGTTCGTCGACGAGGTGCACCGCTTCAACAAGGCGCAGCAGGACGCCTTCCTGCCTTTCGTCGAGCGTGGCCTGCTCACTTTCGTCGGTGCCACCACCGAGAATCCTTCGTTCGAGGTGAACTCCGCGCTCTTGTCACGCGCGGCGGTTTACGTGCTGAAGAGCCTGACCGAGGAGGAACTCGGCCAGCTCTTCGAGCGGGCGCGCGAGCAGGCCTTCCCCGACCTCGAATTCGATGCTGTTGCCAAGGAGCGCATCGTCGGCCACGCCGACGGCGATGCCCGGCGCTTGCTCAATGTACTGGAGACGCTGAAGACCGCGGCGCTGGCCGCCAAGCGGCGTACCGTCACGGCTGACTTTCTGGAAGAAACGCTGGCGCACGACCTGCGCCGCTTCGACAAGGGCGGCGATGCGTTCTACGACCAGATCTCGGCCCTGCACAAGGCGGTGCGCGGCTCCAACCCGGACGCCGCGCTCTACTGGTACGTGCGCATGATCGACGGCGGCGCTGACCCGCTCTACCTCGCCCGGCGCATCATCCGCATGGCGACCGAGGACATTGGCCTGGCCGATCCGCGCGCGCTGCGCATCGCGCTCGACGCCTGGGAAACCTACGAGCGCATGGGCTCGCCGGAGGGCGAACTGGCCATTGCCGAGGCCGTGCTCTACATGGCCGTGGCGCCGAAATCGAACGCCACCTACGTCGCCTATAATTCGGCCCGCCGCTTCATCGGCCAGGACAAGAGCCGTCCGGTGCCCGAGCACCTGCGCAACGCGCCGACCAAGCTGATGAAGGAACTCGGTTTCGGCGCCGAATACCGCTACGCGCACGACGAGCCGGAAGCCTACGCCGCCGGCGAAAACTACTTCCCCGAGGGCATGCCGAAGGTCGAGTGGTACAAGCCGACGCCGCGCGGACTCGAACAGAAGATCGCGGAAAAGCTGGCACACTTGCGCGAACTCGACCGCCAAGCAAAGAAGAAATAGGAACGACCATGCTGGACATTCAACTCCTTCGCACCAACCTTGCTCACGTCGCCGAACGCCTCGCGACGCGCGGCGTCGCCCTCGATACGGTCGCCTTCGAGGCGCTGGAAGCCGAGCGCAAGGACCTGCAGGTACGCACACAGGACTTGCAGGCGAAGCGCAACAGCCTCTCGAAGCAGGTGGGCATGCTCAAGGGCAAGGGCGAGGACGCTTCCGCCGTACTGGCCGAAGTGGCCGGTATCGGCGACGAACTGAAGCGCAACGAGGATGCGCTGGCGGCGCTGCAGGAACGCTATAACGCCTTCGTTGCCGTGATCCCCAATCTGCCGCACGAGAGCGTGCCGGTGGGCAGCGACGAAACCGGCAATGTGGAAGTCAGTCGTCGCGGTACGCCGCGCACGTTCGATTTTCAGGTGATGGACCACGTCGAGCTCGGCGAGAAGCTCGGCGGTCTCGATTTCGAGACTGCGGCGAAGATTGCAGGCAGCCGCTTCTCGCTGATGAAGGGCGGCATCGCACGGCTGCACCGCGCGCTTGCCCAGTTCATGCTCGACACGCATACCAATGATCACGGCTACACCGAAGTCTATGTGCCTTACCTCGTGAACCCGGACAGCATGTTCGGCACCGGCCAGCTGCCCAAGTTCGAGGAAGACCTGTTCCGCGTGCCGCGTTCCGACGGCAGCCGGCTCTACCTGATTCCGACCGCCGAAGTGCCCGTGACCAACATGGTGCGCGACACCATCCAGGCGGCCGAGGGGCTGCCGTTGAAGTTCGTCTGCCACACGCCATGCTTCCGTTCCGAGGCGGGCAGCGCCGGTCGCGACACGCGCGGCATGATCCGCCAGCACCAGTTCGACAAGGTGGAACTGGTGCAGATCGTCAAGCCCGACCAGTCCTGGCAGGCGCTGGAGGAACTGACCGCGCATGCCGAAGCGATCCTGACCAAGCTCGAACTGCCGTTTCGGCGCATGGCGCTGTGCACCGGCGACATGGGTTTCTCGGCGGCCAAGACCTACGACCTCGAAGTCTGGCTGCCGGCGCAGAACACCTACCGCGAGATTTCCTCGTGCTCGAATTTCGAGTCCTTCCAGGCGCGGCGCATGCAGGCGCGCTACCGGAACGAAAAGAACAAACCCGAGTTGCTGCACACGCTGAACGGCTCCGGCCTCGCGGTGGGCCGCACATTGGTCGCGGTGCTGGAGAACTACCAGAACGCCGACGGCAGCGTGACCATTCCCGCGGCGCTGCGCCCCTGGATGGGCGGGAACGAGAAAATTACTGCATAGCCAGACCGGTCTGCAACGGCGAGCGATGTACCGGTTCGTGGCGACGCAGGATGTCGTAATAGGTACGCACGTTCTCGACCAGAATCACGGCCTCCCCGCCACGCGCCGGACCTGACTTCAGCCGCTCGTAATACTCGGGCCGCGACATGAGCGGCAGCACCTGTTTCATGTCGTACCACGAGGCTGGATCGCGTTTCATGCCCGGGGCGAGCCGGCGCGCGCCATTGAGATGCCCGTAGCCGAGGTTGTAGGCGGCCAGGGCCAGCCACAGGCGATCCGGATCGGACACATCATCCGGCAGTCGGCCGGCCAATTCGGCCAGATAGCGCGCGCCGGCCAGAATGCTTTCGGCGGCGTCGAGCCGGTTGCCGACGCCAAGGCGGTCGGCGGTTTCCTCGGTCAACATCATGATGCCGCGAACATTCGTCGAGGAAGTCGCGAGCGGGTCCCATTTCGATTCCTGGTAGGCCAGCGCCGCCAGCATTCGCCAGTCCATGCCGGTCATGCTGGCGGCGCGTTCGAACAAGGGCCTGAATCGCGGCAGTACGCGGCGCGTGTCCTCGATGAAACGCATGGCGGCGATGGGATTGATGCGCTTGATGTGGCCGAAGTAACGATCGTGAAGCCGGGCAAGCCGGCCGCTGCGGCGAAATTCGGCGATGAACGCGTCGGCCGCGTCGCGCAGATCATTATCGCGGGAGCGGAAGCCCCAAGCGTATTCGACCCTGCCAGCCAGTTCCTGCGCAACCAAAAGATCGGGAAAGAAATTGACCGCGACGTCGAAGTGAGCCGTGTCGGTCGCGGCAAGTTCGGCCTGACGGTTGGCAATGCGACCGAGCAGGTCGATCTCGCTTGCCACCAGCGGCCTCTCGATCGTCATCGGCACGGTCGCCGCCAGTTCCTGCAAGGCGGCTTCCTGCAGTGTGCCGGGCAGCACCTCGACCGTTCGACGGGCCAGACTTTCGGCACCGCCGAGCGGTACGCTGTCGGCGTGCTGAACCACCAGCGGCCGCTCTTCCCGCAGCGGCGCAGAGTACCGGAGGTTGGTATCCGCCCGAATTGGCGTGCTGGCGATGAAGTCGATGCCGCTGCGGTCGCCGTCCGCCAACAGTTCGACCAGCGCGCCGGGGTTGGCGGCCGGCACGAGTCGCAGCCGTTTTTGTCGGGAGTCGGCAAAGGCCTGCAGTGCCTCCAGCTCGAAGCCGCTGGCTTCACTGGTCGTCGAGGCGGGTTGGTAGAACACCGGGTCGACCAGTATGCCGACGACGAATTCATTGGGGCGCTTCTTGATGCCGTGCTGATGAGTGGCCGCCAACCATCCCGCAGCCACGATCAAGCCGATTCCGAGAAGAGTCCAGCGCAGTCCCAATCGCATGTTGGATGTCGGATGGCCGGGAAGGATACGCATTCTGCCATGCTGGCGAGGGACATCCCGCCGTTGTAGAATGCGCGCCTTGCGGAGAGGTGGCCGAGCGGTTTAAGGTACCTGACTCGAAATCAGGCGTAGGGAAACCTACCGTGGGTTCGAATCCCACCCTCTCCGCCAGCACAAACACGCGAAAGCCGCATCCTGCAAGGGTTTGCGGCTTTTTCGTATCTGCGATTTTTGCTCTGTACTGCATAAAATGCTGCATAAAAATTGCCGTTGGGCTGGCATTTTCGCATGTATCGACTTCGGCACAAACCGCCGAATGCAGGCGAAAAAAACCCGGCACTAGGCCGGGCAAAAGTCCCCCAATGGCACTTGGGTTCGGTCAGACTTGAACGCGCTTCGAAGCTTGAGCCGCAACTGTCGGCAGGTAGAAGCTTCCGCGAACAGCGCTAATCGTTTTGTCGTACTTCGCCGGAAGTTCGCGAAGGGCTACGCTGTCGGTCATCATCTTGTAAGCGGCGGGGACGTGGCGTTCGGTCGCTTCAAAACGAAGCTTCGTATGGTTTTCGGGCGCAATGTCCAACAGGAACGACGGCGAATGAAAAACAACGGCGGCAACGGCTTTATCTTCCATCGCTTGCCGAATCTTCATAAGCCCTTCGCCCTTTCCGGCCTGTTCGCGGATATACGCCCGAATTTCGCTATCCAGTGCGCCCCGGTCGGCGCTTGGTGCGAAGTGCATTTGCGCTTGCGTTAGCCCGGTGTTGTAAAGGTTTTCGGCGCGGGTTTCGATTGCCGCTTTCGACTTCGCCAGTTGTGCAACGGTGCGTTCTGCCAGAATTGCGGCGGCTTCGTGCTTTTGAACTTCGGTGCGGGTCGGGTCTTCGACAAGCGCGGCAACCTTGTTCGCAGCATCGCGCAAGGTGATATGCGCGGCGGTAATGTCCGGCCCTACCTGCGAATCGTATTGTTCGGCATCACCCAAAAATGCTTTGCCGCCTGTTTCGGTTGTTGCCAGTTCCATAAACGAACTAGCGCCTTCGGTATTTACGAGAAAACGGCCTTTTGTTTCCATGATTTTTTCCTTCGATTAGTGTTGGTAAATTGCTTTCAAACCGCCTGCGGGTAACGCTTTGGCGGCTTCTTCCAAAAATTCGCCGGTTTCCCGGTCGAACGTTCGGCCATCGCTCATTTCTATAAATCGCCCCCTCTTGGTTCCGGGTTGAAGTGGTGCGGCTTCGGTGAATACTTCGGACTTGCCCACACTAGGCGGGGCCGTGTTCGCCGGTTCATTCGTGCGGCTACGGCAAACGGCCTGCAATGCCTTCTGTTGCGCAAGGCAAGCGGCTTCCCAAGCCGAATCGCTGGCAAATGTGGGAACGGCAACGACCTTGCGCGCGAAGATTGGCCGGGAAGACTGTTTTCCGGCCCGCTGTTGCGTTTTCTCGCTCGGGGTGACGCCCTGTAGCCAGTCGCGCACAACGTCGCATGTAGGCGCGCCGCTGGCGTCGCATTCGTACTCGACAGCAAGGCGGGTTCCAAATCGCATATTCGCCTTGCCTTCAAGCTTTTTAAGCTTCGTTTTAAGTCCGATGCGCATTTCAATAACCCCGCTGTTCCAGTGCTTCCAACCTTGCTTCTAGTTCGCCATCAACGCGAATCTTTGCCAGTGATTGCAGGATGTACGTTAGTTTTGTGGCTATTGAAGCGTCCATTTCGCCCGACTTCGCAAGGCGATAAATCTTCGCCATTTCGTTGCCAATATCCGCAGCCGTCTGCAATTTGCCGCGTGCGTAACGCTTGGCGGGGGTAGGGTCAGGCTGAACGCTAACAACGGCGGGGCTTTCGGCGGTTTGATGTTGCAAAAATGGCGTATTCATGTGCGGCTATCCTGTTAATTCATTTGCGTTGTGCGGCAATGGCTGCGTCAATCTGGCGATTTACGTTGTTGTGCCGTTCCTGCTGTTCGTACTGTTCTTTAACTTCGGCGATGTTCAATTGCTGCGCTGTTAGATGCGTCAGCACTTGAAGAACAGACGGGTAAAAATCTGCGTCTTTGAAAACTTCGTTGGTAATGCGCTTCGATTCGAGAACAACCACGATGCAACGCAGCCAGCCGATCGCGGTCAGTTGAAGAGGGTATCATTCTCCTTCTTTTGCTTGATTTGTTTTGCCGATTCGACCGGATGCCACATTCAACGGCCCGCAGCATCTTAATTTGCCTGAAGCCTGCGCAGCTTTGGAAGCGTTTCAATAGTGTTTACCTTCCGTATGAATATTCATCGCAGCTACGTTAACGACTCAACAGGACCCTTCTTTTTTTTTTTTTGTTGGGGCTTTAACTTCGTTGTCTGACCCCTTTGCATCTAACGCCTTTCGAAAGCCAACACCGCCCCCACCGACTTTTTTTTTTTTTTTTTTTTTTTTTTTTTTTTTTTTTTTTTTTTTTTTTTTTGTGTGTGTGGGGGTGTGTTTTTTTTATTTCCCGAGAAACTTAGAAACTTTGAAACACATACAAACAACGCTAGGCATTGAAGGCTGTTAGACCACACCCACCGGCCAAAAATCCCACCCCCCCCCCCCCCCAACCACCCCCCCCCCCCCCCACATCCCCCCCCCACACCCCGGGGGGGGGCGCCCCGAAAAGCCCCCCCCCACACCCCCGCCCCCGGGGGGGGGGGGGGGGGGGGCCGGGCCCCCCCCCCCCCCCGGTTTTAAATGCAGCGTCGCCGGTTAAACGCTTCGAAATGTAGCTATACGGAATAACGCCGCCCATTCGCATTGCTTCGGTTCCGATCTTGTAGCGTTGCAGTTCGGCCCAAGGCTTCGAAAACCAATCCTTGATTACGGCGCGCAAGCGTTTTTGCTGCGCTGATTCCGAAGCGGCTTGTTCGCCGACTTCGCCAGCTTCGAAGCGTGCAAGTAGATGCGAACGTTCGCCTTTTCAAGCTGGATGGCCCAAAGTGCGAAGTCCGGGGTAATTGTGGGCATGTACGGATTCCAGCCGACCGCAACAAGCGCCGCCAGCTTTAGCGCCTTCAAGTGCGCACGGTTCCATAATTGCCGCGTAACTTCGCCTTTGCCGCGTATCTGTTCATCGGCATAGCTGTTGAATTCGTCGAACATGGCCCGCGCTTCGTCGCTAAGTTGAACCGTTACGGGCGTTTGGCCCGGTTGATTCAGCATCAAGCAATGCGCGCATAGTTCGGCCAGCTTCGCGGCAAATTCCGGCGAAGGTACGGCGCAAGCTTCTTCGTTCAAGTCCGGGCGGTCGCCGTGGTACTCAATCAGCGTGAAACGGGGCAAAAGACCTTCGGCAATAAGCCCTTCGCTCATACCTTCGTAAAACTTTTCGGGTGTCGATTCGCCGACAAGCGAAAGCGCGGGCGATTGAATCGCAGCCGTGTTCTTTTCGCGGTCGCTGTAAATGCTTGGTCTAATTTCGCCGTATGCGCCCGACTTGCCGTAAGCATCCAACAGGCGGGCCGGCGGCGGTGCCTTCGGCCCTACCATTTGTTGAAGATAAATGCCGAATTCGCCAACCAACGAAACAAACGACGTTTGCCCGCCCGCCATGTACTTGATTACGGCTTGATGCGACGCCATTTCGCCGGGGCCGATGAAGTCAGCCGAAGCCGGTACGGCGCTACGAATCGACTTCATCAAGGCGCTGTAGCCGTTCGCAATTGCTTCTTTGCCTGTCCCGGTCGGCGCAAGCAATAGAACGTACTGATTTAATCCGATTGGCGGGTTCGACACGTTGTAAGCCCTGCCCACAATGCCCGCCAGCAGGCCGATAGCGCCCGCTAGGGCGATTTCAGGAACCGGGCGGGGTGCTGCGCCATAGATGAACTGCGCAAGCTCGCCAAGGAAGCCGGGCGGTACGCTGTAGGGGCTGGCCTGATTGTGGGTTTCTTGTGCCATCGTCGGTTTCTTCTGTTGTTATGCGGTACGGTATGCAGTACAAAAATACGAAATAAGCTTCTATGCCTTGTTGTGTATATGTTTTTGGCGGATACGTACTCCGCTAATTGAGTTCGCCCGCGTTGTGCAACAGGTCTTCAACGCCGGTTAGCGATCAATATGATTACGTCGCCCTTATCGCCGTCTTCGTCATCCGACACAGACCCGATAAGGTTCGGCGATATATGCCAGCGTTGAGCCGGCGCCGCTTCCGGTAAAGCTAGTCGGCGGCGGTTAATAATGCCTCTGTTACTGCGTCGGTTTGAGAACAGCGCCGCTGCTTTGGGGGCTTCGACGGGGAAAGTCGGCGGCGCGGCATATGGTTGGCGGGATGGCGGCGCACGCGCCCAAAAGGGGACCCCGTTGCTGATGCCTGGTAATGCGTGCTGCGCGTGCTGGCGGTCAGGGCAAGCACATCAGGAAGGCGCAGCAATTTGGCGGTGTTCATGTCGTTCGCTCCTTTATTGGACGCCTGGATGCAAGGCTGGAACGAACTTTCGGGCCGGTGCCCGTCAAAAAAAAGGGGTGAACCCTTGGCGTGCTGCTGTTGTCGGCTTATCGCGGTCGAACTATGCCGGTTAGTTCGTTGCTTTCCATGATTTCGCGCGTCTTTCTACGTGCTTCGGATAATTCAGCTTTTGTTTCTTTGATGCGGTTAAGTGCTGTAGTTTGCTTAATTTCGTGTTCGGTTCCTTTGTACGCCTCTGCAAGTTCGGCCTTTAACTTTGTTTCCGTCACGTCTTCGCCGAAGACTGCGACGGTCAGGCTACGTCGCCTTTCGGAACGTCCTTCGGTGGCCTGCCGCCTTCCGGCCTTCGCTTCATGTAAAGACCGTGCGCAAGTTGATTAATGCGTTCGTCTTCGATGCGCTTGCCATTCTTCGGCGGCTTCGTTCTGGCAGCTTGCCGGAAGCGTCGGCCGTAGTCGGCCAGCGCGTCGGGCATGGTCGTGTTGGTAGTCGGCGCTAGGGGGGGTCGGTCGTAACGACCGAGCGTTCGGCAATCTTCGCTTCGTTGTTCGGTGCCATTACGCCGCCCCTTGGATTCTACGACGTTGCTTGCGGCAACTTGCCCGCAGTAGTTCGCCCAATCGGCCATCAGATGAACGCGCTTCGGCCAAAGCGTGCCGCGTTGATAGGCGCGTTCGGCCTTGTCTTTCAGTTGGTGCGCCAAGGCGTGTTCGATAACTTCGCGCGGGTGATTCGTTGTTTCGCCCGCCCAATCGCGGAACGTCGAACGGAAGCCGTGTTGCGTCAAGCCGCCGCGTTCCATGCGCTTCAAAACAGCGGTAAGCGACATGTCCGACAGTTGCCCGCCGCGCGGTGCCGGGAAGACGTATTCATTGCCCACAATGCGGGGAAGCGCCTTCAACAGCTTAACGGCGGCATCGGACAACGGCACTTCGTGTTCCTTTTCGGCCTTCATGCGGCTTGCCGGAATCGTCCAAGTCTTCGCGTCCAAGTCGATTTCGGCCCATATTGCGCCGCGCACTTCGCCCGACCGTGCGGCGGTCAGAATGGCGAATTCCAACGCCCGCGCCGACATGCCTTCGCGCTTGCGAAGTTCGGCCATAAATGCGCCAAGTTCGACATACGGCAACGCTGCGTGATGTTCGACCTTTTGCACCTTGCCGGGGGCTGGCAATGCGTGCTTCAAGTTGCCTTGCCATGCGGCGGGGTTCTCGCCTTCGCGGTACTTGGAAACCTTCGCCCAATCCAAGAGGGATTCGCTACGGCCACGGAGGCGGCTTGCCGTTTCGTTCTTCGCGTGCCAAAGCTGCGCCGTGCCGCCTTCCTTTGTGGGCACTTCCTGCCGAAGCACTTGCAACACAAGGTCAATGTCTATGGTGGCAACGTGCAACGCGCCGATTTTCGGGAATGCGTAGGTTTCAAGCGTGCTTCGCCATTGCGCTACGTGCTTTTCGTTCTTCCATTCGCCGCGCTTGTCTTCGATGAATGCCAAGGCGCATTCGGCAAAGGTCTTCGACTTCGCGGCTTGCTTCGTGTCGCGGGCCTTGGCTTCGCGCTTTTCCTGCAATGGGTCGATACCTTCGCGAACCTGTTTGCGCAGTTCGCGGGCCTTCTCGCGTGCTTCGGCCAATGACACTTCGGGGAATGGGCCAAGACCCATGTTCAAGCGGCGTACAACTTCTTTGCCGCTTCGGTTCGTTCGGGTTCCAAGTGCGACGCACAAGACCCAAGCGCGCGATTCGCCAGCAATACGCAGATACAAGCCGTCCGCGCCGCCTACGGCGTGCCGACCTTCGGCCTTCAACTTCGATACGGCCAAAGCGGATAGTTCTTTCGCTTTCTTCGGCATGGCTACGGCTCCTTTGTAATGCATCCTGTACTGCAAAGAATACCGGATTTTTTGGAACGCAGCAAGCCGTCTTTAGACGACGTTCTAACCTAAGCTGTTGTCACAACTGGGAAAAGTTAAACTCTGTTGGATGTTTTTGGACGCCAGAAATACGGACACCCTCTCCGCCAGGACACTAAGAAAACCGCCTATCTGGGCGGTTTTTTTACGCCTACTCCCGCGTGCCTGCGCGGGTTCCTGGGTGTTCATATTTACTTCGCTGCGGTAGCAACTGGTCCCAGGACATGCCTATTCTCTCTCTCATGCCACGGTTTTCTCTGCAATTCGTCGCCAGTGAAAAGTGGCGAAGTTAATGAGTCGGCGCTTTGAGGCCATTTTGAATCAATTGGTTAGCAGCTTACTTTTCAATCGGTTATTTCCTGATTTTGGTAGGGGAAGGAAATTGACGGGTTAGCTGCTCGATGACCAATCGCTGGTCTTCGCATGGTCCCGCCGATAAAATTCGTGACTTAAGCCCACCTGATTAGCCACAATATTCAGAAGGCTCATTTGGCGAGCCTGCCGGGGTGAAAAATGGGCGCGTCTTGTCCGAAGGGGATGCGCGATGGGGATCAACCGGGTGCAGTTTCAGAAGGGATTGTCGATGGCGCAATTCATGGAGCGCTACGGGACGGAGGAGAAATGCCACGCTGCGGTTGTTGCGCTGCGCTGGCCGAATGGGTTCGTTTGCCCCGAATGCAAAGACAGGCGCCATTACACGTTCGAGCGCAAGGGACTGCGGTACTGGCAATGTGCGTCGTGCCGGGAGCAGACGACGGTAATGTGCGGGACGGTGTTCGAGTCCTCGAAGTTGCCGCTGACGACCTGGTTCCTGGCGATGCATCTGCTGACCCAGGCCAAGAACAATGTCTCGGCGCTGGAACTCCAGCGCCACCTCGGTGTGCGGTACAAGACCGCCTGGCTGCTCAAGCACAAGTTGATGCAGGTGATGAGCGAGCGGAGGCGGATCGCCAACTGGATGGCCGGGTCGAGATCGACGATGCCTACCTGGGCGGCGAACTGCCTGGCGGAAAGAGCGGGCGCGGTTCGGAGAACAAGGTATCGTTCATTGCCGCCGTGCAGACCACCGAGACCGGCAACCCACTGAAGGTCTGCCTGAAGAAGCTGGAATTCACCAAGGAGGCGATCACCGACTGGGCGAAGACGGCACTGTCCGCATCGGCCCACGTGGTGTCGGATGGTCTGTGGTGCTTCCGCGCCGTCACCGCGGCCGGCGCCACCCAGGAGCGCATTGTTACTGGTGGCGGCCCCGCCTGCGTCAAGCTGGAGCAATTCCGCGCAGTGAATACCTTCCTCGGCAATCTCAAGACCGCCTACTCGGGTACCTACCATGCCTTCGATTTCGCTAAGTATGCGCATCGGTATCTTGCTGAAGTCCAGTATCGGTTCAATCGCCGGTTCGATCTGTCGTCTATCCTGAAGCGCCTCTTGGTTGCTGCCGTGGCTACCACGGCTCGTCCCGAGCGATTCTTGCGCGCGGCTGAACATTGTGGCTAATCAGGTCGCTTTATTATTCCAGTGTTGTGGCGCCGGGATCTGGCCAACTGGTATTTCTTTGCCGGGATGGTCGAGGATGCCAGAGCAGCCTTGCAGCTGATTACTGTGAGAAATAGCCCGCCCAAGTGCTTGCTCTGCGGAAGTGAGGAGATAACTACGCCTCTGATCAGCGACACCAGCGAGTGGGCGGATGTCAGTCAGCCGACGCGTACCGGCTTCATTCATCCGGACTGTGGCGGGGAACTTTGGATGGTTATGGATGGCTTGCGAATTGGGCTGAAGCCCTCTGTGCGTCGCTATACCCCGGAAGGGATTTTGATCGAGCAGGAATATGTGCCGGGCTACACCAGTCCCCGCTCCGAGTATTTCGATGATCGGGAGGCAAATAACGCACGCATCCGTAACATGGGGATCGGCAAGCCCAAGGATGTCTATATTCCCGACTGGCTGCGTGAGAACGCGGATTAGGGGGCGTTATGCATGTCGACGACTTGCGACGCATCCAGCGGGAAGCCGCTACCGCCAATCTTTATGGACTGGTAGCGAGTTGCCGGGGACGCTTTGTCGAGGCGGCAGATTTGCTCGAGTGGCGAAGTGCGGCGATCGAGCGGTTGCGGGAGGCAGGTGTCGTCGAAAGTATCGACTTGTGGCCACTCTACGGCGCCTACACGGTGTTGTCGGAGCGTTACATCGCCGAATTTTTCTCCCCCCAGGAGTCTTTGTTCTTCGACCCGACGGAAATGCAAGATGCGAAATGGAGTTCGTATTTCCATCACCACCTCGTCCCGCAATTGTTGCGGAACCATAACGTGGTGCGCAACGTGTTGCGTGCGGTCAGGCTATTGCCCTGCAATGATCCCCAAGCGGCTGCCACGGCCCTGACTCAATGTTTCACTGAATTGAACTTGCCGCAGACCGCTCCGATGTGGGCACCGGAAGCGATACGGGATTGCTGAACGCGGAGGAAGAAAATGTCCTGGGAAAGTATTGGCGAATGCGAGGGATCCAGCGCATCGGATAGCCAGGAATGGATCGATTATTGCCATGAAGCGGCGATTGGATATCTGCGCGCGATGTTAGGCGAACCGCCGCCCGGCTGTACCCTGGAAGTGAAATGGAATGACCACGACTTGGGAAACTATCCGACCATTGGCCTATGGTGGGAGTCGCCTGCCGAAGATGCGCCATGGGATTACATCAATCACGCGGAAACGTTGCTCGATCAGTTCAACGAGGCGATCGATTGGCCCTTGCTCAAGGCTGCTGCAGATACCGAGGACGAAGAGGACGAGGGGTAATGCACTGGGTGGTACGCGTACCGACTCCCATAAAATAACAGGCTCGGTTTTTGAGCCACTCCGTTGTTATGCTGGCACTGTAGTCTAAAAAAGGAGGTGCCATGAGTCGACGCCTGTTTCTCGAACGATTCGCCGCAATGATCGGCATGGGTATAGCTGCGCCGATGGCAGTGGCCGCACCGCGACGTCAAACTGAATTGCAACGTTCACCGATTGCTGGATTTCAATATCACCAAGGCGAAGCTGTCTGGCCTGCGTTGGTGGTAGGGAGTCCAGTCGATCTGGTGCGGGAAGCAGATAATCCCTACGACTCTCGTGCTGTGAGTGTCGAGTGGCAAGGGCAGAAGATCGGTTATGTGCCGCGTACCGATAATGCGGCTATCAGCCAATTGCTCGATCGCGGGGAGCACGTGTCTGCCATGATTACTGTGCTGAATTCCTCGGCGAACCCTTGGGAACGCATCGAGTTTGCGATCTACCTGGATCAGTGAGGTAACACGATGAGCGAAGAGTCCTTGGTGCCCCGTCGCCTGACCTTACTGGGCGAGGCAATGCGTCCGATATGGCAGAAACTTGAAGCGGAAATTGAGCAGTTGGCATGGTCGAGCACCCCGGTCATGGATATTGTCGCGACGGTGCGACACGAGCTTGCTCAGTTGGAAACTGCGGTTCATCGCCTGACTGAGCGGATCAACGATTTGATGGGTGAGGTGGTGTCGAACGAAGCAGCGAGTGATTCAGATGTGTATCGCGCGGTGGGTCGCTTTGACGCGCCATTGCGTGATGTTCTGGCGAGCTACCACGGTGTGCAGGGTCTGGCGGCGTATGGTGATGTCGGGGCACAAGCTGGTATCGAATCGCACCTTCCAGCGGTGGCTGCCGCTGTCATTGGTCTGGCAGCGAGCGAGCACCAGCGACACACTGAACTCGTCATTGACGCGGAGGATGTCGGTGGCAGGATCGCGAACGACCGTGCCACCGATGGCGGCAATCTGAGCCTCGGTCTGGGCGACGATTTCGGGGTGTAGCTGGCGCAGGAATCGATTGACCTCCAGATAACGATAGTCACGATCGGGAGTGAAGCCGACCATCTGGTAGGCGCGAATCAGGCTACCGAAGCGATGAACGTAGACCGAGGCGGACGGGATGCCCTCGCTCTCGTCGATGATCAGGCCGGAAAGGATGCCCCGGTTCTCGTAGAGGTTGCGCAGGCGCTCGATCAATTCCTCGTCGGTATAGCGCCGGGCGCGTGCCCGCATGATGCCTTGGGCGGTGTAAAACAGATCGGGTTGGACGATGGCATCGAAGGCGCCTTCCTTCTTGATCCACATGTCCGGGGTGTTCACCACCCGGGTTTTCTTGAGCTTGAACGAGATGCGGTTGTAGACGTTGTTGCCGATGTACTTCTCGTTGGTCAGCACCTCGTTGACCGTGGCGCGCGTCCATTCTCGATCCAGATCGGTGCGTACCTTCATGCCATTCAGCCTCCCGGCGATCTGTGATTCCGACAACCCTTCCTCGATGAACCACTGGTAGATCAGATTGACGATGCGGGTTTCGTCGTCGGGGCCGGGCATCAGAATCACGCGGTCTGTCTGCAGGCTCTTGTGCTCGCCGCGCGCAAGCTCGCTTTTCACTGACCCGTTCTGATCGACCAGGATGCGGCGCAGTCCGTAGCCGGCTGGGCCGCCCTGGCGGTAGCCGAGTTCAATCAAGCGGCACTGGCCAGCGAAAACTTTGGTGGATAGTTCCCGGCTGTATTCACCAGCCATTGCGCGCTTGACGCCTTTGACGATAGTGGAGACTGGCGATCCATCGTTCTCGAACTGTTCGGCGCAGTATGCAACCTGGATGCCAGCGCGGCGGCAAATGTACTCGTAGTAGGCGCTTTCGTCCGCGTCCTGAAAGCGCCCCCAGCGGCTGACGTCGTAGACCAGGATGATCTGGAAGTCCGCCGCCCCGGTTTCGACATCCTTGATCAGCTGTTGAAGTGCCTGCCGACCATCGATACGCAGACCACTCTTGCCTGCATCCGCATAGGTCTTGATGATTTCGATGCCGCGCCGGGCCGCATATTCACGAATCTTGTCGGCCTGATTCTCCGTCGAATACTGCTGGTGCTCGGTAGACATCCGCACGTACTCAGCGGCCCGGAATAGGGATGCTTGGGTTTGCCCCTCTCCACCTGTGTTTTGTTGTTCTTGCATCGCCGCGTCGCCCCTTTACATGCGAAAAGATGCCTCTCGAACATCGGGCGTCACTTCGCGACGAGTGGTTGGTCAAGGCATACACGGGTCGAGTCGGATTCGGATGCTCGATAGTTCGAGAACGCACACGCGAGAAGTTAACAGGCGGCAGCGGTGTCGCCGATCACGTCCTCATTTGCAATCACACGTCTTCAGCGGCCGGGATTGCAGCCAGGACGGCGATCTCCACGATCCATACGTCTCCGTTTGCACTTCCATCCTCAATCCGCACCATCCGGTAGCGGCCGGCAGGTAGTTGGTTGAAGGGCCGCGACACGCCCTCATTTGCAATCACCGACGCCCTGAGTTTTTGATTCCGCTGCTGCTGTAGATTTCGATTGCGTTCGGCGTAGGCGGGATTCTCGTCGCGGTATCGCTTCCAATATTCTGGATTCTCGGTGGCCCATGCCTTGCTGGCACGGGCATCGTTGTCACGGTAGTCGGCATCGTCACGCCGCTTTTGCTGTTGCCAGCGCCGACGGCGCTCGCGTTGGCATTCTGAATTGGTACAGTATTTCTGATTCGGGTTTTGAGACCGAGGGGTGAAAGGATGGCCACAGGCTTGGCATTGCTTCGACATGATCACACTCCATAACGAAAATCGATATGGAACGTGCGTGACCGCGCCGCCGGATTGGGCATGTCCTGTCTGGAATGCCGTCGAACATCGATGATCGGAGAACCCTGTGCCCTGATCGATGACGGGGTGGGCGTGCGTGGGCACGCCAGTTCCGATCCATCGGCAGTTATTGACATTTACCGATGTTATGCAACACTATGCCCGACATGGACACTACTGCCGAGAGGCTGATCAATCTCGCGCGATCCCAAGGGCTGATCCGCCCCTGTGATCTGGCCCCGCTAGGAATCCCCCGGGTTTCCCTGACCCGTGCTGTCCGACGCGGGCAGCTGGAACGGGTCGGGCGAGGGCTGTACGGCCTCCCCGGGCGTGAGGTCTCGGCTCACGGATCACTGGCCGAGGTGGCGCGCAGGGTGCCCAAAGGCGTCGTCTGCCTGCTCTCGGCACTGCGTTTTCATGGCCTGACCACCCAGGCTCCCTTCGAGGTATGGCTGGCCATCGAGAATAAGTCCCTTGCGCCGAAACTCGACTTCCCACCACTACGCATCGTGCGTTTCTCCGGCGCTGCTCTGACTGAGGGCGTGGAGGAACACGTCGTGGATGGCGTGACCATTCGTATCACCGGCGTTGCCAAGACTGTTGCCGACTGCTTCAAGTATCGGAACAAAATCGGCCTCGACGTCGCCCTGGAGTCGCTGCGCGAGGCTTGGCACGAGAAGCGTATGACCAGTGACGATATCTGGCGCTACGCCAAGATCTGCCGCGTGGCCAACGTGATGCGCCCCTACCTGGATAGCCTGACATGAGTGTTCGTAACATCAGTGCGTCCGTCCGCGATCGGCTGCTCAACAAAGCTCGGGCCGAAAAACTGGACTTCAACCTGCTGCTGACGCGGTACGCACTGGAGCGCATGCTCTACCGCCTGAGCATCTCGAAACAACGCGACCAGTTCCTGCTCAAGGGGGCGTTGCTATTTGATCTATGGTTCGATGTGCCGCACCGGCCGACCCATGACGCTGATTTTCTTGGTTTCGGTTCTGCCGAGATCCCGCATATCGAAGAGATCTTCCGGGATATCTGTCGTATCGAGGCCGAGGACGGGATCGCGTTCCAGCCTGATACCGTGAAGGCCGCTGAGATCCGCAAGGAAGCCAACTATGCTGGTGTCCGGGTTACGTTGCTGGGCATGCTGGACAGCGCCCGCTGCGCGGTGCAGATCGATATCGGTTTTGGTGATGCTGTTGTGCCCGGTCCGGACGAGGTCCACTACCCGGTCATCCTCGGCGAGATGCCGGGGCCCCATCTGCACGTCTATCCCCGCTACACGGTTGTTGCCGAAAAACTGGAGGCGCTGACCTCATTGGGTATGCTGAACAGCCGGATGAAGGATTACTTTGATCTCTGGATACTGGCCAAGCATTCTGACTTTGATGGCCAGATATTGTCGCGGGCAGTTGCGGCAACCTTCGAACGTAGGCGTACAGCCGTGCCCACCGGGGCACCCATCGGGT
The DNA here is from genome assembly GCA_016704145.1 of Rhodocyclaceae bacterium. Classification (GTDB taxonomy): domain Bacteria; phylum Pseudomonadota; class Gammaproteobacteria; order Burkholderiales; family Rhodocyclaceae; genus Fen-999. The sequence goes on along the minus strand of JADJAS010000007.1, from coordinate 341,126 downwards.
TAAGCGACGAGTTCATCATCGACGCTCAGAAGGGCAAGCAGTGGCTGGGCTTCTTGCGTAAAAATGCCCTTGACCCGATGTCGCTGGCTACGGTGGTCGTCGATCTGCGCGATTTTCTGATGCCGGTGCTGGCAGCCATTGCCGCCGGTGGTAGCCACGACTATCCTTGGCGCGCCGGCGCCGGATGGAAGAAGCCATGACCTTGGTGCACAACGTGGAGTTTGGTACGAGCTCAGGAGGTCTCTGAAATGGGTGTAATCGGGCGTGAGAATGGTTTTCTACGTTATTGGGTGTAAATGGGCGTAGTATTGGTTCATGCTGAAAACCGACTCCATTCAGATCACCCCGGAGATCCTCAGTCTGATTGCCAGGATCGACGAGTTCAAAGGCGCTTGGCGTGCCTTGGGCACGCTTGCCCCCGATCGCCTGTCGGCCTTGCGCCGCGTGGCCACCATCGAGAGCATCGGTTCCTCCACCCGCATCGAGGGCAGTAAGCTGTCCGATCGGGAGGTGGAACAGCTCCTGTCGAATCTGGAGATCAAATCCTTCGCCACCCGCGATGAGCAGGAAGTGGCTGGCTATGCCGAACTGATGGATCTCGTGTTCTCGTCGTGGCAGGACATCCCGTTCACCGAGAACCACATCAAGCAGTTGCACCAGATCCTGCTGCGCCATAGCGAGAAGGACACCTGGCATCGCGGTAACTACAAAACCAACTCGAACAGTGTCGCTGCGTTCGACGAAACCGGTGCGCAGATCGGTATCGTGTTTCAGACCGCGTCCCCCTTCGATACGCCTCGGCTGATGACGGAGTTGGTGGCCTGGGTCAATCAGGAGCGGGAGACAGCCCGACTGCATCCACTGCTGGTCATTGCCCTGTGCGTCGTCGTTTTCTTGGAGATCCATCCTTTCCAGGACGGCAACGGGCGGCTCTCCCGGGTGCTGACCACGCTGCTGCTTCTGCAGGCCGGCTACGCCTATGTGCCGTACAGCTCGTTGGAAAGCGTGATCGAACACAGCAAGGAAGCCTACTACCTGGCGTTGCGCCAGACGCAGGGTACGATCCGCACGGAGTCCCCCAACTGGCAGCCATGGCTAGTGTTCTTTCTGCGTTCCCTGGCCGAGCAGATGCGACGTCTGGAGAAGAAGGTCGAGCGCGAGAAGATCGTGCTGGCGGCCATGCCTGAGCTGCAACTACAGATTGTCGAGTTCGCCCGCGAGCATGGTCGTGTCACGATTGGTGAAGCGATCAAGTTGACCGGCGCCAGCCGCAATACGCTCAAGCAGCACTTCCGTACCCTGGTCGAACGCGGCACGCTGAACCAGCATGGCAGTGGCCGAGGGGTTTGGTACGACCTGCGCTAAAACGCTCTAAACGGCGACGGCCTTGCTGGTGGACGACATGAGGCATGCGGACTCATACTCTTCGATATCGACAAGACGATAGAGCACGCGACCACAGAGTTTCAGATATTTTGGGCCGATCCCTTCGGTTCGCCAGCGCTCAAGGGTCGCCTCACTGACATTCCAGCGCTGGGCGAGGTTTCGTTGGTTGAAATGAATGATTTCCATGCAGGGCTCCGAACGGGTTGGTGGGAGTCCATGAAGGCGCTGTTCCGTCCCCAAGCCAAGTCAGCCATTGGCAACGATATGGATTTGGGTTCGACTGCGGGATTCGGATTCGAACTGCGCCATGATTGTTGATGCAACAATACATCGCATTTGATAGACTTGCTGCTGATCAGGCATCTTTCCGCGAATGTTCTAAGCAGCATCTGCCAGTAAGAATGCACTGAGTTGGTGGAGTTTGGCGGGAGTTGCCGCCCCACCGCCAGAACCTCGGCAGGCAATCATGGCACTCATCACTCTCTCCCGCTTCCTCATCGAAGAAGAGCGGCACAAGCAGTTCATCTGCGCCGATCTGCGCTTCCTCGTCGAAATCGTTTCACGCGCCTGCAAGGCGATCTCGATCGCCATCGGCAAGGGCAATCTCGCCGGCGTGCTGGGCGGTGCGGGCACCGACAACGTGCAGGGTGAGGCGCAGAAGAAGCTCGACGTGATTTCCAACGAAATCCTGCTCGAGGCCAACGAGTGGGGTGGACATCTGGCCGCCATGACCTCCGAGGAAATGGAGGATCCGCACCTGATTCCACACCGGTATCCGAAGGGCGAGTACCTTCTGGTGTTCGATCCTCTCGATGGTTCGTCGAACATCGATGTCAATATCTCCGTCGGCACCATTTTTTCCGTGCTGCGCTGCCCCGAGGGCGTGCCGGTCGACAGTGACAATGTGTTTCTTCAGCCGGGGACCCAGCAGGTCTGTGCTGGGTTCGCGGTGTATGGCCCTACCACGCTGCTGGTGTTGACCTTTGGCGACGGCGTGCACTGCTTCACGCTCGACCGGGAATTCGGTCACTTCGTGCTGACGCAGGAGCATATCCGCATTCCCGAGGATACCCGGGAATTCGCCATCAACATGTCCAATGCCCGCTTCTGGGAGGCACCGGTCAAGCGGTACATTGATGAACTGTTGGCCGGCAAGGACGGACCGCGCGGCAAGGACTTCAACATGCGCTGGGTGGCCTCGATGGTCGCCGATGTCTTTCGCATTCTCACTCGCGGCGGCGTCTTCCTGTATCCGCTGGACAGCAAGATGAAGGACAAGGGTGGCAAATTGCGCCTGATGTACGAAGCCAACCCGATGGCCATGATCGTCGAGCAGGCGGGAGGTGTCGCCACCACCGGCCGCCAGCGCATCCTCGACATTCAGCCGACCTCGCTGCATCAGCGGGTGCCGGTCATCCTCGGCTCGAGAAACGAGGTCGAGCGGGTTGCCGGTTACCACCGAGACTAGCTTCGTCGGGGAGGACGCGGCCGCTCCTTCTCGAATCGGTCAAGGCGTGGCCGGCTGGGCCAGTGCTGTCGGCACATTGTAATCAAAGGATTTTTCTTCACGCCTGGAGCGGATGCGCCAACCCAACGCCGTGCGCGCATAGGTATCCTCGTACCAGAAGCCGAAGAATGCCATCTAGACAGTTCCATCCTTGCCGGGAAAGGCCATTGGGTTCAGGCACATGACCCGCCCGCGAGCCTGATCACCGGCAATGCTGATCTCGGCGTTGCCGATCATGTGCTGATAGGCGGGAAAGGTGGGCAGCACCTTGCTCAGCCAGGCCTTGATCTCGGGATAGGCGCCCGCGATGCCGCCGAAGGCGCGATAGTCGATATCCGCATCCGGCGTGAATACCGCATCGAGACGGTCGAACTCCTTCGCGTCGATCGCGCCGGCGTATTCGTAGAGCAGTTGCTGAATCTCGATGCGGTCGGAAATCTCTTGCAAGCTCAACATGAGTTGGTTCTGAAGGCGAGCGAGGGTGTTGGCGACAGGGATGCCGTGGCGCGTCTAGCAGCCGATGAATTCGCCGCCGTTGGTGTCGAGAATGGCGCCAGTGATCGCGCTGGCATAGTCCGACACCAGGAACATGGCTGCGCGCGCGCACTCGTCATCGGTGACGATGCGGCCGAGGGCGATGTTGGCGGCGATCGGTTTGATGATGTCCGCCTCAGCAACATTGCGCGCGGCGGAGGCGCTCTTGACGTAGTCCTGCACCGGCGCGCCCCACATCCATCCCGGATGGATGCTATTGACGCGGATGTTGTGGCAGCCGAGTTCCTTGGCCAGATACTTGGCGGCGACCATCAGCGCGCCCTTCGACGCCGCATAGCCGGCCTCACTGGGGAAAGGCTTGCGGGTGGCCATGGTGTTGACCATGGCAATGGCGCCGCCACCGGACTTCTTCATGGTCTTGACCGTCTCCTGGGTCAGGGTCATGGTGCCGATGACGTTGGTGTCGAAGCACTTGCGCCAGTCGTCGAGATCGGCGGTCTCGATACCCTCGAAATTGCCATGGTAGAAAGCGCTGTTGATCAGTCCGTCGATGCGACCAAAGCGCGCTTCGGCCGCCGCCACCAGTCGCTGGCACTGGCTTCGGTCGGTGATGTCGGTTGGTTGTTGCAGTACCTGGCAATCCGGGGCGACATCCTTCATGCGCCGCTCGGCGTCCGCGAGACTGGATGCCGAGCGAGCAGCGATGGCGACATGGGCGCCTTCGCGGGCCGCTTCGATGGCCAGCTTGACGCCGAGGCCGGGGCCGATACCCGAAACAATGACGACCTTGTTGTTCAATAGCATGTGCGTGCTCTCCTGTCGGGGATGGTTCATCCTGAAGCGGCAGACTATCGCGCCGCCACGGTCGATGCAAGGCCATGATCGGACGCGCTCGGTGGATTACCCGGAGGGCCACCATCTGGTATAGTATTAATAGTATTCCTATGTCATTGAAGAAGAATGGGTTGAGCCCAAGGAGACAGCGATGTTCCACTTAGTCAAGAAAGTATCCGTGCTCGGCGTCGCCGGCATTGCCCTGGCGGGCTGCTCGAACATGCAAATGGGTTCGGAGCAGGCCAAGACCGTGGCGACCGGTTCGGCCGCTGGCACGGCCACCGACAACGTCAATTCGCAACTCGAGAAGTGTTCGGCGTCGCTCGGCACGCTGGCGATCGCCGAGGATACGCAGGCATCCTGGTACAGCGTTCTTTCCGGTCAGATGAAACTCGGCTCGACCGTTCCGGTGCTCAAGCTGATCATCCAGCAGTCAAACTGTTTCGTCGTGGTCGAGCGCGGCAAGGCGATGGGCAACATCATGGGTGAACGGGCGCTGGCCGAGTCTGGCGAGATGCGCCAGGGTTCGCGCTTCCAGAAGGGTCAGATGGTCGCGGCGGATTACACGATGAGCCCGTCGGTCACCTTCAGCAACCAGAATGCGGGTGGTCTGGGCGGCGCGCTCGGTGGGCGCATCGGCGGTGTCGGCGCCTTGTTGGGGGGCAGCTTGAACTACAAGGAAGCCAGCACCGTGCTGACTCTGATCGACAACCGTTCGAGCGTTCAGCTCGCCGCGGCCGAAGGCAGCGCAAGAAACATGGACCTGGGCGCCGTTGGCGGCATTATTGGCAGCGCCGCCGGTGGCGGCCTGGGCGGCTATTCCAATACCGCGGAAGGCAAGGTGATCGTGGCCGCGTTCACGGATGCCTACAACAACATGGTCAAGGCCGTGCGCAACTACAAGGCACAGGAAGTGAAGGGCGGTCTTGGCACTGGTGGTCAACTCGGGGTCCAGGGTGGCAGTACGCCCGCCAGCCAGGAAGTCGGCAAGCCCGCGGCGGATGCCAAGACGACGACATCGACGACATCCACAAAGAAGACAACCACCAAGAAGGCCACTACGACCAAGGCCACCACGACCACGAAGTAGTGTCGTAGGTAGGTCGCGGCGCCCCGGCGGCGGTGCGGGGCGCCGGTCATATTCTTGAGCAGCTTAGACGGATACCGCTCGGATGCCTTGACAGCGGCAAATACCCGACTAAAATAGTTGGAAATAATTAACTGCCCCCAACCCCAACCGAGAGGATGACAAGATGATCAACGTGAACGGCCGGGAGATCGAAACCGACGCCGAAGGCTACTTGGCCAATCTGGAGGACTGGTCCGAGGACGTGGCCGAGCATCTGTCGAAACAAGACAGTCTCGAACTGACCGAGCGCCACTGGCAGTTGCTCAACTGGATACGAAACTACTATCAGGAATACGGCACGGCACCCAATTTGCGCGTGATGACCAAGACCATCGGTGGCGATCTGGGGGAACAATGGGCGGACAAGAAATATCTGTTTGATCTTTTTCCCTATGGGCCTGCCAAGCAGGCGGCGCGCTACGCGGGGATGCCCAAGCCGACAGGATGTGTCTGAGTCCGAGGACTGACGCCGTAGTTATCGGGGCGAGGTACGCACGGTCGTTTCGGCATTGATGTCGCGGCCGCTACGCTGGAAGAAACAGGTTGCCATGCTGGACGCAGCGCAGATTGCCCAGAATCCGAAGAAACCGATTGAATAGGTCGCCAGCCTCGAGAAACTGACTGGCTGCCCGAACAGGTAAAGCTCTTGCGGATCAATGATCGTGAAGAACACGATCTCGGCGATGCCGGCCACCAGGAATGATGGCCAGAAAATGTAAAAGATATTGCTCATCGGGGGTGCCCTCCGTGCTTGTCGCGCCTAGGCCACCATGATATGGGTAAATTGATTTACGTCAAGTTTTTGTAGTTATTGTCTGGCGTCCTTTGGCGTGCTCCTTTGCCCGGCGCTGCGGCGCCCGGACCTGGGCCGGCTGCCAGGCCGGCACGAGGTGTTTCTTGCCGTTGCCGATCAGGTCGGTCCGGCCCATGGCCTTCAATGCCTCGCGCAGCGTCGGCCAGTTCTTCGGGTCGTGATAGCGCAGGAAGGCCTTGTGCAGCTTCCTTTGCCGTCCACCCCGCACGACCGGCACCGCCTCCGACTCGGGCGAGACGCGCTTGAGCGGATTTTTCTCCGTGTGCCACATGGCCGTGGCCAGCGCCAGCGGCGTCGGCAGGAAGGTCTGTACTTGGTCGAGCCGGAAATCGTTGCGCTTGAGCCAGAGGGCCAACTCCAGCATGTCCTCGTCGGTGGTGCCCGGATGCGCGGCGATGAAGTAGGGGATCAGGTACTGTTCCTTGCCGGCCGCCTGCGATGCCTGCTCGAACATGCGCTTGAACTTCTCGTAGCTGTCCATGCCCGGCTTCATCATCTTCGACAGCGGGCCCGCCTCGGTGTGCTCCGGCGCGATCTTCAAGTAGCCGCCGACGTGATGGCTGACCAGTTCCTTGACGTACTCGGGCGAGCGCACGGCGAGGTCGTAGCGCAGGCCGGAGCCGATCAGCACTTTCTTCACGCCTGGCACGCGACGGGCCTCGCGGTACAGATGCACCAGCGCCGAGTGGTCGGTGTTCATGTTCGGGCAGATTTCAGGATACACGCATGACAGGCGTCGGCAGGCCGCCTCGATCTCGGCATCCTTGCAGGCCATGCGGTACATGTTGGCGGTGGGGCCGCCGAGGTCGGAGATGATGCCGGTGAAGCCGGGCGTCTTGTCGCGGATCTCCTCGATCTCGCGCAGGATCGAGGCTTCCGAGCGGCTCTGGATGATGCGCCCTTCGTGCTCGGTGATCGAACAGAAGGTGCAGCCGCCGAAACAGCCGCGCATGATGTTGATGGAGAAGCGGATCATCTCCCAGGCGGGAATCTTGGCGTTGCCATAGCTCGGGTGTGGGGCGCGCGCGAAGGGCAGGCCGAAGACGTGGTCCATCTCGGCGGTGGTCAGCGGGATCGGCGGCGGATTCAGCCAGACGTCTCGCTCGCCATGCGCCTGAACCAGGCAACGCGCGTTGCCGGGGTTCGATTCGAGATGGAAGATGCGTGACGCTTCGGCGTAGCGCACCGGATCGTCCTTCACTTCCTCGTAGGCGGGCAGACGCAGGTAGGTGCGCCGCCGCTCCGCCGGCGTGCCGCCATGGCTGACTTTCGTCCAGTCCTCGCCGGGCGTCCAGCCGTGCGGCACCATGAAGGCGGTGCCGCGCAGATCGCGCATGTCGGCGATCCTGTCGCCCCTGGCGAGGCGATGTGTGAGTTCGACCAATGCGCGCTCGGCGTTGCCGAAGAGCAGCAGGTCGGCCTTCGAATCCGGGAGGATCGAGCGCCGCACCTTGTCCGACCAGTAGTCGTAGTGCGCGATGCGTCGCAACGAGGCTTCGATGCCGCCGACGATCACCGGCACGTCGGCGTAGGCTTCGCGGCAGCGCTGGGCATAGACCACGGCGGCGCGGTCTGGCCGGCGGTTCGGCGCGGCGTCGGGGGTATAGGCGTCGTCGGAGCGGATCTTGCGGTCAGCCGTGTAGCGGTTGACCATCGAATCCATGTTGCCGGCGGTGACGCCGAAGTAAAGATTCGGTTTGCCGAGCGCGCGGAACGGTTCTGCCGACTGCCAGTCCGGCTGGGCGATGATGCCGACGCGGAAGCCCTGCGCCTCCAGCAGCCGGCCGATCAGCGCCATGCCGAAGCTCGGGTGGTCGATGTAGGCGTCGCCGGTGACGATGATCACGTCGCAGGAATCCCAGCCGAGCGCCTCCATCTCGGCGCGCGACGTCGGCAGGAAAGGCGCGGTGCCGAAGCGATGCGCCCAGTGCTTGCGGTAGGCGGTAAGCGGCTTCGGCTTCGTCACGCCGGCTTCCAGCGGCTGACGCTGGGCACATGGCGGGCGAGGAAGTCCATCTGGTCGACGAGGATGTGACGGTTGCAGAGGATCAGGTACTCGGCCTTGTTGGGTACGTAGGGCGCATAAAGGAGTTCCATGCCGGCCTGTTCGGGCGTGCGGCCGCTCTTCTGCTGATTGCAGCCGCGGCAGGCCGTGACGACATTCATCCAGGTATCGCGGCCGCCCTGGACGACCGGCACGACATGGTCGCGCGTCAGGCGTTGGCCGGGTATCTCGTCGCCGCAATAGGCGCAGACGTGGCGGTCGCGGTGGAACAACTCGCGGTTCGACAAAGGCGGAATCTTGTGCAGCGACCTTCCCGCCAGCGCCTTGCCCTTGATGGCGATGATGCTGTTGGTGGCGATTTCCGACCGCAGGCCGGTGACACGGTTCAGGCCGCCGTGGAAGACGAAGCTGTTTTCGCCGATGACCCAGGCGACCAGATCCTTGGCGTAGTAGAAGCAGGCGTGTTGCCAGTTCACCCAGCGGTGAGGCGTGCCGTGCTGGTCGAGCGTGAGGATCAGCGGATATGCACTCATGCCATAGAATCCAACGATCGCGACAATCTAGCAGACCTCCATGCATTTGCCTATGTTCACCACGTCCGGCGATGCGTCTTTCGGCATCGCCCGGGCCGTGGCTGTTTCAGTCCTTGTGCACGCTCTATTGCTCTGGCCCGGTACGCGGGCCTGGCAGCCATCAATCGTCGCGCCGCCGCTCACGGCGCTGTTGCGGCCGGGCGCGATGCCGGGACCAGCCGCGCCGACCGCCGCGACAGGGATTTCCTCGCCCGCCACGGTCGAGCAGCAGACGAAGCCTGCCTTGCCGCCCACCCGGCCACGGCTGAAGGAAGTTGCGAACACTCCACCTCCAGCGAACCTCGCGACGGACAGTTCGACAGGCACGGCTGCTCCGCGTTCCGAGGCGGCGGGTGCCGATGCGCCAATGGCTTCGTCTCTGGCCCCAAGCGATGGCCTCGACGCCGACGGCGTGCGCGCCTATCGCCTGGCGCTGGCGCGCGAGGCGCGGCGCTACAAGCGTTATCCGCGGGAGGCCATCGAAGCTGGCTGGCAGGGAACGGTGGAAGTTCTCGTCGCGGTGGCGGCGGGCGGAGTGGCCGAGGCACCGCAGCTCGTCCGCTCCAGCGGCCAAGCGGCGCTTGACGACGCGGCGCTGGACATGCTGCGCCACGCGCTGCCGGCGACGCCCCTGCCGCCGACGCTGCGGGGACGGCCGTTCGCGGTGAATCTGCCGGTGGTGTTCGAACTACCCGATTGAGGCGGACGAAGCGGCCACCGGCTCGGCGGCGGTATCCTCGAACACCAGCTTGATCTTCTCGTCGGCATCGAGGTCGATGGTGACCTTGCCGCCGTGTTGCAGCCGGCCGAACAACAGTTCGTCGGCCAGCGCGGCGCGGATCGAATCCTGGATCAGCCTCGCCATCGGCCGCGCGCCCATCAGCGGATCGAAACCCTGCTCGGCCAGCCAGGCGCGCAGGGCGTCGGTGAAGATCGCCTCGACCTTTTTCTCGTGCAACTGGCCTTCGAGTTGCATGAGGAACTTGTCCACGACGCGCAGGATGACCTCGGTGTCGAGCGCCTTGAAGGAAATGATGGCGTCGAGGCGGTTGCGGAACTCGGGCGTGAAGGTGCGCTTGATGTCCGCCATCTCGTCGCCGGTTTCCTTGCTGGTCGTGAAGCCGATCGACGCCTTCTGCAGCGCCTCGGCACCGGCATTGGTGGTCATGACGATGACGACGTTGCGGAAATCGGCCTTGCGGCCATTGTTGTCGGTCAGCGTGCCGTGATCCATCACCTGCAGGAGGATGTTGTAGATGTCCGAATGCGCCTTCTCGATCTCGTCGAGCAGCAGCACCGCATGCGGCTTCTTGGTCACGGCCTCGGTGAGCTGGCCGCCCTGGTCGAAACCGACATAGCCGGGCGGCGCACCGATCAGGCGCGACACGGCGTGGCGTTCCTGGTACTCGGACATGTCGAAGCGGATCAGCTCGATGCCCATGCAGTAGGCGAGTTGTCTGGCGACTTCGGTCTTGCCGACACCGGTGGGGCCGGAGAACAGGAAGCAGCCGATCGGCGTCTGCGGGTTGCCCAGGCCGGAGCGCGACATCTTGATGGCGCGGGCCAGTGCTTCGATGGCCGGATCCTGACCGAAGACGACGCTCTTCAGGTCGCGGTCGAGATTCTTCAGCGCCGAGCGGTCGTCGGCGGACACGTGCTGCGGCGGGATGCGCGCGATCTTGGCGACGATCTCCTCGATCTCCTGCTTGCCGATAACCTTCTTTTGCTTCGACTTGGGCAGGATGCGCTGGGCGGCGCCGGCCTCGTCGATGACGTCGATGGCCTTGTCGGGCAGGTGGCGGTCGGTGATGTACTTGGCCGACAGTTCGGCGGCGTTGGTGATGGCGGCCGCGGAATACTTGACGCCGTGATGTTCCTCGAAGCGCGACTTCAGGCCGCGCAGGATCGACACCGTCTCGACCACGCTCGGTTCATTGACGTCGATTTTCTGGAAACGCCGCGACAAGGCGTGGTCCTTCTCGAAGACGCCGCGAAACTCGTTGTAGGTGGTGGCGCCGATGCACTTCAGTGCGCCCGACGACAATGCTGGCTTGAGCAGGTTGGAGGCATCCAGCGTGCCGCCCGAGGCGGCGCCGGCACCGATCAGCGTGTGGATCTCGTCGATGAACAGGATGGCGTCCGGGTTGTCGGCCAGCTGCTTGAGGACGCCCTTGAGGCGCTGCTCGAAATCACCGCGATACTTGGTGCCGGCCAGCAGGGCGCCCATGTCGAGCGCATAGACGGTCGCACTGGCCAGGATCTCCGGCACGCGGCCCTCGACGATGCGCTGCGCCAGTCCCTCGGCAATTGCTGTCTTGCCGACGCCTGCTTCCCCGACCAGCAGCGGATTGTTCTTGCGCCTGCGGCAAAGCGTCTGGATGACCCGCTCGAGTTCCCGTTCCCGGCCGACCAGCGGGTCGATCTTGCCGACCAGTGCCGACTGGTTGAGATTCTGGGCAAAGCTCTCCAGTGCTCCGGATTGAGCCGGGCTTTCCGGCTCCTGTTCGGTTGCCTCCTCGCCCTTCGAGCCGGGTTGCAGGCCCTTGGTGATGCCATGCGAGATGAAGTTGACGACATCCAGGCGCGAGACGTTCTGTTTTTGCAGAAAGAAGACCGCATGCGAATCCTTTTCGCCGAACATGGCGACCAGAACGTTGGCCCCTGTGACTTCCTTCTTGCCCGACGACTGCACGTGCAGGATGGCGCGCTGGATGACCCGCTGGAAACCGAGCGTCGGCTGCGTATCAATCTCGGCGGTGCCGCCGACCGTTGGCGTATGTTGATCGACGAACGCGCTCAACTCCCTGCGCAGTGCCTCGATATCCGCCGCGCAGGCGCGCAGCACCTCGGCGGCGACCGGATTGTCCAGCAAGGCCAGCAGCAGATGTTCGACCGTGATGAATTCGTGGCGCTTCTGTCTTGCCTCGACGAACGCCATGTGGAGGCTGACTTCGAGTTCCTGAGCAATCATTCAGTTCTCCTCCATCACGCAGGCCAATGGATGCTGGTGTCGGCGAGCGAATGCGGTGACCTGTTCGACCTTGGTGGCCGCAACATCGCGCGGAAAAATTCCGCAAACACCCTTGCCCTCACGATGTACTCTCAACATGACGACAGTCGCCTGCTCTCGGCTCATGGCAAAAAAGTTCTCCAGTACGACGACCACGAAATCCATCGGTGTGAAATCGTCGTTCAACAGCATGACCTTGTAAAGTGGCGGCGGCTTGATTCTGACCTTTTGTGGTTCCAGAACAACACCGCCCTCCCGTTGCGGCTTTCGAGGGGACATCATTTCATTCTAATGCTTATTCCAATGCCTTCAACAGAGATGGCAAGAGGGGAATAGCGGCGTTATCGCGGCGTATTTTCCTCGCGCGAAAGCGGACGTAACCGTATCCTTGCATCGAGTCATGTTGTTGTGCAACAAAGAATTTTCTTGACGCTCCGTTTGGAAATGCGTAAAAGGCGAAGCGTGTTTGGTTCGAGCCTCACCGCTGCGCTGTTTCGGGAACCGCCCCGCTGTCCTTCAGTACTCTGATTCACCGCTTGGCTTCCTAGGCTGTAGAGACTTTGCAACGCAAACATGTTCCGGCGTGTTCGCGCGCCGGTGTGTTTTTCGTTAATTGGGAAGAGGTTTATGGCAACTGGTACCGTCAAGTGGTTCAATGATTCCAAGGGTTACGGCTTCATTACTCCGGACGATGGCAGCGAAGATCTGTTCGCCCATTTCTCCGCGATCAGCATGGCTGGTTTCAAGACCCTGAAGGAAGGCGAAAAAGTTTCCTTCGATGTCGTGCAGGGCCCGAAGGGCAAGCAGGCGTCGAACATTCAGAAGGCCTGAGGGACTTTTAGAATGCAAAAGGCCTGCCGGGCACCGGCAGGCCTTTTTTTGTGTCGAAGGTCTGAGGGCTACATCCGGTCGATCATCGCCTGGCCGAACGCGGAGCACTTCACTTCGGTGGCGCCTTCCATCAATCGGGCGAAGTCATAGGTCACCACCTTGTCGCCGATGGCGGCTTCCATCGATTTGATGATCAAATCCGCCGCCTCCCGCCAGCCCATGTGCCGCAGCATCATTTCCGCGGAAAGGATCAACGAGCCCGGATTTACGTAATCCTTGCCGGCGTACTTGGGCGCCGTGCCGTGGGTAGCCTCGAAGCATGCGTAGTGATCCGAGATATTCGCGCCGGGCGCGATGCCGATGCCGCCGACCTGTGCCGCGAGGGCGTCGGAAATGTAGTCGCCGTTGAGATTCAGCGTGGCGATCACGTCGTACTCGGCCGGTCGCAACAGGATCTGTTGAAGGAACGCGTCGGCGATGGCATCCTTGACGATGATCTCGCGACCCGTGTTGGGGTTCTTGAACGAGCACCATGGTCCGCCATCGATCGGCTGCGCGCCGAACTCGCGCTGCGCCAGCGCGTAGCCCCAGTCGCGGAAAGCCCCCTCGGTAAACTTCATGATGTTGCCTTTGTGCACGAGGGTGACGCTCTTGCGGTCGTTGGCGATGGCATACTTGATCGCCGCGCGAACCAGCCGCTCGGTGCCTTCGCGCGATACCGGCTTGATGCCAATGCCGGACGTGGCCGGGAAGCGGATCTTTTTGACGCCCATCTCATCCTGCAGGAACTTGATGATCTTGCGAGCGCTGTCGGTCTCGGCGGCCCACTCGATGCCGGCATAGATGTCCTCGGTATTCTCGCGATAGATCACCATGTCGGTCTTCGCCGGATCTTTCAGGGGAGATGGCACGCCCTTGAAGTAGCGTACCGGCCGCACGCACTGATAGAGATCGAGTTCCTGGCGCAGGGCGACGTTGAGCGAACGGATGCCCCCGCCAACCGGAGTGGTCATCGGTCCCTTGATCGAAACCGAGTATTCCTTCAGCAGCGCCAGCGTTTCCTCGGGCAGCCAGACGTCAGGACCATAAAGCCGGGTGGACTTCTCGCCGGCGAACACCTCCATCCAGACAATGCTCTTCTTGCCGCCGTAGGCTTTCGCTACCGCCGCATCGACCACTTTCTGCATTACCGGGGTGATGTCCACGCCGATGCCATCCCCTTCGATGAAGGGGATAATGGGATTGTCTGGAACCGGCTTGCCGGGGACGATCTTCTGGCCTTGCGCGGGAATCTTGATCAGGGAACCGCTCATGCTTCCTCCTCTTGTTTCTTGGTGGTCACGTTGTATCTCCGGTAAAGGGCAGCGCACTGCCACGCTCCGGCGGACGATTAATTATCCGACAATGCCGGACGTATGCAAAATAAACAGGTGGCGAGGCCATCGCCGCCTGCTGTTCGGAGGAACGGGACGGCTTAGCCGCGTGCGGCGGCCAGTACGGCGTTGAAGGTCGGGCTCGGGCGCAGTATGGCCTTGGTCTTGGCTGGGTCGGCCTTGTAATAGCCGCCGATGTCCACACGCTGCCCCTGAACTGCCTTGAACTCGGCGACGATTTTTTGTTCGTTTTCGGTCAGTGCCTTCGCCAGCGTCGCGAACGTGGCGGCAAGTTCGGCATCCTCGGTCTGCGCTGCCAGTTCCTGAGCCCAGTACATGGCCAGATAGAACTGGCTGCCGCGGTTGTCGAGCTCGCCGGTCTTGGGCGACGGCGACTTGCGGTTGTCGAGGAGCTTTCCGGTGGCGGCATCGAGGGTCCTGGCGAGCAGCAGGGCGCGTTTGTTGCTCTCCTTGAGGCCAAGGTCCTCGAGGGAAACCGCCAAGGCGAGGAACTCGCCGAGCGAATCCCAGCGCAGGTGGTTCTCCTCCACCAGTTGCTGCACGTGCTTGGGCGCCGAGCCGCCGGCGCCGGTTTCGTACATGCCGCCACCGTTCATGAGCGGGACGATGGAAAGCATCTTGGCCGAGGTGCCCAGTTCCATGATCGGGAACAGGTCGGTCAGATAGTCGCGCAGGATGTTGCCGGTCGCGGAGATGGTATCGAGTCCGCGGTAGACGCGCTCCAGCGTGAAGCGCATGGCCCGTACCTGCGACAGATGCTGGATGCTGAGCCCGGTGGTGTCGTGCTCCTCCAGGTATCGGTCCACCTTCTTGATCAGCTCGGCTTCGTGCGGGCGGTAGGGATCGAGCCAGAACACCACCGGCGTGTTCGACTGGCGGGCGCGGGTGACGGCCAACTTGACCCAGTCGCGAATCGGCGCATCCTTGACCTGGCACATGCGCCAGATGTCGCCTTGCTCGACGTTCTGCGACAGCAGCACTTCGCCGGTGGCGATGTCGGTGATGTTGGCGACGCCGTCCTCGGGGACTTCGAAGGTCTTGTCGTGCGAGCCGTATTCCTCGGCCTGCTGCGCCATGAGGCCGACATTCGGCACCGTGCCCATCGTCTTCGGATCGAAGTTGCCGTGCCACTTGCAGAAGTTGATCATCTCCTGGTAGATGCGGGCGAAAGTCGATTCGGGCATCACGGCCTTGCAGTCGTAAGGCTTGCCGTCGGCGCCCCACATCTTGCCGCCACCGCGGATCATGGCCGGCATCGAGGCGTCGACGATGACATCGTTCGGAGAATGAAAGTTGGTGATGCCCTTGGCCGAGTCCACCATGGCCAAGGCTGGCCGATGCTCCTGACACGAATGCAGGTCGCGGATGATCTCGTCGCGCTTCGATTCGGGCAGGCTCTTGATCTTCTCGTAAAGCACCGATATGCCGTTATTGACGTTGATGCCGAGTTCCTGGAACAACTCGCCGTGCTTCTCGAAGGCTTCCTTGTAGAAGACCTTGATGCAGTGGCCGAAGACGATGGGGTGCGAGACCTTCATCATGGTCGCCTTGACGTGCAGCGAGAAAAGGATGCCTGCCTGACGGCAGTCTTCGATCTCGCGCTCGTAGAACTCGCACAGCGCGCTCTTGCTCATGAACATGCTGTCGATGATCTCGCCGTCCTGAAGCGCGACCTTTGGCTTCAGGACGATGGTATTGCCGCCGCGGGTGATCAACTCCATCTTGACATCGCGTGCCTTGTCGAGCGTCATCGACTTCTCGCCGTGATAGAAGTCGCCTTCATGCATGTGGGAGACATGGGTTCTCGACCACTGCTTCCATTCGCCCATCGAGTGCGGGTTCTTGCGCGCGTATTCCTTGACGGCCCTGGGGGCGCGGCGGTCGGAGTTGCCCTCGCGGAGCACGGGGTTGACGGCGCTGCCGATACACCGGGCGTAGCGGGCCTTGATCGCGTTTTCCTCCTCGGTCTTCGGGTCTTCCGGATAGTCGGGAATCTTGTACCCCCACGACTGCAACTCGCGCACACAGGCGATCAGTTGCGCCACCGAGGCGCTGATGTTGGGCAGTTTGATGATGTTGGTTTCCGGCAATAGGGTGCGGCGGCCGAGGTCGCTCAGCACATCCGGTACTTTCTGTTCATCGGTCAGGTAGTCGGGAAATTCGGCGAGCACGCGGGCGGAAACGGAGATGTCCGCCGTTTCAATTTCGATGCCGGCGGGCGCCGTGAAGGCGCGGAGCACGGGCAGGAAAGCGCAGGTGGCCAGCAAGGGCGCTTCGTCGGTCAGGGTATAGATGATCTTTGATTTTGCAGTGCTCATGTGCGGTCCACTCTCGTTGTCGTTGATCGTGCAGTTCGTCCGGGTACTCATCATGCGATAAATATCGCAAATGTCCTGATCAATTCTAATCGGAATGGTGGTCTCATACATCGAGTCGTCACGAGGAAGTCGGGGAAGGGGCACTGCTAGAATTCGCCGTCCCGCCAGCGCTGACTTTCTCGAAATGAAGGATTCCGCCCTGCAAGACAAGCTTTCTCACCAGATCGCCCAGGCGATCATCGACGGGTTCAACAAGCACTATCGCTTGTTCCGCGAGTGCTCCGCGAGCGCCAAGCGGCGCTTCGAAGAGGCAGACTGGGCCGGTGGCCAACAGGCCGTGCGCGACCGCATCCAGTTCTACGACGACCGCGTCAAGGAAACGCTCGCGACCCTGCATGGGACGTATCGCGCCGACCAACTTGGCGACGAGGTCTGGCAGCGAGCCAAGCTGCTCTACATCAGGCTCCTGATCGACCACAAGCAGCCCGAACTGGCGGAAACGTTCTTCAACTCGGTGTTCTGCCGGGTGCAGCACCGGACCTACTTTCACAACGACTTCATCTTTTTTCGCCCCGCCATCTCCACCGAGTTCATCGAGTCGGATCCGCCGACCTATCGCTGCTACTACCCGAACACCACCGGTTTTCATGCGTCCGTGCGGCAGGTGTTTCTCGATTTTGGTTGGGCAAGGCCATTCGAGGATATCGACCGCGACGTCTCGTTCATTTTCAGGATGGCCAGGATGCAAATCGCGCCGGATGGCGCGTGGCCCACGATTCAGGCCAACCTGCAGATGCAGATTCTCAATTCAGCCTTCTACCGGAACAAGGGAGCCTATGTCATTGGCAAGATCGTCAATGGCACCGATGAGTACCCTTTCACCGTGCCGGTGCTGCACACGGACGAAGGCAAGCTGTATCTCGATACCATCCTGCTCGATGTCTGGCGCATTGCCTCGCTGTTCTCGCTGTCGCGCGCCTACTTCATGGTCGACATGCCGGTGCCGTCCGCCTACGTGCAGTTCCTGAGTTCGCTGATGCCGGGCAAGCCCCGTTCCGAGCTTTACACCATGCTTGGCCTGGGCAAGCAGGGCAAGACCATGTTCTTTCGCGATCTCTTTCATCACCTTCATCATTCGTGCGACGAGTTTGTCGTCGCGCCCGGTATCCGCGGCATGGTGATGATGGTGTTTACCCTGCCGTCCTATCCCTATGTGTTCAAGGTGATCAAGGATGTCTTTGGCGCCAGCAAGGAAGTCGACCACGCAACCGTGAAGCGCAAGTATCTACTGGTCCGCCAGGTCGACCGCGTCGGGCGGATGGCCGATACCCTTGAGTTCTCCTATGCAGCCCTGCCCAAGGCGCGGTTCTCGGCGGCGCTGCTCGCGGAACTCCATCAGCAGGTGCCGTCGCAGTTGGAAGAAGACGGCGAGGATCTGGTCATCAAGCATCTCTATATCGAGAGGCGCATGGAGCCGCTCAATCTTTACCTGGACCGCGTTGGCAAGGAAGGGCGCGACGACCTCATGGACCAGGTCGTGCTCGAGTACGGCAATGCCATCCGCGAGCTGGCGATCGCCAATATTTTCCCCGGCGACATGCTCTGGAAGAATTTCGGCGTGGCCCGTTTCGGTCGGGTGGTGTTCTACGATTATGACGAGATCGAGCACATGACCGACTGCAACTTCCGGCGGATACCGCCGGCGCCCAATCTGGAAATGGAAATGTCCGGCGAGCCGTGGTACTCGGTGGGTCGCAACGACGTGTTCCCCGAGGAGTTCGCCAGCTTCTTGTTGACCTCGCCGAAGATTCGGCAGTCCTTCATGAAGCATCACGCCGATTTGCTCGATGTGTCGTTCTGGCAGGAGGCGCAGCAGTCGATCAGGCGCGGCGAAGTACGCGACTTCTTCCCGTACCCGGAAAGTTTCCGTTTCTGCAATGCGTTCGGCGACGGTTGCTGACCTCTCCTGGGTGTCGCGGCGGGTTTGCCGGGCCGGCGTTCAGCCGCGGCTGACTTTCGCGCCGATGTGTGCCAGCGCCTCCTCGACTTGATCGATGAGAATCAGGCACAGATCGCCCTCGCCGAGTTTATCGAGCGCGGTGTCGATGGCGAGAAACTCGCCGTTGATTTCCACGACGGCCTTGGCGCGCGTGGCCTGGGCAAGGCCTTGACGCAGCAGGGCGATGACCTCGCCGTCGGCCCGCCCACGTTGGCAGGCGTCCTGGTAAAGCACCACCTCGTCGAAAACATTGCCGAGGATTGCGGTCTGCTCGCGGATGTCCTCGTCGCGGCGGTCGCCGGCGCCGCTGATGACGACGATCCGGCGCCGTGCCGGCATGCTCTCCACGGCTCGCGCCAGTGCCTGGATCGCATCCGGGTTGTGGCCATAATCGGCGATCAGGGTGGCGCCACGGTAATCGAACAGGTTGAAGCGGCCAGGCGCGGACCGTGCATCGTTGACGAAACTGGCCAGCCCGGCATGGATGGTCGGCCAGTCGAAGCCGAGCGCCCAGGCGGCCGCGACCGCCGCCATGGCGTTTTCCACCTGAAAACCGATGCCGCCGTTGCGTGTGATGGGGATGTTGGCGAGCGCAATGCGGTGCTCGAGCATGCCTTCGGCGGCGACAATGGCGTCGCCGTCGCGATAGACCACGCGCTTGCCCTGGGCGCGCTGAGCGGCAATGATCGGCTGGTGGCGGTCGTTGGCGAAAAAGATCACGGCGCCTGGGCAGGCATCGGCCATGCGCGCGACATTCGGATCGGCGGCGTTGAGAACGGCGGCGCCAGCGGGCGCGACATTTTCCACGATGACCCGTTTCACCACCGCGAGGTCCTCGACCGTGTTGATGTAGCTCAGGCCCAGATGATCGCCCTTGCCGATGTTGGTGACGACCGCCACGTCGCAGCGGTCGAAGGCCAGACCCTCGCGCAGGACACCGCCGCGCGCCGTTTCCAGCACTGCCGCGTCGACGTCCGGATGGGACAAGACGTTGCGTGCGCTTTTCGGGCCGCTACAGTCGCCAGTGTCGATGCGCTGCCCTTGGATGTAGACGCCGTCGGTGCTGGTCATGCCGACACGCAGGCCCCGTTGGGTCAGGATATTGGCGATCAGTCGCGCTGTGGTGGTCTTGCCGTTGGTTCCCGCGACCGCCACGATCGGGATGCGCGCGTTGTCGCCGGGCTCGAACATCATCGCCACGATGGCTTCACCGACGGCGCGGCCCTTGCCGTACGAGGGACTGAGATGCATGCGCAGGCCGGGCGCGGCATTGACCTCGACGATGCCCCCGCCTTGCTCCTCTAGTGGCATCAGCACGCTGTCGCAGACGACGTCGATGCCGCAGATGTCGAGTCCCACCATCTGCGCCGCGGCGACCGCGGCGGCGGCCAGATCGGGATGCACGTCGTCGGTGACGTCGGTCGCGGTACCGCCGGTGGAAAGGTTGGCGTTGTTGCGCAGTACCACCCGCGCGCCGCGCGGAGGCACCGAGTCGGCGGCGAAACCCTGCTTGGCGAGTGTCGCCAGCGCGATCTCGTCGAAGCGGATCCGGGTGAGCGAAGTGGCGTGACCCGTGCCCCGGCGCGGGTCGGCATTGACGTGGTCTACCAGCTGGCGCACGGTGTGCGTGCCGTCGCCGAACACCTGCGGTGGGTCGCGCCGCGCGGCGGCGATCAGCCGGTTACCCACGACCAGCATCCGGTAATCCTGGCCGGGCAGATAGCGTTCGACCAGCACCGACGATCCGTATTCGGCGGCCACGGTGTACGCCGCGACAATCTGCTCGCGGGTTTCCAGGTTGACGGCGACGCCCTTGCCCTGGTTGCCGTCCTGCGGCTTGACCACCACGGGTCCGCCGATCTCCCGAGCCGCGCGCCAGGCATCCTGGGCATCGGTGACCGGGCGGCCACGCGGCACGGCGACGCCCCCGGCGCACAGCAGCGTCTTTGTCAGTTCCTTGTCTTGGGCGATGGCTTCGGCGATGGCGCTGCTGCGGTCCGTCTCGGCGGCCTGGATGCGCCGCTGCTTGCTGCCCCAACCAAACTGAACCAGGCTGCCGGACGTCAACCGGCGATAGGGAATGCCACGTGCCACGGCCGCCTGGACAATCGCGCCGGTGCTGGGGCCGAGACGTTCGTCCTCGTCGAGTTCCCGCAAACGATCGATGGCCGCCGCGGCATCGAAGGGAAGATCGTCCAGCGCGGCGCGGCAGAGTTCCTCGGCGAGCCCGAACGCCAGGCGGCCGACGGCCTCCTCGCTGTATTCGACGACCACCTGGTAGGTGCCGGGCTCGACCGTGGCCGTGGTACGGCCGAACGTGACCGGGCAGCCGGCCTGGGCCTGAAGACCGAGGGCCGCGAACTCGAGCGCGTGCGCCATCGCCAAGTCCTCGGCATGGCTGGTGGGTGCGAGAAAGCCGATTTCGGGAAAACGCGCGCGCAACCGATCCTCAAAACCCGGCAGATCGCCGATGCGCCGCTCGCCTTGATGGCAGGAGACGATGGCCTCGATGGTGGTGTGCCGGCTCCACAAGTTGGGGCCGCGCAGGGCCCGAATTCTTGATACTTCCATGTCGGCGGTTCCGGTCAGGTCTGGGTAGCCGCGACCGTGCGGGGTGCGGCGCTGGTTTCGATGCCGGCGCGGATCAGGTCGGGCGCGATGCCCAGCGCCCAGGCGGCACTGGCGGCCGCGAGAATGGCGGCGCGCGGCCAAACGTCACCGTGCGACGCTCGCAGCGTCGTCGGCGACGGCAAGGGAATCTCTTGCTCGCCGATGGCCAGCACCAGTCCTTCGCCGCGGAAGAAGACGGCCTTCTTGCCCGCGGCCCGATGGTCGATGATGCTCGGCAGAGTCGCGTCTTCGGCGTAGAGGATCACCTCGCCGTCGCAATGGACCGCCAGTTCGACCACGCGGGGGTCGGCGGCATTGAGCACCGCCGCGCCGTCTTCGCCGACCACATCGACAGGGGTGCGCAGCACCGTCGCCATGTGCGCCGGGGTTTCGATGTAGTGATCGGGCACTTGCGCCGCCGGATCGATGTCGGTTACCACCGCGACGGTGCAGCGATCGTAGGCCAGTCCCTCGGCGACGATGCTGCGCGGACCGGTCTCCAGGATGGCGGTTTCGACGGCGCGGTTCATCAGCAAGCGGCGGCCGGCATGCCAGTGGGCGCCGTCCGACTTGTCGACCCGGCGGTGGCCGACGAAGCTGCCATCGCCGCAGGCCACGCCGGCCTGCTTGCCGCTCATGGCGACCAACTCGGCCAACAGGCGCGCCACCGCGGTGGCGCCATGGCAGCCGGTGATGCCGACGATCGGAATGCGGCCGTTCTCGCCCGCCGGGAACAGGTGGCGAACGATGGCGGCGCCGACCGGACGTGGCTTGCCCTCGGCCGGCTTGAGGTGCATGAGCAGCCCGGGCCCGGCATTCACCTCGACGATGGCGCCTTGCTGATCAGCCAGCGGACGGCCGATATCCTCCGCCACCAGATCGATGCCGGCGATATCGAGGCCGACCACGCGGGCCGCCAGGGTAGCGGCGCGGGCGACTTCGGGATGAACCTCGTCGGTTTCGTCGTAGGCCAGGTCGCCCTGGCGCTTGACCAGCACTTCCTCGCCAGCGGCCGGCACCGAATCCGGGCCGTGGCCCTGGCGCGCCAACTCCAGCAGCGCGATCGGCTCCTCGGCGAGGATCAGCGGCTCCAGTGGGAACTCCTCCTCGACACCGCAGCGTGGATCGCTGTTGATCTGCTGCTCGATCAATTTGGCGATGGTGGTGCGGCCGTCGCCGACGACCGTCTGCGTCTTGCCGCGTATCGCCGCCACCACGCGGCTGCCGACCACCAGCAGCCGGTGGGCGTTGCCGCGAACGAAGCGCTCGACCATCACGCCGCTGCCTTCCTTGAGCGCGGCGGCATGGGCAGTTTCGACTTCGGCCCGGGTGTTGAGATCGGTGAATACGCCGCGGCCATGGTTGGCGTCGGTCGGCTTGACCACTACCGGCAGCCCGATTTCCTCGGCGGCATCCCAGGCGTCCTCGGCACTATCGACCTCGCGGCCTTCCGGAATCGGTACGCCGCAGGCGGCGAGCAGACGCTTGGTCAAGTCCTTGTCGCTGGCGATGCTCTCGCCGATGGCGCTGGTACTGTCGGTTTCGGCGGTCCAGATGCGCCGGCTATCGGCGCCATAACCCAGCTGTACCAGATTGCCGTCGGTGAGCCGGATCGACGGAATGCCGCGCTCGGTGGCGGCGTCGACGATCGAGGCCGTGCTCGGGCCGAGGCAATGCCGGTCGGCGACGGTGCGCAGCTCGCCCAGGGTTGCCTCGACATCGAAGGGCCGATCGTCGATCGCCGCCAGGATGAGCTGGCGCGCCGCTTCCAGGCAGGCGCGCGTCACGTTTTCCTCGCGCGAACGCACCACCACCTTGTAGACGCTGCGCGTCGAGGTACTGCGCGCCTTGCCGAAGCTGGTGCGCTGGCCGATCAGATTCTGCAACTCGAGCGTGACATGTTCGAGGATATGCGCCGCCCAGGTGCCTTCGCGCAGGCGTTGCACAAAGCCGCCGCGCTCACCGACGCTGCACTTGTGCTCGATCAGCGAGGGCAGCCACGCCATCAGGCGGTCGACGAAACCCGGCAAAGTGTTGGACGGGGAGTCTTCGAGATCGCCGATGTCGACCCAGGCTTCCAGCGCCGGCCGGTAGGTCCAGATGTTGGGCCCGCGTAGCGGGATGATGCGGAGAATTTCCATCTTGTTCATGTGCTCGTCGTGAGTGAAGCGCCAGCCGCGCGAAATAGTTTACCGGAGCGCCGGCCGGCCGGGTCGTACCCGCCGGTATACTGCGGCCATGACAGGACAGGATTCATCCGGGCCAACCCTTGCCGAGGGCCTCGCGCCGGCGACGGTGCCCGAGTCGTGGCGTGTCGCCATGGCTGACTTTCAGGCGCCGGGCGAGCAGCCGGTCGCCTGGCTCGCCGTAGACCTCGATGACCGGCTGCGTTTCGCCCAGGGCCTGATCGTGGTCACGGATCGCCGGATCGCTTCGCGCGGCGCGGGTGCCGGAGCCGAGGGCGAATGGCGGACATGGGATTTCCGACCCGGTCTGGTGCTTCTGAGTTCCGATCATGGCGGCGTCGGCACTCTCGAATTGCGCGACGGCGAGCGGCGTCTCGCCTGCTGGCGCTACACGCTGGCGCAGGATATCGCCGTGCATCGACTCGCCGAACAGTTCGCGCGCCGGATCGAGAGCGTCGGCACCGGCCGGCCGGTGGAGCGCGCGATCGAATCCTTGTGCCCGCAGTGCAAGGCGCCCCTGGAGCCGGGGCAGGAAGAGTGCCCGATCTGCGCGCGCGAAATCCACACGCCGCCCTCGACCTGGACGCTGTTCCGCCTGTGGCGTTTCGCCAAGCCCTACCGGTGGCCGCTATTGACGGCCTTTCTCCTGATGCTGGCCGCCACGGCGGCCACGCTGGTGCCGCCGTATCTCACCATGCCGCTGATGGACAACATCCTGATCCCGTACCAAAACGGCAAGCCGATCGACTGGGGACTGGCCTCGCTCTATCTGGGCGGCCTGTTCGGCGCCGCCGTGCTGGCCTGGGTGCTGGGCTGGATCAAGACCTACATCCTCTCGTTGGTCTCGGAGCGCATCGGCCGCGACCTGCGCACGGCGACCTTCGAGCACCTGCTCAATCTCTCGCTCGAATACTTCGGCGGCAAGCGCACCGGCGACCTGATGGCTCGCATCGGCTCGGAAACCGACCGTATCAACGTCTTCCTGTCGCTGCACCTGCTCGACTTCGCCACCGACGTGCTGATGATCGCCATGACGGCGGTGATCCTGTTCTCGATCAATCCCTGGCTGGCGCTGGTGACGCTGCTGCCGTTGCCGTTGATCGTCTGGCTGATCCACGTGGTGCGCTTCAAGCTGCGCACGGGCTTCGAAAAAGTCGATCGGGTCTGGGCCGAGGTGACCAACGTGCTGGCCGACGTCATTCCCGGCATCCGCGTCGTCAAGGCCTTCGCTCAGGAGCGGCGCGAGGCGGAGCGCTTCCACGAGGCGAACCGCCACAACCTGGCCATCAACGACCGCCTGAACAAGACCTGGTCGCTGTTCTCGCCGACGGTGTCGCTGCTCACCGAAGTCGGCCTGCTGGTGGTTTGGGCCTTCGGCATCTGGCAGGTGGCGCACGACCAGATCACCGTCGGCGTGCTTACCGCCTTCATCGCCTACATCAGCCGCTTCTACACGCGGCTGGAGTCCATGAGCCGCATCGTTTCGGTGACCCAGAAGGCGGCCGCCGGCGCCAAGCGCATCTTCGACATTCTCGACCACGTCTCGAGCGTGCCGGAACCGGCCAGTCCCGTCCATCTCGACCAGGTCGACGGTCGCATCGAGGTGCGCGACGCCGGTTTCCGCTACGGCAATCGCGCCGTCATCCGCGGCGTGGACATCGACATCGCGCCGGGCGAGATGATCGGCCTGGTCGGCCACAGCGGCTCGGGCAAGAGCACCATGGTCAACCTGATCTGTCGTTTCTACGATGTCAGCGAAGGCTCGATCCGCCTCGACGGTGTCGACATCCGCTCGCTGCCCGTGGCGGAGTATCGCCGCCACATCGGCCTCGTCCTGCAGGAGCCCTTCCTGTTCTTCGGCACCATCGCCGAGAACGTCGCCTACGGCAAGCCCGAGGCGACGCGCGACGAAATCGTCGCCGCCGCCCGTGCCGCGCACGCGCACGAATTCATCCTGCGCCTGCCACACGGCTACGACTCGCTGGTCGGCGAGCGCGGGCAAGGCTTGTCCGGCGGCGAGCGCCAGCGCATTTCCATCGCCCGCGCGCTGTTGATCGATCCGAAGATCCTCATCCTCGACGAAGCCACCTCGTCCGTCGATACCGAAACGGAAAAGGAAATCCAGAAGGCGCTCGACAATCTGGTGCGCGGCCGCACCACCATCGCCATCGCCCACCGGCTGTCCACGCTGCGCAAGGCCGACCGGCTGGTGGTGATGGATCGCGGCGTCGTCGTCGAGACCGGCGACCACGAGCAGTTGATGGCGCACGAAGGCCACTACTACCGGCTGTATCAGGCGCAGGCGCGCAACGTGGATACGGAGATGGAGATTCGCGGCCAGCGCGCGGAAGGGAAGCTGCATGCCGCCGCCTGACTTCAAGCTGTCGCGCAATGCCTTCGGCCGGCTGGTTTTCATCGATTGCGATGGCCGGACCGAGGCAGCGGTCGTGCCGGTGCGGGCTTTCCCGCTGTCGGCGCCGGGCGAGCGCATCGCCATCGTCGGCGCGGACGGCCGCGAACTGGCCTGGATCGATCGCCTCGGCGATTTGGCCGACGATGTTCGTGCGCTGATCGAGGACGAGTTGGTCAACCGCGAGTTCATGCCCGAGATCCGGCGCATCGTCGGCGTTTCCAGCTTCGCGACGCCGAGCACGTGGCAGCTCGAAACGGATCGCGGCGAGACTTCGATGGTACTCAAGGGCGAGGAGGACATCCGTCGCCTGGGCCGGACCTCCCTGCTCATCGCCGACAGCAACGGCATTCATTTCCTGATCCGCGATCTGGCGGCGCTCGACCGGTCGAGCCGCAGGCTGCTGGATCGCTTCCTGTAATCGGACGGAGCCGGACATGCGCTTCCAGACTGCCGTGGCCGCCTTGATCGGCGTCCTGCCATCGCTGACTTTCGCCGCGCCGGAATTGCCGGTCATCGAACTGACCGCCGGCATGCACCGCATCGAAGCGGAAGTTGTGAACACCCAGGAAACGCGCATGCGCGGCCTGATGATGCGCCAGTCCATGCCGGCGCATCGCGGCATGCTGTTCGTCTTCGATGCCGATGCCCGCCACTGCATGTGGATGAAGAACACGCTGCTGCCGCTGGCCGTGGCATTTCTCGACGGGCAGGGCCGCATCGTCAATGTCGAGGAAATGCAGCCGCGGACCGAGGACAATCATTGCGCGGCCAAGCCTGCGCGCTACGCCCTCGAGATGAACGCACAGTGGTTCGGCAAACGCGGTCTTGGCGCTGGAACGCAACTGCTCGGCATCGAGCACGCACCGCCACCGCGCTGATCCAAAAAACCGGGGCGCCCAAGGGAGGGGAAAGACGCCCCGGGTGCTGCTCGTCAGGCGAAGCTGTCAGACATCAGCGTGTTGAACCACTTCACCATCTCTTCGTAGTTGTCCTTCGAACGGCTGGCGGCTTCGGTCGCCGCACCGCCCACGACCTTCATGGTGCCCGTTGCGGCATCGAAGCCGAACACCGCCGTCAGCCAGGAGGCCGTGTCGGCCGTGATCGGCGAGTAGCACGACGAGTTGGTCACCGGTGACGGATCGGGATTCTTGCCGGCGAAGGCACGCACCATGGCGTCGGCGCAGACCTTGGCTTCCTGATTGGCGATGTGGCCTGCCTTCGGCTGGGTGGTCGCCGATGCGTCGCCGATGACATGGATGCCGGCGGCGTGGTTGGCCTCGTAGGTGAGGACGTTCACGCTGGCCCAGCGTCCGTTGACATCCGCCAGTCCGTTGTCGGTGATCAACGCGCCGGCCCGATGCGGCGGAATCACGTTGATCACGTTGGCGTAGATCGGTTGCGACTGCAAGCTGGTGTACAAGGCCATCGCATTGGCATCAACGTGGTCGATGACTGCGTTGGGGTAGTACTGGATGCCGTGGAGCGCGAAGCCTTCCAGGAACGCATTGGGCTCCGCCATGATCTTGGGATTGGCATCCAGGACGATGACGCGCGTGCCGGTCTTGTTGCGTCTCAGCCAGTCCGCCACCACGCAGGCGCGCTCGTAGGGGCCGGGCGGGCAGCGATACGGCGCCGCCGGAATGGTCATGACGAACACGCCATTGTTCGGCATGGCCGTGATCATGTTTCGCAGCGCGGTCGTTTGCCCACCGGCCTTCCATGCGTGCGGCACCTTGGCTTGCGCCTCCGGCGTTTCCAGGCCGGGCACCGTGTCGAAATCGATGCCGGGCGCCAGCACCAGCCGGTCATAGGTCAACGTCGCGCCGCTGGCGAGCGTCACTTTCCGGCCGACCGGATCGATGGCGAGCACGTTGCCCTGAACCATCTTTACGCCATACTTGTTGGCCAGGTTGCCGTAGCCGTATTGCAACGACT
The DNA here is from genome assembly GCA_016704145.1 of Rhodocyclaceae bacterium. GTDB lineage: Bacteria > Pseudomonadota > Gammaproteobacteria > Burkholderiales > Rhodocyclaceae > Fen-999. The sequence continues at coordinate 313,688 of JADJAS010000007.1, read as the reverse complement.
GTATCGTGCGCTGGCCGTTGAGTACCAGGTTGCTCATGATGTTGGACGTATAGACCGCCTCGCGCTCGACCAGCGTGACATCTATGCCGGTGCCGCCCCACATGCGCAGGTACTTGGCAACCGTGGCGCCGCCCATGCCACCGCCGATCACGACCACCTTGCCCTTGATGCCGATGTTGGTGGGCACCAACGGTGTCGTGGAGGAGGTGCGTCTCTTGTCCGCCAGCGCGATGCCGCTCCAGCCCGCCGCCGTCATACCGACCCCCGCACCGCTCAAGAGCTTGATGAAATCACGACGTTTGATCATCTCGTTTCTCCTCAGCGGGCCAGTTTGGCAAAATAATCGGCGATCAGCTTGATCTGCGCATCGGTATAGCTGCGCGCGTGAACGTCCATCATCTCGGGCGGATTCTCGCGGCGCATTTCCTGCATTTCCTTGATGATTTCGCTCGACGACATTCCCGCCAGCCGCTCGAATCCGCCGCTGCCGTTGGTACCGTGGCACTGGAAGCAATTGGAAGCAAGCAGGCGGCCGGGAACTTCGACCGCCGACGTGGTTTGCGCGAGTGCCGCGGCGGGTGCCATGGCCAGCGCGATGAGACTGCAACACATGCGATTCATGGGATCTCCTTGTTATTGCGTTCAAGGTTCGCTGGAAACCCTCCCGACCGCCCGTGGACAGCCATTCCCCGCGATCGCCGACATTCCGATTCGATGAATCCGGAAGCAGCGTGGATCGCATTGTCTGGATCAGGGATTATTATTTCCGGTGTCGCCACTCCCCAACACTGCGGTCCGTTCCGCACGATCTCCTACGATGGCTGCCGTGAGACAGTTGTACCCGCGTTCCCTGTTGCGCCTGATCGTGCTGGGCAACGTGCTGGTGGCCTTGCCGCTGCTGATCGCGATCGCCTATGTGTTCATCAACATGGATCGTGTCACGGCGCGTGGCGAGGCGCTGACGAGAGAGGCGGCGCTGGCCGCGCAGAGTGGCAACGAACTGCCGGAGGATATCTTGCACATGGAGCGCCTGTTGCGCCAGCACGCGGTGCTGAAGGATGCTTCGTTGCTCGATGATTACGCGCAGGCCCGTCAGGAATGGATCAGGGTTTCCCGCGGCTTCGCCGACTTGCCCTTGCTCGCGGACTTGCGCGTCGAAGTGCTGGATTTGCTGTCGATCGAAGCCGCCGCCTTTGCCGATTTTCAGGAAGGCCGCAAGCGTGGCGCCGAGCTGGAAGCGGTATTGGGCGATTTGAAATCGCGCATGCCCAGGCTTGTGTCGCGGTCCAATCAGATCATCGGCCGCGAGGTCGAAACATTTCGCACTGAAGCCGATGCCCTGCGCGGCCGCCTGCTACTGGCCTTGGCCGCCGGCCTGGCAATGATGGTGCTGTTTTTCCTGTTCAGCCGCCTGCTGCTGGCGCGGGTGCTGTGGGGTTTCGAAAGCGCGGTGCAGGGGCTGGGCGAGGGCAGGCTGGACAAGGCCATCGTGCTCAAGGGGCCGCGCGACATCCGCGAGATGGGCGAACGTCTCGACTGGCTCAGAAGGCGTCTGCTGGAACTGGAGGAACAGCGCATCCTCGTATTGCGCCATGTCTCGCATGAACTCAAGACGCCGCTGGCGGCCCTGCGCGAAGGCGCCAGCCTGCTGACCGAGGGGGCCGTCGGTACCTTGACGTCCGGTCAGGAAAAGATCGTCGGCATTGTCCGCAGCAATGCCCTGCGCTTGCAGAACCTGATCGACAGCCTGCTCAAGCTTCAGCAGGCCGGGCACGCCGGCGAGCGGATCAAGCCGGTACGCCTGCGTCTCGACAAGCTGGTGCAGCAGATCGTCACCACCCACCAGCTTACGGCCAGGGACAAGCAACTGCATTTTTCCGGCTCCCTGAAGCCGCTGGTGGTGGTGGGCGGCAAGGAGGAACTGACGGCAGTGGTGGATAATCTCATTTCGAACGCCATCAAGTACTCGCCGGATGGCGGCACGGTGGATATCTCATTGAAACGCGAAGAAGATAAGGTGACGCTGGATGTCGTCGATCAGGGGCCGGGCATTCCGGCGGCGGACCGCGAGCGCGTGTTCGAACCCTTCTACCGCGGCGAGCACGCGAAAGGCGTCGCCGGAGTCGGTCTCGGGCTGGCCATTGCTCGACAGTTCGCGGCGGCCAATCGTGGTGTGCTGGAACTGCTGGCATGCACTGGCGGCTCGCACTTCCGACTGACGCTGCCGGGAGAGACGGCATGATGCGCGTGTTCGCACTGCTGCTGGGCATGTCCTTGGCGGGCTGCGCATCGGTCGAGCCGACCACGATACCGGCGCCGCCGCCAGCCGTCGAGCCGCCGACGGCCGTGGTTCGGCCGCCGGTGGCCGATCCGGTGCGGGACGAGGCCGTGATTCGGGATCTGCGCCATCAAGTCGAACGGCTGACGGCGCAACTGACCGATGCCCAGCGCCGATATGCGACTCTCAATGAGGATCATCGGCGCGGCGAGGCGGCCCTGCGTGACAGCCAGCGCAAGGTCGACGAACTCCAGCAGAAGCTCGATGCGCTGCTGGCCATCGACCGCGATACCCGCCGTCGGCCGAAGCCAACGGTCAAGTGACATGGGAGGCGCCCGCATTCTTGTCGTCGACGACGATCCCGACCTGCTCCATCTGATCGGCTTGCGGCTGTCCTCGGCCGGCTATGCTGTCAGCCAGGCGGCCTCGGGCGAGGAGGCACTACGTCAGTTCGAGGCCGAGCAGCCCCAGGCGGTCATCACCGACCTGCGCATGGACGGCATGGACGGCCACGCACTGTTCGCGCGGCTGCACGAAGCCGCCCCGAGCGTGCCGGTGATCATCCTCACCGCCCACGGCACGATTCCCGACGCGGTGGTCGCGACCCAGCGCGGCGCCTTCGGCTTTCTCACCAAGCCGTTCGATGGCCAGGAACTGCTCGAGCGCGTGGCCGCCGCCGTCGCGGTTTCGCCGCCGGTGCGGGCGACCAGCGACGACGGGCAGTGGCGCCAGGCCATCGTCTCGCGCGGCGTGGCCATGGACGAGTTGTTGCGCCAGGCGCGGCGCGCCGCCGATGAAAGCGGCCCGCTTCTGATCACCGGGCCGGTCGGTGCGGGCAAGGCGACGCTGGCCCGCGCGATTCACGATGTCGGTCCGCGCCGGAAAAAGCCTTTCGTCGCCCTGGCGTGCGACAGCCTGGCCGAAGCGGAGCTGGAGAAGCAGCTTACCGGTGGCGAGGCCTTGCGGGCCGCCGAGGGCGGCACGCTGTTCATCGACAAGGTGGATCGTCTCGGCACCGTGGCGCAGGCACGGCTGCTGGCGCTGGTGCATGTCGCCACCACGCTGTTCGGTCGCGGCAAGGGCAGCCTGCCCGATCTGCGGGTGATCGCCGCCACCGCCGCACCGCTGGAGAAGCTCGCCCGCGAAGGGGCGTTTCGCCCCGATCTTTACTATGCGCTGGCGGCGTCAACCTTGAAAGTGCCGGCACTGGCCGAACGCGCCGACGATATCCCACTGCTGGTGGCGTATTTCGTCGACCGGCACGGTGGCGACCGACGCCTTTCGCCCGAGGCGCAATCGGTGTTGCTGGAAGCTTCCTGGCCCGGCAACGTCGGCCAGTTGCGTAGCGTCGTCGAACAGGCGTTGAACCAGTCGGTGACGCCGCTGGTGCCGGCGTCACTGGTGCAAAAGCTGCTGCTGGAGGGCGCCGAAGAGGGCTTCACCGCATTCGACGAGGCGCGGCGCGGCTTCGAGCGCGACTACCTGATCCGTCTGCTCGAAGCCACGCGCGGCAACGTCGCCAAGGCCGCACGCGTCGCCCAGCGCAATCGCACCGAGTTCTACAAGCTGCTGGCGCGGCACGAGATCGATCCGGCCGCGTTCAAGTAGCGGCGCTCAGGCCTCAATGTTATCGATCAGCCGCGTGCTGCCGAGGCGGGCGGCGGCCAGCACGACGAGCGGTGCATCGTCCTTGGTCGGCCGTTGCAAATCGACTTGCGCGCGGATCGCCACGTAGTCCGGCTGCCAGCCCGCCGATGCGAGTCCCGCCACCGCCTTGTTCTCTAGCCCCGCATGGTCGCGGTTGCCGGTGCGCAGGGCGGCGACGATCTCGCGCAATAGCCGGTTCAGACGCGGCGCTTCGGCGCGCTCGGTGGCGGACAAATAACCATTGCGCGAGGACAGCGCCAGGCCGTCCTCGGCGCGCACCGTCTCGCCGCCAACGATGGCTATCGGCAGGTTGAGGTCGGCGACCATGTTGCGGATGATCATCAGCTGCTGGTAGTCCTTCTTGCCGAACAGCGCGACTTGCGGCTGGGCGATCTGGAACAGCTTCATCACCACCGTGGCGACACCCTTGAAATGGCCGGGGCGGAATTCGCCATCGAGTGTGCCATCGAGTTCGGCCGGCGGCACCACGTGGAAGCCCTGCGGACGCGGGTACATCTCGGCTTCATCGGGGGCGAAGAGATGGTCGACGCCGGCGGCCGAGAGTTTGTCGCAATCGGCCTGGAAGGTGCGCGGATATTTCTCGAAATCCTCGCCGGGCCGGAATTGCAGGCGATTGACGAAAATGGTCGCGACCACGGTGTCGCCGTGCTCGCGCGCCTGCCGCATCAGCGCGATGTGGCCCTCGTGCAGGTTGCCCATGGTCGGCACGAGAACAATTCTCGGCGTGCCGCCATGGCTGACTTTCAGCGCGGCGCGCAGGCCGGCGATGGTGTCGTGGATATGCATGTTCTTGGTGGTGGATTGGATTTGCTTCTCGGCGGGTCGGCCCGATTCCGGTGACGCGACTCTGAGCACCGGCAGTGTAATCGCCCAGAGTTCTTACCGGCCATCAGTTGATCTCGATGACCGCGGTTCCGCGAGTCAGTTCTGTGCGAAGATCGTCCAGGATGCGCGCGAAGGCTTCGATCAGCGCTTGCCGGCGGACGTGCCGAGTGTCCAGCCCTTGTGCCGCAAGGAATCGCGCCAGTGCTTCAGGCAGTTGATTGTCGATCAGCAGTTTCAAGCTCAGGCAGCGCGCAGGATGACGTGATCGCTTTGCACGGCGGCATAACTCAAAGCCGCGAGGATGTCTGCCTCTTCCAGGTCCGGATAATCTTCCAGCAGCTCCTGATGACTGGCGCCAGCGGCGAGCAATGAGAGGATATCCTTGACCCGGATACGCAGGCCGCGAATGCAGGGTCGACCGCCGCACTTGCCTGGTTCGATGGTAATTCGGTCGCTCAGGTCCATGATATTGGCCCTCCGTTGGAATGGCGCAATTGTAGCCTCGTGGCCAGGGGCAACGCTGCTCAAGCACTGAGTCAGTAACAATGCTCCGGGCCGGGGAAGCGGCCGTTCTTCACGGCTTCGACATAATTCTTCACGGCGCCTTCGATGCTCTGTGCCTCGGCCATGAAGTCTTTCACGAAGCGGCCCTTCTTGCCGGGATAGAGGCCGAGCATGTCGTAAAGCACCAGTACCTGGCCGTCGCACTCGGGTCCGGCGCCGATGCCGATGGTGGCGCAGGCGGTGAGCATTTTCGAGATCTCGCCGGCCAGGGCCGAGGGCACCATTTCCAGCACCATCAGCGTGGCGCCGGCCTGTTCCAGCGAAGTGGCGTCGGCCTTCATGCGCGCGGCGCCGGCTTCGTCGCGACCCTGGACGCGATAGCCGCCCAGCGCGTGCACCGACTGCGGCGTGAGGCCGATGTGGGCGCAGACCGGCACGCCGCGCTCGGTGAGGAAGTGCACGGTCTCGGCCATCACCGCGCCGCCTTCCAGCTTGACCATTTCGGCGCCGGCGGCAAGCAGCCGGCCGGCGTTGCGGATGGCCTGTTCGCGCGACTCGTGATAGGCGCCGAAGGGTAGGTCGGCGATCACCATCGGCCGCAGCGCCTGCTGGGCAACGCACTCGGTGTGATAGACCATGTGCTCCATGGTCACCGGCAGCGTCGAAGTCTTGCCCTGGATGACGTTGCCCAGCGAATCGCCGATCAGGATGGTGTCCACGCCGCAGCGGTCTTCCAGCGCGGCGAAGCTGGCGTCGTAGCCGGTGAGCATGGCGATCTTCTCGCCTTCGCGCTTCATGCGGGCGAGTTCGGGCAGGGTGATGGGTTTGTTGCTGGCGAGATAGGTCATCACGGTCCCCTGAAAATGAAGTAGACGGCGCCCAGAATACACAAGCCCGCCCACAGGTAGTCAAGCTTGAGCGGCTGCTGCATGTAGAACACGGCGAACGGCACGAACACCGTCAGCGTGATGGCCTCCTGGAGAATCTTCAACTGGCCGAGGTCGAGTTCGGTGTGGCCGATGCGATTCGCGGGTACCTGGAGCAGGTACTCGAACAGGGCGATACCCCAGGAGGCCAGCGCGGCGATCCACCACGGTCGGTCGTTGAGGTTCTTGAGGTGCGCATACCAGGCGAAGGTCATGAAGACGTTCGAGGCAGTCAGCAAGAGCGCCGTCTGCAGGACGATCGGCAGACCGTTGAACAGCGAAGTCATTGCTGCCGGGCGAGGGCGTGCACGCGCTGGTCGGCGCAGGCCGCCAGCAATTCCGTCACCGGTCCCCGGCCGGGAATCACGAGTTCCGGCGCGATTTCCGCCAGCGGCGCCAGCACGAAGGCGCGCTCGCGCATGCGCGGGTGCGGCAGCGTCACGTCGGGGTCGTCCTGCACGGTATCGCCGTGCAGCAGCAGGTCGAGGTCGAGCGTGCGCGGCGCGTTCCTGACGGTTCGCTGGCGGCCGAAGCGGGCCTCCAGCGCGAATAATTCATCGAGCAAGTCGCGCGGGCTCAGTCGGGTGTCGAGCGCCACCACGGCGTTGATGAAATCGGGCTGGTTGCGCAGGCCCACCGGCGCCGTGCGGTATAGCGACGAAATCGCCGCGAGCAGGGAGCCGCGCAGCGCCGCCATGGCATCCACGGCATCTTCGATGGTCTGCACCGGGTTGCCCAGGTTCGAGCCCAGGGCCACGAAGGCCCGGATCACGGCGTGTCACCACCGCTGACTTTCGTCTCGCCGTTCGACTCGGCCTTGTCGCTCCGTGAGCGCGAACGTCGTCGTCTCTTCTTCGGGGCACCATCCTTGTCGGCGGGAACCAGCATCGCCTCGCGGCGCTCGTGGCTGGCATGTGCGAATTCGTCCCACCAGTCGGCGAGTTCCGTTGGCGCCTCGCCGCTCGCCGTGCGCAGGACCAGGAAATCCCATGCGGCGCGGAAGCGCGGCTGCTCCACCAGCCGTGCCGGCATGCGGCCGGAGCGCTTGTCGAAGCGCGGTTGCAGCGACCAGATGTCCTTGATGTCGGCGGCGATGCGCTTGGTGATGGCCAGTTTCTCGGCCTGCTGGTCGAGCACTTCGTCCATGGCGGCGAACATCGCCGGCATGGCCAGCTCGCCGGCCTGCTTGCGTTTCTCCCAGCTGGCCAGCACTTCGTGCCAGAGCAGGGTGGCGAACAGAAAGCCGGGCGAGACGCTCTTGTCCGCCCGTATGCGCGCATCGGTATTGGCCAGCGAGAGCATGACGAACTTTTCGCCCAGCGGTTGTTCGAGGATGACGTCGAGCATGGGCAGCAGGCCATGGTGCAAACCCTCGTCGCGCAGCCGCTTGACGCACTCGACGGCATGACCGGAAAACAGCAGCTTCAGCATTTCGTCGAACAGGCGCGCCGCCGGCACGTTTTCGATCAGGTCGGCCATGTCGCGGATCGGCGCCTGCACCTTCGGATCGAGGCGCAGCCCGAGCTTGGCCGACAAGCGTACGGCGCGCAGCATGCGCACCGGGTCTTCCCGGTAGCGGGCTCGCGGGTCGCCGATCATGCGCAGCGTCTTCTTCTGGATGTCCTCGACGCCGCGGTGAAAGTCGAGCACGAGTTCCTCGGTCGGGTCGTAGTAGAGCGCGTTCATGGTGAAGTCGCGCCGGGCGGCATCTTCCTCGATGCTGCCCCAGACGTTGTCGCGCAGCACGCGGCCGTGTTCGTCCTTGAGCGTATCGGCGTCATGGGCGGCCCTGAACGTCGAAACTTCGAGCGTCTCGGCGCCCTGCATGACATGCACGATCTGGAAGCGGCGGCCGATGATGCGGCTGCGTCGGAACAGGCCGCGCACCTGGTCGGGCGTGGCATCGGTGGCGATGTCGTAGTCCTTCGGCGGTATGCCGGCGATCAGGTCGCGCACGGCGCCGCCGACCACGTAGGCCTTGAAACCGCCTTTTTGCAGCGCTTCGCAGGTGCGCCGGGCGCCGGCCGACACCTGCTCGCGACGGATGCCGTGGCGGGATGCGGGAATGGTTTCGGCCTTGCGCCTGGCGGGCTCGCCGCGCAGGAATACCTTGGTGATGGCGCGACGCAGAATCTTGCGGATCATGCGGTTGGGCTGCTCGGAAAGGGCGCCATGATAACCGATCAGCCGCGCAGGCTGATCACCGGCCAGCCGTGCTCATCGGCATGCCGGCGCAGCATGTCGTCGGGATCGACGGCGATGGGCCGCGTCACTTTCGACATCAGCGGCAGGTCGTTGTGCGAATCGCTGTAGAACCAGCTTTGTTGGAAGGCGCCCCACCACAGACCGAGCGACTCCAGCCAGGCTTCGACGCGCTCCACCTTGCCTTCCTTGAAGGCCGGCGTGCCGCGCGGCATGCCGGTGAAGCGGCCGCGCTCCTGTTCGGGCACGGTGGCGATCAGATGGGCAATGCCGAACTCGCGGACGATCGGTCCGGTGACGAAGCTGTTGGTGGCGGTGACCACGGCGCACAGGCCGCCATCGTCGAGGTGACGCCGCACCAGCGCACGGGCCGGCGCGACGATCATCGGCAGGATGCGCGTGGCCATGAATTCAGCATGCCAGCGATCGAGCTCCGCGCGCGGATGGCGCGACAGCGGCGCCAGCTGGAAGTCGAGGAAGGCGTGGATGTCGAGCGTGCCGTCCTTGTAGTCGTCGAAGAATTGCTGGTTGCGCGCCTCGTACACCTCCCGATCGAGCACGCCCTTCGAGATGAGAAACTGCGCCCACTCGAAATCGGAGTCGCCGGCGAGCAGGGTATTGTCGAGATCAAACAGAGCGAGATTCATCGTCGGTATCGAATTGCAGTTGCATGACTTCCTTGAGCAGCGGCAGCGTCGCCGGCCGCTTCAGTTCCAGCGTGGCGCGGTCGAGGCTGTCGAGCACGCCCATCAGCGAGTTGAGATCGCGCCGGCCGCGCGACAGCAGGTAGCGCACCAGGCCCTCGTCGACCTTCATGCCGCGCAACAGGGCGTGGCGCTTCAGCGCGGCTGACTTTTCGTCGTCGGACAGCGGCTTTACTTCATAGACCAGTGTTTGGCCGATGCGCGTGCGCAGGTCTTCGCGCAGCTTGAGCCGCGCCGGCGGCTCGTGGCCGGCCAGCAGGATCGCCAGGCCGGCCAGGCGGGCGGCGTTGAAGGTGCGGAACAGGGCGACTTGCGCCGCCTCGCCGAGCTCGTGTACGTCGTCAACAGCCAGCAGCATGCCGGGGGCGATGGCGATTTCCGTACCCGTTGCCTCGCCCGCGAGCAGCAGCGACGGCCGGCGTGCCGCGGCGATGGTGGCGGCCAGCAAGTGGCTCTTGCCGCAGCCGGAGGCGCCCCAGAGGTAGACCGCGTCGAAGCTGCCCCGATCGGTCAGGCCGCGCAACCGGCTGATCAGCTCGGCGTTGGCGCCGCTGACGAAGTTATCCAACGTCGGCGGCTGTTCCATCTTGAGATCGAGCAGCAGCTGGCTCATGCCGTCGGCCCCCGGTAGAACCGGCTGGCGACATAGACGGCCTTCAGCTCGCGCAGGCCGACCAGCAGGGCCGCCGAGGCGGGCAGCGCCAGCAGGATGCCGAAGAAGCCGAACAGCTGGCCGAAGGCCATCAGGGCGAAGATCACCGCCAGCGGATGCAGGCCGATGCGTTCGCCGACCAGGAAGGGCGTGAGCAGAAAACTCTCCAGCAGCTGGCCGAAGCCGAAGACGACCAGCACGGCGACCACCAGGCCGATGCCCTGGAACTGCAACACGGCCACCAGCAGGGCGAGCGCGAGGCCGGTGGCGAACCCGACGTAGGGGACGAAGATCAGGCAGCCGGTCAGCAGGCCGATGGCCGCGGCCGAAGGCAGCCCGGCCATCCAGAGCGCGACGCCGTAGTACAGCGCCAGCACCGCCATTACCATGATCTGCCCGCGCAGGAACTGGGCCAGCACGCTGTCGACATCGCGCAGGATGGTGGTGGCCTTGGCGTGCCAGGGACGCGGGATGGCGTTGTCGATGCGCGCGAGCAGCCATGGCCAATCGAGCAGCAGGTAAAACATGGCCACCGGCGTCAGGAGCAGGGTGACCAGCAGGCCGAAGATGGCGACGCCACCGATTTTCAGCGATGCGAACAGGTGCTGGACGACGGTTTGCAGGCTATCCATGTTGTCGGTCACCAGCTTCCTCAGTGTTGCCGGATCGAAGCGGAGCTTGATGCCGAAATTGCCGCGCAGCCACGGAGCGAGCTTTTCGTTGGCCAGCGCGACCGCGTCGGGCAGGCGGACGGCCAGGATGCCGGCTTCCTCGACGATCAGCGGCACGATGATCAGCACCAGGCCGATCAGCAGCGCCAGCATCAGCAGCAGCACGACGATCACGGCGATCAGGCGCGGCGGGCCGAGGCCTTGCAGCCGGTCGACCAGCGGATTGCAGGCGTAGGCGAGGATGCCGGCCAGCAGGAAGGGCGTCAGGATGGGCCCGAGCAGGTACAGCAGCCAGAGCGCGAGCAGGCCGAGGCCGATCCAGAAGGCGGTTTGCAGGCGGTGGTCGGAGATCATTTACTGTAAAATCGGGGCCTTACGGCATTTCAGGACACATCGGGCCGGAAATGCGCAACTTTATCCGTGCCGTCCAAGGAACGCCAGAGGAACTCGCCGTGAGCACTTCGCTGACCTATCGTGATGCCGGCGTCGACATCGATGCCGGCGACAGCCTCGTCGAACGCATCAAGCCCGCCGCCCGGCGCACCATGCGCCCCGAAGTGCTCGCCGGCATCGGCGGCTTCGGCGCCCTGTTCGAAATATCGAAGAAGTATCGCGAACCCGTGCTGGTCTCCGGCACCGATGGCGTCGGCACCAAGTTGAAACTCGCCTTCGAACTGAACAAGCACGACACCATCGGCCAGGACCTCGTCGCCATGAGCGTCAACGACATCCTGGTGCAGGGCGCCGAGCCGCTGTTCTTCCTCGATTACTTCGCCTGCGGCAAGCTCGACGTCGACACCGCCGCGCAGGTGGTCGAAGGCATCGCCCGCGGCTGCGAACTGGCCGGCTGCGCGCTGATCGGGGGCGAAACCGCCGAGATGCCCGGCATGTACCCGCCCGGCGAATACGACCTCGCCGGCTTCGCGGTCGGCGCGGTCGAGAAGTCGGCGATCATCGACGGCAAGACTATCAAGCCGGGCGATATCGTTCTTGGCCTGGGTTCCAGTGGCGCCCATTCCAACGGCTACTCGCTGATCCGCCGCATCATCGAACGCGCCAAGCCGGACATGCGGGCCGACTGCCATGGCCAGACTTTCGCCGAGGCCGTGCTGGCGCCCACGCGCATCTACGTCAAGTCCATTCTGGCGCTGATGCAGGCCATGCCGGTGAAGGGCCTCGCCCACATCACCGGCGGCGGTCTCGTGGATAACGTGCCGCGCATCCTCCAGCCGGGGCTCAAGGCCGTGCTGGAAAAGGACTCGTGGGTCCTGCCGCCGTTGTTTCAGTGGCTCCAGCAAGAAGGCAACGTCGCCGACGCCGAAATGCATCGCGTCTTCAACTGCGGCATCGGCATGGTCGTCGTGCTGGCGCCCGAGCACGAAAAGCCCGCCGCCGAACTGCTTTCCGCCGCCGGCGAGCACGTCTTCCGCATCGGCCGCATCGAAACCCGCACGCCCGGCGAGGCGCAGACGATCGTCGTCTAGAACGCGCGGCGCGGTTGACTCCAAAGTCAGCCGTCGCGGCGCGCCACCGCCAAGCCGCTCAAATCGCCTCGACTTTCAGTTTCATTCGTTTGGCGTTACTTGCCATGATGGCATCGAGCGTGGCAATGGAGTTGGCGCCGGCTTCGAGCGCAACGGCGAGATGCAGCGCGTCGGCAGCCCGCAAGCCATGACGGTGTTGTCTGGCCAGGTGCGCCGCTTCACGGAATGCCGCTCGGCTGACGGGAATCACGCGCAAGCCGCCCGCGGCCAGTAGATCGAATTCCTTGTACACCAGCTTCGCAGTGGCATCTGTCAGATCGCCACGCCTGACCTTGATGGCGATGGCGCTGGTGAACTCCGATAGCAGCCAGTCGCTGCCGACCGGGACTTCCTCCAGTCGGGCGTACCACGCCTTCGCATCCGCGGTGCGCGGCTCCGGTACCAGCAATGGGACGACAACGCTGGTATCGAGGTAGATCATCAGTAACGGTCTTCCTCGCGCATTGTCTCGACCGTCGTGGCCGTCATCGGCATGCGGGCGTGCAGTTTGCCCAGGCGTGCCAGGAATGCCGCCTTGTCGAACGCCTGCGCAGGCGTCAGCTTGATCTCGCCGACCGGCGTTACCTCGGCCTCGACCGTGTCACCCTCGCGCAACCCGACTGCGCGCGTGCATTCGACCGGCAGTCGCACGGCCAGGCTGTTGCCCCACTTCGCCAGTTGCAGTCTCACTATATTCTCCAGTTCGTATCTACGTGTAGAAACAGTCTATCAGGGCCGGAGAGAAAAGTCAGCCGTGGTGGCACGCCGCCGTTGGGGGCGGCGGTTTGCTCCGCCTTGCCCGATCTGCCGGAAGGTCTGTCGCGCGGCTCAGGAAATCGCGGCCGTCTTGTTCCGGCGAATCCTCTTGAGCAGCACCGGCGACATCGCCCAGAGCACGAAGGCCAGCGCGCCGCCCAGGATGGTGGCGCTGATCGGCCGCTCGACGAAGATCCAGACGTTGTTGTCGTAATTGGCGAGCGACGTCAGGAAATAGCGTTCGGCAAGCGGGCCGAGGATGACGCCGAGCACCAGCGGTGCGGCGGGGAAGTTGTAGCGCTTCATGGCGAAGCCGATCACGCCGAAGATCATGCAGACGTAGACGTCGAAGATGTTGTTGCGCACGCCGTAGGCGCCCAGGACACTCAGGACGACGATGAAGCCGCTGAGGATGGCGGGCGGCACCTTCATGAAGTGCGAGAAGCCGCGCGCGATGATGACGCCGGCCACGATCATGAAGATGTTGGCGAGCAGCATGCTGGAGAAGATCGCATAGACGAGGTCGGGCTGGGTCGAAAACAGCATCGGTCCCGGCGTGATGCCCTTGAGCACCAGCGCGGCCAGCATGATCGCGGTGGCGGCGCTGCCCGGGATGCCGAGTGTCAGCAACGGGATCATCGCCGCGCCGGTGGTGGCGTTCTTGGCCGCCTCGGGCGCCGTCAGGCCTTCGGGAACTCCAGTGCCGAACTCCGCGCCCCGGGGCGATGCCTGCTTCTCGACGCCGTAGGCGATCACGGCGCCGACGGTGGCGCCGGCGCCGGGAATCATGCCGATCAGGCTGCCGATGGCGGTGCCGCGCACGACCGAACCGCGCAGGGCCCAGTATTCGGTGAAGCGGGGGCGTTCGAAACGGATATGCTCCTTCACCTTCATGGCGCCATCGGACGCAACGAGCATCTCGACCACTTCGCCGAGCGCAAACAGCCCGATCATGACCACAACGAAGTTGATGCCGCTCTGCGCCTCGGCAATGCCGAAGGTCAGCCGCGGCACGCCGTAGAGCGGATCGACGCCGACACTGCCGATGACCATGCCGAGAAATAGCGAGAGGAAGCTGATCCAAGGCGCCGACTTGGCGACGGCGATGATGCTGACCAGACCGAGGAAGGTGGCCGCGAAGAATTCCGGTTGGTCGAACTTGAGCGCGAACTTGGCGAACGGCGGCGCCGCGAAGGTCAGCAGCAGGGCGCTGGCGATGCCGCCGGTCGCCGAGGCGGCGATGGCGATGGTCAGGGCCTTACCGGACTTGCCCTGGCGAGTCATCGGATAGCCGTCCCAGCAGGCGGGCAGCGAGGCCGGCGTGCCGGGGATATTGATGAGGATCGACGAGATGGAGCCACCGAAGACGCCGCCCGCGTAGATTCCGCCGAGGAAGGCCATCGAGGCGATCGGCGACATCATGTAGGTAAAAGGCAGCGCCATGGCCATGGCGTTGACGAAGGAAATACCGGGCAGCGCGCCAGCGACGACGCCCATCGCCAACCCGATGATCATGATCAGGAAATGGTAGGGAGCCAACGCCGAGGACATGCCGCCGGCAAGCAGGGAAAGGGTTTCCATGTCCTGGACTCCTTAGTAGATGCCCAACAGGCGGAAGAGCGCGATGGTGAACTCGCCGAAGACCCCGGTGCCCCGGTCGAGCGGCATCAGCGCCACCTTGACGAACACGAAAAGCAGCACGCCGGTGCCGATCAACGTGACGCTGAGCAGCTTAACAGGCCGTCGGATGCCGCCGATCAGGAACCAGAGCAGCAGGAAAATCACGGTGGCGAGGGTGAAACCGAGCCAGGGAATCACGAAGGCGTAGGCGAGGGCGAGACCGAGTCCCAGCGCGATCGGCAACAGGGGGGGGGCCGCTGATTCCTCTTCGAAGCCGACGTCGCCAAACTCCATGGCTTCCTCGGCGGCGCTGGGCGCCTGGACGAAGTGAAAGGCTTTCCAGCCTTCCTCGATCGCCCAGCCGATGGCGCACAGACCGGCGCCGGAGAGCATCAGGCGCGGCCAGGTCATGGGTGTGGCCAAGCCGCGCGCCATGCTCTCGACCATCTGTGGATCATCCACGATGAGGCGTCCCAGGACGATTGTGCCGATGCCGATCAGCTCGGCGATTACCGCCCGAATCCAGTGTCTTTGGTGAAAGACCATCGTCTATTTCCTCCTCGCCGCGGCGTCCGGGATCGTGCCCTACTTCTTCATGCTCTTCAGATAGTTCTGCGTGTTGGCATAGAAGGCCTTGACGTACGCCTGCGCCTCGGTCGGCGTGTACTTCCGGGCCACGCAGGTGTAGGTCTCGGCGCAGAACTTCTTCCACTCGGCGGTATCCATTACGCTATTGATTGCCGCGGCCAGCGCGTCGACGCGATCCTTGGGTGTCTTGGCGGGCACGGTGATCGTCCGGAAATTGGGCAGATCGCTGATGTTGAATCCCAGTTCCTTGGAGGTGGGCACTTCGGGGAAGGAGGCGTGCTTCTCGTCGTCGAACACGACCAGCGGGCGCAACTGCTTACCGGCCAGGAATTGCGCCACGTCGCCGGGTTCCTCATAGATGGCGTCGGTATGGTTTCCCAGCGGCGAGGCATAGCGTTCAGCCGGCTTGGCGAAGGGAACGTTGGTCATCTTGTAACCCTGCGAGGCGAGGTACATCAACGTGATGTCGTCCTGGGTGCCGTAGCCGGAGGTCGCAACCTTGATGGCGCCGGGATTGGCCTTGGCGTGCGCCAACAGATCCTTGATGGTCTTGAAGGGGCTATCCTGAGCCACGAACAGCATCGACGGCGAGTTCTGCGTGATGGCGACGACCGTAAAGTCGTCCGGCTTGGCGGTGCCCAGCCCCGCCGCCCAGGACGATACGCTGAGGGCAATCAGGGTGGCGACCGTGTAGCCATCGGCCGGATTGGTCAGCAGCTTGGTCATGCCGGCATTGCCCGACGCGCCGGCGATGTTGGAAACCGGCAGCGGCACCTTCAGCACCGGCTCCAACAATTGCGACATCTTTCGGCCCATGGCGTCGGCGCCGCCGCCGGGCCCGAAGGTGACGATGATTTCGATCGGGCGTGACGGATATTTCTCCTGGGCGACGACGGTCCCGGAAGCGAACAGGCTTCCTGCGGCCAGTGTGCCGATGATGCTTCGCGCGAAGATTTTCGAGATGGTGTTCATGCGTCTTCCTCCTGGTTGTGGTTATTGCTGCCTGTGTTGCCTTGCTGTCGCGCCGGGGTTATCCCGGCGCGACGAGATCCAGCAGCTTGAGCCGCTGCACCTTGCCCGACGGTCCCTTGGGCAGTTCGTCGACGAAGTAGAACCGCTTGGGCGTCTTGTAGGGACCGAGGGCATCGGTGCAGTATTCGCGCAGCTCCACCTCGGTGCAGTGCCTGTCGGGCTTCAGCACCACGCAGGCGAGAATCTCCTGCCCGTAATTGTCGTCCGGGATGCCCACGGCGGCCGCCTCCAGCAGCGCCGGATGCTTGAGCAGGGCTTCGTCGATCTCGCGCGGCGCGATGTTCTCGCCGCCCTTGATGATGAGTTCCTTGAGGCGGCCGGTCACGAACACGAAGCCGTCCTTGTCCAGGTGGCCGAGATCACCCGTGTGCAGCCAGCCGTCGGCTGTGAGCGTGCGCGCGGTCTCTTCCGGATTCTTGTAGTAACAGGTCATGACATTGTCGCCGCGGATCATGATCTCGCCGGTCTGTCCGGCCGGCAATACTTGGCCATCGGCATCGACGATGCGCGCCGAATTGCCGAAAGCCTGGCCAGGACTGCCGATCTTGCGCCGCGTCGGATCGAGCGGATTGCTGAAGCAGGGCGCCGCCGTTTCCGTCAGCCCCATCGTCTCGATGATGCCGACGCCGAACTTCTCCTCGAAAGCGCGGTGATGCGCCGGCGCCAGCGGCGCGGAAGCGGAACGGCAGAAGCGCAGCGCCGAAATGTCGAGCCCCTTTTCCTGCGGCGTGGGGCCGTTGAGCAGATAGGCGATGATGGTGGGTACGACGTTGATCCAGGTGCAGCGGTGGGCCGCCACGGTTTCCCAGAACGTCGAGGCGCTGAAGCGCTGCGGCATGACCAGGCTGCCGCCGTGCACCAGCGGCGCGGTCGCCGTGACGATCTGCGCGTTGATGTGATAGAGCGGCAGCGCCGCCATGACCCGGTCGGCGTCGGTGAGCGAGTGAACGGCGGTAACGTATTCGCCGCCGGCGATCACCGCGCGATTGGCCAGCAGCACGCCCTTGGGCTTGCCGGTCGTACCGGAGGTGTACATCAGCAGCGCGTCGTCCTCCGGGGCAACCGGCGGCAGGGCTTCGTCGTCCGCCGGGCCGTCGATGAACTCGGCGATGTCCGGATGGCAGACTACCATGTCGACGGGACGGTCGATCATGGCCATCGCCTCCGCGAAGCGGGCCTGCTGATCGGGAGAAACGAATGCCAGCCTGGCGTCGCAGTGGTCCAGCACGTAGGCGAGCTGGCTCGGCTGCGCGAGCAGGTTGACCGGCGTGACGCAATAGCCGCCGTACATGATGCCCACGAAAAGGCGGCAGGTCTGGAAACCGTTGGGCATCAGCAGGGCAACCTTGTCGCTCGGCCGGAGACCGTGGGTACGCAGACTGGCGGATAGGCGGCGACTGGCGCGTTGCAGTTCGCGGAAAGTCATCGTGCGCCCGGTCTCGGGCGCGATCAGATAGGTGGCGTCGGGCCGCTCGGCGGCCTGGCGATCGACGTGGTCGCGAATGGTGCGTCGCATGTCCTGGCTGCCTCCGCGCTCAGGCGCCGTACCGTTGCAGGAAGTCGCCGAAGATTGCCTCCACGCTCGGCATGCGGGACGGAATCTTTCGGGCGATCCTGGTGATGTTCAGGTAGTGGCGGTAATTCAAGTTGTCGGAGAAGTTGTTGCGGCCCCAGGTGCCGCAGCCCATCGAAAGCGAGAAGGGAAGTCCGTTGTCGAAGCTGCCGCCGGTCGCGAAGCAGTGCGCCTGGTTCACGATGACGCGGCAGACCGGCAGTTCCATGCCGAGCCGGAGCACGTGTGCGTCGTTCGTGGTATGGACGCTCACCGAATGGCCCGCGCCCTGATAGGCGTAGATGTCGGCAACGCGGCGGCAAGCGGCATCGAAGTCGGCGGCGCCATAGACCGTCAGCACCGGCGACAGCTTCTCGCCGGAGAATGGAAAGTCGGACCCTGTGGCGGTCTCCTCGACCATCAGGAAGCGCGCCGCCTGGAAGCGCGGGCCCTCCAGCCCGGCGAGTGCGGCGATGCGGGCGGCGCCTTGCGCGGTGACCGCCGCCGACAGCTTGCCTTCCGGCCACATCGTCGCTTGCAGGCGCGCCTTCTCATCGGCGGTGAGCATGATGCCGCCGGCGCGTTCAAGGGCAGCGATCGCCTGTTGACGGATACAGTCGAGAATGACGACGCTGTTCTCGGAAGAGCAACTGGTGGCGTTGTCGAAGGCTTTGGAAGCGGCGATGTTTTCCGCGGCTTCGTCGAGATTGGCGCTGTCGTCGATGATCGAGGCGACGTTGCCGGCGCCGACGCCGAAGGCGGGCGTGCCGCAGGTGTAGGCCGCCCGGATGTTGCTCTGCGAGCCGGTGGCGACCACCAGGTCGGCCTGACGCATCAGTTCGGCGGTCGATTCCTTCGTGACCGGCGCCGGCAGATGCTGGACCAGGTCCGGTGGCAGGCCGAGCCTCACCAGCCCGTCGCGCACATAGCCGACAAGGGTCTCGCAGGTGCTCAGGCCCTTGGGCGAGGGCGCGACGATCACCGCGTTGCAGCACTTCAGGGCGTTGATGATCTTGTTGGCCGGCGTGGCAGCGGGATTCGTCGACGGCGTGATGGCGGCAACGACGCCGACCGGCCGCGCTATTTCAATGATGCCTCGCTCCGGATATTCGGCGATGATCCCGACCGTCTTGACTCCGCGCAGATCGCGCAGCAGCCCGAGGGTCTTGCGATGGTTCTTGATTACCTTGTCCTCGACGTTGCCGAGTCCGGTATCGCGCACCGCCATTTCGGCCAGCAGCCGGTTGCGGCCCGGTTCCATGATCGCCCAGCCGGCCGCCAGCACGGCATCGTCGACGACGTGCTGAGGCTGCTGCTCGTAGACGCGCTGGGCCGCCCGGCCTCTGGCCACGATCGCCTGGATCGTCGACACGAGTTCCGTGTCGTTCGTCGATTGCGTTCTTTTTTGAGGCATGGTTCTTCTTCCAGGAATGAATGGGTTGTTCGGCCGTCAGGCGGTTGTTGCCACCGGCAACTCGCAGTGTCGCGTCGGATCGATAAACAGCGAACAGACGACACCCAGTGCCCGCAATCCCGCCGTGATCATGAACGGCAACGCACCTTGAAAAATCGCTCCATCGTCTCCTCCTGATCAGATTCTGGTCATTGTTGTGGTGTCGCCTCGAATGCGGCCATGAAGCGATGGGCCCGCGTGCCGGCAAGGTTTCCGCCGGTCTTGCGGCATCCGCCACGCCCGCTTCGTCGCCGATGCGCAGCCACATTAAATAGCGTTTGCCCCGTCACGTTGTCCCGATTTCTTTGCTTAAATATGCGTTCGTTACATCCAGGTTTATTTGTTGTCCCATTTTCTGATGATTGGAATGCACATGGAGAGCAATCAGGCCAACTCCGCCGCCTTGCGAGCGTTTCGAATCCTGGAGCTGATCGCCGAATCCGAAGCGCCGCCGTCACTGGCGGACATCGTCGCCAGAATGGATCTGCCGAAGCAGACGGTGCACCGGCTGTTGCAACAGTTGCAGGACAGCTGGCTCGTGACGCGGACGCCGGGCGGCCGCCGCTACGAATGCTCGACGCGGACGAGCCGCTTCGCGCAGAACGTCATGATGCACTCCGCGCTGGCAGCCGAGCGTCATGCCATCCTGCGGGAACTGGTGGAGGAAATCGGCGAGACATGCAATCTGACGATGCTCAACGGCACGGACATCGTGTACCTCGATCGGGTCGAGACGCAGTGGCCCCTGCGCGTGCATCTCCAGTCGGGCTCCAAGGTGCCCCTGCACTGCACCGCTAGCGGCAAGCTGCTGCTCGGCATGCTGCCGAAGCAGCGACGTGACAGGCTGCTGGCAAGGCTGCCGTTGCGGGCGGTTTCCCCGAACACCATATCCGATCGCGCCGCGCTGAAACGGGAGATCGAGGAATGCCGGCGTCAGAAGCTGGCCATCAACAATCAGGAGAATTTCATTGGCATTGTCGCTGTCGCCGTGCCGGTGATGCTGGACCGGAATCGCGCCTGTGCCGCCATTGCCGCACAGGCGCCGGTGGTGCGGATGTCGTTGGAGGAACTGTGCTCCCATGTTCCCGTCATGCGTCGGGCGGCAAGCGCCATGGCCGACACGTTCCTGAAAGGCTGAGTCGCCCCGGGCCGGAGCCTGACCCGATCACGCGGGCGAGCTCGGCGAACAGCGCGTGGTCGATGCCCTCGGCAAAGTCAGCCGCGGCGGCACGCCGGTAATAGGGCCGCAGGACCAGCCCGACACCGAGGCCAAGGATCTCGACGCCGCCGGCGCGGCTGCGGCGCGCCACCACCTGCTTGAGATGATTGTCGAGGTAGTAGTCGTCATTGGCCTGGCCCGTGGCGGTGTCCATCGGGCAACCGTCCGAGATCACCAGCAGGATGCGGCGCTCCGCCTCGCGCGCCAGCAGCCGGTCGCACGCCCAGTCCACCGCCTCGCCGTCGACACCCTCGCGATAGAGGTTCAGCTTGAGCAGCGCGGCGATGCCGGGGCGCGCCTGCCGCCAGGTTTCGTCGGCGTTCTTGAAGACCAGATGGTTGAGTTCGTTCAGGCGGCCGGGATGTTCGGGCTTGCCCGCGCGCAGCCAGTCCTGCCGGGCACGGCCGCCGTTCCAGCCGCCCGTGGTGAAGCCGAGCACTTCAGTGTCGACGCCGAGCAGGTCGAGCGCGCGCATCAGCGTGTCGGCGAACAGCGCCACCGGTTCGGCATAGCCCTTCATCGAGCCCGAGCAGTCGATCAGCAGCGTCAGCGCGCTGGCGGCGACCGGGTGATGGCGCTCGCGCCGGAACAGCCGGTGCTGCGCGGGCGAGGCGACCAGTTGCGACAGGCGGCGGGCGTCGATGCGGCCCTCCTCCTCGCCGAAGGTCCAGTCGTCGCGGCGCGGCCAGGTCAGCAGCGGCGCCAGCAGGCGCGCGATGCGCCGCGGGCTGAGGCGCGCCTCGGCGGTGCGGGCGTCGAGCCGTTCGCGGAACTCGCGCAACTGGGCGCGGCGCACCAGGCCGGTGGCACCGAAAACGGCGTCATAACGCGTCGTGAATACGGCGTAGCGCCGCCCCGAGGCGGCAAACTCGCGGCTCTCGCCGCTGGGCGCGACCGGCAGCGGCGCCTCGGTTTCGTCCTCGAAGTCGATCAGCAGCCCGAAGTCGCGGCGCGCCGCACGGGTCGCGTCGTCCCGCTCGCCTTCGGCTTCCTCGTCCTCGGCCCGCACGCGCTCGCGCACCAGGCGCGCAAGGTCGAGTGCATGCGGCGCGAAGCGGGCCTGGTCGTGCCGCCAGCGGCGCATGCCGGCGAGCGGCGGACCGATGGCCGCGGCAAGACCGGCGCGCGTTACTCGATCAGGTCCTCGGTTTCATGCGTCACCGGCAGGGCATTGAGGCGCGACCAGGCGACCTGGATGACGGTGTAGAGCAGGATGCCGAGACTGCTCGCGGTCAGCCCCGAATGATGAAAGGCCAGCGACCAGGCCTCGAAACGGCGGCGCAGGTTCAGCGCCATGCCCGGCATCTCGCCCGGCGCCAGGGTTTCCACGCGCAGCTGTTCGAGCAGTTCATAGACCAGGCGCTCGATGGCGTCCTCGGGACGCAGACGCCGGCGCAGCTCGGCGTCGGAGTGGCGCAGCAGCAGTGCCATGCCGTCGGCGGCGGCGCGCTGATCGGGCAGGGGCGCGGTTTCGGCGTCGAGGCGCAGGTGCGGCGCGTGGGCCGGTAGCGGCCGGTCGCCGCGATGGAACATGCGGCCGTGCCAAGTCAGTTTGGCATCGCCGGTGAGCGCGCGCAGCGCCGCGGCGCAGAGTTCGCCAAGACGTTGCGGCTGCGGCTCCGCAGTCGTCATGGCCTGGTCATTCCGGTGTCGCCGGCCGCAGCCAGGAGGCCTCCAGTTCGACGCCGAAGCAGCGCTGGTAATACTCGGCGACGATCGGCCGCTCGGCGTCGTCGCACTTGTTCAAGAAGGATAGCCGGAAGGCGAGCGCTGGATCGCGGAAGATTTCGCAGTTCTCGGCCCAGGTGATCACCGTGCGCGGCGACATCAGATTGGAGAGGTCGCCCACCGCGAAGCCCTTGCGCGTGAGATTGGCCAGCGCGACCATGGAATCGATCAGTCTCCGGCCGTGCTCGTTGTCCTTGCCCGGCACGCGCGCCAGCACGATGGCGGCTTCCTCCGCCGGCGCCAGGTAATTGAGCGTCGTGACGATGTTCCAGCGGTCGATCTGGGCGTGGTTGAGCGTCTGCGTGCCGTGGTAGAGCCCGGACAGATTGCCCAGCCCGACGGTGTTCGCGGTGGCGAACAGCCGGAAGTAGGGATGCGGGGCGATGACGCGGTTCTGGTCGAGCAGGGTGAACCGGCCATCGCGTTCGAGGATGCGCTGGATGACGAACATCACGTCGGGCCGGCCGGCGTCGTATTCGTCGAACACCAGCGCCACCGGCCGCTGCAAGGCCCACGGCACGATGCCTTCCTGGAATTCGGTCACCTGCAGGCCGCCCTTGAGGACGATGGCGTCCTTGCCCACCAGTTCCAGCCGGCCGATGTGGCCGTCGAGGTTCACACGGATACAGGGCCAGTTGAGCCGCGCGGCCACCTGTTCGATGTGGGTCGACTTGCCCGTACCGTGCATGCCCTGCACCATGACCCGCCGGTTGCGCGTGAAGCCCGCGAGGATCGCCAGCGTCACCTCGGGATTGAAGCGGTAGGCGGTGTCGATTTCCGGCACGTGGTCGTCGCGCTCGGCAAAGGCGGGAGCCGTGAGGTCGGCATCGATCCCGAAAACGTCGCGAACCGAAACCAGGCGTTCGGGCTGCGCAGCGGCGAGATCGCTCATGCGGAGTTCCTTGCCGCTGGCATGGCGCCGGTGTCGATGGCGGCGATGGCATCGGCGGCGCGGCGTAGTGCGGGCAGCAGCAGCGGCACCTTGTCGCGCGACAGGCGCAGCGCCGGCGCCTGGATGGCGATGCCGGTGTTCGAGCGGCGGCCGGCGGGCGCCGGCACCAGCACGGCGAGGCAGAACAGCCCCGGCAGAAACTCCTCGTTGTCCATCGCGTAACCCTCGGCGCGCACGCTCTCGATCTCACCTTCGAGCGGGGCCAGGCTGGTGATCGTGCGGTCCGTGTAGCGGTCCAGCGGCACGTGCTCCAGCAGGCGCTGGCGCTGTGCCGGCGTCATCTGCGCCAGGAACAGCTTACCGCTGGCCGAGCAGTGGGCCGGCACGCGCGAGCCGGGATGCAGGTAGAAGCGCAGCGGCGCCGGCGTTTCGACGCGGTCGAGATAGAGCACCTCGCTGCCGGAGAGGGCGGTCAGGTTGCAGCTCTCGCCGACCTCCTCGACCAGCTGGCGCAGCACCGCGTGGCGGGCGCCATGCACCGTGTTATTGAGCAGCAGGTCCTCGGCCAGCCGGCGCAGGCGCAGGCCGGTGCTGTAGTGGCGGCCGTCGGCCTCCCGCTGCAGCATGCCGGCGCTTTCCAGCTGTTGCAGCATGCGGTGCAGGGTGGGCTTGGGCAGTCCGGTTTCCTCCACCAGGCCTTGCAGGGTGAAGAAGAGATCCTTGCCGGCGATGACTTCGAGCAGGGCGAACAGGCGCAGGTTGGGTGTATCGCCGTCGATGCGGGCAAGGTCCGGGAGCGGCATTCGGGTCGGTTTCATAGTCGGTACATCATAGGCAATTTTGAATTACGAGACAATTTGTTTTGGAAAACAAAATATATCTTGACTTGCTTGATCGCGGCCGATAAATTGGTGCATGGTTTCGTTTTCCGGAACCTTTCATATCGAATTTACACAATTACTTCCTGAGAGGAGACCCAGAGATGAGCAAATCCGATACTCGCACGGTGCCGGAAGGCCCGACCCGCATGACGCCTTCCGAGGCCTTCGTCGAGACCATGGTCGCCAACGGCGTCACCGACATGTTCGGCATCATGGGCTCCGCCTTCATGGATGCCATGGACATCTTCACCCCGGCCGGCATCCGGCTGATCCCGGTCGTTCACGAGCAGGGCGCGGGCCACATGGCCGATGGCTATTCGCGCGTCTCGGGCCGCCACGGCGTCGTTATCGGCCAGAATGGCCCCGGCATCAGCAACTGCGTCACCGCGATCGGTGCCGCTTTCTGGGCACACTCGCCGGTCGTCATCGTCACACCGGAGACCGGCACCATGAGCATGGGCCTCGGCGGCTTCCAGGAAGCCAACCAGCTGCCGATGTTCCAGGAGTTCACCAAGTACCAGGGCCACGTGACGCACCCCGCGCGCATGGCCGAGTACACCGGCCGCTGCTTCGATCGCGCACTGAGCGAGATGGGCCCGACCCAGCTCAACATTCCGCGCGACTACTTCTACGGTGACATCACCTGCGAGATCCCGAAGCCGCAGCGTCTCGAGCGCGGTGCCGGCGGCGAGCACAGCCTGAACGAGGCGGCCGAGTTGCTCGTGACGGCCAAGTTCCCGGTCATCATCTCCGGCGGCGGCGTTGTCATGGCCGACGCGATTGAGGAGTGCAAGGCGCTGGCCGAGCGCCTCGGCGCGCCGGTGGTCAACAGCTACCTGCACAACGATTCCTTCCCGGCCAGCCACCCGCTGTGGTGCGGCCCACTTGGCTACCAGGGCTCGAAGGCGGCGATGAAGCTGATCGCGCAGGCCGACGTCGTCGTCGCGCTCGGCTCGCGCCTCGGCCCGTTCGGCACGCTGCCGCAGCATGGCATGGACTACTGGCCGAAGCAGGCCAAGATCATCCAGATCGACGCCGACAACAAGATGCTCGGCCTGGTGAAGAAGATTTCGGTCGGCATCTGCGGCGACGCCAAGGCCGCCGCCGTCGCGCTGACCCAGCGCCTAGCCGGCCGCACTCTCGCCTGCGACGCCACCAAGGCAGAGCGCGCCGCGCGTATCGCCGGCGAGAAGGCGGCGTGGGAGAAGGAGTTGAACGAGTGGACGCACGAGCGCGACCCGTTCAGCCTCGACATGATCGAGGAGAACGCGAAGGAGAAACCGTTTTCCGGCGGCGCGTACCTGCACCCGCGCCAAGTGCTGCGCGAGCTCGAGAAGGCGATGCCGGCCGACGTGATGGTCTCCACTGACATCGGCAATATCAACTCGGTCGCCAATAGCTACCTGCGCTTCGAGAAGCCGCGCAGCTTCTTCGCGGCGATGAGCTTCGGCAACTGTGGCTACGCCTTCCCGACCATCATCGGCGCCAAGGTCGCGGCGCCGCACCGGCCAGCTATCTCCTACGCCGGTGACGGCGCCTGGGGCATGAGCCTGATGGAAACGATGACCTGCGTACGCCACGATATCCCGGTCACTGCGGTCGTGTTCCACAACCGCCAGTGGGGCGCCGAAAAGAAGAACCAGGTTGACTTCTACAACCGCCGCTTCGTCGCCGGCGAGCTCGACAACCAAAGCTTCGCGGCGATCGCGAGGGCGATGGGCGCCGAGGGCATCGTCGTCGACAAGCTGGAGGACGTCGGCCCGGCGTTGAAGAAGGCGATCGACATGCAGATGAACCAGGGCAAGACCTGCATCATCGAGATCATGTGTACCCGCGAACTCGGCGACCCGTTCCGCCGCGATGCGCTGTCGAAGCCGGTCCGCTACCTGGAAAAGTACAAGGACTACGTCTGATCCCTGCTGGCGCATCTTGATCTCGCCCGACCACGCCACTTCGCGAGGCTAACAATGAGCAATCATCCGCATCTCGACAGGATCATCACCGACGCGCTGGCCCTGCCGTCGCCGCGCGTCGCCGTCTGCCATCCCTGTAGCGCGACCTCGATCGAGGCGGCGGTCACGGCACAAACGATGGGGCTGATCCAGGCCATCATGATCGGGCCGCGCAAGCGGATCGAGGCGATCGCCGGCAAAGACAATATCGACCTGAAGGGCGTCGAGTTCGTCGAAACCGGCGACGATCCCATCGCCGCCGCCCAGAAGTCGGCGGAGCTGTGCCGCGAGGGCAGCGCCAATGTCATCATGAAGGGCAGTCTGCACACCGACGAGTTGCTCGGCACCGTGGTCAGCAAGGAGGGCGGTTTGCGCACCGCGCGGCGCATGAGTCACGTCTTCGTGTTCGACTTGCCTGAGCAGCCGCGCCTGTTGCTGATGGCGGACTGCGTCATCAACATCAATCCAGGCTTGATCGAAAAGCGCGACATCGTGCAAAGCGCCGTCGATGTGGCTCATGCATTGAACATCGAACGCCCCTATGTCGCGATTCTGTCCGCCGTCGAGATGATCAATCCTGCGATTCCGGGGACGATCGACGCGGCCGCCTTGTGCAAGATGGCCGAACGCGGCCAGATCACCGGCGCGGTCGTCGACGGGCCGCTCGGCTACGACATCGCCATCTCGATCGAGGCCGCCCGCATCAAGGGCATCAATTGGCCCCACGCGGAACGGCCCGACATCCTGATCATGCCCAACCTGGAAGCCGGCAACATGCTGTACAAGCAGATGGTCTATGTCGCCAAGGCTGAATGCGCCGGCATCGTTCTCGGCACCAAGGTGCCCATCGTGGTCACCAGCCGCGCCGACTCGCCCAAGGCCCGGATCGCCTCTTGCGCACTGGCGATCATCCAGGCGAACGCCATGGAGCGAAACAACATCGCCGACTAGGTTCCCCACGCCGGCATGAGTCCGGCCCCGGATTCATGCCGCCAATGCTGCTCGCCCCAACCGGCCCGGCAATCGTCGTACGCAGCGATCAATCATGGGAGTGATTTCATGAACATCAAAATGATCGAAGTGAAGTTCGGAAATTGCGGGGGCAGCGCGCTGGCTCATCTGTACGGGCCGGAGCAGACCACCATGTTCGACCGACGTCCCTACATTGCCGTGCATCTCTCATTCACCCTCCATCGCCACCGCCCTGACTCGGATTCCGCGTTTGCCCACCCGAACCTGGTGATCCTGCCCATGGAGGGCGAGATGCCGTTCCTGCGTATCGAATTTCTTCTGGATCCACCCCTGTACGCGGACTGCGCGTTCAAATGGCCGGGTGCGAAGGAAATCGGCAACGAAGTCACGCAGGCGATAGGCAAGATCGTCGCGGTGGCCGTGCAACTGTACGGGCCCGGCTATGGCCGCGAGGTCTATGCAAACTCGGTCGCTCTCTGATCTCGTCGCCAATGTATCTACGTGTCGATACAATCCATCGGGGCGGGAGAAGAAAGTCAGCCGTGGTGGTACGCCTCTCAAGCGGCAGTCAGGAATTCCGCGACTCGCTTTAGCGCTTGCTCGGTCGCCGAGGAATCTAGCGGGTCGAGCGTGACGAGGTCCATCATGGCGCGCAGCCAGGTGATCTGGCGCTTGGCGAACTGGCGGGTGGCGAAGATGCCGCGGTCGCGCAATTCGTTGGGGGGCAGCATGCCTTCGAGCATATCCCATACCTGTCGGTAACCGACGCAGCGCATCGAAGGCAGGCCGGCATTCAGCTTGTATTTGGCGCGAAGCATTGCCACTTCCGCGACCAGCCCGTCGCGCAGCATGTCGTCGAAGCGTTGTGCGATGCGTTCGTGCAAGACCGCGCGGTCGGAGGGCAGCAAGGCCAGCGACAGCTGCCGGTAGGGCAGCGGCTCGGCACGCTGCGCGGCAAAATGTTCGCCGAGGGGCCTGCCGGTGGCGCGGACGATTTCGAGCGCGCGCTGGATGCGCTGCGCGTCGTTGGGCGCGAGGCGGGCGGCGGTCTCGGCGTCGAGTTGCGCAAGCTCGGCATGCAGGGCGGGCCAGCCGCGCTCGGCGGCTTTGGCGTCGATGCGCGCGCGCATTGCCGGATCGGCGTCGGGCAGGTCGGCCAATCCTTCGCGCAGGGCCTTGAAATAAAGCATGGTGCCGCCGACCAGCAGCGGCACGCGGCCGGCGGCGGTGATCTCGGCCATCGCCGCTAGCGCGTCGGCGCGGAAACGGGCGGCGGAGTAGCTCTGCTCGGGCGAGATGAGGTCGATGAGCCGGTGCGGATAGCGGGCGAGCGTGGCGGCATCGGGCTTGGCCGTGCCGATGGCCATGTCGCGGAACACCTGCGCCGAATCGACGCTGATGATCTCGACCGGGAAGCGGTCGGCGATCTCGAAGGCCAGCGCGGTCTTGCCGCTGGCAGTCGGCCCCATCAGCAGGATGGCCGGCGGCAGCGGCTTCATCTTCCGCGCATGAATAGCGCGTCGATTTCGGCGAGGCTGACCTGACGCCAGGTCGGCCGGCCGTGGTTGCACTGGTCGGCGCGGTCGGTGGCTTCCATTTCTCGCAGCAGCGCGTTCATCTCGGGCAGCGTGAGAGTTCGTCTGCCACGCACCGCGCCGTGGCAGGCCATGGTGGCCAGCAGTTCGTTGCGCCGGGCCTCGACCACGCGACTGGCAGGATGCTCGGCGAGTTCGGCGAGCAGGGCGCGCAGCAGCGTTCCGACGTCGCCGCCGGCGAGCAGCGCCGGCACGGCGCGCAAAGTCAGTTGTCGCGGCCCGCCGACCGAGACTTCGAAGCCGAGTGCGGCGAGCGCCTCGGCCTGTTCTTCGGCGGTGGCGACGTCCTTCTCGTTCACCTCGATTACGGCCGGCACCAGCAGCGCCTGGGTCGGCGGCGGACCGGCTTCGATCTGGTTCTTGAGGCGTTCGTAGAGGATGCGTTCGTGAGCGGCGTGCTGATCGATCAGGATCAGGCCGGCTTCGTTCTGCGCCAGCACGTAGAGGCCGTGCAACTGCGCGATGGCGTAGCCGAGCGGCTGTGGAGCAGCCGGTTCGGCGTAGGCCTGTTTGGCGAAGTCGAGGTAGGCGTCGGTGGCGGTGCGCGACTCCTCGACCGAAAAAGACTGCTGACGCGGCGGAATCAACGATGGCGCGGCCGCGGGCGCTGCCGCCTGCGCCACCGGGTGCGCGAGCGCGCGCGTCAGCGCGTGGAAGACGAACTGATGCACACCGCGCGAATCGCGGAAACGCACCTCGGTCTTGGCCGGATGCACGTTAACGTCGACGGCGGCGGGGTCGAGCATCAGGAACAGCACGTAGGCCGGATGCCGCGCGCCGTGCAGGACGTCGGCGTAGGCTTCGCGCGAGGCGTGGGCGAGCAGCTTGTCGCGGACGAAGCGGCCGTTGACGTAGAAATACTGCTCGTCACGCGAGGCCCTGGAGTAGGCGGGGAGGGCGGCGAGACCCATGAGATGGAGCGGACCTGCTTGTACGTCGACGTTACGCGCGTGCCCGGGGAAGTCGTCGCCGAGCAGGTCGCCGACCCGCCGCGCAAAGTCAGTGGCGGCCAGACGCCGCTTGGTGGCGCGATTGTGCACGAGGCTGAAGGCAACATCGGGGCGCGCCAGCGCCATGCGCCGCAGCACTTCGTCGCAATGTGCGTATTCGGTTTGCTCGGATTTGAGGAACTTGCGCCGCGCCGGCGTGTTGAAGTAGAGGTCGGCGACTTCGACCACGGTGCCGTGTTCGAGCGCCGCCGGCTCCCGTGGTGAAAGGGGCGAAAGCGGCGTGGCGCCATGACTGACTTTCCAGGCGTGAGGATGCAGGGCGGTACGGCTGGTCAGCGTCACGCGCGCGACCGAGGCGACCGAGGCCAGCGCTTCGCCGCGGAAGCCGTAGCTGGCGACGCGCTCCAGATCGTCGAGCGTGGCGATCTTGCTGGTGGCATGGCGGGCGAGCGCCAGCGGCAGGTCGTCGGGTTCGATGCCGGCGCCGTCGTCGGCGACGCGGATCAGCCTGACGCCGCCTTCCTCCAGTTGCACGTCGATTTTCGTCGCGCCGGCGTCGAGGCTGTTCTCGAGCAATTCCTTGAGCACCGAAGCGGGCCGCTCCACGACTTCGCCGGCGGCAATCTGGCTGACGAGCAAGTCGGGTAGCGGTCGAATCCTCATGCGGGGATTATAGGAGGCGTCGGGTACACTACGCCGCTCATGGAAATCCTCGGCCAACTCGTCGACATCGTCCTGCATCTGGACAAGCACCTGGCGGCGCTGGTGGCCCAGCATGGCGTCTGGATCTACGCCATCCTATTCGCCATCATCTTCTGCGAAACCGGCCTGGTGGTGACGCCCTTCCTGCCCGGCGATTCGCTGCTGTTCGTGGCCGGCGCGCTGGCCGCGACGGGAGGCATGGAGATTGGCGTGCTGATCGCCGTGCTGCTCTCGGCGGCGGTGATCGGCGATAACACCAACTACTGGATCGGCCGCTGGTTCGGCCGGAAGGTGCTGCACTGGGGCGAGGGCGCGCCGCGTTTCTTCAACCGTGACGCTTACGACAGGGCGCACGGCTTCTACGAGAAGTTCGGTCCGGCGACCATGACCATCGCCCGCTTCATCCCGCTGGTGCGCACTTTCGCGCCCTTCGTCGCCGGCGTGGCGCGCATGACCTATCCGCGTTACTTCGTTTTCGATCTGCTCGGCGGTGTCATCTGGGTGGTCTCGCTGACCTTGGCCGGTTACTGGTTCGGCAACCTGCCGGTGGTGAAGAACAACCTGATCCTGGTGATCCTGGCCATCATCGCCATCTCGGTGCTGCCCATCGTCGTCGGCGGGCTACGGCAGCGCCTGGCGCGCCGGAGCTGACCGTGCGTGTGCTGCTGCTGGGCTTGATCCTGCTGCTGTTGGGTGGCTGTGCCCACGACGGTCGACTGGCGCCCAGCCAACTGGTCAAGACCGACATCGACCGCGTGGCCGAGGCGCACCGGCGCGAGGCGTTCGCCAGCCTCAGGCTGCTGGCGGAAAAGCTTTATCGGCGCAATCCCGCCGAGTGGCGCCGTGGCGGCCAGCCGAGCATGGAGGCGGCGATGGCGCAACTGTTCGATCCGCAGCAGGCCTGGCGGCTGCCGCCGTTGGCCGGCAAGCGCGGCGTCGACGCCATTCTGGCGGCGCTGCATCCCGATTACCGGGGCGACCGCGTGATGGCGTTGGTCGGCGGCATGGGCGGCATGCTGCACGCGGCCTTCAACGAAAAGACCGAATTCTTCCTGCTCGACGATCTCGACCCGCAAGTCCTCCACAACAGCGCCCGCAATCTCGAAATCGCCGCCTGGAAACTGACCAACGCCCGCGATGCCGCCGGCAACCTGCTCCTGCTGTCCAACGAAATGCAGGTGCAGAACAACCTGAGCTTCGAGCGCGAGTTCGGCAAGCTGATCGGCAATCTCGACCTGTTATCGCGCCTGGTCGCCGACAAGGCCAATCGCACCGTCGTCAAGGTCATCCAGAGCATGGCCACGGCCGTTTTCCTTCCTGTTCCCGGTCTGAAATGAAAAACTACGTCATCCTGATTTCCGGTCGTGGCAGCAACATGGAGGCCATCATCGAAGCCGATCCACCCGGTCGGTGCGCCGCCGTCATCAGCAACCGCCCCGATGCCGCCGGCCTCGCCTGGGCCGCGGCGCGCGGCGTGGCGACGGCTGTGGTCGATCACAAGGCTAGCGCCAGCCGCGATGCCTTCGATGCCGCGCTGGCCGCCGAAATCGATCGGCACGCGCCGGATCTGGTGGTGCTCGCCGGGTTCATGCGCGTGCTGGGCGAGGACTTCGTGCGTCGCTACGAGGGACGCCTGATGAACATCCATCCCTCGCTGCTGCCCTCGTTTCCCGGCCTGCACACCCATGCGGCGGCGCTCGCCGCCGGCGTGCGCATTCATGGCGCCACCGTCCATTTCGTCACGCCGGCGCTGGACTCCGGCCCGATCGTCATCCAGGCCGCCGTGCCGGTGCTGCCGGGCGACGACGCCGGCACGCTGGCGGCGCGGGTGCTGGCGCGGGAACACATGATCTACCCGCGCGCAGTGCGCTGGTTTCTCGAAGGTCGTTTGCGCCTCGACCAGGGGCGGGTGGTTCTGGCAGGCGAGCCGACGGGCGCCGGCGCGCTGATCGTGCCGGCCGGATGAACGTTCGTCGCCGATTTACCATGGCGCTTGCCGCATCGGCGTTCCTGCACCTCGCGGTGCTGCTGGGTCCCGTCGGACCGCGATCCTCGCTCGACGACGGCGCACCGTCGCCGCCGCTGACCGCGCATCTGGCCGAGCCGGCGCTTATCGCCGCGCCCAGTCCGGCGGCGACGCCCACAAGGCCGGTGGCGGCGCCGCAGCCGCGTCCCAGGCGAGTGAAGGCGCCCGCCATCGACATGGCCGCCGCCGAACTGCCGGTAACGATTCCGCCGCCAGAACCGGAACCGCCCGCCGAAGCTCCGGCGGAACCCCCTGCGCCAGCCGAGGATGCCGCCGTCGCGCCTTCGGTGGCGGAAGCCGGGCCGGCAGCGGCCGAGCCGGCCGGTGAATCCACGCCGCTGGTGGATCTGCCGTCGGCCGTGCGTATCCGCTACGCGGTGACCATGGGCGACAACGGTTTCGTGCTCGGACAGACGCTCCAGGAGTTTCGCCAGGACGGCGCGCGCTACGCCATGCGCAGCACGGCGACGACCACCGGGCTGGCCAACGTGTTCAAGCCCGCCAGTGTCGTCAACGTGTCGGCAGGCGAAATCGTCAAGGGACGCCTGCGGCCGCGTGAATACCGCGCCGAGCGCGGCAAGGGCAAGACTGATTCGGCGCGCTTCAACTGGGAGGAATCGCGGGTGGCCCTGGCCGACGGGCGCGAGTTCGAGTTGCAGGGAGAGACACAGGACATGCTGTCGGTCTTCTTCCAGTTGGCCTTGATGGTGCCGACCGACCGCGCGGTCATTTCCCTGCCGGTGGTGACCGGACGGAAACTGGAACAATACGATTTCGAGGTGGTCGGCGAAGAGACCATCGATACGCCCATCGGCCGCCGCCGGACGCTGCACCTGCGTGCCCGCCGGCCCGAGGGCCGCGATTCGACCGAGGTCTGGCTGAGCCTGGAGGATTCGCGCCTGCCGGTGAAGATCCGCCATGTCGATCGCAAGGGCGATGTTTTCGAGCAGGTGGCCGAGAAGATCGACGTCGATACCAATATGGAAGGAGCGCATTGATGCGCGTGACCGAAAAAATGCTCGATGCACTGGTGGACGTTTTGGCCGACATGCTGAAATTCAACCAGCCGGCCGACGGCGTGTTGTCCAACCATTTCCGGGTCGATAGGACGGGTGGTCGAGAACGGGCCTGGATTGCCGAGACGGCCTATGCCGTGCTGCGGCGCAAGCGGCTGCTGGAGCGGATAGTCAGTGATGGCGGCACGCCGAGACGGCTCGTGCTGGCGGCGCTGGTGCGCTTGCAGGGGGTCAGCCAGCGGCAACTGGCCGAAGCGGTGTCGGCCCGCGAGATGGATTGGCTGGCCGAGATCAAGGCGCGGCCGGAGCCCGCGCTGAGTCTTGCCGAGCAGGCCGACCTGCCCGACTGGCTGGCCGAACGGCTGCTGGCCTGCATGGGCGCGGAAGAACTCTTGGCGCTGGCGCGCGGACTGAACCAGCCGGCGCCGCTCGACCTGCGCGTCAATGCCATGAAAGCCGGCCGGGAGGAAGTACTGGCCCGCTTGACCGCCGACGGGATCGCGGCGGCAACCTGCCGGTACGCGCCGATGGGCTTGCGGCTGAAGGGCCGGCCTTCGCTGGCGCGGCATCCATTGTTTCTCGATGGCCAGGTCGAGGTGCAGGACGAGGGCAGCCAGTTGCTCGGTCTGCTGCTGGCGCCCAAGCGCGGCGAGATGGTGGCGGACTTCTGCGCCGGCGCGGGCGGCAAGACCTTGCTGCTCGGCGCGATGATGCGCTCCACCGGCCGGCTCTATGCCTTCGACGTGGCCGAGAAGCGGCTGGCCAGGATGAAGCCGCGGCTGGCGCGCGCCGGCCTGTCGAACGTGCATCCGGCGCTGATCGGCGGCGAGAACGACATCAAGGTCAAGCGCCTGGCCGGCAAGATCGATCGCGTGCTGGTCGACGCGCCGTGTTCGGGTCTGGGCACGCTGCGGCGCAATCCCGACCTCAAGTGGCGGCAGACGCCGGCCTCGGTCGAGGAACTGACGCGCAAGCAGGCCGACATCCTGGCCGGCGCGGCCCGGCTGGTCAAGCCCGGCGGCCGGGTCGTCTATGCCACGTGCAGCATCCTGCCGGAGGAGAATGAGGCGATCGTCGACGCCTTCGTCGCCAGCCATGCCGACTTCACGCGCCTGTCCGTGGCCGATCTGCTGGCGAAGTCGGGCATCGCGCTCGATACCGGCGCCGACTTGCGCCTGTTGCCGCATATGCATGGCACGGATGGCTTCTACGCCGCGGTACTGGAAAGGCGCCCGTGAGGCGCTTCGCCGTCCTGCTGCTGGCGCTGTGCAGCCTGGCGGCGACGGCGGCGCCGCTGCCGGCCCGCGGCACGGTGGAGGTGCTGTTCACCCCCTGGGACGATGCCGAAGGCGCTCTGCTGGCCGCCATGGCCCAGGCGCGGCGCACCATCCACGTTCAGGCCTATGTGTTCACCAGCCGCAACATCGCCCGTGCGCTCGAAGATGCGCATCGGCGCGGCGTGCGGGTGGCGATGCTGGTCGACCTGGAGCAGACGCAACGCAACGAGCGCAGCCTGGTTCACCGTCTTCACGATGCCGGCATTCCGGTCTGGTTCGAAGTCCGCCATGCCAGCGCCCACAACAAGATCATGCTGATCGACGCCGAAGGCGGTGCACCGGTGGTGGTGACCGGCAGCTACAATTTCACCTACTCGGCGCAGGCGCGCAATGCCGAAAACTTGGTGATCATGCGCGGCAATGAGCCGCTGGCGCGTCGCTATCTCGACAACTGGCGGCGCCACCACGACGAGGCCGTGCCGTATTTGGAGAAGTTTCCTTCATGAACGCGAACAGCCAGTTCGGCCGCTTGCTGCTCGACCTGTGGGGCGACCTGCAGCAGGCCGGCGTGCTCTGGCAGGTGGGCGTGCTCGCCTGCTGTCTGGCGCTCGGTGGGCTGGCCGGCCATCTGGTACGCAACCGTCAGGTGGCCGATGGCACGGTCGCCTGGCAGATCGGCCAGCGCGGCCTGAAGCGCCTGGCCTTTCCGCTCACCGCGCTGGTACTGGTGCTGCTGGCGCGCCCCGTCCTGGCGCACTGGCATCGCGTCAACCTGCTGTCGCTGGCGGTGCCGCTGCTGGCTTCGCTGGCCGTCATCCGCGCGGCGTTCTTCGCCTTGCGCCAAACCTTCAGCGGCCCGTGGCTGGCCAGCTTCGAGCGCGGCTTCGCCTTCCTCGTCTGGGGCGTGGTCGCGCTCTACATCGCGGGATTGCTGCCGGACTTGATCGCCTTCCTTGAGAGCGTCCAATTCACGGTCGGCAAGCAGCCGTTGAATCTGTGGCTGATCTTCCAGGGCGTCGCCACGGTGCTGGGCATGCTGCTGGTGGCGCTGTGGATCGGCGGCGCCATCGAGGCGCGCCTGTTGGCGGTGCCCGGCCTCGACTCCAATCTACGCGCGGTGTTTTCCCGCCTGGCGCGGGCGGGACTGATCCTGCTGGCCGTGCTGATCGGCTTGCCGCTGGTGGGCATCGACCTCACCACGCTGTCGGTGTTCGGCGGCGCGCTCGGCGTCGGTCTGGGTTTCGGCTTGCAGAAGATCGCCGCGAACTATGTGTCCGGCTTCATCATCCTGCTCGACCGCTCGATCCGTATCGGCGACTTGATCTCGGTTGGCCAGGATCGCGGCCAGGTGAGCCGCATCACCACGCGTTACACGGTGCTGAAGGGCATGACGGGCGTCGAGGCGCTCGTGCCGAACGAGGTGCTGGTCAGTTCGGTGGTGCAAAACGAGTCGTATTCGGACACGCGGGTGCGCATCGCGCTGCCGGTGCAGGTGGCTTACGGTTCCGACCTGACGCTGGCGATGTCGCTGATCGTCGCCGCGGCCACCGCGCAGGAACGCGTGCTCGCCGATCCGCCGGCCAAGGCTTTCGTCACGGCCTTCGCCGACTCGGGCGTCAATCTCGAAGTGGCCTTCTGGGTCGAGGATCCGGAAGAAGGGACGCAACAACTGCGCTCCGATATCAACCTTGCCATCTGGCGCGGCTTCCAGGATGCCGGCATCCAAATCCCGTTCCCGCAGCGGGAAGTTCGCGTACTGAACCAATAAGAAAGCCCGCGCGCGGCGGGCTTGCTTGCGGTGCGTGGCGCAATTACTTGAGCTTCACTTCCTTGTATATCACGTGCTTGCGCACCTTCGGGTCGTACTTCATGAACTCCAGCTTTTCCGGCGTGGTCTTCTTGTTCTTGTTGGTGGTATAGAAATGGCCGGTGCCGGCCGTCGATTCCAGCTTGATCTTTTCGCGACCGCCTTTAGCCATGTTCGCTCTCCTTGGACGTTCGGATTAATCAGAGTTCGCCGCGCTCGCGCAGTTCGGCGAGGACGACATCGATGCCCTTCTTGTCGATGGTGCGCAGGCCGGCATTGGACACGCGCAGGCGCACCCAGCGGTTTTCGCTTTCCACCCAGAAGCGGCGGTTTTGCAGGTTGGGCAGGTAGCGGCGCTTGGTCTTGTTGTTGGCGTGGGAAACGTGGTTCCCGACCATCGGGGCCTTGCCCGTCACTTGGCAGACGCGGGACATGGTCTTGCTCCAGTCAGTCGAATTCAGTAAAGCCGCGCAGTGTACCCGGAAACGGGGCCGGCTTTCAAGTTCTTTTCAGAGCAAGCCGCGTTCGGCAAAGGAAAACGGCGCGGCCCGGCCGGCGACGATGAAATGATCGACGACCCGGACATCGACCAGTGCCAGCGCCTGCTTGAGGCCGCGGGTGAGCAGTTCGTCGGCCGGTGAAGGTTCCGCCAGCCCCGAAGGGTGGTTGTGCGCCAGGATGGCCGCGGCGGCATTGTGGGCCAGCGCCTGCTTGACGACTTCGCGCGGATAGACGCTGGCCTGGGTCAGCGTGCCGCGAAACAGTTCGTCCCAGGCGATCAGGCGGTTGCGCGCATCCAGCCACAGGACGCCGAACACTTCGTGCGGCAGGCCGCCGAGCTTGAGGCGCAGCCAGTCGCGCACGGCGTCCGGTGAACCGAGCAGGTCGCGGTCCTGCATTGAGTCTTTCAGGGCGCGCCGGGCAAACTCCAGTGTGGCCGCCAGCTGTACTGCCTTGGCCGGGCCCAGCCCGGGCAGCTTGGCCAATGCCTTCGGCGAGGCATCGATCAGGCGTGCCAGGCTGCCGTCGAAGCGGCCGAGCAGTTCCCGGGCGAGGTCCACCGCGCTCTTGCCCTTGATACCCACCCGCAGGAAGATCGCCAGCAGCTCCGCGTCGGACAATGCCTGCGGACCGTGCGCCAGCAGGCGTTCGCGCGGTCTTTCGTTCTCGGGCCAGTCGGTGATTGCCATTCGCGGTTAGAATTTCCCATCAATCCATCGGGATTCTACCTGTCATGAACGGACTGGCTGACAAGCGCATCGTGCTGGGCATCACCGGAGGTATCGCGGCCTACAAGGCGGCGGAGTTGACTCGTCTGCTGGTCAAGGCCGGGGCCGAGGTCGACGTGGTCATGACCGAGGCCGCGACCCGTTTCGTCGGCCCCGTCACGTTTCAGGCGCTGTCGGGCCGGCCCGTCTGGACCGGTCTCTGGGACGAACAGCAGCGCGCCATGGCCCACATCGACCTGACCCGCGGCGCGGCGGCGATACTGGCGGCGCCGGCCACCGCTGACTTCCTGGCCCGTCTGGCGCACGGCATGGCCGACGATCTGCTGACCACGCTTTGCCTCGCGCGGGATTGTCCGCTGCTCGTGGCGCCGGCGATGAACCGGCAGATGTGGGAAAACCCGGCGACGCGACGGAATGTCGAGCAATTGGCGGCCGACGGCGTGGTGATTCTCGGCCCGGCGGCGGGGGAACAGGCCTGCGGCGAAGTCGGCGACGGCCGCATGCTCGAAGCGGTGGAACTGTTCGACGCGCTGATCGGCTTTCTGCAGCCGAAGTTGCTGGCCGGCCGTAAGGTCTTGCTCACCGCCGGTCCGACTTTCGAGCCGCTCGATCCGGTGCGCGGCCTGACCAATTCCAGTTCCGGCAAGATGGGTTTCGCGCTGGCGCGCGCCTGCGCCGAGGCTGGCGCGGAGGTGACCATCGTCGCCGGTCCGGTCTGCGAAAGTCAGTCATGGCGTAACGCCAAGCGCATCGATGTGCAAAGCGCCTTGGACATGCGTAACGCGGTGTTCGCCGCGCTGCCGGGTCAGGACGTGTTTATCGGCGTCGCCGCCGTGGCCGACTACCGGCCGGCCAATTCGGCCGAGCACAAAATCAAGAAGAGCAGCGCCGGCATGACCATCGAACTGGTTGCCAATCCCGATATCCTGGCCGAGGTGGCGGCGCGGCCGGAGGCGCCGTTCTGCGTCGGTTTCGCGGCGGAGAGTCGCAATCTCGCGGAATACGCGGAGGGCAAGCGCCG
Source organism: Rhodocyclaceae bacterium (assembly GCA_016704145.1). Classification (GTDB taxonomy): domain Bacteria; phylum Pseudomonadota; class Gammaproteobacteria; order Burkholderiales; family Rhodocyclaceae; genus Fen-999. The sequence goes on along the minus strand of JADJAS010000007.1, from coordinate 275,467 downwards.
CGCCAAGAAGCTGCCGCTGGTGGTCGGCAATCTCGTGCAGGACGGCCTGGGCGGCGACGGCAATCAGGTGACGCTGTTCGATGAGGCCGGCGCGCATCCGCTGCCGGCCGGCGACAAGCTGAGCGTGGCGCGCGGCATCGTGGCCCACATTGCGAGACTCATGAAATGCACCGGATAGACGTCAAGATCCTCGACGAGCGCTTGAAAAGTGCGCCGCCGCACTATGCGACGCCGGGTTCGGCCGGGCTGGATTTGCGCGCCTGCATCGAGGCGCCGCTGGCCATCGCACCCGGCGAGACGCATCTGGTGCCGACCGGCATGGCGATCCACCTGGCCGATCCTGGCCTGGCGGCGATGATTCTGCCGAGATCGGGTCTGGGTCACAAGCACGGCATCGTGCTCGGCAACCTGGTCGGGCTGATCGATTCGGACTATCAGGGCGAGATATTCGTGTCGACCTGGAATCGCGGTGGCCAGCCGTTCACCCTCAATCCGCTCGACCGGCTGGCGCAGCTCGTGGTCGTGCCCGTGGTGCAGGTCGCCTTCAACGTCGTCGACGACTTCGAGGCCAGCCATCGCGGCGACGGCGGCTTCGGCAGCACGGGACATCAGTAAAGATAAACCCCGCCGTAGCGGGGTTTGCGTTGTTGCAACTGCCGTAATCCTCAGGAAGACATTTCGGTCAGGATGTTGCGCAGCCAGCTTTCCGCGTAGGCGTGTTCGGCCTTGGTCAGCGAGAAGTCGACCGGCGAGATACCGCCGGAGTTCGGCACCGAGATGATCTTGCCGCCCTTGATCGCGTACACGTTGGCGACGCTCACCGATTCGTGTTCGTTCAGCGCGCTGTAGCAGACGTTGATGCCCGAGAATTCGACCGGCTCCTTGCCGTTCATCAGGTTGACGACGTTTTGCGCGCAGACCTTGGCTTGCGAATTGGCCGAGTAGCCGGACTTCGGCATCGGGGGGCCGTCCGACGGCAGGGCCGTGGCGTCGCCGATGACGTGGATGTCCTTGTGCTTGGTCGACTGGAAGCTGACGGCGTCGACCGGGCACCACTTTTTGTCGTCGCCGACCAGGCCGGCCTTGACCGCGAGGTCGGCGGCACGCTGCGGCGGAATCAGGTTGATGACGTCGCCCTTGAAGTCCTCGACACCCTCGATGCTGACCGACTTGCCGGCGACGTTTACCTGCGTCACCTTCTTGGCGCCGATGTACTGGAAGTTGTCCTTGTAGTACGTGCTCCAGGCCTTGGTGAACAGCGGCTTCTTCGAGACCACATCGGGGTTGGCGTCCAGCAGGATCAGCTTCGACTTCGGCTTGTGCTGCTTCAGGTAGCTGGCGATCAGGCAGGAGCGCTCGTAAGGCCCGGGCGGGCAGCGATAGGGGGTGAGCGGCATGCTCATGATGACCGTGCCGCCATCCTTCATCGACTGAAGCTGGTTGCGCAGCAGCGTCGATTGCGCGCCGGTCTTCCAGGCGTGCGGGATGCTCTCGGGGGTCTGGGCGTTGTAGCCTTCGATTTCCTCGATGCGGAAGTCGATGCCGGGCGAAACGATCAGGCGGTCGTAGGCCAGTGTGCCGGCGCTGGTGACCACGGTCTTCGCGGCGGGGTCGATGGCGGTGACCTCGGCGTAGACCATCTTGATGCCATGGTTCGCCGCCAGCCGGTCGTAGTTGATGGTCAGCGCGTTCATGTCGTTGGTGATGCCCGCGATGTAGAAGTTGCTGAACGGGCAGGAGATGAACTGCTTGTTCCGTTCGACCATCACCACTTCGATGGACTTGTCGAGCATGCGCACGTACTTGGCGGCGATGCTGCCACCGTAGCCGCCGCCGATCACGATGACGCGGCGGCCGGTCTTGGCCATGATCTCGCCGGCGCTGCCGGACGATACCGATGGCGCGCCGGCACAGCCCGCCAGGGCGACGCCAGAAGCGCTACCGAGAATCTTGATGAAACTTCTTCTATCCAGTGTCATGTCGTCGCCTCCTTACTTGTTAACGCTGGCATAGAAATGCAGCAGGGCGTCCAGGTCTTCCTTGGACAGCGGCTTGACTTTCTCGGCCATCTTCTCCGGCATCTTGCGCTTGCCGGATTGATAGAGATCCATCTGCATCTGCAGGTAGGGCAGCCACTGGCTGGCCATCACCGGCGTGTCGTCCTTGCCATCCTTGCCGTCGTCGAGGTGGCAACGCGAGCAGTTGGCTTCCTGCAAGTCGCTGCCCTTCGCTACCTTCGCCTTGTCCACTGCCTGCATGGTCGGGTGGAATTTCTGCCTCGAGAAGAAGTTGCCCATCGCCTCGAAATCGGCGTCGGCGTAGCCCTTGGCCAGGCGACCCATGACGGTCGAGGGGCGCTCGCCGCTCTTGAACTTCTTCATTGCATCGACGATGGCCGTCTTCGACTGACTGGCCAGACTGGGCATGCTCAGTCCGGCGCTGCCACCGTTGGTGCCGTGGCAGCCGGCGCAGGCGAATGAGATCATCTCCGGCGTCGGCGGCGCGGCCTGGGCCGATACCGAAAATGCCAAGGCCCCAGCGGCCAAGGCTGCGTTCCAACATTGCTTCATCGTGCTCTCCTCCTCAGGATGACAATAACTGCCGGTGATGGATGCTCTGCTTACTGCTTGACGACGTTGTAGTAGCTCTTCACGCCTTCGACCGTCTTGTCGAGGCCGAACTGGTAGCCAAGCGATACGTAATGGTAGCGGGCCTCGGCAAAGCTCTCGTGGATGGCGAAGCCGAAGTTGTAGACCTTGTCCGGCGTGATGGCGTGGTCGCCCTTGCCGCCGCCGGCGAGCTTGCGCTCAAAGGTGACGACCCACTTATTGCCTTCCTTGATGCCTTCGGCCTTGACCAGGCCCTGACCGCCTTCCATGTGGCGCTGATCGGTCACGTAGCCGTCAACGGGTTTTTCGCCCTTGCCGCTGCGATACTGGATGAGGTCATAGAACTTGCCGCCGCCAAGGTCGGCGTCCTTGACGTACTTGGTCTTCTTGTCGTCCTTGGCATCCTTCATGGAGCGCAGGTCGGTGTGGCAGGTATTCCAGCAGCCGTTGAGTTCAGCGCCGGGAACGGTACCGCCCCCATCGAACAGCATGGTGACCTTGACCTCGTTCTTCTTGTCCATCTGCGGGCCGGCGATCTGCGGCGGCGTCCATTCGAAGCGCAGGTAGATCTTCTCGCCGTCATGCGCGGCCTTGAAGACCACCGGAATCCAGCCGGCCTTGCCGCTGATCGGCTTCGGTTCGAGCACGGCCTTCGATTGTCCAACCGGCTTGCCGGCAACGATCTTGTCGCCGATCTCGTTGGCGTCGCCCTCGTGGCATTTCGCGCAGGGACGCTTTTTGTTGACGATGTCTGGCACGGCGGAGTGTTCCATCTGGTTCATCACCCACTCCATCGGCGACTGGCCGGGATAAAACACCTTGATCTTGCGCTCGGCCACCTTGCTCCAGTCCGGAGGACCTGCATGGGCGACGGTAGCGACCAAGCCACCCAGCACAGCCAGGGCAATCTTCTTCATCGATCAACTCCTAGTAATAAAGTGGACAACGACTACTCAATAACGCAGCATTGACGGATCGCTGGTCGTCAGCCTTCCTTCTTGTCGGCGGCGCCTTCCTTGACGTTGTGAATCGGCTTGTGGGCGATACCCTTGTGGCAGTCGATGCAGGTCTTGCCATCCTCGATCGCGCCTTCGTGCTTGACGACCGAACGATCCTTCTGCTTTTCGGTATCCATGTACTTGAAGTCGTGGCAGTTGCGGCATTCCTTGGAATCGCGCTCCTTCATGCGCTCCCAGACGCGCTGGGCCATGGTCAGGCGATGGGCCTCGAACTTCTCGGGCGTGTCGACGATGCCGGTGATCTTGCCGATGACGTCGCGTGCCGCCATCAGCTTCTGGAAGGACTTGAACATGTAGTCGGTCGGCGTCTTGCTGCTGGCGACATGGCAGTCGGCGCACTGCGCGGCGGCACCGCTGCGGTTCTTGTAGTGAACTGTCTTCTTGAGCTCCTCGAATGGGATACTCATTTCGTGGCAGGAAATGCAGAAGTCGGCGCGGTTGGTGTACTCCATGCCGATGTTGACCCCACCCCAGATCATGACGCCGATGATCGTGCCCACCGTCAGCATGCGCAGCATGGAGCACTTTGGCGGATTGAGCAGCCGATACAGCCAGCCTTCCTTCCTGGCGGGGGAACCTTCAGATACCTGCCGCGAGTCTTCCGACATGGATCTCCTCCCTTCGTACGGGATACCGGGCCCACGCCAAAGTCAGCCCTGATGCACCGCCGAAATCATTGGTTGTGTTTGGAACATGGATTATTGCAGGACGACAAACCCGCGAACAAGGCCCAAAGGCTGTTTTCTTGATTGAAGTGTGTGATTTCGCCTTAAGTGAAACTGATCATGATGTAAGTGCAAGCCAGGATGCATCGCCAGCGGCCATTGATTCGCTGAATGGCACCCAATGGATGGCTTCAAATATCAACGAAAACAAACATTAAGCAATTGGAGATATTCAACAAGCCAGCTGCAGGCGGATTACCCGAGAATGCTGCTCAAATATTGACGATTTGCCGCGGGCGACAAGCAGCCGAAAAAAAACCGCGCCGGTGGTTCGGCGCGGCCTGTCCGCTCCACTCCCTCTGTATCGAGGGATCAGTGAAACTGCTCCTCCTCCGTGGAGCCCGTCAGCGCTTTCACGCTCGACGAACCGCCCTGGATGACCGTCGTGACGTCGTCGAAGTAACCGGCGCCGACTTCCTGCTGGTGCGAAACAAAGGAATATCCCAGTTCGCGCGCGGCGAACTCGGGTTCCTGCACCATGTTGACGTAGTGCTTCATACCCTCGCCGCGCGCGTAGGCGTGGGCGAGCATGAAGGTGTTGTACCAGTTCAGGTGGATACCCGCGAGGGTGATGAACTGGTATTTGTAGCCCATGGCCGAGAGTTCGTCCTGGAACTTGGCGATAGTCTTGTCGTCGAGATTCTTCTTCCAGTTGAACGACGGCGAGCAGTTGTAGGAGAGCAACTTGCCCGGGCAGGCCTTGAGCACGGCTTGGGCGAACTCGCGGGCGAAACCCAGGTCCGGCGTGCCGGTTTCGCACCAGACCAGGTCGGCGTAGGGCGCGTAGGCGACGCCGCGGCTGATGGCCTGCTCCAGGCCGTTCTTGACGCGGTAGAAGCCTTCCTGGGTACGCTCGCCGGTGAGGAAGGGCTTGTCGTTGGCGTCGTGGTCGGAGGTCAGCAGATTGGCGGCCTCGGCGTCGGTGCGCGCCAGCACGATGGTCGGCACGCCCATCACGTCGGTGGCAAAGCGCGCGGCGATCAGCTTTTCGACGGCTTCGTGGGTCGGCACCAGCACCTTGCCGCCCATGTGGCCGCACTTCTTGACGGCGGCCAGCTGGTCCTCGAAGTGCACGCCGGCGGCGCCGGCGACGATCATATTCTTCATCAGTTCGAAGGCATTGAGCACGCCGCCGAAGCCGGCTTCCGCGTCGGCCACGATCGGCAGGAAGTAATCGACGAACTCCTGGCTGCCCGGCTCGATACCGCGCGACCACTGGATCTCGTCGGCGCGCTTGAAGGTGTTGTTGATGCGACGGACCATGGTCGGTACCGAGTCGTAGGCGTAGAGCGACTGGTCCGGGTACATGGTCTCGGAAGTGTTGCCATCGGCGGCGACCTGCCAGCCGGAGAGATAGACGGCTTCCAGGCCGGCCTTCGCCTGTTGCATGGCCTGACCGGCAGTGATGGCGCCGAAGGCGTTGACGTAGCCCTTCTTGGCTTCGCCATTAACGAGACGCCAGAGTTTCTCGGCGCCGCGCTTGGCCAGCGTGTATTCGATCTGGACCGAGCCGCGCAGGCGGACGACGTCTTTGGCGCTGTAGCCTCGCTTTACGCCTTTCCAGCGCGGGTTCTCCTTCCAGTCCTTTTCCAGGGCGGCGATTTGGGTTTTTCGATCGGTCATTTTTCTGTCCTCGGCGAAGCGGTTGGGGAGTTTCGATCACTCGAACGGCGATCGATAGCCGAGAGTATAGGCAACATGATGCAAAGCAACAAGTGTCTTATATAAGATATTAGAATAAAAATTATAAAAATAAAACAGCGTGTTGGATCGAAAATTTCGCTATGCGGAATATATTTCTATTGACAAAAAGTCAGCGTCCGCGGAGCGCCGATTCCGGCTCCCGCTTACGCAAGCATCTGGGTGGAGACCAAGACACCATCGGCGTCGGCGCAAAGCCACTCGCCAGGGTGGAGGGTGACGCCGCCGAAGGTCAGCGGCACGTCCGCCTCGCCGACATTCTTCTTGTCGGTTTTCTGCGGATGCGTGGCCAAGGCGAGCACGCCGATGTCCATCGCGCCGATGGCCGCGGCATCGCGAATGCAACCGTATACGACGATGCCGTTCCAGCCGTTCTTGACGCCGAGCGCCGCCAATTGGTCGCCCACCAGCGCCCGGCGCAAGGAACCGCCGCCGTCAATCACCAGCACGCGGCCGTTCCCGGGTTGCTCGAGCGCCTTGCGCACGAAGCTGTTGTCCTCGAACAGCTTGAGCGTCGAGATGGTGCCGGCAAACGCCGTGCGGCCGCCAAAGCTGCGGAACATGGGTGCGACGACGCGCAGCCGCGCATCGCGGAGCATGTCCTCGTGGCTGTCGCAGAGATCGGCGGTGGCCAACGTCATGACGTTTCCTTTCAGGGCGGGGCGAGGTCGAAGGCGCGGAACGAAAACCCGCCGGCGCGGACATCCTCGAAAAAGTGCCGCAGGGTCAGGCTAATGGTGCGGAAAGCAATGTCGCGCCAGGGAATGTCGGACTCGCGAAACAGTTGCAACTCCAGCGTCTCTTCGCCGGCGAAGAAATCGAGGTCGAGCAACCGCGCGCGGTAGAAGACGTGCACCTGGCTGACGTGGGGTACGGAGATCAGCGTATACATCTCGCCCAGTTCGACGCGGGCATTGGCTTCCTCCATGGTCTCGCGCACGGCGGCATCGGCGACGGTCTCGGCGTTCTCCATGAAACCGGCGGGCAGCGTCCACTTGCCGTGACGCGGCTCTATGGCCCGCCGGCAGAGCAATACCCTGTCCTCCCATACCGGCAGGGTGCCGACCACCAACCGCGGGTTGCGGTAATGGATGACGCCGCAGACATCGCAGACGTGACGGGGCAGCCGGTCGCCCGGCGGGATGCGAAGACTGACTTTCGCGCCGCAAGTCGCGCAGTAATTGACGGCCGTGTCCATGTGAGTGCCGATTCTAGCGAACCGGCGAGCGCGATGAGCGTGTAATATTCGGCATCGTCGGCTGCCGACGTGCCGTGGTTAGATTTGAACTAATTGCATATATTATTTCAATATAAGCTAAATCAAACTGCCGGCCCTGTTCTGTTCAGTCGCGAGCCAACATGACCACCCCGATCGACCTCGAAAAGTTCGAGCAACTCAAGGCCACCGGCGTTTTGCCCTCGCCCAAGGGGGCGGCGATGGCCATCATCCGCCTGACCCGTCGCGACGATGTGCCGCTGAGCGATCTGGCCCACGCGGTCAAGGGCGATCCGGCGTTCGTCGGACGCCTGATCAAGGCCGCCAACTCCGTGCAGGCGGGAACCCGTCGTCCGGTGGCGTCGGTCAACGATGCCTTGGTGGTGCTCGGCATTCCGACGGTGCGTGCGCTGGCGCTGGGGTTTTCCCTGTTGTCGGAAAATCGCAGCGGCCGCTGCAAGAATTTCGACTATTCACGCTTCTGGTCGCTGTCGCTGGCGCGCGCCATCGCGCTGCAGGCGTTGGTCATGCGTACGCGGCTGGCGGCACCGGAGGAGTGCTTCAGCGTCGGCCTGCTGTCGCACATCGGCGAGCTTTCACTCGCCACGTTGTTTCCGGAAGAGTATTCGCACCTGCTGGCCGATGCGAAAGCCGAGAGCGTCGAGGGTCGATTTGCCCGCGAGCGGGAATCCTTCGCCATGACCCACGCCGAGCTTTCGGCGGCCATGCTGATGGATTGGGGCTTGCCCAAGGCATTCATCGAACCGGTGCATAACCACGAGCAGGTTGAGAAGGCCGGGATCGTCGAAGGATCCCGCCCCTACGGCATCACCTGGGCGCTGGCGCTTGCGCATCGCATCGCCGAGATGTGTTTGGCGCCGGAACTGGAGCGGCGCTCCATGATGCCGGCGGTGCTGCGCATCGGCAGCTATCTCTCGATCGAGGTGGATGCGCTGACCGCCCTGTGCAACAAGGCGGCGCAGGAGTGGCTGGAATGGGGGGCGCTGCTGGGCATCGATACCGAGGCGCTGGTGCCGTTCGAGGAGCTTTCGGTGGTGCCGGGCATTCAGCCGATGTTCGGCGAGCGGTCGGATTCACCCGGTACCCACGAGCCGATGCGGATTCTGATCGTCGACGACGACGTTACTTTCCGCGCGATGCTGAAGGTGTTGCTGACCAATTACGGCCACGAGGTCTACGAGGCCGTCGACGGACAACAGGCCTTCGAGATGGCCGTCGATCTCCGTCCGCAAGTGATGGTGGTCGACTGGATGATGCCGAGCATGGATGGCATCGAACTGACCCTGGCGCTGCGGCAGACCAAGGTTGGTCGCCGCATTTACATCATGCTGCTGACGGGGCTGGACGACGATCAGCACCTGATCCGCGCATTCGATGCCGGCGTCGACGACTACCTGACCAAGCCGCTGCGGCCGAAAGTGCTCTCGGCCAGGCTGTCGGCGGGTTTTCGGGTGGTGCGCCTGCAAGACGAGATCGAGCGCGATCGCGAGGAGATTCGCCGCTTTGCCGCCGAACTTGCCGTGTCGAATCGTCGTCTTCAGGAAGCGGCGCTTACCGATCCACTGACGGGTTTCCCCAACCGGCGGTATGTGATGGAGCGACTGGAACAGGAATGGGCCGCTTCGCTGCGCAGCAAGCGGCCGCTGGCCTGCATGGTCGTGGACCTCGATGCATTCAAGCCGATCAATGACCGCTACGGCCACGATATTGGCGACATCGTCCTCAAGCAGGCGGCCCAGGCCTTGAAGCGCGGTCTGCGCACACCCGATGTGGTGGCCCGCCTGGGCGGCGATGAATTTCTGGTGATCTGCCCCGACACCACCCTGACCGCCGCGCTGGCCTGTGCCGAGCGTGTGAGGCACTCGGTGGAGTCGATGGTGATTCCGACGGGCGACCTCCGGCTCGACAGCACCGTCAGCATCGGCGTCGCCGTGCGGGACGAGGGGATGGAGACTTCCGATGCCCTGGTCAAGTGCGCGGATCAGGGGCTCTATCTCGCCAAGGAAAAGGGCCGAAATCGCGTCGCTGCTTTCCAGCAAGTCAAGTGAGGCCGCAAGAAACTTCTGTTCTCACCGTAAAAAACATATAAATCAATCGGATATACGTCATTTGTAAGGTTTTTTCTTACAAAGGCCGCCGTTCATTTGCGACATCAGAAAGCTTTTTCCAGCGATTTTTTCCTTGACGGACCCGGCTTGATAATGCCATCACCGTCAAAGCAACCTGGACGGGGCTGACAAGGAGTTCTCTGATGAAATCGACTGACACCTACAACGACATAAAGGAAGTCAATCTCGCCTACATGATGCTCGCGCAGAACATGGTGCGTTCCGACCGGGAAGCCGCCATTTTCCGGCTAGGCATCAGCGAGGAGATTGCCGATATCCTCGAGCGTCTGACGCCGGGCCAAGTCTTGAAGATGGCGACTTCCGACATGCTGCTTTGCAGTTTCCGGTTCGACAACTCGCTGTTGCTCGATCTGCTGGCGAATCACGAGCGCGACCGCGGCGTCGGTCATATTCACGCGGCGATCCTCGCCGCTGGCCGGCCCGTCGAGTCGGTCGCCTGAACTCATTCTGCGGTCAGCGCGCCACTCCGGAGGTTTACATGCGTAACAAGTCCGTCATCTCGGAAGCGAGAGATATTCGTCTGGCGATGGAACTCATTCAGCTCGGGGCCCGGTTGCAGATGCTGGAGGCCGAGACCAATCTGTCCCGCGAGCGTCTATTGAAGCTGTACAAGGAAGTCAGGGGCGTTTCGCCGCCGAAGGGCATGCTGCCTTTTTCGACGGACTGGTTCATGACCTGGCAGCCGAACGTCCATGCTTCCCTGTTCATGGCCTATTTCCGTTTCCTGGAGCGCAATACCAAGCTCGCTGGCCTGGAATTGATCATCAAGGCCTACCGCATGTATTCGGAAAAAGTCGGCCGCGCCGGCATGGATGCCGTGCTCTCGCTTACCCGGGCATGGACCATGGTGCGGTTCTTCGATGCCAGCATGTTGCAGATGGCGACCTGCAAGGAGTGCGGCGGCGACTTCGTCGCCCATGCCTACGACCCCACGCGCGGTTATGTTTGTGGCCTTTGCCACATGCCGGCGCGCGCCGGCAAGACCCGCCGCGCCGCCGCCGAGGCCGCGGCGGCCTGAGCAGACCCGCCGCGCGCCGCCATCCGCCGAGGTGCGGGGCGGTTTCGCGGCGGCGTCAAATATTCCAATAGCAGGGGTTTTGCCGACCAGTTGAGTCGATCCCCGGGGGTGTCGGCGGTCGACAATCCCGTATGATTGCGTTCGCGCGCGGCCGGATTGCAACAGGCAAACCCGGTGGCGAGGCTACGGACTGGGGAGGCCGGCAGTGTTCCTGTTGATCGGGTATGTGGTGATTCTGGCGGCGTCGGTCGGCACCTACGCCGTGCACGGCAGCCTCGCGGCGTTGTGGGTGCCGATGGAGTACCTCGCGATCATTGGTCTGACCCTCGGCGGTTTCGTCGCAGGCAATGGCGCCAAGGCCATCAAGGCCACCGTTGCCGCTCTGCCTTCCGTGCTCAAGGGCTCCCACCTCGACAAGGCGCTCTACATGGAACTCCTGGCGATGCTGTACGAGATCCTGGGCAAGGTGCGCAAGGAAGGCCTGATGTCGATCGAGGGGGATATCGAAAATCCCGAAAGCAGCCCGATTTTTTCGAAGTATCCGACCGTCACGGCGGATCATCACATGATGGATTTCATCACCGATTACCTGCGCATGATGGTGGGCGGCAACCTCAATGCCTTCGAGATCGAGAACCTGATGGACATCGAGATCGAAACGCATCATCACGAGGCTCACGTGCCTGCCCACGTGATGTCGAAGACGGCGGATAGCGTTCCGGCCTTCGGCATTGTCGTCGCGGTGATGGGCGTGGTGAACGTCATGGGCTCGGTCGGCGAACCGCCGGCCGTATTGGGCAAGATGATCGGCGGCGCCTTGGTTGGCACCTTCCTGGGCATTCTGGTTTCGTACGGTTTCGTCGCCCCCATCGCCGGTCAGCTCGAGCAGAAAGCCGAGGAGGGCGGCAAGATCTACCAATGCATCAAGGCGGTCCTGCTGGCCAGCATGAACGGTTATGCCCCTCAAGTTGCCGTCGAGTTCGGCCGTAAAGTGTTGTATTCGACCGATCGTCCGACTTTCATGGAGCTTGAAGAGGATCTGAAGGGCCGCAAGGGCAAATGAGCGACGACAGCCAGCAACCTATCGTCGTCAAGCGCATCAAGAAGGGCGGCGGCGGTCATCACGGCGGGGCGTGGAAGATCGCCTACGCCGACTTCGTCACGGCCATGATGGCCTTTTTTCTGCTCATGTGGCTGCTCGGTTCGACCACCAAGGGCGACCTCAAGGGGATTGCCGACTACTTCCAGACGCCGCTCAAGGTCGCGCTTTCGGGCGGCTCGGGTTCCGGCGATTCCTCGTCCGTGATCCAGGGTGGCGGCGAGGATCTCAGTCGCACCTATGGACAGGTCAAGCGCGGCGACGTGGAGGCGGAAAAGAAGACCATCAACCTGCAGCGGCTGCGTGCGGATTTCGAGCGTGCCGAGAAACAGCGTCTGGAGTCGCTCAAGGGCGAACTCGAAGCCCTGATCGAGGCAACGCCGGCGCTCAAGCAGTTCAAGAATCAATTGCTACTCGACCTGACCACCGAGGGTTTGCGCATCCAGATCGTCGACGAAAAGAATCGTCCGATGTTCGACTCGGCCAGTTCCGAATTGAAGCCTTACACCCGTGACATCCTGCGCGAGATCGGTCGGGCGCTCAACAAGGTCGAAAACCGCATCAGTCTGTCCGGGCATACCGATGCGACGCCCTACGCGGGCGGTGATCGGGGCTTCGGCAACTGGGAATTGTCCACCAACCGTGCCAATGCTTCGCGGCGCGAACTGGTGGCGGGTGGCATGGATGACAGCAAGATGATCCGCGTCGTCGGCCTGGCCTCGACGGTGCTGTACGACAAGTCGGATCCGCATGGCGCGATCAACCGGCGCATCAGCATCGTCATCCTCAACAAGCGTACGGAGGAGGCGATACTTCGCGACGGTAAGGCCGCCGATGTCGAAACGGCCGATGAAGCGCTGCAGGCCGCGGCCGCCCCGGCCTTGGCGGCGGAAAGCAGTCAACGCTAATATCGAAAAATAATAAGCAGAGTACTTAATGGTGAACTCAATGGGCAAGTTCATTCTGGGAGGAGCGCTCTGGACCCTGCTGGTGGCGCTTGGTGCGGGGATGTTCCCCGAGATCCTTGGCGCCAGTAGCGTGCTGACGGTGCTGGTCGTCGCGGCGGGATGGCTGGTGGCGGGCCTGATCGTCCCGCGTGGCGGCGAGAGCGATGACAGTTGGGGCGGCGGCGGCCACTGTTGCCAGGAACGCGCGCTGATTGACGAGTTCACGGGGTTGCTCGACGAGTGCGTGCGCCAATGCGCCGTGCAGTTCTCCAGCATCCAGGGCGATGTCGAGCGCACGCAGACACTGCTCGGTGACGCGATCCGCGAACTGACCACCAGCTTCGAGGGCATGAACGGCCTGACCAACGAGCAGCGCACCGTCGCCGTCGGTGTTACCGGTTCGGTGGGCGAAGGCGAGTCGGTCCGGCAATTCGACGAGTTCGTGGCGACGACTTCCCAAGTCATGGGGCAAGTGGTCGACAACATTGTCAACAACAGCAAGCTCGGCATGGAACTGGTTGAAATGACCGATGGCATCGCCTTGCATGCCCGGCGCGTGCAAGGCATCCTGTCCGAAATTGGCGCCATCGCCAAGCAGACCAACCTGCTGGCGCTCAATGCCGCCATCGAGGCGGCGCGCGCCGGCGAGGCCGGTCGCGGTTTCGCCGTGGTTGCCGACGAGGTTCGCGACCTGTCGGCCCGGACGACGCAGTTCAGCCAGCAGATCAACGTGCTGATGCAGACCATGCAGGGCTCGGTGCATCAGACCGAGGAGGCGATCCAGCGCATGGCCAGTCAGGACATGACCTTCGCCCTCGAATCGAAAACGCGGGTCGAGGAAATCGTCAAGGCGATGGAGGATCAGAACCGGATCCGCAAGATCGCCATCGAGCGGCTGGCCGACGGCTCGGCGAAAGTCTCCGCCGAGGTTAATCGCGCGGTGACGGCGCTGCAATTCCAGGACATGGTTTCCCAATTGCTCGGACATATCGGCCGGCGCGTGACGGCGCTGGTCGGGGTGCTCGATCAGCTGTCGTCACTGGGGCAAACGCTGCGGGTGGATGCCGAGCGCAAGGACGCCGGCGCCGCGATCGCCGCGCTGCGCGAGGAGACGGCGAAGCTCGCGGCCAGCCTCGCAAAAATGACCCACATAGGCAATTCAAACCCCGTTGGCCAGCAAAATTTCGGCCAGGGTGACGTCGAACTTTTCTAGGAGCTTGCGCAAATGGCAAAGACGATCCTTGCTGTCGATGATTCCGCTTCCATCCGCCAGATGGTCACCTTTACTCTGAAGAGTTCGGGCTACGAAGTCGTCGAGGCGGTGGATGGCATGGATGGCCTGGAGAAGGCCAAGGCGAAGGGATTCAACCTGATCCTGACCGACCAGAACATGCCGCGCATGGATGGCCTCACGCTGATCAAGTCGCTGCGCGCCATGCCGCAATACAAGACAGTGCCGATCCTCATGTTGACCACCGAGTCGTCCGACGCGATGAAGCAGCAAGGACGGGCGGCGGGGGCCACCGGCTGGCTGGTCAAGCCCTTCGATCCACAGAAGCTGATCGAGGTCGTCAAGAAAGTGATCGGCTGAGGCCGCCAGTGACGACCCATGGGTCAGGGAGGCTGACGTGTCGATCGATCTGAGTCAGTTCTATCAGGTTTTCTTCGAGGAAACCGGCGAGCATTTGGCCAGCATGGAGTCCCTGCTGCTGGGGCTCGACATCGGTAATCCCGACAACGAGCAGCTGAACGCGATTTTCCGCGCCGCTCACTCGATCAAGGGCTCCGCCGGAACCTTCGGATTCACCGACATGGCCGATGTCACCCATGTGCTGGAGAATCTGCTCGACCGTATCCGCAAGGACGAACTCAGGCTGCGCGAGGAAATGATCGATGCCTTCCTCGACGCCGGCGATGTGCTCAAGGACATGCTGGCCGCCCACAAGGGCGAGGGCGAAGCCGATCCGGCCGTGGTCGAAGCGACCTGCACGCGCTTGCGCGCCCTCACCGGCGACGCGGCACCGGCCGCGGCGGCCGCCGCGGAAGCGAGGCCGGTCGTGGCCGCCACCCCGTTGGTGGGTCATGACATCCGCTTCGTCGTCGATGGCGACCCGGCGGCAAGCCGACTGGCGGTCGATGCCCTCATGGAAGAATTGGGCGAGTTCGGTGTGGCCCGTCTGGTGTCGGCCGCCGCCGCTGAGGGGCAGCCCTATCACGTCGAATTGCGCGGTGAAGCGGATGGCGACACCCTGCGCAGCGTCATCGAATTCGTCGCCCGAACCGATAGCATTCGCATCTCGCCCTTGGGGCAGGCCGCGGGCGAGGCTGGCGAGACGGCCTATGGTTTCTTCGACGACTCGGCCGGCCCGGTCGAAGCGGTGGGCGCGGTGGAAAGTCAGCCGTCGCCGGACGCCGATGCCTATGGCTTCTTCGAGCCCATCGACGCCAGCGAGCCGGCTGCTCCGGCCACCGATGCCAACGATGGCAGTTACGGCTTTTTCGACGCGGCGCCGGCAGCGGCGGCCGCGCCGGATTCGGCGGCGCCCCGGCCGACAGCATCGGCCGAAAAGGCCGCGGCACCCGCGGTGGACAAACCCGCTCCCGTCAGGGCGGCCACGTCATCAACGTCGGCGACGGTGGCCAAGAGCGGTGGTGACGCCACGATACGCGTCGGCGTCGAGAAGGTGGATCAATTGATCAACCTGGTGGGGGAACTCGTCATCACTCAGGCCATGCTGCTGCAATCGGCCAGCGGTGTCGATCCGGTCGAGTTCGAGCGACTGCACAATGGCCTGACCCAACTCGAACGCAATTCCCGTGATCTGCAGGAAGCGGTGATGTCGATCCGCATGATGCCGATTTCGGTGGTGTTCTCGCGCTTTCCCCGCGTGGTTCGGGAGCTTTCCCAAAAGCTGGGCAAGAAGGTCGAGCTGAAACTGGTCGGCGAAGGCACCGAACTCGACAAGAGCCTGATCGAGCGTATCACCGATCCACTGACCCACTTGGTCCGCAACAGTCTCGATCATGGCGTCGAGATGCCCGACGTGCGGGCCGCCAAGGGCAAGCAGCCCACCGGCACCATCACCTTGCGCGCCTATCACCAGAGCGGCAACATCGTCATCGAGGTCAATGACGATGGCGCCGGCCTCGACCGCCAGCGCATCCTGGCCAAGGCCAAGGAACGAGGTCTCCAGGTGCACGACCAGATGTCCGATCAGGAGGTCTGGCAACTCATCTTCGAGGCCGGTTTCTCGACGGCCGAGCAGGTCACCGAGGTTTCGGGGCGTGGTGTCGGCATGGACGTGGTCAAGCGCAACATCCACGCCATGGGCGGTCGGGTGGAAATCGAATCGATGACGGGTATTGGCACGCGCATGACCGTCCGCCTGCCGCTGACCCTGGCGATTCTCGATGGCATGTCGATCGCCGTGGGCGGCGAAACCTACATCGTTCCACTCGGCTACGTCATCGAATCCCTACAGGCCGAACAGGACATGATCAAGAGCATCTCGGGCGTCGAGCGGCTGCTGTTCGTGCGCGGCGAATATCTGCCCGTGGTGGCGCTTCACGAAGTGTTCGGCGTGCCCGGAGCCATCACCAACCTCGAGCGCGGCATCATGGTCATCATCGAGGCCGACGGCACCAAGGTCGCCGTGTTCGTGGACGCCCTGGTCGGCCAGCAGCAGGTGGTGATCAAGAGTCTCGAGGCCAATTACCGGAAAGTGAATGGCGTGTCCGGCGCCACCATCATGGGCGATGGTCATGTCGCCCTGATTCTCGACGTGGCGGTGCTGGCGGGTATGGCGAAGAGCGCCTTGCCAGCGGCAGCCTGACAAAGGGGAGCGCAACATGCAGGATCATGCTCAAGCAAGCCAGCAACAGGCCGATGAAAGTGGTATGGCCCAGGAGTACCTTACCTTCACGCTCGGTCCCGAGGAATACGCGATCGACATCCTCAAGGTGCAGGAAATCCGGGGCTACGAGCAGCCGACCACGATCGCCAATGCGCCGGCGTTCATCAAGGGCGTCATCAACCTGCGTGGCACCATCGTGCCGATCGTCGACATGCGCATCAAGTTCCAGGTCGGCAAGGCCGAGTACACGCCCTTCACGGTCGTCATCATTCTCAACATCGGCGCGCGCGTGGTCGGCATCGTCGTCGATGGCGTGTCGGACGTGACCTCGCTGCGGCCGGAACAGATCAGGCCGGCGCCCGACTTTGCCGCGACCGTCGACACCAAGTACATCCAGGGACTCGGCACGCTCGACGAGCGCATGCTGATCGTGGTGGACATCGCTCGCCTGATGCTGTCCTCGGACATGGCCTTGGTGGATGAGGCGGCGGAAGCAGGTGCCCGCTAAGGAAGAACTCATGAAGCTTAGCCTGAGTAACCGTTTGCTGTTGATGGTGGCCGTGCCGCTGCTCGGCATGTTGTGGGTGTCGGGCTGGAACACGGTCGAGAAGATCCTGTTGTCGCGCGAGATGGGGCGGCTCCAGGGCTTGGTGACGGTGGCGACCCATGTCGGCGCCCTGGCCCATGAAATGCAGAAGGAACGCGGCATGAGCGCCGGGTTCATCGGCAGCAAGGGCGCCAATTTCGCCGCTGAACTACCCAAGCAGCGCGAGGTGACCGACAAGCAGCGCCGGGCACTGGCGGATGCCCTGGCCGGCTTCGACGGCACCCGTTTCGGCGGCCACTTGACCGGCCTGATCGGCAACGCCGACAAGGCGCTTGGCGGCCTCGTGGAAAAACGCCAGGCCGTGACCGGGCTTGCCATGCCCGGCCCCGAGGCCATTGGCTATTACACGAAGACCATCGCGGCGCTGCTGGAGGTTCCGGGCCAGCTTGCCGCGCTGAGCCCGGACAAGGATATCGGCCAGCAGGCATCGGCCTATAGCGCGATGCTGCAAGCCAAGGAACGAGCGGGCATCGAGCGGGCAACGCTGTCGAACGTGTTTGGCGCCGACAAATTCGCGCCCGAGATGCTGGTGCGATTCCTCAGCAACGCCGCCGAGCAGAACACCTGGTTTGGCATTTTCGGTCAGTACGCGACCGCTGCCCATGAACAATTCTCCAGGGACACGATCAAGGGTGCGGCCGTCGACGCAGTCGTCGAGACCAAAAAGGATGCGATCGCCAGGATGAACGAGGCGTCGCTCGGCACGGATGCCAAGAAATGGTTCGCGGCGGCCACGGCGCGTATCGATCTCATGAAGACGGTGGAGGACCGGTTGGCCGCCGACATGACGGCCTCGATGCAAAGTCTGGAGCGCAACAGTACCTACATTGCCTGGTTCTATGCGCTCGCCACGCTGTTGTCGGCGGTGGCGGTGCTGGCGTTCGCGCGCATCCTTACTCGCCGCGTCATGGCGCAGATCGGTGGTGAGCCCGACGCGGCCGTGCAGGTGGCCCACGCCGTGGCGGACGGCAAGCTGGACAACGACATCAAGCTCGCGCCCGGCGACGACAGCAGCCTGCTGGCATCGATGCAACGCATGCAAGCCCAGTTGCTGGAGCGGATTACCGCGGAGCGCCGGGTGGCGGCCGAGAACCTGCGCATCAAGATCGCGCTGGACAATGTGTCGACCGGCGTGATGATCGTCGACAAGGATCGCAACATCATTTATACCAACAAGTCGGTGGTCAGCATCCTGAAGGGCGCGCAAGCCGATATCCGCAAGGTTCTGCCCAGCTTCGACGCCAGCCGCCTGGTCGGCAGCAACATCGATGCCTTCCATAAGGACCCCTCCCACCAGGCGCGTCTGCTTTCCAGTTTCACCAGCACCTATGCGGCCAAGCTCGAGATCGGCGGGCGCTCCATGACGGTGTCGGCGAATCCCGTGATCAGCGCCGACGGCGAGCGTCTGGGTTCGGTCGCCGAGTGGCAGGACCGCACCGCCGAAGTCCAGGTCGAGAAGGAAGTAGCCGGCATCATCGCTGCTGCCGGACGGGGCGAATTCGATACACGCTTGTCCACCGAAGGCAAGGATGGATTTTTCAAGCAATTGGCGGAGGGGTTGAATGAATTGTCGGGGGTGATTTCCTCGGGGCTGTCGGATGTGGCGAGGGTGTTGCAGCGGGTGGCGCAGGGGGATCTGACCCAGACCATAGAAGCGGATTACCAAGGGTTGTTCGGTCAATTGAAGGACGACACCAACACGACGGTGGAGCGGTTGCGGGAAGTGGTGGGGCGGATCAAGGAAGCGACGGAAGCGATCAACACGGCGTCGCAGGAGATCGCGGCGGGCAACAATGATTTGTCCAGCCGGACGGAAGAGCAGGCCAGCAGTCTGGAAGAGACGGCCAGTTCCATGGAGGAACTCAACGCCACCGTGCGGCAGAACGCCGAGAACGCGAGGCAGGCCAACGAACTGGCCAAGAGTTCGAACGAAGGCGTGGTGCGGGGCGGCGAAGTGGTCAAGCGGGTGGTGGTGACCATGGGCGAGATCCAGGACAGTTCGAAGAAGATAGCCGACATCATTGGCGTCATCGACAGCATTGCCTTCCAGACCAACATCCTGGCGCTCAACGCCGCGGTGGAAGCGGCGCGGGCGGGCGAGCAGGGGCGGGGATTTGCGGTGGTGGCGACCGAAGTGAGGAATCTGGCGCAGCGGAGCGCCACGGCGGCCAAGGAGATCAAGGCGCTGATCGCCGAATCGGTGGACAAGGTCGAGAGTGGCGCCAAGCTGGTGGGCGAGGCTGGCACGACCATGGACGAAGTGGTCAGCTCGTTCCGGAGCGTGGCGAATCTGGTCACCGAGATCAGCGGGGCGAGCCGCGAACAGAGTTCCGGCATCGAGCAGGTGACGCAGGCGGTGGGCCAGATGGACGAGGTGACGCAGCAGAACGCCGCCTTGGTGGAAGAAGCGGCGGCGGCGGCGGAGAGTCTGGAGGAACAGGCGCGCGGGCTGGTGCAGGCGGTAGGCATGTTCAAGCTGGCGGCCGGGGGCGGCAACCTGCCGGGGCCGGCGCTGCGCGATGCGACGCCGAAGCGGCTGGAGCGGCTGGAGCGGAAAGTCAGTGATGGCGGCACGCCGGAGCGGGCCATGCAGCAGGTCAAGAAGGGCCCCCCCGCCCACCTCACCGACGACCAGGATGAATGGGAAGAGTTTTAGGACATGACCAGTGCGCAGTCGTCCTCCCCCTCGTTGGTGCCGGATCGCGAATTCCACTTCACCAAGGCGAACTTCGACCGTGTCCGCGAGCTGATCTATCAGCACGCCGGCATATCGCTGGCGCCGATCAAGCAGGACATGGTGTATTCCCGACTGGCCCGTCGGTTGCGTGCGCTCAAGCTGTCGACCTTCGAGGAGTATCTGGCCCGCCTGGAACAGGGTGACAAGGATGAATGGGAAACCTTCGTCAATTCGCTGACGACGAACCTGACTGCTTTTTTCCGTGAGTCGCATCACTTTGACATTCTGAAGAAGCAGTTGCAGGAGCGGACCTCCCGCCCCTTGCGCATCTGGTGTTCCGCGGCGTCGACCGGCGAAGAGCCCTACTCGCTGGCGATTACCGCCTGCGAAGCGTTCAACTCCCTGACGCCGCCGGTCGAGATCGTCGCCAGCGACATCGATACCAATGTGCTGGCGACGGCCAGCCGTGGCGTGTACGCGATGGAGCGCGTCGACCGCCTGCCGGCAGCCCGGCTACAACGGTTTTTCCTAAAGGGCACGGGGCGTCAGTCGGGCTATGTGCGGGTGCGGCCGGAATTGCAGCGGTTGATACAGTTCATGCACGTCAATCTCCTCGACGCGCGTTGGCCCGTCCAAGGCCCACTCGACGCGCTTTTCTGCCGCAATGTGATGATCTATTTCGACAAACCGACCCAGTACCAGATATTGAAGAAGTTCGTGCCGTTGCTGCGCGACGACGGGTTGATGTACGCCGGTCACTCCGAGAGTTTTCTGCACGCGGCGGATCTCTTTCGCTCCCTGGGCCGGACGGTGTACGAGCGTTCCGACCAGCCGGCCGGGAAACGGATGATGACATGAGCGGCGGTGAACCCGGCTTCATCGAGCACCTCGCCAACAATCGCTACTTCGACCGGCATTTTGAGGTCGAGGCGGTCAAGGTGCTGCCCGGCGAATACTATGTGACGACTTCCGACATGGTGCTGGTCACGGTGCTCGGCTCCTGCGTCTCGGCCTGCATCCGCGACCGCGAAAAAGGCATCGGTGGCATGAACCACTTCATGCTCGCCGAATCGGCAGACTCGGCGGGATTGTCGGCCTCGGCCCGCTACGGCACCTACGCGATGGAGATACTGATCAACCACCTGCTCAAGCTGGGTGCTCGGCGCAACAACCTTGAGGCGAAGGTCTTCGGCGGCGGCCGCGTCATGGCCAGCCTGTCGAGCTCGCAGGTCGGCGACCGCAATGCCCGCTTCGTGCTGGAGTACCTGAAGACCGAGGATATCCCGGTGAAGGCCCAGGACCTGCTGGACGTGCATCCCCGCAAGGTCTACTTCTTTCCATCGAACGGTCGCGTACTGGTCAAGAAACTGGTGCGCATGCACAACGACACGCTGGTTCGCCGCGAGAAGGAATACGCGGCGCGTCTTACCGAAGTGCCGGTCGCCGGCGATATCGAACTGTTTACGTGATGAGCATTAAGGTACTGATTGTCGACGACTCCGCGCTGATGCGCGCGCTACTCACCGAAATCATCGGCGGTGCGCCGGATATCGAGGTGGTGGGAACCGCGCCCGACCCGCTGGTCGCGCGCGAAATGATCAAATCCCTGAACCCGGACGTCCTGACCCTCGATGTCGAGATGCCGAAAATGGATGGTCTGGAATTCCTGAGCCGCCTGATGAAATTGCGGCCGATGCCCGTGGTGATGATCTCGTCGCACACCGCCCGCGGCTCGGAAGTGACCCTGCAGGCGCTGGAAACTGGCGCGTTTGACTTCGTCACCAAGCCGCAGGCCGACAATGCCTCGTTGCTGCATGCCTACGCCGAGGAAGTGCGCGACAAGATCCGCGCGGCCCACCATGCCCGCGGCCGGCTGGCCAGCGGGCGACCGGCGGCCCGGGCGGAGCGCATGGCGGCCGGGACCAGCACGATGGCGCCAGCATTTTCCCAGCGACTGCTGAACAGCCACGTTGTCGCGATCGGCGCGTCGACCGGCGGCACCGAGGCGATCAGGGAGGTACTAGCCCGTCTGCCGGCGGAGATTCCGCCGGTGGTGATGGTCCAGCACATGCCGGAATCCTTCACCCTGTCCTTCGCCAAGCGACTCGACAGCCTGTGCGCCCTGACCGTGGTCGAGGCCCAGGGCGGCGAAAAACTGCGCCCGGGTGTCGCCTACCTGGCGCCCGGTCATTCCCACATGATCCTGAAAAAGGTCGCTGGCGGCTACGTCACCGAACTCGATCAAGGCGAACTGGTCAATCGACACCGGCCTGCCGTCGATGTGCTGTTCAGATCGGTTGCCGCGCAGGTCGGTGGCAATGCCACGGGCATCATCCTGACCGGCATGGGCAAGGACGGGGCCTTGGGGTTGCTGGACATGCGCCAGGCGGGCGCCTGGACCATCGGGCAGGACGAGGCGAGCAGCGTCGTGTACGGCATGCCCCGGGAGGCCGCCAACGTCGGCGCCGTCGCCGAAGTGGTCTCCCTTGAGGGAATTGCGGGCCGACTTCTGGCCCATCTTCAACGACTTGACCGTAACTGAGCAAGGTATACTCGAATCGGTTCGCTTCCAGGAGCATCGACATGCAGACCAACGTGACAAACGCCGGCGGCCGCTCGGTGATCCGGCTTCAGGGCCGGTTTGACTTCAACGCCCACCGCGATTTTCGGGAAGCCATCGATGCCTCGCTGGCCGACGCCAGCAGCCGGGAAGTGATGGTCGACCTCGCCGATGTCGATTACCTGGACAGCTCGGCGCTCGGCATGCTGCTGATGCTGCGCGACAAGGCCAAGGCGTCCGGCCGGGCCGTATCGCTCGCCAACTGTCGCGGCGCGGTCAAGCAGGTTCTGGACATCGCCAATTTCAGCAAGCTTTTCGCGATCGTTTGACGTCGAAGCCGGCGACAGGCACATGTCCGATCTGCTGAAGAACATCGATGCGCGTACCCGCCTGGCGGGCACCAACAAGCTCGAGATCCTCTTGTTCACGCTGGGTGCCGACGCGCGTACCGGACGGCATGAAACCTACGGCATCAATGTCTTCAAGGTACGCGAGGTCATGCGCACTCCGGCGATAACGGCGGCGCCGGACATGCCGCCGGCCGTGAAGGGAATGGTCTCCTTGCGCGGCATCCTGGTGCCGGTCGTGGATCTGGCGGAATACGCTGGCATTCATCAAGATTCGCCGCGCGACATCATGATCGTCACCGAATACAACGGTCAGACCCAGGGCTTTCTGGTCGAGGGCGTCGATACCATCCTGCGCCTGGATTGGGCGCAGATGCGCGTGCCGCCGGCCATGTTGGCGTCGTCCACGCTGGGTGGCCTGGTGACGGCGATCACTGAATTGCCGGATGGCCGCCTGGTCATGATGCTCGACGTCGAACGGGTGCTGGCGGAAACGAACAAGATCGACGACGATTTTCTGTTCTCGAATATTCATTCCCTGGGGCGGGAAGACTTCACGGTATTGTTTGCCGACGATTCATCGATTGCCCGCACGCAGATCGAAAGGACGCTGACCGCGCTGGGCCTTCGTTTTGTCGCGACGGTCAATGGCCGCATGGCCTGGGAGGAACTCCAGCGCCTGGCCGGCTACGCCGAAGCGAACGGTCGCATGGCCAGGGACGTGGTGCAACTGGTGCTGACCGACGTGGAGATGCCCGAGATGGACGGCTACATCCTGACCAAGAACATCAAGTCCGATCCCCGCTTCGCCGGCATTCCGGTGGTAATGCACTCGTCGCTGTCGTCGCTATCCAATCAACAGATCGGCAAGTCGGTCGGTATCGACGAGTATGTGCCGAAATTCGAACCGCAGCGGCTGGCGGAGGCGCTCGACCGGTTGGTGCTGGGTCGGCCAGCGTCAGCGGTGGCATGAGCAGGAGATGTCGATGAACATCGCGCCCATGAGTCGGCCAGGCGGCGGCACGCTCATGGAGAGCGTCGATGCTCGCACCAAGCTGGCGGGCTCCAATCGCATGGAGATCCTGCTGTTTTCGCTGGGCACGCACGAGATCTTCGGCATCAATGTCTTCAAGGTCCGCGAGGTCAGCAAGACACCGCCAATCACCAAAGCGCCGAATATGCCCAGCGGCGTCGAGGGGCTGATCAGCCTGAGGGGCAATGTCATCCCCGTGGTTTCCCTGACCGCGGTCATGCATCTGGCCGACGCGCCGGTCGGGTTGGGCAAGTCGATGATGGTGACCGAATACAGCAAGCGCATTCTCGGTTTCTTGGTGCATGGCGTCGATCGCATCATCCGTGTCGACTGGGAACGCGTGCGGGCGCCGGAAACCGTCGTCACCAGCGATCTCCATTCCTACATCACGGCGATCACGGACTTGCCCGATGGCCGGCTGGTATCCATCGTCGACGTCGAGCAGATCCTGGCCAACACCTTCGGTGATTCCATCATCGGCCAGATCGATCGCGTCAACGCCGGCGAGTCCTACAACGTGTTTTTCGTCGACGACTCCGCGGTCGCGCGCCGGAAGATCTCCGAGGTCCTGGACAAGCTTGGAGTGAGGCACAAGCACGCGCTCAACGGCCTCGAGGCCTGGACTCGCTTGTCCGGCATGGCGGCCCATTGCCAGCAGCTTGGCCGTGACTTGCGCGAAGAAATCAGCGCAATCCTCGTCGATGCGGAGATGCCCGAGATGGACGGCTATGTCCTGACCAAGAACATCAAGTCGGATCCCCGCTTCCAGGGCATACCGGTGGTGATGCATTCCTCGCTTTCCTCGGAGGCCAATCGGGCCATGGGCAAGAGCGTGGGCGTGGACGCCTACGTCGCCAAGTTCGATGCCGAGGCACTGGCCGATACCATCCGGTCCATGTTGTCCTGATCGGCCTGCAACAGACTATCCGGAGACAGGTACCAATGCCAGCAGATCCCAGCAAGATCAAGTTCCTCGTGGTCGATGATTTTTCGACCATGCGCCGCATCGTGCGCAACCTGCTGAAGGAACTCGGTTTCACCAATGTCGATGAAGCCGAGGATGGCGCCGTGGCGTTGCAGAAGCTCAAGGCTGGCGGTTTTGACTTCGTGGTCACGGACTGGAACATGCCCAACATGGATGGGCTGACGCTGTTGCAGTCGGTGCGGGCCGATCCGGCGCTCAAGCACTTGCCGGTGCTGATGATCACCGCCGAGGCCAAGAAGGAGAACATCATCGCCGCCGCGCAGGCCGGCGCGTCGGGCTACATCGTCAAGCCGTTCACGGCGGCGACCCTCAACGAAAAATTGGCGAAGATCTTCGAAAAGGTTGGGCTCTGAGATGGTCAAGCCAGTGAGATTCGACGAGTCTGGCGACTCGGAAGACTTGCAGGCCCTGTTCGACAGCATCGCCGCCGGCAGCATCGCGCCCGAGCCGCCACCGTCGGCCCCTGACAACGCCGGCGATTCCGACGAACTGCAGGCGCTGTTCGACAGCGTTGCGGCGCATATCGAAAGTCCACTCGACGAGACCGGCGAACACGGGCCGGCGTTGAGCGGCCACGATGGCGACGGCGAGGTCTTCAACCGCCTTGGCCACATGGCCCGACAGTTGCACGACAGTCTGCGTCAACTCGGCTACGACAAGGCGCTGGAGGAGAGTGCCCGACAAATTCCGGACGCCAGGCAGCGGCTTGCCTACATCGTGCAGATGACCGAGCAAGCAGCCTCGAAGGTGCTTAACGCGGTGGATATCGCCAAGCCCTTGCAAGACGGATTGCTCGGGCAATCGGAATCGATGGCGGAGCGTTGGGAGCGAATGTTCGCGAACCAACTCTCGGTCGACGAATTCAAGGTGTTGGCCACCGATACTCGCGCCTTCTTCCAGGCAGCGCCCGGACGTCTGAAGGAGACCAATCGGCAACTGACGGACATCGTCATGGCGCAGGATTTCCAGGATCTCACGGGACAAGTGATCCGGAAAGTGGTCGACATCGTCGAGGGATTCGAAACGCAATTGCTCCAGGTGCTTATCGAAGCGCTGCCCGCCGAACGCAAGGCCGAGGTGCCGGCCGGACTCATGAACGGGCCGGTGGTGAGCGCGGCAGGTCGACTCGATATCGTGTCGACACAGTCGCAAGTCGACGAGTTGCTCGAGAGTCTGGGCTTCTAGGCTCGGCACCAAGGAGAACAGCGATGAGCGACTTTCAGGGCATGGAAGACCTGCTGCAGGATTTTCTGGTCGAGGCCACCGACCTGCTGTCGGGCGTCGATAACAAGCTGGTCGATCTGGAAAGAACGCCCGATGATCGCGGCTTGCTCAACGACATCTTTCGCGGCTTCCATACCATCAAGGGTGGCGCCGGTTTTCTCAATGCGACCGAACTGGTCACGCTTTGCCATCTCACCGAAAATCTGTTCGACAAGCTGCGCAACGGCGAAATGGTGGTCAGCAACGAGGCCATGGATGTCATTCTGGCCGCGACGGGCTCCGTCCGGGACATGTTTGGCGCCCTGGAGCGGGGCGTCCAGCCGCCCCCAGCCGACCCCGAACTGCTGGCCAGTCTGCGTTCGGCTATCGCCGGAGAACTTCGCGCCGCCACGCTGGCGCTGGCGGCGAAACCGGCCATCGCTGTGCCTGTCGTGGCATCTGCCCCGGTGGCGGGCCCGGACTGGCAGCAGTTGTTCCATGCCGTCACCGAGGTGCCTTCGTCCGCCGCCGCGCCTTCAACCAAAGGCGCGGTGACCGCTGGCGAACCGGTTTCCGCGGTATCGAGTCCGCCAATGGCGACGGTGGCGGCGGAATCGCCCGCGCAAGTCGTCCAGCGCGCCATCGGACGGCGCGCGAGCGACAAGCCCGGTTATCAAGGCCCGGTCGGCCGACGGGACAGCGAGCGGTCGCGGGAGAACACCATCCGTGTCGATACCGCTAGGCTCGACCAGGTGCTGAACCTCTCCGGTGAAATCGGGTTGACCAAGAACCGCTTGAATTCGCTGCGTTCCGACATCCTGAACGGCCGATCGGATACCGACACGCTGCATGCCCTCGATCAGGCGGTCAGTCAGCTCGACTTGCTGGTCTCCGATCTGCAGAACGCGGTGATGAAGACGCGCATGCAGCCGATTGGCCGGCTTTTCCAGAAGTATCCGCGCATCGCGCGCGATCTGGCGCGGGGTCTGGGCAAGGAAGTGGAGCTTGTGCTCGCCGGCGAAGAGACGGAAATCGACAAGACGATGATCGAGGATCTTTCCGATCCGATCATCCATCTGATACGCAACGCCGTCGACCATGGCATCGAGTCGCCAGAGGATCGGCGTGCCGCCGGCAAGCCGGAAAAGTCGGAAGTTCGGCTGGAAGCCCGTCAGGAGGGCGATCATATCGTCCTGATCGTCGCCGACGACGGTCGTGGCATGAACGCCGAGAAGTTGCGCGCCAAGGCGATCGAGAAGGGCCTCATCACCGACGACGAGGCCAACACGATGGACGAGCGGCAGAGTTTCAACCTCGTGTTTTTGCCCGGCTTTTCGACCAAGGATGTTGCTTCCGACGTTTCCGGCCGGGGCGTCGGCATGGATGTGGTCAAGACCAACATTCAGAAGCTCAATGGTTCGATCGACATCCGCTCCAGCCCTGGCAAGGGAACCACCTTCGTCATTTCGCTGCCATTGACGCTGGCGATCCTGCCGGTGCTGCTGGTGCAGTTGGGTGAACAGCCGTTTGCCGTGCCGCTCTCGATGGTCCGCGAGATACTTACCGTCGAGATCGGCGCCGTCCAGGAAGTCGGTGGCCGCGCGACCATGGTGGTGCGTGGCGAAGTCATGCCGCTCTATCCCCTGTCGTATCTGTTGGGATGGGCATCGGAAGGCGTGCCCGAGTACGGCGTGCTGATGCAGACTGCGGAGAGCGCCTTCATTCTCGCCATTGACGGCTTCATGGGTCGCGAAGACGCCGTGATCAAGTCGCTCGACGACTTCCGGCCCAAGGGTGTCGCGGGGGTGACGACCCTTTCCAACGGCCAGATCGTGCTGATCCTCGACATCAAGGAGTTGCTCGGGGCGCTCGGCGATAATCGCGGCGTGCCGCGTTCCGCCTTCCGGCAGCCCGCCGTCGCCGCCTAGCGATCACGTGGCCTGGCCGGACCGGGCCGAAAACGCCGTCAAATCCCGCTCTAATTCGACTCATGGGCCTTGACCATGGCGGCAATAATTGCCGCCATGGAGGATAGCGCCCTTGGCTGAAGAGAGCGATCTCGAGCGAACCGAACCACCATCGTCGCGACGCCTGGAAAAGGCCCGCGAAGACGGGCAAGTGCCGCAATCCCGCGAACTGATGGCGTTCCTGATCATGGCGGCCGCGGTTGGCGGTTTCTGGTCGCTTGGCGGCTGGTTGACCCACCAGGCCGGCGGCATCCTTCGTCGCGGCCTCTCGTTCGGCCGCGATGCCGCCTTCAGTTCGACCGCGCTGACCGACTCCTTTGGCGCCCTGACCTGGGATGGACTGCTCTTGGGGTCGCCAGTATTCCTGCTGACGATGGTGGCGGCTGTGGCGACACCCTTCGTGTTGCACGGCGGGCTGTTCTCGTTCAAGGCGCTGACGCCGAGGTTCGAGCGGCTCGATCCGTTGAAGGGTATGAAGCGGATGTTCTCGCTGAACAGCATCAGCGAGCTGGTCAAGGCCATATTGAAGACGGTGCTGATCGGCGGTGTGATCTATTGGGTGGTGACCCGCCAGCAGGGCCAACTGTTCGCCCTGATCGTCCAGCCGATCGACACGGCGCTGCCGGCGTTCGGCCAGATGCTGATCCACGCCTCGCTGGCGCTGGTCGCCGGCTTGGCCGCGATCGCGGCCGTCGATGTCCCATACCAGTTGTGGCGCTACTACCGGGGCTTGCGCATGACCAAGGAGGAGGTCAGGCAGGAAAACAAGGAAATGGAAGGCGATCCCCAACTGAAGGCGCGTATCCGCAGTCAACAGCGCGAGGTGGCGCGCCGCCGGATGATGGCGCAGGTGCCCAAGGCCGACGTGGTGGTCACCAACCCGACGCACTTCGCCGTTGCCCTGAAATACGATCGGGACAGGATGAGCGCACCGCAAGTGATGGCCAAGGGGATGAACCTGGTGGCCGACAAGATACGGGAATTGGCCGCCAGTCACGGCATTCCGGTGGTGGAAGCGCCGCCATTGGCGCGGGCACTGCATCGCCATGCCGAGATTGGCGATCAGATTCCCGCGGCCCTGTACACCGCCGTGGCCGAAGTGCTCGCCTACGTCTATCAACTGGGCCGGCACTTGGCGTCCGGCGGCCAATTGCCGCCGCCCGAGCTCCCGGCCACCATTGTCGTGCCCGCCGGCCTCGACCCAGGCGTTAGCGCCGCCGCATGAACGATACACTCACCCTGGCGACGCTGTTCAACCGCGGCAACCTCAAGGCGCTGGCGGCGCCCGGTCTGATCATCGTCATTCTGTCGATGATGGTGCTGCCCTTGCCGTCGTTCGTCCTCGACCTGTTCTTCACCTTCAACATCGCCATGGCCGTGATGGTGCTGATGGTGGCCATGTACACGCGCCGGCCGCTCGACTTCTCGGTGTTCCCTACCGTTTTGCTCATCACGACGCTGCTGCGCTTGTCGCTCAACGTGGCGTCGACGCGGATCGTGCTGATCAACGGCCATACCGGGCCCGACGCCGCCGGCAAGGTGATCGAGGCCTTCGGGCACTTTCTGGTCGGCGGCAACTACACGGTCGGCATCGTCGTCTTCGTCATTCTGACCATCATCAACTTCGTCGTCATCACCAAGGGCGCCGGCCGCATTGCCGAAGTGTCGGCGCGCTTCACTCTCGATGCCATGCCCGGCAAGCAAATGGCGATCGACGCCGATCTCAACGCCGGTCTCATCGGCGAGGACGAGGCGCGCACGCGCCGGCGGGACGTGGCGCAGGAGGCGGACTTCTACGGCGCCATGGACGGTGCGTCGAAGTTCGTGCGCGGCGACGCCATCGCCGGCATCCTCATCCTCGTCATCAACATCCTCGGCGGCCTGGTCGTCGGCATTCTCCAGCACGATCTGGAGGCCGGACAGGCCGCCAAGATATACACCTTGCTGACCATCGGCGACGGACTGGTGGCGCAGATACCGGCGCTGATCATCTCGACGGCGGCCGGTCTGGTGGTGACGCGCGTCGGCGACGCCGGCGGCAACATCGGCGAGCAGGTCATCGGCCAGGTCTTCGGCAATCCGATCGTCATGGTGCTGACCGCCGGCATCCTCGGTGTGCTTGGCCTGATTCCCGGCATGCCGCACGTGGTCTTCCTGTTGCTGGCCGCCGGCATTGGCGCGCTGGCCTGGTCGATGATGCGGCGGGGCGAGGCCGAACGGCAGCGGGCCGCCGAGGTCACGCCGCCGCCGCCGCCGCCCCAGGAAGGATTGGAGGCGAGCTGGGCCGATGTTGCGCCGGTCGACGTGCTTGGCCTGGAAGTCGGTTATCGGTTGATTCCCCTGGTCGACCGAAACCAGGATGGCGATCTGCTGAAACGGATTCGCGGCCTGCGCAAGAAATTCGCCGCCGAGGTCGGTTTCCTGTCGGCGCCGGTGCATATCCGAGACAATCTGGAACTCAACCCCAATGCCTATCGCATCACGCTCAAGGGCGTCGAGGTCGGTGGCGGCGAGGCGTATCCGGCACTTTGCCTGGCCATCAATCCCGGTCGGGTCAGCGGTCCGCTCAATGGCAAACAGACCAAGGATCCGGCTTTCGGCCTGCCGGCCACCTGGGTCGAGACCGCCTTGCGCGACCAGGCCAGCGCGATGGGCTACACCGTGGTCGATGCGGGAACGGTGATCGCCACCCATATCAACCATGTCATGCTCTCGCATGCATCGGAACTGCTGGGGCGGCAGGAAGCCCAGCAACTGCTCGACCATATCGCCAAGGACGCGCCCAAGCTGGTCGAAGACCTGGTGCCCAAGCAACTGCCGCTGTCCACCGTGCAGCGGGTATTGCAGAACCTGCTCGACGAAGGCGTCAGCATTCGCGACACGCGCACCATCATCGAACAATTGGCGGAACACTCGGCGCGCACGCAGGATGCCCTCGACCTGACCAGTCAGGTGCGCATCGCCCTCGGCCGCGCCATTGTCCAGCAGCTTTATCCGGCTGGCGCCGAAATGCAGGTCATGGCGCTCGAGCCAGGACTCGAGCGCATCCTGGGTCAGGCGGTGCAAGGCGGTGGCGGCGATGCCTCGGGCATTGAACCTGGCCTGGCCGACACGCTGTTGCGCGAGACCGTGAAGGCCGCCCAGCATCAAGAGGAGATCGGCCTGCCCGCCGTATTGCTGGTGCCGGGGCCTTTGCGCTGGTTGCTGTCGCGCTTTCTGCGGCGTGCCTGGCCGGCGCTGAAGGTGCTCGCCAATGCCGAGATTCCCGAAAGCAAGACCATCAAGGTAACGACTGTCATCGGAGCTAGGATATGACTGTAAGACGAATTGTCGCCCCGACGGCGCGCGAGGCTCTCCGACGCGTCAAGGAAGAACTAGGCCCCGACGCCATCGTCGTCGCCAACAAGCCGGTGGCCGATGGCGTCGAGATTACGGCGATGTCCTCCGACAGCCTGGACGCGCTTGCCGCCCAGACGACCGGCCGCCCGCTGGCGGAGCCGATGTTGCGTCCGCCGCCAACCGGCGCGACGGAGCTTGCCGCCCATGACGTCGACGCTGATTACACGGTGACGTTGTCGGCCAAGGCGCACGCGCAAACGCCGTTTCGTCCCTGGCATTCGCCGGCCTCGGCGACGTCGGTACCGCCGCGGCCGCCGCTGCGTCCGTTGCCGCCGCGCACCGAGCGGCAGACATTGACGCCCGCCGACACGGGCGCCACGCCGCGCCACGGCGACGCCCCCGTCGGCGTCTCGCCACGGCTGACTTCCGGCCACGCGCCCGGCGATGCCCCGGCGGCGCCGGCCGCCGCCACGGAGCCGCCGGTCGCCCAACTGATGGCGGAGATGCAGTCGATCAAGGCCATGCTCGAGCGCCAACTGGCCGGCTTTGCCTGGGGTGAAATGTCCCGGCAGCATCCGGTTCAAGCCGTGCTGCTGGGCGAACTGCTCGATGCCGGCTTTTCCAGCGCCCTGGCGCGGCGCCTGATCGACGATCTGCCGGTGACACTCGAATCCGGCGACGGTCGCAAATGGCTGGCCGGCGCGGTCAATCGGCGCTTGCGGACGCTGGCGGGCGACAGCGACATCGTCGATCAGGGCGGTGTGTTCGCGCTGGTCGGCCCCACCGGCGTTGGCAAGACCACCACCACCGCCAAGCTGGCGGCCCGATGCGTGGTTCGCTATGGTGCCGACCGACTGGCGCTGCTGACCACCGACGGCTACCGCATCGGCGCGCACGAGCAACTGCGCATCTATGGCCGCATCCTCGGTGTTCCGGTCCACGTGGTCCGCGACAGCGAGGATCTGCGCCGCACGCTGGTCGATCTGCGTGACAAGCACATGATCCTGATCGACACGGTCGGCATGAGCCAGCGCGATCGCATGGTGGCGGAGCAGGCGGCCATGCTGACGCGCGCCGGCGAAGTGCGGCGCCTGCTGTTGATGAACGCCGGCGCCCGCGGCGACACGCTCGACGACGTGGTGCGCGCCTATGCCGGCGAGGAGTTGGCCGGCTGCATACTGACCAAGGTCGACGAGGCCGCTTCGCTGGCGCCGGCGCTGGATGTCGTGGTGCGCCATGGCTTGCTGCTGGCCTACGTCGCCAACGGCCAGCGCGTGCCGGAGGATCTTCACCTGCCCAATCGCAGCTATCTGCTGCATCGAGCCTTCAAGCGGCCCGCCGACGTCTCGCCGCATCGGCTGAAGCAAGATGACGTCGGCCTGGTGATGACGCCGAAGGCGACAGCCGCGCCCCTGGGAGCCCCCCTTGGTTGACCGTAATCCATGGGACGGCGACCAGGCCGATGGTTTGCGCCGCCTGTTCGGCAATCGCGCACCGCAGGTGGTGGCGTTCGCCTCGGGCCGCGAAGCGTGCGGCCGCACGACACTGGTGGTCCAGACAGCGGCGGCCCTGGCCGCCGCCGGTCATGGCGTGGTGGTGGTCGATGAAAATCCGTCGCCCGACAATACGCTCACCTCGTTCGGCCTGGCCGGCGGACGCCACGACTTCTTCAATGTGGTGCGCGGCGACCGGGCCCTGGCCCAGGTCGCCGTGAATGCGGCGCCGCTGGTGCGCATCGTGCCGGCCGCGCGCGCGGCGCGAGAATTCGATCATCTCGATCTGTCGGGATTCCGGCGTCTGGCCGCCGGTCTGCGCGACATCCAGCGGGGCGCCAGCTTCGTGCTGATCGACAGCGCCAATCGCCGCGGGGGGCGACTTTCGGCCATCGCCGCGTCGGCGCGCCATCTGGCGGTGGTCGTGGCGGCCCAGGGCGCGGCGATCACCCGGGCCTATGCCTTGATCAAGGGCATTGCCCAGGACTATGGCCGCGATCACTTTCAGGTCGTCGTCACGCGCGCTCGCTCGGCCGAGGAGGCGCGAGCCGTGTTCGACAACATGCGGCGCGTGGCCAGGGAACATACTGGCGTTCATCTCGACTATCTTGGCGCGGCCGCCGTTCCCGTCACCGGGCACCTGGCCGAGGCGCTGCTGCATCGATTGCCGATCCCCGTCGATCATGGCGACATCGGCGGCCCGCTCCCGTCGCGGCCGGATGCGGCCGGTCGGCCGGGCCTGGTCGATTCGATGTTATAGTGGCCGGCAAAATCCCGGTGCCCAATCCAGCCATTCCGCCCATGTATACCGCCCAGGGCGCGCCCGACAAGGAACATCTCGTCCGTCAGTACAGCCAGCTGGTCAAGCGGCTCGCTTTCCAGTTGATGGCGAAACTGCCGGCCAGCGTGCAGGCCGAGGATCTCGTCCAGAACGGCATGATCGGCCTGCTCGATGCCATCGGTCGCTACGAGGAGGGTCTGGGCGCGCAGTTCGAGACCTACGCGGTGCAGCGCATCCGCGGCGCCATGCTCGATGGCCTGCGCGAGAACGACTGGGTGCCGCGCGGCGTCCGGCGCGAGATGCGCCGTGTCGAGGAGGCCATTCATCGACTCGAGCATCGGCACGGGCGGTCGCCCAGCGAGACCGAACTCGCCGCGACCCTGGATATGCCACTGGCTGACTACCAGAAGCTGTTGCACGAAGCGCGCGGCCATCAGCTGATCTATCTCGAGGACTTGTCGGGCGACCAGGAGGACGACTTCCTGGATCGCAACGTTGCATCGCCGGCGCTCGATCCGCTCGCCCTGCTCGAGGATCAGGACATGAAAATGACTCTCGTGCGGGCCGTCGACGCCCTGCCGGAACGGGAAAAGACCGTGATGGCGCTTTATTACGATGATGATCTCAACCTGAAGGAGATTGGCGAGATTCTCGGCGTCACCGAATCGCGCGTTTGTCAGTTGCATAGCCAGGCGATCGCGCGCCTGCGCGCCGCGACGCAGGTCGGCGCGGCGGCGCCGGTGGCGAAGCGGCGGGGACGCAAGCCGAAGGCCCGTCCGGACCACTAGGGACCACCAGGCCGACATGGACAAGATCAGCGTCGCCGGTCTGCTGCTGGGGCTGCTGGCCATCGTCATCGGCCAACTGCTCGAGGGCGGCCACGTCAGTTCGCTGGTGCAACCCACGGCATTCTTCATCGTCATCGGCGGCACCCTGGGCGCGGTCATGCTGCAAAGTCCGTGGCCAACCTTCCTGCTCGGCGCGCGCATGGCGCGCTGGGTGTTCTTCCCGCCCCGATTGGCGCCGCGCGAGTCGGTGGGCGAGATCGTGGCCTGGAGCCATGTCGCCCGCAAGGAAGGCCTGCTGGCGCTGGAGACCAAGATCCAGGAGGTGGACGACCCGTTTATCGCGCGTGGCCTGCAACTGCTGGTCGACGGCGCCGAGCCGGATGGCCTGAAAGATGTCCTAGAGGTGGAGATTGGCGCCTATGAAGCACGATTGAAGCTGGCCGCGAAAATCTGGGAATCGGCCGGCGGCTATGCGCCGACCATCGGCATTCTGGGCGCCGTCATGGGCCTCATCCATGTCATGGAAAATCTTTCCGATCCAGCCAAGCTGGGCAGTGGCATCGCGGTAGCCTTTGTCGCCACCATCTATGGCGTCGGCGCGGCCAACCTGATCTTCCTGCCGGTGGCGAAGAAGCTGATGGCCTGCATCCAGCAACTGGTGACCCTCAGGGAAATGTACGTGGATGGCCTGGTCGGCATCGCCAACGGCGACAATCCGAGGATCATCGAGAGCAGGCTCCAGGGCTATCTCCTCTGAACATGGCGCGGCGCAGGCACGGCGACGAGGAGCACGAGAACCACGAGCGCTGGCTGGTTTCCTACGCCGACTTCATCACCCTCCTGTTTGCCTTCTTCGTGGTCATGTATGCCGTGTCGCAGGTAAACGAGGGCAAGTATCGGGTGCTCTCCGATACGCTGTCGTCGGCGTTTCGCCATGTTCCCGGCAGCGCCAGCGGCGCCCAGGTGGCCATCAATCCGAATGCACCGTTGCCGGTGGCCATCCCGTTGCGCAGGCCGTCACCTTCCCCGAAGACCGACGACAAGCAGCGTGTCAAGAAGGAGAAGATGCGGACCATGGCCAAGGAGATCAGCGAGGCACTGGCGCCCCTGGTCAAGGAAGGCCAGGTGCGCATCACCGAGGGCGCGCTGGCGATCACCGTCGATATCAATGCCAGCGTGTTGTTCGCGCCGGGCGATGCCCACCTCGATACCGGCGCTACCCAGGCGCTGACGGCGGTGGCGCGCATCCTCGCGCCCGCCGATTTTCCGGTGACGGTGGAAGGGCATACCGACAACACGCCAATCAGCACGCCGATGTTCCCATCGAACTGGGAGCTTTCCGGCATGCGTGCGTCAACCGTGGTGCGGCTGTTTGTCGATCAGGGCGTCGCCCCGCGGCGGCTGACCGCCACCGGTTATGCCGACCAGCGTCCGGTGGACGACAACGCCACCACGGAAGGGCGAGGCCGCAACCGGCGCGTTGCCATCACCATCGAGTCCAAGGCGCCGGATAACCCGGTCGAGATCAGGATTCCCTAGGCCGAACCGAGCGAACGTCCGCCCGCGCCGGCGCGTTGCTGGCCATCCGGGCCATAGGTGGCGGCCTGATCGACCGCCGCCAGCAGTGTGTTGAGGGCCTGCTGGTTGTGCTGAAGATGCACGGCGATTAGCTTGCCGCTGGTTTCATTGAGTGCGCGGGCTTGGGCCGCCAGTTCCAGCAGTTGTTGCCATCGGCGTCGGCTGGTGGCGCCGTCTGGCGAGGTGATCCATTGATCCATGCCGGCCCGGCCGGCCGGGTAACCACGCCTGGCCAGTTCGCCTTCACGGGCCGCGGCCCGGGCGGCCAACTGTTCACCGAGACCGGTTTTTTCCTCGACCATGCCGGCAAGGGAATCGGCCTTGCCGTCCACCAGCAAGGCCTGCTCGTGACGCAACAAGGTCACGAATGAATGGAGCAGTCCGAGTTCCTGCGCCAACAGATCGGCCAGCGCCGATCCAGGTGGAATGGTCACTATGCCGTCAGGCCTGCTTGGCAAGCATTTCTCTGACGCTTGCCAGCAAGCCGTCGGCGATGCGTTCCGGCTTGATCTGGAAGCGACCTTCGGCGATGGCCTGCTTGATCTCGGCGACGCGGGCGACATCCATGACCTGTTCGTTGCCCGAAACCGTGCTAGCTTGTTGCAGATTGGCCGACAAGGACGAGAGCGCAACCTTTTCCCCGGAGGCCGATGGTTCGGCCGCCCGGCTCGACTGTCCGCTCTGCGCCGGCGACTTGGCGCGAGCGGCGGCTTGGTTGCTTCCCGGCGATGTGACGGCGCTGTTGATCTTCACGGTGATGTCCTTTCCACTCTGGATTGCGTGTTGTAACGGCGCAGCCGGCGAAAACTTGAGAAAATCGCCAAAAATTATTCAACACATTGATTCTATTTCAAAAAGCAATCTCGACAACACCGCCCGGCCGGGCGATGCCGCTGACGATCTGGCCGTTGCCGAGGCGAACCTGGACGACCTGGCCGGCCAATCCGTTGTTGAGCGCCCGCCCTTCGTTGGCGACCTGAAATCCCGGCCCGGCCGTGACCACCCTTACCGTCTGGTTCTGCTGGACCACCAGCGGTTGTTGCAGCATGTCGCCGCGCAAGGGGCGACCCGCGCCGATCGACAGTCGGGCGGTGCGCCCGAGCGCCTGCTGCTCGTCGGTGAGGATTCCCGCCGGCAGCGTCGACAGGTCGCCACGTTGACGGGCGAGATCGGCCGAGGTCAGCGACTGCCCCTGGGCGAGCGGGCGGGCCGTCACCAGGTAATCGCTGACCACTCTGACATGCACCGGCACGAACATCGACCAGCCGGCTTGGTCCATGCAGCGCACCGTCACATTGGTTCGCCCCCACGGCCGGGCGCCGGGCGGCAGGCTGACGTCGAAGCGGGCGCATGACGTCAGCTGGTTGTTGGCGTCGACCGCGCCAACGGTGAAGGTCACTTCGCCGGGCAATCCGGCGACCTGGACGCGCAGAAACTCTTCGATGGCATGCTTGACCGGTACCGGATCCTGGCGAGCCATGACCAGCGGCCACCACGCGGCTAGGACGAGGGACATGAATAAGGCAAGACATCGCGGCATGGCTGGATTGAAGCATGGCCTCCGCGGCCCGGCAAGCGGGATTCCTGGCCGGGGAAAGTCAGCCGTGGCGGAACGCCGGCAAGAATTGCCGCGCGGCCGCCGCTTGCCGGCAAATCGGGCGGACAGATGGCAACAATTCACCTAGATCGCCTTGTTGTCGGCAGCTTGGCGGGCTCTGGCGTGCATGGCACGGTTGCTGCATTACGGTATTCGCCTCGTTCGCCGGATTCATACAGGACCACCATGATCGACCGCATCGACCAGCAGATGGACACCCTTCGCAGCGCCGCCAACCTGCGGGCGTACCGACAGCAGTTGCTCGCCTCGAACATCGCCAATGCCGACACGCCCAACTACAAGGCGCGCGACATCGATTTCCAGGCGACACTGGACAAGGCGTCGGCGCAACGGGGTGGCGACCTTGCCCTGGCGACAACCTCGACTCGTCACTTGACGGCCATGGCAGGCGACGGCGCGCCGGCCGGCGCGCGGGTGATGTACCGGACCGAGTATCAGTCGGCGGTCGACGGCAACACGGTGAACATGGACGTCGAACGCAGCGCCTTCGCCGAGAACGCCGTGCATCTCGAGGCGACGCTGACCTTCATCCGCGAGAAGCTGCGCGGCCTGCAATCCGCCATCCAGGGGCAGTGAGATGAGCCTGTTCAATGTCTTTGCCATCGCCGGCTCGGCGCTCACCGCGCAGTCGGCGCGGCTCAACGCCACCGCCAGCAATCTGGCCAATGCCGACAGCGTGGTGAGCGCCGACGGCAAACCCTACCGCGCCAGGCAAGTGGTGTTCAAGGCCACGCCGGTCACCGGCGACGGCGGCATCGGCGTGCGCGTTGCCAGCGTGGTCGACAGCGCCGCGCCCGGGCGGCTGGTCTATCAGCCGAACAGTCCCGGCGCCAACGAGCAGGGCTACGTCGACATGCCCAACGTCAACGTCGTCGAGGAAATGACCAACATGATTTCCGCCTCGCGCGCCTATCAAACCAATGCCGAAGTCATGAGCACGGCCAAGAGCCTGCTGCTCAAGACGCTGGCCATCGCCCAGTAACAAACAGGAGAGAACTCATCATGGCCAGCACCAGCGCCATCGCCGATTCACGCCAGAGCCTGCTCGATTTCGCCAATAGCGGCGCCAGCGCGACCAAGAGCGCGGGCGGCGGCAGCATTTCCGAGGCACAGAACCGCTTCCTGAAACTGCTGACCACGCAGCTCAAGAACCAGGATCCGCTCAACCCGCTCGACAACGCCGAAGTGACCTCGCAACTGGCGCAGATCAGCACGGTCAGCGGCATCGAAAAGCTGAACGCCACCTTGCAAACCCTGCTCGATGGCATGTCGGTGTCGCAGACGACGCTCACCGCCAACCTGGTCGGCCATGTCGTGCTGGTGCCGGGTTCCGGCTTGCAACTGGCGAGCGGCGCCTCGGCGGGCGGCGTCGAGCTCGCCGGCAGCGCCGACGAAGTGACGGTCACCATCAAGGACGCCAACGGCCTCGCGGTTAAGACGCTGAATCTCGGCGCCCAGGCGGCCGGCGTACATAACTTCACTTGGGATGGCGCCACCGACAATGGCGGCAGCGCGGTGGACGGCACCTATTCCGTCTCGGTAAAGGCAACGCGCGGCGGCGAAGACGTCTCGGTTACTGCCCTGAGTTTCGCCACCGTGCGTAGCCTGGTGCGCAGCGGCGCCGATTTCATGCTGGACCTCGGTGTGCCGGGTCTGGCGACCATGGACGACGTAAAACAGATTTTGTGACGGGAGAAGATAGATGAGCTTTCAACAAGGCCTGAGCGGGCTCAATGCCTCATCGAGGGCGCTGGACACCATCGGCAACAACATCGCCAACTCCGGAACGGTGGGCTTCAAGAACTCGACCACCGTGTTCGCCGACGTGTTCGCCGCTTCGCTGGTCGGGGCTGGCGCGGCGCCGATCGGCCTCGGCGCCAAGGTGGCGACCGTCGCCCAGCAATTCACTCAGGGCAATATTTCGGTGACCAACAATCCGCTCGACCTGGCCATCAACGGCGGCGGCTTTTTCGAGGTGCAGACCGTCGCCGGCGATCCGCTCTACACGCGCAACGGCCAGTTCCAGCTCGACAA
The DNA here is from genome assembly GCA_016704145.1 of Rhodocyclaceae bacterium. GTDB lineage: Bacteria > Pseudomonadota > Gammaproteobacteria > Burkholderiales > Rhodocyclaceae > Fen-999. Next base: position 236,119 of record JADJAS010000007.1, on the reverse strand, counting down.
GAGCGGCTACGTCGTCAACGCCGATGGACTGCGCCTGATGGGTTACGCTGCCGACGCCAATGGCGCCATCAGCGCGCCGACCACGGCCTTGCGCCTGTTCGACCCGGCATCGAGTTCCGACGCGGCGCCCCAGGCGACCGGCACCAGCGTCTCCGCCGCCGGCGTCGAGGCCAATATCAACCTCGATTCGCGCGAGGCCGAACCGGCCAACGCCTTCGATCCCGCCGATACCTCGCCGGCGGCCGATACCTACAACAAGTCGACGGCGGTCACCGTCTACGACAGCCTGGGCAACCCGCATATCTACAGCCTGTATTTCGTCAAGACCGCGACGACCAATGAGTGGGAGGTCTATGCCACCGTGTCGAATCCGGCCGGCGCCGCGGTCGACGTCACCGCGCTGGGTCTGGTGGATACGCTGACTTTCGAAACCGACGGTTCGCTGCCGGCGGGTTACACGCCGCCAAGCATCACCATCTCGGACACCGACCTGGGCTATGCCGGCGGGGTCGATGCCATGACCTTCCCGCTGGATTTCACCGGCTCGACGCAGTATGGCGCGTCGTTCACCGTGAATTCGCTGGTCCAGGACGGATTCACCTCGGGCAAGCTGGCCGGCTTCAGCATCGGCAACGACGGCATCATCCTCGGCCGCTACACCAACGGCCAGTCGAAGAATCTCGGCCAGGTGGTGCTGGCCAGCTTCCGCAATCCGCAGGGCCTGCAGCCGCTCGGCAACAACGTCTGGATGGCCACCTCGATGTCGGGGCCGGTGATGGAAGGCACGCCGGGGTCCAGCGGCCAGCACGGCCCGATCCAGTCGGCGGCGCTGGAGGATTCCAACGTCGATCTGACCAAGGAACTGGTGGACATGATCACCCAGCAGCGCGCCTATCAGGCCAACGCCCAGACCATCAAGACGCAGGACAGTATCCTGCAGACGCTGGTCAATCTGCGTTGATGACGCATGAAAGTCAGTCTTGGTGACACGCCATGGATAGACTGATCTACACCGCGATGAGCGGCGCCTCGCATACGCTGGGGCGCCAGGCGGCGGTGGCGCACAACCTGGCCAATGCCACGTCGACCGGCTACCGCGCCGAGGAGCATCGCTTGCGCGCGGTGCCGGTCCGTTCGACCAATGCGCCGGCGCCGCTGGCCACTCGCGCCTTCGTCGTCGATGCCAGCACCCACACCAACCTCGAACCGGGTCCGCTGCAATACACCGGTCGCGCGCTCGACGTGGCGGTCGAGGGATCGGGCTGGATCGCGCTGGCTATGCCGGATGGCAGCGAGGCCTACACGCGCAACGGCAGCCTGGAAATATCCGTCAATGGCGTCATCCAGACCCGCGCCGGTATTCCCGTGCAGGGCGATGGCGGCCCCATCACGGTGCCGCCTGACGTCAAGATCAGCATCGGCAAGGACGGCACCGTTTCCGTGGTGCCGGAAACCGGCGCGCAGAACACCGTCAACACTATCGGCCGCGTCAAGCTGGTCAATCCGGAAGAGTCCGATCTGGTGCGCGGCGCCGACGGCCTGTTTCGCACCCGTGCCGGCGACCCGGCGCCAGTCAGCGAACAAGCGCGGCTCGCCTCCGGTTATCTCGAAGGCAGCAACGTCAACCCCGTCGCCGAAATGGTGACCATGATTTCGCTGGCCCGCCAGTTCGAGATGCAGGTCAAGATGTTGCAAACCGCCGACCAGAACGACAAGTCGGCTACCCAGGTGATTTCCGCCCGCTAGGAACCAGAACGATGATCCGCTCCCTCTGGATAGGCAAGACCGGCCTCGATGCCCAGCAGACCCAGCTCGACGTGGTCTCCAACAATCTTGCCAACGTCAGCACCAACGGCTTCAAGCGGCAGCGCGCGGTGTTCGAGGATCTGCTCTACCAGACCCTGCGCCAGCCGGGCGCCGCGTCGACCCAGCAGACCAACATCCCGTCCGGCCTGATGCTCGGCACCGGCGTGCGGCCGATCGCCACCGAGCACATCTTCATCCAGGGCAGCCTGCAGAAGACGGAAAACGCGCTCGACATCGCCGTCAATGGCAACGGCTTCTTCCAGATCCAGATGCCCGACGGCACGCTGGCTTACACCCGCGACGGCTCGTTCCAGAAGGACAGTACCGGCCAGGTGGTGACGGCCAGCGGTTATCCGCTATCGCCGGCCATCACCATTCCCGACAATGCCTTGTCGATCACCATCAGCCGCGACGGCATCGTTTCGGTGCTGACGGCGGGCAGCGCCACGCCGACCCAACTGGGCAACATCCAGTTGGCCAGCTTCGTCAATGTTGGCGGCCTGCAAAGCGTCGGCGAGAACCTGTTCGTCGAAACGGGTTCCTCGGGCACGCCGACGCCGAATACGCCAGGCACCAACGGCACCGGCCTGCTCAACCAGGGCTACGTCGAAACCTCCAACGTCAACGTCGCCGAGGAACTGGTGACCATGATCCAGACCCAGCGCGCCTACGAACTCAATTCCAAGGTCATCCAGACCTCGGACAACATGCTCGGCCGGCTGACCCAACTCTAGGATTCCCGACATGAAACCGGCTTTGGCATTCCTGACCGCCTCGGTACTGCTGGCAGGTTGCGTCACCACCGCGCCATCGACGGCACTACACCAGCCGATGTCCGTGCGGCCGGAAACCCGGGCCGCCGCGGCGCCCGCCAACGGCGCCATCTTCAATGTCGCCAGCAGCCGGCCGCTGTTCGAGGATCGGCGCGCCCGCTACATCGGCGACACCCTGACCATCAACATCGTCGAGAAGACCCAGGCCTCGAAGAAATCCGACACCAAGGCGGAGCGCAGCCAGGACATCGGTGTTTCGGTGCCCAGCGTGGTCGGCCTGCCGTTCAAGAGCTTCCAGGGCCTCAATCTCGGCGTCGAAAGTGGCAACACCTTCAACGGCAAGGGCGAGAACACCTCCAGCAACAACTTCACCAGCACCATCACGGTCACGGTCATCGACGTGCTGCCCAATGGCAACCTGCTGGTTTCCGGCGAGAAGCTGATGGGTCTGAAGGAAGGCGAAGAGTTCATCCGCTTCTCCGGCGTGGTCAATCCGACCACCATCACCGGCGCCAACACCGTGCAGTCCACGCAGGTGGCCGATGCCCGCATGGAGTTCAAGGCCAATGGCTTCCTCGACACCGCCCAGGTCATGGGCTGGCTGTCGCGCTTCTTCCTCACCGTCATGCCTTTCTGATCGAGCCGACCATGAGCGCCACCCAGAAAATCCTCGTCGCCCTGATGTGGCTGTTGGCCAGCCTGATGATCGCCGATGCCGCGCGTGCCGAGCGGATCAAGGATCTGGCCTCGGTCGCCGGCGTGCGCAACAACCAGCTGGTGGGCTATGGCCTGGTGGTCGGTCTCGACGGTTCCGGCGACCAGACCACGCAGACGCCCTTCACCGTCCAGAGCATCATCAACATGCTCTCCAACATGGGCGTGACCCTGCCGCCGGGACAGTCGCTTCAGCTCAAGAACGTCGCCGCCGTCATGGTCACCGCCACCCTGCCGCCGTTCGCGCGTGCCGGCCAGCAGATCGACATCACCGCTTCCTCGATCGGCAACGCCAAGTCGCTGCGCGGCGGCACGCTGGTCATGACGCCGCTCAAGGGCGCCGACGGCAATATCTACGCCATGGCGCAGGGCAACGTCGTGGTGGTTGGCGCCGGTGCCTCCGGCGCCGGTTCCAAGGTGACGGTCAATCATCTGTCGGTCGGCCGCATCGCCGGCGGCGCCACCGTCGAGCGCGAAGTGCCGACGCCGGTCGGTCAGGGCGAGTACGTCCATTACGAATTGAATGCGACCGACTTCGCCACCGCGCACAAGATCGTGGACGCCATCAACCTCGTCCAACCAGGCGTGGCGGTGGCGGTGGATGGCCGCCAGGTGCGTGTGCGCGCGCCGCTCGATGCGAGCGAGCGCGTGGCGTTCCTCGGCCGCCTCGGCGAACTCGAGATCGAGCCCGGACAGGTGGCGGCCCGCGTCATCGTCAATTCACGCACCGGCTCCGTGGTGATGAACCGCATGGTCCGGATCGAGAACTGCGCGGTCGCCCACGGCAACCTGACGGTCTCGGTGACGGCGGAGAACACGGTGAGCCAACCCGGCGCGCTGTCGGGCGGCCAGACCGCCGGCGTCGCCAACGCCCAGATTGACATCAAGCAGGATGGCGCCATTCTCGCCAACCTGCGCAACGGCGCCAGCCTGGCCGATGTGGTCAAGGCGCTCAATTCCATCGGCGCCAACCCGCAGGACCTGATCGCGATCCTCCAGGCGATGAAGACTGCCGGTGCCTTGCGCGCGGAGCTGGAAATCATCTGACGTTTTCGCGCCTGTTCGGCTGATCATCCCGCCCGCTTCGGTGCCATCCTCGAGGCACGCATGACCACCACGCCCACCCCCTCGATTTTCGACGGCAGTCAACTGGCCGCCATCAAGCGCCAGAGCCGGAGCAATGATCCGGCGGCGCTCAAGGCCGCCGCCCAGCAGTTCGAGGCGCTGTTCCTGCAGATGGTGATGAAGTCCATGCGCGACGCCACGCCCAAGGACGGCTTGTTCGACAACGACCAGACGCGCCTCTACGAATCGTTGCTCGACCAGCAGATGGGGCAGGTGCTGGCGCGGCGCGGCGGTCCCGACGGCAAGGGCGGCCTCGGCCTGGCGGGGCTGATCGAAAGTCAGTTGTCGCGGAACGCCGTCGATGCGGATTTGGCGCGTTTCCCGGAAGGCTTGCCGCTGTCGGCGCCCGCTTCACCGCGCGCGCTCGATCCTGTGCGGTCGCCCGTGCCGCTGCCGACGGTGACGCCTCCGGCACTGCCGATGTCGACCGCGCCTGCCGCGCCGTCCGGTACGGAGGCTGCGCCTGGCGCGGCCAAGCCCGTTACGACCTCACCGGTGGCCGCCGGCTTTGTGGACATGATTTGGGCCGATGCCGTCCAGGCATCGCGGACGACCGGCATCCCGGCGCAGTTCATCGTCGCCCAGGCGGCGCTCGAAACCGGCTGGGGCCGGTCCGAGCCGCGTCGCGCCGACGGCCGGCCCAGTCATAACCTGTTCGGTATCAAGGCTGGCCGAAACTGGAGCGGCGACGTGGTCGAGGCGGTCACCACCGAGTACGTCGATGGCGTAGCCCAGCAGAAGGTGGAGCGCTTCCGCGCCTATGGTTCCCAAGCCGAGGCGATGCGTGATTACGCCAACCTGCTGATATCCAGTCCGCGCTATGCCGGGGTGCTCGGCGTCACAGATGCCGCTGCGTTTGCCCGCGGCCTGCAACGTGCCGGTTATGCCACCGATCCGGCGTACGCCGACAAGCTGACGCGCATCATCGGCGGCCAGACGCTAGCATCGGTCGTGCCGACCTGATTGGGTCGACCTTGGCACGGCTATTGCTCGAATTGGCTGGAACTCTCAACTAACGGCAGTCTTTGCCGTTAAATGAACATTGATCCGGAGCTGTCATGAGCACCCTATCCATCGGCATTTCTGGCCTGACCGCCGCCAATATCGGCTTGGCCACGACCAGCCACAACATCGCCAATGCATCGACACTGGGCTACAACCGCCAGGTGCTGGTGCAGGGAACCAATCTGCCGGTACTCACCGGCGCCGGTTTCATCGGCCAGGGCACCCAGGTCGAAACCGTGCGCCGCATCTACGACCAGTTCCTGTCGCGCCAGGTCCTGTCGGCGCAGGCCAGCACCTCGGAGATGGACAGCTACCTTGGCCAGATCCAGCAGATCGATAATCTGCTGGCCGACGCCAGCTCAGGCGTCAGTCCGGCCTTGTCGGCATTTTTCGCCGGCGTGCAGGAGGTAGCGGCATACCCGACGTCGATTCCGGCGCGACAGGCCATGCTTTCGTCTTCGGAGTCGCTGGTGGCGCGCTTCCAGGCGCTGGATCAGCGCCTCACCGAGATTCGCGACGGCGTCAATTCGCAGGTCATGAGCGAGGTCACGCTCATCAATTCCTATTCCGGCCAGATCGCCGAACTTAATCAGGCGATATTGCAGTCGCGAGCCGGCGGCTTCGGTCAGGAGCCGAACGACCTGCTCGATCAGCGCGACCAGCTGATCGCCGAACTCAACAAGTCGGTGCGCGTGTCAACGGTCGAACAAGGCGATGGCTCGATCAACGTCTTCATCGGCAATGGTCAGCCGCTGGTGGTGGGCAATCAGCGCTACACGCTGAAGGCGATCGAATCGGCGGCGGATCCGCGGCGGATCGTGGTCGGCATGGCCACCGGCGGCGGCAACGTCATCGAGTTGCCGGAATCGCAGATTGTCGGCGGCACGCTCGGCGGCCTGGTCGCCTTTCGCGGCGAATCCCTGGATAGCGCGCAAAACGCGCTCGGCCGCGTGGCCATCGCGCTGGCGCTCGGCGTGAACGAGCAGCACCAACTCGGCATGGATCTGACCGGCGCCCTGGGCGGCGCCTATTTCAGCGTGGCGGCGCCGGTTCCGGTGCCCGGTGATGGCAATACCGGCACGGCCAGCATCGGCGCCAGCTTTGCCACGACCGCGGCGAGCGACCTGACCACCAGCGATTACCGCCTGTCCTATGCCGCCGGCGTCTATACCCTCACGCGGCTGTCCGACGACACGAGCTGGACCGGCGGCAGCGCGGCGGCGGTGGCGACCACCGCTGCCCAAGGTTTCGATTTGACGCTGAATGCCGGGGTGCCGGCCAATGGCGACAGCTTCCTGATCCAGCCCACCCGCACCGGAGCGCAGAGCATCGCGGTGGCGATTTCCGACCCGCGTGCCATCGCCGCCGCCGCGCCGATACGAACCGCCAAGACCCTGACCAACACGGGCACGGGCTCGATCAGCGCCGGTGTGGTCCTGGATGCGACGGATGCGGCGCTGCTGACGACGACCACGATCAATTTCGTTGCCGGTGGTTATCAGATCAACGGCGCCGGCGCGGTGATTCCCTACACCAGCGGCGCCAACATCGACCTGAACGGCTGGCGCGTCGTCATCTCCGGTGCGCCGGCGGTGGGCGACGTGTTTACCGTCGAGGCGAACACCGCGGGCGTGGCCGATAACCGCAATGCCATGCTACTGGCGGCGTTGCAGACGGCCAGCACCATGGCCGGCGGCACCGCCGGGTATCAGTCGGCCTACTCCCAAATCGTCAGCGCGGTGGGCAACAAGACCCGCCAGGTGGAAACCATCGGCCAGGCACAGGCCAACCTGGTGACCCAGGCCGCGGCACAGCGCGAGCGGGTGTCGGGCGTCAATCTCGACGAGGAGGCCGCCAATCTGCTGCGCTACCAGCAGGCCTATCAGGCTTCGGCCAAGGTCATCCAGATCGCCGGCAGCCTGTTCGACGATCTGTTGGCGGTACTGAATTAAGAGCGGAGAAAGACCATGCGCGTCAGCACCAACATGCTTTTCGATTCCGGCGTTGCCACCATGAATCGCCAGTTGGCGGATCTCGTCCATCTGCAGCAGCAGATCGCCAGCGGGCGACGGGTACTGACACCGTCCGACGATCCGGTGGCGGCGGCCAGGGTGCTCGAAGTCCAGCAGTCGGCGGATGTCATGGCGCAGTTCCGGGTCAACCACGACAATGCCCGGGCGACCCTCGAACTCGAGGAAGCCCAACTGGACAGCGCCAGCGAACTGCTGATACGGGCGAAGGAACTCGCGCTGACGGCCGGTAATGGCACCCTGACGTTCGCGCAGCGTCAGGCGGCGGCAACCGAGTTGCGCGCCCGGTACGACCAGCTGATGGGCATCGCCAATTCGACCGACGGTACCGGGCAGTTCATGTTTGCCGGCTACCAGAGCGCCACTCGTCCGTTTTCCCGCACGATGGATGACCTGATCACCAATGGCGGTGACGTAAACTACGCGGGCGATGACGGCCAGCGCCGGCTGCAGGCGTCGGCCACCCGCTATCTCGAAGTGACCGATCCCGGTACCGAGGTGTTCATGGGCATCGATGACGGCGCCGGCGGCAATCAGAGCATGTTCAAGACCATCGCCGATCTGGTCGGTGCGATCGAGGATCCGGGCAATACCGGCGCCGCCTTCTCCGCCGATATCAGCGCCGCGCTCGGCAACATCAATCGCGGACTCGACAACGTCCTGCGTGTGCGTGGCGCGATCGGTTCGCGCTTGAACGAACTGGACAGCCTGACGACGACCGCCGACGACATGGCGGTGCAGTATGCGCAAGCGCTGTCGAATCTTCAGGATCTCGATTACGCACAAGCAATTTCCGACTTGACGCGCAAGAAGACCAATCTCGAAGCGGCGCAGAAATCGTTCGCCCAGACATCGCAGCTCAGCCTGTTCAACTACCTGTGAGGTCGACCGCGATCGTGCTGCTCGTGCTGGCGCTGGGGGCGTGCGGCTCCATCGCCGAGTCGCCCGCGGCGCGCAACCTCGCCTCATGGACGCTCGATCCCCTCTCGGCCAACTGGCAGGTCGACGAGGTGCCGCTGGGCGACGACCGGTTTCGGCTGCGATTGCAAATGCGTCGCTTTCACGCCGGTGGCGCTGGCGAGGCGCGCGTGGTGTTCCAGCAACGCGCGCGCGAGCTGGCGCGGCAGAACGACTATGACGACTACCAGGTGGTCGAATACAGCGAGCGCATGGATTCGGCGATGTTCGCCTCGCAGCGGAGGGCGGAAGGCGTCATCCTTCTGACCCGCCGGGGCGGTTGACCGGTCAGGGCACCGCCCCGGCCGACGCCCGCAAGACCATCCGCAGCGCCGCAAAGCCCTGATCGAACAGGTGTTCCATGGCGGCCCCGAAGTAGGGCAGGGAAATCATCAGCACGACGAAGCCCGACACCATGGTCACCGGAAAGCCGACGGCAAAAAGGTTCAGCTGCGGCGCCACGCGTGACAGCACGCCCATGGCGATGTTGGCGATCAGCAGCGCGGCGACCAGCGGCAACGACAGCAGCACGCCTGCGGAAAACATGGTGGCCATCCAGGTGGCGAGAACACGAAAACCACCGGCGGCAAGCGCGGCGCCGCCCACCGGCAACAGTTGAAAGCTTTCGATCAGCACCGCCAGGCACAGCAGATGCCCGTTCATGGCCAGGAAGATCAGGGTGGCCAGCAAGCCGAGGAATTCGCTGAGCACCGGGGTCTGCCCGGAGTTCTGCGGGTCGTAGAACACGGCGAAAGCCAGGCCCATTTGCAGGCCGATCAACTCGCCGGCAACATCGACGGCGGCAAAGACGATGCGCAAAGTCAGGCCCAGCAGCACGCCGATCACCGCCTGCTCGGCGAGGATGAACAGACCCTGCCAGGAACCGGTGGCGATGGCCGGCATCGGCGGCAAGGCGGGCGCGATGGCCATGGTCACCGCCAGACCCGCCACCAGGCGGACACGGCGGGGCATGCCGGCGTTGCTGAACACGGGCGCACTGGCCATCAGGCCGAGAAGCCGCGCCAGCGGAAACACGAACGCCGCCAGCCAAGCGTCGAGTTGCGCCGAGGAGATCGTGAGCATCAGCCGATCATGGCGGGAATGGCTTCGTAGAGTTGCTGGATGTAGCTGATCATCACCGAGAGCATCCAGGGGCCGCCAATGACCAGCGTCAGGAAGATGGCCACCAGCTTGGGGACGAAGGAAAGCGTGTTCTCGTTGATCTGCGTCGCCGCCTGGAAGATGCTGACGACGAGGCCCGTGACCAGCGCGGCGATGAACAGCGGTGCCGAAACCAGCAAGGTGACTTCCAGCGCCTGCCGGCCGAGTTCGACGACGGAGGTCGGTGTCATGTCGCGTGCCTAGCCAAAGCTGTTGACCAGCGAGGCGATCAGCAGATTCCAGCCGTCCACCAGCACGAACAGCATGATCTTGAACGGCAGCGCCACCATCACCGGCGACATCATCATCATGCCCATCGACATCAGCACCGACGCCACCACCATATCGATGATGAGAAACGGCAGATACACGATAAAGCCGATCTGGAAGGCCGTCTTCAGCTCCGAGGTGACGAAGGCGGGGATCAGCACGCGCATGGGAATCTCATCGACGTTGGCTGGCTTGGGCTGGTTGGCCACCTTGGTAAACAGCGCCAGGTCGCCTGCGCGGACCTGCTTGAGCATGAAGGCGCGCAACGGCACGGCGCCACGATCGACGGCCTCGGAAAACGCGATCCGGTTCTCCGACAGCGGCAGGTAGGCTTGGGCGTAGATGCGTTCGCCGACCGGCGCCATGACGAAGAAGGTCAGGAATAGCGCCAGGCCCACCAGCACCTGGTTGGGCGGCGCGGTCTGGGTGCCCAGCGCATGGCGCAGCAGGGACAGGACGATGATGATGCGCGTGAAGCTCGTCATCATCAACAGCAGCGCCGGCAGGAAGCTCAGGCTGGTCAGCAGCAGCAACGTCTGGATGGACAGCGACCACTGCGTGCCGCCACCGGCGGTCGGTGTCCCCGTCACCGCCGGCATGGCCTGGCCGAAGGCCAGCGCCGGCAGCAACAGGATGCAGACAGCGCCGATCGTTTTGCTAGGGCGCATTCCGTTGATCGAACATCTGGCGCAGACGGCCGGCAAAATCGCGCGAGCCCGCGGAACTTCCGGCGGTGGCCGGCGCGGGTGGCGCCGACCCGCGCGGCATCTCCGCCAGTGCCGTCACCCGGCCCGGAGCGACACCCAGCACCAACCAGTTGCCGGCGATTTCGACCACCACGACCCGCTCGCGCGCGCCGACGGCAATTCCGGACACCACCCGCAGCATGCCGGCGGCTTCGCCGCGCGGCGCCGACAGGCGCTTCAATAGCCAGAGACTGGCGAACAGCAGGATGATCACCACGCCAAGACCGAACAGCAGCTGGAAAAAGCCGCCGCCAATATCAGGCGCCGGCGTTGCCTGAGCCAGCGCCGCCTTCGGCGGCAACGCGACCAGGACGATCAGAAGAACCGACAGGCGCGAAGGAAGAATGGGAAGCATGGTTCCGCCAGCATACGGACGCCCCGGCGCGCGAATAGGCCCGAGCAGAAGGGAAAAGGCCGGGCTTTCCCGGCGGTCAGTGGTTCAGCTTGCGCATGCGTTCCTGCGGCGTGATGATGTCGGTGAGACGAATGCCGAACTTGTCGTTGACCACGACGACTTCGCCTTGGGCGATCAGCGTGCCATTGACCAGAACGTCCATCGGTTCGCCGGCCAGCCCGTCGAGCTCGACCACCGAGCCGTGGGCCAGCTGGAGCAGGTTGCGGATCGAGATCTTCGTGCGACCAAGCTCGACGGTGATGCGTACGGGGATGTCGAGGATCATGTCGAATCCCTGCGGCGTCGCCGACCGTTGTTCGCCACCGCCGAACTGTTCGAAGGCCGGTGCGGCGGGGGCGGGTTCCGCCACTGTTTCGGCGACCGCTTGCTCGCTCATCGCCGCGGCCCAATCGTCGTCCGTGACCTGATTTTCCTCGACTTCGTCGTTCATGGGCTGCTCCTATGCCTGTCCGGCCTCTTCCTGCGCCAGGAAAGTTTCCACCTTCAGCGCGTACTGGCCGTTGCGAACGCCGTAGCGGCAGTTCATCACCGGCACGCCATCGACCATGGCCTGGACGCGCTGGTCGACCTGGATCGGCAGAATGTCGCCGACCTTCATGTTGATGATGTCGCCCAGCGTGACTTCGCTCGCGCCCAGCGGCACCACCAGTTCGACCTCGGCGAGCTGCAACTGCCGGCTCAAGGTGCCGCTCCATCGCTTGTCGGAGCCGGCCTGCTCGCTGTGCATGGTGCTGTAGAGCACGTCGCGGATCGGTTCGATCATCGCGTAGGGCAGGCACAGGTGCATCTCGGCGGCATTGCCGTTGAGCTCGATGGTGAAGGTCACCGCGACGACGATTTCCGAGGGCGTGGCGATGTTGGCGAACTGGGTATTCATCTCCGACCGCACGAAGTCGAACTTGATCTCGAACACCGGCTTCCAGGCCCTCTCGTACTCGGCGAAGAAGACCGCCAGCAGGCCCTGGATGATGCGCTGCTCGGTCAGCGTGAAATCGCGGCCCTCGACCCGGGTATGAAAGCGACCGTCGCCACCGAACATGCTGTCCACCACCAGGAAGACCAGATTGGGGTCGAAGACGATCAGCGCCGTGCCGCGCAATGGCTTGACCGTCACCAGGTTCAGGTTGGTCGGCACCACCAGGTTGCGGATGAACTCGCTGTACTTTTGCACCTTGATCGGCCCGACCGAAACCTCGCTGCCCTTGTGCATGTAGTTGAACAGGCCGATGCGCAGCAGGCGGGCGAAGCGCTCGTTGATGAGTTCCATGGTCGGCATGCGACCACGGACGATGCGCTCCTGGCGGCCGAGATCGTAGTTCTTGACGCCGCCGACGGCTTCGTCGGCCGGCGCCTCGTCGGCCTCGCCGGTGACGCCCTTGAGCAGGGCGTCAACCTCTTCCTGGGAGAGAAAGTCCTGACTCATGCGCGATGCGGTTCGGCGCTACTGCACGATGAACGAAGTGAACAACACGGCCTGCACCGGGTCGTCCGGGCCGGCATGATCGGCCGGCTCTTCCGCCGGCTTGTCCTTGCCCTTCTTGCGCGCGGGAGGCGGCTCGATGATGGTGTTGATGGTGACGCGCATCTCGTTCGACAGCTTCTGCACCCCCTGCGGCGTGCTGACATCGGCAGCCGCCTTGCCGGCGAGGATGAGCAGGATCTTGTGCCGGATCTCCGGCGTGTATTGCTTGATCTTGTCGCCCAGGTGGGCGTCGAGCACGCGCAGTTCGGGCGTCGCCTGCAGGTAGGCCTCGTGGCCATCCGACTGCAACTTGACGGTGAAGGCATCGAGCTTGACGAAGACCGGCGGCGCCTCCTCGTGCTCCTTCTTCGCCTTCTTGGCCTTTTCGGTCTTGGCCGGCGGCTCGTCGCCTTCCTCCTCGTCGGTGGCGGCGGCATTCTTCTTCATGAGGAAGAAAGCAGTGCCGGCGCCGATCAGCGCGAGCACGACCACGCCGATGATGATCAGCATCAGCTTCTTCTTCTTGTTGGGGGCCTGTTCCTCGGCGTCGCCGCCTTCAGCCTTTTCAGCCTTCTTGGCTTCCGCCATGCTTCATCTCCCTGAAACGCCGTGACCCGAGGTCAGGCAAACACATCGACCAATCCGCGCCCGCCGCGTTCGGCGGTGGCGGCGACGGTGAACGTCCGGCCCGGTGGCTGGTCCGACGTCCGGCGGTTTGCGCCATCGCGGGGATCACCATTCGTCGCGTTGCGCGGCAGTTCCGAACCGACCTGAGAATTAAGCACGATGCCGGCATCGGCCAGCAGTTCCTGCAGGCGTGGCAAGGCGTTCTCCAGGGCCTCGCGGACCGCCGGGTTGGCCGAAACGAAGATGGCGTTGGCCTGGTCGCCGGTCATGGTCAGCGAAACCTCGACGCGACCGAGTTGCGGTGGCGTCAGCACCAGTTCGGCCCGGTGCTGCTGCTGTCCGGTCATGATCACCAGGCTGTCGCCGATTGCGCTCCGCCAGGGGTCGCTGCCCAGCGGCGTGATGATGCGGAACTCGTTGATCGGACCGATCTGGGTCATCGCGGCATGAGCGGGCGCGACCGCGGCGGCTGCCTGTAGCGCTGCGGCCGCGGCGGTCGCCGGGTCGGGCGTCGCCGGCAGGCGTGTCGCCACGGCTGACTTTGCCTCGGCGATGACCTGGGCGACCATCGAAGCTTCCAGTTCGTCCTGATTGGCGGCAAGTATTGCCGGCGACGCCTTGGCCTCCGCGGCTTTGCCGATGCCGCCTTCGGCGGTCGCCAGGGGCGCGGGCACGGTTGCGTGCGCCATCCGCTCCAATCCGCCATCGCCGCGCGGAGCGCGCGCCAATGCCTGTATTGCCGTGGCCAGACCGTCGGCCGGGCCCTGCCCGGGCAGCGGTTCCGCGCGCCGGAGCGCCGATCCCTCGGCGGCGTTGGCCAGGGCCGGCAGCGCCGTCAGCATGTCGGCCAGCGCAGGCTGCGCGCCGGGGACGACGGTCTCGGCGGCGGCATCCGGCATGGCCTCCTTGAAGCGGTCGCCGAGCAGCGTGGGCAGGAACGCCGCCGCCGAGACCGCGCCCGCCGAGTCCATTTGGCCGTTCAGGATGTCGGCGAACGGCGAGCCACCCTTGTTATCGGCGTCGGCGCCCGCGTCGGGCGCGGGCCCCGCCTTTACGGCGAGCCTAGCGGCAAGTTGGGGAATACTGATTCCGGGGGGCATCGGGCAATCCTCGCTGGCAATTCTGCCGGAATGAAATGCAAGGCTCGTGCCAGTGCTCCGCGCGGGCCTGCTGCCGGTCACTCCTCTTCCTTGAAGCGAGCCAGGTGCACGCGCGTGCTGTGCTCGTCCAGGCTTTTCTGCTCGCGGCGCGACTCGTCATGGTCGGCTCGCGCTTGGTGGCGGGCGGCCAGCGTGTCGAACGCCTTGACCTTGCCTCGCTTGCTCAGCCAGTCCTGCTGTCCGGCGGCGGTCATCTGCTTCGACTGGCTCATCATTTGTTCGGCCTGGCCGATCGCCTGATCCAGCTTGGTGAGAAACGTCTGGTAATTCCGCCACTGTTCGGGGCTCAACCCGTCCCGCGCCGCCGCCATGAAGCGACCGTAATACTCCTCGCGGTACTGGACGAGCAGGTCCATGCGTCCGGCCGCCTTTTCCTGGTCGGCGATCAGTTCGCCCAGCCGGCGGGTCGCCTCGTCGAGTCGCATCTGCGAAAGGTCGAGTATCGACTGTAGCGGAAAGTTCTTGGTCACGGGGTTCGTCCAAGTCGTCGTCATGGCGACATCTGCTTATTCTAGTTCACCCGAACAGCGCGGCCAGCGCGCGCAGGCTGTCGTCGCTGCTGGCGCGTTCCTCGATGCCCTGCTGGAGAAAGTGTTCCATGCCGGGATACAGCGTGATCGCCTGGTCAAGCATCGGGTCGGAGCCGCGGGCGTAGGCGCCGACCGCCAGCAGGTCGCGCGCCCGTTGATAGCGTGAATAGAGCTGCTTGAAGCGCCGCACCAGGTCCAGGTGGGCCGGCTCGATCAGGTTGGTCATGGCGCGCGAAATCGATTGCTCGATGTCGATGGCCGGATAATGGCCGGCATCGGCCAGCGAGCGCGACAGCACGATGTGACCGTCGAGGATGGCGCGCGCCGAATCGGCGATCGGGTCCTGCTGGTCGTCGCCTTCCGCCAGCACCGTGTAGAAGGCGGTGATTGAGCCGCCGCCTTGCGGGCCATTGCCGGCGCGCTCGACCAGCTGCGGCAGGCGGGCGAACACCGAGGGCGGATAGCCGCGCGTCACCGGCGGCTCGCCGACCGCCAGCGCGATTTCGCGCTGGGCCATGGCGTAGCGGGTCAGCGAATCCATGATCAGCAGGACATGCCGGCCTTGGTCGCGGAAATGCTCGGCGATGGAGGTGGCGTAGGAGGCACCCTGCAGCCGCATCAGCGGGCTGACGTCGGCCGGGCAGGCGACCACCACCGAACGCGCCAGTCCCGCGTCGCCGAGGTTGTGCTCGATGAACTCCTTGACTTCGCGGCCCCGTTCGCCGATCAAGCCGACCACGATCAGCTCGGCGGCCGTGTAGCGCGCCATCATGCCCAGCAGCACGCTCTTGCCGACGCCGGAACCGGCGAACAGGCCCAGCCGCTGTCCCCGGCCGATGGTCAGCAGGCCGTTGAGCGCGCGAATGCCGACATCCAGCGTCCGCGAAATCGGCGCCCGTTGCAAGGGATTGAACGGGCGGCTGTTGAGCGAACGCACATGCTTGGCGTCGAGCGGCCCGATCTGGTCGAGCGGCCGGCCATTGCCATCGACGACCCGTCCCAGCAACTGGTCGCCGACCGGCAGCCGCTTCGAGCGGTCGAAGGCGCGACGGAACATCGGCGTGGCCCGGCCCAGCCGTGGCGTGGCCGAAGGCGGCTCGATCGGGATCACGCTCGAGCCTGGCGCCAGGCCGTAAACATCCTCGGTCGGCATCATGAACAGCCGTTCGCCGGCGAAGCCCACCACTTCGGCCTCCACCGTGCCGTCGCCCGGAATCTGCACCCGGCAGGAGGCGCCGAGCGCCACCTTGAGGCCCGAGGCTTCCATGACCAGGCCGTTGATGCGGGTCAGGCGTCCACCGGCCTGGAAAGGCATGACGTCGCCGAGCTGATGCCGGCATTGCACCAGCAGGTTGCGCCAAGCCTGACATTGCGGGTTCATGGCGCCTCCGGTTCAATCCACGCGGTCTGTAGACCGATGCCTTCGAGCACGCGGCGCCAGCGCGTGGCCAGCGTGGCGTCGAGCTGGCTGCTGCCGGATTCGACCAGGCAGTCACCCGGCTGCAGGCCCGGCTCTTCGAGGATGCGGTGGCCGGCGTGGGCCAGTGCGTCGCCGGCGTGGGAGCGTATCAGCGAGGCATCCTGCGGGTGGAGGTAGATGGTCGCGTGTTGATGAGGAAATTGCGCGAGCGCCTCGTTCACCACGGCCTGGATGGTTTCCGGACGAAGGGTGATCGTCTGGCGCACCACCTGGCGGGCGATCTCGGTCGCCAGCGCCAGCAGTTCGTCGGCGACCGACTGATTGAATTCCGCCAGCGCCTGCTCCAGGCCGGCGGCGGCGCGGCCGAGGCGTTCGGCTTCGGCGCGGGCGGCGGCCTGACCGGCGGCATAGCCGGCCTGGCGACCTTGTGCTTCGGCCTGCCCGCGGATGCGCTCGATCTCGGTGGGGTCGGGACGTTGCGCGGGTGCGTCCTCGGCGGCCGACTCGTTGGCCGGCGTTTCCAGCGTGTCGAGGCTGGCTAGCTCCCAGCGTTCCCAGGCGGTGAGGCCGCTCATATCATCTGATCCTCGCCGCCCTTGCCGCCCAGCACGATCTGCCCCTCATCGGCCAGGCGGCGGGCGATCTTGAGGATCTCCTTCTGTTCGCCCTCGACTTCGGATAGGCGCACCGGTCCCTTGGCCTCGAGATCCTCCCTAAGCATCTCCGCGGCACGCTGCGACATGTTCTTGAAGATCTTCTCGCGCAGTTCTGGCGGGGCGCCCTTGAGCGCGAGGATCAACGAATCGGACTGGATCTCCCGCAGCAGCAGCTGGATGCCGCGATCGTCGATGTCGAGCAGGTTCTCGAACACGAACATCTCGTCGAGGATCTTCTGCGCCAGATCCGGATCGTACTCGCGGACGTTGTCGACGATGGCGGTTTCGGCGGCCTGGCCGACGAAGTTGAGAATCTCGGCGGCGTGGCGGACGCCACCCATCGACGCCTTCTTGACATTGCCCGAGGCGCCGGCCAGCAGCCGCTTCATGGCGTCGTTGAGTTCGTGCAAGGCGATCGGCTGCACGCCGTCGAGCGTGGCGATGCGCAGCAGCACGTCGTTGCGCAAACGCTCGGTGAAATGCTTGAGAATCTCGCCGGCATGATCGAATTCCAGATGGACCAGGATGGTGGCGATGATCTGCGGATGCTCGTTCTTGATCAGGTCGGCCACGGTAGGGGCGTCCATCCACTTCAGGCCTTCGATGCCGGCCGTGTCGCCGCCCTGGAGGATGCGCGACAGCAGGTTGGCGGCACGGTCGTCGCCCAGCGCCTTGGTCAGCATGGCGCGAATGACACCTTCATCGACCGGCACTGGCGAGCCCTTGGCGGTATGGTCTTCCAGTTCGTCGAGCACGACCTCGATGCGGTCGCGCGGCACCGCCTTCAACTGCGCCATCGCGTGGCCGAGCTTCTGGACTTCCTTCGGCCCCAGATGCTTCAGGATCTCGGCGGCTTCGTCCTCGCCCAGCGAGAGCAGCAGCATGGCGCTCTTTTCCAGCCCCTCATCGGGATTCGCCACCGACCCACTCCTTGATCACGCCGGCCACCAGCTTGGGATCCTGCTTGGCGAGGTCGCGGGCCTGCTGCAGCTTGTTTTCGTAGCTACGACCCGGGCTCGCGCCGTGGCCCTCGGTCGCGGCGCCGGCGGCGCTGGCCGCCGCCTCCTGTTCCGCCTCGACGCGGTGGGCGGTCGCCGCCAGCATTTCGAACAGCGGCTTGAACGCCCGCGTCCATAGCAGCCAGGCCAGGAACACGAACAACAGCCACTTGCCGATGTCCTTGGCGGTGGCGATCAGCCAGGGATCCTTCCACAGCGGCGTATCGGGAATCAGTTCCTGCTCGCGCGGGGCGAAGGCGACATTGGCGACATTGACGGTATCGCCGCGATCCTTGTTGAAACCGACGGCTTCCTTGGCCAGCGCCGTGGCCTGCTTCAATTCGGTGTCGGTCAGCGGCGCGGCCTTGCCCTTGGCCGGGTCCAGCTTGTTGTTGAGGATCACCGCCACCGCCAGCCGCTTGACCACGCCCGACGCACCCCGGGTGTGCCTGACGGTCTTGTCGAGTTCGAAGTTCACCGTCGCGTTCTTGCTGAAAGTCAGCGATGACGACCCGCCGCCACCGGCGTTGGCGGCATTGGCGGCGCCCGTCACCGGCGGGCTGGTGATCGGCGCGGTGGCCGGCACCGGCGGCTGGTTGGTCAGCGCGCCGGGCACGCCGATGGCGGCCCCGCCGGCGCCGGGCGCGCCCTGCTCGGCGGTCTGCTGGCTGCGGATCGCCGTATCGGGGCTCGGGTTCGGCCGGTAGGTTTCCGCCACCTGCTCGGTTTCGGAGAAATCGATCTCGGCGGTGACCTGGGCGCGCACGTTGGTGGAACCGACCAGCGGCGCCAGGATGGCCTCGATGCGGTGGCGATAGGCTTCCTCGATGTCGCGCATGTACTTGATCTGGCCGGCGTCGAGACCGGCGGTCTTGCCGTTGCTGGAGGGCGACGACACCAGGTTGCCATCCTGGTCGATGACGCTCACCTGCGCGGGACTGAGCTGCGGTACGCTCGATGAAACCAGATGCACGATCCCGGACACCTGCGCCGGTTCCAGCGTCCGTCCGGGGTGCAAGGCCACCAGCACGGAAGCGGTCGGTTTCTGGTCGTCGCGCAGGAAGGCGGTCTGCTTCGGGATCGCCAGATGCACGCGAGCGCCCTTGACGGCGGCCAGCGACTGGATCGAGCGCGCCAGTTCGCCTTCGAGGGCGCGCTGATAGTTGATCTGTTCGGCGAACTGGCTGATGCCCAACTTCTGGGTTTCCATGACCTCGAAACCGACCAGTCCGCCCTTGGGCAGGCCCTGCGAGGCCAGCCGCAGCCGCACGTCGTGCACCTGGTGCGAAGGCACCAGGATCGCGCCGCCGCCTTCGGCGATCCGGTAGGGAACGTTCTGCTGCTCCAGCGCGGCGACGATCTGGCCGCCGTCCTTTTCCGAGAGGTTGGCGAACACCACGCCATAAGACGGTTCTTTCGCCCAGAGCAGGCCTCCCACCAGCAAGGCGACGGCCAGCGCCACGCCCGCCAGCACGGCCAGCTTCTGCGACGCGTTCATGCGACTGAACGCGGCGAGATTGAACGGCAGGGCTTGCTGTGCGGTGGCCATCGCTGGTGGGCGCAAGAGGGTCCGGTTGGTGGCGAATTTGCCGGCTCCACGAGCCGCTGCCGGATTGTCGGCTTCACTAGCAAGCCCGGTTCCAGCAAGCAACGGCAATTTTTGCCGGCATTTCGGAAGTTGTTGCGGCACGGGGATTCTGCCATGATGGCCGGGTTATGGACACCCTGCTCGCGGCCGATGCCGAACTCGATCCGAAGCGCCTTGCCGAGGCTTTCCAGGCGTTCAGCCAGGCCTCCGAGGAACTGGCGGCCGCCTACGGCGCGCTCGAGCGGCAGGTTGAGTCCCTCACCGCCGAATTGGCCGCCGCCAACGCCGAGGCCAACCGCCTGCGCGAGGAGGCCGAACGCAACAAGCGGCTGGCCGCGATGGGCGAGATGGCGGCCCAGCTTGCCCACCAGTTGCGCACGCCGCTGGCTGCGGCGTTGCTTTATGCCGGCAACCTTGAGAATCCGGAGTTGGCCGCCGACAGTCGCGTGTCGATCGCGCGCAAGACCGTCGACCGCCTCAAGCACCTTGAGCGCCTGATCCAGGACATGCTGTTGTTCGCACGCGGCGAGGTGCTGGGCCGTGAAACCTTTCGTGTCGCCGACCTGCTCACCGAACTGGCCCACACCTGCGAACCGCTGGCGGCCCGCCGGCAGGTCGATTTCCGTATTGCCGGTGTTTCGTCGGAGGCCATGATCACCGGTAACCGCAAGGCGCTGGCCGGCGCGCTGACCAATCTCGTCGACAATGCGATTCAGGCGGTGGCCGCCGGCGGCGTGGTGACGCTCGCCGCCACCTGTGGCGCGGATCGGGCGATCCTCTCGGTGAGCGACAACGGTCGCGGCATGACCGCCGACGTCGTCGCCCGCCTGTTCGAACCCTTCTTTACCACCCGCAGCGACGGCACCGGGCTCGGCCTGGCGATCGCCCGGGGTGTCGCCCGCGCCCATGGCGGCGGCATCGACGTCCGCTCGCAGCCGGGTGTCGGCACCGAGTTCATCATCACGCTGCCCCTGACCCCGACGTCATGCCGGAACGCCTGAACCTGCTGGTCGTCGAGGACGACGAATCGCTGCGCGATGCGCTGCTGATCACCCTTGAAACCGCCGGGCACCGGCCAATGGGTGCCCCCGGCGGCCGCGAGGCGCTGGCGCTGCTGGCGACCCGCCCGTTCAACATGGTGGTGACCGACCTGCGCATGGCCCCCATGGACGGCCTGCAACTGCTGGCCGAAATCCGCGGCCGCCATCCGACGCTGCCGGTGCTGTTGATGACCGCCTTCGGCGATGTCGACAAGGCGGTGGCGGCCATGCGTGGCGGCGCCTGCGACTTCATGCTCAAGCCGTTCGAGCCGAAGGCGCTGCTCGACCAGATCGCCCGCTACGCCACGCCGCCGCAGGCCGAGGGCGTCATCGTCGGCGACCCGCGCACCCGCGAAGTGCTGCTGCTGGCGTCGCGCGTGGCGCGTACCGACGCCACCGTGCTGCTCACCGGCGAATCGGGTACCGGCAAGGAGGTGTTCGCCCGCTACATCCATGACCAGTCGCAACGCGCCAAGGGGCCGTTCGTCGCCATCAACTGCGCGGCGATTCCCGACAACCTGCTCGAGGCGACGCTGTTCGGCCATGAGAAGGGCGCGTTCACGGGGGCGCAAGCGGCGCAGGCCGGCAAGTTCGAACAGGCCAACGGCGGTACCCTGCTGCTCGACGAGATTTCGGAAATGCCGCTGGCCTTGCAGGCCAAGCTGCTGCGCGTCCTGCAGGAGCGCGAAGTCGAGCGCGTCGGCGGCAAGAAGCCCGTGGCGCTCGACATCCGCGTGCTGGCCACCTCGAACCGCGACATGGCGGCGGAAGTGCAAGCCGGCCGCTTCCGCGAGGACCTCTACTATCGGCTCAACGTCTTTCCGCTGGCCATACCGGCGTTGCGCGAACGTCCGGGCGATATCCTGCCGCTGGCGCGGCATTTCCTGGCGCTGCACGGCGGCCGCTTTGGCCTGCCCGTCCGGCTGTCGGACCCGGTGGCGGCAAAACTTGCCGCCCATGCCTGGCCGGGTAATGTCCGGGAACTGGAAAACGTCATCCAGCGGGCGCTGATCCTGGCGACCGGCGAGACCATCGACACCGCCACCTTGCCCATCGCGGGCACGGTGGCGAGCAATGCCCCCGCCACCGTGATGCCGCCGCCGACGGTATTGTTGCCCCCCGGGCCGGTTGTCGCCATGCCGTCCGCGCCGGCGATATCCGCCAACATGAAGGATCTCGAGCGTCAGCACATCCTGGAAACCCTCGCCAAGGTCGGCGGCTCGCGCAAGAAGGCGGTCGAACTGCTCGGCATTTCCGAGCGCACGCTGCGCTACAAGCTTGCCCAGTATCGGCAGGATGGCGACTTCAACGATGATTGAGGCATTCGCCGGGTTGAATGGGCATGGCCTTTGCTACTAGAATCGGCACGAATCCCTGAGTGGACCGACCATGGCTATCGAATCCGGCAAGATCGACCAGATGCTCCTCGAACTGCGTTCGGCGGCGGCGGTCGCGCGCGGCAAGGTCGAAAGTCAGCCATCGCCGGGCGCCAATGTCGATTTCGCCAAGGCCCTCACCGCCGCCATCGATCAGGTCAATCAGGTTCAGCAGCAGGCGCACCAGATGGCGGAGAATTTCGCCGCCGGCCAGAGCGACGTCAATCTCCAGGATGTGATGGTCAATCTGCAGAAAGCCAGCCTATCCTTCCAGCAGATGGTGCAGGTGCGCAACAAGCTGGTGACGGCCTACAACGACATCATGAACATGCAGGTCTAGCACCTGCCGTTTGTCATGCCATGCCCGCGTCGCGGGCTTGGCGTTCCCGCTCCGCCTTGATGATGTAACGCTGCACCAGCGTCACCATCGGCCCGGGCAGCCGGACGAACTGGCAGCCGATGCGGGTCGCCTTGCCGCCCGAGCGCAGCGTCACGTCGAACACGCCGCGGATTTGCAGCGTCGCCACCAGGGTGCCGACTTCGGGCAACTCGATACGGCAGTTGGCGAAACGCATGTCCGGGGCAAAGACGAAACCGTTGGCCGGCTGCATGAAGGCCATGCCGCCGCCGCTGATGTCGGCGACATGAACTTCGATATCGGTCGTCGCGCCGCCGTCATCGGTGACCGGGATCAGGCATTTGAGCGGCCGGGCGATGGGCGTCGATAGCCGGTAGTACTCGCGCCGTTGCAGCCGCAACAGATCGTCGGGCAGGCCGGTGCGGAAGGCAGGACGCCCCTGGTGGTCCACCCGTCGCAGTCCGTGCAGTGTGAACTGCACGCGCACTTTTTCGTGACGGGCGACGCAAAACACCTTGTCGGCGGTCAGCGCGCGCTGGTTCATCTCCTCGTCGGCGCCAAGGTCGAGCGTGACGGAATCTTCGTCGACGGCGATGATGGCGGTCAGCAGGAAATCCCGGCCTTCGTTGAAATGGACAGTGACACGATCGACCGCCGTTTGCAGACCGCGTAGCACCGGCAGGATATCGCCCCGGTCACGCAGCAGGAACGCTGCGTGGTCGGTCGGCTCGAGCAGGGGCTCGGGCTCCGGGGAGTCTGCGGCGACGCGTGCAGCGCGCGGATCAATGGCGTTCATGGTCGCCGATTCTAGAAGGGATGAGGCGACGCGGGCGGGGTTGGTACCCTGATGTACGTTAAAGATTGTTAATTGCTGCTTTTTGCTCAGTGCGGTAGAGCCAGGCGAGCAACTCGGCGACGGCGACATACAGGTGCGGCGGAATGCGGTCGTCGAGATCGACCTGCATCAGCAGGGAAACCATCTCGGCCGATTCATGTACGTAGATTTCGTGGTCGCGAGCGCGGGCGATGATCGCCTCGGCGATCAGTCCGCGGCCCTTGGCGACCACGCGCGGCGCCGCGTCGCCCGGCGCATAGGCCAGCGCCACGGCCAGCGAGCGCCCGTCGTCGGCGATGGGTGCGTCGTCGGACAGCGCGTCAGGGTTCACGATAAATATCCAGCGCGGCGACCGTCAGACCGGCGTCGGCCAGCACCCGGGTCAGTTCGGCGGCCTGGCCGCGCAAGGCTTCCAACGCGCGGCCGTCGGGGGCGGCAATGCGCAGCCGCAGGTTCGAACCCGTCAGTTGCAACTGGGCATCGATGGCCCCCAGCCTTGGCATGGTCAGGCGCAGGGTCGTTGTCCAGCGCGGCGCCTCTGCGTCGGCCTGGCCGGACGGATGCTCGTCGGTCGTGTCGCGCTCGATTTTCCAGTCGATGCCCTGACCCGGCCAGGCTTCGCCATGCCAGGCCAAGCGCTGGCTGGTGGCGGCGTCGAGTTGCTGCTGGACCAGCGGCCGCACTTCATCGGGAATTCCGGTCGCGGCGATGTCGACGCGCGCGGCAGTGGCCGCGGCCGGCGCCGCGCGCGATTCCGGCGCGGCTTCGACAGTCGGCGTTGCCACCGAGCTTACGCCCTCCGTCACCGGGCGAGGCGGCACCGGCAACTGGCCTTGCGGTTCGGCGCGCAGTGAGACCAGCGGGCGACGTCCGGCCAGCCACTGGGCCTGGTGTGATTCATAGAACAACCCGCTTTGGCTCACGGCCTTGGCCAAGTTCGGCACCAACTCGGCGGCGCTGGCGGGGGGGTGGGCCAATAGCGGCTGTCCCCGATTGAGCGCGGCCGGTTGCGGCGTTTCGCCTTCGCGGAGCAGCAACTGGCCGATCATGCGGCCGGCAGTCGATATCTTCGAATAGGCATAGGGCTGGTTGGCGGCATCGGCCGCCAAAGGCGACTCGGCACGCCGGGCGATGAGCATCTTCGGCGTGCGATCGATCAGCACCAGTTCCAGGGTATCGCCCGTTTCGGCGCCTTCCGGCAGTTGCAGCGTCAGTTGCCGGCCGGCCACCAGCGCCTTGTAGGTGTTTTCCGGCAGCGATTCGATGACACGGGCGGTGAACGCCTGCCCGGGCCGCAGGTCGGGCAAGTCGCTCGAGATCGGCCGGACCGGCTGGAGTTGCTCGACCAGGCTGGCCTCGGCCTGCATCCGCATGCGCACGCCGGCATCGGGCGGGATCACGGCCATGGGGGCAGGAACCTAGGGTGAGGCTTGCTGCCGGCGCGCGCCGCCGAGGAAGCGGCGCAGCCTGTCCATCCAGGGTTCGGTATGGCGGCGAATTTCCGCGTCGTCATCGAGGATGCGCTGGATCAGCGCATGCTTGATCTCGGCCTCCGCCGTGGTCAGCGCGGTATTGTCTTCGTCGGCCGGCAGGGTTTGGCGCAGCGCCGCGACTGACTTTTCCAGATGGATGAGCCTGTCCCAGTCATTGGCCTGCGCGGCCTCGACCATGCGGGCCGACAGCGCGCTCATTTCTTCGAATAACTCGATCTGGGAAGGCATCGCCGGCATGGTAAAGCCCTGGCCGGAGGGGTATTGGGCGAAAGAACAGCGGGTTCTTTGGCCATTTCCGGCCGGGCGCCGGCTGGCGCGGCGGCTAGGTCCCATATTCCTTGAGCAAGCGAATCTGCCGCAGGCCGCTTTGCATTTCGGCCTGGAACTGCTCCATCCAGGTTTGCGTCGCCGCGCGAATTTCAGTGTCCCGGGCCAGGATGTCGGTGATCAATTGGTTTTTCCGCCGGCGCTCGCTGTCGTCCAGTTTCGTCGTGGCGTCGAGCGGCTTGATCGTCGCGATCAATCGGCCACGCTCCTGTTCGATGTCGACCAGCGCATCCCAGTCGCCGCGCAAGGCCGTTTCGTGCATGCGACCGGTCAGTGCCGCCAGCGCTTCGTAGTGCGCGATGATCTCGGCCGCGCCCACGCGATGCCTAGGCCCGCGCGTAGCCGGGCCGCTGGCCCGCGGCCGGGACCGCCTGGGTCACCTGCGGGCGGATGCTGTCCCAGGCATCCTTGAGTTCGGTCAACAGGCGCGCCACTTCGTCCAGCGCGGCGTCGTCGTTCTTGATGTTGGCATGCACCAGCCGCTTGACCATGTAGTCGTACAAGGCCGAAAGATTGCGCGCCAATTCGCCGCCGACATCCTTGTCCAGGCTAGCGTGCAGGCCCTCGCCGATGATGGCGATGGCTTTCGAGATGAACTGGCCCTTGGTCGCCGGCTCGTTGCGCGCCAGCGCGTGCCTGGCCCTGGCGATGGCCAACAGCGCGCCTTCGAACAGCATCGAGGTTAGTTTGTGCGGGTCGGCCGACATGATGTCGGTGCCGAGGCCGACGTTGGCGTAGGCGTTGATGGCGGCGCGGGAATTCATCGTGGCTCGACCATTCAGCCGAATTGCGACGACAGGTAGCTGCTGGTGTCGTTCATCCGGCTCAGCATCATGTTGAGGTTGGAATAGGTGATCGTGTATTGCTTCTGCAAGGCCGTCATGCGTTTTTCCAGCCTGGTGATCTGTTCGTTGTAGCCCTTGATCGAGGAGTTCAGCCCATCGGTGCGCTGGGAAATCAGACCGCCCGTGCCGGTCGCCGTCGCCGCCCAATCCGCCAGGCGGGTGGCGAAGCCGGTCGCCGAGTTGAAGACCTGGTCGACACCAGCGAAATCGCTGGTCAGCGCCGAGCTAAACTTGCTGCTATCGATCTTCAGTGTGCCGCCGACCTGGGTTGAAATGCCGATTTCCGCCAGATAGCCGTAAGTTCCGCCCGAGGCCGGCGTTGTGAGGATGCCGCGCAACTGGTCCATCATCTGGCGCACCGTCGCGTCGCCCGCTAGCGAACCGCCCGGGTTGCCCGAGGTGCCGTAGGCCGAGCGGGACTTCAGCTGAGTGGCCAGCGCGTTGTAGCTTTCGACGAACTTCGCCACCGCCGACTCGATGGCGGCGGTATCGCGCGCCACGGTTAGGGTGGCGGGCGTGTTCGTCTGCGCCTTGAGTGTCAGCGTCACGCCCTGGATGGCGTCGCTGACGGTGTTGGTGGCGCTGGTGATGGCGATGCCGTTGACGGTCAGGCTGGCATCCTGAGCGGCCGCCGACTGGGTCATGGTCACTGCCGCCGGCGGGTTCGCGGTCGGGTTGAAGGCGAGCAGGTCGTTCAATGCGGCGTCGCCGCCGGGCTGAACGGTGATGCTGCTGACGCCATTGGCCAAGCCTGTCTTGTTGGCCGTCAGCACCAGTCGGTAGGGCGTGCCGCTGCCATCGTTGATGATGGAGGCCGTGACGCCCAGATTGGCGCCGTTGATGGTATCGCGGATGTTCTGCAAGCTCGCGCCGGCCGCGATGGTGACATCCATCGGGTTGCCGCCGATGGTGAAGGTGACGGTCGAGGCGACGCTGGGAATCGAAACCGTTTGCGATATCTGGCCGGCCGCGACGAGGTTCTGCGCCTGCGCCAGCTTGCTGATGTTGATGGTGTAGCTGCCAGCGGCGGCGCTGGTCGACGCGGTGGCGGAAAAGAGGTTGGCGTCGGACGGCGTGGCGCCGTAGCCTTGCAGCGCCGTCTTCAGGCTGCTCAGCGATGTTTGCAGCGTCGACACCATGCCGCTCAGGGTGCCAAAAGACGAAATCCGTGCCTGGATGTCCGTGACCTTGGCGTTGAGCTTGTCGATCGGCTTGCGCTCGATCGACATCAACTGGGACACCAGCGATGGAACGTCGAGGATCGAGGAAGTGGTTGCCATGAACAGTCTCCTGCGCTACCGCAATGAGTATTTAACGGCGTGCGACGAGAGAACTTTACTACGCTTCCTGACCGAGCAGCAGACCCTTCTGGAAGTTGCCGATGGACTCGGCGATGGCCAGCGCGGCCTCGGACGGAAACTGCCGGATGAGTTCACCGGATTCGGTATCGACCAACCTGACCACGGTGGTTCGGCCGCCGGGGTCGACCGTGAATTGCAGCGCCGTATTGTTCGAGGTATGCAAGGCCAGGTTGATGTTGTCCACGGCCTGTTGCACCTGCTGGGGCGTTGGCTCGGGTATTGGTCGAATGCCGGCGGAAAGCGACAAACCGCGTGCGGCGTCCGCCGTACGCAGTTCCGGTTGCGCATTGGTTTGACCGAGACTGATTACACTTTGGATGTTCATGTTCGCATCCTTCAGTCGCCGACGCCCGGCCGGTCACCCGGCCGGGCGTCGTTGAGGCTCTTCGACCTTAGCGGAGCAGGCTCAGCACCATGCTGGGGTTCTGGTTCGCCTGCGCCAGGGAGGCGATACCCGCCTGCTGCAGAATCTGGTTGCGGGTCATGGCCGTGGTTTCCGCGGCGTAATCGGTATCCATCACGCGACTGTAGGCGGCGGACAAGTTTACCGATTCAGTTTGCAGCGTGTTGGCGGCGGATTGCAGCACCGCCATGTCGGCGCCAAACTCAGCGCGAGCCGTGACAATGTTGTCAATCTCAGTCGTGAATGCGGCAAGGTTCGCAAAGGCACCTGCGGCCGTGAAAGTTCCGCCATACGCCGCTGTCTGATTACCCGAGCCGTCCACCGTGACAGCCGCGCTCGCGACGACCAAGCCATCGATACGGGCGTTTTCGGCCAGAAGACCAACGGCTTCTTCGTTAGCGACGGCGCCGGTCTGAACAAAGATTTCCTTCAGGCGTACGGTGTTTTCCAGGATCTGGGACAGGTAGCCGTCAGCCGTCTGCGCCAGAGAAAGCGCGTCATTGACATTGCGCAGGTTCATGTTGGCGCCACGGATATTGCTGTCCAGCTTGGCGGCGGTGGCCATGCCGGTGGCGTCGTCCTTGGCGCTGTTGATGCGCAGGCCCGAGGACAGGCGCTGCTGGGCGGTTTGCAGGGCGTTGGCGGAGCGGTTGAGGGCGGCGCCAGCGAACAGGGAAGCAACGTTGGTGTTGATGACTTGTGCCATTTTGTGACTCCTTTCAGGGGGTTAGCCTTACTGGCTTTTCGGTATTCCCTAGCGCCAGCTTGGGGGTTTCGGTGCGGTGTTTGCCGCGCACAGTCCCTTTATCGGGCCCCCGAAAGGAAACTTTAGGAAGTTCTGTTGTTGGTTCCTTGTGGTGGCAAAAATGATATCATTAAGCCATGCGCATCGTTGTCGATACCAATGTCTTCGTGAGCGCCTGCCTGGGCGAAGGCGCATCGAACGCGATGATCGCCGCGGGGCTGCAGCGGCGCTATGTGCCGTTGATGGGCGCTGCGCTGCTGGTGGAATACGAGGACGTGATGGGGCGCGCCGACCTGTTTCGGATCAGTCGGCTGGCGCAGCGGGAGCGCGATGAATTGCTCGACATCTTTCTCGCTAATTGCGAATGGACGCGCGTGTATTACCTGTGGCGACCGAATGTCCGCGACGAGGCGGACAACCATCTGGTCGAACTGGCGATCGCTGGCGGGGCGGAATGTCTGGTAACCAACAACTTGCGGGATCTGCGTTCGATGGAATTGCGCTTCCCGAGCCTAAGGGTACTGGCGCCTGGCGCCTTCATGAAGGAGATCTAGCATGACTGCCCTGACTGTCCGCCTGCCCGACGAAAAGCACCGCCGGCTGAAAGCCCTGGCGAAGAGCCGGGGCACGCCGCTGAACCGGCTGATCGACGAGATGACGACGCTGATGCTCGCCGAATTTGATGCCGAGACCCGCTTCGCGGTGCGCGCGGCGCGCGGTGCCAATCAGGCGCGCCGAGGCCTCGATCTGCTCGAAAAGGCGACGCGGAAGGCCTGAGCCAAGGCCTGAGCCGCCAGCTTGCCGAAGCGCCTCAGGCCGCCACCACGCGGTTCTTGCCGGCGCGCTTGGCCAGGTACATGGCCTGGTCGGCGCGCTTGACGCCATCGGCGGGGGATTCAGCCGGTCCGAGTTCGGCGACGCCGCAGCTGAAGGTGATCAGCATCTTCTCGTTTCTATGCAGGAAGAACTTGCGCGTCAGTTCGCGCTGGACGCGCACCATCGCCTGCACGCCGTCGTCGAGGCGGGTGTCGGCCAGCACGATGACGAATTCCTCGCCGCCGTAGCGGGCCAGGGTGTCGGTCGGGCGCAGGGTTTCGCGCACCACCTGGGCCAGATGCACCAGCGCCTGGTCGCCGGCCTCGTGGCCATGGGTGTCGTTGAGCTTCTTGAAGTTGTCGATGTCGAGCAGCGCCACCGACAGCGGCGAATTCTTGCGGCGGGCGCGCGCGACTTCGCGCTCGATCGCTTCGTCCATGCCCTTGCGATTGAGCGCGCCGGTCAGGGCGTCGGTGCGCACCATCTCGCTGGCATGGGCCAGCTCTTCCTGCAGACGGACGACTTCGCGTTCCGCCTGGCGCACGCGGTCGCGCATCTCGATCAGCTCGTCGCGCGAGCGCTGCGCTGCGAACTGCACGGCGCGGGTTTCCTGCATGACCACCTGCAACACGTCGGAAAGCTGGCCGATGTCGCTGGCGTTGCTGATCCTCTCGGCGCAGGCGCCGATGCGGTCGTGGTAATCGCCGGTGGTGGCGGCGAAACCGGCCAGCCGGTCCACGAAGGTCGCCAGCATGTCCTTGAGCTGCGCCTGAGCGTCGGTGAGGCTCTTCTTCAGCGCGCTCTGCTTGTAGATCAGGTCCTTGAGGCGGCGCTCGACATCGTCGAGCCGGCGCAGGTCGAGCGGCTGGCCGAGCAGGTCGCGCACCAGCGACACCTGTCCTTGCAGCCACTGGTCGTCCACCACCAGTTCGCCGATGTTCTCGACGATCAGTTGCAGCAGGTGAACCAGCGCGCCGCGCAGTTCGGTCTTGTCCTCGGCGACGAACTGCAAGCGGTAGCCGAGCTTCTTCAGCCGGCCGGCGCAGGCGCCGATCTGTTCGGTGGAGGCGGCGGCGCGGATGTCGGCGGCCAGGCCGCCGGCCTCGCCGGCCAGGTCGGGCGCGTCGGCGAGCATGACCCCGAGGGTATTGTCGAGCAGGCTGGCGACCAGTTCCTGCAATTCGGCGTTGGGCTGGCGTGCCGCCACGACTGACTTTGCGTCGGCGGCTTCTTCTCCCCGGGCTGCACCTTCCGCCGCCGTGGCGTCCGCCGGGGTGCCCTGCGACCAGTTCCGCACCAGCGACTGCAAGCGGCCGAACAGGACCTCCGGTGTGCCCGAGGCCGCCAGGACATGGTCGAGCGCTTCGCGTTTCTTGGCGGTGGTGATGCCGGCGTGGCGCGCCTCGTGCTGGCTGACCAGGTCGCGGATCAATCCGCTCCAGTTCGGTGGCGCCGCCGCGCCCCTCGCCAGCAGATCGGTCAGCGCGGCCTTCAGGCTGTCCCAGCTGCCTTCGCTGGCGGCCGCCTCGAACTGCCGGCCGAAGCGCAGCTGCTCGGGCGTGGTTTTCGGCAGGCCGGCGGCGAGGTTTTTGAGCGCGCGTTCGGGAAATGCCTCGATAGCGGCGGTGCCGGCGATCTCGTGGTACAGCGCGCGGTAATTGTCCGGCGTCGGTGGCTCCCGGCGCATCGCCAGCTGGCGCAGGGTTTCGCGGGCGAGTTCGGAGGGATGTTTGGCGTCGGTCATGGTGGTCGTTTCAAACGAGGCCGCGCTCCAGACCGTAGCGGATCAGCTCGGCGGTGCTGGACAGCCCGAGCTTGGTGAGGATGCGGGCGCGGAAAGTACTGATGGTGGCGACAGCGAGATTCAGTTCCTCGGCGATCTGGGTCAGCGTCTTGCCGGCGGCGATCAGCTTGAGTACTTCGTACTCGCGGTCCGAGAGCAGCTCGTGCGGCGGCTGCTCGGTGTCGTTGGCGATGGCGTCGGCCAGTTGCATGGCTACTGTCGGGCTGACGTATTTCTTGCCGGAGGCGACCTGGCGGATCGCCGTCACCAGCTGTTCGGGCGCGCTCTGCTTGGTCAGGTAGCCCGAGGCGCCGGCCTTGAGCGCGCGGATGGCGTACTGCTCCTCGGGATGCATGGAGAGGATCAGCACCGGCAGCCTGGGAAATTCCTTCTTCAATTGCTTGAGCGTGTCGATGCCGTTGCGGTTGGGCATCGAGACATCGAGCAGGACGACGTCCCAGGGCTGCTGGCGGGCCAGATGCAGGGCCTCGACGCCGTCGTCGGCCTCGCCGGCGACCACCAGGTCCTCCGTCTCCGAAAGTATCTGCTTGAGCCCCTGACGCACGATGGCGTGGTCGTCGGCGATGAGTACGTGAATCCTGTCTGTCATGGTCAAAACAATTTGCGCTGCATTTCTTCCGCCTCGTCCACCGTCGTTGGCTCCACGCCTCGGCGTTCCGGCACCCGCAGGCGCACATGCGTGCCGCCATGTTCCCCGGAGGCAATGGCAAACTCGCCCGCCAGGCTATGCACGCGTTCACGGATGCCGCGCAGGCCGAAGGACTTCGGCTTGGCCATGTCCGTCTCGGAAATGCCGCGGCCATTGTCGCGCAGTTCGAGCGCAATGCTACCTTTTTCGCGCGTCAGCCGCACCACCACCAGCGAGGCGTGGGCATGCTTGGCGACGTTGGTGAGCGTCTCCTGGACGATGCGGAACAGGGCTAGCGAGGTGTCGGCATCCGGCTCGAGGTCGTCGTCGCACTGCACGCGACAGGTGATGCCGAAGTGCTGGGAAAAATCCTCGGTCAACGATTCGATGGCTGCCGGCAGGCCGAATTCCTTGAGGATGCCGGGCCGCAATTCGCGCGCCACGCGGCTGGCGGCACCCATCGCCTGGTCGAGCAGCGCCTCGATGGAGCGGGCCTTCTCGCGCAGGGTCGGCGGTTCCGCCGGCAGCTTGCCGGCCATCAGGGTTGCCTCGATTTTCAGTCTGACCAGCAGGCTGCCCAGTTCGTCGTGGATGTCGCGGGCGATGCGCTCGCGCTCTTGCTCGCGCGCGGCCTCGAGATGGAAGGAGAGTTCCGATAACTGCTCGCGTGAAGCGCGCAGTGCCGCCTCGGTTTCCTTGATCGTCGTGATGTTGGTGGCGATGCCCTGCCAGCTGACGATGCCGTTGCCACCCTCCTCGCTGCGTTGCGGTGTCGAGCGCAGATCGATCCACTTGCCGCGGCCGCGGCCGCGCAGGCGGCCGGCCCAGTCCAGCGGAGCGCCCGAGTCGGCCGAAACGGCCAGTGCCGTTTCGAGTTGGCGGCGGTCGTCCGCCTCGAAGGCGTCGAAGAGCTTGCGCGGTGAAGCCAGCAGTTCATGCTGCTTGAGGCCGAACAATGCCTGGCAGCCTTCGCTGACATAGAGGAAGCGATAGTCGCTGGCGGACAGCCGCTGGAGATGGAAAGCCATGCCGGGCAGGCTGGAGGCCAGGCCACGAAAACGCGCGTCGCCATCGTGGGCCATCGCCAGCGCGGCGCGATGGTCGGCGCGCTGGCGGGCTTCGCGCACTTCGCGGTCGATGGCGGGCAGCAGCCGGTCGGGCCGGTCGCGGAACACCACGTCATGGGCGCCGGCGCGCATGGCGCGCAGCGCGGCTTTCTCGTCGGCTGGGTCGGCGACGATGACGAAGGGCAGGTCCAGTCCCTGCGCGTCGAGGATCTTCATGGCGGCGAGCGCGGTCAGCGCCGGCCGACCATGGAGGTAGAGCAGCACATCCCACGGGCCATCGCGCAGGGCGGCGCGCAGGCCGGCGGCGTCGCCGGCGGCGCGAAACCGCGGTCGCACCGCCCCTTCGGCCAGGCAGGCGGCCATCGCCTCCGCTTCCGCCGGGTCGGCGGCCAGGATGAGGACGTGCAGCGAAGCAAGTGTGGTTCTCGCGGGGTGGGCCATGGTGGTCGACGCAATGCCGACGGGATGTCAGGCGGCGATTCTAACGCCGTGCCGGTGTCAGATTGTCCCGATCATCGCCGCCGTGTGGCGGGCGATGATCCATTCCTCGTTGGTCGGCAGCGCCAGCACCTCGACCCGGGAGTCAGCCGTGGCGACACGCCGGGCGTGCGCGGCGTTGGCGGCCTGGTCGAGCACGATGCCCAGCCAGCCGAGCGCGGCGCAGACTTGCCGGCGCACCGGCGCGGCGTGTTCGCCGATGCCGCCGGTGAACACGAGCGCATCGAGGCCGCCGATGGCGGCGGCGAGCGAACCGATCTCGCGGACGATGCGATAGCAGAACAGGTCGACCGCCTCGCGCGCCGCCGGCTGTGCCGAGGCCAGCAACTCGCGCATGTCCTGGCTGATGCCGGAGACGCCGAGCAGGCCCGACTCTTTGTAGAGCAGGCGTTCGAGCGCCCTGGCGTCCATGTTTCGATAATCCATCAGGTAGAGCAGCACCCCGGGATCGACGGCGCCGCTGCGGGTGCCCATCATCAGGCCGTCGAGTGCCGTGAAGCCCATGGTGGTGGCCATGCTTCGCCGGCCGGCCATGGCGCACATCGAGGCGCCGTTGCCGAGATGGGCGACGATGACGCGGCCCTCGGCGCGGCCGTCGGCAAGATGGCGCGGCAGGGTCGCGGCGATGAATTCGTAGGACAGGCCGTGGAAGCCGTAGCGCCGCACGCCTTGTTCGGTGATCCGGCGCGGCAGGGCGAAGCGCTGGGCGAGCTCCGGCTGGTCGCGATGAAAGGCCGTGTCGAAACAGGCGACCTGCGGCACGCCGGGCAGGGCGGCGGCCATGGCCTCGATGCCGGCCAGGTTGTGCGGCTGGTGCAGCGGCGCCAGCGGCACCAGGTCGCGCAGCAGGTCGATCGACACCGGGTCGAGCCGGATCGGTCGCGCAAACTTTTCGCCGCCGTGCACGACGCGATGGCCGACGCCGCCGATGCGCCGCCCGCCGGCGTGCTGGTCGAGCCAGTCGAGCAGGAACGACAAGGCCTCGCGATGCGGCGCGGCGCCGGCCAGCGGCGGGTCGACATCCGCCACGGCGCGGCCCGACGCCTCGCGCGCCGAAAGGTGCGGACGCGCGCCCAGCCCGTCGATCTGGCCCAGCAGCCTGGGTTGTTCGGGAATTTCGCCGACGCCGCGATCGAACAGCGCGAACTTGATGGAACTGGAGCCGGCGTTGAGGGTGAGGATGGCGTCGGCCATGGTCAGGCCTGGCCGACGCGGGCGTGCACCATGGCGGCGGCGATGGCGGCCGAGGCGACACGCGCTTCCGCCGGGTCGGCGCGCGACGTGAGGACGATCGGCACGCGGGCGCCGAGCACGATGCCGGCAGCCAGCGCGCCGGCCAGGTATTCCAGCTGCTTGGCCAGCATGTTGCCGGATTCGATGTCCGGCACCAGCAGGATGTCGGCCTGGCCGGCCACTGCCGAGCAGATGCCCTTGGTCGCGGCGGCGACGGCGGAAACGGCATTGTCGAAGGCCAGCGGGCCATCGAGGATGCCGCCACTGATCTGGCCGCGTTCCGCCATCTTGCACAGCGCGGCGGCATCGAGCGTCGCCGGCATCTTCGGCGTCACCGTCTCGACGGCGGCGAGGATGGCGACTTTCGGCTCGGCGATGCGCAGCACGCGCGCCAGGTCGATGGCGTTCTGCACAATGTCGACCTTGTCTTCCAGCGTCGGCTGGACATTCACCGCGGCGTCGGTGATCAGCAGCGGTCGCGGATAAGTCGGCACGTCCATCAGGAAGACATGGCTGATGCGCCGCGCCGTGCGCAGGCCGGTGGCCTTGTCGACCACTTCCGCCATCAACTCGTCGGTATGCAGCGAGCCTTTCATCAGCGCGGCGACTTCGCCTTCGCGCGCCAGCGCGACGGCGGCGCCGGCGGCGGCATGGCTGTGGGGCACGTCGAGCAGCCGGCAGCCGGCCAGGTCGAGCGTCAGTTGCTCGGCGAGGGCGCGGATGCGCGCTTCGGGGCCGACCAGCGTCGGCAGCGCCAGCCCGGCATCGCGGGCCATCAGTGCGCCGCGCAGCGATTCGGTGTCGCAGGGGTGCACCATGGCCATGGCGATCGGTGACAGGCCGCGGGTGATCGACAACAGCGGCTGGTAGCGCGAGCCTCGTGTCGCGTCGGGCGCTAGGGGCGGCAGGGCGGCGCGCGGGCGACGGATCTTCACCGCCGGCGCCGCCACTTCGACCTGGCCGTCGATGATCCGGGTTCCATCCTGATTGACGCAGACGCAGTCGAACACGAGGCGTTGCCCATCGTCCAGCTTGCGTCGGCAGACGACGGTGGCGGTGATGGTGTCGCCGATGCGCACCTCGCCGGCGAAGCGCAGGTGCTGGCTGACCAGAACCGTGCCGGGGCCGGGAAACTGGGTGCCGAGCAGGTTGGCGATCATGGCGCTGCCCCACATCCCGTGGCCGGCGATTTCGCGAAATTGCGCCGAACGCGCGTATTCGGGGTCGATATGGGCCGGATTCACTTCGCCGGCCATGGTGGCGAACACGCGGATGTCCTCGGGGCGCAGCGTGCGCGTCAGCACGGCGCTGTCGCCGATGGCGATCTCGTCGTGGGTGCGGTTCTCGACGCTGTCGATATCGCCGACGATGTCCTGCATCATGACTGTCTCCTCGTGGCCGCCATCGGGGCGCAAAAGTCAGCCGTGGCGGGACGCCGCGCGCGGCAGGCGAACGCGGAAGGTGGAGCCCGCGCCGGGCGCGCTTTCGACCGACACGCCGCCACCGTGACGATCGACGATGGTCTTGACGATCACCAGGCCGAGACCGATGCCCGGCTGGTCGGGCTGGCCCGGGCGGGAAACCCGCGCGTGCCGGGTGAACAACCTGTCCATCTGGTCGGCCGAAATGCCGTAGCCTTCGTCGACGACGTCGATCTCGCACCACTTGCCGTCCTCGGCAAGCACCAGCCGCACGGTCGTGTCCGGCGGGCTGTACTTGACGGCATTGCCGAGCAGATTGGTCAATACCCGCCGCAGCAGCGACGGGTCGCCCAGCACCAGGGCGTCCTGGCCGCCGGCGTCGTCGATGGCGATGGCGATGCGCTTGGCCTCGGCCTGCGGCCACACTTCGTCGGCGGCCTCCTGCGCCAGCGTGGCGAGATCGACTTCGCGGAACGTCCGCGGATCGACCGTTTCGGCCTTTTTTAGCCGGGAAAAGTCGTCGGCCAGGTCCAGGGCGTGCTGGGCGTAGCGGCCGATGCGCTGAAGACCGCGATCCTTGTCGTTGCGGCCGGCGGCACCCTCGATGAGGGTGATGATCGATACCAGCACCGAGCGGATGTCGTGCGAGATGAAGCGCACCATGTCCTCGCGCGCCTTCTGCGTCAGACGTTGCCGTTCGGCGGCGGCGCGAATGATGGCGATGCGGTGATCGAGCGGATCGAGGCCGGCCTCGGCGGCCTCGGCGGCGGTGGGGGCCGGGTCGGCGTCGCGCAGCAGGCGCAGTTCATCGTCCATGAAGCGCTGGGTCGCTTCGAGCCGCCGCCAGCTCCACAGCGGATAAGCCAGCGCGGCGCCGAGCAGGATGGCGCCTGGCGGCAGCCAGGACTGACCCCAGCGCAATTGGAGCATGCCGACGGCGACGGCGGCGAGGCCGACGCCGGCCGACCAGGCAAGGCCGGTGCGCGGTGACAGGTAGAGCAGGCCGATCAGCAGCAGCAGAACCGTGCATGCCGAAATCGCCGCAGTGGTGGCGCGGTCGAGCCAGACGATGGTTTCGCCGGCGCGCAGGGCATTCAGCGCGTTGGCGTTGATCTCGGCCCCGGCCATCGGCTGACCGGAGGCCGACATGGGCGTGGCGTGGAGATCGCCGAGTCCGGCGGCGGTGGCGCCGACAATGACCAGCGCGCCACGCAGCTGGTGGACGCCGACCGCGCCGGTGAGCATGTCCACGTAGGAAACGGTTCGATAGCTGCCCGGCGGCCCGGCGAAACGCAGATAGCGCCAGCCGTCGCGCCGCCATTGGCGAGGCCCCGGGACGCCGCCCGCGGTGAGGGTGGGCGGGTAGCGGGCGGCGCGTTCGGGGTCGGCGAGCGACAGCATCGCCAGCGCCAGTTGCGGATGCATCGTCGCGCCATCGCCGGACCGTAGAAACAGACCGCGAATGATGCCGTCGGCGTCGATGGGCATTTCGATGTGCCCCAGCGCCGCCGCGGCGCCGGCGAAGGCGGCCAGCGGCCGCCCCGCGCCGACCTGGGCGGCGCCGGTTGGCGACGGGATCACCGGCAGCACGACGCGGCCATGGCGGGCGATGGCCGCCGCCAGCAAGACTTCGCCATCGGGGTCGTCGGTGTCAGGCTCGTTGAGGATGATGTCGAAGCCGACGACCGCCACCTCGGCCTGGGCCAGCTTGTGCAGCAGGGTGGCGTGCACCGCTCGTCGCCATGGCCAGCGGCCGATGCGCGCCAGGCTGGCCTCGTCGATGGCGACGATGACGATGTCGGCCGGTGCCGGCCGGGACAGCAGTGGTAGTCCAGCGTCATACAGCAGGTGGTCGACCCGCCACAGCCAGCCCTGCCAGGCCGACAGGCCAGCCAGTCCGACCAGCAGGAGGCAAAGCAGCGACCACTCGGTCAGCGTGCGGCCGCGCAGCGTCATCGCCCGGGTCAGATCAGCGCCGGCAGCAGCAAAAGCAGCGGCCACCAGGGCCACGGCCGCGGCGGTATCTCGATCCGTTGCGGGCGGGTGAAGGGACCGACGAAGCCGTCGTCGTCGGTGGCGCGCACGCGCATGAAGTAGCCGCCGCCGTCCGGTCGGGCGACGGTGGTCGCGGGTTGACTCAGCCGCTGTTCGGCCACCAGATCGGTGAATCCGGCGTCGCGGGCCAGCTGGAACAGGAAGGTTTGGCCGGGTTCACCCGCCCAGGCGAAAGCGATCTGGTCTTCGCCGACCTTCGGCGGTTCCGGATCGGCCGGCGGCGGCTTCAGGACGAAGCGCTGCGTATCGCCCCACGGGCCGCGGTCACCGTCGGCGCGGATACTGCGCGCGCGCCAGCGGTAGTCGCCGGGCGGCAGCTTGCGCGCCGGGGCCACGGCCGTGCCGTCGACACGTTCGATTTCCATGAACGGTCGATCGAAGCCGGCGGCGTCAGCCAGCTGAACCTGGTAGTGGCTGGCATCGGGGTTGCTCGACCAGGCGAGTTCGACCGATTCCCCCCGCAGCTTGGCGCCGCCCACCGGGGTGAGCGCGAAGGGCGGTTCGGGACGCGCCTTCACGCTGAAGGGCGCGTCGGCATCGCGGCCTTCGAGGCCGTGGTCGTCGATGCCGCGCACGCGCAGGGTGTATTGACCGTCGGGCAGGTCGGCGAATTTGGCCTCCGGCTTCGCCGAGCGGGCCTCGGCGAGGACCGTGCGCATGTCGGCGTCGGCACCGATCTGCAGGCGGTATTGCCGGGCGCCGGCCACCGGCGGAAAGACAAAGCGGGCGATGGTGCGATCCTGCACGGCCGGCAGGCCAGCCAATTCGGGCGCCGGCAGCAGCGCGATGGGCGGCGATACCTTGCCGTCGGCCTCGGCGAGGACCCCATAGCCGGCCGGCACGGCGGTGCCCTTGCCGCCATCGCCGACGGCAACAGTGCCGTCGGTGACCTCGGCGCGGCTGGCCGAACCGGGTGCCTCGGCGGCAACGCGGAAACGGGTGCCGCGCACGCCGACCGTGGCGGTGGGCATGATCACCGAGAAATGAGGGCGCGCGCGCGGCGTCTTGACCACCACCGATTCCAGGCGGCCGCGTTCGAGACGCAGGCGCGTTTCCGTGGTTTCGGCGTAGCGGTGGCGGCTCAGCTCATCGAGCTTGATCCGGCTGTCCGGCTGCAAGACCAGGCGCGAGCCATCGACCAGTTCGATGGTGGCGAAACTGCCCGTGCCCGTGGCGATCCGCGTGCCGCCGCCGACGTCGGCTCCGGCCGCGATTTTCCGGTCATCGGCCGTGACGTCGCCGGTGACGGCCGCCACGCGCGCGCCGACGGCCTCGCGGCGCAACAGCGGGAGCGGAATGCGCAGGGTGGCACCCGGGCTCAACCGACGCGGTTCCGCGATCCGGTTGTGCCGCCTGACCGCGCGCCAGTCGCGCGGAGCCTCCAGCAGGCGCTTGCCGATGCCGATCAGGGTGTCCCCGGGCTGGATCAGGTATTGATGATCATCGGCGCGAGGGTCGGCCGCGTGGGCGACGCCCAGGCCGAGCAGGCAGGCAAGGCACAGCGGCGCCACGCGCGGGCGCCGGGGAGGCATGGGAAGCGGCAGTGACATCGGAATGTCCTTGGCAGATGTTGGCGGGCGCGCCAGCCTACGCGGTTCGTTCCACCTGGTCGAGGCGATAGCCGTAGTTGTAGGCGGGGACCAGGCGAAAGCCGTTGGCCGGATAGAGCTCCAGCTTCTTGCGCAGGCGGCTGATGTGGGTGTCGAGCGTGCGGGTCGGGATGGTGGCATTGAGCCCCCAGATGGCTTCCAGCAGGTGGCCGCGCGACAGCAGGCGGCCAAGGTTCTGGAACAGGAATACCGCCAGGCTGAACTCCTTGTCGGTCAGGTTTTCCAGGGGCCTGCCATCGCGCGAGACCGTGCGATGCTTGAGGTCGAGCCGGAAGGGCGCGGCATCGATGATCTCCTGGCCGGCCTCGTGCAGCCGGTTGCGCCGCCAGATGGCCTCGAGCCGGGAGAGCAGTTCACGCCGCCGGATCGGCTTGATCATGTAGTCGTCGGCCCCGGCGCTGAGTCCGTTGACGATGTCTTCCTCGGTATTGCGCGAGGTGACGAAGATTGCCGGCGCCGTCTCGCCCCTGTCCTGGCGCAGCCAGCGGAGCACGTCACGCCCGTTCTGGTCGGGCAGCATCCAGTCGATCAGGAATGTGTCGAAGCTCTCGCGGCTGACATGGCGCACCAGATCGCGGGCGAGACCAAAGACATGAACGTCGTGTCCGGCCTCGTGCAGCCACTCGGCCAGCGTTTCGGCCTGCGCGGCATCGTCTTCCAACAGTGCAATTCTCACTTCGCTTGCCTTGCCATCACGACAGTGCTCGGATATTGGGGGGAATGTTACACCCTTCGCGCCGCTGATCGACACCGGAACTTGCGGGGGGAGCCGAGCTTGGTCAGAATTAGCATTTTCCGCATGTTTCGTCGGGATGATGTGGTGAACATCGGTAGATTCAAGGGCTTTCATCGCCATCGCATCTTGCCGCCATTGTTGGTCGTGTTCGTCACGGCGGTGGTGTTGCTGGCCTATTCGCTCTGGTTCAGCCATCAGCAGGCGATCCAGGCCGCGCAGACCAACGTGCGGAACCTGGCGTGGCTGACGGAGGCTCGCTGGAGCGCTTCGCTCGACCGTGCCCGTTCGTCGCTCGACAATCTGGCCGGCAAGGTTCGGCCCGACGCCATGCGCCAGGCGGAACTGCACCGGTACGAGCAGTATCTGAACACCGAACTGACCATCGAGGGCAAGGGATTTCCGGAAATCAAGGCGTTCCATGTTTTCGGCGCCGACGGCGGTCTCATGTACACCTCCGAGGTGGACGATCCCTGGCGGCTCAACATGACCGAGGCGTCCTGTTTCCGCAAGCTGCGCGAGGATCCCCGGCAGGAGATCGCCTATTCCGGCGTGATGAGGCACGGCGCCGACCAGGTCGAATCCTTCATGGTGCTGCTGCCGCTGCGGGCGGCCAATGGCGTGTTCCTGGGCGCCCTGGGCGCGCAGATCGACCTGGCCTACTTCGAACGGCTGCTGGGCTCGCTCGACGTGGGCGGGCGGGGATTCCTGGCCATCTGGCGCAGCGACGACTTCAGCCTGGTGCTGCGCCGGCCGCCCCTACCGCCGGAACTGGCGCGCCGCTTGCCGGCCGATCACCCGGTGCGTGGCGCTATCGCCGGCGGCATGCGCGATGGCGTGGTGCGGGCGCCAGCCTACGTCGATGGCCTGCCCCGCATTCTTGGCGTGCGCGTTCTGATCAACGCGCCGTTTTACGTGGTGGCCGGCCTGGCCGAGGACGAGGTGCTGGCTTCGTGGCGGACCAAGCGGCTGGTGGTCGTCCTGGTCGGCCTGCTGTTGCTGGTGGTGCTCTGGCTGATGCGCGGCCTGCTCAAGCACAGCGAGAGCAGCCTGGCGCGCGCGATCGACCAGGCTCAGTCGGCGGAGGAACGATTGAAGCTGATGGCCAGCGTGTATGAACACACCAGCGAGGCCATCCTGGTTACCGATGCCGCCAAGCGCATCGTCTCGATCAACCGCGCCTTCACCACGCTGACCGGCTATGCGCTGGCCGATGTTCAGGGCCGGAATCCCAGCCTGCTCTCGGCCGGCCGTACGTCGCCCGAGGAATACGCCGAGATGTGGCGCGCCATCGATGAGAGTGGTGCCTGGCAAGGCGAAATCTGGGACCGGCGCAAGGATGGCAGTTGCTACCCCAAGTGGCTGGCCATTTCGACGCTGCGCAACGCCGAAGGGGTGCTCACCCACTACATCGGCAGCTTCACCGATATATCGGATCGCAAGCAGGCCGAGCAGCGCATCCACGAACTGGCCCACAACGATGTGCTGACCGGCCTGGCCAACCGCTTCAGCCTCGATCAGCGCCTGGCCCAGGCCATCGTCGCGGCGCGACGCGAGAACCGGCAACTGGCGGTGATGTTCATCGACCTCGACCGCTTCAAGGCGATCAACGACACGCTCGGCCATCCGGTCGGCGACCAGTTGCTGCGGGATGTCGCCAAGCGTTTGCGCGCCTGCGTGCGGGCCAGTGACATCGTCGCCCGTCTGGGCGGCGACGAATTTGTCGTCGTCATGACCGACCTGGCCGACGCTGTCGCCCACGCCGTGCCGCTGATGGCCGGCAAGATCGTCCGGCAACTGTCGAGGACGCATCGGATCGATGGTCACGAACTCCGCTCGACGCCCAGCATCGGTATCGCCGTCTTTCCGTCCGACGGCGAAGATGTCGGCGCCCTGATGAAGGCGGCCGACACGGCGATGTATCACGCCAAGTCGCAGGGGCGGGCCAATTACCAGTTCTTCACGGCAGCGATGAACAAGGCCGCCGCCGAGCGCCTGCAACTGGAGAATGCGCTGCGTCAGGCACTGGAGCGGGACGAGTTCCGGCTGCATTTCCAGCCGCAGATCGATATCGCCTCGGGCTCGGTGGTGGCGGTCGAGGCGCTGATCCGCTGGCAAAGCCCGACGATGGGCCTGGTGCCGCCGGACACGTTCATTCCGCTGGCGGAAGAGGTGGGCCTGATCGAGGGCATCGGCCGCTGGGTGCTGGAGCAGGCGGGCCGCGAATGCGAACTGCTGGTGGCGGGCGGTTATCCGGGCATCCGCGTCGCGGTCAACCTGTCGATGCGCCAATTGCGCAAGCGCGACATCGTCGCCATCGTGCGGCGCGTGTTGCAGGACAACCGGATCGCGCCTGGCCAGCTCGAACTAGAGGTGACGGAAACCGTGACCATGGAAGCGCCGGAAACCACCATCGGCGTGCTCGGCCAACTGCGCGCCCTAGGCGTGCTGTTGTCGGTGGACGACTTTGGCATCGGCTATTCGTCGCTCGCCCGGTTGAAACTCTTGCCGATTCACGGTCTCAAGCTCGATCGCACCCTGGTCGGCGACATCGAGACCGACGCCAACGATGCCGCCATCTGCGCGGCGGCGATCGCCATGGCGCACAGCCTCGGCCTGAAGGTGGTCGCCGAAGGCGTGGAAACCGAGGCGCAGCTGGAGCACCTGCGCCGCCTGGGGTGTGACCTGGCGCAAGGCTATCACTTCAGCCGGCCCTTGCCGGTCGATGAACTGAATCTCTACCTGGAGCGCTCGCGGCAAGGCGCGGCGCTGGGCGCGCCAGCCTGAAGCCAGGCGTGCGCCCAAAGAACCGCTGCGTCGAGGTGGGCCGACGCCTCCTCGCCGAGCGGCGTGCCCAGATCGAATTTATCTCCCCGGATCGCCAGCAGCCAGCAGGGCGGCGGTGGCTCGTCGTTGAGGTCGACATGGACTTGCATGACGGCCTGCGGCGACAGGGCGTGCGTGGTGAAGCTGGCGTCCGGCATTGGCTGGATTTCACCGACCTCGAACGGCGCGGCGGCGCCGACGCTGGCATCGACGAACAGCACGCGCTGGCGCCCCTGGAGATCGAGCGCGTGCTCGACCTGCAACTGGAAGTCGGTCAGGCATTCGACATGCGGCAGCTTCAGCGCCTCGATGCGTTCGACGAACAGCGGGCCGAGCGCATCGTCTCCCCGCGACGGATTACCCCAGCCGAAAACCAGAATCGGTGCCGTCACTCGCGGGTGCAGCGGCCGTCCGTGCCCCGCGTCATGCGGTCGACCGGCGTACCGTCATGGCTGACTATCGCCACTTCGAGCGGCATGCGGCCGAGCGCGTGCGTGGCGCAGGACAAACACGGGTCGAAGGCGCGGATGGCGACCTCGATGTGGTTGAGCAAGCCCTCGGTGACTTCCCGGCCGTCGAGGTACTGGCGCGCCACCTGGCGGATCGCCTCGTTCATCGCTTGATTGTTGTGCGTGGTCGAGACGATCAGGTTGGCGCGGATGACCTGGTCGTGCTCGTCGACCCGGTAATGGTGGATCAGTGTGCCGCGCGGCGCCTCGATGACGCCGACGCCCCGGCCGGCGCGTTCGCCGCCGACAACCAGATCGGCTCCGGCGATATCGTCGTCATGCAGCAGGTCGCGGATGGCCTCGGCGGCGTGCAGCATCTCGATCATGCGCGCCCAGTGGTAGCCGAGCGTGGCACCGGCCGCGCCGGGGCTGGCCAGGAAGTCAGTGCGCTCCTTGTCGGCCAGCGGCGTCGGGATGAAGTCGCAGTTGGCGACGCGCGTCAGCGGGCCGACGCGGTACCAGCCATGCTCGGGACCGAGTTCGCGCAGGAACGGGAACTTCATGTACGACCAGGGCTTAACGTCCTCGACGATCACGTCCCAGTAGCGCGTGTAATCGAAGTGGTCGAACAGGATTTCGCCGCCCATGGCGCGCGCGCGCAGGCCGCCGTGGTAGAGGTCCATGGCGCCGTCGGTGCCCACCAGGCTCATC
This sequence comes from Rhodocyclaceae bacterium, assembly GCA_016704145.1. GTDB lineage: Bacteria > Pseudomonadota > Gammaproteobacteria > Burkholderiales > Rhodocyclaceae > Fen-999. The sequence goes on along the minus strand of JADJAS010000007.1, from coordinate 192,042 downwards.
GAGTGCGCGTCGAAGCGGCCGAAGGCGTTGCTGAACGCCGCGTCGCGCTCGAACAGCTGCCGGGCCAATGCCACCGCCTCGCGGCTCCAGGTGACCATCTGGTAGGCGTCCTTGAGCAGCGCGTCGCGCTCGTCGGCGCTCAGCGACTTGTTGACGCCGCCCGGAATGGCGCCGGTGCCGTGCACGCGCTTGCCGGCGGTGACGCGGATGACTTCCTGGCCGTACTTGCGCAGCAGCACGCCCTTCTTCGCGGTTTCCGGATAGGCGGCGATGACGCCGACCACGTTGCGTTTCGCGAGCTCGGAATCGAAGCCGAACAGCAGGTCGGGCGAGGCGAGATGGAAGAAGTGCAGCGCATGCGATTGCAGGATCTGGCCATAGTGCATCAGGCGGCGGATCTTGTCGGCGGTCGGCGTGAGCCGCGTGGCGCCGACGATCATGTCCAGCGCCTTGGCGGCGGCGAGGTGGTGCGACACGGGGCAGATGCCGCACAGCCGCTGCACCATCACCGGCACTTCCCAGTAGGGGCGGCCCTGGATGAATTTTTCGAAGCCGCGAAACTCGACGATGTGCAGGCGCACCTGATGCACCTTGTTGTCCTCGTCGAGCAGCAGCGTTACCTTGCCGTGGCCCTCCACGCGTGTCACCGGGTCAATGGCGACGCGGCGCAGTTGTTCGGGATGGGCGGCAGTTTCCAGATCAGTCATAGCGTAATAGTCCGTGGCCGAGGCGCGGCGTGCGGCCGGCGATCAGGTCGGTGAGGAACTTCCAGATCGCGTCCGCCGGCGGCGGGCAGCCGGGCAGGAAGTAGTCGACCTTCACCACCTCGTGGATCGGGTGCACCTCGTTGAGCGGCAACGGCAGCTCGGGATCGTTGGGAATGCCGCCGTGGGCGAGGCCGGCCTCGGTGTGATAGACCTCGCTGAGGATGTCGCGCAGATCGAGGTGGTTGCGCTGCGCGGGCAGGCCGCCGTTGACGGCGCAGGCGCCCATGGCGACGAGGATCTTGCAGTGGGCGCGGAACTCGCGCAGCACATGCACGTTTTCCGCGTTGCAGACGCCGCCTTCGATCAGGCCGATGTCGCATGGGCCGCGCAGGCCGATGGTCTTGATGTCGGTCAGCGGCGTGCGGTCGAAGTCGACCAGCTGAAGCAGGTCGAGCAGCTTCTCGTCGATGTCGAGGAAGGACATGTGGCAGCCGAAGCAGCCGGCCAGGCTTGCCGTGGCGATGCGGAACTTGCGCGCCTCGGTCATGGCTTGTCTCCGGCCCGCGGCGCTGCCGCGGCGATGGGCTTGAATTCCTCGACGTGGGCGGAAATCGGTTCGGCGTCGAAGCGGCGCTGGCCGATCGGCACGGCGAAGCCCTTGTGTTTGGGCAGGATCACGCCGACCGGGCAAACCTGCGCCGCCTTGTCGGTGAGGGCGAAGTCGGTGTCGCCGAGCTTGCCGGATTCGGCATTGACGATCAGATGCTTCTTGATGCCGCGCCCCGAGAGGGCGAAGACATTCTTGCCGTCGACTTCGGCGCTGGCGCGGATGCACAGTTCGCACAGGATGCAGCGGTTGAAATCGAGCAGCACGTCCGGGTGCGAGGCGTCCACCGGCCGGTCCGGATAGAAGTGGTTGAAATGCGGCGACATCACGCCGAGTTCGTAGCCGAGCGCCTGGAGCTTGCAGTGGCCGCTCTTCTCGCAACTCGGGCAGAAATGGTTGCCTTCCACCAGCAGCATCTGCAGGAGGATGCGGCGCGTGTCGAGGATCTCCGGCGTGTCGCTCTCGACTTCCATGCCGGCGGCGGCGGGTGTCGTGCAGGAGGTCGCCGGGCGGCCGTTGATCTTCATGGTGCACAGCTTGCAGCTGCCGTGCGGCCGGAATTCGGGGTGGTAGCACAGGTGCGGCACGAACACGCCCGCGGCCAGGGCGGCCTGCATGACGCTCTGGCCCGCGGCGAACGGGATTTCCTGGCCATCCAGATTGAACGTTTGCTCGTTCATCGCGCGTTCTCCGTGTCCGTCGCCAGATGCGCGCCGGCATCGTCGCGCCCCGTCATCTGGCGCGCTTCAGAGAGTGCCGCGTCGAGGTCGAAAGCCGGCTCGAACTCCATGGACTTCAAGCGCCGCTCGTAGGCCGGCCGGAACTTCTCCAGGGTATGCACCAGCGGGTTGGCTGCCGTATGACCCAGCCCGCAATGCGCGGCCGTGCGCAGCACGCGGTTGAGCTGGTAGATCTCGTCGATGTCGTAGCGCGTGCCGTGGCCGGCGGCGATTTTGTCCATCAGGTTCTTCAGCAGCGTGGTGCCGACGCGGCAAGGTGTGCAGAAGCCGCAGGATTCGTGGGCGAAGAAATGAATGAAGTTGCGCACCACGTCGAAGATGTCGCGCCGGATGTCGAAGATCATGAAGGCGCCGGCGGTCGGAATGTCCTCGAAAGCGATGCGGCGGTCGAATTCGTCGGGGCCGATGCAGATGCCGGAGGGCCCCGAAATCTGCACCGCCTGCGAGTCGTGAGCGCCGCAGTCGGCCAGCACCTGGCGGACGCTGACGCCGAACGGATATTCATAAACGCCGGGTCGCGCGCAATCGCCGGAGACCGAGAGAATCTTGGTGCCGGCCGAGCGCGGCGTGCCGAAGCTGCGGTACCAGTCGCCGCCCCGGGCGGCGATCAGGGCTGCGGCGGCGAAGGTCTCGACGTTGTTCACCACCGTCGGCTGATTGAGGAAGCCGTGGGTGACGGGATACGGGGGCCGGTTGCGCGGCACGCCGCGCTTGCCTTCCAGCGACTCGATCAGTGCCGACTCCTCGCCGCAAACGTAGGCGCCGGCGCCGAGGTGAATCTCGATGTCGAAGTCGAAACCCTTGCCGAGGATGTCGGCGCCCAGCAGGCCGGCTGCGCGGCGTGCCGCCAGGACTGACTCCAGCGACTCGAGCAGGTAGCGGTACTCGCCGCGCAGATAGACGTAACCGCGGCGGGCGCCGATGATGTGCGCAGCGATGGTCATGCCCTCGAACACCAGGTCAGGCTGCCGGGTGAGCAGCACGCGGTCCTTGAAAGTGCCGGGTTCGCCCTCGTCGGCGTTGCAGATCACGTAATGCGCGGTGCCCCGGGCCTGGCGGCAGGCTTCCCACTTGAGGCCGGTGGCGAAGCCGGCGCCGCCGCGGCCGCGCAGTTGCGACGTCCTGATTTCCGCCAGCATGGCGTCGGCGCCGGCGGCCAGCGCGGCGCCGAGCGCTTCGCCGGGCGCCATGCGGTTGCCGAGCAGGATGTCGGCGCGCCGGATGTTGTCCTCGATGACGAACCAGTCGGCCGGCCAGTCGGCGAGCGGCTTGCGGGCGCGGATCAGTTCCACCATCAGTTCGACGCGCTCGCGCGTCATGCGGGGGATGGCCCGGTAATTGACCAGCACCGCCGGTCCTTGGTCGCACATGCCGGTGCACGAGGTGGTATCGACGCTGACCAGGCCGTCCTCGGAAACGCGGCCCGGCTCCAGCCAGAGCTTTTGGCACATGGCCTGCATGAGATCCAGGTTGCCGAGCATGCGGTCGGTGATGTTGTCGCTCCACAGCACGCGGTATTCGCCCATCGGCCGGGTGTGGAAGAAGCTGTAAAAGCTGGCCGTGCCCTCGACCTTGGCGCGGGGCCAGCCAATGCCGCTGGCGATGGCGGTGATGGTCGCGGGCGACAGCCAGCCCAAGGCTTCCTGCGCCTCGCGCAGGATCTGCATCAGCCGCGTGCCGTCGCGGCGGTGGCGGTCGAGGATGTCGGTCAGCATTCGTGAATTCGTTGGCGTCATTTGCAGCGCGTTGTTGCAGTACGGTGCACAGTCTAAGGCGAGGGCATTGCAGTCGCGTTGCCGCAGGTCAATTCCGCCATTTGGCGCGCCGATTCCGAACGCGGCTTGACAAGGCGGGGCCCGCCGCTTGAAATGCCCCCTTTCACGGGGAGCGAAGGGTGACGGTGGCCAAGGCAGTGGTTCTCGTTGTGGACGACGAGGTACGTTCCCAGGAGGCGCTGCGACGCACGCTGGAGGAGGACTTCACCGTCCTTGCCGCCGGTTCCGCCGACGAAGCGGCGGCGTTGATGGGGCGCGAGTTCGTGCACATCCTGCTCTGCGACCAGCGCATGCCCGGCACCTCGGGCGTCGATTTCCTGAAGCAGGTCCGGCAGCAGTGGCCCGATACCGTGCGTATCATCATTTCCGGCTTCACCGACGCGGAAGACATCATCGCCGGCATCAACGAAGCGGGCATCTGGCAATACATCCTCAAGCCCTGGCATCCGGAGCAGCTGTTGCTGACATTGCGAGGCGCCGCCGAACTCTGGCGTCTGCAACAAGCACATCAGCGGCTGACGCTGGAACTGCGGGAGAGCCCGGAGGTCGTGCGCAGGCGCGTCAGGGAAAAGCAGGGCCGGGCGCGCGCCGATGCGGCCTTCAGCCGGCTGGTGCGATCGGCGCAAAGCCCGCTGAATGAAGTGTGCCGCCTGGCCGAACGGGTGGCGCCGCACGAAATGTCGATCCTGATCACCGGCGAGTCGGGCACCGGCAAGGAACTGTTGGCGCGTGCGGTGCATTACGCCAGCCGGCGGGCCGATGGCGCCTTTGTCGTCGAAAACTGCGGCGCGGTGCCGGATACGCTGCTGGAGTCTGAGCTGTTCGGGCACAAGCGCGGCGCCTATACCGGCGCCTACGAGGATCGCGTCGGCCTGTTCCAGCAGGCCGATGGCGGCACCATTTTTCTCGACGAGATCGGCGAAACCTCACCGGCCTTCCAGGTCAAGCTGCTGCGCGCCTTGCAGGGGGGCGAGATCAGGCCGCTCGGCAGTCCGCGTGCCATTTCGGTGGACGTGCGCGTCATCACCGCCACCAACCGCGATCTCGAGGCCGACGTGCGCAGCGGTCGCTTTCGCGAGGATCTCTACTATCGACTGGCGGGCATGAAGCTGCACCTGCCGCCGCTGCGGGAGCGGCCGATGGATATTCCGCTGATCGCGGCGGAACTGCTCGACGCGCGGCGCGACCAGGCGGAGCGGCACGCCGCGCTGTTGGCGCCGGAAACATTGCGCTGCCTGGAGGCTTATGCCTGGCCGGGCAACGTGCGCGAACTGCAGAACGAGATCATGCGCATGCTGGCGCTGGCGGACGCCGATCGCCTCGGCGCCGAACTGCTTTCGCCCGCGGTGCGGAGTGCCGGCGGCAAGGTGGCGGCCGCGCCGGCAGCGCGCGACGAGAACACCGGGACGGGCGGCCTGCGCGGTCGCGTCGAGCGCATCGAGGCCGAGGTGATCCGGGAAACGCTGGCCCGGTTGCGCGGCAACAAGAGCCGCGCGGCCGAGGAGCTCGGCCTATCGCGCGTCGGCCTGCGCGCCAAGCTGGCGCGCTACGGCCTGGAGCGGGCGGAGTGACGCCGATGCGAGTGATGTGGCTGCAATCGGGCGGCTGTGGCGGCTGTACGCTCTCATGGATCGGTGGCGATGGGGGGCCGCTGTTCGCCACGCTGGCCGACGCCGGCATCGAGATCGTCTGGCATCCAAGCCTCTCGGAGGCGAGCGCCGACGAATCGCTGGACATCCTGGAGTCCTGCGCCGATGGCCGCCGCGACTTCGACGTATTGTGCATCGAAGGCTCGCTGCTGCGCGGCCCGCACGGCAGCGGCCGCTTTCATGTGCTCGCCGGCACCGGTCGGCCGATGATCGAGTGGGTGAAACTGCTGGCGGCGCACGCCCGGCACGTCGTGGCCGTCGGTTCGTGCGCGGCCTTCGGCGGTATCACCGCGGCCGGCGTCAATCCCACCGATGCCTGCGGCCTGCAATACGATGGCACGAATTCCGGCGGCCTGCTCGGCGCCGCGTTCCGAGCCGGCGCCGGGCTGCCGGTGGTCAATGTCTCGGGCTGTCCGACGCATCCCGACTGGGTGACCGAGACGCTGCTGTCGCTGGCGCGCGACGAATTGCACGAGGCCGACCTCGACGAACTCGCGCGTCCGCGCTTCTACACGGACGTCCTGGTGCATCACGGCTGCGCGCGCAACGAGTTCTACGAGTTCAAGGCCAGCGCCGAGAAGAACGGCGATCAGGGCTGCCTGATGGAACACCTCGGCTGCAAGGGCACGCAAGCCCATGCCGATTGCAATCTGCGGCCCTGGAACGGCGGCGGCTCCTGTACCGATGGCGGTTATGCCTGCATCAGCTGCACCGAACCCGGCTTCGAGGAGCCGGGCCATCCGTTCACCGTCACGCCGAAGGTGGCGGGCATTCCGATCGGCTTGCCGCTCGACATGCCGAAGGCGTGGTTCGTGGCGCTCGCCGCCTTGTCGAAATCGGCGACGCCGGCGCGCGTGCGGCAGAACGCCAAGGCCGACCACGTCATCCGCTGGCCGCGTCCGGCCCGGAAGCCGTGAGGCCGCGATGAGCCGCCTGATCGTCGGGCCCTTCAATCGGGTCGAGGGCGACCTCGAGGTGATCCTCGACGTGACCGACGGACGCGTGCGCGCGGCGCGTGTCAGGAGCTCGCTCTATCGCGGTTTCGAGCAGATCCTGCAGGGCAAGGCGCCCCCGGATGCGCTGGTGTTCGTGCCGCGCATTTGCGGCATCTGCTCGGTCTCGCAATCCGCCGCCGCCGCCCGGGCGCTGGCCGGCGCCATGGGCATCGCGCCACCCGCGAATGGCCGACTGGTCGCCAATCTCATCCAGGCCGTGGAGAACGTCGCCGATCACGTCACCCATTTCTACCTTTTCTTCATGCCCGACTTCGCGCGGCCCTGCTACGAAAGTCAGCCGTGGTGGCGCGCCGCGGCAGGTCGCTTCACCGCCGTGAGGGGCGCGGCGGCGGGCGATTTCCTGCCGGCGCGCGCCGGGTTGATGCGATCGATGGGCCTGCTCGCCGGCAAGTGGCCGCATACGCTCACGCTTCAGCCGGGCGGCTCGACGCATCCGGTCAACGCTTCCGGGCGCCTGCGCCTGCTGCGCGTGCTGCGCGAGTTCCGCCAGTTTCTCGAGCGCGTCCTGTTCGGCGACGCGCTCGAAGCGGTGGCCGCGATCGCTTCGAGCGACGAACTGGCGCGCTGGGCCGAACGCCATGCCGAGAGCGACTTCGGCCTGTTTCTGCGCGCCGCGCGTGCGCTGAACCTGCGTGCACTCGGCCAGGCCGGCGTCGCCTTCATGAGCTACGGCGCCTACGAGCAGGAGAACGGACGCTGGTGGCCGGCCGGCATCTGGTCCGGGGGCGCGCGGCCACTCGACCCGGCGCGCATCGCCGAGGACGTCAGCCACGCCTGGTACGCCGATGCCACCGAGCCGCTGCCGCCGTCGCGCGGCTCGACCCTGCCGATCGCCGACAAGGATGCCGCCTACAGCTGGTGCAAGGCGCCTCGCTTGGGCGGCGAGGCGGTCGAAACGGGCGCGTTGGCCAGGCAACTGGTGGCCGGCCATCCGCTGGTGCGCGACATGATCGAACGCGAAGGCGGCGGTGTCGAGGCGCGCGTGGTCGCCCGCTTGCTGGAAGTGGCGCGCCTGTTGCCGGCCATGGAGCATTGGGCCGAGGCGTTGCGCCCCGGCGAGCCCTTCTCGGTGACGGGCGAATTGCCCGCCGAGGCAGAGTGCGCCGGTCTCGTCGAAGCCGCGCGCGGTTCGCTCGGCCACTGGCTGAACATCCGCCGCGGCCGCATCCACAACTACCAGATCATCGCGCCCACCACTTGGAACTTCTCGCCGCGCGACCGCGTCGGCCAGCCCGGAGCCCTCGAGCGGGCATTGGTCGACGTGCCCGTTGGCGAGGGTGAAAAATCACCGGTTGCCGTCCAGCACGTCGTCCGCTCCTTCGATCCCTGCATGGTGTGCACGGTGCATTGATGAGCGACGACAAGCTCCACCCGGAGGGTATCGAGCAACTGGTCGCGGCGGCGCGGGCCGGGGCGAGCGAGGACGTCTGGCTGGATGTGATCCAGAAGATGGACGAGGTGTATAGCGATCTCCTGCAGTACGAGGTGGCGCTGGAGGACAAAAACGCGGCGCTGGAGGAATCGCAGCAGTTCATCGTCTCGGTGCTGACATCGATGTCGGACGTGCTGCTGGTCTGCAATCGCGCCGGAGTGATCGAGGGCGTCAATCAGGCCTTGCAGCGGCTGACGGGACAGGACGAGGCGGTGCTGAAGGGCCGGCGCATCTTCGATCTGTTCGCCGACGAGGCATCGCGCCAGCAGGCGCAGCATTTCTTCGCCGGTCACATCGGCGAAACCCTCCATGACTGCGAGATGCAACTGCGCGCGGCGGACGGTGGTGCCATTCCGGTATCGCTCAACTGCACGCCGCGCTACAGCGCCACCGGCAAGATGCTCGGCGTGGTGATCACCGGCCGACCGGTCGGTGAACTGCGCCGCGCCTACAAGGCCTTGCGCCAGGCGCACGAGGATCTCAAGCGCACCCAGCAGCAACTGCTGCATTCGGAAAAGATGGCCTCGCTTGGACGCCTGGTCGCCGGGGTTGCCCACGAGTTGAACAATCCGATCAGCTTTGTGTTCGGCAACGTGCTGGCCCTGAAGCGCTACGCCAACCGTCTGAACGGCTATCTCGATGCCGTCCATCGCAAGGAAGACTGGGGGCGCCTCGACGCGCTGCGCGATGAACTCGGCATTGACCGCCTGCTGGCCGATCTGCCGTCGCTGATCGAAGGTACCGCCGAGGGAGCGGAGCGCACGCGCGACATCGTCGACGGACTGAAGCGTTTCTCGGCGGTGGATCGCGATCAATTCGAGTCGGTCGATCTGGTGCCGGTCATCGAGCGTGCCGTGCATTGGGTAAGCAAGGCGGCGCCGACGCATTTCCGCGTCGGCATGCGGCTCCCGGCCACGCTGATGGCAAAAGGTTCGGCCGGGCAATTGCAGCAGGTGGTCATGAATCTGGTGCAGAACGCCTGCGACGCCACGGCCGGGCAGGGCGAAGCACGACTCGCGATCGATGCGGAAGTCGATGATCAGGAAATCCGCCTCCGCTTCGCTGACAACGGGCCGGGCATTGCCCGGGAAAATCTGCCGCGCGTGTTCGATCCGTTCTTCACCACCAAGCCGGTCGGCAAGGGCACGGGTCTGGGCCTGGCGATCAGCTACGGGATCATCGAGCGCCATGGCGGCAATCTCGCGGTCAGCAACGGCCCCGGGGGGGGCGTGGTGTTTACGTTGATCTTGCCGGTATTGAAGACCGATGGCGGTCCGATTGAGTGAGTGGAATTGTTTATTCCAGCCTGGTCCTGTTTGTGGAAACAAACCTTCCATGCCCGATAGTGGATCATGGGCTGGCAGGGCCATTAGTTTATAAAAAGCAGACGCTTATCGATATTCGTGGCAGTTGGTACCTAAATTGCTTTTGGAACGTTCACCGATAGACCATAGGGGGAGGCGTTGATCGTGGCCAAGGATTCCAATTTCTCGTTTGATGCGTCGACCGATTTCGCGGCCATCGAACAGCGGCTGGGCGTGTCTCGCCGCACCTTTCTGAAATTCTGCACCGGGGTGGCTGCTTCCTTCGGTCTCGGCACCAAAGCCGCCTTCGCCATGGCCGAGGCGATTGCCAACCCGGCCAAACGTCCGCCGGTGATCTGGCTGCATGGCCAGGAGTGCACGGGACCGACCGAATCCCTGCTGCGTTCAGAGCAGCCGACTTTCGAGCACCTGATCCTCGACCTGATCTCGCTCGACTACCACCAGACCCTGGATGCGGGCGCCGGTCACCGCGTCGAAGCGGTGAAGCGCGAAGCGATGGAGAAGTACAAGGGCAAGTACCTGTTGGTCGTCGAAGGTGCGATTCCCCTGGCGCAGAACGGCATCTTCTGCAAGATCGGCGGCCAGACGATGATGGACGCCACTCGGGAAGCCGCCGAGAACGCGGCCGCGATCGTCGCTTTCGGCTCCTGCGCCAGCTGGGGCGGCGTGCAGTCGGCGGCGCCGAATCCGACCGGTGCCACCGGCGCGCCGCAGTTCCTCAAGGGCAAGACCGTGGTCACGATTCCCGGTTGTCCACCGAATCCGGCGAATTTCCTGGGCACGGTCCTGTACTTCGTCACCTACGGCAAATTGCCGCCCATCGACGACAAGGGACGACCGAAGTGGGCCTACAGCAGGCTCATCCACGAGAACTGCTACCGCCGGCCGCACTTCGACGCCGGCCGCTTTGCCACGCAGTTCGGCGACGAGGGACATCGCCAGGGCTGGTGCCTGTACAAGCTCGGCTGCAAGGGTCCCGAAACCTACAACAACTGCCCGAGCCTGGAATACAACAACGTCGGCGGCGGCGTTTGGCCGATCGGCGTCGGCCATCCCTGTTTCGGCTGCTCGGAGCAGGGGACGGGCTTCAACAAGCCGATGTTCAGCCTGGCCGAGGTCAAGACCCACACGCCACCGAATGCCTTCCCGAATATCGCCGATCGCCAGAACCCGACGTCGTCGACCGTGGTGGCCGCCGCCGCCGTGGCCGGCGCCGCGGTGGGTGCTTTCCTTGGCGCGACGGCGGTGGCAGGCAAGAAACTCGATGGCAAGCAGGCGGAGGCGAGTCAGTCGGCCGACAAGGGAGCCTGATCATGGACCGCCGAAATTTCTTCAAGGCCTCCCTGGGTGCCACGGTGGCTTCGGCGGCCGCGCTGGCGAGTTCGTCGGTGCAGGCCCGCCCCAATCTCGAGCCGGCGCCGGATGCGGTTGGCATGCTCTTCGACGCAACCCTGTGCGTCGGCTGCAAGGCCTGCGTCACCAAGTGCAAGCAGGTCAATGGCATGCCGCCAGTGCCGATGGGCGGCGACGTTCATGCCGATTTCGCCCTCGACCTTTCGGCGCAGACGCTGAATGTCATCAAGGTCCATGCCGAGGGCAAGGGCGCGGTCAAGGATGTGCTGGTTGACGGCTTCTCGTTCGAGAAGCGCAGCTGCATGCATTGCGTCGATCCGGGTTGTGTGTCGGTCTGTCCGGTGAAGGCGCTGAAGCGCCATCCCGGGACCGGTATCGTCAGCTATGACGTCGATGCCTGCATCGGCTGCCGGACCTGCATGACCGGATGCCCTTACAACGTGCCCCAGTACGACTACAACAATGCCTTGGGCAAGATCCACAAGTGCCAGATGTGCAACCAGAAGGGCGTCGAACGCATTGACCAGGGCATGATGACGGGCTGCGCCGAAGCCTGCCCCACCGGCGCCACCCTGTTCGGCACGCGCGCCGCCTTGCTGGAGGAAGCGAAGCGCCGCCTGGCGTTGAAGCCGGGCCAGGTCTACAACTACCCGCGCGGCGATGTCCGCAAGCCGGACAGCTTCCACGAGAAGGCCGTTCCGGAATACCAAAGGACAGTCTGGGGCGAGAAGGAGGCCGGCGGCACCAACGTCATGCACCTCTCCTCCATTCCCTACGACAAGCTCGGCATGCCGCCGCTTGGCGAGCGCTCGTTCGCGTCCATCTCCGAGGGTGTGCAGGGTACGGTGTACAACTACATGGCCCTGCCGGCCATCGCGCTGGGCGGGCTGACCTGGCTGGTCCGGCGCAATATCGAAGGCGGCCATGACGAGGGAGGAAAGCAATGAGCGAGTACGTCGAACTGAAACGGCCGTTGTTTACGCCGTTCTTCATGGCGCTGGCTTTGCTGGTTGGCCTGGCCGTGGTCTTCCTGGCAGTGCGCTTCGTGAACGGCATGGGCTCGGTCGCCAATCTCAATGGCGGCTATTCGTGGGGCATCTGGGTGGTCTACGACATTGTCGTCGGTACCGCGCTTGCCTGCGGCGGTTATGCGCTGGCGGTGACGGTCTATGTATTCAACAAGGGCAAGTACCATCCTCTGATTCGGCCCGCATTGTTGACCAGCCTGCTCGGCTACGGCTTTGCAGCGTTCGGCGCCTTTGTCGACATGGGACGCTGGTGGCAGTTCTACAACCTGTTCCTGCCCTGGCAGATGAACTTCCACTCGGTCATGCTCGAAGTCGGCCTGTGTGTCTCCGCTTACGTCATGGTGCTGTCGATCGAGTTCCTGCCAACGATCTTGCAACGCTTCCGCGCCCAGGCGCTGGCGCAGAGGATCGAGTCGGTGCTCAGCCGGGCGCTGTTCTTCGTCATCGCGCTGGGGATACTGCTGCCGACCATGCACCAGTCGTCGCTTGGCAGCTTTCTCATCGCCATGGGCTGGAAGGTGCATCCGCTTTGGCAGACCCTGCACTTCCAGCCGTTGTTGGCGGTGCTCTCGGCCTTCACGATGGGCTTCGCCATCGTCGTTCTGGAATCCTCGCTTGCCGCTGCCGCCTTCCGTCGTGCGCCGGAAACACCGTTGCTCGCGGGCCTGGGTCGCATTATCGTCGGCCTGATCGTGGCATTCCTGGTGATCCGGTTCGCCGCCATCCTCTGGCAGGGCAAGCTGGGCCGCATTTTTGCCTTTGACCTGGGTAGCCTCATGTTCTTGATCGAGACGGCGCTGTTCGCCTACCCGTTGGCGGTGCTGATATCACCGCGGGGGCGCCGGAACGCGAAGAAGCTGCTCTATGCCGCTGCCAGCATGGTGCTTGCCGGAGCGCTCTACCGCTTCGATGCCTTTCTCATCACCTTCGACCCCGGTCCGGGCTACAGCTACTTCCCGGCCTTCCCGGAAAGCATGGTGACGGTGGGCACGGTTGCCGCCGAGATCATGGCCTACCTGTATTTCGTGAAGAAATTCCCGGTGCTGCCGCGCGAAGAGCACGCCGCCGCCTGAACCCAATTACGCAAAGGAGACTCCCCGTGGCAAAACGCATCACTGTCGATCCGATCACCCGCATCGAGGGACACCTGCGCATCGATGTCGAGGTGGATAACGGCAAAGTCACCAAGGCCTGGTCCTCTGGCCAGATGTGGCGCGGCATCGAGAAGATCCTGGTCGGACGCGACCCGCGCGAGGCTTGGTCCTACACCCAGCGCTTCTGCGGCGTGTGCACCACCGTGCATGCCATCACATCGGTGCGCGCCGTCGAGAATGCGCTGCAGATGGAGATACCGGTCAACGCGCAACTGATCCGGAACATCATCCAGACGGCGCATGCGATCCAGGATCACATCGTCCATTTCTACCATCTGTCGGCGGTGGACTGGGTCGATGTCACCTCGGCGCTGAAGGCCGACCCGGTCACCACGGCCAAGCTCGCCGAGTCGCTTTCCGACTGGCCGCTCAATGGGCCGCACGAGATGAAGGCGGTGCAGGAGCGGCTCAAGACCTTCGTTGGCAGCGGCCAGCTCGGTCCGTTCGCGAGCGGCTTCTGGGGGCACCCGGCCATGAAGCTGCCGCCCGACGTCAACCTGCTGGCCGTCGCGCATTACTTGCAGGCGCTCGACGTGCAGAATCAGGCCAACAAGATCGTCGCCATCCTTGGCGGCAAGAGCCCGCACATCCAGAATGTGGCGGTGGGTGGGGTCTCGAATTCCATCAGTCACGACGCGCCATCGGTGCTGAACATCGAGCGGCTGATGCTGATCAAGAGCTTCATCGACAAGCTCGAGCAGTTCGTCAAGTCGACCTATCTCAACGACGTGGCCGCCATCGGCGCGTTCTATCTCGACTGGACGAAGTACGGCGGCGGCATCAACAACTACCTGACGGTTCCCGACTGCCCGCAGGACAGCAAGGGCACGGTATTCGATCTGCCAGGCGGCTACATCAGCGGTGGCGACCTCAAGACCTACAAGCCGATCGTCAATTTCAACGACGCCTATTTTCGCGACGGTGTCGCCGAGAGTTCCAAGCACTCCTGGTACACCGGCGAAAAGGCGCTGCATCCCTGGCAGGGCGAAACCGAGCCGCAGTACACCGACTTCCAGGACAACGGCAAGTACTCCTGGGTCAAGGCGCCCACCTTCTACGGCAAGCGCGCCGAGGTGGGGCCGCTGGCGGACCTGCATAACGGCCTCGCGGCCGGCAACAAGCGCTACGCCAAGTACCTCAACCAGGCAATCAGCGTCATCAAGGCCGTTGGCAAGTTGAACGATGTGCCGCTCGCGGCCATGCAGTCGACCATCGGTCGCCATGCCGCCCGCGCTGTCCGCTGCGCCGTCATGATCGATACGCTCAACGATCAGTGGCAGAAGCTGGTCGCCAATGTCGGCAAGGACCAGACAACCTTCAACGCGCCATCGTTTCCCAAGGGCGAGATCAAGGGCGTCGGTTTCCACCAGGCGCCGCGCGGCACGTTGTCGCACTGGGTGGTGATCGAGAACGGCAAGATCAAGAACTACCAGGCAGTGGTGCCCAGCACCTGGAACGCCGGGCCGCGTGACGCCGACGACCAGATCGGTCCGTACGAATCGTCGCTGATGAACAACCCGATCGCCGATCCCGAGAAGCCGCTGGAAGTCCTGCGCACGGTGCATTCCTTCGATCCCTGCATCGCCTGCGCAATCCACATGTTCGACAACGAGCAGCGTGAAGTCGTCAAGGTGAAGGCGCTCTGAGTGGCAACCCAAAGTCAGCCGTCGCGGTACGCCAACATTCTCCTGATCGGCATGGGCAACGTGCTCATGCAGGATGAAGGCATCGGCGTGCGGGCCGTCGAGGAACTGGAGTGCCGCTACCACCTGCCGGCGAACGTCCGGGTGATGGATGGCGGCACGACCGGCATGGAGTTGTTCGAGCCGATGCGCGAGGCCGATGCCCTGGTGGTGGCGGACGCGATCAACGCGGATGCGCCGCACGGATCCCTGGCGCGCATCGCCAACGCCGAGATACGGGCCTTTTTCCAGACCAAACTTTCCAATCATCAGCTCGGGCTGTCCGACCTGCTGGCGCTATTGACGCTGAAGGGCCAGATGCCGCGACACGTCGCCATCATCGGCATGGTGCCGCATTCGCTTGAGAACCGGCTCGGTCTTAGTGTCCCCGCAGCCCGGTCGCTCGACGCCATGGTGGGCATGCTGGTCGACGAACTGACCGGATTGGGTGCTCCGCCCTCGCCTCGGGAGAAGGCCGAGATCGGGCATTGGCGTCGGCAAGCGGACATGGAGTCGGCATTGTGTGTATAGCCACGCCCGTTCAGATAGTTCGTCCCGGTCCGGTGTCGGCGCTCTGTCGCGGCCGCAATGGCGACGAGGAAATCAACATGCTGCTGGTCGGCGACCAGTCGGTCGGCACCTGGGTGCTGAGCTTTCTCGGCTGGGCGCGGGAAGTGATCAGCGCCGAGCAGGCCCGGGAGATCGATCTGGCGCTGGACGGACTTCAGGCCATCATGGACGGCGCCGACGCGATCGATGTCGACCATCACTTTCCGGGCCTGGGCAACACGGCACCCGCCCTGGAGTCCGCGTGATCGATGCGATGGGGCTTGCCGACCCCGCACTGGCGGAACAGCGGGTCGCCAGTGTCTTCGAGCGCATTCACCGGGAGCAGATGGCCGGCCTGCCCCTGCTTAACAGCGCACTGACGGTGGCCACGATCGGCTTCCAGTCGTTCCGCAGTCGAGTGATCGGCATCGTCAGCACACCGTGGATGATGAGCTTGATGATGCTGCCGGGCGTCGATGATCAGTGGCAGTCGCTGGGTCTGGGCGAAAAACAATCCCACGATTTCCCCGCCGGGACGTATCGGTTCCTGGTCAACATACTGGACGGCCTGGGTGTCTGTCAGATGCATTCGGTATACTCACCGATGCGCGATTTTCCGAATCAGGCATCGGCGGTCGCGGCGGCCCGGGATTTCCTGGAGCGGCTGATGGCGCCCGCGCCCGCTGTCGATGGCGAAGTGCCGGTCGATGAGGAATTGCTGGGGCGCATCCTGCGCGGCGAAGACATTCCAGAAATCGACACGGCGTTGGCGAGCGCGGCACTCGAACCGGTTTCGCCATAAGCGATGCGGCGGGGTACTCGTCAGCGCGGCTTGACAGCGCATTGCGTCTGTCGGGCGAACGGGCGGGTAAACTTGCGGCCATAGCCACGGTTGTCACTACCCAGAGGCTCGACATGCACGAAATGTCCCTCGCCGAGGGTATTCTCCAGTTGATTGAGGACGCAACCCGAGACGAGGATGTCGGGCGCGTCAGTGTCGTATTCCTGGAAGTCGGGCGACTGGCGAGCGTTGAGATCGAGTCGCTGCGTTTCTGTTTCGATGCCGTGGTTCGGGACAGCATTGCCGAGGGTGCGCGTCTGGAAATCAGCGAAGTGCCGGGCACGGGCTGGTGCATGGATTGCAGCCAGTCGGTGCCGATGAGCGACAAGCTGGGCGGTTGCCCGCGCTGCGGCGGCTACAAGGTGCAGGTGACGGGTGGGACGGACATGCGCGTCAAGGAACTTGAAATCGAGTAAGGAACATCAACCATGTGCACCACCTGCGGCTGCGGCCACGGCGAAACGAAAATCGAGGGCCATGCCTACGCGCCGAGGCACAGCCATGCACCGGGCATGGCCCCGTCGCGCATGCTCAAGATCGAGCAGGACATCCTGTCGAAGAACGACGCCTATGCCCGCGAGAATCGCGCTTTTCTCGCCGGTCGCCGCGTGTTTGCCTTGAACCTCGTTTCCAGCCCAGGCTCGGGCAAGACCACGCTTCTTTGCAAGACCATCGAGATGCTCAAGGGCAAATCGACCGTGGCGGTCATCGAAGGGGACCAGCAGACCAGCAACGACGCCGAGCGCATCCGCGCCACCGGTGCGCCGGCCATCCAGATCAATACCGGCAAGGGCTGTCACCTCGACGCCCACATGGTCGGCCACGCCATGCACCAATTGGATCTGCCCGAACATTCCGTCCTGATGATCGAGAACGTCGGCAACCTCGTCTGCCCGGCGGCCTTCGACCTCGGCGAGGCGCACAAGGTGGTGATCCTCTCGGTCACGGAAGGCGAGGACAAGCCGCTCAAGTATCCCGACATGTTCCGTGCCGCCGACCTGATGCTGCTCGGCAAGTGTGACCTGCTGCCGTATCTCGCCTACGACGTCGACCGCGCGGTCGAATCGGCGCGGCGGGTCAATCCCGACATTCAGGTGATCCGCTTTTCCGCGACCACCGGCGAGGGCATGGCCGATTGGCTGGCATGGCTGGAACAACGACGCTGAGCCTGTCGACGGCCGGACGTCCGGTGCTTGCTACCGGAGCCTGGTTCAAGAGCACCGTCTGTGCGGCCCGGGACGGCGAGGCACGCGTGTCGCCGACGGTTGGCGACCTCGATACGCCGGAGGCGTGCAGCGGTTTCGATCAGGCCCGTGACGAAATGCTCGGCTGGCTGGGCGAGCGGCCGGCTGCCGTTGCCTGCGACCTGCATCCCGACTTCTATTCGAGCCAGGCTGCGGCGCGGCTTGCCAGAGAGTGCGGTGTGCCGCTGATCGAAGTCCAGCACCACCATGCCCACATCGCCTCGCTTTGCGCCGAGCACGGCATCGAAGGTTCGGTGATTGGCCTGGCGCTCGACGGCGTCGGGCTGGGCACCGACAAGGCACCCTGGGGTGGCGAACTGTTGCACGTCGATGGCGCCCGCTTCGGCAGGCTTGGCCACTTCCGGCGCATCGCCCTGCCCGGTGGCGACCGCGCTGCCCGCGAGCCGTGGCGCGTCGCGGCCAGCGTGCTGCATGCCCTCGGCCGCAGCGCGGAGATCACCCGCCGTTACGCCGACGAGGCCGGCGCGGCGACGCTGGTGACCATGATGGACAGAAAGCTCAACTGCCCCGAGACATCGAGCGCCGGGCGTCTCTTCGATGCCGCCGCCGGCCTGCTCGGCATTTCGCGGCGCATGGCCTTCGAGGCCGAGGCGGCCATTGCGCTCGAAAATGTGGCGAAGCAACACATCGACGCGTACGGTTGGCCCGAGCCCGGCACGTGGGCCATCGGCGCCGACGGCCAACTCGACCTGCTGCCAGCCCTGGGGGCGCTGACCGATCCTGTCGATATCGGCCTCGGTGCTGCACGCTTCCATGCCACGCTGGTTGCCGCCCTGGCCGACTGGGCTACGCGCGCGGCCGAACGAACCGGTATCGGCGTCGTGGCCTGCGGCGGTGGCTGTTTCCTGAACCGTTTGCTGTCGATCGGTTTGCGCGGCAGGCTTGAAGCGGTCGGCCTGGGGATGCTCGAGGCAGCAAAGGTGTCACCCGGTGATGCCGGCATCGCGCTTGGCCAGGCCTGGATTGCCCAAAGATTTCTGGAGAACTGAAATGTGTCTGGCCATACCCGCGCGGGTCGCGGAAATCCTTGAAGGCGACCAGGCGATCGTCGATCTCGGTGGCGTGCGCAAGGACGTGTCTTTGGCGCTGCTCGACGATGTCAATATCGGCGACTACGTGATCGTCCATGTCGGCTACGCGCTGCAGAAGCTCGACCCCGAGGAGGCCGAGAAGACGCTCGCCCTGTTCGCGGAGATGGGAACGCAGGTTTGAAATACGTCGATGAATTCCGCGATGGCAAGCTCGCCAGGGGCCTCGCCGCCGCCATCGCCACCGAGGCAGCCCCGGCATGCCGCTACAGCTTCATGGAGTTCTGCGGCGGCCACACGCATGCGATCTCGCGCTATGGCGTCACCGACCTGCTGCCGGCCAATGTGCGCATGGTGCATGGGCCGGGCTGCCCGGTCTGCGTGCTGCCGATCGGCCGCGTGGACATGGCCATCGAGCTGGCGCTCGAACACGGTGTGATCCTGTGCACCTACGGCGACTGCCTGCGCGTGCCGGCTTCCGACGGCCTGTCGCTGATGAAGGCGAAAGCACGCGGCGGGGACGTGCGCATGGTCTATTCGAGCGCCGACGCGCTGAAGATCGCCCAGGACAATCCGGGTCGCCAAGTGGTGTTCTTCGCCATCGGCTTCGAGACGACCACGCCGCCGACGGCGGTGGTGATCAGGCAGGCGGCCGCGCTCGGGCTGGAAAACTTTTCCGTGCTCTGCTGCCACGTGCTGACGCCGTCGGCGATCAGCAACATCCTCGAATCGCCCGGGGTGCGTGAACTCGGTACCGTGCCGCTCGACGGCTTCATCGGCCCGGCCCACGTGTCCACGGTGATCGGCTACGCGCCCTACGAGTTCTTCGCCGAGGAGTTCAGGAAGCCGGTGGTCATCGCCGGCTTCGAGCCGCTCGACGTGATGCAGGCGATCCTGATGCTGGTGCGGCAGGTGAACCAAGGCCGCGCCGAGGTCGAGAACGAATTTTCCCGCGCCGTCAGCCGCGACGGCAACCTCAAGGCGCAAAACCTGGTGTCGGAAATCTTCGAGCTGCGCCGCGAATTCGAGTGGCGCGGCCTCGGCCTGGTGCCCTATTCGGCGCTGAAGATCCGCCGCGAATACGCGCGCTTCGATGCCGAGACGCGTTTCCCGCTCGGCTACCGCAGCGTCGCCGACAACAAGGCCTGCGAATGCGGCGCGATCCTGCGCGGCGTCAAGCGGCCGCAGGACTGCAAGCTGTTCGGTACCGTGTGCACGCCCGAGAATCCGATCGGCTCGTGCATGGTGTCGTCCGAAGGCGCCTGTGCCGCGCACTACACGTATGGCCGCTACAAGGACGCCAGATGACCAAAGTCAGAGAGAACTACGTTCGTCCCCTCGATTTGAAGCAGGGCCGCGTCGACATGACGCACGGCTCCGGTGGCCGTGCCATGGCCCAGCTGATCGAGGAACTGTTCGCGAAGCACCTCGACAACGAATTCCTGCGCCAGGGTAATGACGGCAGCGTGCTGCCGCCGCTGACTTTGGGCGGCCGGCTGGTGATGTCCTGCGACGGCCATGTCGTCTCGCCGCTGTTCTTTCCCGGCGGCGACATCGGTTGCCTGTCGGTGCACGGCACGGTCAACGACGTCGCCGTAATGGGCGCGAAGCCGCTTTATCTGGCGGCGAGTTTCATCCTCGAAGAGGGCTTGCCACTGGCCGACCTGGCGAAGATCGTCGAGTCGATGGCGAAGGCTGCGAAAGAGGCGGGCGTGGCGGTCGTCACTGGCGACACCAAGGTGGTCGAGGCCGGCAAGGCCGACGGCGTGTTCATCAGCACGACGGGCGTCGGCGTTTTGCCCGACGGTGTGGCGCTTTCCGGCGACCGGGCGCGGCCGGGCGACGTGATCCTGCTCTCGGGCACCATCGGCGACCATGGCATGGCGATCATGGCGCAGCGCGAGAGCCTGGGCTTCTCGGCGCCCATCGTCTCCGACACCGCGGCGCTGCACGGGCTGATCGAAGCGATGCTCGCCACGGGTGCCGATATCCGCTGCCTGCGCGATCCGACGCGCGGCGGGCTCGCCACCACGCTCAACGAAATCGCCCGCCAGTCAGGCGTCGGCATGATGCTCGACGAGGCCGCGATTCCCGTGAATCCCGAAGTGGCTGCCGCCTGCGAGTTCCTCGGCCTCGATCCGCTCTATGTTGCCAACGAAGGCAAACTGATCGCCATCGTCGCCGAGGGCGACGCGGACAAGGTGCTGGCGGCCATGCGCACGCATCCTCAGGGCGCCCGCGCGGTGCGGATCGGCAGGGTGCACGAGGATGCCCATCATTTCGTGCAGATGACCACCGGCTTCGGCGGTCGGCGCATCGTCGACTGGCTGACCGGCGAGCAGCTGCCGCGGATTTGCTGAGAGCTGAGGCCGATGCGCATCCTGTTCCTGACTCACAGCTTCAACAGCCTGACGCAGCGGCTCTACACCGAGCTGTCGGCGCACGGCCACCAAGTGTCCATCGAGTTCGACATCAACGATGCCGTGGCCGAACAGGCGGTGGAACTGTTCCGTCCGGACCTGATCGTCGCGCCCTATTTGCGTCGCGCGATTCCCGAAAGCATCTGGTCGAAGCACGTTTGCCTGATCGTGCATCCCGGCATCGTCGGTGACCGCGGCCCTTCGGCGCTCGACTGGGCGATCCAGGAAGGCGAGGCGGAGTGGGGTGTCACCGTGCTCCAGGCCGAGGCCGAGATGGACGCCGGGCCGGTCTGGGCCACGGCCAGCTTTCCGATGCGGCGCGGCCGCAAGGCCAGCCTCTATCGCAACGAGGCGACCGAGGCGGCGGCGCAGGCGCTGCTCGCCGCAGTGAAAAAATTCTTGGCCGGCGGCAAGCCGACGCCGCTTGCGGAATCACGCGGGCGCGGCCGGCTGCGCCCGCTGATGCGCCAGGCCGACCGCGCCATCGAATGGCAACGCGATTCCAGCGCCACCGTGCTGCGCAAGATCGATGCCGCCGATGGCTTCCCGGGTGTGGCCGACCAACTGTTCGGCGAACCCTGCCACTTGTTCGATGCCTGGCCGGAAGCCGATAGTGCAAAAGTCAGTCGTGGCGGTACGCCACCCGGGGCGGTCATCGGCCGCCGCGAAACGGCGCTGCTGCGCGCCACCGCCGACGGCGCGGTCTGGATCGGCCATGTGAAACGGAAGGACGGCATCAAGCTGCCGGCCACGATCGCCTTCGCCGAGCAGGCGGCGATTCTTCCCGAACTGCCGCTCGATGGCTGCTGGACCGCCGATCACGCGACCTGGCAGGACATCCGCTACGAGGAGGCCGCCATTGGGGAAAATGCGGTCGGCTTCCTCCACTTCGAGTTCTACAACGGCGCCATGGGCACGCCGCAGTGCAATCGCCTGCGCGCCGCCTTCGAATGGGCGAAGAGCCGGCCGACCCGCGTGCTGGTGCTGATGGGCGGCGCCGACTTCTGGTCGAACGGCATTCATCTCAACCTGATCGAGCAGGCCGAAGGTGACAACTGCGGCCCCGCCGACGAGTCCTGGACCAACATCAACGCCATCGACGATCTCGCCGAAGCCATCCTGCGCTGCGACGACAAGGTCACGGTGGCCGCTTTGCGGGGCAATGCCGGCGCCGGTGGCTGTTTCCTGGCGCGTGCCGCCGACCAGGTCTGGGTGCGCGACGGCGTGATGCTCAACCCGCACTACAAGAACATGGGCAACCTCTACGGCTCGGAGTTCTGGAGTTACCTGCTGCCGCCGCGGGTCGGGGCCGAGGGCGCGGCCGCGATCATGCAGCACCGCCTGCCGATGACCGCGCAGGAGTCCGTGAAGGCCGGCTTCTACGATGCCTGCCTGGCCGGCGAGCCGGCGGCCTTCCTTGCCGACGTCGCCCGCCGCGCCGCCGAATTGGCGACCGCCGCAGATTTCGCTGCCCGCCTTGCGACCAAGCGGAGCCGCCGCGCCGCCGACGAGGCCGCCAAGCCGCTTTCCGCCTGGCGTGCCGAGGAACTGGCGCATATGCGGCGCAATTTCTACGGCTTCGACCCGAGTTACCACGTCGCCCGCTGGCACTTTGTGCGCAAGTCGCCGGCCTCCTGGACGCCCCGCCACCTGGCCCGGCACCGCGATCTTGGCTGGAAGATTCCCGCCTGACCGGATACCATCCGTGCAGGCAACCACGACGGAGTAGAACATGCCCTGCCGGATCACCATGCTGTTCAGCGACGGCCAGGAACTGGAGACCCTGGTGACCGACGCCGAGATCGCCCGTTACACCCATTCCTCCGCACATCAGTGGCTGGGCCGCGAGTTCGAGGAGGCCGGCTGCGTGCCGAGCAATCCCATGGGCAAGCTGCTGGCGGCCGACAAGGTCCTCACGCTGGCCGAGACGCGGACCCGCGCCGTCTATGAAAGCACTTCACCCTGGGTGCGCGATTTCTTTGCTGCCACGGCCGCGGCGATCGAGGCGCCCGTGGTGACCATCAACCTGATCGACCATACGCTGGGCTACTGATCCGTGGGGCGTTTCACCATCTCGCTCGACGACGACCTCGCGCGTGAATTCGACGAACTGATCGCCAGGCGCGGCTACCAGAACCGCTCGGAGGCGATCCGCGACCTGCTGCGCGGCCACCTCGAGTCGGCCCGCCAGTCAACGGCCACCGGCGACTACTGCGTCGCCAACCTGTCTTATGTCTATAACCACCACGAGCGCGACCTCGCCGAGCGCCTGACCGAACTCCAGCACGGCCACCACGACCTGACCGTGGCGACCCTGCATGCCCATCTCGACCACGACAACTGCCTGGAAAGTGTGGTACTCAAGGGGCCGGTCGCCTCGGTGCGCGGCTTCGCCGATGCCCTGGTCGCCGAGCGCGGCGTCCGCCACGGCAGCCTCAATATCGTCTCCGTCGAAGTCGACCAGGGCCACCACGGCCACGGCTATGCGCCGCGCGGCAAGGCCATCGCGCATTTGCACCTCAAGCCACGCAACTGATCCCGACGCGGGCGAGCGCCCCCATCATGCTGTCTGCATGGTTATCGCCCGAATAGCCATCGTTTCAGCCCACTTAATAGTGATTTTCGCCTTGTCTGGGCGGCGTAGCATGCCTCGTAACCCTGGCCCTTGCCGCTGCCGTGGCATTGGTCTGTCATGAGGACGAGATTTGAGCGATATCCCGCCGCTGTCCCTTTGGTCGCGCCTGAGTTTCGGCGCCCGGTTGATGCTGGGCGCGGCATTGGTACTGGCCGCCGCGACGGCTATCCTGGTCGTCACCGCGACCATTCGAGATGCGCTGTCGATGAATGGCGAACTCGAGCGGCAATTGCAATCCGAACTATCTTCCCAGGCGGTGGCCGTGGCGGTGTTTGCCCGGGCGGGCGACCAGGATGGGCTGGCGGGCGCGTTGAAGGCACGGGCCGGTCAGGTCAGCATCCAACGGTTGATTTGGCGGGGTGTGGATGGCC
This sequence comes from Rhodocyclaceae bacterium, assembly GCA_016704145.1. Taxonomy (GTDB): domain Bacteria; phylum Pseudomonadota; class Gammaproteobacteria; order Burkholderiales; family Rhodocyclaceae; genus Fen-999. The sequence continues at coordinate 168,465 of JADJAS010000007.1, read as the reverse complement.
TTGTCGTCGATGCCGTCGCTCCCGTCGCGATCTCCGCCGTTCCGGCCTGGTTCTCGTCGGCGGCGGGCGTGGTCGCGCCGATGGCTTCGCGTCCCGTCGTTGTCGATGGTGGCGAACTTGGCAGCGTGACGGTGATGATGTCGACCGTCGCGGGAATCGACCGCTTGTGGAGCGCGTTTCTCAGCAACCTGAATCTGCTGGCGCTGGCGGTCGGGCTCGAGTTTCTCGGCATCATGCTGATCCTGCGGTACGGTTTGCGGCCGCTGGGCGCCTTGATGGAAGGCGCTCGCCGCTTCGGCGGCGGCAACTTGACCGCGCGAATTCCGTCCACCGGTGGACCGGAGATGCGCCAGACCATCGCCGCCTTCAACGGCATGGCCGACAACCTCGACCGGATGATGACCGAGATCCAGCGAAGCAGCGATGAACTGCGCATCGCCGCGACGGCATTCGAGTCAGAGGAGCCGATGCTGGTGACCGATGCCGATCAGGCCATGCTGCGGGTGAATCGGGCCTTCATCGGCACCACCGGTTACCAGCCCGATGAAGTGCTTGGCCAGACACCGCGGGTACTGCTTTCCGGTCACCACGACGACGAGGCCTACCGGCAGATTTGGCTGGCCGTCGGCAACGACAAGTTCTGGCAGGGCGAATTGTGGTATCGCCACAAGCAAGGCCGCATTTATCCCGTGTGGCAGACGATATCGGCGGTGGTGGCACCCGATGGGCACATCAGCCATTACGTCGTTGCCTTCAGCGACATTTCGCAACGCAAGGAAGCGGAGGAGCAGATCCGCAACCTCGCGTTCTTCGATCCGCTGACCCAGTTGCCGAACCGTCGCCTGCTGATCGATCGCCTGGGTCTGGCCCTGGCTGCCACCACACGCTACCGCAAGCACGGTGCCTTGCTGTTCCTGGATCTCGATTATTTCAAGAATCTCAACGATACCCTTGGTCACGAAGCGGGTGACCAGATGCTCGTCGAAGTGGCTGGGCGACTGAAGTCCTGTGTCAGGGAAGGCGACACCGTGGCGCGCCTGGGCGGGGACGAGTTCGTCGTCATGCTCGAGGACTTGAGCCAGGATGAGGCCGAGGCGGCCACCCAGGCCGAGTTGGTGGCGAAAAAGATCCTCGAACTCGGTACCCAGCCCTACCGTCTCAGGGGCCGCGAGCATCACAGCACCTTCAGCATCGGCATCGGCCTGTTCAACGCCGAGCACCTTGGTGCCGATGAACTGCTGCGGCGCGCCGACGTCGCCATGTACCAGGCCAAGACCAATGGCCGCAATGCCTTGTGCTTCTTCGACCCGCAGATGCAGGAAGCGCTGCTCGAGCGCGCCTCGATGCAGAACGATCTGCGTCGTGTGGTCGAGCGTGAGGAACTGGTCCTCCATTACCAGCCGCAGTTCGACGAGCATCGCCGCGTCGTCGGCGCCGAGGCGCTGCTGCGCTGGCAGCATCCGGTGCGTGGCACGGTGGCGCCGGCCGATTTCATTCCGCTGGCCGAAGAGACCGGCCTCATACTGCCGATCGGCACCTGGGTGCTCGACACGGCCTGCAGGAAGTTGCGTGAATGGGAAAAACTGCCGGCGATGCGCCATCTGGTGCTGGCGGTCAATGTCAGCGCCAAGCAGTTTCATCAGCCTGACTTCGTTGCCGTGGTGCGACGAATCCTCGACGAAACCGGCGTCAATCCCCGACGCCTGAAGCTGGAGCTGACCGAAAGCGTGGTGATCAACGACATGGCGGATGCCGTCGAGAAGATGAAGACGCTGAAGAGCCTGGGCATCGCCTTCTCGATGGATGACTTCGGCACGGGCTATTCCTCGCTGCTCTATCTGCGCCGCCTGCCGCTCGATCAGTTGAAGATCGACCGCTCGTTCATCAGCGAAATCGAGTCCAACGCTGGCGACGCCGCCATCGTCCAGACCATCATCGGCATGGCGCGCAGCCTCGGTCTCGACGTCATTGCCGAGGGTGTGGAGAAGGAAGGTCAGCATCAGTTCCTGAAACTGAACCACTGCCCCGAGTACCAGGGTTATCTGTTCGGCCAACCGGTGCCGGCGGCGATCTTCGAGGCCACGTTCAAGACATGAGACGTCGGTCGGCCGAGGAGCAGGCCAGCTGCGAGGCCATGCTGCGCGAGCTGTTCGAGAAACAGATTCAGTTCAACGGCATTCTCGGCCTGAAAGTGGTGTCACTGGCGCCCGACGGACCGCAACTCGCGTTCGCCATGCGTGACGATCTCGTCGGCAACTTTGTTCATTACCGGCTGCATGGTGGCGTCGTTTCCGCTGCGCTGGACACCGTCGGCGGTCTGGCCGTCGCCGTCGCCCTGGCCGAGAAACATCCCGGCGACAGCGCCGAGGAAATCGGCCATCGTTTCACCCGCGTCGGCACCATCGACCTGCGCGTCGATTACCTGCGTCCCGGGAAGGGCAGGGAGTTCGTTGCGACCGGCCAGGTGATCCGCCTCGGTGGCCGTATTGCCTCGCTGCAGATGACGCTGAAGAACGAAGCGGGCGAGATGATCGCCACCGGAGCTGGTTCCTACGTCGTGTCGTAGCATGATGCCGCCCGTTCTGTTTCCCGTGGCCCCTGTTCTGATTCCGGTTTGCCGATCGAATAGCCATTTTCAGGTGCGCCGGATCTATTGCGTGGGACGCAACTACGCTGCTCATGCCCGCGAAATGGGGGGCGACCCGACGCGCGAGCCGCCGTTCTTTTTTCAGAAGCCGACGGATGCCATCCAGGTGGTGCTGCCGGGAACGATCCTGGAACACGCTTATCCGCCGATGACCGCCAACTATCATCACGAGGTCGAACTGGTTGCGGCCATCGGCAAGGGGGGGCGCAATATCGCCGCGGGAACCGCACTCGATCACGTCGTCGGCTATGCAGTGGGACTCGACATGACGCGCCGCGACTTGCAGCGCGCGATGGCCGAACAGAAGAAGCCTTGGGAGGTCGGCAAATCCTTCGACCATGGCGCCATCATCGGCCAATTGCATCTCGCCAGCGATATCGGTCATGTCGCGCTCGGGGCGATCACGCTGACGGTCAATGGTCAGTCGCGGCAAAGCAGCGACCTCGCCCACATGACCTGGTCGGTTGCCGAGCAGGTGGCCAACCTGTCGCAGTATTACGAACTATTTCCGGGCGACATCATCTACGCCGGCACGCCGGAGAACGTCGGACCGGTCGTGCTGGGCGATCTCATCGTCGCGACCATCGCCGGCCTCGACGAGATCCACGTCAGGATCGTCGCCTGACCGTCAATCCTGCTTCGGCGGCGGCGGTTGGCTGGGGCCGGACGAAACGGCGGATTTCACGCCTTCGCCGACTTTCTGGGCCGCGTTCATTGCCACATGACCGGCTTCGACGGCGGCGTTCTTGACGCCCAGGCCAACCTGGACTGCCGCTTCCTTGGTGCCGCGGCCGACCTTGATGGCCGTCTCCCTGGCCGCGTGACCCACTTCGATGGCAGTTTCCTTCACGGCATGGCCAACTTCCACAGCGGCCTCCTTGACCGTCTCCACCGGCCCTGATGCGCGTGGCGGGCTCGGCGGGGCGGCATCGCCACTCTCGACGGCGCGTGCGAGCGATGCGGTGCCGAGCACGAGCAGGCTTGCCGCCAAGGCGATTGTCTTGTTCATTGGCATGACTCTCTTCTCCGTTGGGGTCGTCATGGTAGCGCGCACCCGGATGCGCGCCGACCGCTGTCGCCGCCGGGCGACGGCGTCACCAGTCGTGGCCGTGGAGGTGCGCATGCTCGGCGCCGCCGTGGCGATGGCGGTGATGGTGGGCGAGTCCCGCCTTCTCCAGTAAGGCCATGCCGGTCAGCGCCATGCGCATCGGCCCGTCGAACATGACTTCCCCACCTGTTCCAAGGACAACGCAACGACTGCCGAGTTCCGCCGCCAGCGACAGACTGTGCGTGCTGGCGACGACGGTGCGATCGGAATGCACCAGGGTATCGACCAGCCAGCCAACGGTTGCCGGGTCCAGGCTGGCGCCGGGTTCGTCGAGCAGTAGCAGTTGCGGGTCGAGGGCCAGCAGCGCGGCCAGTGCCACCTTCTGTTTCTCTCCGCCAGAAAGGCTGAACGGCGCCTTGTCGAGCAGGTGGACGATGCGCAGTTCCCCGGCCCAGTGCGCAACCTTGTCCTCGACATCCGCGCGACCGAGTTTCTTCAGCGTGTAGGCGATCTCCTCGCGCACTGTCGGGTTGAACAGCATCGCCTCGGGATGCTGGAACAGTAGCACGCAATCGCCACGGAAGCGACGCGCGAATTCGCGTTGCTTCAATTGCGCCTGAGTCAGCGCCTCGCCGTTCCAGCGGACCTCGCCGCTAGCCGGAAACACCAGGCCGTTCATGAGTTTGAGCAGCGTGGACTTGCCGCAGCCGTTGGCACCGAGCAGCACCACCTTCTCACCGGGAGATATCTTCAGGGAGAGACGGGAGAGCACGGCCGGCCCGTCGGGCCAGCCGAAGGAAACATCGGAAAGTTCAATCATCGAAAGCTCCACGGGAGCGCATCGCCAGAGCGGACTCTGTCGCGGCCGCCATCGTCTTGTCCATCAGCGCGATGCCTTGGGCTGCTGCGTGGTGGGTGCGGTCGATCAGCCGAGGCGGCGCGGGATTGCGGCTGGCGAAGGCCAGTGTGAAGTCATTGGCGATGCGCTCGAAAGCGCGCAACTGGCCGAGCGTCAGCGTCGCGACAAAAGTCAGTGATGGCGACACGCCACTGATGGCGGCGATCGGGTCGACGCGAGCCGCGAACCACATGCCGAGGAAGACCAGCAGCAGCACGCGCAGGTTCACCAGCAGCAGATAGCCGGGATTGAAGTCGCCTCGCCAGAGCGCGACGGCGGCATAGCCGAGGCTGACGGTGAGGTTGAAGGCGAGGATGGCGATGAGTGTCCGGCGCAGGAGTTTCCAGCGTCCGCGACCGGCGGCGGCAACGGCGACGGCGAGCGCCGCGGTGAGCAGGGCGGGTTCATGGACGAAGGTCGCCGCCACGACGGCGAGCAGATAGGCGACCAGCCACGCGCGGGGACTCATGCACACCACTTTCGCGACTTCGCGTAGCGCCAGATCAGCACCGTCAGCACCGCCTCGCCGACGCCGATGGCGAGGTGCGGAATCAGCACGGCCGGCAGCGTGATCTCCAGCCCGAAGGGGAAGAACAGCGGCGTGCCGTCGGGCTGGTGGGCGATCAATGGCTGAATGCCCAGCACCAGCGCGACGACGAGGCCGGGCAGCACCACCGAAATCCAGGCAGCGATGGAGATGGCGGCGGTTTCGTTGACGCGCAACAGCAGTGTCTTCGTTGCGACCGCCGCGGCCGCTCCGACCAGACCCATCGCCAGCGCGTTGATCGGCAGCGCCGTGATGCCGCCGGCGCCGAGCAGCAGCGCCTGCAGCAGGAGGGCCAGCGAATAGGACAGGAAAGCCAGGCGCATGCCGAAGATCATGGCCAGTAGCGCCACGCCGAGCATGTGCCCCGAAGTGCCGCCGGGCACCGGCACCATCACCAGGCCGAGACCGTAGGCCAGCGCGGTCAGCATGGCCAGGCGTGGCACCGTCGTTTCGTCGAGCCGCTCGCGCAGGCCGCGCGCGGCCCATGCCCAGGCGCCCGCTGCCATCGCGTAGGCGGGCAGGTAGGTTTGCGGCGAGAGGAAGCCGTCGGGGATATGCATCAGAAGAGCACGGAGCCCGAGATGATCAGGCGGTACTCCTCCTTACCTTCGGCGCCCTGTTGCTGGCTGCTTTCGTTGAGGTGCGTCCAGACCGGCTTCTTGATGCCCACCGCGAAGCTCGTGCTGCCTTTGTAGAAGCGCAGTCCGGGCAGCAGGTAGATCACCTTGCCGCCTGTGGCTTCCGCGCCAACACCATTCTCGATGTCGCGGCCAAGTGCCAGGTATTGCGCTTCTAGCACGCCGTCGACGCGGAAGCGGTTGTCCGGATTCGTGTGCAGACGCCATGCCAGGCTGCCGTTCAGGCGATTCTCGGCGCCGAACTTCACCTTGTTGCCGTCGTCGTACTGGTATTCCTGGAAGCGGATGATCGAGGCTTCCATGTTGAAGGTCAGGTCGCGGCTCAACTGCTTGGTGGCCGTGAGGCCGAGCGAGTACGAAGGCTTGCCGAAGCCGAGCGACATGCCCGGATCGATGCTGCCACCCGAGAGACGGTGGTTGGCCTTGCCAGTTGGCAAAGTGCCGCCGCCGAATACCGTGAAGTGCCAGTCCTCCATGTCGTCCAGGCTCTCATTGGCGGTGACCAGTTTCAGGCCATCGTCGTACTTGAAGCCGACTTGGCCCATCACCGATATGTCAGCCCAACCCTTGCTCTTGAAGCCGCCCGGTTCGTCCTTCTTGATATTGTAGGGAGCGAAGACATAGGCCGAGAACCAGGGTGTGAAGCCATGGCCGAGCCCGACCATCCAGAACTGGCTGTAGTCGCTCTCCACGGCGGCCGAGTCGTAGGTTTTGAACTTGGCATGGTCGAGCTTGGCGTAAAGCAGGGTCTTGCCTTCCGGCAGCACGGCGGAACTGCCGGACTCGACAGGGGCACCCGGTCCCTCCAATGCGGCTGCACCGACACCCGCGACGCCATGGTGGGCATGGGCAGAAAGCGCTCCTCCGCAAAGGATGCCAAGGACACAAAGATTGCGAAGACTCATTTTGTCTGTCTTCTGTTGAGGAAGAGTTGGTACGACCCGAAGGCGGCGAGGATGAGTCCGAGACCGAGCAGGGCCAGCGTTGTCCGGTTCGGGCCGGATTCGGCAGCAGCGGTGTTGCCTTGCACGGCGGGTGGCTCAAAGCGCAGGTCGACGCCGTGACCGTCGGAAGAGAAGGCCTTCAGCCGCCACTGCTTCGTTTCGCCGGGCAGGAATACGACGTGACCGGCGGCGTCGGTGTTGCCAACCTGCACCGGCATGTCCTTGCCGTCCGGGTAAAGCTCGTACTTCTCGTAGGCGAAGGGGCTGCCATCTGCGTAAGTGAGCGCGACCGACACCGCGCTGGTGGCGGCGATGTGGTGGTGTACCGCGTGGGCGGCGGCTGCACCCGACCAGAGCGCGACGAGGAAGGCGAGCGCCCTCATTTTGCGATCTCGAATTGCAGGATGGCGCTACGGATCGCCACGTCGGCCTTGCCGTCGGCAAGCGGCGTCTCGACGCTGGCAGCGATCAACTGCATGCCGCCGTGGCGCAGGCGGATGGCGACGCGGCCGTCTTCGCCCGTGGCACCGCGCGTGTCTTCGCCATAGGCCACCGGTACGCCGCCCTTGGGCTTGCCGCCCTCGGTAACCAATACCACCAGCTTGTCGCCAGGCTTCAACGCGAGCGGGTCGACGGTCGGCGTGATCTCCAGATCGTCGGAAAGCGGCCGGTCGGTGCCTGGCGTCCAGCGGTCGATGCGCTTTACGGATTCCTCGGAGAGCCAGCTCTTGATTGCGCCGGTCACGCCCGTCTTGGGCAGGTTCTTGGTCTCCCACGGCGTCTTCGTCCAGTAGCCCGATGAAGCGGAAATGTGGATGGCGGAAAAGTCAGTCGTGGCGACACGCCACGGTGTTTGCTTCGGCACCGGCAGCGGCTTCGTGCGGCCGCCCGGTTCGAGGCCGACGGCTTCCTTCACGAACGCGACATCGTAGGAAACCGTTTCGGCACCGCCGTGGGCCGAATACTTGTGGCCCTGGTAGAGCGTGATACCGCCGGCTTCGCGTTCCAGCCAGAGATCGTGGGCGCAAACCGACCTGCCGACGAGCATGGTCAACAAGGCGAGGGTGCGTCGCATGGCAACTCCGTAAGAGGAAATAGCCAAGTCAGCATATCATACGAAGTTATAATTAGTTCACACTCATTAATGAGAGATAATCCGACCACCTGATTAGCCACAATGTTCAGCCGCGCGCAAGAATCGCTCGGGACGAGCCGTGGTAGCCACGGCAGCAACCAAGAGGCGCTTCAGGATAGACGACAGATCGAACCGGCGATTGAACCGATACTGGACTTCAGCAAGATACCGATGCGCATACTTAGCGAAATCGAAGGCATGGTAGGTACCCGAGTAGGCGGTCTTGAGATTGCCGAGGAAGGTATTCACTGCGCGGAATTGCTCCAGCTTGACGCAGGCGGGGCCGCCACCAGTAACAATGCGCCCCTGGGGCGCCGGCCGCGGTGACGGCGCGGAAGCACCACAGACCATCCGACACCACGTGGACCGATGCGGACAGTGCCGTCTTCGCCCAGTCGGTGATCGCCTCCTTGGTGAATTCCAGCTTCTTCAGGCAGACCTTCAGTGGGTTGCCGGTCTCGGTGGTCTGCACGGCGGCAATGAACGATACCTTGTTCTCCGAACCGCGCCCGCTCTTTCCGCCAGGCAGTTCGCCGCCCAGGTAGGCATCGTCGATCTCGACCCGGCCATCCAGTTGGCGATCCGCCTCCCGCTCGCTCATCACCTGCATCAACTTGTGCTTGAGCAGCCAGGCGGTCTTGTACCGCACACCGAGGTGGCGCTTGAGTTCCAGCGCCGAGACATTGTTCTTGGCCTGGGTCAGCAGATGCATCGCCAGGAACCAGGTCGTCAGCGGCAACTTCAGGACTCGAACACCGTCCCGCACATTACCGTCGTCTGCTCCCGGCACGACGCACATTGCCAGTACCGCAGTCCCTTGCGCTCGAACGTGTAATGGCGCCTGTCTTTGCATTCGGGGCAAACGAACCCATTCGGCCAGCGCAGCGCAACAACCGCAGCGTGGCATTTCTCCTCCGTCCCGTAGCGCTCCATGAATTGCGCCATCGACAATCCCTTCTGAAACTGCACCCGGTTGATCCCCATCGCGCATCCCCTTCGGACAAGACGCGCCCATTTTTCACCCCGGCAGGCTCGCCAAATGAGCCTTCTGAATATTGTGGCTAATCAGGTCCGACCATGACTTTCGATCCGGGTCGGGTAACGCTTTCCCTGACGATAGGCGACGGCGTGGTTCGCTGCGTCGGCGTTACCTGTGAACGGCCCAATGTCGCGCGCCTGCTGCGAGGAAAGCCCGCCGAGCAGGCGGTGTTGCTGTTACCCCTGATTTATTCGCTGTGCGGCAAGGCGCAGGGTATTGCCGCGCGGGCGGCGCTGGCGGCAGCGCGCGGCAACGCCGTCGAGGCGCATGTCGACGACGAGGTACAGGCAGAGGCGGCACGCGAGCATGCGTGGAAACTGTTCGTTGATTGGCCGCGACAATTCCGGTTGGCGCTCGATGAAACATTCTTCGTGCAATCGGTGCGCGCACCGTCATCGGAACGCTCTGGTCTGGCGAGACTGCTGATGGCGCACCCTCTGCCCGCGGCGCTGGCAGGAGCCCTCGCTGATACGGAGATCGATCAGTTGTTGCGCGGGCGGATTGCTGGTCGAGCGGCGGCGCTGGCGGACTGGCTGATGGGCCGGCCACAGTTGCTTGGCACCGTGACGGCGATGTCGCCTTCAGCCGGTGTTGGCATCGCGACGGCGGAAACGGCGCGTGGCACGCTGAAGCATCGGCTGTCGCTGGATGGCGACGAGGTCGCCGACTACGCCGTCATCGCGCCGACCGACGTGCATTTCGCCCCCGGTGGCGATGTCGCCAACTGGCTTCAACGGTTGAACGGAATGAGCAAGGCAAACGCCGAACAGCAGGCACTGCACTTGGCGCTGGCATTCGACCCCTGCGTGCCCTGGTACTGCGAGTTCTCCTGAACTGACGGGTGACCGACGGTGGTCAGGCAAGTTGGTTCGGTTCGAGGAGATGCTGGATGGTGGCGATTTTGTCCTTGAGCTGCAGTTTGCGTTTTTTCATCCGCCGCAAGAGCAATTCATCGTGTGGCGGCGCGGCCTCAAGCCGCTCGATGGCTTCGTCGAGATCGCGGTGCTCGATCCGCAACTCCTGGAGTTGGGCACGCAGTGTTTCGGGTTCGTCATTGGCAGGTTGCATGGCCCGACTATGGTAGCGTTTGTCGGCGTCGAGGGGAAGCCTGCTTGCGCGAGTCCGATCGGCCATAAACCGCCAGGGCCGCGCCCATTTCCCTACACACCGCTACCCGCAGCGTGCTCGGCGCCACGACTTCCACGCCAGCGCCGTGGCGCAGAATGTCCATGATCAGTTCGGTCGGGTTCGAGTAAGGAATTTCTAGGTGAAGATAGCCGGCCGCGTCGGTCGAGGTTCTTTGTAGCGGATGCCACTGTTCTGACGCAACCCAGCGCGCGCGCTCCGGCGTAAAGCGCAGCCTTGCCCAAGTCACGGCCGCGCCCGAGAAAATGCCATAGCCGGCACCAAGCACCCCGTCGAGACGCTTTGCCCCGACCTCCCTTGCCTTGCGTTCGACTGGTTCGGCGTGGCGAATGGCGTCGACGCCGAAACTGCGGATCTCGGCGCGCAGGTGGCACCAGGCGTCGAGATACCAGTTGTCGCGATAGAACACCAGCCGCTGCGGCGAGACCTCGCGCTCGGTCTCTTCGTTGCGGCCGCGGTTCCAGTGGCGGATGAACAGACGGCGACGCTTGAGCAGGGCCGTGGCGATCAGTTCGAAGTACTCGAGGTCGGCATGGCGTTTGGCGGCATGGACGATGCGGATGCGCCGTGCGACTTCGTCCGGGGCATTGTCCCGGCTGCCGAGCAGGCTCTGCAGCCGGGTCTGCAGGGGCGCGATCTGCGGCCCAAGCAGCCCGGGCTGCACTTCTGCGAGCAGGTGCTGCATCATCAGCAGCGCGTGGATTTCCGAGGCATTGAACCATAGTCCGGGCAGTTGGAAGGCCGGGCCGCCGGACGGTGATTCGAAGCGATAGCCTCCGGTCTCGCGATCATAGACGATGGGTGCGTTGAGTCGGTCGCGGAGATACTGGAAATCGCGCTTCAGCGTTGCGCGGGAGACTTCCAGCACCGACTGAATTTCCTCGAAGGTCGCAATGCGACGATCATGGAGCAGTTGTTCGATGCGATAGAAACGCTTGCTACGATCCATCGCTCATTCGATGCGGCAGACATCGGCAAAATCAAACCGCGGGCTCCGCGGAAAAAGCTTGTTCGGATCGCCACGCCCTAGCGCGACAAGCATGAAGGACTTGATCGGCGTTCCGGCGAAAAACGCCTGGTCGGCAATCTCCGGCTGGAAACCGGACATCGGCCCGCAATCAAGCCCCAGGGCGCGCGCGGCCAAAATGAGATAGCCTGCCTGCAGGGAGGCATTGAGTCTGGCCGATTCTTCGATGAGGGGTTGTTTGCCAACGAACCATGATCGCGCGTCGACGTGTGGAAACAGGCGCGGCAGATGGTCGTGAAAGCTCATGTCGCGGCCGAGCAGGGCGACGACCGGCGCGGCCATGGCCTTGGCCACGTTGCCCGGCGCCAGGGCGGGACGCAGCCGCTCCTTGGCCTCGGCGCCGCGCAGGAAGACGATGCGCAGCGGGGACGAGTTGGCGGCAGTTGGCCCCCACTTGAAAAGCTCGTGCAAATGGGTCAGCGTTCCGTCGTCGACCGGTTCGTCGATGAAGCCGTTGTGACTGCGGGCACTATGGAACAATTGGTCGAGCGCGGCATCGGGCAGGCGCGATGGCATGGCGTGTCTCCTTGGGGCGGATGGGAACGTGCGCGATTCTAAGGGCTTCACGGCGCGATAATATTGCCAACTTCCAGGTCCCTAGGCGTCGCTGCCGCGTGGCCTGTCAATCTGGAGACGCTTGATGTCCGACAACACCCTGAAGAACGCCCTGATCGTACTTGTTCTGCTGCTCCTTCTAGTCTTCGTTTGGCAGCCGCTCTCCCGTCTGTTCAACGCCGCGCCGATCACCAATGATTTCGTGCTCGACACAGCGAATGGTGTGCTGGACAGCAGGAACCTTCGGGGCAATGTCCTCGCGATTTCTTTTGCCTATGCTCATTGCGAGGATGAATGTTCCGACCGGCTGGCTCGCCTCGCGGCCGGCCTGCGCTTGCTGTCTACGCGAGATCGGTCCTTGGTGCGAGTGATCGTTGTCTCGGTCGACCCTGACCGCGATACGCCCGCCAGCATGGCCGACTATGTGAAACGCTTCCAGGCCGAAATGATCGGCGCCGCCGCCAAGCCTGAAGACCTCAAGAGCTTTGCGGAAAGCTTTGCCGCAACCTATCGGAAGATGCCGGTGGCTCCCGATGGCACCTACCAAGTTGACCATAACCGTCCGATTTATCTGGTGAGCGCGGCCGGACACTTCGTTTCCGCGCTCAATGAGAGCCTTACTCCCGAGGAGATCGCCCAAGCCCTGCGTGCCAAGCTGCCGGCGCAGCTACCGCCGAGCTAGCAGCCGCGGGTTTCAGGGTTTCTGGAACCAGTTGCCGGCGCCGTCCTGCATCCACCAGCCCGTCTTGAATTGCTCCTGCCAGCGTTTCAGCAGGGCCGCCCGGATTTCCGGTAGTCGAGCGTTCCCGCCTTGGTTGTAGGCGATGGCATAGACCAGCGCCTGACGATCGTTGTTGTCCTGGTCGATCAGCTTTTCGGCGATCTGGCGCTGCACCAGCGTCAACTGCTTGCCCGTATCGCGCTTCTGCAACATTCCGTCATTGCCCAGCCCGATGATGCCGGCATCGTACATTCTGACCAGCCGCGAGTAACGCTGGGTCATTGAATGCTTGATGACGATGACGGGGGGCGTGCCGATATCGATGTTGATGGGTTCCGCCCAGGCGGCTGGCAAGGGAAGAACCAGCAGGGCGAAGAGCAGGGCGGCGATTTTCTTCATCATCGGTTAATTTTATCATGGGGCTTCGCCCTTATACTTTGCCGCTCACCATGCGCGTCGCCGTATTGGCCTGGCAAGAATATGATCGACATTGTTTCCGACTCCTCGCGAAAACTGGCGCGCGCCTGGCTGTGGCTAGGCTTGATGGCGTTGATTGGTTCCGGCTTGCTGGCCATATTGCTGGTGTTTTCGCGTACTCCCGGCATCCAGGATGTCTTTCCGCTCAAGGATTTCTTCCGCGCTGCGCTGGTCGTGCACGTCGATCTTTCCGTTGCCGTTTGGTTCATGGCTTTCGCGGCGGTCATTTGGAGTGCCGTCGGCAGTGGCGCCATGCCTTGGCTGGGGTGGAGTGGTCTGGCCATTGCCGCCATTGGAACCGTGGTGATGACCCTTTCACCTTTCTTTCCGGGCGCGCATCCACTCCTGAACAACTACATTCCCGTCCTGCAACAGCCGGTCTTCTACGCATCGCTGTGGCTCCTGGGCGCTGGCTTTTCGCTTACGGTGCTCAGGGCCTTGACGACCATTCGGTTGGATCACGCAGTGAAGACGGGCTGCTTCCTGGGCGCGGTCGCCGCCTTGCTCGCCATGGGCGCGTTCGGTTGGTCCTGGTGGACGATTCCGCGCATCGACGACGACAAGCTCTATCATGAGGTCCTGTTCTGGGGTGGTGGCCACACCTTGCAGTTTCAACATGCGCTCTTGATGATCGTCGCATGGTTCTGGATCGCTCTGGAGCGGGGGCGGCCGCCGCCCCTGTCGCGGCGCGCGCTGTCGGCATTGTTCTGGATCGCCGCCGTGCCACTGCTGGCCGTGCCCGCGATTTACCTGATGGTGCCGCCGGGATCGTTGCCGTACATGGAATTGTTTGCCAAGCTCATGGAATGGGGTCATCCCTACATGGGGCCGCTCATCCTGGTCGGCGTGATCACGCTATGGCAACTGCTGGGCACGGAGGGGCATCCGGCACGATCAGCTTTCCTGGCGTCGTTTGCGCTGTTTGCGGTCGGCGGTGTTCTGGGCTATATGATTCGTGGCGCCAACGTGGTCATCCCGGCGCATTATCATGGTTCCACCGTCGGCGTTACGCTCGCTTTCATGGGGCTTGCCTATGTCCTGCTCCCTCGACTCGGCTACGGCGAGCCCGCAGGTCGGATGGCCCGGTGGCAGGCCTATGTCTATGGCGGCGGCCAACTGATCCATGTCCTTGGCCTGGCATGGTCGGGAGGTTATGGCGTACAGCGCAAGGTGGCTGGTGCAGAGCAAATGCTGACGACCCTGCCGCAGAAGATCGGCATGGGCATGATGGGCTTGGGCGGGCTGATCGCCGTGATCGGCGGCATCATGTTCGTCCTTGTCTGTCTGAAGGCGATGTGGCCCCGTCGGGCATGAAGCGATGCTGGCTGGCAGTGCTTCCGCTGGCCATCGCGATCGTTGCCTGGTCTTGGCTACCCGGCGGCGAGCACGGTGCGCCGCTTGCACCGCCGCCGATGGTTTCCCAGGCAGATATGGCTGCCCTGCACGCGCTCGTCGCGCATGACCTCGACGGCCGCCGCCACACGCTCGATCAGTGGCGCGGTACAGCGATGGTGCTGAACTTCTGGGCCACCTGGTGTGGACCTTGCCGCGAGGAAATGCCCATCCTCTCCGATTTGGCGGAACGCTATCGGGGTCGCGTGCAGTTTGTCGGAATCGCGGCCGACAACGCGGAAAAAGTCCGCGCGTTCGCGCGCGCGGTGCCGGTTTCCTATCCGCTGCTGGCGGGCGGCGAGGAAGTGATCCAACTTAGCCGCCCCTTGGGCAACCTCCCGCTCGCGGTGCCATTCACGATTATTCTCGACCGTGCGGGACGTCCTACGGCGGCAGGCCTCGGGCGAATTTCTCGGGCCGCGCTGGTCGAGGTGCTCGACCAGCTGTAGTCATCGCTTCACTCCTTGGGTTGGAGCACCATCGACCGAGCCGATAGCGTAAAGGCATCGGAGAAGCACATGCCTTCTTCCGCACCCTGAGCCTTGAAGTGCGGAAACACCGCCTCGACCATGCGAACCGAGCCACAGGCATAGATTTCCTGTCCGGCCAGCGACGGGAAATCCCGCAATATGGCTTCGTGAACCAGGCCTGTGCGTCCCGTCCAGGCATCGGCGGGCTCCGGCTCCTGAAGTACCGGAGTGAACTTGAAGTTGGGATGTTCGCGCGCCCATTGCTCTGGTAGTTCGGGCATGTAGAGGTCGGCTCGCTTGCGGACACCCCAGTAGAGGTGGATTGGTCTCTTGAGCTTGCGATGGAAGGCGTCCTCGACCATGCTCTTGACCGGCGCGAAGCCAGTGGCGCCCGCCACGAAAATGATCGGGCGAGTCGATTCGCGCAGAGTGAAATCGCCCATCGGTCCCTCGAAGCGAATCTCGTCACCTTCCTTCATACCGTCGAAGACATGGGGGGTGAAGGCACCGCCCGGCATCAAGCGAAGCTGGAGTTCTATCTGACCGGCTTCATGCGGTGGATTGGCGAAGGAGAAGGGTCTCCGTTGGTCGTCACTCAAAATGACATTGATGTACTGGCCCGCCACGAAGTCGATGTTCTGCCCCTCCGGCAGCTTGAGGATCAGTCGCATGACATCGGCGGATAGCCGCTCCATCCTGGCAACGCGTGCGGTGTATTCGCGGATGTTCGATGTTGCGGCCCCTGGCTGGAATTCAACGATCGCGTCGCCTGTCACCGTCGCACAACACATCAGCACCTTGCCTTGAGCCCGCTCATCGGCCGAAAGGGCGCTGGGCTGATAGAGTCCTGGATCCACATCGCCTTGCAGGACGGTGCACTTGCAGACACCGCAACCGCCATTGCGGCATTCATAAGGCAAGTCCACGCCTTGACGCAGGCCCGCGTCAAGCAGCGTCTCGCCGAAACGCGCCGCCACCGCCTTGTGGCCCGGATGGTAGGTGATGGTCGATTCCGCCTTGGCGGCGCCTCGGCGCTGTGGCGGCAGCCAGGGAACCAGGAACAGCAGGATCGTCAGTCCTATCACTGCAAGCCAGAGTTTGATCGGGTCGATGACGTAGACCAACGATAGTACCGGCAGCTCGAACCAGTCGAATGCGATGTTGGTCGGCACGACCAGCATGTTGGCCTCACCGCCCTGGCTATGAATAGGCTTCAGCAGCGACAGCACTAGGAACATGAGCGTGACCGCCACCGCGATCGGACGGGGGGGATTGATATGGGCGCGGGGGACGCGTTGGACGTGCACCCACATGACGAAGACAACAACGAGCGGCAGGCCGATGTGTATGAAGGCCAGCAGCGTGAACAAGCGGCTATTGACGCTGTCCGGGTAAAGGAAATTGCGGATCACCGTACCGTTGAACAGAGGGATTGCGTCAAACCACTCGGCGGTGGCGATCACGACGAATTGGGCAAGCTTGTCCCAGACCAGCATGAACCCGTTGATGCCGGCGATGTACACCATCCAAATAAGCGCGACGCCGGTCATCCACGAGAACCAGCGAAAACCCCGGTAACGGTCATAGGCGAAGTGACGCAGCAGGTGCAGCATCATCGTCAGGATCATGCCGTCCGTGGCATAGCGGTGCACGCTGCGCATGATGCCGCCCGCCCACCACTGGTCGTGTGTGATGGCCTCAACGGACTCGTAGGCATCGTGTACCCCGGTGTCGGCGAAGATATACAGGTAAAGCCCCGTTGCGACCAGCAGCCAGAACTGCCAGAAGGTGATGGTGCCAAGATGATAGAAGGGGTTCAGCTTGTCGCCGAAGGCCACGTTGAAGAGATTTTCGGCACGCATGAAGAACCAGCGCACCATCTTTTGGAGAAATTTGATCATAGTCGTGATCCGCGCTCGAAATGGTTTCTCGGTGGGGGAGTGTTGTTATTGGAAGAACAGTCCGCCCTTGTCCGGGTTGAAGTCGATCACAAGTACTTGTGCCGGCTTGAGCGTGACCTTTTCTTTCTTCACGAACTTGAAGCCAGGCTTGGCGATGTTATCGTTCATCTTGACCGATAAGAGGTGCTCGCCGGCCTTGACCTCGAATCGCTTGTAGACCGTTGCGATGCCATCCTTGGCAATGCCGGTCGGATGCATGACGGTATGCAGGGCGGGTTGACCGTCGATATCAAATTCTAGTGTGATATCGGAACGTTCGCGCGGACATTCCATGGGTGCCCGCATGTTGCGGGGCAGTTTTTCCAGTTCTTCCGGCGTGCGCTTGCGGCATTCACGATCGCCAAGATGGTTGATGGAAAGCTTGATCAACGCGGTGTCATCGGCAATCTGATGGTATGTCGGTGAAGTGGCAAAGTAACCAATGAAAGCGGCAAACGCGCCATACAAGATTATCTGGCCGACGATGGCGGTGGGTTTGATCATGATGATGCACTTCTCCGGTGGTAAGGAAGCGGCCGTTCGGCTGCTTGGGTTTCGAGTCGGATTCTGAACTGACGTAGTTCCTTGGCCAGAGTTGCGCTGTCATGACTTGATCCATGCGCCAAGCATAGCCGGCCGACGGGTACGTTGTGGCGTAGACGAGGTTCCCTTTGGCGAGTGAGACGCTCCGCAGTCCATCGGTCGCCCAGACGATACTCGCAACCTCCCTCGCGGCAGCCGACAACCATGACACCGTCGGCGCCGCCGCGCAGTGCATATTCGACAAAGGACGGTGGCAGCATGCCGGCGCAGATCAGGCTCATTACGGCAGTATCGGTGCTTTCAACTGACTTGACGTTGGCACCGCAATCACAGCCGAAAACGACGATTCGGGTTGTTCCTTCGAGCCGACTGATTTTTTCCTCGAGACTTCGGCGCAGCACGCTAACTGGCAACTGCGGCATGTCGATTCCCGTAACCAGTGCCTCCTGGCTGCGGAAAGGGGTCGAGGACGGGCAGGAGCCCGCGCAAATACCACAACTGGCGCATAGGTCAGCGTCGACGATGGCGATCTTGTGGCCCGGTTTGTCGGGATGCGGCTCCATCGTAACTGCTGCGTAGGGGCAGTCGACGAGGCAACGGCTACAGCCATTGCAGTTCGGTGCATCGACGACCGCGACAGGCTTTGGTGCCGGATGAGGCAGCAGCGGCAAGATGAACAGCAAGATCGTCCCCCCGAGCAGCAATGTCCAGATGAATCCGGGCGAAGTGAAATCGGCAAGTGGGTGAATGAAGAGGATGAACCAGTCGAGTCGCAAGCCGGTGGCAACGATAGAAAGGTCGGCAGGCGCATCGCTGACGGCCGGCCTCGCCAGCGCCAGGACCAGTAACGCCACCAGTGTCCCCAGCGCCAATCGCCTCGCCGGAAAGTGATCGATCCGGCTGATGCGATGCACATGGGCCCACAGGCCGAGAATCAGTAGTAGCGGTACGCCGAGGTGGATGAATACCAACACCGTGAAGAACCGGTCACTAATTGCATCGGGGGTGAGAAAATTTCGGGCGGCCGGCGTGCTGAAGATGGGCAGCCAGTCGAGCAGTTCGGTTGAGGCTACCGCCGAGAACTGAGCGAGGCGGTCCCAAACGATCCAATAGCCGCCAATGCCGGAAAAGAACATGAGCCAGAGCAGTGGTACACCGGTAACCCAGGAGTACAGGCGGAAACCGTAATACCGGCCAAAGGCCCATTCGCGCACGAGGTGTAGCAAGGTGGTCAGGATGAAGGCATCCGAGGCGTAACGATGCAGGCTGCGCAGCACGCCACCCAGATACCATTGCTGGTTGGTGAGCCAATCGATGGACTCATAGACGCCGGCAATGCTGGTGTCGAGCACGGTATAGAGATACAGGCCGCTGCTTGTCACTATCCAGAGGAAGAAGAATGCCATCGCGCCTAGATGGCGCCATGGATTGTTATTGCCGTCGAAGATCCCGTCGAAGGTTTCCTCGGCATGCTGGAAAAGACTCTGTGTGTTCCTTCGCAGGGTGTCGTGAATGCTCAACTGGGAAACCGTCCATCGAGTCGACCCGGTGGGAGGACTATTAGGGATCAATGATATAGAGATCGCGAGCCAGTTGAATTGACTGCCATCAACCGGATTTGGCCTTGCGGTGGCGACGATCCTGCCAAAAATACCACGCGAGCCAAGCGAGGAATGTCAGTGCTCCGGCGATCTCGAAGTAGACGGCATAGTTGGTTCGGTACTTGCCTGTAACGGGGTCATAGACCGAGCACAGGATGCGGAACCGCTCGACCAGTTCCTCGATCGTATTCACCTGTGGCGGAATTGGCGCGCCAGCGACAAGGGTCTTGAGAGGTTCCACCAAGGCTTCGGCGGTGAACGTCTCGCCATATACTTGCCTGACAATCTTGCCGTCAGAGTCGATGATCGTCACTTGATTGATGTGATCGAAACCGGCCACGGTGGCGACATAACTGAAGCCGAAATTGCCCGTAAGTTTAGCGACCATGGCCGTTGGCGGGCTCAGGAACTCCCAGTTCGGCAAATGAATTCCGTATTGCCGGGAAAATGACTTCATCGCATCGGGGGAGTCGAATGGCTGGTTGAAGCCAATGCTGATGATATTGAAACGCTCTGGTCCGAGGGTGACGACGGTTCCCTCGACGGCTTTCTGGAGATTGCGCGTGGTGGTGGGGCAGACCTGAAAGCAGGCTGTGTAGATAAAACTTACTAGGAGCGGCTTGCCCTTGAACTGGGACAGCGAAACCTGCCGCCCCTGCCGATCGAGCAGGACAAAATCATCAAGCTGCTGGCCGATGACATTTTGGGATCGCTCGAGCGCGGCCTTTTCGTCGAGGACGGTCAGCGTGGTATCGACGACCGATCCCAAGGGGCGCGCCGTGACTTTCGGCGCGGTATCGGTGCTGGCATGGGACCAACTGGCGAAGAATCCGCAGCAAATCAGGCTCCCAACCGTCAAGACGCGGAGAAAATGAAGAAACACCGGACAGGCCTGTCTTGCGCCTAGAAGCGGGCGTCGATGATGGCGGCGGTCAGCACCAGCGTCAATTGTGCCAGCGACGCATGGAAGCAGCTCATTGCGGTTGCTCGAGTCGGATTGCGCGACAGGATCCATGCCTTGCGGATAAACCAGATGCCACCAATGGACGCGCCGGCAAGATAGATCAGGCCCAAGCCGAACATTGCTGGCAGCAAGGATGCCGCGACAAGGGCAACGGTACTGGCAAAGACGGTTTGGGCTGCCCGCCGGTCGCCAACGACTACCGGCAACATCGGTACCTTGGCGGCAGCATAGTCTTCGCGGAATGCAATCGCCAAGCTCCAGAAATGGGGGGGCGTCCAGAGGAACAACACGAAGGCCAGAGCCAGAGGCAATGCTCCGACATCGGGAGTCGCTGCCGTAGCGCCGGCGAGAACTGCCCAACTGCCCGCCAAGCCGCCAAAGACAATATTTAGCCAGGTGCGCCGTTTCAGCCAGACCGTGTAAACAACGGCGTAGAAGAAGGCGCCAAGGAAAACGAACAAGGCTGACCACGCATTGAGGGCCAGCCAGGCGGCCACTACTGACAAGGCCATCAGCCCGACGATCACGACGAGCCAGATCGGACCGTGAGCGACCTCGCCAGTGGCGAAGACGCGCTTGCGAGTACGCGACATCAACGGATCAATGTCATGTTCGTAGTACTGGTTGAAGGCGCCAGCGCTTGCCGAAGAGAGCAGAACAGCGAGCGTTAGCACCAGCAGTTGCAAAGGAGTCAGCCCTGGCCCGTCGGCGACCGCCAAACCTGCAAGCGCCGTGAACGTGATCACGACACCGATGCGGAGCTTGAATACCCCAAGAATGGCCCGCAGAGACAAGCGGGACGATGTTTTGGGTGACAAGTCGGGCAGTGTCGATTCCATGGGATGGGGGCAATGGGCTTTGCTATTTCCAGTCGCGAACATCAGCAATCTGCTTGAATCGAACCTGATTCTCAAGTCCGATTGAAGCAGTCTCCCCGCGCCGCACATCCGGAACGACGTCGGCGCGGGGAAAATTATGCACGCATCAACTCAAAGCCCACACTTCGGACAGGTACTTCCAGTTCACGAAGTAGTAGAGCACAAAGGAAACCAGCAGCAGCATTGCCAGGACCACGGTACCCGGCACCGCGACATGCTCGGCACTGCCAGTATGCGAGGCACTGGCGGCGACACTGTCCAAGGGCGCGTGTGGCACCGGCTTGTCGCTGAGCTTTCCTTCATCCAGCTTCTTGCCCCACAGCAGCGAACCGACGACCAGCCAGATCCACAGCGCGCCACCGATGATAGCCAGAACGCCGAAGATACCGGTGAGGCTCATCATCAGGTGGGCAGCGCCCGGCCACTCGTACTGGAACGGCGCGCCCGAGAACGCCATGTCCCAGTGCCGGCGCGAGACGCCAAGTGTTCCCGCACCCATCATCACCAGCGTCAGGACGGCCATGCTGAGGCCGAACAGATAAGGCTGGATCTTGCAGAGCCCCGGCGAGATCATTTCGCGTTTGAACAGCGTCGGAACCAGCAGATAGGTCACGGCCATGAAGGCGAGGGTAGTTCCCGAAACGACTGTTGCGTGGAAGTGGCCCGGCACATAGAAGGTGTTGTGCATCAGCATGTTCAACTGCTCGGTACCCAGCACGACTCCGGAAATGCCGCCGAGGAAGCCGAAGTTCACCAGGGACAGGAACATGCCGGAGAATATCGGGTTGCCCCAGGGAGCCTTGCGCAGCCACTCGAACAGGCCGTTGGTGTAGCCCTTCTTGCGCTGCGCAGCCTCGATGGCGCCGGGAACCGTGAAGCCATGGATCATCGATGCCAGTACCGCGAAATACATGAAGTAGGAAGTATTGAGAACTTTCCACTCCGCGCTCATGCCAGGATCGGACAGCAGGTGGTGGGCGCTAGCCAGTTGCAGGAAGAGGATATACAGGAAGAAAGCAAAGCGGGAGACTTTCTCCGACAGCGGCTTCGCGCCAAACACCACCGCCGCGATCAGATACCAGATCGACACATGGGCCGAGACGTTGATCTGCTGCGACGAATGCCCCAAGCCCCACCAGACCATGCGATACAGCTGCGGATCGATTTCCTTGATCAGACCCATCGACCAGAACAACGTGGGGACCAGAATGCCGGCGCCGGTAAGGATGGTGAAGACGGCGATGATGCAGGCCGTGAGGGCGCCGAACGTCACCAGCGGAATCGAGCCTTCGTAGGTTCTTTCCTTTTTGGCCACGACCAAGGTACCGAGGAACACGAAGCAGCCAATCAATGCGCCGACGGCGAACAGAATCAGCCCAAGGTAGAACCAGGGGGAAGCCTGCATCGGCACGTAGGACGTGAACATGACGCTCGATTCACCGGCCAGAACCGCATAGTTGCCGATCACCGCGCCAATCGCCATCAGCCAGAAGCCAAGCCAGGCAATCTTCGGCGTGGCGAGGCGGCAACGCAACAATGTGGACGAGGCGAAGTACAGAACCGCCATTTCGAAGAATATGATCCAGACCAGCAGCATGTCGACGCCATGCGCCGTCAGTACCAGGTAGAACCAGTCGGGTGGTAGCAGCTTGATCGCCGGCCAGCGAGTGAGGATGACGCCGAGCGCCATGATGCCGCCAACCAGCAGGGCAAGAACGCCAGCCACGGCATTCCAGCGCATCAGCTTCTCGGCCTCGGTATCGAATTGCAGCCCGGTGCGCGGGCAGGTACGGTAAGTGGTTGCCATCTGTGTGTTCCCCTTATTTCACATAGATGCGGCCAAGCATCGTGTGATGGCCGATGCCGCAATATTCGTTACAGACGATCGCGTAGGTGCCGGACTGCGTCGGTGTCATCTTGACGACGTGCTCATAACCCGGCAGAACCTGGATGTTGATGTTAACCGGCTGCAAGGAAAATCCGTGCTGGTAATCCATCGAGGATAGATGAATCTTGTAGGTCTTGCCCTTCTCGAGTTCCAGGATGGGCGACCATTTCCAGAGGCTGGCGACCAAATAGCCATCGCCACCTTCTGGAACTTTGACAACCGGGATGTTCTGCTCGGTTTCGGTACGGACGGTATTGGCGGCGATGAACTTTTCCGCCTTTGCTGCAAAAGCTTCCGGCGTCGTCTTGTAAACCTCGTTGGAAAGGTTCTGCTTGCCGTTGATGTGCCAGTAAATCATCATGAAGAACATGATCATGGCCCAAGTGAATGCCAGAAAAATCCACATCCACTCGGTTTTGTCGATGGACTGCTTCCACCAGAGCCGGTCTGCGGGCGGCAGGATTGCGCTCATTTACTTTCTCCCTGTATGACGGATCGGTTACTTGGCGAGGGGAATACTGACGATGTCAATGATTCCCCACAGCGTGTAAAGGACCGTGGGCACCACCACACCGAGCGCCAACAGCAGGAAATGATTGTCCAGTATCCGCTGCATCAACGGCACTTCTTCTTTGTCAGCCATACCCAATATCCTCCATCGGTTAACAATCAACGTCAGCACTCGTCGCGCACCGACGATCGCTGTTCAATGGCCGGAGAATGCTTGGAACGGATTTTCCGGCTTAAACGCCCGGGATGGTACCCGGTGTGCAGGATGCCGACAATTGATCTGGGTTAAGAAACGCCAATATCAGCACAGACTTAACTACCTGCCTGCGACAAGTGGCCGCATGTTAACCCATCTGTCTGCCGCGACAAGCGGTCGCATATAATTCTCCCGCCTCTTTGTTGGTTCGCGATATCGTCTGGTTGCCGAAACAGTTGCCTTGGATTTTTCCGGAAAGCCGTTGCTCATGGATGCCCACCCCCGTCGCCACATCGCCCTATGGCTGTTCATTTGCAGCCTGATGGTTTTCGCGACGCTGGTCGTTGGCGGTGTTACCCGCCTTACGCATTCGGGACTATCGATCGTCGAATGGCAGCCGATCGTCGGCACGCTTCCGCCCCTGAATCAGGTCGAGTGGCAGGAAACTTTCGAAAAGTACAAGAAAACGCCCGAGTACCAGAAAGTCAACCATCAAATGGACATCGAGGAGTTCAAGGGGATTTTCTGGTGGGAGTACTGGCATCGTGTGTTGGGACGCACCATTGGCTTGGTGTTCCTCTTGCCGTTCCTCTATTTCGTTTGGAAGGGCAAGGTCGATCGATCCCTGACGCCCAAATTGGTCGGCATCTTCATCCTGGGGGGGCTTCAAGGCGCCATGGGCTGGTACATGGTCAAGAGCGGCCTGGTAGACGACCCGCGAGTCAGTCAGTATCGGTTGACGGCTCACCTGTCCTTGGCATTCCTGATTTTTGCCGCGATGGTATGGGTCGCGTTGGGCCTGCTCGCCGAACGGACCCGGCAAACTGTCGACGCGACGCTTGCTGGCCTGCGGCGCGCGGGTCTCTGGCTGCTGGTCCTCGTCTTCTACATGATCGTCACCGGCGGCTTTGTGGCGGGTATCCGGGCCGGTAAGGCATACAACACGTTCCCACTGATGAATGGCCATGTCGTGCCACCGGAAATTCTCATCATCGATCCCTGGTACCTCAACTTCTTCAACAACATGGCAACGGTTCAATTCGATCATCGGCTTGGCGCATGGGCGCTGGTGTTCCTGGTGCCCTGGTTCTGGCGGGGAATCCAGGCCTGTTCAGCCGCATCGCCCAGGGCCCGCCTGGTCGCCAATCTCCTCATCCTGGCGCTTGCCGCGCAGATCGCGCTTGGCATCGCAACATTACTCTTGGCCGTGCCGGTGGCACTGGGCGCCGCGCATCAAGGCGGTTCGATGGTCGTGTTCGGTGTTTTGCTCTGGCTAAACCACGAGTTGCGCGTCGCACCAGCGTTGGCGTGACGCCAGGAAATTCCTTTATCCGGCGGGAAGCCGCCATATTGGCAGGGCTGACCCTTGCGGTGTTGGCGGTTTCCGCTTGGTTGCGGCTGCATGGCGCGGGTCTCGGTTGCGAGGAATGGCCGATCTGCTATGGACGGAAACTGTTCTTCGGCGATTATCGGCCACCAGCCATCGCTCGGGGCATTCATCGTCTCGCGGCTACCTTGGCGCTGCTGATCACCATCCATCTGGCCTGGCTGGCATGGAAGTCGCGGCCTCGGCCTGCCTGGGCACGGCCGGTATTCGTCTTGCTTGGCCTCATGTTCTTGCTCGCGGCAGTGGGCGCGTGGAGCCATGATCCTCGCAATGCCACCGTGAATCTTGTCAACTTGCTCGGTGGACTGCTCTTGGTGCCGATTTCCTGGCATATCGTGACGGTGGCAAGCGTGGGCCACGACGCTGTTCCACGGCGACACCGTTCGTTTCCGGTGGTGATGGGCGCCACCGTCCTGTTGGCCGCGGTGATGCTCGGAGCGTGGATCGGCGCTAGTCACTCGGCGGTGGATTCAAGCGTGGCCGGCCAGGCGCTGCACTGGTTTCATCGTGGTTTGGCCCTGCTGGCGTTCGCGATGCTCGGCCATGCTGCCTGGCGGCGTTCGCCAGCACGCCTGGCGCACGCATTGCTGGCGTTGCTGGCCATCGAAATGGCGTTGGGGCTGCTGCTTGTCATCGGTGACTTACCGCTACTGATCGCGGTTGCCCACAACCTGACGGCAGCCATGTTGCTTGCGGTGACATGGCAGTTGTCGAGAGAATCCGGCACCCAGGGATTACCGCCGCTCGCGGACGACAAAAGGCTCGATTAACGCCTCCTGCACCGAGTCGGAGCGGTTCTGCGCCCGATCGAAGTTGGCGTTCCAAACATCGGCGTTGGCCAAGTCGGCACCGTGCATGTCGGCGTCGGCGAAGACGGCATGGCGCAGCGTGGCACCCAGGAGCTTGGTTCCGACAAGACGGGCGCCGGTAAAGTCCACATTTTCGCCGGCCGCACCAGTCAGATCGGCCCCCGACAGATCGGCGCTCGTCAGCTTCGCTCCCGAGAATACGCCTCGAAAAGCATAGCAGCCCTTGATTGAGCCGCTGGAAAGATCGATGCCCTCCATCAGGATGTCCTTCAGGTTGGCGCCCTCGAAATTGGCGCGCCGGGCGACGGTGTTGATGAAGTTCGAGCCGAACAGATAGGCCTCGTTGAGCTTTGCGTCGGAGATATCGGCATCGTCGAAGGTGGCGTGAAACAGGTCGGCCTTGGTGAAGTTCGCCCGGTTCAGGCGTGCGCCCGTGAAGTTCGCCCACTTGGCGTTGGCTTCACGGAAGTCGGCGTCCTCGAGCGATGACTTGCGCAGATCGGCGTTCTCCAGCTTGGCGCCAACAAAGCGCGCGCCGCGCAGATTGCGTCCGGCTAGTTTGGCGCCGGTCAGGTCGCAGCCGGACAGGTCGGTCGCCGCCGCCGGCTTGCGGCAGTCGCCACGCGGAAGCTCGGCGCCTTGGCCATTCGAGGTTGCGGCCAGCAGTCCAGCCGCCGCGACGAGATGAGCAACCGCTTTCCTTGTGACGCTGATCATGGTGGTCCCCGACGGTCAAGGAATGTGACGATGATAGCCACATTCACGGCGCGTGGCGAAGGCATTTGCCGCCGGATTGCTATATTCTCGCGTCGTCGAGCGGAACGCTCGAATCTGGATGATGGGGGCGAGATGAGCAAGGTAACGGTACTCACGATGGCCATGGCGGTGCTCAGCACTTCGGTTGCGGCGCAGACCGCGATGAAGCCCGGATTATGGGAGATGCGGACGATCAAGCACGTCATGGATGGCCGCGACATGATGGCGCAGATGGCGGCGGCCCAGGCGCAAATGCAGCAGATGATGGCCAACATGCCATCCGGCCAGAAAAAACAGATGGAAGCGATGATGGGCAGGCAGGGGGCAAGCGCGCCGAATGTTCATCGGATTTGCGTCAGCGCGGAGATGGCGGAGCGCGAGCAGCCGGTGGTGGTGGCGGACAGCAAGTGCGAGCCGAGCAATGTCAGTCGCAGCGGTAACAGGATGACCTACCAGATCGACTGCGTCGACCACGGCACGACCATGACCGGCAAGGGTGAGAGCGTGTTCGCCGGCGACACCGTGGCAGGCAAGATGGACATGACCACCGCCGGGCGCGATGGCCGACATTCCATGCAGATGGAATCGCAAATGAAGTACCTTGGCGCCGACTGCCAGGGCCTCAAGCCGGCCGATCAGAGCGCCCGGGACCTTCAACGGGCCAGGCGCGGCAAGTAACACGGCAGTGCTTGCCATGAGGCGAATGCTCGCACTTGTTCTCCTCGGCTCGCTCGCGGCATGCGCGGGTTATCGGGGCGGTGGCTTGACGCCGGGCCAAGCCACGCTCGAGCAGGTGCTGGCCACCATGGGGCCGCCGGCGACGCAGTGGAGCGACCCGGATGGCTCCCGCCGGTTGGCCTACCCGCGGGGCCCGATGGGGGTGGCGACCTTCATGGTCGACATTGCGCCCGATGGGCGGCTGGTGCGCATCGAAGACGTCATGGTCATGTCCACCTTCGCGAAGATCACGGCGGGCATGAACACCGAGGAAGTGTTGCGCGTGCTCGGTCCGCCGGTGGCCGGATGGACGAGCCATTACTCGTTGCGCGACGAACTGGTCTGGGGCTGGCGTTACTGCGACGATTGGAATCAACTCGCGCGATTCTTCGTGCTGTTCGACGCCTCGCGGCGCACGGTGCGATCAACCATGTCGCTGCGTGAAAGCCAGGCCGGCTACCTGAACGACGACGGCGGCAGCAACTGGTGTTCGCGATAATGCCGGCGTGCCTTTGCGTCGTGCGCCATGGCGAAACGGACTGGAATGCCCGTGGCATCCTGCAAGGCTGGCTTGACGTGCCGATCAACGATCTCGGCCGCGAGCAGGCGCGCCAGCTCGCCGGCAGCTATGCGCCATTTGGTTTCGCCGCCGTCTGGGCGAGCCCGCTGGTGCGCGCCAGCGAAACCGCCGACATCATCGTCGCGGCCCTCGGGCTGCAGCCGACCAGCCTTCACGATGGCCTGAAGGAGCGCAACTTCGGCGCGCAGCAGGGCGTCCCGAAAGCACGGCTAGCCGAACAGAATCCCATGCTTCTTCGGCAGATCGTCGGCCGCGACCCGGCGGCCTGCTTCGACGGCGGCGAAAGCATGAACGCATTCGCCGACCGCGTGCTGGCGGCGGTGCGGGAGATCGGTGCCCGCCACGGCGGCCAGCGCGTGCTGGTGGTCGTGCACGGCTGGGTGATGGATGTCGTCACGCGCCATGTCGGCGGCCGCGCGCGCGATGCCGTCCTCGGCCACAAGCGCAAGAACGGCGAGAGCATCTGGCTCGACGTCGACGGTGAAATCATCGCGGAGGGCCACCGGCCATGAGCGCCAGCTTGCTTTTCGTCGGCGGCATCCGTCCCTTGCCGCCAGGCCATGAAGGCCGAACTCAAGCGCGAGGACGAGAAGCATGCCCGAGCCCGGCGCCTCGTCGTACCGGCACCGACACCTGAAGCGTCCGCGATGAGCGAAGCCGTCACTGCCCGGATCAAGCGCAACATCGGCCTGCTGGCCGGCTGCCAGGCCCTGCTGTTGTGCAATGGCGTCACCCTGATCGCCGTCAACGGCCTGGCCGGAGCCAAGCTGGCGCCGACGCCGACGCTGGCCACCTTGACCGTCACCGGCTACGTGATTGGTACGGCGCTGATGGCCTTGCCGGCGTCCTGGTTCATGAAGCGCCACGGCCGCCGCGCCGGCTTCATCGCCGGCGCCCTGCTCGGCATACTGGGCGGCATCACCTGTGCCACGGCAGTGGCGATCAACAGCTTCTGGCTGCTTTGCCTCGGCACGCTATGCGCGGGCAGCTACAACGCCTTCGGCCAGCAATACCGCTTTGCCGCCGCCGACATGGCGCCCACCGACTGGAAGTCGAAGGCGATCTCGTGGACCCTGGCCGGCGGTATCGTCGGCGGTTTCATCGGCCCCTGGGCCGGCAAGATCACGCGCGACTTATGGGCGGTCGAATTCGCCGCCACCTATGCCTCGCTGTCGGCATTCGCGGTGGTCGCGCTGCTGATCGCCAGCCGCCTGCGCGTGCCCGCGATGGTCGATGCCGGGCAGCAGGATTCCGGCCGGCCGCTGGCCGAGATTGCGCGCCAGCCAGCCTTCATGGTCGCCGTGCTGGCCGCCGCGCTGGGCTACGGCACCATGAACCTGCTGATGGCGGCAACGCCGCTGGCGATGGACATCTGCGGCCTGCCCTTCGGCGACGCCGCCTTCGTCCTGCAGTGGCATGTGCTGGGCATGTACGGGCCGTCCTTCGTCACCGGCAGCCTGATCAAGCGCTTTGGCGTGCTCAACATCCTCGCCGCCGGCGTGCTGCTGATGGCGGCCTGCATCGGGCTGGCGTTGTCGGGGGTGACCTTGATGCATTTCTGGTGGGCGCTGTTCCTGCTCGGCGTCGGCTGGAACTTCCTTTACATCGGTGGCACCACGCTGCTCACCGAAACTTACACATCGGCCGAGCGCGCCAAGGTACAGGGCAGCAACGACTTCACCGTATTCGGCGTGCAGGCCGTGTCCTCGCTTGCCGCCGGCGCGCTGGTGCTGGGCGGCGGCTGGCACACGCTCAACCTCTACGCGATTCCCGTGGTGCTGCTGATCGCCTTCGCGGTGCTTGCCCTGAAGCGGCACCGCGGGCGTCTGCCGCCGGCATGAACGACGCATCGCCACGCCGGTCGATCCAGAGAGGCTTCAAGAAAATCCGGTGGCGTGGTTGAAGCGGCGTGCCGCCACGGCTGACTTTCCAGACTACCGGGTCACGCGAACAACCAGGGCTGCGCCGCCTTGTGCCTCGCCTCGAAAGCCTTGATCTCGTCGGCGTGCCGGAGCGTCAGGCCGATTTCGTCGAGGCCGTTAAGCAGGCAGTGTTTGCGATGCGGCGTGATGTCGAACTGAAACCACTCGCCCGCCGGATTCCTCACCGTCTGCGTTTCCAGGTCGATGCGCAGCCTGTAACCTTCCCGCGCCGCGCTTTCGCGGAACAACTGGTCGACGATCTCGCTCGACGCCACGATCGGCAGGACGCCGTTCTTGAAACAGTTGCCGAAAAAGATGTCGGCGAAGGAGGGCGCGATGATGGCGCGGAAACCGTAGTCTTCGATCGCCCACGGCGCATGCTCGCGGCTGGAGCCGCAACCGAAGTTGTCGCGCGCCAGCAGGATCTGCGCGCCCCGGTAGCGCGGTTGGTTCAGTACGAAGTCCTTCTTCAGCGGGCGGTTCGCGCAGTCCATGTCCGGCTCGCCGACGTCCTTGTAGCGCCATTCGTCGAACAGGAAGGGGCCGAAGCCGGAGCGCTTAATCGACTTGAGGAACTGCTTGGGGATGATGGCGTCGGTGTCGACATTGGCGCGGTCGAGCGGGCAGACCAGACCATCGAGATAAGTAAAGGGTTTCATGTTCAGAGGCTCCGGATATCGACAAAGTGGCCGGCGATGGCGGCGGCGGCGGCCATCGCGGGGCTGACGAGATGGGTGCGGCCGCCCGCGCCCTGGCGGCCCTCGAAGTTGCGGTTCGAGGTGGAGGCGCAGCGCTCGCCCGGATCGAGACGGTCGGCGTTCATGGCCAGGCACATCGAGCAGCCGGGTTCGCGCCACTCGAAGCCGGCATCGATGAAGACCTTGTCGAGCCCTTCGGCTTCGGCCTGCCGCTTGACCTGGCCGGAGCCCGGGACGATCAGCACCTGCTTCACGCTGGCGGCTTTCTTGCGGCCCCGGGCGATTTCCGCGACGGCGCGCATGTCCTCGATGCGCGAGTTGGTGCACGAGCCGACGAACACTTTGTCGACCTTGATCTCGCCGATCGGCGTGTCGGCGGCGATGCCCATGTATTTCAGGGCGCGCTCGATGCTCGCGCGCTTGACCGGATCCTTCTCCTTCGCCGGGTTGGGCACCTTGGCACCCACCGGCAGAACTTGTTCCGGCGAAGTGCCCCAGGTCACCTGCGGCTCGATCTTCGCCGCGTCGAGTTCGACCACGGCGTCGAACTTGGCGTCGGTGTCGGATCGCAGCGTCTTCCAGTAGGCGACGGCGTCCTGCCACGCCTGACCCTTGGGCGCGTACTGCCGACCTTCCAGATAGGCGAAGGTCTTGTCGTCGGGCGCCACCAGGCCGGCGCGCGCGCCGCCTTCGATGGCCATGTTGCACAAAGTCATGCGTCCTTCCATCGACAGGTCGCGAACCGCCGAGCCGGCGAACTCGACGGCATGGCCGGTGCCGCCCGCCGTGCCGATCTTGCCAATGATCGCCAGCGCCACGTCCTTGGCCGTGACGCCGGCGCCGAGCTGGCCTTCCACCTTGATCAGCATGGTTCGGGAGCGCTTGGCCACCAGCGTTTGCGTCGCCAGCACGTGCTCGACCTCCGAGGTGCCGATGCCGTGCGCCAGCGCGCCGAAGGCGCCGTGCGTCGAGGTGTGGCTGTCGCCGCAGACCACCGTCATGCCCGGCAGCGTCGCCCCGTTCTCGGGGCCGATGACATGGATGATGCCCTGGTTGGCGTGCTTGAACGGGAAATAGATGAGCGCGCCGACATCCTTGATGTTGGCGTCGAGCGTTTCCACTTGCAGCCGCGACACGGGGTCCTTGATGCCTTCGTCCCAATGGTCGGTCGGTGTGTTGTGGTCGGGATTGGCGACGATGGAGTCGGACCGCCAGGCGCGACGCCCGGCCAGCCGCAGGCCCTCGAAGGCTTGCGGGCTGGTCACTTCATGCACCAGGTGGCGGTCGATGTAGAGCAGGCAGGTGCCGTCGGCCTCTTCGCGGACGACGTGCGATTGCCAGAGTTTGTCGTAAAGGGTCTTCCCGGTCATGTCGGTTCTCGTCAGTGATGGATTTGATTGAACGGTCCGGCGGGCCGCGGCGCCTTTGGCGCGGCGAACGGGGCCGGGATCGGTAGTGTACCGCGACCAGCCGGGCTCTCGATCAGCAAGACATGCTGTGCGGCGGGGTCAGCCAAGCGATGCTCCCGCGAGTTTGCCGCCGAAGCCGAGGAACAGGCAGCCGACGCCGCCGGTGGCGAGAGCCGAGGAGCGGCGGTGGCGTCGAAAACCCGCGGCCAGCCGCGCGCCGGCGAAGATCAGCAGCGACAGGTAGGCGGCGCTGCAAATCTGGACGATCAATCCGAGCAGGGCGAACGACAGCTCGGGGTGAGGATAGGCCGGGTCGACGAACTGGATGAAGAACGAGATGAAGAAGAGAATGGCCTTGGGGTTCATCAGGCTGATCATCAGCGCGGTGCGGAACGGGCGTCGCTGGTCGCCTTGGGGTGGTGTTTCCGACGCCACCTCATGTCGCCGACGCCACGTCTTCCAGGCGGCGCGCAGGAGGCCGACGCCGATCCAAGCAAGGTAGATCGCGCCCGCCGACTTGACCAGCATGAACAACCAGGGGGTCGTCCGCAGCAACGAGGCGGCGCCGGTTGCCGACAGCACCATGAGAATGAAGTCGCCGACGAAGATGCCGCAGGCACCGCGATAACCCGCGCCGATGCCGCGCTGCGCCGCCACCGCAAGCACATAGAGCGAATTCGGTCCCGGCAGCAGGACGATGAAGATCGTGCCGAGAATGAAGGTGGCGAGGTCGGTGATGCCGAGCGTCATGGGCGCGAGAAACTACCGGGGGCGGCTCGGCGCAAGCCCTATGCGACGCGCCGGCCTTCCCGGTCGCGCAGCAGCTTGTACTCGATGGCGTCCACCAGCGCCTGCCAGGAGGCGTTGATGATGTCGGTCGATACGCCGATGGTGGTCCAGTCGTCGTGCTGATCGCTGGTTTCGATCAGCACGCGCACCTTGGCCGCGGAAGCCTTGTCGGAATCGAGCACCCGTACCTTGTAATCGGTCAGGCGGATCTCGCCGATCGCCGGATAGAAGCGCTCCAGTGCCTTGCGCACGGCCTTGTCGAGCGCGTTGACCGGGCCGTCGCCCTCGGCGGCTGTGATTTCTTCCTGGCCATCGACGCGGATCTTGATCATGGCCGAGGAGTTGATGCCGTCGATGGAAGGCTCGTCGACGATGACCTTGAAATCGACCAGTTCGAAAAAGGGCGTGTGGCGGCCGAGCATCTTGCGCACCACCAGCTCGAAGGAGCTTTCGGCAGCCTCGAACTGATAACCCTCGTGCTCGAGTTCCTTGAGGCGGTCGATGATCCGGCGGGTCTCCGGCGAATCCTTTGCCAGCGTCGGGTCGATGGCGTTGATCCGCGCCAGCACGGTGCTGCGTCCGGCCACTTCCGACATCAGCACGCGGCGGCTGTTGCCGACCAGTTCTGGATTGACGTGCTCGTAGGAGATCGGATTTTTGACCACGGCGTCGATGTGCATGCCGCCCTTGTGCGCGAAGGCATGGCTGCCCACGTAGGGCGCCTTGTCGTTGGGCAGCATGTTGGCGATTTCGGCGACCGAGCGCGAGACGGAAGTCAGGTGTCGCAGGGCGCCGTCGGGGATGCACGGATGGCCGAGCTTCAGTTGCAGGTTGGGAATGATCGAACACAGGTTGGCATTCCCGCAGCGTTCGCCCAGACCATTGATCGTCCCTTGCACTTGCGTGGCGCCCGCTTGCACGGCGCGGATCGAGTTGGCGACGGCCATCTCGCTGTCGTTGTGGCAGTGGATGCCGATCGCGATGCCGGGGAAGCGTTCGCGGACCACGCGGGTGATCTCGTGGATTTCGTCCGGGAAACTGCCGCCGTTGGTGTCGCACAGCACCAGGCTGTCGGCGCCGGCCTCGGCCGCGGCGGCGAGCGTGCGCAGGGCATAGTCGGCGTTGGCCTTGTAGCCGTCGAAGAAGTGCTCGGCGTCGTACACCAGTTCCTTGCCCTGCTGCTTCAGATAGCGCACCGTGTCGGCGATCATCGCCACGTTTTCGTCGAGCGTGGTGCGCAGGATTTCGAGCACCTGATAGTCCCAGCTCTTGCCGAAAATGGCGATGGCGGCGGTGCCCGCCTTGAGCAGCGACCGCACATTGGCATCCTCGGCGACGGGCGTGCCGACCTTGCGCGTCGCGCCGAAAGCAATCAGGCGCGCATGGGTCAGCTTGAGGTTTGCGGCGCGCGCGAAGAACTCCAGGTCCTTCGGGTTCGAACCGGGATTGCCCGCTTCGATGTAGGAGACACCCAGCGCGTCGAGCCGCTCGACGATCTTGAGCTTGTCCTCGACGGAATAGGAAATTCCTTGCGCCTGCGCGCCGTCGCGCAGGGTAGAGTCGTAGATGTGGATGTTGGCCATGGCAATTCGCGCGGAAGCTTCGGCGCGAATTTTACAGGCGGAATGCCGGTCAATGCGTGATGATCAGCGCGCCCGCCAAGAGCAGGCCGTGCAGGCAGGCTGCAAGAATGGTCATCTTGATGGCGAAAGTCAGGCGTGATGGTACGCCGGCATGGCGCCAAAGATCGCGCTGCGCCGCGATGCTCGCGGCCGCCGGCGGCAGGGAGATCAGTGCCAGCGTGGGCAAATGGCCAAGCACGAGCATGGCGAGTAGCCATCCGTATGCCAAGGCGACGATCAGGGCATAGCCCCATCGGGCACGGTAGACGCCGAGGCGAACGACGGCGGTGCGCTTCTCGGCCTGCGCGTCGGCGGCGACATCTGGAAACTGGTTGATGTAGAGCACATTGGCGACCAGCAGGGCGAAACCAAGGCCGGCGGCAACGGGTGCGAAGTCGAAGCCGTGACGCTGCACGAAGTCGGTGCCGACCACCACCAGCAGCCAGCCGGCCGTGATGCCGAATTCGCCGAGACCACGACTTTGCAGCTTGAATGGTGGTGCCGAGTAAGCCCAGCCAACCAGCAGGCCGGCCAGGCCAATTCCGATTAGGCCAGGAGCGCTGACAAAGGTGAGCCACAGGCCAGCCGGGATGACGGCGGCGAGCAGGCTGTAACCGTAGCGGCCGACGGTATGCTGCGACAACACGCCGTTCTGGATGAAGCGGCTGCCGCCGGTGAAGGGAAATACCCGACCGGTGTTGACGGCGTCGCAACCCGAGAGGGAATCGTAGTAATCATTCACCACGTTGGCGCCGGCGTGGGCAACCAGGGCGAAAAACATGGTCAGGGTGGCGGTCGCCGGATCAAGGTGAGCTCCCGAAGCGGCGGCACTGGCCAGGCCGAGCAGGACGCCGACGAACGTGACGGAAAGAAATGCCGGCCGGGTCGCGGCGAAATAGCGCAAGACCGGGCTGGGCAGGGAGGCAAGTGTTGGTTCCAGCGGCTGCGGCATTGGTATATCCTCGACTTATCGGGTCGCGGCTTCGAAAGCCGCCTCGATTTCGGGCATCTTCATCGGCCCGAGCTTGCTCGCCACGACTTTGCCCTGACGATCAACGATCACGGTGAACGGCAGGCCGGCGCGCTTGTTACCCATGGCCTGCATGAGCGCGATGCCCTGGTCGCCGGCGAGTACGACCGGATAGGTCATCTCGTAGGCCTTGGCGAACTCCGCGACCGGGCCGGTTTTGTCCTCGATGGCGATGCCGACGACTTCCATGCCCTTGGTCTTGTACTTGGCACGCGCACGGACGAAATCGGGAATTTCGTCGCGGCACGGCGTGCACCAGCGCGCCCAGAAATTCACGGCCAAGGGCCGGCCACGGAACCGATCCATCGCCACCGGCTTGTCGTCGAGACCGGTCAGTGTCGCCGCCCAGAGGGGATCGACTCGGGCCTCCTGCGCGCCGCAAGTGGATGCCAGCACCAGCAGCAGGCCGGCGGCCAGCCGGGTCAAGGCAGGTCTCCGCGCCGGAATAACCAATAGCCCAGTCCGGCGGCGGCGAAGCCGAGCAGGGTCGGATAGGTGACCGCGAACGCCATGTAACCGGCCGCACCGAAGGTGTCGAGAATGACGTAGGCCGATGGCCCGAGTACGATCAGTTGCGGATCGAACAGCGCGAGCGCGGCGGTGCGGAACACCTGCAGTGGGTTGACCAGGGCGATACCGACCGCGACCTCGGGGCGGATTTTCTCCTGGATCATTACGCCAAGCAGGATCAGGTCGAGGAACAGCAGCAGGGTCAGCCAGACCAGAAAGGCCGCACCCTGGGCCATGTCGGTGCTGCGCGCCACCGCCGAGATCAGCATGCCGAAGCCGAGGAAGCATGCTGCCATCGCCGCCAGCAGCGCCGTGTAATAGCCGAAGATGTTCCAGGGCACCTCGATGCCGCGCACCAGCGCAATCAGCACCGCCGCCACCATGGCGGCGAACACCGGCAGAAAAATGACCAGATAGCGGCCGACGATCTTGCCCCAGAACCAGGCCGCCAGCGACACCGGCAGCGACAGCAGGTACTCGAAAACGCCGGCTTCCCGATCGCCCGCCACGGAGCGAACGGTGGTGATCAGAACGAAAATCGGCAGGATGGCCATGGTCAGCTGGATGTAGGTGACCAGCAGCCGCGAAAGACCGATGAAACCGAGCACCCGCGATTCGGTGAGTCCGAACAGGAATAGCATGGCGACGATGCCGCCGAACACTAGCGAATAGATCAGAAACCAGCGCGCGCGCAGGGACTCGACGATATCGAGCTTGGCCGTGAGCCAGAGTTGCTTCATGCGCGTCCCTTCTTGAACTTGACCACCACGTGTTCGCGCATGGTCGCAAAATCGATCGAACCGGGCTGGGGCTGGGCGACGGCGCCGAAATTGAAACCCATGGGCGAAGTCCTGTTCACGTAGTGCGCCTTGCGTCCGTCGAGCCAGACGACATCATTGCCGCCGACAGTGACATCGGCGATCCAGAGCCGGGTGGCCGGCTCATCCATCCACGGATAATCGCGTGCCTTGTCGTTGAGCCATAGAGCGACGCAGCCTGGGTCGTCGAACTTGAATACCGTTTTCTTCGGGCCACCGCGCAACTGGCCCGCGAAGCGGCGATCGGAAATGACCATGTTGCAGACGACGCAGGTATCGCGGTCCCACTTGATCGGCTGCATGCCTTCCGGCCAGCGATCGTCCTTGCCGCAGGCGCCCAGGCTGGATAGCGCTACCGC
Organism: Rhodocyclaceae bacterium; assembly: GCA_016704145.1. Taxonomy (GTDB): domain Bacteria; phylum Pseudomonadota; class Gammaproteobacteria; order Burkholderiales; family Rhodocyclaceae; genus Fen-999. The sequence continues at coordinate 131,855 of JADJAS010000007.1, read as the reverse complement.
CAGGGGTGTCGCGGCGATGCCCGACGCGAGGAAGCGACGGCGGTCCATCAGTGGCCGATTTCGGTCATCGAGATGTTGCTGATCAGCGCCACGTAGCGCGACGTCATGCCGAGGAAGCGCAGTCGGTCGGGCCCGGCCACCGTGCCCTGCCATTCCAGGCCATCGCCGAGATCCGCGAAATTCCAGCTGCCGAGAGCCTTGGCGAACGCGGGTTCCGGCCGCTTGACGGAGATGCGGCAGGCCAGCAGTCCGGCAAGCGACATGTCGTCGGCGACGCGATCGTCGAGCACCACCTTGCCCATGTCGAGTTCGATGACGCGATTGACCAGCGACGACACTTCGTTGAGACGGTGACTCGAGATCAGCATGGTGGCGCTTTCGGCGCGCTCGGCGAGCAATTCGAAGAACATCTTGCGTGCCTCCGGATCTAGGTTGGCGGCCGGTTCATCCATCACCAGCACGCGCGCCGAGCGACCCAGCGCCATGGCGATCAGCAGCTTTTGCTTCATGCCGCCGGACAGGCGGACGAACTGACGGTCCATGACCGGCGCGCTGTCGAGGCCGAGACGGCCGGCGAGATCGATGATGCGCTTGGGATCGGTGCCGCAGACGGCGGCGGCGAAACCGATCAACTGGCCGACCGGCATCTTCAGCGGCGGCGGCAGTTGCGGCACAAAACCGATGTCACCGAGCACCGTCGTGCGTTCGCGTCGGGGCGAACGCCCCTCGATGGTGACCGATCCGTCATGGGTGTATTCGCCGAGCAGGCAACGGATCAGCGTCGTCTTGCCGGCGCCGTTGGAGCCAATCAGGGCGACTCGTTCGCCCAGGCCGATCTCGAGGTTGATGCCATCCAGGACGCGCACGCGCTTGAAGGCCTTGGCGACGGAGTCGAAACGTATCATGGTGGGACGAATTGTAACTGTGCTGTCCGGCTATCGCCCTTGATCCAGGGCAGTTTGCCTGGCCCGGGGGCTTCAGAGGAGCTTTGACAGGCCTTTGATGTCGAACTTCAGGGAACCCGTCGGACAGGTGTCGACGCACAGGCCGCAACGTGTGCAGTCGGGTCCAATCGGAACCTCGGTATCGATGGCGCGACCCTTGATCACCGTGTCGAGCACGTGCGGTACCAGGCAGACCTTGCGGCAATCGCCCTCGTGGAAGCAGTCGGAGAGGGTGTACTTGATGCGAACCGGCGACAGAATGCCGACCACGCCGTAAGTGAGGCCGATCGGGCAGGCGTAGCGACACCAGGCACGGCGGGAAAAGAAGACTTCGAACACCAGCAGCGCCAACACCCAGAGTAGCGCCACGCCCGCGCCATAGATCAATGCACGCGAAAGTATGCCGGTGGGGGAAATCGCCTCGAACACCGTGTAGCCGGTCGCCACGGCCAGCAGCGAAAAGAACAACCATGAAATGGTACGCAGGCGGCGGTCGATGGTCTGGTCGGTGACCAGCTTCTTCTTCACCAGATAAACATGCAACTTCTCGGCCCATTCCGCCAGGAGATGATATGGGCATATCCACGAGCAGAAGGTGCGGCCACCCAGCAGCAGCCAGAGAATCAGCACCGTGCCGGTACCGATGATCAGGTTGTTGATGATGTGCTTGTGCGCCAGCATCACTTGCAGCGCCGAATTCAGGTCGATCAGGTGGAATCCGACGAAGCGCGAGGCGGTGAGCGCGCCCTCGAGCAGTTGGATGTCGAAGTAGAAGGAAACGACGAACAGCAGATTGGCCAGTATCAGGGTTATCCAGCGCCGGTTGCGCCACTTGTGGCTGGGGTTGGCGTGGGCGCGGGCATGCAGCTTCTCGGCGATGAAATCGCGGTTGCCTTTCTTGTAGAGGTGGATTTCCTGCGCCTTGGGGGAAATGGCGGCTGGTTTGGTCGGTTCCCGCCCGAACATGACCAGGATCTGATCGCGAAAGCGGCGCTTCATGATGTCGTTCATGATCTCCAAACCTCGCGGGGAACGATTTCGATGGCGGTGGGCTCGACCGGGCAGATCATTTCGCAGACGCCGCAGCCGACACAGGGTTCATGCACGACCGGCGACTTACGCTGGCTGCCATCGGGAGCGAACACCGTTTCGATACTGATGGCCCCCTTGATCGGGCACTCGCGCGCGCACAGGTCGCACTCGGCGACATCATAGGGGTGATCTGCGATCTTGATCGGCTTCCAGCGGTCGACGCTCATGTAGCGCATGCGGCCTTCGAAGTCGGGGCCCTGTACTTGGCCCTTGAACCCCTTGCCTTGAATGGCCAGGCATGACTCGGGTCTGGTCAGGCGCGCGACACCGATCCGTTCCTTGAGGTTGAGGGTCGGCTCCGCGTCCGTTTCCTTGGCGAGCAGAATCGGTTTGGCGGCTAGCGCTGCGCCGTGACGTACGGGCAGGAATTCCGGCTTGTGGTACGTCAGTGACCCGGTGGGGCAGGCGAGAATGCATTGCACGGCGTCGCAGGAAAAATCGCAGGCTTGCTCGCGGGCGTCGATGTAGGGTGTGCCAACCCCGAAACCGTCGACCAGATCGGCGAGCTTGATCGCCTGCACCGGGCAGACCTGGACGCACTGACCGCATTTGATGCACGAGGCGAGAAAGTCCTTTTCATCGAGCGCGCCGGGGGGACGCAGACGCTTCTTCTGGCCATACGCGAGCGGCAGGTATCCCGAAAGTGCCGCGCCCATGACGCCACCGGTGAGCAGGATGGTCCGCAGCACACGGCGACGCGCCTGCTGCTGACGTTCCTTGGACAGCGGCGGCTTGTTGCCCGTTGATTTGCCGCCCGAACCTGGCGTGTTGTCGACTGCGCTCATGATGCGATCCTGTCAGGCTTGATGAACCGCGGCCGGTCGTCCTCGAGTTGGAGTTCGGGTGTCGAGAACGGCGCCAGTCGCTCGAGAAAATCGAGCAGCTCCATCACCGGGGCAGTCTTGAAAAAACGGGCGGTCGGCATCTCGATCCACAGCCGATCGGCATAGGCGTAGTAACGGTGCGCGGTGTCGCCGATACCGTCGCGGTCGCGGTCGAACCCCTGATAATTGTCCCAGTAGTTGTCGCGCCAGCGATTGAGCCCCTCCTTGCCCCGACCCGACTGGGCGACGTCGGTCAGGTTGCCTTCGAAGACGTTGTTCCGGAAGTCGTTGCCGCCGAGTTCACTGGTGAAGTGGACGGCAATGCCGTTGTAGGAGAAGCGGTTGTTGCGGAACCGTATGGTCGTGTTGGGCTGGAAGGGCGAAAGATCGGAGCCAACGCCCACCGCGCAGTAGATGAACTCGTTGCCTTCGATGATGGCGTCGCTCGATTCCTTGAAGCCGACGGCCATGCCGGCGGCGCCGTTGGCGTGGGACACGATGTTGTTGCGCAGGTTGGTGCGCTCCGTGTACATCAGATAAATGCCCACGGTATTGTCATAGAAACGGTTGTCGATGACCTCGTTATCATTGGCGAACATGAAGTGGAGTGAGTAGCGGCTGCGACGGCCGACGTTGCCGCGGAACACATTGTTGCTGGAGTACCACGCCACCATGTCCCGGGCATCCGTGATCTGATTGTTCTCAATGCGATTGCGGTAGCTGTACCAGAGGCGCAAGGCGTCGCCGCGCACGCCGAGATCATAAGGCTTCGAACTGATGCGATTGCCCCGCACGACGTTGTCGTTGGATTGCTTGAGATCGATGCCGAACAGGCAGTTGTCGATGGTCAGATCCTCGATGATGTTGCGGTTGCCGCGCACGTCCAGGCAGGAATCGTCGGTGTCGTGCGACCCGCCAGAGCCCGTCAGCCGCAATCCGCGTAGCGTGGCGCCGTCCGCTTCAAGCGAGAAGACCGTGCCGCGGTCGCCGGCGTCGATGGTGACCTGGCCGCCGCCGTCGATGGTCAGCGGCTTTTTCACGACAACGGGCCCGGAGTAGGTGCCAGGCGGCGGTTTCAGCACCGAGCCGGCGGGTGCCTTGTCGACCAGTTCCTGCAGCGGCTTGAGACCGTGAATGCGCTTGTCGCGTTCGTACAGAAGAATCACCGGCTTGGGCCTGTCAACATCCGCCCGCACACCACCATGGCTGCTGGCGAGATTGGCGCCCTGGCCCTTCTCGGTCTCGTCATCGCCGCCGATGACGCCGCTGGAACTGACATTCAGAGCGGCCGCCGCCGTCATGGCGACGGCGAATACGGTGAGACCGGCCAGCAGATTCCTGGGCGTCACGACTTAGCTCCCTTCAGGAGCCGGGATTTTCCCGCAGTTGTTTACGGCGCAGTAGCAGCGCCAGCATCAGGCAGGCAAACACCACCAGGAGCAGACCATAGCCCCAGTAGGGGTAGGAGAAGGTTGAGAACTGCGCGACCTTGCCCTCGCCGAATACCGTCGGCATGAACGGCTTGACCGTGAAGGCGCCCCAAGGGTGAAGGTTGTGGCCGAAGAACCAGAGCCAGGCCGAGTATTCGATGACGAAGAACACCGGCAGCAAGCCAGGCACCAGAGCCAGCAGTAGTTCGAAAGAGCGGAACTTCCACACGCCGATCAGCACGATAACCATCGCAACGACCAGGCCGGCAATGACGATCTGGCTGACCAGAGTGACGTTGTCGCCCCACGCCTTGATCTTATCCGGCTCCTTGAAGAACGTCCCCGCTTCCTCGATGTATGCCTTCACATGGCTGGCGAGATGACCGAGGACAAACTGGTCCACGATCGCCCATGCGGCAACGGCGGCGAAGCCGACGGTCAGGATGGCGAGTCTAAGCTTCCTCTGGGTGACGACGAAGGCCAGCAGCATCACGGTGAAGAAGCCGAAGAAAAACTTGGCCAAGGGCTTTTCCACGGGCGCGCCGGTGGCGATGGGGAACATGCCGACGTAATGGTTGATGGTGTTCATCTCGTGGACGCAATCCAAGCCTTCGGCGTCCTTGTCGAGTTTGTTCTGCTTGTCGAGAATCGGGTTGTACCGCTCCTCGCTACCTTCGAGATCCTTCTGGATAATTTCGTCGGCCATGCGGCTGCCCTTGCCGGCCGCCTTGCAGCCGTTGTAGACGCCGTCGAAATGGAAATGGATGCGAATACCGTCCGGGAAGGCATCCTTGGGGTAATTGGGCGCCGTCAGCGATACCCACCAGATCGGCGAAAAATAGGCCGCGATCATGGCGACGAGGGCGATCAGGGTCAGGCCGGTGACGGTCTTGTTGCTGGCTTGCATGGCGATTCTCTGTTCGTGAAGGGGCGCCCGTCGCCCTTGCGGGTTTCCGGGCGAATCGGGCACCGCCGAGAGGTGGGCGGCGGCGCCCGTTCCGATCAGGACCTTACTTCTTCTTGCCGCCCTTTGCCGGGCCGGCCTTGCACATTGATCCGGGCATCGACAGGCTGGACTGGTAGGCCGAGATGGCCACGAGCTGGTCGTTGGTGTAGGGTTTGATCACCTTCACCATGTCGGGATTGGCGTTGCGGCGATGGCCATCGCGGATCTCGGTCATCTGGCGCAGCAGGTACTTGTAGTGCTGGCCGGCGATGACGGGATAGAACTTTTCCTTCACGCCTTCGCCGTTGACGCCATGACACTCCTTGCACTGCTTCTCGTAGAGTTCTTTTCCGGCGCCGATCTGTTTGGCGGCGTCAGGACCCTCGTACTTACCGTGGTCGACCGGGATACACAGGCTCTCAATATAGGCAGAGGTATCGGCCAAGTCTTGCGGATCAGTCATTTCCTTGGCGAACGGGTACATGGTCGGATTGTCGCGCAGGCCCATGCGGATGTCTGCCATCTGCTTGATTAGCACGGTGGTGTGCTGGCCAGCCAGCTGCGGGAAGGTGCCGTCGGAGCGACCAGCACCGGAAGGCAAATGGCAGGCGCCGCAGATCTCGTAGGTTTCCTTGCCTCGTTTGACGTCACCCTTCTTGGCGAGCGCGTCCTTGAGCTCGCCTTCCATCTTCGCCCACTGGTAATCCTTGGACTCGATACCGGCGGCGTGCGGGGCGGGCGGTCCGGCGAAGGCTATGGTTGGCAGAAGTGCGGCGACGGCAAGCGCCAGAGTCTTTCTCATATCGTTGTCCTCTTCGGTTTGGGGATGGGCAAGTCTACTGTCGAGGAATATCAGCAGTCATTGATATTCCTCAACTCGAATTGCCTGTTGCCTACTTCAGCTTGCTCAGGTACTCGGCGATGGCCTTGATTTCCTCGTCGCTGACGAGGCCCATGACACCCTTCATCGCCGCCGACTGGCCATTGTTGCGTGCTCCGCTCTTGATGTCCTTCATCTGCGCTTCGGCATACGAGGCATTCTGGCCGGCAAGCTTGGGATAGGGCATGCCTTTCAGCGGCGTCTTGGCGTCCTTGCCGTGGCAGGACCAACAAGTCTTGTCCTGATACAGCTTCGCGCCGTCGAGCGCAAGGGCGGGGGTCGAGACGCCGAGGGCAGCCGCGATCAACAGCACTTTCTTCATGGTCATTCCTTTCTGGAAAGAAAACGGGGGGAGCATAGCGCTCCCCCCTTGGTACTTCCTTGAATCAGATCAAACTACTTGATCTTCTTGGCACCGTTCTGCTCGAGATAGGTCTTGGCGCGCAAGCCGAGGTCGGCGGCCTTGACCTGGTACTGGAAGACCTGCTCGGCCCAGAGGTTGGCCTGCTCCCAGTCCTTCTTGCCAGCGGCGGCTTCATGCTTGGCCTTGGCGTCCTTCATCTTGCCGAGCTGATCGGTGGCGTCCTCGACCATGGCGACCACATCCGGGAAGTCCTTGTAATTGACGGACGTGATGTAGCCGACGACGGAGTCGATGACGGCCTGGGTCTCAGCCACCTTCTTCACGGTAGCCTTGTAGTCGGCTTCCGTGTAGCCCTGCGCAGCGAGACCGGTCTTGGTCGGCTTCCAGCCCTTGGGCTTGACCAACAGGTAGCCCATCATCTCCAGGTGCAAGGCGGAGCAGAACTCCGTGCAATAGTAAGGATAGACCCCTTCCTTGTCCGCCTTGAACTTGACCGTCACGGTCTTGCCCGGTTCGACCGAGGCATGCACGTTGTAGGTCGACACGGTGAAGCCGTGGGTCTCGTCCTGGGCGCGTTCGAGGTTGGTCAGGTGGATGGTAACTTCGTCGCCGACATCGGCCTCGATGGTTTCAGGCGTGATGTGCGAACGGATCAGGGTACCGAATACCTCGATCTTGTTGCCCTTCTTGACGACCTTCTCCTCGCCGGCACGAACCGCGCCCGGGTGGGGCTTGTCGGTGCGGGAGTCGGTGCCGACCTTGTAGCGGACGCCCGGCTTCAGCTTGGTGGCATCGATGGCGACGGCATAGTGCGGCTCGCCCAGCGGCAAGGGCATGTCGTAGAGGAGCTGCATCTTGTCGTTGGTGATGTCGATCAGCTGGTGGTTCTGCGGATGCAGCGGACCGACCGGCACGAAGCGGTCGATGGCCAGCTTGTTCAGCGCCACCAGATAGCGGCCCTTCGGATCGGCTGAGTCGCCTTCCATGGTCATCAGGTGACCGATGTTGTAATGCACGCTGATCTTGTCGAGCACCTTGCCTTCGCAGTAGTCCCACTTGGCGACCTGGGAATCCACGTACATGGACGTATAGACCACGCACTTCTTGGAGTCGTACTGGTTGTGCAGGGGGCCGAGACCGAGTTGCACCTGGGTGTGCAGCGCTTCCTTCATGCCGATCACCGGGATGCCATACGGATCCTTGGACTCGAACTTGCCGGCCTGGATGGCGGCCATGATCTTGTCGAAGCTATACACGGAAGCGTGGGTGTCCAGCTTGCCGCCGACGATGATGTACTTGCCGTCGGGCGACACGTCGACACCGTGCGGGCTCTTCGGCTCGGGGACCAGGAACAGGACGCCTTCCTTGACCGAGACTTCCAGCGGCAGCACGTTGTGGCCGTTGATCTTCTTCGCCTTGCCGGCGGCGACCAGTTCGGCAGCCTTCTTCCAGTTCATCACATGCAGATAGTCGGTGTCCTTGGCGGAACAGCCGGCTTCATACGGCGGACGGCCCTTCTCGATGCCACCCACATAGCGCTCGGCGCAGAAGCTGTTGGTGAACGCCCAGTCACGCGACGGCCCCTTGCCGGCGTCCGACAAATCCTGCCAGTAAGGGGGCGCCTCGATGGTGAAGGAGTCCTTGGCGACGATACGGCCTTCCTTGCGGTCGAACTTCCAGTAGGTGATGCCGCCACGATACTTCTCGTTCATGTCCTCGAGCGGGAAGAACTTCCTGTTCTCCAGCGGCGCCGGATACTGGGCAGCCTCGACGATGTACTCGGTGTTTTCGGTGACGAAGGCGCCGCCGTGTTCGCTCTTGAACACGGGGTTTACGACAATTTGCTTGGTTTCAAAATCGCGCAAATCGATGACGGCAATACGCGGATTGGCCTTGTCGTTGATGAACAGGAACTGACCATCGTACTTGCCCTGCGTTTCGGAGATTGCCGGGTGGTGGGTGTCGCCCCAGGTGATGTCCTTGCCATCGATGGCGCCCTGCTTGAGCACGGCCTTGGAGTTTTCGTCGAAACCATAGCCCTGCCACGGTTCCGGCGTGAATACACCGATGTACTTCAGGATGCGCATCGAGGGGATGCTATAGACGATGATCTGACCGGACTGGCCACCCGAGCTGAACACCACGAACTCGTCGCGCTTGCCGGTGGGTACGTAGGTCTTGGCCGCCGCCAGCAGATCCTGCTGCGAAAGATTCCGCCGTTTCATCACGTCCTGCAGCGATTCGGCGCCCCAGCTTGCCGTCGCTCCAAGACCCAGCCCCGCCGCCATCACGAGCGGAAGGGTACGCTTGGCTACACATTTCATGGTTCAACTCCTGTCAGGTCAGTAACCCGGCGGCGATGCTGGCGTCGCCGGTCCTCCCATCGCCACAGAACGCATGATGCGACCAAGCGCCGCTGCGACAATTTGACGCATTGTCGCCGTGGAGGCCTGAATATCCTTGACGGGCGTCAAAAGTTGGCAAACTAATGGGATGTGCCGGCGGAGCGGGTGATCTTGTTGAACAGGTTGTACTTTCCGACCGGCTTGTCCATCGGGATGCGCTTGACTTCCTTGAAGGTCGCGGCGTCCAGGACGACCAGCGCGCCACCATCGTCCTTGCGTTCCCATAGGCTGGCCAGGGCATACTTGCCGTCGCGGGTGAACTCGATATGCGCCAGCGTCCTGCCAGGACTGACTTTCACTTCGGCGACCTTTTCAAGGCTGCGCTTGTCGATAACCTGCAGGGTGTCCTTGCCCTTGCTCATCATGGAATCCGTCCAGGCGTAGGGCGTATTCTCGTGGCTGCGCATGAAGAAGCCCGGGCCCAGCGTCGGAATGGTCTTGACGACCCGCCAGTCCTTCATGTCGATGACGCTGATCACGCCCTCCTTGAGGTTGGGCGAGGCCATGACCGGCTTGCCCTGCCATTCCCAGGTGATTCCGGAGCCGAGATGAGGCATGCCGGGCAAGGAGAGATCGGCGATCTTCCTGCGTACGTCGAGATTGACCACCTGTCCCTTGCCGGCGTCCCGACTGGCACCCATCACTTCGGCATAGTTCTGGGTGAAGAAAAAGTCGTCGAGCGGTTCGGTCAGTTTGGTCCGCCGGGGATTGAGGTAGCCGGGCAGGAAGCTGCCTTCCTTGTACTGGAAGTCATGGATGAGTCCGGCGGGAATGTCCTCGGCCTTGGGGTCGTAGCTGATTTCCCAGATTTCCGGAACATCCTTCAGCGCGGCGACGAAGCTCTTGCGCGGTGTGGCGTCGTAAACGGCGGAGACGCGCGAGCTTTCCTTACCCGTCATGTCCCTGACCGGATGGACCTTGAGGAGATTGAGTTCGCCATCCAGCAGCACCAGCGTGTGCGGCAGGTAGTTGGCGACGGCGACGACCTTGCCATCGGGCGAAACGGCGACGTTGCGCGTATTGATGCCGGCGCGGATTTCGGCGACCACCGCGAGGTTCCAGATGTCGTACTTGGTGATCCAGCCATCGCGCGAGGCGAAGAACACGTAGCGGCCATCCTCGGTGAACTTCGGCCCACCGTGCAGCGCGTAGCGGCTGGGGAAGCGATGCAGCGGTTCCAGCTTGTCGCCGTCGAGCACCGTGACATGGTGATCGCCGACCTCGACCACCAGGAACAGGTTCATCATGTCCACGCCCTTGAACACGGCTGTCAGCTTGGCCGGCAGGCTGCCGGGCGCATTCGTGACCACGCGCGACGCGCGGATGTCGCTCTCGCTCCAGCTTGGCGCCGGCACGACCGGTGTGTAGATCCAGTCTGCCAGAGCGACGATTTCGTCCTTGTTCAGCTTGTCGGCGAAGGGCAGCATCTGCGTTGCGGCGCGGCCCTCGGCAATGGTCTTGATGGCCTCGGGCTTGCGCAGGCGGGCCAGGCTCTCCGGCAGCAGCGCGGGGCCGGTGATGCCCAGGCGGTCGGGGCCGTGGCAGACGGCGCAGTGCTCCTGATAGCGCTTCGCGGGTTCGGTGGAGTGGACGCCGTTGGCAAGCAGTGCCAGGCAGGATGCGAGCAGGAGTTTCATGAGATTTCTTCGTCGGTGAGATAGCAGCCGGGGTCCTCGGCCCAGGCATCGCCGGTCAGCTGCTGGGCGCGCACGCGGGTGTTGCCGTTGCAGATGGTCAAGTGGGCGCAGGTGGCGCAGCGCCCTTTGACAGCCCGTGGCGTCTGCTTCAAGCCGGCCATCAGCGGGTCGTTTACGTCGGGCCAGATCGCCGAGAATGGCCGTTCGCGCACGTTGCCGAGCGTGTGATGCCACCACATGGTGTCCGGATGCACATTGCCGAGGTTGTCGATGTTGGCGACGTTGACGCCCGAGGCGTTGCCGCCCCATTGTTCGAGCTTCGCCCGAATGTGATCTGCCTTCTCCGGAAACCGGCGGCGCAGCCAGTGGAGGAGATAGACGCCGTCGGCGTCGTTGTTGCCGGTGGTGAATTCACGCTCCTGCCCGCGCTGCTGGTGGTCCCAACAGGTGTCGAACAGCAGGTCCATCGCCTGGCGCGTCATCTGGTGATGCGCGTCGTCCTTGCGGTTTTTGTTGCCGCGCCCGGCGTAGTTGAGGTGCGAGAAGTAGAAGCGGTGGATGTCTTCGTCCTCGACCAGCTTGAGTAGCCCGGGGAAGTCGGCGAAATTATCCTGTGTCAGCGTGAAGCGCACACCGACCTTGAGGCCTGCGTCGCGGCACAGGCGGATGGCCGCGAGCGACGCGGCGAAGGCGCCTTGCTTGCGGCGGAAGCGGTCGTGCACCGCTTCGAGCCCGTCGAGGCTGACGCCGACGTAGTCAAAGTCAGTCGCGGCGATACGCCGCGTCATCGCCTCGTCGATCAGCGTACCGTTCGACGACAGGGCAGTGAAGAAGCTCAGGGCCTTCGAGCGGTTCGCGATGTCGAAAATGTCCGGCCGCAAGAGCGGCTCGCCGCCGGAAAGGATGAGGCCCGGCACCTTGAATGCTTTCAGGTCGTCCATGACGCGGAAGATCTCGTCGGTCGTCAGCTCGCCGGCGAAATCCTTGTCGGCGGAAATCGAGTAGCAGTGCTTGCAGGTCAGGTTGCAGCGACGCACCAGGTTCCAGATCACCACCGGGCCGGGAGGATTCCTCCTCGGGCCGACGGGCGTCGGCGCGGCGATTTCGCGCATGAATTGGGATATACGAAACATCAGCGAAACATTCAGTCCTGGATCCTGAGGCCGGTCTTCTTGAGGATGCGCGTGCTGTAGAGCACATCGCCCGCCCGGCAGGCAGTGCCGAGCAGTTCGCGAATGATCGCACATCCGCCCTCGACCTCCGTGCGGGTCTTGCCATGCACCATGGCGAACAGGTTGTAGGGCCAGTCGGGCAGCCGGCGCGGCCGCCGGTAGCAGTGGGTGACGAACGACAGTTTGCCGACCGTCTCGCCGAGTTCGTCGATACGGTCGTCGCCGACATCCCAGACGCTCATGCCGTTGGCGGTGTAACCCAGCGCATAATGATTCGGCACGGCGCCGATGCGGCGGACGACGCCGGCTTCCAGCATTGCGCGCAGCCGTGCTTTCACTTCTTCGGCGCCGATGCCGAGGCGGTCAGCCAGCGCGTCGTAGGGCCGCGACACCAGCGGCAGCCCGGCCTGGGTGGCGACGATGATTTGTCGATCGATGCTGTCAGGCATCGAGCTTCATCTCCACGAAGTACTCGCGCTCCTTGGGGAAGGCGGCGACGCCAATGCCTGTGGCGGCTTCGATCCGGGCGACTGCATCGGCGATGCCCTCGGGTTTCTCCGTGGCGAGCACGAACCACATGTTGAAAGCGTGCTCGCGCCGGTAGTTGTGGGCGACTTCGGGAAAGCTGTTGACGAGGTCCGCGACGCGGTTGAAGTCCGCTTCCGGCACCTGCATGGCCGCCAGCACGAAGCGGCCGCCCATGCGCTCGATCTGGAACATCGGGCCGAAGCGCGTGAGGACGCGCTCGTCGAGCATGCGCTTCAGGCGCGCGAGCAACTCCGTCTCGCTCAAGCCGAGCGATTCCGCGGCCTCGCGGTAGGGTTCGTCGGAAAGCGGGAAATCCCCTTGCAGGGCATTGATGATGCGGCGGTCGCACTCGTCCAGGGTGTCGATCGCGACCGCCGGCCGTTCACCGGCCATCGAAGTAGCGCGCGCCCTGCTGCTTGAAGCGGCGGGTGCTGAAGAGGTGTTCGCAGGGGTGGCCCGCCACGCGGCACAGACGCTCGATGACGGGCATGACTTCCTCGCGTGAGCGGCCATGCACCATGCAATAGAGGTTGTACGGCCATTCGGGCAGATTGCGCTTGCGGCGGTAGCAGAGCGTGACGCCGTGCTCGTGGGCAAGGCGGGTGCCGACGGCCGATACCGCATCGTCGGGCACGTCGAAGACGACCATGGCGTTGGCGGTATAACCGAGTTCGTGGTGGCGGACGACGACGCCGAGGCGCTTCACCACGCCTGACTCTTGCCAGCCGGCGATGAGCGAGATGACGTCGCCTTCCGACATGCCGATTTGCCGTCCGATGGCGGCAAAGGGCCGCTCGACCAGCGGCAGGCCGGGTTGCAGGGCGGCGACGAGGCGCCGCTGCTCGCCGGATAGCGCCAAACGCTCGAAGCTGCCGGCGGCGGGGCGATCCTTGATGCCATTGCAAAGATCGAAGCCGAGGTCGATGTGGAACTGCTCTACCAGGGGCAGCGACAGGACCTGGCGGCCGCTCTCGCCGGCGATGCCGTCGAGCACGGCGGCCAGCGCGGTCTCGTCCGCGGCGGTGGCCACGAACCATAGGTTGAAATGGTGGTCGCGCTGGTAATTGTGGTTCACCTCGGCGTGCGCGGAGACCCGGGCGGCGACTTCATCGAGACGTTCCGGCGGCACGGCGATGGCGGCCAGCGTGCTGACGCCGACACGCCAGGGTGCGAACACCGCGCCGACGCGGCTGATTGCGCCGCGTTGCTGCAAGTGATCCAGCGCTCTCAGCACATCCTCCTGCGCGCATTCGAGCCGGCGAGCGATGTCGGCGAACGGTTCGGCCACCAGCGGAAAACCACGCTGGAAATCGTTGAGCAGCCGGAACTCGGTGGGGGAATACGGCGAGTCCATCTCAGAATCCTGTACGGTGGGCACGAGATGTGAAGAAAATACCGGAGGGACTTTCCGCCGCCAGCGTGGTCTTGCGCGCGAAGCTGGCGGTATCGTAGATGCTGACGGTGTTGTCGTCGCGCGCCGAGAGCCAGACCTCCTCGCTGCGCGGTGTGAACTCCATGTGCAGGATGGCCTTGCCCGGTTGCAGCGTCTGCACCAGCTGGCCGGTGTGCGTGTCGATGACCTGCACCCAGCCATTGTCGGGGAAGGCGAAGTTCACCCAGACCTGGCGGCCGTCGGGCCGCGCCATGACGAACACCGGCTGGCCCTTCACCGGGATTCTGCCGACTTCCTGCCATGTCGCGGTGTCGACCACCAGCACTTCGTGGCGGCCGATGGCTGGCAGATAGGCGCGGTTGCCCGCGACCGCCCAGCCGCGCAGATGCGGCATCTTGAACACGGGCAACTTTTCCTCGCCCTTGCCATAGTTTTCGAGAATCTTCTTCGCGCCGGCCTCCGGCTGCCAGGTATCGAGCAGAGCGATGCCGTCCTCGCCGAACAGACCGGCCAGATAGTGTCGTCCGTTGGGTGTGACAAGCCCGTCGTAGGGCTGTTGGCCCGCCTTGAACTTCCGGGTGCGCGGATGACGCGGGTCGGTGAGGTCGGTCAGCCAGATCTCACCGGTATCGAACAGCGCATAGCCGAAGCGCTGGCCGGCCAGGTCGGCGAGGCCGACGACCTTGGACCCGGTGGGCACCTCGGAGAGCAGTTCCAGCGTCGCGGCGTCGAACACCTTGATGCCGCCCGGCGTGTAGTTCTGCGCGACGACCAGGCGACCGTCCTGGGAGATGGCGCCGCCGATGCTGTTGCCGGCCTGGATGACGCGCCTGTCGATCCTGGCGAGCAGCAGGTCGACCTTGGTCAGGCCGCCGTCGCGGCCGAAGACGTAGGCGTAGCGGCCGTCGCGCGAGAACACCGCCGAGGCATGCGAGAGGTCGCCAAGGCCGTCAACCCGGGCAAGGATGCTGTGTGCGCTGGTGTCGACGATGGCGACGCGGCCGCTGGCGCGTTCGATGACGATGCCCAGGTCGCCCGTGCCGCGCAGCGCAGGCGTCGATGCGCAGCCAGACAAGAATGCCAGCAGTAAGATCAGCAGCGTTCTCATTCCTTCGGAAACCCCGTCATCAGCTTTTCGACGATCCAGCGGATTTCGGCGTCGCTGAGGATCGACTTCCAGGGCGGCATGGCCGTTCCCGGCCGGCCCCCGTGAATCGTCGCTTCGAGACCTTCGAGCGGTTTGTCGCGCAGTGCCTCGGCGGTGAGCGGCAGCCCCAGCCCGCCGGTCAGTTGCATGCCATGGCAGGAGCCGCAGTCCTGGCGCACTAGGTGCACGAGTTCCCGCTGCCGCCCCGGCGTCGGTTCACTCGCCCGTGCCGCAACGGCCGCGAGCGGAACGGCGAGAAAGAGGAATGGTGCAATTCTCATGCGGGGAGAATGGTACCAGCCAGGCGGGCTTGCATTGACTCGCATCAATCGCGCCTACTCGGACACCTCGATCCGCCCCTTCATTTCCTCGTGGGGACCGCAGCGATAAGGATAGCTGCCGGGTTGGTCGAAAGTCCACGAGAAGGTTTCGCCGGGAAAGAAACGTTCGGATTCGAAACCATCGGGGCCGAGGAAGAGCACGGAGTGGGCCGTGCGCTTCTCGTTGTTCACCCACTTCACCGTCGTACCACGGCTGACTTTCAGTTCAGACGGGTTGAACTGGTAATCGACGATGCTGACTTCCACCGTCTCGACGCCACGAGCAACGGGGGCCACCAGGATCAGCCCGGCAGCCCCCGCGAGGAGGAAACGACGAATCACTGCTTGACGGCGGTGATATCGGCCTTGGTGTCGATGCCCAGGGAATAGCCCATGGAAACGTGGTGGAAGCGCCCACGCGTGAAATCGTCATGGATCGCCATGCCGAAATTGACCGTCTTGCCCGCCGCCAGTGCGACGTCGCCGGTGCCGCCCGCAAACTTCCGACTGAAGGTGACCACCCAGGTGTCGCCCTTCTTCTCGCCGGAAGCCGAGATCAGGGCCGTGCCCCCCGTCATCTCGCGCTTGTCGGCGACGTGGCCGTCGGTGCCCTTGTTCGACTTGCTCTGCCATTGCAGCAAATCAAGGAAGCGACCACCCGCGACATTGCCGCCTTCGACATACTTGGTCTTCTTGTCATCCTTGGCGTCGGGCATGGTGCGCGAATCCTCGTGGCACGTGCCCCAGCAGCCCCCCCGACTGGCGATGTCAATTTCCTTCTTGCCCGATTTGATCATGAGGCCGTCGTTGGCGAGCATGAAGGCCAACTTGACCGGATTGTCGGCGTCCATCTTTTCGCCGCCGCCGGCAGGTTGCTTCCAACTGAAACGCAGATAAAGGTTGGCGCCGTCGTGAGCAGCCTGCACATTGACCGGAATCGATCCGGCCTTGCCCTTGATGACGTGTGGCTCGAGTTTCTGGCCGGTCACCATCTTGTTGCCCATGTCGGCCAGTTCCTTCTCGTGACAGGCGGAGCAACTGTCACCCTCGCGCAGGCCGCGCGCGCCGCTGTGCTCGGTGCCTTTGTTGATCCACTCCATCGGCGAGGTGCCCGGGTAAAAGACGGTGACGGTGCGCCCCGGTACCTTGCTCCAGTCAGCGGGCGCGGCGGCAAAAGCCGAGCCGGCGATGGCGGCGAGACTGGCGGCGAGCACGGTGGACTTGAAATACTGAGAGGACATAAATTCTCCTTGAGTTAAACGGGTATCCGTCGGAATTCAACGCAGCGGCGAGCAGGAAGTTTACTCTTCCTCGTCCTCATCTTTCATGCCCTTGGGCTTCTGGTGCGCGATGCCCTTGTGGCAGTCGATGCAAGTCTGCTTGCGTTCCGTGGCCTTCGAGTGCGGCTGTTGCGCGCGCGGCTGTTGCTTGGCCGGATTCATGCCCTCGAAGCTGTGGCAATTCCGACATTCGCGCGAATCCGCGGCCTTCATGCGCTCCCACTCGTGCGTGGCCAGTTCCAGGCGCTTGGCCTCGAACTTTTCCATGGTGTCGATGCTGCCGGTGAGTTTGCCCCAGACTTCGCCCGAGGCCTTGATCTTGCGCAGCATCTTGTGCGTCCAGTCCTTCGGCACGTGGCAGTCGGAACAGATGGCGCGCACGCCGGTGCGGTTCTGATAGTGCACGGTCTTCTTGTATTCCTGATAAACCGTGTCGCGCATCTCGTGGCACGAGACGCAGAATTCAAGCGTGTTGGTGGCTTCCATGGCGGTGTTGAAGCCGCCCCAGAAGAGAATGCCGGCGATGAAGCCGCCCACCAGCAGCGTCATGAGCGAATATTTGGCGCTCGGCCTGCGTAGCGCCGCCCAAAGGCCGGTTCTGTTGCCCGGTTCCATGAATCACACTCCCCATTCGTGCAAGAAAAAAGGGGCGGCCTTGGCCGCCCCCGTTTACTTCTTAGTAGATGTCTTTGACCGTGTTGTAGACGTTGAACTTGCCGGTCGGGGTGATCATCTTCGGATCGGTGATCACCTTCTTGACCTTCAGGGTCTTGTCGTCATAGACAACGATCGCCGACTGGTCGGTCTTGCCGCCCCACAGCGAGATCCAGACTTCGGAACCGTCCTCGCTGTACTCTTGGTGTACCGCTCGGCGCAGCGCCTTGGTCAGCGGCAGGCCGGAATCCTTGGCCACGTCGATTCTGACCGGCGGCTTGGACAGGTCGTTCAGATCGAACACGAGGTTGGTTTCGGCATTCTCGCGCTCGGGGTTCATCGGCATGTCGGCCCACAGATGCTTGGACTTCGGGTGCGTCTTGACGAACAGGTTGCCGGCACCCGGGGTCTTCAGTTCCTCGACCACCTTCCAGTTGTACTGCTTGTACTTGGCGTACTTGGGATCGTCGGTCGGCGTCGAAATCAGGGTGATCACGGCATCGCCAAGGTGGCCGGTGGCCCAGACGGGACCATACTTCGGGTGGATGAAGTTGGCGCCGCGACCCGGGTGCGGGATCTTCTTGGTGTCGACCAGGGCGGCCAGCTTGCCGGTCTTGGTGTCGACCGCCGCCACCTTGTGCGAGGCGTTGGCCGCGACCAGGAAGTAGCGCTTGGTGTAATCCCAGCCGCCGTCATGCAGGAACTTGGCGGAGTTGATCGTGGTGGTCTTCAGGTTGTTGAGGTCGCTATAGTCCACCAGCAGGATCATGCCGGTTTCCTTGACGTTGATGACCCACTCCGGCTTGATGTGCGACGAGACGATCGATGCGACGCGCGGCTCGGGGTGATACTCGCCATCAACCGTCGCGCCACGGGTCGAAACCACCTTGAGTGGTTCGAGCGTGAAGCCATCCATGATCGAGTACTGGGGCGGCCAGTAGGTACCACCAACCAGATACTTGTCCTCGTAGCCCTTGAACTTGGAGGTGTCGACCGAGCGCGCGTCGGAACCAAGCTTAACCGTGGCAACCGTGGTGGGTTTCTCGAACCAGAGGTCGATCAGGGTCACCAGACCATCCCGGCCAACCGTGTAAACATAACGGCCGGATGCCGACAGACGGGAGATATGCACCGCGTAGCCTGTCTTGAGGATGGCCCAAATTTCCTTGGTGTCACCATCGATCAGCGCCAGTTCGCCGGTGTCACGCAATGTGGTGGCGAAGACGTTGTTCAGGTTGATCTTGCTCATTTGTTTGGTCGGGCGATCCTTGACCGGAATCACGAGCTTCCAAGAGTCCTTCATGTCCTTGAGGGAGAATTCCGGCGGCACATCCGGCGTGTTCTGGATGTAACGCGCCATGATGTTGATTTCTTCCTTGCTCAGGATGTCGTCGTAGTTGACCATGCCGCCTTCGGTGCCGAGGGCAATGATCTTCTGCAGACGGTCGGTGCCAAGCTTCAGCGTGCCGCCCGACGTCTCCTTGCCATCCTTGTCCTTCTTCGACCAAGCCGGCTCCAGGTTCTTGCCGGTGGCGCCCTTGCGCAACACGCCGTGACAACCCGCGCAGCGCTCGAAGTAAATCTTCTTGCCAATGGCCTTCTCTTCCGGCGTCATCGTCGGCGCGGCTTCCTGAGCAAATGCCTGTGCGATGGACAGCGGCAGTGCTGCCGCGGTCAGGGCGCTGGCAATCCAGTACGATCTCTTCATACATCCCCCTATATAGGACAAGAAAAAAGCGGCACACATGCGCGCCAAGACAATACTTTCCCCGTACGGGCCGTCAAAAACCTTGACTGTTGTCAAGGTTTTTCAAGGGCAATGATACACCGTGACGGACTGCCATCACGCGCCGCCGTTCACCATACTCCCGGGCGAGCCGCATCAGAACGTGGTGCACCGAGAAAAATAATTTGACGTGTGCGCAAAAGGGGCTTGCCGCCTCGACAATAGGCAGTACAATCGCCGTGGCTATACGCCCGAAGAAAGCATTCCTACAGATCAACCACAAGGAGGTACCCGCGTGAACAAGTCCGAACTGATCGAAGTTGCCGCCAAGGAAGCCGCCATCAGCAAGGCGGCCGCCGAAAAGGCACTCTCCTCCATGATCGGCGCCGTGGTCAAGGCCGTTGCCAAGGGCGATACCGTTACCCTGGTTGGCTTCGGCACGTTCAAGTCCGCCAAGCGCGCCGCCCGCACCGGCGTCAATCCCAAGACCGGCGAGAAGCTGAAGATTGCCGCGACCACCGTGCCGCGTTTCACCGCCGGCGCCGCCTTCAAGTCCGCCGTCGCCGGCAAGAAGGCTGCCAAGAAGAAGTAATCAGGAATTCGGGGACGATCCCCATCCAGGGCCCGCCACAAGCGGGCCTTTTTCGTTGACGCGCGGCACTGCCGAACTACTCCGCTTCGTCGCCCAGGGCCTCAGTGAGATCGGCCAGCAGCGCCGCCAATTCGCCGCTCATCAGCGCGAAGTTCGCCTCGAGCAGATCGTCGCCGCCTTCCGTTCGCTGTTCCGCCTCCTGCTTGAGCACGTCGAGGAACGCGACACGCTTCACCTGCAACTGTTCGGTCAGCACGAAGGAAATGCGGTCGCGCCAGGTCATCCCTAACCGCGTGGCGATCTTGCCGTCATCGACGTGCGCCGCGATGTCCTTGCCATCAAGTGCGTGGCGCACGTAGCGGACCACGGCCTTGTCGAGCCCGGGAGCGCGCAATTCGCAATCGCGGTCGATGCTGAACTGCGACGGCGCCTCCTGGCCCGCGACCCATGTCGTCATGGCCGTCGCTGGAGAAGTTTGCGTGCGCAACAGTCTTAGCGGCAGATCGTCGAGCGTGAGCTTCAGGTGATCGAGCACCTCTTCCGCTTTCGATGGGCTGGCAGCATCGACGACCAGCCAGCGGTTCACCGGATCGATCCAGGCGTAGATCAGCTTGCGCGTGACGAGCGCGCGCGGCAGCAGTTCGGCCGTCACCTGCTCGCGCATGTCGCGAGCCTGGGCGCGGCCCGGCTTGAAGCCTTGCTTCGCTTCGAGTTCGGCGAGCCGGGATTGCGTGTATTGGCGGATGACGCTGCCGGGCAGCAGTTTGTGTTCGACGCCCAGTGCGATCAGCCACTGGCGGTTCACCGACACCAGCAGTTCACCCTCGTTGCCGCGCGGCGGCACCCAGCCGCAGGATTGCATGTCGAAGCCACCACAGGGCTGGAAGGCCGCCTTGTCCAGCTTGTCGGCGAGACGCTCGACAGTCCAGTTCCAGTCCTCGCCGAGCCGGTAGATTTGCAGGTTGCGGAACCACATGTCGGAAGCCTCCAAATGGAAAAGGCCACCGCGTGGCGATGGCCTTGGAATCTGCTGCTCCGCTTGGTTCTGGTGGGCGGTACTGGGATCGAACCAGTGACCCCTGCCGTGTGAAGGCAGTGCTCTACCGCTGAGCTAACCGCCCATCCCGCGGAGGCGCGCATTTAAGCACGGGAGGCCCGGGCCGGTCAAACCGCGAGCCGGTAGAATCCGCGCTTTGCCTTTGCTGTCCTGCCATGACCGTCCGCACAAGATTCGCTCCAAGCCCCACTGGCTACCTCCACATCGGCGGCGCGCGCACCGCGCTGTTCGCCTGGGCCTATGCCCGTCGCCATGGCGGCCGGTTCATCCTGCGCATCGAGGACACCGACGTGGCGCGCTCGACGCCCGAGGCGGTGCAGGCCATCCTCGACGGCATGCAGTGGCTGGGCCTCGAACACGACGAAGGCCCGTTCTACCAGATGCAGCGCATGCCGCGCTACAAGGAAGTGATCGCGCAGATGCTGGCGGCGGGTACGGCCTACCACTGCTACACATCTCCGGAGGAACTGGAGGCGATGCGCGAGCAGCAGATGGCGCGGAAGGAGAAGCCGCGCTACGACGGCCGCTGGCGGCCCTCATTGGCCAATGAGGCGGGTAAGGCGCTGCCGGCGCCGCCGGCCGGCGTGGCGCCGGTGGTGCGCTTCCGCAATCCTCTCGACGGCACGGTGGCATGGGATGACGCGGTCAAGGGCCGCATCGAAATCGGCAACGTCGAACTGGATGATTTCATCATCGCCCGCGCCGACGGCACGCCGACCTACAATTTCTGCGTCGTCGTCGATGATTGGGACATGGGCATCACACACGTCATCCGCGGCGACGACCACGTGAACAACACGCCGCGCCAGATCAACCTGCTCAAGGCGCTGGGCGCACCGGTGCCGGTGTACGGCCACCTGTCGATGATCCTCGGCGACGACGGCCAGAAGCTCTCGAAGCGGCGCAACTCGGTGGCGGTGACCGACTACGAGGCGCGCGGCTACTTGCCCGAGGCGGTACTCAATTACCTGGCACGCCTGGGCTGGTCGCACGGCGACGACGAAGTTTTCAGCATGGAGCAGTTCGTCCAGTGGTTCGATCTGGAACACATCACTTCGTCGGCGGCGCAGTTCAACACCGAGAAACTCGACTGGCTGAACGCCCAGTACATAAAGTCAGCCGCAGTGGCACGCCTCGCCGGCGACGTGGCACGGCGC
The DNA here is from genome assembly GCA_016704145.1 of Rhodocyclaceae bacterium. GTDB lineage: Bacteria > Pseudomonadota > Gammaproteobacteria > Burkholderiales > Rhodocyclaceae > Fen-999. The sequence goes on along the minus strand of JADJAS010000007.1, from coordinate 110,307 downwards.
CTGGCCAAACGCGGCGTCGACCCGGAGGCCGGCGCGTCGCTGGAGCACGTGGTAACGCTTTACCAGGATCGCGTCACCAACCTCAACGAACTGGCGGATGCGGCGGAGCCTTTCTGCATCGTCGTCCATCCTTCCGAGGAAATGATCTCGACGCATCTTACCGACGCGGCTCGCGCCGCATTGAAGGTGCTGCGCGGCAAGCTGGCCGCGTGCGCCTGGGAGAAAGCGGCGATCGCTGCGGCGATGAAAGAGACGCTGACTACTTGCGGCTTGAAGATGCCGCAAGTGGCGATTCCGCTGCGCGTGACGCTGCTCGGCCAGCCGCAATCGCCGGCCATCGATGCGGTGCTCGAAGTGCTGGGCCGGAACGAGGTATTGGCGCGAATCGATCGCTACTGCTGAGCCGGCACGGCGGCAGGAAAAAAATAGGCCAAGGCGGCAGGGAGGGGAGCCGCCTTGGCCGTCGGCCTGGAGGATGGTGGCCGTGCAAAGCAACCGTTCAATGAACGGCTGGGCAAATTCTCACATTGTCCGGCGCGACCGGCGCTTGTCGTCGAATCGCGACACTCCGATCGCCTGCACGAGTTCCGCCTCGATCGGCAACGGCTCCGCCGCGATCCGCGAGGCGAGCAGCTCCGCGCAGAGCGAGGCCCAGACGAGGCCGCGTGCGCCAAAGCCGTTGATGATCCAGAGGCCGTCGGAGGCCGATACTGGTCCGACGATCGGTAGACGGTCGGGCGACATCGGCCGGAGGCCGACGCGGCCGTCAAGCTGCGCCGGATTTAGGCTCTTGCCATAACCGGGCAGGATGGCATCGAGCCGCAGCAGGTTTTCGACATGGTCGTCGAGGCGCTGTGCCGTATCCATGTCGTCGGGCGTCAGCGTGGCGCCGGCGCAGTGGAGGCCATCGATGGCCGGGGTGACGTAGCCGTTGCGAGTCGCCACGATGTCGAAGCGCGGCACGTCGGCTTCGGGCAGGTGCGAGACCAGACCGCGACCGACGCGGATCGGAACCTGCGGCGCCAGGCGCGGCGTATCGATGCCGTTGGCCAGCACCAGTTGCGGCGCTTCGGCGATCAACTGTCGGTCTGAATCGAACAGGCGCCATAGCGTGCCCTTGCGCTCCATGCGTGCAACCTCGACACCGCAGCGCACAGGGCGTCCGGCAAGATTGGTCCGGCACAGCGATGGCGGGTCGATCCAGCCGCCGCCGGGGAACCACCAGCCGCCCATTTCGACCGGCCAGCCGGCGAGGCGCGCAGCCTCGTCGCGCTCGACGAAGCGGAATAGTTCGGGTGCAAACTGCGCTTCCGCCGTGCGCCGTTGCGTGTCTTCGTGCCTGGCGTCGCGCGCCAGATGCAGCACGCCGGTCGGGCCGTGGCGAACGCCGGGCAAGGCGGCGAAGTGGCGCTGGCCATAGAGGAAGCAGGCGCGCAACAGGCGCGACAGGCGCGTGTCGTCGAGCGAAGGCAACGGGCGGAAGATGCCGGCGATGTTGCCCGAGGCGCCTTGGGCTGGCTTGCTGGCGCGCTCCAGCACCGTGACATCGTAGTCGCGCGCGGCGAGTCGATTGGCGGCCGAGGCGCCGGCCAGGCCCGCGCCGACCACGACGATGCGGCGGTCGGTCGGCATCGTCCCGTGGCGTGTGCCCGGCGCCGATGCGGCGAGCATGTAGCGCTTGTTGCCGAAGCCCGGCCGCTTTCCCCAGCGAAAGTCAGCCGCGGCGGCACGCCGCGTCACGTCCTCGGCGACGGTCCAGGTCGCCAGCGTTGCACCCGGTGCCGCCAGGCGGCGTAATTGCGCGAACGTCGCGTCGGACCAGAGATCCGGATTGCGGTCGGGCGCAAAGCCGTCGAGGTAGAAGGCGTCGGCGGCAAGCGTGAGTTGCGGCAGCCAGTCGACGGCATTGCCGAACACCAGCGTGAGGGTGACGGCTTCGTTCTCGAAGTGCAGGCGGTGCAGGCCGGGTACCAGCGTCGGCCATTGCAAAACCAGTTGCGCCGAAAGCCCGGCAAGTTCCGGACACTGCTCATGGAGCCTGGCGAGGTCGTCGCGGCGGAACGGGTGCTTCTCGACCGAGAGGAAATGCAGGCGACGGCAGCGCTGCGGGTCGTTCCGCCAGGCATGCCAGGTGGCGAGGAAGTTCAGGCCGAGGCCGAGGCCGGTTTCGAGGATGACGAAGCGTTCGCATCCACGCCATGCGGCGGGAATGTCATTACCGCCGAGGAAGACGTGACGCGCCTGTTCCAGCCCGCCCTGCGCCGAGTGGTAGATGTCGTCGTAGCGCGCGGAGTAAGGCGTCGCTCCCGCGTAAGCAAGCTCCGCGGGAACGATCGTTTGATACGTCATTCAGGCCGCATTTGGGGGAACAGGATGACGTCGCGGATGGCCGGGCTGTCGGTGAGCAGCATGACCAGCCGGTCGATGCCGATGCCGCAACCGCCGGTGGGCGGCAGGCCGTATTCGAGTGCGCGGATGTAGTCGGCGTCGTAGTACATCGCCTCCTCGTCGCCGGCTTCCTTGGCCTTGGCCTGTTCGAAGAAGCGCGCGGCCTGGTCTTCCGGATCGTTGAGTTCCGAGAAGCCGTTGGCGATCTCGCGGCCGACGATGTAGAGCTCGAAACGCTCGGTGACGTCAGGGTTGCTGTCCGAGCGGCGCGCGAGCGGCGAAACTTCCGTCGGGTAGTCGATGATGAAGGTCGGCTCCCACAACTCGGCTTCGGTGGTTTCCTCGAACAACTGCATCTGCAAGGTGCCGAGGCCGGCGTTCGGTTTGACCTCCGCTTTGAGGTCGGCGAGCTTGTGGCGTAGCCAGCCGACATCGTTGAGATTGGCGACGCTGTAGCCCGGATGGTGGTAATGAATGGCCTCCACCGTCGTCATGCGCCGGAAGGGCTTGGACAGATCGAGCGTGCGGCCCTGGTAGTCGAAGGATTCCATGCCCAGCGCCTCGCGCGCCGCCTGCCGGATCAGTCCCTCGGTGAAGTTCATCAGGCTTCTGTAATCCGCGTAGGCCTCGTAGAACTCCATCATGGTGAATTCGGGGTTGTGGCGCGGCGAGAGGCCTTCGTTGCGGAAGTTGCGGTTGACTTCGAACACTTTCTCGAAGCCGCCGACGACCAGCCGCTTCAGGTACAGCTCGGGTGCGATGCGCAGGAACAGTTGCATGTCGAGCGCGTTGTGATGCGTCGTGAACGGCTTCGCCGAGGCGCCGCCGGGAATCGGGTGCATCATCGGTGTCTCGACTTCGAGGAAGCCGTGTTCCGTCATGTAGTGGCGGATCGAGGCGATCATGCGGCTGCGGGCGACGAACGTAAAGCGCGTCTGCTCGTTGGTCATCAGGTCGAGGTAGCGCTGGCGATACTTCTGCTCGACATCCGCCAGCCCGTGAAACTTCTCTGGCAGCGGCCGCAAGGCCTTCGCAAGCAGGCGGATCTCGGAGCAGTTGACCGTCAGTTCGCCTGTCTTGGTCTTCATCAGCGTGCCGACGGCGCCGACGATGTCGCCGAGGTCCCAGCGCTTGAAGTCGTTGTAGGTCTCCTCGCCGATTCCGTCCTTGGTGACGTAGATCTGGATGCGGCCGGACAGGTCCTGGATGGTGATGAAGCTCGCCTTGCCCATCACGCGCTTGAGCATGATGCGGCCGGCGACCTTGACCTCGATCGGCAGCGCTTCCAGTTCCTCGCGTGCCTTCTCGCCGTAGAGTTCGTCGAGCCGGCCGGCGGTGTTCTCGCGCCGGAAGTCGTTGGGATAGGCGCGACCGGTGGCTCGCCACTCGGCCAGCTTCGCGCGACGCTCGGCAATGATGTGGTTTTCGTCTTGAACGGGTGTTGCGGTCGGGTCGGTCATGATCGTGTCTTCAGGAAAAGTCGTAAACGGTGAAGCCAAGCGCCCGTGCGGCCTCGGCCTGGATCTTGTCGGCGGTGGCGAAGGTATCCGTGCCGGTGGCGCGGGCGGCAGCCAGGTGCATGGCGTCCAGGGCGCGCAGCGGCAGCGCGGGCAGGGCGTCGATCAGGCCGCGGGCGTCGGCATAGTCGCCGAAGGCCGGCGTGCTCAGGTGCCAGGCGCCGCCGCGCACGTGACGGTCGAATTCGGCCAGGGCGCGGCTTTCGAGTTGCGCGTCGATCTGCCGGGCGCGCCGGCGCCGGGTCAGCAGGCAACGGAATTCGACCAGGGTCAGCGCGGAAATGGCCGGGCCGCCGGCGGCGTCGCTCCAGTCGAGCACGTCGAGCGAACGCGGCTCGCGGATGTAACACTTGGCGAGCGCGCTGGTGTCGATGTAGGCGCTCATGCCGGCAGGCTCTTCACGTGCGGTCCTGCCGTTCTTCCACCAGCAGGACTTCGCTGGTCACGGTCTGCATCGGCTGGTCGGCGAGAAAGCTGCGCAGCGTGCGCAGCGACGGCTTGGGCGCTGCCGGCAGAATGCGCGCCACCGGCTCGCCGTGGCGAACGACCAGCACTTCGTCGTCGCCGGCGAACATCCGCTCCGGGTGGGACAGTCCTTCCCGGGCTTCGCGTATGGTGAGGGTTTTCATGCGGTCGTCCATGTGTGACACAGCGGTGCAAATTGTGTCACGTTCGAGTCCTGCCGGCAACACTAACGGTACAACGGCAGCGCCGCCAGGCGGCGTTCGATCTCCGCCTCCACGGCCCGGTAGGCGGGCGTGCCGGGGCCGCCATAGCGCCGCCGGAATTCCGGCTGGTAAAGATATTCCGGCAGCCCTTCCTGTGACGGCATCAGGTCGGTGTCGGCGATGTCAGTCCGCAGTAGCGCGTCGATCCGCTCCGGCTGGCGAAGCACGAGTTCCCCGAACCGCGTACCCGCGCGGTCGGCGGCGAGGTCGGCGAACGAGAAGCCGCTGCCATGACGGGCATCGTCGAGTTCCTTGTATACCCCGATGGCCTCCGCCGCAGGCTCGCCCGCCCAGGCAGCGAGCGCGGCGGAAACGACGAAGTGCTGGGCGCTGTCCTCGCGGTCGCGCAGGGTCAGCGTGACGCGATGCGGTTGCGGCCACTGGCGCGCGACCGGTATGAGGTGGGCCAGGTTCTTTTCGGCGATGTACAGGGCGAGCACGAGCAGCGCCGCCCGCCGCTGCCGCGGCTGCTGGCCGGCGGTGGCTTCGAGCATCGGCCTGAGTACTTGCCGCAAAGGCATGGCGGACTTCGGCGCTTTGTGGTCGAGCAGGGTCACGAGCGTCCGGTGCGCGTGCTCGAAACGCGGCAGTTCGGCCGCATCGATCGCCATGCCGCGCACCTTGTCGAGCAGGGCCGGTTGCCAGACGAAGTCGACCAGCACGACCCCTTGTCGCGGCTCGAAAGTCAGCCGTCGCACCGCGCCGCGCGCCATGTCCCATTCCTGCCCGTAGCCGACCGCGCGTACCGTCGTGAGCAGGGTGAACTCCGCCAGCCACTGAGGAATGGGCGTCGCGCCGATCGCGGCGGCCGCGATGCGCGGCTCGCCCTGGGACTCGTTGATGATTGCGCGCAAGTTGAGGAAACGTTCGCCGAGCCAGCGGGGCCACGGCACGCGCAGCGTCAGGCGCGTTTCCGCCGAGTCCTCACCCAGCACCAGCGCGCCGCGGCCGTGCAGCGCGCGGCTGGCCAGATAGTTGATGCCTTCGTCGATCAGTGTGGCCGGCAAGGCGACGCGGCGCTGCTCGCCGGCCAGCATGCGGCGCGGATCGTTGAACAGGAACAGCCGCCGCGCCTGGGCAACGGCACTTGGCGAGAGATTCTCGGTCCGCGTGACGAGCGGTTCGGCGTCGATGAGCACGATGAACAGTGCGCCGGCGCCGGCCAGCAGTGACAGCGCAACGAACAGCAGCCAGCGCACAGGTCTGACGCGGGCGCTCAGACGCCCTGCTTCAGGCTGGCCTCGATGAAGTCGTCGAGATCGCCGTCGAGCACCGCCTGGGTGTTGCCGACTTCGTGGTTGGTGCGTAGATCCTTGATGCGCGACTGGTCGAGCACATAGCTGCGGATCTGGTGGCCCCAGCCGATGTCGGTCTTCGAATCTTCGAGTTGCTGCTGCTCGGCCTGGCGCTTGCGCAGCTCCGCTTCGTAGAGCCGCGACTTCAGCATCGCCATCGCCTCGGCGCGATTGCGGTGCTGCGAACGGTCGTTCTGGCACTGCACGACGATGCCCGAGGGCATGTGCGTGATGCGCACGGCGGAGTCGGTCTTGTTGATGTGCTGGCCGCCGGCGCCGGAGGCGCGGAAGGTATCGACGCGCAAATCGGCCGGGTTGATGTCCACCTCGATGGAATCATCCACTTCCGGATAGGCGAACACCGAACAGAAGCTGGTGTGGCGGCGCGCGTTGGAATCGAACGGCGACTTGCGCACCAGCCGGTGGATGCCGGTCTCCGTGCGCAGGTAGCCGTAGGCATAGTCGCCGGTGATCTTCAGCGAGGCGGTCTTGATGCCCGCCACTTCGCCCTCGGATTCTTCGAGCACTTCGACGCCGAAACCCTTGCGCTCGCAGTAACGCAGGTACATGCGCAAGAGCATCGCGGCCCAGTCCTGCGCCTCGGTGCCGCCGGCGCCGGCCTGGATGTCGATGAAGCAGTTGTTCGGATCGGTCGGGTTGGCGAACATGCGCCGGAATTCGAGTTCGCCGATGCGCTGTTCGGTGCCGGCAAGATCGCTCTCGACCGACACCATGGTGTCCTCGTCGTCCTCGGTGCGTGCGAGCTCGAACAGTTCGCCGGTATCGGCGAGTTCCTGGGCGATGTCGCGCAGCGTGACGACGACGCCTTCGAGCGATTTCTTTTCCTTGCCCAGTGCCTGGCCGCGCTCGGCGTCGTTCCAGACGGCCGGGTCTTCGAGTTCGCGATTGAGTTCTTCGAGCTTCAGCGCCTTGGCATCGAAGTCAAAGATACCTCCGCAGTTCGGCCTGGCGGCGGTCGAGATCGGCGAGGCGATTGGCGATGCTGTTGAGGCGTTCTGCTTCCATGATGGCGGTCCGAATGGTGAGGCGCGGATTATAGGGCTTGGGCGGTGCTTCGCCGATGCCATGGCCTTGCGCTCGATCTTCTTCGCCGGTCGGTTCTGGCCTCTCGATCACCAAGGCCTTCGTGCTGACGATCCGCGACGATGGTTGAGCGCTCTGGCCGTTCTCAGGCGGCCAGCTTCGCCAGCCAGGCAGCGGCATCGGTGATCGCGATGCCGTTGCGGAATTCCTCCTGACGGAGGTCGCGGACCAACTGGACCGGGCGGGCTTCGGGGAAGCGGGCGGCGAAGTTCGTCAGCGCTCGATGGGGCTTGGTGTCGGCGACCTTGCATTCGATGAGGTTGGCCAGAGCTTCGCCGTCGCTCAGCGCAAAATCGACCTCGGCGCCGTCCTTGGTGCGGATGTAGTGGAGCCCCGCATCCTTGCCATGGGCGTCCTGGAGGAAATGCACGTGCTTTTGCAGCATCGCGGCCACGGCGTTCTCCAAGCGAGCGCCGTCGTCGCCGCGCACCAGGCCGGTATCGAAGAAATAGATCTTCGGCATCTGGAGCAGGGCGCGGCCGACATTGCGATGCCAGGGCGGCACGGCGAAGACGATGTAGAGCGCCTGAAGGATGTCCAGATAGCGTTTCAGGGTGGTCGGAGACACGGCCAGATCGTGGGCGATGGAGGCCAGCGAGAGCGGCGAGCCGACCCGTTCGCGCAGCAGCTCGACGAACAGGCGCATGGTGTTGATCTCGTGCAGGCGCGAAAATTCGAGCACGTCTTCGCGGATGAGATCGGTGAAGTATTGCCGGCGCCAGCGTTCTGCTGCTTCGTTGGTTTCGGCAAGACAGGGCTCGGGAAAGCCGCCGCGTTCAAGTAGCCGGGCCAAGGCTTGCGCGGGCGTGCCGCCCTGTTGTTCGCACCATTCGCGCACCGAGATGGGATGCAGGCGCCAGGACAGGTAACGCCCGGCCAGGGAGTCGCCCGTTTGTCGCCAGGTTTCCATGCGGGCGCTGCCTGTGACGAGCAATGCCTGCCCGGAAGAGCGAGCATCGACGACGCCCTTGAGCCAGTTCTTCCAGGACGACATCTTGTGGATTTCATCCATCGCCAACAGCCGGCTGTTCGGATTCCAGCTCTGCCGGAGCAGGATGGCACGATCACTGGCCACGTCCCAGTTGAAGTATTGCGACGGCGCGAAGCGATCCATCAACTGCCGACACAAGGTGGTCTTGCCGACCTGCCGGGGGCCGGTGAGCAAGACCATCTTGCGGGACAGGTCGTTGGTGATGCGGTCGTCGAGGTAGCGCTTCATCGCGACTATTATAGCGATATATGGCAAAAAGTCGCGACAATATGTCAGTTATGTGGCTTTTGGTCGCCTTTGTTTTTTTACGCCGAGGGTATTGTCTATGCCGACAAGAACTCTTCGATCAGCAACTGAACACTGGCCGTGCCGTTCCACTCGTTGATGTCGAGCCGGTAGGCAGCCTCGATGCGCGAAGCGGCGGGTTCGACGCAGTTGAAGCGTATGGCTTCGAACCGGGCCTTGTTCTGGCGCAGGACGAGCTTGAGGTGCTTGTCCTTGAGCAGTTTCTGGCTGTCGACCTCGAAGACGTCCGAGAAAATAGGTGCGGGAAAGCCCTGGCCCCAGATTTCGCCGGCCAGTAGCCGGGCCGTGTCGATACCCCGGTAACCGGCTTCCAGCGCGCCATCGGTGGCCAGCGTGTGTGTCAGTTCCTCCGGTGCGATCAGCATGTGCGCCACGGCCTCGAAGACCGACTCGAACTCGGCGAGGTCATCCTCGGCGATGGTCAGGCCGGCCGCCGCCGCGTGGCCGCCGAAGCGCCTGAGCAGACGGGGCCGTTGCTTGGCCACCAGGTCGAGCGCGTCGCGAAGGTGCAGGCCGGGAATCGAGCGGCCCGAGCCCTTGATTTCGCCATCGTTGCCGCGCGCGAAGGCGAAGGTCGGCCGGTGCAACCGCTCCTTGACGCGGCCAGCGAGGATGCCGACGACGCCCTGGTGCCAGTCCGGGTCGAACAGCACGAGGCTGGCGCGGTTGTCGGCATCGAGATCGTCGAGCAGCACGTTCGCCGCCTCGCGCATGTCCGCCTCGATGGCGCGCCGCTCGCGGTTGATGGCGTCGAGCTGCTGGGCGACGTTGAGCGCGCGGGCCGCATCGTCGGTGGTCAACGCCTCGATGCCGAGCGCCATGTCGGCCAGCCGGCCGGCGGCGTTGAGGCGCGGGCCGATGGCGAAGCCGAGGTCGAAGGTGGCGGCCCGTGCCGGATCGCGGCCGGCGACGGCGAACAGCGCCTTGATGCCGGGCTGCATGCGGCCTTCGCGCATGCGCGCCAGGCCCTGGGCGACGAGAATGCGGTTATTGCGGTCGAGCGGCACCACGTCGGCGACGGTGCCGAGCGCGACCAGGTCGAGCAGGTCGGCGAGCTTGGGGCCCTTGCCGTCGGTGAAGGCGCCGCGCCGGCGCAACTCCGCGCGTAACGCCAGCATCACGTAGAACATGACGCCGACGCCGGCCATGGCCTTGCTCGGGAAGCCGCAGCCGGGCTGGTTGGGATCGACGATGACCTCGGCGGCGGGCAGTTCCGGGCCGGGCAGGTGGTGGTCGGTGATCAGCGTGGCGACGCCGAGCCGTCGAGCCTCGGCGACACCCTCGACGCTGGCGATGCCGTTGTCCACGGTGACGATCAGGTCCGGCTTCATGGGCGTGGCCAGTCGAACGACTTCGGGCGAGAGACCGTAGCCGGTATCGAAGCGGTTGGGCACCAGATAATCGACGATGGCGCCGAACTGCCGCAGCGCGCGCAGTCCGACGGCGCAGGCGGTGGCGCCATCGCAGTCGTAGTCGGCGACGATCAGGATGCGCTTCTTCGCGGCGATGGCGTCGGCGAGCAGCGTGGCCGCTTCGCCCGCGCCCTTGAGCGTGTCGGGCGGCAACAGGCAGGCGAGTCCGGTGTCGAGTTCGGCCTTGTCCTTGATGCCGCGCGCGGCATACAGGCGCGCCAGCAGCGGATGCACGCCGGCCTGTTCGAGCATCAGCGCGGCGCGGATCGGCACCGGGCGGGTGACGATGCGGGTCACGGCGCCAAGTCGGCCAGGGCGACGGGCTTGCGCCAGAAGCGCCAGAGATCGCCGCGACCGATGGTGACCTGGACGCCACGCGCATGGCCGCAGGCCACCAAAGTCAGTCGTCGCAGCACGCCGCTTTTTACGGCCGCGAGTGCCGGCGCCAGCCATGCCTCTTCGATGCAGGCCAGCGCCGCGCGCCAACCAGCGGCGTCATCGCTGGGCGGCGAGCGGAGCAGGGCGTCATGACGCGCCAGGACGTCGCCACGGACTTTCGTGAAGCCCGGCGGCAGGGGTTCGACGACGATGCCTTCGAGCGAGCACAAGCCCTTCATCACCGCATCGTTGCCCCAGAACGTTCGAAAGCCTGTCGGGGCGGCCGTGGGCAGGCGGCCGGCGCCCCAGGGCCAGAGCGAGTTGGCCGTGGGCTGGCCGCGGGCTTCACGCTGGCGGTTGACTCGATGTGCGTGCAACATCGGCTGCGCCTCGGCCAGCAACTTTCGCCAGGAACCGCCGTCGTCGCCCGCGGGCAGCGCGGGGTCCACCTGTCGGCCGACGGCCGTTGGCAGTGGCGCAGTCTGGATGGCCGCCGGCTGCCGCAGGCGTAGCTGCCAGCGGCCCGGCGCCGGCGCGACGATGTCGCCCAGATGTGCGAACAACGGTGCCACCAGCTCGCGCAAGGCCTGGTCTTCATCGGCATCGAGATCGAGTCTGGCCGGGTCGTCGAGCACGATGGCGCCATCCCCGACGCGCCAGTGCACCGGGTCGAGGCAAAGCCATTCATGTTGCGCGGGATCGCCGCCATCGCCGAGCAGTCGCAGCGATGCCGCTGGCAGCGGCGCGGCGATGCCGAAGACGCTGGCCAGCCAGGCTTCCTCGCCGGTGAAGTGGGCACGCCGTCCCCGGCCGAGCAGCTGCGACAGCGCCGGCAGCGGCAGATCGAACGTGGTGTCGCGCAGGATCTCGCGGGGCCAGAGCAGGCCGGGCACGAGCAGGGTCAGATGCATGGCCCATGTTAACATGCGCGCCACATGGCCAACTTGCGCTACGAATACTGGGTGGGGCTGCGCTACACGCGGGCGAAGCGGCGCAACCATTTCATCTCCTTCATTTCCCTGATCTCCATGCTCGGCGTTGGCCTCGGCGTCGCCGCGCTGATCGTCGTGCTGTCGGTGATGAACGGTTTCCAGAAGGAATTGCGCACGCGCATCCTCGGTGTCGCCTCGCACATCCAGGTCTCCGGCGTCACCGGCGAACTGGACGATTGGACGAAGACCTTGCGGGGCGTTATCCAGCACCCGCGCGTGCAGGCGGCGGCGCCCTACGTGCAGGCGCAGGGCATGCTGTCCTTCGATCAGCAGGTGCGCGGCACCGTCGTGCGCGGCATCCTGCCCGAGGCCGAGGAAAAAACCGCCGACTTCGCCAGGCACATGAAGGCGGGACGGCTGGAGGACCTCGCGCCCGGCGAGTTCAACATGGTGCTGGGCATGGAACTGGCGCGCGCGCTCGGCGTTCGCATCGGCGACAAGGTGACCCTGATCGCGCCGCAGGGGCTGGTCACGCCGGCGGCGGTGCTGCCGCGCCTCAAGCAGTTCAACGTCACGGGCGTGTTCGAGGTCGGCATGTTCGAGTTCGACTCCGGCCTGGCGTTGATCCACATGAACGACGCGCAGAAGCTCTATCGCATGGACGACCGCGTCAGCGGCGTGCGCCTGAAGGTGGACGACCTGTTCGCGGCGCCGCGCATCGGCCGCGAGTTGCTGCGCTATCTCGATGCCGACGCCCTGGTCAGCGACTGGACGCGCAGCCACGCCAACTTCTTCCGCGCCGTGGCAATCGAGAAAAAGATGATGTTCCTGATCCTGCTGCTGATCGTCGCCGTCGCCGCTTTCAACATCGTTTCGACGCTGGTGATGGCCGTCACCGACAAGCAGGCCGACATCGCCATCCTGCGCACGCTCGGCGCTAGCCCCGGCGGCATCATGAAAGTATTCATCGTCCAGGGCGCCATGATCGGCACCATCGGCCTCGGCCTCGGCGTGGCCGGCGGCGTGTTGCTAGCGCTCAACATCGAGACCGTGGTGCCCGCCATCGAGCGCGCGCTGGGCATCCAGTTCCTGGCCAAGGACGTCTATTACATCTCCGACCTGCCTTCCGACCTGCAATGGCGCGATGTCGGCATCATCACCGGCGTGTCCTTCCTGCTGACCCTGGTGGCGACGCTGTACCCCAGCTGGCGCGCCTCGCGCATCAATCCGGCCGAGGCGCTGCGCTATGAGTGATCCGGTGCTCGGCTGCACCGGGCTGAAGAAGACCTTCGCCCAGGGCGACCTCAACGTGCCGGTCCTGCTCGGCGTGGACCTCGCCGTCGCGCCCGGCGAGCGTGTCGCCATCGTCGGCGCCAGCGGCTCCGGCAAGAGCACGCTGCTGCACCTGTTGGGCGGACTGGATGCGCCGACGGCGGGCAGCATCCTGCTGCTCGGCCAGGACCTGGCGCGGGTGGGCGACGCCAAACGTGGCCACTTGCGCAACGAAGCGCTCGGCTTCGTCTACCAGTTCCACCATCTGCTGCCGGAGTTCACCGCCGTCGAGAACGTCGCCATGCCGCTGCGCATCCGCCGGCTCGACCGGCGCGAGGCCGAAGCGCGGGCGGCGGCGATGCTGGAGAAAGTGGGCCTCGGCCATCGCCTGCGCCACCGGCCCGGCGAACTCTCGGGCGGCGAACGTCAGCGCACCGCCGTCGCCCGCGCCCTGGTCACGCAGCCCGCCTGCATCCTCGCCGACGAGCCCACCGGCAACCTCGACCGCCAGACCGCTGGCGACGTGTTCGACCTGATGCTGAACCTCAATGCCGGCGCCAGCCTGGTCATCGTCACCCACGATCCGGTGCTGGCGGCGCGCGCGGACCGCGTACTGACGCTGCGCGACGGACAACTCGGCTGAAAGTCAGCCGTGGCGGCACGCCGCGTCAAGGCTGCCTACCGAACGACGGCCTGTGGGGCAAGGCCATCGCCGAAGGGCGGGGCTTTCTGCTGCACACGAGCCCGCAACGGCCAACAACATGTGGCCCTTCGGCTGGGTCTTCGTACAACTGCAAACCGCCTTGCGCACCTGACACGCCGCCACTAAAATGAATCATGCCATTTATCAGGAAAATGCCATGAATACCGCAACAATGTCACAGGGCGGTCGCGTGGTGGTGCCCAAGCAGTATCGCGAAAAGCTCGGGGTCAAGGAAGGTGACGAAGTCATCTGGACCGAAGTGGATGGGCAAATCGTCCTGACCTCGCGCCGACAGCAGGTCGCCCAGGCGCGGCGATTTTTCGACACCTTGATGATCGATTATGCCGGCGACTCGCTGGCCGACGAACTGATCGCCGAACGGCGCACAGAGGCAACGTGCGAGGATGGCGCATGAACCACGTGCTCGACGCATCGGCGGTTTTGGCGTGGATTCTCAAGGAACCGGGCAGCGAGCGCGTGCGCGAACTGATGGAATCCGGGAATTGCCTGCTGTCGGGCGTCAATGCCGCCGAAGTCGTCGCCAAGCTGGCCGACAAGGATCGTCCCGCCGCAGCCTTGCGCCAGGTGGTCGCGCATATCGGCGCCGAATGCATCCCTTTCGACGCCGCGCAGGCGACCGAAGCCGGCCTGCTGCGCCCGCTCACCCGCCATCTGGGCCTGTCGCTAGGTGATCGGGCCTGCCTGGCGCTGGCTCGGCTGCGCGGCGCCGCCGTCATCACCACCGACCGTCCTTGGCTGCAACTCGCGCAGCCGCTCGGCCTGTCGATCGAGTGCATCCGACCCTGAACCTCCCGCTGGCCCGCTACCGCCTCGAATTCGAGGTCGAGACGCCGCTCCACCTGCTGGCCTACGCCGGCCCGCCGGCGCTCGATTTCTCCGGTCTTACGGCGTGCGCGGAACGCATCGAAAGCTGGAAGAACCTGCGCTGGCGCGACTGGACGCGCTATTCGAGCCGGCAGGATCGGCAAATGGCCCTTGGTGGCATGGTCGGCACCTGGACGCTGAAGGGCGACCTCGCGCGCTTCCTGCACTTCCTGCATTCCAGTTCCTGCGCGTTGGTTTCCAGGCGACGCCGGTCCAGGGCATAGCCGCGCACGAGATAGTTTTTCAGGATGCGGCTGGCCCACTGGCGGAAACGCACGCCTTCGGGGGATTTGACGCGGTAGCCAACGGAGATGATGGCGTCGAGGTTGTAAGACGCTGGGTTTGTCCGCTGGATTGCCGGGCCGCGTCAGGCCGGCTCCAGTGCCTCCCACATCGGCCCGGCCAGCATTCGGAACAAGGCTTCGTCGGCGTACATGCGCTCGCCGGCGATGGCGTGTTCGCCGAAAACCATGACGCCCAGGATGCGGTACTGCCTGACCACGCCATCGTCGCATTCGAGAGCGATGGTGTATTCCTGATAGGCGCCGGCTTCGCTGACGGCCTCGCCGTGAAAGACGATGTCGCGGATGCGCGGCTTGAAGCGGCTGACGAAGCCTTCGTAGAAACGCCGGGTGTTGGCCATGCCGGTGAACTTGCGGCCGGTGGGATAGAAGTAATAGGCGGGATCGGCTTCCATCGTGGCCAGCGTGGCCTCGACGTCGGCGTCGCCTTCGGCCTGCGCGTGGCGATGGGCGAGGGCGATGCGTTGTTCCTGGTTGAGCGGCATGCTGCGGTCTCCAGTGGCGAATGGCGAGGCGGGCGTCAGCCGACCAGGCGATAGGGGTCGTTGCCATCCCAGCGCGCGGCTTCGGCGGCGCAGCGCTCGTATTCGGCGAGGAAGGCGGGATCGGCTTGCATCAGTTCCACCACCAGCCCGGCCAGGGCCGGCGATTCGAGGTAGTAGTAGCGCGAGTGGGCATTGCTCAGCATGCCGTTCTCGCTCAGGCCGGCAGCCTTGGCCTTGAGCAGCGCGGCATCGAGGTCCGGCACCATGTAGGCCACCTGGTGCAGCATCTGGGCATGCGGCGTGTCGTAGAAGGCCCAGTAGGGCGAAACCGCGTCGTTGCGTTGCTGGATCAGTTCGATCTGCACGCCATTCTGGTAGGACAAGCCGACGTCGAGCAGCACCTCGGTTTCCATGCCGCGAAAGCGCGACGTCAGCGGCACGTTGCGATAGCCCCACCATGGGCCGACGCCCAGTTGCTCCACCCAGCATTTCATGGCGGCGTCGAGGTCGCGGACGACGAATCCCCACTGTCTTACGGGGCCGAACAGTTGCGTATGCATGGATCGATTCTCCGGGAGGTCATGGATCGGAAAGGGCAGGCATCACCTGCTCCTTCAGCAGCCGCAGTGTTTGCCAGCCGATGGCCGGATCGAGGCCGGCGAGCAGCGGGTGAACGAACATCTGGCCCTGCGGCCCGAGTCGGTGCGCCAGCTCGATGCATTGCGCCGGTGTCAGCACCTGGTAGAGACCGGACGCGCGCAGGCTGTCGGCATCGTCGTAATGGCCGTAGGGGCCGGGGATGCTACCTTCGGCGTACCAGCGCGCATAGCTGTTGGTCTCGTGCAGGGCGTGAGGAGCGATGCGTTGCCAGGTCGCGTCCGGGTCGTCGCTGACGAAGACCGCCAGAGGGCCGAAAACCGGGGCGGGCGCAGCCGGCTTGCCGAGTTCGGCGCAGGTTGCCGCGTAGATTTCGTAAAGCCCCGCCACGCCGGCGACAAACCCGTCGCCGTGGCGTGCGGCGCGCCGTGCCGCCAGCGGTGTCGCGCCGCCCAGCAGCAGGGGCGGGCCGGACGGCCGCCACGGACGGGGCGTCACCCGCACCATTCGTCCCCGGTACTCGAAGGGCTCGCCGCGCCAGGCCCGGCGCAGCACGGCGACATGTTCTTCGAGCAACGCGCCGCGTTGCGCGAGCGATCGGTCAAACATTTCGAACTCGGACGGCAGGAAACCGGCGACGAGGACGAGTTCCAGCCTTCCCTGGGCAATGTGATCGAGCACCGCCGCGTCCTCGGCGATGCGCAGGGGATCATGCAGGGGCAGGATCAGGGCGGATATCGACAGTTTGAGCCGGCTCGTGCGCGCCGCGATGGCGGCGCCGTAGACCAGCGGCGACGGCAGGTAGCCGTCCGCCGCGCCATGGTGCTCCGAGAGCATGCACTGGTCGAAACCGATCTCCTCGGCGCAGGCGGCCATCTCCAGGCCGGTGGGGAAGCGCGACTTGTTCTCGCCGGCGAACTCAGGCGAGCGCAGGTCCAGTCTAAGAATCCACTGCGCCACGGCCCGCGTTCATCCCGCGACGACTCCGCCGTCGACCGAAATCAGCGAACCATTGACGAATTCGGCCTCGGCGGAGGCGACAAAGCAGATCGTGTTGGCGATGTCCTCCGGCGCGGCGTAGTCCGGACGCAGCATGAGACGGGCGATCAAGTCCACTTCCGCGTTTTCGGGAACGGCGAAGTGCTGCAGGAAAGGCGTGGCCGTGCCACCCGGGCAAACGGCGTTGATCCGAATTCCCTTGCGGCCGAATTCCACGGCCATCGCGCGAGTCAGGCCGACCAGGGCGTGCTTGGAAGCGGTGTAGGCCGCCATGTAGGCCTGACCCATGAGCCCGGCGGTCGATACCACATTGACGATGTTTCCGCGCCGGGCCAGCAGATGAGGCAGCGCTGCCTGGCTCAGGTAAAACGGGCCGTGAACATTGACGGCGAACATTCGCTGCCAGGCCTCCGGTGTCTCGTCTTGCAGGGATTTGAGGCCGCCGAAGCCCGCCACATTGCAGAGAATGTCGAGGCTGCCCCAGGCGTTGACCGCCTGGTCCACCAGGGCGCGACACTGTGCCGGATCGCCGATGTCGGCTGTCACGGCGAGCGCCTCGCCGCCGGCATCGACGATCGCCTTGGCCGTGGCCTGGGCACCGGGACCATTGATATCGGTACAAAGCACGCGAGCGCCTTCGCGCCCCATGCGCAAGGCGGTGGCCTGCCCCATGCCCGATGCCGTGCCGGTGACCAGGGCGATCTTGCCGCTGAAACGTTCAGTCATTATTGCTTCCTCCGTGTGAACCGTCATTCGCCCCACGGGGCGACCATGACCTTGCAGTCCGGGCTGGCGCCGCGCAGGCTTTCGAATTTCGCCGGCAGTTCGTCCAGGCTGATGGTGTTGGTGATCATGGCGCGAGGCCGGTGGTCGCCGTCGGCGATTACGTCGGCGGTGTATTGGAAGTCCTGCTTGTCGTAGCACATGGAAAACAACAGGCGTACTTCCTTGGTCAGGGCGGTGACGGGCACGAACGTGTCGGGTACGGTGCAGAAGCCCAGCGAAACGACCGTGCCGAGCGGCTTGACATGGTTGATGGCCTCGGCGATCGCTCCCGGCAGGCCGACGGCTTCGAACACCACGTCGGGCGGTCCGCCCAGGGCGTCGCGCACGGCGGCGACGACGTCGGCGACTTCCGATTTGGCAATGAAGGCGTTCGCACCCACCGCCCTGGCAATGGGAGCACGGCGCGTCGAGGCGGCCACGACGGCGACATGACTGGCGCCAAGGCGTTCGGCCCAGAAAGCGGTGGCGATGCCGATGGGTCCCGCACCCGTCACCAGCACGCGGGCCCCGACCGGCAGCGCTGACTTGCGTACGCCTTCGAGCCCCACGGCGAGCGGCTCGATCAAGGCGCCTTCCTCGTCGCTGAGGCCGGGTGGCAGCAGCACGCAGTCGCGGGCGCCGACTCTCGAATACTCGCTGAAGCCATGGATGACATCGAAGCGTGCCTGCGGGCAGTGATGGGGGCGGCCGGCAAAGCAGGCCGGACAATGGCCGCAACCGACATAGGGCATGGGCGCGAGGCGGTCGCCCAGCCTGATGCCTTCGACGCCCGCGCCGAGCGCGACAACCTCCCCGGCAAATTCGTGGCCGATGATGCTGTCGATGGGCAATTGCAGGCCATGACCGGAGGTCAGGTGCAGATCGCTGCCGCAGATGCCGGCGCGGGCGACGCGGATTAGCACTTCGCCCCGAGCGGGCGCCGGGTCCGGTCGCTGCTCGATCGCCAGTGGCTGTCCGGCGCCCTTGAAGACGGCTGCTTTCATGATGTGCTCCTGGTCATCGCTCGAACAGATCGTGCCGCGTCATGTAGTCCGCGAAGCGCTCGTGGATGGCCTGCTCGCTCAGGCCGAACTGCGCCGCGCTGTACTCGTGGCGGCCGTGCTTGTGCTGCGGGTTGGCGTCGATCCAGTCCCGCATCCGCCGTTCCGCGGCGTCGCCGAGATCGAGGCCGAAATGCCGATAGATGGCGCCGACCACCGCCATCGGATGTTGACGGAAATCGGCAAAGCGGACATCGAAGAACCGCTCCGGGTGCGCCTCCCGCACCCGTTGCGCGCGCTCGGCCGATTCGGCCCACAGCCACAGTTCCCTCGGCCCGATTTCGCGCGGATCGGTTTGCCAGGCCTGGAAAAAACAGCGCGCCGGCCAGATGACGCCGCAGACCGAAGGAATGCACTTGGCCGGATCGCGATGGGTCTGGATGACGCAGGCATCCGGAAACACCGCCAGCAGGGCATCCAGGTGCGTGATGTGGCCGGGGTTCTTCAGCAACCAGCGCTTGCCGGGATCGTCGGCGCCGATCAGGCGCAGGTTGTCCGCATAGCGACGGTAGCTGTCCGTTTCGTCGCGCTGCCACCACCAGCGGTCGTAACCGGGTAGTCCAAAGCCCGTGGCGGGATAGTGGCTGACAAAGCTCTGGGCGAGCAGGTTCAGGCATTCGTCGACTTCGTCGGCATTCACCTCGTGCGACACGCGCAGCGCGGGGACAGCATCGAGAAAGGCTTGCTGGTTGGCGACGGCGGCGCGGAACTGCGGGTTGGTGTCCCAAGCCAGTCGCGGCGGGCGTGGCATGGGCGTGCCGATCAGCCACTGTTCGAGGCCCTGGAACTGCGGGTCCATCGACAGCAGCTTGTGCAGGGCGGTCGTGCCGGTGCGGGGAATGCCGGTGACCACCAGCGGGGCGCGGATCGGCATTGCAAGACAATCCGGCCGCTCCCGCCAA
Source organism: Rhodocyclaceae bacterium (assembly GCA_016704145.1). Lineage (GTDB taxonomy): Bacteria > Pseudomonadota > Gammaproteobacteria > Burkholderiales > Rhodocyclaceae > Fen-999. The sequence continues at coordinate 91,285 of JADJAS010000007.1, read as the reverse complement.
CCCCGTTCGGACCAGGCGCGGCTGACCAGCAGGCTCAGGATCGGCCCCGACAGTTGCTGGACATTGCCGGCATTCACTGGCAGGTCGGCGCGGATGGCATCCACCAGCGCGCCAAGTCCTTCGGTGAACCCGTCGCCGAAATCGTTCATGCCGCAGGCCGATGATGCCTGCCCGAGCAGCTGATCGACGCCAGGGAAGACGACTTCCGTCATGGTCGAGCTCTCACCAGCGACGTCGCAGTTGGCCACCGATGCGGCGCGTGCGCAGTTGTTCGGCCCGCTCGGACGCGGTGACGCTCGGCGTATCCGGTGGCAGATGTCGACGCAGTTCTTTGAACGGGACGGCTTTCAGGGTCGGGATGGGCAAGGCATCGGCCTCGTACCAGCGGCCGATGATCATGCCTTGCAAGGTTCCCGCCGGGTCCAGCCAATTCGGCACGCCGGGATCTTCGACGCTGATGACGGCCCGAAAGCGGCCGTCGGCGTCGATGCGCGCCTGATGGCCGTTGAGGCTGCTCTGGCGCTGGATGAATTCGACGGCGTTCCACAACTCGTCGTTGAGCTGGACGTTCCAGTAGCGATGCCTGGCCGGTATTTCGGTTTCGAGGATCAGCGCCTCGTCGGCGGCGAAGCAGAAGATGCCCTGCCAATAGGCCTGGGCGGGCACGGCGCCGCCGAAGTCGGCGAGCTCGATCTTGTTGATCAGCCCGCGTTGTAGCGCGGCGTTCTGGTACTTGAGCCACATGCGCGACAAGCGCTGGGTGAATCCGGCCATGAGCGCACGGATGCGTTCGTCGATCTGCCCGGCCGAGAGACGTGGCTTGAGGGCGGGCGCGCCGACGCGCTCGATGGCCAGCGTCGCTTCGCGTTCCTCGCCCCAGGCGTAGGCGCGGTTGCGCACCATGATGAACTCCGCTTCCGGGTGAAGCGGCAGCCAGTCGCCATCGTGGCCGGGCGGGCGTTCCGTGCTGAACAGCACGTCCAGTTCGCCGCCAGGGCCGAGGGTCAGCTCGTCGGCGTCGAAGTAGCCGAAGTTCCTGCCCGGGGCATCGGCCATGCCCATCATGTGGGCGCCGGTGGAAAACGTCAGCACCCGGACGGTGCCCCGGTTGCCGGTGACGCGGTAGACGCCGTCGCCCCGCACCGGTGCGAGCAGGTAGGTATCGTCCGGGTTCGGTTGCAGCAGGTAGACGGAGTTGAGAAAGGGCGCCCAGTCGGGATGATCCGCGTCCGCCTGGAAATAGAGGAAGTAGCCCTGCGACAGGTTCATCAGCAGCTGCCGGTACAACTCGGCGCGTAATTGTTCGCTGCGTGGATCGAAGGTCAGCCCGACCAGGTCTTCGGCCGGCTTGAGCAGATCGACGTAGTCGGCCCATGGCAGCAAGTGGGGAGTCGTCACGGGGCCAGCTCCGTCAAGGGGTTTCGGTCAGGGTGCCGGCGACAACAGGCGCCAGTGACCTTCGGTGAATACTTCGAGCGGCCGGAATCGTGACTTGTACGCCATCTTGCGGCTGTCCTTGATCCAGTAGCCGAGATAGAGATAGGGCAGGCCAAGATAACGGCACTGCGCCAGTTGCCACAGAATGGCGTAGGTGCCGAAGCTGGTGCCCGGCAGGTCGGGTTCGTAGAAGGTGTAGACCGAGGACAGGCCATCGTCGAGCACGTCGATGATGCTGACCACGCGCAGAATGTCATTCTCGCGGAATTCGATCAGACGGCTATCCACGTGGCTTTGCAACAGGAAGTGGGCGAACTGGTCGCGGCTGTCGCCATCCATGCCGCCGCCCTGGTGGCGCGCCAGTTGGTAGCGCTGATAGAGCGCGTAGTGTTCCTCGCGGAAGCCGAGCGGTTTTTCGATCGGCGCCAGATCGGCGTGGCGCGCGGCCGCGCGGCGCTGCGTGCGGTTGATGGCGAAATCGTCGACGAGGATGCGGGCCGGCTGGCATTCGCGGCAGGCGTCGCAGTAAGGGCGATAGGTGAATACGCCGCTGCGCCTGAAGCCGGCGCGCACCAGTTCGCTGTAAGTGGCGCGGTCGATCAGATGCGTCGGCGTAGCCACCTGCGAGCGGGCCACTCGGCCGGGCAGGTAGGAGCAGCCATAAGGCGCCGTCGCGTAGAACTGCAACAAGGGAAAGCTCGGCAGGTCGCGCAGGTGGGTCATGCGCGTTTGACGAATGCGTCGGCCACGGCATCGGCCGGCCAGCGGCCGGGCGAGTCAAAGTCAGCGGTGGCGATACGCCGCAGCAGCGCGGTGAAGTCGCTGCGCGGGATCGGCCGGGCGCCGAGGGATGCGAGGTGCGTGGTTTCCATCTGGCAGTCAATTATGCCGAATTCGCGACGCTTCAGATGTTCGCATAGATGCGCCAGGGCGATTTTCGAGCCGTCGCTGCGATGCGTGAACATCGATTCACCGTAAAAGGCGCGCCCCAGGGCGACGCCATACAGACCGCCAGCCAGCTTGCCATCGATCCACGTTTCGACGCTATGGGCGTGGCCGAGTTCGTGCAGCCGTCGATAGGCCGCCTGCATCTCGGCCGTGATCCAGGTGCCGGCCTGGCCGTCGCGCGGCGTGCCCGCGCAGGCGGCGACGACGTCGTCGAAGGCGGTGTCGAGGCGGACCTGGTACTGGCCTTGGCGCAGTGTCCGGCGCAGCGAACGGGATACCTTGATCTCGGCGGGAAACAGCACCATGCGCGGGTCGGGACTCCACCACAGGATGGGTTCGCCGGCGGTGTACCAGGGGAAGATGCCGAGCCGATAGGCGGCGAGCAGCCGTTCAGGGGCAAGGTCGCCGCCAGCGGCAAGCAGGCCGTTGGGCTCGGCAAGCGCGCGGCTGACGGGCGGGAAGAAGGGCGCGGGCGGCAGCCACGGAATCATCCGTGGAACGCTACCACATGATCGACGTCGAGACGGAGGCCGATCCGTTCGCCGATGGCGTGATTGTGGTGCGAGGGAACCAGGGAAAGCACTTGCGCGCCAGAGGGCAGGCGCAGGGTGTAGAGGAACTCGGCGCCGCGGAAGGCCTTGGCAACGACCTCGGCGGACAAGGCAGCGTTGTCGTCGTGCACCAGATCGTCGGGCCGCAGCAGAACCTGCAAGCGGTCGCCGGTGGCGCTGCCGGCCGGCAGGTGGCTGGCCAGGCGGCCGAGTTCCACTTCGACGCTGCCGTCGGCCAGTAGCGTGCCGGGCAGGAAGGCGCCCTGGCCGACGAAATCGGCGACGAAGCGTGTCGCCGGCCGGTGGTAAAGATCGTAGGGCGCGGCCCATTGCTCGATGGCGCCCGCGCGCATGATGCCGACCATGTCGGCGACGGCGAAGGATTCGTGCTGGTCGTGGGTGACGAGGATGGCCGTGGTATCAGTGGCCTTGAGGATGTCGCGGACTTCCAGCGACAGGCGCTCGCGCAGCTCGACGTCGAGGTTGGAGAAGGGCTCGTCGAGCAGCAATAGGCGCGGCTTGGGCGCCAGCGCGCGGGCGAGGGCGACGCGCTGCTGCTGGCCGCCGGAAAGCTCGTGGGGAAACTTGTCGCCCTGGCCGGCCAAGCCGATCAGATCGAGCAGTTCGCCGATGCGTCGCCGGCGCTCCGCCACGGCTGACTTTTCGCGGCGGCGGCCGAGGCCGAAGGCGATGTTGTCGGCGACCGACAGGTGCGGAAATAGCGCGTATTCCTGAAAGACCATGCCAATCTGGCGCTGCTCCGGCGGCACCATGCGCGCCGCGCTCGCCACCGTTTCGCCCTCGATGGCGATGCTGCCGGCGCTGGGTTGCTCGAAGCCCGCGATCAGCCGCAGCGCCGTGGTCTTGCCGCAGCCGGAAGCGCCGAGCAGACAACCGATCTGCCCGCGCGGCAGCGAGAAGGACAAGGCACGGACAACGGCATGACTTCCGTAGGCGTGGTCCACGCGATCGAGTCGGAGCAGGTCGGCAGTCAATGTGCGGTCGCTCGTTATCAAGAACGGTTCTCAATTATAATCACGTCATGGTGTTTCGCCCACTGCCCACCGCCAGCTTTTTCGTCGCGCTGCTGGTTGCCCTGCCGGTGCTGTCGGTCGGTGCCAGCCTGTTGGCGCCGGGCACCGGCGAAACGCTGGCGCACCTGGCCGCGACGGTGCTGCCGGAAGCCGTCGCCAATTCGCTCTGGCTGTGCCTGATCGTCGGCTTGCTGGTGGCCAGCATGGGCACGGTGTCGGCCTGGCTGGTGGCCATGCGGGAGTTTCCCGGCCGGCGCGTCTTCGAGTGGGCACTGCTGCTGCCCATGGCCATGCCCGCCTACGTGCTGGCCTATACCTATACGGATTTCCTCCAGTTCGTCGGCCCGGTGCAAAGCTGGCTGCGCGAGAGCTTCGGCTGGCGTCGTGGCGACTACTGGTTTCCCGAAGTGCGCAGCCTGCCCGGCGCGGCGGCGATGCTGGGTTTCGTGCTTTACCCTTACGTTTATCTGCTGGCGCGAACGGCGTTCCTGGAGCGGGCAGCCGGCATGATCGAGGCCGCGCGCGTGCTGGGCGCCAGTCCGGCCCAGGTTTTTTTTCGCGTTTCGGTGCCGCTGGCGCGGCCGGCGATCGCCGTGGGCGTCGCGCTGGCCTTGATGGAGACCATGGCCGACTATGGCACGGTCGCTTACTTTGCCGTGCCGACGTTCACCACGGGCATTTATCGCGCCTGGTTTGCGCTCGGCGACCGGGCCGCCGCGGCGCAGCTCGCGGTTTGTCTGCTCGGCTTCGTGCTGCTGCTGCTGGCGCTCGAGCGCATCGGCCGCGGTCGAGCCCGCTATCACGATACCAGCCTGCGTCGTGGCCGCGGGCGCTTGCGCTTGCATGGATTCCCGGCCTTTCTGGCCTTCCTCGGTTGCCTGATGCCGATCCTGCTCGGCTTCCTTCTGCCGGCCGGATTGCTGCTGCGGCTCGGTCTGGGCGAGGAGGGCATCGCGTTCGCATCGCGTTTTCCGCAACTGGCCGGCAACAGCCTGCTCGTCGCCGGTCTGGCCGCCGCGATGGCCGGCCTGCTGGCGGTCCTGCTGGGCTATGGCGCGCGTCTCGCCGGTCGCCCCCGGCAGGCCATGCTGGCCCATGCCGTCAACCGGCTGGTGGGCCTCGGCTACGCGGTGCCCGGCTCGGTGATCGCGGTCGGCGTCCTGATTCCGGTAACGCGCCTCGATCACTGGCTCGCCGCCGCCTGGCAACAAGTGTCCGGCAGCCATCCGGGACTGATCCTCACGGGCGGAATCGCGGCGTTGATCTACGCCTATCTGGCGCGCTTCCTGTCGATAGCGCTGCAAACGGTGGAGTCCGGTCTGGCGAAGATCACCCCGGCGATGGATGCGGCGGCCCGGAGCCTGGGCTGCGGCGAGGCGGAAGCCTTGCGGCGGGTGCATCTGCCACTGCTGTCGGGCAGCCTGTTGACGGCGGTCCTGCTGGTCTTCGTGGATGTCATGAAGGAACTGCCGGCGACCCTGGTGATGCGCCCGTTCAACTTCGACACGCTGGCGACGCAGACCTACACCCTTGCCGCCGACGAGCGGCTGGCCGAGGCATCGCTCGCCGCGCTGGCCATCGTGGCGGTCGGTCTGCTGCCGATCTACATGCTGGCGCGGCAGATCACGCGCGGCCGCGCCGTCGCCGGCTGCTAGGACGCCTTCAGCGTCCGGCACTCGATGGGCAGGTAGGTCGGGTCGACCGAGGTCTGGTTCTGGCCCATGACGGTCATTTTTTCCGGCGGCTCTGCGAAACCGCAGACCCAGGTGATCGGCACGATCGGCGCATCCTCGACCACCGCCGGTCGCAGCGTCAGGATCTTGCCCGCAACCGCCTTGCTCGCCCGGTTGCCCAGCGTCAGGTGGATGGCGCCATCGGTGACCGTGACGCTGCTGACATAGTTATTGACGACCTTGTCGGCTGCCGGCAAGGCGGCGGCTTCGTTGTTCGTCGGCAGGGTTTGCGTGGCCGCCCAGTAGGTCGCCACCGGGCCCTTGGCGACATCGGCGAGCGGCAGTGCGGCGTCGATTTGTGCCCTGACGACCTTGTCGAGGTAGGAGGGAATCGCCATCATGGCGAGAATGGTAATCACGGCCAGGACCGCCAACATTTCCGCCAGGGTGAAACCGCGCGTTTGCGTCATCGTTCCGTCCGTCATGTCGGCTTGCATGGCCGGCATGATAGCGGATGGAACGGTCAGCGCCAGCCGGACCGATCGTAGATCTTCTGGGCCAGGGCCGCGTTCCTGGCCAGCGCGGCGATCGGCAGCGAGTCGGCCTTGAACGGTCCGAGGGCGTCGAGCGCCGGGTTGGCGACCTTGACCGTCGGCACGGCCGGCCACTCGTTGTTGCCGTCGGCGAAGTAGCGTTGCGCATCGTCGGAGACGAGATACTCGAGGAACTTGACGGCGGCCTCCTTGTGCGGCGCGGTTTTCAGCATGCCGCCGCCCGAAATATTGATATGGGCGCCGGCGCCTTTCTGGTCGGGCCAGACGATGCCGACCGACTCCATCGCTTTCCTGTCCTCGGCTTTCGGCGAGCGCAGCAGTCGCGCCAGATAGTAGCTGTTGGAAATCGCCACGCCGCATTCGCCGGCCGCGACCGCCTTGATCTGGTCGGTATCGCCGCCCTTCGGCGCGCGGGCGAAATTGGCCACCACGCCGCGCGCCCATTCCTCGGCCTTGGCTTCGCCCTGGTGAGCGATGATCGAGGCGAGCAGCGACAGGTTGTAGGGGTGCGATCCGGAGCGCGAACAGACCTTGCCTTTCAGCGCCGGTCGCGCGAGGTCGGCATAGTTCTGAATATCCTCGGCCTTGACATCCTGCTTGTTGTGGATGATGACCCGGGCGCGGGTCGAAAAGGCATACCAGTCGTTGCCGCGCAGGTGCGCGGGCAGTCGTTCCTCGAGCAGGCGCGACTTGACGGGCGCGAACAGCCCGAGTTCGTCGGCCTTGGCCAGGCGAGCGGCGTCAACGGTAATGAAGACGTCGGCCGGGCTGGCCGCGCCCTCGTTGCGGATGCGCTCCAGCAACTCGTCTTCCTTGGCTTCGATGCGATTGATGGCGATGCCGGTCTGCTTGGTGAAATTGGCGTAGAGCGCTTCGTCGGTCTGGTAATGACGCGCCGAATAGAGATTCAGGACTTTTTCCTCGGCGACGGCGTTTGCCGTCGCCAGCAGGGCGGCCAGTGCGCCGATGGCGGTAAGACGGGACATGAGAGGACTCCGCAGATGATGAGTGACTGCATTATATGGGAATAGATCGCAAATGCAATATTCAGCTTGTCGTGGTGAATTCCTGTTATTCCGGGCGGTTGGGCCAATTCCCGTAAGGTTCCCGAAAAGTACGCTTCGCTATAATTAGCGCGCACTCATCCCGCCCGGCCCGATTACTTCCACCAGGAGCGACGCATGCCGTCCATTGCCCCGTTCAAGGCGTTCTTGATCAATCAGGAAAAGGGTGGCGTTGTTGGCCGCTTGGTGTCGATGGCCGAGTCCGACCTTGATCCAGGCGAAGTCACCATCCGCGTCGCCTATTCCAGCGTCAATTACAAGGACGCCCTGGCCGCGACCGGCGCCGGGCGCATCATCCGCCGGTTTCCCTGCGTCGGCGGCATCGATCTTGCCGGCACCGTGGTCGGCAGCACCGACTCGCGCTTTGCTCCGGGCGACGAAGTGCTCGCTACCAGCTATGACATCGGCGTCGCCCACCACGGCGGCTACGCGGAGATCGCCAGGGTGCCGGCAAGCTGGGTATTGAAGCTGCCGGCTGGTCTGACCATGCGCGACGCCATGGCGCTGGGCACGGCCGGTTTCACGGCCGGGCTCGGCGTGGCGCGCATGGAAGAGAATGGCCTGAAGCCGGCCAACGGACCGGTGATCGTCACCGGCGCCACGGGCGGCGTCGGCAGCCTGGCCGTCGATATGCTGGCCGGATTGGGCTATCACGTCGTGGCGCTGACCGGCAAGGAAAGCGAGCGGGATTACCTGCTTGGCCTCGGGGCCCGGGAGGTACTGCTCCGCCAGTCGCTCGATCTGGACAAGGCGAAGCCCCTGGGCAAGGAAACCTGGGCGGGCGCGGTGGACAATCTGGGCGGCGACGTGCTGGCCTGGGTGATCAGCACGATGAAGCAGGGCGGAACCATCGCCAGCATCGGCCTGGCTGCGAGCATGAACCTGAATACCACCGTGGCGCCCTTCATCCTGCGCGGCGCCAGCCTGCTGGGCATCGATTCCGGCTATATCGGCGAGCCGTATCGGAGCGGCGTGTGGCGACGGCTGACTCTCGATCTCCGTCCGCGCCATCTCGCGGCGATGACGCGCGAGGTGACTTTGGATGATTTGCCGGGTGTGTTCGACAGTTTCATCCAGGGCAAGGCCAAGGGCCGGGTCGTCGTCAGGATCGCCACCGAGTGACGCGACGCCCGGACCGATCGTGAGCACGAGCCGCCTGCCGCGCATCCTGATCGTCGATGATTCCCGCATCGTGCGGGCCACCATCATCAAGCGCATCCGCGATCGTTTCGACGTGCGCGAGGAAGTCGATGGCGAAGCGGGCTGGGAAGCGCTGCTGATCGATCCGACGCTGCAATTGGTGATCACCGATCACACCATGCCGCGCCTCGACGGCTACGGCTTGATCGAGCGAATACGCGGCTCGCGCGTCGGCCGTATCCGCGATATTCCGGTGATCATGATCTCCGGCGACGAAGACGAGGCATCGCGCCAACGTGCCAAGGACGCCGGCGCCACCGATTTCATCGCCAAGGGAACGGGGACCGCCGAATTGCTCAGCCGGCTCGATACCCTGGTCAGGCTTGGCCAGAGCCACGTCGAACTGGAACAGGCGCGAGCTGTGGCGATAACGGACACCGCCACCGGTTTGTTGACCGCGGTGGCGCTGCGTCATCAGGGAGAGCAGATGCTTTCCCATGCCCGGCGCCAGCACGGCCACGTCGGGCTCCTGATGATCGCCCTGGATGCGCTACCCGAGCCGGTCGCCGATGACGTCGATCGCCCGGAACTGCTCACTTGCTTCGCCCGGACGCTGGGCGGCATGGTGCGTCGCGAAGATGCCTTGGCGCGTTGGCAGGATGATGCGTTCGTGGTCATCACGCCGGGTCTCGATGCGCGCCAGACCTGTCTGTTCGGCGAACGTTTGCGCCACGCGGTGGCCGGATCGAACTTTCAGTCGGGTGCGCGAGCGCTCGATGTCACGGTCTCGATTGGCATGGCTTGTTTCCCCGAGGATGGCGATGGCTGCGAGGCGCTGCTGGCGGCGGGAAGCAAACGCCTGACCGAGGGCCAAGCGGTGGGCGGCAATCGCGTTTGCAGCACTGCCCTTGAAGTAAGCGCGCCGGCGCACGGCGGCATCGACACCGCGCTCGCGCAGCTCGCGGCGGGGCGTGAGCAGGCCGCGACGAGAAATCTGCCGGAACTTGGCCGAGCGTTGTTGCCGCTGCTTCGGCTGATGGAGCGGGACCTGGGGCTTGGTCTGCCGCTCGCCGAAATGGAACGGAAACTCGCCGCGGCGAACGATGGGAAGCAGTCTTCGATCAACTGAACATGGAGGGGGTGGCGATGGGCAACTACAAGGAGTTTCACCGGCGTTCGATCGAGGACCGAGACGGGTTCTGGAGCGAGCAAGCGCAGCTCGTCGATTGGCACAAGCCGCCACGACAGGTTTGCGATTACCGCAAGCCGCCCTTCGTCAAATGGTTTGTCGGTGGCGAGACCAATCTCTGCCACAACGCCGTGGATCGCCACGCCGCCAGGCGGCCGGACGACCGGGCGCTGATCTACTTCTCGACCGAGACCAACGAGGAGAAGGTCTACAGCTTCGCCGAACTGAAGACCGAAGTCATGCGCATGGCGGCGATCTTCCAGTCGCTCGGTGTCAAGCGGGGTGACCGCGTGCTGATCTACATGCCGATGATCGCCGAGGCTGCCTTTGCCATTCTCGCCTGCGCGCGTATCGGCGCCATCCACTCGGTGGTGTTCGGCGGTTTCGCCTCGGGCTCGCTGGCGACGCGCATCGACGACGCCAAGCCGAAGCTGATCGTTTCCTCGGATGCCGGCATGCGCGGCGGCAAGGCCGTGCCGTACAAGCACTTGCTGGACGAGGCCTGCAAGTTGGCCGAATTCCCGCCGGAGAAAGTGCTGATGGTGGACCGTGGCCTCGACAAGGGTTTCAACCGGATCGAGGGACGCGACGTCGACTACGCGACGCTGCGCACCCAGCACCTGAACGCCGAGGTGCCCTGCGAATGGATGGAATCCTCGGAGCCGTCGTACATTCTTTATACGTCGGGCACGACCGGCAAGCCGAAGGGCGTGCAGCGAGACACCGGCGGCTATGCCGTGGCGCTGGCCGCCTCGATGAAGCACATCTACCAGGGCTTCGCCGGCGAAACCTACTTCGCCACTTCCGATATCGGCTGGGTGGTCGGCCACAGCTATATCATCTACGGCCCGCTGATCGCCGGCATGGCGACGATCATGTACGAAGGCACGCCGATCCGGCCCGACGCCGGCATCTGGTGGAGCATCGTCGAGAGGTACAAGGTCAACGTCATGTTCTCGGCGCCGACGGCGATTCGCGTGCTGAAGAAACAGGATCCGGCCTTCCTGCACAAGTACGACCTCTCCTCGCTCAAGCATCTGTTCCTGGCCGGCGAGCCGCTCGACCAGCCGACCCACGAGTGGATCATGGGCGAACTCAAGCTGCCGGTGATCGACAACTACTGGCAGACCGAGACCGGGTGGCCGATGCTGTCGTCGGTGCCCGGCATCGAGAAGACCAAGATCAAGTTCGGCACACCGAGCTTCCCGGTGTTCGGCTACGACCTGAAAATCTTCCGCGAGGACGGCAGTGAGTGCGCGCCGAACGAGAAGGGCATCGTCGGCGTGCTGCCGCCGCTGCCGCCGGGCTGCCTGTCCACCGTCTGGGGCCAGGACGAGCGCTTCGTCAGCACCTATTTCAGCCTGTTCAAGGATCCGCTGGTCTACAGCTCATTCGACTGGGGCATCAAGGATGAGGAGGGCTATCACTTCATCCTTGGCCGCACCGACGACGTCATCAACGTCGCCGGCCACCGCCTCGGCACGCGCGAAATCGAGGAGGCCGTGCAGGCGCATCCGGCCATCGCCGAGGTTGCGGTGGTCGGCGTCAATGACCAGTTGAAGGGTCAGGAGCCGATGGCCTTCGCCGTCGTCAAGGATGCGGCCAGGACCGCCACGCCCGAACTGCGCGCGGCGCTGGAAGCCGAAGTGAAGAAGACCGTCGACGGCATCCTCGGCGCCATCGCCCGGCCCAAGCACGTGCATTTCGTCAGTGGCCTGCCGAAGACGCGCTCGGGCAAGATGCTGCGCCGATCGATCCAGGCACTGGCCGAGGGCCGTGATCCGGGCGACCTGACCACCATCGACGATCCGTCGACGCTGGAGCAGATCAAGACCGCTCTGGCGGGCTAAGAGCTGGTATCGACGGGAGTGACGCGCACTTGTCTGCCATGAAGAAGGTTTCGCCGACCAGCATTTCGCTGGGGTTACTGCCAGAACTGGTCGGTTTCCAACTGCGCATGGCTCAGATCGCGATGTTCAAGGATTTTTCCGAGAGCATCGGTGATCTGGACATGACACCGGGTCTTTTTGGTGTCTTGGTGATCATCGAAGCCAACCCCGATCTAAAGCAGAGCGAACTGGCGCGGGCGACACATCTCGACCGCTCGACCGTGGTGTCGGTCATCGACAATCTCGAGCGCCGAAGTCTGGTCGAGCGCCGCGCCGCACCCAATGACAGGCGATCCAACGCCTTGCGCCTGACGAGTGACGGCGCGGCCTTGCTGCGCAGGATCAAGCAGAGGGTCGGCGAGCACGAGAAACGGCTGGTCGCCACGCTGAGTCCGACGGAGCGGCAAACCTTGGTGAAACTGCTGAAAAAAATATTTCCCGAGAAGCGTTGATCCTTCGATCGTGCGATTCAGGCATCTTCCTCGGGTTCGGGATCGTGCCGGGTTTCCATCGGGCCGGCGGCAGGACCGCCGGTGCCCGGCGCAATCTTCGGGGTGGGGCATCGGACGTCGGCGCACTGCGCGCGATGGCGCAGCGCGTGGTCCATGAGCACGATCAGCATCATGGCTTCGGCAACCGGCACGGCCCGAATGCCGACACAAGGGTCATGACGACCTTCGGTCGATATCAGCGCGGCATGACCCGCCTTGTCGATGGTCCGCCGCGGGATGCGTATGCTGGATGTCGGCTTGACCGCAAGACCAACCTCGATGTCCTGTCCCGTGGAAATGCCACCAAGAATACCGCCGGCATGATTGCCGAGAAAGCCGGAGGGTGACAATTCGTCGGCGTGCTGGCTACCACGCTGCCGGATACTGGCAAAGCCAGCGCCGATCTCAACACCCTTGACCGCGTTGATGCCCATCATGGCCGAGGCAATGTCGGCGTCGAGACGGTCATAGACGGGTTCGCCCCAGCCGACTGGCACGCCACTGGCGACTACCCGTACCCCGGCGCCGATTGAATCTCCCTCTCGCCTCAGGCGATCCATGCACGCCTCAAGCTCGGGAACAACATCTGGTTCAGCCGCAAAGAATGGATTGTCGTGCACGTGCGACCAGGAGCGAAAAGGGATTTCGAGATCGCCCAGCGCCGTCATGTGGCCGCGGACCTCGATGCCGAATCTTTTCGACAGCCACTGGCGGGCGATGGCACCGGCCGCGACGCGCACGGCGGTTTCGCGCGCGGAGGCTCGACCGCCACCACGGTGGTCGCGGATGCCGTACTTTTGCCAATAGGTGTAATCGGCGTGACCGGGACGGAAGGTCTCGGCGATTTCCCGATAATCACGGCTGCGCTGGTCCTCGTTGCGAATCAGCAACGCGATCGGTGTCCCGGTGGTTTTGCCCTCGAAGACTCCGGAAAGGATTTCCACCCGGTCGGGTTCGCGTCGCTGCGTCACGTGACGCGAGGTCCCGGGTTTTCGGCGGTCAAGATCGCGCTGGATGTCGGGTTCGGAAAGCTCCAGCCCTGGCGGGCAACCATCGACGACACAGCCGATTGCCGGTCCATGCGATTCCCCGAAAGATGTCACGCAATACAGCCTGCCAAAAGTGTTGCCTGACATGAGGAGTGGCCTTCGATGGATGCCGGGTGGCGACGGTATTGATCGGATAATAATTCTAGCAGGGTGTCCGACAGGCCATGGCTGGTCCGGTCGTGGTCTCCGGGTGGCGAAAAAGAGCGGGGGCCCAAGGGCCCCCGGAGAAGCGTCAGCTTTTTGGAAGACGCGTCGGAGAAGATCAGAAGAATGGTTGTGCTAGTCGCCGCTGCGGAGGTTTTGCACCTGGAAGAGTGAGGGCGGATTGAGTTTGGGATCGACCTGCCCCTTGAACTGGCCGGTGGTGCAATGCTTGGCCTGGACGTCGATCATGGAAAAGGAGTCGTCGAGGGCGATGCCGGTGCCCTTGTTAATGGGCAGATGGAAGTCGGGATGCGCCTTGCCGATCATCCAACTCTTCCAAAGCTCGCCCTTGCGGTCGTAGATCAAGGTGCGCGAGGCGCCGAAGACCTGGGCATCGAGGTAGATGACTCGCTTGCTGATCGGGTGATTCGGATTCACCGGTTCGGCCTGCAGGATGTGCACCTTGCGCAACTGCCAGCCGATGGTGGGCATACAGTTGCCCTTGCCGCCGACATCGATGAACTTGTAGCCGTCCGGATCCTTGAACTCGTCGGTACGCTTGACGTCGGTGGCCCGGTAGTAGGGCATCAGAATGTTCTTGGTGCCGAGGAAGGTCCACTTCATGTCCGAGATGCGACCGTTGTAGCCCTCGAAATCCTCGATCATGACGTCCGAGCCGAGAAAGGCGTCAGTGGTCTGCCCCGTAGCCAGGCGGCGTACCCGGCGCTGGAAGCCCAGGTACAGGTAGGCGTCATCGAGCTTGAGGTCGTCCTCGTAACGCTGGATCAGCAGCTGGGTGTTCTTCAGGTCCTGCGGCTCCAGTACCTGCACGTAGATACCCCGGAACAATTGCGACGGATTGGGCGTCACCTCCGGAATCGGTGGATGGTCGTTGCGGTGCTTGAAATTGAGGAAGTGGAAATTGAACTTGATGGTCCGTTCGACCTGACCGGTGGTGGCGTTGCGATAGCGCCAGTAGAAAGGATAGATGGCGGCGTTGTCACCCCAGTTGATGCCGTACTTGAAGTTCCAGGCGAGTTTCTCGCCGGCGCGCGGATCCTTGAGATCCGGCTCCTCGGGGAAGGGCCGGCCGGCAACGTAACCGCTGATTTCACCGTTCTTGCCGCCGAGCTTGACGCTGCCCGAATGGGCCTTGGTTGCTTCAACATAGCCCTTGGCGTTGGGGAAGTCGATGGTCGGAACCGCGGTGACTTCGTACCAGCCATCCTTGACCAGTTGGTAGTTGGCCGGATCGAGGGCGTCCTTGAACTGGTCGACATTGGCCTTGTTGATGACCAGACCGGGATTGAGTCCCGGGAAAGCCGGGAAACCCTTCTTGTACGGATGGAAGGCATTGTCCAGTTCCGTCTCGGTGGCGGCGGAGGCGAGGGAGGTGATAGTGGAAGCCAGGGCGAGGGTGGAGGCGAGGGTGAGGGGTTTGAGTTTCATGGGGATGGATCTCCTGGATCAGAACTTGTACTTGAGGGTGACGTAGAGCTCGTTTTCCTTCCAGGCGGCGCCGATGGGGCCGGCGCGGAAGCGGCCGAGCGGCTCGATGCCGGACAGGCCGAACGAGCCCGGGGTGAAGCCCTGGGTGGTGGCGCCGTTGGTGTACATGGTGTAGGGCGCGTAGGGGTTGCAGGAGCGGCAGTCGTCGAACTCCCAGCGGCTCTGATCGTCACGGTTCTTGACGTTGGCGCCGAAGGTCAGTTTGAGATCGTCGGTGACGTTCCACTCCACCGAGGGGGCGATCGCCCAGGCCCGGGCCCTGAAGTCGCGGGCCAGGATCAGGGTCGGGCTGACCCGGTCGTTCATGACGAAGCCCTTGATCAGGAGGGTGCCGATATAGTTGTCCTTCCAGTCGGGCATGCCGACCTGGCCCCCCGGCATGCGCCTCGATTCGTGGTCGAAGATGTGCTGGTAGAACAATTGCGCCGAGATCAGGGTGGTACGGTTCGGGTTGATGAAGGGAATGAAGGTCGGCCGGTCCACGCCGATCACCGAACGGAACACCTTGTTCTCGGAGTAGAGCCGCGGCCGGGCGGTGTTGGCGAATTCCTCGCCCTTGGTCAGGGCGCCCTCGAGCCGGAACGCTGCGCCCAGCGCCTCGGACTGGAAGTCCATGGAGCCGCCGATCAGGTTGATGCGCGGGAAATAGACGTCGAAGGCGATCAGGTTGGTGGTCGGAATGCCCTGGGCCGGTCCGGAGAACGGCGACGTGTTGCCGTGGGCGCCGGTGAAGGGGTTGATCGCCACCTGGTTGATCGAGCGCAGGCTCGGCAGTTGCGAACGATAGGTCAGGGCATTGACCGAGAAGTTGAGGCCGCCCTGGGTGACGCCTTCGAACTTCATCCCCAGTTGGGTGTTGGCCAGGCTCCATTCGGGCAGGTGCACCTTGCGGATGCCGATCTGGTTCGGCCCGAAGTTGGTGGCGAACCAGACGCCATCGACCGGCGCCGGGGTGCCCGGGGCGCTGAAGCCGGCGAAGTTGGCCACCGTGCCGCCGTGGTCCCAGAGATTGGCCATGCCGCGGAAGAAGCAGCCAGCGTCGAGAATGACGTTGGGGCTGCCGCACTGGCCCAGGTTGTTCGGCCGGAACTTGTCGAAGTTCCACACCACCTGCAGGTTGCGCTCCTGCATGCTGCCCGAGCCACCCATCCGCCATTCGCCCTGGGCGATCCACATCGGAATGCGGATGTCCTGCAACTCGTCGTAGATGTTGTTGCGCGAGTAGTCCACCGGGTTGATGACGTCGAGCACGCGGAACAGGTCGGTGCGGCCCCAGACCACCTGCTGCCGGCCCAGCTTGAGGAAGAAGTTGCCGCCGTCGGCCAGGTCGAAGGTCTTCTTGGCATAGAGTTCGCGAATGAAGTCGGCCCGGTCGTTGAACTCGGGCGCCTCCAGTTCGGAGAGCTTCTTGTCGCCATAGCCGCCAAAGTCGCGGCAGCCGCGCTTGTCCTTGTCGCACGGCCGCACCGGTACGGCAAAGGCCACGCCCGATCCGGTCCGGTTCCAGCGCTCACCCAGGAGTTGCAGGCCGGCGCCCGAGCCGTAGACGGCCGGCGGCGCCGCCAGGTTGCCATAGTTGGGATCGATGAACTTGTTCACGCCCGGCCCGCCGCCCGGTCCGCCCAAGTTGGGCAGCCCCGCGCCGGCCTGGATGACATCCACCACGGTAAAGCCCACCCCACCGCCGAATGGCACGGTGGCACCGTAATGAACATGTACGGGCGAGGGGGGCCCGAACAGCCCCACCGACTGGGCCACCGGCCCGGCCGTGTTGGGAATCCGCACGTCGGCCGCGGTCTTGCTGCCGGCGTCCTTGCCGTATTCGTCCTCGTTGAGCCGATAGACGCCGTCCCAGGTGCCGCGCAGGATGCCCCGCACCGCCCAGCCGTCACCCACCTTCTTGTCGGCCTCGACCTGCAAGGTGTTCCTGAACTTCGACAGCCCGACCCGGTCCCCGCTCTTGTCCTTGCCCCGGAAGCGCGTGTCGTTCTCGTAATAGACATCGACCCGCCAGGGCTCGACATCGCCGCCCAGCGACGGCAAGTTGTTCGCCCGCGCCGGTAGCGAGCCCAGTCCCGCCAGCGCCAGCGCCGTCGCCACCACCATCCGCTTCCTGTTCATCCGCTCGATCTTCATCGCTGTCCTCCTCCTCTAAGGTTTACCCCGCCTTCACCCCCGCCAGACCGCCACCGTTCGCCGCGTCTTCCTCCAGCACGCCATCCGCGTCGTAATGCGTGGCCACCACGAAGTGCGGCTTGAACACGACGCACCAGGCCGGCACGATCAGCATGGCGGCAATGGCATTGACGACCAGCATGAACGACAGCAGGATGGCCGCGTCCGACTGGAACCGCAGGTCCGACAGAAATATCCACATGATCACCCCGGCAATCAGCGTCGCCGCGGTGAACGAGACGGCGTAACCCGTGGTGGCCACCGCATTGACCACCGCCCGGTGAATGTTCCGGGTGGCCGCCATTTCCTCGCGGATGCGGTCCATGAAATAGACGGCATAGTCGATGCCCACCCCCACCCCGACGGCGATCACCGGCACGGTATTGACGTTGATGCCGATGTGGGCGGCGCCCATGTAGGCATAGGTCATCACCGTGGCGAACAGCATGGGCAACACCATCAGCCAGCCGGCGTGCCACGACTGGTAGTACAGCATGACCAGGGCAAAGGCCAGGATCATCACCGCCGGGATGATGATCATGTGGTCCCGGTGCAGGGCCTGGTTGGCCGCCGCCGTGACGCCGATGATGCCGCCCCCCAGTTCAATGTGCAGCCCGGGCACGTCCCGCTCGATCTGCTTGATGCCCGCCTCGGCCAGGGCCACCACCCGGTTGATGGTGTCGGCCTGGTGGTCCTTGTAGAAGAACACCATGTTGGCTTCGTTCTCGTCGGGACTGATGAATTCCTTCAGGGCCCCCGGTATCGGACTGCTGGCCATGTAGGCAAACATCAGGCCGCCCACTTCCTCGGCATTGTCCTGCAGCTGCATCCAGCGCGGGTCGTCGTTGTGGGTCAGCCGGTTCCACCACCCGCACCACCCCGGGAATGGCCTTGGTGCCGCCCAGACCGGGATCGGCCAGCATGTGCGCCTGAAAGCGCTCGATGGCGGCCATGACGTCCGGCCGCTTGATGCCGCCCTTCTCGTCGGTACGCGCCACCACGTGCAATTCCTCGGAGCCAGGGAACAGGGTGTTGATGGCCTGGGTCGATCGGTTGTAGTCGTGGTGCCGGTGCAGCAGCGGGCTGCCCGCCTCGGATTCGCCCAGCTGCACCCGGGCAATGAACCAGCCGCCGCCAATGGCGCACAGCGCCGCCACGGCCAGGATGGCCCGCGCGCCACCGTCGGTGCCGCCGGTCATGGCCATGGCCCGGCCCAGCAGGTTGCGCACGCCTTCGTTCTTGTTCTCCATCTCCCGCGGCTGCGCTGAGGATGGTCAGCGCCAGCGGTACCATGAAGTGCACGGTGAAGATGACCGAGAAGCCCCAGAAGCCGGCCGCCAGACCCAGCTTGTGGTTGAAGGGGGCGGCACCCAGCATGAGCACGGCTATGCCGACCGCGTCCACGATGATGGCCAGACTGCCCGGCCGGAACAGGGCATCGAGGGCGTTGCGCGCCGCCTTGGCGCCGTGGTGGGTCTTGGCCAGTTCTTCGTAGTAGCGCGCCACCAGCTGGACGCCGTGGGAGGTGGCGCGGGCGGCAATGAGGAAGGGAGCAGGCCAGAATGCCCAGAATCTGGTTGAGGTAGGTATAGACCCAGCCGGTGAGCACGGGATTGCCGGTGACGTGGATCTTGTGCCCGGGCCGCGCCAGGCTTTCCCGCACTTTCTGGAGTTCGGCGAAGGTCTTGACGTAGTCGAGGTCGGCTTCGTTGAGCTGGGCCTTGATCAGCGCAGCCTTGAGATCGGGCGAGACCAGAAGACCGTAGATGGTGGGGTTGGCAATGACGTCCTTCTTCATCCGCTCGAACTCGGCCGCCGTCCGGTTGCCCTTCAGCGGGTCGTAGTACGGCTCGGACATAAAGTTGCCTTCGGCGCTGAGATAGACCTTGCGCGCGGTCCGGTGCGTCAGGCTGGCCACCAGGTTGTGGTTGACGCTGGGCAGGTTGTCCATCCCCTGGGTGGCTTCATGCACCAGCTTGAGCGTGGCATCGTTAAAAATGGTGCCTTGCTCGACTTCAATGGCCATGACGATCTGGTTGGCGCCGCCAAAGCCTTCCTTGATCCGGTTGTACTCTGTGATGTAGGCATGCTGTTGCGGCAGCAGGTCGGCAAAGTCGGAATACACCCGCAGCTTGGGCAGAAACAGACTCCAGGCCAGGGTGGCGGCTAGAATCAGCCCAAGCACGATCTTGGGATTGGCAAACAGCCATTCCTCGCCAACGTGCAGGCCATGGGTGATGCGCTGGCGCAGCCCACCGCCACTCATGCGCCCGCTCCTGGCGTGATCGCCACGACCCGCAAGCCGCCCGGCCCACGATGACGATGCCTCCCGCGACGCTGGCCGCCGAACCCAGAAACGCCGGCACGGCATCCGGGTACGGCACCGACCGCCATTGGCCTTCTTCCAGCCGGGCAATGACACCGCCGGCGCCAACGCCATAAGGCCGGCCTTCGTGCAGAAACAGCCGGTAGAGCGCCGCACCGCTGGGGTTGGCCATCCGGCTCCAGGTCTTGCCCCCATCGACGGTATGCAGCATTTGCCCGGCGATGCCGCTGGCGAAGCCTTCGTTGCGGTCGAGAAAGAGGGCGGCGTAGGGGTAAACTCGCCCGGAATCTGGCTCAGCTTGCGCCAGCTCTCGCCGCCATCGTCGGTGACCACGACGTAACCAAATTCGCCCAGAACAAAACCGTGCCGGTCATCAACAAACTGGGCCCGTGGTGAATTGAACGTCTTCTTGCAGGTCAGTCACCGTCCAGCTGACTCCCCGGTCAACACTGACCGCTATCCTGGCCCCAGACCCCACCACCCACCACCGGCCCCGACCATCACAGGTGACCGCCAGCGGTACCCGCGGCTTGTCCAACTCGGCGCTCCGCCATGCCTGACCTTGCCGATCGCCACTCCAAACCTTGTGGTTGAAGTCAATCCCGACAAACCCGCCGTCCGGACATGCCGCCAGACCCATCACACTGGCCCCCACCAAATTCTCCCGCCGCCAGCTCTTCCCACCATCCGCCGATACCACCACCGCCCCCGCCTGACTCCCACCCACCATCACCTCACCATTCCACCCCAGCGCCTGTATCACGTCATAGCGCTTCAGCGCTTCCCCACCCCCCATCGCCACTTGCGATGGGTCCGTTACACCACGGCAACCAGTCAGCAGTAAACCAGTCAGGCAGAGCATGATGAACTTCATCGTCACCCCGTTGTGTCGAGAAGCGGCAATGTCGCTAATTGCGACGTTCTCGTCGACACAAAGTTGGGGGCATGGCGCCATTGAAGTCTCCGTTGATGGATGAGGCTGGCGGTGGCGCATTGCCTTGATCATGCTTGGCTTTGAATGGATATCGTGGTTGGTCTGGCGGTTGTATTGGCCGAGAATTCGCGTCAACTCACCGGGCACTGTCCGCAAGGCTCGTGCCAGGTGTCGTTGTGCGGTGCGATATTGTGATCACTCGACCGAAAGGCCGAGTACGCGTCGATGGCGAAGAGCGCGTGGGGCTCGAACAGCCTCGGCGGCGATTCTGGATACACTGGAAGGAAGTGGCGACAAATCGTCAATCATTGGAAGACCAATGATTGACGATTTGATCAAATTTCCCCGTCAAGAATCCGGAATTTCACCAACCAAGCAAGAGGGGGAATGAAGCAAGCCGCCTACACATCGAGTCGCTCGCGGTGAGCAAATCCGCGCCTGTTGTCTATTAACCAGATGGCGCGAGGACAAAGGACATACCAGCGGATGCGATCCAGGGCGCGGACGATCGCGGCCGGGGCCCTCGCGGACAACCCGATAACGGGGAAACGCGCGGCGTATCGCTGTCGTACCCCGGCCTCATCGTGCGCGGCAACGGGTTCGGCGCGGCCTTGCAACTGTAGCCCGCGAATGCCTGGCCAGTCATCGTAGTCGTGTTGGATCGTGGCGGCCACTTCCGTGCCAGCGCCGATGTTTAGGGCGTGGCGGCTGGTCGGAGAGGAGAGAAAGTAGAGGGACAAACCATCATGCGCATAGAATACCGCGGCGGCCCACGGCCCTTCCGGGCCCGTCGTGGCCAGGGAGAGGACGTGATGATCCGCGAGTTGTTCGAGCACGCGCTCGCGAAGTGCGCTGGTCAAGAGAAGACACCGATCTCCGCATCGAGTTCGGCTTCGGCCGCCCGCAGCCGTTTTAGCCGATAGGCGAGTTGCGCTCGAGTGATGCCAAGAAATCGCGCCGCCGCCGACAAGTTGCCACGCGCCTTGTCGACGGCGGCGGTCAGCAACATCGCCTCCACCTGGTCGAGCGTCATCCTGCCATTGAAAACGGCGTCACAGAGATCCTCGCCCGTTTCCCAGCGGGTGCCGGTGATGCCGCCATCACTGGCGAGGCCGAACTCGAATTCGCTCGGTTGATCGCTGCCATCGCAGTGGGACAGAAACAGGTGGTTGACTTCTACCTGACCACTGTTGGGAGCCAGTATCACCCCGCGTTCCACCATATTCTGCAACTCGCGGATGTTGCCGGGCCATCGATATGCAAGCAGGGCGCGCTTGGCCTTGTCCGTGAAGCCGCGAAGTTTCTTCCCATTGATGGCGGCGTACTTTGCCAGAAAGTGCTTTGCTAGAACCGGAATATCCTGTTTGCGCTCGCGTAGCGGCGGAATCTTGACCTGATAGGCATTCAGTCGGTAGTAAAGGTCGGAACGAAATCGTCCTTCCCTGACGAGCCCTTGGAGTCCGGCATTGGTTGCGGCGACGAGACGAACATTGATCTTGCGCAACTTTTGATCACCCAGCCGCTCCACTTCGCCATCCTGAAGAACGCGAAGCAACTTTGCCTGTGCGGCCAAGGGTAGGTCGCCTATTTCGTCGAGAAACAAGGTGCCGCCGTTGGCACGTTCGAATCGGCCCGGGCGGGTATGCTGCGCGCCCGTGAAGGCGCCTTTCTCCACGCCGAAGAGTTCCGATTCGACCAGGTCATGCGGAATCGCCGCGCAATTTACCGCGACGAACGGCGAGTCGCGGCGGGGCCCCATGTCGTGCAGGCTTCGGGCGAATACTTCCTTGCCAACGCCTGTCTCGCCAAGCAACAAGACGGTGATGCTACAGCCGGCCGCCTGTTTCAGCAGTTCGAAGGCGGCCAAGAACCCAGGAGAAATGCCTCTCACATCGTCGCTGTGCTGATGGCGGTCACCAATGGTTGAGCGTAGCTGGACTACCTCCGTCTGGAGATCAATCAGCTGTTCGGCAATCGAGTCTGGGCTGAAATATTTGGCATGTTCCGCCGCATCCGGCCATTCCTCGATGGGCTTGCCCACGATGCGGCAATTGTTGCTGCCCATGCCGGTGCACTCGACTTCCTTGTAGAGGATCGTGCGACCCATGAACGCGGAGGTATACCCGCAGGCATAGCCAATCTGCGTCCAGCAGACAGGCTCGGAATGGATGCCGTAGTAATGCCGGTGCCATTGGCCTTCCCACGAGTCCTCCCATAGAAACTCACCATAGAAATGCCCCGCCATCCGGTCGAGTTCGACCTTGATCGGCGTCACGTTAACGATGCCTTCAAGCGTATGCAGTTGGGGGCCGGTCATGAACGCATCCATGTCGCTAGCATCGGCGAATCGCTCCCGAGCGATTTGCGCATCGCGCATCCCGGAAGCGAAGCCCATGCGTGTGAGTAGACCGCGAGCGCGCTCCATGCCCAGCGAATCGATGAGCTCCTTGCGCAGCAGAGCTTGCGCCTCGGCATGCACGAGAAGCATTCGGTGCTCGTCAAGCCAGATCTGGCCGCTTTCCGCACCGAAACGCAAGCGCCCGCGTAGACCCTCGCTCTTCCACCGCGTCGCTTCGCGGGGCGCCGTTCTGATCTCGCCAGCCTTCGCCATGGCGTTCGTGCCTTGCTTGGAAAAGGTGGATTGATAACTTCTGGGGCTTACAAAGTCAAGCCATGGTCGAGCAATTTTCGTCCGAGCTTTCCGTTGCCGTCAGCCGTTGCTCGATCATCGCTTGCTCCGTTGATCAATTCATGGCCGCCGGCGCGGGAAAGTTGATCAATACAACAATCGAGTTTTTCCGCCACGCCCGATCGTCCCATTGGTGGCAACGCGACACTCCGAGCAACGTTGCTGCGTGTGCACGCCGATGGCTATCGTCTGATGGTCAAGATTGACCAGTATCGGGTGGGCTCGCCCGGGTTCGCCCATGTTGCGCCACAGCACGAGACATGGCATGGGCTTTGCTGGTTGGTAGGACAGGAAAGTCAACCCAGTGTTCGTTCATCGGCCCGGACGAACGACGTTCTCCAGGAGGAGGCAGACGATGCAATTCCCCAATCCGCATGACGTCAAGGCGAAGACCATTCCCGGTACCGAGGGATGGGAGCGCATGTACCCCTACCAGTATCAGTTTGTCACCGATGACGCCGAGCGCAACCGCTACGAAAAGGAGACGTTCTGGTTCTACGACGGATTGCATTATCCCGAGCCACTGTATCCATTCGACACGATATGGGACGAGGCGTGGTATCTCGCCTTGTCTCAGTTCAACAACCGCATCTTTCAAGTTCCGCCGGTGCGAGGGGTCGACCACCGGATCATCAACGGCTATGTCTACATTTCACCCGTGCCCGTGCGCGACCCCGAGGAGATTGGCGCGCGTGTACCCAACTTCATGGAGCGGGCGGGTTACTACTACAAGAACTGGGATGACCTCGAGGCCAAGTGGAAGGTCAAGATGGAGGCAACCATCGCCGAGCTCGAAGCGCTGGAGATTCCCCGTCTGCCCGAGGTCGAGGACTTGAGCATCGTCACCGATGGCGTCGGCGAGTCGCGAGGCTACCACCTGATCAAGAACTATGACGACCTGATCAACCTGGGCATCAAGTGCTGGCAGTACCACTTCGAGTTTCTCAACCTGGGCTATGCCGCGTACGTGTTTTTCATGGACTTTGCCCAGAAACTTTTCCCGAGCATTCCGCTCCAGCGCGTGACGCAGATGATATCGGGCATCGATGTCATCATGTATAGGCCAGATGACGAACTCAAGGGGCTGGCCAAGAAGGCCATCCTGCTTGGAGTCGACCGAGCGGTTACCGAGCATCGGGAATGGGAGGATGTCAAGGTGGCCGTCGCCAGATCGCCTGGCGGCGCCGAATGGCTGGCGGCGTTCGAGAAGGCGCGTTACCCTTGGTTCAATATCTCGTCCGGTACCGGGTGGTTCCATACGGATCGGAGTTGGAACGACAATCTGGGCATTCCCCTTTCTGGGATCCAGACCTACATCAACAAGATTCGTTCTGGCGCCAATATCGACCGGCCCATGGAGCAAGTCCGCGCCGAGCGCGACCGCATCACCGCCGAGTATCGCGAACTGATCGCCAACGAGGCCGACCGACAACAGTTCGATGAACTGCTTGGCTGCGCGAAGACTGTCTTTCCCTACGTCGAGAACCATCTTTTCTACGTCGAGCACTGGTTCCATTCGGTTTTCTGGAACAAGATCCGGCAGGTGGCCGCGGTCATGAAGGAACATGGCATTCTCGACGATGTCGAGGATATCTGGTACCTGCGGCGCGATGAAATCAAGCAGGCACTGTGGGACATCGTGACGGCTTGGGCCACTGGCGTAAAACCGCGGGGCACCAAGACGTGGCCAACCGAGATCGAGTGGCGCAAGGGTGTGATGCAGAAGTTTCGCGAATGGCGGGCGCCTCCCGCCATCGGCGTGGCTCCCGAAGTCATCCAGGAACCTTTCACCATCGTCCTATGGGGTGTCACCAACAAGTCGCTGTCGGATTGGGCGTCGGTGCAGGATGTCGGCGACCCCGACAGCATCACCGAGATGAAGGGATTTGCCGCCAGTCCGGGAATTGTCGAGGGCAAGGCCCGGGTGTGCTTCGGCGCCGAGGAAATTCGCGATCTGATGGAGGACGAGATTCTCGTTGCGCCAACCACGTCGCCGTCGTGGGCTCCGGCATTCGCCAAGATCAAGGCCTGTATCACCGATGTCGGTGGCGTCATGAGCCACGCGGCCATTGTGTGCCGTGAGTACGGCATGCCGGCGGTGGTCGGCACCGGGTACGCGACCAAGGTGATCAAGTCCGGCATGTCGCTGCGTGTGGACGGTTCGTCCGGACACATCACGATCGTTCGCTGACACCCGAACCACGGAGACGACGCATGACTACCGTCTTGGCCGCAAAGCCTGGCGAAGCGGCGACGAAAATTCCCTTGCTCAGCTGGTTCGAGGAATGCACCAAGGACTCGATTTCGCTCGTTGGCGGCAAGTGCGCCTCGCTGGGCGAACTGATCAGTTCGGGCGCGAGGGTTCCGCCGGGCTTCGCCTTGACCACCGCGGGTTTCGCTGAATTCATGCGCGCGGCGGGGATTCAGTCCGAGATTGCCGGACTGTTGCAGGGGCTCGATCACGACAATCTCGACCGCCTGGAGAAGTCGTCGGCCGCCATCAGGGACATGATCGAGTCGCGACCGATGTCGATCGAACTGGAGGATCTGATCGGCGAGGCCTATCGCAAACTTTCGGTACGCTGCTGCCAGGCCTCGGTGCCGGTGGCGATCCGTTCGAGCGCCACGGCCGAGGACCTCCCGGGCGCCAGTTTCGCCGGGCAGCAGGACACCTATCTTTGGATTCGTGGCTTCGACGACGTGATTCATCATGTGCGTCGATGCATCTCCAGTCTTTACACGGCGCGAGCGATTGCGTATCGCTCGAAGATGGGTTTCCCCCACGATCAGGTGGCGATCAGCGTCGGCGTGCAGAAGATGGCTAATGCCTATGCGGCGGGCGTGATGTTCACTTTGCATCCGGCGACCGGCGATCGCTCGGTGATCGTCATCGACGCCAACTTCGGATTCGGCGAGTCGGTGGTCTCGGGTGAGGTGACGCCCGATCATTTCGTGGTGAACAAGGTGACGCTGGACATCCTGGAGCGGACCATTTCCACCAAACTGATGTGTTACACGGTCGACCCCCGGGTCCAGAAGTCGGTGGCGACGGAAGTGCCCTTCGAGCGGCAATCGATACAGTGCCTGATCGACGACGAAATTACCGAGCTCGCCTGGATGGCCAAGAAAATCGAGAAGCACTATGGCCGGCCGATGGACATCGAGTGGGCCGTTGACAAGGCGCTGCCGGCGGGCGGCAACATCTACATCCTCCAGGCACGCCCCGAGACGATCTGGAGCAACCGTCAGCCAGCGGCGACGGTCACGGCGACCGCTTCCGCGATGGATTACATCGTGTCCAGCCTGCTGGCGGGCAAGCGTCTCATGTGAAGGGAGAAGACGGTGCTGGTACGCAACTGGATGCAACGGAACCCCATCGTAGTCGGCAGCGACACCCTGGTGCACGAGGCGAAACAAATCATCACGGACAACAATCTGCACGGGCTGCCGGTGGTGGATGATGGCCGGCTGCGCGGACTGATCACGCGGGCGATTTGTCTGCGTGCCGCGCACTATGTCCTGCGAACGCAGGATGCCGACGAACAGAACTACTTCTCGACGCGCGTCAAGGTCAAGGACCTGATGGTGCGCAATCCGGTCACCATCCAGGCGTCCGACACCATGGAGCACTGCCTGGAAGTGGGGATTGAACATGGCATCGCCCAGTTGCCAGTGATGGAGGATGGCCGGGTCGTCGGCATCATCTCGGCGAACGAGATGTTCGCCCTGGCGGCCCACTTCCTGAGCGCCTGGGAAAAACGCAGCGGTGTCACCTTGGCGCCGATGGATGTCAAGCCCGGCACGATCGGACGGATTGCCGACATCGTCGAAGCCGCCGGCGCCGAACTGCAGGCGATCTATCCCATTGGCAAACCGACTGATGTCAATCCGCGAACACATCCGTTCAAGCGCGTGGTGATCCGGTTTCACAGTGACGATACCGGGCAGGTCGTGGCGGCGATCGAGCGAGCTGGCTTTCAGGTGATCGAATCGGTCCAGGCCACGAGACCGATGGCGACGACGGACAACACACAGCACTAACCCGAGAAGGAGCATCATCAATGGATTTGCGTTATTTCATCAATCAGTGTGACGAGGCCAACGAGCTGAGGCGGATCACGACAGAAGTCGACTGGAACCTCGAGATATCGCATGTCTCCAAGTTGACCGAGGAGCGCAAGGGCCCGGCGTTGCTGTTCGAGAAAGTCAGTGGCTACGACACGCCGGTGTTCACCGGTGCCTTTGCCACCACCAAGCGCCTGGCCATCATGCTCGGTCTACCGCACCACCTGTCGATGTGCGAGTCGGCCCAGGCCTGGATGAAGAAGACCATCACTTCCGAAGGACTGATCAAGGCGAAGGAGGTCAAGGACGGCCCGGTGCTGGAGAACATCCTTGCCGGCGACAAGGTCGACCTCAATATGTTCCCGGTGCCGAAATTCTTTCCGCTCGACGGCGGTCGTTACATCGGCACCATGGTATTCGTCGTGCTGCGCGACCCCGAGACCGGCGAGACCAATCTTGGCACCTACCGGATGCAGATGCTCGACGACAAGACCTGCGGCGTGCAGATTCTGCCGGGCAAGCGTGGTGAGCGGATCATGAAGAAGTACGCCAAGATGGGCAAGAAGATGCCGGCCGCCGCGGTGATCGGTTGCGACCCGCTGATCTTCATGGCCGGCACGCTGATGCACAAGGGCGCCAACGACTTCGACATCACCGGCACGGTGCGCGGCCAGCCGGCCGAATTCCTGATGGCGCCGCTGACCGGCCTGCCGGTCCCGGCCGGCGCCGAGATCGTGCTGGAAGGCGAGATCGACCCGAACAACTTCCGCCAGGAAGGCCCCTTTGCCGAATACACCGGCTACTACACCGACGAACTGCACAAGCCGATCCTCAAGCCGGCGCTGGAGGTGAAGCAGATCCTTCACCGCAACAACTCCGTGCTGTGGGCCACCGGCCAGGGTCGCCCGGTGACCGACGTGCACATGCTGCTCGCCTTCACCCGCACGGCGACGCTGTGGACCGAACTGGAGAAGATGAAGATCCCCGGCGTGCAGTCGGTCTGCGTGCTGCCCGAGTCGGCCGGCCGTTTCTGGGCCGTCGTCTCGCTCAAGCAGTCCTACCCGGGACATTCGCGCCAGGTCGCCGACGCGGTGATCGGCAGCAACACCGGCTCCTACGGCATCAAGGGTGTCATCACGGTGGATGAGGACATCATGGCCGACGACCTGCAGCGCGTGTTCTGGGCGCTGTCATGCCGCTACGACCCGTTGCGCGGCACGGAGCTGATCAAGCGTGGCCGCTCCACCCCGCTCGATCCGGCGCTCGACCCGAACTCGGACAAGCTCACCACCTCGCGCATCCTGATGGACGCCTGCATTCCCTACGAGTGGAAGCAGAAGCCGGTCGAGGCGCGCATGGACGAGGCGATGCTGGCGAAGATACGCGGCCGCTGGGCGGAATACGGAATCGACTGAGAGGGAAACATGGACAAGGCGAAAGACATCAAGCTGGTCATCCTCGACGTCGACGGGGTCATGACCGACGGGCGCATCGTCATCGACGACAATGGCCTGGAGCAGCGCAACTTCGACATCAAGGACGGCTTCGGCGTGGTCGCGCTGCAGATGACCGGTGTCGACGTCGCCATCATCACCTCGAAGAAGTCGGGCGCCGTGCGCCACCGCGCCGATGAGCTGAAGATCAAGTACTTCCACGAGGGCATCAAGAAGAAGACCGAGCCCTACGAGCTGATGCTGAAGGAGATGGCCATCACCGACAGCCAGGTGGCTTACGTCGGCGACGACCTGGTCGACCTGTCGATGATGAAGCGGGTCGGCTTCCCGGTGGCGGTGGCCGACGCGGTGGATGAAGTGCGGGAGGCGGCGGTGTACGTCACCAAGGCGCCTGGCGGCCATGGCGCCGTGCGCGAGGTGGCCGAGTTGATCCTGAAGACGCAGGGCAAGTGGGACAAGATTCTTTCCAAGATATAAGGAGACGAGACGTGGCGGCACCCCGCAGCAATCGCGAGTTCATCGAGGCCTGCATCAAAAGCGGCGACGCCGTGCGCATCAAGCAGGAAGTGGATTGGGAAAACGAAGCCGGAGCGATCGTTCGCCGCGCCTGCGAGCTGGCGGCGCCGGCGCCCTTCATGGAGCGGATCAAGGACTATCCCGGCTTCTCCTATTTCGGTGCGCCGCTGTCGACCTATCGGCGCATGGCCATCTCGCTCGGCATGGATCCGGCTGCCAGCCTGCCCGAGATCGGCAAGGAGTACCTCAAGCGCACCAACGGCGAGCCGGTCCCGCCAGTGCTGGTGGACAAGAAGGACGCGCCCTGCAAAGAGAACATCCTCAAGGGCGCCGACGTCGACCTGTGCAAGCTGCCGGTACCGCTGGTGCACGAGGGCGACGGCGGCCGCTATGTCGGTACCTGGCACGCCGTGGTGACCAAGCACCCGGTGCGCGGTGACGTGAACTGGGGTATGTATCGCCAGATGATGTTCGATTCGCGCACCATGTCGGGCGCGGTGTTTCCCTTTTCCGATCTGGGCAAGGCACTGAACGACTACTACCTGCCGCGCGGCGAGAGTTGCCCGTTCGCCACCGCCATCGGCCTGTCGCCGCTGGCCGCCATGGCGGCCTGCGCGCCCTCGCCGATTCCCGAGCCGGATCTGGTCGGCATGCTGGCCGGCGAGCCGGCGCGCCTGGTGAAGTGCGAGACCAATGACCTCGAGGTGCCGGCCGACGCCGAGATTATCCTCGAGGGCGAGATCTGCCCCGACTACAAGGTGGAGGAAGGACCCTTCGGCGAATACACCGGCTATCGCACCAGCCCGCGTGAGTTCCGCGTCACTTTTCGCGTCAATTGCATCACCTTCCGCAACAACGCGACGATGACCATCTCCAATATGGGCGTGCCGCAGGACGAGGGGCAGTTGCTGCGCTCCTTCTCGCTCGGTCTCGAGCTGGAGAAGCTGCTGAAAAGTCAGGGCATCCCGGTCACCGGCGTGTACATGCACCCGCGCTCAACGCACCACATGATGATCGTCGGCGTCAAGCCAACGTACTCGGGGATCGCCCAGCAGATTGCGCAACTTGCTTTTGGCTCCAAGCTCGGCCCATGGTTCCACATGGTGATGGTGGTCGATGACAAGACCGACATCTACAACTGGGACGAGGTCTATCACGCCTTCTGCACCCGTTGTCATCCGGCCAACGGTATCCACGTCTACAAGAACACCACCGGCACGCCGCTCTATCCGTTTGCCACGCCTCACGAACGCAAGTATTCCATCGGCTCCAAGGTGCTGTTCGATTGCCTTTGGCCGGTCGATTGGGACCCGGTCAACGACGTGCCTACCCTGGTGTCGTTCAAGAACGTCTATCCGCAGGCGATCCAGGACAAGGTGCTTGCCAACTGGACGGCGTATGGCTACCCACCCGTGAAGTGAGGAGACAAGCAAATGAACCAATGGGAAGTTTTCGTGAACGACGTGAAGGAACTCGCCGAGGACACCGATCTCGAGCTGACCATCCGCACGCTCAACCCCGGCTTGCACAAGTTCACCTACAAGCGGGTGAAGTGCCAGGTCTCCACCAACTTGAAGAAGCACGTCGACCAACTGCAAGTGCGCCTCGGTCGCGGCCAGCTGAGCAACAACCGTTTTTCCATCCAGGTGCTGGACGAAGTGCAGCGCATGCCGGCGAAGTACCTGTAGCCCGGCATGGCCTATCCTGATTTGCGCGCATTTCTGGAAGGTCTTGGCGACGACGTCATTCGTGTCGACGCCCCCCTGAACCCGCGCTTCGAGGTTGCTGCGCTGCTCGCGGAAATGCAGGCCAGTGGCCGCGCCGTCGTCTGCGATAACATCAAGGGGTATCCCGGTCGGCGCGTCGCCGGCAACCTGCTGGCGAGCCGGCGGCTGGCGGCTCGGGCGCTAGGCGCCGACGAGGGCAAGCTGGTGGATACCTACGTCGCGCGCAGTGCTCAACGAGTGCCGCCCGTGCGGGCGACGGCTGCGCCGGTGCATGCCGTCGTGCACCGCGCACCGTGCGATGTCGCCGCCTTGTTGCCGCTGCTGACGCATTACGAAAAGGACGCGGCGCCGTTCCTGACCTGCGGTGTGGTGCTGGCGCGCGACCCGGCGACCGGCCAGCGCGGCATGGGCATCCACCGGATGATGTACAAGGGCGGGAACCGTTTCGGTATTCTGCTCGCCAATCCTCCCCTTTCGCAGTTTCTCGCCAACGCAGAGAGTCGGGGCGAGCCGCTCGAGGTGGCGGTGGCGCTTGGGGTCGAGCCGGCGCTGCTGATGGCGGCGGTGGTGAAGGTCGGGCCGCTGGGCCCCGACAAGATGGAGATTGCCGGGGCGCTGCGCGGAGCGCCGGTGGAACTGGTTCGGGGCCTGACAGTAGACCTGGATATCCCGGCGCGCGCCGAAGTCGTCCTGGAGGGCCATGTGTTTCCCGGGGTGCGTGAACCCGAGGGACCGTTTGGCGAGAACACGGGCTGCTACTTTTCCAATACCAGCCCCGTGGTCGAGCTGAGCGCGGTCTGCCATCGCGAAGATTTCATCTTTCCGGCGCTCGTGCCGTGGACGGCGGATGTCGATACCCTGCTCTCCCTTGCCGGTGGCGCCGAACTGTTGGGGCAACTCAAGAGCCTGGCGCGCGGGATCGTGGACCTGGAACTGGTGCCTGGCACCAGCAGCTTCGCTGGCGTGATTGCGGTGCGCCACTGTCCCTCGCACGAAGTGCGCAGGATCATTCATCTGGCGCTGACCCTGGACAAACGCTTGAAGAGCGTCACTGTGGTCGATGACGATGTCGATATTCGGAATCCGCGCGAAGTGGCCTGGGCCCTCGCTACCCGTTTTCAGGCGGCACGCGACCTGGTGGTTCTCGATGGTATGGAAGGTTACGTCATCGACCCCTCGTCCGCCGCAGGCACCGGGTCGAAAATGGGCTTCGACGCCACGCGCGGATCTGGCCCGGAGTTTGACAAGATCGCCATTCCGTTGGAGGCTGTCGCCGTGGCACGGTCGGTCGTGGCGAATCTGGATTGGCGAGGAACCAAGGTATGAAACTGGTGGTGGGCATTTCGGGCGCGAGTGGCGCCATCTATGGTGTACGCATTCTTGAAGTATTGCGTCAGGCTGGCGTCGAAACGCATCTGGTGATGTCGGATTCCGGCAAGCGGACCATCGCCTACGAAACGGATTACAGTGTCGAGCAAGTCAAGGATCTGGCCAGCCACGTGCACAGCATCAACGATGTCGGCGCCTGTATCTCCTCCGGTTCGTTCAGGCACAACGGCATGGTGATCGCGCCATGTTCGATCAAGACCCTGTCGGCGCTTGCCAATTCGTTCAATACCAACCTGCTGATCCGCGCCGCCGACGTCACGCTCAAGGAGCGGCGCAAACTGGTGCTGATGGTGCGCGAAACGCCGCTTCATCTCGGCCACCTTCGCTTGATGACCCAGGTGACGGAAATCGGCGCGGTACTCGTGCCGCCACTGCCGGCTTTCTATCATCGCCCGCGGACGCTCGACGACGTGATCATCCAATCGGTGAACAAGGCGCTCGACCAGTTCGATCTTGACCTCAACCTGTTCAAGCGCTGGACGGGCAATGAAGAACGCGAGCGCGCCGGGAACGGCGGAGGCGATCCGGCATGACGCCGCTGGCGATGCCGGTGGAGGGCACCGTGACCTTTGGACTCGGCGAGGGTGCCGGCTTTGCATCGTTGCCGTGGCTGGTCGAGCAGATCGTGGCAAAGCTTGGCTATGTGCCCTATCCGGGCACACTCAATCTGCTGATGCACGGGGAGAACTGGCGGCTGGCGCGGGAGAGCATGGCAGGCGCCACGGGCGTGGCCATCGAGCCTGCGACCGGCTTTTGCCGCGCCAAGTGTTTTGGCGCCGAGCTTGCCGGCGGCCTGCTGGCGACGGCGGTGGTTCCCGAGGTGGACGGATACCCGGCCGACAAGCTGGAATTGCTGGCGGCGGTGTCGGTACGTGATTCGCTGGGCTTGCACGACGGCGATCCGCTACGGCTGACTTTGGCGGTGGTGTGAGCGGCGATGGCCTATTGCCGAATGTGCGGATCGCGCCTCGAATGGGCCGAGGTGGATGGCCGCCGGCGCGAGCGCTGTTCGTGCTGCGGCGCCGTCGCCTATCGGAATCCCGCGCCGGTCTGTCTCGCCATGGTCGAGCATCGCAACGGTCTGGTCATGATTCGCCGGCGGGTCGATCCGTTGGTGGGATACTGGGCCCCGCCGGGTGGCTACGTCGAGTGCGGCGAGTCCCTGTCCGATGCCGTCGTCCGTGAAGTCGCCGAGGAATGCGGGTTGGTCGTGGCCGTCGACCGAGTGCTCGGTGTCTATTCGCAGGCCGACGTGAACGTGGTGATCGTTGCCTATGGCGCGCGTTCGCTCGGTGGGGAACCGCTTGCCGGCGATGATGCGCTGGAAGTCGGCCTGTTCGGGCGAGGCAGCGTGCCGCGTCAGACCGTACCGCTTGCCGCCAGTGCGCTGGATCGCTGGTTCTTGTCAGTCATCAATGACGCCACGGCGACGTGGCGTTGACCGCCTTCTCACCTAAAGGAACACTGAAATGATCGGTAGCGTGACCCCCAATCTTCCCGCCAGGCTGCTTGGCTACCTGCGTCCCGGCGCGCCGGCCTTGTTGCTCACGGCCGGCGCGGATGGCTATGCGACCTCCGCCTACACCTGGGTAGTGGCCCTGGACGACAAGTGCGTGCGCTTCGGTGTCGACGATGGCGGTTCGGCGATGGCCAATGCACAACGCACCGGCCTGGTGTCATTGCAGGTCATCGGTCCCGACGATGTCAGCTTTCTGATCAAGGGCAGGGCTCGGCAAGTCAAGTCGCGCATCGAGGCGGCCGCGCCCAACGTCATCATGCTGTGGGAGATGGAGGTCATGGGCGCCCGCGACCAAAGCTGGCGAGGCGTCAAGACAACGGCACTGATGTACGAATGGCCGGCCGAACAACGGGAAGCGATGCTGCGCATGGAGCAGGCGGTTTATGCGGAGATGCGCGCCGCGATTGCCTGAACCATTTCCATTCATCGACACCGGGAACACGACCATCATGCCATTCTTCGATCAAGCCACCGAGACCATGCCGCGCGACAGGCTCGCCGAACTTCAAGTGGCCAAGCTGCGTGCCATGAGCCATGAGCTTTGGAGGCGCAACCGTTTCTACACCCGAAAGTGGCAGGAGGCCGGTATCGAGCCAGGCGATATCAAGACATTGGACGATCTGCGCCATCTGCCGCTGACCCGCAAGAGCGAGTTGATGGATGACCAGGCCGCCGAAGCGCCGTTCGGCACCAATTTGACCTACCCGCTGGATGCTTATGTGCGCATGCACCAGACCTCGGGAACCACTGGCGTGCCACTCAAGGTTTTCGATACCGATGCTTCCTGGGACTGGTGGGGGCGTTGCTGGGGGCACGTGTTGGCCGGGGCCGGTGTGACGGCGTCCGATCGGGTGTTCCTGGCCTTCGCCTTCGGTCCCTTCATCGGCTTCTGGGCGGCCGTCGAAGGCGCTCGCAAGATCGGCGCGGTGATGATTCCCGGTGGCGGTCGCGATTCGCAACAGCGCCTGGAACTCATGAAGGAGGCCGGCGCCACCACCCTCTGCTGCACGCCGACCTATGCGCTGCGTCTGGCCGAAGTCGGTCGCGAGATCGGCTTCGATCTCGGCAGGATTCCGATGCGGGCGACCATTCATGCCGGTGAGCCGGGTGCCAATGTTCCGGCGACCAAGCGGCGCATCGAGGAGTCGTGGTCGGCCCACTGTTTCGACCACGCCGGCGCTTCCGAGGTCGGCGCCCATTCGTTCGAATGCTCGGAGCAGCCCGGCGGCACGCACCTGATCGAGTCGGAATACATCGTCGAAGTGCTCGACCCCGAGACCGGCGCGCCGGTAGGCGAGGGCGAGCGCGGCGAGATGGTGATCACCAACCTCGGGCGCTGGGGCTTTCCGGTGATTCGCTACAAGACGGGCGACGTGGTCAGGATCGATTCGCGTCCGTGCGCGTGCGGCAGAAGCTTCCTGCGTTTCGCCGGCGGCATTCTCGGCCGCGCTGACGACATGGTCACCGTGCGTGGCGTCAATGTCTTCCCGGCGGGCGTGGAAAACATCCTGCGCAAGTTCACCGAGGTCGACGAGTTTCGCGTCACGGTGCACAAGGAAAGGCAGATGGACGAGATGGATGTCGAGATCGAGCTTTGCGAGGGGGCGCATCCCGATGTCGTGCATGCCATTGCCGACAAGCTCGATACCTTGTTGGCGTTCCGGCCGCGGGTACATCTGGTGGCCCGCAATGCGCTGCCCAGGTTCGAAATGAAGGCCAAGCGCTTCTTCGTCCGGCGTGACGACGATATGGCCTAGGCCGGCTTGGCGCTCACTTGGCTGTCGCCCGCCGTTTGTGGCGCCACGCCTGCGCCGGCGGGCCTGCTGCCGCCGGGCGTGCGCGTGTACGCGATCGGCGATCTTCATGGCCGTCGCGATCTTCTCGAATCCATGGAGCGTGCCATTGTCGAGGATGCCGCAGGGCACGGCCGCCGGCGCCGGGTGGTGATCTTTCTCGGCGACTACTTGAGCCGGGGACCGGATGCTTTCGGTGTCGTCGAAAATCTGCGGCAATGGCGGCCCGCCGGTCTGGAGATCAGGCTGCTGCGCGGAAACCACGAAGACCTGGCGCTTCGCTTCATCGAGGGTGACCTGGCGGGAGGGCGCCAATGGTTCGAGCATGGCGGTGGCCTGGCGACGCTTGCGAGCTACGGGGTAGATATCGCGGGTCGATTTACCGGCAGCGATGAGTCGGTGGATTCGCTGCGCCGGGATTTTCGGAGCGCCTTGCCGTTGGCTCATCGGCAGTTTCTGGCCGATCTGGCGATCAATCACGCCGAGGGTGGCTATCATTTTGTCCATGCCGGCGTGGCGCCGGGGGTGCCGCTGGCGTTGCAGGCCCGGCACGATCAGCTTTGGGTCAGGCAAGCATTTCTGGCCAGCGACGAGGACTTTGGCGCCGTGATCGTGCACGGCCATAGCATCGATGCCCGACCGCAGTTTCGCCACAACCGGATCGGCATCGATACCGGTGCCCATGCCAGCGGGATGCTGACTTGCTTGGTGATCGACGCCGGCGGTTATGCGTTGCTGCATCCGTAGACCAAACAGGCTCGGGCGGCGTGCCGCCAAGGCTGACTTTGGTCGCCGCCGGGGCGAGGCTCGGCCCCTCAGCCGTGGATGCCGGACTTGCCTGGCGCCAGTATGCCATTAGGGTCAAGCGCCCGCTTGATGCGGCGATTCACTTTGGCCTTGACGGGCCCGTAGAGCTTGGCGACTTTCGCCATGAAGTCGATGTTGGTCCGATAGACGCCATAGCCTTCCCGCGCGAAATCGTCGAGCAGTTCGTCGTAGCACCGGCGTGCCTTGGCCATTGCTTCCGGCTGGCCGCGGTCGTAGAGGATGTCGATGATGTGGTGCATGTCGCGCCAGCCGATGACGAATAGCCCGACGTAGTCGATGCCGAACTTGTCCAGCACGCGCCTGGCCAGTCCCATCTGCTTCAGCGTCTCGCTGCCGCGGGCCTGCGAGACGGGCGAGAACCACATCGAGCCACCGCCGCCGCGCCAGTTGTAGAGGCCGAACTCCCGCATCGTCAGGTCGCCGCGCATCACGTCGCGACGATAGTTGAACAGTGGATCGTCTGGGCCGACGTCCTCCTGGGTGAGCACGGTGCCGCCGGAGGCCTTGAAGGCGGCCGTCACGATTTTCCAGTGGGCGGCGATGGTTTCCTCGGTGCCATAAAGAGCGGTATAGACGTTCCATGCGCCGACACCGTGTTTCTTGGCGAGGTCGAGTACCGTTGTATCGGGAATCGGCTCCGCCTGCGGGTACAGGTCGGCGCGGCGGTTGATCACCGCTAGCTCCCACAAGGCGTTGGAAACCGTGCCGGCATTGGGAATGATCTGGGCGATTCGTAGCGGCCGGATGGTGTCGATGGCCTTGGCGATGTCGGCGTGCTCGGGGTAACGGACCACGAATGGCTTGTAGGCCGGCGGCGCGGGCATCAACCACAGGCCGAGCTTGGTGACGATGCCGAAGCTCGATTGGGTAAAGATGCCATCCAGCGTCGGTCCATAACCCCACTTGAACACCTGCCAGGTATTGGAGTTGGGCATGGCGCCCATGCCGGTGCGCAGCACCTGGCCATCGGCTAAAACCACTTCCATGCCGCAGGAGAACAGGAAATGCTCGCCGTAGGGTGTGTAGCCAACCCCGCGTTCGACTGTATTGCCGAGTGGTCCCGCCACCGGCCCGGGTATCGGCGGGTCGATCCACAGCGGCAGATTGCGTTCCTTGATGTAGTCGTACAGTTGCTGATAGGTGACGCCAGGTTCGACCAAGGCAGTGCAAAGATCGGGATCGACTTCGATGATCCGGTTCATCCGCTTGAGGTCAAGGATGATCTGTCCTCGCGTGGCTGGCGCGGCCGAGCCATAGCCGAAATTCTTGCCGGTGGAGACGGGCCACACAGGGGTCTTGTAGCGGTTGCAGACCGCGAGGATGCGCTGTACTTCCTCGACGCTCGCGGGGGCGATCGCCGCCGATGGTGCGTGGGCCTCGATCGGTGCCGGGATCATGATCTTGAGGAACGGCCCCAGTGCCTCGGCCGAGTGCAATACATGCTCGGCGCCGACGATGTTTCTGAATTCGGCGATCGCTCGGTCAAAAGTGGCTTCGTCAACGCCCTTGGGTAACGCGACATACTTGCTCATCGTGAATGCCCCATATCGCTCAGGAAGTGGCGATCTCCAACAGTCCGCGCAGCTTGAACTTTTGTACCTTGCCGGTTGACGTGCGAGGAAGTTCGGTAATGAACCGGATGGTTCGTGGACACTTGTAGATCGACAGGGTGGCGTGCAACTTGTCGCCCACTTTCCGGGCGAGCGCCGCTTCGTCCCGTATCGGCGAACGCGGAACGGCGAACATGGCCAGGCGGATCAGGCCATCGGCATTGGCGTGGCCGATCACGGCGACTTCGGCCAACTCCTCGACCGTGAGCGCGCAGTCCTCGATCTCGCTCGGACTGACCCACTGTCCGGAGATCTTCAACATGTCGTCGGCGCGGCCATGGTGGTACCACCAGCCGGACTCGTCGAAGCTGAACATGTCGCCGGGAAAATACCAGTCGTCATGAAGGAATTCCCGGCTCAGGTCTGGCTGGCGCCAGTAACCGGCGAACACCGAGCCCATCCGCAGCGCCAGCCGTCCCGGCGTGTTCGGCATGTTGATCGCCGCGCCGCTTTCGTCGGTCAGACGGGCTTCGGCCCACGGCAAGGGGCGGCCGCTGCTGCCGACACGGTAGCTGCGCGGCGTGTTGGCGATCGCCAGGAATACCGTTTCCGAAGTGCCGTAGCCTTCCAGGATGGGCACGCCGGTCGCGTCGACCCATGCCTCGAACACGGCTTCCGGGAGTTTCTCGCCGGCCGAAACGTAGTGGCGCACGCCACGGAAGGCGGGATCGGTCGCGACGCCCTCGTGCAGGAGGTTGCGGTACATCGTCGGCACGCTCAGCATCACCGTCGGCCGTTCGCGGCGTACTGCCTCGCCAATGGCCGCGGCGTCCGGCCAGCCGGCATGAATGACGACCGTCGCGCCGCAGCGCAGGGCGCCGAACAGCGAATGGCCGAGCGCAAAAGCGAAGAACATCTTCGAGGTGGTGAATACCCGGTCGCCCGGCTGGACGCCGAGATTGATCCGCAGATGCAGATCGGCCACCCGCATGTCGCCATGGCGATGGATGGCGGCCTTCGGCCGGCCGGTGGTGCCGGACGAATAGACCCAATAGGCGGGATCGGTCGGCGATCGGGGCATCGATGTCAAGACGTCACCCGCGCCAGCGAGGAATGCGGCCAGATCATCGTCGGCGGCGATGGCTCGCCCCAGTACCACCAGGCGCGGCGGCGTCGTCAGTGCCGCCTCGATCTCACGGTAGAGAGAGAGCAGATCGACATGAATAAACAGCACCGCCGGCGACGCATCGTCGAGAATGAACAACAGATCCTTCGCCGCCAACCGCATGTTGAGCGCGACGGCAATGCCACCAACCCGCATCGCGCCCAGATACGCCGCCACCAGTTCGGGAGAATCGTCGAGTAGGAAGAAGACACGCTGTCCGGCTTTCACTCCTTCGTTGCGCAGGGCCTGGCCATAACGATTCACCAGTGTGTTCAGTTCGTCGAAGCTAAGCGATTGATCGGCGCCCCAGCGCAGCGCGGCACGACTTGCGCAACCCGACGCCAGCGGCGGGCCCAGGATCTCGTCGACGGCGTTGATTGCGTCCGCGAGGTCCTCGACGGGCGGTGACGGTGACCTCGATTCCGGCATCAGAAGGGGAACTGGCGTTGCCCGAGCTGCACGGTGATCCACTTCAATTCGGTCATCTCGTCCATCGAATGATGGCCGCCCTCGCGCCCGAAGCCGCTGTCCTTGACACCGCCGAAAGGCACATGGGGTTCGTCGAGCAGCGTGCAGTCGTTGACGTGCACCATGCCCGATTCGAGACGCAGCGATAGATCGAAGGCTTTCTGGAGGTCGTTGGTAATGACGGCCGCCGAAAGGCCGTAACAGGAGTCGTTGGCCAGCGCCAGGGCGTGGTCGCTGTTTTCGGCGCGTATCACGGAGACGGCGGGGCCGAAGGTTTCCTCGCGGAAGACCGCCATCTCGGGCGTGACGTCGGCGAGGATGGTGGGTTGATAGAAGGCACCGTTGTTCTTGCCGCCCGTCAGTAGGCGCGCGCCCTTGGCGACGGCATCCTGCACGTGGCGGTCGAGCACGCCGCATTGTTTGCGGTCGATCAGCGGGCCGATGACGGAATGTGGGTCATGCGGGTCGCCCACTTGGTAGCCACCGACCTTGGCGACGAGCTTGGCGCAGAACGCATCGAAGATCGGCGCTTCGACGATCAGGCGCGAGTTGGCCATGCATACCTGGCCCTGATGAAGGAATATCCCGAAGGCGGCAGCCCGCACGGCATAGTCGAGATCGGCGTCGCGCAGCACGATCAGCGGGCTCTTGCCGCCCAGTTCGAGGGTGATGCGCTTCAGATACTTGCCGGCGTCGGCGGCCAATTGCTTGCCGATCTCGGTCGAACCGGTGAACGTGATCATCCGGACGCGTGGGTCGGCGACAAAGCGGTTGCCGAGCACGGAACCTTGTACCGGCACGACGTTCAACACGCCCTTGGGTAATCCGGCCGCTTCGAAGATTTCCGCGATCTTCAGGCCGGTGACGGGTGTGTAAGTGGCCGGCTTCAGGACGAAGGTATTGCCAGCGGCAAGCGCCAGGGCGACTTTCTTGGTGGCCAGCAGGAACGGGAAATTAAAAGGGGCGATGCCGGCGATGACGCCCAGCGGTCGGCGCACGCTCATCGAGAACACGCCGGGGCTGTCCGAGGGCATTGTCTCGCCGACGATGCGCCGGCATTCGCCGGCGGCACTGCGCAGTAGGTTGACGACGAACGAAGCTTCGAACATGGCCTTGCCGAACACGGAGCCGGCTTCATCCATCAGGACATCCGCCACTTCGGGAATTCTCTGCTCCAGGATATCCGCGGCCTTCAGGATGATGGTTTCGCGCTGGTTGGCGAGCGTGTTGCCCCAGGCTTCGCGCGCCCGATACGCGGCGACGATGGCGCGTTCCATGTCCTGGTCGGAAGCCTGGTGGATGCGGGCATAGACCTCGCCCGTGGCGGGATTGATGTCATCGAGCACGGTGCCCGTCGAGGAGGGCACCCATTCCCCATCGATGAACAGTTTGTATTCCTTCATGTTGTCTCCTTCTTCTATAGGCTGATGCCGCAACGTCCCGGGGCGATGATGTTGTTGGGGTCGAGTGCCTTCTTGAGCCTTTTCTCCACGTCGCGCTTGATCGGACCATAGGTCGAGGCGACTTTTTCGGCAAAAGCGGTACTGGCGCGATAT
Source organism: Rhodocyclaceae bacterium (assembly GCA_016704145.1). Lineage (GTDB taxonomy): Bacteria > Pseudomonadota > Gammaproteobacteria > Burkholderiales > Rhodocyclaceae > Fen-999. The sequence continues at coordinate 50,459 of JADJAS010000007.1, read as the reverse complement.
ACCCCATACCCTTCAGCGGCGAAGGTGTGCAGCAGTTCCTCGTAGCAGGAATAGGCCTGCTTGGTTTGCTCCGGATCGCTGCGGTCGTACAGCAGGTCGATGACGTGATGCATGTCCCGCCAGCCGACGACGAACTCGCCGACATAGTCAAATCCGTACTTGCCGAGAATGTTCTTGGCCATTTTCATTTGTTTCAGCGTCTCGGCACCCTTGGCCTGCGAGACCGGCGCGAACCAGATGGAGCCGCCACCGCCACGCCAGTTGTAGAGTCCGAATTCGCCGAGATTGGGCTTGCCTTTCATGAGGTCGAAGCGGTATTGGAGGGCCTCACTGCCTCGCGACTGGTCCTGCGTGATGATCTTGCCCCCGCTGGCCGCCGCCACCGCTTCGATGATTTTCCAGTTGGCATCATTGGTTTCCTTGGTGCCGTAAAGGCCGGCATAGACGTTCCAGGCCCCGATGCCGTGATCTTCCTGGATTTTTTTCACGGCCGCGTCGCTGATGGCACCAGGGCCGCGGTGATAGTCGGAACGTTTGACTGGTGTGCATGGCGCTTCCCATAGCGTGTGGGCAATAACGACGGCGTTAGGAATGACCATGGCGACTCGCAGTGGCCGAAGCGCCTCGACGATCTTGACGATGTCGGTCTCATTCGGGTACTGGATGCAGAATGGACGGAAATCGGGCGGCGCAGGCATCAGCCACATGCCCATCTTGGTCACGATGCCATAGTTCGACTGGGTGAAGATACCGTCCAGCGTAGGCCCATAGCCCCACTTGAAGACTTGCCAGGTGTTCGATTTGGCCATGGCGCCCATGCCCGTGCGAAGTACCTCGCCGCTGGCCAGCACGACCTCCATGCCGCACGAGAACAGAAAGTGCTCGCCATAGGGTGTGTACCCGATGCCTCGATCGACCATGTTGCCCAGCGGACCGGCGATCGCCGATGGCGCAGGGCAGGAGAACCAGAGGGGCAGCTTCTTTTCCTGAAGGTAGTCGTAGAGTTGCTGGTAAGTTACGCCAGGCTCGACCAAGGCGGTGCATAGTTCGGGATCGACGTCAAGGATGCGGTTCATCCGTCGCAAGTCCATGACCACCTGACCGCGCTGCACGGGCGCCGCCGAACCATAACCGATGTTCTTTCCCGTCGAGATCGGATACACGGGAATCCGGTGTCGGTTGAGCACCTTCATGATCCGTTGAATTTCGTCAACGCTGCCCGGGGTAATGACGGCGGACGGAGCATGCTGATGATCCGGCACCGGCATCATGATCTTTTCGTACGGCACGATCTTTTCGTCATCGACGATGACGTTGTCCGTACCGATGATGTTCGCGATTTCCCTGAGGGCCGTTGCGAACGTGCCGGCGCTGATGCCCTTCGGCAGTACCTTGCGTATTGCTGCCATTGCGGTTGTCTCCTTCGTTTCGTTCAGTGGCGCGCCGGACTTACTTCGTCAGAAGGAGGCAGGCGAGTTCCACGGCGGCTTGGTCGGTCCTCGCGCGCGGACTACTTCCGGCGTCGATCGTGGGCGTGACGCCAGTCAGGATGTCGAAGTAAAGCGAGGCGAGCCGACTCTCCCAGTTCCGGTTGTCCGTTCGCCAGTCGAGCGGTTCGTCGAGGCCGGCGATCGAGCCATGGTGCCGGATTCCGCTCGCATCGACGCGATGGCGTCCGGACCAGCGAAGACCAAGTCTGAGGTCGCGGGCCAATTCGGTCACGACCACGGCTCCCGCCGGTGGCAGGATTGCCAGCCATTTCGAACAGGCCGGGGCCGTCAGGGCACGGGTGACCGATCGAGCATCGCCGCCATCGATGTCGAATTGCCGGCAAGCAACCGATCGGCTGGACGCCGTTAGCATTGCGGCCAGCGCCTTGGCGATGCCGGCCGCTTGCGGAAGTGCGGCGGGGCTCAGCAGTGCGATCGGAGGATCGTTTAGAGCCTGGCCTGTCGTGCTGGCCCAACCGGGTAGCGAAATACCGACGGCGGCACTGGCGCCGTTGATGAGGAATATCCTTCGGTTCATGATCGTCTCATCGGCCGAGCGGAGCGCCCGCCGTGCTGGATGCAATCAGCTTGGCCACTTCGGCCAGGTTGGCATCGTCGATCTCCGTGGCGCGGAAACTGGGCATCGCGCGATTGCCCAGACGCACGACGCGTTGCACGTACTCGGGCGGAAGTTGCCGGCCCTTGAGGACCGGCCCGACACCGGTTTCATGGCAGTACCGACAGACCTTGTCATACACTCGAACGCCATCGGCCGGGACGGCCGAGGACGGCGCCGCGATACCCAGGGTTGCCGTCGCAAGCACTCCTGTCAGAAACTTCCGCGTGGGCAGCAATTTCATGTGGCCTCCTCCCGTTGTCGTGGTTTCGTCCTGCGGACAACGCAAGTGGCGTGCCACCGGTAAACTCGGTCAGGCGCCCGCTAGTGCCAAGTGCCCCGGCTTTGGTGACTTGCTCTGATTGGGCGAGCTTTCCGGGCTTGGGCCGCGTCAGGCGCCACGCCAGCGCGCGGTGCCTTTGTCTGTTCGGTGTACCCGATTACCGAAAAAACTTTGTCGCGTATCCAGCCAATGTCGTGTCTTGCGACACGGCGGCCGTAGGGCCGAGATCTAGGCCGTACCGGGCTTGTTGCGCAACACGCGATAGATCTTCGAGCGCGAAATGCCCAAGCCACTGGCGACCGCGCTGATGTTGCCTCCCGAATGTTGCAGTGCCCAGCGAATGTAGTCGCGTTCGACCACCTCGAGCGGCTTGATTTCCGCCGGGCCGGTCTCGATGGCGGGCGGTGGCTCCGGTTCGGGCTTCAGCGAGAGTACCTTGGCAACCAGCGCGGCCTCGATTTCGCTGCTGTCCGAGAGAATCGCCAGGCGTTCCACGACATTGCGCAACTCGCGGACATTGCCCGGCCAGGCATAGCCGCCGAACAGGGCCATGGCCTGCGATGTCATCGCCAGCCGTCGGCCGATACGGGCGCCGGCGCGGCTCAACAGATATTCGGTCAACAGCGGAATATCCTCGCGGCGGTCGCGCAGCGCCGGAACCTGGATGTGGATGACATTGAGGCGATAGAGCAGGTCATGGCGAAAATGGTCCGTGGCTGCCAACTCGTCCAGATTCCGATGGGTGGCGGCGATGACCCGGGCGTTGGTGCGGCGCAGCGTATTCGATCCCACCGGCCGGTATTCGCCGCTGTCGAGGACACGCAGCAGCTTTGCCTGCGAGGCCAACGGCAGTTCGGCGATCTCGTCGAGGAAAAGCGTGCCATTGGTGGCGTATTGACAGAGCCCGTCCTTGTCGGTGGTGGCGCCGGTGAAGGCACCTTTCTTATGACCGAACAATTCGCTTTCCAGCAGGTTTTCCTGTAGTAGGCCGCAGTTCAAGGGCACGTAGGCTTCACCGGCGCGCGGACTCCAGCGATGAAGCGCTCCGGCGATCACCTCCTTGCCGGACCCACTTTCCCCGGTAATCAATACTGGCAGGTCGAGCGGTGCGGCGCGCCGGGTCAGTGCCAGGGCTTCGAGCCAGGCCGGACTCTTGCCGATGCCGGCCGTGTCGTCCCTAGTGCCGCGAAGATGCGCAATTTCAGCGCTCAGCCCGGCACAACGCAAACCGAGGCGACGTTTCTCCAGCGCACGATCGACCGTAATATCGAGTTCCGAAAGTTTGTACGGCTTTGATAGATAGTCGAAAGCGCCCAGTTTCATCGCACTGATTGCACTGTCCACGTTGGCGTGGCCAGTGAGAATCACCACTTCCATGCGCGGATCGATGGACTTGAGGCGACCGAGCAATTGCAGTCCGTCCATGCCAGGCATCTTGATGTCGACCAATGCCAGGTCGATGGTTACATTGCGGGCAATTTCCAGCGCGGTGTCACCGTCGGCGGCCTCGCTCAGCGTGTGGCCGCCACGCCCGAGACGGGTGGTCAGAAGCTGCCGATACAGTTCCTCGTCATCGACGATCAGGATGTGTCCCGTCATGGCTTGCCGGCCTCGGCAACAGGTTCATCCAGGGGCAGTTCGACACGGAACCAGGCGCCTCGCTCCGGCCGGTTGCCACAGCTGATCCTGCCGCGCAAATCGGCCATCAGGCCGTAACAGATCGAGAGGCCAAGCCCGGTGCCGCGTCCCGGCGGCTTGGTGGTGAAGAAGGGATCAAACACATGGTCTACGATATCGAGTGGGATGCCGGGGCCTTCGTCGGCGATCTCGACCGCGACGAAATGCCCTGAACGCCGAATAGCGACCACTATTTTCCCATGGTTGTCCATCGCGTCGCGCGCATTCTTTAGGAGATTGAGTAAAACCTGGTCGAACAACGCCGGATTGCCGAGAACCGGCGGCAGATCTGCCTGCGCGACCAACTCGATCGCTATGCCGCGCATCAAGCCGCTATCGGCATGGGTGGCTAGCTGCTCCCGAACCAATGCGGCCAGGTCGAGCGGTTCGAGCGGCACGGCCTGTTTGCGCGAAAACAGCAACAGGTTCTCCGTGATGTGCTTGCAACGCTGAACCTGGTCCTGGATGGTGGTCAAGCCTCGGCGCAAGCTCTCGATGTCGGTGGCGCCGTCAGCCGCGGGAAGTCGCTCCAGTATGCACTGCAACTCCTCGGCGAAACCGGACACCAGGCCGAGTGGATTGTTGATCTCATGTGCGATGCCCGAGGCGAACTGGCCCAGGGCGGTCAGGCGATTGGCCCGCGCCAGTTGTTTTTCCATCTCCCGTCGCGCCGTGATGTCGCGGGCGACGCCGATGACGCCCACCGGCGTTCCTCCCTCCGAGAGCAGCGCCGAGTTGATCTCCAGGAGATACTTCGTGTTCTCGCCGGACAGGGCGATTTCGAACGGCAGGGCTGACTTGCCGGCGAGACGGCGGTCGAAATCCTTGCGCAGTCGGCGAGCGGCCGCGCCGGCGAGGACGTCCTCGCAACGGCGGCCCACCACCGATAGCGCGGGCACACGGAGCAAACCGGCCATGCGCGCGTTGACGAAGGTGAAGCGACCGTCGAGGTCGAGCATGTAAACCGCGTCGTTGAGGATGTCCTGGATTTGTTGTTCGCGATGTTCGAGGCGCGAGGCGTACTCGACCAGGCGTTGCTCACGCTCGCGATGGGCGGCGACATCGACCGCTAGTCCGCTGTAGCCGACCACCTTGCCGTCCTTCAGGACCGGCTTGAGTTGCAACTGCACGGGGAAGTCCTGTCCCTCGGCGTCGCGCATGATCACGTCCAGCTTGGTGGTTGCCGCGGTGGTCAGCGTCTCCCTCAGGAAACCGATGGCCCGATCACGAAAGTCGGGGCGGACCATGTCCTTGATGCGCAGACGGGGCACATCGTCGACCCCAACTCCCATCCGTTGCCGGCCCGCCTTGTTCAGCTGGATGAGGTGCCCCGTGGCATGCAGGGCGAAAACGATCTCGGGAAGATCCTCGATCAGATCGCGATACCGCTGCTCGGAGGCCTCGAGTTCCAGCGTTCGCTCATTGACCCGGCTTTCCAGCAGGTTGATCTGGGCCTTGATGTTGAGCGGTTGAAAGTATTTCTTGAGCGACAAGAGTTGGGGAGAACTTTCGTCCGCGTTCTTTAGCGTCCAGGCGCAATGGTCGTCGCCGCGGCCTTGGCATTCGCTCTCGATGCAGATCATGTCCACGCCAAAGACGTACGAGGCGAATCCGGAAGCGTAACCGGCCAGGGTCCAGCACACGGCATCCTCGGCCGGGCCGAACAGGCGCAGGTGTTGTTCGGCTTCGTAGGAGTTGCGCCAGAAACCCGACATCAGGTAGTGGCTGCGTTCCCGGTCGACTTCGACGATATGAGGCTCGACTTCGGCAATGCCGGAGAATGCATGAACACGGGGACCGCCGAGCGCGAAATCCTCGATGGAATCAGGGTTCATGAAGGTTTGCAGGAGCGCGGCATCGTCGTGGCCGCAGCTGTAGCCATAGCGCGTGAGAATGACTTTCGCCATGTCGACGCCCAGCGCTTGCACAAGCTCCTTGCGCAGCGCGCCCATGGCGTTGGTGTGGATCAGGATGGCTCGCCGTCCACACCATTCGATCAAGCCCTGGTTTGGCTTGGCATCGAACAAGGAGAAGAATTCGAGTTCCCTGGGCCGCATGACATCCCTGACGGGTGGGTGCGTGTCGTCAGTAGCGGCTCTCGGCGCAGACCGGCGCGATGGCCGGATTGTTCATGCGTCAGGCCGCCTTGCGGGCCTTGATTTCATCACATTTCCCCTGCAGCTGCTCCTTGCTTTCCCGACGATCGGGATCGGGAATGATCGCCCGGACGGGGCAGACCTTGACGCACTGCGAAGTTGCGTGATGGCCGACGCATTCCGTGCACAGGGCGGGATCGATGGTGAATATCTCGTCACCGCGCGAGATGGCCTTGTTGGGGCAAACGGGTATGCAAAGATCGCAGACGATGCAGAGGTCGTTGATCAACAGTGCCATCTTGTTACTCCTTTTCGCTTGTCGTTGGCGGTCGTGAATTTGCGGAACTCGGGAACATGCGTCACTCCAGGCTGTTGGGCGGGTCGGGATCGTCGACGCCCCGCTCGGCGCTCGAACCCTTTTCGGCCAACCACTCCCGTAGCCATCGCACATGCTCCAACTCCTCGCCGGCGAACTGTCGGGCAACGCGCTTTACCTCCGCGTCCGGCGAGGCATCGGCGACACCTTCATAAAAGTCGGCCGCGCGGCGCTCATGTTCGATCGCGAGCGCCACGGCATCCCGCGGCGACATCTGGTAGCTGACGCTGCCAATATCGATCGTTTCCGGGCTTTCGTTGTCCCGCCAGGCGTATTCCCATGGTGCCAGTCGCGGCAGGGTGAAATCCCGGCAGATGGCCTCGATTTCCCGTACATGGGCTCGCTCGATGTCCTCCAGCCGCCGAAACAGGCGGGCGACTGGCGCGTTGTTGCAATTCTCCATCTGGTCCGCCAGTTGGCCATAGCGTTCGCAGGCCTCGCTTTCCATCGCCAGGGCGTGGGCGAGCAATGCGGGCATGGTCAGCACCGCGCTGCCGATATTTCGGGAATCCGTCATATTACGAAGCTCGCTTCCAGTTCGGCGATCGAGCCGTCAGTGACTTCGAACTCCGGTTTGAACGGTGGGCGGCTGCCCTTGTACAGTACCTTGCCGACGTTGAAACCGTCATCTGTCATGAGCCGCCGGGCTGCCCTCGCGGCATCGTCGGTATAGTCGACCACGGCTGTGCGCACGATATCACGCCATTCCTGCTGCTCGGGACGGAAAGTGACACACGGGCTCAGGATCTGCACGAGGGAAAATCCCGGGTGACGCACCGCCTCAACGATGATCTTCGCCATGTTGATCGGGTCACTGGCGGAGACGCGGGCAATGAAATTTGCTCCAGACGCCAGGCCGACCACCAGCGGCTGGAACGGGTTGATGCCGGTGCCCTCCGGAGTCAGTTTGCTGCCTTCCCAGTCGGGTGCGGTGGTGGGCGAGGCTTGCCCCTTGGTCATGCCGTACACCTGATTGTCCATGACGATGTACGTGATATCGACGTTGCGCCGACATGCGTGCAGGAAATGGTTGCCACCGATGGAGAAACCGTCGCCGTCGCCGCTGGTGACGAGAACGGTCAACTCGGGGCGGGCAAGTTTAAGGCCAGTGGCGACCGGCAGCGCGCGGCCATGGACGCCATGAAAGCCATAGACGCTGGTATAGGCGGGTATTCGCGACGAACAGCCGATGCCCGAAACCACTGCCACCTCCTCGGGCCGCAAGGCCAGCTCGGCCAGCGCGCGCGTCAGCGCGTTGAGCACCGAATAGTCGCCGCAACCGGGGCACCAGATCGGCTTGATGTCCGACTTGTAGTCTTTTGCGGCCAGCTTCCTTTTCTCGGCAACGGCGGCTTCCATCACGTTCTCCAGGCGTTGAGTTGATCGAGAATACGACCGGGGCCGATCGGGAGGGGCCCCGGCTGATGCAACGCCAGAGTCTCGCGCGGGAGATCGTAGAAAGCACGCAGCATCCGATGGAACTGGCCGCCATGGCTTTGTTCAACCACCAGGGCGCGTTCGATGCCGGCCAGGGCCGCTGCCAGCTTGTCGGGTTGCGCCGGCGCGATCAGCCGCAGCGAGATCAGGCGGGCCTTGCCGCCCATGGCGGAAAAGCGGTCGAGGGCTTCGCGCGCCGGCCCCGTGGAAGAACCCCAGGTGATGATGGCGATATTGCCACCGCCCGCTTCGGCATCCACGATGTCGGCCCAATGACTGCCGTAGTCGAATCTCGCGACCTTGCGCAGGCGCTTGTCCATTTGCGCCTGATGATCTGACGCCTGCGAGGATGGTGTGCCGAGTTCGTTGTGCTCCAAGCCGTCGGCGGTGTAGGCGAGGCCGGGGGTGCCGGGAATCGCCATGGGAGAAACACCGGAACCGGTGAGCGCGTAGCGCTGGTAGCGCTGCCCTTCCTCGGCGACGACGGCTGTCTGGCGCTGACCGATGAAAGCGAGTTCAGCCGGACGGGGAAGGATTGCCCTCGACTGACCCAGCAGTTGATCGGTAAGCACCAGGGTTGGCGTTTGCATCGATTCGGCGAGGTGGACCGCCCATTGCGTGGTGAACAGGCAATCCGCCACGGAATTGGCGGCGACGACCACGTGTGGTGCGTCGCCGTGCATGCCATAGACAGCGATGTTCAGGTCGCTTTGCTCCGATTTCGTCGCGATGCCGGTGGACGGACCCACGCGCATCACGTCGACGACGACCACGGGCACTTCGGCGGCGACGGCCAGGCCGATGGATTCGATCATCAGCGACAGGCCGGGTCCCGAGGTTGCGGTCAGGGCCGGAACCCCTCCGTAAGAGGCCCCGATGATCTGGTTGATCGAAGCGAGTTCATCCTCGGCCTGGACGAGGACGCCACCGACTTTCGCCAGCGATGGCGCCAGCCATTCGAGAACCTCGGTGGCCGGGGTGATCGGATACGCGGCGACAAAACGCACACCGCCCCGAATCGCGCCCAGACCGGTGGCTTCGTTGCCCGTGATGCTCCAACGCTCGCCGTTGGGCGCCGCGTCGACGCCGGGCAGGCGCGGTACGGCGGGCAGGCCGGTCGCCGCAGCGAAGCCGGCGTTGAACGCCGCCATGCTGGCGTCGATAGCGGCTTGACCCTTGCGCCTCAATTGTCTGGATACCACCGATTCCATCGCGGCGACCGGCAGGCCGATCATGCCGGCAATGGCGCCCAAGGCCACCATGTTGGAGCGGCCGCCCTCGATCGCCGAGGCGATTTCACTCATTGCCAGCCCGGCTTGGCGCGGGGAGTTGCACAGCAGCGCGGCCGGTGCCTCGCCAAGCGCGGGATCGCCTATCAGCAGGCTATTCGCCATGAGCGGAATTTCCGCCGCGAACCTCGAAATGTTCTCCCAGTCGATGGCGACCAGCAAGTGGAAACTGTCGTCGTGGGACGCGATCGGCTCGGTGGCGAAGCGGATCATGGCCGCGGCTTCGCCACCGCGAATCTGGGGGCCGGCCGAACGGGTCATCAATGCGTACCAGCCGGCATTGGCGGCGGCCTCGAGCAATAACGATCCCGCGGTCACCACGCCGGCACCACCGCTGCCGGCGATGACCAAGGACACGCTTGGCGCTGCCATGTCTTCTCTCCTTCCGAGTGGACGTTGCGGAGATCGTTATCCCGCTCTCCGCACGCGACCAGGCCAGTGTAAAGACCATTTAGGTGGAAGTCAAACAATTTGATTGCTTACCAAAATGGCCGCTCGTTCGGCCTCTGTTGTCTGACGCCTCGCGATTGGGCGCGGACGAGCTAGTTTGCCGCGGCCTCGGTCAATGCCCGCCGGAGTGTCTCGAAGGGCAGCAGCACGCAGCCATGGCGGCTCTTGTGCTCCCGCACGGGCGAAAACGGCAGCAGGCTCGTCCGGATGGCGGGTGTGGTCGCCGCCCCTTGCAGCAGGGCGAGCAGCTCACGGTGGGCAGCCGCGAATTGCACGGGTGAACTGCCGGGTACTTCGGCTGCCAGCCAGGAGGCCGCCGCCCGACACAAGAGGCAGCCTCGGGTGTCGTGGCCGATCGCGATGATCTTGCCGTCCGCCAGCCGCACATCGAGGGTGATCCGATCGCCGCAAAGCGGATTGTCCAGCCTGGTCGAGGCGCTGGCGGCGGAAAGGCGGCCACTGCCGTGGCCGGCGCGCGCCAGATCCTTGATGGCTTGCTGATAGAGTTCCACGTTCATCGCAGCACCGCGACAACATCGTTCAGCCCGTCGAGCAGGGCGTCGATGTCGGCCTGGGTGGTGTACATGGCGATGCTGGCACGGTTGGCGCCGTCCAGACCGAAATGACGGATCAGCGGTTGCGCGCAGTGGTGGCCGCCCCGCAAGGCGACGCCATGCCGATCCAGTACCTGGCAGACATCGTGGGGATGCAGTCCGGCGATGTCGAAGCTGACCACGGGCTGTCGTGCATCGAGGTCGACGGGACCGAGAATGCGGATATCGGATCTCCCGCGCAGACCGGCGAGCAGGCGCCGCAGCAGTTCGTTTTCATGGGCGCGGATCGCCCGCCATGGCAGCATCGACAGCCAGGCGAGCACGGCGCCGAGTCCCACCGCCTGGGCGATGGCCGGCGTGCCGGCCTCGAACCGCTGCGGCGGCCGGGCAAACGTACTGCCCTCCGGCGTCACTTCGCCCACCATGCCGCCCCCGCCAAGGAACGGCGGCATCGCCGCCAGGACTTCCCCGCGCGCCCACAGGACGCCGATGCCGTTGGGGCCATAGCACTTGTGACCCGAGAATGCGTAGAAATCGATATCGAGTCCCTGGACGTCGACAGGGCCGTGCTGCACCTGCTGGGCGCCATCGAGCAACACCCTGGCGCCGACGCCATGGGCGGCGGCGACGACCGTGGCGACGTCGGTGATGGCGCCGGTCACGTTCGAGCAGTGGGTGAGGGCGATCAGTCGGCAACGCGGCGTCAACATGTCAGCCAACGCCGCGAGGTCGATGCGGCCGTCGGCGGTCAGCGGCAGGAACCTCAGGACAATGCCGCGGCGTTCGCGCAGCAACTGCCAGGGCACCAGATTGCTGTGATGTTCGGCCAGCGACAGCATCACTTCGTCGCCGGGCCGCAGCGTATCGCCGAAACTGTGTGCGACGAGGTTGAGCGCCGCCGTGGCGCCGGAGGTGAACACCACTTCGTCCGGCGTGGCGGCGTTGAGGAAGTGGGCGGCACGGGCGCGGGCATCTTCGTACGCCGCGGTGGCGGCCTCGGCGAGGCGATGCGTGCCGCGCATGATGTTGGCCCGCTGGAACATGTCGTGATCGGACATCGCCTTCAACGCCGAACGGTGGATCTGGCTGGTCGCCGCGTTGTCGAGGTAATGCAAGGGCGGCTGCGCCAGCATCAGCAGCGGAAACTCCGCGCGCAGCGCCTTGGGGTCGAAACTCATGATCGCTTCGGTTCCGGTGTCCCGGCAAGCTGCAACTGTTCGGGTGTGTCGATGTCGTCGAAGATGCCGTTGTCGGCGAAGGGCACCGGCCGAACGGCGTCGGCATGCTGTTCGAGCAGAGCGCGGGCGCCGGTGTCGCCGACGATCGACATCATTTCGGCAAAGTAGCCGCGCGGCCAAAGTATCGGATTGCCGCGTCTGCCGTTGTATTCGGGAACCAGCACCGCCGGCGCGGCCGGATCGAAGGCGCAAATCAATCGGTCGACATCCTCGCCGGTGAGGCGGGGCATGTCGGCCAGCATGACGATCACGGCATCGGTGTCGGTGGGCAGCGCGCGCAGGCCGCAGCGCAAGGAGGTGGACATGCCGAGGGCGTGATCCGGGTTGTGCACCACGGATACCGGACGATCGACCAGGGCGGCCGCCACGCCGGCCGCTTCGTGTCCGGTCACCACCAAAACCTGGGCGGCGCGGGATGCGCAAGCCGCGTTGACCGCGCGTCGCACCAGCGGCACGCCATCGATTTCGCACAGCAACTTGTTGCGCGGCCCCATCCGGGTCGAGCGACCGGCGGCGAGCACCAGCACGGCGATGCGCGGCGGCGGCATGCTTGGCGGCGCTTCCTGCGCGGCCTCGGGCGGCGCTTCGTCGTCCTCGACCGCATGAATCAAGCCGCCGACACCCATGGCCATGATGTCGGCGCCGGTGACCGGCAGGTCGGCCATGAGACGTGGCAGGACGAAATCGATGCCGTTTGGCGCTCGCGAACGGGCACAGCCGGGGAGATTGAGCACCGGCACCTGGCCGATGCGCGCGGTGAGCAGCATGTTGCCCGGCTCGACCGGCATGCCGAAATGCTCGATGGCGCCGCCGGCGGCGGCGATGGCGGTCGGCACGATGTCGGCGCGGTCCTTGCTGATGGTGGCGCCGAGGATGAGCAGCAGGTCGCAGCCCGCCGCCAGCGCCTGGGCGATGGATTGCCGCAGGGCGTGCACCTCGTGGGCGCAACGCAACTCCAGCGCCAGCTTGCTGCCCAGAGACTCGACCCGGGTGCGACTGGCGGCCGACGCCATGTCGATCTGGCGTTCGCCGGTGCTGGGCGACACGCTCAGGATCAGGGCCGTGCGGCGGGGTCGGAAGGGCAGCAAAGTCAGTGGTGGCGCAACGCCGGTCGCAGCCCGCCAATCGGCGATGACCTGGTTGGCGACGGCGAACGGGATGACCTTGACCGTGGCGATGCGCTGGTCCTTGGCGACCACCGTCCACGGTGGCAGCGTCGCGATGGTCAGCGTCTCGCTGACCCGATTCAAGCGGGTGACGCAGTCGCCATCGACCTTGAGCAGGCCGGCCGCGCGCGCATACAGATTGCATCGACCCGTATAGGGCGGTTTGGCGACGACGTGGTCGCCCGCGACCAAGGCGGCGGCGGCGGCGGCGGCCTGGTCTTCGTCGACCTCGTCCGCACCGACTCGCGCCCCGACAATCCGCGCAACGCTCGAGGCGACTAGCGTGGCGACGTCGGTGGCCGAGAGCACGCGCCCTTTCTTCAGCGTCAGTTGCGGCAGTTTGAGCGTGTGTGCCAGCCGGACGCCTTCGGCCTCCGCGCTGGGGATTTCGCCAAAGATCACCGCGCTTGCCCCTTGTAGCGAACCTGGATGATTTGAGCGAGGATCGCCACGGCGATTTCGGATGGATAGCGGCCGCCCAGATCCAGGCCGATCGGCGCATGGATGCGCCCGATCCGATCAGCCAGCCCGAGTTCCGTCAGGCGTGCGACGCGCATCTCGTGTGTGCGCTTGCTGCCCAGCGAGCCGATGTAGAACGCCGGGCTGGCGAGCGCCACCGCCAGGGCCGGATCGTCGATCTTGGGGTCATGGCTCAAGGTCACCACCGCGGTCTGGGCGTCGGGGGCAAGACGGGTCAAGGCGTCATCCGGCCAGTCATCGGTCAAGGCGACGCCGGGAAAGCGGGCTTCGCTGGCGAAGGCGCGGCGTGGATCGACGACCGTGACATCGAAGCCGGCCATCGTGGCCATCGGCGCCAGCGCCTGGGCGATGTGCACCGCGCCGATGATCAGCAGGCGCGGCGCCGGCACATAGACGCGGGCGAACACGTCGCCGCGTTCGTCGATGGCGCCGCTTTGGCCGTTGGCGAAACGGGCGGCAAGCGCTGCGCGGTGGCTGTCCGCCACGGCCGAATTGCCGATGACATCGTCGGCGGTGACCAGGGCCGTGGTCTTGTCCGACAAGCGGATCACGCGCGCGACGGGTTGCCGGGCGGCGCGTTCGCGCATCAGACGGTCGAAGATGGCGGGATCGAGCTTTTCCACGTGCACCTGCACGCGGCCGCCGCAGGCCAGTCCGACTTCCCAGGCCTGCTCGTCGCTGACACCGAACTCCAGCAGGCGTGGCTGACCGTCGCCGATGGCCGCCAGCGCTTCCTGGATCACCGCGCCTTCGATGCAGCCACCGGAGACCGAGCCGGCGAATTCACCGGATTCATTGACGGCCAAATGGCTGCCGACGGGGCGGGGCGACGAGCCCCAGGTGGCGACGACGGTGGCCAGGGCGACGCCCTGGTCGGCGTGCCGCCACCGCTGACTTTGCTCAAGGATGCGATCGAGTTCCGATGTCATGGGAATGTCCGTTTCTAGGCGCCGATATCGCGCAGGGTGCGCGCCAGTTGGGAAAGACTTTGCACATTATGAGCCGGCAGGAAGTAATCGAGGAAGGGTAGCGCGCACTGCATGCCCTGGGTGAGGGGCTGGTAGCCGGGCGTGCCGAGCAGGGGATTGAGCCACAAGAGCTTCCGCGCGCGCTGGCGCAGCCGGGCCATCTCCTCGCGCATGCGGTTGGCGTCGCCGCGATCCCAGCCGTCGCTGAGCAAGATGACGGCCGTCCGCCCGTTCAGCATGCGCGGTGCATGTTGCTCGTTGAACTGGCGCAGGCTGCCGCCGATGTCGGTACCGCCCGCCCAGTCATGCACCTTGTCCGCGACCTGACGCAGCGAGGCGGCGACGCCCTTGCGTTTCAGCAGATCCGTGATGACGGTCAGCTGCGTGGAGAACACCGCCACTTCCAGGTCGGACAACTCCCGGCGCAGCGCGAACATGAATTCGATCAGGAAAGTGCTGTAGCGTTGCATCGAACCGCTGACGTCGCAGAGCAGCACCAGTCGCGTCTTGTTGATGCGTCGCGCCTTGAAGGGCAGGGCGCAGATTCCATCCGCCGTGTAGTACGACCGACTCCTGAGCAGACGGCGCAAGTCTGGCCGGTGACCGTGGCGGCGGGCGACGTGGCGGCGGCCGCGCTTGTTGGCCAGCGCCTTGACGACCTCGCGAATCAGCCGCTGGGCGCGTTCGATGTCGGTATCAGCCAGCGTGCCGAGGTCGTGCCGGGCCAGCGCTTCGTCGGCGCTGTAGGCCAGCTTGAGCGGCTGGTTGCGCGGGTTCTCGTCCACGCCTTCGTCGCTGGGCAGCAGCAAGCGGGCACCGGGCGTCGGCTCGTCCTGGTCTTCCGATTCCTCATTGCCCTCCTTGTGCTTGCGGATGACGATGGACTCGGGGGCCTCCCAGAAGCGCGCGAACACGGCATCGAAGCGGAGGATATCCTCGTGGCGCGAGACCAGCGTGGCGCGGGCGGCGGCGTGGAAGTCGTCACGCCGGGTGATGTCGATGTGTTCGAAGCATTGACACAGGTCGAGCAGGTTGCCGGGATTGACGGTCAGGCCGGCATCGTGGAGCGCTCTGGAAAAGCCAACCAGGTGCTCGAGCACGGTTTGCCTGGGGCGCGGGGAAGGCAGCGCCACGAGGACCGCTGCTAGCCGAATGCCGCCGGCGCGGCCGAAGGATCGTGTCCGGGCATCAAGGCCATGGTGACGATGCCGTCGAGTCCCAACTGACGCAGTTTCTCGATGTCACCCTTGTACTTCAGGATGCAGCCGAGCGTGGCGTTGGTGGCTTCCGTGTCGAGTTCCGTGAGTCCGAGCGCGAGCAGGGCACGCGCCCAGTCGATGGTTTCAGCGATGCCGGGCTTCTTGTAGAACTCCTGCTGGCGCAGCAGTTCCATGAAGCGGCAGACCTGGCCCGCCAGCCGCAACTCGACTTGCGGCAGGCGCGTGCGCAGGATCTTCACTTCCTTCTCGAAGCTCGGATAGTCGATCCAGTAATACAGGCAGCGACGCTTGAGGGCATCATGTACTTCGCGCGTGCGGTTCGATGTCAGCACCACCAGCGGCGGGCGCTCCGCGCGCAGGGTGCCGATCTCGGGAATCGTGATCTGGAAGTCGGACAGGACTTCCAGCAGGAAGGCTTCGAATTCCTCGTCCGAACGATCCACCTCGTCGATCAGCAGCACGGGCGGTACCGTCGAGCCGCTGCGAATCGCCTTCAGCAGCGGTCGTTGCAGGAGGAATTCCTCGGCAAACAGATTGCGTCCGATTTGTTCCCGTTGGACACTGCGTGCTTCCTGCAAGCGCAATTCGAGCATCTGCCGGGTGTAATTCCACTCGTACAGGGCGGCGCTGCTGTCCAGGCCCTCGTAGCATTGCAGGCGGATCAGTTCGGCGCCCAGCACCTCGGCCATGACCTTGGCGATCTCGGTCTTGCCGACCCCCGGCTCACCCTCGAGAAAGACGGGCTTGCCCAGCGAGGTGGCCAGGAACATGGTGGTCGCCAGCATGCGATCGGCGACGTAGCCCCGTTCGGCGAACCGGGATTGGACTTCGTCGATGGATTGAAAGTGCCGGGAAGCGGGTGTCGCGGTCATCGCCCCTTCCCGTCCCGCCTTCGTGGTGTTGCTCAAGCCGCGCGACGCTCCACTTTCACGAACCCGCTACGGTTCGGATTCTTCAGCAGCCGGTAGATGTCGCTCGGTGGATTGAAAGTGTTATGCACGACGACACCCTTGTCGAACAACGCATCCTGAATGGCGGCGCAGATGGTGTGGAGCGGTGCGCCGCCGCCTTCGCCCATGCCCTTGGCGCCGTTGTAGCTGAACGGCGAGGGCGTCTCGATGTCGCCATAGGCGAGATCGGGCATGTTCATCACCGTGATCGGCGTGTAATCGGTGAACGTGCTTGTCAGGAGATTCGCTTCCTTGTCGTAGATGTACGCTTCCATCATCGCGGCGCCGATGCCGTGCGCCGTCGCGCCGTGCACCTGACCGGCGACGATCTTCGGGTTGATGACGCTGCCGCAGTCGTCGATTGCCGCGTAGGCCAGGATCTGCGGCACGTAGGTGCGGGTGTCGATTTCCACGACCGCGATGTGCAGCTGCGAGGCGTAGGTCAGGGTGAGATTGCCGAACTTCTTGTCGGTATCCGGAATCTTGAACGGCGGCCGATAGACGTGGCGGATATTCAGCGTGACGTCGGCAAGCTCGGGCGGCTGGCCGGCGGTGTTGATGTTCACCATGGCCGACAGACCCCAGTAGTTGATGCTGCGGTCGGTGCCCTTGACGCGCACTTCCGGGCCTTGCTGGCCGATGCCGAACTCGAGGTCGTCCTCGTTGGCCTCCAATGCGAAAGCCGCCAGCTTCTTCATTTCCTTCTTCAGCTTTTGGCAGGCGCCGTGGGCCGCCGAAAGACCCGTCACGGCGAACTGACTGGCGTAAGAACCCGAATGGCCGCCATGGCTGTTGAATGTAGTATCGAAGCCCGTGCGTACTTCGACCATGTCGGGGCGTATGCCGAGTTCGTCGGCCACCACCTGAGCGGTGGTCGTTTCATGACCCTGGCCGGACGGCGTCGATCCAAGCATGACGACCACCGTCCCGTCGAGATCAAGCTTGATGGTGGCTACTTCGGAGTTCCCGGAGAAGGGCAGGTAGGGATTGACGATCCGCGCCTGACCGAAATTATTGGTGCCGGAGTCGAGCGTGGTACCGATACCGATACCGATCCAACGACCTTCGGCGCGCGCCGCGGCCTGCTTCTGCTTCCATTCGTCCCAGCCGATCAGTTCCTTGGCCTTCTCGAGCAGCAGCGGATAATTGCCGGAATCGTAAACACAGCCGTTGGGCGTGGTGTAGGGGAAGTCGCGGATGTAGTTGCGTAGCCGCATTTCGTCGGCGGGGATGCCAAGCTCGTGGGCGCAGATATCGATGACGCGTTCCATGAACCACAGCTGTTGCAAGCGCGAATAGCCGCGGTTGGGCGACGAGGGACCCTTGTTCGTGACCACCTGGTTGAAGTCGATGCGGATGTTGCGCAACTTGTAACAGGCCGGCAACACCTGTGACCAGATCACGCAGCCGAGCGGCTCGTAGCGCGGATAGGCGCCGCAGTCATCGATGTGCTTGGCGCGAATCGCCGTGATGACGCCTTCCTTGTCGACCGCCACTTCGGTATCGAGGTATGCCCGCTCGCTGCCATGGCCGCCCGCCTGCATGTGTTCGGTGCGGGTTTCGACCCACTTGACCGGCCGTCCGCCCGCCTTGCGCGACGCCAGCGCCGCCAGCGCCATGTACGGGTAGTTGCCGATCTTGTTGCCGAAGCTGCCGCCAACGTCCATGGTCTTGCAGCGGATCTGGTCGATCGAGAGGTTCAGCGATGGCGCGATCATCTGGATGACAATCGCCGGGAAGGAGTTGTTGCAGAAGAACTCGACACCGCCGAAGGGCGTCCATGTCGCCACTACGGCGTTGGTCTCGAGCGGCGTGCTGGCGAAGCGATGGAAATCCAGCTGACCGATCTTGATGACGGTGGCCGCTTCGGCGAACGCCTTGTCCAGGTCGCCATACTCGTAGACACCGTGCCAGTGATGATTGGTGCCGAGGCCGGGATGGAGAATTGACTTGTCTTCCAGGGCCGTTTGCCAATCCGTGACGGCGGGCAGCGGTTCGTACTCGACTTCGACCAACTGTGCGGCATCGGCGGCGATGCGCGGGTTCTCGGCAACGACGGCGACCACCGGTTCGCCCTGATAGATGGCCTTGTCGACGGCCATCGGGTAGTCCTTGATGTTCTGGGCCTCGCCCGGACCGATCTGCATATAGGGGTTGGCCACCGCCGCGACTTCCTTGCCGGTCAGCGTGCAGACGACGCCGGGCAGCGCCTCGGCTTTCGAGGTATCGATGCGGACGATGCGGGCGTGTCCGTAAGGGGAGCGGACCAGGCCCATGTGCAGCATGCCGGCGACCTTGTAGTCATCGACGAACAGGCCGCGACCCCGCACCAGCCGCCCATCTTCCTTGCGCGAGAGCGAGGCATGCACCCACTTGTCGCCCTGATGGGCGGTGACGGCGGCCGAGAAGTCGCCGTTGCGCGCGAAGGAATGCAGCGGCTCGGAAACCACGGCCGTCGCGTCGGCGGCTGTCATGGCCGGGCCGGTGTAGCCGGCCAGCAATACGCCTGCATCGACCGCCTCGTCGGCCGTTGCTCCGGCGGCGGGTGCCGACTCTTCGTGCTTGCGCAACTTCTTCATCAAGCCCGACATCCAGCCCGACGACTTCTTCTCCGCTTGCGCGGCCTTGCGCGCTGCGGCTTCCTTCTGGTATTCCGGCGACATCGCCTGTTGCAGGCTGGTGACCACCGACTGGATCTGTTGCTCGGCGTAGCCGCGCAGGCCGCCGCCGGCGAGCGAGAGGATCTTGCCGACCAGTTGCACCTCGCCCTGCCACTTGACCAGCGTGCCGCTACCCTTGGGCTCCAGATCGTAGGAGGAGATCATGGTGTAGGCGCCGCCCATGACCTTGCCGGTCCCCACGTAGGTGGCGTGCTTGGGCGCGGTTTTTTCCTTGAGCGTCATCTGGGTGGTCGCGGTGCCGCGAATCTTGCCGATGCCGACGGAAACCTTGACGACGGCGGTGTTGGCGTCCTTCATCTCCAGCGAATCGAAAGTCGGCAGCAGCGGCGCGAACTTTTGCGGGTCGGAGAGTAGATCGAAAGCCTTTTCCGGCGGCGGGGAAACCTCGAACTGACCGGAGAACTTCATTTCCATGGCTTACTCCTTGGCGCCGGCCGCAACGGCTTCGACGGCCTTGATGATGTTCTGATACCCCGTGCAGCGGCAGACATTGCCGGCGATCGCCTTCTTGATGGCGTGGCGGTCCGGGTGGGGGTTGTCGGTGAGCAGGGCGTGGGAGGCCATCAGCATGCCGGGCGTGCAGAAACCGCACTGCAGGCCATGATGTTCGGAAAACGACTTCTGGAGCGGGTGCAATTGACCATCCTTCTCCAGGCCCTCGACGGTCAGGACTTCGCAACCATCCGCCTGGACGGCAAACATGGTGCAGGATTTCACCGGTGCGCCATCGAGCTGGACGGTACAGGCGCCGCAATAGCTAGTGTCGCAACCGATGTGCGTGCCGGTAAGGCCAAGCTCTTCGCGAATGAATTCAACCAGCAGCATGCGTGGTTCGACCTGGCGGCGGAACTTCCGGCCGTTGACGGTCACGTCGATGGTGACCTTGTTGATGGCATCAGGCATAGACGTGACTCCCCTCGATCGTGGCATTGGCGCAGCGGCGGGTGGCGGTATCGCCGGCCTTCAGCAACAGGCCGCGCAGCAACTGGCGCTTGAATTCGGAACTGCCGCGCACGTCGTCGGTGGGTTCGGCGACGGCGGCGACGGCATCGGCGGCGTGTTGCCACGCCTGACTATTGAGCGTCTTGCCGCGCAGTTCGGCTTCGGCCTGGACGGCGCGACGCGGCTTGGGGCCGGATCCTCCAAGCGCGATGCGGACATCCTGGCAGACGTTACCGGCCGCGACCGTCATTTGGACTCCCACCGAAACCACCGGGAATGCCGCGGCGGCTTTCTTGTAGGCGATGTAGGCGCCCCCGCTACCGGGTGGTGGTGTCCGGAAACGGATGGATGTGACCAGCTCGCCGGGTTGCAGGGCCGTGGTGTAGGCCTCGGTGATGAAATCGCCGATGGCGATCGTGCGATCGCCCTCCGGGCCGGCACAGCGGATCTCGGCATCGAGGGTGTTGAGCAGCGCTGGCCAGTCGCAGTTGGGGTCGGCGGCGCTGACCGAGCCGCCGATGGTACCGCGGCTACGCACCTGCACATCGGCGATGCCCCCCGCGCAGTCCTTGACGATCGGGATGGCCTTGGCGATGTCGGAACGGGCGACCCAGCCATGAGGTGAAAGGGCGCCGATTTCGACCCACCCGCCCTCGTTCTTGGCAAAGCGTAGATCGGGCAGGCGACCGATATCGACCAGGTCGGTCGGTTCATCCATGCGAAGTTTCAGGATCGGAATGAGTGTCTGGCCGCCCGCCAGCGGTTTGGCAGTCTCGCCAAGCGTGGAGAGCATCAATATGGCTTCTTTCAAGTTGGCCGGGCGGTGATACCGGAATGGCGCGGGATACATAGCGAGTCCTCTGGATGAAATTGCCGCTCCTTGGCCGGCCGGGAACCGTGGGCCACGGTCGGAGCGGGGATACCCACGAATACGATATTACCAACGGCGCGTTGCTACTTGTCCAAGAGAGCTTACCGGATTGACCCTGTGTGCGTTATTGGCTGTCGCGGCGCTTCAAGCGGGCCCGCCTCGGCGAGCCAACGTGCGGTTGCCTTGTTCGCGAACCCGCCACCGGAGACCGATCTTGCCAGTTCGGCGAGATCGGCCGGCTCGTCGATATCGGCCGCCAGCAGCGGGTCCCGGCGAATTTCGACTTGTATCTCGCGGCGCGCCGCGGCGGCTTCGAAGTTCAAGCGACTATCCTTGCCGAACTGCAGTGGGGTGGGCAACGGCAGGAACGCGAGCAACAGGTTGGTGCCCGTGCCTTCCTGGTTCGCGGCGATTCTCAGCGACCGGGTGTCAAGGCCTGGATCGAGAAAAGTCCGCACCGCTTGGGGGGTGATGGCGGGCAGGTCGGCGTGAGCGATCAGGACCTGGCTTGCGCCCGCTACGCGCGCCCTTGCGCAGGCACGTTCCAGTTGATCGTTCAAGCCGCGGGCCGGTCGTGGATCAAAGACCGAGACCTTGTCGACGGAGAGCAAACGATCGATGCCTTCGATGTCGCTGACGACGACCACGTGCGAGATTGCCGTCGTTTCGGCCAGCGCCGTCAGGACATCGCGCGCCATGGCCAGCACCAGTTCGCGTCGCCCTGCCGCGTCCAGCACCGGTGCCAGCCGGGTTTTCGCCTCCGCCAGTTCCTTAATGGGCACCAATGCCCAGATGCCGCTCATCGATAGTCTTGTTGAACGCTCAGAGGAACTTATCTTGCACCACCGGGCGGATCAGGTCGGCCGCACAACCGTTGCCACCGAAAGCCACGCCGCGGATGACCACGATCGGCAAGGCTTGCGTTGATGGGCCCATCAGGACCGAGGCGGCCGCCGCAAGTTCGTCCGCTTGCGCTACTTCGGTGACTTCCAGTTTCCGGCCGGACAGGTCTATTTGGCCGCGGTAATCGTTGAGCGCGACGATTCCCGCACTGCCGATACAGGTGCCACAGGTGCCGAGGCGCCAGGGACGACCAAAGCTGTCGATGATGAGTACCCCGACATCGACGCCGATCGCGGCGCGCAATCCGCGGCGCAGCTCCGTCGCCGTCCGGTCAGGGTCCTCGGGCAGCAGCAACGCCTGTTCAGCGCCCGACTCAATGTTCGATCGATCGATGCCGGCGTTAGCGCTGACGAAGCCCAGGCGATGGCGAACGATCAAGACATCCCTGGCGCAGCGCACAATGCGCTCGGATTCCCGCAGCACCAGTTCGACCATGCGTTCGTCTTTTTGGCATTGAGCCGCGACCTCCCTGGCGCGCAGCGACGGCTGGACATCGTCGAGCCGAACGTAGCGGTTTTCCGATTTCGAGACGATCTTCTGCGTAATCACCAGGATATCGTGGTTACACAATGTCAGGCCGTTCGCCTGAAGATTCTCGATGATCATCGGCAGCAGCGGCTGCCCGGGCAAAACCATCGGAAATCCGCGGGGCGCGAACAACTCGATCTTGATGGGACGGTGTACTGGATTCTCGGGGGCGTGAAGCATGGTCGGTCAACATTTCAAAGGAGCGGTTGTCGGGTCACCTTCGTGCCCACGGACAAGGATAGCCTGCCGTGAGCCTCATCGCGTGGTTGGCAGTGGGGGGTGCGGTTGGATGGGAGTGCAATGACAGGAATGGCAATCGCAGCAACGTGTTGGCGCTTCGCCTAGAGGCTGGTTGGCCCCAGATTCTATGCGGGTTCTCGTCGGAGTTTGCGCTTCTGATCATGCCCGGATGCTCGTGCAGTCAAGACGGTGACATCGGCAATTTGTATTGTCACAAATTCAAGGAGACAAGAACCCTTGGCCAAAGGTGCCGCGAGAGGGTTGTTGCGGCGCAGTAAATCGGATAAGAGTGGCAGGATAGCGGCAATATTCTCTGGCTAGCGATTGTCCCGCCAGTGTCATACGATGTTCATGGCGTCGTCCGCATTGGTTTGGTGTGGGACCGTAACCAGCGGATGCGCCGCCGAGGTTTGGCCTTGCCGAGGAGGGATGGACGGTGTCAAACGAGTCAATGTGGCCTGGAATGAACATGGCGGACAGGTACGACTTGCCCGAGGTGCCGAATGTACATTGAGCGCGTGTTTGTCCTGGACGCGCCCTTGTCGCGCGCATGGGCTTTTCTAAACGAACCGAATGAAGTGGGGCAGTGTCTACCGGGATGTCACGCGATAGAACTGGTTAAGCCGGGCCTATACAAGGCCACCATTGGCGTCAAGGTCGGGCCGATCAAGGCTGGCTTCGATGTTCAGGTCGAGACCAAGGAGGAGCGCCCTCCCGAGTTTGCGGCTTACACCATGCGGGGCGCCGACAAGGACGGGGGCAGCAAGATCACCGCTGACTGCTCGCTGGCGCTGAAGGAAATCGACGGACAACGCAGCGAGATCACCTACACTTCGAAGGTGCACGTCGTCGGCAAGTTTGGCAAGTTCGCCGGAGGTGTCATGCAGAAGTTCGCCGACAATATCAATGATCGTTTCGTGGCTGCCCTGGTCAAGCGAATGGGACAGATCGAAGAAGGCCGAGCGGTCTTGCCGGTGTGAGAGGATGGGCGGGATTTTTGTTTGCAAGGGGTGTTTCAGTCTTGCTGCCCGTGCAGGTGGCATGCTGGGATCGAGCGCAAATTGTCAGCAAGGGATAGCGACGTGACGAATCCAAGAGAACCCGATCAGAATTCCCTGAAGCCGGGGAAGTGGATCAATTCGACTTGCAAGATGTGCTTGCATTCGTGTTCAACACGCGTGCACGTCACTGATGATGGCATCATTAACAAGATCGAGGGTGATCCAACCAATCCGTCCAATGTCGGCAAGCTCTGTCCAAAGGGCAATTCCGGCATCATGCGTCACTACGATCCGCAGCGCTTCAAGCAGCCATTGCGCAGAACCAATCCGGAAAAAGGGCCTGGCGTCGATCCGAAGTGGGAGCCCGTCAGTTGGGACGAGGCTTTCGAGATCACTGCTCGCGAGATCAAGAAGTCACTCGACAAGGATCCGCGCCTGATTCTGCCGTCGCTCGAAGACTTCCAGAAGATGCACATCTGGAACTGGCCGTTGGCGTTCGGTTGCCGCAACTTCTACCAGTCTGGCGGGACGATGTGCGGCGGCGCCTATCATCCCTTGAACGGCTACATCCATTCAACGTTTGGCGCCGCCAACGACGCGAAGTACTGCAACTACTGGATCAGCAATGGTGGCGGGGATGGATTCTCTTCCCACTTGCACGCCGCGGCAGCTTCGCATTGGGTTGCCAAGGCGCGAGTGGAACGAGGCATGAAAGTGGTGACGGTCGAGCCGCGCATGTCGATTGCTGGCGCCAAAGCCGAGGAATGGATTCCCATCCGGCCAGCGACCGATAGGCTGTTTGCGATGAGCATGAGCTACGTCCTCGTGAATGAAGGATTGTGTGATTTTGCTTTTTTGCGCAAGGACACCAACGCTCCGTATCTCGTCGGTCCGGACCAGTATTTCGTTCGCGATCAGGAGCGACAGATCTATGTTTGGGACGCCAAGGATAATTGCGCGAAGCTATGGAACGACCCCACCATCGATAGTGCCAACCTTGCGCTCGACGGGGAATATCTTGTCAACGGGGTAAGGTGCCGGCCCGCGTTTCAGGTCTACAAGGACATCCTCAAGGATGCCTCGCCCGAAGCCATGGAGAAGTACACGACCGTGCCGGCGGCTACCGTGTGGCGTATCGCTCGCGAGTTCGCGAAGGAGGCGCGCATCGGCGAGACCATGACCTTGCCGGACGGACGGACCGTGCCTTATCGGCCCGCGGCCTACAATTATTATCGAGGGGCACAAGGCCACAAGACCGGCATGCAGACCAATCAGGCATTTCAATTGGTGAATATGCTGGTCGGCAATATCGACCATCCCGGTGGCCGGTGTGGTGTCACGCTGACGGATGGTTGCGTCGACAACAACCATTGCTTCCCCGGCGAATGTGGGCAGATGCTTGGTACTCCTCACCAACTGGGGCCCATGCCGGAGTTTTCGTATCCTCCGAACGAATACCACTTTGCCGGGTACTTTCCGGTGGGCGTGCATGCTCCACATCTCAATATGGTGTCGTTCCTGGATCCAGAGAAGTACGGCATCAACTTCAAACCGGATGTCCTGGTCAATTGCCACTCGAATCCCGTATGGGCCATTCAAGGACCTCGCGACAAGTGGATTCAGTTCCTGAAGGAAATGCGTTTCATCGTCTGCGTCGACATTATCCCGACCGAGATGACCGACTTCGCCGACATCATCCTGCCGTCGCATGATTACCTGGAGTCGTACAACGCAACGATGATCGAGCCTCCGTACACCGAGGGCATCTGCTTCCGTCAGCCGGCGACGGCTCCACTCTATGACACCAAGTCGGAAGAGGATATCTTCTACGAGATTTCCGAGCGCCTTGGTATTCTTGATGCATACAACGAGGTTATTAATTTGATCATGGGGTTCAACCAGAAACCCCATCTCAAGCTAGAGCCGGGCAAGAAGTACTCGGATAGAGAAATCGCCGAACGGGTGGGACTTCTCTGGAACGACAAGCCCATCGAGTGGTACATCGAACATGGCCACTCCTCCACCGAAAAACGGCTTGATAAATGGTATCGCCCATGGGAAGGAATGAGGCTTCTTTTTTACATCGAAGACCTTGTGCATGAGCGCGATGGACTCATGCGCAAATTCGACGATGCCAAGGTGCCGTTCAAGGATGAATGGCCATTCGAAGACTATCAGCCTTTGCCGACGACGGTGTTGGATCCGATCCACCTGGAACCGCCCGAGTACAACCTTTACGCGATTACCTTCAAGGATATCCAGCTTAACTTCGGCGAAAGCCTGAGCAATCCCTGGATCAAGGATATTACCTATCGTGATCCGGTTCATACCGGCCTGCTGATCAACCGCGGCACCGCCAGGAAACTGGGATTCGCGGATGGGGATATCGTTCTCGTCGAGTCTCCCTACGGGTGTCTCTATGGCCGTTTGACCACCACCGAAGCCATGCATCATGAAACTCTCGGTGTTTCCAATGCTCTGTCGAGGACCAAGAACGAAAATCGATCAGTACTAATGGCGGGCGGACATTACAACGACTTGCTTCCCCACGATATCCGCAATACGGACGGAGCAACGGGGCAACCGGAAACGAGTTGCCGGGTCAAGCTGACGAAGCTGGACGATTGGCCGGATTTCCTAAAGAAGGGCTCGACCGTCTATGACTATGTCGATTCCATCAAGAACGCCAAGGGCAAGGGAGGGCACCACTAATGGCCAGGATGGGAATGGTATTCGACCTGAAGGCCTGTATTGGCTGCAATGCCTGCGTCGTGGCCTGCAAACAGGAAAACTCCGTTCCGGACGGAGTTTTCTTTACCCGCACGCTCAGCTATGAATACGGGGAGTATCCGGGAGTCAAGCGTGTTTACATTCCGACGATCTGCAACCAGTGCGAGGACGCACCCTGTGAAAAGGTTTGTCCCAGCGGCGCCACGTACACGCGGGCTGATGGAATTGTCATGGTGGATAGAGACAAGTGCATCGGTTGCAGTAGTTGCGCGGTTGCCTGTCCTTATGACATGCGGACCATGCTCGATCCGTCGGTCTTGGAGAAGGGGCTGTTTGGTACCGGGGAGCTGACTCCGTTCGAGCAGCATGGTTACGGTCGCTACACTGCCGGAACGGCTGTCAAGTGTGATTTCTGCAGCCAGCGCGTTGATGCGGGACTAAGACCCGCCTGTGTCGAGACGTGTCCCACCAACGCCAGGATTTTCGGCGACTTGGACGATGCCAACAGCGCACCGAGCGTCCTGATTCGCAAGCGCAATGGCAGACAGCCTCTTCCCGAAAAAGGCACCAAGCCAAAAGTCTACTATGTCGACTAAGGTGGGTTTCCCTATATCTCAAAAAGTCGGTTTCTATAGGCAGTGACTACCATGATGCAAACGAGTAAACCACTGGTTGGCAACTCCTTCAAACTGGGTTATCGGTTCCAGCGCTATTGGGATACCTCAATGGCCATCGCCTTTTTCTCCGCCGAGGTGGGGGCGGGTCTATTTCTGGTTTCCTTTTTTCTTGACTATGTGCCGGGCATGATTGTGGGTCTGCTCATCGCGGGCACGTTAAAACCGTATTTTCACCTGGCCCATATGGGGGTACCGCAAAAGTCATGGCGCGCAATACTTCGACCAGACCGCTCATGGATCAGTCGAGGTGCGCTAGCTGTTGCTCTGATGATAGGTTGTGGGGTCGTGTATCTGCTTGAAAGAACTTACGGGGTGGGATCCGCGGTTGGACTCGGCCCGGCGGTGATGACGGCAGTCGGTTACGGGGCCGTCATCGGAGCCTTGGTGGTGGTTTTTTATCAAGGCTTGGCAATGGCTCATTCAGAGTCGTTCACCCTGTGGGCCAATCCTCTCGTACCTTTGTCGAGTGGCTGCTATGCATTTACCGCGGGTAGCTTGCTTGCCTTGGTCATTGGAGCACAATCAATATCGGCCGAGCATCTCGGCATGCTCCGCGGCTTTTCGGTCATTCTGCTACTCATTGACGTGTGCGTTATAGCCGGGATTCTCGTCCTCGCCAGGAACAAGTCACCGGGTGGCGCTTTCTCCGTGAGTCTGCTGCTCAACGGTGAGTATGCGAGTTTGTTCCGTTACGTGGTGATATTCCTGGGCTTGCTGGTTCCGCTGGTGTTGCTGCTTGTATCGCAACATTTCGTCGCGGTGTTGTTCGCTGCGCTCTCTATGCTTTCGGGGTTTTTCTGCTATCGCGTATTGATATTCAAGGCTGCCGTGTTCGAGCCAATTACGCATGATTTGGCGGGAAGTATTGGGCTGCCTCGTACTTCGTGATCAGCATCTCGACAGGCGTTGCCTCGCTTGCGGGGGCGTCGTCATGCTGATGGCTCGGGGTTGACACATGTTCAGTCCTGCTAACGGGATGGCGGAAGTCAGCTGCCAACAGCTATTCCTCGATGCCAGGCCTGAACCTGCTGGCCAACGTATCTGTGTGGTCCAAGAAGACGTTCTAACCATCGAGGTTGAGGATGTCGGCTTGTACTCGTTGATGTGGACCCCAACGACGGCGAATGCCGGACCGGTGGGATATACCGACGAGGATGGCCTTCTTCTTGCCGACGCGTCGATGGAGCAAGTTCCGGAGAGTCTCGCGCTGGCGACGGGGTTCAGTTTCACCGAAGGCATCATCGGTTCTCTTGCCGACGTCAAGAGCATGGCGGTTTGTCCTTCCCGCCAGGATGTCGTCACAGTCAGACTTCTTCGTCCAGATGCCGCCGCTGTTCAGCGGCGCAATGTCGTCGTCAATAGCTCCTGCGGAGTTTGCGGCGGTCGTGAGCAATTGGCGGCGAGCCTATCTCGTGGCGCGGCGTGCACCGATCTCCTTCGGGCGACCGTGGAGGATCTGGCCGAGGCCCGGGCGCAACTGCAGAACCGGCAGAGTATTTTTCGACATACCGGCGGTACGCATGGAGCCATCTTGTTCGATCAGGGGATGAATGTGCTTGCCGTGGCCGAAGATCTTGGACGTCATAACGCACTGGACAAGGTGATTGGCCAGCGATTGCTGCAAGGGCTCGATTTTTCCGGTTGCGGTGCGTTCATTTCGAGTCGAGTGAGTTATGAAATGGTCGCCAAGGCCGTGCGGGCCGGGCTGGAGATTGTCGCGGCGATATCGGCACCGTCCTCGCTGGCGATAGAACTCGCCGATATCCACGGGATTACGCTGTGCGGATTCGTTCGCGATCATCGAGCGACGGTGTTCACACATCCGCACCGAATCGTGCGCGGCGACCCGGTGGCTGACTAGACCAGCCGGCGAAGGGTGTCCGACGGAAGTTCGCCGAACTTTCGCTTGTAATGCGCCGTGAAGTGGCTCAAGTGGGCGAAGCCCCACTTGAACGCCACGTCGGTGACCGTGATGGTGCTGCCCGACCCCGCCTGTCGAAGGTCGTCGTGAACCTTTTGTAGCCGAACATTCCGCAAGTGCGCCATCGGTGTCGTCTGGCGGAAATTCCGGAAACCGGCGTATAGCGCACTCGCGCTGACACCGGCATACGCAGCCAGGCTCGCGACGGTCAGTGGTTCGCCGGCATGGTCGGAGATGAACTCCTCCACGCGTTTCACGTGGCTAGGCGCAATCGACCGGGGAGCTTGTCGAAGTTCATCGCTGTGGTTGTGCGGTTGCGTGTACAACAAGGTTGCGACGACCATGTGTTCCAATGTGGTGGCGAGAAGCGGTGCCGATAAAGGGACAGCATCGCCGTCGATCATTGCCAGCAGATAGGACACCAGTGCCGGCCATCCCTGCGTACGATGATCACTCATGTCCAGGTCCACGGCAAATTGCAGCGGTTGGCGGAGATCATGGCCGAGGTGCTGCGCACAGGTTCGCTCGATGGCATCGCGATCGACCTGGATCATGATCTGATCGCAGTCCGCCTCGATGGTCTGGAAGAATGGCAGGGTTGGCGAGATCACCGCGGCCGTCGCCGTACTGGTGCGAATTCGCTGATCGCCGCAAGTTACCTCGGCACTCCCGGTCATCGGCATCATGACTAGGGCAAAGGAGCCGAGATAGCCGACGTCGATGTTCACTTCGGGACCGTAGAGAAGCCTGTTGACGGATACGTTGCCCACCCTGACGTGGCTCATGCTGGTGTCCACGCGGTTCCTGTCCGGGCCCGCGATGCGCAACTCATGCGGGCAATAGATGCCCGCGACGCGATCTCTCGCCTCTGCCGCGTCCGAAGTATGGAACACGCGGTAACGTGCCAGCGGGCCGGTATCGGTGTAACGTGACTGGTTTGCGACAAACATGTTCTTCTCCTCCGGTTACTTTCTTATCCGGACTGACGACCGTCATCGCGAGCGTGGTCGAGGTCAGCCGTGGCCTGTCTTTTCTTGGCCCGAATAGAATATCGTATTTCGTAGACTGCGCGACATCTTGTCCTTCAGTCAAGTTAACCTTGTTCGAGCGTGCAGTCTCTCGCCCACGCCGATGGGTTCTCGTCTCGCCGTCGGACGGACTTTGCGCTAATGGTCAAGCGCGGCAGCCCCAGCGGGCAAGACGCCTCGCGACAAGAACGCCTACGATGCCGCAAAATCCGGTCCAGTTATCAGATACACGGAAACGTGATTTCGCGACCGGATTCTTGACCCAGACAATTTCTTGCCAAGACTATTCATTTGTGGGAGCTAGCGCAATGACCAAGACCATACAGCCCAAGATGGGCGTCATCTTCAAGTCTTATGAACCTCTGTCGGCGATTCGTGCTTATGCGGAACAATCCGAAGCCGCGAACATGAGCGGGGGGTTCTGGATCGCCGAAGCCTATCATTGGTTCCGCCAGTATGGCTTGGAGGCGCGAGGTTGCTTCACGACCCTGGCGGTCGTGGCGCAGGCGACCAAGACGATTCCAGTGGGTCTGGGCATCACGTCGCCCTACATGCGTCATCCGACCATCCAGGCGTCGGAGGCGGCGGGTATCGATGAACTGGCCAACGGTCGCTTCGTCATGGGTATCGGCGTTGGCAAGGTCGGCATCGAGTACCTGGAATACGACATCGAGAAACTGCGTCCAGTCCAGGTTCATCAGGAATCGATGGACATCATGCGCAAGGTTTTCAGCGGTCAGAAGTTTGCCTATGCGGGCAAGTACTACAAGTCGTCAATGCCCGCGTTCGACCGCGCCGGACGCGGTTTGCGCACCTCGATCCCAATTTACGTCGGTGCCACCGGCCCCTTCATGCAGAAGCTGTCCGGCAAGGATGCGGACGGGATGCTGCTGGCCGGCCTGACGTCGCCCGCGTTCGTCAAGTATGCGATTGATAACATGAAAGCGGGCGCCGCCGCCGCCGGCCGCACGCTGGCGGACGACTATCCGGTTGGTGGAGTAATTCTCTGTGCCTGTTCGCGGGATGGCGACAAGGCGCGCAATGCCACGCGCAGCTATACCGGCACCTACATCGTCAACAAGATCCGCAACATCAAGAATGACGTCATTCTTGCCGGTTCCGGCTTGCCCGACAGCGCCTGGGAGCCGTTCCGCAAGGCCATCGCCGAGGGCACGCAGGACAATGTCACGCATCTGGTCACGGACGAAATGATGCGCCGCTTCACCGTGATCTCCGGAACGCCGGAAGAATGCCTCGAGATCACCCAGGAACTGGTCGATGCGGGTCTCAATCTGCCCTTGCTCGAGGTGGTGGGCAAGACGGTCGAGGACAACCTCGAGACCATCCGGCTGATGGGCGCGGAGGTTCTGCCCAAGCTCAAGCCCGGACCGATCGCGGCCGCCTGAGTGCGTCCGCGTGCGCCGCGCGTCGGGCGCGGCGCCAATGAACTGACAGAGAGGGCAACATGAAGCTGGCAAGTTTTTCGATCAAATCAAGCGGTAAGAAGACGATTGGCGTCGTTCTGCCCGATGGCGGTATGCTCGATCTTCACGGGGCGAGCAACGGTGCGCTGCCTGACGCGATGATTCCGTTTCTCGACGGCGGGGAGGGGGCGCTAGACCTGGCGCGCAGGTTATCCGCCACCGCTGGACTCGGGCAGTCCAACGTGATTCCGGCCCACGATGTCGATCTTCTGGCACCCGTCCCGCGGCCCGGCAAGATCATGCATACGTCCTGCAATTTCCCGGCACACTTGTCGGAGCTGGCGGGATGGAAGGAGCCGGAATGGCAATCGCACAATTGGGGCGAGTTTCATTTCGAGCATCCGACGGGCTTTCTAGAGGCGCCGTCGAGTGTCGTGCCCACCAATGCCAAGGTGAAGGTGCCGCATTTCACCAAGCAACTGGATTACGAGATCGAGGTCGGCATCATCATCGGCAAGAAGGCGTTTCGGGTGAGCTCCGACGAGGCATTGAACTACGTCGCGGGACTGACGATCTTCAACGATCTCTCGGCGCGAGACATTCAGGCGCGCGAACATTCGAACAAGGTGATCCTGCTCGGCAAGAGCTTCGATGGCTCGTGTCCGCTGGGCCCCTACCTGGTGACGCTCGACGAGGTCGGCGATGTCAATAGTCTGGGCATGGTCCTGACCCTGAACGGCGAGGAACGCCAGCGTTCAGGCACCGGCAATGTTCATTACAAGATCGCCGACATGGTGTCGTGGTGGTCCAACATTACCCTGGAACCGGGTGACGTCATTACCTCGGGCAGTCCACCCGGAGTCATCGCCGGCCGGAAGGATCCGGTGTACCTCAAGAACGGTGATCGCATCGACTGCAACGTCGACAAGCTGGGCACCCTCACCACCTTTATCGTCGAATAGCGAGGCGGCCAATGGCAAATCGAGCGAGTGCCGATCTGGTCGGCAAGGCGATCGAGCAGATCGATCGTGAGCGCATGGTCAAGATGACCATGGATCTGACGAACATTCCCAGTCCGACCGGTTATGAAGGAGACATGGCGCGTGCGGTGAACGAGTTGCTCAGGGGCGCCGGGTTCGACTCCGTGCTGCAGCCGATCGGCGACGAGCGCTACAACGCGGTGGGCAGGTTGCAGGGCAAGGGTGGCGGCAAGTCGCTGATGTTCAACGGCCACTTGGATACTTCGTTTGGCCCGGAGCAGGCGCATCGTGGCATTGGCTACAAGTGCGAAGGCACACTGGTCGATAACGAATGGATATATGGCATGGGCTCCTTCAACATGAAGAGCGCCATGGCAACCTATATCACGGCGAGCGAGGCAATTCGGAAGGCCGGCATCAAACTGGGTGGCGATGTCGTCATTGCCGGCGTGGCCGGAGAAATTGAGAAATCGCCGGTCAATGATTACGAGGGTCGTCAGTATCAGGGTTACGGCGTCGGCACCAAGTACGCCATTACCCACGGCGCGGTGGCGGACTACTGTATCCTCGGCGAGCCGACCAACATGATGCTGATTTCACGGCATTGCGGCACCACCTGGATCAAGATCACGGTGCCAGGCCACCTGATTCACACTGCGTGGTCCGAGGTGGAGCGCAATGCGATCAATAAGTCGCGAGTCATCCTCGACGCCATCCATGAGTGGATTCCGGACTATTGTCGGCGTCACGCCGTGGCTGACTTTCAGCCACGAGTGAATGTCTCGGCGATCGAGGGGGGATGGCCTTGGCGTGGTGCTCGCACACCCGATAACTGCGTGATTTATCTTGACGTCCGCACCGTGCCGGACGTGTTGCCGGTACAGGCATTCAATGAAGTGCGCGACATGGTGAATGCAGCCGTGAAGAAGCATCCACAACTCGACGGTACCAAGTGCGAGATATTCTTGTCGGCACCAGGCACGTCGATTCCGGAAGAGTCCGATCTGATTCGGCAGATCACCGCAGCGCATGCGAACCAGTTGGGCAAACCGCCCGAACGTGGCATCGAGACTTGGTATAGTGACGCCGCCCACATGAACCGTTATGGCATTCCGACAGTGAATTATGGATCGGCCGGCCGGATCCGGACAGGGGGTGGCGGATTTTCGACTCATCAGGGCGAGCATGTTCACATCGGCGACATGGTGGACATCGTCCGCGTGTATATCGAAGTGATGATGAACATCTGCGGCGTGGTCGAATAGGCCGAGTTTGGTCGCGCCGCGGCAACGCACAGGGTCTTCATGGAACTCGGAAACTTTCTGAACGATCGACCTGATCACGGCGCGGCCTTGTCTCTGGCCGGACTTACCGATATCGATGCGCTCTGCGCCCATGCGGCGGAGATTCGTGATCGCGGGCATGGTTCGCTGGTGACCTACTCACCGAAGGTCTTCATCCCGTTGACGCAGTTGTGTCGCGACGTTTGCCATTACTGCACCTTCGCCAAGGTGCCGGGAAAGGTGGTCGCGCCGTACCTGACGCCCGAGCAGGTGCTGGATATCGCCCGCGCCGGCGTGGCCGCGGGATGTCACGAGGCGTTGTTTACCCTCGGCGACAAGCCCGAGCTGCGCTATGCCGCCGCCCGGGAAGCCTTGGCGCGCATGGGCCATGCCACGACGATCGACTATCTGGTCGAGATGGCGCGCCTGGTCCACGAGGAAACCGGCTTGCTGCCGCACGCCAATCCCGGCGTGGTCGACTTCGACAACCTTTACCGCCTGCGCCAGATTTCGGTGTCCCAGGGCTTGATGCTCGAAAGCGCAACGACGCGACTGTGTTCCGCCGGCGGTCCGCATCATGGCTCGCCCGACAAACTGCCCGCGGTGCGTCTGACCGTGCTCGACGAGGCCGGGCAATTGAAGATTCCCGTCACCTCGGGAATCCTGATCGGCATCGGCGAGACGCGTCGCGAAAGGATCGAGGCATTGTTGGCACTGCGCGACCTTCATGATGCGCATGGCCATGTTCAGGAGATCATCATCCAGAATTTCCGGCGCAAGCCGGGAACCAAGATGGCCAATGCGCCTGAACCCTCCATCGATGAACTCCGCTGGACGATCGCCGTCGCCCGCATCATTCTTGGCCCGGACGCCAATGTCCAGGCGCCGCCAAACCTGTCGCCGCACGGCTTGCGAGCGCTGGTTGATGCGGGCATCAACGACTTGGGCGGCATATCACCCGTTACCGCGGACTACGTTAACCCGGAGGCGCCGTGGCCGCATCTTCGCTTGCTGGCCAGGGAAACCGAGATCGCTGGCAAGTTGCTTGTGCCGAGGCTGGCCGTTTATCCGAAGTATGTGCAGGACTTGCGGGAGTGGGTCGAT
This sequence comes from Rhodocyclaceae bacterium, assembly GCA_016704145.1. Lineage (GTDB taxonomy): Bacteria > Pseudomonadota > Gammaproteobacteria > Burkholderiales > Rhodocyclaceae > Fen-999. The sequence continues at coordinate 15,856 of JADJAS010000007.1, read as the reverse complement.
CCCGCGCTGCATGTATCCGTGCAAAACCGGGTGGATGCCTCGGGCCTGCCCCGTACCGACGACTGGTGCCCTGGCGCGAACATGACGCCGCCCCGGACGCCGGAGGTCACGGACTCCGGCACCTTGCTGCATTTCCTCGGCAGCGAGATGTTTCGCAAGATCGAAACGGCGGGGCATGGCGAGCGTCTTGGTGAACGCGATGTCACACGCCTGTTCGAGGCGCGGGGCTCCGAGTTCCGCATGGTGTGCGCAGCGGCGGATGAACTGAGGATTGCGTCGAAAGGCGATGCGGTTACGTACATACGGAACTGCAACATCAATTACACGAACATCTGCGCGTACAAATGCCAGTTCTGTGCATTCTCGAAGGGAAAGGCGCACGCCGATCTTCGCGGCAAGGCGTACAACTTGTCGTTGACCGACATCCAGGAAAAATCCCGGGAGGCTTGGCAAAAAGGCGCCATCGAGGTTTGTCTACAGGGCGGCATTCACCCGGCCTATACCGGACAGACTTACCTCGACATATGCAAGGCTATCAAGTCCGCGCTTCCGGATATGCATATTCACGCCTTTTCTCCGCTGGAAATTTGGCAGGGGGCATCGACGCTGGGGCTGAGCCTGCCGGAGTACCTGGCGGAACTCAAGGCGGCGGGTCTGGGCTCGGTGCCCGGAACCGCCGCCGAGATACTGGTCGCCGAGGTGCGCAAAGTCTTGTGTCCGGACAAGGTCACGGTGGAGCAATGGTCGGATGTGATGCGGGCCGTTCATGGCGTGGGGCTCAAGAGTACCGCTACCATCATGTTTGGCCATATCGAGCAGCCAGCGCACTGGGCAAGGCATCTCCTGCTGATCCGCGATCTTCAGGCCGAAACCGGTGGATTCACCGAGTTCGTGCCTTTGCCCTTTGTGCACATGGAGTCGCCGCTCTACCGACGCGGTCGCGCCAGGCGAGGCCCGACCTTCCGCGAGGCCGTGCTCATGCACGCGGTCGCCAGACTGACCTTGCACACCCAGATCGATAACATCCAGACTTCTTGGGTGAAGATGGGGCGCGATGGCGTTCGTTCGACGTTGCAGGCGGGCGCGAATGACCTCGGCGGGACTCTCATGTACGAGAGCATCAGTCGAGCCGCGGGCGCGGCCCACGGCCAGGAAATGACACCCGAGGATATGGATGCCCTCATCACGGAGGTCGGACGCGTGCCGGTCCAGCGTAACACGTTGTATTGCACGGTCCCGCGGCGCGAGGAGGCCATGGTCGAACTTGCCAGGTACCACGCGGCCTTGCGATAGCAAGGCCCGGTGGCGGGTAAGCATACTTTTCATGGGGGAAGCAGATGAGCGGTCAGAGCCTGTTTGATGTCTTGTCCAAGGCCAAGGTTTACGATCTTGGCCAGGCGTATTGGCCAAACATGCCGGTGCATCCCTTTGACCCGCCGTTTCAGTTCTACCTGTATCGCTATCACGAATACGTTCGCAAATCTTTCGATGAGATGGGGATACAACCGGGTTTCTCGGATGCCATCAGTCTGATCATTACATCGATGCATTCGGGAACCCATTTCGACCTGCCCATCCACATGTCACAGGACATGAAGGTGATGGGGATAGACGTCAGACCCTACCAACGGGATGTCGGTTTCAAGGACTTGCCCGAGCCCTTGCACAGCATGGAGAAGGTTCCGCCGTTGCTGCTGCGGGGCGTTCTGCTGGATATTCCAGCCTACAAGGGGCTGGATATCCTGCCCGAGCGTTACGCGATTACGCCGGAGGACATGGAAGGTGCAGCACAACATCAAGGCGTGACGCTGCAAGAGGGCGACTGCCTCTTGGTGCGAACGGGCTATGGGCGCTTCTTCGAGACCGATCGGGACACCTATTTGTACAAGTGGGCGGGGTTGAGCGATGACGCCGCACGCTGGGTGGCCGCCAGGAGGCCCAGACTGGTTGGCACTGACAACCTCTCCCTCGGTGTTCCGGCGCCATTCAATAGTCATCGCATCATTCTTGTTGAGAATGGCATTTACACGATGAAAAGTCTCGACCTGGAAAGGTTGGCGGCGGACCGGCAGCACATCAGCACCGTGGTTGTGTTGCCGCTCAAGATCAAGGGCGGTGAGGCATCGCTGATCCGGCCCATCGCCATCGCATAGAACGACTCGAGAAAGCATGGAGTAAGGCAAATGACCAGGAGCTATCTTGCTGCACCGGATCTGATATGGACCGGGCATATCAATGCGCGATCCGAGGTACAGGAGGGTTTCGACCGCGGTCGGACGGTTCGCTTCTACGACACGACCCTGCGTGATGGCGAGCAGGCGGTTGGCGTTGTGTTTTCGGCGGACGACAAGTTTCGTATCGCGTGCCAACTGGCAGAACTCGGGATCGGTCGCATCGAGTCGGGATTTCCAAGGGTTTCCCCGGAAGATACCAAGGCGGTCGAACGTATCCTCGCCGCGAACCTGCCCTCGGAAATCTGGGGGTTCGCCCGCGCCGTCAAGGCCGACATCGACGCGCATATCGAACTCGGCACGAAGTCGATATTGATCGAAATTGCCACCAGTGAGTCCAAGATGAAAGCCTATGGATTCACGCGTGACAAGGTCGTCGCGCGGATCAAGGAGGCAATTGCACACGCCCGTGCCCACGGCATGCGTGTGAACTTCTTTCCGGTCGACGCAACCCGCTCCGATCTCGATTTTCTGCGGGCCATGTATCAGGTCGCGGTCGAGGCTGGCGCGCAAGAAGTGTCGGTGGTCGATACCATCGGGGCCTGTGCGCCGGAAGCGGTGGAATTCCTGATCCGCCAGGTCGCCACGTGGGTCGGGCCGGATATTCCGATCCACTGGCATGGTCACAACGATTTCGGCTTGGCGACAGCGGCGGCAATCGCCGCCGTGCGAGGCGGCGCGACATGGATACAAGGCACGATCAACGGCATGGGCGAGCGTGCGGGCAACGCGGATATTTGTGAAGTGGCCCTGGCATTGCAGTGCCTCTACAACGTGCCTGTGGAGATGGACCTGACCAAGGCGCGCCAGGTGTCGGAAACCGTGCGCAAGGCGGGCGGGTACACCGTTGACCGCTGGAAACCGGTGGTGGGAGACGCGCTGTTTACCCGGGAGAGCGGCGCCGTGGCTTCTCAGTTCCACATGCCGGATGCGATTGAGCCCTATTCGTCGAAACTGGTGGGGGCTGGTCGCGGCATCGTGCTGGGCAAGAAAAGCGGCTTGGCCAACATCGAAATCAAGACCAAGGAACTTGGGTTGTCGCTGCCGGAGGACAAGTTCGCGGAGGTGCTCGCATGCGTCAAGGACCGTTCGGTGACCACGCACGCGCTGGTCAGCGACGACGAGTTCCGGTCAATCGTCGAGGCGGTCGCGGCGGCAAGTTAGAATGATATTGCGACGCAACATCAAATGCGTTTGACCCGGCCCAGACGAGTATGGTACGAATAGCGTTGGCGACCAGGATCAAGCCGTTTCGGTAGTGGTCGAAGGAAGCCGTTGTCCCCCGGGCGTTGAGATGATGCATGCTCGGTATGGTGATCTGCCTTGCGGGAGATAGCTCGATGGATATTGCGGCGACGTCCGGATGCTCGAGTCTGCTTGATGACGTTTCAAGCGCGGTAGTTCGTGTGCATGCGTATGACCACGGTCAACCTTTTGATCATTACTCGGTCAATTGCATCAAGTTGGCAAGTTTATCCATCTACTGTATCGAGAGCGACCCGGTGACAGTATACCGACGGGACGAGGACATCCTCGTTGATCGGGTGTTCGACATGCTTCTGCATGTTCAGTTGGAAGGAACGGCCGAGATTACCCAGGGCGACAATCGATTCGTTCTTGGGCAAAACGCCTTGGCCATTGTGCCGGGAGGTATTCCGTATAGTGTCAATTATCCCGAGAAGGATCGCAAAATCATTCTCAGGATTCCACATCGGGTGTTTCACGAGCGCGTTCTCGGCCGCGAGGTTCGTGATTTTGGAGCCGCCATCATCGATGGCTCTGGCTTGGTTCCGGCCGTGATATGTCTGCTCAAGTCATTGACCCTGGAGCAAGGGGGGGGGCTCAACGAAGTTGAGCAGTACACGCTGGCTGACAGCTTCCTGGGGCTCCTCGGAGCCGTCGTTCGGTCGAGAGTGAAACCCCCTAGCCAGGATAGCGAAAAGAATCATTCGGCGCGCCTTTGTCGCATTCTTTCGTATTTGGAAGAAAATTTTTCCGATCATGAGTTGACGCCGACAAGGATCGCTGAAGCCAATTTCATTTCGGTACGTCATTTGCATGGACTATTCCAGCAATGCGGGACGACGGTCAGTAAGTGGATCTGGGACCGTCGTCTGAAGGCTGGTCGCGAAGACCTGCTAGACTCGGCAATGTCGACCCTGACGATATGTGAAATCGCCTACCGGCGTGGTTTCAACGACTCAGCTCATTTCAGCAGAGCATTCAAGGAACGCTTTGGGTTGTCGCCAGGGAGCTTGCGGGTCAAGGGCGGCGCGACGGCCGAACGTGGTAGTGCGGCAGGCTTGGGGCGTTCATTCCCGCGAAGAGCATAGCGGTCCCGCGACCGGCCGGTGCGGCACGGACTTGTCCTCTCCGTCATCGCATGGCATCCCTTCGTGCTGGATCGGCCACCACGAGTTCCAGGGTTGTCAAGCTTGGTTGCATCTTGGGTCAATCGAGACCGCGTAGCCGAACAAGCGCCGACCTGCAAGCGATGCAACAATCTCTTCGTTTTCCAACCCCTCGGGGTTCCTGTCAGAACTGCTCGGGAATATAGGGCTACCTTGTCCTGAAAGCCGATCTTGAGGCCTTCCGGATGAGCAGGCATACTCAATTCATGAGGAAATCAGTCATGTCCAAAGCCGTGTTCAATGCCGATGATCCACTGCTGCTAAGCGATCAACTCACCGAGGACGAGCGGATGGTGCGGGATTCCGCGCACGCTTACTGCCAGGACAAACTGGTACCGCGAATTCTCGATGCGTTTCGGCATGAAAAAACCGATACGGCCATCTTTCGCGAAATGGGCGAGCTGGGTTTACTCGGGATTACCATTCCCGAGTCGTATGGGGGCGCCGGACTAGGCTACGTTCCATACGGCCTGGTTGCACGCGAGGTCGAGCGAGTTGACTCGGGTTATCGCTCGATGATGAGCGTGCAAAGCTCCCTGGTCATGGTGCCCATCAATGAGTTCGGCACCGAGGCGCAGAAGCAGAAGTATCTGCCGAAACTGGCGATGGGCGAGTGGATCGGCTGTTTCGGGTTGACCGAGCCAAACCACGGCTCCGATCCTGGGAGCATGATTACCCGGGCGAAGAAGGTGGCGGGAGGCTTTTCGCTCTCCGGCGCGAAAATGTGGATTACCAACAGCCCGATTGCCGATGTATTCGTGGTCTGGGCGAAGGACGACGAGGGCGTGATTCGCGGCTTCGTGTTGGAGAAGGGCTGGAAGGGACTGTCCACCCCGGCGATTCATGGAAAAGTGGGTTTGCGTGCCTCGATCACCGGCGAAATCGTCTTGGACGAAGTGTTCTGCCCAGACGAAAATGTCTTCCCGGAAGTCAGGGGCTTGAAAGGGCCGTTTACCTGCCTGAACAGTGCCCGCTACGGAATTGCCTGGGGTGCTCTGGGGGCGGCTGAAGACTGCTACCAGCGGGCACGGCAATACACCATCGATCGCAAACAGTTTGGCCGCCCGCTGGCCGCCAATCAACTGGTACAGAAGAAGCTTGCCGACATGTTGACCGAAATTTCACTTGGCCTTCAGGGCTGTTTGCGCCTGGGTCGCCTGAAGGACGACCATCGGGCGCCCGTGGAACTGACGTCCATCATGAAACGAAACTCCTGTGGCAAGGCGTTGGATATCGCGCGTACGGCGCGAGACATGCTCGGCGGAAACGGTATCAGCGACGAGTTCGGCGTTGCGCGGCATCTCGTGAACCTCGAGGTCGTCAATACCTACGAGGGAACCCACGACATCCATGCGCTGATTCTAGGTCGGGCAATCACCGGGCTCGCCGCGTTTTCCTGAGCCAGGCGGCGTGGCGCCACGGCTGACTTTCGGAAAATCAGCTTTCGCTCATATTGGACGACGGGGCCGGGTGGCATGTGCTCCGGAAGTCAATCCGGATAGCGTCAGCAATCAAGCAAGCGTGAAAAGCCCGGACTAATCTGTCGGGGTCGTTGTCCACTCATCCATGGTGTCCGGTCACCCATGTGGAGGCATGCTTGGCCGAGCGCCGAGTCGCCAAGACCGTGTCCGGCGCCGAGTTCGGCTGTTGAGCCATCGAGGAATCATGACGATCAAACCTATCAAGAGAACGTGTGTCGCCGGCGCCGGAGCGATAGGCAGTCTGTTTGCCTGCCATTTAGGCAGCGTGGCGGACTCAACCGTTCTTGTGCGGCGCCAGGAACATGCCGATCGACTCAATCAGCACGGCCTTCGGTCGTCGGGCAAGACGGAGCGGCATAGCAGGATCGTCGCATCGACCGATCCCGCCGACCTGGGCGATGTCGATCTCATCATTATCGCCACCAAGGCCAGCGATGTCGAAGACACCGCGCGGCGCCTGGCCGGACATTTTCGTGATGCCGTGGTCATGACCGTGCAGAATGGACTCGGCTGCGAGGAGGTGGTCGCCAAGTATGGTGACTGGCCGATCGTTTCGGCGGTGACCTTCATGAGCGGAAACCGGCATTCCGACATTCATGTCGAATACGAACTCGACACTGCGACCTGGATGGGGCCATGGGCCAAGGGCGCTGCCACCTTCGAGCAGGTCAGGCAGATTGAGCAGTTGATAGAACACTCGGGTTTGAAAGCCCGGGCATTCCCGGATCTGTTGCCGGCACAATGGTCGAAGCTGATTTTCAATGCCGCAGTGAACAGCATTTCCGCCGTCACGGACCTGCCTCACGTCAAGGCCTTTGCTTGTCGAGAGGCGCTTACCGATCTCGGACACCTGGTATTCGCCATGATGGATGAAGGCAAGCGCGTTGCCGCGGCGCAAGGGATTGTGTTGTTCGAGGATCCTTGGGAAATGAACGTCGAGGCGACCAGTCACGGGCAAACTGGAAATGATGATTACGCCCATGCCCCGTCGATGCTGGAGGATGTGCGGGCGAAGCGGTTGACCGAAGTGGACTGGATTACGGGGTCCATCGTGCGAGCAGCCGCGGCGGTAGGAGTGCCGGTGCCAATTAGCGAAACGATGTATCGCTTGGTCAAGGCGCGGGAGGCGAGTTGGAAGCTTAATCAACACTGAACAGGTGAACACATGAAAGTCTGCATCATTGGTTGTGGCGCAATCGGTAGCTTGTTTGGCGCCCATCTGGCGAAATTGCCAGATGTGGAAGTCTGGGCTTACGACCCGAATCGGGAACATGTCGATGCCATCAACAGAAATGGCCTGCGGCTGACCGGGCTGGCCGATTTCGTTGCGCCGGTCAAGGCGAGATCCGAAGTCCGGGAGATTCCCGCGTGCGAGTTTGGCATCATCGCGGCGAAGACCCTGCATACCAGGGCCGCGATGGAGGCGACCGCCGACATCTTTCGGGATGGCGCGGTCTGTTCCGTGCAGAATGGCGTGGGCAACGAGGAGATCATCGCCGAGTATGTTCCCCGCGTCATCATGGGAACCACATTTCCAGCGGGCCACATTACCGCGCCTGGCGTCGTCAATCAGGATACTGGCGGCAAGACGTGGATCGGGCCGTTCCTGCCCAAGCCGGCTTCCATGCAGGAAGTCAATCGACTCGCCGATGCGATCAACCGGGGCGGCATGATCTGTTTGCCGATGGAGGATTCGCGTGGAGCCCTCTGGACCAAGCTGATCTTCAACTCGGCGTCGAATGCCATGGGCGCGCTGACCCGCCTGCCGCACGGCATCGCCTGCGAGCAGGTATGGCCGGTCATGTCGGCCCTGGCTGAAGAAGGCATCGCCGTGTCGAAGGCGCTGGGCGTGACGCTGGATGGCGATCCGGTCGCATTGCTCGAGTATGGCAAGCAGGTCGCCTACAAGCACAAGCCGAGCATGTTGCAGGACGTCCTGGCGCATCGCGCGACCGAGGTGGATGCCCTCAATGGCGGCATAGCCAAGATAGGCAAGGAGATCGGAGTGCCAACCCCCCTTAATGACGCCATGACGGTGATGATCAAGGGCCTCGAGTTTTCCTGGACCCTGAAGGATTAAGCATGGACAAGTACATCAGCCCCTTCACGCCGAGCAAGGGAGAGATCGAGCGGCGCTACACCAATGTTCGCAAGGCGATGCAATCAGCCGGCCTCGATTACCTGATCGTCAGTGGCAGCGAATATACCGGCTTCGAAGGCGCGGTCCGCTACATGTGCGGCTTCCACATCCTGCATCGCTATGCCTACGTCGTCATTCCTCTTGCCGGGGATCCCGTCGCGGTGTTCCCCCGGGAGGCCACCTGGGTTGGCGATCATAGTGCCACTTTCATAGAAAAACGGGAATTTCCGGCGCACTGCGGCGACTGGATGGCCGATTTTCTGAAGGACCGAGGCGCGCGAAAAGTCGGTGTGTATGGCCTCGAGTACATCATGACGGTGCGCGATTATGCCGCGCTGCAAAAGGCCGGTTTCGACCTGATCGACTTCGATATCCCGTTTGATTACGCGCGGGCGCAGAAGAGCGAGGAGGAAATCGCCTCCGTGCGGCATTCCATGGCCATCAACAAGGCAGGCGTGCTTGCGGTGCTTGGTGCCTACAAGGAGGGGATGACCGAAGCCCGGTTGATGGGCATCGCCGAAGACATTTTTGCCGGGGCCGGCACGGCGCGCAAGACGATGGATATGATCTGCACCGGACCGAATGGATCCATCCAACCGCAGATGGTGTTCCCGACTGGCCGGCGGGTTCAGGACTCCGATGCCATGGTTTATGGTCTCGAGATCGCTGGCGAGGGCGGGCATTGGGTGGAGTTTTCGCGAGTGTTGGCGCCCAGGGGGATTGACGCGACCACCCAAGAGATGTTCTCCGCCTATCAGGAGTTTCACGATCTGGCGAAGGAGCACATGAAGGCGGGCAATACGGCAGTCGATGTTCATCGCGCCTGTTCGAAGCCTTTTCATGACCGGGGCTATCGCCTTGGTCATGTCTCAGGTCATTCCATCGGCATGACGATGATCGAGATGCCCCGGATCGGCGAAGGATATGATTTCGTGCTGCCGGAGAACATGGTCTGCTCGATGCATCCTCACATCATGACGGATGACAGAACGCATTCGCTCTACTTCCAGGAAACTTATCGTGTCGGCAAGAATGGGGGCGAGGCCATGTCCGGTGTGCCGATCAAGGTTTACTCGGGTGGAGAAACCTCTTTCTAGGACGTGAGCCCGTTCTGGCGGTGAGGTTTCCTGCTGCCATGCAGCAGGAAACCTCAGCAGTTGTTGGATAATCGCAGCGTTATTTGGATAGAACGCGCATCGAGCCGAACTTAACCTCTGGCCTGCTCCAATCGGGCTTATATTCGCAACAGGAGGTTTGTCTTGGTGATTCGGCACCGGTCTTTGTCGTCGAGAAAGTTCAAGCCGCTAATGGCGCTGGCGGCGGTTTCCGTGTGTGCCTCCTGTGGCTCTCCCATTGATTCCCTGCCGGTTCAAGAGGAAAGCCTCAAGCCGCTGAAGCGCTATGACGTGATACAGGCGCTGGGGTGGAATGGTGAGGTGATGGTGGGTGGGAGTCAGGCGGGGGCGGTGGTGGTATCGGCGGATGGTGGGAAGAGCTGGCGGCGGGAGAATTTGGTGGGGGCCAGTGTGATGGGTCTGGCGGCATGTCCGGACGGCGGGTTTGTCGGGATTGACTTCAACCACAAGGTTTGGAGTGGCGATCGGCAAGGTCAGGCATGGCGGAGCGCCGAGTTGGACAAGCCGCGGGTACCGCTGGCGGTCACCTGTGATGGTCGGGGCCGGTGGTGGGTGGTGGGGTCTGGGGCCAGGATAGCGGTCAGTGGTGACCGGGGAGTCAGCTGGACGGTGACTGACCTGCAAGAAGACGTTCAATTCACCACGGTCCAGTTTGTTGATGACCGGCACGGTTTTGTTCTGGGCGAATTTGGTTACGTCGTGGTCACCGACGATGGCGGCGAGAGCTGGCGCAAGCTGAGCCAGATTCCGGGCGAGTTTTACCCCTACGCCGCCCTCTTTCTCGACCGCAACGAAGGCTTCGCCAGCGGCATCGCCGGGCAAATGCTGCATACCGTCGATGGGGGCAAGACCTGGAGCCGGATGGCCAACCCCAGCGGTGCGGCGCTCTACCGGCTGTTTCTGCACGAAGGCCGGCCTTATGGCGTTGGCGCCGGCGGTGTCATTGCCCGGCTGGAAGAAGGCCAATGGCGGTCGGTGCCGTACCCGGATGCCGTGCCGGCGTTTCTGGGTTCGGCGGCCAGCGTCGCGGGAGGCATCGTCATCGGTGGGCCGGGCGGCTTGCGGGTCGTGGCGATCACGCCAGGAGCGGGCGCATGAGTGGCGGTGGGCTGCGCCAGCGCATCACCCATGGCCTGCACGTTGGCGAGGAATGGCTGTTTGCCAATCCCAAGATCGTGCTTGGGCTGATTCTAGCCGCCACCCTGGCCTGGAGTCTGTTTCTGCCCAAGCTGCGGGTGTATTCCGACTTTGCCGACCTGCTGCCGCAACAGCATGCCTACATCAAGGTATACAACCGGATCAAGGAAGGCTTTGGCGGCGCCAACCAGATCGTCATGGCCATTGAAGTCGAGCAAGGCACCATTTTTAACGATGCCACGCTCAAGCTGGTGCATGAAGCCACCCAGGGGATGGACAACCTGCCCAGCGTCAACCACAACCTGGTGGCCAGCCTGACGCACCGGACCGCGCGCAAGGTCTATCTCAGCGCCGAAGGCAACTTTATGTCCGAGCCGTACTACGACCCGCTGAAGGGCAACCGGACGGCGGCCGAGTTCGAGCGGATGAAGAAGGACGTCATTGCCAACCCCACCATCTACGGTCTTCTGGTCTCGCCCGATCTCAAGGCTGCGCTGATCAAGGCCCAGCTCAACGAAGCCGACCTCGACTACGTCAAGACCTTCGCCGAACTCCAGAAAGTGCGGGAAAGCCTGGCGCGGCCCGGGCACAAGATCCACGTCACCGGCAATCCCGTGCTCACCGGCTGGGTCTATACCTACCTCAACCAGATTCTGGGCATTCTGGCCTGGACCCTGGCGCTGCTGGCGACGCTCTTGATCGTCTATTTCCGGCGGCTGTACGGCATTGCCCTGCCGCTCTTGGGCATAGCGCTGTCCTCGATCTGGGGTCTGGGGTTCATGGCGCTGATGGGCATCAACCTCGAGCCCCTCTCCCTGCCCATTCCCTTCCTCATTGCCGCCCGCGCCACCTCCCACGGCGTCCAGCTGGTGGCGCGCTACTACGAAGAACTGGCCAAGACCCACCACGGCGCCAAGGCGGCGCGCAACGCCCTCGATGCCCTGTTCCGGCCGGGCAGTCTGGCCATCATCGTGGACGCGGTCGGCATAGCCGTGCTCATGCTGGGTGCCGCCCCTTCAACCACAAGCTGGGTCTGGCGGCCGGCTTCTGGGGCTTCTCGGTCATCTTCACCGTGCACTTCATGGTACCGCTGGCGCTGACCATCCTGCCGCAGCCGCGGGAGATGGAGAACAAGAACGAAGGCGTGCGCAACCTGCTGGGCCGGGCCATGGCCATGACCGGCGGCACCGACGGTGGCGCGCGGGCCATCCTGGCCGTGGCGGCGCTGTGCGCCATTGGCGGCGGCTGGTTCATTGCCCGGGTGCAGCTGGGCGAATCCGAGGCGGGCAGCCCGCTGCTGCACCGGCACCACGACTACAACCGATCGACCCAGGCCATCAACACCTGTTCCCTGGCTCCGAGGAATTGCACGTGGTGGCGCGTACCGACGAGAAGGGCGGCATCAAGCGGCCGGACGTCATGGCCGCCATCGAGCGCTTTCAGGCGCACATGCTGGCCGATCCGGTCTGGGCGGCACCAAGGCCATTCCGGGGTGGTGCGGGTGGTGAACCGGCTGACCCACAACGACGACCCGCGCTGGATGCAGCTGCCGGACAATGCCGAGGAAGTGGGCGGCCTGATGTTTGCCTACATGGCCAGCAGTCCGATACCGGGGGCCCTGAAGGAATTCATCAGTCCCGACGAGAACGAAGCCAACATGGTGTTCTTCTACAAGGGCCCACCAGGCCGACACCATCAACCGGGTGGTGGCCCTGGCCGAGGCGGGCATCAAGCAGATCGAGCGGGACGTGCCCGGGCTGCACATTGAACTGGGGGGCGGCATCATCGGCGTCACGGCGGCGGCCAACCAGGCCCTGCACCGGGACCACATGATCATCATCCCGGCGGTGATGATCCTGGCCTTTGCCCTGGTCATGCTGTACTACCAGTCGTGGCACGCCGGCTGGCTGATGGTGTTGCCCATGCTGTTCGCCACGGTGATGACCTATGCCTACATGGGCGCCGCCCACATCGGCATCAACGTCAATACCGTGCCGGTGATCGCCGTCGGGGGGTGAAATGGGCATCGACTATGCCGTCTATTTCGTGGACGCATCCGCGAGAAATGGCGGCCACCCGGAACATTCACCGGGCGGTGGTCAATGCGGTGGCCACCACGGGTTACGCCGTCTGTTCACGCGCGGCGACGCTGATTGCCGGGGTGATCATGTGGATATTTCTGTCGGACCGGTGGTTCCAGTCGGACGCGGCCATCCTGCTGTCGTTCATGCTGGTCGTCAATGCCATTGCCGCCATGCTGATCGTGCCGGCCTGGTGCGTCGTGTTCAAGCCGCACTTCGTGGGGTGGCCACGCATTACGACGCGGATGGCGTGCTGGAGGAAGACGCGCGGCGAACGGTGGCGGTCTGGCGGGGGTGAAGGCGGGGTAAACTCCTTAGAGGAGGAGGACAGCGATGAAGATCGAGCGGATGAACAGGAAGCGGATGGTGGTGGCGACGGCGCTGGCGCTGGCGGGACTGGGCTCGCTACCGGCGCGGGCGAACAACTTGCCGTCGCTGGGCGGCGATGTCGAGCCCTGGCGGGTCGATGTCTATTACGAGAACGACACGCGCTTCCGGGGCACAAGGACAAGAGCGGGGACCGGGTCGGGCTGTCGAAGTTCAGGAACACCTTGCAGGTCGAGGCCGACAAGAAGGTGGGTGACGGCTGGGCGGTGCGGGGCATCCTGCGCGGCACCTGGGACGGCGTCTATCGGCTCAACGAGGACGAATACGGCAAGGACGCCGGCAGCAAGACCGCGGCCGACGTGCGGATTCCCAACACGGCCGGGCCGGTGGCCCAGTCGGTGGGGCTGTTCGGGCCCTCGCCCGTACATGTTCATTACGGTGCCACCGTGCCATTTGGCGGTGGTGGGCTTTACCGTGGTGGATGTCATCCAGGCCGGCGCGGGGCTGCCCAACTTGGGCGACCGGGCGGCGGGCCGGGCGTGAACAAGTTCATCGATCCCAACTATGGCAACCTGGCGACGCCGCCGGCGGTCTATGGCTCGGGGGCCGGCCTGCAACTCCTGGGTGAGCGCTGGAACCGGACCGGATCGGGCGTGGCCTTTGCCGTACCGGTGCGGCCGTGCGACAAGGACAAGCGCGGCTGCCGCGACTTTGGCGGCTATGGCGACAAGAAGCTCTCCGAACTGGAGGCGCCCGAGTTCAACGACCGGGCCGACTTCATTCGCGAACTCTATGCCAAGAAGACCTTCGACCTGGCCGACGGCGGCAACTTCTTCCTCAAGCTGGGCCGGCAGCAGGTGGTCTGGGGCCGCACCGACCTGTTCCGGGTGCTCGACGTCATCAACCCGGTCGATTACTCCCGCAACAACATCTACGACGAACTGCAGGACATCCGCATCCCGATGTGGATTGCCCAGGGCGAATGGCGGATGGGCGGTTCGGGCAGCATGCAGGAGCGCAACCTGCAGGTGGTGTGGAACTTCGACAAGTTCCGGCCCAACAACCTGGGCCAGTGCGGCAGCCCCAACGTCATTCTCGACGCTGGCTGCTTCTTCCGCGGCATGGCCAATCTCTGGGACCACGGCGGCACGGTGGCCAACTTCGCCGGCTTCAGCGCCTGCCACGCCGGCGCCGGTCGATGGCGTCTGGTTCGCCTACAACTACCGGCCGAACCAGATCGGCATCCGCAGAGTGCACCTGCCCGAATGGAGCCTGGCCAACACCAACTGGGGATGAAGTTCGAGGACGTCCATACCCAGGGCGGCCTCAACTTCTCGGTCAATGCCCTGACCTATCGTTCGCAACTGCCGAGCCTGCGCTCGATTAACCAGGTGGCGATCAACCCCTTCACCGGCGCCCACGGCAACGCATCGCCGTTCTCCGGACCCGGCCCAGGGCATTCCGACCACCAACCTGATCGCCTTCGAGTCTATTTCCGCGCGTCAACCTGATCGGCGGCTCGATGGACTTCCAGCCGAGACGCTGGGCGCGACGTTCCGCCTCGAGGGCGCCTTGACCGAAGGCGAAGAGTTTTTTTTTCACCAACACGGCCCGGCCGCGGCTGTACTCGGAGAACAAGGTGTTCCGCGGTGATCGGCGTGGACCGGCCGACCTTCATTCCCTTCATCAACCCGAGAACCGTACCACTTGATCTCGGCGCAGTTGTTCACCTTTCAGCACAAGTGGGCACATACGACCACGAGTTGAAGAGCATGCCCGGCGGCAAGGTCGGCATGCCCATTGGGAGAACAACTATATCGGCACCTCTTGATCAAGGGCTTCTTGGTGAACGCACCTGGGTCAGCCCGACCCTGATCCTGGCCCCGCGACTTCAAGGCGCACGCCTGGGCGATCGCCCCGTCGATTAGCAGGTGGAGCTTGACCGACGACCTCAAGCTGACCTTCGGTGCCAACGTCAAGAACCGCGACAACCAGAGCCGTTGGGAGTTCGACGACTCCGCCGTTCCTGCAATCCCCTACGCGCCCTACACCATGTACACCAGTGGCGCCAGCACCCAGGTTTTCCCTTCAGGCTCGTTCACCCTGTCCGGCATGAGCCGCTCGGCCGCTTCGCGCCGGCCCCATCGGCGCCGCCTGGAGGGAAAACGAACTCTACGTCACCCTCGAGTACAAGTTCTGATCGAGAGATCCATTACCACGGAACTCAATACCCTCGCCTTGGCCTCTCCCCCTCGCCTGGCTTCCGCTTTCCCTCTCTACCCCCGCTTCCGCCGCTTCCGACGCGGATGTGGACAACAGTGATTTTCCTACCAAGAAGGCTTCCGGCTTTCCCCCGGGACTCAACCCTGGCCTCGTGATCAACAAGGCCAACGTCGAAACAGTTCAGGGCGCCTTCGATCCCGGCCTGGCTGACATGGTCAAGGATGGCTGGGTCGAAATCACGATCGGCGGGGGAACTCGGACTTCCCGCAGCCCAAGGCATATATAGACGCCGCCTGGGAATCTCAACGCAAGGCCAAGCTGGGTGCCAAAGACGGCGACATCGAAGGCTACGTGGCGGAGCCGGCCGTTCCCAGGAGCCGGAGCTGAAGGATCCGCGTGCCGGCGAGAAGCTGGCCTGGAACTTCCAAGTACGGTGTGAACTATGGTGATTCGGGATCGATCTACTATCCGCTTCTGGTGGCGCTACCGCAATGCCGCGACGGAGCCAAAGATCAGGCGCACCATCAAGTTCGAGTTCCACTTTTTGAACTTCATGCATCGGGTCGAACAGCCGCCCATTCCGATTACGCCAGGCCCGGCAAGATCTATCGTGGAGGCCTATGCCAGGTTTATGAGCCTGGGGCCCTGAAGAGACACTCCAGTTGCTGATCCATCGTTTCGAGGATGAC
>JADJAS010000006.1 GCA_016704145.1 Rhodocyclaceae bacterium | reverse complement strand
GCTCAAGCATTTCAGACGCATCGCCACGCGCTACGACAGAGACTCGCCGTCGTTCTGTCGTTTATTCATCTCGCGTATGCTTTTCGTTTGGTTAGCTTGATTATGGAACCACCCTGGACGTAAGGCCCGTTCTGGCGGTGAGGGTTTCCTGCCATGCAGCAGGAAACCTCAGCAGTTGTTGGATAATCGCAGCGTTATTTGGATAGAACGCGCATTGAGGCCGAACTTAACCTCTGGCCTGCTCCAATCGGGCTTATATTCACAACAGGAGGTTTGTTCTTGGTGATTCGGAACCGGTCTTCGTCGTCGAGAAAGTTCATGCCGCTAATGGCGCTGGCGGCGGTTTCCGTGTGTGCCTCCTGTGGCCCCATCGATTCCCCTGCCGGTTCAAGAGGAAAGCCTCAAGCCCGCTGAAGCCATCGGACGTGGATACAGGCGCTGGGGGTGGAATGGTGAGGTGGTGGTGGGTGGGAGTCAGGCGGGGGCGGTGGTGGTATCGGCGGATGGTGGGAAGAGCTGGCGGCGGGAGAATTTGGTGGGGGCCAGTGTGATGGGTCTGGCGGCATGTCCGGACGGCGGGTTTGTCGGGATTGACTTCAACCACAAGGTTTGGAGTGGCGATCGGCAAGGTCAGGCATGGCGGAGCGCCGAGTTGGACAAGCCGCGGTACCGCTGGCGGTCACCTGTGATGGTCGGGGCCGGTGGTGGGTGGTGGGGTCTGGGGCGGATAGCGGTCAGTGGTGACCGGGGAGTCAGCTGGACGGTGACTGACCTGCAAGAAGACGTTCAATTCACCACGGTGCAGGTTTGTTGATGACCGGCACGGTTTGTTCTGGGCGAATTTGGTTACGTCGTGGTCACCGACGATGGCGGCGGGCTGGCGCAAGCTGAGCCAGATTCCGGGCGAGTTTTACCCCTACGCCGCCCTCTTTCTCGACCGCAACGAAGGCTTTGCCAGCGGCATCGCCGGGCAAATGCTGCACCGTCGATGGGGGCAAGACCTGGAGCCGGATGGCCAACCCCAGCGGTGCGGCGCTCTACCGGCTGTTTCTGCACGAAGGCCGGCCTTATGGCGTTGGCGCCGGCGGTGTCATTGCCCGGCTGGAAGAAGGCCAATGGCGGTCGGTGCCGTACACCGGATGCCGTGCCGGCGTTTCTGGGTTCGGCGGCCAGCGTCGCGGGAGGCATCGTCATCGGTGGGCCGGGCGGCTTGCGGGTCGTGGCGATCACGCCAGGAGCGGGCGCATGAGTGGCGGTGGGCTGCGCCAGCGCATCACCCATGGCCTGCACGTTGGCGAGGAATGGCTGTTTGCCAATCCCAAGATCGTGCTTGGGCTGATTCTAGCCGCCACCCTGGCCTGGAGTCTGTTTCTGCCCAAGCTGCGGGTGTATTCCGACTTTGCCGACCTGCTGCCGCAACAGCATGCCTACATCAAGGTATCCAACCGGATCAAGGAAGGCTTTGGCGGCGCCAACCAGATCGTCATGGCCATTGAAGTCGAGCAAGGCACCATTTTTAACGATGCCACGCTCAAGCTGGTGCATGAAGCCACCCAGGGGATGGACAACCTGCCCAGCGTCAACCACAACCTGGTGGCCAGCCTGACGCACCGGACCGCGCGCAAGGTCTATCTCAGCGCCGAAGGCAACTTTATGTCCGAGCCGTACTACGACCCGCTGAAGGGCAACCGGACGGCGGCCGAGTTCGAGCGGAGAAGAAGGACGTCATTGCCAACCCCACCATCTACGGTCTTCTGGTCTCGCCCGATCTCAAGGCTGCGCTGATCAAGGCCCAGCTCAACGAAGCCGACCTCGACTACGTCAAGACCTTCGCCGAACTCCAGAAAGTGCGGGAAAGCCTGGCGCGGCCCGGGCACAAGATCCACGTCACCGGCAATCCCGTGCTCACCGGCTGGGTCTATACCTACCTCAACCCAGATTCTGGGCATTCTGGCCTGGACCCTGGCGCTGCTGGCGACGCTCTTGATCGTCTATTTCCGGCGGCTGTACGGCATTGCCCTGCCGCTCTTGGGCATAGCGCTGTCCTCGATCTGGGGTCTGGGGTTCATGGCGCTGATGGGCATCAACCTCGAGCCCCTCTCCCTGCCCATTCCCTTCCTCATTGCCGCCCGCGCCACCTCCCACGGCGTCCAGCTGGTGGCGCGCTACTACGAAGAACTGGCCAAGACCCACCACGGCGCCAAGGCGGCGCGCAACGCCCTCGATGCCCTGTTCCGGCCGGGCAGTCTGGCCATCATCGTGGACGCGGTCGGCATAGCCGTGCTCATGCTGGGTGCCGCCCCCTTCAACCACAAGCTGGGTCTGGCGGCCGGCTTCTGGGGCTTCTCGGTCATCTTCACCGTGCACTTCATGGTACCGCTGGCGCTGACCATCCTGCCGCAGCCGCGGGAGATGGAGAACAAGAACGAAGGCGTGCGCAACCTGCTGGGCCGGGCCATGGCCATGACCGGCGGCACCGACGGTGGCGCGCGGGCCATCCTGGCCGTGGCGGCGCTGTGCGCCATTGGCGGCGGCTGGTTCATTGCCCGGGTGCAGCTGGGCGAATCCGAGGCGGGCAGCCCGCTGCTGCACCGGCACCACGACTACAACCGATCGACCCAGGCCATCAACACCTGTTCCCTGGCTCCGAGGAATTGCACGTGGTGGCGCGTACCGACGAGAAGGGCGGCATCAAGCGGCCGGACGTCATGGCCGCCATCGAGCGCTTTCAGGCGCACATGCTGGCCGATCCCGGTCTGGGCGGCACCAAGGCCATTCCCGGGGTGGTGCGGGTGGTGAACCGGCTGACCCACAACGACGACCCGCGCTGGATGCAGCTGCCGGACAATGCCGAGGAAGTGGGCGGCCTGATGTTTGCCTACATGGCCAGCAGTCCGATACCGGGGGCCCTGAAGGAATTCATCAGTCCCGACGAGAACGAAGCCAACATGGTGTTCTTCTACAAGGGGACCACCAGGCCGACACCATCAACCGGGTGGTGGCCTGGCCGAGGCGGGCATCAAGCAGATCGAGCGGGACGTGCCCGGGCTGCACATTGAACTGGGGGCGGCATCATCGGCGTCACGGCGGCGGCCAACCAGGCCCTGCACCGGGCATGATCATCATCCCGGCGGTGATGATCCTGGCCTTCTGCCCTGGTCATGCTGTACTACCAGTCGTGGCACGCCGGCTGGCTGATGGTGTTGCCCATGCTGTTCGCCACGGTGATGACCTATGCCTACATGGGCGCCGCCCACATCGGCATCAACGTCAATACCGTGCCGGTGATCGCCGTCGGGGTGGGGTGGGCATCGACTATGCCGTCTATTTCATGGGCCCGCATCCGCGAGGAAATGGCGGCCACCCGGAACATTCACCGGGCGGTGGTCAATGCGGTGGCCACCACGGGTTACGCCGTCTCTGTTCACCGCGGCGACGCTGATTGCCGGGGTGATCATGTGGATATTTCTGTCGGACCCTGCGGTTCCAGTCGGACGCGGCCATCCTGCTGTCGTTCATGCTGGTCGTCAATGCCATTGCCGCCATGCTGATCGTGCCGGCCTGGTGCGTCGTGTTCAAGCCGCACTTCGTGGTGGCCACGCATTACGACGCGGATGGCGTGCTGGAGGAAGACGCGGCGAACGGTGGCGGTCTGGCGGGGTGAAGGCGGGAGTGAACTTAGAGGAGGAGGACAGCGATGAAGATCGAGCGGATGAACAGGAAGCGGATGGTGGTGGCGACGGCGCTGGCGCTGGCGGGGCTGGGCTCGCTACCGGCGCGGGCGAGACAACTTGCCGTCGCTGGGCGGCGATGTCGAGCCCTGGCAGGTCGATGTCTATTACGAGAACGACACGCGCTTCCGGGGCAAGGACAAGAGCGGGGCCACCGGGTCGGGCTGTCGAAGTTCAGGAACACCTTGCAGGTCGAGGCCGACAAGAAGGTGGGTGACGGCTGGGCGGTGCGGGGCATCCTGCGCGGCACCTGGGACGGCGTCTATCGGCTCAACAAGGACGAATACGGCGAGGACGCCGGCAGCAAGAGCGCGGCCGACGTCCGGATTCCCAACACGGCCGGTCCGGTAGCGCAGTCGGTCGGCCTGTTCGGGCCCCCTCGCCCGTGCATGTTCATTACGGTGCCACCGTGCCATTCGGCGGTGGGGTGGGCTTTACCGTGGTGGATGCCATCCAGGCCGGCGCGGGCTGCCCAACCCTGGGCGGGCCGGGCGGCGGGCCGGGCATCAACAAGTTCATCGATCCCAATTACGGCAACCTGGCCACGCCGCCGGTGGGCTACGGCTCGGGCGCCGGCTTGCAACTGCTGGGCCAACGCTGGAACAGCACGGGCTCCGGCGTCGCCTTTGCCGTGCCGGTGCGGCCGTGCGACAAGGACAAGCGCGGCTGCCGCGACTTTGGCGGCTATGGCGACAAGAAGCTCTCGGAACTGGAGGCGCCCGAGTTCAACGACCGGGCCGACTTCATTCGCGAACTCTATGCCAAGAAGACCTTCGACCTGGCCGACGGCAGCAACTTCTTCCTCAAGCTGGGCCGGCAGCAGGTGGTCTGGGGCCGCACCGACCTGTTCCGCGTGCTCGACGTCATCAACCCGGTGGACTACTCCCGCAACAACATCTACGACGAACTGCAGGACATCCGCATTCCGATGTGGATCGCCCAGGGCGAATGGCGGATGGGTGGCTCGGGCAGCATGCAGGAGCGCAACCTGCAGGTGGTGTGGAACTTCGACAAGTTCCGGCCGAACAACCTGGGCCAGTGCGGCAGCCCCAACGTCATTCTCGACGCCGGCTGCTTCTTCCGCGGCATGGCCAATCTGTGGGGACCACGGCGGCACGGTGGCCAACTTCGCCGGCTTCAGCGCCCCGGGCACCCCGGCGCCGGTCGATGGCGTCTGGTTCGCCACCAACTTCGGGCCGAACCAGATCGGCATCCGCAAGGTGCACCTGCCCGAATGGAGCCTGGCCAACACCCAACTGGGGATGAAGTTCGAAGGCGTCACCCAGGGCGGCCTCAACTTCTCGGTCAATGCCCTGACCTATCGTTCGCAACTGCCGAGCCTGCGCTCGATTAACCAGGTGGCGATCAACCCCTTCACCGGCGCCCACGGCAACACGTCGCCGTTCTCCGGACCGGCCCAGGGCATTCCGACCACCAACCTGATCGCCTTCGACGTCTATTTCCCGCGCATCAACCTGATCGGCGGCTCGATGGACTTCCAGTCCGAGACGCTGGGCGCGGCGTTCCGCCTCGAGGGCGCCTTGACCGAAGGCGAAGAGTTCACCAACACGGCCCGGCCGCGGCTGTACTCGGAGAACAAGGTGTTCCGTTCGGTGATCGGCGTGGACCGGCCGACCTTCATTCCCTTCATCAACCCGAACCGTACCACCCTGATCTCGGCGCAGTTGTTCTACCAGCACATCTTCGACCACGAGTTGAAGAGCATGCCCGGCGGCAAGGTCGGCATGCCCGATTGGGAGAACAACTACATCGGCACCCTCTTGATCAAGGGCTTCGTCATGAACGACCGGGTCAGCCCGACCCTGATCCTGGCCCGCGACTTCAAGGCGCACGCCTGGGCGATCGCCCCGTCGGTGGAGTGGAGCTTGACCGACGACCTCAAGCTGACCTTCGGTGCCAACGTCAAGAACCGCGACAACCAGAGCCGTTGGGAGTTCGACGACTGCCGTTCCTGCAATCCCTACGCGCCCTACACCATGTACACCAGTGGCGCCGGCACCCAGGGCTTCGCCCCAGGCTCGTTCGGCCTGTCCGGCATCGAGCCGCTCGGCCGCTTCCGCGCCGGCCCCATCGGCGCCGCCTGGAAGGAAAACGAACTCTACGTCACCCTCAAGTACAAGTTCTGATCGAGGAGATCCACACCCATGAAACTCAATACCCTCGCCTTGGCCTCCGCCCTCGCCCTGGCTTCCGCTTCCCTCTCTACCCCCGCTTCCGCCGCTTCCGACGCGGATGTGGACAACAGTTTTTTTCCTAACAAGAAAGGCTTCCCGGCTTTTCCGGGACTCAACCCTGGCCTCGTGATCAACAAGGCCAACGTCGAGCAGTTCAAGGGCGCCTTCGATCCCGGCCTATTTGACATGGTCAAGGATGGCTGGGTCGAAATCACGATCGGCAAGAACTCGGACTTCCCGCAGCCCAAGGCATATATAGACGCCACGCGCAAGAATCTCAACAAGGCCAAGCTGGGTGCCAAGAACGGCGACATCGAAGGCTACGTGGCGGGCCGGCCGTTCCCGGAGGAGCCGGACCTGAAGGATCCGCGTGCCGGCGAGAAGCTGGCCTGGAACTTCAAGTACGGTGTGAACTATGGTGATTCGGGATCGATCTATCCCTTCTATTGGCGCTACCGCAATGCCGCGACGGGCCAGATCGAGCGCACCATCAAGTTCGAGTTCCACTTTTTGAACTTCATGCATCGGGTCGAACAGCCGCCCATTCCGGAGATTACGCCGAACCCGGCAAAGATCTATCGTGGAACCTATGCCAAGGTTTATGAGCCGCAGGACCTGAAGAACACTCAGTTGCTGATCCATCGTTTCGAGGATGACACGAAACTCGACGATGCCTATCTGTACCTGGGCTTCCAGCGCCGGGTGCGCCGCCTGGCCACCGGCCAGACTACCGATGCCTTCCTGGGTTCCGACATGATGATCGAGGACTTCGAGGGCTACAACGGGCGTACTTCCGACATGCACTGGGCATACAAGGGCACGGTTAACATTCTGGTGCCGTTTTTCAACCACAACGAGCAGAAGTTGACCGACGAGTACAAGGAGTCGGATGGCTACAAGTTTGTGGACATGCATGGCAAGGGCAACTGCATGCCGAATGTCACATACCAGCTGCGCAAGTCCTACATCCTGGAAGCGACACCGGTTAACCCGAACCATCCGATGAGCAAGAAGGTCTTGTATCTGGACGCACAGACCATGTATGCCGGCCGCGTTCTCGTTTATGACCGCAAGGGACAGCTCTGGAAGAACTTCACCATCGGCAAGTCCCATCCCGATCATCACCTGCCCAAGAATAAGGGCAGCGATGTTTCCCTAGATGATTCGTTTTCGCAAATCGACATGCAGGCCATGCATTGCACCACCGGCCAGTTCAAGGTTCATATTGATGCCAAGCTGAATCCGCCGGATCTGTTCCAGGTGCAGAACCTGCGCGGCGGCGACTAAGTCGGAAAATCCGCAGGGTGCAGTTCCGGCCCTGCGTTCCTTAGCCCAACAGTTGACCTGGAGTCGTCATGGCTTTATACAA
The DNA here is from genome assembly GCA_016704145.1 of Rhodocyclaceae bacterium. Taxonomy (GTDB): domain Bacteria; phylum Pseudomonadota; class Gammaproteobacteria; order Burkholderiales; family Rhodocyclaceae; genus Fen-999. The sequence goes on along the minus strand of JADJAS010000006.1, from coordinate 106,659 downwards.
GTTAAAAGAGTTCCATGCACCCAAGAACATGCAGGAGGCCATCAATATTCTAGGTAAGAGCCAGGAAGCGGAAATCCTGGTTCTTGCCGGCGGCACGTTTCTGCATGGACTTGAGGCGCGTGGTTTGCTGAGCGATGTCGAGGAACTGGTCGATATTCGCAAGGCAGGGTTGGACGCCATTCGCGATGATGATCGGGGTTTGCTCATCGGCGCAACGGTGACCTTTTCACAAATCCAGACACTGCCGTCGGTTCAGCGTACACCGTGGCTTGCCGGCTTGTCTGATGCGCTTGCCTACCCGCCAGTGCAAATCCGGAACACTGCGACCATCGGTGGCTGCGTGTCCGCCTCCTGCCCCTTCTTCGATGTGCCGACCGCGCTGCTGGCGCTCGGCGCCACCGTAATGGTCAAGGGCGGCGAGGCGGGAGAGCGGCAATTGGCATTGCCGGATTTCCTGGCCGGATTATTCGTGAACTCTCTCGAGCCGGGAGAGTTGGTGACGGCCGTGGCAATCCCCAAATGTCCGGGCAACGGCGCCAGCGCGTTCATCAAGCTGGAAGGCAATGCCAATGACCTCGCCATCGTCAATGCTGCGGCATACCTGAGCGTCGACAGCCAGAAAACCTGTACCGAAGCGTACGTCGCGCTGGGAGGCGGGGTTGCGGAAACCGCAGTGCTATCCGACGCGGCTCGGCAAATCCTGATCGGCAGCAAGCTCGATGCCGCGACCTTACAGACGGCGAGCGAAGCCGTGACCGCTGATATCAGTCCGATGTCCGATCATCGCGCGTCGGCAGAGTACCGTGGCGCCGTGGCCAAGGTCATTGTTCGAAGAACACTGGAACGCGCCATTGCGCGGTTGGCATGAGGATATCAACGTGAAAAAGATGCTGACTTTGGAAGTCAATGGTGATGTCCATGAATTGGCGGTGGAGCTGGACGCGACTTTGTTGCGCGTGCTGCGCGACCAGATCGGCCTGAATGGCCCGAAGAAAGGCTGCGACAGCGGTGGCTGCGGCTGCTGTACCGTCCATGTGGACGGCAAGGCGGTCTACTCCTGCGTTTGTTACGCGCATTCCTTCGATGGCGTGAAAGTCACCACTGCCGAGGGTTTGTCCTCGGGCGAGGAATTGCATCCCATACAGGCTGCGTTCGTCGATGCAGGCGCCGTCCAATGCGGCTACTGCACGTGCGGCATGATGATGGCTGCCAAGCAGCTCCTGGATGAATGCCCCAGACCCGACGAGGAGCAGATTCGCCACGGCATCTCGGGCAATCTTTGTCGATGTACCGGTTATGCCAAGATCGTGGACGCCGTCAAGCTCGCGTCCGAGCGTTCTTGAAGCCCCCAGGGAGTCAAACGATGAGCCAACTGAATGTGGTCGGGCAAAGCCTGGAGCGTCCCGACGCTTATGACAAGGTTACCGGTGGCAAAGGCTATCCGGTCAATGTGAAGTTGCCGGGCATGCTTCACGCGAAGATGCTGCGCAGTCCTTATGCGCATGCCCGCATCGTCAGTATCGATGCGTCTCGCGCCGAGCGTCTGCCCGGTGTCAAAGCCGTTCTCTTGCCCAAGGACGTGCCGCAGATCAAGTTTTGTCCGGTGTTCTTCGTTCCAGTGCAGGCGCCGAGCATGGTGCTCGACTTTGACGTGATGAACGGCGAGCGCGTCCGCTACGTCGGCCAGCCGGTCGCCGCCGTTGCGGCCATCACTGCGGATATTGCCGAAGCCGCCATCGATCTTATCGATGTCGAGTACGAGGAATTGCCGGCAGTGTTCACGCCTGAAGAAGCCATGGCGGAAGGCGCGCCGCAACTGCACGACGAGGCGCCCAACAATATCGCCAAGACGCCTTTCTTCGAATATGGCGACCTGGAAAAGGGTTTCGCGGAGGCGGACTTCATTTTCGAGGGGACCTACGAGACACAGCGCGTGCATACGTGCTATCTGGAGCCGCGGGTTTGCGTGGTGGACATGGACAGGCAGGACAATGTCACCATACACGTCACGACCCAGCATCTGTTCGGGACGCGCGAAAAACTGGCTTTTGCGCTGGGGATTCCGGAAACCAAGGTAAAGGTCGTGAAGTCGCCCTACATTGGCGGCGGATTTGGCGGGAAGCTCGAGCTGACTGCCATGGAACCGGTGGCAGCCTTGTTGAGCAAGAAGTGTGGCCGGCCGGTGCGGCTGGAACAGACGCGCCAGGAAGACTTCATCACCACCACGCGCAATCCGATCAAGGTTTACCTGAAGACGGGCGTCAAGAAGGACGGCACGTTTACCGCGCGCTACGCGAAGAGCATTCTCGACTGCGGTGCCCATGCGACGCACGGTTCCGAGGTCATCATGGTGCATGGCGCGTTCGGCCTGTTCTTCAACTATCACGCGCCGCACCAGAAATGGGAAGGCTACACCGTTTATACCAACAATATGATCGGTGGCGGCTATCGCGGTTACGGGGCGCCTCAGGGCAGCTTCGCGGTGGAGTCGCAAATCGACGAGATTTGCACAAAGCTGAATCTGGACCCGATTGCGATGCGGCTGCAGAATGCGCGCAAGCAGGGAGAGCCGCACCCGTTCAATCCGGCCTTCACGTTGGCGACCTACGGCTTGGCCGATTGCTTGCGCGAGGGAGCGGCGAAGATTGGCTGGGAAAAAGCCAGACGTCGCGACAAGGGAAGTTCGGGTGCGAAGAAGCGCGGTATCGGCCTTGCCGTACATCCGGTCTGGGTCAGCGGCTGCATGGGCTTCCCGGATATCTATGAGCACTCCGGGGCCATCGTCAAGATCAATCGCGACGGTACCGCCGATCTGGCGACTGCATCGATGGATATCGGTTCGGGACAGATCGCCACATTGACGCAGATTGCCGCCGAGGCGCTGGGTTTGCCCGCCGGTGCAGTGCGCATGAGCAGCGCCGGCGACACCGACAATCTGCCGTTCGACGCGCCGACCCATGCCAGTCGTGTCACCTATTCTTCGGGCAACGCAGTCAAGGAGGCGGCGCTGTCGGCCAAGAAGCGACTGCTGGAAGTCGCGGGATCGATGCTGGAAGTCAGCCCCGCAGACCTCGAGGTCAGCGACGGCAAAGTCAGTGTCCGTGGCACGCCGTCCAAGACCTTGAGCGTTGCGGAGATCGCGCAGCGAGCCGAGTCGCCCTTCGTTCAGATGACCGCCCAGGGACCGCAGCCCACCGTGATGGAAGAGAAGGGCACGATCATCGGCTTGTCGAGCCTCGCGCCGAAATCCAATCCGACACCCTGCGCGGCCCAGTTCGTCGAAGTCGAAGTCGATACCGAAACCGGCGAAGTTGCGGTGCTGCATGCGGTGTATGCTCATGACATTGGCCGTGCTATCAATCCCAAGGCCGCTGAGGGACAGGTGGAAGGGGGCTTTCAGCAAGGTATGGGCTATGCGCTGATGGAACACATCCAGTTCGATCCCGAGACCGGTTCGTGCCTGACCACGGACTTCCTCGACTACAAGATGCCGACGGCGGTCGAGATGCCGAGAAAGATCGACAGCATCTTTATCGAGACCGACGAGCCAACCGGACCATTCGGCGCCAAGAGCCTCGGCGAATGCTGCGTCATCACGCCGGCACCTGCAATCGCCAACGCGATCCACGACGCCATCGGAGTTCGTTTCACACAACTACCGATCACGCCGGAAAAGATACTGCGCGGCCTGGGCAAGATCTGAAGCAATCTCATACGCTTAACCACCCGTTGCCACGGGCGTTTCGTTTTCGTTCTTCCTCCTGCTAGTACGTTTGCCGCCCCGAGTTCGGATTTTGCCGAACGTAACGGGCGGCATTTTTTTGCTTCGAAGCTTTCAGCCGTTGCATGTTGTTGCATTGCGCAATGGATTACAGGGGGAGTGTCGTGTCGTCTCGATGCGTCAACAGACAAGTCTCAGTGCGTCGGAATCCAAGCGATACCGTTGCGCGGCAGGCAGAATTCCTGCCCATGGCAAATAACACTGAAGCGCCGTATATACTGATTCAATAGCGGAACGCATGACCCGGAAGCGGCCGATGCTAGCAACGAGGAGAGGTAATGTGAGCAAGTCGTCGGCGTCGCAAACGGCCGTGGCTGCCATTGGCCGGTCGACGGCCAACTGGTCCAAGTGGGTGATGTCGGTTGTTCCATGGCTGATCATTGGCGGATTGCTGTGGGCGGGTCTGTTCATCAAACCGGCGCCGGTGGGTAGTACCGTCCAGCCGCCGGTTCTCGAACGGCGTGACTACTTCTACGGTGTGGCAAGGCCCGCTGATGACCGAATCTGGTTTGCCGGATCGAATGGAAAGATCGTTTCGATCGCCAAGGACGGTCGAACCGAGCGATTGGCTACCGGGACCGACTCGACCCTGCAGGACCTGGCGACTTGGGATGACCAACATAGCGTTGCCGTTGGCAATGACGGGGTCGTGATCTATTCGGTCGATGGCGGCCGAACCTGGCAGAAGTCGGAAAGCGTGCCTCGGTCCCAGGTTGCCAACAAGTTCACCCGATTGCGCCTGGGTGGCGCGGGCACGGCGTTTGCCGTGGGCGAGATGGGCGCGCTGCTGCAAACCAAGGATGCCGGCAAGACTTGGCATCGTCTGCGTCCCGAGGAAGATGTTGCGTGGAACGATGTGGCCATCCTGCCCGATGGTCGTCTGCTGGTTGTCGGCGAGTTTGGCCGGATATCGGTCAGCAACGACGGAGGCGGTGCATGGGCCGATATTTCCCCGCCGGTACCGACGTCATTGATGGCGGTGGCGTTCAAGGATGCCAAGCTGGGTGTGGCGGTGGGTCTGGAAGGCGTCGTGCTTGTCACCCGCGATGGTGGTCAGCACTGGGAACGAATGTCAGTCGATACTCACGATCACATTTTTGATATCGCGTGGGACGAACGGCGTCAGCAATGGGTCGGTGGCGGAAGCCTGGGTCGCTGGGTCACGGGAAGTCCCGCGGCGGAAAATTGGCGGACGGGGCGTCTCGATGCCACCGACTTGTCTTGGCACACGCGGGTACTGCCCACCGATCAAGGGACTTGGTTCATCGGTGCCAACATCGGACAGTGGGAAAACACGCGCTGGCGGCCGCTCGGTGCCGGCTGGCAGCCGGAGTTCCTGATCAGCCTGCCGGCTCCCGTGGAAAAGAGCAAGCAACCATGATTGAACGAATCGCCGAGTATTGCATCCGCCAGCGCGCCTGGGTCGTCGGCGTGATGGGATTGCTGACACTGATCCTCCTTTGGTTTGCCATGCGCATCGAGGTGCGCACCGTCTTCGAGGACATGCTGCCATCGAGGCATGAATATGTAAAAACACACGAAAAGTTCAAGGAAACATTCGGTAGTTCGAACCTTGTCGGCATCATGGTCGAGGTCAAGGAAGGCGATATCTTTCGTCTGGAAATCCTTGAAAAGGTGCGCACCATTACGCTCGGCCTGCGCGAGGTGTCGGCCGTCAATCAGTTTCAGATCACCTCGCTTGCTTCGAAAAAACTCAAGGAAGTTCGCGCCTCCACCGATGGCATCGAGACGCGCCCGCTGATGTGGCCGGACCTTCCCGCCGATGCCACGGCTGTCGCTGCACTAAAGGAGGCCGTGCTGCGCAACCCGCTGGTCTATGGCCCGTACGTGTCGCGGGACATGCAGGCGACCCTGATCACGGTTGATTTCGTCGAACGGGAACTTGATTACGGAAAAGCGTTTGCGGAGATTCGCACCCTGATCGGCAAGGTTGCCGACGACCGTGTGAACATTCGCGTGGTTGGCGATCCTATATTGTTTGGTTGGGTCGATCACTATGTGCCAGAAACCATCAACCTGGTGGCGGCGGCGTTGGCGGTGACCCTGATCATGCTGTTTATTCTGCTCCGAACCTGGCGCGGCGTGCTGTTGCCCCTGCTGGCCGGCGTGGTAAGCGCCATCTGGGCCTTGGGTATTTGTCATTTGCTGGGAATTCATTTCGAGCCGCTGGTGATCGTTGTCGCCATGCTGATCACCTCGCGCGCGGTGTCCCACTCGGTGCAGATCGTCAACCGCTTCGACGATGAACTCCAGGTGATCGCCGCCGGTAACGAGACCGCCCGGCATGCGGCGAAGATAGCGCTGGCCGATCTTTTCCGGCCCGGCATGCTGGGCGTCATTGCCGATGCCGCCTGCATGGCCGTGGTGGCCTTGAGCCCGATCCCAATGTTGCAGAAACTTACGGTGCTTGCCGTGGTCTGGGTCTCGACCCTCACCGTGAGCGCGGTGATTCTGACGCCGGTTCTGCTTTCCTACCTGAGAAAACCCCACGGTCATGTTCATCCGATCAATATCGAGCCGCTGGCGCGAAAGGTACTCGATGCGGCGGTTTGGGTGGCGACATCGCCGATCCGCTATGCGGCCATCGTCGCCAGCGCATTGGTGATCGTCCTGTTCGGCGCCTATGCCTTCAATCTCAAGATCGGCGACGCCAACCCCGGGTCGCCGATTCTCTGGCCGGATTCAACCTATAACCAGGATGCCGTCGCGATCAACAAGCGCTTTCAGGGCGTGGATCGGATGTTCATCGTGGTCGGCGAGGAAGGCAAGGACAATCTGCTGAAGACCAACGAGGTACTTCAAGCGATGAACCACTTTCAGCGCTTCATCGAGGCGCAACCGGAGGTCGGTGGCTCGATTTCGTTGGCGGACGTCCTGCCGGTGGTCAACGCGACCTTGCATGAAGGTAACCCCCGCTACCTTGAGCTGGGTGACAACCAGCAGGTGAACGGCAGCCTGGTGGCCATTCTCGACTCGATCTCCGAGCCGGGAGATATCGACAGGTTCGCGGACAACAAGTACGCCAATGGCGCGATTACCATGATGTTCCGCGACCGCCAAGGAGAAACGATTCGTACCGCCGTGGCCCGGATCAAGGAGTTCATCGAGAAGAATCCGCTGGCGCAAGGGCAATGGCAACTGGCGGGCGGCGTGATTGGCGTCATGGCGGCGGTGAACGAGGTGATTCTTTCCGGTCAGATCGAGGCAGTGGCGCTGGCTTTGCTGGTGTTGGTCATTATCTGCACCATCGTGTACCGCTCGACGGTCGCGGGGATGTTGTTCATGATTCCCGTCATCATCTCCAATACCCTGACATTCGCTTTCATGGCCTGGAAGGATATCGGCATGAACATCAACACGGTGCCGGTGGCCGCTCTCGGGATCGGGCTGGGCGTCGATTACGCCTTCTATATCGCTGATCGGGTGAAAGAAGAAATCGCCATCGGCAGCAGCCCGCAGCATGCCATTCATCAGGCTCTCCATTCCGCTGGCATGGGGGTGTTCGTCACGGCCAGCGTGCTGATTCTGAGCACGCTGCTTTGGTGGGCGTCGTCGCTCAAGTTCCAGGCGGAGATGGGCTTGTTGATGGCCATCTGGCTGGGCATTTCGGCCACGTCAGCGCTGTTCGTCATGCCGGCGATCATCTACGTATTCCGGCCGGAGTTCATTTTTGGCCGGCAGGACAAGCCGGTGCTGGGAGAATTGAAGGGGGTATCGGTCGGCCAGTAAGAAGGGCATGGTTGTCTCGACGTTTGTTGTTCATACCACAGGAGAAGGAGGAGCTAGCATGAAAAGGAAGCCAGAAAGGGAACGGAGGGCCGCCCCCGCCAGATTGACTGCGATGGCCATTGCGGTGGCAGGTTGCGCGGCAGCAAGCGGATCGGTATTGGCTGCCAGCGACAGCTTTTCGGAAAAGACATTCACCATCGATGGTTACTTGCGCGGCGAGTTTTCGTGGAATACCAAGAACTGGCAGGACACGCCCAACTACAACGATCGCGGCAAGATGTCGATGGCGCGTGCCACGGTGCGCGTCAATGCCGACTGGAGGGCCACCGATAGTCTGGCGCTGGTTGCCAAGGTGCGCGCGAGCCAGGAATATCAGACGAGCTTTCTGAAACACCTGGAAAAGAACGGTGCGTACAACTATCACTCGGGCGCGCGTGGCGACCTGATGGACTTGTACAACGATGCCGAGATTCGCGAGTTGTACCTCGACTGGAAAGCCAGCGATCGCGTCAAGTTCCGGTTCGGCAAGCAGCAGGTGGTCTGGGGTGAAACCGACTTCTTTGCCGCCAACGACATGGTGCATGGCTTTAATTTCACGTGGCGTTCCTTCCTGGAACCCGCCAACGAGGAGTTGCGCAAGCCGCTGATCATCCTGAAGGCCAATGTCGATGTACCCGAAGCCAACGGCGCGCTGGAGTTCTTCGTGCGGCCCGGCTGGGATCGCAAGAAGGATATCGGCACGGAACTTGAAATCTACGGTGGTCGCTGGTCCAGTCAGCCATATGCCTACGTGGATTTCCGCAACATCGATCCCTACGATCTCGAGAACAAGCAAGGAGACTACGAAAAGGTCACCGGCGGCATTCGCTGGAATGGCACGACCGACGCATTCAACTACTCGGTGTCCTATCTCAAGACGTACTTTCAGAATCCGATCATGAATGCATCGAGCAATCTGAAGACTTTTGATGCGTTCGGTATACCCGGCGCACCTCCAGGTGGCTGGATCACGGTTCCTTCGGGGGCCAGGACACTGGGACGCGCGGACAGCAGGGGATTGGCCGGTGATATCATTTACCCGCTGATCGATGTTTATGGGTTTACCGCCGCTGGCTATGCGCCGTGGGCGGACGCCGTGTTCAGCACGGAATGGGCGTACATCAAGGACGCGCCCTACCAGATTCTCCCAAGGTCTCCCTCCTTCTTGTCGCAAGCGATCGCACCGGGTTACGATGGCATCAAGAAGAAGGATGTCGTCGCCATGATGTTCCGCATGGACAAGAACCTGCCGTTCGTGCAAAGCGCCTTTGGTGCCGAAAAGCCGATGTTCTTCTCGGTTCAGCTATTTGACAAGTGGGTTCAGAACTACAAGTCGAGCGAGCGCTTGATCAATTCCGTGGGTTGGGGCGCCAAGACCAAGGAGCACTCTTTGCTGCTCACGGGCATCTTCGGCCTGAGCTATGACAGTGGTCGGGTCATTCCTGAACTTGTTGTCGGGGCGGATCTGACCTACAAGGGCGGCTTCGTCGTCCCGTCGGTAACCTTCGAACTGGCGAAGAACCTGAAGTGGAAGGTCGAGTACGACTATTTTTGGGCGAACAACTGGCGTAATGGCCAGAAATGCCAGTTCCCGAACGCCGCTTCCTGCGACAACGCTGGCTTGTTCGGCTATTTCCACAATCGCGACCAGTTCTACACCAGCCTGACCTACCTGTTCTGATTCGAGGAAAATGTCATGAGAATACTGAAAACGACCACGCTTGCCGCCGTGCTCGCGGCGATCGCGCTGCCGGTCCTTGCCGCCGAACTTCCGGAAGGTACGGTGATTAGTGCCGACAACATCGACAAGATCAAGAACGATACTTTCCAGGGGCATACCGTCGCCAGCCTGTTGACGGAGCGCATCGAGTGGCGGATCCGCAACAGCGGTTTCCGGATGCCGCTGGTCAAGTCCAAGGATATCCCGCTCGATCCCAAGTACATCAAGGCATCGCAGGCCAATGCCGGCAAGACCAAGATCAACCGCGAGAAGTGCTCGGTCGACGGCTACGGCGCTGGCTTGCCGTTCCCGAACATCGACATGAACGACCCCGAAGCGGCGGAGAAGGTCGTCTGGAACTGGCACTTGGGCCAGATCTACGGGGATGTGGCGGAGGCCCGGGAGTGGACGCAGCTCCTGGTTGACGGCAACAAGGGCATCCACGCCGAGTTGATCGCCGAATTCTCCCGCTACAACATGAAGAATCGCCTCGACGGCAAAGTCGATGGCGATGGCAGCGAGCGTGGCCGGCAGTTGCTCTACTTCAAGGCGCCGGCTGATATGAAGGGTTTGGGAACCTTCACGGTGATGTACGACTCCGCCAAGATGAACGACGTCTGGGCCTACATTCCGGCGGTCCGGCGAATCCGTCGTCTTTCCGGCGGTGCGTGGATGGATCCGATCGGTTCATCGGATCAATTGCAGGACGATCTCGAGGTCTTTAACGCCCGTCCATGCTGGTACCCCGGCTACAAGATGCTAGGCAAGCGTTGGGTGCTGGCCTCCGCCAACAGCAAGACGCCGGTTTGGGTACGCGACGGCAAGACTTTCGATGAGAAGTTTCCGACCCTGGAAAACAAGGCGCCATTCTGGAACATGAACAAGGATCGGTACGAGCCCCGCGAGGTGTACGTCATCGAGGCGACGACTCCGCCCGAGCATCCCTATAGCAAGAAAATTCTGTATATCGAAACAAAGTACCCGCGTATCCATTGGGGCGAGGCGTTCAACCGCAAGGGCGAGTTCTGGAAACATCTCCAGTTCCACTCGTTCGCGAGCAAGGGGGTGGACGGTTACATTGGCGGTTTGACTGCGAGTGGCGCGATCATCGATTTCCAGCGTAACCATGCCACGGTGTTCCTGACCGATACTGCAGCTTGGCGCATGAATCAACCGGGGCTGACTTCGGACAACTTCACGTTGCAAACGCTGCAAGCGGCGGGACGGTAGCTCCCGTTGCCGGTGGCGACGCTTCCGCATTTCTCCACTACCGCGATACCGGTTATCTGACGGTTTGCGGTTCTCGTGCCGGTTCATGGCGAAAGCCGTGACCGGCATTTTCTTTGCCAATCCGTCCCTGTCGGTGTGTCCCCTGGCCGGTAAGATACGCATTCGCCACGACCAGTAACGGCGGGAGAGCCAGGCCACGTTGTTCAACCGGAGCATGACCATGGATCGTTCATTGCCGCGTCGTTCGTTCGGCATGAAGATCGCCGCCATGATGATCGCGGCGTTAACGAAGCCGATGACCGCGCGCGGCCAGGCAGTGGCACCGCTCAAGATTGGCGTGCTGGCATCGCTGACCGGCAGCGTCGCCGATGTCAACGCCGGCGAAGTCAAGGGCCTGCGCCTGCGCATGAAGCAGTTGGTGGGTCAGGTTGCCGGACGCAAGATCGAACTCGTCGTCGAGGACGATGCCGGCGATCCGAATACCGGTGTCGTCAAGGTGCAGAAGTTGATCGACCGCGACCGCGTTGACGTCCTGGTCGGCCCCTTCCTCGGTCATGTCATGGCCGCCGTCCAGGACTACATCGGCCGCAAGGGCGTGCCGACCTTGCCTTTGGTCGGGCAGACGCCGGAGAACGTTCGCCATGCCAATATCGTGGTGCCGAGCTGGAACTCGGCGCAGCTCGGGCGCATGATGGGGGAGTATGCGGCCAAGAAACTCGGCCAGCGGAACGCGGTGATCGTCAGTTCGAAGTACAGCTTCGGCACGCGCGTGTCCGAGGGCTTCCGTGCGGGCTTCACCGCCGCCGGCGGCAAGATTCGCCAGGAGGTATACGTGCCGCTCGGCACCGCTGATTGGGCGCCGTTCATCGGCGGCCTGCCCGAGGGAACCGCCATGTTCTCGGCCGTCCCCGGCGCCGATGCCATCAAACTGGTCAGGACGCGGCACGAATTCGGCCAACGCGACAGCTTGCCCTTGCTGGGCCCGATCAGCACGGTGGACGGCATGCTGCTGCCAGCGATGGGCGAGGCGGCCTTGGGCACGGTGGCCGTCACGCATTATCTCGATGACATCGATATTCCTGAAAACGTTCGCTTCATCGAAGACTTTCGACGCGAATATGGCCAACGGCCAACGGGCTATTACGAGGCACTGGGTTATACGATCGGCCTGGTCATCGAAGCGGCACTGAGGGCCACCCGGGGCAGGAGCGAGCCGGCCATCCTTCTGCCGGCGCTGAAGGCGGTGGACATCCCGACCCCGCAGGGGCGTCTGCGTTTCGACCCGGATAAGCGCTACCCTTACCTCGACTACTATTTCGTTAAGGTGGCCGACAAGGGTGGCAAGCCCGCCTATCGGATTCTCGATGTCCTCAGGAACGTCCGCCCCGATTGAGCGGGAGGCCATGCGTTTCTGTGCTGTCCTGGAACGGAAGCGATGAGTTTCTGGTTGTATCAGTTGCTTGCCGGTCTGTCCTTCGCGATGCTGTTGTTTATCTCGTCGGCGGGACTGGCGCTGATTTTTGGCGTGATGCGGGTGCTCAATCTGGCGCACGGGGCCTTCTACGCGGTGGGCGCCTGGGTGGCCATCGCGCTCGCGGGCTGGACCGGCAGTCTGCTGCTTGCCGCCATGGGCGGCATCGCAACGGCGATGGCCATCGGCTTCGCGATTGAACGCATTCTGCTGAGCCGCACGCCAGCCGAGGAGTTGCCGCAAGCGCTGCTGACTTTCGGCATCATGTTGATGCTTGGCGATCTGGCCTTGTGGATCTGGGGCGGCACGCCGCGGACGTTGGCGCGTCCGGAATGGCTCTCCGGTCCGGTGCGCGTCGCCGGTATCGTGTTTCCGTCCTATCGGCTCTTTGTCATTGCCCTGGGTGTGACGATCGCCGGGCTGTTGTGGTATCTGCAAGCGCGCACGCGCATCGGCACCATGATCCGCGCCGCCGCCGATGACGCGGAAACCGCGCGCGGCGTCGGCATCAACGTGCCGCGGTTGTCGAGCGGCGTGTTCACCGTCGGCGCGGGCTTGGCGGCGCTCGGCGGCATCGTGGGCGGGCCGATCATCGGCGTCCACGTCGGCACGGAACTCGATGTGCTCCTGCTGTCGTTCGTGGTGGTCATCATCGGCGGTCTGGGCAGCCTCGCGGGCAGCTTCGTCGGCGCCATCGTCGTCGGCCTGGTTGACACCCTGGGCAAGGCGCTTCTGCCGGACTTCGCCCTTTTCACGCTGTTCGCACCGATGGCGCTCATCCTTGCATTGCGGCCGACGGGCCTTTTCGGTCGCCAGCAATGATGGCCGATGTCCATGCCGGGGGCGGGTTTCGACGCCAAGCGGTCGTGTCGGCGGTCGTGCTGGTCGTGCTGGCCGTGCTGGCCGTGCTGGCGGCGCTGCCGATCGCCGGCGATGCCTACGTGCTGGGCGTGGCCGCCAGGATGATGGTTTTCGCGCTGTTCGCGTCCAGCCTGAATCTCGTTCTCGGCTTTGCCGGCATGGCTTCGCTCGGCCATGCCGTCTACTTCGGTGTCGGCGCCTATACCGCCGCCAAGTTGTCGCTGGCCGGCGTATCCGGCTTCGGGCTGCAACTCGGCATGGCCGGCCTTGCCGCCGCGGCGCTGGCCGCGCTGTTTGCACCCCTGATCCTGCGCGCCAGCGGAGCCTATCTGCTCATGATTACGTTGGCGCTGGCGCAAGTGGTTTGGGGCATCGCCTATGGCTGGCGTGAGTTCACCGGCGCCGATGACGGCCTGCCCGGCGTGCGGCGTCCCGACAGCATGCTGCCCTGGGACATCTCCGGCGACGCCGGGTTCTACTACTTGATCCTGCTGCTCTTCGCTCTGCTGGTGGCCGCCATGCTGGTGCTGACGCGGTCGCCGTTTGGCCTTGCCTTGGTCGGCATACGCGAGAACGAGCGGCGCATGGCCGCGCTCGGCTACCCCGTCGGCCGCTACAAGTACATCGCCTGCGTGCTTGCCGGCGGCATGGCTGGCGTCGCCGGCGCCATGCTGGCGTGGCAGAACGGTTTCGTCGGACCGTCATGCTTGAGCGTGGCGTATTCGGCGACAGCCCTGATCATGGTCATCCTCGGCGGTGCGGGCACGGTGTTCGGTCCGGTGATCGGTGCGTTCCTCATCGTCGCGCTCGAGAACGTCATCAGCGGCCTGACCGAACGTTGGATGTTCGTGTTGGGCGCGACCTACGTGCTGGCTACCCTCTTTGCCCCCGAGGGACTGGTGGGTCTGTGGCGGCGATGGGCGGAGCATCGATCGTGACCGCGCTCGTGGTCGATCATCTGGTCGTGCGGTTTGGCGGCCTCGATGTCATCGACGACCTGAGTTTTTCGGTCAGGGCCGGCGAGCGCCTGGTCATCTTCGGTCCCAACGGCGCGGGCAAGACCACGCTGTTCAACGTCATCACGGGACAGCTGCATCCGACTGCGGGCCGCGTCTTGCTGTTCGGCCAGGACATCACGGCGGCCAGCGTGGCCAGGCGGGTCGATCTGGGGCTCGGTCGCACCTTCCAGATCGCCACGCTCTTTCCCCGGCTGACGGTGCTGGAAAGTGCCATGCTGGCGGTACAGGCTGGCGCACCGCATCGTTTCGTCATGCATCGGGCGGTGCATTCCTACGCCGGCACGCGCCGACGCGCGCTGGAATTGCTGGAAGCGTGGGACCTGGCCCCGCGCGCCGACATCGAAACGCGCCGGCTGGCCTATGGCGAGCAACGCCGGATCGAACTGGTGCTGGCGCTGGCCCGTCGTCCGCGCCTGCTGCTGCTTGACGAGCCGGCGGCCGGACTGTCGGCCGAGGAAACGGCGGCCGTCGTGGCCATGATCCGGGAAATGCCGCGCGACGTCACCATCATGCTGATCGAACATGATGTGGATATGGCGCTGCAACTCGCCGACCGGGTGCTCGTCCTGCAACACGGGCGCTTGCTCGCCGACGGTGATCCGACCTCCATCCGCCACGATCCGCAAGTCGCCGAGGTCTATTTCGGAGCCGGCCGTGGCTGATCTCCTGGCGGTGACCGACCTGTGCGCGGGTTATGGCCCGGCCATGGTGCTGCACGGGGTGTCGCTGTCGGTGGAGGCGGGCGGCATCGGTGTCGTGCTTGGCCGCAACGGCGTCGGCAAGACCACCCTGATCCGGGCGCTGATGGGCATCAATCCGGCCCAGAGCGGTTCGATTGCTCTGGCCGGTCGCGACATCACGCGCACGCCGCCCGAGGCCATCGCGCGCGCCGGTGTCGGCCTGGTGCCGCAGGGCCGCCGCCTGTTTCCTTCGCTGACGGTCCGCGAGCACCTGACGGTCGCCGCGCGTCCGGCGTTACCGGGGCGGCCGGGCTGGACGATCGATCGCGTGCTGCGGCTGTTGCCCCGTCTGGGCGAGCGCCTGGATCATCGGGGGGCAATGTTGTCGGGGGGCGAACAGACCATGGTGGCCATCGCGCGCGCGCTGGTCGGCAACCCGCGGCTGATGCTGCTCGACGAGCCGACCGAAGGCTTGTCGCCGGCAATCGTCCATGATGTCACCGACATTCTGCGTACCTTGCGCGACGAGGGGGTCGCGATCCTGCTCGTCGAACAGAACCTTGCCATGGCGATGAAACTGGCCACGCGCGTTCACGTCCTGGCCAAGGGGCGCGTCGCCTATGCCGGCGAGGCGGCGCCGTTACGCGCTTCGCCCGCACTCATGGCCCGGCTGCTCGGCGTCTGAGGGCGCGGCAGGCGTCCGGACCGGCGTGCCGCCACGGCTGACTTTGCTTCTTGCGCGAATCCGCTATCGATTGCGCGCAACGGCTAACGCTTGTCCGTTGCCGCGGCTATAGTAGCCGGAAAGGAAATATTCCGGTATCCGCGCGAACGGCCGGCGGCTGGCGGGATGCCGATCGATGGGCGAAGTCATGCTTGGAGAACCACGATGACGCAGACAACTGGAAAAAATGGCGCCGACCAGGGCGTCGATCTTTGGATTGGCGGTGCGCGGGTGCCGCCTTCGACGGGGCAGTACTTCATCGACCGAAATCCGGAGCATGACCAGCCGTTCGCCCGAGTGGCCGAGGCCGGCGCGGCGGACATCGATCGCGCCGTCCAGGCGGCCCAGGCGGCGTTCGACGCGAACCGCAACAAGCTGGCCGCCGATCGCGAGGCGTGGCTGTCCCGGGCGGCGGCTTTGTTCGAGAAGTATCGCAACGACTTCGTCGACATCCTGGTCGACGAAGTGGGTTCGCCGTTCGGCAAGGCGCATTTCGAGGTTCAGTACGCCATCAACTGCCTGCGAGCCGCCGCCGGCGTCGCCCGGCGCGTGACCGGTCAGACCATTCCTTCCGACACCCCGGGCCGTTTCAGCATGTCGGTGCGCGAGCCGCTCGGCGTGATCGCCAGCATTTCGCCGTTCAACGTGCCGCTGCTGAAGAATGTCAAGCTGACTTCGACGCCGATCGCCACCGGGAATTCGGTGGTGTTGCTGACATCGGAGGAAGCGCCGATGGTGGCCAATCGGCTCGCCGATCTTTATCACGAGGCGGGCGTGCCGGCCGGCCTGTTCAACGTCGTTACCGGCTTCGGCGACAAGATCGGCGACGTATTGACCACCCATCCGCTGGTCAAGGTCGTGATGTTCACCGGCTCCAGCCGCATCGGCAAGCACATCGCCGGCCTGTGCGGACCGCTGATGCGCCGCGTGGTACTGGAGTTGGGCGGCAAGAATCCCATGGTGGTGCTGGCGGACGCCGATCTTGACGCAGCAGTCGAGGCGGCGGCTTTCAGCCAGTTCTTTTTCCAGGGTCAGGCCTGCATGGCGTCGAGCCGCATTTTCGTGGAGCGCGGCATCGAAGCCGAGTTTTGCCGTCGCTACAAGGCCAAGGCGGAATCCCTTGGCATGGGCGACCTGCGCGATCCGAATACCTGGGTTGGCCCGATCATCTCGGCGCGTCAGCGCCAGCGCGTACGCCACCACATCGAGGATGCCAAGGCCAAGGGCGCCAAGGTTCTCACCGGCGGGGAGTGGATCGGCAATCGTTGTCGTCCCACCATCCTGACCGGCGTGGAAGAGGCGATGACCGTCTGTCGCGAGGAGACATTCGGCCCGGTGACGTCTGTTTATCCGATCGCGGATTTCGAAGAAGCAGTGGCGCGCGCCAACGATACCAACTTCGGCCTGAGCGCTGCGATCTTCACCCGCGACATCACCAAGGCACTGCAATTCAGCCAGCGCGTGCGCACCGGCATGGTGCACATCAACGCGCCGACCATCGCCGACGAGCCGCATGTGCCGTTCGGCGGCATCGGCGACAGCGGTTTCGGTCGCGAAGGCACCGATATCGACATCGATACCTTCACCGAATGGAAGTGGATCACGGTTCAGTTGCCGGTAAGCTGAACCGGCTCGCCTGAATTGACATTGCGGAAGGAGATAGTCATGAAAACCAAGGCGGCGATTGTCGGCGAGAAGTCGGGCAGGTTCCAGGTTGCGGAAGTCGAACTCGACGAATTGCGCGATGATGAAGTGCTGGTGCGGATCGTCGGCGTCGGTGTTTGCCACACCGATTTGATCTGCCGCGATCAACTGTACCCGGTGAGCTTCCCCGCCGTGTTCGGACACGAGGGCTCGGGCGTGGTCGAGCGAGTCGGCACCCGCGTGAGCAAGGTCCAGCCCGGCGACCACGTGGTGCTGACGTTCCGCGCCTGCGGCCAGTGTGTCGCCTGCAAGCGCGGCGATCCGACGCATTGCCCCAACATCTTTGGCTGCAATTTTGGCGGGGTGCGCGGCGACGGCTCGGCAACCATTCGCCACCAGGGCGTGCCGATCTTCGGCAACTTCTTCAATCAGTCGTCCTTTGCCGCCCATGCCATCGCCGCGGAGGCCAACACGGTGAAAGTGGCGAAGGACGTGCCGCTGGAACTGCTGGGGCCGTTGGGTTGCGGCATCCAGACGGGCGCGGGCGCGGTGCTGAACACGTTCAAGCCGGCGGCGGGATCGAGCATTGCCATCTTCGGCTGTGGCTCGGTGGGCCTTTCGGCGCTGATGGCGGCCAAGGCAGTCGGTTGCACCACCATCATCGCCGTCGACATCAATCCGGCCCGGCTCGTTCTCGCGCGCGAACTGGGTGCCACGCATGCCTTCGATCCACGAAGCTGCAATGTCGTCGAGGAAATCCAGAAACTCGGCGGCGGCGCGGACTTCTCGCTCGAAACAACGGCTATTCCGGCAGTGTTCCGTCAGGCGGTCGATTGCCTCACCGTGCCGGGTGTGTGCGGACTGGTCGGTGCCGCGCCGATGGGGACGGAAGTGACGTTCGACATGAACAGCATCATGTTCGGCCGCAGCGTGGTGGGTATTATCGAAGGCCAGAGCGTGCCAGATCACTTCATCCCGAAACTGGTCGATCTCTATCGCCAGGGCAGCCTGCCGCTCGAAAAGATTGTCGGTTTCTATGCCTTCGATGACATCGACCAGGCGGTACGGGACTCGGAAAGCGGCAAGGTGGTCAAGGCGATTCTGCGCCCGTGACCCACAATATCGCCATGCACTGGAATAGAAGGAACCCATCTCGATGAGCACTCGACTCAACTCTGTTGGCCACTGGCTGTTGGCCGGTTTGCTCGGCGTGTCGCCGGCACTGACTTTGGCGGCGGGTGATCCCGCCGCCGCCGTGGCCGTGGTCGGCCGCTGCGTGGCCTGCCACGGTGCCGACGGTATCGGCAAGGCGCCTCAATACCCGAACCTGCGCGGCCAGAAGGCTTCATACATCGAAAAATCGCTCAAGGCCTTTCGCTCGGGTGAGCGCAAGGACCCTTCCATGAGCGCGATGGCCAAGCCGCTTACCGATGCCGAGATCGCCAATCTCGCCGCTTATTTCGAGACGGTCGATTGAAGAGGATATTGCCCATGAATACGCATCAGCCATTTCGTCGCCGCACCCTCAAGCAACTCGCTGGCATGACCGCCCTGGGTGCCGTGAATGCCCTGCGCGCGCCGCGCGTGCTCGCCGCCGACAAGCCGGCCAGGCTGTCGATTCCTGGCGTGGCGGGCAAGGTCATTCAGCGCAAGGATGCCGATTACGAGATCTGGCGCCAGGCTATGGTCTGGCACATGTCGAAGCCGAAGCGCTATCCCGATCTCATTGTTCAGGCAAAATCGGACCAGGACGTCATCGCCGCTGTGAACCACGCGGCCAGGAACGGCTTGAAGATTGCGATGCGCAGCGGTGGCCACAATTCCAACGGCTCGTGCCTGCGCGACGGCGGCATGGCCATCGACGTCTCGGCGATGGAGCAGATCCGGATCGACGAATCGAAGCGGATTGCCTCGATTCAACCCGGCGTCAGAAGCCTTGAACTGATCCAGGCCGCGTATGCCAAGGGCCTGGCGTTTCCGGTGCCCCACTGTCCCTCCGTGGGGCTGGGCGGCTTCACCATGGGGGGCGGCATGGGCTGGAACTGGCCGCAGTTCGGCGGCATGGCCACGCATTCCATCGTTGGCGCCGAAGTCGTCACCGCCGATGGCCGTCTGCGGCGCGTCACGGCGACGGAGAACCCCGACCTCTATTGGGCGATACGCGGCTCGGGGCCGGGCTTTTTCGGTGCCGTCACCCGCCTCGAACTCCAACTCTATCCCGCGCCCAAGTCGATCATGGCGAGCTCCTACATCTTCCCGCTGGCGGCCCTGGAGACGGTGACGGCGGCGATCGAAGCCGTCCGCAAGAATTCCCAAGTCGCTCGGGTCGAGCCCATCCTGGTCCTCATGCATCATCCGGAGGTGCCGGCCGATGCGCCGCCGGAGAAGTCGAAGATCTGTTTCTTCACCGCTTTTGCCTTCGAGGACAGCGAACAGACGGCCCGCGCGGCGCTGCTGCCATTCGCGCAATCGGAACTGGCAAGCAAATGCCTCGTCAAGATGGAATACCAGCCCTTTGCTTATGAAGGTCTCTACGACCGGTATTTCAGCCTGAACGATCCGGCCGGCCGTTGTGCGCGATATGCAGTTGATAATATTTTCACCAACGAACCGGGCAAGGCCCTGCAAGCGATCGCGCGGCATTTTTGCGATGCTCCGAGCAGGGATTGTCACGTGCTTGCGGCCCATAATCTACGGCTCCAGGACAGGGCCGATGCCTGTTTTTCATGGACTGCGGACACCTTTATTGGGCCGTACGCGATCTGGGACGACGAGAAGGACGATGCGCGTAATCTTGCTTGGCTCAGGGCCTTCCTGCCGATGCTAGACCGGTTCGGAAAGGGCCATTATGTGAACGAGATCGATGGCCAAGGCAATCCCGATCGCTACCGGCAGTGTTTCACCGACGCCAACTGGCAGCGGCTGCAAGTCCTGCGCCGGCAGTACGATCCGAACGGGGTGTTCCACGGCTATCTCGGTCACAGCTGATCGATTACGGGGAGTGCACGGCCGAGCATGGCTGCTGCGCTCCGGATCATCGACATGCCGCTCCGCTCGCGGTAGAAAACCGCAGCGGATGAAGGAGAAGAGGCATGTCGCAAGTACTTCCCGGTGTGCGGGGTTTCCCGCTTGGCACGGCGACGAAAATTCGATGTGCCGACCCGTCGCTGGCCGAGGGCGCTGTCGGCAGCCTGGTCGAGCCACGTCGGCTGCAATTGCGCGGCGACCGTCGCGCGGCGGATATCCGCATCAGCCATGTTTCCATGGGGCTCGGCCACCTCTTTGGTGTCAGTCATGGCGTTGCGCTGGTGGCCACCTCGGCGCCGATATCTTCGTATCAGGTCATGGTTCCCCTGCGAGGCCGCCTGGTGGGCAACAGGGCAGCGGGCGAAGTCGTCGCCGAACCGGGCACGGCCTTGGTCTATTCGCCGCGCGACCGTCTGGATACCTACTGGAGCCAGGATTGCACCAGTCTGGTGTTGTCGGTTCCCGCCGAAAGGCTGCGTGCGCTTGCGCGCGACGTATATCCCGCGGCCGACGCCAGCAACATCCGATTGCGGCCGCTGATGCGGCTTGCCGATGGCGCCGGGCGGAGTTTCGCCAATGCGCTGGGGGTCATTACCCAGGAAAGCATCGATCCGGAATCCGCATTTCGGCGGGGCTTGACGACGGAACTTCTTGAACAGACCCTCCTGCTGTCGCTTATTGCCGCCCAGGGCGAGAATATCGAGGCGTGCAGGACGTCTGCGCCGCCACCGGATTACGTTGGCAAGGCGCTTGCCGTGATCGAGGCGCGTTGCGACGAAGACATTGGCATGGCCGATCTCGTGCGGGCTGCGGGTGTGTCCATGAGAACACTCCAGTATGGATTTTTCGACCGCTTCGGTGTCGGGCCGATGACCTATCTCAGGCAGGTGCGCTTGCGTCAAGTCCATGATGCCCTGCGCAAGGCGTCTCCGGGCAGTTGCAAGGTCGGCGACATGGCGGCTCGTTGGGGCTTCTTCCATGGCAGTGCGTTTGCCAATGCGTACCGCAAGATGTTCGGTGAATTGCCGTCGGCAACGCTGGCGATGTGTGATTCGGCGCCCGGGAGGCGGACAGCTGTCGCTTGATTGATCTTGCCCGGGTGCGAGCGCGTGACGGCGGGTCCCGTATCGTGCTTGAATAGACACACCATGGGCGCCAAGGGACCACTTTGCGGAATCAGGATACTGGAGTTTGCGGGCATCGGCCCGGGTCCGTTTGCCGGCATGTTGCTGGCGGATCTCGGCGCCGATATCATCCTGATCGAACGTCCCGCGCGACGCGGTGACCCGCTGGATCTTGGCAAGAACAATATTCTCAACCGTGGCAAGCGTTCGATCTGCCTCGACCTGAAGAACCCTCGGGCGGTCGAACTCGTCCTCGGACTCGTCAGGAAGTGCGACGCCTTGATCGAGGGCATGCGTCCCGGCGTCATGGAGCGCCTCGGGTTGGGGCCGGAAGCTGTGCTGTTGCGTCAGCCCAAGCTGGTCTACGGTCGCATGACCGGCTGGGGCCAGGAAGGCCCGTTGGCGCAACGCGCCGGGCACGACATCAATTACATCGCGCGATCCGGCGCACTCTGGTATTCCGGTCAGGCGGGCGAAGCACCCCTGGCGCCGCCGACGCTGGTGGGCGATCTCGGCGGCGGAGCGCTCTATCTCGCCCTCGGCCTCGTCGCGGGGGTTCTGCACGCACGTACCTCGGGGGAGGGCCAGGTGGTGGATGCGGCGATCGTCGATGGCAGCGCCAATCTCATGAATCTTCTGCTGTCGCTGCGCGGGGCCGGCTCGATGCCGGTCGAACGCGGCGCCGGCTTGCTCGATGGCCCGTTCTGGTATGGCAGCTACCGGTGCGCCGACGGTAGGTTCGTCACGGTCGGTGCCATCGAACCGCAATTCAATGCCGAGTTGCTGAAGCGACTCGGCGTCGCCGATGACGAGGCCTTCGCACGGCCTTACGATTGGGAGACGTGGCCTCGGGGCCGGCAACGCATGGCCGAGATTTTTGCCACGGCGGACCGCGATCACTGGTGCCAGGTGTTCGAAGATAGCGATGCCTGCTTCGCGCCCGTGCTCGACCCAAGCGAGCTGATGAGCGACCCGCACCTCAAGGCCAGAGGTACGTACTTCGAGGCCGATGGATTGCTTCAGGCCGCACCGGCGCCGAGGTTCTCGGTGTTTCCCTCGGCGACGGCATCCGGCGTTCCCGGACGTAGCGCCGACTGGCGGAATGTTCTGACCGAATGCGGCCTGTCGCCAATGACCGACGCCGATGCCGAGGCGGTTGGCATCATTATTCATTAGCGCGGGAACGCGGCCGTTGCGCCGCGGCAAACGTTCGGCTAGAATCCGCCGCTCTTTGCAGGCGCGTAGCTCAGCTGGTTAGAGCACCACCTTGACATGGTGGGGGTCGTTGGTTCGAGTCCAATCGCGCCTACCAGAATATCTGGTACGACAAGGCCCCGGTGCTGCGCGCCCGGGGCCTTGTTTTTCGCGGTCCGGCCGGGCGCTCGGCCGCCTCCGCGGTCACTCCCTATCCCAGTAGACGGGATCGGAGCCGAATCTTTCCAGCAGAAAATCGATGAAGGCGCGCACCTTGGCCGGCAAATGGCGGGTGGGCAGGTAGATCGCGTAGACGTGGCGCTCGACCGGGATGTACTCGGAAAGCGCCGCGCGCAGCCGTCCTTCCTGCAAATCCTTGCCGATGATGAAGGTGGGCAGTAGCGCGAGCCCCAGGCCGCCGAGTACCGCCTGTGAGAGCGCCTCGTCGTCGTTGATCCGCAGTCGCCCGGCGACCGGAACGGCGATGTCGCCTTGTGGGCCGGTGAAACGCCATAGCCCCTGTTCTCCGGAATGTGTGTAGTCCAGGCAGTTGTGGTGCGACAAGTCCTGGGGAATCCGCGGCACGCCGTGCTTCTCGAAATATTCCGGAGTTCCGCATAGCTTGCGCCTTACCGGCGCCAGGCGGCGGGCGACGAAATTCGGCGGCAGTTCGCGCGCCACGCGCACGGTGACGTCGTAACCTTCCTCGGCAAGGTCCACCGGCCGATCGGTGATGGTCATGTCGATGTCGATCTCGGGATAGCGGCCGAGAAAGTCCGCCAGTGCCGGCGCCACGTGCAGCGTGCCGAAGGCCACGGAGGCCGCTACTTTCAGCACTCCGCGCGGCTGGGCGTGGAGGCTGCTCACGGCCTGCTCGGCGCGCGTCGCCTCGTCGAGAATCCGGCTGCAATGCTCGGCGAACGCCGCGCCGACCTCCGTGACGCTGAGGTGGCGAGTGCTGCGGTTGAGCAGGCGCGCGCCGAGCGCCTTTTCCAGTTTGGCCACCGCCTTGCTGACCGCCGAACGCGACATGCCGAGGCGGCGGGCGGCGGCCGAAAAACTGCCGCCTTCGACGACGTGCGCGTAGACGGCCATCAGATTGAGGTCCTGCATGACCGTAATTGTAGCCCGATGGGAAACAGTCATATTCGATTCAGCCTACTTACTCTCTCTATCCTTGATGTCTATGATCACCATGTGTGTCCGCCTTGCGTGGCGGACTTTTCACGTTGCATCGGAGTCACGATGATGAAAAACGAAGAATTGGTGATCGCCGATCAGGACTATGCACGGCTTGCTGCGCTGCAAGGCATCGACGTTCTGGCCGAGGAGTTGAGTCGTGCCACTGTCGTCCCCGTGGAACGAGTGCCTGGCGATGTCGTGCGGATGCATTCGCTGGTGACTTACGTGGTCGAAGGTCTGGGCGAGCGGCGGCAGGTGCAACTGGTGTTTCCCGACGAGTCCGATCCCGCCTGCGGAAAGATCTCCGTGCTGGCGCCGGTCGGCGCCGCGCTGCTCGGCCTGCGCACGGGACAAAGCATCGACTGGCCGTTCCCGGACGGGCGGATGCGTCGCCTATGTGTCGAACGGACGGTGGCTCCGGCGAAATGATGAATTTCGACGGCATTTCCGCTGAAGGAGCGTTGACGGTACCCATGGTGCGTAGCGATTTTCCCATCGAGCGGCTGGCGCAGCTGTCTTCCAGCGCTTTCCAGATCGGCTTTGCGCGGCAGGCGATGCGCATGTTGTCGGCGTCTCATGTCGTTGCCTACGAGGCGACGCACGAAGGTCTGTTTATGCGCGCGCAGAATGAGGAAACGCTGGCCAAGCCCGTGGACATCTTGCGCGATCTGCATGGCGATGATCTGATCTTGCAACCCTTGAGAATCCGCTACATGTCGCTGGGCAACCGCCCTTACGAACCGATCATGCTGCTGCGCGTCCGCGTGCCGCCACGTTATCTTGAAAGCGTCCGCGACGACCTGGTCAGGCGCGAGGCCTTGCTGATCGAGGAACATGTGCGGTCGAGCATCAGTGTGTTGCGAGCCGAGGCGCCGCTGCGCACGTTGCTGGGTTTCGGCGCTGATCTGGCGGCGTTGACGGACCGCATGGCCCTGTACTGGATCTGGCTGGACCGCTACATGCCGATGAATACGCCGCCCGGTGGCAAGGCCGCCTGAGGCGCGGCATATCGGCGCCGGGGTGAACCGAACCCGGCCGTATTCGGGTTCCTGGGTCCGGGAGCCTGTTACCGAGGTGCATGGCTATTGCGGCGCGCCCGGCGCTGCTCCGACTATTGTGTACGGCGGCCACTTATGGCAGAATCCGCCCGCGCGGCGGCCCCGCCGATGCGGGCTGGACCGGGCCAAGCAGACATCCGAACAGGGCGCCTGAGCGATCGGGTGTCCTGTTCGTCTTTTGGAGTCCTGAAATGCCGGTAGTGACCTTGCCTGATGGTTCGAAGCGCGAATATCCTCAACCGCTGACGGTGGCGGATATTGCCGCCTCGATCGGCCCCGGCCTGGCAAAGTCAGCCTTGGCGGGACGCCTCGACGGCAGGCTCGTCGACACCTCGCACCGAATCGACGCCGATGCTCAGCTTGCCATCGTCACCGACAAGGATGCCGATGGCGTCGAGATCATCCGCCACTCGACCGCTCACCTGCTCGCCTATGCCCTGAAGGAACTGATTCCGGAAGCGCAGGTGACCATCGGCCCGGTGATCGAGAAGGGCTTCTACTACGACTTCGCCTGCCGGCCGCTGACGCCGGAGGACCTGGTCGCCATCGAAAAGCGCATGGCGGAACTGGCGAAGCAGGACTTTCCGGTCACGCGCGAAGTCTGGCCGCGCGACAAGGCCGTCGAATTCTTCAAGTCGATCGGCGAGCACTACAAGGCGGAACTGATCACCGCCATTCCGGCCGACCAGGATGTGTCGCTCTACCGCGAAGGCGATTTCGTCGACCTCTGTCGCGGCCCGCATGTGCCATCGACCGGCAAGCTCAAGCATTTCAAGCTGATGAAGGTGGCCGGCGCCTACTGGCGTGGCGACTCGAAGAACGAACAATTGCAGCGCGTCTATGGCACGGCCTGGGCGAAGAAGGAAGAGCTCGACGGCTACCTGCACATGCTGGAGGAGGCCGAGAAGCGCGACCATCGCAAGCTGGGCCGTGCGCTCGACCTGTTCCATCTGCAAGAGGAAGCACCGGGCCTCGTCTTCTGGCATCCGCACGGCTGGACGGTCTGGCAGGAGATCGAGCAGTACATGCGAACGGTATATCGCGACAACGGCTACCAGGAAGTGCGCTGCCCGCAGATACTCGACCGCACGCTGTGGGAGAAGTCGGGCCATTGGGAGCACTACAAGGCCAACATGTTCACCACGGAGTCGGAAAGCCGCGACTACGCGATCAAGCCGATGAACTGCCCCGGCCACGTGCAGATATTCAACACCGACGTGCGTTCCTACCGTGACCTGCCGCTACGCTACGGCGAGTTCGGCTCCTGCCACCGCAACGAGCCTTCGGGTGCGTTGCACGGCGTCATGCGCGTGCGCGGCTTCACCCAGGACGACGGCCATATCTTCTGCACCGAGGACCAGATCCAGCCCGAGGTGACGGCCTTCAATGAACTGGTGCGCAGGGTGTACGCCGACTTCGGTTTCAAGGATGTGGCGGTCAAACTGGCGCTGCGCCCCGACAGCCGCGTTGGTGCCGACGAACTGTGGGACAAGGCCGAGCACGCGTTGCGCGAGGCGCTCAAGGCCGGCAACCTGGAATGGGAAGAATTGCCCGGCGAGGGTGCCTTCTACGGGCCGAAGATCGAATTCCACATCAAGGACGCCATCGGCCGCTCCTGGCAGTGCGGCACCATGCAGGTCGACTTTTCCATGCCGGGACGGCTCGGCGCCGAGTACGTGGGCGAAGATAATGCGCGCCACACGCCGGTCATGTTGCATCGGGCCATCCTTGGCTCGCTGGAGCGTTTCATCGGCATCCTCATCGAGAACCACGCCGGTGCCTTGCCGCTCTGGTTGGCGCCTGTGCAGGCCGTGGTGATGAGCATTTCGGAACATCAGGAGGACTACGCGGCGAGTGTGGCGGAAAAGCTGCGCGCTGTCGGTCTGCGCGTCGACCTTGATTTGCGCGGCGAGAAAATTAACTATAAAATTCGCGAACATAGCTTGTTGAAGCGGCCTTATCTCGTCGTCGTTGGCGACAAGGAGAGGGCTGCGGGGTTGGTCGCCTTGCGTTCACGTGATGCCCGGGGCAATCAGGATCTCGGGCAAATGTCCCCTGAAGCCTTGCTGGAGCGTCTGCTGAGGGAGAAGCAGAGCAGGGACGCGGCGTCCTGATTTTTTGAATTTTTGGGAGAGAAACACCATCGCTCAGGAAAAGACGCAGCGCATCAACGACGAGATCACGGCCCCGGAGGTGCGCCTGGTCGGCGCCGAGGGTGAGCAGCTAGGTATCGTGAATATTCGTGCCGCCCTGCAAATGGCCGAGGAAGCCGAGCTGGATCTGGTCGAAATCGCCCCACTGGCCAAGCCGCCGGTCTGCAAGGTGATGGACTTCGGCAAATACAAGTACCAGGAAGCCAAGCGGGCACACGAGGCGAAGTTGAAGCAGAAGCAGGTGCAGGTGAAGGAAGTGAAGTTTCGCCCGGGCACCGACGATAACGATTACCAGATCAAGCTGCGCAACCTGATCAAGTTTCTCCAGGAAGGCGACAAGGCGAAGATCACGCTGCGCTTCCGCGGCCGCGAGATGGCCCACCAGGAGTTCGGCATGCGCATGCTGGAGCGCATCAAGGGCGATCTGACAGATGTGGCGCAGGTGGAGCAGTTCCCTAAGATGGAAGGCCGCCAGTTGATCATGGTGCTGGCGCCGACCAAGAAGCAGGTCAAGCATTAAGCAGTTGTAGTTGTAGTGCCCAGAAGCGGTTGCGGGTTGTCAAAGCGCTGTCGAATCGGCAGCCACCCGGCGCCGTCAAGAAAAGGAGTCTCGGCCATGCCGAAGATGAAGACCAAGAGTGGCGCCGCCAAGCGTTTCCGCGTTCGCGGCAGCGGCAGCGTCAAGCGCGCGACCGCGTTCAAGCGCCACATCCTGACCAAGAAGACCACCAAGTCGAAGCGCCAGTTGCGCGGCGTCCACGCCGTGCATGAGTCGGACGTCAAGTCCGTTCGCGCCATGTTGCCCAACGCCTAAGGAGACCACGCCATGCCTAGAGTCAAACGTGGTGTCACGGCGCGCGCGCGCCACAAGAAGGTTCTCGCCCAGGCCAAGGGTTACCGGGGTCGTCGCAGTTCCGTCTATCGCATCGCCAAAGAAGCGGTGATGAAGGCGGGCCAGTACCAGTATCGCGACCGCCGTCAACGCAAGCGTCAGTTCCGCGCGCTCTGGATTGCCCGTATCAACGCCGCTGCCCGTGAGCTGGGCATGAAGTACAGCACCCTGATGAACGGCCTCAAGAAGGCTGCCATCGAGGTGGATCGCAAAGTGCTGGCTGACCTGGCCGTGTTCGACAAGCCGGCGTTCGCCGCGCTGGCGAACCAGGCCAAGGCCAAACTCGGCGCGTAATTCCAACTGACGCGAAGAAGAGGGAGGCCTCGGGCGACCGGGGGCCTCCCTTTTGATTTCCAATGGACAATCTCGAACAACTCGTCGCACAGGCGACCGCGGATTTCGACGCCGCCACCGAACCGGCCCGGCTGGAAGAGGCCAAGGCGCGCTATCTGGGCAAGGACGGTTCGATTACCGTCCGGCTCAAGGGCCTGGGCAAATTGCCGCCCGAAGAGAAGAAGGCCGCGGGCGCCGCCATCAACGTCGCCAAGCAGGCCGTGGAGTCAGCCCTGGCGGCACGCCGCGAGGCGCTGAAAAATGCGCAATTGGCGGCGCAGTTGGCGTCCGAATCGCTGGACATCACGCTGCCCGGTCGCGGCCAATCGCGTGGCGCGCTGCACCCCGTCACGCGCAGCCTGGAACGCATCGAGCAGCTGTTCCGCTCGATCGGCTTCGAGGTCGCTGACGGCCCCGAGATCGAAGGCGACTGGCACAACTTCACGGCGCTCAATACGCCGGAGAAGCATCCCGCGCGCTCGATGCACGATACCTTCTACCTGTTCGACGAGCAGGGCAAAGTGCAGGAAGACGTGCTGCTGCGCACCCACACCAGCCCGGTGCAAATTCGTTACATGCAGGCGCATGTCGCGCGCTACCAGCATCTCGAGCACATGCCCGAGATCCGCGTCATCGCGCCGGGCCGCGTCTATCGCGTCGATTCCGACGCCACCCACTCGCCGATGTTTCACCAGGTCGAAGGCCTCTGGGTGGGCGAGCATGTCAGCTTCGCCGATCTGAAGGGCGTGGTCGCCGACTTCCTGCGCCGCTTCTTCGAAAGCGATGATCTCAAGGTGCGATTCCGGCCCTCCTTCTTCCCGTTCACCGAACCGTCGGCGGAAATCGATGTCGCGTTCATGTCGGGCGCGCTGGAAGGCCGCTGGCTGGAGATCGCCGGCTGTGGCATGGTGCATCCGAACGTGCTGCGCTTTGGCGGCATCGATCCCGAGAAATATACGGGGTTTGCATTTGGCATGGGCCCGGACCGGCTGACCATGCTCCGCTACTCTATCCCCGACCTGCGCCTGTTCTTCGAAGGCGATCTGCGTTTCCTGGCGCAGTTCCAATAGGCGAGAACGCAACATGCAATTTCCCGAATCCTGGCTGCGCGCCCTGGTCAATCCGCCGCTGTCGACCGACGAACTTTGCCACCTGCTGACCATGGCCGGTCTGGAGGTCGAGGAACGGCGCGCCGCCGCGGCTGACTTTGCCGGCGTGGTCGTCGCCCGCGTGCTGAGCGCCGAAAAGCATCCCGACGCCGACAAGCTGAAGCTGCTCAAGGTGGATACAGGCGAACACGGCTTGCTGCAGATCGTCTGCGGCGCGCCCAACGTCGTGCCCGGCATGGTGGCGCCCTGCGCGCTGGTGGGGGCGAAGCTGCCCGGCATCGAGATCAAGAAGGCCAAGGTACGCGGCGTCGAGAGCTTCGGCATGATGTGCTCCGCGCGAGAACTGGGGCTTTCTGAGGACCACGGCGGCTTGCTCGCGCTGCCCATTGACGCCAATGAGGATGCGCCGATCGGTACCGACATCCGCCGGTATCTCAACCTCGACGACACCCTGATCACGCTCAAGCTCACGCCCAACCGCGCCGATTGCCTGTCGCTGACCGGCATCGCCCGCGAAGTGGCGGCGCTGACCGGAGCGCCGCTGACGCTGCCGGCCATCGAACATGTCGCCGAAGCCATTGCCGACACGCGCGCCATCGTCCTGGATGCCCCGGATGCCTGCCCGCGTTATTGCGGTCGCATCGTTCGCGGCGTCAACGCCAAGGCGCCGACGCCCGACTGGATGAAGCAGCGCATCGAGCGCTGCGGCATCCGCTCCATCTCGGCGCTGGTCGACGTCACCAACTACGTCATGCTGGAACTCGGTCAGCCGCTGCACGCCTTCGACGACGCCGAACTGGCGGGCGCCATCCACGTGCGCTATCCGAAGCCCGGCGAGCAACTGCTGCTGCTCAACGAGCAGACCGTCACGCCCTCGGCGGACACCGCGCTGATCGCCGACGAAGCCAAGCCGCTGGCGCTGGCCGGCATCATGGGCGGCGAACACTCGGGCATCGCCGACAGCACGACCGATCTTTTCCTTGAGTGCGCCTTCTTCACGCCGACCGCCATCGCCGGCAAGGCGCGCGCGCTCGGTTTCTCTTCCGATGCATCGCACCGCTACGAGCGCGGCGTGGACTTCGACTTTCAGCGCCGCGCCATCGAGCGCGCGACGCAGTTGATCATCGACATCTGCGGCGGCCAGCCGGGTCCGGTCACCGAGGCCGTCTCGGCCGCGCATCTGCCGGCGCGCCCGCCGGTGCGACTGCGCACTGCGCGCGCCGTCAAGGTACTCGGTATTGCGCTCTCGGCCTACCAGATCGGCAAGCTACTGGCCGGCCTGGGTACCAAGATCGAGCGCGACGGTGATGATTTCATCGTCACGCCGCCCTCGCACCGCTTCGACATGGAGATCGAAGAGGACCTGATCGAGGAAATCGCCCGCCTGCACGGCTACGATAACATCCCGGCGCCGCCGCCCAAGGCGCAGTTGGCCATGCTGCCGCTGCCGGAGCACCGGCGCGGGCCCATGGCCGTTCGCCATTTGCTGGCCGAGCGCGGCTATTTCGAAGTCGTGACCATGAGCTTCGTCGATGCGGCCTGGGAAGCCGACTTCGCCGGCAACGCCAGTCCGATTCAGCTCGCCAACCCGATCGCCAGCCAGATGGGGGTGATGCGCACCACCCTGCTCGGTGGCCTGGTTGGCGTGCTCGCCGCCAACCGCAAGCGCCAGACCGAGCGCGTGCGTATCTTCGAGATTGGCCGTATCTTCCGCCGCGCCGATGATGGCAAGCCGGTCGCGGGCTTTGACCAGCCGCTGCGCGTCGGCGGCCTCTGGGCCGGACCGGCGCTGCCGGAGCAGTGGGGTGTGCCGACGCGCCAAGCGGACTTCTTCGACGTCAAGGGCGACTTGGAGGCGCTGTTCGCCGGCCAGACGCTCGACTTCACGAAACTCGCGCATCCGGCCCTTCATCCGGGACGCGCAGCGAAAGTCAGCCTCGACGGCACGCCGATCGGATTCGTCGGCGAACTCCATCCGCTGTGGGCGCAAAAGTACGAACTGGCTGGGCCGAGCAATGCGGCGCCGGTCGTCTTCGAACTCGACCTGGAGGCATGGCTGTCGCTGCCGATACCGGCCTATCGGCAACTGTCGCGCTTCCCGGTCGTTACGCGCGACCTGGCCATGACCGTGGCAAAGGATCAAGCGCTGTCGCCGTTGTTGGCGGCCTTGCGTTTTGCCGCGCCGGACGTTGTTCAAGAAATCCGCTTGTTCGACGTGTATCAAGGTAAAGGTCTGCCGGACGGGCAAAAAAGCGTTGCATTCCGGATAGTTATGCAAGATACTGAACGAACGCTCGAGGACCGGGAAGTCGATGCGGTTGTGGCCGGATTGGTCAGTGTCGCCGTCGAGCAATTCGGCGGCGCCCTGCGTAGTTGAAAGAAGCGTAACGGGCACGAAAAGCAACAGGGGGCAGGGTAATGACATTGACGAAGGCCGAACTGGCCGACATGCTGTTCGACAAGGTCGGCTTGAACAAGCGTGAAGCCAAGGACATGGTGGAGGCGTTCTTCGAGGAAGTGCGCGGCGCGCTGCAAACTGGCGACGGCGTCAAGCTCTCCGGCTTCGGCAACTTCCAACTGCGCGACAAGCCGCAGCGGCCCGGCCGCAATCCCAAGACCGGCGAGGAAATACCGATCACGGCGCGCCGCGTCGTCACCTTTCACGCCAGCCAGAAGCTCAAGGCGACCGTCGACAAGGCGCAATTGAATGGCCAGCAATCACAGGGATGAACTGCCGCCGATTCCGGCCAAGCGGTACTTCACGATTGGCGAAGTCAGCGAACTGTGCGGCGTCAAACCGCATGTGCTGCGTTATTGGGAGCAGGAGTTCAATCAGCTCAAGCCGGTCAAGCGCCGGGGCAACCGGCGCTACTACCAGCATCATGAAGTACTCTTGGTGCGCCGTATCCGGCAGCTTCTTTACGATGAAGGCTTCACCATCAGCGGTGCTCGCAATCGACTCGACGATACCCCGGCCAAGCTGGTTGCCAGCCTGTCCGCCGATATCGTCCCGGCGCCCGCCGCGCCGCCGGTGCACATTTCACTGCGCGCTGAACTGGCCGCGGTCATAGACCTGCTGCGGTGCTGAGGTTCACGGCCGCCACCATCGGCGTTCTGCTACAATTCGCGCCGTCGGGGCGTAGCGCAGCCTGGTAGCGCACTTGCATGGGGTGCAAGGGGTCGCGAGTTCGAATCCCGCCGCCCCGACCAAGACTACAAAAGGGTTTTCGGTTAATTTCCGGAAATCCTTTTTTCTTGGTAATTGGTGAAATCCTCAAATGGCCCCCACAGGTCTGGATGCTAGGGGGGGGCCTAGCGGATTAACATGCTACACAGTGCTCTGCTCCGACTCTGGAATCAGTTTGCAGTTGCAGTGCTTGCAAACGCGGGCCTCTTTCAGCACAAACTCTTTGCAGTCGGGACAACGAACGTGGGTCGCGGGCTTCGGGGCATTGGGATCGATCTTGCGCATTACCGCGACCAAGATAAGGCCCAGTAATGGGGAAATCGCCAAGGAAAGCAGAAACCACCAAAAACCAGATCGGCCACGATTCGACGCTACTAGACCCGCTGATGCAGACGGCGGTGGGCAAGGTCGAGGAATTGGCCAGTTGGCCAGTTCGCCGACCTTCTCGCGCCTGGAGACGCGGGCGACCTGCGGCGACGTCGTGGCCCTGAACCGGGTGCTTGTCGAGCAGTTCATCGGCGCGCAACCTCGATCTACCGGCGGATGCTCTCTACGACGAACTCTACTGCCAGCGCGGCGAGGCGGAGAATCGCATCAAGGAAGCGCAACTCGATCTCTTCGGCACCCGCGCCAGTTGCCACAAGTTCCACGCCAACTGGCTGCGCCTGATGTTCGCCGCGCTCGCCTACACCTTGATGCAGCGCCTGCGCACCATCGCGCTGGCCGGCACGGAACTGGCCCAGGCCACCGCCAGCACGATCCGCCTCCGACTGCTCAAGATCGGCGCCACCGTGATCCGCAATACCCGCCGCGTGCGCATCATGCTCGCCTCGCATCACCCAATGGGCGGCACCTTCCTCACCGCCGCGCAGGCGCTCGCTCCATAGTCCCTATCTAAGTGCGGCCCCGACACGTTGATGCTTCGGGGGTTGGGGAAGGTTTGCCCAAAATCTGTCCAACCACCCATTTCTCGGGCACACCCCCCCCGCTCCACTAACTACTCATTTCGCATCGATGCCTCCGCCTCGGCGAAGCACTGATGAAATGTCCGGACTAAGACTCGTGGCTTGCGGTGGCGTTGGCATCCGGCGTCGCGGCGTCGCCGGGTAGCCGGCTGGCGAGCACCTTGTCGACGCGCCGACCGTCGAGGTCGACGACCTCGAACCGCCAGTCCTCCCAGACGGCGATGTCGCCCGTGTGCGGCAATCGGCCGAGGACCCACATGATCAGCCCGCTGAGGGTGTGGTAGCGGCCCTTGTCTTCCTCCGGCGCCTGCTTGAGTTCGAGCCGGTCCTTGAGCTCGGGAATCGGAATGAGGCCGTCGAGCAGCCAGGAGCCGTCCTCGCGCTGGACGCCCCAGGCATCCTCCTGGTTGCGCGGCTTGAACTCGCCGGTGACGGCCTCGAGCACGTCCTGGAGCGTTACCACTCCCTGAATTTCGCCGTATTCATCGACCACCATCACCATCTGCGTTCCGGAAGCCCGGAAGTGCGCGAGCAGGTCCATGCCGTTCAGCGTCTCGGGAATGAACACCGCCGGCTGCATGTGCACGGTCAGGTCGGTCAGGCCTTGGGCAAGCGTCTGGTTCAGAAGCTGCTTGGCGTTGACGATGCCCAGCACGTCATGCAGTCCGCCGCGACACACCGGGAAGCGCGAGTGATCGGACTTGGTGATCAGTTCGAGGTTCTCTTCCATGGGACGGCTGACATCCAGGTAGACGATGTCGGCGCGGGGGATCATCAGCGAGCCGATCTGGCGCTCGTCGAGGCGGAAGACATTGCGCACCATGTCGCGTTCCTGCTGCTCGATCACGCCGGCTTCCGATCCTTCTTCAAGCATGGCGTGAATCTCCTCCTCGGTGACGCTCGGCGCCTCCTGGTCGCGCTTGCCCAGCAGACGCAGGATCGCGTCGGTCGACAACGAGAGGAGTCGGACGAACGGCCGCGTGAGCACGGAAAGGAATTGCATCGGCCGGGCCACCATGCGGGCGATGCCTTCCGGGTTGAACTGGCCGATGCGCTTGGGCACCAGTTCGCCGATCACGATCGAGATGTAGGTGATGACGACCACCACCAGCGCGGTGGCCGCGATGCTGCTGGTTTCGCCTTCCAGGCCGAGCGCTTCCAGGCGGCGCGCCAGCGGCTCGGCCAACACGGCCTCGCCGATGATGCCGTTGAGGATGCCGATGGAGGTGATGCCGATCTGGATGGTGGACAGGAAGCGGGTCGGCTCGTCGTGCAGACCGAGCGCCACCGTGGCGGCGCCGTCGCCGTCCTCGGCCAGGCGCGCCAGCCGGGCGCGACGGGCGGTGATGAGGGCGATTTCCGACATGGCGAAAGCGCCGTTGAACAGGATGAGGGTGATCAGGAAGAGGATTTCCATGGACCGTATTCGAAAATGAAATGCGATCCGTGCATTGTCGCCGAAAGCGATCTTTGCCGATACCGCGGGTCAGGTAACGGACGTTCGCATCTGGTGATCGCGGAAGGTTGGAGCGCGCCGCAGGCCGGTAAACCTCGTGGTGACGGCGTTCACTTGGGTATGGCCACCGAATCGACGGAAAATTTGGTCGATGGCAGTGGTGTTCAAGTGAACCGTCGCGCGTCCCGGAGGGCGCGCAGCGACAGGATTTTGCCTTGGGCGTCCATCTTGCAGATGGTCGCCATCGGCGTCACGGCTAAAGGGGGTCGGCCGCGTCGCTGCGGGCCGGGAACATCATCACTACCTCGGCGCTCATGGTCACCGCGTCGCATTGATTGAGCAATTGCAGGCCCACGGTCACCAGGCCCATGCCGGCCCGGGTGCGCGAGGCGCGGGCGTTCAGGGTCCGGTAGCGGCACCGCAGGGTGTCGCCGGGGAACATGGGGCCGTGCAGCGTCCAGCGGTCGCATAGGTGTCCCGCCATGCCCTCGTTGGGCGTGCCCATGCGGCACCAGTCGCGCAGCCAGAGGGCAAAGCCGATGTTGAAGACCAGCATGGGCTGGACGATGGGCGCGCCAAACAGCCCGGCCCGGGCGAAGGGCGCATCGCCATGGAGGCCGCCGTTGTCGCCGGTGAAGCCGCCATAGGCGGTTACGTCGGCATCATTCAGGGTGCGGCCTTCGGTCTCGCCGGCATGGCTGCCGGGCACGAAATCCTCCAGGTAATAGACCTGCCCCGGCGTCGGCTCGAACCGCACTGCCGGCCAGGGCGCCGGGGCCGGCGGGAAGTCGCCGGCCACGTCCAGATGACCGTCGGACACCGCCTCGTCGCCGTGATTGAGGATATGGAAAACGAGGCCACGCGCAGCTTGCGGGCTGCCGCCAGTATCCGCTGTCCGGCGCCGCCAGGCACCGCGCAGGCTGTCGCCCGGCCGTACCGGCTTGCGGTAATTGACTTCGAAGCGGGTGAGGCAGACCTGGCCGTCGCGGCGGCCGACGGTGGCCGGCGCGTCCTGGGATAGCCCGCCCACCAGCCAGCTGGCTGAGAGCAGGCCATGGGCGATGCGCCCGCCCGCCTGCCAGCGGTCGTCCAGGTGGATGCGGTTGTAATCACCCACCAGACCGGCAAAGGCGCTGATGTCGTGGGCGCCGACCGTCCGCGACGTGGTCTCGCCTTGCGTCGTCACGGCAGGAGCACCAGCCGACCGGCGGCACCGCGAGCCTCCAGCAGGCGATGGGCGTCGGCCGCCCGCGCCAGTGGCAGGCGATCGTGGATCAGCGGCTTCAGCCGGCCCTGGCGCACCAGGTCCATGGTCTCGCGCAGGGCGGCACGGGTGACATTGTCGGAGCCGATGATGCGCAAGCTGCGCTGGAGCAGGTAGCCCAGATTCAGTTCGAAGCGGCGGGTGTCCACGTTGCCGACCACCACCACCCGGCCGTAGGCACGCAGGCTACGCAGACAGCCGTTCAGCGTCGGCGAGCCGACGCAGTCGATGGCCACGTCCACGCCCTTGCCGCCGGTTTCCTTCAGCACCTGCTTGTGGAAATCACCGCCGGCATTGACGATTACCTGGTCCGCGCCAATGCCGCGCAGGGCCTCGGCCTTGGCCTCGCTGGAGGTCACCGCCCAGACCGTGGCGCCGAGCAACTTGGCGGTTTGCACCGCCGCCGAGCCGACGCCGCCGCTGGCTCCAGTGACCAGCACCTGCTCGCCAACGCGAACGCCGGCCGCATGGACGGTGTTGTTGTAGCCGACGCCGGTGGCCGAGTAGAGGGTGGCCGCCACGTCGTAGCCGATGCCCGCGGGCAGCCGCTCCAGGCCCCGCTCATGGGCCAGCACATATTCCGCATAGCCACCGTTCACGGTCAGGCCGAAGGCCTCGCGGCCACCGATACAGCGCCGCTCGTCGCCGCCGATGCAGTGCTCGCAGCGGCCGCAGCTGGCCACGTAGAGATTCAGCACCCGGTCGCCCACCGACCACAGTTCGACGCCGGCACCCACCGCCACGACCTCGCCGGCGAATTCGTGGCCCTGGATGATCGGCGGCCGCAGCAGCGGCATGTCACCGCGCCGCTCGATCACATCTCGGTAGCCGACGCCGCAGGCATGCACCTTGACCAGCACATGTTTGTCCGAGACTGCCGGCGTCGGCACCTCCTGGTAGACCAGATGCGCGGCATCGCCGAGTTCTTGCAGCACCACTGCCTTCATGAGCGTCCTTTCGTTGTTCAGAGTCTTGCGCTGCCTCACTGGAACCAGCGGCCCAGGCCCGAGGCCCAGAGGAAGCGGATGGTCTTGCGCAGGGTTGCCACCTTCTGGATGCCGTAGGGATAGGCGGCCGGCAGGGTTTTCATCTTGAAGCGGTTGGTGATCACCGGCACCGACTGGCAGTAGCCGCGCAGGCCGTCCGTGCCATTGACCCGGCCGACGCCGCTGGCCTTGACGCCGCCGAAGGGCGCTTCCGGCAGGCCGTAGGTGACGGCCATGTCGTTGATCATCACCGAGCCGGCCTCCATGCGCATGGCCAGGCGCCAGGCGCGATTCGGGTCGCCGGACCAGACATTGCCGGTGAGACCGCACTCGGCGGCATTGGCCAGGCGGATCGCCTCTTCCTCGTCCTTCACCTTCTGGATCGCCACCACCGGGCCGAAAGTCTCCTCGCGCATCACCAGCATGTCCGAGGTGCAATCGACCAGCACCGTCGGTTCGAAATAGAGGCCGCCCAGGGCCTGGCTGCGCTTGCCGCCCACCAGCAGGCGGGCGCCCTTCGCCACGGCGTCATGCACATGGCGCTCGATGATGGTGACCTGCTTGTCCCAGATCACCGCGCCGACGTCCTCGTCGCCGCCCAGCTTGGCGCCCTGGCGCAGCGTCGCCGCCTTGTCGGCGACGCTCTTCACCAGATCGTCGTAGACGCCGGCCAGGGCCAGCACCCGCTGGGTGCCGCAACAGTACTGGCCGCAGTTCATGTAGGAGCCGATCAGCACGCCGTCGGCGGCCATGTTCACGTCCACGTCGTCGCAGACGATCATCGCATCGGTGCCGCCCAGTTCCAGGGTACAGGGAATCAACTGGCGGCCGCAGGCCTCGCCGATGCGCCGCCCGGTGGGCACGCTGCCGGTGAAGGAGATCTTGTTCACGCCGCCCTCGACCAGGGCGGCGCCGGTACGGCCGTCGCCGGTGAGCACCTGCAGGAGGCCCTCGGCCAGGCCGGCCTGGCGGTAAATGTCAGCCACCAGCAGCGAGGCCGAGGGCGTGACTTCCGAGCCCTTGAGGATCACCGCGTTGCCGGCCAGTAGTGCCTGGGTGGTGGGGTTGATGCCGAGCACGAAGGGCGCGTTCCAGGGCGTGATCACGCCGACCACCCCCATGGGCCGGTAGGTCACGGTGAGCTTCTTGATCATGGCCATCATTCCGTGCAGGCCCACCTTGGTCGGCGCCAGCATCTTGGCGGCCCGCTTGGCGTAGTAGCTCATGAAGTCGAGGGAGGCGAAGATCTCCATGGACAGGGTGTCCTGCAAGGACTTGCCGGTTTCGCGCATCACCGTCGCGACGATCTCGTCCTGCCGCTCCACCACCAGGTCCCGGGCGCGCAGCACGATGGCGGCTCGCTGGCGCACATCCAGGGCGGCCCAGGCGGGTTGGGCCGCCCGGGCGGCGCGAATCGCCGCCGCCACTTCGTCGGGGTCGGCACAGGGAAACTCGCCGATGGGCGAACCATCGACCGGACTTTGCAAGCGGAGCACGCGGCGGCCGCCGGCAAGCTCCAATGTTTCTACAATGGCCACGGCCATTCTCCTCGGTGAAAAGCGTGGGGAGCCACCTCGGCAGCGGGCGGCGAAGTCCCACTGTAGTGCAATGGCCTCGCGGTGCTACCGTCCAAACGGACGACCTTCAGCCCGTCGACGCTGGCGCCCGGGAGTGTGCGCGCCTTTCAATGCCTGGGCTTGATGGAACGGAAGGCGCGCCAGATCGCCAGATCGTAGGCGATCTTCAATCCGCCGCAGGCGATCAGCGGCGCGGCCAGCCAGCCGGCGGCGAACAGCGCGCCGCCGAGGGCGGGACTGGCGGCGGCGGCCAGGCTGCGCGGCACGGCGGTGAAACTGGCGGCGGCGGCACGCTCCGCCGGCGTGACGACGGCCATGACGAAGGCCGAGCGCGTCGGCACGTCCATCTGCGACAGCAGGCTGCGCAGCAGCAGGAACGCCAGCGCCCACTTCAGACCGGGCGCGAGGGCGGCCAGGATCAGGCTGACGTTGGCTGGAATGTGGGTGAACACCATGGTGTTGAGCAGGCCGATGCGCTTGGCCACGCGCGGTGCGGCGAGTTGCGAGGCCGCCGTCAGCAATCCGGCCCAGAAGAAGAAGCTGCCGGCGGCGGCGAGCGAAAGGCCGAAACGCTCGAACAGCCAGAGCGCGAGCAGCGTGTTGACCAGCAGGCCGCCGGCGAAGGCGTCGAGCGAGAACAGCGCCGCCAGGCGGACGACGATGCCGCGCGAGGGGCCGAGGGGCCGCGGCTTGAACTGCTCGTGCGCCGCCTGATGGTCCGGCAGCGCGCGGTAGAGGAAGAAGATCGCCACGCCGGTCAGGCCGTAGGCGACGAACATGACGCGCAGCGCGGCGAGCTGCGTCATGCCGGCCTCGGACAGCAGCTGCGGGATCGCGGTGGCCAGCGCGCCGATGGCGGCGCAGAGGGCACCGGTGAAGGTGTAGCGGGCGAAGACGGAGGTGCGGGCGTCGCCGCGCGCGGTTTCGGCCAGCCGCGCGTGCTCCAGCGGCAGGAAGACGCTGACGTCGCCGGAACTCGGATTCATGGTGCCGACGAAAGCCACCAGCAGCAGCGGCCAGAAGCTGGCGAGGCCGGCGAACAAGAGGCCGGTCAGGCACATCAGCCAGGCGGCGGCGAGCAGCAGGCGGCGCTGCGAGTGGCGATGCCCCCACCGGCCGACGGCGAGCGTCATCAGCGCCGAGCCGAGCAGCGTCGCCGTGCTGAGCAGGCCGACTTCCCGCTGGCCGAGCCCGAGGGCGAGCAGGTAGGCCGGCAGCAGGATTGCGACATAACCGTCGGCGAGGGCGCGCAGCGCCCGGCCGGTCAGCAGCAGCCGCGCTTCGGGCGCGACGCCGGTGGGGAAGGTCATTTCCGGCCCAGAAAGCTGGCAACCTTCTTCAACGGCGTGTCCGCACACCATGCGTAGAGCGCGTCATAGATCACCATGCCGTGTCTCAGCATCTCGTGATCGTCAGCGAAGTTGAGCGAGAGACCCTTCGAGATCGCGAGCAGGCCGACGGCTTCCCTGGCTAGCCGTGGTGCCCCGCAGTCGGCGGCGCGGACGATCAACGCCAGTTCGTTAAGCGCCTTATCCCTGATCCGGTACTTGGCGATGAAGGCGTCGAAGCTGCACCGGTCGCCATGGTGACCGAGCTCGACGCCGGGCACGTCGTAGGGAATTGCACCCGTCTCCTGCGCGATGCGCATGACATCGCCGCCGGGCACGTAGAGGAACTCGGGGTTCTCGTCGACGAAGCGCGCCACCAGCCACGGGCAAGCGATGCGATCGATCTTCGGGCGTTCGCGCGTGATCCATTTCATGTGGCTTTCCTCAGCGGACGAAGGTTAGCGCCAGGCCCAGCAGCGCGCAGGCACCGATCACCTTCATGATGTCGACCTTGTACTTCCACAACGCCAGGAAGGCGGCGATGGCGACGACGACCTGCATGGCTTCGAACGGGCCGGCGAAGGGCGCGGCCTCGGTGGCCCGCGGCCAGAAAGTGTGCCAGGCGAAGAACACCGCGAGGTTCATGATGACGCCGACGACGGCGGCGGTGATGCCGGTGAGTGGGGCGGTGAACTTCAGCTCGTTTCGCGTGGCCTCGACCAGCGGCGCGCCGGCGAGGATGAACAGGAAGGAAGGCAGGAAAGTGAAGAAGGTCGCCGCGGTGGCGCCGGCAATGCCGGCGGCGACAGGGTTGGCCAGCACCTGCTTGGTGACGCCGCCAATGTAGCCGACCCAGGTGACGACCATGATCAGCGGCCCGGGCGTGGTTTCGCCCAGCGCCAGGCCATCTATCATCTGCGGGCCGGTCAGCCAGCCGAAATGCTCGACCGCGCCCTGGTAGACGTAGGGCAGCACCGCGTAGGCGCCGCCGATGGTCAGGAAGGCGGCCTTGGTGAAGAACCCGCTCAGGTCGAACAAGGCCTGCGAGCCGCTGAAGGCGGCCATTGCCGCCACCCAGATGACGACGAAGACGGTCGTCGTCGCCATCAGCTTGCCCCAGGAAAAGCCGGCGTGTGCCGGTGTCGGCGTGTGGTCGTCGATCAGCGCGGGACCGTATTGCTTGTGCGAGGCGCCGTGGCCGCCGCCACCCTTGAACCTGGCGGGCATGAGCTTGCCGCCGATGGCGCCGATCAGACCGGCCGCGAGGACGATCCACGGGAAATCGATCTTGAAGAAGAAGATGCCGACGAAGGCGAGCGCGGCGATGCCGCCCAGCAGGCCGTTCTTGATCGACTTGGAGCCGATGCGCCAGGCGGCGAACAGCACTACCGCGACCACGGCCGGCTTGATGCCGTGGAAGACGCCGGCGACCAGCGGCACGTCGCCCCAGGCGAGATAGATGGCCGCCAGCGCCGAGAGCAGCACGAAGCCGGGCAGGAAGAACAGCACGCCGGCGATGATGCCGCCGACCACGCCGTGCAGCAGCCAGGCGATGTAGATGGCCAGCTGCGTTGCTTCGGGGCCGGGCAGCAGCATGCAGTAGTTGAGCGCGTGCAGGAAGCGGTGCTCGGAAATCCAGCGACGCTTTTCGACTAACTCTTGGTGCATGATGGAAATCTGCCCGGCCGGGCCGCCGAAGCTGATGAAGCCGAGCTTCAGCCAGTAGCGGAAGGCCTCGCCGAGCGTCGGCACGGGCGGCGGGGCGGCGGGTACGGCGGCATTACTCATTGGTGTTCTCCTGTTGGCTCTTGTGGAGGGCATGGAGGCCGTCGAAGACCCGTCCGGCCTCCTTCAGCAGCTTGTCGTCGTTGCCGCCGGCGCTGGTGCGGACGCCGGCCAGCACGGCTTCGATGCCGGCGGCCTCGGCCGGCGGCTCACCGCCGACGTCGAGGCAATGGACGAGGGCGGCGATCCGCGCCAGCGCGGGGTTCCCCTCTAGGCCGAAGCTCGCCATCAGCACTTCGAAGGTGACGCGGCTGCCGACATGGGTAAAGGCGGCACCGTCGAAGTCGAAGCCGAGCGCCGTCTTCGGGCATTTCTTCGGGTTGTCGAGCCAGAGGAACTTCGCCTTGCGGTCGATGAAGCGGCGGATCAGCCAGGCAGAAGCCATGCGATCCACCCAGAGATGCTTCCGCGTCGCCCATGTCCGGCCCTGAAAGTCAGCCATGGCGAGACGCCGTATCTCACCAGTGCCGGCACGCGGCTCGCCGTCGCGGTCGAACAAGGCGGCGAAGCGCGTCGTCTGTTCGTTCTCGGTGACCACCGTCAGAATCTCCGCGCTGCCGCCGGCGGCGACGACGTTTTCGGCCAGGCGCGCCAGCTTCGTGGCGCCCGCGGCCGGCAGCAGCCAGGCGCCGTCGCGCAAGGCCGCGCAGCCCGCGGCCTTCGCTCCCCGCCACAGGCGCATGCGCGCCGCGGCCGGCTTGGTCGGCAGGCTGGCGACCAGTAGTAGCCAGTTGGTTTTCGTCATGATGTAACAGATGATACATAAAAGTAATATAGATTACAGAAACCGCGGTCGGTCTCGTTGCCGCCCCGCATCGATGGCGGCATCGCCATCGCGCCGACGAGTATTGGGCGGTTGAATTACGATTGCTGTAGAATGGTAATTCAACTGATGCGGAGACTTGGAGGATAGCCATGCGCAGCACGATCACGGATCGCGGCCAGACCGTCATTCCGGCGGAGATTCGCCGCCAGTTCCATTTGGGCCCGGCCGATCGCCTGGAGTGGCTGATCGAGCCGCAGGGAATACGGGTGATACCAGTGCGGAGCGATCCGATTCAAGCGTTCCGGGGACGAGGCAAGGGCGGCGCCACGGAACGTTTGCTACGGGAACGCCAGGATGAACTGAGCAAGGAATGAAGCGCTATCTGCTCGACACCTCCGCGTTGCTGACGCTGCGCGACGACGAGGCGGGGGCGGATCGGGTGGCGGCCCTGCTGGGGGAAGCGCGGGACGGCCGC
This sequence comes from Rhodocyclaceae bacterium, assembly GCA_016704145.1. Taxonomy (GTDB): domain Bacteria; phylum Pseudomonadota; class Gammaproteobacteria; order Burkholderiales; family Rhodocyclaceae; genus Fen-999. Next base: position 63,879 of record JADJAS010000006.1, on the reverse strand, counting down.
GTGCGTTGCCTGGGTTGCTTCATCACGTTGATGGAAATCACCTATCGCGTTTGGCGCGACGAGGGTGAGACCGCCGGGCGTCTTGCCCATGAGCAGTGTCTGGCCCTGCCGATCGAATGGGTTCATGAATCGCCGGCACTGTTGAAGCGGGCCGCGGAGGTGAAGGCTCGCCATCCCTTGTCGTTGGCGGATGCCTGGATTGCCGCCAGCGCTGTCGAAAGCAGTGCGGTACTGGTCCATAAGGATCCGGAATTCAAGGTCGTGGCCATCGAGCAACTGGAGCTGCCATTCAAGGCGAAAGGCAGGAAGAAATAGTACGCGTTGCCCGGCGCATTCAGTCGGCCAGGCCAGATATTTCCTTGCGGTCAGGCCGGCATCGGCCTCTCCATGCGCGCCTCGCGGATCGGCAGGTTGAACAGGGCGGCGGCCAGCGCCAGCACCGTGTCGGCATACCACATCCACGTGTAGTCGCCGCCGCGCGTGAGCGCCAGTCCGCCCAGCCAGGCGCCGAAGAAACCGCCGATCTGGTGGGTGAGCAGCGTCAGGCCGAACAGGGTGGCCAGGTAGCGCGTGCCGAACAGCTTGGCGACCAGGCGCGCCGTCGGCGGCACGGTGGCGAGCCAGCTGAAGCCGATGGCGGCGGCGAACAGGTAGAAGTTGAGATCGGTGCGCGGCAGGGCGAGATACATCAGGATCGCCGCCGCGCGCGAGCCGTACATCCAGAACAGCACGTACTTGCTGCGATAGCGGCCGACCCACCAGCCGGCGGCGAGGCTGCCGAAAATGTTCGAGAGGCCGATGATGGCCAGCGACCAGCTGGCCACCGTGGCCGGCAGGCCGCAAAGATTCACTTCGCCGGGCAGGTGGGTGACCAGGAAGGCAATATGGAAGCCGCAGGTGAAGAAGCTGGCGTGGATCAGCAGATAGCTGCGGTCGGCCATGGCCTCGGCAACCGCCCGCCGCAGGCCGCCGGGCGGCGACGGCTGAGTTTGGTGCGGCGCGCCGCCGCCGAGCACGCGGATCATCGGCAGCATGGCCAGGCCGATCAGCGCCAGCGACCACATCGCGCCCATCCAGCCGAGCAGCGTGATCAGCGCCTGTGCCAGCGGCGCGAACAGGAACTGGCCGAACGAGCTGCCGGCGTTGATGAAACCGGACGCCATGCCCTGGCGCGAGGCGGGCAGCTGGTGCGCCGCCGCGCCCAGCAGCACCGAGAAGCTGCCGATGCCGGCGCCCAGCGGCGCCAGGATGCCGATGGTGAAGATCAGGCCGAGCGTGGTCGGCAAGAGCGGCGCCAGCGCCACGCCGCCCACCAGCAGGAAGCAGCCGATCGCGAGCACGCGGGTGGCGCCGTGGCGGTCGGTGAACGCGCCGGCCACCGGCTGCACGGCGCCCCAGATCAGCTGGGTGAAGGCCAGCGCCAGGCTGATATCTGCGACGCCGATGCCGGTGGCCGCGTCGATCGGCGCGATGAACAGGCCGAACGAGGTCCGTATGCCGTTGGTGATCATCAGGATCGCGGCGGCGGCGAGGGCGACGGGCCAGAAACGGCAAGCGGGCGCGGCAGTCATGTCGGATCGGCGGCGGGCAACGGGCGGTCATCGTAACAGGACACGCGGGCGGCGCGCTGCTCGCGGCGAGCGGCGCGAAAAGCCGCGTTTTCTCCTCCTGCTTGGCGCATTGTCGCCGCCGACCGGGCGCTACATTCGCCGCATGATCAGCACGTTGTCGATATTGCCGCCAACACGGGCCGTGGCGTCGTGGATAGCGGTCTGCGCGCTGGCGGGCCTCGCCGGCTGTGCCGGCCAGCCGGCGACCCTGGGGCCGGCGCGCGCCGGGCCGCCGATTCACGCCGGTGAGCCGCGCCTGACCGCCAGCCACGGCGAGACGCCGGTTGCCAGCAACTTCAAGACGGCCACGCAGCCGAAACTGCAAGCCGGCCAGCACTGGATCGCCATCGCCGACGATACCGGCCGCGCCATCGTCGAGATGCTGCGCCGGCGCGCGCCTTGCGGTCCGGGCGTCGACAAGTGCAGCCTGGTGCAGGTGCGGCCGCCGACGCCGATGACCGAGTTCGGGCGTGCCTTCCACGGCCAGATCGTCACGACGCTGGTCCAGCAGAAAGTGCAGGTGGCGCGCGCCGCCGATGCCGAACTAACGGTGGATATCGACGTGCAGCCGGTGATGTTCACCGCCAACCGGCCGCAGTATCGCCATGCCGGCGTGCCGGTGGAACTCGGCCCGGGCATCTGGGCGCTGCGCGACGTCGCCACGCCCGTGCCGGTTGGCGCCAGCGCGACGCCGCCGGCCCAGGACGCCCTGCACTGGTTCCGCGCCGAATTCGCCGCCGGCCAGACGCCGCAGGCCGAAATCCTCGTCACCGTCTCCGTCGCCGACGCCAAGCGCTATCTGGCGCGCGCCACCAGCGCCTACTACATCGCCGACACCGACAAGCGACTCTACGACAAGGAAATCTGCGCGCTGTTCGAGTTGTGCCCGAAAGGCGTTGCCCCGGGCGGTGCGCCGGGCGATGGCAAGGCGGCGGTGCTGCGCGTCACCGGCGATTGCCCGCTCGACCGGCCGTGTCCCGACCCCGTGTCGGTCGCGCCGGTGGCGGCCACGCCGGCGCCGGTGCCGGCCGGCAAGAAGTGATGCGCCGCCTGGCCCGGATCGGCGTCCCGCCGCTGCTGACTTTGGCGCTGCTGCTGGCGGCCTGCGCGGGCACCGAGGTACCGCCGACGACCACGGCCCGGCGTCCGGCCGTGGACATCACCCGCGTCAGCTACGCCGCCGCCGACGCGCTGGCCGCCCAGATACGCCCCCAACTCGCTCCCGAGGCGCCGCTGGTGGTCGCCACCTTGGTCAACCTCAACCGGCTCGATGAATCCTCGCCGCTCGGGCGGCTGATCACCGAACAAGTGGCTGGCCGCTTCGTCCAGGGCGGCTACCGCGTGGTCGAAGTCAAGCTGCGCAGCCAGCTCTACATGAAGCGCAACGAAGGCGAACTGATCCTGACGCGCGAAGTGCGCGACATCGCTCGCCAGCACAATGCCCGCGCCATCGTCGCCGGCACCTATGCCGAAAGCGCCGACCGCGTGTTCGTGAACATGAAGGTGATCGAGCTCGACGGCAACGTCGTGCTTGGCGCGGTGGATTACCAGCTCGACCGCGACGCGCTGGTGCGTTCGCTGCTGCCGGCGCGACAGTAGGCGGGCGTTACGCGTCCTCACGCCGCTACCTGCCACGCCCCATTGGCCGGCGTGCCGCGACGGCTGACTTTGGTGGTGGCCGTTCGCCAGGTTGGCATGGTCGCCCGCATCTCGGTTATGCTGGCACTGGCGATACCAGAACGGGCCTGGCGAGGAAATGGCACAGCTATTGACATTGTCGCGGGCGGCGCAGCTGATCGGCGTCACCCGCGGCGAGTTGCAGAAGAAAATACGCGACGGCGATCTGGCGGCCCACGACGGCATGGTCGATGGCGCCGAACTGCGGCGCGTCTATCCGGACCTGTGTCTGGAGGAAAGCGGCGCTTTCGAGCGCGTTGTCCAGATCAAGGAGCAGGCGTTCGGCCGGCGCGTGCGCGAGCGCCTGCTGCCCTCGCAGGAAGTGCTGGCGCAGCGCCTGTTCGCGCAGGGGCAGGAACTGGACAGCCTGCGCCGCCACTTGGCGCGCTACCACGAGTTGCTGACGACGGTGCGCGCGCGCATCGAGGTTCTGGAGCAGGACGGCGCGGCGCCGGCGCGCGAACTGGCCGGAATGCTCGACGATGGGCTGGCCGCCGTGCTCGGCAGCCAGGACTCCGACGATACGGTGGCGGTGATGAACGACATGTTGCGGGTGATGACGGCGCAGGTGACGATCCGGCCTTCGGGCCATGAGTTCTTCGTCGAGGGTTCCGAGACCATCCTCGAGGCGGCGCTGCACGCCGGCCTGGCGCCGTCCTACGGCTGCGGCAACGGCAATTGCGGTTTGTGCAAGGCGCGGCTGATCGCCGGCCAGACGCGTCAGGTCCGCAATACCGACTATCCGCTCTCGGAAGTCGAGCGGGCGCAGAACTATCGCCTGCTCTGCTCGCACACGGCGGTGAGCGACCTGGTGATCGAGATGGTCGAGGCGCAATCACCCGTCGATATTCCGGAGCAGCAGATCGTCGCGCGGGTGCGCAGCGTTGCGTCGCTCGATGCCGACACCCTGTTGCTGCACCTGCAGACGCCGCGCACCAACCGGCTGCGCTTCCTGGCCGGCCAGAACGTCACGCTCGGCTACGCGGGCGGCGGCATCGATTTCCGCGGCGATTATCCGGTCGCCTCCTGTCCCTGCGACGATCGCAACCTGCTGTTCCACGTCACCCGCGCCGACGCCGAGAGCGGCGACGGCTTTGCCGCCCGGCTGTTCGCCGGCGCGGTGCATGCGGGCGACCCGATCAACGTCTGGGGGCCGTTCGGCGATTTCGTGCTGCGGCCCGAGCGTGGCCTGCCGCTGGCTTTTGTCTGCCGCGATGCCGGCTTCGCGCCGGTGAAGAGCCTGGTCGAACATGCCCTGTCGCTCGACTGTTTCCCGGAAATCGCGGTGTACTGGGCGGCGACGCGGCCGGGCGGCCAGTATCTCGCCAACCAGTGCCGTGCCTGGGCAGGGGCGCTCGACCACTTCAGCTATCGCGCGCTCGACGCCGACAATGGCGCCGACGCCGGCGGGCGGGCGGCTGCGGCGCTGGTCGTGGCCGATGGCGCCTTGGCGGAGAAGGGAATCTACTTGGCCGGCGACCATGCTTTCGTCGATGCTGCCCGCGACAGGCTGCTGGCCGCCGGGGCGCCGTCGGGCAACATCGTCGCGACCGTGTTGTGATGCCGTCGGCGCGCGCCAAAAAGGTTGGGGGGCCGCGGCGGGCCGGTCGCATCGTCGGGCACAATTCCCGACACGCCGGCCCGGGGCGGCCCCCCGGGTCAATCTGTATTACGGAAGTCATAGTACGAAAGCAGGATACCGGAGTCAAGCGGCATACGATGGAAATCGAGCTTTCTTGTTCCGGATCAAGAACACAAATCCGGCGCAATTCGACGCTTTCGCACCCCTGGCCGCTATTGCGGTGCAGCATGCCATGACGGCGAATCGCGTGATTCCGATTGCGCCGGCCGTCGAGGCCGGCGAGGAATGCGCCGGCGCCGAAGCCTTCGCGCTGATGGTGCTCGGCGATAGCATGGCGCCGGAGTTCCGCGAGGGCGAAGTGATCATCATCGAACCCGAGGGACTGGCGACGGAGGGTTCCTACGTGTTGGCGCAATTCGACGGCGAATGGATTTTCCGGCAACTGGCGCGGACAGATGCCGGCTGGGAATTGCGCGCCCTGAATCCCGCCTATCCGGCCTCGCTTATCCCGGACCTCGCGTGCGTCAAGGGTGTCATCATCCAGAAGAGCCGGCCCGGACGCCGCGGGGAAAGCAAACGCTACGTCGATTGAAGACCATGGAGAGGAACACGCAATGCCTTATTACCTGTATCGCGTCACCCAGGTCGGACCGGTCAAGCAGTTGGAGAAGATCACCGAGTTCGGCTTCTTCAAGCATGCCTCGGCCGAGGCCAAGCGCCTGCGCCAGGCCTCCGATCTGCCGGCCGGCACGCTGGTGAAAGTGATCTTCGCCGAGAACGAGCTGCAGGCCGAGGACTTGCTCAACCAGGTGCGCGAAGGCGAGCCGTTGACCGGCGATGACTGGTAGTCGATGGACGAAGCGGCGTATCGTTCCGCCCGCGGCGGCGTCAATCGGCTGCCCTGCGTCTTCGAGCGGGCATTGCTGGCGCGCTGCGCCGTCTGCCAGCTGGCCAGTCACCACGCGCTGGCCGAACGCGAGAGCATTGCCTGCACGTCGCCGGTGGCGCGCGCCGAATGCGGCCAACTGGCCGGCCTGCTGCGCGAAAAGTCAGCCTTCGCGTTGCGCCTCGCCAACACCCGGCGCATCCTGCCGCACGCCATGGTGATGAAAATCCAGTGCGGCGGTCTCGCTGGCTTGCGTGACGTGCTCGATGCCGAGGCGCCGGCGCCCGACGTGCATCGGCTGGTGCTGCTGGCGCGAGCACGGCACGGCGATCTGGCCGCGCTGCCGTTTTCGGCGATCGTCAAGGGCGTCGCCGCCTTTCAGCCGCGGAAACGCCGGCCATGATCGCCGGCCTGGCGCCGCTGCTCGAAGCGGTGCAGCACAACTGCCACATCGCCGACGCGCGCCACGCCCGCGAGATGACGCTGTGCGCCTACTTGCTGGAGATGCGCGAGTTTTACCGCTGGGAGCACGACCTACCGCCCGGCGTGCCGCCGCCGCGCCAGGATGTCGGCCGCTGGATCGCCGAGCGCGAGGCGCTCTGGGAAACGCTGGCCGAGGACGACTTTCGGCCGCTGCCGCTGGCCGACGCCTGGCACGACCCCTTCGCCGCCGCCGCCGTCAATGCGGTGCTGCTGCCGGCCGGGCTGGTTTATGGCGCCGGCATTGGCCGCTTCCGCAAGCCGCACTTCTTCCTTGGCCGCCTGGGGCGCCTGGAAAGTCACGACGGACTGACGGTGCTGGTCTGCGACTGCGAATACGCGCGCGACCTGACGGCCATTCCCGCCGCCTTGCAGGGTGGCACGGTGATCGTGCGCCGCGAGGCGCTGCGCCAGTGGCTGTGGGAGAAGGCCGAGGCTTGGGGCGTGAAGCAGCAGCCCGGCGCCATGGCGCGGGCGCTGGCCGCCCACGGTTACGCGGATGATCCGGCCGCGGCGCTGGCGCGCATGACCGACCGCGAAGTCGAGACATTGATCCTGCACGAGCGCGGCGAGCACGCGGCGGGATGCCTGCTGGGGCCAGCCTGGGAGCAGATGATCGCCGGTTTCACCACGAAGCGCGCCGAACTCGTCGCCCGCGCCGTGCGCGACAACCTGGCCGATTGCCTGTCCACGCTGCCGGCGCTGCTGGCCGCCGGCAATGATGCCTCGCTGCATTTCTGGTTCGCCAACTTCGATGGCCTGCGGCGCGACCTCTTTCCGCGGCTGGCGGCAGCCTACGCCAAAGTCAGTGATGGCGACGCGCCGCTGCGCGCCGCCGTCGCAGCGGGCGCGTCGCACTGGGAGCAGGCCGCGCGCCGGCTGCTCGGGCTCGACGAAGCGGGCATTGCCGCCCTGGCCGGCGATGTCGCTGCGATCGCCTTGTAGAATCGCAGCATGCCTTCCCGCCACCACGTTGCCGAGCGCGACCAGGATTTCAGCGACGTCGATCGAGTCGCGCTGATCGCCGAACTCGTCCGCCAGGTGCCGGCGGCGAACCTGCTCGCCGACCCCGAGGACCTCAAGCCCTACGAGTGCGACGGCCTCTCCGCCTATCGTCGCCTGCCGCTGGCGGTGGTGCTGGCCGAGAACGAGGCGCAGGTGGCGGCGGTGCTGAAGACTTGCCACCGGCTCGGCGTGCCCGTCGTTGCGCGCGGCTCGGGCACCGGCCTGTCGGCCGGCGTGCTGCCGCACGAGCACGGTATCGTCCTGAGCCTCGCCAAGATGAAGCGCATCCTGCATCTCGATCCCGTGGCGCGCGTCGCCGTGGTCGAGCCAGGGGTACGCAACCTGGCCATCTCCGAGGCCGCGGCGCCTCATGGCCTCTATTACGCGCCCGACCCCAGCTCGCAGATCGCGTGCAGCATCGGTGGCAATGTCGCCGAGAACGCCGGCGGCGTGCATTGCCTGAAATATGGCCTGACGGTGCACAACGTGCTGCGCGTGCGCGGCGTGACCATCGAAGGCGAGGCCATCGAATTGGGATCGCACGCACTGGACGCACCCGGCTACGACCTGCTGGCGCTGATGATCGGCTCGGAAGGCCTGCTGGCCGTGGTCACGGAGGTGACGGTGAAGCTGGTGCCGAAGCCGGAAGTCGCGCGCGTCATCATGGCCTCCTTCGACGACGTGCAAAAGGCCGGCGACGCGGTGGCCGCGATCATCGGCTCGGGCATCATTCCGGCCGGGCTGGAGATGATGGACCAGCCGGCCACGGCGGCGGTCGAGCCCTTCGTCAAGGCGGGCTACGATTTGAACGCCGAAGCAATACTGCTTTGCGAGTCCGACGGCACGCCGGAGGAAGTCGAGGAGGAAATCACCCGCATGCGGGCGGTGCTGGAAGGCTGCGGCGCCACCGGCATCCGCGTGTCGACGGACGAGGCGGAGCGGCTCAGGTTCTGGGCCGGCCGCAAGGCGGCGTTTCCCGCCGCCGGGCGCATTTCGGCCGACTACTACTGCATGGACGGCACCATCCCGAGGAAGCGCCTCGGCGACATGCTGCGCGCCATCGCCGGGATGGAGCGGAAATACGGCCTGCGCTGCATCAACGTCTTCCACGCTGGCGACGGCAACCTGCATCCGCTGATCCTCTACGATGCCAACGTGCCCGGCGAACTCGAGCGCACGGAAAGGTTCGGCGCGGAGATTCTCGAACTCTCGGTGAAGTTCGGTGGCACGGTGACCGGCGAGCACGGCGTCGGCTTCGAAAAGCTGCCCGGCATGTGCGCGCAGTTCGACAGCGCGGAGCTCTCGGCCTTCCATCGCGTCAAGGCCGCTTTCGACCCGGCCGGGCTGCTCAATCCCGGCAAGGCGGTGCCGACGCTGCATCGCTGCGCCGAACTGGGCCGCATGCACGTGCATGCCGGCGAGCTCAAGTTCCCCGACATCGAGCGCTTCTGATGGCCGACATCACGGACTCATTCGCCGAACGTATCCGCGCCGCGAGCCCCGCCAAGCCGCTATGCATTCGCGGCGGCGGCAGCAAGGATTTCTACGGTAATGCCTTGGTCGGCGACCTCCTCGACACGCGTGCGCATGCCGGCATCGTTGCCTACGAGCCGACCGAACTGGTGATTACCGCGCGTTGCGGCACACCGCTCGCGGAGGTCGAGGCCGCGCTGGCGGTGCGGGAGCAATGCCTGCCCTTCGAGCCGCCATCTTTCGGTGAGCCGGCAACGTTGGGCGGCGTCGTCGCCGCCGGCCTCTCGGGGCCGCGCCGCGGCGCCGTCGGTTCGCTGCGCGATTTCGTGCTCGGCGTTGAAGTCATGGATGGCGAGTCGCGACGGCTGACTTTCGGTGGCCAGGTGATGAAGAACGTCGCCGGTTTCGACGTCGCGCGCCTGATGGCAGGCAGCCTCGGCACGCTCGGCCTGATCCTCGAAGTCTCGCTGAAGGTACTGCCGCGCCCGGTGGCGGAAGCGACTTTGCGCTTCGAGATGCCGCAGGGCAAGGCCATCGAGGCGATGAACGCCTGGGCTGACAAGCCGCTGCCCATCGCCGCGACCTGCTGGCAGGATGACGTATTAACCGTGCGTCTCGCCGGCGCGCGCGCGGCCGTCGCGGCGGCGCGCGCAAAGCTCGGCGGCGAGTTCATCGACCAAGGCGCCGCATTCTGGGAGGCGCTGCGCCAGCATCGATGCGATTTCTTCGCGAGTGACGATGCACTGCCGCGCTTGTCGGTGCCCTCGATCGCGCCGCCGCTCGACTTGCCCGGCGAGCAGATCATCGAATGGGGCGGCAGCCAGCGCTGGTGGCGTGGCGATGTCTCCGTCGCGCGGAAAGCCGCGAGCGTGGCCGGCGGCCACGCGGTGCTGTTTCGCGGCGGCGATAAAACCGCCGGCGTTTTCCAGCCGCTGCCCGCACCGCTCATGGCAATACACAAGCGGCTCAAGGCCGCATTCGACCCACGCGGCGTCTTCAACCCCGGTCGCCTGTATCCCGATTTCTGACCCCACGAAAGGAAGTTCCATGTCCACCCTCACCACCGACAGCGGCCTGATCATCGAAGACCTGAGCGTCGGCAGCGGCGACGAGGCGCGCGCCGGCCAGACCGTGTCCGTGCATTACACCGGCTGGCTGACCGACGGCCGCAAGTTCGATTCGAGCAAGGACCGCAACGAGCCCTTCGAATTCCCGCTTGCCGCGCGGCATGTCATTGCCGGCTGGGATGAGGGCGTGCAGGGCATGAAGGTCGGCGGCTCGCGCAAGCTGACCATTCCGCCGCAGCTCGGCTACGGCGCGCGCGGCGCCGGCGGCGTGATTCCGCCCAACGCGACGCTGGTATTCGAGGTGGAGTTGCTGGCGATCAGGTAGTCGGGGACGAATTCGTCAGCCTGCTTCGGGCATGCTGTGCCACCAGATGTCGCAGCGGCGGCACAGGCCGCCGTCGAACTCGGCCTGGAGCATGCCGTCGAGGATCATGCGTGGCAGCGGATCGCCGGGCTGGCGGGCCGGTAGCCCCGTGCCGGTCGACCTGGCCCAGATCTGGAAAAGTTCCTCGGAGGCGACCTGGTAGGTGGTGCGCCAATGGGCGATGCCGCCGGTCGCGGACGAGGACAGCACGTCGTAATCGACGCGCACGTCTTCCTGGAGCTTGACGCGGCGCCAGTACTCGGCAAGCTGCGCCGGTCCGCGTTGCACCGCGAATGGCGTGTTGTGGTATTCGCCGTCGGCGGTGAACAGGGCAACGAACATCGCGCCGTCGCGGTTTTCCCACGCGGCCTGGTAGCCGCGCATGAATTGCTCGATGTCCATGAGCCTCCCGTGCTGATTCGGTCTCGCGGCTGGGATACCATTGTGCCTTCCGGTGCGAACTGCCTCGCCTCGCCCCTATGCGAGTCCTGCCGCGACCGGCAGCTTAGACCGGGATGTGCGGCGTGTCCACGGCGCGAAGCTGGAGATGCGCACGGCGTACCGCCATGACTGACTTTCGGATGAACTGAGATGTGCGGCATTTGCGGTGAATTGAGATTCGACGGCGGCGAGCCGGACTTCGCGGGTCTATCGCGCATGATGGCGCGCCTGGCGCGGCGCGGGCCGGACCATGAAGGCGTGTACGCCGACGGTCCCGTGATTCTCGGCCATCGGCGGCTGTCGATCATCGACCTTTCAGCGCATTCGCACCAGCCGATGGTGGACAAGGCGCTCGGCCTGACGCTGGTTTTCAACGGCACGCTCTACAACTACCGCGAGCTGCGCCGCGAGCTGGCGGCGCTCGGCTACCGCTTCTTCTCCGAGGGCGACTCGGAAGTCATCCTCAAGGGCTATCACGCCTGGGGCGAGGATTGCGTCGATCGCTTCAACGGCATGTTCGCCTTCGCGGTCTGGAGCGAGGCCGAACGCTCGCTGTTCCTCGGCCGTGACCGCGCCGGCATCAAACCGTTGTACTACTCACAGGATGGGGGCCGCTTCCGCTTCGCCTCGACGTTGCCGGCGCTGCTGGCGGCGGGCGGCGTCGATACCACGCTGGACCCGTTGGCGCTGCATCACCATCTCACATTGCACGCCGTGGTGCCGGCGCCGCGCACGATCCTGAAGGGGGTGCGCAAGCTGGCGCCCGGCCATCTCATGACCATGGACGCGAACGGCAAGAGCGAGACCCGCCCCTACTGGCACCTCAAGGCGCAGCGTCCCGCCATGCCGCTCGGTGAACAGGCCTGGATCGTGCGTGTGCGCGCATCGCTGCTTGCGGCGGTCGAGCGGCAGATGGCCGCCGCTGACGTGCCGGTCGGCGTGCTGCTCTCCGGCGGCCTCGATTCCAGCCTGCTGGTCGGCCTGCTCGACCAGCTCGGCCATCGCGAGGTGCAGACGTTCTCCATCGGTTTCGGCGATCTCGACCTCGAAGGCGCCGATTCGGGCAACGAGTTCATCTACTCCGACGCCGTGGCGAATCACTTCCGCACGCGGCACCGCAAGTATCTGATCCCGGATGCCGAGGTGCTGGCCGCGCTGCCCGAGGTGGTCGACCAGATGGCCGAACCCATGGTCAGCCAGGATGTCGCGGCTTTCTACCTGCTGGCGCAGCGCGTCTCGCAGTCGGTGAAGGTGGTGATGAGCGGGCAGGGCGCCGACGAAGTGTTCGGCGGCTACTTCTGGTATCCGAAGATGGACGCGGAATCCGGCACGCCGCTGGAGAAGTTCAGTCGCCACTACTTCGACCGCGACCACGCCGAGTATCTGGCCACCGTCACCGATCCTTATGCCGTCGACGACGTGACCGGCGAGCTCGTCGCCGCGCGGCTGACCGAGCCGGATGCGGATACCTTCCTCGACCAGGTGCTGCGTTTCGACGCGACGACGCTGATCGTCGACGACCCGGTCAAGCGCGTGGATAACATGACCATGGCCTGGGGCCTGGAGGCGCGCGTGCCTTTCCTCGACCACGAGATGGTCGAACTGGCGATGAGCATGCCGCCCGAACTCAAATTGAAGGAGGGCGGCAAGTGGCCGCTCAAGGCCATCGCGCGCGGCCTGATTCCCGACAGCGTGATCGACCGGCCGAAAGGTTATTTCCCGGTGCCGGCCTTCAAGTATCCGCAGGGGGTGTTCCTCGACTTCATGCGCGGCGTGCTCGACAGCGCGGCGTGTCGCCAGCGCCGACTGTTCCGGCGCGAGATGATCGACCTGCTGCTCGCCGCACCCATGGACCACACCACGCGCCTGCAGGGCGCCAAGGTCTGGCACCTGGCGCTGCTCGAATTCTGGCTGCAACGCCACGTCGATGGAAACTGAGCCATGAGTCCGAATTTGCCTTCGCGCCTGCCGGATGTCGGTACCACCATTTTCACCGTCATGTCGCGGCTGGCGGCCGAGCATGGCGCCATCAACCTGTCGCAGGGGTTCCCGGATTTCGCGCCGCCGACGCTGCTGACCGAGCGCGTTGCGCATCACATGGCCGCGGGCGCCAACCAGTACGCGCCAATGGCTGGTACGCCGGCACTGCGCGAGGCGATCGCCGCCAAGGTCGAGCGTTTATACGGCGCGCGTTACGATGTCGAGCACGAAGTGACGGTGACGGCGGGCGCCACGCAGGCGATCTTCACGGCCATCGCTGCCTGCGTGCATCCTGGCGACGAGGTGATCGTCTTCGCGCCGGTGTACGACTCCTACGGGCCCTCCGTGGTGCTCGCCGGCGGCCGCGTCATCGAGGCGCATCTGCGCCATCCGGACTATCGCCCGGACTGGGCCGAGGTGCGTGGGCTGATCGGCCCGAAGACGCGCATGATCGTCATCAACACGCCGCACAATCCGACCGCCACCGTCTGGTCGGCGCAGGACATGGCGGAACTCGCGGCGCTGGTGCGCGGTAGCGATATCGTCGTCGTCGCGGACGAGGTGTACGAGCACATGGTGTTCGACGGCGGTCGCCATGAGAGCGTCATCCGGCATGCCGAGCTGCGCGAGCGCAGTTTCGTCATTTCGAGCTTCGGCAAGACCTACCACTGCACGGGCTGGAAGATCGCCTATTGCGTGGCGCCGCGCGCCTTAATGGCCGAGTTCCGCAAGGCGCACCAGTTCGTCGTGTTCACCGTGCATCATCCTTCGCAGCTGGCGATTGCCGATTTCATGAACGCGCGGCCGGACTTTGCCGACGACCTGTCCGCCTTCTACCAGCACAAGCGCGACTTCTTTCGCGCACAACTGGCCGGCTCGCGCTTCCGGCCGCTGCCAAGTGCCGGCACCTATTTCCAGCTTGTCCGGTACGACGCCATCAACGACATGGCCGATACCGAGTTTTGCCGCTGGCTGACCACCGAGCAGGGTGTGGCGGCGATTCCGGTCTCGGTGTTCAGCACCGACCGCCGCGACGACCGCGTCGTGCGCTTCTGCTTTGCCAAGAACGACGAGACACTGGCGGCGGCAGGCGAGCGCCTTCGCCGGATCTGACGCCGCCGGAGAGCGCAGGACATGGAAACCCATCTCGCCGATTTCATCCGCCACACGCCGGCCGGCAACGAGGCCGAGGCCATCCTGCGCAAATGCGTGCACTGCGGGTTTTGTACGGCCACCTGTCCCACCTACCAGTTGTTCGGTGATGAGCTGGACGGGCCGCGCGGCCGCATCTACCTGATCAAGCAGATGCTGGAAGGCGCCGAGGCCACCGAGCGGACCCGCCTGCATCTGGACCGCTGCCTGACCTGCCGCGCCTGCGAAACGACCTGCCCGTCGGGCGTGCATTACAGTCGCCTGCTCGACATCGGCCGCAAGGTGCTCGAAGCGCGGCTGCCGCGCCGCGGTGTCGATGGCGCTTTGCGAATCACCCTGAAGAACCTGCTGCCGAGGCCTGCGCTGTTCGGTGCGGCCATGAAGCTTGGTCAGGCATTTCGGCCCTTGCTGCCGACGCCGCTCAAGGCCAAGGTGCCACCGGCGACGAGTGCCGGCCCGTGGCCGCGCGCCGGCCATGCCCGGCGCATGGTGGCGCTGGCCGGCTGCGCGCAGCCATCGATGCTGCCCGGCATCAACGCGGCGACGGCGCGGGTGCTCGACCGGCTGGGCATCGGCCTGGTTGAAGCCGAGGGCGCTGGCTGTTGCGGCGCCGTGCGCTTCCACTTGGGTGACGCGGCGGGGGCGCGCGACGACGCCCGGCGCAACATCGATGCCTGGTGGCCGGCGATCGAGGCGGGTTGCGAGGCGATCGTCATGACCGCCTCCGGCTGCGGCGTGCAGGTGAAGGACTATGGCCACCTGCTGCGCGAGGATGCGCGCTACGCCGGCAAGGCGGCGCGTGTCGCGGCGTTGACCCGCGATATCGCGGAAGTGGTCACGGCCGAGTGCGCACCGCTGGCGGCGCTGCTCGGCGTCTTGCCACCGCTGACTTTGGCGCGGCGGGTGGCTTGCCACTCGCCCTGCACGCTGCAACACGGCCAAAAGATCCGTGGTGCAGTGGAAGCGCTGCTGCAAGCGGCGGGCTTCGAGACGACACCCATGGCCGATGGCCACTTGTGCTGCGGCTCGGCCGGCACCTATTCGATCCTGCAACCGGCCATTGCCGGCCGGCTCAGGGAAAACAAGCAGCAGGCACTGGCGGCGGGCGCCCCCGCCGTGATCGCCAGCGCCAACATCGGTTGCATCCTGCACTTGCGGGAAGGCGGCGCGACGCCGGTGCGCCACTGGATCGAACTGCTCGATGAGCGCCTCGGCGAACGATCCGGGCAGTGACGGTCAGCCGTTATTCTTCACCAGCAGCTTGCAGTCGGCATCGGCCACCTTGGCGCCATCCTGATTGGCGCAGGTGCCGGCGAACGACACCATGCCGCCATTGTGCTTTGGCTTGTCCTCGCGATGGGTGACCGTCCAGGTGGTGGTCAGCGTGTCGCCGGCCTTGACCGGCGCGGTGAAGCGGATGTTGTGCTCGACGTAGGCGATGGCGGTGCCGTGCAGGATCATGCCCATCTGCGCGGCCATGACGTTGCTGGTCAGGTAGCCGTGGCCGATGCGGCCGCCGAACTTGCCCTGCTTCGACCAGGTCTCGTTGACGTGCAGCGGATTGAAGTCGCCGAACAGGCCGGCGCCGAGCACGATGTGGGTTTCCGTCATGGTCATCGACGACTCGAACTTGTCGCCGACTTTCAGTTCGTTGTAACCGCGTCCGGGAAACATGACTCCTCCTTTATGATGATGGCGATGATGCGAACGTACGGCAAGTATAGCTGCCTGCCTGGTTTTTCCTTCCAACTGCTTGAAAGCCGGGCGGCCGCGTGGCGCTGATCGTCGAGGCCTGTGGCGCCACGCACATCGGCGACCGCGAGGAGCAGCAGGATCGCGTCGCCATCTATCCCCATCCGCGCGCGCGGGGCGCGTTGCTGGCGGCCTTGGCCGACGGCATGGGCGGCCACACCGGCGGCGCGCTGGCCGCCGAGCAGGTGCTGCACGCGGCCCGGCTCGGCTTCGATCATGCCAGGCCCGGCGCCGGCAATGTCACCGACATGCTGCGCGACGCAATCAACGACGCCCATGACGCCATCCAGCTGACGCGGTATACCAGCGAGCAGGATCCGCACAGCACCGCCTGCCTACTGGTGCTGCAAGCCGGCCGGGCCGACTGGGCGCATTGCGGCGACTCGCGCCTCTATCATTTCCGCGACGGCCGCCCGATGACGCGGACCGCCGATCATTCCTATGTCGGCGATCTCGTGCGGCATGGTTTCCTCACCGAGGCGCAGGCGGAGGCGCACCCTAACCGCAACATCCTGACGTCATGCCTGGGCGATCAGGCGCCGCCGTGCATCGAGTTCGGCGCGACCGCGCCGCTGGTCGCCGGCGACTGCTTCGTGCTGTGCTCCGACGGTATCTGGGCCTGGTTCAGCGACGAGGAACTCGGTCGGACGGTGAGGGATTTCCCGCCGCGCCGGGCCGCCGAGGCCATGATCGACGCTGCGCGCGGCCGCGCCAAGGGGCGCGGTGACAATTGCGCGCTGGCCATCCTGCGGTTGGTGGAGGAGGTTCGCGACCCGACGGCGGCCCGCCGGCCCGTCAGGTCAGCCTAGCCACTTGCGGCGCCAGAAAATGATGCCGAGCGTCGCGGCGACGCCGAGCATGAGGCCAATGACGAGCGCGAAACCGCTGGGATCGTCGATCAGCGGCATGCGCCTGAAGTTCATGCCGAAGATGCCGGCGAGCAGCGTCGAGGGCAGGAAGATCAGCGCGATGACGGTCAGCACGCGCACTTCCTGATTCACGCGGTTGCTGACGGTGGACAGATAGATGTCGAGCAGTCCGGCGATCAGGTCGCGGATCGCTTCCAGCGATTCGATGACATGCACGGTATGGTCGTAGATATCGCGCAGGTAGGGTTGCGTCTCCGGCTTGAAGAAGGTGTGTTCGCGGGTCAGGACATTGATGACTTCACGCAGCGGCCATACCGCTCGGCGCAGCGTCAGCGCCTCGCGTTTGAGATGATGCAGATTTTCGAGGACATGGCGGCTGGCTCCGTCGAGCAGCACCTCCTCAAGTTCCTCGGCGCGCTCGCCGATCGCCTCGAGCACCGCGAAGTAGCGGTCGACGATGGTGTCGAGCAGGCAATAGGCGAGGTAGTCGGCACCCTGCCGGCGCATTTGCGCGCGGTCCTGGCGGATGCGCTCGCGGATGGGATTGAAGTTGCCGGTGGGTCGCTCCTGAAATGTCAGCACGAAGCCTTCGCCGATCACCAGGCTGACCTGGTCCGACGACAACGTCATGGTGGCCGCGTCGTAGCTGAAGAAATGGGCCACCAGGAAAAGGTAGTCGCCATAGTCTTCGACCTTCGGCCGTTGGTCGGTGTTGAGGATGTCTTCCAGCACCAGTGGATGCAGCTTGAAACGACGACCGATTTCGGCGAGCAGCTCCGGCTGGTGCAGGCCGTGAACGTTGAGCCAGGTGACCGGCTGCGAGGCAAGGCCGCGGCCGGCGGCGATGGCGTCGAGCCGGACTTCGCGGACGTTGTCCGGACCGTACTCGATCAGCTCGATGCGCGGATGATCAAGCCGCTGTTCACCCAGGTGCACAAGGGTGCCCGGCGGCAGCCCGATCTTGCTCGAACGACGCTTTTTTTGGCCCATGCGCTCTTCGAAAATCAAGGAAATCTAAGTATTATCCAGCCTGCCGTCGAGAGACGGACGGCGTTCTGCGGATGGTCCGTCTTCATCGATCCCCGCCATCGCACTCCAACATCATCACGATACTCCTCCCGAGGTTTCCATGCCGCTGACCATAGGCGTTCCACGCGAAGTATTTCCCGACGAAAAGCGTGTCGCGACGGTTCCCGACGTCGTCGAAAAACTGATCAAGCTCGGCTTCGCCGTGTCCGTGGAGAGCGGCGCCGGCGATGCCGCCAATTTTGCCGACGACACTTACCGTGCCACCGGCGCCACCGTGGTGGGGGATGCCGCGTCGCTTTGGGCCGGATCCGACATCGTGTTCAAGGTGCGTGCGCCCAGTCCCGTCGAGGTCGATCTGATGAGGACTGGCGGCACGCTGATCGGTTTTGTCTGGCCGGCGCAGAATCCGGAACTGATGAAGCAGCTCGCCGCGAAAAAGGCGACCGTGCTGGCCATCGATTCGCTGCCGCGCCAGCTGAGCCGCGCGCAGAAGATGGATGCGCTCACGTCCATGGCCGGCGTCAGTGGCTACCGCGCAGTCATCGAGGCGGCCAATGCCTTCGGCCGTTTCTTCAACGGCCAGGTGACCGCCGCGGGCAAGATTCCGCCGGCCAAGGTCTTCATCGCCGGTGCCGGCGTCGCCGGCCTGGCGGCGATCGGTGCCGCCGCCAACCTGGGCGCCATCGTCCGTGCCAACGACACGCGCGCCGAGGTGGCCGACCAGGTCGTCTCGCTGGGCGGCGAATTCGTCAAGGTCGATTACGAAGAGGAAGGCTCCGGCGGCGGTGGCTACGCCAAGGTCATGAGCGAGGGCTTCCAGGCGGCGCAGCGCGCGATGTATGCCCAGCAGGCCAGGGAAGTGGACATCATCATCACCACAGCGCTGATCCCCGGCAAGCCCGCGCCCAAGCTGATTACCGCCGAGATGGTGAAGAGCATGAAGCCGGGCAGCGTCATCGTCGACATGGCCGGCGAGCAGGGCGGCAACTGCGAGTTGACCGAGCCCGGGCAGGCGGTGGTCAGGCACGGCGTCACCATCATCGGCTACACCGACCTGCCGAGCCGCCTGGCCAAGCAGTCCTCGACGCTCTACGCCAACAACCTGCTGCGACTGACCGAGGAGTTGTGCAAGACGCAGAAGGAGAAAGGCGACGGCACCATCGACGTCAACATGGAAGACGAGGCCATCCGTGGCCTGACGGTCATCAGGGACGGCGATGTCACCTGGCCACCTCCACCGCTGAAGGTGTCCGCCACGCCGCAGGCCGCCAAGCCGGCAGCCCCGGTCGCGGAGAAGAAATCGGGTCATGGCCACGGCGCCGGCGAACCGATGTCCGCCGGTTCGCTGGCCATCATGTTCGGCGTCGGCGCGGCATTGTTCTGGCTGATCGGCGCCTTCGCTCCCGCTTCCTTCCTGTCGCACTTCACGGTGTTCGTGCTGGCCTGCTTCATTGGCTACATGGTGGTGTGGAACGTCACGCCGTCGCTGCATACGCCGCTGATGAGCGTGACCAACGCGATTTCCAGCATCATCGCCATCGGCGCGCTGATCCAGGTGGCGCCGCCGCTGGAAGGTGTCGCCGAGGGGCGGCCGTCGAACTGGATCCTCGGCCTTGCGGTCGCGGCGCTGGCACTGACCGCCATCAACATGTTCGGCGGCTTCGCCGTCACCCGCCGCATGCTGGCGATGTTCCGCAAGTAAGAGGTTAGAACCATGTCCCCAAGTCTCGCCACCGTCTCGTATATCGGCGCCACCATCCTGTTCATTCTCAGTCTCGGCGGCCTTTCCAACCCGGAGACATCGCGTCGCGGCAATCTCTACGGCATCATCGGCATGACCATCGCCGTGCTGGCCACCGTGTTCGGGCCGCGCGTCACCATGGCTGGTATTCCCTGGATCGTCGGCGCCATGGTGGTCGGCGGCGCCATCGGCCTCTACGCGGCGCGTACGGTGCAGATGACGCAAATGCCCGAGCTGGTCGCGCTGATGCACAGCCTGGTCGGTCTTGCCGCCTGCCTGGTCGGCTTCGCCAGTTACATCGATACCTCGATCGTCTTCACCGGCGCCGAGAAAGCCATCCATGAAGTGGAGATATACATCGGCATCCTGATTGGCGCCGTGACCTTCTCCGGCTCGATCATCGCCTTCGGCAAGCTGTCGGGCAAGATCGGCGGCAAGCCGCTGCTGCTGCCGGCGCGCCACTGGCTCAACCTGCTCGGCCTGCTGGTGGTGATCTGGTTCGGCCGCGAGTTCCTCAACGCCCATACCGTCGTCGACGGCATGACGCCGCTGATCGTCATGACGGCGATCGCGCTGCTGTTCGGCATCCATATGGTGATGGCCATCGGCGGCGCCGACATGCCGGTGGTGGTGTCGATGCTGAACTCGTATTCGGGATGGGCGGCGGCGGCGACCGGCTTCATGCTGTCGAACGATCTGTTGATCGTGGTCGGCGCGCTGGTCGGTTCGAGTGGCGCCATCCTCTCCTACATCATGTGCCGGGCGATGAACCGCAACTTCATCAGCGTCATCGCCGGCGGCTTTGGCACCGGTGGCGGCGCTCCCGCCGCCAAGGCCGGCGAGCAGCCGGCCGGCGAGGTGGTGGCGGTCAGCGCGGTCGAGACGGCCGAACTGCTGCGGGAATCGAAGGACGTCATCATCGTGCCGGGCTACGGCATGGCGGTGGCGCAGGCCCAGCACACCGTGTTCGAGATCACTAGGTTCCTCCGCGAAAAGGGCGTCAACGTGCGCTTCGGCATCCACCCGGTGGCCGGCCGCATGCCCGGCCACATGAACGTGCTGCTGGCCGAGGCCAAGGTGCCCTACGACATCGTGCTGGAAATGGACGAGATCAACGCGGACTTTCCGAATACCGACGTTGCCATGGTCATCGGCGCCAACGATATCGTCAATCCGGCGGCGGAGGACGATCCGGCCAGCCCGATCGCCGGCATGCCGGTGTTGCAAGTCTGGAAGGCCAAGACCTCGGTCGTCATGAAGCGAAGCATGGCCTCCGGCTATGCCGGCGTCGACAATCCGCTGTTCTACAAGGACAACAACCGGATGTTGTTCGGCGATGCTAAGAAGATGCTCGACGAGGTGTTGGCCGCGCTGAAGGCTTAGGGAAGTGCTGGTTGGCCGGACGACGATTGGCGTTGGGCGACGCCGTCGTCACCGGACCGACGCGCACCAACGTCAACGACTTCCGGTCGATCCTGATCGCCTGATTATTTCTTGCCCATGCCGCCAAGCAAGGCGGCGACTGGTCGCAGCGGGCGCCGGGGCGGCGGTTCGTCGACCGGTCCGGCCGGCGTGTCGCCAGCGCTGACTTTCGCGTCGACCTTGGGCTCGTAGGGCTTGCCGAAATCGAAGCCGTCAGCGGCGATCATCGAGGGCCGGGGCAGATGGCCCGACGGACGCGGTAGTTGCACCGGTGCTTTTGGACCATGGCGCTCGCGCTCGCGATGCGAGTGGCCGTGGCCGCTGCCGCGACTGCGGCGGTCGCTTTCGACGGCGGCGCTGGTGGAAAACTCGGGCACCGGCACCTGCTCGATCTTGAACTTGATCAGCCGCTCGATGTCGTTGAGGCGCGGTTTTTCCTCCGGCGCGACCAGCGAGGTGGCGTCGCCCAGCTTGCCGGCGCGGCCGGTGCGGCCGATGCGATGGATATAGTCCTCGGCGACGTGCGGCAGTTCGTAGTTGATGACGTGCGGCAGGTCGTCGATGTCGAGGCCGCGCGCGGCGACGTCGGTGGCCACCATCACGCGGGCGGTGCCGGCCTTGAAGGCCTCCAGCGCCTCGGTGCGCTGCTGCTGGCTCTTGTCGCCATGGATGGCGACGGCGTTGACGCCCTGGCGCTCCAGCCAGGTGGCCAGGCGGGCGGTGCCGAATTTGGTGCCGACGAAGACCAGCGCCTGCATGTCGGGCTTGTCGTTGAGCATGTGCAGCAACAGGTGGCGCTTGCGGTCGGCATCGACCGCGTACATGCGGTGGGTGATGGTTTCGGAAACGGTGTTGCGACGCGCGACTTCGATCAGCTGCGGGTTCTTCAGCATGGTGTCGGCGAGCTTCTTGATCTCGTCCGAGAATGTGGCCGAGAACAGCAGGCTCTGGCGCTCCTTGGGCAGCATGGCCAGGATGCGCCGGATGTCCGGGATGAAGCCCATGTCGAGCATGCGGTCGGCCTCGTCGAGGATGACGAACTCGACCTGGCTGAAATGAACGCTCTTCTGCTGCACGTGGTCGAGCAGGCGGCCCGGCGTGGCGACGACGATCTCTCGCCCCTCGCGCAGCTCGGCCGTCTGCGGCTTGATGTCCACACCGCCATAGACGCAGACCGAACGCAATGGCAAATGCTTGCCGTAGGTGACGACGCTTTCATGAACCTGCATGGCCAGTTCGCGCGTCGGCGTCAGGATCAAACAGCGCACGGGATGGCGCGCGGGCGAAGAACTGGCGTTGGCGTGGCGGGCGATTCGGTGCAGCATGGGCAGCGTGAAGCCGGCGGTCTTGCCGGTGCCGGTCTGGGCGCCCCCCATGACATCGCGGCCGGCCATGATCACCGGGATGGCTTGCGCCTGGATGGGGGTGGGTTCGGAGTAGCCGGCGTCTTCGACGGCTCGCAACAATTCGGGCAACAGCCCGAGCTCGGAAAACTTCATCAATGCTCCTGGAACGGCCTGCCCGCCATCAACGATGGAACAGGTACCGGTTCAGGCGATGGGTATGGGATGGGAACGGAAACTGCCTGGATGATGCGCCAACCGGCAGGGCGCGCGGCTGATTCTACCGGAACCCGGCTCCGGCCGGGGATTCAGCCTGCCTTGCGAGGTGCCGCGGCGGCCTTCTTGTCTCCGGCGGGTACTTCCGGAGCCGGCTCCGGCGCCTTGGCCCCGGCGGGTGCGTCGACCAGATCCGGCACCACGGCCTGGATGTTGTTGTCGCGCATGTAGGCGTCCATGTCGCGCCAGCCGGCATAGATGGCTGCCTTCAGCGCCCGGGGATTCATGACGTAGCAATCCTCCAGCGCCCGCCCGGAATGGCGGCAGGCACCGCCGATGGCCTTGCCTTCCGCTTCCTTGATGGCGGCGACCTTTGCCGGGTCTTCCAGGCCGAGTTGTTCGCAGCCTCCCAGGGCGAGCGCAAGGCAGGCGACGATCAGACAAGGCACGAGGCGGCGCGTCATGGGTGGGCTTCCCGGTCGGATACGATGGGCCGTACGGTGGCGATTCTACGGCAATTGGGAGGTGGTCTTGGCGACAACCACGCCGGCGTACCCCGGCCGGTTACACTAGCCAATCGTCAAATTGTTGCAGGGGGGCCCATGCGTCGGTTGCTCGGTGTGATTCGGCTGGTGTCGATTTCGTTGGTTGCCGCGGTGGCCACGACGGCTTTCGGGCAGGAAGTGACGCTGCGCCATGCGCAGAGCGGTGCCGCACTCGACGCGCTGGCGACGCTGGCGCTGCGCTTCAACGACGAGCAGAAAGGCAAGGCGAAGGTGGTGCTCGAAGACCTGTCCGGAATTTCCGACAGCCATCGTCTGCCGCACATGGCGCTGCTCGATGACGAGGATGCCCGCCTGTTTTTCGGCTCGCGGCCGCGCTTCCTTCCGCTCGCCGATGTCATGAAGATGGGCGGCCAGGCCTTCGATGCCGCCCGCCTGCTGCCGCAAATGGCCGATGCCATCGACGACCTGCGCGGCAGACCGCAGGCACTGCCGCTGGCACTGGTGCTGCCCGTGCTGTTCTACAACAAGGAAGCTTTCGCCAAGGCCGGCCTCGACCCCCAGCAGCCGCCGAAAACCTGGTGGGAAACCCAGCAGGTGGCCGGCAAGCTGTTCGATGCCGGTTACAAGTGTCCGCTGACGACCTCGCGCTTCTCCTGGGTGCACTTGGAGAACCTGTCCGCCCAGCATGGCGAGCCGGTGCTCGCCAAGGGCAGCCATGGCGACCGCTTCGCCTTCAACAACCTCGTGCACGTCAAGCATCTCGCCTTGCTTACCAGCTGGCACAAGAGTTCGTATTTCCATTATTTCGGCCCGGGCCGGGAGGGCGACGCCAAGTTCGCCTCCGGCGAGTGCGCGATGCTGACCGGCGAGTCCGGGTTGTACGGCGAGTTGCGGCGCAGCCGGCAATTCCCGGTCGGTGTCGCCGAACTGCCTTACTACGAGGACGTGTTCGGCGTGCGTCCCGCCAACGTGCTGCCCGACGGTGCCGCGCTATGGACGCTGCCGGGCATGAAGAAGGCCGAGTACGCCGTGGTGGCGCGTTTCATCGCCTTCCTGATGCGGCCGGACGTGCAGCGGCAGTGGGTGCGCGCCACCGGTTTCCTGCCGATGACGGCGGCGGCGCTCGACGAGATGGCGGCGGCGGGCGTGTCGCCGGCCATCGTCGACGCCGCGCGGCGGCGACTGACCATGCCCAAGCAGGACCAGTCGCGCCTGCGTCCGGGCGAGAGTCGCGGCCGGCTGCGCGCGATTCTCGGCGAGGAAGTCGAGTTCGTCTGGAAGAACCTCAAGCCGGCCAAGGAAGCGCTCGACACCGCCATGCAGCGGGCCAACTCAGCCCGGTGATGTATCCGCGGGTCATCGCTCACCGCTGCGGCGGGACGCTGGCGGTCGAAAACAGCCTGGCCGGCCTCGCCGCCGCGGCGCGGCTGGGCTGCCGGGGCGTCGAGTTCGATGTCATGCTCAGCGCCGATGGCGTGCCGGTGCTGATGCATGACGACACCGTCGATCGCACCACCGACGGCACCGGCGCGGTGCGACGGCTGACTCTGGCGCAACTGCGCGCCCTGCGCGTCGGCGACGAGCCGGTGCCGCTGCTCTCGGAGGTGCTGCGCCGCTGCGCCGAACTGGGCCTGTGGGCCAACATCGAATTGAAGACGGTGGCGGGCGGCGACGACGCCGAACTCGGCTCGACGATCGGCCAAATGCTGGCACGGGAGTGGAACGGCCACGGCGTGATCTCGTCGTTTTCCATGGCGGCGCTGCTGGCCGCGCAAAGTCAGGCGTCGCGGCACGCCTGCGCGCTGCTGTTCGAGGCGCTGCCGGGCGACTGGCGCGAATTGGTCGGCGCGACCGGCGCCATCGGCGTGCACCTCGAAGCCGTGCGCTTCGATCCGGGCGACGGCGCCGCGTTGCGCGCGGCGGGGCTCGCCGTGGCCTGCTACACGGTGAATGATCGGGCGAGAGCGATGGCGCTCCATGCCGCCGGGGTGGCGGCGGTGTTTACCGATCGCCCCGACCTGTTCGCGGCGGACGAGATGTAAGTCTCGCAATAATTGCTTGCAAATTGGCCATTGCGCCTTTACAAATGCTTGCGTTAATGACGCCCATGGGATGTCCCATGCCAAACACAGGAGAGGAAGACATGAAAACCAAGATGTTCGCAGCCGTGCTCGTCGCCGCCGTTACCGTTCCCGCCTTCGCCCAGTCCACGCCGGTCATCGACCAGCGCCAGGCCAATCAGGAAGTCCGCATTCAGCAGGGCGTTGCCTCCGGCCAGTTGACGCCGCGCGAAGCGGGCCGCCTCGAAGCCGGCCAGCAGCGCGTGGAGAACATGGAAACCCGCGCCAAGGCCGACGGCGTGGTGACTGCGGGCGAACGCGCCCGGATAAGCCAAGCACAAGACGTGCAAAGCCGCCGCATTGCCAGACAGAAGCACGATCGGCAACACGACTTCAACCACAACGGTCGCGTGGATCGCCGCCGTTAACTGTCCGCCGTTCAGCCGCAAAGGCCCGCGCAGCGGGCCTTTTTTCATGGGTCTTCGCGTAAAATCAGCCAATTACGCAATCTACCGCAACCGCCATGACAAGCTCCGAGATTCGCCAGTCCTTCCTTGATTTCTTCGCCTCCAAGGGCCATCAGATCGTCGCCTCCAGCTCGCTGGTGCCGCACGAGGACCCGACGCTGTTGTTCACCAACGCCGGCATGAACCAGTTCAAGGATGTCTTCCTTGGCTTCGACAAACGCTCCTACACGCGCGCCACCACCTCGCAGAAATGCGTGCGCGCCGGCGGCAAGCACAACGACCTGGAGAACGTCGGCTACACCGCGCGCCATCACACCTTCTTCGAGATGCTGGGCAACTTCAGCTTCGGCGACTACTTCAAGCGCGACGCCATCCACTACGCCTGGGAACTGCTGACCGTCGTCTTCAAGCTGCCGGCCGACAAGCTGTGGACCACGGTCTATGCCGAAGACGACGAGGCCTACGACATCTGGACGAAAGAGATCGGCGTACCGGCCGAGCGCTGTATCCGCATCGGCGACAACAAGGGCGCGCGCTATGCATCCGACAACTTCTGGATGATGGGCGACACTGGGCCATGCGGTCCCTGTAGCGAGATCTTCTACGACCACGGCCCCGATATCCCCGGCGGCCCGCCGGGTTCGTCCGACGAGGACGGCGACCGCTACATCGAAATCTGGAACAACGTGTTCATGCAGTTCAACAGGGAAAAAAGCGGCGATGAGTACGTGATGCACGAGCTGCCCAAGCCCAGCGTGGACACCGGCATGGGCCTGGAGCGCATCGCCGCCGTGCTACAAGGCGTGCACAGCAATTACGAGATCGACCTGTTTCAGCGTCTAATTGCCGCCGCTGCGCGCGAGACCAGCGACGCCGACATGGACTCGCCCTCGCTCAAGGTGCTGGCCGACCACATCCGTGCCTGCGCCTTCCTGCTGGCCGACGGCGTCATCCCCGGCAACGAAGGCCGCGGCTACGTCCTGCGCCGCATCATCCGCCGCGCCATCCGCCACGGCTGGAAGCTCGGCGCCCGCGCCGCGTTCTTCCACAAGATGGTGCCGGACCTGGTCGCCGAAATGGGCGCGGCCTATCCGGAACTGGCCGCCAACGAAAAGCGCGTCATGGACGTGCTGAAGCAGGAAGAGGACCGCTTCTTCGCCACCATCGAGCACGGCATGGCCATCCTCGAAGGCGAGCTCGCCGCGATGGCGAAATCCGGAACCAGGGTGTTCAATGGCGAGACGGCGTTCAAGCTGCACGACACCTTCGGTTTCCCGCTCGACCTCACCGCCGACATCTGCCGCGAACGCGCTGTCACGGTCGATGCCGCCGCCTTCGACGCCGCCATGGCGCGCCAGAAGGAGCAGGCGCGTGCCGCCGGCAAGTTCAAGATGGCGACTGCGCTGGACTACGACGGCCCGGCCAGCGCCTTCCACGGCTACGAGAAACTCGAAACCCCGGCGAAAATCCTCGCGCTTTACAAGGACGGCACACCAGCGAAGGAATTGAACGAAGGCGAGTTCGGCGTCGTCGTGCTTGACGATACGCCCTTCTACGCCGAATCCGGCGGCCAGGTCGGCGATCGCGGCGAGATCAAGGGTGCGGGCCTGTTCGCGGTCGAGGACACGCAGAAGATCCAGGCCACGGTGTTCGGCCACCACGGCATCGTCAAGACCGGCAAGCTGGCCGTCGGTCAGGCAGTAACGGCGCGCGTCGATGTCGCCGCCCGGGCAGCCACGGCGCGCAATCACTCGGTGACGCACCTGATGCACAAGGCGCTGCGCGAAGTGCTCGGCCAGCACGTGCAGCAGAAGGGCTCGCAGGTCGATCCCGACAAGACTCGCTTCGACTTCGCCCACACCGGCCCGATGAGCGCCGAGGAAATCCGCGAGGTCGAGGAAATCGTCAATGCCGAAATCCTCGCCAACGCCGCCACCGATAGCCGGGTCATGGCGATCACCGAGGCGCAGAAGTCCGGCGCGATGATGCTGTTCGGCGAGAAGTACGGCGACGAAGTGCGCGTGGTCGGCATCGGCTCCTCGAAGGAACTCTGCGGCGGCACCCACGTAGCCCGCAGCGGCGACATCGGCCTGTTCAAGATCGTCGCCGAAGCCGGCGTCGCGGCCGGCGTGCGCCGCGTGGAGGCGATCACCGGCAACAACGCGCTGCGCTACGTGCAGGAGCAGGAGCGCCGCGTGCAGGGCGTTTCGTCCTTGCTGAAGACGCAGCCCAACGAGCTGGCCGAACGCATCACCGGCATCCTCGACAACGTGCGCGCGCTGGAGAAGGAGCTGGCGCGGGCGAAGGCCAAGCTCGCCTCGGGGCAGGGCGACGACCTCGCCGGTCAGGCTATCGACGTCAACGGTATCAAGGTTCTCGCTGCGACCATGGATGGCGCCGATGTCGCCGCCTTGCGCGACACCATGGACAAGCTCAAGGACAAGCTCAAGGAAGCGGCCATCGTGCTGGCCAGTGTCGCCGACGATGGCACGCAAAAGCGGGTCAGCCTGATCGCCGGCGTCACGCCGACGCTGACTTCCAAGGTGAAAGCCGGCGAGCTGGTGAACATGGTCGCCCAGCAGGTCGGCGGCAAGGGCGGCGGCCGGCCCGACATGGCGCAGGCCGGCGGCACACAACCGGAGAACCTCGGCGCCGCGCTGGCCTCGGTCAAGGGCTGGGTCGAAGCCAGGCTCTGAGACGGCGCACCGGCTCCAAGCCGGCATCGGCGCTCCGTTCAGTCCGCGCGGTCGTGGCCGCGCGAGCGCCGGTCGACGTAGCGCCGGCAGGCGCTGCGCAGGAAGTTCATCTGCCTGCCGAAGTTGGAACACCCGGAACATATCAGTAGGTGCATCTCCAGGCGCACGCGCTCCGCCACCGTGAGCTTGCGGTCCTGCCCTTCCGAGAGCAGGTGGGTGACTTCCTTGCAGGTCAGCATGATGCGCCTCCGCTGGCGAACCAGTTTTTCTCTAGGCAACGCCGCAGGCCGGTGCGCGCGCGGTGCAGGATGACGTGGCAGTTGCTGGTACTGATCTTCAGCTCCGCGCAGACCTCGTCGGTATCGAATTCGAGGAACTCGCGCATCATGAAGACGCGCGCCGTGTTGGCCGGCAGGTGCTCCAGGCAGGTTTCGAACACCGCCCAGAACTGTTCCTGGTTCAGCGCCGCCTCGGGGTCGCCCCAATCGGCCGGGCGCGACTCCGGCTGCCAGTGGGCGTTCGGCTTGAACAAGCCGTCGAAGGTCTCGTCCATCGCCTCCTCGTCCACCGACAGCGCCGAGACGTTGATCGAGCGGCTGCGCTCGCGGATGGCGTCGACGATCTTGTTGCGCAGGATGGCGAACACCCAGGTCTTCAGCGCCGAACGGCCGGCGAACTCGCGGCCGCCGGCCAGCGCGCCGGCGATGGCTTCCTGCACCGTGTCCTCGGCCAGCGCGTTGTCGCGCAGTTGCAATCGTGCGAAGCGCAGCAGGTCACGGCGCATCTCGGTCAGGAAAGCGGAATCGAAGTTCGCGGTCATGGCGTGCTGGCATCCCCCGGACGTGAGAATGCCGGCATTGTTCCATGAATCGGCGCTGTCTCCGGCGCCCAGTGGAGGCGCCGGTAGTCGAAGCCCAGTGCGAGGGTCGGCTTGACGACCTCGAAGTACGGCGAGACGTCGAAATCGCGCGGCACGAACAGGCTGTGGTGGCGCACGCGCAGGATCTCCTCGACGCAATCCGGGCAGTCGTCGCGCGCCGCCGGCAGGGTCTCGATCGAGGGCAGGATGGGATAGCGCACTTCCTGGAAGCAGCGCGCGATCAGCGTGGAACAGATGGCGCGCGTCGGGTCGCCGCTGCCCAGCGCCAGCATGCGGCGGCGCCAGCGTTGCGGCACCGGCGGGGTTGGAACGAGATAGCGCATCAGATCCACTACGTTGCGCAGGTCGTACTGATGACCGACGTTGGCGAGGGCGAAGCCGATCACGCGGTCGCGGTCATCGTCGGTGAGGCCCACCGGCCGGCAGATGCGAGTGTGCAGACCCGTAAAGTGGCCGAGCCCGACCAGGCGCACGCCCTCGACGATGTCGGCCTCGACGAAGCAGTGCGGTGCCCGTGGCTCACCGCCGGTTTCAGCATGTTCGCCCACATAAAGCGCGGCGTGCGACCAGGTGGACTGCGTGAGGTACTTGATGGCGACGCTGATTCGCGTCCGGCCTTCCACCAGCAACACGTCGCCGGGGCATAGCGTTGCCGCCAGCGCGTCGATCGGCGTTGGCGGCGAGATGCCATGAACGTGATGTTCCCGGCTCAGCCACCGGCCCAGGGCTCGCCCAAGGGCGGCGGTGGGCAGGAGCTGTTGAATGCGCATCGAGATTCTCCCGTTATATGTTCGGCGGTCCGTCCGTCGCGGTCCTGCTGCGTGATTAGCCGAAGCGCAGGCGCTGCGCGCCGCACTGCTCGAAGTCCGGGAGCAGCCGTTCCAGCTCGACCAGGTACTTGGTTGCACAGCGGGCAGTGCAGGCCGCGATAGAAGACGATCATGTCGAAAGTCAGGGGTGGCGACACGCCAAGCACGAAGGGCGAGCCATCGAGCGTGGCGACTTCGAGCGGCGGCACGGCCTGGCGGGGCAGCAGATTCATGACGGACTCCCGGGTGTCGTGGTGTCCACATTAGTCGAGGACAACGCGCAATACCTTACATCTCGTTCGCGAGCGATGTAAGAAATGGCTGGGATGCCCGACTAACCATCACCTGACCGGCATCGGGAAGCAGCAAACCTCCGGCGCCGGAACGATCGGGTACCCCTTCACCACCACAGGAGACTCAACATGACTACCAAGACTACCGGCATCGCCCTCGCCACTGCCACCGCCGCCATCTTCGCCATGGGCGCCCTCGCCACCGCCCCGGTCTATGCCGCCGAAGGCGGCGTGCATTGCGTCGGCGCCAATGCCTGCAAGGGCACCTCGGAGTGCAAGAGCGCCAAGAACGACTGCAAGGGCATGAACGCCTGCAAGGGCCAGGGCTGGGTCACCAAGGCCAGCGAGAAGGAATGCAAGGCGGCCGGCGGCACGGTCGCCAAGTAGGCGGCCCGATCCAGCCAACGCAACGGCCAGGGAGATTCCCGACATGACCGCATCGCAAACCCTCCTTGCGCCGGCGCGTTCGGCCAACGGCAGGCTCGACGGCTTCGGCCTCGGCCTGCGCACGCCGCACTACCAGGACTTCATCGACGCGCCGCAGCGCGTCGACTGGCTGGAGATCATTTCCGAGAACTATCTGGTGGACGGCGGCAAGCCGCTCCATTACCTCGACCGCATCCGCCGCGACTACCCGATGGTGATGCACGGCGTGTCGCTTTCGATCGGCAGCGCCGATCCGCTCGACATGGATTACCTGGCTCAGGTCAAAGCGCTGGCTCGGCGCATCGAGCCGGCCTGGATTTCCGACCATATCTGCTGGACCGGCACGAGTTCGATGAACATGCACGACCTGCTGCCCATGCCTTACACGCGGCAGGCGCTGGATCACCTCGTCGCGCGGGTCGGCCAGGTGCAGGATTTCCTCGACCGCCCGCTGGTGCTGGAGAACGCCTCGACCTACGTGAGCTTCCATTGCGACGAATTCGCGGAGTGGGATTTCGTCGGCGAGCTGGTGCAGCGCAGCGGCTGCGAACTGCTGCTGGACGTGAACAACGTCTATGTCAGCAGCGTGAACCACGGCTTCGCGCCGCGCGACTACATCGACGCCGTGCCGGCCGCGGCGGTGCGCCAGATCCACCTCGCCGGCCACGAAGACCACGGCGACTACATCATCGACACCCACGACCATGCCATCGTCGATCTGGTCTGGGACCTCTATGCCTACACCCTGCGGCGCATCGGCTGGGTGCCGACCATGATCGAGCGCGACGACCACATCCCGCCGCTGGCCGAGCTGGTCGCGGAACTCGACCAGGCCCGGCGCATCGCCGCCGCGGCCTGCATGCCGGAACGCACGGCGGCTTGCGCATGAATACGCTCGCCACACTTCAACAACGCTTCCAGATCCACGTGACGAGCAGCCCCGACGCGGCGGCGGACGGCCTCCAGGACGACGTGCGCGGCCATCTGGAGGTCTATGTCAATGCTTACTGGGGCCGGCTGCGCGAAGCGCTGGCCGACAACTACCCGGTGCTCAATCGTGCGCTCGGCGACGACGGCTTCCGCGAATTGGCCGCCGCCTACGTGAGCGCGCACCCCTCGCACTTCCGCTCGATCCGCTGGTTCGGCGACCGGCTCGCCGACTTCATCGCCGGCAACCCGGAGATCGTGCCGCACCCGGCGCTGCTCGACATCGCCCGCCTGGACTGGGCGATGCGCGGCGCCTTCGATGCCGCCGATGCGACACCGCTACGTTTCGAGGACCTGGTCGGCATTCCCTCCGGACAATGGCCCGGCCTGCGCTTGGCGCTGTGCCCATCGTTCCGGATGCTGGCGCTGGACTGGGGCATCGAGGCCCTCTGGCATGCGCTGAACGCCGACGAGAACGCGCAGACCGACGAGCCGCAACGGCATGCCCACACCATGATCGTCTGGCGCGCGGGTCTGGAGATCCGCTGGCGCACGGTCGCCGAGGATGAAGCATTGGCGCTGCGCACGCTGGCCGACGGCGGCAGCTTCGCCGACCTGTGCGCGGCGATCGACGCGAACGGCGGCGGCGATGCGACAGCGGTCGCGACCCTGCTCGGGCAGTGGATCAGCGAGGGCCTGCTGTCGTGCCCGTCGCAACTTCGCCCGTCGTCCTGAGAAAAGTCAGTCGTGGCGGCACGCCACCTCAGTAGGCGGGGCTACCGCATTTCACGCAAGCCAGGATCGATCACCCGCCGGCCGTATCGCCGAGCCCGGCCATGGTGCGCCGGGTGATCAGGTGATCGATCGACAGCGCGCCCGGCCCCCGGGCGACGAGATAGAGCAGCACCGCCGCCCAGACGCCGTGGGTCGGATAGGCGTCGGGATAGACGAAGACCTGGATGGTCGCGGTCATCACCAGCAGCGCCAGTGCCGAGAAGCGCGTCGCCAGGCCGACCAGGATCAGGAGCGGGAACAGGTGCTCGGCAAAAGCGGCCATCGGCGCGGCGATTTCGGGGGGGATGACGGGCAGGCGGAATTCGTCGCGGAACAGGCCGACCACCGAGTCGGACAGGCGGGGCAGGCCGAGCGTGAATTCGCCGTTCACGATGTCGATGGCCAGGCCCTCGACCTTGGTCTGGCCCGATTTCCAGAATACGGCGGCGATGGAGAAGCGGCCGAGCAGCGCGATGAGGCCGTGCGGAATGCGGTCGAGCAGCGCGATGGCGCGCTTCGGCAGGGCGGCGGCTTTCATGGCACCTCCCCGATGCGCATGACCAGCACGTCGAGGCCGTTGCGCAGCACCAGCGCGATTTCGGCGACCGCCGGATCGACCTGCGCCAGTGCCGCATCGACGTCGTCGACCTGGTGCGCGGACCACAGCGAGGCGACGGCGTGGCGAGAATGCAGCACGCGCATGGCGGGGGCATCGTCGGCGGCGTGATACACCTCGACGCGCATCATTTCCAGCCGCGCCAGGTCCGGCAGGTAGGGCAGGCTGGCAGCCGGCGGAAAGGCCGCGATGAACTCGGCGAAGCCGGCACCGTAGTGCGCCAGCACCGGCGAGGACGGCGGCTGCAGGCGGACGAATTCGCGCGCCATGGCCCGGAAGAATTCGACGCCCACCATCTCCTGTACGACCGGATAGGTGTCAGCCAGCGCATCGACAAGCGAGACGACGAGGTTGTTGCGGTAGACCGCGAAGCGCGGGCCGGGGTCGGAACCGTTCCAGGTCCGCAGCCCCGGCGGGTGGTCGGACTCCGGGGAAAGTAGGGCTTCAGCAAAGGCAGCATGCATGATTAACTCCCTTCATGATGGCTTCGGCCTGCCGCGCCTCGGCGGCGATGATGGCGAAGGCCGGGATGTCGTTGTCGCGCTCGATCAGCGTCGCCACCGGCCCGGTGAGTCCGAGCGTGTACCGGTAGAGATCCCAAACGACCTGGGCGACTGGCGAGCCGTGGCTGTCGATCAGCAGTGGATCGCCGGCGTCGTCGATGTCCTGCGCGAAGCCGGCCAGGTGGATCTCGCCGACGCGATCGAGCGGCAGCGCGCGGATGTAGGCATGCGGGTCGTGGCCGTGGTTGGTGCAGGCGACGTGGGCGTTGTTCACGTCGAGCAGCAGGCCGCAGCCGGTGCGGCGCAGCACTTCGGCGATGAATTCGGTTTCGCTCATGGTCGAGCTGTCGAACTCGACGTAGGTGGCGGGGTTCTCCAGCAGCATGGTGCGCTTGAGGCGCGACTGCACGCGGTCGACATGGTCGCAGACGCGTTCCAGCATCGCGCGGTGATAGGGCACCGGCAGCAAGTCGTTGAGGAAGACGCTGCCGTGGCTGGACCAGGCGAGGTGTTCGGAAAACGATTCGGGCTGGTAGCGGTCGAGCAGCGCGGCGAGGCGGTCGAGATGCGCTTCATCGAGCGGCCCCGCGCCGCCGATCGAGAGGCCGACGCCGTGGATGGACAGCGGATAGCGTTCGCGGATGCGCGTCAGGTAGTGGTGGAAGGGTCCGCCCGCCACCATGTAGTTCTCGGCGTGCACCTCGAAAAAGCCCATGTCCGGCCACGTGTCGACGATGGCGCGGAAATGCTCGGGTTTGAGGCCGACCCCGCCCCGGGCCGGCAGCTTGACTGCGTTGGTCGGGGTCATGGTCGGCGCTCCTCGGCTCGATGGGCCCGCTTACATCTTGGCCTTGAACTCGGCCATCTGGCCGTAGCCGGTTGGCGAAGTCTTGGACATCGTCTTCTCGCACGTGCCCTTCGGCACCATCGACCAGGCGTTGGCCTGATGGTCGACCTTCGACGTGCCCGCGCAAGTGGTGCCGGCGCCTGCCTTGCAATCGTTCTTGCCCTTGAGGGCAACGCCGTAGCACTTCTCGCTGTCGGCCATCTTGTCGGCAGCGGCGACAGGTGCGGCGGAAATGGTCAGGGCGGCGCCCAGGGCACAGGCGAGGGAAGCGGCGGTCAGGGTTTTGTTCATGGTAAGTCTCCTTGTCTCTGTTGGTGGTATCTGCGTCGACGCAGGTCGCGGATGCGAGCCTGCTGAGCGATTGGTCGGAGACCCGGCAAATTCCTTACAGGTGGCGTGTCGCCACGGCTGACTTTTCATATCAGCATGTTGCCAACAATTCGTGGCCTTACTAAAATCATGATCGTAAGGATTGAGGGGGATTGAAATGTCGAGCGAATCCACGCTGACCAGCAAAGGTCAAACAACCATTCCCAAGGAAATTCGGGATAGCCTCTCCATGAAGGCCGGAGACCGGATGACGTTCACGCTGATGCCGGATGCCACCGTCGTCATGCGGGTGAAGAGCAAAAGCATCACCTCTCTGGCGGGTGTATTGCACAAAAAGGGGCGGAAGCCTGTTCCGGTCGAGCAGTTGTCGCGGTGATGCTGGGGGTCGATACCAATGTTCTCGTCCGTTTTTTGGTGAGGGACGACGAGGCTCAGTTCGAGAAGGCACACAAGCTGATCAAGCGCGAAGTCGCGGCGGGACGTCGCGTTTTCATCGGCCAGTTGGTGCTTCTGGAAACCGAATGGGTGTTGCGCAGCCGCTACGGTCTGTCGAAGAGCCAGATTATCGAAACTATCTCCGGCCTGCTCGACACTGCCGATGTCCAATTCGAGGATGAGCCGGCTATCGAGGAAGCGCTTTTCACATGGAAAGATGCGGCGGTCGATTTCGCCGACTGTCTGATCGGTGCCAAAAACCGACGGCTTGGATGCCGGGCAACCGCGACCTTCGATGCCAAGGCTGCGAAGTTGCCGGGGTTTGTCGCTGCCTGACGAAAGTCGGCGCTCGAACGACGGCCGGGATCGCTGCACTGCCGACGGTGAGCCAGAAATCATGACTGGCTCTTCAGGGTCGAACTGAGACATCCCCTGAAAAGTCAGCCGTGGCGGTACGCCAGGCTACGGCGGCCACCGGTGTAAGCTTTCCCGCCTCATCTCCGACTAATCCGCGTGTCCGCCCCTTCGCGGGTCGGAATGCCAAGGAGGGATGTTGTCGTGATCCAGTTTGTCCCAGCCCAGGTCTGGATCAAAACCTACGGACGCCTGCTGGCGGTGGTGGCGTTCGTTGCGGTGCTGCTGCTCGCTTTCCGGCTCGGCGGGCTGGGCGAGCAGTTCGAGCTGGCGACCTTGCAGCGAAGCATTGCCGGCCATCCGTTGGGCGGGGTGGTGTTCTTCGTCGTGCTGTTTTCGCTGGGCAACCTGCTGCTGATTCCCGGCTGGGTATTCCTGGCGTCGGCGGTCTATGTGTTCGGTGTGCCGCTGGGCGGGCTGGCCACCTACGCGGCGGCCTGCGTATCGTGCGTGGTCACATTTCTCGTGATCCGCCTGCTGGGCGGCGATGCGCTGCGCCGCCTGAAGAATCCGCTGGCGTTGCGGATATTCCGCCAGCTCGACACGGCGCCGCTGCGCAGCGTGGTGACGCTGCGCATGCTGTTCCAGACCTTGCCGGCGCTGAACGGTGCGCTGGCCCTGTCGGGCATCCGCTTCTACCATTACGCGCTGGGCACGCTGCTGGGATTGCCGCTACCGATTGCGCTCTACGTGGTCTTCTTCGACCAGTTGGCCATGTGGCTGGGCAAGTGATGCGATAACGACCGCTTACTGCTCGAACCGGTCCGCGAGCGATCGCGCGGGCTACGGAGTATCCGAGCGGCAGACGCGGTTGCGGCCGTTGGCCTTGGCGCAGAATAGCGCCCGGTCCGCTTCCTCCATGCTGGTTTCCAGGGGCTGCGCCGCCGACAGCGGCGCGACGCCGAACGAGGCGGTTACCCGCACGGTGGCGCCGTCCTTGAGGATGATGTCGGTGTCGGCGATCTTTTGCCGCAGCCTTTCCATCGCCTCGACCGCGATGCCGGTGTCGGCATTGGGTAGGCAGAACAGAAACTCCTCGCCGCCGTAGCGGAAAATGGCGTCGTAGGCGCGCAGACGGCGGCTGGCGATCTCCATGACCGCTTGCAGAACCTTGTCGCCGGCGATGTGGCCGTGCGTATCGTTGATGTGCTTGAAGTGATCCAGATCCATCATGCAGATCGAACAGGACTGGTGGCTGCGCAGCATGCGGTCCTGCTCCTCGTTGAGTCGCTTGAACATCGAACTGCGGTTCCAGACGCCGGTCAATTGATCGATCAGGCAGATCTCATCGATCAGGCGGAACGACAGGGCGCGCATGGCAAAGCGGAAACGCAGCGACGCTTCCATGAATCTATCATAATTGGTGGGTGCGATCGCCCCGCCCGATTTTTCCTCGATCAGGGCGCGGGCGTTGGCGTGCATCGACCGATGCAACGTTTCGATGTGATCGAACTCGGCGCGCCACTCATCCCATTCCCTTGGCCGTTCCGCGTACAGCCACTGGCCGAAAGCGCAGCTTCGATAACCGTCCGCCGCCAAGACACTCGGGTCCAGCGGCGTGCCGCAGATCAAGGACTTGTTGAAATCCGCGACCCAGCGCATTTGCGCGGTGACCGCGCTATCGATCTGGCGAATGGCCGAGACGATGAAAGAATTCTGATGATCGACCGACGTCGTTGCCATGTTGTCCTCTTGCCTCCCGTTGTATTGCATCCACGCGCAATCTTCTATTTACAGCATAGACCGGTAACGGCGGCAAGTACTTGATCCACTGCAAAGCGCCGGCGGGCGGACGCCGCTCGACGCAACATCGCGGGCTCAGGGCGTGGTCGCGGCGCCGCTCGCGGCAATGCGCTCCAGGGCGGCGAGCACGTCGAGGCTGGCGGCCTCGAGTGCCTCGATCTGGGCAAAGGTTTCGGTCCAGTTGCCGTCTTGGTGGGCCCGCATGGCCGCCAGCCCGGCGTCGTGAAAGCGCTGGTGCGGCGTCTCCATCTCGCGGTAGCCGGGCAGGCTGGAATAGAGCGCCTTGCCGTTGCCTTGGTAGTACCACTTGCCGAGGCGGCATTGCGTGTGGTCGGCGAAATCGGCCACCGTCTTGTCCGACTGGCGCATGAAGACCTTGTAGAGCTCGAACTTGTACACGAGGTGGTCGATTTTGGCGACTTCGACGAAACTGCGTAGCGCCGATGTCTCGATGGTCAGCTCCATGCGCGTCGACAAGTCGAGCAACGCTTGCATGCGCTCCTTGGCGGACTGACCTTCCTCGCCGAAACTGGCCGAGCGGTCGGTCCAGAGTTCCATCTGCTTTCTGGCTTGTTCCGTTTCCCCCTGGATCGAGGACACCAGCGTCGAGATTTCGGCCGTGGCGTTGGCGGTTCGCTCGGCGAGTTTGCGTACTTCGTCGGCGACCACGGCGAAGCCGCGCCCCTGATCGCCAGCGCGGGCGGCTTCGATCGCCGCGTTCAAGGCCAGCAGGTTGGTCTGGTCGGCGATTTCCTTGATCAGGCGGACGATGCCGCCGATCTGGGTGGTTCGCGAGGTCAGCGAATCGACGTGTCTGGCCATCGCCGCGCTGTCGTTGGCCATGGTGCGAAGACTTTCCGCGATCGCCAGCATGGCGTCGTGGTTGGCGCTCGAGGCGGCGGCGGCTTCGGCGGCGTTGTGCTTTTCGTTTTCCATGGCGCCGGCCACGAAAACCTGGGAGCGCTGAATGTCGAGGAACGAGTCGCCGAAGGCGCGCAAGGTCTGGTAGAGGCGTTCGCAGTGATCGAGGTCGGCGCGCATGCCGTCGGCCCGGGCTGCCGCTTCCCGCGCGGCTTGGTGCGCCAGCGCCAGTTCCTGCTCGGCAGCCGTGGCCCTGGCATTGGCTTTCGTCAATTGTTCGGTCAGCTGCCGAACCTGTCGTTTCCACTCGCCACAAAACATTGGCATTTCCCCCGGCACATCGTGTCGCGGCAGCGTATCACCGATGCG
Organism: Rhodocyclaceae bacterium; assembly: GCA_016704145.1. Lineage (GTDB taxonomy): Bacteria > Pseudomonadota > Gammaproteobacteria > Burkholderiales > Rhodocyclaceae > Fen-999. The sequence goes on along the minus strand of JADJAS010000006.1, from coordinate 25,834 downwards.
AACAGCGCATCGTCATGAGTACACAAGTTTTCAAACCGTTTGCCGCGAGCGACGCCCCGCCGGTTCAATGCCCGCCGTCGTAGGCGACGTGCAGGCCGGGCCAGCATACCTCGATGGCGGCCTTGAACTCGGCCTGAATGCGTTGCAGCGCGGCCTGGTTGTCGGCTTCGAAGCGCAGCACGACGACCGGCGTGGTGTTTGACGCGCGGGCGAGGCCGAAGCCGTCGGTATATTCGGCGCGCACGCCGTCGATGGTGATCAGCTCGCGGGCGCCGGGAAACTTGCCTTCCCGCTGCAGCCTGGCGATCAGCGCGTGCGGCTCGCCCTCGCTCATCCTGATGTTCAGCTCGGGTGTCGAGATGGCGTTGGGCAAGTGCTTGAGCGGCCAGTTGGCGCCCCCCTGTGCCGGCGACCAGCGGCTGACGATCTCCAGCAGGCGGGCGCCGGCGTAAAGAGCGTCGTCGAAGCCGTACCAGCGTTCCTTGAAGAAGATATGGCCGCTCATTTCGCCGGCCAGCGGCGCGCCGGTTTCCTTGAGCTTGGCTTTGACGAAGGCATGGCCGGTATTCAGCATCAGGGGCCGGCCGCCCTGGTGGCGCACGGATTCGGCGACCCAGCGCGAGCACTTGACATCGAAGATGATCTGCGCGCCGGGGTTGCGCGCCAGCACGTCGGCGGCAAAGAGCATCAGCAGGCGATCGGGATAGATGATCTCGCCGTCCTTGGTGACCACGCCCAGGCGGTCGCCGTCGCCGTCGAAGGCGAGGCCCAGCTCGACGTCGGTTTCCTTGAGCACGCGGATGATGTCCTTGAGGTTCTCGGGCTTGGACGGATCGGGATGGTGATTCGGAAAGTTGCCATCGACTTTACAGAACAGCTCGATCACCTCGCAGCCCATGCGCCGGAACAACTCGGGCGCGAAGCCGCCGGCGACGCCGTTGCCGCAGTCGACGACGATCTTCATGGGCCGGGCGAGCTTGACATCGCCGACGATGCGCTTGAGATAGGCCTCGCGGACGTCGGCCCGGCGCAGCTTGCCCTTGCCCGTCGCCAGCCGGCCGTCCTCGATGCGCTTGCGCAGATCCTGGATCAGCGGGCCGAACAGCGTCTGGCCGCCGAGTACCATTTTCAGGCCGTTGTAGTCGGGCGGGTTGTGGCTGCCGGTGACGGAGACGCAACTCTCGGTGCCAAGCTCAAAGGCGGCGAAGTAGGTGACCGGCGTCGGCACGCAGCCGATGTCGACCACGTCGACGCCGGCGGCGTTGATGCCCTCGGCCAGCGCCGCGGCCAGCGCCGGGCCGGAGAGGCGGCCGTCGCGGCCGACGGCGATGGTTCTGACGCCGCGGTCGCGTGCTTCCGAGCCGAGGGCCTGGCCGATGGTGCGTACCGCGTCGACGGTGAGCGACTTGTCCACGATGCCGCGGATGTCGTAGGCCTTGAAGATTTCGGGGGCGATGTGGGGCATGGCGGGGCTCCGGAAGGAATGCGTGAAAACTAGTGCAGGATCTTGGGTGCTTCGGCGAGGGTTTCCGGCGGTGCCGGCGAGGCATGGTGCAGCACCAGGCGCCAGCCGAGTGCGCCGCGCACGAAGACGTTGGTGGCGACCACCGGCGCGCGCTGCGATTCGTCGTCGCGCACCGAGACATGCTCGATGACCGTGTGCACGGCGCTGAACGGTGTTTGCACGGCGGTGCCGTCGGCAAGGCGGATGCGGAACTTGACGCCACCCTCGAAGATGCGCCGCCAGACATCGCGGATGGCGGCGTAGCCGGTCAGGCGCGGGCCGCCGGGGTGCACGCAGACGATTTCCTCGTCCTCGGCCCAGACCAGCATCAGCTGCTCGAGGTTACCGTGCTCGATGGCGTCGTAGAACGCGGCCTCGGCATCCTGGGGCGTGGGGAAGATCAGCTTGTCAGGCATCGTTTACGAGGACCGCGAACACCTGGTCCGGTGGCAGTTCGTTGAGACAGTTCAAGTGCCCGAGCGGACATTCCCGCTTGAAGCAGGGGCTGCATTCGAGCTTGAGCGAGACTATTCTCGCACGCGGCGACAGCGGTGGGGTATAGGTTGGGCTGGACGAGCCGTAGAGCGCCACCAGTGGCCGGTCGAGCGCGGCGGCGACGTGCATCAGCCCGGAATCGTTGCTGACCACGGCGCGTGCGCCGGCGATCAGGTCGATCACCTGTTCGAGCGTCGTCCGGCCGCAAAGGTTTTGCACCGTCCCTTCCGACAGCCGCTCGATTTCGGCGCCTGTTGCCGCATCCCCGGGTCCGCCGACCGCCCAAATCGGCCCCGTGAACGGCGCGTCGCCACGGCTGACTTTGCGCGCCAGCGCCGCGAAGTGTCGCGCCGGCCAGCGCTTGGCCGGGCCGTACTCGGCGCCTGGACAGAAGACGATCGGCGCGACGTCCAGCGGCAGGCCGAGCGCGGCACGCGCGGCGTGCTGCTGGTTCGGCGTCGAGGTCAGCCGGGGATTCGGCGTCGGGCCATCGGGCGGCCCGGCCAGCGCCGCATAGCGGTCGACCAGTCGTGGCAGGGTCGTCGCGTCGAAACGGTGACGGTCGTTGAGCAGGAAGTAGCGCGCTTCGCCGTGATAGCCGGTGCGCTTCGGAATCCGCGCGAAGAAGGGCACCAGCGCCGACTTCCATGAATTCGGCAGCACGTAGGCTTGCGCAAAGTCAGTCCTCGCGAGACGCCAGCCCAGGGCCTTGCGGCCAGTCCAGTCGAACTGACCGTGAGCGAAGGGGTTTTCGATGACGGCCGCGACCTCGGGCATGCGCGCCAGCAGCGGCGCGCTCCAGGCCGGCGCCAGCACGTGAATCTCGGCGTCGGGCCGCTGCCGGCGCAGCCGCATGAGCAGCGGCTGCATCATGATGGTGTCGCCGATCCAGGACGGCGCAACGACCAGCAGCTTGTCGATGATGCCCCTCAGTGGTGACCCTTGGGCTTTTCGCCGGTGAAGCGGTACTTGGTGCCGCAGTACGGGCAGAGGGCTTCGTCGCTTTTCAGTACGTCGAGGAAGACGCGGGGATGCCGCGCCCACAGCGGCGCGCCCGGACGGGGACAGTGCAGCGGCAGGTCGTGCGCCGTGACGGCGACTTCGCGGACGGTTTCGTTGATTTCGGCCATCGTTGTGTCCTCAGACCCTGGCGAGCCAGTCGGCATGGGCCGGCACCTTGCCGTTGACCACATCGAAGAACAGGCTCTGGATTTTCGTGGTAATCGGGCCGCGCCGTCCTTCGCCGATCTGGCGGCCGTCGAGTTCGCGGATCGGTGTCACCTCGGCGGCCGTGCCGGTGAAGAAGGCCTCGTCGGCGATATAGAGGTCGTCGCGCGTCAGCCGCTTGGCAATCACCGAGTAGCCGAGTTCCCTGGCCAGCGCGTGCACCGAGGCGCGGGTAATCCCGATCAGTGCCGAGGCGATCTCGGGTTCGTAGATCTGGCCGTCCTTGACGACGAACAGATTTTCGCCCGCACCCTCGGCGACGAAGCCATCGACGTCGAGCAGCAGTGCCTCGTCGTAGCCGTGCTCGACCGCCTCCATGTTGGCCAGGATCGAATTGGCATAGGTGCCGGAATATTTCGCCCGGCACATCGAGACATTGACGTGGTGGCGGGCGTGGCTGGAGGTCTTGACGCGGATGCCTTTCTCCATGCCTTCCTCGCCGAGATAGGCGCCCCAGGGCCACGCGGCGATGGCGACGTGGGTCTTGGCGCCCTTGGGCGACACGCCCATCTTCTCGGAACCGTAGAAGGCGATCGGCCGCAGGTAGCAGGATTCCAGCTTGTTGGCGCGCACGACTTCCTTCTGTGCTTCCATCAGCGTGGCGCGATCCCAGGGCATGGCCATGCGGTAGATGTGCGCCGAGTTGAACAGCCGGTCGGTGTGCTCCTTGAGCCGGAAGATCGCCGTGCCATCGACGGTCTTGTAGGCGCGCACGCCCTCGAAGACGGCCAGGCCGTAATGAAGGGAGTGGGTCAGCACGTGGGTGGTGGCATCGCGCCAGGGCACGAGCTTGCCGTCGTACCAGATGAAGCCGTCGCGGTCGGCCATGGACATGATCGGAGTCTCCAGCAAAATGCAGATTTTATCGGAATTGGCTCGGTAAAATCGCGTCATGAACGATAGAGCCTGGAAACCCAATGTCACTGTCGCCGCCGTGATCGAGCGGGCGGGACGATTTCTGCTGATCGAGGAAGAGACCGAGGATGGCTTGCGCTTCAATCAGCCCGCCGGCCATCTCGATCCCGGCGAATCGCTGGTGGAGGCATGCGCGCGCGAAGCGCTGGAGGAAACCGCCTGGCATTTCCGCCCGACCGCGCTGGTGGGGGTTTACCAATGGCCCCGGCCCCGGAGCGACATCACCTACCTGCGTTTCGCCTTTGCCGGCGAACTGGGCGAGGAGGAAACAGGACGGGCGCTCGATGCCGGCATCGTCAGGGCGCTGTGGCTGACGCCCGGGGAAATCGAGGCGTCGAAAGTCAGTCATCGCAGCCCGCTGATCTGGCAGTGCGTGCAGGACTATCTGGCCGGCCGGCGTTATTCCTTGGAGTTGATTCGTCACCATGGCTAAGATCATTGTCGGCATGTCCGGCGGTGTCGATTCCTCAGTCGCCGCCCTGCTGCTCAAGCGCGCCGGCCACGATGTTGCCGGCCTGTTCATGAAGAACTGGGAGGACGACGATACGGAGGAGTACTGCTCCTCGCGCCAGGACCTGATCGACGCGGCGGCCGCGGCGGACGTGATCGGCATCGACCTCGAGGTGGTGAACTTTTCGGCGGAGTACAAGGACCGCGTGTTCGCCGATTTCCTGCGCGAGTATCAGGCCGGCCGCACGCCCAATCCCGATGTGCTGTGCAACTCGGAGATCAAGTTCACGGCCTTTCTCGACCACGCGCTCAAGCTGGGCGCCGACCTGATCGCCACCGGCCACTACGCACGGGTGCGCGAATTCATCGGCAAGTTCCAGTTGATGAAGGCCGAGGACGGCACCAAGGATCAGAGCTATTTCCTCTACCGCCTGAATCAGGCGCAACTGTCGAAGACCTTGTTCCCGGTTGGCCATCTCTACAAGCGCGATGTGCGCAGGATCGCCGGGGAAGCCGGCCTGCCGAATCACGCCAAGAAGGATTCGACCGGGATCTGTTTCATCGGCGAGCGGCCGTTCCGCGAATTCCTCGCCCGTTACATTCCAAAACACCCCGGAGAAATTCGCGCGCTCGATTCGGATCGTGTCGTTGGCAAACACCAAGGGTTGATGTACTACACGCTCGGCCAGCGCGAGGGCCTGGGCATTGGTGGTGTCAAGGGCGCGCCGGAAGAACCGTGGTTCGTCTGTGCCAAGGACATGGCGAAGAACATTCTCTACGTCGTGCAAGGGCACGCACATCCGGCCCTGATGCGCGACCGCCTGGTCGCCCGCCAACTGTCATGGATATCGGGCGAGCAACCGCATACCCACTGGGTATACGCGGCCAAGACGCGCTACCGGCAACCCGACGCCGCCTGCGAGGTGGAAAGCGTCGACGCGAATTGTTGCGAGATCGCCTTCGCCGCGCCGCAGTGGGCGGTGACGCCCGGGCAGTCGGTGGTGGTCTACGAGTCGCTGGTCTGCCTGGGCGGCGGCATCATCGAGTAGGGCGCGGCGGTCAGAGTCAGTCGCGGCGGCACGCCGACACGGCGTGTCTATTGTCGAGGCCCGGCGCGCGATGAGACGTCCGGGAGAATGATGCCGTGTCCGTGATCGAAACGCCCGCGCTTGCTCAGCGTGTCGCTTGGCAGTTCGCCGAACCTGGCCTTGTAGGTGGCGGAAAAATGGCCGAAATGCTGGAAGCAGAACTCCAGGGCCACGGCGGTGACCGAGTCGTTTTCCGGATCGGCGGCCAGCAGGCGCTCGCGTGCCTTGTCGAGACGCAGATCCTTCAAGTGGCGCATCGGCGTGGTGTCCAGATACTGCTGGAAGCTGCCGTAGAGGCTGCGCGGACTGATGTTGATGGCGTGCGCGACATCCTCGGGCGAGACGGGACTGCACAAGTGGTCGACCATGTATTGCATCGCTCGCTTCAGATGACGCGGCTTTGGCGTTTCGTCGGCATCTTGCATCGCGTCGCGACGGTTGTGATCGAGGGAGTCGACCAGGGTATTCAGCACCAGCGAGGCGATCGCGGCGCGGGTGCTCCCGGGACAATCATCTTCCTCGTGGTGCGAATGGATGACGGCGGCGAGGTAGTCCAGCAAGGCCAGAATCCGGTTTCCCGTCCTGCCCGACAGATCCACCTGTGGCGCGAATGCCAGCGTCGGCCGGGAGGCCGGCTCGACCTGCCGGCTGATGTGGCGTTCGAGGCAGTCCGCGTCGATGCGCAGGATCAATTGTTCGCAGCCTTGCGCGAATTCCATCTCGACGTCGAGGCACGGCGAGATCATCATTCCCTGACCCGGGCCGCACAGCACGTCGTGGTTGCCGACGCGACCGTGCGCGCGACCGCGCAGGGGAATCTGCAGCAGGTAGAAACGCTCCAGCCGGCCCGGCTTGACGCGGACATGCGCGCCATGGCGATGGTAGAGGAGCGAAATGGCATCGATGCCGCCGCCGCCGATGCAGACGTCCAGTTTCTGCCGCCGCCCGACGACCGTGAGTTCGTGCGGCTTGAACAGCGCCGAAATATGAGCGCGCGCGGCATCGAGATCATCGGTACGGAACGGGCGACAATGCGCAAGCCTTCGAGCCGCCGACAGTGACGCGATGTTCATGATCCCCCTCCTCGTCAAGCTACCCGCTCGAAGACATCAGCCCCCTCGGCGGGCTTTGATATTGCGCAAAAGGCTACCTCGTCCGCGCGCAACAATCAACCATGGCCCTGATGCCGCCAATTGGGCGAAGCATGCGGGTGATCGGCGCGTCAGCGGCCGGGAGCGTCGATTCGCTGGCGCAGCGCCTTGATTCGGGCGCTCTCGGGGTCGAGGCGCGTCAGCCGGTCGACGTAGTCGAGCGCGATGGTCCGCCGGCCGCGTTGATGTTCGAACATCGCCAGCGCCACGAGAATGTCCTGATCGGCCGGGAAGCGCCGATGGGCCTGGTCCAGAATCGTCATGGCCTGGCCGACCGATCCCGAGTCGTGCAGCGCCACGCCATGAACGTAGGCATAGCGCGGCACGGCGGGCGCCAGGGCCGCGGCCTTGGCCAGCGCCGCCAGGGCGCCCGGTCGATCGCCCGTGCGTACCTTGAGCAGACCGAGGGCATGGTAAGCCTCGGCCGACTTCGGCTCGATGGCGATGGCTTCCCGCAGGAGGGTTTCCGCCTCCGCTTCCCGCCGCGTCGCGCGGTAGAGATCGGCCAGGTTGACGCGGGCGGGCACGAAGCGGGGATCGAGGCGCATGGCTTGCCGGAGTTCGTTCTCGGCATCCTCCGACCGGCCCATGCGGCCAAGAATGTCGGCGAGATTGAGGTGGCTTTCGGGACGCTCAGCGGCGGCCAGTTCCGCGGCGATCAATTCATCCGTGGCGGAACGTCGCGCGGTGCGATGTTCCGGCGCCAATCCGGCGTCCGGCACGCCGGCAAGCGTTCGCGCGGCTTCGATGCGAACCAGCCGCACGGGGTCGAGCAGCAAGGGGCCGACCGTTCTGGCCTGTTCGCGTGGATCGAGGCGCGCGGCAGCCGAGGCTGCGGCCGCCCGAACCAGGGCATCGGCGTCATCCAGGCCGGCGCCGATACTGGCGCGCGCCGCCGCCGTCGGCGATGCCGGCAGCGAACGCAGCGCCGTGGCCCGAACGATGGCCGGTTCGGTCCCGTCCTGCGCCACCGCGGCCAACAGGCGACCGGCTTTCGCGGCTTGCGCCCTGGCCGCCGAGAAAGCCGCCGTGGCCAGCGCCGGTGGCCGGGCCTTGCCGCGCCAACGCGCCACCGCTTGCGCCGCCCATTGGGCGGATCGGTTGTCGTGACATCGGCCGCAGGCATTGGGCAGGCCATGCGTCACGGACATGTCGGGACGTGGGACGCGAAAACCGTGGTCGCGTCGCCGATCGACACCCATGTAGGTCTTTTGTGGCATATGGCAGTCGATGCAGAGGCTGCCGGCCGAGCCTGCCTTGTGGCCGTGATGTGATTCGACATCGAATGCATCGGGGCGGTGGCATTGTGCGCAAAGGGCGTTGCCCGATGCCTTGGGACGCAGGCTGTGCGGGTCATGGCAATCGCCGCAGACGACCCCGGCTCGATGCATCTTGCTTTGCGCGAAGGAGCCATACTCGTAGACCTCGCCGTCGATCTGGCCATCGGCATGATAGGCGCCGGCTTCGAGCAGGGTGGGCGCGTAATTATCCAGGAACGCGGCGCCGGGAATCGGTGGTTCGACGATCTGGCGTCGCCGCGCATGGCAGGCGAAGCAGGCGTCCAGGACGCCGCCGGGCGCCGTCGCGCCGGTCCGATGCGCAATCCTGTCGCCGGGCGCGAACACCCAGCGCCGATTGGCGTCGACGCTGGACGGTTTCACCAGGCCCTTGTCGGGCGTGGCGGCGTGGCTCGCCGGGGCCTGGCGCCCCCATTGGACGTGCGCTGAGCCCGGGCCATGGCATGCCTCGCAAGCGACGTTGATGTCGGACCAGCGCGTGGCAAAGGTGTCGGCCGCCGCATCGTAGTTCTTGCGCAGGTCGGTCGAATGACAGGCCGCGCACATGTAGTTCCAGTTCTGGCTGCGCGCCGTCCAGTGCAAGGGATCGCCGGCCTTGATGCGTTCCCCGGGATAAAGGTGGTACCAGCGTTGGCCGCCCTCCGCCCTGGGGCGCGTGTCCCAGACGATCGAGAGCGCCTGCAGGCGTTCCCCCGGCAATTCGATCAGGTATTGCTGCAAGGGATGGACCCCGAAGGTGAATTTGATCTCGAAATCGGCGAGATGGCCGTCGGGGCCGTCCGTATTGACGAAGAACCTGTTGTCGCGTCGGAAGAATCGCGATGCGACCCCGCCGTGGGTGAAGCGGATGCCGCTGAAATCGCCGAGTACCGTTTGTTCCTTGGCTTCCTGCATTGCCAGTGCGTGATGCGAGCCGCGCCATTGCTCGGTCTGCCGCGGGTGGCATTCGGCGCAGGCGGCGGCGCCGACATGCTTCGGAACAGTGCCAGCATCTCCCGCCTGGGCGAATCCGCCGGCCGCGAAGCCGAGCGCCGCGACGATGGCAATCAGCATGGCCGTCAGTATCGCCGTGCGCCGGCGGGCGCGACTGAAGATATTGGAATTCATCGGCCAAGCATAGCGGAAAAAAACGCGCGGCCGGCACTTCGGGTACCGACCGCGCGTCGGTGGCGCCGGGCTTACCTGGCGGCCTTGGGTTTGGACGCCGCCTCGAGCTTCAAGTCCTCGTAGTACTTGCCGGCATTGCTGTAGCCGGGTCGAGCGGCGAGATTCTCGATTTCGATCACGCCGTTATCGGCCACGTACTTCGGCCACTCGGCGACCAGTTCCTTGAGCTTGTCCGGGTTCTTGGCAGAGAGGTTGTTGGTTTCCGCCCGGTCATTGGCCAGGTTGTATAACTCCCATTCGCCCGTGCCCCACGGCTTGTTGGAATAGACGATCTTCCAGTCGCCCTTGCGCAAGGCCTTGCGTCCGCCGAGTTCCCAGCCGATGGCTTCATTCGCGTCATGGACGAAAGCCTGCTTGCCGGTCAGGTAGCCGAGCATCGACTTGCCGGTCACGGGCAGCGCTGGCTTGCCCCGGTACTCCGTGCCGGGATGCTTGGCGCCGGCCAGTTCGTAAAACGTGGGCGCCATGTCCCTGACATGCGTCACGGCCCGCTTGATGTCCTTGCCGATGCCGAGCTTCGGAGCCCAGACGATGGCCGGCACCGAGATGCCGCCTTCGTACATGAACGACTTGTACATGCGGAACGGCGTCATGCCGGCCTGGGCCCAACCGGGGCCGTACTCGATGAATGAACCGGGGCGGCCGATGTTGTCGGTGCTGTTGTCCATGCTGCCGTGGATCCATTCGCGATTCCGCTCGACGTCATAAACCGAGTTGCCGTCGGCGCCGTTGTCGGACATGAAGAAGACGAAGGTATTGTCGAGTTCGCCCTGCTGTTCGAGGTAGGCGAGCACCCGACCGATCTGCCGGTCCATGCGGTCGACCATCGCGGCATAGACGGCCATCCGCCGCGCTTCCGAGCGTTGTTGTTCCGGCGGCAGCGTGTTCCACTTCGGCCAGTACGAATGACCGGCGTAGAGCGTCGTGTCGCTTGTGACGAGCCCCTTGGCTTTCATGCCGGCCAGGCGATCCTTGGTGAGGGCGTCGTAGCCGCCGTTGTAGCGGTTCTCGTACTTCCTGATGTCCTCCTCGGGGGCCGCCAGCGGCCAGTGCGGCGCCGTGAAGGCGAGATAGGCGAAGAAAGGCTTGCCGCTGCCCTTGGTCTGCTCCAGGTACTCGATCATCTTGCTGGCATAGGCGTCGGACGAATAGAAGTCCTTCGGCAGGGTGATCGACTTGCCATCCTCGCGGTAGTCGGCGCGGGGCGGCTTGGCCGGATCGAAGGCGACGATGCCCAACTGGTCGCCCCAGTGGCTGGCGCCGCCGGACATCTGGGCGAAGGAGCGGTCGAAGCCGCGGCCGTTGATGTCTTCATTGTTGCCGAGGTGCCACTTGCCGGCCATCAGCGTGCGGTAGCCCGCATCGTGAAGCACCTGCGGCAGCGCTACGACGCGATCGTTCAGGCGCCCTTCGTAGCCCGGCTTGCCGCGGACATCCTTGGTCATGAGTTCCGCCATGTCGCCAAAGCCGGCCAGATGGTTGTCCGTGCCCGACATCAGGATCGACCGGGTCGGCGAGCAGAAGGGCGTCGTGTAGTGGCTGGTCAGGCGCACGCCATCGTTGGCCAGGCGGTCGAGGTTGGGCGTGCTGATCTCGGAACCAAAGGGACCGATGTCGTTGTAGCCGAGGTCGTCGGCGACGATGAGCAGGATGTTCGGCCGCTTGGCCGGCTGGGCGCTGGCCGGCGTCACGGAAGACACGGCCAGGGTGCCGAGCACCAGTGCCGCGCATGTGGACTTCAAGATGTTCATGGTGTTGTCTCCTGTAAGTAGTTTTGACTGCTGCTGTCGCTGATCCGGCCATGGCCAGGCCCTGCCGTCACAGCTTTCCCCAATGCTCGATCATGAACCTGGCCGACTTCATGGCCATGGCATGGGCGGTGAAGGTCGAGTTCACGCTCGAACTGGTGGGAAACACGCTCGGGCCGCCGACGAAGAGGTTCGAAACCTCGTGGGCCTGCCCGGCGCCATTCAGCACCGATTTGCCGGGATCCTTGCCCATGATCGTGCCGCCCATGATGTGCTGGCCGCCAGGCGGGCTGGGCCAGGCCTCGCGGGCGCCGGCGGCCTTGAACAAGTCGACGCCTTCCTTGGCCGCCGTGCGCCAGAGTTTCATGCCCTCGCCGCTGATCTTGTACACCACGCGGGCCTTGGCTGCCCCATACTTGTCCTTCTCGCCGGCCAGTTCAATGCGGTTTTCCCGCAGCGGCTCGTCCTCGCAGACACCCACCATCGAGCCCATGTGGCGGGCACCCTCCCGCATGAACTTGTGCAGGGCCTCGCCGTAGATGTCCGGCCGCGTCATGGCAATGCCCAGCAGGTCGTTGGTCTTGAGCGCCAGGCCGATTTCCCACTGCCGGCTGCCGAAGGCGCCGCCAGGATCGCTGGTCTTGTCGAAGGCATCCTGGCACAGCAACTGGCCGCCCGTGGTGCCCAGGTGGTTCTCCATCTCCTCGTCGAACATGCCGGAGATCGAGACAGCCGGATGGCACATGAGGTAGCGTCCCACCGTATCGCTGCGATTGGCCAGCCCGCGCGGGTGCCGGTCGTTGGCCGAATTGAGCAGGATGCGCGCGTTCTCGACGGTAAAGGCGCACAGCACCACCGCATTCGCCGGTTGCACCACCTTTTCACCCTTGGCGTTTATGTACTCGACGCCGGTGGCACGCTTGCCCGTGCCGTCGGTGAGCACGCGGGTGACATGCGCATCGGCCTGCAGGCGCGCGCCTGCTTTTTGTGCGCGCGGCAGGTAGACCACCAGCGGATTGGCCAGCGCGCCGGTCGGACAGCCCGCATCGCACCAGCCGTCCCAGATGCATCCTGGCCGGCCGTCGTAGGGCTGCGACAGCACCGCCATCGGAATCGGCGCGACGCGCTTGCCGAGCTTCTCGAATCCTCGGGCCAGCACCTGGCCATGCTTGCTCACCAGCACCGGCGGCAACGGATAGTCAGCCCCGGCGGGACGCCACACTTCCTTCCTGGCGTCGCCGGACATGCCGACATCGGTCTGCACCTGGTCGTAATACGGACGCAGTTCGTCATAGCCGAACGGCCAGTCGAGCCCGCGACCGTACCGGCTCATGAGCTCGAAGTCCTCGGGGTGGTAGCGTGGCCAGACACCGTAGTGGTGGATGGCGGCGCCGCCAAAGCCGTGGCCGGCATTGAAGCCGTACCAGATCGAGTCCGGTCCCGCTTCCACGAGGGTCGACGCACCCCACTTGAGGCGGCGCGCCCAGATCTGCGAGCTGTAAAGATCGGTCAGCTTGCGTGCCGTGCCGCGTTCCAGCACCAGCACCTTCTTGCCGGCCTCGGCCAGCACCGCCGCGAACACGCTGCCGGCGGCGCCGGAGCCGACGATCACGACATCGACTTTTTCCATTGCCTTAGCCATTCCATCCCTCCGGCGGCATGATGTGGGCCATGTAGGGAACTTCCAGTCTTTCAAAGCCCTTGGGTGTGCCGTACACGACATCGACGGCATCGGAACGCAGGCAGAGATAGAACAGGGACAGATCGAAGTCCCCGACCTTGGTGCCTGGCCGCCCCATCTCGCCGACCAGTTGATGCAACTGGCTTGCCGACAGCGCGACCAGCTTCTTGTTCAGCTTGCCTGACGCAAAGCGTTCGGCGGCCGCGAGCCCGCGCTGGTACCACGTCGTAAAAGGCTGCGGCACTGGAAAGTACTTGGCGATGAGCATGCAGTCGTCGGGATCGACGCCCAGTTGATGGTCGATGAAGTGCGCAACCCCGGCGGCGGCGGCGCCTGGCACCATGGTCTCGGCCAGTTTCTCCAGGGCCTGGGTTTCTGGTCGCGACAGATACTTGATGGCGATGCCCTTGGCTCGCGCTTCCCCTGGCGTGAGCAACAGCACGGATCCGCCGACGCTGAACGCCAGCGTGAGTGCCGTTCCTCCCGCGCCGGCCTTGATGAATTGCCGCCGAGTGACTTCCATCGATCTCCTCCTTTGGGCTTGTGGGTTCCGTGATTGTCCGCCCGGGAGTAGCCGATCGCTATCCACACACTGCAAAGGGTGTCACATGCCCGCAAAAATCCGCGGGCTGGCCACATGGGTTACGCGGGGTTCCGCGCCGATGGCAGGTGAAGCTGGATTGTCCGCCGGGCGGGCAGCGATGCCTACTCGCGCGGCGTGCTTTCCGAGAAGGACGGGCGCTGCATCAGCTTTTCGTGGAGCCTGGCCAACTGCGGATGCCGGCTGCGCCAGTCGATCGTGGGGAAACGGAAGTCAAGGTAGCCCAAGGCGCAGCCGACCGTGATATCGGCGAGCGTGAACGGTGTTCCCATGCACCATGACTTGTCGCCGAGTTCGCTCGCCATCATGGCGAGCGTCGCGTCGATAACCGCGTGCTCGCGCTCGATCCATGGGCTGCTGCGCTGTGGCTCAGGGCGCAACTGTTCAAGTCGAATTCCCACCGCTGCGTCGAGCAGGCCGTCGGCAAGTGCTTCCCAGCGCTTGACCTCGATGCGTTCGCGATTGGCTTTTGGCAACAGCTTGTTATTCGGCGCTAGATTATCGAGATATTCGACGATGACCGGCGAATCGAAAATGGGGGTTTCGTCGTCGAGCACCAATACGGGCACGCGCGCCAGCGGGTTGACGCGCCGGGCGATGCTCTCCGGATCGTTTGGCGAATCCGGTATCCACTCGAAGTCGATTTTCTTTTCCGCCAGGACGATGCGCGCCTTGCGTACATAAGGGCTGGTGAGCGTACCGAGCAGCTTCATGTGCATCCGCCTGGGTTGCGGTATCCATTGACGATGAAAAAATTATACGCAGCATTGCCGAACTGCCGCGACGAATTCAGCGTGGCGGGCCAGCCACGGCCTGCGTGATAAGATTTGCCATCGTTATCCGGTACTTGCATGCTCATGTCGTCAACGTCCCTCAGTGCCTTGACAGCGCTTTCGCCGCTCGATGGCCGTTACGCCACCAAGGTAACCGCGCTCGGTTCTCACTTTTCCGAGTATGGTTTGTTCAGGAACCGTATCCGCGTCGAAATCGAATGGCTGAAGGCGCTGGCCGCTGAGAAGACGATTGCCGAGGTTGCCGCATTTTCGCCTGCGACGATCGCGGAACTCGACGCCGCGGTGGCCGCGTTCTCCGTCGCCGACGCCGAGGCGGTGAAGGCGATCGAGGCGCGCACCAACCACGACGTGAAGGCGGTCGAGTACTGGTTGAAGGAGCGCTTCAAGGGCAATCCGGAAGTGATGCGCGTCGCGGAATTCATCCACTTCGCCTGCACCTCCGAGGACATCAACAACGTCTCGCACGCGCTGATGCTGAAGGAATCGCGCGACACCGTGCTGCTGCCGGCGCTGGACACCGTGATCGCCCGTTTCCGCGACCTGGCCCATCAGCTGGCCGAGCTGCCCATGCTGTCGCGCACGCACGGCCAGCCCGCCAGCCCGACGACGCTGGGCAAGGAGATGGCCAACATCGCAGCCCGCCTCATGCGCGCCCGCAGCCGCGTCGTCGCGGTGAACATGATGGCGAAATTCAACGGCGCGGTCGGCAACTACAACGCCCATCTTTCCGCCTATCCGGACTTCGACTGGGCGGCGTTCAACCGCGTGTTCATCGAATCCTTCGGGCTGGAGTTCAACCCCTATACCATCCAGATCGAGCCGCACGATGCGATGGCCGAACTGTTCGACGCCATTGCCCGCACCAACACGATCCTGCTCGATGCCGATCGCGACATCTGGCAGTACATTTCGCTCGGCTACTTCAAGCAGAAGACCAGGGCCGGCGAGATCGGCTCGTCGACCATGCCGCACAAGGTCAACCCGATCGACTTCGAGAATTCGGAGGGCAACCTCGGCTTGGCCAATGCGGTGCTGAAACATCTTTCGGAGAAGTTGCCGATCTCGCGCCTGCAGCGCGACCTGACCGACTCGACGGTGTTGCGCAACATGGGCGTGGCCTTCGGCTATGCGCTGCTGGCCTACGATTCCACGCTGCGCGGCCTCAATAAGCTGGAGGCGAACCCGCAACGCATGGCCGAGGATATCGACGCCTGCTGGGAAGTGCTGGCCGAGTCCGTGCAGACGGTGATGCGCCGCTATGGCATCGAGAACCCCTACGAGCAGCTGAAGGATCTGACGCGCGGCAAGGGCATCGAGAAGGATGCGCTACACGCCTTCATCGGGACGCTGGCGATTCCCGAGGACGAAAGGCAGCGTCTCCTGCGTATGACGCCGGGTAATTACGTGGGCATCGCGGCGAAACTGGCGAAGGATATCTAATGACTTTCGCCGAGAACCTCAAGGCCTTGCCGGGCATTTCGCATCTGCAGGCTATCGAGCTGGTCGACGCCGCCGGTGCGGTTGTCGCGACCATCGAAAACAAGCCCGGGCAGACCGGTTCCCTGGCCGTCTATAATCATCTTGGGCAGCTTTACGGTGCCATCACGGCGGAAGCTGCCCGCAAAGGCTTGGAACTCTATGCCGAGCATGCGGTCGATGCCAGGGCGCACCTTGGCAAGCACCCCAATATCGACCGCTTGCTTGAATTGGCGCAAGGGGATGGCGTGTTTCGGCTGAAGCACGTCTTTGCCACGGGCATGGAGTGATCGGGGTACGCCATTCCTGCAAGAGTACTGTCGTCGCACAAACCGATGTTTGTTCCAACACCACGGAGATCGATCAATGAAGAAGACAACAAAAACCCTGCTGGCCGGCTTTGCGCTCTCGGTCGTTGCCGGCACGACGCTGGCGCAGATGAAAGTCGAGGATGCCATCACGTTCCGCCAGTCCGGCTACAAGTTCATGGCCTGGAACATGGGCAAGATCAAGGCCAACGTCGAGGGCCAGTACAACAAGGATCAGGTCGCGGCGGCGGCCAATGTCGTCGCCGCCATCGCCAACTCGGGCATGGGGGCGCTGTACATTCCCGGCTCGGACAAGGGCAAGGGCTGGCATGAGACCAACGTCAAGCCGGAGCTGTTCACGGACAAGGAGGGCGTCGGCAAGGTGGCCAGGGCTTTCAATGATGCCGCCAACGAGATGGCCCGGGTGGCCGCGACCGGCGATGCCGCGGCGGTCAAGGCACAGTTCGGCAAGCTCGGCGAGACCTGCAAGGCCTGCCACGACAAGTACAGGAAAGAAGAGCACTGAGTTGCGCGACTCGCGCCAGGAACGGCCGCCCGCGGGTGGCCGTTGCGTTTTCTAGGCCGGGTAAAGCGCTCCTAGTATGCGCGGTCCGCGCGCGCCGGTGACGGCGGGCAGGTTGCCGGGCTGCCGATGCACGGTGCGCCAGGCAAGCCAGGCGAAAGCCGCGGCTTCCACCTGATCGACCGGCAGGCCAAGAAAGTCAGTCGTGGCGATACGCCGGCAGCCAGGCAACTGCTCGGCGAGCGCCGACATCAGCGCGCCGTTGCGCGCGCCGCCGCCGCAAGCGTAGATCTCGTCGGGTTGTCCGCAATGACGGACGACGGCGGCGCCGATCGCGGCGGCCGTCAAGGCGACCAGCGTCGCCTGTACATCTTCGGGCCGCTCGTCGCCCGTCAATAGCGAGCGAAGCCAATCCAGATTGAACTGCTCGTGGCCGCAACTCTTCGGCGGCGGCAGGGCAATGAAGGCATGCGACAGCAAGCGATCGCGCAGCGCGGGAAGAGCGCTGCCCTGCCGCGACCATTGGCCGTCCTCGTCGAACGGACGCCCCAGATGCCGTTGTGTCCAGGCATCGAGCAGCATGTTGCCCGGCCCGCAATCGAAGCCGGTGGTTGGGCGGCCCGGCGCAAGATCGGTGAGATTGGCGATGCCGCCGATGTTGAGAATGACGCGATGCGTTGTCGGCGCGCGGAACATCGCGTCGTGGAAGGCCGGTACCAGTGGCGCACCTTGCCCACCAGCCGCGATGTCGCGGCCGCGGAAGTCGGCAACGACGTCGATACCGGTCAGTTCGGCCAGCAGCGCCGGATTGTTCAGCTGTAGCGTGTAACCTTGATCCGGTGCATGGCGAACAGTCTGACCGTGGCAGCCGATGGCGCGGATGGTTCTGGTCGGCGTGCCGTCAAGACTGACTTTCAGGGCGGCGACCGCTTCGGCGTAAAGGTTGGCGAGACGATTGGCCAGCAACGCGGCGCGATGCAATTCGTTGTGGCCGGCGCGGTGCAGTGCCAATGCCTCGCCGCGGATTCTCTCGTCGAAGGCAAGATGATGAGCGGCCAGACACTCGATGCGGCTACCATCGAACCCGACCAGAACCGCGTCCACGCCGTCGAGGCTGGTGCCGGACATCAGCCCGGCGAAATATTCGACGGGCTGGCTAGCCACTAATCAAGCAGGGCGAGATTGGTGGCGCCGATGGCATCGAGACGTGACAGAATCGCACTTGCCTGATCGTGGAACCGAGCCAACTGGCTTGGCGCTAGCGGCGTCGCGCCAGGCAGGGCGACCGTGAGCGGGTTGCGGTGTTCGCCACCGACACGGAATTCGTAATGAAGATGCGGCCCGGTGGCGATGCCGGTGGCGCCGACGTAGCCGATAACGTCGCCCTGGACAACCCGGGAACCCTTGCGAATGCCGGCGGCAAAGCCCGACAAGTGGCCATAGACCGTCTCGTGGCGGCCTTGATGCCGCAGGATGATCACGTTGCCATAGCCGCCCTGGCGACCGGCAAACTCGACCACGGCATCGCCGGTGGCCTTGACCCTGGTTCCGGTCGGCGCGCCATAGTCGATGCCCTTGTGGGCGCGGACTTCCTTGAGCACGGGGTGGAAGCGCGCGGTGCTGAAACCGGAAGTGACCCGGGAAAACTCGAGTGGCGAGCGCAGGAATGCCTTGCGCAGGCTTTTGCCGTCCGCCGTGTAGTAGCCGCCTTGGCCGTCGCCGGCATTGAACCAGATCGCCCGGTGGGCGACTCCATCATTGATGAACTCGGCGGCGACCACGCGGCCGGTCCGCACCGGTTTGCCGAGATGATTGATGGATTCGTAGATGACCGAGAAACGGTCGCCCTTTCGCAGGTCACGGTGGAAATCGATGTCGCCGCCAAAAATATCGACGAGTTGCGTGGCCACGCCGTCGGGAATGCCCGCCGCATCGGTGGCGCCGAATAATGAATGGCGAATCTCGCCCGATTTCATCAGCACCACGGTATCCAGTGGCAGAGCCTGCTCGCTGGCGCGGAAGCCGTCGCTGGCGCTTTGCTCGACCAGCAGCGCCCGATCATTGCCGCCGTTGAGCGGAAAGACCAGGGATACCAGCGTACCGTCAGCGCTAACTTTGGCGGTGACCGGCTTGCCCGGGCTCATCTGCCGGAAGATGGTGGCAGCCGTGGCGTCGTGGCGCAGGAAGGCCAGGGCCTTGTCATCGTCCATGCCGAGACGAGCCGCAAGGCTGACGACGGTGTCGCCCTTCCGGATACGAGTTTCTTGGACAAAAGTAGTGTCCGGGCTGTCCTCGACGGTGATCAGCGGCGGCGCCAATTGCTCGACCAGTGGCTGCTGCAGGCTGGCGATTTCCGCGGTGCCGGGGGCCGTGCCAAAGGCGGCGACCATGCCGAAAAGCGAGAGGCTCGCAATGCCGGTGGCGGCCCACAAGTGGCCTGGCTTGGCGTCGCGAGTGCGCGTCAGTTGCGCTAAGATTCGACTCTTTTCGTTTTGCACTAGGGACTTGGCTGGACTTGGAAGCCGGGCGAGTGTATCAAAAATCTTCCGGCCGTCAAATTCCGCCGGATCACGCGGGGCAATCCCATGATCGATATCGAATCCCAACTTTCCGTCATCAAGCGGGGCGCCGATGAACTGCTGATCGAAACCGAGTTGATCGAGAAGCTGAAGTGTGAGCGGCCATTGCGCATCAAGGCCGGTTTTGATCCGACGGCCCCGGATCTGCACCTCGGCCATACGGTATTGATCAATAAGCTGCGCCACTTTCAGGATCTTGGTCATCACATCCTGTTCCTGATCGGCGACTTCACCGGCATGATCGGCGACCCGACCGGGAAGAATGCCACCCGCCCGCCGCTTTCGCGCGAGCAGATTCTCGCCAATGCCAAGACCTACCGGGAGCAGGTGTTCAAGATTCTGGATGCCGAGAAGACCGAGGTTTGTTTCAATTCGACATGGTTCGAGCCGATGGGCGCCGCCGGCATGATCAAACTGGCGGCAATGCATACCGTGGCGCGCATGCTCGAACGCGACGACTTCGCCAAGCGCTACGCCAGCAGGCAGCCGATCGCCATCCACGAATTCCTCTATCCACTCTGCCAGGGCTACGACTCGGTGGCCATGAAGGCCGACGTCGAACTGGGGGGCACTGACCAGAAGTTCAACCTGCTGGTCGGTCGCGAATTGCAGAAGCATTACGGGCAGGCGTCGCAATGCGTCCTGATGATGCCGCTGCTCGAAGGGCTTGATGGTGTCAACAAGATGTCGAAGTCGCTGGGCAACTACGTCGGCATTGCCGAGCCGCCGAAGGAAATCTTCGGCAAGCTGATGTCCATCTCCGACGACCTCATGTGGCGTTACTACGACCTACTGTCGTTCCGTGGCAACGATGAGATCGCAAGGCTGAGACAGGAGGTGTCGGACGGGCGCAATCCGCGCGACGTGAAGGTGATGCTGGCGCAGGAGATCGTGGCGCGTTTCCACTCGCAGAAGGACGCCGAAGAGGCATTGGCCGATTTCGAGGCGCGCTTCCAGCGTGGGGCGATGCCGGACGACATGCCGGAATTGGCTGTACCGGCCGGGCCGGTCGCCCAGGTGCTCAAGCAGGCCGGGCTGGTGGCGAGCACTTCCGAAGCGATGCGCATGATCGATGGCGGCGGCGTGCGTGCCAACGGCGACAAGGTCGCGGACAAGAATCTCGTTCTCGGGGCTGGCGAAACGATCGTTCTCCAGGTCGGCAAGCGCAAGTTTGCGCGCGTGACCCTGTCCTGAAAGCCTTTTGTGATGACCTTCTTCGGCCCTCGCTGGCGCGCGGCAAAAAAATTATTGGCAAAGTGTTGACCGATCATCCTCGGCCCGTATAATCCGCGGCTCTTCGCTGCTGGCCGTAACGAATCAGCAGCCGTTCTTTAACAGTTCAAACAGCCGATAGGTGTAGGTGTTTGTTGTGCTGGAGGTGGTGGTGGGGTTGGTCCTGAGATCGAAGGGGCTGGCTGGACACTGGAGAAGGTACTGGGGCGAACCGGAAGGGGAGTTTTGGTGCTGGAGGGGTTCGGTGGAAGTTGCCGGAAGGTGATGGAAGCCACGCTGCTGCCGAAGCTAAAAAGATGTAACAGACACTTACACGAAACACAGTAATGGTTAGACGCAACGGAAGTTGAGTTTGACCTCTGAGATTCGTTTGAGTGAGTTTAAACAAGATTGAACTGAAGAGTTTGATCCTGGCTCAGATTGAACGCTGGCGGAATGCTTTACACATGCAAGTCGAGCGGCAGCACGGGGGCAACCCTGGTGGCGAGCGGCGAACGGGTGAGTAACACATCGGAACGTACCCTGTCGTGGGGGATAACGAGTCGAAAGATTCGCTAATACCGCATACGACCCGAGGGTGAAAGCGGGGGATCGCAAGACCTCGCGCGACTGGAGCGGCCGATGGCGGATTAGCTAGTTGGTGGGGTAAAGGCCCACCAAGGCGACGATCCGTAGCGGGTCTGAGAGGACGGCCCGCCACACTGGGACTGAGACACGGCCCAGACTCCTACGGGAGGCAGCAGTGGGGAATTTTGGACAATGGGGGCAACCCTGATCCAGCCATTCCGCGTGAGTGAAGAAGGCCTTCGGGTTGTAAAGCTCTTTCGGCAGGAACGAAAGGCTCTCTCTAACATAGGGGTCAATGACGGTACCTGAAGAAGAAGCACCGGCTAACTACGTGCCAGCAGCCGCGGTAATACGTAGGGTGCGAGCGTTAATCGGAATTACTGGGCGTAAAGCGTGCGCAGGCGGCTTTGTAAGACAGATGTGAAATCCCCGGGCTTAACCTGGGAACTGCGTTTGTGACTGCAAGGCTTGAGTGCGGCAGAGGGGGGTGGAATTCCACGTGTAGCAGTGAAATGCGTAGAGATGTGGAGGAACACCGATGGCGAAGGCAGCCCCTGGGTCGACACTGACGCTCATGCACGAAAGCGTGGGTAGCAAACAGGATTAGATACCCTGGTAGTCCACGCCCTAAACGATGCCAACTAGGTGTTGGGGAAGGAGACTTCCTTAGTACCGTAGCTAACGCGTGAAGTTGGCCGCCTGGGAAGTACGGTCGCAAGATTAAAACTCAAAGGAATTGACGGGGGTCCGCACAAGCGGTGGATGATGTGGATTAATTCGATGCAACGCGAAAACCTTACCTACCCTTGACATGCCAGGAACCCTGCTGAGAGGTGGGGGGTGCCCGAAAGGGAACCTGGACACGGTGCTGCATGGCTGTCGTCAGCTCGTGTCGTGAGATGTTGGGTTAAGTCCCGCAACGAGCGCAACCCTTGTCATTAGTTGCCATCATTCAGTTGGGCACTCTAATGAGACTGCCGGTGACAAACCGGAGGAAGGTGGGGATGACGTCAAGTCCTCATGGCCCTTATGGGTAGGGCTTCACACGTCATACAATGGTCGGTACAGAGGGTTGCCAAGCCGCGAGGTGGAGCCAATCCCAGAAAGCCGATCGTAGTCCGGATCGCAGTCTGCAACTCGACTGCGTGAAGTCGGAATCGCTAGTAATCGTGGATCAGCATGCCACGGTGAATACGTTCCTGGGTCTTGTACACCCACCGCCCGTCACACCATGGGAGTGGGTTTCACCAGAAGTAAGGTAGCCTAACCGCGAGGGGCGCTTACCAGGGTGGGATTCATGACTGGGGTGAAGTCGTAAGAAGGTAGCCGTAGGGGAACCTGCGGCTGGATCACCTCCTTTCTAGAGCGAGAAGGCTCGACGAGCACCTACAGCCTATCGGTTGTTTTAAGCCAGGCAGACGCGGGTCTGTAGCTCAGCTGGTTAGAGCACCGTCTTGATAAGGCGGGGGTCGTTGGTTCGAACCCAACCAGACCCACCACGACCTGAGCAAACGAAAGTACAAACCCACTTTCGTTTGGGGCAGTGAGCTAAAATCCCTGGCGAAGCCAGATGATTTTAGGAGGTAAAGGCAAGGACGGGGGTGTAGCTCAGTTGGGAGAGCGCCTGCTTTGCAAGCAGGAGGTCATCGGTTCGATCCCGTTCACTCCACCAGAGCTGATATCAAAGTGGTGGCACTTTGATATCGGTTTCTTAGCCGGAAGGCTGTTGGATCTTTAACAAATTGGAAGAAGTAAAGTGTTCGATCCAGGGAACTGGGTCGTACATGGGTTGTGATTGCATTCTTCGGTACTGTTTGCGAACCAGCGGCGGTACCGGAAACAACGCGAGTTGCTTGACTGACTGAGAAGGCCTGGCGGGAGTCAGGGTTCAAAGTTATAGGGTCAAGTGAATAAGTGCATGTGGTGGATGCCTTGGCGATCACAGGCGATGAAGGACGTTGTAAGCGTGCGAAAAGCCACGGGGAGCTCGCAAACAAGCTTTGATCCGTGGATGTCCGAATGGGGAAACCCACCGCAAGGGTATCCTGGCTGAATACATAGGCCAGGAGAGGCGAACCGAGCGAACTGAAACATCTAAGTAGCTCGAGGAACAGAAATCAACCGAGATTCCCTGAGTAGTGGCGAGCGAAAGAGGGAGCAGCCGGCAAGAGTTAGCGTTCTGGTTAGTGGAATGGCCTGGAAAGGCCAGCCGTAGTGGGTGATAGCCCCGTACGCGAAAACCAGGATGTGGGACTAAGCTTGCGACAAGTAGGGCGGGGCACGTGAAACCCTGTCTGAACATGGGGGGACCCATCCTCAAGGCTAAATACTCGTGATCGACCGATAGTGAACTAGTACCGTGAGGAAAGGCGAAAAGAACCCCGGGAGGAGTGAAATAGATCCTGAAACCGCATGCATACAAACAGTGGGAGCCTCGCAAGAGGTGACTGCGTACCTTTGTATAATGGGTCAGCGACTTACGTTCAGTAGCGAGCTTAACCGAATAGGGAGGCGTAGCGAAAGCGAGTCTGATAAGGGCGACTTAGTTGCTGGGCGTGAACCGAAACCAGATGATCTATCCATGGCCAGGATGAAGGTGGGGTAACACCCACTGGAGGGCCGAACCGACTAGTGTTGCAAAATTAGCGAATGAGCTATAAATAGGAATGAAAGACTAAACAAATCTGGAGATAGCTGGTTCTCCCCAAAAACTATTGAGATAGTGCCTCGTATGGACACTTCGGGGTAGAGCACTGTAATGGTTGGGGGTCGTTTAGATCTACCCCGCCATAGCAAACTCCGAATACCGGAAAGTGATGTACGGGAGACAGACGGTGGGTGCTAACGTTCATCGTCAAGAGAAACAACCCAGACCGCCAGCTAAGGTCCCCAATGATTGGCTAAGTGGAAAACGAGGTGGGAAGGCATAGACAGCTAGGAGGTTGGCTTAGAAGCAGCCATCCCTTTAAAGAAAGCGTAATAGCTCACTAGTCGAGTCGTCCTGCGCGGAAGATGTAACGGGGCTCAAGCCAATAACCGAAGCTGCGGATGCACAGCAATGTGCGTGGTAGGGGAGACGTTCTGTAGGTCTGTGAAGGTGTCTCGTAAGGGATGCTGGAGATATCAAAGTGCGAATGCTGACATGAGTAGCGATAAAGCGTGTGAAAAGCACGCTCGCCGAAAGCAAGGTTTCCTGCGCAACGTTCATCGGCGCAGGTGAGTCGGCCCCTAAAGGCGAGGCCGAAAGGCGTAGTCGATGGGAAACGGGTCAATATTCCCGTACCGATCACGGATGCGATGGGGGACGGAGAAGGTTAGCTCAGCCGGGTGTTGGACGTCCCGGTTTAAGCGTGTAGGCGTGCTGCATAGGCAAATCCGTGCGGCTTAGCCAAGGCGTGATGACGAGGAGCCATTGGCTCTGAAGTGAGTGATACCCTGCTTCCAGGAAAAGCCTCTAAGCTTCAGTCCGTGATTGACCGTACCGCAAACCGACACAGGTGGGCAGGATGAAAATTCTAAGGCGCTTGAGAGAACCCAGGAGAAGGAACTCGGCAAATTGACACCGTAACTTCGGGAGAAGGTGTGCCCCGGTAGTGTGTAGTCCTCGCGGGCGAAGCACGATGGGGTCGCAGAGAATAGGTGGCTGCGACTGTTTAGCAAAAACACAGCACTCTGCCAAGTCGTAAGACGACGTATAGGGTGTGACGCCTGCCCGGTGCCGGAAGGTTAAGTGATGGGGTGCAAGCTCTTGATCGAAGCCCCGGTAAACGGCGGCCGTAACTATAACGGTCCCTAAGGTAGCGAAATTCCTTGTCGGGTAAGTTCCGACCTGCACGAATGGCGTAACGATGGCCACACTGTCTCCTCTTGGGACTCAGCGAAGTTCAAGTGTTTGTGAAGATGCAATCTCGCGGCTAGACGGAAAGACCCCATGAACCTTTACTGTAGCTTTGCATTGGACTTTGACAAGGACTTGTGTAGGATAGGTGGGAGGCTGTGAGACCGGGTCGCTAGATTCCGGTGGAGCCGACATTGAAATACTGCCTGGTGTCGTTGAGGGGTTCCTAACCTGGCCCCCTGAATCGGGGTGGGGGCCCGTGCATGGCAGGCAGTTTGACTGGGGCGGTCTCCTCCTAAAGGGTAACGGAGGGGTACGAAGGTCTTCTAGGTACGGTCGGACATCGTACTGATAGTGCAATGGCAAAAAACTTGACTGCAGAGACCCACAAGTCGAGCAGGTGCAGCAGGTCATAGTGATCCGGTGGTTCTGTATGGAAGGGCCATCGCTCAACGGATAAAAAGGTACTCTGGGGATAACAGGCTGATTCCGCCCAGAGTTCATATCGACGGCGGGTTGGCACCTCGATGTCGCTCATCACATCCTGGGGCTGTAGCCGGTCCCAAGGGTATGGCTGTTCGCCATTTAAGTGGTACGTCGGCTGGGTTCAAAACGTCGTGAGACAGTTTAGTCCCCCTATCTGCCGTGGGCGCTGGATATTTGAGAGGGCCTGCTCCTGGTACGAGAGGACCGGAGTGGACGTATCCCTGGTGGACCGGTTGTGACGCCAGTCATCGCCGGAGTAGCTAAATACGGAAGAGATAAACGCTGAAAGCATCTAAGCGTGAAACTCGCCTCAAGATGAGATATCCCGGGGACTCGATCCCCTGAAGGGTCGTTGTGAACCACAACGTTGATAGGCTGGGTGTGGAAGCGCAGTAATGCGTTGAGCTGACCAGTACTAATTGCCCGTGCGGCTTGACCCTATAACTTTGAGTCAAAACGACTCAGCGCAATTCGCGCAACCCGCAATCAATCCGTTCGAATTTCCAAAATTCGAAATGCTACCACTTCTTCAAATCACGTGACCTGACTAGGCAACCGCTCGGCCAGGTCCGCACCTCTTCAGTCTGGTGCCCATAGCAGGGATTGGAACCACCTCTTCCATCCCAGGACAGGCCGTGAAACACCCCGCGCCAGTGATGTTGCGGACTACCCGTGAGAGAAAGTAGGTCAGCGCCAGACTAACCC
>JADJAS010000005.1 GCA_016704145.1 Rhodocyclaceae bacterium | reverse complement strand
AACAAGATTGAACTGAAGAGTTTGATCCTGGCTCAGATTGAACGCTGGCGGAATGCTTTACACATGCAAGTCGAGCGGCAGCACGGGGGCAACCCTGGTGGCGAGCGGCGAACAGGGTGAGTAACACATCGGAACGTACCCTGTCGTGGGGATAACGAGTCGAAAGATTCGCTAATACCGCATACGACCCGAGGGTGAAAGCGGGGGATCGCAAGACCTCGCGCGACTGGAGCGGCCGATGGCGGATTAGCTAGTTGGTGGGGTAAAGGCCCAAGGCGACGATCCGTAGCGGGTCTGAGAGGACGGCCCGCCACACTGGGACTGAGACACGGCCCAGACTCCTACGGGGAGGCAGCAGTGGGGAATTTTGGACAATGGGGGCAACCCTGATCCAGCCATTCCGCGTGAGTGAAGAAGGCCTTCGGGTTGTAAAGCTCTTTCGGCAGGAACGAAAGGCTCTCTCTAACATAGGGGGGTCAATGACGGTACCTGAAGAAGAAGCACCGGCTAACTACGTGCCAGCAGCCGCGGTAATACGTAGGGTGCGAGCGTTAATCGGAATTACTGGGCGTAAAGCGTGCGCAGGCGGCTTTGTAAGACAGATGTGAAATCCCCGGCTTAACCTGGGAACTGCGTTTGTGACTGCAAGGCTTGAGTGCGGCAGAGGGGTGGAATTCCACGTTAGCAGTGAAATGCGTAGAGATGTGGAGGAACACCGATGGCGAAGGCAGCCCCCTGGGTCACTGACGCTCATGCACGAAAGCGTGGGTAGCAAACAGGATTAGATACCTGGTAGTCCACGCCCTAAACGATGCCAACTAGGTGTTGGGAAGGAGACTTCCTTAGTACCGTAGCTAACGCGTGAAGTTGGCCGCCTGGGGGAGTACGGTCGCAAGATTAAAACTCAAAGGAATTGACGGGGGCCCCGCACAAGCGGTGGATGATGTGGATTAATTCGATGCAACGCGAAAAACCTTACCTACCCTTGACATGCTAGGAACCCTGCTGAGAGGTGGGGGTGCCCGAAAGGAACCTGGACACAGGTGCTGCATGGCTGTCGTCAGCTCGTGTCGTGAGATGTTGGGTTAAGTCCCGGCAACGAGCGCAACCCCTTGTCATTAGTTGCCATCATTCAGTTGGGCACTCTAATGAGACTGCCGGTGACAAACCGGAGGAAGGTGGGGATGACGTCAAGTCCTCATGGCCCTTATGGGTAGGGCTTCACACGTCATACAATGGTCGGTACAGAGGGTTGCCAAGCCGCGAGTGGAGCCAATCCCAGAAAGCCGATCGTAGTCCGGATCGCAGTCTGCAACTCGACTGCGTGAAGTCGGAATCGCTAGTAATCGTGGATCAGCATGCCACGGTGAATACGTTCCTGGGTCTTGTACACCGCCCGTCACACCATGGGAGTGGGTTTCACCAAGTAGGTAGCCTAACCGCGAGGGGGCGCTTACCAGGGTGGGATTCATGACTGGGGTGAAGTCGTAACAAGGTAGCCGTAGGGGAACCTGCGGCTGGATCACCTCCTTTCTAGAGCGAGAAGGCTCGACGAGCACCTACAGCCTATCGGTTGTTTTAAGCCAGGCAGACGCGGGTCTGTAGCTCAGCTGGTTAGAGCACCGTCTTGATAAGGCGGGGGTCGTTAGTTCGGAACCCAAACAAGACCCACCACGACCTGAGCAAACGAAAGTACAAACCCACTTTCGTTTGGGGCAGTGAGCTAAAAATCCTGGCGAAGCCAGATGATTTTTAGGGAGGTAAAGGCAAGGACGGGGGTGTAGCTCAGTTGGGAGAGCGCCTGCTTTGCAAGCAGGAGGTCATCGGTTCGATCCCGTTCTCCTCCACCAAGAGCTGATATCAAAGTGGTGGCACTTTGATATCGGTTTTAGCCGAAGGCTGTTGGATCTTTAACAAATTGGAAGAAGTAAAGTGTTCGATCCAGGGAACTGGGTCGTACATGGGTTGTGATTGCATTCTTCGGTACTGTTTGCGAACCAGCGGCGGTACCGGAAACAAGCGCGAGTTGCTTGACTGACTGAGAAGGCCTGGCGGGAGTCAGGGTTCAAAGTTATAGGGTCAAGTGACTAAGTGCATGGGTGGATGCCTTGGCGATCACAGGCGATGAAGGACGTTGTAGCGTGCGAAAAGCCACGGGGAGCTCGCAAACAAGCTTTGATCCGTGGATGTCCGAATGGGGAAACCCACCCGCAAGGGTATCCCTGGCTGAATACATAGGCCAGGAGAGGCGAACCGAGCGAACTGAAACATCTAAGTAGCTCGAGGAACAGAAATCAACCGAGATTCCCTGAGTAGTGGCGAGCGAAAGGGGAGCAGCCGGCAAGAGTTAGCGTTCTGGTTAGTGGAATGGCCTGGAAAGGCCAGCCGTAGTGGGTGATAGCCCCGTACGCGAAAACCAGGATGTGGGACTAAGCTTGCGACAAGTAGGGCGGGGCACGTGAAACCCTGTCTGAACATGGGGGGCCATCCTCCAAGGCTAAATACTCGTGATCGACCGATAGTGAACTAGTACCGTGAGGGAAAGGCGAAAGACCCGAAACCAGATGATCTATCCATGGCCAGGATGAAGGTGGGGTAACACCCACTGGAGGTCCGAACCCACTAGTGTTGAAAAACTAGGGGATGAGCTGTGGATAGGGGTGAAAGGCTAAACAAATCTGGAGATAGCTGGTTCTCCCCGAAAACTATTTAGGTAGTGCCTCGTATGGACACTTCCGGGGGTAGAGCACTGTAATGGTTGGGGGGTCGTTTAGATTCTACCCCGCCATAGCAAACTCCGAATACCGGAAAGTGATGTACGGGAGACAGACGGTGGGTGCTAACGTTCATCGTCAAGAGGGGAAACAACCCAGACCGCCAGCTAAGGTCCCCAATGATTGGCTAAGTGGAAAACGAGGTGGGAAGGCATAGACAGCTAGGAGGTTGGCTTAGAAGCAGCCATCCTTTAAAGAAAGCGTAATAGCTCACTAGTCGAGTCGTCCTGCGCGGAAGATGTAACGGGGCTCAAGCCAATAACCGAAGCTGCGGATGCACAGCAATGTGCGTGGTAGGGGAGCGTTCTGTAGGTCTGTGAAGGTGTCTCGTAAGGGATGCTGGAGATATCAGAAGTGCGAATGCTGACATGAGTAGCGATAAAGCGTGTGAAAAGCACGCTCGCCGAAAGCCCAAGGTTTCCTACGCAACGTTCATCGGCGTAGGTGAGTCGGCCCCTAAGGCGAGGCCGAAAGGCGTAGTCGATGGGAAACGGGTCAATATTCCCGTACCGATCACAGATGCGATGGGGGGACGGAGAAGGTTAGCTCAGCCGGGTGTTGGACGTCCCGGTTTAAGCGTGTAGGCGTGCTGCATAGGCAAATCCGTGCGGCTTAGCCAAGGCGTGATGACGAGGAGCCATTGGCTCTGAAGTGAGTGATACCCTGCTTCCAGGAAAAGCCTCTAAGCTTCAGTCCGTGATTGACCGTACCGCAAACCGACACAGGTGGGCAGGATGAAAATTCTAAGGCGCTTGAGAGAACCCAGGAGAAGGAACTCGGCAAATTGACACCGTAACTTCGGGAGAAGGTGTGCCCCGGTAGTGTGTAGTCCCTCGCGGGCGAAGCACGATGGGGTCGCAGAGAATAGGTGGCTGCGACTGTTTAACAAAAACACAGCACTCTGCAAAGTCGAAAGACGACGTATAGGGTGTGACGCCTGCCCGGTGCCGGAAGGTTAAGTGATGGGGTGCAAGCTCTTGATCGAAGCCCCGGTAAACGGCGGCCGTAACTATAACGGTCCTAAGGTAGCGAAATTCCTTGTCGGGTAAGTTCCGACCTGCACGAATGGCGTAACGATGGCCACACTGTCTCCTCTTGGGACTCAGCGAAGTTGAAGTGTTTGTGAAGATGCAATCTCCCCGCGGCTAGACGGAAAGACCCCATGAACCTTTACTGTAGCTTTGCATTGGACTTTGACGGGACTTGTGTAGGATAGGTGGGAGGCTGTGAGACCGGGTCGCTAGATTCGGTGGAGCCGACCTTGAAATACCACCCTGGTGTCGTTGAGGTTCTAACCTGGCCCCCCTGAATCGGGGGTGGGGACCGTGCATGGCAGGCAGTTTGACTGGGGCGGGCTCCTCCTAAAGGGTAACGGAGGAGTACGAAGGTCTTCTAGGTACGGTCGGACATCGTACTGATAGTGCAATGGCAAAAGAAGGCTTGACTGCGAGACCCACAAGTCGAGCAGGTGCGAAAGCAGGTCATAGTGATCCGGTGGTTCTGTATGGAAGGGCCATCGCTCAACGGATAAAAGGTACTCTGGGGATAACAGGCTGATTCCGCCCAAGAGTTCATATCGACGGCGGAGTTTGGCACCTCGATGTCGGCTCATCACATCCTGGGGCTGTAGCCGGTCCCAAGGGTATGGCTGTTCGCCATTTAAAGTGGTACGTGAGCTGGGTTCAAAACGTCGTGAGACAGTTTGGTCCCTATCTGCCGTGGGCGCTGGATATTTGAGAGGGCCTGCTCCTAGTACGAGAGGACCGGAGTGGACGTATCCCTGGTGGACCGGTTGTGACGCCAGTCGCATCGCCGGGTAGCTAAATACGGAAGAGATAAACGCTGAAAGCATCTAAGCGTGAAACTCGCCTCAAGATGAGATATCCCGGGGACTCGATCCCCCTGAAGGGTCGTTGTAGACCACAACGTTGATAGGCTGGGTGTGGAAGCGCAGTAATGCGTTGAGCTGACCAGTACTAATTGCCCGTGCGGCTTGACCCTATAACTTTGAGTCAAAACGACTCAGCGCAATTCGCGCAACCCGCAATCCAATCCATTCGAATTCCCAAAGAATTCGAAATGCTACTTACTTCTTCCAAATCACGTGACCTGACTAGGCAACCGCTCAGCCCAGGTCACACCCCTTCAGTCTGGTGCCCATAGCAGGGTGGAACCACCCCTTCCCATCCCGAACAGGCCCGTGAAACACCCCCGCGCCAATGATATTGCGGACTACCCGTGAGAAAGTAGGTCAGCGCCAGACTAACCCTTCAACCCCAAACGCCCCACTGATTACCTCAGTCGGGGCGTTTGCGCTTTGGGGCGTACAATTCACCGAATGAAAACGACCTTCCTGGATTTCGAACAACCGATTGCCGAGCTCGAAGGCAAGATCGAGCAACTCAGATTTGTCCAGGATGACTCGGCTGTCGATATCTCAGAGGAAATCAGTAGGCTCGAGGCCAAGAGCCTCTCTCTCACCAAGGATATCTACGCCAAGCTAACACCTTGGCAAATCGCCCAAGTCGCCCGGCATCCTCAACGCCCGTACACGCTTGATTACATTGAGTACATGTTCACCGACTTCGATGAGCTTCATGGCGACCGTTCATTTTCCGATGATCACGCTATTGTCGGGGGCCTAGCGCGCTTCAACGGCCAATCCTGCATGGTCATCGGTCACCAGAAGGGCCGGGATACCAAGGAAAAGATTTTTCGCAATTTCGGCATGCCACGGCCGGAAGGGTATCGCAAGGCGCTGCGCTTGATGCGGCTTGCGGAGCGCTTCGATCTGCCGCTCTTTACCTTTGTTGACACGCCGGGGGCCTATCCCGGCATCGATGCCGAGGAACGCGGTCAATCGGAGGCAATTGGCCGGAATCTCTATGAAATGGCGCAAATCAGGGTGCCTCTTATTGCCACCGTGATCGGCGAGGGCGGTTCTGGTGGCGCGCTTGCCGTTGCGGTCGGTGATGCACTACTGATGCTTCAGTACGCCACATACTCCGTGATTTCGCCCGAAGGTTGTGCATCTATTCTCTGGAAGAGTGCGGACAAAGCCGCAGATGCTGCCGAAACCATGGGCATCACGGCACCACGTCTAAAGTCCCTGGGCCTGGTGGATCGGCTTGTCACCGAGCCGGTCGGCGGTGCCCACCGCGATCATCGCGCGATGGCCGTGGCCCTCAAGAAGGCGCTGCAGGATCAACTGAAGCAGGTGACTACACTCTCGCCCGCCGAGCTTGTCGAACGTCGCATGGAGCGAATGATGAGCCATGGCCGCTACAAGGAAATCAGCCTCCATTGACCCTGTCAAAGCCGCCGTCACCCGATGTTTGGCGCGGCATGTCGGCGCTGGTGATCGACTCACGGTGGCTTTCTCCGGCGGGCTGGATTCGATGGTCCTGTTGCACACGCTGGCTGCTTCGCGCGGCGCGGTTTCCGCAGTGCATGTGCACCACGGATTGAGTGACAACGCGGATCGTTGGGCGGAGTTTTGCCAAGAGACTTGCCGGGCATGGGCGGTGCCATGTTCCGTGTACCGCGTCGATGTCGAGCGAGGCAGCCATGATGGCTTGGAAGCCGCGGCGCGCCGGGCGCGCCATGCGTGTTTTCGGCAAGTGGTGACCGATTGGATGCTTCTCGCCCATCATCGTGGCGATCGCGCCGAGACCACGCTTTTCAATATCGTTCGCGGTGCCGGCCTTCGTGGCGCCGGTGCGATGCCCGAACAGAGCGGCCGCCTGCTCAGACCCATGCTGGACGTCGAGCGGGCCGAGATTGCCGCTTACGCGCGGTCGCACGGTCTGAGATGGATCGAGGATGAAAGCAATCAGGACATTCGGTTCTCGCGGAATTTCCTTCGTCTAGGCATTCTGCCGGCCTTGCGTCGACGGTTCCCCTCGGTCGAGGAACGCCTTGTCAGCGCCGCGACACACTTCGCCGAGGCCGCCAGCCTGCTTGACGACCTGGCCAGGCTGGATCTCGACGATCATCCTCATGCCTTCCCCCTGGCGCTGGAATTGTTGAGGCGGTTGCCGGAGCCACGCGCGCGCAATGTCTTGAGGTTCCTATTAATCATCCATCGGGTCGGCATTCCGAGTGAACGGCGTCTGAAGGAAGCAACGCGGCAGTTCTTGACGGCAGCGGCAGACCGACATCCGGCCATTGCCTTCGGTGGCGTCACCTTGAAGCGGACAGGCAGGCTGCTGGTGCTCGTTGCCGCCAATGACACCCTTAGTCAAGCTGTGCGCCCGCCAATAGTTGGGCGAGTTCGACCGCCGACCTGACATTCATCTTTTCGAAGATGCGTGCGCGATGAACCTCGACCGTTCGCATGGCAATCTGCAAGTCCGCGGCGATCACCTTGTTGTACTGGCCACCCAGAATCCGTTTCATCACCTCCTTTTCTCGCATCGTCAGGCTCTGCAGGCGCGCGTCGATTGATGCGTTGGAAGTGGCAAGGCGATGGTTCTGTTCGTCCAGTCCGAGCGCAGCGACCACGCGCTCGGCCAGTTCGCCATCGCTGAAAGGTTTCTCCAGAAAATCGAATGCTCCCTTCTTGACGGTTCGGACCGCCAGTGGCACGTCGGCGTGCCCGGTCAGAAAAATGACCGGCATGGCGCAGCCCCGATCCAGCAATTGCTCGAACAACTCCAGGCCGGTCATACCGGACATCCGGATGTCCAGAATCAGGCAACCCCTCATGTCGACATGATAATCGGCGAGAAAACTCTCGGCGGAATCCCAAGCGCGCGATTCGATACGGTGCGAGCGCAGCAACCAGGCCAAGGCGTCCCGAATGGCCTCGTCATCGTCGATCAGGTGCACAATCCCCGTGCTCATGGTTTTTCGATCGGCAGCAAGACATGGAAGATGCACCCGCCTTGCGGGTTCGGTTCCATCCACAATCGCCCCTTGTGCCCTTCGACCACTGATCGGCAGATATTTAGGCCCATCCCCAGTCCTTCGGTCTTGGTGCTGAAGAAAGGTTCGAACAGCCGAGGCGCGATTGTCGCCGAAATGCCGGCGCCAAGATCGGCAATGGCGAGGTGGACGTGCTCGCTCTCGAGGTCGACGCTCAAAGTCAGGCGTCGGCGCTCGCCGGAGAGTCCCTGTACCGACTCGGTCGCGTTGCGGATGAGGTTGAGAAAAGCTTGCTCGAGCAATATGCCATCGCCATTGATCGAGGGCAAGCCGGATCGAACGTGACGCTCGATCCGGATGCCATGCCTTCGCGCATCCGGTTCCACCAGGGCGATGCTCCGGTCGATCAGGTCGACGATGTTGCACGGCTCCGACTTGGGCTCGGCCCGTCTAACGAACTCGTAGATTCGCCGGATGACGCGGCCTGCCCGTTGCGCTTGCGCCGTACTCTTGGCCAGGGCGTCCTTCAGTTCCTCCGCGTCGGCATGACCATCGTTAAGAAGCTGCAGACAGCCGGCGTTGTAGCTGGCGATCGCCGCCAGCGGCTGGTTAAGCTCGTGCGCCAGACTGGATGCCATCTCGCCCATGGTGATCAGTCTGGCCGTCGACTGGAGTCGTTCCTGTTGCTGACGGGCCAATTCCTCGGCCCGCTTCTGGTCGGAGATATCGATGACCGAACTCATCCATCCCGTCTGCCGACCGTTGGCATCGATCAGGGGTGCTTCATGGATCAGGACGGGAAACATTTCACCATTGCGACGCCTGAACGGAACCTCAAAACCGCGCCTGGGACCTTCGCCGGCAAGAATGCGGTCGTGCAGGGCGCGCGTGGCTTCCATTTCCTCGTCGACCCAATAGGGCATCGGTGGCATCCGGCCCGTCAACTCCTCGGCCGACCAGCCCACCATCGCGCAAAAGGCGGGATTGACATAGGTGATGCGGCCTTCGAGGTCGCGAGCGCGCAAGCCAGCCTGTACGGAATCCTCCATCGCCTTGCGAAAGGCATGCTCGTTGCGCAAGGCCGCTTCGGCGGCCAGCCGTCCTTGCACATGGCGGCGCAGGGCCCAAAGGCTCCATAGCACCACGATGGCCAGGAAGACCAAGGCCGCCGACAGGAGTCGGCCTGCCAGCGGTGCTGGCGTCCGGTAGGGCGTCGCCTGCAACGACAGGCCATGGCCCGGGGGCTCGAGCGCCAACTGGTAGCTTCCCGTGGATGTCGGTGTCTCGACCTTGGATCGACTTGCCAGCGACTTGCCTTCGGTATCGGCCACGACGATGCGGTATCGCTCCGCTAGCCACCAGGGCACCGCTTCCTGCAGCATGCGATTTATGTCGTATTGCCCCACCACCGCGCCGATCGTTCCAGCGCGATCGGCCACGGGGACGTGGACCTGGAAAGCCCAATCGCCATTGGCGGTCAGATAAGGCTTGCCGTAGACCGGTCTTGCCAGCGACATGGCCAGCCTGACGGCTTCGGGGGCCACGGCCGACGTGGTCGCCGCGGGATAGGTCAGCCGAACGCCGCCGGCGCCATCGAGCCAACTCACCGCCCGCAAGCCGGTCTGGTTCTCGACCAGGAGGCGGGCATGCGCCGCCAGGCTGTCTTGATCCTGAATCCGGCGGGCGCCCATCTGCCCCAACAGCTCTTCATTATGGGAGAGCGCGAAGCGCAGGCTTTGCTCCAGCCAAAGCATGTCGCTGATCAACGTGGCCCGCTGTTCCTCGCTATCCGTCCGGTTCGACAGCCACAAGAGCGCCGCCATGGCGCCGACGAAGAGGGCGAACGACAGCCGCGGCAACCACCATAGCCAGCCGCTGGTCTTGATGTCCGGAGCCATCCGCGCCATTTCCATCGGAACGATGTTAAACCTTCCGGCCGGAGTCGAGCGCGCCACGCCTGTGGATATCCACAATGGCGGATACCAGGCCGGATAACGACAATCCGCCCAAGCCCATCGGGGCGTGTACAGAGGAGAAACCATGAAAATTCGCAACATCATCATCGGCCTGATCGGGACGGCCGCGCTTTCCTTGCCGGCATTCGCGCAACAGCCCATTGTCATCAAGTTCAGCCACGTGGTCGCCAATGACACGCCCAAGGGACATGCCGCCGAGTTCTTCAAGAAGAAGGCCGAAGAACTGACGGCAGGCAAGGTCAAGGTCGAGGTGTACGCCAACAGCACGCTGTACAAGGACAAGGAAGAAATGGAGGCGTTGCAGTTGGGCGCCGTGCAAATGCTGGCGCCATCCCTGGCAAAGTTTGGTCCCCTCGGCGTCAAGGAGTTCGAGGTATTCGACCTTCCCTACATCTTCGACAACTATGACGAATTGCACAAGGTGACCTTGGGACCGGTGGGCCGGCAACTGCTGGACAAGCTTGAAGCCAAGGGCATCCGGGGCCTGAGCTACTGGGACAATGGTTTCAAGTCTTTCTCGGCCAACAAACCCTTGCGCATGCCGGAGGATTTCAAGGGAGTGAAGATGCGTATCCAGTCCTCGAAGGTACTGGAGTCGCAAATGCGCGCACTGGGCAGTCTGCCGCAGGTGATGGCGTTCTCCGAGGTTTATCAAGCCTTGCAGACGGGGGTGGTCGATGGCACCGAGAACCCGATCTCCAACCTCTACACACAGAAGATGCACGAGGTGCAAAAACACCTTTCGCTGACCGAGCATGGTTATCTCGGTTACGCGGTCATCACCAACAAGAAGTTCTGGGATAGCCTGCCCACCGATATCCGCGCCAAGCTCGACGACGCCATGGCCCAGGCGACCCGCTATGCCAACCAGATCGCCAAGGTCGAGAACGACAAGTCGCTGGAAGCGGTCAAGGCGTCCGGCAAGACGCAGGTCTACACGCCCACGCCGCAGGAGCGCGCCGCGATCAAGAAGGCGCTGATCAAGACTCATGTCGATATGGAATCGCGCATCGGCAAGGACCTGATTCAGACCTTCTACCGGGAAACCGGATTCGATCCGGCCAAGCTGTAACAGTCAGCCGTGGTGGCACGCCACTTTGGGTGGTGTGCCTTCCCTTTTCTCCAGGGAGAATTCCGGATGAAGATCCTCGACCATCTTGAGGAGTGGCTGATCACTTTCCTCATGGGCGTTGCGACGCTGATTATTTTCGCCTCGGTGATGCACCGGTATTTTTCCGGATATGCGATTCCCGGGCTACAGGACTGGTTGCTCAGCCTCAACTTTGGCTGGGCGCAGGAGCTGTGCATCATCATGTTCGTCTGGATGGCCAAGTTTGGCGCCGCCTATGGCGTGCGTACCGGCATTCACGTCGGCGTCGATGTCCTGATCAATCGTCTCGAAGGCGCCGCGCGGGGCAAGTTCATCGTCTTCGGCCTGTTGGCCGGCGCCTTGTTCACCGGTACCGTTGGCACGCTGGGCGCCCGCTTTGTCTGGGAAAACGGCATGCATTACGCCATGTTTACCTGGTTGGGAATGGACATCGGCGACGTGCCCGAGGGACCGACCACACCGGATCTCGAGTGGCCCACCTGGATCGTTTATTCCGCCATTCCGCTGGGCTCGTTCCTGATGTGCTTTCGCTTCCTGCAGGTTACCTGGAGCTTCATCAGGACCGGCGAGTTGCCGCACCACGACCATGGTCACGTCGATGGACTCGATGAAGGCGAACCTCTGGCGGCGGGCAAGGACGATGCGATCTATCGCATGGATGACGATCTGCATCCGCATGACATGTACTACGGCGAAGAGCGTCGCTCGCACGACCAGGGGCCACCCGAGCCGGGTGCCGAACGACGTCGGACACCGATGTCGCCCAAGGGAGACGGACGATGAATACCATCATCATTTTCGGTCTGCTCGTCGCGCTCATGCTGACCGGCATGCCCATCTCGATTTCGCTCGGCCTGACCGTGCTGTCCTTCTTGTTCTTCATGACGCAGGTGCCTGTGGAGTCGGTCGCGCTCAAGCTGTTCACCGGCATCGAGAAGTTCGAGATCATGGCCATCCCGTTCTTCATCCTCGCCGGCAACTTCCTCACCCACGGCGGCGTCGCGCGGCGCATGATCAAGTTCGCCACATCGATGGTCGGGCACTGGCACGGCGGCCTCGGCCTGGGCGGTGTTCTGGCCTGCGCGCTGTTCGCGGCGGTGTCCGGCTCCAGCCCGGCGACCGTGGTCGCGATCGGTTCGATCCTGATGCCGGCGATGGTCAAGGCCGGCTTCCCGAGCCGCTTCGGCGCGGGCGTGGTCACCACTTCTGGTGCGCTCGGCATCCTGATTCCGCCGTCCATCGTCATGGTCATGTACTCGGTGTCGACCAACACCTCGGTCGGCGCCCTGTTCATGGCCGGCGTGGTTCCCGGCATTGTCATGGCGACCATGCTGGGACTCACCACCTGGTACCGCGCCAAGAAGTTCAACTATCCGCGGCAAGCCAAGACGAGTTGGCCGGAGCGCTGGGACGCCTTCCGCAAGGCGATCTGGGGGCTGTTGCTGATCATTGTCGTCATGGGTGGCATCTACAGCGGCATTTTCACGCCGACCGAGGCGGCGGCGATGAGCGCGGTCTACGCCTTCTTCGTCGCCGTGTTCGTCTACAAGGACATGGGCCTGAAGGACGTGCCCAAGGTACTGTTGTCGTCGGCCAACATGAGCGCGATGCTGCTTTACATCATCACCAACGCGGTGCTGTTCTCTTTCCTGATGACCCACGAGAACATTCCGCAGGAGATGGCGGACTGGATGATCGGCACCGGCGTCGGCGTCATCGGTTTCCTCCTGATCGCCAACATCCTGCTGCTGATTGCCGGCAACTTCATGGAGCCGTCGTCGATCGTGCTGATCCTGGCACCCATCCTGTTTCCGATTGCCGTCAAGCTGGGCATCGACCCGATCCATTTCGGCATCCTGATGGTGGTGAACATGGAGGTCGGTATGTGTCATCCGCCGGTCGGCCTGAACCTGTATGTCGCATCCGGCATCACCAAGATGGGCATCACGGAACTGACTATCGCCGTCTGGCCATGGCTACTCACCATGTTGGCATTCCTGGTCGCCGTGACCTATTGGCCGACCATGTCGCTCTGGCTGCCGCGCACGCTGGGCATGATCAACTGACGGTTGGCGGTTCGCATCCAGCCCGGCCGGGAGGCGCTCCTGGCCGGGCTTTTTTCATTCGGCGTGCCGCGACGACTGACTTTTCTGCGATAAAATCCGCAATTGATTGTTTTACTTACCAAACTGCATTAGAAAGGTTGAAAGCATGGCAATTGAGCGTACCCTGTCGATCATCAAACCCGATGCCGTGGCCAAGAACGTGATCGGCCAAATCTACAGCCGTTTCGAGAATGCGGGCCTGAAGATCGTCGCCTCGCGCATGGCATGGTTGTCCGAGCGGGAAGCCGGCGGCTTCTACGCTGTGCATAAAGAGCGTCCTTTCTTCAATGATCTGGTCAAGTTCATGACCTCCGGCCCGGTGATGATCCAGGTGCTGGAGGGCGACAACGCCATCGCCAAGAACCGCGAGCTGATGGGCGCCACCGACCCGAAGAAGGCCGACAAGGGCACCATCCGCGCCGATTTCGCCGAGAGCATCGACGCCAACGCCGTGCACGGTTCCGACGGCCCCGATACCGCCAAGGTCGAGGTCGCCTACTTCTTTCCCGAGCTGAACGTTTTCTCGGGCCGCTGATCGCTTGATGGTCAACCTGCTCGACTTCGACGTCGACGGCCTCACGGCCTGGTTTGCGCGGCTGGGCGAGAAACCCTTCCGCGCGCGCCAGGTGCTGCGCTGGATGCACCGCGCCGGCCGCGACGACTTCGGGCAGATGACCGACGTGGCAAAAAGCCTGCGGGCGAAGCTCGCCGAAATCGCCGAAATTCGCGGTCCGCGGCCGATCGGCGAT
Organism: Rhodocyclaceae bacterium; assembly: GCA_016704145.1. Classification (GTDB taxonomy): domain Bacteria; phylum Pseudomonadota; class Gammaproteobacteria; order Burkholderiales; family Rhodocyclaceae; genus Fen-999. Next base: position 179,355 of record JADJAS010000005.1, on the reverse strand, counting down.
TCCGTTGCGGCCGACGGCACGCGCAAGTGGCTGCTGGATGTCGGTACGGATAATGCCGTCGAGGCGGTATTCATCCCCGAGGTCAGTCGCGGCACGCTCTGCATCTCCACGCAGGTGGGCTGCGCGCTCGACTGCGCCTTCTGCTCGACAGGCAAGCAGGGCTTCAACCGCAATCTCACCACCGCCGAAATTATCGGTCAGCTCTGGCACGCCAACCGCGCGCTGGGCGCCGTGAAGGCGCCTGGCATGCCCGACGAGAGCGAGCGCGTGATCAGCAACGTCGTGCTGATGGGCATGGGCGAGCCGCTGGCCAATTTCGATGCCCTGGTGCCGGCGTTGCGCCTGATGCTCGACGACCACGGCTATGGCCTGTCGCGCCGCCGCGTCACCGTGTCGACCTCCGGCATCGTGCCGGCCATGGATCGTCTGCGCGAAGCGGCGCCGGTGGCGCTCGCGGTATCGCTGCACGCGCCCGGCGACGCGCTGCGCGACCGCCTCGTGCCGATCAACCGCAAGTATCCGCTCAAGGATCTGATGGCGGCCTGCCGGCGCTACCTGGAAAACTCGCCGCGCGACTTCATCACCTTCGAATATGTCATGCTCGAAGGCGTCAACGACAGCGACGCGCATGCGCGAGCGCTCCTGAATCTGGTGCGCGATGTGCCAAGCAAGTTCAACCTGATTCCCTTCAATCCTTTCCCGGATTCCGGCTTCCGGCGTTCCCGGCCGGAACGGCTGCGCCGCTTCCAGGAAATTCTGCTCGAAGCCGGCATCGTCGCCACGGTGCGCAAGACGCGCGGCGACGACATCGACGCGGCCTGCGGCCAACTGGCCGGTCAGGTCAAGGACAAGTCGCGTCGCGTGATGGCGATGGCGCAGCCGATGGAGGCGTGGCAATGAACACTCGGCTGGCGGGTCTTGTCGTGGTGGGAATGCTCGCCGGCTGCGCGGGATCGCCGACGCCGAACGCGGAAACTTCCGAGATGCCCGTGTCGCAGCAGGTCGCCGTTGGCGATGCCCGGCAGCGGGCCAAGGCGCACACCGAGCTGGGCATGCTCTATCTGCGCGAGGGACGCATCGCCGTGGCGCTCGACGAGGCGCGGCTGGCGATTGAGTCGGATCAAGGCTATCCGCTCGGTTATAACCTGCTCGGCTTGGTGCGCATGTATCTCAAGGAAGAAAAGGCCGCCGAGGACAGCTTTACGCGTGCCTTGCGCCTGGCGCCGACCGACCCGGAGATCAACAACAATTTCGGCTGGTTCTTGTGCCAGAGCGGACGCGAGCAGCAGTCGCTGAGCTATTTCGAGACTGCCAGCAAGAGCCAGTTGTATGCGACGCCGACCAAGCCGCTGACCAACGCGGGCATCTGCTCGCTTTCGATCAAGGACGACAAGGCTGCCGAGGAGTTTCTGTCGCGCGCCTTGCGCGTTGATCCGGCCAACAGCGATGCCCAGTTCCTGCTCGCCGATATCTGTTACCGCACGGGGCGGCTGGCGCAGGCCAGGAATCGGCTGGCCGAGGTGCACAAGATGAGCGAGCCGACGGCCCAGACGCTCTGGCTGGGCGCGCGCATCGAGCGGAAGCTGGGTGACCGCGACGAGGAAATGCGCCACGTCAATCAACTCAGGCGCAAGTTCCAGGAATCCCGGGAGTTCCAACTGTTCATGCAAGGCAAGTACGAGTGACCGAGGCGCGGGACACGACCAATGCGGGCATCGACACCGGCGCCGTCGACCTGCCGTCTGGCGGCGAGGCGGGCATCGGTCATTCGTTGCGGCGAATGCGCGAAGCGCGTGGCATCGGCATCGACGACGTCGTCCAGACACTGAAGTTCAATCCGCGCCAGATCGAAGCGCTGGAAGCCGACGACCTGGATGCCCTGCCTGGCGCGACTTTCGTTCGCGGCATGATTCGCGGCTATGCCCGCTTGCTCAAGATCGACCCCGAGCCATTGCTGGCCGAACTCGCCAGCCGCATGCCGGCCGGCGTGCCCGACGTGCGACCGCCGGACAACATGGGCAATGCCATGCCGAACGCCGGCGTGCGGCAGATACCTGTGCTGGTCTCGCTGTCGGTATTGCTGCTAGTGTTCGCGGCAACCTTGGTCGCCTGGCACTTCCTTGGCGATCGCCGGGGGGGTGGCGAACCGCTGCGGCCGACGAGCGCCAGAAGCGATCCTGGCGAGACCAGCGCCGCCCCGGCGGTCAGTTCGGCGCCGGCTGCGACCGAGGCGCCGGCCGCGACCATCCCAGTGCCGGCGGTCGCCGCCACGGAGGCGACCGGCAGGCAACTGGCCTTTGATTTTCTCGGTGCGAGCTGGGTGGAGGTTCGCGATGCGACTGGACAGATCATACTCACCGGACAGTATGGTCCCGGCATCCGGCAGGTCGTCGCCGGCCAGCCGCCTTTTCAGTTGGTGATCGGCAGTGCCGCCGGCGTCGAGTTGCGCTACGACGACGTGGCGGTCGACCTCAAACCGCACACGCGCGCCGAAGTGGCACGACTGACGCTGGAATGATGACGAGGTCGAGCACCGTGGCCGGCGGGCGCCCCGCTCGGGGCGTCACGCGCCGTGTCATGGTCGGTGGTGTCGCCATCGGCGGCGGTGCGCCAGTCGCGATCCAGTCGATGACCAACACCGACACGGTCGACGTCCTCGCTACCGCCCGCCAGGTGGCGGAACTTGCGCGCGCCGGTTCCGAACTCGTCCGCATCACCGTCAACACCCGCGAAGCCGCCGGCGCCGTGCCGGAAATCCGCGAGCGGCTACTGGCCATGAATCTCGACGTGCCGCTGATCGGCGATTTCCATTTCAACGGCCACAAGCTGCTTGCCGAGGTGCCGGCTTGCGCCGAGGCGCTGGCCAAGTTGCGTATCAATCCGGGCAACGTCGGCAAGGGCGCCAGGCGCGACGAGCAGTTCGCGCAGCTGATCGAGATCGCCTGTCAGCACGACAAGCCGGTGCGCATCGGCGTCAATTGGGGCAGCCTCGACCAGCAGTTGCTTGCCCGCGTCATGGACGAGAACGCGCACCGCGCCGAGTCGCTCGACGCGACCGGCATCATGCGCGAGGCGATGGTGGCCTCGGCGCTGGAGTCGGCGGCCAAGGCGGAGGAAATCGGCCTGCCCGGCGACCGGATCGTGCTGTCCTGCAAGGTCTCCGGCGTGCAGGACTTGATCGCCATCTACCGCGAGTTGTCGCGGTGTTGCGACTATCCCCTGCACTTGGGACTCACCGAAGCCGGCATGGGCAGCAAGGGCATCGTCGCCTCGGCGGCCGCGCTGGCGGTGCTGCTGCAGGAAGGCATCGGCGACACCATTCGCGTGTCGCTGACGCCGGAGCCCGGCGGCCAGCGCACGCGCGAGGTGGTCGTCGCCCAGGAAATCCTCCAGACCATGGGCCTGCGCGCCTTCGTGCCGATGGTTGCCGCATGTCCGGGCTGCGGGCGCACCACCAGCACCGTGTTCCAGGAACTGGCGCAGGATATCCAGGACTATGTTCGCGAGCGCATGCCCGCTTGGCGACTCGCGCATCACGGCGTCGAGACCATGACGCTGGCGGTGATGGGCTGCGTGGTGAACGGCCCGGGCGAAAGCAAGCACGCCAGCATCGGCATTTCGCTGCCCGGCACCGGCGAGGAACCGGTGGCGCCCGTCTATGAGGACGGCGAGCGGACGACGACCTTGCGCGGTGACAACATCGCCGCCGAATTCAAACGGATCATCGAGAACTACGTGGCGCGCAAGTACGCGCCGCGCGTCTAGAACATGAGCACATTGCAAGCGATCCGCGGGATGAACGACATCCTGCCCGACGAGGCCGAACTCTGGGAGCAGTTCGAGGAACTGGTGCGAGACTGGTTGCGGGTCTACGGCTATCGGCCGATGCGCATGCCGCTGGTCGAGCCGACGCCGCTGTTCGCGCGCGCCATCGGCGAAGTGACCGACATCGTCGAAAAGGAAATGTATTCCTTCACCGACAGCCTCAACGGCGAGCAATTGACCTTGCGCCCGGAAGGCACCGCATCCTGCGTGCGCGCCGTGCTCCAGCACAGTCTGCTCTACGACAGCCCGCGCCGACTCTGGTACATGGGACCGATGTTCCGCCATGAGCGACCGCAGAAAGGGCGCTACCGCCAGTTCCACCAGGTCGGCGTCGAGGCGCTCGGTTACGCCGGTCCCGACGTCGATGCCGAGCAGATCGTGATGGGCGCGCGGCTGTGGGACGACCTGGGCCTGACCGGCATCGAACTCGAAATCAATTCGCTCGGCCAGCCGGACGAGCGCGCGCGGCATCGCGCCGACCTGATCGCCTATCTCGAACAGCATCGCGACCGGCTCGATGCCGACGGCCAGCGACGCCTGCACACCAATCCGCTGCGCATCCTCGACACCAAGAACCCGGCCATGCGGGAACTGGTCGAGGGCGCGCCAACGCTGATGGCTTATCTGGGCGAAGCCTCGCTCAAGCACTTCGAGGGCGTGCAGACGCTGCTCAAGGATGCCGGCCTGCCTTACCGGATCAATCCGCGGCTGGTGCGCGGGCTCGACTATTACAATCTCACCGTGTTCGAGTGGGTGACGGATCAACTCGGCGCGCAGGGCACGGTTTGCGCCGGCGGGCGTTACGACGGCCTGATCGCGCAGCTCGGCGGCAAACCGGCGCCGGCCTGCGGTTTTGCCATGGGTGTCGAGCGCCTGCTGGCGCTGTGGGCCGACCAGGGCAATCGCCATGAGCGTCCGGTGCCGGATGTCTATGTCGTGCATCAGGGCGAACTGGCCGGTCGGCACGCCTTCAGGGTGGCGGAGCATTTGCGCGATGTCGGTTTCGTTGTTCATCTGCACTGCGGCGGTGGCGGCTTCAAGGCGCAGATGAAGAAAGCCGATGCCGCGGGAGCGACCATTGCGGTGATCATTGGCGACGATGAGGCGCGGGCGAACGAAGCAACGATCAAGGCCTTGCGCGAGGATAGCGGGCAACGGCGCATCGCCGTCGAGCGGCTGGCCGAAACGGCCAGCGAGTGGATACTTGGCAACGAATGTGAATAGCAACGGGAACGGGAAAACGGGCGATGGCAACCTACGATCTTGAAGAACAGGAACAACTCGATTCGCTGAAGACCTGGTGGAAGATGCATGGCAACCTGGTCACGACCGTGGTAACGGTCGCCGCGCTGGCCGTGCTTGCCTGGCAGGGGTGGGGCTGGTGGCAACGCACCCAGGCCACCCAGGCATCGGCGCTGTTCGGCGGCGTCCAGTCGGCCGTGGCCCAGAACGACGCCAAGCGTGCCCGCGAGATGGCCGGCGAGCTGATCGACAAGTTCTCCGGTACGGCCCATGCCGCTTTGGCGGCATTGTTGTCCGCCAAGGCGCAGATCGAGGGTGGTGACATCAAGTCGGCGCGCATGCAACTGACCTGGGCCGCCGACCATGCCAAGGATGACGGGATACGCGATCTGGCCCGGCTTCGCCTGGCCACGGTGATGCTCGACGACAAGGCTTACGACGAGGCGCTCGCCAGGATTGCCGCCGAGCCGGCGCCTTCCTTGGCGCCGCGTTTCAACGACCTGCGCGGCGACATCCTGATGGCGCAAGGCAAGAACACGGAAGCCAAGGCGGCCTATGAGGCGGCGCTGGTCAAGCTGGACGCGCTGATCAAGGAAGGCGGCGCCGAGGCCCGGGCGCGCGGCGCCTATCGCGAAACCTTGCAGATCAAGATCGATGCGCTGGGCGGCGCGGTCGCCGCGGGAGAAGCCAAGTGACGCGCCGGTTCGGCGTGATCGCCGTCGGCCTCGTTGGCGTGGTGCTGGGTGGATGTTCAACGCTCGACAAGCTGAATCCCTTCAAGTCCGAACCGAAAATCAAACCGGCGGAGCTGAAACCGATTCAGGGGGCGGCCGAGCTGCCGGTGCGCTGGCAGGTTACCGTGGGCGAAGCCGACGATTTCGTGTTGACACCGGCCGTGGTCGGCGACAGCGTCTATGCCGCGGCGCGAGATGGCACCGTCGCCAGGATCGACAACGGGCGTCAGTCGTGGCGCATCGCCGCTGGCGAGAAACTGGCAGGTGGTGTCGGCGCGGACCGGGGACCTCGTCGTGGTGGGCACTGAAAAGGGGCAGGTCATGGCCTTCGATGCCGAATCCGGCAAGCCCCGCTGGACCGCGCGGGTCAGCTCCGAGGTACTGGCGCCGCCGCTCGTCAATGGCGACCAGGTGGTCGTGCGCTCCGTCGATGCGCGTGTCGTCGGCCTCGATCGGGCTGACGGCAAGCGACGTTGGGTCTATCAGCGCGTCACGCCGGCGCTGACGCTGCGCTCGAACGTCGGCATGACGATGGTGGACAATACGGTACTGGCCGGCTTTCCGGGAGGCAAGCTGGTCGCCATCAACGGCAAGAATGGCGCGGCAATGTGGGAAGCGACCGTTGCCGTGCCCAAGGGCGCCACCGAACTGGAGCGGGTCGCCGACATCACCAGTCTGCCCGTCGCCGACGAACGTCAGGTTTGCGCCGTTGCCTATCAGGGGCGCGTGGCCTGTTTCGAACTGGCCAATGGCAACCAGGTCTGGGGCCGCGACATTTCCAGCAGCGCCGGACTCGACATGGATCAGACGCGGGTGTACGTCAGCGACGACACGGGCGCCGTCCAGGCCTTCGCCCGCGACGGCGGGGCCAGCCTGTGGAAGCAGGACAAACTGGCCAACCGTGGCCTATCGCGGCCGATCATGCTGGGCCGGCGTGTCGCCGTGGCTGACTTTCAGGGCTTCGTCCATTTCCTCGACGTCGACGATGGCGCCTTCGTCGCGCGCGCCGCCACCGACGGCAGCGCCATCCGCGCCAATCCGCAGCGCGTCGCCGGCGGGCTTGTCGTGCAAACCAGAAAGGGCAGTGTCATCGCGCTGGGAGTCCAGTGAAGCCGACGCTGGTGCTGGTCGGCCGGCCCAATGTCGGCAAGAGTACGCTGTTCAACCGGCTGACCAAGACGCGCGACGCGCTGGTGGCCGACATGCCGGGCTTGACCCGCGATCGCCACTATGGCCACGGCCGGCTGGGCAACAAGCCCTTCCTTGTCGTTGACACCGGCGGCTTCGAGCCGCAGGCAAGGACCGGCATTGTCTACGAGATGGCCCGCCAGGCCGAGGCGGCCATCGCCGAGGCCGATGTCGTGCTGTTCCTGGTCGACGCGCGCGCCGGCTTCACGCCGCAGGACCAGGTCATTGCCGACCTGTTGAGGCGGAGCGGCCGGCCGTTGCATCTGCTAGTGAATAAGGCGGAGGGCATGGATCGCGCCGTGGTGGCGGCGGAGTTCCACGAACTCGGCCTGGGTGAGCCGCGGGTGATTTCCGGTGCCCATGGCGAAGGCGTGCGCGAACTGCTCGACCTGGTGCTGGCGCCCTTCGGCGAGGAGGTGGATGAGGCGGAAGAGGTGGCGGGGCGCGGCCCGCGCGTCGCCATCGCCGGCCGGCCCAACGTCGGCAAGAGCACGCTGATCAACGCGCTGCTCGGCGAAGACCGCGTCATCGCCTTCGACATGCCGGGCACCACGCGCGACGCCATCGAGGTGCCGTTCGAGAGAAACGGCCGCCATTACACGCTGATCGACACCGCTGGCCTGCGCCGCAAGGGCCGCGTCTTCGAGGCGATCGAGAAGTTCTCGGTGATCAAGACGCTGCAGGCGGTCGAGGAAGCCAACGTCGTCGTGCTGATGGTCGACGCCAGCCAGGATATCTCCGACCAGGACGCGCACATCGCCGGCTTCTGCATCGAGGCCGGCCGCGCGCTGGTGCTGGCCGTGAACAAGTGGGACGCCATCGACGACTACCGCCGCGAGCGCATCAAGCAGGATATCGCGCGCAAGCTCAACTTCCTTGGCTTCGCCAAGGTGCATTACATCTCCGCGCTGGAAGGGCAGGGCATCGCTGGCGTGCTGTCATCGGTGGACAATGCCTACGCGGCGGCGATGATCAAACTGCCGACCCCGCAACTGACCCGCGTGCTTCAAGCAGCCGTGCAGAAGCAGCAACCACCGCGGCGCGGCAACGTGCGACCGAAGCTGCGCTACGCGCACCAGGGCGGTTCGAATCCGCCGATCATCGTCATCCACGGCAACGCGCTCGACGCCGTGCCGGACGCCTATACGCGCTACCTGGAAAAAACCTTCCTCGAAGCCTTCAACCTGCAAGGCACGCCGCTGCGCATCCAGTACAAGAGTTCGCACAATCCGTTCGCCGACAAGGATTGAGGCGTCGCCCGCCGGAGTCGGCTGGCATGCGGCGGCAAAATCAAGTACATTCGCTTTTCGATAACCAGAGCCGAGGACCAACATGAGCAACAAAGGGCAGATGCTACAAGACCCGTTTCTGAACGCATTGCGCCGGGAGCATGTGCCGGTGTCGATTTATCTCGTCAACGGCATCAAACTGCAAGGCCAGGTCGAGTCATTCGACCAGTACGTCGTGTTGCTGAAGAACACGGTGACGCAGATGGTGTACAAGCATGCCATTTCCACCGTCGTGCCAGCACGGCCGGTCAACTTCGCCCAGGACAGCGGCGGCGAGTGATCCGATGTCATCCGGTGGAGCGGGACCGTGTTTGATCGGCCCGCCACCGGCGAAAACGCCATTCTGGTGCAGCTCGATTTCGGCGAAGACGACTTCGCCGAACGGCTGGAGGAATTCCGTCTGCTGGTGACCAGTGCCGGAGCGCGTCCGCTGGGGGTGGTGTCCGGTCGGCGTTCGGCGCCCGATTCCGCCACCTTCGCCGGCAAGGGCAAGGTCGTCGAGATCGCCGATGCCGCGCGTCTTCACGAGGCCGATCTGGTCGTCTTCAATCACGAGTTGGCGCCTGGCCAGCAGCGCAACCTGGAGAAGGCCCTGGAGCGGCGCGTGGTGGACCGCAGCAGCCTGATCCTCGACATCTTCGCGCTGCGAGCGCGCAGTCACGAAGGCCGCCTGCAAGTCGAACTGGCGCAGTTGCAGCATCTAGCCACCAGGCTGGTGCGCGGCTGGACGCATCTTGAGCGGCAGAAGGGTGGCATCGGTCTGCGCGGGCCGGGTGAGAAACAGCTGGAAACCGACCGCCGGCTGCTCGGCAAGCGCGTGGCCGTGCTCAAGGACCGGCTCAAGCAACTGGCGCGTCAGCGTGCGGTGCGCCGGCGCGCCAGGGTGCGCGGCGAAGTGCTGGCGGTATCGCTGGTGGGCTACACCAACGCCGGCAAGAGCACGCTGTTCAACGCCTTGACCAAGGCGGGCGCCTATGCCGCCGACCAGTTGTTCGCCACGCTCGACACGACGTCGAGACGGGTATTCGTCGAAGGTGCCGGGCAGATCGTCGTCTCTGACACCGTCGGTTTCATTCGCGACCTTCCGCATGCCTTGGTCGCGGCTTTCCGCGCCACGCTCGAGGAAACCGCGCATGCCGACCTACTGCTGCATGTCGTCGATTCCGCCAGCGCTGACCGGGATCAACAGATGGCGGCCGTGGCGGCCGTGCTGGAGGAGATCGGCGCTGGCGCGGTGCCGCAACTCGTGGTCTGGAACAAGATTGACGCGACCGGCGTCGAGCCCGGGGTCGAGCATGACGACTGTGGTAATATCGCGCGCGTTCGCTTGAGTGCCCGCACGGGTGCGGGCCTCGACCTTCTGCGCGACGCGCTGGCCGCGGCGGCCCGTGAACACGCGTGTCAGGCACGGTTGGCGTCCGCTTGAATTTGCGGATGACCTGTCGGAATACCCCGGACCTTCCCTAGAATTTCCTTGCGACGATGGTGACGACTCAAACATGATTGCTGGCATCCTCATGTCACTCAATGATCACGGCTGGGGCAACAACCCCGGCGGCGGCAAGAAGGGCGGCAATCAGGGCCCGCCCGACCTCGACGAATTGTGGCGCGACGTCAATCGCCGCCTGGCGGGCCTGTTCGGTCGCAAGGGGGGCGGCGGCGATGGCGGCGGCGATGGCGGCGGCCCGCGCCTGCCGAGCCTTTCGCCACGCCAGTTCGGCGGCGGCATCGGCGTGCTGCTGGGGCTGGTTGCGCTGGCATGGCTGGCCAGCGGCTTCTACATCGTCGATGCCAGCCAGCGCGGCGTGGTGCTCCAATTCGGCAGCTACCGGGAGACCACCGACCCCGGCTTGCGCTGGCGCTTGCCCTGGCCCATCCAGAGCCACGAGACCGTCAATCTGACCGGTGTGCGCACCGTCGAGGTCGGTTATCGCGGTTCCGAAAAGAACAAGGTGCCCAAGGAGGCACTGATGCTGACCGATGACGAAAACATCGTTAGCGTCCAGTTTGCAGTGCAATACCTGCTCAAGGATGTCCAGGCCTACCTGTTCAAGAACCGGCATCCGGACGATGCCGTCATCCAGGCGGCGGAAACAGCGATCCGCGAGATTGTCGGCAAGAGCAAGATGGACTTCGTGCTCTACGAGGGGCGCGACGTCATCGCGGCCAGCACGCAGAAGCTGATTCAGGACATTCTCGATCGCTACGACACGGGCATCCAGATTCGCTCGGTGTCGATGCAAAGTACGCAGCCTCCCGAGCAGGTGCAGGCGGCCTTCGATGACGCCGTCAAGGCCGGCCAGGATCGCGAACGGCAGAAGAACGAGGGGCAGGCCTACGCCAACGACGTCATTCCGCGTGCCCAGGGTGCCGCTTCGCGCCTGCAGCAGGAATCCGAAGGCTACCGTGCGCGAATCATTGCTACCGCCGAGGGTGATGCTTCGCGTTTCAAGCAGGTCCTGGTCGAGTACACCAAGGCGCCGGAAGTGACAAGGCAGCGGCTCTACCTCGAGACGGTGCAACAGGTCTATGCCAGCACCAGCAAGGTCATGGTCGATGCCAAGGGTGCCGGCAACCTGCTGTACCTGCCGCTCGACAAGCTGATGCAGTCCACGGCGGCACAGGCGGCGGTGGCGGCGGAGCTGCCCGCCGCGCCCGCCGCGGCCGGCGCGCCGGTATCCAACGAGGTGCCGCCGCAACTGGAAAAGACGCCCGGCGTCGAGCGGGGCGGTCGTTATCTGTCGCGCGAGCGGGGGGAGCGTTGAGATGACCGCCATGCCATCCAGTCGTTTGCCGTTCGCGGGAGCACTGATCGCCGGCCTGCTGATCCTGCTGGCCGCCAGTCTGTTCACCGTCGATCAGCGCCAGTACGCCATCGTCTTTCAGTTGGGCGAAGTCAAGGAGGTGATCCGCGAACCCGGATTGTCTTTTAAATGGCCGATGATCCAGAACGTCCGCTTTTTCGACAAGCGCATCCTGACCCTGGATTCGGCCGAGCCCGAGCGGTTCCTGACCGCAGAGAAGAAGCCCGTGCTGGTCGACTCGTTTGTCAAATGGCGCATCGACGACGTCAAGCTTTATTACATTTCAGTCGGTGGCGACGAGATGGTCGCCAAGACGCGCCTGGCCCAGACTGTCAATTCCGGGCTGCGCGAGGAATTCGGCAAGCGCACCGTGCACGATGTGGTGTCGGGCGCGCGCGACAAGATCGTGGCCGACGTGCAGAAGAAGGCCGACGCCGACATGCGCGCGATGGGCGTCGAGATCATCGATGTCCGCCTGAAGCGGGTTGATCTGCCGGCGGAAGTCTCCGAGGCGGTCTATCGCCGCATGGAAACCGAGCGCAAGCGCGTCGCCAATGAGTTGCGCTCGCAGGGCGCCGCCGAGGCAGAGAAGATCAAGGCCGACGCCGATCGGCAGCGGGAAGTGATCGTCGCCGAAGCCTATCGGGAAGCGCAGAAGATCAAGGGCGAGGGGGATGCCAAGGCTGCGGCCATCTACGGCTCGGCCTTCGGTCAGAACCCCGAGTTCTACGCCTTCTATCGCAGCCTCGAGGCCTATCGTGGTTCGTTCCGGAACAAGCATGACCTGATGGTGATCGAGCCCAATTCCGACTTCTTCAAGTACTTGAAGAACGCAGGGCGTGGCGGCGAAGCCAAGAAGTAGGGTTTCGGGCCGATGACATCTTCGCTGTTGGTGGCGTTCGCGCTCATGCTGGTCATCGAGGGGCTGTTGCCGTTCATCGCACCGCGCGTCTGGCGTGAAACATTTCGGCGCGTCACCGAGCTAACCGACGGCCAGATCCGCTTCATCGGTCTGACTTCCATTCTGATCGGTCTGCTGGTCATGGCAGTGTTCCGGCCATGAGACGCTGGTTGCTGCCGGAGGGCATCGAGGACCTGTTGCCGGACGAGGCTGTCGCCGTGGAGTCCTTGCGCCGCCGCCTGCTCGACGAATTTGCCCGCCATGGCTACCAGTTGGTCGCGCCGCCGCTGCTCGAGTATGTCGAGTCGCTGTTCACCGGCAGCGGCCACGATCTCGACCCGCGCACCTTCAAGCTGATCGATCAATTGTCCGGCCGCACCATGGGCGTGCGCGCCGACATCACGCCGCAGGTGGCGCGCATCGACGCGCACCTGCTCAATCGCCGGGGCGTGACGCGGCTGTGCTATTGCGGCAGCGTCCTGCATACCTTGCCGGCCGGCCTGCTCGCTTCGCGCGAGCCGATGCAGATCGGCGTCGAGTTGTACGGACACGCCGGCCCGGAGGCCGACAGCGAAGTCATCCGCCTGCTGGCGCGGGCGCTGGCGCTCGCGGAAATCTCCGCCGTGCGCGTAGACCTCGGCCACGTAGGCATCTTCCGCGCGCTGATGGCCGAGGCGGGGCTTGCGGATGATGCCGAGCAGGAAGTATTTGCCGCCCTGCAGGCCAAGGACGTGCCGACGCTGCGCTCGCTGGTTGCCCCGATGCCGGAGTCGGTGCGCAGCGGGTTGCTCTGCCTGCCCGAGCTGTATGGTGGTCCGGAAGTGCTCGACGAGGCCGCGCGCCGCTTGCCAACCCGTGGCGACATTGTCGCCGCCATTGCCAATTTGCGCCGGCTGGCCGTCGATCTTGCCGATCTGCCCATTGGCTTCGACCTGGCCGACCTGCGTGGCTACCACTATCACAACGGCGTCGTCTTCGCCGCCTATTGCGACGGCGCACCGGGCGCGGTGGCGCTGGGTGGCCGTTACGACAACGTCGGGGAATGCTTCGGCTGCAAGCGGGCGGCCACCGGTTTCTCGATGGACTTGCGCGAACTGGTCAAGCTGTCGCCGCGTCCGGAATTGCCGGGCGCCATTCTCGCGCCATGGCCCGAAGACAAGGAAGTGCATGAGGAAGTCGAACGCCTGCGCCGCCGTGGGGAGGCGGTGGTGCTGGCGCTGCCGGGCCACGCGGGCTTCTGGCGGGAGGCGGGTTGCGACCGGGCTCTGGTCCGGCGCGGCGCGGAATGGATCGTCGAAACCTTGAAGGAAGACTGAACATGGCCAAGAATGTCGTAGTCGTCGGCACGCAATGGGGCGACGAGGGCAAGGGCAAGATCGTCGATTGGCTGACCGACCATGCCCAGGCGGTGGTGCGCTACCAGGGCGGCCACAATGCCGGCCACACGCTGGTGATCAACGGCAAGAAGACGGTGCTGCATCTGGTGCCCTCGGGCATTCTGCGTGAAGGCGTCACCTGCTACATCGGCAACGGCGTGGTGTTGTCGCCAGACGCGCTGGTCAAGGAACTCGATGAACTCAAGGCCGCCGGCGTCGACGCCGACGCGCGGCTGCGCATTTCCGAAGCCTGCCCGCTGATCCTGCCCTACCACCAGGCGCTGGACATGGCCCGCGAGGCGGCGAAGGGCGCCAAGAAGATCGGCACCACCGGCCGTGGCATCGGCCCGGCCTACGAGGACAAGGTGGCCCGCCGCGGCCTGCGCGTGCAGGACCTGCTGCGGCCGAAGCGCTTTGCGGAGAAGCTTGCCGAGATCCTCGATTATCATAACTTCGTGCTGAAGAACTACCTTGGCGCCGAGCCGGTCGATTTCCAGCAAGTGCTCGACGGCGCCATGGCGCTGGCGCCGCGCCTGACCAAGATGATCGCCGACGTGCCGCGTTCGCTCTACGAAGCACACAAGGGCGGCGCCAACATCCTGTTCGAGGGCGCGCAAGGCACGCTGCTCGACATCGACCACGGCACCTACCCGTATGTGACGTCGTCGAACTGCATCGCCGGCGGCGCTTCCACCGGTGCCGGCATCGGTCCCGGCATGCTGCACTATGTGCTGGGCATCACCAAGGCCTACACCACGCGCGTCGGCAGCGGGCCGTTCCCGACCGAGCTCTACGACGCCGTTGACAAGCAGGACCCGATCGGCAAGCACATGGCCACCAAGGGCCACGAATTCGGCGCCACCACCGGTCGCGCCCGCCGCTGCGGTTGGTTCGACGCCGCCGCGCTGAAGCGCTCGATCCAGATCAACGGTGTCTCGGGTCTGTGCGTGATGAAGCTCGACGTGCTCGACGGCATCGAAGAAATGAAGCTGTGCACGGGTTACAAGCTCGATGGCCAGCTCACCGACATCCTGCCGGTCGGCGCCGACGATCTCGAGCGTTGCGAGCCGGTTTACGAGTCGATGCCGGGCTGGACGGAAAGCACCGTCGGCGTGAAAACCTTCGAAGGCTTGCCGACGGCCGCGCAGAACTACATCAAGCGCATGGAAGCGCTGTGCGAGGTCCCGGTCGACATGATCTCGACCGGCCCGGATCGCAAAGAGACCATCGTCCTGCGCCACCCATTCAAATAGGGCGGCGTGTCGCCACGGCTGACTATCAGCGGTTCTTGAAGGCCGGCTGGCGTTTCTCGACGAAGGCCGCCATGCCTTCCTTCCGGTCTGCCAGCGCGAAGGCGGCCTGGAACACCCGCCGCTCGTAGAGCAGCCCCTCGCCGAGCGGCATCTCGTAGGCGCGGTTGATCGCCTCCTTGATCATCATGATCACCGGTAACGAATAGCCGGCGATGGTTTCGGCCGCCGCCAGCGTCTCCTCGATCAGTTGATCGGCGGCAATCACCCGCGCCACCAGGCCGGCCTGTTCTGCTTCCTTCGCGTCCATCATGCGTGCGGTCAGGCACATGTCCATGGCCTTGGCCTTGCCGATGGCGCGGGGCAGGCGCTGGGTGCCGCCGGCGCCGGGCAGCACGCCGAGCTTGATTTCCGGTTGGCCAAACTTCGCCGTGTCGGCGGCGAAGATCATGTCGCAGCTCATCGCCAACTCGCAGCCGCCGCCGAGCGCGTAGCCGGCCACCGCGGCGATCACCGGCTTGCGACAGTTGCGGATGCGCGCCCAGTTGGGGCCGAGGTAGTCGGGCTGGTAGACGTCCATGTAGCTCCAGTCCTTCATCGCCGTGATGTCGGCACCGGCGGCGAAGGCTTTCGGTGAGCCGGTGATGACCATGCTGCCGACGGTTTCGTCGGCTTCGAAGGCGGCCAGCGCTGCGCCGAGTTCGTCGATCAGCGCATCGCACAGGGCGTTGAGTTGCTGGGGGCGGTTGAGCGTGATCAGGCCGACCTTGCCGTGCTTATCGGCGATGATGAATTGGTAAGGCATGACGTGGCCCGTCAATCGAGAACGTGCGAAACCAGTCCGTCGGCCAGCTTCGGCTCGAACCAGGTCGACTTGGGCGGCATGACCTGGCCGGCGTCGGCCACGGCCATCAGGTCCTTGAGGCTGGTCGGATGCATGGCGAAGGCGGCGGCCATTTCGCCGCTGTCGACGCGTCTTTCGAGTTCGCCTAGGCCACGGATGCCCCCGACGAAGTCGATGCGCTTGTCGCGGCGCAAATCCGCGATGCCGAGGACCGGCCCGAGCACGTGGTCGGAAAGCAGGCTGACATCGAGCCGGGCCACCGGATCGCTGACGAACAGCTTCGGATCGATGTTGAGCCGGTACCAGCGTCCGCCGCCAAGGTAGAGGCCGACTTCGCCCGGACACGAGGGTTTCACCTGGCCGCGGGCCGGCGTCACCGCATAGGCGGCGGCGACCCTGGCGAGGAAATCGTCGGCGGTCAGTCCGTTCAGATCCTTCACCACGCGGTTGTAGTCCATGATCTTCATCTGGTGATGGGGGAAGATCACGGCGAGGAAATAGTCGCTGGCCTGTTCCAGCTCCGGCTTGCGGCGTGCCGTCGCGACGCGCGAGGCGGCGGCGGAGCGGTGGTGGCCGTCGGCGATGTAGAGCGCCGGCATGGCTTCGAAGGCGGCGGTGATCGCGGCGATGGTCGCCTCGTCGTCCACGACCCAGATCGTGTGACGGATACCGTCGTCGGCCGTGACCTCGGCCGCCGTGTCGCCACGGCTGACTTTCGCCAGCAGCGCATCGGCGGCGGGGGACGCCGGATAGGCGAGCAGTACCGGCCCGGTCTGGGCGTTGAGCGCGTCGATCTGGCGCACACGGTCGTCTTCCTTGTCCGGCCGGGTGAACTCATGCTTCTTGATGCGGCCGGCGTCGTAGGCCGCCACCGAGGCCGCCGCGACAAAGCCGGTCTGGACATGCGCGCCCATCTCGAGCCGATAGGCGTAGTACGACGGCTGACCATCGCGATGCAGGATGCCTGCCTGCATCATCTTTTCCAGGTTCTCGACCGCCTTGGCGTAGACGGCCGGCGCGTAGGGGTCGGTATCGGCGGGCAGGTCGATCTCGGGCTTGGAGATGTGCAGGAAGGACCAGGGCTTGCCGGCGGCCCGCCCCCGGGCTTCGTCGGTCGACAGCACGTCGTAGGGGGGCGCGGCGACATCGGCAGCGCGGGCGGTGGCCGGGCGCAGACCACGGAAGGGTTTGACGAGTGGCATGAGGCGAGTCCTAGGCGGGTATGTTGCAGACGTCGTTCTGGCGGGCCGGCAGCAGTGTGGCGAGGGCGGCATGGGCGTCGCGGATCATGTGCACGGTGGTCGACCAGTCGACGCAGGCGTCGGTGATCGAGCAGCCGTACTTGAGCTGGCCGTGGTCCTCGGGGATCGGCTGGTTGCCGGCCTCGATGAAGCTTTCGATCATCAGGCCGACGATGGAACGGTTGCCGGCGCGGATCTGGTTGACGCAATCCTGCATCACCAGCGGTTGCAGTTCGGGCCGCTTGTAGCTGTTGGCGTGCGAGCAATCGACGACGACGTTCTCCGCCAGCCTGGCCTTGGCCAGCGCCTTCTCGGCCATGGCGACGCTGACCGTGTCGTAGTTCGGCCGATCGCCGCCGCCGCGCAGCACCAGATGGCCGTAGCGATTGCCGCGAGTGCGGATCACGGCGGTCTTTCCCTCGCCGTTGATGCCGAGGAAGCTGTGCGGCCGCGAGGCCGAGACAATGGCGTTGATGGCGGTATCGACCGAACCGTCGGTGCCGTTCTTGAAACCGACCGGCGTCGACAGGCCGGAGGCCATTTCGCGGTGCGTCTGCGATTCGGCGGTGCGGGCGCCGATGGCGGTCCACGCCACCAGGTCGCCGAGGTACTGTGGCGTGATCGGGTCGAGCGCCTCGGTGCCCGCCGGCAGGCCGGTTTCATTGACGGCGATGAGGAATTCGCGCGCCTTCCGCATGCCTTCCTCGATGTGAAAGGAATCGTCCAGGCGCGGATCGTTGATGTAGCCCTTCCAGCCGGTGGCGGTGCGCGGCTTTTCGAAATAAACACGCATGACCAGCAGCAGCGTATCGGCCACTTCGTCGGCGAGCGACTTGAGGCGCCGGGCGTAGTCCAGGCCGGCCACCGGATCGTGGATCGAGCAGGGCCCGACCACCACGAACAGGCGCGGGTCGCGCCGGTCGAGAATGGCTTCGAGCGCCCGGCGTCCCGCCACCACTGACTTTTCCGCCGCCTCCGTGATGGGCACCCGGGCATGGATTTCGCCCGGCGTGGGCATGGTGTCGAAGGCTTCGATATTGAGGTTTTCGGTCTGCTGCATGAACGGCTGACTCTCGCGGTGGCGAAAAACCATGATTGTATCCGCCCCGGCAGCCGGACTGGCGTCGTCGGCCGGTCGCGGCCGTATAATCCCGCGCGCCGACATGGTTACCCACCAGACTTCATGAGCGTCCCCTCGTATTCCGCGCCGATCGCCCTGCTGCTGCGCCTGAAGGGGTGGCGGCTGAGGGCGTTGGTCACCGCGGTCACGGTGCTCGCGGCCGTGCTGATCGTCTCGATGATGAGCCTGCTGCTTCAGGGCAGGGTCAGCGGCGATTACCTGCTGACGGGGATGGTCACCGCCGCGATCGTCGCGCCGCTCAGCCTGGCCCTGCTCAACCAACTGGTCGACCTGCTGGCGAAACAGCACGAGGAACTGCTGGCGGGCCGGCTCGCCGAAACCGAGCGCCGGCTGAACCAGGCCCTGGTCGAGAGCGAGGCGCGCTTGCGCACCTTGATCGACGCGGTACCGGACGCGATCCAGTTCAAGGATGGCGAAGGGCGCTGGCAGGTGGCCAACCAGGTCTGCCTGCGCTTGCTCGGCGCCGAACAAACGCCGTGGCGCGGGGCGACCGACGCCGAAATCGCGGCGGCCAATCCGCACTTTGCCGCGGTGCTGGCATCCTGCCGGGCCAGTGACGAAGCCGCCTGGCAGGCCGGCACCCTGCGCCGCGACGAGGAATCGATTCCCGATGGCGAAGGCGGGCACCTCCAGCTCGACGTCATCAAGGTGCCCCTGTTCGAACCGGATGGCCGCCGCCAGGCGCTGGTGGTGATCGGTCGGGACATCTCCGAGCTCAAGCGTTCCGCAAGCGCCCTCGTTGAGTCGCACGGGCTGTTGCGGGCCATCGTCGACACGGCGCCGATCCGGGTGTTCTGGAAGGATCGTCACTTGTGTTATCTCGGCTGCAACCCGGTGTTTGCCCACGACGCCGGCAAGTCCGGGCCAAGGGAGGTGATCGGCCGCGACGACTACCAGATGGGCTGGGCCGAACAGGCCGATTCCTACCGCGCCGACGACCGGTCGGTGATGGATTCCGGCATCGCCCGGCTGTCCTACGAGGAGCCGCAAACCACGCCGGATGGCCGGAAGATATGGCTGCGCACCTCCAAGGTGCCGTTGCGCAACGAAGATGGCGAAACCATCGGTATTCTGGGCATCTACGACGACATCACCGAGCGCAAGCGCGTCGAGGCCGAACTGGAGCAGCACCGCCAGCATCTCGAGGAGCTGGTGGCGCGCCGCACCGAGGAACTGCTGGAGACGGAGGCCCGGGCTAGTCTCATCCTCGCCTCCAGCGGCGACGGCCTCTACGGCGTCGATCGCCACGGTGTCATCACCTTCATGAATCCGGCGGCGGGCGCCATGCTTGGCTACACGCCGGAACAGGCCGTCGGTAAGGATGGGCATGCCCTCTTCCATCACAGCCGCGCCGATGGCAGCCCCTATCCGGTCGGCGAGTGTCCTTGCCATGGCACCCTGCGTTCCGGCGAGGAGAGGCGGGTGGATGACGAGGTGTATTGGACCGCCGCCGGCCGACCCCTGCCGGTGTTGTATTCGGTGCATCCCATGGTCAAGCATGGCGAAGTGTCCGGGGCGGTGATCAGCTTCGTCGACATGAGCGAGCAGCGCGCGCTGGCGCTGGCGCGGGAAAAGGCGGTGCTGGCGGCGGAAACGCTGGCGCATTCGCGCCGCGTGTTTCTCGCCAACATGAGTCACGAAATCCGTACCCCGCTCAACGGCGTGCTCGGCTTCGCGCAGATCGGTCACCGCAACCACGGCGACAGCGAGAAGGCGCGGCATGCCTTCGAAAAGATTCTTGCCTCGGGCAATCTGCTGCTCGGCGTGATCAACGACATTCTCGACTTCTCGAAAATCGAGGCGGGCAAGCTT
Organism: Rhodocyclaceae bacterium; assembly: GCA_016704145.1. Lineage (GTDB taxonomy): Bacteria > Pseudomonadota > Gammaproteobacteria > Burkholderiales > Rhodocyclaceae > Fen-999. Next base: position 159,708 of record JADJAS010000005.1, on the reverse strand, counting down.
AATGTCGAGCGCAGCCCGGTGCGCATCGCCGATGTTGTCCGTCAGGCGGCCGATGTCGTGCGCGATCGCGCCCAGGCCCGCGATCTGGAATTCACCATCGATCTGGCCGACGACCTGCCCGCCGCCTGCATGGGGGATGCGTTGCGCATCGGCCAGGTGTTGCTGAACCTGCTGGCCAACGCGATCAAGTTCACCGATGCTGGTCGCGTTGAACTGGCCGTGTCCCGCCGGGGCGATCGCCTGGTGTTTCGCGTTGCCGACACCGGCATCGGCATGTCGGCGGACCAGATGGCCCGGTTGTTCAAGCCCTTCGAGCAGGCCGACGGTTCCACCTCGCGCCGCTTCGGCGGCACCGGTCTTGGCCTGGCCATCAGCAAGCGTCTTGCCGAGTTGATGGGCGGCGATATTCGCGTGATGAGCCGGGAAGGCGCCGGCAGCACGTTCGACTTCGACCTGCCATTGCTGTCGGTGCCGGACTGACCGGCGGCATTACCTGGCGGGTTTCAGCCGCCGGAACAGGTCTTTCACGGCGGTGACGCGCTCCCCGAGCGTCGTCGTCTCCTTCTTCCAGACCAGCTTGTCCGGGCCGGCCAGCTTGAAGGCACGGTCGGACTGGACGAGCACGATGATATCGGCCGGATCGACCGGCGGATTCGGCACCAACTGTAGCTGGATCGAAGCCGGCCCGGCGTCGAGCTTGGCGATGCCGATGGCCTTGCCGGCCAGGCGCAAGCGGTGGGTTTCCAGCAACGCCTGGGCCTGCGCCGGTAGTTCGCCGAAGCGGTCGACCAGCTCCTCGTGCATGCGGTTCAGCTCGTCGTCGTCTTCGCAGTTGGCCAGCCGCTTGTAGAGCGTCAGGCGTTCGTGCACATCCGGGCAGTAGTCGCCGGGCAGCAGCGCCGGCGCGCGCAGGTTGATCTCGGCGGTGACCGATAGCGGCGCCGTAAGGTCGGGCACCGCCTTGCCTTCCTTGAGCGCCTTCACGGCCGCGTTCAGCATGTTCGTATAGAGCGCGAAGCCGATCTCGTGGATTTCGCCGCTCTGCGATTCGCCCAGCACCTCGCCGGCCCCGCGAATCTCCAGGTCGTGCATGGCGAGAAAAAAGCCCGAGCCGAGCTCCTCCATGGCCTGGATCGCTTCCAGCCGGCGCTGCGCCTGGGCGGTGGGCTTCGCATCCTCGTGCGTGAGCAGGTAGGCGTAGGCCTGGTGGTGCGAGCGGCCGACCCGGCCGCGCAGCTGGTGCAACTGCGCGAGACCGAACTTGTCGGCGCGGCTGATGACAATGGTATTGGCGTGCGGATTGTCGATGCCGGTTTCGATAATCGTCGAGCAGAGCAGCAGGTTGTGCTTCTGCTGCGTGAATTCGCGCATGACGCGCTCCAGTTCGCGCTCGGCCAGCTGGCCATGGCCGACGACGATGCGGGCTTCCGGCAGCAATTGTTGCAGCCGGGTGCGCGTATTCTCGATGGTCTCGACTTCATTGTGCAGGAAGTAGACCTGGCCACCGCGCTTGAACTCGCGCAGGCAGGCTTCGCGGATCAGGCCGTTCGACCACTTGCTGACGAAGGTCTTGATGGCCAGCCGCTTCTGTGGTGCCGTGGCGATCACCGAGAAGTCGCGCAGGCCTTCGAGCGACAGGCCGAGCGTGCGGGGAATCGGCGTCGCGGTCAGCGTCAACACATCCACTTCGGCGCGCAGCGCCTTCAGCGCCTCCTTTTGTCTTACCCCGAACCGGTGCTCCTCGTCGACGATGACCAGGCCAAGTCGCGTGAAGCTGACGTCCTTCTGGAGCAGGCGATGGGTGCCGATCAGGATGTCGATCTTGCCCTCGCCCAGGGCCTGGATCGCCTCGCCCTGTTCCTTGGCGCTCTTGAAGCGGGATAGCTCCGCGACCTTCACCGGCCAAGTGTGTTCAACGAGGGCAAAGCGGTCGGCGAAGTTCTGGTAGTGCTGCTCGGCGAGCAGGGTGGTCGGGCAGAGCACCGCCACCTGCTTGCCGTCGGCGACGGCGACGAAGGCGGCGCGCAGCGCCACTTCGGTCTTGCCGAAGCCCACGTCGCCGCAGACCAGCCGGTCCATCGGCTTGCCCGACCTCATGTCGGCCACCACGGCATCGATGGCCGCCATCTGGTCGGGCGTTTCCTCGAAGCCGAAACCGTCGGCGAAGGCTTCCAGGTCGTGCTGCTTGAAATCGAACCGGTGGCCTTCGCGCGCGGCGCGCTGCGCGTACAAATGCAGCAGCTCGGCGGCCGTGTCGCGCACCTGCTCGGCCGCCTTCTTCTTGGCTTTCTCCCACTGGCCGGAGCCCAGCTTGTGCAATTCCACGGCCTCGGGATCGACGCCGCTGTAGCGCGAGATGACGTGCAATTGCGCAACCGGTACGTAAAGTGCCGCGCCCTCGGCGTATTCGAGGTGCAGGAACTCCGTGTCACCGTCGCCGTAGTCCATGTGGGCGAGGCCACGGTAGCGGCCGATGCCATGCGATTCATGCACCACGGGGTCGCCGATGCGCAGTTCGGAAAGGTCGCGCAGCCAGCCTTCGAGGTTGCTCTTGCGGGCCGCTTCCCGTTTGCCCCGGGGTCGGGCGGTGGCGGCGTAGAGCTCGTTTTCGGTGATGAAGGCAACTGGCGCATCCGGCAACACAAAGCCGCCCGACAGCGGTGCGACACCGATCATCAACGCATCGCCGACATTCAGGAAACCGGCCAGATCGGCGCAGGCCGGCACGCGCAGGCCATGCTCGGCCAGAAAGTCAGTGATGGTGGCACGCCGCCCCGGCGACTCCGCCAGCAGCAGCACCCGGCCACGGAAATTGCCGAGGAAGCCGCGCAGGGCCGCCAGCGGTTCGGCCGCCTTGCGCTCCACCGCCAGGGGCGGCAGCGTCATCTCCGGCGCCGCCGCCCCGCCGCAGTGCAGGCGCGGGAAAGGCTGGCAGGCGATGAAGAACTGCTCGTCGGTCAGGAACAGGTCGCCGGGCGGCATCACCGGCCGGGAACGGTCGCCGCCGAGCATCTTGTGGCGCGATTGCAGGTCGCGCCAAAACTGGCGAAATGCCTCCGGCACGTCGTGGTGCGTCAGCAGCGTCGCATCCGGCGGCAGATAATCGAACAGCGTGGCCAATCCAGGATCGGCATCGAAAAAGAGCGGCAGGTAATACTCGATGCCGGCCGGCAGCCCTCCGTTGGACACATCCTTGTACAGCGCGATGCGCGAAGCGTCGCCCTCGAATGTTTCGCGAAACCGGCCGCGGAATTTATTCCGCCCCGGCTCGCCGAGCGGGAACTCGCGGGCCGGCAGCAGGCGGATCTCCGGCACCGGAAACAGCGTGCGCTGCGAATCGACGTCGAAGGTGCGCAGCGTTTCCACCTCGTCGTCGAACAGCTCGATGCGGTAAGGCAGCTGCGTGCCCATGGGGAACAGGTCGATCAGGCCGCCGCGCACGCTGTACTCGCCGGCGGCGACCACCTGCGTCACGTGCTGGTAGCCGGCCAGCGTCAACTGCCCGCGCAAGCGGTCCAGGTCGAGCTTGTCGCCCTGCTTGAGGAAGAAGGTGTGGCCGACCAGGTGCGAGGGCGGCGCCATGCGCGCCAGCGCCGTGGCGGCGGCAACGATCAGCACGTCGCACTCGCCGCGCGTGACGGCATGCAGCGTCGCCAGCCGCTCGGAGATCAGGTCCTGGTGGGGCGAGAAGCTGTCGTAGGGCAGCGTCTCCCAGTCCGGCAGCAGATGCACGCGCAATGCCGGCGCGAACCAGGTGACCTCCTCCAGCAGCCGCTGCGCCTCCAGCGGGCTGGCCGCGACCACCGCCAGCAACCGGCCGGGCCGCGCGAGTTCGGCGATGGCCAGCGCGTCGGCCGAACCGCTGAGCGGAGGAAGATCGAGGCGGGCGCCTGGCTTGGGGGCGGCGGGAAGCGATGGAAAAAACGGCGGAGTCACGGATGCAGTGGCGGGACGGCAGGGAGGCGCGGATTATAGTCGCCGCGATTCCGCCGACCCCGTTGAATGCAGGCGCATCTGGTGAGCCTGTGACGGGATAAAGTGCCGACATACGGAATGGGTATGATGGACGTATGGGAGAGGAAATGGACTACATCGCGCATGTGCGGAAGGATGGCGATCGTCAGCCACTGCACGAGCATCTGCATGGCGTTGCGCGCATTGCTCGCGACAATGCCGGAAAGATTGGGCTGTCGAGTTTGGGCGAACTGCTTGGTTTGCTGCACGATCTTGGCAAGTACAGCGAGGAGTTTCAGAACTACCTGAAATTCGCAACCGGGATACTTAATCAAGACGAGGATGAAGAGTCCGTCGATGTAGCTCGGCTCAAAGGCAAGATCGACCATTCTACGGCCGGATCGCAAAGAATTTGGCAGACGCTTTCAGCGCGGGGCGAATTGGGAGGTTACGTCGGCCAAATGTTGGCCTTATGTGTCGCGTCCCACCATTCGGGTCTCATTAATTGTCTGAGTTCGGATCGGCAGAGCCTAGGAGAGGACATATTCACTCGGCGCATGAACAAATCCGACGAGCGCACGCATTTGATGGAAGCCTGGGGCAAGGCCGATGCCATCATCCGTGAGCGGGTCGAAGCTCTGCTCGCCAACAACGATATTGCAGACGGTATGCAGAGCCTGCTCAAGCAGATCATCCGAAAGGCACCGGCGGGATCGAAGGTCATTCCGCAACAACATATTGGTTTGCTGGCGCGTTTCCTATTCAGCTGCCTGATCGATGCCGATCGGCTCGATACGGCGATTTTCGAGAAGGAGGGGGCCAACCGGCATCGTCCTCATGGCGACTATGTGCCTTGGACGGCATTGATCCAACGGCTGGAAGCGCATCTGGCTGGATTTCAGCCAACGGAGCCTATTGACGCGATCCGGCAGGATATTTCCAGGCACTGCCTCGACGCCGCAACGAGAGGGAAAGGGATCTTTACGCTCAGCGTACCCACTGGCGGCGGCAAGACGCTCGCCAGCCTTCGTTTCGCGCTCCATCATGCGGAGAAGCGCCGAATGGATCGCATCATCTACGTCATCCCCTTCACCTCGATCATCGACCAGAACGCCGACGTGGTGCGAGATATTTTGGAACCGGAAACAGAAGTCGGCCGCGGTCGTACCGTTCTCGAGCATCACTCAAACCTGACGCCGGAAGTACAGGGTTGGCGTGACAAGTTGCTGACAGAAAACTGGGATGCGCCAATCATCTACACCACGATGGTACAGTTTCTTGAAACCTTATTCGGCGCCGGGACGCGTGGTGCACGACGCATGCACCAGTTGGCGAACGCCGTGCTGATCTTCGACGAAATTCAGTCCCTGCCGGTCAGGTGCGTTCATCTCTTCAACAACGCGATCAATTTTCTCGTCGATCATTGCGGTAGCTCGGTGGTCCTCTGTACGGCCACCCAGCCATTGCTGGACAGGGTGGATGCCGCTCAGGGCGCCATCCGCTTGTCGCCGGAAAGCGAGCTGATGCGGGATGTCGGTGGCCTGTTCGCGAACTTGAAACGGGTCGAAGTGCTCGACCATCGCCGGGCTGATGGCTGGTCGGACGAAGAGGTGGCATCGCTGGCACGTGAGGAAGTGCGCAGCGCGGGCAGTTGTCTCGTCATCGTCAATACCAAGAAGGCCGCGCAGTCGGTCTACCGCTGCTGCACGCACGATGACGGCGTTTCGGTTTTCCATTTGAGCACCAGTCTTTGCCCCGCCCACCGCAAGGCGATACTGGCGGAAATTCGAACCAAGCTTGGTCGTGAGCCCGTGCTGTGCGTCAGTACGCAACTCATCGAAGCCGGTGTGGACGTCGACTTTGGCACCGTGATCCGCTACGCGGCGGGTCTGGATTCCATCGCCCAGGCAGCGGGGCGCTGCAACCGTAACGGCCGGAATCCGACCGGGCGGGTGCATGTCGTCAATCCGCGCGACGAGAACCTGGATCGGCTGCCCGACATCCGCATCGGGAAAGAGAAAGTCGACACGGTTCTTTACGACTACGCGAACGATCCGGCGAGATTCAACTACAACCTGATCGGCCCCGAAGCGATGGGTTGGTACTACCGGAACTACTTTCATGCCCGCCAGAACATGATGAGCTACCCGCTATCGGCCAAGGAACTTGGGCATGACGATACCCTGCTCAATCTACTGTCAGACAACTCGGTCGCCTCGCATGCATATGGCAGCCGCAACCCGGGCAAGCCCCAGCTTTTTCTGCGTCAATCCTTCATGGCGGCCGCCGAGGCATTCAAGGCCATCGATGCGCCTACGCAGGGCGTGATCGTACCGTTCTGCGATGCCGGGCGGGAGTTGATCGCCGATCTGTGCGCAGCTTTTGAGCCCGAACGGCAGTTCGATCTGCTGCGCCGTGCCCAGCAGTACACGGTCAATGTGTTTTCGCCGGAGCTTGCCAAGTTGCAGGAAGCGCGCGCCGTTCATCCAGTACAGGAGGGCGCGGGGATACTGCATCTCGATCCGCGTTACTACAGTTTCGAATTCGGGCTCGTTACCGAGCCCATCATGCCTATGGAGGCCTTGATATCGTGAAAGAAAAACGCCACAAGGGAGTCAGCTTCAAGGTATGGGCGCGACATGCGCTATTCACCGACCCGCTCACGCGGGTGGGCGGCGAGAAATGCAGCTATCACGTCCCGACTTACGAGGCGCTGAAGGGCATCGTCAAATCCGTCTACTGGAAACCAACTTTCATCTGGATCATCGACGAAGTGCGCGTGATGAAGCGTATTCGTACCCAGACCAAGGGAACCAAGCCGATCGCCTATAGCGGCGGTAATGATCTGGCGATCTATACGTTTCTGACCGACGTCGAGTATCAGGTTCGCGCGCACTTCGAGTGGAACGAACATCGCCCTGAACTGGAGAGCGACCGCAATCCCGGCAAGCACTTTGCCGTTGCACAGCGCATGCTTGAGCTGGGCGGCCGGCAGGACATTTTCCTCGGCACGCGAGATTGCCAGGGTTATGTCGAGCCTTGTGAATACGGCGCTGGCGTCGGCGAATACGACGAGGCGGGTAAACTGGCCTATGGCCTGATGTTCCACGGTTTCGACTACCCCGACGAAACCGGCGAAGACAAGCTCAACGCCCGGTTCTGGCGCCCGACGATGGTGAATGGCGTTATCCGATTTCCGCACCCAAAAGAAAAGGATCACGCCATCAGGAAGTTCATTCGCGACATGAAGCCCAAACAGTTTGTGCGCGACGAGAATCTGCGCGCCGTCGATCTTGAAGTCGCGGAACTGCAACTGGAGGTGGGCGATGGCCTGGATTGAAAAGCTCTACGCGACCTACGAAAGCTGCAAGGGAAACGAGCCGCCGGGTTCCGAGCCGCTGCCGCCGATCAGCCACACGACGCAGCAGGCCCAGGTCGAAATCGTGATCGACGGTGAGGGGCGTTTCAGGCGTGCATGCGTAGTGTCAAGGGAGGATGCGACAACGCTCGTTCCCTGCACGGAAAAATCCGCCAGCCGATCCGGGAAGCAGCCGGTCAATCACCCGCTGTGCGACAAGCTGCAATACGTGGCGGGCGATTTCGTGTCCTGGGGCGGCGAGGTAACGTCCGGCTTTGCCAAGGCGCCGCGAAAGCCGCATGAGGACTATCTTGCCAGCCTGACGGCGTGGGCGGAGTCGGAGTCCAGCCATTTGAAAGTTCGTGCCGTTCTGAGCTACGTCAAGAATGAGAAAGCGACCGTTGTTGCCAATCTGGTCAGCGCCGGAATATTGCCGATCACCGATGGCCAGCTGCTGAAAAAGTGGGCGGGGGCCAGGGCCGACCGGCCGGCTATTTTCGGCGTGCTCACCAATGATCAGACGCCCGATGACGCTTTCGTGCGCTGGCGTATCGAGGATGGCGAGACCTTGGCGACCGGCACATGGGAAGACACTTCGCTGATCGAGTCGTGGGACGCCTATTACCGGCAGCAGCAGAACTTTTATGGACGATGCATGGTCACGGGCGAAGAAACTACCCTTGCCGAACAGCATCCGGCCAAGCTGCGTAGCGGCGCCGACAAGGCGAAACTGATTTCCGCCAACGACAAGAGTGGCTATACGTTTCGCGGACGCTTCACCGACGACGATGGCAACCAAGCCTGCACCGTCGGCTATTTCGTCAGCCAGAAGGCCCATAACGCCTTGCGCTGGCTGATCGCCCGGCAGGGCTACAAGAGCGGCATGCAGGTCTTCGTGGCGTGGGCGGTTTCCGGCAAGCCTGTGCCTGAGCCGTGGGCGGATTCGCTCGCGGTCATCATGGGCGGCGACAAATCGTTTGCGGAGGACAAGCCCAAGCTGGCCGCCGTTGGCGATGCCGGTCAGGCGTTTGCCCTGAAGCTCAACCGGGCCGTCGCGGGTTATCGGGCGAAACTCGATCCTGACGAAGACATTGTTGTCATCGGGCTCGACGCGGCGACCACCGGCCGGTCGGCGATCACGCTCTACCGGGAATTCAAGGGCCCCGACGACTTCCTGGCGCGCATCCAAGCATGGCACGAACAGTATGCCTGGCCGCAGGATCACGGCGCCGACAGCCGTTTTGTCGGTGCGCCAGTTCCCAAGGACATCGCCGCCGCTGCCTTTGGTCGGCAACTGGAGGGCAAGTCAGGCGAGAAGCTGCGCGCAGCGACCGTCGAACGCATCCTCCCTTGCATCGTCGATGGGCTGCCACTGCCTTTCGACCTGGTGCGTGCTGCGGTACATCGTGCCTGCAACCGCATCGGCATGGAAAAAATCACGCGTGGCAAACGATATTTCGAAGACGAATGGGAAAAGACCCTTGGCATCGCTTGCGCGCTGTTCCGGGGGTGGTCGAAATCACAGGGAAAGGAGTACGCAATGGCTTTGGAAGAAGATCGAACGACTCGGGACTACCTATATGGCCGCTTGCTGGCCGTGGCGGACAGCATCGAGAGCTATGCGCTCGGAATGGTGGAGAAGCCGCGAGATACGGCAGCGGCGCAATTGATGCAACGATTTGCCGACAGCCCCTACTCGACATGGCGCACGATCGAATTGAGATTGCAGCCCTACATTTCCCGGTTGCGGTCGTCGGAAAAGAAGAAGGTGCGCGCGTTTCTCGCCAGCCGAGGGAAGACCTTGGACGAAATCCAGTGCCGTTTTTCCAGCGCCGACTTTACGGACGATAGCCCCCTGGCAGGCGAATTCCTACTCGGTTTCCACTGCCAGCGCGCTGATCTTTATGGCAGGCATCAGGAAACCGAAGAGCCCTCTGACGAATGAACCCAGGAGAACACGACATGACCACTTTGCAGAACAAGATCGACTTTGCCGTCATATTTCGCGTGAAGAACGCAAACCCCAACGGCGATCCGTTGAACGGCAACCGACCGCGCACGGATTACAGCGGGTTGGGCGAAATCACCGACGTTTGTCAGAAGAGAAAAATGCGCGACCGCTTGCAGGAAGATGGCAAGAGCATCTTCGTTCAGTCGGATGAAAAGAAGACTGACGGCATGCCGAGCCTCAGAGCGCGGGCCGAGTCGAAAGAATTTGGTCTGGGGCCGGATGCCTTTGCATTCAAGAAAAACGACAAGAATGCAAATGTAAAGAAGGACGAAACGGCCAGGAAGGCCTGCGACAAATGGTTCGACGTGCGCGCGTTTGGCCAGGTTTTCGCCTTCGGCAAACAAGAAATTCCTGATGCGGATGGGGTGTCGATCCCGATTCGTGGCCCGGTCACGATCCAGTCCGCCTTTTCGATTGAGCCGGTCAGTGTTACCCCAACGCAGATTACCAAGAGCGTGAGCGGCGAAGGCGATGGTAGCAAGCGCGGCTCCGACACCATGGGCATGAAGCATCGTGTCGATCAGGGCATCTATGTCACCTACGGCAGCATCAATCCTCAACTCGCCGAGCGAACCGGTTTCACCGACGAGGATGCCGCAGCGATCAAGGCCGTCCTGCCCAGGCTGTTTGAGAACGACGCTTCCTCGGCCCGGCCCGAAGGCAGTATGGAAGTGCTCAAGGTGATCTGGTGGGAGCATGGGAGCAAGAGCGGTAGTTGCTCATCCGCGAAGGTGCATGCCCGTCTTCGCGAACAAGGGATTGGCCCGAACGGAGAAATCGACGAGCCAAGTCTTGCGATTTGTGGCATCGTTCCACAAGTTATCGAGGGGTTTTAGCCATGATCGAAGTCTCCTTCATCGTCGAGGAGGCACCCGAGGGAGGCTTCACGGCCCGCGCCGTGGGCGCGGACATCTTCACCGAGGCCGACGACCTGCCCGCCTTGCACGAGCAGGTGCGCGATGCCGTGCGCTGCCATTTCGACGAGGCGGTGACGCCGGTATTGATCAGGAGATGCTGACATGGATTGGAAAGACCGCATCGTCGCCACGCCCGACACCCTGGTCGGCAAGCCGCGTATCAAGGACACGCGCATTTCCGTGGAGATGATTATCGGTTGGCTGGCCAACGGCTGGAGCTTCGAGCAGATACTGGAGTCTTACCCCAACATCACGCGCGAGGACATTCTCGCCGCGCTGGCGTTCGCGGCTGAAATGCTCAAGGAGGAGGAGTACATCGCGGTGCATAAGGTGGTCGCGTGACAGGGGCGGCAAAACTGCTGGCCAATGAAAACTTTCCCGGCCCGGCGGTGCGTTTGTTGCGGGAGAAGGGCGCGGATGTCCTTTGGGCGTCAGAGTCGATGGCGGGTGCGCCGGATGTCGAAGTACTCGTTCGCGCCCGCGCCGAGTGCCGATGGTTGCTGACTTATGATCGGGATTACGGCGAACTGGTTTTCTCGCGCGGTTTGCCGCCGCCTCCCGCCATTGTCTACTTGCGTCAGGAAGCCTATCCGCCACCCCGTCCTGCCGAGTTGATCCTTCAGTTGATGGCGGAGCCGGAATGCGTGGAGGGACTGTTCCTGGTGGTATCCGAGCGGGCAATCCGTGTCCGTCGCCTCCCGCGAGCCTTGGACGCGCGCGCGTAGGTTCAGTGTGAATGGCCCCGACTTCATCCCGATTTCCGCCCTCCAGCACTGGTGCTACTGCCCGCGCCAGTGCGCGCTGATCCACGTCGAGCAGGTGTTCGCCGACAACCTGCATACGCTGCGCGGCCAGGCCGTGCACCGGCAGGTGGATCAACCGGGTGTCGAGACGCGGGCCGGTCTGCGCGTCGAGCGCGCGCTGCCCGTATGGAGCGACCGGCTGGGTTTGATCGGCAAGGCCGATGTCGTCGAGTTCGAGGCCGATGGCACGGCGCATCCCGTCGAATACAAGGTGGGCAATCGCGCCAAGGCCGCCTGGATCGCGGCCTGCGACGACGTGCAGCTCGCCGCGCAAGCCCTTTGTCTGGAGGAAATGACCGGCAAGCCGGTGCCGGCGGGGGCGCTGTTCTACGCCAAATCGAAGCGGCGGCGCGAGGTGAGCATCGACGGTGCATTGCGCGGGCGCGTGGAGGAGGCAACGGCGGCGGTGCGAGCGATGATCGATGCCGGCGCGGTGCCGCCGCCGACCAACGACGCGCGTTGCGCGAAATGTTCCCTGGCCGATCTTTGCCAGCCGGCGATGCGCCGCGCCATCACCGGCCTGTTCGATCCAGACGCTTGAAGGATCGCCATGCAACTGCTCAACACGCTCTATGTGACCCAGCCGGACAGCTATCTCCATCTGGACAACGACACGCTGCGCGTCGAGATCGAGCGGGAAACTCGCTTGCGGGTGCCCTTGCATCATCTTTCCGCGGTGGTCTGCTTTGGCCACGTGATGGTGTCGCCCGGCCTGATGCACCGCCTGGCCGATGAAGGCAAGAGCCTGGTGTTGCTCGACGGCCACGGCCGGTTCAAGGCAAGGCTGGAGGGACCGATATCGGGAAACGTGCTGTTGAGGCAGGCGCAGCATCGGCGTGCCGCCACCCCTGACTTTTGTCTGGCGGCGGCGAAGTCCCTCATCGCCGGCAAATTGAAGAATTGCCGACAGGTGCTGCTGCGCGGAGCGCGCGAGACCGGTCGTGCCGACGACGGCGAGCCGCTTGCCGAAACCGCGGAAGAACTGGGCCGGGCGCTCGCGCGGCTCGAACACGCGGCCGATCTCGATGCCGTGCGCGGCATCGAAGGCGACGCGGCAAAGCGATATTTCGCGGTGCTCGGCTTGATGGTGCGGCCGGAAGCGCGCGCCGGTTTCACGCCCAATGGCCGCACGCGGCGCCCGCCGCTCGACCGCATGAACGCGCTGCTCTCGTTCCTGTATGCCTTGCTGATGAACGACGCGCGCTCGGCGGTGGAGAGTGTGGGCCTGGACCCACAGATCGGCTTTCTGCACGCGCTCCGTCCCGGTCGCGCCGCCCTTGCGCTGGACCTCATGGAAGAGTTTCGGCCCCTGCTGGCCGATCGTCTCGCGCTCACGCTGGTCAATCGCCGGCAGCTCGATGTCGACGATTTTGCGGAACATCCCGGTGGCGCCGTGACGTTGAAGGACGATGCGCGCCGCGCGCTGGTGACCGCGTACCAGGAGCGCAAGCAGGAGGCCTTGATGCATCCCTTGCTGGAGTCGGGCGTCGCGCTGGGGCTGGCGCCGTTCGTGCAGGCGCGGATGCTCGCGCGTGCCGTGCGCGGCGACATCGAAACCTATCTGCCGTTCTGTCCCAAGTAAGCATGCTAGTGATCGTCAGCTACGATGTCTCGACGGAAACCGCCGCCGGACGCAAACGGCTGCGTCGCGTGGCGCGCGTTTGCGAGAGCATGGGGCAGCGCGTTCAGAAATCGGTCTTCGAGTGCAAGGTGGACACCGCCCGGTTCGAGGAACTGGAGCGACGCTTGCTCGCCGAGATCAAGGTGGAGGAGGATTGTCTGCGCTTCTACCGGCTTACCGAGCCGGTCGATGTGCACGTCCGCGAATATGGCAAGTTCCGCGCCGTCGATTTCGATGGGCCGCTGGTGATATGACGCGCGGAAGTGAAGTGTCGCCCCTTTCCTGGGGGTTTCGCGGGAATCGGAAGTTCATGATTTTGCGTCTTGAATTGAAGAACGGCAAAATACATCGAACGTCGTCAAGGCGGCGTTCTGGTGGGTTCGCGCGCCGGCCTCGGTTTGCCGAAGTAATTCATGAGGTTGCGCGCGAACGGACGCCCGGCTCACGTGAGCCGGGCGAGGATTGAAACGCTGCCTCTTGCGCAGTCGTAGGGACGCCCGCTCACGTGAGCCGGGCGAGGATTGAAACCGGCTCAGCGCAGAAGCCGCTCAGGGCCGCCCGGCTCACGTAGCCGGGCGAGGATTGAAACAGGATACCGCGCACGCCGCCCCCCCTGAGCCGGGCGAGGATGAAACGACTTGATGACAACAGCACGCGGCCAGGCGCGACGCCCGGCTCACGTGAGCCGGGCGAGGATTGAAACATCGGAATCAATATTCAACGCCTGTGCCGCGCAGGACGCCCGGCTCACGTGAGCCGGGCGAGGATTGAAACGGCTGCATGGGATGTCGTCTACTTAGCGTTAGCCGTGACGCCCGGCTCACGTGAGCCGGGCGAGGATTGAAACTGTCTGACGCGCTGCTGGAGCGCATCTATCTGGCGACGCCCGGCTCACGTGAGCCGGGCGAGGATTGAAACAAGCTGGCCAGCGTCATCAATGACGGCCTGCCTGGACGCCCGGCTCACGTGAGCCGGGCGAGGATTGAAACGGCAGCTCCGAGCGCTTGATGGCGTCGATTGCCTCGACGCCCGGCTCACGTGAGCCGGGCGAGGATTGAAACGTCATCTCCTGGGCATATGCTGACTGCGCCACGGCGGGACGCCCGGCTCACGTGAGCCGGGCGAGGATTGAAACGCATCAACGCCATCGAGCGGATGCGCATCGCGCGACGCCCGGCTCACGTGAGCCGGGCGAGGATTGAAACTTCCGGTAAGCCGGGATCAGCACCATCGCCCGCTCGACGCCCGGCTCACGTGAGCCGGGCGAGGATTGAAACCAATCGAACCGCATATTGGTACCAGGCGAACCGAGACGCCCGGCTCACGTGAGCCGGGCGAGGATTGAAACCGGCGTGTAGCCCTTGCCGCGCAGCCAGTCCAGATGACGCCCGGCTCACGTGAGCCGGGCGAGGATTGAAACAACATTCAGGACGCCACAGGATTTCAGGCAAGATGACGCCCGGCTCACGTGAGCCGGGCGAGGATTGAAACTCTTGCTAAACACGGGGCTTGATGGTGCAATGCAGGACGCCCGGCTCACGTGAGCCGGGCGAGGATTGAAACCAGCGCAGAAGCGACCAAGCGGCGGAACGGAGCGAGACGCCCGGCTCACGTGAGCCGGGCGAGGATTGAAACGTTTCCGGTGCGGGCCTCGGCTTCGAGGTTGGCCGACGCCCGGCTCACGTGAGCCGGGCGAGGATTGAAACTTCGGCGGTCGTGCAAATGATGGCACAGCGATTGGACGCCCGGCTCACGTGAGCCGGGCGAGGATTGAAACCGTTTGCTCGATGGATTGACATTCGCTTTGGCGTCGACGCCCGGCTCACGTGAGCCGGGCGAGGATTGAAACCCATCTTTCTGGGTCCTGAACATCTCAAATTTCGGGACGCCCGGCTCACGTGAGCCGGGCGAGGATTGAAACTCGTTAAGCTCGGGCGCGAGGGCGTTGCCGACATGACGCCCGGCTCACGTGAGCCGGGCGAGGATTGAAACTCTGATTCCTGATTCCCTTAACCTGATTCCTGAAGACGCCCGGCTCACGTGAGCCGGGCGAGGATTGAAACTTATTACTACAATCCCCATAAACACAGGCATTCAGGACGCCCGGCTCACGTGAGCCGGGCGAGGATTGAAACAAGCGCGTCGAGGAAGAGTGGGCGCGCAAGGGCTGACGCCCGGCTCACGTGAGCCGGGCGAGGATTGAAACATCTAGAAGACCACATTATTCCGCTTGGCTCATGACGCCCGGCTCACGTGAGCCGGGCGAGGATTGAAACCTTCGACGCGATACGCCCTGCCGATGCGTACGCCGACGCCCGGCTCACGTGAGCCGGGCGAGGATTGAAACTATACTTTGTCCGTCAACTAGGCAAAACCTCCGAGGACGCCCGGCTCACGTGAGCCGGGCGAGGATTGAAACTTCCGTCACCGGCTCGGCCTCATCCACCCAACACAGACGCCCGGCTCACGTGAGCCGGGCGAGGATTGAAACGCCCCGGCTGGCGTAACGATGCTGCGGCGGCCAAGACGCCCGGCTCACGTGAGCCGGGCGAGGATTGAAACGCAACGGCGATCAAGGGAAAGAAGACCGTCACCAGGGACGCCCGGCTCACGTGAGCCGGGCGAGGATTGAAACAAGTCTGGTGGCACCTGTCACTACCACGGCGTCAGGACGCCCGGCTCACGTGAGCCGGGCGAGGATTGAAACGTTTATCAGGAGGGCGGGCGGACGGTGTGCGCGGAGACGCCCGGCTCACGTGAGCCGGGCGAGGATTGAAACATACCGTCGGCGTCTCCCCGTAGCCAAGGTGGCGAGACGCCCGGCTCACGTGAGCCGGGCGAGGATTGAAACCACGCATAAGGAAGGTATGGCTCGGACAAATGTAGACGCCCGGCTCACGTGAGCCGGGCGAGGATTGAAACGATGTACTTGCTTTGCGATGCACTGGTGTCCAGATGACGCCCGGCTCACGTGAGCCGGGCGAGGATTGAAACTCCGAAGATGCACTGGGGCACACCCCGTCGCTCGTGACGCCCGGCTCACGTGAGCCGGGCGAGGATTGAAACGTTCTGTAAAGATCGAGGACATGCACCTGATGGTCGACGCCCGGCTCACGTGAGCCGGGCGAGGATTGAAACATGTAGAGCCGACGGCACAGTATGATGCCTTCTCGACGCCCGGCTCACGTGAGCCGGGCGAGGATTGAAACTTCCGTCACCGGCTCGGCCTCATCCACCCAACACGACGCCCGGCTCACGTGAGCCGGGCGAGGATTGAAACTTACCAACTACTTGTGCTACCGCGCTTACGCGAAAGACGCCCGGCTCACGTGAGCCGGGCGAGGATTGAAACCAAGCATTTGGCTCTGCTCCCCAACCGCCGTTGCGGGACGCCCGGCTCACGTGAGCCGGGCGAGGATTGAAACATCGACTGGTTGCGTGAAAACCCGCATGTCTTCGGACGCCCGGCTCACGTGAGCCGGGCGAGGATTGAAACGCCGAGGGCGACGGCCAGGCAGATCCCGTCGCGCGACGCCCGGCTCACGTGAGCCGGGCGAGGATTGAAACCTTTCGCCATGGTCAGGCCACCGCGTTTTCGAAGGACGCCCGGCTCACGTGAGCCGGGCGAGGATTGAAACTCCAGCAGGGCCTTCCTGCCCCAGGCCGAGCGCATGACGCCCGGCTCACGTGAGCCGGGCGAGGATTGAAACTTGCCACCCTTGGCGCGCACCTCACGCCACGGCCGACGCCCGGCTCACGTGAGCCGGGCGAGGATTGAAACCGTCAAAGGCGGCGGCATCTCCGAAATCGAGCGCGACGCCCGGCTCACGTGAGCCGGGCGAGGATTGAAACAACGTAGACAATATGGAGAATGGTCGGGTTTACAGGACGCCCGGCTCACGTGAGCCGGGCGAGGATTGAAACAACGTAGACAATATGGAGAATGGTCGGGTTTACAGGACGCCCGGCTCACGTGAGCCGGGCGAGGATTGAAACTCGACCTGGCCGGCGTCATCGGTCAGCCGGCTGCGCGACGCCCGGCTCACGTGAGCCGGGCGAGGATTGAAACTCGACCTGGCCGGCGTCATCGGTCAGCCGGCTGCGCGACGCCCGGCTCACGTGAGCCGGGCGAGGATTGAAACATCGACAACTCCGCCGCCGATCGCCAGCCGTTGCTGACGCCCGGCTCACGTGAGCCGGGCGAGGATTGAAACCCCGATGGCGTCGCGCAAGGCGAGGCCAATCAGCGGACGCCCGGCTCACGTGAGCCGGGCGAGGATTGAAACATGGCCACGACCACCCGTTACTGGAAGCGCAAACTGACGCCCGGCTCACGTGAGCCGGGCGAGGATTGAAACCGGTTGCCGACATCCTGAACGCCGCCGGGGCGTTGACGCCCGGCTCACGTGAGCCGGGCGAGGATTGAAACGACAACTCGCTAGGCTGTTGGCCGCTGACCGCCACGACGCCCGGCTCACGTGAGCCGGGCGAGGATTGAAACGATGTACTTGCTTTGCGATGCACTGGTGTCCAGATGACGCCCGGCTCACGTGAGCCGGGCGAGGATTGAAACGCCTATGAGCAGGCGCTTGCCAAAATGACCCCGGCAGACGCCCGGCTCACGTGAGCCGGGCGAGGATTGAAACTTGCTAATGGTGGAAATGCCTCGAAAGCCGCTGTGACGCCCGGCTCACGTGAGCCGGGCGAGGATTGAAACAAATTTCGGTGCGTCCATGATTGGCTCCTTGGTTGACGCCCGGCTCACGTGAGCCGGGCGAGGATTGAAACCTGAATCAAACCATACCGGCGCTGACGCGCCTGAGGACGCCCGGCTCACGTGAGCCGGGCGAGGATTGAAACTGCGCGTTGGCCGCCGCAGCATCGTTACGCCAGCGACGCCCGGCTCACGTGAGCCGGGCGAGGATTGAAACGTCGTCGCCGCTGCTGAGGATGTCGACGAGTTTATCGACGCCCGGCTCACGTGAGCCGGGCGAGGATTGAAACGGGGATCAGGGCGGCGGCGTCCTCGGCCATGGTGGACGCCCGGCTCACGTGAGCCGGGCGAGGATTGAAACGACGCAGGTCTGCACGCCGGGAACGGCGTGGCGCGACGCCCGGCTCACGTGAGCCGGGCGAGGATTGAAACGCACAGCTTCCGCGCTTGAGGTAGCCGAAGAAATGGACGCCCGGCTCACGTGAGCCGGGCGAGGATTGAAACGCGCATGGGTGACAGACAACCCACACCTGATGACGCCCGGCTCACGTGAGCCGGGCGAGGATTGAAACGGCGGCGACGGCGAGATTGACGCAGACGCGCCTCGACGCCCGGCTCACGTGAGCCGGGCGAGGATTGAAACGCACGGCCCTGGAGAAGCTCACCAGCCGGGCGAGGATTGAAACTAGTCATGTCAGCTCGTCGTTGATTGATTGACCTGGACGCCCGGCTCACGTGAGCCGGGCGAGGATTGAAACTTCTCTGCACATTTGTAGGCGTTGCTGGCGCCAAGGACGCCCGGCTCACGTGAGCCGGGCGAGGATTGAAACTCACCCGCATCGGCAAGCTGCTGGTTGAATCCTGGACGCCCGGCTCACGTGAGCCGGGCGAGGATTGAAACCCCATCGTGCATGCATCCCCAGGCCGGCAATGTCGACGCCCGGCTCACGTGAGCCGGGCGAGGATTGAAACTTCCATATCACCGGGTCGGCGATCTCGCGCCCACGACGCCCGGCTCACGTGAGCCGGGCGAGGATTGAAACAATCCATTCGGACGCTACGATGCTGACCATTTCGTGGCCACCATCGAAGCGGCGGGCGCCGAAGCGGTGATTCCGCCCCGATCCAATCGCCTGCGGCTTGCTATTGCTCCGTTGAATAAGTTAAAGTGTGCCATCAAGTGTGTGCATTATTTAGCCAGGAGGTCGCCATGCAAACCTTCACCATCCGCGATCTGAGGGACCGAACCGGAGACTTGGTGCGCGATGCCGAGGCCGGCAAGTTATCGGTTGTGACTAAGCATGGTCATCCGGTGTTCGTCGCGGTGCCATTCGACGAGTTGCTGTTGAAGAACGGCATCAATGTTGCGCTGGCGGTCAAGCTATTCGACGAAGACCGCATCACGTTGGCGCAGGGCGCCAAATTGGCTGCCATGAGCTTGTCGGAATTCATCGATCTGTTGGGCAGCATGCAAATTGCCGTTGCACGCTACGCGCCCGGCGAACTGGATCGGGAAGTTGACGCCTTCGAATAGACTCGTCGTGGCCGATGCCGGACCGCTGATTGCCCTAGCTCGGCTGGAACAATTGGCGCTGCCCGCCAAGTTATTCCGGGTCATGGTGACGTCCACTGTTCTGGCGGAGTGCGAAGTCAAGCCCGATTGCGACGAGGGCCTAGCCATCCGGAATGCTGTTGATCGACGTTTGTTTCGCCTGATCGATGCGCCGGATATCGATTGCGCCTGGGGTATCGATGCCGGAGAGGCCAGCGCCATCGCTGTTGCTCTGGAGGTGGGTGGCGGCGTGCTCATTGACGATAAAGCCGGACGTGCCGTCGCGTCCCGGCTCGGATGTCCCTTGCTCGGCACGGTTGGTGTTCTTGTCCTCGGAAAGCGCAAAGGGCTCGTTGCGGAGGTTCGGCCCTTGCTGGATCGCTTGCGACAATCGGGCTACTTTCTGGGCGATGCGCTTGTCGTCGACGCATTGCGGCTTGCCGGCGAATAGCCGCCCGCGTCGTGGCCGACCTGTTGCCGCCGCTACGCCCAATTCCGATCAAGGACCGTCTGTCGATTCTCTACATCGAGCGTGGCAACCTGGATGTCATCGACGGTGCGTTCGTCGTTGTCGATGTGACGGGCGTTCGCACTCATGTTCCGGTCGGCGGCGTCGCCTGTGGCCGATGTGTTCAAGTTCGAAACTGTCGTGCCGGTGGCGGCAAAGAAAGTCGGGAATCCGGAACGCGAAGTGCGGTTACGATGCTGCGATGGCCTTGAGCGCCGGCGCCGGATTGGCGGCGCGCTCGCCGAGGCGGCGCAAGGCGGCGGTAACGCCGTCGTCGTGGATCTCGATCTTGAAGGGGATCATGCTTCTGCCCTATACTGCATTGAGGCGGCTGTTTCCAATGGGAATGGTTAGGGTTGGCGTGCCAGCACTATGATCCGGTTCGAATCCGGCGCCGCCTCACCTCTTCAATTCCACGTAACGCGCTGTTTCGGTCACGACATTGTCGGGGGCCAACATTCCACCTGTGCGCACGAAGTTCGAGGCGAGCTTGTTCCGCTGGCCATCAATGCGCACCTTCGACGTGTAGTTGACCCGCACGGCCACCTTGCCGATCCCCTCGGGTGCGTCGAACACGTAGATCAGCGCGGTGTCCTTTGGCCCGGCGGCGGATACATAGCAGTGGCAACCCCAGCCATTGGGCGGTGCGTTGGTTTGCCAAAATAAGTGGTCCTTGGGCAGCACCAGGCCGTTCCAGGCCACATGCCAGGGGCGCGGATGCAGCACGCCGTCGGCGTGGTGATACTTGATGTAGGGGCGGAAGTCGGCCAGGTCCGGGTCGTTGATCTGCGCCCAGCGCCCGGCGGCATAACTGGTGGCCATGTTGGTCTGAAAGATCACCCGCGTGCGCGGGGATGAACCGTCACGAAGCTTCTGACCGTCTTTGCGTCGACCACGAGCTTGCGGAAATCGTCCCCAGCGATACTGATGCCGTCGGCGACCTCTTTGCCATCGTACTTGGGCTTGACCGCCAGATCGATATCGCGCGACGTCATCGTCTACAATGGACCGATGAAATGGCTTGCTTCGCTGATCATTCCGGTGTTGTTCGTCGCCCGGCCGCTGCCGATGCTCGCGCTCGCCGTAGTCGCCATCGTCGCCGGCGTCATCGCGCGCGGCGCGCGGCCATGGCGTCGATAGCGGTGCCTTCCATGACCTGCTGCCCGAAAGCGGCAAGCGCGACATCGGTTTCGTCGACTTCTATGTTTCCCGTGTGCGCGGGGGTGAACCGGCCCGCGTCGTCGTCATGTCGTTAGCCGCGTGTACCGACGTTTCCCAATGGGCAGGTTTTAGGCGCTTCGACATTGCCGGCCAACGTGGAGGCACGTGAAAGTCAGCCACGGCGGCACGCCGGTGGTCGTTGCAAACATTCACCTTCTTGGCAAGCGCGCTCGTGTAGATTGAAATCCGAACGGCCCGTCGGGGGCCGCGATTTCGGGAGATCGGACATGGGTTTGCTTGATCAGGTGGCGGGGCAGGTACTGGGTGGCTTGACGGGCGGCGGTGGCGGCGGGCAGGCCGATTTGCTGAAGATCGTCATGAGCCTTATTCAGGGCCATGAGGGTGGGCTGGGCGGTTTGCTCGGCAAGTTCAACCAGGCCGGGCTGGGCCAGCAGGCCGCGTCGTGGGTGGGCACCGGCGCGAACATGCCGCTGTCCGGCGACCAGCTCCAGTCGGCGCTCGGGGCGGATGCGATCGGCGACATCGCCGGCAAGCTGGGCATGTCGGCGGGCGATGCCTCAGGTGCCCTGGCCAATCTGCTGCCGGGTTTGATCGACCAGTTGACGCCCCAGGGCCAGGTGACGGAAGGCGATGCGTTGAGCCAGGGCCTGGCGGGGCTGGCCGGCAAGCTGCTCGGCTGAGGCCGGCGCGCACGACTTATTCGGCGCGGTATTTCTCGATCAGCCGATAGACCTGGCGTTCGCTGACGCCCAGCACGGCGGCGGTCTGTTGCCGGTTGCCGCCGTGGCGGGCCATGACCTGGCGCAGGTATTCCTGCTCGATCTGCTCGAGCGTCGGCTCCTGGCCGAAACGCAGCACGACTTCGCCGGACTGGTCGCGCGGGATGAAGGCCAGATGCTCGGTGCGCACTTGGCCGCCGGGGCGGGCGAGGATGACGGCGCGTTCGATGGCATTGCGCAGTTCGCGGACGTTGCCCGGCCAGGCGTAGGCGGTCAGCAGCTTGAGGGCATCCGGCGCCAGCGTCATGGGCGCGGTGCGGGTGAGCAGGGCGATGAAATGCCGGGCCAGCGGCTCGATGTCCTCACGCCGCTCGCGCAGCGCCGGCACGGTGATGACGAAACGCGACATGCGGAAATAGAGGTCGCTGCGGAAGCTGCCGTTGCGGCTCATCGCGGCGAGGTCGCGGTTGGTCGCGGCGATGAAGCGGGCATCGGCGGTCAGCGTCTTGTTGCCGCCGAGACGGCGGAACGTGCTGGTTTCCATCACCCGCAGCAGCTTGGCCTGGATGGCCGGGCCGGCATCGCCGATTTCGTCGAGGAACAGCGTGCTGCCGGCGGCCTCCTCGATCAGGCCCTTTTTCTGCCGGTCGGCGCCGGTGAAGGCGCCGCGCTCGTGGCCGAACAGTTCCGATTCGAACAGGTTTTCCTGCAGGCCGCTGCCGTCGATGGCGACCAGCTCGCGGCTGGCGCGCGGGCTGCGGTCATGCAGGGCCTGCGCCACCATTTCCTTGCCGGTGCCCGATTCGCCCAGGATCAGCACCGTGGTGTCGGTCGGACCGACGGCGTCGATCATGGCCTGCACTTCGCGCATGGCGGCGCTGTCGAACACCAGCGGCCCCGGCCGGAGCGAGGCCAGCTGGTTGCGGTAGAAGCCGATCGATTCGCGCAACTCGGCGGTTTCCAGCACCCGCCGCACCGTCAGTTCCAGCTCGTCGACGTTCACCGGCTTGGTCAGGAAGTCGGCCGCGCCCTCGCGGATGGCGCTGACGGCGTTGGGAATCGAGCCGTAGCCGGTGAGCACGATCACCGGATACTGGTTGCGGATTTCGCCGAGGATGTGGGCGGCGTTACTGTCGGGTAGCTTGAAGTCGAGAATGATGGCGTTGGGTTCGATCTCGCCCAGCCGCTGCTGCGCTTCCGCCCAGGAGCCGGCGCCGACGGCGGCGAAGCCCATGCCTTCGATCTGCCGGCGCAGCAGGCCATTGAAGATGGCGTCGTCGTCGATGATCAGCAGCGTCTTCTTCTTCATGCCGACTGTTCCAGCGCGGTCTCGGCCAGCGGCAGGCTGACGCGGAAGCGCGAACCGGCGCCGGGCGCGCTGTCCACCTCGATGTCGCCGCCCATGCGCTCGACGAGGCTGCGGACGATGGTCAGGCCCAGGCCGGTGCCGGCGACACCGTCGGCGCGCCGGCTGAAGAAGGGATCGAAGATCCGGGCAAGGTGTTCGGCGCTCATGCCGATGCCGGTGTCGGCGATCTCGATCACGGCGCGGCCGTCCCGCCGCGCCAGGCGGGCGGTCAGCGTGCCGCCGGTGGGCATGGCGTGGTGCGCGTTCTGCATCAGGTTGAGGAAGATCATGCGGATCTCGGCCTCGTCGGCGAGCACCCGCGACTGACTTTCGGGCAGCTCGACGTGCTGGGTGATCTTGCGGCTGGTGGCGTCGAATTCGAGCAGGCGCAGCGTGTCGTTCAGGGCTTCGTCGAGCACCACCAGTTGCAGGCTGTGCGTGGGCGGTCGGGCCAGCAGCAGCAGGCGGCGGGTGACGGCGATGCAGTTGTCGATTTCCTGGTCGATCAGGCCCATGTAGTCGATGATCTGCTCGGGTGCGATGCGCTGCTCGCGCACTTCGCGCGTCAGCCCCTGCACGCCGAGCCGTACCGAGGCAAGCGGATTGTGGATCTCGTGGGCGATGCCGGCGGCCAGCAGGCCGAGTTCGGAGAGCCGCTGCTCGTGCGAAATGCGCGCGGCCTGGCCGAGGTCGCGCACCGATTCGACCACGTAGCGTTCCGTCCGTCCGTCCTGCTCGATCTCGACCAGCACCGCGTTGACCTCGACGGGGAAGCGGGCGCCATCGGCGCGCTGGTGATGGTGGCTGGCCTTC
Organism: Rhodocyclaceae bacterium; assembly: GCA_016704145.1. GTDB lineage: Bacteria > Pseudomonadota > Gammaproteobacteria > Burkholderiales > Rhodocyclaceae > Fen-999. The sequence continues at coordinate 136,208 of JADJAS010000005.1, read as the reverse complement.
AGCGCTTCGCCGACCGCCTTCAGTTCGTGCAGCGGGCATACCACCATGGTCGGCGCGCAGGGTTCATCGCGGCCGTGGCTGCCGCGGTGGCAGGGCGCATCGATGACAGCCTCGACCGGCCGGCCGACCTGCTGGCAGAAGGCGCGGTTGGCCAGCACCACGGCCTTGTCGCGGACGCGGATGACGCGCACGCCGTCGGGCAGTCCGTCGATGACCTGCTGCAGGTAGGCCTGGCGCGCGCGCACCAGCGCCATCTGCGCTTCCAGCCGCTCGGCCATGCGGTTGAAGCGTTCGCCGAGTTCGGTCAGCTCGTCGTTGCCTTCGAGGCGGACGCGCCGGTCCAGACGCCCGGCTTCGATGGCGGCGCTGGCCTCGCCCAGCCGCGCCACCGGCGCCAGCACCTGGCGGTTGAGCGAGCGCCACAGCACGATCATGATCAGCGCCAGCACCGCCACGCCGGCGGCGGCAAAGGCGGCGGCGCTGCGCCAAGCATGGGCGCGGATGCCGCTGGCGTCGTAATCGACGACAAGGATGCCGTTCACCGGGTGGCTGGCGGCTTCGCCATGGCAGGGCGCGCAGGGCTGCTTGTTGCGCACCGGGTTGACGGAGCGCAGCACTTCGCGGCCATCATCGGTGAGCGCGAATTCGGCTGAAGGCTTGGCGTCGGCGGCTGGCACCAGCGCCGGCAGGCGCAGGCCGAGCCTGGCGGGCGTCGAGGCGAAGCGGACATCGCCGGCCGGATTGAGGATCATTACGCTGTCGATGCCGGACTGGCCGCCCAGCCGGGTGACGATGTCGGCCAGCCCGGGCACGTCGCGCTTGAGCATGGCGTTCTCGAGCGCCGCCTGCAGCAGCAGGTTGAAGCCGAGCGAGGCGCGGCTGCGCTCGCCGATCAGTTGGTCGCGGTAGACGGTGAGGAAGACCGCCAGCAGCAATGCGGACAGCAAGGCGGCGGCGACCAGCAGCCGCGTCAGAATGCGGCGCTTCAGGGGGGAGAACGCGACGGCCGTCATGGGCCCAGTTTAGCGCAGTGGCGCTGGTCGGTCGGCTACCAGCTTGGGCCGTGCGCGCCCGGCATGAAGGCGACGGGCTGCTCCGTGGCCCCTGGCGTCGGTCGCAGGCGCGCTTCGATTTCCTCGCGAGTGGGACGGGGCTCGTCGAGTTGCGTGGCCATCAGGTCGCGCACGCCGTTCACCCAGGCCGCGGTCAGCACCGCCAGCCCGGCGTAGAACGGCGATTCGCTGCGGGCGGCGACGCGCGCAGCGAACTCGGGCAGCCAGCGCAGTGTGTGTTCGTCGAGGAGGGCTGCCAGCCGCCGCCAGGAGTCAGCCGTGGCGGCACGCCGCGCGGCCTGAGCCAGATGGAGCAGTTGCAGCACCAGATGGTCGTCGGGCCGCTGGCGCCAGTCCGGCGTCGCCAGCCCCGCCGCGGCGTGGATGTCGCGCCACTGGAACATCGCGGCCTGGCAGGTCAGGTGGTCGTCGTCGGTCCACACCGACTCGTGGGGCGAGGCGCCGTAGGCGCCGGTCAGGTAGATGGCGGCATATTCGGCGGCCAGGGCGTCGAGGTCGGCGGGTGTGATATCCACCGGCAGGTGGGCGACGCCCTCGGCCATCGCCTGCCACGCCTCGACGGCGCCGGCGGTGGCGGGCATCAGGCCCAGGCAGGCGGGGAAATCCGCCTCCCGCAGCGCCGCGATCATGTCCGCGGTCAGCTCGCGGTCGTGCAGCGCCGCCAGCGACTCGGCGTCCTCGGCGATGACGTCGCCGATACTGGCGGCGATCGCGGCGTTCACACCTTGCCCTTGCTGTGCGGCACGAAGACGATCGACGGGTTGGTCAGCTCCGGGTTGGCCATGTTCTTCACCTGTCGCACCGGTTTTTCGTTGGGGCCGATGGCGGTGGTTTTCCAGGTGCCGGCGCGCAGCTGGTCGATGGGGCCGATGTCGAGCACGCGCATCATGCAGGCCATCACGCAGTAGGGTTTGCGGCCGGCCTCGATCTCGTCGACACACATGTTGCACTTCTTGACGATCTGCGCCTGCGGGTCCCATTGCGGCGCGCCGTAGGGACAGGCGGCCTCGCAGCGGCGGCAGCCGATGCACAGCGTGCTGTCGATATCGACGATGCCATCGGCTTCGCGCTTCCAGATCGCGCCGGTCGGACAGGTCGGCAGGCAGGCCGGTTCCGCGCAGTGGTTGCACGACATGTTGACCTTATAGGCATACACGTCCGGATAGTGGCCGCCCTCGATGTACATGACGCGGCGGAAGCGCGGGCCGGGCGGCAGGCCGTTCTTGTCCTTGCAGGCGATTTCGCAGGCGCGGCAGCCGATGCAATCGACGTTGTGATGGACAAAGCCCAGCTGTATCGCCGGCTTCACGGGATGGTAGGTCTGCGCCACCTTGCGTTCGAGGGCGGCCTTGACTTCTTGCTTGTCGAGTTTGGTCGTCATGGCATGGTCCTCACGCATCGCGGCGGAAGATCATGGCGCGCGCGGTCGCCTTGATGTCCCAACCGGGGCGGTGGTCGAGATCGGTCTTTTTCACGTTGACCAGGATGGTGTTGTAGGCGAAGGCGCCAGCCGGGCTGGGCTCGTCGAGCGTCAGGAAGTCCGGGTTGCCCGAGCGGTCGACGCCGTTCTTGTCGCGATCCATCCATGCCCCCTCGTGCAGCGCGACGACGCCGGGCATGCAGCGCTCGGTGACGTAGAGCGGCACCACCACGCGGCCACGGTCGTTCCAGGCCTCGACGATGTCGCCGGTCTTCAGCCCGAGCTTGCGGGCGTCCGAGGCGTTCATGGTCAGTTCCTGCTGGTAGGTCTCGCGCAGCCAGGGAATGTTGTTGAAGATGGAATGCGTGCGCCAGCGCGGATGCGGCGTCACCATGTGGTAGGGGAAGTCCTTCGTTTTCGGATGGTTCAGCGACTCGAAGGGCTCGATCCACTTCGGAATGGCTGGAATCGGCGCGCCGTAGCGGGTCTTGGTCCAGTCCTGGATCTGCGCCAGTTCCGTGGACAGGATCTCGATCTTGCCGGAAGCGGTCTGGAAAGGCTCGCCGTGCTCGATCTGTGCCCTGAAAGCAATGTGCGGCTGGTCGAGGACAAACTTGTAGACGCCGCGCTGCTTGAACTCCTCCCAGGACATGGTGACGCCCTGGTGGTTCTGTACTTTCTTCCACCAGTCGACGAGATACGCCTCGTCCACGGCGTCCGGGTTCTGGAAGTAGGCGCGGTCGGCCTTCGGGTTGTAGCGCTTGCCGAAGTTCGCCACCGAGGGATCGAGCTGCTCGATGCGATAGGCAAGTTCCGTGTAGACCTGCAAGTCGGTCTTGCTCTCGCCCATCGGCTCGATGGTCTTCGGCCGGTGGATGTAGTAGTGGCCCTTGTACCAGGGCAGGGCGACGTCATGGCGCTCGAAGTGCGTGGCGATCGGCAGCAGCACGTCGGCCCACAGCGCCGAGGGCGTGATGGTCGAGTCGGAGCAGACCACGAGTTCGAGCTTCTTGACCGCCTCGATTTCCTTGTTGATGTTGGTCAGCTGGTTGAACCAGTCCGAGCCGTGCCAGAAGATCGCCTTGATGTTGGGAATCTTGCCGTCGAGTTCGTCGTCGCGCGGCCAGCAGCCGATTTCCTCGCGCTTGACGTTCGGGTAGTTGAGCACGCAGTGCGCCCAGCGGTCCGACTTGATCGAGGCCCACCAGACGTTGGCGTACTCGTCGTAAGGGTAGGCGATCGACTCGGCGTGCCAGCCCTTGCCGACGCCTTCGGCGCAGCCGCCGAGGATGCCGATGTTGCCGGTCATCGCCTGCAGGGCGGCCGCCATGCGGTTGTACTGTTCGCCGTAGGCATTGCGGCCGGGGCTCCACGAGGCCTTCAGCGCCGCCGGCTTGGTGCGCGCATACATGTCGGCCAGCTTCCTGATGTCCGCCGCCGGCACGCCGCAGATCGTCTCCGCCCACTCCGGCGTCTTCGGTGTGTTGTCGTACTTGCCGAGGATGTAGTCCTTGAAGTTCTCCTTGTCCTTGGCCCAGTCCGGCATCGTGCCGGCATCCATGCCCTGGCAGAACTTGTCGATGAACTTCTGGTCGTGCAGGTTGTTGGCGAAGACGTAATGCGCCATGCCGGCCAGCATGGCCGCGTCGGTGTTCGGCCGGATGGGAATCCACCAGGCATCGTAGGCGGCGCAGGAGTCGGTGTATTGCGGATCGACGACCACGAACTTGCAGCCGCGCTGCTTGGCCAGGCGCATGTAGTAGAAGGTGTTGCCGCCGTGGAAGGTATAGGCGGGATTCCAGCCCCACATGATGACGAGCTTCGAGTGGGCGAAAGTATCGTCCTCGTTGCCGTCCTCGATGGTGCCGAAGGTCCAGCGCGAACTGGTGGTGGTGCCCTGGTAGCTCGGCACCGACCACGAGTTGGTGCGGCAGCCGAACATGCCGAGGAAGCGCGCCAGCAGGCCCTCGATCTGGTCGGATTTGTGCAGCACGCCGTAGGAGGTGCCGGCGTAGGCCTGGTCGAGGATCGCGGTGGGACCGTACTTCTGCTTCAGCTCGATCATCTTCCTGGCGACATGGTCGAGGGCTTCGTCCCAGGAGACGCGCTTGAACCTGCCTTCGCCGCGCTCGCCGACGCGCATCATCGGATAGAGCAGGCGTTCCTGCGAGTAGAGGCGCGCCCGGTAGGAGCGGCCGCGCAGGCAGGCGCGCAGCTGCGGCACCTCTTCGGTCTCGAAGCCGAAGGCGCCGCCGGCTTGGTAGCGGCCGTCGTCGGTCGAGAGGCGGACGATGACGTCGCCCTTCTTGTGCGCGACCAGCATGTGGCGCGAACCGCAATTGTGGTCGCAGGAGGTGACGACGGTAGTGAGATCGTTGTCGCGCGGATACGGTTCGAAGGCGAAGGCCTGGGCGTCGCGCGCTTCCAGGCCGTAGCGGAACAGGCCGGCGGTGGCGGCGCCGGCGGCGGCCGTCTTGAGGAAGCTGCGACGGGCGGGATTGATCAGGTCGGCGATGGCGTTGCGGAGTTCGGGGCTGTTCATGGTGGCAATCTCAACGGTTCACGACGGCCGTCGGCTTGGCGAAGCGCGGCTCGGAATGGGTGGGCCGGTCCTTGGCCCAGTCGGGCACATCGGGCGCCATCTCCGGCCAGGGATGGCGCGGGTACGGGTAGGCGATGCGATACCAGGCGCGGCCGCCGTGGCAGCCGTGGCAGACATCGGCGTTGCCCTTGCCCGCCGCCTCGATCGCTTCGGCGTCGAGGTAGCTGACGTTGTGGCGGTTGGTGCGGATGTTGGCGTGGCAGACCAGGCAGTCGTTGCCCATCTGCTCACCGACTTCCTGCCACGGCCCGGACAGGCCCATGACCGTGAAGTTCATCTGGCCGTGACATTTCAGGCAGACGGTCTCCGGATTGACCTGCTTGCGCAGTGTGATCGCCGTGGTGTCCTGGCTGGCGTCGGCCGACGATCCGGGGGCTTCCTCGCGCGGTTCGTGGCCCTGGTGGCAGGTATTGCATTGAAGCCGCATCAATTGCTTGGCCAAGGGTGTGTCGAGATGCCGCCGGTGGAAAGTGTCCTGCTCGCCCGTGTAGGTCGAGAGCTGTTGGTACCAGGCGCGGGCGTCCTTCGCCGGCAGGCCGGCCGGACTCTGCTCGCGCACGCGGCCGTCGAGGATTTCGCGGTGGCAGGCCAGGCACTGATCGTCCGTCGCCGACTCGGCGGCGGGCTGGAAATGCAGGGGGCTGTAGACGGCGCGCAGATAGTCCTGCCCGGTGCTGGCGGCAGACGCCGCGGCCGGCGAGGGCGCCACGCCGAATACGGCGCTGACGATGGCGATGGTGATGCCGATCACGGCGGCGATGATCCAGTCCTGTTTCGACATGGTGACGAGCTTTCTTTTCTAGCGTTTCCCGGCGGCAGGCCGACTCGCATGCCAGCCCCGGATATCGTAAGGCCCGGGCATGCCGGGCACGGTGAATGGCGTGTACCAGTTGCCCTGGTCGCGCATGAACTGGTCGACGCTCGCCGGCGTCGGTTTGCTGATGCCATGCCAGGCATCGGCGCCCGGCGCGGTGGCTGTGGTGATGGTCGGCGCCTCGGCGGGGCGCATGTTCGGCGCCAGGCCCGCGATGGGCGCCGCGGTGGCGGACCCCGCGCCGGCGAACATCGACAAGGCGGCACCGATCAGCCCTGCCTGTCTCGCGCATGCAATGATTCTCATGACTGATGATCTTCCCGGAAAAAAGGATGGGGGTCGCCCCCCATCCTCAAGCAGAAACTGCCATCGCAGCTTACTTCTTGCCTTCCATGCCGGACATGCCGCCCATGCCGGACATGCCCTTCTGGCCTTCCATGCCAGACATGCCGCCCATGCCGGACATGCCCTTCTGGCCCGACATACCGCTCATGCCGGACATGCCCTTCTGGCCTTCCATGCCAGACATGCCGCCCATGCCGGACATGCCCTTCTGGCCCGACATACCGCTCATGCCGGACATGCCCTTCTGACCTTCCATCCCGGACATGCCGCTCATGCCTTGCTGGCCCTTCTTCTTGGCCTTGCCCTTGCCTTCCATGCCGGACATGCCTTCCATGCCCTGCATGCCGCTCATGCCTTGCATGCCGCTCATGCCGGACATGCCCTTCTGACCGGACATGCCTTGCATACCCTGCATGCCGCTCATGCCGCCCATGCCGGACATGCCGCCCATGCCGGACATGCCGGACATGCCGGACATGCCCTTCTGGCCCGACATCCCCTGCATGCCCTGCATACCGCTCATGCCCGCCTGGTCGGCCGCGACAGCCATACCCGCCATGCCGACAGAAACGATGGAAGCAACAACGATCGACTTGATTTTCATGGTTTCCCCTTCGAAGAGTTGAACTCGCGGAATGCCGGCACCGCGCCGGCTCCGGAGCGGACCCCCTAGGAATGGACCCGCTCGACAGAGTAACTGCACATTGCGTGCCGTGGCCGGTGAGTTTGTCGCAACCTCATGTTTCTTCGAATAAAAACAAGCGCGATCAATTGGCTGGCGCGAGGGGTACCCTGACAATCTGTCAGGATGGAATGGCCGGTATTCCGTCAAACCATTGTTTTTCATTGGAATCGGGTCATGTCAAATTGTCAGGTCGGCTTGCGGGCGTTGCCGGTAGCCAACGGCCGAACCAGCGCACGAGAATCTGGCCGGCCTCGTCCAGCTTGCCGGGTTCCTCGAAGCCACGCGAAGCGCCGGCAACGACGGCGAGTTCGCGGGGGCAATCCAGCCGCGCCAGCACCAGCCGATTTGCCGGCAGGTTGTCGTCATCATGCTCGCCCACCAGCAACAGCATCGGCGCGACGAGGCTGCGCAGGTATTCCATGCCCGCCAGATCGGGGCGCCCGGCACGGCTGGCCAGCGCCCGGATGGGCAGAGTGCCGCGCCCCGCCAGGCGCACCATTGCCCCGGCCGCCGCGTCGCGCGCCGTGATGCCGAGCGCGAGGCCGCGCAACGCCGGTTGATGGCCGATCCATTCCAGCACCGCCGCCAGGCGTTGGGTCAAGGCTGGCACCTGATGCCAGAGGTCGGCGGCGCGGCGATCCTCCTCGTGGCTGAGCAGGCCGACATGCAGGGTGGCGAATCCCGCATCCTCCAGCGCCTTGCTCAGGAACGCCCCGCGCGACGTCGCCAGCGTGCCGCCGCCGCGCTCGGCCAGCACCACCAGCCCGGCGACGTCCGGATGATGAGCCAGAATGCCGTCCAGCCACTTACCCTCGGCGGGCAGGCCCACCTCGGTATGACGCATCTTCATTGCCATGGCCGGCATCATACCCGCCGATCGGGCGACCACCGTCACCGACAGCGACGGCAAGGGCTATCTCAGGCTGGCCGACGGCACGCGCATCGGCGGCGCCTTCGAGAAGGGCGCCGACGGCAAGTACGCCTGGCTCGTGGACGCTTCCGTCAAGGCCGAGCGGCAGGGCGGCGACCTGCTGGTCACCCTCGGCAACGGTGCCAGCGTCACTATCGGCGGCTTCGCCGACGGCATGTTCGGCATCGATCTCGCCGAATCCGTGCCCATCACCCCCACCAACACCGTGATGGGCACGGGCGACGGCGACAACCTCTCGGGCACCGGCGCCAGCGATCTCATCGACGGCCAGGGCGGCAACGACTGGGTGCTCGCCGGCGCCGGCGACGATTGGGTCGATGGCGGCACGGAACGGACTTCACCCTCCTATTACCTTTGTCATATTGACTCGGCATGGCCAGCCGAATATCCTGCCGGCATTCATCAGACCAGCGATCACGCGGGCAATTCCTCCCCCGAAAGAGACTTGGACTCCGGCATCCATTTGCCGGAGGTGACATTCGCCCTTGAGAGCTGCGTGATGAAGAGGACGGTAAGTAACGAACAAACGAAAGTCAGGCATGGCGGAGCGCCGGCCGACGATGCATGGAGGCGCGCCGCATGAACCGCGTTGTTGCTCTTCTGACCGGGCTGCTCTGCCTGTCGTCGGTCGCTCCGGTCTTTGCGGACACATCTCCCGTACCGACAACTCAGCCGACGGCATCGCCGGCCCCGCTGCCCATCGATCAGATGCGCGCGGCGATCTATACGAAGGAGTTCGCTCGCCGTTTCGCCCTGCCCGATCCGGCACCGGGAACAGAACCGATGGATGGCGTTCAGGCGATTGAATACGGCATGTGGTTGGCCAAAGGCAAGGGGCTGATTGACGACATCGGAGAGCTGAGAACCTACGATTGTGAACTTTCCATCTACTTCGATAACTCCCTTCCCATTGCCTGGCCGGAAGATGCACGGGCCGGCACGAGCAGGATTCCTGCTACGTTGCCACCTCTCCTGTTTACTTGGACGCGCGAACGATTCCTCAAGCTCTCCGAGCAGGATCGGAGAGACATGGATGAGCGCTCGCTACGCTATGGCCGACTGGCGCGTTTGTCGACGTCCGATTTCGATGATCAGAAGCGTGGCGGTTCGTTGGATGTCACGTGGCACGAATACGACCGCAAAGCCTTCGTGGGTCTCGCCTACGCCAAGCTTTCCATTGGCTGCTCGATGACCGGCAGGCTTCTGGATCGCTTTCTCAAGCACGGCAGTAGCATTGAACTCTGGCTGAAGAAGGCCGGAGCGAAGGACTACCGGAGAGCACTTGCCATCGATCCGAACGACTTCATCCGCTTGCGCGTGCCGCTTCCGTTTGTCGAACGCATCCTGCCTTGGGTTCAAGCGGGAGAGCAGTTCAACGCGCAATCCATAACTGAGTACGACGGCATCAACCGAGATCAAAGGGCGCATCGGGCAACCAAGCAGATCGACGATGAACTCGCCAGACAGCGGCGCGCCCCCGGCGAAACCACAAAGCTATTGGATGTGATGAAGCGCATGGACGAGGCGGCGCAGGGACGCCGCTGACCGAACTGACATCAAGGAGAACGACATCATGACGACCAATCTGCAACTGGCAAAACTGAGCAGTCTTGTCTATGAGGCTGGAGGCGGAACCAACGATCAACTGCGTGGCGCATTGGGGGACCAGTGGGAACTTCTATACACCCCCAGAGACTTGGGGTTGTACTTTGCGACCGGCTACTTCGGTGCGGCGTACTACAACGCTACGACCAAGGAAATCGTCATTGCCCACCGCGGCACCGAACTGACCGACTGGGGCGATGTAAAGGACGACATCGCGCTCATTGCCGGCAATGTTCCCAGTCAGCTCGCAGATGCGCGGGCGTTCTATTCGGCTGCGTTGGCCAAGGCAAACAGCGACGGTAAGACGATCTTATCGCGCAGCCAAACTGGCCATTCGCTCGGTGGCGGCTTGGCCAGTGTCATTGGCGCCGAGACTGGCGACAACACCGTCGTCTTCAACGCCGTCGGCATGAAGAGTTTTCTGGCCAACCCCGGCGGCAGCTACAACAACGTGCTGTCCATCAGCGCCTATTTCGACCCGGCGAAGACGGTGGGCGAGCGGATTGGCCGGATCGACAACATCCTCGTTTCCTCCTACTGGGCGGTGCCGGACGCGGCGGAGCCGCTGGTGGCGGCGCTGCTGGTCGCGGCGGCGAAGAACTTCGCGCCCTTCAGCCTGTACCTGATCAGCCAGCACAAGATCGACAACGTCATCGAAGCCCTGGCGGCACTGCCCGACACGCGCAGCCCGGTGGCGGACGGCGCCATCCCGCTCAATATCGACGCGGGCGGCGTCTTGACCGGCGCCGCCGCCGACGACTACCAGGATGCCAAGGACACCCTCGCCGACAACCCCAACCTCGCCAATGCCCTTGGCCGGAACAGCTACGACGACGACGGCATCCTCAACGCCGGCCAGACCCAGGCTGAGCAGAGCACCGACCTCGCCGGCGCGCGAACCTATCAGGACCAGGGTGCGCCAACGCTGGAAACCGGCCTGGCCGGCGACGACACGCTGAGTGGTGGCGCCGGTGCCGATTTCCTCTACGGCGAAGACGGTGCCGATACCCTGACCGGCAACGCCGGCGCCGACATCCTGCTCGGCGGCAATGGCGACGATACCTTGAACGGTGGCGCCGACGCGGACACGCTGATCGGCGGTGCCGGCAACGACACCCTCGACGGTGGCGCCGGCACCGACACCTACCTGATCGGTCGGGGCAGCGACACGATTGCCGACAGCGACGGCAAGGGTTGCCTCGAACTGGCCGACGGCACGCGCATCGGCGGCGCCTTCGAGAAGGGCGCCGACGGCAAGTACGCCTGGCTCGTGGACGCTTCCGTCAAGGCCGAGCGGCAGGGCGGCGACCTGCTGGTCACCCTCGGCAACGGTGCCAGCGTCACTATCGGCGGCTTCGCCGACGGCATGTTCGGCATCGATCTCGCCGAATCCGTGCCCATCACCCCCACCAACACCGTGATGGGCACGGGCGACGGCAACAACCTCTCGGGCACCGGGGCCAGCGATCTCATCGACGGCCAGGGCGGCAACGACATCCTCAGTGGTGCCGATGGCAACGACAAGCTGCTGGGGGGCAGCGGCGACGACGACATCGTCGGCCAGCTGGGCGACGACCTGGTCGTCGGCGGCGCGGGTCACGACCGGCTGGGCGGCAACAACGGCGACGACCGGCTCCATGCCGAGAACGAAACCACCCTGGCCGACGCCATCGCCGCCCAGGACGGCACGGCCACCGGCGCGCAAGGCGACATCCTGGCCGGCGCCTACGGCGCCGACCAGGTGGTCGGCGACACCGGCAACGACATCCTGTTCGGCGGCCGGGACGACGACATCCTCATCGCCGGCGCCGGCGACGACATGATCGAAGCCGACCGGGAGGTCTGGAGCATCGGTCCCGCCTGGAGCGTGGACCGGCAGACCCAGACCGCGGGCGACACCACCACCTACCAGCCGGTCTATGCCGGCATGAACCTCGACACCGCCACCTTCACCGGCAACGACACCGTCCATGCCGGCGGCGGCGCCGACTGGGTGCTCGCCGGCGCCGGCGACGATTGGGTCGATGGCGGCCAGGGCAACGACGTGATCTTCGGCAACACCGGCGCCGACATCCTCCAGGGCGGCACGGGCGACGACGTCATCGACGGCGACAACCGCGAGCGCATCTATTACTTTCGTCTAATTGTTCTGCATAACCGATCTGGGTATAGTGCCGTCGGCATACACCAGACCCGCGGTCACGCGGGCGGATCTTCCCCCGAAAGAGACTTGGACTCCGGCATCCATTTGCCGGAGATGGCATTCACCCTTGAGAGTTGCGTGATGAAGAGGACGGTAAGTAACGAACAAACGAAAGTCAGGCGTGGCGGCACGCCGGCGAATGGCGTGTGGAAGATGGCGGCATGACGACGTTTTTGAAGAATCTGCTGACAACGCTGGCTTGTGCACTCCTGGCCGGCTGCGCCACGGTGCCCGGCCTGGGCGGCTGGCGTGAGGAAGTCCAACTGCATGACGGCCGCACTATCGTCGTGCATCGTTCGCAAACCTATGGCGGCCTGCACGAGATCAACCAGTCGGCGCCGGTCCGCAGCCAGGAGATCGGCTTCACCGTGCCCGAGACCGGCAAGCGCTACCACTTCGAGAGCGAATACAGCGAGGACGTCGGCCGGGCGAACCTCAAGATCATTGCCCTGCATGTCAAGGACGCGATTCCCTATCTGGTGACCACGCCGAACCTTTGCCTGGCCTACAACAAATGGGGCCGGCCGAATCCGCCATATGTGATCTTCCGGCACGACGGGCAGGAATGGAAACGCATATCAATTTCCGAACTGCCGCCCGAGTTCAAGACCATCAACCTGATGGTCGAGACCAAGAACAAGGAGCCCAGGGCCGGCATGCTCGGACTTGTCTCGACAGCAGAGGTGCGGCAGGCCAACAAGAGTCTGCCGCAGAAGGAATACAAGGAAATTCTGCGGGGGGCGATGCAAGAAACAGTCGGTGGATGTTCAGTACTCATACATACGAACGATGGATGGGAGGGGCTGATGTTTTTCAAGACGCGAGGGTCGCTTGAGGCGTGCCGGGATTACTGCCGTCAAAAGACTGTTACTAACGAAAGCTGCCCTTGCGACGCTCTATTTATGGGGAATGGCAAATCATGACTACCTTGACTGAATACTCCGTAATGGCCGTGGCTTCGTATATGTCCACTCGGCCTGAGCCGAATTTCGTGACGGCACCGCCCGGCTGGGACCAGCTATTGGACTCTCACAAGGCCGATCCCACTTCGGGCTTCGAAGCCATCTCCTTCCGGCGCGGTACCGAGATCGTCATCAGCTACGCCGGGACGTATCCGAAGGACGTGACGGGCGACATTGCGGCGGATCTTGCACTGGGTGCGGGCGGCATGTCGGCGCAACTGACACAGGCGGTGGACTACTACCTCAAGGTGCGGGCGGCCAACGCCGGCGCTGCCATCACGCTCACCGGCCACAGCCTGGGCGGCGGTTTGGCGGCATTGGTCGGAGTGTTCTTCGGTGTCGAAGCGCATACCTTCGACCAGGCACCGTTCGCGCAGAGCGCCCGCGTCTTTGGCAATCCCACCAACGTCGCCACCCAACTGCGCCAGTACCTGGCCGGTGAGACCCTTACCGGCAACGAAGCCACGGTACGTGGCCAGATGGTCGCCAGTCTGGATGACTTCATCGCCCAGCGCGCCGCCAACGGCGGCATCCCCAATACCCAGTACGTCACCAATATCAACGTGAAAGGGGAGCTTCTTTCAGGCGTGCCTTGGAACATCTTCGACCGCATCGGCTCCACCGTCGAGAATATCGACCTCGGCGCCGCTGGACTGACCGGCGACCAACTGCACGACATGGGGCTTCTGACAGCCGCCAAGCTCAACGACGGCTTTCGGCAGGCAGCGCTCAAACTGCCGGATTTCCTCAAGCTGCTGTTCGACAGCACGCTGTACTGGAAGGAAACCGACACCGCCGATCCCAACTTGCTTTATCAGTTGCTCCGCCACCAGATCGGCGTGCGCGATCCGGTCACCAATGCCGTCACCATTCCCGCCGACGGCATGCTCGACCGTTTCACCGCCGATCTGTTGAAGGTGGCGAACACCGGCGGGTTGGCTGCGGCGGGCGATCTGACCAAGGCGTTGATCGCCTTTGCCCTGCAGGCGTACTACGAAGGGCCGAACGCCACGACGGCGGACCGGGAACTCTTCAAGCAAATCGGTGGCGGCATCGAATTCCTGAGGAGCGACGTCGCCGCCAGCCTCGGCGAAATGAAGGGCTACGACGACTTCCAGACCTGGCTGGCCGGGCTTGACACCGGCACCTGGAACGTCATCCAGCCCAAGCTCGAGAACCTGCTCGACTGGTACGTCGCCGGCCAATACCTCAACGCCACGGCCGGCAACCAAGCCGCCCTCATGCTCGGCGCCGGCCAGACGGACAACCTGACCGGCGGCAGCCAGGCCGATGTCCTGGTCGGCATGGGCGGCAACGACCGCCTGGCCGGCAACGGCGGCGACGATCTCCTGCTGGGCGGCATGGGTGCCGACCTCTACCGCCACAAAGTCGGCGACGGCCACGACCGCATCATCGACCCCGATGCCGCCAGCGCCCGCATCCTCGCCACCTCGGCCGACGGCAACACGGCGTAGAACGTCACCACTTTCATCCGGGACAAGGACAATCCCAATCTCTGGAAGAACCCCGACGGCCAGGTGACGCTCGCGCATGGCGACACCTGGCAATTGCAAACCGGCGGCGGCGGCATCGACCTGGGCCAGACCTTCGCCGACGGCGACTACGGCATCCACCTCAAGGGACCGGATACCGTCATCACCCCCACCAACACCGTGATGGGCACGGGCGACGGCAACAACCTCTCGGGCACCGGCGCCAGCGATCTCATCGACGGCCAGGGCGGCAACGACATCCTCGGCGGCGCCGACGGCAACGACAAGCTGCTGGGGGGCGATGGCGACGACGACATCGTCGGCCAGCTGGGCGACGACCTGGTCGTCGGCGGCGCGGGTCACGACCGGCTGGGCGGCAACAACGGCGACGACCGGCTCTATGCCGAGAACGAAACCACCTGGCCGACGCCATCGCCGCCCAGGACGGCACGGCCACCGGCGCGCAAGGCGACATCCTGGCCGGCGCCTACGGTGCCGACCAGGTGGTCGGCGACACCGGCAACGACATCCTGTTCGGCGGCCGGGACGACGACATCCTCATCGGCGGCGCCGGCGACGACACCATCGAAGCCGACCGGGAAGTCTGGAGCGTCGACGCCGCCTGGAGCGTGGACCGGCAGACCCAGACCGCGGGCGACACCACCACCTACCAGCCGGTCTATGCCGGCATGAACCTCGACACCGCCACCTTCACCGGCAACGACACCGTCCATGCCGGCGGCGGCGACGACTGGGTGCTCGCCGGCGCCGGCGACGATTGGGTCGATGGCGGCCAGGGCAACGACGTGATCTTCGGCAACATCGGCGCCGACATCCTCCAGGGCGGCACGGGCGACGACGTCATCGACGGCGACAATCGCGAGGACGCCACCAGCGCCACCGGCCACGGCAACGACTTGCTCGACGGCGGCGCCGGCAACGACGAACTCCATGGCGACGGCGGCGACGACCGCATCATCGACCCCGATGCCGCCAGCACCGGGCTGGGCAGTGCCATCGGCACGCGGCTCGACGTTCTCACCGAACCCTCGTTGAACAGCCACAGTATCGTGCTGCTCACCGACGTCTTGAAAGTCAGCCGTGGCGGCGCGCCGAGTAACGACACATGGGAGCTTGCCGCATGAGACTTCTTCTTGCTCTTCTGGCGCTCCTGCCTCTAGTGGCGGGTTGCGCCACGCCTTCGCAGATGGCGGTCGATGCCGAAGTCAAGCGTTTGTGCGCCATCGACGGTGGCATCAAGGTTTATGAGACCGTGAAGCTGCCGGCGGACAAGTTCAACCAGTGGGGGCAACCCAAGATGTATCAGGAACGCGTCGAGAACAAGGCGGCGTACCAACATGATGGTACGCGGACGGTGATGGAGTTCTTCCTCGGAACGAAATATACGTTGAAGCGAGAGACAAGGTACTACCGCCAAGGCGATCCAGATATGTTCCGCTTGCATACCCAAGTCTTTCGCCGCTTAGACGGAAAGCTGCTTGGGGAATCCGTGTTCTACAAACGTGGGGGTGGTGATCCGCCGGGTCCATGGCACGGATCGACCTTCATGTGTCCCGAGCCGACTGCCACCAACGATGTTCTTCGTCGAATTTTCGAAAAGGAGTAATGCTGTGAGCCAGACCACAAGCTACTACACGTACGCTGAATTGTCCCTTGCATCATATGCAAATTTGGCTCCCGGGGTCGATCCAGTACCAGCGTTGACTGACAGCGCCGTCGGCATGTCCTCTGCCCAAGCCGACCAATTTTCCCGGCAATGGACGGTGATCGCCCAATACACGGATGCCGCCTCCGGCCTGTCGGTGACGGTCTTCGCGCCGACGAGCGATCCCAACGCAAGGTACCTCGCCATTCGCGGCACCGAGCCCTCGGCCAGCGATCTCACCGCCGGCGGCCTCCTGGCCCTGGGCCTGCCCGCCGCCCTGAACCCGCAGTACGTCGCCCTCAAGGCCAGGATCGACGAATGGCTTCTCGATCCCGCGATCCTCCAAGGCAGAACATTCAGCGTCACCGGCCACAGCCTGGGCGGCTACCTTGCCGCCGCCGTCGAGCAGCAGTACGGCAGCGCCGTCAGTGCGACCTATCTCTACAACGCTCCCGGCGTGCTCGGCCCGATCGGCAACATCCTGAGCCTCTTCGGGCTGACCGGCGTGCCCACCGCCAACGTCTGGAACATCCGGGGCAACGATGGCATCTCCGTCATCGCCGGCCTGGGCAGTGCCATCGGCATCCGCGTCGACGTCCTCACGGAGCCCGCCCCGAACAGCCACAGCATCGTGCTGCTCACCGACGCCCTGGCAGTGCAGGCGGCCTACTCCAAACTCGCCCCGAGCCTTGCGCAGGATCAGCTCAACCGGCTGCTCGACGCCTCGGGAGTAACCAGCGACCGTACCCTCGAAGACGCCCTCGACGCCCTGCGCACGCTCCTGCTCGGCCCCGGCACGCCACCGACAACCGCGAACGACCGCCAGGCCCTCTACACCAATCTCCAGACCCTCCAAACGGACAGCGCCTACACGGCGCTGATCGGCACCGCCCAGATCACGCCCCTGTACAACGCTTCCGCGTCCGACCTGATCGGCATGGCCTCGCGCAACGACGCCCTTGGCCTGGCGGCCCGCTACGCTCTCAAGGCCCTCAATCCCTTTGTCCTCGTCGGCGTCGACTATGGCCGGTTCGACACCAACGGCGAACTCGACCTCGCCAACCCGACCACCGGCATCGGCGACTTCACGTCCCAGTATTTGGCCGACCGCGCCAATCTCCTCGAACGCAAGCTCTGGTTCAGCACCGAGAATATCAATCCGGTCAATCCCGCCTACGTCTACAACGGTGGCGATCACCCGTTTCTCAAGGATTCCACCTACTTCGAGGACGCGGCGACCGGTTACCAGATTGCGCAAGGCTTCGCGCCAGCGACGCCTTTCCCGAACATTCATCGCTATTACTTCGGTGACGGCCAAGACAACGGCTTCACCGGGGGTGGCGTGGAAGACCATTTGTATGGTGGCGCGGGGGCCGACACGCTGAGCGGCGATGGCGGTGACGATTATCTCAACGGCGGTGCCGGCAACGACACCCTCGACGGTGGCGCCGGCACCGACACCTACCTGATCGGTCAGGGCAGCGACACGATTGCCGACAGCGACGGCAAGGGCTATCTCAGGCTGGCCGACGGCACGCGCCTCGGCGGCGCCTTCGAGAAGGGCGCCGACGGCAAGTACGCCTGGCTCGTGGACGCTTCCGTCAAGGCCGAGCGGCAGGGCGGCGACCTGCTGGTCACCCTCGGCAACGGTGCCAGCGTCACTATCGGCGGCTTCGCCGACGGCATGTTCGGCATCGATCTCGCCGAATCCGTGCCCATCACCCCCACCAACACCGTGATGGGCACGGGCGACGGCAACAACCTCTCGGGCACCGGCGCCAGCGATCTCATCGACGGCCAGGGCGGCAACGACATCCTCGGCGGCGCCGACGGCAACGACAAGCTGCTGGGGGGCGATGGCGACGACGACATCGTCGGCCAGCTGGGCGACGACCTGGTCGTCGGCGGCGCGGGTCACGACCGGCTGGGCGGCAACAACGGCGACGACCGGCTCTATGCCGAGAACGAAACCACCCTGGCCGACGCCATCGCCGCCCAGGACGGCACGGCCACCGGCGCGCAAGGCGACATCCTGGCCGGCGCCTACGGTGCCGACCAGGTGGTCGGCGACACCGGCAACGACATCCTGTTCGGCGGCCGGGACGACGACATCCTCATCGGCGGCGCCGGCGACGACACCATCGAAGCCGACCGGGAAGTCTGGAGCGTCGACGCCGCCTGGAGCGTGGACCGGCAGACCCAGACCGCGGGCGACACCACCACCTACCAGCCGGTCTATGCCGGCATGAACCTCGACACCGCCACCTTCACCGGCAACGACACCGTCCATGCCGGCGGCGGCGACGACTGGGTGCTCGCCGGCGCCGGCGACGATTGGGTCGATGGCGGCCAGGGCAACGACGTGATCTTCGGCAACATCGGCGCCGACATCCTCCAGGGCGGCACGGGCGACGACGTCATCGACGGCGACAATCGCGAGGACGCCACCAGCGCCACCGGCCACGGCAACGACTTGCTCGACGGCGGCGCCGGCAACGACGAACTCCATGGCGACGGCGGCGACGATACCCTGCTGGGCGGGGACGGCAACGACGAGCTGGGCGGCGACGGGACCGGGCTCGAGGGCCAGTACCACGGCCACGACACCCTCGACGGCGAGGCGGGTGACGATACCCTCTGGGGCGAGGGCGGCAACGACGTGCTGCGGGGCGGTACGGGCGCCGACCATCTGGAAGGCGATTATCGTGCGGATAAGCTGGACGGTCAGTACCACGGCCAGGACACCCTGGACGGCGGCGACGGCAACGACGAACTGATCGGCGGCGGCGGCGACGATGTGCTGCTGGGTGGCGCCGACGACGACATTCTCAAGGGCGACGAGGCCGACGTGCCGCTGGATGCGCAGTACCACGGCGACGATATTCTGGATGGCGGCGCCGGCGTCGACAATCTGGCCGGCCAGGGCGGCAACGACATGCTGCTGGGCGGCGCCGATGGCGATCAACTGTTCGGCGGCGAAGGCAACGACACGCTGACCGGCGGCACCGGCGTGGATTATCTCGACGGCGGCGCCGGCAACGACTGCTACGAACTGGCCGCCGGCGACGGCCCGCAAGCCGCGGACGGCACGGTGGATGCCATCTTCGACCAAGGCGGTACCGACACCCTGGCGATCGCGGCGACGGTGGACGCCGTCACCCAGTTGCAGAACAGCGACACGCTGGTCATCCAGTACGCCAACGGCGATTTGGTCGCCATCGACCAGGGCGCGCGCGGCGCCGTCGAACGGTTCGAGATCGACGGCGAAACGCTGACCTATGCCGAGCTGGTCGGCCGGCATGCGGCGGCGCCCATCGTGGCGCCGGGCGTGGCCATGGGCGGCGCGCAGAACGATACCCTGACCGCGGCCGCCGCCGGCACGGTCTTCTCCGGCGGCCGGGGCAGCGACACCCTCGCTGGCAGCGGCGGCGGCAATACCTATCTGTTCAGCCCCGGCGACGGCACCGACACCCTCGCCGACACCAGCAAGACCAGCGGCAACACGGCGGCCAATACCTTGCGACTGGGCGCGGGCATCGCCACCACCGATCCCGTGCTGACGCGCGGCGGCAACGATCTGCTGATCCGCTTGCCCGCCAGCGGCGACCAGGTGACCGTCACGGGCCACTACGCCGGCAACGCGCTCGACCGTATCGCCTTCGCCGACGGCACGGTGTGGGACGCCGCCGCCATCGTCGCCCACACGACGATCGGCCTGACCGAGGGCGCCGACAACTACATCGGCACGGCCGGCAACGACATCATCAGCGCGCTCGGCGGCAACGACACTGTCAATGGCAAGGCCGGCGACGATTTCATCGACGGCGGTACCGGCGCCGATACCCTCTATGGCGACATCGGCAACGACACGCTGATCGGCGGGCCGGACAACGACATTCTGCAAGGCAACACGGGCTCCGACGTTTACCGCTACGCGCGCGGCGACGGCAGCGACACCATCACGGAATCCGGCACCGCGACGGACGTGGACGTCATCCGTTTTCAGCCCGGCATCGCGCCGGCGGACGTGGCGGCGGTCCGCAGCAGCTACGACCTGGTATTGACCGTGCCCGACGGCACCTTGACGGTGAAGGGCGCCTACAACGGCAGCGAGGCCCTGTCCGGCATCGAGCGCGTCGAGTTCGCCGATGGCACGGTGTGGACCGCCGACGACCTCAAGGCAAAGGTATTGCTCGCCGCCGCCACGGCAGGCAACGACATCATTTCCGGGTTCCCCGGCAACGACATTATTCAAGGCCTGGGCGGGAACGACAGCTTGTACGGCCAGGGCGGTAACGATGTGCTGGCGGGTGGTGCCGGCGACGACAAGCTCTATGGTGGCCTGGGCAACGACACGTTCCAGTTTGGCCGTGGCGGAGGCTCGGACACCCTCTATGCCGACGAAACCGATGTCGCCGCCATCGACGTCGTGGCGATGGGGGACAACATCGCGCCGGCCGACGTGGAAGTGCACTTCTCTTCCTACGGTCCGTATACGGACGTGGTGCTGAAGATCAGCGACACCACTGATTACCTGCAATTGCCCAACTTTCGCAAACCGACCGCGACGACGGCCGCCATCGACGAGATTCGCTTCAAGAATGGCGCGGTCTGGAGCCGTGCCGACATCCTGGCACGGCTGCCGGCGCCGACCGAGCAAGCGGACAGCCTGTATGGCACGGACGCCGTCGATAACATTGATGCGCTGGGCGGCAACGATTCCGTCGATGGTGGACCGGGCAACGACGTGCTGAGCGGCGGCGCGGGCGACGATACGATCTTTGGCGGTACTGGCGACGATACGATCAATGGCGGGACCGACAAGGACACGCTCCACGGCGACGCCGGCGCGGATGTGCTGGCCGGCGATGCCGGCGACGATAGCCTTTGGGGCGACGATGGCAACGACACCCTGGCGGGCGGCGCGGGCACCGATACCTTGGTCGGTGGCTTGGGCGACGATAGCTATCGCTTCGGCCGCGGCGACGGTTCCGACCTGGTTGACGAATCCGGCCTTGGCGGCACCGATACGATCGCGTTGGCTACCGGTGTGCTGGTCGCCGACGTCAACCTCTATCGAGAGGGCAGCGATCTGGTCGCGGTCATCGGCGCCGGCGCCGACCAGATCCGGGTTCGCAACCATTTCGCCGCGTCGGGCGAGGCCAAGCTGGAGCGCATCAGCTTCGCCGATGGCACGACCTGGGATGCGGCCGCGATCAGCGCCAGGACCATCGCCGGCACGCCGAACGCCATGGTCGGCACCGCCGGCAACGACACATTCGTGGTCGACAACGCGGGCGACATGATCACCGAGGGCGCCAACCAGGGCATCGACAGCGTGCAGTCGAGTGTGACCTGGACGTTGGGCGCGAATATCGAGAACCTCACGCTGACGGGTCCGCTCAACATCGATGGCTCGGGCAACACGCTCAACAATATCCTCGTCGGCAACGGCGGCAACAACGTTCTGGACGGCGTGAGCGGCAACGACACGCTGCGTGGCGGTGCGGGCGACGATACCTATGTCGTGACGCCGGGCGGCGCCGACACGGTTGTCGAGCTGGCCAGCGAGGGCACGGATACGGTTTGGGCGAACAACACCTATGTGTTGCCCAGTAACGTCGAGAATCTCGCAATCGGTAGGAATGGGCCGACATCGACCAGCAAGGTTCGTGCATCGGGCAACGCCCTCGACAATGTAATCAATGCCCGGCAACATGACATCATCGACGGCGGCCCGGGAGCTGATGTCATGATCTTCGATTACAACGGGTCGGGGCCGCTCTATTACAGTCCGGCATCCGAGATCCAGGGTTCCACCGCTTTTGTGGACCACCCGGGCGACAAAATCATATTCTCCAGCGCTGCTTTTGGACCGGATGAAATGAGGCAGTCCCGCGTCATTGCCTCGATCGATTACGTGTTGGTCGACTCCATGTGGCGCCTTGAATTGGCCTTGGGTAGCCTGGTGACATCGGGGAGCGGCAACGCCAGCAACAACATGCTGATCGGCAACGAACGAGACAATACTCTGAGCGGACTTGGCGGCAACGACACTCTTCACGGTGGCGATGGCGCCAATCAGCTGATTGGCGGCACTGGCAACGATCAGTATTACCTCGTCGCCAGTACTTTCAATAGCTACGATATTAACCACTTGCAGAGCACCGGCTACATCTGGCCGCTGCGAGACACCGTGGTCGAACTTGCGGACGGCGGCGAGGATAGCGTGTATAGCATCTACGACTACACGCTGCCGGACAACGTAGAAAAGCTGTTCCTGATGCAGTACCAAGTGAACTATGTCACGCATTACGCCATCGCGGGCCATGGGAACGATGGCGACAACACGCTTGTTGGCAACCCCGGCAACAACGTCCTCGACGGGGCAGGCGGCGCGGACGCCATGAGCGGGAGTACTGGCGACGATACCTACTATGTCGACAATGCCGCCGACGTCGTGACCGAGTGGACCGATCAAGGCGTCGACATGGTGTACAGCTCGATTGGCTACACGCTTGCCGACAATGTCGAGAATCTCGTTCTTACCGGCGCGGGCAACGATACGGGAACCGGCAACGCCTTGGGCAACCGGCTCGACGGCTCGCAAAGCTCTGGCGCCAATCAGCTTGTCGGCGGCGCTGGCGATGACACTTATGTCCTTGGTGCCGGCGACACGGCGGTTGAAATTGCCGGCGAGGGTAACGACACCGTGATCGTCGCGACGAGCTTTGCGCTCGCCGGCGCGGCCGTCGAGAACATCTCGCTCGCGGGAAGCGCCAATATCGACGCGACCGGCAATGCATTCGACAACGTGCTGTCCGGCAATGCGGGCAACAACCGGCTCGTGGGCGAGGCCGGCAACGACGCCTACCGATTCGGGCGCGGCGACGGCCAGGACGCCGTGCTCGATGCCGACGCCACCGGCGGCAACCTCGACAAGATCGTCTTCGGAACAGGCGTGGCGGTGGCCGATGTCCGGCTCAGTCGTGACGGCAATCATCTCGTGGCCGCCATCGCCGGCACGACGGATCGGATCGTCGTCGAGGAGCAATTCGGCGCCGCCGGCTGGGGCGTCGAGGAAATTCGCTTCGAGGATTCGACGACGGTCTGGACGACCGCCGACATCAACCGGATGGTCAACAACCAGGCGCCGACGCTGGCCAATCCGCTGGCCGACCAGGCTGCCGGCGAAGGTTCGGCGTTCAGCCTCACCATTCCAGCGAACACCTTCAGCGATCCCGACGCCGGCGATATCTTGACGCTCGGCGTTTCGCGCGCCGATGGCGGCGCCCTGCCCGCGTGGTTGAGTTTCGATGCCAATACCCGGGTTCTGAGCGGCACGCCGCCGGTGGGCAGTATCGGTTCGATCGGCATCAAGGTGACGGCGATGGACATGGGTGGATTGACGGCATCGGATGTTTTCGACATCGCCGTCAGCGCGCAGAATCTCACGCTCAATGGCACGTCGGGCGCCAACACGCTGAACGGGGGATCGGGCAACGATGCCCTGAACGGCAACGGCGGCAACGACAGGCTCAACGGCAACGCCGGCGACGACACGCTCAATGGTGGCAGTGGCAACGACACGATGGTGGGCGGTCAGGGCAACGACACCTATGTCGTGGGCTCGACCGGAGACATCGTCACCGAAGTCGCCAACGAGGGCATCGATCTCGTCCGGTCGAGCGTGACCTGGACGCTGGGCGGCAACGTCGAGAACCTCGCCCTGACCGGCACATCGACCATCAAGGGGACAGGCAACACGCTCGACAATGTCTTGACGGGCAATAGCGCCGCCAACACGCTGACGGGCGGCGCGGGCAACGACACCCTCGATGGTGGCGCGGGGACCGATTCGCTCGTCGGTGGCGCGGGCAACGATACCTACGTGCTGGGACGCGGCCATGGCGCCGACACGGTGACGGAGAACGACAGTACATCGGGCAACGCCGACCTCGCCAGCTTCCTGGCGGGCGTGGCCACCGACCAGATCTGGTTCCGCCATGTCGGCAACGATCTCGAGGCCAGCATCATCGGTACCTCGGACAAGCTGACGATCAAGAACTGGTACTCGGGTTCGGCCCTACCACGTCGAGCAGTTCAGGACCGCCGACAACCATCTCCTGCTCGACAGCAAGGTGGAAAACCTGGTGCAGGCGATGGCCGCCTTCTCGCCGCCGGCCGCCGGCCAGACGACCTTGCCGAGCAACTACCAGACCGCCCTGCAGCCGGTGATTGCCGCCAACTGGCAGTAGCCGATGATCGAAGCCATGGATGCCGCCGGCGTCGCGGATGCGGGCGCCGGGCCGGATCGCGCCGCCGATTCCGGCCTGCTCGGCCTGGCCCTGCTGGCCGCGCGATCGCTGGGGCTCAAGGCGCGGCGGGTCGCCAGCGCGTTCGACCGGCTCGACCGCGTGCCCTTGCCGGCGCTGGCCGCCAGCAGCGCGCCGCCCTGGTCGCCGAATCGCGACGGCTGACTTTGGAAAGCCTGGCCGAGGCGGAGCGGAAGGCGGCGTCCTTGACCCAGGAGCGGGTCAAGGCCGACTCGCGGCAGCGCCTCATGACGCTGGTCGCGCCGGTCGACGGCACGGTGCAGCAACTGGCGGTGCACACCGTGGGCGGCGTGGTGACCGAGGCGCAAGTGCTGATGGTGGTGGTGCCGACCGACGAGGCATTGGAAGTCGATGCCTTCCTGGAGAACAAGGACATCGGTTTCGTCCGCGCCGGCCAGGAGGCGGTGGTGAAGATCGAGACTTTCCCCTTCACCAGGTACGGCACGGTCGCAGCGACCGTGGCGCACGTATCGGACGACGCCATCGCCGACGAGAAGAAGGGACTGATCTATTCGGCCCGCGCGCGACTGGCGCGAACGTCGATCCGGGTGGACGAGCGCATGGTCAATCTGTCGCCGGGCATGGCGGTAACGGTGGAAATCAAGACCGGCCAGCGCCGCGTGATCGAGTATTTCCTTAGCCCCTTGCTCCAATACCAGGACGAAAGCTTGAGGGAACGCTAGCGCCGGACGCTCCTGTCGGCCTCGCCTCTCGTGGCGTTCAGGCCGCGTGCAGCCGCACGGGAATCCGCCGCGCGCCGAAGGCCTTGTCGAATTTGCCGAAGCGGCCGGCGATGGCCGTGCCGCAATGTTTGCAACGGCCGGCATCGTCGAGCGCGTAGTTGAGGATCTCGTACCAGTCGCGCTCGATGACGGCCTTGCCGCAGCCCGGGCAGTACGTGGTGTCGCCGGCACGGTCGTGAACATTGCCCGTGTAGACGTAGCGCAGGCCGGCATCCATGGCGATCTTGCGTGCGCGCTGAAGGGTTGCCGGCGGCGTCGAGGGAATCGCGTTCATCTTGTAGTCCGGGTGGAAGGCCGAGAAATGCAAGGGCACGTCGGGCCCGAGTTCTTTGGCGCACCAGGCCGAGAGTTCGCGCAGTTCCTGGTCCGAGTCGTTCTGGCCGGGAATCAGCAGGGTGGTGATCTCCAGCCAGCATTGCGTTTCGTGCCAGACGTAGGCGAGGATATCGAGGATCGGCTGCAAGTGGCCGACGCAGAGCTTGAAGTAGAACTCGTCGGTGAAGGCCTTGAGGTCGATGTTGGCGGCGTCCATCCTGGCGTAGAACTCCTTCGCCGCCGGCAGGTGCATGTAGCCGGCCGTCACCGCCACCGTCTTGATGCCCAGGGCGTGGCAGGCATCGGCCGTATCCATCGCATACTCGGCGAAGATCACCGGGTCGTTGTAGGTGAAGGCGACACTCTGCGAGCCGTACCGTTGCGCGGCGCGGGCGATCGCTTCCGGCGTGGCGTCGTCCATTAGCGTGTCCATCTCGCGCGATTTCGAGATGTCCCAGTTCTGGCAGAACTTGCAGGCGAGATTGCAGCCGGCGGTGCCGAACGAGAGCACCGACGAGCCGGGGTGGAAGTGGTTGAGCGGCTTCTTCTCGATGGGGTCGATGCAGAAGCCGCTGCTGCGGCCGTAGGTGGTCAGGATCATCTGGCCGCCCTGGTTCGCCCGCACGAAGCAGGCGGCGCGCTGGCCGTCGTGCAGCTTGCAGTCGCGCGGGCAGAGATCGCACTGGATGCGCTCGCCGTCGATCGGATGCCACCACTTGGCGGGACGTCCGCTCAGGATTTCGTCGGCTCTTGCCATTTCCGTACCTCGTAGCGATCGAGCTTCACATCGGGTGCCCAGAAATCGGCGGGCAGGCCGGCCTTTTGCTTCAAATGAGCGAAGAACGAGCGACGCTCGGGCAGGCTTGCCCAGACTTGCGGCAGGAAAGTGCCGCGCCGGCCGCGCCATTCGAGGATCACGCCGTCGATACCGGGCCGCAGCTGGCGCACGGCATCGTCTTCGTCCGCGAACTCGATCGGCACGGCGGGCGTCAGCAGCGACACTTCCACGCGCGTGCGTGCCAGTTCATCTTCCGCCAACGGCGCGAAGCGCGGGTCGCGAAAGGCCGCCGCCCGGGCGTTCGAGCGCACGTCGGCGTCGAGCGGGCGATGCGCTTCCAGCGAGCCGATGCAGCCGCGCAACTCGCCGTCCTGCGTCAGCGTGACGAACACCGCGCCGGGTTGGCCGAGCGCGGGGTCGTCCGGTTCCGGCAAGGGGGCGACGCCGAACTCGCCGGCGATGGCGTTGCGCGCCCGCACCAGCAGGGCGCGACCGAGCGCGTCAGTCATCGGCGGCCTCCGTGAAGGTAAAGGCCGCATACCCGACCACGCGCGACTTGTCGCCGGCTGTGTCGCCGGAATTGCGCAGGTCGAGCAGCGTCGGCGTCAGGTTGCGGCGCCTCGCCACTTCGAGCAGGCCGTTGATCGGCGTCGCGCCGCAGGCCTGCTCGTGGTCGCCGAGTGCATGCCGGCGCAGAATGCTGTCGGCGGTGGCGCGATCGATCTCTTGTGCTTCGGCGTAGGGCAAGTAGTGCGAGAGATCGGAACTCACGACAATCAGCGTTTCCGGCCCGCCCCAGAGGCGCTCCATCACTTCCGCCACTTCGTCGGGCGTGGCGCCGCCCACCACGAAAGGCACGATGGCGAAATCGTCGAGCACGCCTTGCAGGAAGGGCAGCTGCACTTCGAGCGAATGCTCGGTGGCGTGCGCCTTGTCGTTGATCTCGACTTGCGGCAGATCGGCCACGGCCTCGATGGCGGCACGGTCGACCCGGACGCAGCCGAGCGGCGTCTCGAACAGGTCGGCCGACGTGGCCGCCAAACCGGGCACCCAGACGCGATGCGCCGGGCCGAAGATGACCACCCGGCGTATCGCGCGGCGTATCGCCATGGCTGACTTTCGCAGGGCGGCGTAGGCGCTGGCCGCCACCGGTCCGGAATAGACGTAGCCGGCGTGCGGCACGATCAACGCCTTCGCCGGCGCCTCTGGCGTCCGCGTGTCGGCCAGCATGTCACCGACCGCCGCGCTCAAGGCCCGGGTGTTGCCGGGATAAAAACTGCCGGCCACGGCAGCCGGGCGCATCGTCGCAGTTGTCATCAGCACCGCCTCCTTGCTTTCTTTATGGAGCAAGGCAAGCCCGGTTTCAAGCGCTGCGCGCCTGGCCCTGTAAAATAATTCAATGGCTTGCTACGCATTGGTTCCCGCCGCCGGCGGCGGCTCGCGCATGGGCTCGGCGTGTCCGAAACAATATCTGCCGCTTGCCGGCCAGCCCTTGATCCGCCATGCCCTGGCGACGCTGTGCGCCGTGCCGGCGATCGCGCGGGTCTTCGTCGTCCTGGCGCCGGACGACCAACAGTGGCCCGGTTGCCAGTACCTTGCCGCCAAGCTGCGCGTCCTGCGCCGCGGCGGCGCGACGCGGGCGAAAAGCGTCGCCAACGGCTTGCGGGCGATGGACGGCGTGAGTGACGACGACTGGGTGCTGGTGCACGACGCGGCGCGCGCCTGTCTCTCGGTCGCGCATGTGGAGCAACTGATTCGCGACGTCGGCGACGACCCGGTCGGCGGCATCCTCGCCGTGCCGGTGGCCGACACGCTCAAGCGCGCGCGGGCGGATGGCCGCATCGCCGCGACGGTGCCGCGCGAGGGGCTCTGGCAGGCGCAGACACCGCAGATGTTCCGCCGGGGCATGCTGCTTCGGGCTTTGGAGGCCGCGCCGGCCGTGACCGACGAGGCGAGCGCCATCGAGGCGCTCGGCCTGCATCCGAAGCTGGTGGCGGCCGACGCCACCAACCTGAAAGTCACCTATCCGCTCGACCTGCGCCTGGCCGAATGGATACTCGCGAACCGGAACGAGGACGAGAGATGAGCACGGAATTCCGCATCGGCCAAGGTTACGACGTGCACGCGCTGGTGCCGGGGTGCCAACTCATCCTCGGCGGCGTGCGGATTCCGCACCCGGCCGGGCTGCTCGGCCATTCCGACGCCGACGCGCTGCTGCACGCCATTACCGACGCGCTGCTCGGCGCGGCGGGGCTGGGCGACATCGGCCGCATGTTCCCCGACACCGACGCGCGGCTTCGCGGCGCCGACAGCCGCGTGCTGCTGCGCGACGCCATGGCGGCGGTGCGCGAAGCCGGCTGGCGCGTCGGCAATGTCGATGCGACGGTCGTCGCCCAGGCGCCGAAAATTGCGCCGCACGTCGCGGCGATGGCCGCCAACATTGCCGCCGATCTCGATGTCGACGCCAGCGCCGTGAACGTCAAGGGCAAGACCCACGAGCGGCTCGGCTTCGAGGGCCGGCAGGAAGGTATCGTCGCCCAGGCCGTGGTGTTGTTGCTGCGCGTCTGATCTGTGCCGAGGATCTTCTTCGCCGTCTGGCCGGACGCGGCCGCCGCCGGCGTGCTGCATGGCCTCGCCGCGAACGCCCGCGAGTCTTGCGGCGGCCGCCTCATGCGGCGCGAGACGCTGCACCTGACGCTGGCCTTTCTCGGCGCCGTTTCGCGCGAACGGCTGGCCGAGGTGAAACGCGTGGCCGATGGTATCCGTGTCGACGCCTTCGAGCTGAACCTCGACCGGCTCGGCTACTGGAAACACAACCGGATTTTGTGGGCGGGCGGCGTGTCGCCACGGCTGACTTTGCTCGCCGATGCGCTGGCCGGCGGACTGTGCGCGGCCGATTTCCGGCTCGAAGCGCGCCCGTTCGTGGCCCACCTGACGCTGCTGCGCGAGGCGCGCTGCGCCGAAACGCCCAGCCTGAATGAACCGGTCGTCTGGCCGGTGCGCGAGTTCGTGCTCGCGCAATCACGCGACGGCCGCTACGACATCATCGGCCGCTGGCCGCTGGCCACCTCGGGCTCGCACCGGCCTGTCAGTCGGGAATGACCAGCACCTTGGCCGCCCGCTCCGGATCGGCCGCGAGGGCCAGGGCTTCGTCGAAGCGCGACAAGGGCAGACGATGGCTGACGTAAGGCGCCAGCGCGTCGCCGTGGCGGGCGAGATGATCGATCGCCTCCGGGAAGCTGTCACCGTAGGAAAAGGCGCCGTGAATCCGAAGCTCCTTGGCCATCACCAGCGTCAGATCCAGCGCCGCCGCCTGCTTGTAGACCGCCACCAGCACCACGCGGGTGGCGGGTGCGGCGCGTTGCACCACGGCTTCGACCAGGGAGGGGACCCCGGAACAATCGATGAACAGTTCCGTGGTAGCCACCGGCTGGCCGTAGAAAGGCACCGTGCCGTGGCGTTCCGCCAGGGCTTGCCAGAAAGTCTCGTCCAGCTCGGCGTAGCTTGCATCCGCGCCGAGCTGGC
This sequence comes from Rhodocyclaceae bacterium, assembly GCA_016704145.1. Lineage (GTDB taxonomy): Bacteria > Pseudomonadota > Gammaproteobacteria > Burkholderiales > Rhodocyclaceae > Fen-999. The sequence goes on along the minus strand of JADJAS010000005.1, from coordinate 106,712 downwards.
CGGCGATTTCGCGACGACGGGCGGCCCGGTCCAGCACCACCACGTCCTTGACGTCCGCCCGCTTGAGGCCGATCACGCAGCCGAGACCGATCGGTCCGGCGCCCAGCACCACGGCCCGGGTATTCGGCCCGGCGTCGCCCTGGCGCACGGCGTGGAACGCCACGGCCAAGGGTTCGGCCAGCGCTCCGCGCTCAAGGGAAACGCCGTCCGGCAAGGCAAACAGGGTGTCGGGCGCTTCCGCCGAGCGCACCCGCACCCGGGGCGCAAAAGCGCCGTCCGGGCCGCCGTTGCCGATCAGGTTGGCGGCCGACAGCGGATTGACGGCGACCGACTGGCCGACGCGCCAGGCCGTCACCCGATCGCCCGTGGCGGCGATGCGCCCGGCGAACTCATGGCCCAGGGGCATGGGCCGCCCGGTCGGCCCCATGGGGCCGCCCATGTGGATGTAGCCGAAATCGCTGCCGCAGATGCCGCAGGCGGCGACATCGACCAGCACGTCGTCGGGGCCGCACTCGGGCTCCGGCACTTCGGCGAGCCGCGCGTCGTCGCAATGGAAGACCTGTGCCTGTCGCATGGCTTCAGTCCAGCACGATGTTGTCGTAGTAGGGAATCATGATTTCGTTGGGCGCCGGCTTGTCGGCCCCGACCATGGCCGGCATGGAAGGATGCACCGCCTCGGGGTCGATCATCACTTCGACGCAGGCCGGCCGGCCCGCGGCCAGCGTGCGTTCCAGCGCCGGCGCCAGTTCGGCAAGCCGCTCCACCCGCTCGGCATGGCAGCCGAAAGCCCGCGCGATATCGGCGTAGCGGGTGCCCGCGAGGTCGGCGATGACGCGCCGGCCGCGGCCGAAAATCAGGTCCTGGCCGTGAGCCGACATGCCCCACAGCTGGTTGTTGAAAATCACCGTCACCACCGGCAGCCGGTGACGCACCTGGGTATCGAATTCCTGGATGTGGAAGCCGATGGCGCCGTCGCCGGTGATCTGGATCACCCGCCGGCCGGGGTGGGCGAGCTGGGCGCCGATGGCCATGCCCGGGCCGACGCCGAGACAGCCGTGATAGCCGGCGCCGATGATCTGCCAACTGGCGTCCGCCTTCAGCGCCATGTGGCTCCAGGCCGAGGTTTCGCCGCCGTCGAGCACGTACAGCGCATCCCTGGGCATGACGCCGGCCAGCATGGTCATGGCGTGATGGGGATGGATGGGCGACTGCTCGGCCGGCGCCGGGCCGAACATGCCGTCCGTCATGGTCTTGAGGCCGGCTGCGGTGGCGGCCCAGGCCGACCAGTCGGGCCATTCGACATCCCGCGCGGCCTCGGCGAGGGCGCGGAGCGTTTCCCGCGCATCGGCCAGCACCGGCACTTTCACTTCGCGCAGGCGGCCGAGTTCTGGCGCGTGCAGGTCCACCTGGGCGATGGCGATGCCGCTGGGCACGATGGCCTCGCCGCGGCCGCCGGAGAACAGGCCGAAGCGTGCGCCGACCGCCAGCAGGGCGTCGATGCCCGGCTGCCCGGTCATGCCCAGCAGGCCGAGCAGGGCGAGGTCCTTGCACCAGAGCGGATGGTCGTAAGGCAGCGCGCCGTAGCCGTGGCCGCCGCAGAAGACGGGAATGCCGGCGAGTTCGGCGAAACGGCGCAGTTCCTCTTCCGCCCGGGCGAAACGGATGCCGTTGCCGACGAAGATGGCCGGGCGCCGCGCCGTCTTCAGTAGGTCGATGATGGCCGCCACCTCGGCTGGCGCCGGCGCCGGCGCGGTGCGCGCGTTGAGGCCGGTGGCGGCGCGCACCCGGGCCTCGGCCACCGGCGTGTGCAGCACGTCGATGGGCAGGTCGAGCAGCACCGGTCCCGGACGGCCGTTGAGGCAGGTGCGGATGGCCTGGGCGGTCAACTCCGGAATGCGTTCGGCGTGGGTGATGCGATGGGCCCACTTGGTCGTCGGCGCGGCCATGGCCACCTGGTCGATGCCGCCCTGCAGGGGATTGGTCTCGACGTCGCGCAGCGGTGGCGAGCCGACGATGAACAGCACCGGCACGCCGTCGAGATAGGCGTTGGTGATGGCCGAAATCACGTTGGTGAAGCCCGGGCCCGAGGTTACCGCGCAGACGCCGAGCCGGCCGCTGGTGCGGGCATAGCCGTCGGCGGCGTGGCCGGCCGACGACTCGTGGCGAAAATCGGTCAGCCGCAGGCCGTGGCGGACGCAGCCCTGCCAGAAGGATTCCAGATGGCCGCCGTGAAGGGCGAAGATCTCCTCGACGCCGGCGGCCTTCAGGGTACGGGCCAGCAGCTCGCCGCCATCCGGACGGTTTTCCTGTCTTGTCATTTCGTTCTCCTCCCTCGGTGCAAAGTCGGGCCTAGCCTAACAATTGGCGTCGTCGCGCAGCAGCGCCCGCAGGTGGCCCACGGCCTCGGCCACGCCGGTCGGTTGCGGGCGCGGCGGCGCCGGCAGGCGCCAGAGGGCGTCCAGTGCGTCCGGCAGGTCGCCGGTTTGGGCCTGTTCGCGGCCGATCGGCGCGGCGCGGCCGTGAGCGTGCAGCCAGTCGATCAGGCAGGCCCGCTCGGGCCAGCCGGGCCGGGGCAGATAGAGCAGCGGCACGCCTTGCACGGCGGCTTCGACGAAAGTGCCATAGCCCGGCTTGGCGATCAGTGCGTCGGCGCAGGCCAGCAGGTCGTGGAAGGGTACGCGGGGATCGGCCTCGACCCAAAGCAGGTCGCCGCGACGCGGCCAGTCGGCCACCGGCAGCGGGAAATCGAAGCCGCCGAGCGCGACCACCACCCAGCGGCGGTCCTCGGGCAGCCGGAGCCGCCGCGCCACCTCGGCGCGGTCGGGCGTGCGCGCTTGCGCCACCGGCCCGATGGCGATGGCGTTGGGCAGGTCGAACATCGGCATGCCCGGCGTGGCGCGCAGGAAGGCGCGGGCGCCGCGATAGGCATCGAGCATCTGGTCATGGACATCGCGCAGCCAGGGCTCGCGGTGAAAATAATGGTCGAGCAGGTCCGCCCAGTTGAGCGAGCACAGGGCGATGGCGGGAATGCCGGCGGCAACGGCGCCGGCCAGCGGCAGGTAGGCGACATCGCTCAACACCGCGTCGGGCGCCAGCGCGTCCAGCCACACTGTTTCGCGGCGGACGCGGGCCGGCCAGTCGGCGTGAAAATCTCGGTAGCGCGCGGCGCTGGCGGGCAGGTCGATGTCCAGCGCGTTGTTCATGACGAAGCCGAAATCGCTGGCGGCGTGCAGGTGCTCGAAGTTGCCGTCGATGCGCAGCGCCAGGCGCTGGCGCGGCAGGCCGCTGCGGATGGTCAGGCGCAGGTCGGGCCGCGCGGTGCGCAGGGCGTTGAGCACCGGCGCCACCTGGGCCAGATGGCCGAAGCCGTGACTGGAAACATCGACGAACAGATGCGCCATCAGCGCTCCGCGAGAAAGTAGTGTCCCGATAGGCTACCACTCTCCAGGCGATCGCCTCGCCGAACGCGCGCGCCATGCGCGCGATGGACATGCCCGATCTACTTGTCGACCGGGGCCGCGCTCGCGGTATTGTCGTCCGGATTGACCGTCACGCCGCGCTTCTGCAGTTCGTCGATCAGCAGGCGGGCGTTGGCATTGCCCTGTTTGGCGAGTCGCGCCGTTTCGCGAGCCATGGCATCCAGGGACGCACGCAGCTTGCTCGAATTTTGCACCTGCGGTTCTTGCGCCTCGCGCGAAGCGGAAAGCGCGCCGCGTTCCTCGAAAAGCTGCACGGACTGGAACGCGAACCATCCGATCAGGACCAGCAGCACGATCAGGAAGGGGAGGAATGTCGATTTCTCGGTCTTGCGACCGGCACCGCTCTCGTGTCGTTGCTCGTCCAAGGAGAACCCCTATCGCTTCTGGGCGCCCGCCGGCGCATTGACCGATACCGTGATGCCCTGGGCGGCCAGGATACCCTGCAATTGGGCATCGTTGTTCCGCACCGAAAGCTCCGCCAGCCCCTGCGTCAGGGCCCGATAGACGGGTTCGAGCTGGCTGCCCGTCTGGGCGACGAACTGCGCCCGCCCGGCGACATCGCGTTGCAGCCCCTTGTTCAGGGTGTACAACGTGGCGTTGCCCGCGACCAGCAAGGCAAGCGCTATCGACCCCGCCAACAGAATGCGAAATTGGGTACTCGCCATGATTTCCATCCTCCCTTGAGCAAGCCCGACCGCGCTGTTACACACGCTCCGGTCGGGCTCGCATCGAGTCTAGCACGCGCGGCCGGACCGGCGGCGACGCAGGGCCAGGCCGGCCAGGGCCGTCAGGACCAGCAGCGCGGCGGAGGGCTCGGGCACCGTGCCGCCGTTGGTATACACATTGCCACGCACCAGCAGTGTGTAGTGCCGCGTCGGGTCAACGTAGCCGCTGGCATTGTGGCCGAACCAACCGAGGTCGATGGAATCCTGGAAAGTTCCGAGTCCCAGGCTATTAGTGTCGAACAGGAAGGACAGCGCATTGCCGCCCGAGCCGTCGGCGCCGATATTCTGGAAGGACGACAAGAGCAGCGTCGTGAAGTCATTCACGTCGTTCATGCCGAGCACACCGTCCAGAAGGTCGGACGGCCCACCGCCCACGGCGTTGTCGACGTCGAGTATCGCGGACAGGGCGCCACCCAACAATACGTTGCCGAAATCGAGGGTGAACACGTTGCCGCTGCGCGACAGCGTGCCGGCGCCACTGACTTTGTCGAATACCGCGTTGGCGTACTTGTTGACCTGTCCCGACAGCGACACGTTGGCGGTACCCAGGTCCAGGTCTGCCATGTCCGGGTTCTGACTGGCCAGGCTGACGATCGCGTTGCCGCTATAGATGCCCGCCGTCGTCGTGTCGAGGCCAACCGCGAGCGCGCTGGTGTTGGCGGCGCCGCCGGCGACCAATCCGGTGACTGTGCCGCCATTGTCGGTGAAGGCGCCGCCGGTGCCGCCGATGCTGGCCTTCAGCGTGTCGTTCAGCGCGGTTGCCGGTGCCGAGTTCTGCACGGCGACGCCTTGCGCGGCAACGACATCGCCGACGTGCACGATACCGAAGTTAACCGTGCCTTGCACCGTGCCCTGCGCGGCGGTGTAGACCTTGCCCTCGACAGTCACCGTCTGCGGAGCGAGGTTCAGCTGGCAGTTGGGCGCGCAGCCGCCGACGTTGCTCGCGTCGGAGACGAGGCTAATCGTTGCCGAACCGGCATTGCCGCCGGTGAAGTTACCGGCCGTCGCCGTGCCGATGCCCACCACCAGGCTTGAGTTGTCCGTGGCGCCCGGGGTCAGCAGGTTGAAGCTGCCGCTGGCCGTCACCGGCGCGCCGTTGGTGGCGATGCTGGCGTTCAATGCCGCCTGCGGCGCGACCGTCGCGACGTTGCTGACGCTGACGTTCGCCGTGGCCGCCGCGTCGCCGACTCGCCGGGCCGCCAAGGTGACGGTCGGGGTGTTGACCAGCGGACTGGCCTGATTGATCACGTTGCCGACCGCGGAGATGGTGCCATTGACGTTGAACTGTTCGCTGCCCACGCCCAGCACGCCCAATCCGTTGCCCACGCCATTGACGGCGCCGGCGCTGAAGTAGTTGACCGCGATGCCGCTGTTGAGCGCACCGGCGGTGGAGCCCAGCACCGTCACCGTCATGGTGCCGTTGGCGCCGGTGCTATTGGTGCCTGCCAAGATGCCGTTGAGCGAGCCGGTGCCGGTGATCTGGCTGTTGCCCGACGCGCCGAAGGATGCATTCAGATCCTCGACGAAGCCCGCCGGTCCGGTTGCCGTGTTGCGTACCACCAGGTTCTGGCTGACCTGCTGCCCCACTTGCAGCGTGCCGAAGTTGAGCGTGTTGCCCTGCAAGGCGCCCGCCGCCACCTGATAGACGTTGCCGCTGACGGTGACTGTCTGCGAACCGGCGCTGGCGACGCCGAGCCCATTGCTGGCGCCATTGACCGCGCCGGCCGTCTGATAGCCCAGCGTCACGGTGCCGGTCTTGGCTCCAGCCAAGGTAGTGTCTACCCTGACACCCATCGTGCTGCTGTTGTTGGCACCGGCGAGCAAGCCGTTGATGTTGCCGCCGGTGAAGCCGGCCGCACCGGTAAAACCAGTGACGCTGGCGTTCAGGTCTTCGCTGTAGGCGCCTGCCGCGGCGGTGTTGCTTACCGTCAGCATCTGGCTGCCCGTGCCGCCCACGCGCTGGTTGGCAATGACGACCGGTGTCGGCGTGGCGGCACCGACCGCCGCGTTGTAGGCGGCCGCGCCACCCGCCAGCACGATGTTGAGTTTCTGGTCGGCGATGTTCTCGAAGTTGCTGCGCAGGTTGACCGCCTGGCCGGACAAGGGCGCCAGCGCGCCGGCGCTGGCGGCGTTGAAGACCACCGCCAAGTTGCCGCTGTTGCCGCCGGGGCCGCCGGCGTTGTAGTTCGACGCCGTGACACCAGTGCCGGAAAGACGCGCATCGTTGATGTTGCCGCCGTTGGCGGCGGTCTGGATGGCGCCGCGCAGCGTCGGGCCGGTCGTGCCCGCATTGCCGATCTGGTAGTTGAAGGTATTGCTGCCGACGCGCACGTTGCCGACGGTCAGCGTGGCGTTGGCGGTGTTGCCGTTGGTGACGTTGGCGCCGGTGATGACCTGGCTGACATCGCCGCCGGCCACGATCTGGCCGGTACCGCTGACGCCGGCGCGACGGTTGAAGGCATTGCCCGTGCCAGCGCCGGCATTGGTGTAGTCGTTGCTCAGCGTCAGGTTGCCGGTGCCCAGATTCAATGCGGCGCCGGCGCCCCCCATGGCCAGTGTGCCCTGACCCTTGGCGCCGTTGGCCAGGTTCATCGTGCCGGTGCTATCGACCTGTAGTGTGCCGGTACCACTGAGCGGGACGCCTACGTACATGGTACCGGCCTGGGCGCGCAACACCCCGTTGTTGACCAGTGCGCTGTCCGCAAAGCCGATCGTGCCGCCGGCCAACTCGGCGTTGATCGTGCCCTGGTTCAGCAACGTTTGCGTGCCGCCGATGTTGATCTGCTGCCCGATGGCGCCGCTGTGGCCGCGGATCGTGACACCCGAGGCGATGGTGGTGGTGCCGTTGCCGTCCAGGTCGATGCGGTTGCCGCCACCCGTGTTACCGAAGACGATGCTGCCGGTGCCCGACAGCGTCTGCGTGTCTTCGAAGCTCAGGATCGCGTTCTGGTTGATGTTTATGGTGCCGTTGTTGGTGAGCCCGTTGTTCACTCGCTGTCTGCTGGTAGCCACCGATGCCATGTCGACTACACCGCTGATCGTGGCTGCATCCAGGTAGTTCGCCGAACTCGAAGCCACCTGCAGCGCGCCGCCATTGGCGCTGGCAATGGTACCGCCGGAAATGCGGGCGCCGTTCTGGCGCACCGTGCCATTGTCGGCGAGTATCACGCCCGACGCGCCCTGGCTTACCGCCGTCCCGAGGTTCAGCAAACCGCCATTGGTCGCCTTTAGCGTGCTGTTGTTAACGACGGCCGAATCGACGAAGCCGATGGTGCCGCCGCTGACATCGGCGCTGATCAGGCCGTTGTTGACCAGGGTCTGGGTGCCGCCGATGTTGACATGCTGCCCGATGGTGCCGCTGTGGCCGCGGATCGTGACACCCGAGGCGATGGTGGTGGTGCCGTTGCCGTCCAGGTCGATGCGGTTGCCAGCACCGGTGTTGCCGAAAACGACCGTGCCGTTGCCGCTGAACGTGCCGTTGTCCTCGAAGCTAAGGATGCCGTTGCTGTTGATGTTGACGGTGCCGTTGAGCACCAGGCCACCGGGCGTGACGCGCTGGCGGCTGTTGGCGATGGACGCCATGTCCATGTTGCCGTTGAAGGTGACGCCATCGAGCCGGTTGGCAAACGAACTGACCACCGAGAACAGGCCGCCGCCGCTGGTGTTGACGGTGCCGCTGATGGTCACACCGTTTTGCAGCACCTGGCTGCCGGCACCGGCCACGATCTGGCCGCTGGCGCCGCCGGTGACGTTGGTCGACAGCACCAGGGTGCCGCCGTTGATCGCGCGCAGGGTGCCGTTATTGACGACGGCCGAATCGACGAAGCCGATGGTGCCGCCGCTGACATCGGCGCTGATCAGGCCGTTGTTGACCAGGGTCTGGGTGCCGCCGATGTTGATCTGCTGCCCGATGGTGCCGCTGTGGCCGCGGATCGTGACACCCGAGGCGATGGTGGTGGTGCCGTTGCCGTCCAGGTCGATGCGGTTGCCAGCACCGGTGTTGCCGAAAACGACCGTGCCGTTGCCGCTGAACGTGCCGTTGTCCTCGAAGCTAAGGATGCCGTTGCTGTTGATGTTGACGGTGCCGTTGAGCACCAGGCCACCGGGCGTGACGCGCTGGCGGCTGTTGGCGATGGACGCCATGTCCATGTTGCCGTTGAAGGTGACGCCATCGAGCCGGTTGGCAAACGAACTGACCACCGAGAACAGGCCGCCGCCGCTGGTGTTGACGGTGCCGCTGATGGTCACACCGTTTTGCAGCACCTGGCTGCCGGCACCGGCCACGATCTGGCCGCTGGCGCCGCCGGTGACGTTGGTCGACAGCACCAGGGTGCCGCCGTTGATCGCGCGCAGGGTGCCGTTATTGACGACGGCCGAATCGACGAAGCCGATGGTGCCGCCGCTGACATCGGCGCTGATCAGGCCGTTGTTGACCAGGGTCTGGGTGCCGCCGATGTTGATCTGCTGCCCGATGGTGCCGCTGTGGCCGCGGATCGTGACACCCGAGGCGATGGTGGTGGTGCCGTTGCCGTCCAGGTCGATGCGGTTGCCAGCACCGGTGTTGCCGAAAACGATGCTGCCGGTGCCCGACAGCGTCTGGGTATTCTCGAAGCTGAGGATACCGTTCTGGTTGATGTCGACGGTGGCATTGTTCAATGTCAGCCCGTTTGTCACCCGTTGCCGGGAATTGGCAACGCTGGCCATGTCCATGCGTCCGCCCAGGGTGACGCTGTCGAGGAAATTGGCTGACGAACTGAAGACCGCCAGCTTGCCGGTACCTGTGGTGTTGATCGTGCCGCCGCTGATGGTGCTGCCGAACTGGTTGATGACGCTGTCGGCACTGACGTTGATGGTGCCGCCGGTATTGGTGACGTTGTGCCCGGTGCCAATGTTGAGCGCGGCATTGTTGGGATTCGGGCCGGCACCGACGTTGATCGTGCCGGTGTTGGTGGTGCCGCCGCCGCCGTTCAGCGTCAGCAGAAAGGCGTCGATGTTGACGCTGCCGGCGTTGGTCAGGTTCAGAATCGACTGCGCACTGTTGATGGTCACCGTTTTTGTGGCGGCCACGGTGGCGGAGTCGGCTCCGCCCGGCACCAAGCCACAAGTCCAGTCGCCGGCGGTGCCCCAGTTGCCCGTCACCGGGTTCCAGATGCAGTTGGCCGCCAGGCTCGGCTGAGAGAACGCGACCATCGCCAGGGTCACGGCGGTGGCCAACGGCTTGATGGAACTGGAAGGTGCGTTGGTCGCGCCACGAAGGGATTGGCGAGGCGCGGTGTTGATAGCATGGAAATTGCGGCGATTCATGATCATCCTCCAGTCCAAAACTTTGTGATTGTTGTCGGTCGCGACGAGACATCCCCCGCTGTGTCGCGATGGGCTTGACTAAGCAATTCGCGCGCCATCGGCTGGTTTTCGTTTGTTGATGGGCATCTTCGCCTATTTGCGGCGACCGTCCGTGGCGCGAGTGTAAGAAAGGCCGACGGAGTCGTTCGCGCGAGTCGGGAAATAAATCCCACAAACAACGGTTAAACGGTTACTTTCGCTATTCATGGGCATCGCCGACCGCGTGGCTGCCATTGCCGGCAAAGACGCAAGGAGCACGAACGTGATGCAAATGTATCCAACACGGTCGGCGAGGGCGGACTCGATGGTTATCGATGGTGGTCCGGCATGGATTTGTGAATCATTTGCATCATGCCGTGACTATACCGTTGGTAATACACTGCACCGAACCACTTTACCCGGGATCGCCCCGCGTACTCATGGATGCCAAGGCCAGCCAGTTGGTTGTCGACCTTTACCGAGCCAGCCGGGAGGTGCCGTTCGCGAACTTCCAGGAATGGGCCTTGACGCAGATGCACGAGGTTTTCGATTTCGACGCGGCCTGGTGGGGGCGCGGCGCGAACCAGCCGTTGATGGTTCATCATGTGCATCTTCATCGTTGCGCGCCCAGCTTGGTCGAGGACTACGCTCCGTTGATAGAAGTGGACTTTTTCCGCGAGGCGGTGTGCGCGCAACCCGGAACGACCATCAGCACGGCCGACTTGATGCCGCGCGAGCAATTGGAGGCGTCGGCCGTTTATCGCGAGTTCGGCGCCAAGCATCGCGTCGAGTGGTCGCTGGGCACGGTCCTGATCGAGCCGGTGTCCTCGCTCAACGAGTTCATCACGGTATGGCGCAAGGATGTTCGTCGCCCATTTTCCGAAGCCGACCGCGCGGCCAAGCAGTTTCTGATGCCCCATCTGGCCGAGTCGTATCGCAATTGCCGCTTGCTGCACCTGCTGGAAAACGGCCGGAGCGACGGCGCCGCGTGCTGGGCGCTGTGCAACCCGAACGGGATACTCGTCGACGCGCACCGTCGGTTCGCCGGCATGGTCAAGAGCGAATGGCCGGAGTGGAATTCGGCGGAGCTGCCGGCGACCATGCGCAAGCTGATCCTCGCCGGCAAGGACTACGTCGGTGGTCGGGTGGCCGTCCAGTGTCGGCCGCTGTCGGGCTACCTTTATCTGGAGGCGAGACCGAAGAGCGCCGTCGACCAGTTGTCCCGCCGCGAGCGCGAGGTGGCGAACCACTATGCCGACGGGTGCACCTACGCCGAGATCGCCACGCTCCTTGGCCTTGCGCCGGCGACGGTTCGCAACCTGATCAGCCGGGTGTTCCACAAGCTGACGGTCAACAACAAGGCCGAACTGGTGCGGCGTCTGCGCGGTTGACGGAAACCGGGGCGTCGACTAGGTCCGGGGCGTGCCGGCCAGCCTGATCCGCGCGATCAAACCGCCGCCCGCGCGCGGCAGCAGGTCGAGCGCGCCGCCGTGGCCGCGGGCGACGCGGTCGACGATGGCGAGGCCAAGGCCGGTGCCGATGGCGTCGGTGCGTGCCGTCTCGAGGCGGGTGAAGGGCAGCTTGAGGCGCTCGGCGTCGGCGGCGGGAATGCCCGGGCCGCGGTCGCGCACTTCGATGGCGGCGCCGCTGCCGGCGCCCGCCAGGGCCAGTTCGATGGGGCCGGCGGCACCGGCATGGCGCAGGGCGTTGTCGATCAGATTGGCGACGGCTCGGCGGATGGCCTTGGGCCGCAAAGTCAGCAGCGGCGACACGCCGGCGGCGGGGGGCGCGACGCTGACGTCGGCGCCGCGCTGGCGGTAGAGGCCGGCCAGTTCCTCCAGCAGGGCGGCGATGTCGACCGGCGCGGCCGGTTCGCCGGCATCGGCGCGGGCGAAGTCGAGGAACTGGCCGATGCTGCGGTCCATTTCCTCGATGTCGGCGGCCATCTCGTTGCGCGTGGCATCGTCGGCGACGGCCATCTCGATGCCCATGCGCAGGCGCGTCAGCGGCGTGCGCAGGTCGTGCGACACACCGGCGAGGATGAGCGCGCGATCGTCGTCGAGCCGGGCGAGGTCGGCGCTCATCTGATTGAAGGCGTGCGCCAGCGTCTCGATTTCGTCGGGACCGCTTTCCGGCACCGGCGCCGGCCGGCGGCCGCGGCCAAGTTCGGCGGCGGCCTGCTCGAGCCGCTTCATCGGCCGGGTGACGCGAAACACGATCAGCCAGGCGCCGGCCAGCGACAGCAGCAGCGCCGCCGCGCCCCAGCCCAGCCATTGTGCGGGCAGGTAGCGTTCGGCGCGCTCGCGCGGCAGCGCCACCCAGTAGGCTTCGTCGTCGATGGTGAAGCTGACGAACAGGGCGTTTTCGCCCTCGCGTTCCATGGTCAGGCGCGTCGCCGGGCCCATCTCCTCGCGTAGCAGCTCCCGCACGCGGCGCAGGATGGCGCGATCGGGCAGTTCGGCGACGCGGTCGTCGTCCTCGGCGGGATAAAGATGAATGCCTTCGCGGTCCGACAGCTCGCGCAGTAGATCCATGCGCGCCTCGGGACGGGCGGCGATCAGCGCGGTGCGGGTGAGATTGACGACGCTGACGATCAGCTGCGAGAGCTGGCGGGCGCGCGGCTCGCGTTCGTACTGGGTGAAGATGAAGAACCAGGTCAGCACCGACAGCAGCATCAGCGCGGCGATCAGCAGGAAGGAACGCCAGAGCAGCGATCCCGGGAGAAGCTTCACTCGGCCTTCTTCCCGTCGGGAACGAAGACGTAGCCAAATCCCCAGACGGTCTGGATGTAGCGCGGCTTGGCCGCGTCGTCCTCGACCAGCTTGCGCAAGCGGGAGATCTGCACGTCGATGGAGCGGTCGAACACGTCGTATTCGCGGCCGCGCGCCAGCTCCATCAGCTTGTCGCGCGACAAGGGTTTGCGCGGATGCTCGACCAGCACCTTGAGCAGCGCGAATTCGCCCGTGGTGAGCGTGGTGCTGGCGCCGGCGCGAATCAGCTCGCGGGTGCCGAGGTTGACCAGCGTGTCGCCAAAGCTGACTTTGGTTTCGGTCGCGCCGGGCGTGCCCGGCGGTGGCGGCGCGACCCGGCGGCGCAGCACGGCGTGGATGCGCGCCACCAGTTCGCGCGGATTGAAGGGCTTGGGCAGGTAGTCGTCCGCGCCTAGCTCGAGGCCGACGATGCGGTCGATCTCGTCGCCCTTGGCGGTCAGCATGACGATGGCGAGACCCTGGCCCTCGGCGCCCTGGGCGCGAAGGCGGCGGCAGATCGACAGGCCGTCCTCGCCCGGCATCATCAGGTCGAGCACGACGAGATCGTAGAGTTCGCGCGACAGCGCCCGGTCCATGGCGGCGGCGCCGTCCACGGCCTTGACGGTGAAACCCTGCTCGCCGAGATAGCGCTCGAGCAGCTGGCGCAGGCGAATGTCATCGTCGACGACGAGGATCTTGGCGGCCTTGGCCGGCGTGGCGTTCTGGTTCATGGAGCGCAATGCTAGCCGGTTCGGGGCGCTTGTGGCAGACCCCCTTACAATCGATTACAAAGCCGGTCGCCCGGCGGGCCCAATCTGGCCTAGGATGGCGGCCATGAAGACGCGGTGGGGAATTTCGATGGTCCTTGGCCTGGTCGCCGTCCTGGCGATGCCGCCGGCGCTCGCCGAGCGCGGCGACGGCTATCCGCGCCATCGCTTCATCCGCCCCGACGGCGCGCCGCCCGTTTACGGCGAGCGCATGGAGGAGCGCATGCGCATGCGCGAATTCCGGCGTCGGGAACGCGCGGCCGATCCGGACGCGCCGTATTTCGGCCGACTGTCGCCCGACGAACGCCGCCAGTTGCGCGAGGATATCCGCAGCGCCCGCGAAGGCGTGTACCGCCGGCCGCCGCCGCCGATGGCACCAATGCCGCCCTGAGAGGGTTTGGCTGTCACCGGTAAAATACCGGCGATGCGCATTCTCGCCCTCGAAACCGCCACCCACCGACTGTCCGTCGCCTACTGGGACGACGGTGCGCTCGTCGAACGGGCCGCCGAGCTTCCCAACGGCGGCTCCGAGTGGCTGTTGCCGGCCGCGAACGCCTTGCTGGAGGAGGCTGGCATCACGATGAAGGCGCTCGACGGCATCGCCTTCGGCGCCGGCCCGGGCAGCTTCACCGGCTTGCGACTGGCGGCCGGTTGCGCCCAGGGTCTGGCCTTCGGCCTCGACCTGCCCGTGATCGGCATCAATACCCTGGAAGCGCTGGCGCTGGCCAGCGGCGAGAGTCGCGCCTACGCCTGCCTGGACGCCCGCATGAACGAGGTTTACGTCGCCGCTTACGACGGCGGCCGCCAGGTGCTGGCGCCGACCGTGTGCGCCCCCGAACAGGCGCCGGTGCCCGCGGGCGACGGCTGGGTCGGCTGCGGCGATGGGTTCGCCGCGTACGGCGGCCGCCTGCCCGCGTTGGCGCGGACGCGGGCCGAGCCGCGGCCGACGGCGGCGGCGGTGGCGCAACTGGCCGCGCCCAGGCTGGCGCGCGGCGCGGGCCTGGACGCAGCGCTGGCCGCGCCGCTCTACCTGCGCGACAAGGTGGCCTTGACCACCGCCGAGCGTCTCGCCCGCGGAGGTTCGAAGTAGTGGCCGCGGTGCCGATGCCAAGGGTCGACTGCGCGCCCATGCGCGACGAGGATGTCGATGCCGTCGCCGCCGCCGAGCAGCGCAGCTATGCCTTTCCCTGGACGCGCGGCAATTTCGTCGATTCCCTGCGGGCCGGGCACTCGATGTGGGTTTGCCGCGAGGATGGCGTGCCGATCGGCCACGCGGTGGTGATGATGGCCGTGGACGAGGCGCATCTGCTCAACCTCACCATCGTGCCGGAACGGCAGCAACGCGGGCTGGGCGGCGCGCTGCTGCACCATGCGCTGGCTGTGGCGCGCGACCACGGCGCCACGCGCATGCTGCTGGAAGTGCGGCCGGGCAACGCGCCGGCGCTGGCGCTTTATCGCCGCTGCCGGTTCGTGGAGATAGGTCGGCGCAAGGGCTACTATCCTGGCCCGGCCGGCCGCGAGGACGCCATCGTGATGGTGCGCGATCTATGAGGCGCGAAGCGTTGTTGCGGGAGCTCGGCCTGGGACCTGTCTGGCGGCTGCGGCAGCCGGCGGCCGAGGCGACCGTGCCACGGGTACCCGAGAGGTCGACCGATGCCGGCGTGTCGCCACCGCTGACTTTCGACCAACCCGCGCCGACGGACGATGGCGACGACCGCGCCGCCGCCATCGCCCGCATGGGCTGGGACGAGTTGAAGACGGCCGTGGCCGACTGTCGCGCCTGCGGCTTGTGCCAAGCGCGCCAACAGGCGGTACTGGGCGTCGGCGACATCGAGGCCGACTGGCTGTTCGTCGGCGAAGGCCCCGGCGCGGAAGAGGACGAGCGCGGCGAGCCGTTCGTCGGCCAGGCCGGCAAGCTGCTCGATGCCATGCTGGCGGCCATTGACCTCAAGCGCGGCGAGAATGTCTATATCGCCAACGCCGTGAAGTGCCGGCCGCCCAATAACCGCACGCCGGAGCCGGACGAGACCGCCGCCTGCCGGCCTTACCTGGAAAGGCAGATCGCGCTGATCCGGCCGAAGTTGATCGTCGCGCTCGGCCGGCCGGCGGCGCAGACGTTGTTGCAGAGCGAGGTAAAGATCGCCTCGGCGCGCGGGCGGGTGTTCGACTTCAATGGCACGCCCTTGATCGTCACCTATCATCCGGCCTATCTGCTGCGCAACCTGCCGGACAAGGCCAAGGCCTGGGAAGACCTGTGCTTCATGCGCGGGACCATGAAGGGATCATAGATGTCGCACGGCGCCGAAGGCTCGGTCAGGGCCATCCTCTATGCGCTCGGCGCCAACTTCGGCATCGCCGTCGCGAAATTCGCCGCCGCCGCGTGGACCGGCTCGGGCTCGATGCTGGCCGAGGCGATCCACTCGACCGCCGACTGCGTGAACCAGCTCCTGCTGCTGCTGGGCATGCGCGAGGCCAGGCGCCCGGAATCGGTGGATCATCCGCTCGGCCATCACCGCGCCGCCTACTTCTGGTCGATGGTGGTGGCGCTGCTGCTGTTCTTCATGGGCGGCGCGTTTTCGGTTTACGAAGGCGTCGAGCGCATGCTGCATCCGCAGCCGTTGCAGAACGGCCTGATCGCCATGGCGGTGCTCGGCGTCGCCGTGATCCTGGAGGCATTCTCGCTGGCCGGCGCCCTCCGCGAGATCCGCAAGATCGCGCGCGGCAGGCCTTTCCTGCGCTGGTTCCGCGAGTCGCGGCAGTCGGAGCTGATGGTCGTCGCCGGCGAGGATATCGCCGCGCTGGCGGGTCTCGTGCTCGCCTTCGCCGCCGTGGCGGCGACCGTGCTGACCGGCGATCCCCTCTGGGACGCGCTGGGCACGCTGGCGGTCGGCGTGGTGCTGATGGTCATCGCCGTCGCCATCATGATCGAAGTGAAGAGTCTGATCGTCGGCGAATCGGCCGACCCCGAGCAGCGGGCCGCCATCGAGACCTTCATTGCCGCGCAACCGGAAGTGGCGCAAGTGTTCAATGTCATCACGCTGGCCTGGGGCGAGCGCATCGTCATCGCCGTCAAGGCGCGCATGGCCGATGACGAAACCATCAGCGGCGCCGAGATGGTCCGCCGCATCAATGCCGTCGAGGAGCGCATCCAGGCCGAATTCCGGTCGGCCCGCTGGGTGTTCTTCGAGCCCGACGTGAAGTAGGATAATCGTCCGGCATCCGTCGTTTCCCCGAGGAGAGTTCCATGACCAAGCGTTTGCTCGCGATACTTGCCCTGGCCGCCACCCTGCTTTCCGGCTGCGGCTACAACCAGATCCAGATCAACGACGAGGGCGTCAACGCCGCCTGGTCGGAAGTGCTGAACCAGTACAAGCGCCGCGCCGACCTGATTCCCAATCTGGTGTCGGTGGTACAGGGTTACGCCGCGCACGAGAAGGAGGTACTGACGCGCGTCACCGAGGCGCGCGCCAGCGTTGCCGGCATGAAGGCGACACCGGAACTGGTGAACGACGAGGCGGCCTTCGCCAGGTTCCAGAAGGCGCAGGGCGAACTGTCGGGCGCGCTGGCCCGCCTGCTGGTGGTGGCCGAGAACTATCCGAACCTCAAGGCCGACGCCAACTTCCGTGACCTGCAAGCGCAGCTGGAAGGCACCGAGAATCGCATCACCGTGGCGCGCAATCGCTACATCGACGCGGTCAAGAACTACAACATTTCGGTGCGCACTTTCCCGAACAACCTGACGGCCATGGTGATGGGGTGGAAAGCCAAGGCCAACTTCGCGGTCGAGGACGAGAAGGCCATCTCGACACCGCCGCAAGTCAGGTTCGACGCCGCGCCGGCCGCGAAGTAATCGATCCGGACCGGCCATGCTGCGCTGGCTGGCGGCGCTCCTGTGCCTGATTCTGCCGCTCCACGGTTGGACGGCGGAGGTCGTCGCCATTCCGACGCTTTCGGCGCGCGTTACCGATCTCACCGGCACGCTGACCGCTGCGCAGCGGCAAGCGCTGGAGAACGCGTCGACCGCCATCGAGCTGGACAAGGGCGCCCAAGTGGCGGTCCTGCTGCTGCCGACCACGCAGCCCGAGACCATCGAGCAGTTCGGCATCCGGCTGGCGGAGGCCTGGAAGATCGGCCGCGGTGGGGTGGATGATGGCGTGATCGTCATCGTCGCCAAGGACGATCGCAAGATGCGCATCGAAGTCGGCTACGGCCTCGAAGGCGCGATTCCGGACGCCATCGCCAAGCGCATCGTCGCCGAAGACATGGCGCCGCGCTTCCGGCAGGGCGATTTCGGCGGCGGGCTCGACGCGGCCGTGGCGGCACTCGGCGGACTGATTCGGGGCGAGAGCCTGCCCGATCCCGAGCCGGTGCCGACGCCAGTCCCGGTCGATGATGGCAGCGTTTTTCTGATCTTCGGCGCGATCTTCGCGGCCGGCTTTCTGCACGCCTTGCTCGGCATCGTCGGCTCGCTCGTCGCGGCCGCCCTGGCCGGCGGGGTGGCCCTCTGGGCGTTCGGCAACTGGATGATCGCCGCCATCGCGGCCGCGGTCGCATTCGTTTTTTCATTTGCGCGCGGTGGCTCCGGCCTGGGTGGCGGCGGCTTCTCGTCGTCAGGCGGTTCTTCGGGGGGCGGGTTTTCCGGTGGCGGCGGCAGCTTCGGTGGTGGTGGCGCCTCGGGGAGCTGGTGAATGGACTTCGCGCGCCTGTTCAAGCATCTGATGATCCCCGGCTGGTGGGCGCGGCGCGCCTTTTGCGCCGCCGACCGCGAGGCGATCCATGAGGCGATCGCGGCGTCGGAGCGTTTGCATCGCGGCGAACTGTGCCTGGTCGTCGAAGGCCCCATGCCCTTGACAGTCAGCCTTCGCGGCACGCCGGCGCGCGGGCGTGCCGAGCAGCTTTTTTCCCGTTTCGGCGTCGGCGGAACGCGCGAGGCCAGCGGCATCCTGATCTATGTGCAACTGGTCGACCGGCGCGTCGAGATACTGGCCGACCGGGGCATCGCCGGGCGCGTGGAGCAGGCCGAGTGGGATCGAATCTGCCGTGCGATGGAAGCCTCGTTCGCTCAAGGCGCCTGGCGGCGCGGTGTGCTCGAGGCCATCGACCGCGCGACGCGCCTGCTGAGCCTGCATTTTCCCGCGCGGCGAGATAACCCGAACGAACTGGACGACCGGCCGAGAATCCTCTAGCCGCGCTCGGTCCGGAAATTCCTAATGGGTGCGATCTTCGAGATGGGCGACATCGTCGTGCTGTCGCTGGTTATCGAGGTGCCGGTTGCGCACCAGCCACATGGTGCCGGCGACGAACAGTCCGAACAGGACGATGACGGCATGGATCGACAGGCCGGCCATGACCAGTAGCGAGTAGATGCCGGTCATGAGCAGGATCGACAGGTTCTCGTTGAAGTTCTGCACCGCGATCGAGTGGCCGGCGCCCATCAGGATGTGGCCGCGGTGCTGCAACAGGGCGTTCATCGGCACCACGAAGAAACCGGAAAAGGCGCCAACGATCACCAGTAGCGGTACCGCCAGCCACATGTCGCGCACCAGGGTCAAGAGGATCACGCCCAGGCCCATGGCGATACCGAGCGGGATGACGCGCACCGACTTGCGTAGCGAGATCATCCGCGCCGCTAGCGCCGCGCCGATGGCGACGCCGACGGCGACGATGCCCTGCAGCATGCTGGCCTTGGAAAGATCGAGGTTCAGCGCCGCCTTGGCCCATTCGATGACGATGAATTGCAGCGTGGCGCCGGCGCCCCAGAACAGGGTGGTCACCGCCAGCGAAATCTGGCCGAGCTTGTCGCGCCAGAGCAGCCGCAGGCAATGGTTGAACTCGTGCGCCAGGTAGAGCGGATTCTTCTTCAGCGGCTTGTGGTCGACGCCGGTATCGGGAACGTAAAGATTGAAGATCGCGGCGACGAGATAGAGCGCGCCGATGACGAGCAGGTTCATTTCGGCGGTGGTGTCGATGCCGGTGTCGAACGCGGGGAAGTCGATGGCCAGCAGCGACTGGGCTACTTCCGGCTTGATCAGCGCGCCACCCAGCACCACGCCGAGAATGATGGCGACCACGGTCAGACCCTCGATCCAGCCGTTGGCGACTACCAGCAGGCGATGTGGCAGGTACTCGGTGAGGATGCCGTACTTGGCTGGCGAGTAGGCGGCGGCGCCCAGGCCCACCACCGCATAGGCTGCCAGCGGATGCACGTCCATGAACATCAGTCCGCAGCCGAGGATCTTGATGCCGTTGCTGATGAACATGACCCGCCACTTGGGCATGGAGTCGGCGAAGGCGCCGACGAAGGCGGCCAGGGCGACGTAGGAGACGGTGAAGAAGGTTTTCAGCAGCGGCTCGTATTCGGCCGGGGCATGCAGGTCGCGCAGGATGGCGATGGCAGCGATCAGCAGGGCGTTGTCGGCAAGCGCGGAAAAAAACTGCGCCGCCATGATGATGTAGAAGCCAAGGCTCATGGGCCGGGGTTTTATACCACGAAAGGAATACGGTTTCCTTGCCGCGGCGGCCTGGGCGAAAAATCGGGGCATCAGGCTATCTTATGTCGATGATCTGTGTTTGAATATTCGTCGGAACTAATGAATCGCGTTCGGAAGGGAGCGTCTCATGGCGGATCGCAGGCTGCAGGTGTTTCATGCCGTTGCCAAGCAATTGTCATTCACCAAGGCTGCGGAAATCCTCTTCATGACGCAACCGGCGGTGACCTTCCAGGTCAAGCAGCTGGAGGAGCACTTCAACACGCGGCTGTTCGACCGCGGCCACGGACGCATCACGCTGACGCCGGCCGGGGACATCGTGCTGGCCTACGCCGAGCGCATCCTCGGCCTGTCGTCCGAACTGGATGTCCGCCTGGCCGAGATGACTGGCGAGATTGGCGGCTCGCTGCTGGTCGGCGCCTCCACCACCATCGCCGACTTCATGCTGCCGAGCATCCTCGGCGAATTCAAGTCGGCGCATCCGGACGTGCGGCCGCGCCTGATCGTCGCCAACTCCGAAACCATCGAGACGCGCGTCGCCGAGCACATGCTCGACATCGGTTTGATTGAGTCGCCCTCGCATCAGCCCAACCTGGAAACCGAAGTCTGTTGCGACGACGAGCTGCAAGTCATTTGCAGTCCCCGGTTCCCGCTGGCCAAGTTCAAGGAAATCACGCCGAAGCAACTGGTCGATCATCAGTACGTGTCGCGCGAGCCGGGGTCCGGCACCCGCGAGTTCACCGATGCCTACCTGCGCAAGGCGGGCATCGCCGCCGAACAGATGAACATGGTGATGGAGCTGGGCAGTCCGATCGCGCTCAATGGCGTCGTCGAGACGGGACTGGGTTTCGCCATCGCCTCGGTCGGTTCGGTGCGCAAGGCGCAGCGCCTGGGCGACCTCGTCGCCATTCCACTCAAGCCCCGGCTGACACGGGCCCTGTCGATGGTGTATCCGAAGGAGAAGTTCCGTTCACGCCTCGTGACCACCTTCGTCGATTTCGCCGCGGCGAAGCTGAAGGAACTGTCGCTCAAGTAAGCCGCCGTGAGACGCCCGCGCGCATGATCCGCTCATCGGCGAATTCCACCGCGCGCCCCATCCGCATCCGCTTCGACGCCGGCGCGTTGCGCCGCAATCACTTGATTGCTCGTCGCCATGCCGGGGCGGCGCGTCTCTGGTGTGTGGTCAAGGCCGACGGCTACGGCCATGGCCTGGCCCGTGTGGTCGATGCCCTCGCCGAGGTCGCGGATGGCTTCGGCCTGATCGAACTCGAAAATGCGCTCGCCTTGCGCGAGGCCGGCGTCCGTCAGCCCTTGCTGATGATGGAAGGTTTCTACGATGCCGGGGAACTGCCCTTGTTCGCCGAGTACCGGCTGACGCCGGTGCTGCATCGCCTCGACCAGGTCGAGGCCTTGCGCGCGGCCGCGCTGCCGGTGCGGCTGCCGGTGTACCTCAAGCTCAACACCGGCATGAACCGCCTGGGTCTGGCGGCCGACGAACTGGAGCGGGCTTTGACCCTGCTCGCCGACCGTGCCGACATCACCTTGATGACGCATTTCGCCGACGCCGACGGCCCGCACGGTATCGCCGCGCAGATGGTGCACTTCCATGCCCTGCGGGCCGGCCGCAACCTGCCGGTCTGCCTGGCCAATTCGGCGGCGCTGTTGCGTTACCCGGAAGCGCGCGGCGACTGGGCGCGGCCGGGCATCATGCTCTACGGTGGTTCGCCGTTTCCCGAAGTCACGGCTGAGTCGCTCGGCCTTGAGCCGGTGATGACACTGGCAAGCGAATTGATCGCCGTGCGCGACATCGCCGCCGGCGAGCACGTCGGCTACGGCTGCACGTTCACCGCCGATCGACCGATGCGCATCGGCATCGTCGCCTGCGGCTATGCCGACGGTTATCCGCGCCACGCGCCGACCGGCACGCCCATCCTTGTCGCCGGCCAGCGCACGCGCACGCTGGGCCGGGTGTCGATGGACAAGCTTTGCGTCGACCTCACCGACTTGCCGAAAGTCAGCCTCGGCGACACGGCGATACTGTGGGGCGCAGGATTGCCGGCGGACGAAGTGGCCGCCGCCGCCGGCACCATCAGCTACGAATTGTTCTGCGCCGTCGCCGCGCGCGTGCCCTGGGTAGAAGCCGAGTGATGGCAAAGGCAAAGAGCGTCTACACCTGCACGGAATGC
This sequence comes from Rhodocyclaceae bacterium, assembly GCA_016704145.1. Lineage (GTDB taxonomy): Bacteria > Pseudomonadota > Gammaproteobacteria > Burkholderiales > Rhodocyclaceae > Fen-999. The sequence continues at coordinate 84,995 of JADJAS010000005.1, read as the reverse complement.
GGCGCCAGCAGCCCGAAGTGGCAGGGCCAGTGCCCCGGCTGCGGGCAGTGGAACACGCTGGTCGAAACTGTCGCTGAGGCTGCCGCTGCGGGCGGCAACCGCTACGCCAGCCTGGCCGGTGGCGGCCAGTTGCAGGACCTCGCCGCCATCCGGCCGCGCGAGGAGCCGCGCTTGGCCGTAGGCATCGAGGAGTTCGACCGCGTGCTCGGCGGCGGCCTGGTCGCCGGCGGCGTGGTGCTGATCGGCGGCGATCCCGGCATCGGCAAGTCCACCCTGTTGCTACAGGCTCTGTCGCGCCTGGCCGAGGCCGGCCAGCCGGTGCTCTACGTTTCCGGCGAGGAATCGGCCGAGCAGGTGGCGCTGCGCGCGCGCCGGCTGCAGCTCGAAACCAAGGGCCTGCGCCTGCTGCCGGAGATCGGTCTGGAGAAAATTCTCGCCGCGCTCAGGAAGGAAAAGCCGCTGGTGGCGGTGATCGACTCCATCCAGACGCTGTATTCGGAGGCGCTGCAATCGGCGCCGGGTTCGGTGGCGCAGGTGCGCGAGTGCGCGGCGCAACTGACGCGGCTGGCCAAGCAAAGCGGCATCTGCGTGATCCTGGTCGGCCACGTGACCAAGGAGGGCGCGCTGGCCGGGCCGCGAGTGCTGGAGCACATCGTCGACACCGTGCTCTATTTCGAGGGCGACACGCATTCGAGCTTCCGGCTGATCCGTGCCTTCAAGAACCGCTTCGGCGCGGTCAATGAACTCGGCGTCTTCGCCATGACCGACAAGGGCCTGCGCGGGGTGTCGAACCCATCGGCGCTGTTCCTGTCGCAGCACGCGCAGGAAGTTTCGGGCTCGTGCGTGCTGGTCACGCAGGAAGGCACGCGGCCGCTGCTGGTGGAGATCCAGGCGCTGGTCGACACGGCCCACTCGCCGAGTCCGCGCCGCCTGACGGTCGGTCTCGATGCCCAGCGGCTGGCGATGCTGCTGGCGGTATTGCATCGCCATGCCGGCATCGTCTGCTTCGATCAGGACGTGTTCGTCAATGCGGTCGGCGGCGTGCGCATCCAGGAGCCGGCGGCGGACCTCGCCGTGCTGCTGGCCATCGTCTCGTCGCTCAACAACCGGCCGCTGCCGGCGAAGCTGGTCGCCTTCGGCGAGATCGGCCTGGCCGGCGAGATTCGCCCGGCGCCGCGCGGCCAGGAACGCCTGAAAGAAGCGGCCAAGCTCGGCTTCACCCACGCGCTGGTGCCCAAGGCCAATGCGCCGAAGCAGCCGATCAAGGGCATCGAGGTCATCGCGCTGGAGCGCGTCGAACAGGCCATCGACGCCATGCGGGAGTTGCGCGGCGCGTGAACGCGCTTCGTCTGGCCTGGCGCATGCTGTTGCGCGACTGGCGCGCCGGCGAACTGACGGTGCTCGCCGTCGCGCTGGTGCTGGCGGTGGCGGCGCTGACCAGCGTCAGCTTCCTCGCCGATCGGGTGAATCAGGGGCTGCTGCTGCAATCGCATCAACTGATCGGCGGCGATCTCTTGCTGACCGCCGATCATCCTTGGCCGGACGATGTTCGCCGCCAGGCCCGGGCGCTTGGCGTGGAGATTGCCGAGAGCGCGAGCTTCGCCAGCATGGTTGCGGCCGCGGCCGACGGCGACGCGCAGCTGGTCGAAATCAAGGCCATCGGCGGCAACTACCCCCTGCGCGGCGCCTTGCGCATCGCGCCGTGGCTCGACGCGGCCGATGGCGAAACGCGCGGCGCGCCTCCGCGGGGCACGGCCTGGCCGGAGGAGCGGCTGTTGCGGGCGCTGGCAGGCCACGGCGCCGACTTGCGGGTCGGCGCGGCCGTGTTCAAGGCATCGGCGGTGCTGACGCTCGATCCCGACCGCGGCATCAATGCCTTCGCCCTGGCGCCGCGCCTGCTGGTCAATATCGACGATCTGCCGGCGACCGGTCTCGTCCAGCCGGGCAGCCGCGTCGCCTGGCGCCTGCATCTGGCCGGGGAGCGTGCCGCCGTGGCTGACTTTCGCAGCTGGATCGAGCCCAGGCTCGGCCGTGGCGAACGTCTGGAAAGCATCGACAGCGCCCGGCCGGAAATCCGCAACCTGCTCGATCGCGCCTCGCGCTTCCTCGGCCTGGCGGCACTGTTGACGGTCGTGCTGGCCGCCGTGGCGGTGGGCCTGGCGGCCGACCGCTACCTGCGCCGCCATCTCGACGGCTGCGCGGTCATGCGCTGTCTCGGCGCGCGCAGCGACACCATCCTGGCGATCCACGCCGGCGAATTCATCATGCTGGGTGCGCTGGCAGCGGCCATCGGCTGCCTGGCCGGGCTGGCGGTTCAGGGCGGATTGTTGGCTCTGTTGTCGGACGTCATCGCCGATGACCTGCCGTTGGCCTCGTGGCGTCCCTGGGCGCATGGCGTCGCCGTCGGCATGACGCTGGTGATCGGTTTCGTGTTGCCTCCCTTGTTGAGGTTGCGCCGGGTGTCCACGCTGCGTGTGCTGCGGCGCGAGTGGGAAGCCGCCGAACCCGGGCTCGTCGCCGCTTATGGTCTGGGCGCGACGCTGCTGGCGGGATTGGTGATGTGGGTGGCGGGGAAACACAACTGGGCCTGATCGTGATCGCCGCCTTCGGCGTCGCCATCCTGCTCTACGGCGGCGTGGCGCGCCTGCTGCTGATGCTCGGACGCCGGTTGCCGGCGACGGATCGCGGCTTCAGCCCCTGGCGGCTGGCCGTCGCCAACCTGCGTCGCCATTGGCGCGGCACGGTGGTGCAGGCCGTCGCGCTCGGTCTCGGCCTGACCGCCCTGCTGCTGGTCACCGTGGCCCGTGACGACCTGCTGGACAGCTGGCGGACGCGCGTGCCGGCCGACGCGCCCAATCGCTTCGTCATCAACATCCAGCCCGACCAGCGCGCGGCTTTCGCCGCTTTTTTCATCGAGCGAGGCCTGGCCGCGCCGCGCCTCGAGCCGATGGTGCGCGGCCGGCTGGTGGCCGTCAATAGCCAGCCGCGGCAGCCCGCCGACTACGCCGACGATCGCGCCCAGCGCCTGATGGACCGCGAATTCAATCTTTCGTGGGCGTCGGGCCTGCCCGGCGGCAACACGGTGGTTGCCGGCGCCTGGCACGGCGACAGCCGCACGCCACAATTCTCCGTCGAGCAGGGATTGGCCGAGACGCTGGGGCTGAAGCTCGGCGACGAGATCGCCTTCAACGTCGCCGGCGTGCCGCTGACCGCGCGCATCACCTCCTTGCGCAAGCTCGATTGGGACTCGATGCGCGTCAATTTCTTCGTCATCGCTTCGCCCGGCCTGCTCGACGGCTATCCGGTCAGCGATATCACGAGCTTTCACCTGCCGGCGGCGCGCTCGTCGCTGGCGACGGAACTGGTGCGCGCCTTTCCCAACATCACGGTCGTCGATGTCGCCGCCGTCGTGCGGCAGCTGCAGGACAGCTTCGATCGCGTCGCGCGGGCCGTTCAGCTGCTGTTCGGCCTGACCATGATTGCCGGCCTGGCGGTACTTTATGCAGCCTTGTCGGCCAGTGCCGACGAGCGCCGGCGCGAACTGGCGGTCATGCGCGCCCTGGGCGGGCGCGGCAAGCAGTTGCGCGGCGCATTGCTGGCCGAGTTCGCCATGCTCGGCGCGATCGCCGGCACGCTGGCGGGGGTTGGCGCGGGAGCGATCGGCTGGCTGTTGGCGCGTTTTGTATTTCACCTGCCTTATCTGCCGGGGCCGGGGCTAGTGGCGATCGGCATGCTGGCCGGCGCCATCGGCGTCGCGGCGGCAGGCTGGCGCGCGACGCGCACCATCCTGCGCGGGCCGATCACCAACGAATTGCTCGCCGGTTGAGTCGCCGGTCGGCGGTCTAGCCGCCGATATAGGACATCTCGATCTTCTTGATCACCGGAATGCCGGCGCTGCGCAGCTCGGAATAACGGTCGTCGCGCTGCTGCCATAGGCCAGCGATGGCAGCGGCGAGTTGCGCGTCGTCGGCGCCGGCGCGCAGCAGCTGGCGCAAGTCGTGGCCGGACGAGGCGAACAGGCAGGTGTAGACCTTGCCCTCGGTGGACAGACGAATGCGCGTGCAGTCGGAGCAGAAAGCCTGCGTGACCGAGGCGATGACGCCGATCTCGCCACTGCCGTCGCGGTAACGCCAGCGCTCGGCGACCTCACCCGGGTAATTTGGGTCGATCGGTTCCAGCGGCAGTTCGGCGTCGATGCGCCGGATCACTTCGGCGGCCGGCACGACCTCCATCGCCTGCCAGGCGTTGCTGTTGCCGGCGTCCATGTACTCGATAAAGCGCAGGATGTGGCCGGTACCGCGAAAGTGCCGCGCCATGGACAGGATTTCGCCGTCATTGGTGCCGCGCTTGACGACCATGTTGACCTTGATTGGTGCGAGGCCCGCCGCTGCCGCCACGTCGATGCCTTGCAGAACCTTCGTGACCGGATAGTCGGCGTCGTTCATGCGCTTGAAGATGACATCGTCCAGCGCATCGAGACTGACGGTGACGCGGTGCAGGCCGGCGTCGCGCAGCCCGCGCGCCCGGGCCGCGAGCAGCGAACCGTTGGTGGTGAGCGTCAGTTCCAGCTCGGGGATTTTCGCCAGCTGCTCGACCAGGCGTTCGATGTCCTTGCGCAACAGCGGCTCGCCGCCAGTGAGGCGGATTTTCTGCACGCCCTGCTCGGCGAACAGGCGCGCGAGGCGGACGATTTCCTCGTAGCTCAGCAGTTCGGCCCGTGCCAGAAACGGATAGTCGCGGCCGAACACCGTCTTCGGCATGCAATAGACGCAGCGGAAATTGCAGCGATCGGTTACCGAGATGCGCAGGTCGCGCAGGGCGCGGCCGCGCTGGTCGAGCAAGGCGGGAATCGCGGTTGGGTTCATGTGGCAATGGTACTACGGCCTCCGGTTCAGGCCGCGGGATCGTAACAATGTGTGTCCACTCCTGACGACGCTCTTGGCCATGACAAGGCTGCGGGTATCATCGATTCGCTACGTGTTCTTATGGACGTCCCGATGGCGAACGATTTGCCCCGCGTGCTGATCATCGATGAACAATCGACAACAGTGGCCCGGCTGCTCCGGGGCCTCGACGGTCATGAATTGGAGCTGCTGGTCGCCGTGGACGGCCAGGATGGCCTCCACCAGGCGTTCAAGCAGACGCCGGACCTGATACTGCTTGAAGTGCACCTGCCCGTGATCGACGGACTGGAGGTCTGTCGCAGGCTCAAGGCCGACCCGCGCACGGCCAACGTGCCGGTGATCTTCCTCTCGGCAAGCAATGCGGTCGAGCACAAGTTGCAAGGGTTCAGTCTTGGCGCTGTCGATTTCATCGGCAAGCCCTTCGCCGAGCGCGAGGTGCTGGCGCGGATATTCATTCACTTGCGCAACAAGTCGCAACTGGATCGCCTGCAGACCATGCTCGGCCAACGGGCGCTGACGGGGGTAGGCGACAAGGCATTCCCCGACGAACAGTTGTTCGCCCGCGCCTTGACCATGCTCGACCAGCGCATGGACGATCCGCCGGGTCTGACCGAGATGGCGGCGATGCTGGGCAGCAGCGAGCGGAAATTGACCGATATCTTCCGCGAACGGCTGGGCATGACGGTCTTCGAGTACTTCTCCGAACTGCGGCTGGAAACGGCGCGGCATCTGCTCGAAGGCAGCACCATGCAGATCCAGGGGATCGCGACCCACGTCGGCTATCGCAACGCCGGGGATTTCACTCGTGCCTATCGGCGACGCTATGGGGTCAGCCCCCGCGAGCATCGCGGCGCCGCCGGAGCCCGGCCCCGCAATTGACCGAGCGCCCCGGGCCGGCGATACTGCCCCGGCTGGCTTGACTCGACGCCGCGCCGTCGCCCGCTCCGTGGGATGCCGGCCGCATGCATGCCAAGGGGAAAGGTGATTCCGTGAAGTGGGACGATATTCTTGCCGAACTGGAGCGCAAGCGGACTTTCGCGCGCGCCATGGGCGGTACCGAAAAACTGGAAAAGCAGCGCGTCGCCGGCAAGCTCGATGCCCGCCAGCGCGCGGCCGCGCTGTTCGACGAGGGTAGCTTCGTCGAATTGGGTGGCCTGGCGGGCAACTTGAGCGAGCACGGTCCGGCGCCGGCGCCCTCGGATGCGCTGGTAGCCGGCTTCGGTCGGGTGGAAGGACGCCCCGTGCTCGCCGGCATCGAGGACTTCACGGTTCTCGGCGGCTCGATTGGCGATGCCGCGGCCAGCAAGCGCCATCGGCTGGCGCAGTTGGCGCGGCAGGAGCGGGTGCCGCTGGTGTTCATGCTCGAAGGCGCTGGGCATCGACTCACCAACGAACATGCCACGCCGTCGCCCAACGACCTCCAGGCGCTGGCCGAGCTTTCCGGGCTGGTGCCCATGGTCTGCCTGGTGATGGGCGCTTCCGCCGGCCACGGCGCGCTCACGGCGCCGCTGTCGGATTTCGTGGTCATGACCGAGGCCGCCGCGATGTTCGTCGCCGGCCCGCCGATCGTCAAGGCGGCGATCGGCGAGTCGGTTTCCAAGGAGGAACTCGGCGGTCCTCGGGTTCATGTCGATGTCTCGGGTGTTGCGCACAATCTCGTGCCGGACGACGCTCGCGCGATTGCCCTGGCCAGACGTTACCTGGGCTACTTCCCGCCGAACGCCTGGCAAGCTCCGCCCGCCAGCCGCGACAAGGGTGGCGGAGGCGACACGTTGCCGCGCCGCCTCGATGCCATCCTGGATCTGATCGATCCCGATCCCCGCATCGCGTTCGATATCCGCCCGGTACTGGCGTTGCTGGTCGACCGGGACAGCCTGCTGGAGGTACAGCCTTCCTACGGCGGGTCGCTCGTTACCGCGCTTGCCCGGCTGGGCGGGCGCAGCGTCGCCATCGTCGCCAGCAATTCCGCGGTCGGCGCCGGCGCGGTCGATACGGCGGCGGCACAAAAAGCGGCGCACTTCATGGACGTGGCGGATGCATTTCATCTGCCCGTGGTTTTCCTGGCCGACAATCCTGGCGTCCTCCCCGGCCGCGCTTCGGAAAAAGCCGGCGCGCTGCGTCATGCTGCGCGCATGTTCGCGGTGCAGCACCGCCTGCGCGTGCCCAAGCTCCACGTCACCTTGCGCAAAGCCTTCGGTTTCGGCTCGTCGATCATGGCCATGAATCCGTTCGATGGGCAAACGCTCAATCTGGCATTTCCAGCCATCAGCCTGGGCTCGATGCCAGCCGCGAGCGGCGCGGCCGCCGCCGGGCTCGACGACGCCACGCGGCGGCGGGCCATGGCCGAACAGGCGAGTGGCGCCTGGCGGCTCGCCGACCGGATGGTCTATGACGACGTGATCGATCCGCGCGAGTTGCGCAACGCCTTGCTAGCGGGGCTGGAACTGACGGCGGGCCGTCATCCCGGCCCGTTCGCACCGCGCCGGGCGGCCGGCATCCTGCCCTGATGGCGCGGGCGGGTGGTGGCGGCGGTTATTGCCCCGTCATCAAGGGCACGCTGGTGTAACCGCCGTCGACGAAGATGTTCTGACCGCTGATCCAGGCGCCCTGGTCGCTGCACAGGAATGCCACCATGTAGGCGATGTCGTCGCCGGTGCCGGCGCGGCCGAGGGGGATGAAGGTCTTGATCAGTTGCTCCCACATCGGCCCCTGGCGCATGTCGTCGAGGCGGCTGGTGTCGATCAGCCCCGGGCAGACACCGTTGACGCGGATACCGTATTGCCCCAGTTCGCCCGAGAGTATGGTCGTCAGGCCGTTGATGGCCAGCTTGGAACTGGCGTATGCCGCCGTGCCGGCCGCGAGCAGGCGGGCACCGAGTGTCGAGATGTTGATGATGGCGCCGCCGCGCTTGGCCTCGATCATGCGGCGGGCGAAGGCCTGGCACATGTAGAAACTGCCATTGAGATTGGTGTCGATGACGCGCCGCCATTCCGCGACCGGCAGGGTTGCTACCGGCTGCCGGTCACGGCCGCGGGTCGAGCCGGCGTTATTGACGACAAAGTCCACGCGGCCCATCTCGGCCACCACTCGCGTCGCCAGCAGGTCGACCGCTTCGGCATCGGCGACATTCGAGATTACCGGCAGCGCGCGATGGCCCAGGGCGCGGATTTCGGCGGCGACGGATTCAATGTCCCGCCAGCCGGCGGCTTTTTCTTCGTCGGGATAGCGCTCGGGCGACCGGCCGGTGCCGGTCAGCACCACGTCGCAACCCGCCTTGGCAAGGGTTAGGGCGATGGGGCGGCCAATGCTGCGCATGCGGCCGGCACCCGTCACCACCGCGACTTTGTTGTCGAATCCGGTCAGGGTCAAACTCATGACAGTCTCCTGTTCTGGCGATCGCGTGGGCGACGCATGGCGCTAATGTACCAGCAGCGTTCAAGCGTGAATTGCGCATGAGCCGACGTCGGTCAGGTTCCGGCGCAGGAGCCCCGAGGGGCGAAAGTCAGTCACTCCGGGGAACATTGGAAGTTAGAATTCTCGCCCGAATCATGTCCGCTTGCGCCGTGCCTTGCCTGGAAATCCCCCGATGACCGAAAACAGTCCAACGCTTCGCGATCTGCAGCGCCAGGAAACCTTCGAGCGGCTTTATGAGACGGCGCTGGCCGAATTCCATCGCGTGGGGGTGGATGCCGCGCGAGTGAGCGAAATCTGCCGTCTGGCCAGGGTTGCCAAGGGGACGTTCTTTTTCCATTTTCCGACCAAGGATCATGTACTGCTGGAACGACAGCGGCGCCTGTCCAAGGCCATGGCGGAACGCATCGAGCGCGAACTGGCCGATGTCCCAGATGCTAAGGCTTTCCTCGGGCAACTGATCGATATCGTGCTATCCGAACATCAGGCGATCGGCGATCTCGAGTTGGTTCGCCTGATCAACCTGGCTATCGTCCGCCAGGGGGGGACACAGCGCCTGAGTGTGCAACACACCGCGTTCGGCAACGCGCTGACGCGACAAATCAGGCACCTGCAACAGCAAGGCGTTCTGCGCAAGGGCATCGATGCGACCAAACTCGCCGATACCTTGCGTCTGAGCTTCTTCGGGTTTCTGCTCAATCCGGTTTCATCGCTCGATACCAGCCGTCCGCGGATCGCCTTGTTGGCGAATCTGTTGTCCGACGCGCTGACAGCTTGACCATCCCGTTGGCGGCACCCTAGGTGCCCGCCGCACGAGAGGGGTACTCCTCGGGGCTTGATGAGCGCGCCCATATATAAAAAATTGTCATTGACCACGGTCAGTGAGATTGATAGGATCATCGTCCCGATGCATTCGTTGACCTGACGGTTGGGTTGTGCCGCTGCGTGGTTCGAGACAGGCCGGGTATGTCGATGGGTTTCTCGCTTCTCTCATCTCAAAGGACGCAACGGCATGAAGGTTTACACCACCGCTCCCCTGGAAGATCCCCGCAAGGCCCGCACCATCTACAAGGAACTGGAAGATATCGGTTACGACGGCGGCTTTTCCTTCGAGGCCAAGCACGATCCATTTCTGCCGCTGGCGGTGGCGGCCGAGCACACCTCGACGCTGCGGCTGGGCACCGGCATCGCCATCGCCTTCGCGCGCAATCCGATGAACCTGGCCAACCAGGGCTACGACATGCAGTCGATCAGCGGCGGCCGCTTCGTGCTCGGCCTTGGTTCTCAGGTCAAGCCTCACATCGAGAAGCGATTCAGCAGCGTCTGGTCGCACCCGGCGGAGCGGATGAGGGAAATCGTCCTGGCGATCAAGGCGATCTGGAATTGTTGGGAGGGCAAGGCGCCCCTTGATTTCAAGGGCCGGTTCTATACGCATACCATCATGATTCCAGCCTTCAATCCCGGGCCGAATCCGTATGGTACGCCGCCGATTTTCACTGGTGGCTTCGGGCCGCTGATGACGGCGGTGGCGGGCGAAGTGGCCGACGGCTTCATCGCCCACCCCTTCAGCAGCCGTCGGTCGCTGCTGGAAAACACCCTGCCCGCCCTGGAGCAAGGCCTTGCGAAGTCAGGGCGCCGGCGCACGGACATCGAAGTCATGTGCGCGACCCTGGTGGTGACCGCCGATACCGCGGAAGCCTTCGCGGCCTCGAAGCTGGCGGCGCGCAAGCAACTCGCGTTCTACGGCTCGACGCCGGCCTATCTGCCCACACTGGCCTGCCATGGTTGGGAAGAACTGCATCGTGAACTCAATCGCCTGTCGAAAGCGGGCCGCTGGGACGACATGACCGGCCTGATCGGCGACGACATGCTCGCGGAAATCGCCGTGGTCGGCGAACGCCGCGAGATCGCCGGCAAGCTGCGGGCGCGACTGGCGGGCATTGCCGACAGCGTCAGCATTACGCACAACCGCTGCCCCGACCCGAGCCACTGGGCTGACGTCGTCCAGGCCTTGAAACAGGATTGACGGTCGCGATGAACCAGTGATCTGGTCGTCATGCCGATCGATACAATTGCAATTCCACCAACACAAGGAGTCGTCATGGGAGATTTGACCGGAAAAGTGGCCATCGTCACCGGTGGTGCGCGCGGCATGGGTGAGGCGACCTCGCGCCTGTTCGTCGAAGCCGGCGCCAGGGTCGTGATCGCGGATATTCTGGATGGCGAGGGCACCGAGCTGGCGCGTCAACTGGGCGCCAATGCCGCGTATCGCCATCACGACGTCACCGACGAAAGCAGTTGGGCGTCGCTGGTGGCCGGCACCGTGGCCGAGTGGGGGCAGATCGACATCCTGATCAACAATGCCGGCGTCCTGTTGTTCAAGACGCTGGTCGATACCAGCAAGGCCGAGTTCGAGAAAGTGTTGAGCGTCAATCTGACCGGCGGTTTCCTCGGCATCCGGGCGGTCGCACCCCACATGATCGGCCGCGGCAAGGGGGCGATCGTCAACATCTCCTCGGTGGACGGTATTCACGGGGCCAACGGACTGGGCGCCTATTGCTCGAGCAAGTGGGGCGTGCGCGGACTGACGCGCGTGGCGGCGCTGGAACTCGGTCACAAGGGTATACGGGTCAATTCTGTGCATCCTGGCGGCGTCGATACCTTCATGAGCAATCCGGACAAGCAGCCGCGTTCGGCGATCGACAAGCACTATCCGGACGTGCCGTTGCAGCGCATCGGTGCGCCCGAGGAGATCGCCCGCGTCAGCCTGTTCCTGGCCAGCGATGCCGCCTCCTACGTCTGCGGCGCCGAAGTCCCGGTCGATGGCGGCATGGTGGTCGGGCACTACTACCGCACGCTGCCCGGCGCACCGGGCGTCTAAGAGGCGGAACGGCATGACCGACCGGACCGATCACGACGGCGTGCTGCGCCAGGCGTGGGCGAACTTCTGCGACGAACTCAAGAAAGCCGGCGACATTCCGTTCGGACCCTCCGTGCCGGCGCAGGTCAACGATCGCAGCGCCGGCGTCGAGGTGCTGGCGCGCAATATCTCGCTGGCGCTCAATTTCCAGCACGACTACGCCGATCCGCGCTTTCCAGAGCTGATCCACTATTTCGATCCGGTGCGCAAGCAGGGCGGCGACAATACCGACGCGGTGTACGTCGGCGCGACCATCGACGGCAGCGAGACCTACCGTATCGTCGGCGATCGCGGCACGGCGCGCTATTTCGCCGTGACTGCGGTGGAAAGGGGGCAAACCCCCTGGGGCGGCAAGGTGGCGCAGACCTTGTTCGGCCACGACCTGAAGGTGGACAGCGACGGCCGCTTCGAACTCATGGTCGGCCCTCGGGCGCCGGACGGCCACGCCGGCAACTGGCTGCGCACGACCCCGGAAACTTTTCGTGTCACCTTTCGCCAGTTCTTCGCCGACTGGGAGAACGAGCGCCCGATGAAGGCGCGCATCGATCGCCTGACCGGCGACATGAGCCCGCCGATGCCGCCTGCGCCGGAGACGCTCGCGCGGCAGTTGTTGGCCTCGGCCAAGTGGGTCAGGGAATCGATCGAGTTCTGGATCTACATGATCAACATGTGGCAGGCGATTCCCAACACTTTTCGTTCCTACAAGCAGCTGGCCGACCGGGCCATCGACGCCACGCCGGGCGGTGAGCCGATGGTCGCCTATTGGTCCGTGCCCCGGGATGAAGTCCTGATCATTCGCGTGCGGCCGCCGTGCTGCCAGTATTGGGCCGTCGAGTTCGGTAATTTTTGGTGGACCAGCATGGACTACCGCTACCGCCTGTCGAACACCAACTGCCACTATGCACGGCTGGAGGACGACGGCGAATTGATCGTCGTGATCGCCCATGACGATCCGGGCCTGCCGAATTGGCTCGATCCGTCGGGCTATGCCGAGGGCTATGTCTGTTACCGTTGGATGCTGGCCGACGACTGCCCCGTGCCGCAGGCCAGCCAGGTCAAGGCGGCGCGGCTGTTCGATCATCTGCCCGCCGGTGTTCGGCGCATCGCGGCCGATGAGCGGCGCGAACAGATCGCTGCCCGGCGGCGGGGCGTCATCAATCGTTTCGGCAATTTTTGATGTGGATGGGAGCAAGCGCATGACCACCCAGGAATCCGGCGCCTGGACACCGCCGGCACGCCCCGACTGGCTGGCGCGCGTCAACGAGGAAGGGCGGGGCATGGACATCGCCAGCCTCGTGCCGCTGCGGCCCACCGAACTCATCGAGTCCGCGATGGCGACCACCGGCCTGGCCGATTTCGGCAAGGACGAATGGCGCGAGCCTTTCGAGGTACTGGTGAAGGCCATCAACGAGGAGGCCGAACTCAACCTGTTTGGCCGCCTGATGACCCGCAGCGACCTGCTGATCTGGCTGCGGGAGCGCCTGGCAATCGAGGAAGCTTACCGTCGCCACCCCGAGATCGAGGATGAGGTGCTGGATGCGCCGGTATTCATCGTCGGCCAGGCACGTTCCGGCACGTCCATCCTGTTCGAACTGCTGTCGGGCGACAGCCAGTTCGGCGCGCCCGCCAATTGGGAAATCATGTTTCCCTGCCCGCCGCCCGAGGCCGCGACCTATCGTGATGATCCGCGTATTCCGAAGGCGCACCACCTGCTGACCCAATGGCACCGGGTGGCGCCGTCCTTCCTGGCGATGCATGAACTGGGGGCGACCATTCCCAACGAGTGCAAGGTGGCGATGAACTGCACCTTCGTCACCGACAACCTGACCGGTCTGTTCCAGATTCCCGGCTACTACCAGTGGCTGATGCAGGCCGACCTGCATGTTCCCTATGCCTACTACAAGCGGATGCTCAAGCTGCTGCAATGGAAGAACCCGCGCCGCCACTGGCTGCTCAAGTCGCCCTCGCACATCGAGAGCCTGCCGGTGCTGTTCGAGGTTTTCCCCGATGCGCGGGTCGTCTATGCCCATCGCGATCCCGTCAAGGCGCGCGCCTCGGTCGCCCATCTGCTCGGCACGCTCTACTGGATGCGCAGCGACAAGCCGTTCGACGCCGCCTCGTTCGAGCGGTTGATGACGCCGGAAGCCTACGCGGCCAGTCTCAACAGGGTGATCGACCAGATCGAGTCCGGCGAAATCCCGCGCGCGCAACTGCATGATTTCCTGTTCGCGGACCTGATGCGAGATCCGCTCGATGCGATTTCCAGGCTCTACGATGCGATGGCAATGGCATTCCCCGACCAGGGCAGGCAGGCGGTGGCCGACTATCTCGCCCACAAGCCGCGCGGCAAGTTCGGCCAGAACGTCTACAGCCTCGGCGAACGCGACCAAATTGCGCGGGAGCGAGCGATCTTCGCTCGCTACCAGTCGTTCCACAAGGTGCCCGACGAAGTCTGACGGACAGGAGGAGACAACATGGATCTTGGGTTGGCGGGCAAGACGGTCGTCGTCACCGGCGGCAGCGGCGGCATTGGCCGCGGCCTGGTACTTGAGTTTGCCCGGGAGGGCTGCAATGTGGTCAGTGCGTCGCGCGATGCGGCCACCGGCGAGAAGCTGGCCGGCGAGGCCGTCGCGCAAGGCCTGCCCGGCGAGGTGATGGCGGTGGCGACGGACGTTACCCAGCGGGCGAGTGTCGATGCCATGCTGGCCGAGGCCAGGCGGTGCTTCGGCTCCGTCGACGTGCTGGTCAATAACGCCGGTGGCGTCGATCATCCCTCGGCCTTCGCCGACCTCGACGAGGCGGCGCGGCGCTGGGAAATCGCGCTCAACATCGACGGCGTGGTGAATTGCTGCCAGGCGGTGGCGGGCGACATGCTGGCGCGCGGCAGCGGCAGCATCATCAACATCTCGTCCAACTCTTCCCTGCTCGGCGAGGCGGCGGCCGGGGTCGCCCATTACGGCGCCACCAAGGGCTTCGTCAATAGCTTGTCCAAGGCGCTGGCCTGGGAATGGGCGAAGCAGGGGGTGCGGGTGAACAACATCTGTCCGGGCTGGATCGTGCCGCACGCGGCCGAGGACGTCGGCGGCGGCAGCTTCTGGCATCGCTTCGGCTTCGAGCAACTGGGCAAGCCGGAGGACATGGAGCGGGCCCGCCAGGATGGCACCCTGTTCAACATGAGCGGCCTGCCGATGCCGCGCCTGGGACGCCCCGAGGACATCGCCCATCTCGCCCTGTTCCTGGCCTCCAATCGATCCAGCTACATCACCGGCCAACTGATCAGCGTCAGCGGCGGTGCCTACATGCCCTGATCATGGCCCCCGCGGCCGACGGGGTTAGAATCTATCCACTGGGATGGCCATGAGCGACGGAACTATGAGCAAAGCCGAAAACGCGATTGCGCAGGATCGCCGACTGGCCTTGGCCGAAGTGGTGGATGGCCTGCTGGCCGACGGACTGGTGGAAGTCGACATCGCCGAGAAATTCAAGCGCGAGCGACGCTATTTCCGCGGCGATATCCATCCGCTGGCGGTGATCGCCGAGCAGCGCTGGAAAACGCTCGCCGAGCCGCATCGCATGCTCGACCTGGATACGCTGACCGAATGGCTGGCGCGCTGGAGCGGCCTCGATTACTTCCACATTGATCCGCTCAAGATCAACTTCGCCGCCGTCACCGAGGTGATGTCGAACGCCTATGCCACGCGCTTTCGCATTCTGCCGGTCGAGGTGAGACCGCAAGAGGTGGTGGTGGCCACCGCCGAGCCGTTCCAGCGCGCCTGGGAGGTGGAGCTGGAACCCATCCTGCGCAAGCGCATCCGGCGGGTGATCGCCAATCCCGACGATATCGCGCGCTACCAGGTGGAGTTCTACAACCTGGCCAAGTCGGTCAAGGGCGCGCTCGGCCGCGGCGACGTGACGACCTCCGGCATTTCAAACTTCGAGCAACTGGTCGAGTTGGGCAAGACCAAGGGCAGCCTCGATGCCAATGACCAGCACGTCGTCCTGATTGTCGACTGGCTCTGGCAGTATGCGTTCGAACAGCGTGCGTCCGACATTCATGTCGAGCCGCGTCGCGACATGGGCGTCGTCCGCTTCCGTATCGACGGCGTGCTGCATCAGGTTTACCAGATCCCGATGCCGGTGCTCAACGCCATGACCAGCCGCATCAAGATCCTCGGTCGCATGGATGTCGTCGAGAAGCGCCGGCCGCAGGACGGGCGCATCAAGACACGCATGCCGTCCGGACAAGAAGTCGAGTTGCGCTTGTCCACGCTGCCAACGGCGTTCGGCGAAAAGCTGGTGATGCGCATTTTCGATCCGGAAGTGCTGGTGCGCGACTTTGCGGACCTCGGCTTCACCGACGAGGACACCACGCGCTGGCGACGGATGACCGCCCAGCCCAACGGCATCATCCTGGTCACGGGACCGACCGGCTCGGGCAAGACGACGACGCTCTATTCGACGCTCAAGGAACTGGCGACGCCGGACGTCAATGTCTGCACGCTCGAGGACCCGATCGAGATGATCGAGTCGACGTTCAATCAGGTGCAGATGGTGGCCGACATCGGCATGAACTTCGCGTCGGGGATCCGCGCCCTGATGCGGCAGGACCCCGACATCATCATGGTTGGCGAAATTCGCGATCTCGAGACGGCGGAGATGGCCATTCAGGCGGCACTGACCGGCCATCTGGTGCTGTCGACCCTCCACACCAACGACGCGCCGACGGCGGTGACGCGCCTGCTCGATCTCGGCGTACCGGCCTATCTGCTGCAATCGACGCTGCTCGGGGTGATGGCGCAACGCCTGGTGCGCACGCTCTGCCCGAAATGCAAGAAGGCGGGCGGCTTGCGGGTGGAAGACGAGGAGGCGTGGAATGTGCTGGTCGCACCGTGGAAGTCCGGCAAGCCGCAGAACCTCTATCTGCCGGTCGGCTGTCTCGACTGCCGGATGACCGGTTATCAGGGCCGCATGGGACTCTACGAGATCATGCTGATGTCACCCGAGTTGCGGAAACTGGTGACCGGCCAGACCGACCTGGCGCGTCTGCGCGAACAGGCGACGCGCGAGGGCATGAAGCCGCTGCGGATCTCCGGTGCAAAAAAAGTCGCGGCGGGCCTCACAACCATCGAGGAAGTACTGAAGGTCGCGCCACCCGTTCACGGCGCGTGAAAGTCAGCCGTCGCGGCACGCCGATAAGTGGCTACAACGTGCGCTTGAGACAGTCGAGATAGGCGGTACCGTCGGGCGGCGCGTTATCGCGATTGGCACGCCAGACCGTTTCGCCCAGACAGTCGAGGATGTCGTGCAGCGCCGCGTGACGGTCGCCGTGACGACGGGTCAATTGCTCGCAGATCGCCCGGATGCCCGGCGGCTGGTCGATCGACAACTGCTCCGCGATGGCGAGATGCAGCGAGAGGTGCAGGAAGGGGTTGGCCTCGCCTTGCTCCGGCGTCCATTCCCGGGCGAGCGCCTGCTCGCCCGAGGCCAGCAGCGCGTGGTACTCGGGATGCAGTTCGGCGACGTCGGCGGCCATGGTTTCCAGCGGCGTCGCCGGCAGGCCGGCAACCCGCTTCCGCCAGGCCTCGGCGAGAAAGCGACGCACCTCGTCGCGGCTAGGCGTGAACATCGTGGTCCCTCATGGCGGTGGCGTCTTGTCCTTGCAGTCGCACAGGTCGGTGATGAGGCAGCGCCAGCATTGGGGCTTGCGGGCCTTGCAGACATGGCGGCCGTGCAGGATCAGCCAGTGGTGGGCGTGTCGGCGAAACTGATCCGGCACGACTTTGAGCAGCTTGGCCTCGACGGCCTCGACGTTCTTGCCGGGCGCCAGCCCGGTACGGTTGGCGAGGCGGAAAATGTGGGTGTCGACCGCGATGGTCGGTTCGCCGAAGACGACATTGAGGATGATGTTGGCGGTCTTGCGGCCGACGCCAGGCAGCGTTTCCAGCGCGGTGCGCTCGCCGGGCACTTCGCCGCCGTGCCGTTCCAGCAGCAGCCGTGTCATGCCCATGACATTCATGGCCTTGGTCCGGTACAGGCCGATGCTCTGGATGTGGGCGGCAAGCTTTTCCTCGCCGAGGGCGACCATGGCTTCGGGCGTCGGTGCTTCCTTAAACAAGGGGCCGGTAGCCCTATTGACGCCTTTGTCGGTCGCTTGCGCGGAGAGAATCACCGCCACCAGCAACTGGTAGGGCGTGGCGTAGCTCAGTTCCGTGGCCGGCTCGGGGTCGGCCGCGGCCAAGCGGGCGAACAACTCGGCGCGCTTGGCCGAGTTCATGCGACGCGGAAGCGACCGATGCGATCCTGCAAGGATGACGAACGGGTGGTCAGGTCGAGGCAGGATTGGTCGCCGGCGATCGCCTGTTCCAGGGTCGTGTCGATGCTGACGGCCATGCCGGTGGCGCGACCGGCGATGTCGCCGATCAGCGTCTGCTGCTCATCGGCCAGCGTGGCGATGCGCGCCATCAGCGCCGAGATGCCCTGGACGCTTGCCAGCATCTCCGCCAGCGAACGCCCGGCCTGTTCGGCGCGCGTGACGCCGAGTTGCACGTTTTCGCGGCTTTCGCCCATCGTGACAACGGTCTGTTTCACTTGCGCCTGGATACCGCTGATCACCTGGCTGATTTCCTCGGTGGCGCCGCCCGTTTTTTCCGCCAATTTGCGCACTTCGTCGGCGACCACGGCGAATCCGCGACCCTGCTCCCCGGCGCGCGCCGCCTCGATGGCGGCATTAAGGGCAAGCAGATTGGTCTGCTCGGCGATGCCGCGGATCACCTCGATGATGGCGCCGATCTCGTCGGAGCGCTGGCCGAGCTGGAAAACTTCATCGGAGGCGCGCGACACCGTTCGCTCGATGACGCCCATGCCGCGGATGGTTTCATCGACCACTGAAGTGCCGTTGCGCGCCACTTCGACGGCGCGCTGGGTCGAATCCGTAACCTGGCTGGCGGTGGCGACCACTTCCTCGCCCTTGCCGCGCATGTCCTCGAGGATGCCGACGATGCGACCGGTTTCCGCCTGCTGGGACGCAAAGCGTTCGCGCACGTCGCCGAAGGCATGCTGGATCGTACGGCTGTCACTATCGACATCATTGCCCAAGGTACCGAGATCGTCGATCAGCTTGCGCAGGGTGCCGGCCATCTGGTTGATGGCCTGGGCGATGGCGCCGAGGCTGTCGTCACCCTGGATGTCGCAACGGCGGGTCAGGTCGCCATTGCCGAGCGCCGTCGCGGCCGTGGCGACGGCTTGCAGGGGCGCGGCCAGCAGGCGATGGACGATCCAGTAATTGAGCAGGCCGATGGCGGCGCCGGCGACGGCGGCGGCCAGCGAGAAGCCCGCATACGTGCCGGGTTGCCAGAGCACGAACGGATTGACGAGGAAAGGCAGGGCCAGGCCGAGGGCGAGCCCGATGCCGAGGTGGGCCAGGAGGACGTTGCGCAAGGTGCTCGATTGCATGATGAATGGGTCCAAGAAGGTCCGAAAAGGTCAGATGGCATCCGAAGATGAGGTTAACGCGGGATGGTGCCAGCGACGCGCCCGGTTGGCAATCGGGACTATGCCGTCAATTCCGGTCTTGTTCACATCTTATCCACGCACTATCCACAGCTTGTTCTATCGTCAATGAGGGCGGCCATGGGTAGACTGCCGCGAGATCTCCGAGGAGGAATGCCCATGGCCCAGGTCCGTTCGATCAACCCCAGCCCCGCTGGCGACCCGCAGGTGGCGGCGCTCAAGCTGCCGCCGCATTCCATCGAAGCCGAACAGTCGCTGATCGGCGGCCTGCTGCTCGACAACGTCGCCTGGGACCGCATCGCCGACATCGTCGCCGAGGGCGACTTTTATCGTGACGATCACCGGCGCATTTTCGCCCACATCCGCAAGCTGGTGGAAATGGCCAAGCCGGCCGACGTGGTGACGGTTTATGAGTCGATCGAGAAGAGCAACGAGGTGGATCAGACCGGCGGCATCGCCTATCTCGGCGAAATTGCCAACGCCACGCCGTCGGCGGCCAATATTCGGCGTTACGCGGAGATCGTGCACGAGCGGGCGGTGCTGCGCAAGCTGGTCACCGTTGGCGACGAGATCGCCGCCAGCGCGCTCAATCCCGCCGGACGCGACGCCAAGCATTTGCTGGACGAAGCCGAGCGCAAGGTGTTCGAGATCGCCGAGGCCGGCGCCAAGTCGGTACAGGGCTTCGCGGCCATCACGCCGCTGCTGGGCAAGGTGGTGGATAAGATCCAGCAGCTCTACGACCGCGAGAATCCCTCGGACATCACCGGCGTGCCCACCGGTTTCACCGATCTGGACGCCATGACCTCGGGTTTGCAGCCGGGCGACATGATCGTCGTCGCCGGCCGGCCATCGATGGGCAAGACCGCTTTCGCGCTCAACATCGCCGAGCATGTCGGCGTCGAGCTACGCCTGCCGGTAGCCATTTTCAGCCTGGAAATGTCCGGACCGCAGATCGCCACCCGCATGTTGTCGTCGATCGGCCGCCTCGACCAGCACAAGACGCGCACCGGCAGGCTCTCCGACGACGACTGGGACAAGATGACCGTGGCGCTCGGCAAGCTGCACGAAGCGCCCATCCACATCGACGAAACCGGCGCCATCAATGCCTCCGACCTGCGGGCGCGCGCCCGGCGCCTGCACCGGCTGTGCGGCAAGCTTGGCCTGATCGTCATCGACTACATCCAGCTGATGACGTCGACCAAGGACAACGAGAACCGCGCCACGGAAATCTCCGAGATCTCGCGCTCGATCAAGGCGCTGGCCAAGGAGCTGGAGGTGCCGGTGATCGCGTTGTCGCAGCTCTCGCGCAAGGTCGAGGAACGCAACGACAAACGCCCCCTGATGAGCGACCTGCGCGAGTCGGGCGCCATCGAGCAGGACGCCGACATCATCCTGATGATGTACCGTGAGGAGTATTACAAGCAGGACACGCCGGAAAAGGGCGTTGCCGAGGTCATCATCGGCAAGCACCGCAACGGCCCGACCGGCACGGTGAAGCTGACTTTCCTCGGCGAATACACCAAGTTCATGAATTTCGCCCAACCGGGCAGCTACTGACGAAAGTCAGTGACGGCGAAGCGCCGTCCGCGTCCCCGTTAGCGCCATTCCACGAGCGAAATGCCGGCGCCGACCATGGTCTGGCGGTGGTTGTAGTCGATCAGGCTCTCGCCGTAGCCCGAGAACAGCGACAGATGCGCCTTGAGAAAGCCGGACATGGGAATCGACCAGTCCACGCGCACCGAGCCGCGCGACTTGTCGCCGCCGCGCAATGAATGCCGGCCCTGCAGCGATACCACGTGGCCGCCGAAACGCCGTGCGTAGATGAGTTCGCCCCGGCCGACGTAATCCTCGATGTGGGGATTGTCGTCTTCCTTGTCGCTTTCGGGCAGTCGCCACCAGGGGCGGATCAGCAGAGTGGCGTCGTCGGTCTCCAGCCCCGTCTGCGCGATCACGCGGTTCCAACTGCGCGACAACGGGCGTTCGCGGCCGTTCGACTGGTGATTGAGGCTGATGCTGGTCAGTTGTCCGCGCCAATCGCCGATGCCGTACGGCGTGCGGAATGCCAAGATCGCCTCGGGTTCGTAGTTGGTCTCGCGGAACGGGCGCGACACCTGACGGTTGTAGACCTGCCAGCGCGAGCTTTGCGTATAACCGAACCAGAGATTGGCGCGGCCATCGAACAGATCATCCCAGACTTTCGACTTGAAACTAATCTGGAACTGCACTTCGGTGGGTTTCACCGATAGCGGCGAGTCCACCGAGTTGTCGTGCTGGGCGGAGACCGGTTGGCGATTGACATGGTCGGTATGGGTGCCGACCAGGAGGTGCATCGGCTTGTAGGCCTTGATCTCGAAGGTGCCGCGGGCGTCGGCGGGGTCGAGGTCCCAGGTCTCGGCCAAGCTGCGCCCCTTGTTGGCTTGCAGTCCGGAGCGCGTCGCCAGCAGCGTTTCCCTGTCCGCTCCCTGGTTCCGGTTGGTCGGCGAGGCCGCTGGCGTGGCCGCGCCGGGCGTGCCGGTTGTGGTACTAGCCGGATTCGGCGCCGGCCGGAACTGCCGGTCGTAGCAGCGCAGACGCAGGGTATCGTCGTCGATGGACGCGCATTCACTGGCGCCGGCCAGGGCCGATAGGCCGGCCAGACATGTGGTGAAGGCGGTTCCGGCTATTCGAGAAGCGATGGGGAAGCGGGAGGCGGTCATGATCGGGAATGGACTGAAAGTCAGCCGTGGCGGCACGCCAGGATTACAGCACCGGGACAGTGTTTTCGGCAAGGCAGAACCCCTCGGCGTGGCGCCGGAAAGTACAATGGAAAAATAAGCGCTTGCAATTGTGGTTCGCTTGGCCCATAGTAGCGGCCGCGATCCTCAAGTAGTGCCGTTGCTGTTTGGTTCTTTATCCGCGTTTCTGCGGAATTTCCCTTCATCATCCCGCTGTCTTGATGTTCGTCCCACCAGGGGCAGCCCCCTTTTTTTCGTTTCTTTCATGGATATTCAAGACATGGCAATTGGTACAGTCAAGTGGTTCAACGATTCCAAGGGTTTCGGTTTCATCACGCCCGATGGCGGTGGTGACGATCTCTTCGCTCACTTCTCCGCGATTCAGGGACAAGGCTTCAAGACCCTCGCGGAAGGTCAGCGCGTCAGTTTCGACGTGACGAGCGGCCCGAAGGGCAAGCAGGCGTCGAACATTCGCCCGGAATAGGCGGTCCGGCATGGCCACGCTGTCGCCGTGACGAGCCCGGCGCAAGCCGGGCTTTGTTGTTTTGATAACCCTTTCGGGAGCGCGTGTGGCCAAGGAAGAACTTCTCGAGTTGAGCGGGGTGGTAATGGAAGTGCTGCCCGATTCGCGCTATCGCGTCACGCTGGACAATGGCCACGATCTGGTGGCCTACAGCGCGGGCAAGATGCGCAAGCATCACATCCGCATCCTCGCGGGAGACCGCGTTGCCCTCGAAATGTCACCCTACGACCTCGGCAAGGGGCGTATCACCTTCCGTCACATCGAGGGCCGCCCCCCCGTTACCGCCGCCCCGCGCCGGCGGCGTTGAAGCCGTGAACAGTTCGCCCATTCTCGAGCACATCAAGAAGCACGGCCAGGTACGCGACGCCGAGATCGCCATGGCGCTTGGGCTCGGCCTGGCCAAGGTGCGTCACTCGCTGTCCGATCTATCGGCAAGCGGCCAAATCTCCTGCTGTAGCGTAACGCGCTTCCAGGATGGCAAGTCCGTCGAGGAGATCCTTTGCCGGGTCTCGGGCTATGTTCCGCCCGCGGCGCCGGGGCGCAAGCCGAAGCGCTAGTTGTCGCTGCCGCTACAACACTTCGGCGGCGTGCTCGGCCAGACGCGATCGTTCGCCGCGTTGTAGGGTGATGTGGCCCGAGTGCGGCCAGCCCTTGAATCGGTCGACCACATACGTGATGCCCGAACTGCCCTCGGTCAGATAGGGGGTGTCGATCTGCGCGATATTGCCCAGGCAGACCACCTTGGTGCCAGGTCCGGCGCGCGTGATCAGCGTCTTCATCTGCTTGGGGGTGAGGTTCTGCGCCTCGTCGATGATCAGGAACTTGCTGAGAAAGGTGCGGCCGCGCATGAAATTGAGCGACTTGATCCTGATGCGGCTCTTGATCAGGTCCATGGTCGCCGCGCGGCCCCAGTCGCCGCCATATTGGCCGCCGTGGGTGCCGCCGAACCCGGCGCTGGTCGCGCTGCCGCCACTCTTCTCGGCACCATCCGCCGGCTTGTTGAGCACCTCCAGATTGTCCTCGATGGCGCCCATCCATGGTGTCATCTTCTCCTCCTCGCTGCCCGGTAGAAAACCGATGTCCTCGCCGACTGGCACGGTAACCCGGGTGATGATGATCTCCGCGTAGCGTTTGCTTTCGAGCGTTTGCGTCAGGCCGGCGGCCAGCGTCAGCAGCGTCTTGCCCGTGCCGGCCTGACCGAGCAGGGTGACGAAGTCGATTTCCGGATCCATCAGCAGGTTGAGGGCGAAGTTCTGCTCGCGGTTCCGGGCGGTGATGCCCCAGACGGCATTCTTGGCATGCCCGTAGTCGATCAGCGTCGACAACACGGCCATCTTGCCATCATTCTCCCGCACGATGCTTTGGAATGGCTTGTCCTGGCCCGCATCCAGGTAAAGGAACTGGTTGGCCAGCAGGGTCTGGCACAGCGGGCCGCCGACGCGATACAGCGTGCGGCCATCCTCCTTCCACGATCTCATGTCGTGACCGTGCGTTTCCCAGAAGTCGGCGGGCAGTTCGAGCGTGCCGGGATACAGCAGGTCGGTGTCCTCCAGCACCTTGTCGTTGAAGTAATCCTGCGCCTCCAGACCCAGCGCCCGGGCCTTGATGCGCATGTTGATGTCCTTGGAAACGAGGATGACGTGCCGTCTCGGCTGGGCATCGCGCAAGTGGATCAGCACCGCGAGGATCTGATTGTCGCCACGCGAGGTCGGCAGCGAGGCCGGCAGGCCGCCGTTCATCGTCTCGGTCTGGAGATGGAGTTTGCCCGAAGCCAGTTGGTGGGAGGGCCCGGCCAGTTCGATGCCCTGCTTGATGGCGTGCTCGCATCCCGAGACGATCTCGTCGAGCAGGCGGCTGGCCTGGCGGGCATTGCGCGCTACCTCGGACATGCCTTTCTTGTTGGCGTCCAGTTCCTCGAGCGTCATCATCGGCAGGAAGATGTCATGCTCCTGGAAGCGGTAAAGACAGGTCGGATCGTGCATCAGAACGTTGGTGTCGAGCACAAACAGCTTGGTGACGGGTTTGGTGTTCATGGCTGTTGCAGCTGTCCGACAGCCTTGAGTACTTCGGCGGCGTGACCGTCGACCTTGACGCCGCGCCATTCACGCGCCAGATAGCCATCGGCGTCGATCAGGAAGCTGCTGCGCTCGATGCCGCGCACGTCCTTGCCGTACAGCTTTTTCTTGCGAATGACGTCGAACAGGGCACAGGCCATTTCGTCCGTATCGGAGAGCAGATCGAAGGGCAAGCCGAGCTTGGCCTTGAAGCCTTCGTGAGACTTGATGTTGTCACGGGAGATGCCGTACACGGCGCAGCCGAATCGGACGAACTCGGAGTGCAGGTCGCGGAACTGTCCGGCCTCCGTGGTGCATCCGGGGGTGTTGTCCCTGGGATAGAAGTAGAGCACCAAGGGTTTGCCGGCGTGGCCCGACAGTTTGAATTCGCCGCCCGTACCGGGCAGTATGAACTCCGGTACCTTGAGGCCAACGACGGATGCGGTCATGCGGCTTCCTTCCAATCGGAGAGAAATTTTGGGCCTTGCAACATCAGCGTACCGGACCGGCCGGGGATTTCACCGCGCACGATCTCGCAGCGAGGCAGCGCGGCCACGTTGAGCCGATTGGCAACGTCATTCATGGCGACAATGTCGTAACCTTGTTCCCGCCAGCCGGCCAGCAGCCGTTCCAGCACGCGGAGCAGCTTCATGCCTTCGAGTTCGGCGTGCAGCGTAAAGATATGGTCGCGCGGCGTCGCGGTGAGCGCGAGCAGGCGCTCGTGCACGTTTTCCTCGGTGGTGCCTTCGAGGCCGATCAGTTCGTCGAGCGTCGGTAGCGTGGTCGGCAGTTGCGGGCAGTGAATCGGTTCGCCGTTCCAAACCGGCACGAAGGGCGTCGTGCCGCGACAATCGGAGGCGTAGGCGAAGCCGAACCGTTGTGTCAGGCGCAGGGCATGTGGGTTCATCTGCCAGCCGGCGGCGCCGTGGACATGAGGGATTTCGCCAAAGATTTCCTCGTGGCGCTCGATGGCGCGCCGCATTTCGCGCTCGGTCCAATTGGCGTCGGCCTTCTCGACACCGTCCTGCCACCGGATGTGGTCCCAGCAATGGATGCCGACCTCGAATTCGGCGTCGCGCGTGCCGAGCAGGATGTCGAGGCAGCACCGGCCGATGTCCGGCCCCGGCAGCAATGTGCCGTACATCAGTGTCTTGACGCCGTAATGGCTGACCACCGAGGTGCGCGATACCTTGCCGAAGAAGCCGGGCCGAAACACGCGCTTGATGGCGCGGCCAGTGTGATCGGGGCCCAGTGAGAAAAGAAAGGTCGCGCCGGCCTTTTCGCGACGCAGCAACTCGACGAGGCGAGGCACGCCGATGAGCGTGCCGCGATAGGTGTCCGCGTCTACCTTTAGTGCAAGTCTTGGCATCAATCCATCAATTCGCAAGCGGCGGTAACGTCGCCACGATAGGCCTCGAAGATGCCGCGCAACGCGTCCTCGAAGACCACGTTTGGCGCCCAGTCGAGATCGCGCATGGTGTCGTCGATCTTCGGCACGCGGTGCTGGGTGTCCTGGTGGCCCTCGCCGTAGTACTCGCCCCCGATTGTCTCGACGATCTTCATCAGCGCGTCGATGCCGTCGCTGACGTAGGTGAAGGAGCGCATTTGATGGCCGCCGTCGATCAGCTTGATAGGTTCGCCGCTGCCACTGCTCGCGCAGCACGGCGGCCGAACGGTCGCGGGGCTGCCATCGTTGATGAAGACGACCTCGTACGAGGCGTTCAACGCATCCAGGGCCGGATACAGGCGCGCGATCGGCGCCGGCAGAGCGACTTCCTCGTTGTAGGGGGGGATGATGATGGAGACTTCGGGGCTGGGCAGTGTGTTCATGGTTCCTGATTAGCCACAATGTTCAGCCGCGCGCAAGAATCGCTCGGGACGAGCCGTGGTAGCCACGGCAGCAACCAAGAGGCGCTTCAGGATAGACGACAGATCGAACCGGCGATTGAACCGATACTGGACTTCAGCAAGATACCGATGCGCATACTTAGCGAAATCGAAGGCATGGTAGGTACCCGAGTAGGCGGTCTTGAGATTGCCGAGGAAGGTATTCACTGCGCGGAATTGCTCCAGCTTGACGCAGGCGGGGCCGCCACCAGTAACAATGCGCTCCTGGGTGGCGCCGGCCGCGGTGACGGCGCGGAAGCACCACAGACCATCCGACACCACGTGGACCGATGCGGACAGTGCCGTCTTCGCCCAGTCGGTGATCGCCTCCTTGGTGAATTCCAGCTTCTTCAGGCAGACCTTCAGTGGGTTGCCGGTCTCGGTGGTCTGCACGGCGGCAATGAACGATACCTTGTTCTCCGAACCGCGCCCGCTCTTTCCGCCAGGCAGTTCGCCGCCCAGGTAGGCATCGTCGATCTCGACCCGGCCATCCAGTTGGCGATCCGCCTCCCGCTCGCTCATCACCTGCATCAACTTGTGCTTGAGCAGCCAGGCGGTCTTGTACCGCACACCGAGGTGGCGCTTGAGTTCCAGCGCCGAGACATTGTTCTTGGCCTGGGTCAGCAGATGCATCGCCAGGAACCAGGTCGTCAGCGGCAACTTCGTGGACTCGAACACCGTCCCGCACATTACCGTCGTCTGCTCCCGGCACGACGCACATTGCCAGTACCGCAGTCCCTTGCGCTCGAACGTGTAATGGCGCCTGTCTTTGCATTCGGGGCAAACGAACCCATTCGGCCAGCGCAGCGCAACAACCGCAGCGTGGCATTTCTCCTCCGTCCCGTAGCGCTCCATGAATTGCGCCATCGACAATCCCTTCTGAAACTGCACCCGGTTGATCCCCATCGCGCATCCCCTTCGGACAAGACGCGCCCATTTTTCACCCCGGCAGGCTCGCCAAATGAGCCTTCTGAATATTGTGGCTAATCAGGTCATGGTTTGACAGATCTCGCCAGCGGATTGCGCACCTTGGCGCCAAGCACTTTGGCGCTCACGGCGAGTAGTCTGTCGTAAGTCACCAGCGTTGCGTCGGCATGCTGGCTGATTGCGAGGTGCAGCGCATCGCCCGCGCGCAAGGGAAGATCGAAACGGCTGAGCAAGCGTTGTGCCTCCGTCTGGTGGTGGGGAGCGCAGGCGATCAGATCGCAGGACTCATGGACGAAATCGGCGATGGTAGCGAAACACCGCCTGGCGAGCGCCACGTCCATGCCATCGCGCCGCTGCTTGAGCGCCAATGCCGAGGCGCATTCCGTCAATCCCCAGTCGCTGAAAGCCAAGGGTTGCCGCCGGGCGGCCAGCCAATCCTCGACCGGGCGCGAAGTTGGTTCGTCGATGAATAACGTCAGGACAACCGCAGTGTCGAGGTAGAGCATCAGTAGCCAGCATCGCGCACCGCGCGCACCAGCTCGGCAGTGGCGGTGCCTGTGGTCCCGGTCGTTTCCCGAAAAGCGCGAATAGCCGGCCAATCGGCCGAGCGCCGCGCTGGCCGAATCGGCGACAGCTGCGCCACTGGACGGCCGCGCCGGGTAATGGTTAGTTCCTCTCCGCTTTCTACACGAGCAAGCAGTTCCGATAGATGTGCCTTGGCTTCGGCGACGGTACAGGTGGTCATGGCAGGTAATGGTCATCTAGATGACTAATCTTAGCGCGCAAGCGAGGCTGCGGCAAGACAGGGCCTATTATCACACCGGTCTTCAGCACTCCCTGGGGGCAAGCTGGACTCAAGCCAACTGCGTTCTCCTTGGTTCCATGCCATCATGCTACGCTAGGTGCCCGCCGAAGCGCCACTTCACCCAAGCTTTAACGGAGATCAGCATGAGCGGCATGGAACGAATTTTTCAAATCGACCAGATTCTGGCCGGGCGCCAGTTCGTTCCGCGAAAAGAACTCCAGGAGAAACTGGGCGTTTCCTGGGCGACCCTGAAACGCGACCTCAACTATCTGAAGGATCGCCTCAACGCGCCCATCGTTTTCGACCGGGATCTGGGCGGCTGCCCTATTCGACGACCAGGGCGGCGCAGATGTCCCGGCCTTCCGCCATGAGGACATTGTAGGTACGGCAGGCGGCACCGGTGTCCATGACTTCGACACCAATGCCGAGGTCGATCAGGGGCTTCAGCCAGGACGCGGGCGGAAAGCGCTGGCGACTGCCGGTACCCAGCAGCAGCACCTTGCCGGCGACCATACCGGGACGGACTGCAAGGTCGGCCAGATGTTCGGCCGCGAGCGCTTCCGTTGGCCCCGGCCCCCAGTCGGCATCGACGCGGTCGGGCATGATCAACAGGCTGCGCTGGTGGCGTCGGCCGTTGATGTCAATGCGGCCGGGCGCATGGCCGGTCACGGTGAAGTGTCCGTCGGCAGCTGTGAGATGAAGTTTCATCGGCGCACTGGAAGAATTGGCGCCCATGACCTCGATTGCGGCATTGCATGGGCTTCTGTAGGATTATACCTTTTCCCTGATGGCCTCTCGGCCGGTGGAGCCGGTCAGAACTGGAGCCGTACATGCAACCCGTTTCGAAGTCCGCCAAACTCACCAATGTCTGTTACGACATTCGCGGTCCCGTGCTCGACCGCGCCAAGCAGATGGAGGAAGAAGGGCACAAGATCATCAAGCTGAACATCGGCAACCTGGCGTCGTTCGGTTTCGACGCGCCGGAAGAAATCCAGCAGGACATGATCCGCAACCTGCCGAATTCCGCCGGCTACACGGATTCGAAGGGGATATTCTCGGCGCGCAAGGCCGTGATGCACTACACGCAGGAGAAGCGCATCAAGGGCGTGACGCTGGAGGACATCTACCTCGGCAATGGCGTTTCCGAACTGATCGTCATGGCCATGAACGCGCTGCTCGACAACGGCGACGAGGTGTTGGTTCCCGCGCCCGACTATCCTCTGTGGACGGCGGCGGTCAGTCTTTCCGGCGGCACGCCGGTCCATTACCTTTGCGATGAGGCGAGCGACTGGCAGCCCGATATCGCGGACATCGAGCGCAAGGTCACGCCGAATACCCGCGCCATCGTCATCATCAACCCGAACAACCCGACGGGCGCGCTCTACCCGCCGGAAGTGCTCCAGAAGATCATCGCCGTGGCCCGCCGGCATGATCTGATCATCTATGCCGACGAGGTGTACGACAAGGTGCTCTACGACGGCGCCACGCATACCTCGATCGCTTCGCTGGCCGACGACGTGTTGTTCGTCACCTTCAACGGGCTGTCGAAGAATTACCGCTGCTGCGGCTATCGGGCGGGCTGGATGGTGGTCTCGGGAGACAAGAAGGCCGCCACCGACTACGTCGAGGGCCTGACCATGCTCGCGTCGATGCGCCTGTGCGCCAATGTTCCCGGCCAATACGCGATCCAGACGGCGCTTGGCGGCTATCAAAGCATCAATGATCTGGTGGCGGAAGGCGGCCGCATGCGTCGCCAGCGCGATCTGGCGTACGATCTGATTACGGCGATCCCCGGCATCACGTGCGTCAAGCCGAAAGCCACGCTTTACATGTTCCCGCGCCTCGATCCGGCCGTGTATCCCATCGAGGACGATCGGCAATTCATCCTGGAACTGCTGCAGGAAGAAAAGGTGCTGCTGGTGCAGGGCAGCGGCTTCAACTGGCCGAACCCCGATCACTTCAGATTGGTCTTCCTGCCGCACGAAGATGACTTGCGCGAGGCTATCGGCCGTATCGCGCGCTTCCTTGAACACTATCGCAAACGTCATGGCAACTGAGGCAATGAAACCTATCAATGTAGGCCTGCTCGGCATCGGCACGGTTGGCGGTGGCACCTGGACGGTGCTGACGCGCAACCAGCAGGAAATCACCCGGCGGGCTGGGCGGCCGATCCAGATCAGCGTCGTCGCCGACAAGAACCTGGCGCTGGCGCGCAATGTCACTGGCGGTGGTTGCCGGCTCACGGACGATGCCTTTTCGGTGGTCGCCGACCCGCACGTCGATATCGTCGTCGAGTTGATAGGCGGCTATGGCGTGGCCAAGGACTTGGTGCTGAAGGCGATCGAGAACGGCAAGCATGTGGTGACCGCCAACAAGGCGTTGCTCGCCGTGCATGGCAACGAGATATTCGCCGCCGCCCGGAGCAAGGGCGTCATGGTGGCCTTCGAGGCGGCGGTGGCCGGTGGCATCCCCATCATCAAGGCCCTTAGGGAGGGACTGACCGCCAACCGCATCCAATGGATCGCCGGCATCATCAACGGCACCACCAATTTCATCTTGTCCGAAATGCGCGACAAGGGCCTGTCGTTCGAGACGGTGCTGAAGGAGGCGCAACGCCTGGGCTACGCCGAAGCCGATCCGACCTTCGACGTCGAGGGTATCGACGCGGCCCACAAGTTGACCATCATGTCGGCCATCGCCTTCGGCATCCCCATGCAGTTCGACAAGGCGCACATCGAGGGCATCAGCAGGCTCGAAGCCGAGGATATCAAGTATGCCGAGCAGCTTGGGTACCGCATCAAGCTGCTCGGCATCACCAAGCGCAAGACCGAGGGCATCGAGTTACGCGTCCATCCGACGCTGATTCCGGCGCGGCGCCTGATCGCCAACGTCGAGGGTGCCATGAACGCCGTTCTGGTGCAGGGCGACGCCGTCGGCGCAACCCTCTACTATGGCAAGGGCGCTGGCGCTGAACCGACAGCCAGCGCCGTCATTGCCGACCTCGTCGATGTCACGCGCATGGCCACCGCAGATCCCGAAAATCGGGTGCCACATCTGGCGTTTCAGCCGAACGCCGTCGCCGATATTCCCGTGTTGCCGATGGCCGAGGTCGAGACCAGCTATTACCTGCGGCTGCGCGTCGAGGACAAGCCGGGCGTGCTCGCCGATATCACGCGCATCCTCGCCGATCAGCAGATTTCGATCGACGCCATGATCCAGCGCGAGCCGGCCGAGGGTGAGATGCAGACCGACATCATCATGCTGACTCACCTCACCAGGGAAAAGCGAATCGACGGCGCGATCGCGTCGATCGAGAAGTTGTCGGTGGTCAGGCGCAAGGTCATCCGGTTGCGGCTCGAGGAACTCGGCTGATGCGGTATGTCTCGACGCGCGGGCATGCGGACAAGCCCGAGTTTTGCGACATCCTGCTCGGCGGTCTGGCGCCTGACGGCGGTCTTTACTTGCCGGAGACTTACCCGCAAGTCACGCCGGCCGAGTTGTCGGAGTGGCGCGATCTTCCCTATCACGTGCTTGCCTTGCGCGTATTGCAGAAGTTCATCACCGACATTCCGGCTTGCGACCTCAAGGCGATCGCCGATCGTACGTATACGGCGCGGGTCTATCGGCATTGCCGGCCAGGGCGGGACCCCGCCGACATCACGCCGCTGACCACGCTGGAACCCGGCTTCCACCTGCTC
Organism: Rhodocyclaceae bacterium; assembly: GCA_016704145.1. GTDB lineage: Bacteria > Pseudomonadota > Gammaproteobacteria > Burkholderiales > Rhodocyclaceae > Fen-999. The sequence continues at coordinate 53,643 of JADJAS010000005.1, read as the reverse complement.
GAACTGTCCAACGGGCCGACGCTGGCGTTCAAGGACATGGCGATGCAGTTGCTCGGCAATCTGTTCGAGTATGTGCTGGCCAAGCGTGGAGAGACGATCAACATCCTCGGGGCGACATCGGGCGACACCGGTTCGGCGGCCGAATATGCGATGCGCGGCAAGCATGGCGTGCGCGTCTTCATGTTGTCGCCGGACGGCAAGATGTCGGCCTTCCAGCGCGCCCAGATGTATTCGCTACAGGACGAGAACATCCACAACATTGCCATCCGCGGCATGTTCGACGACTGCCAGGACATCGTCAAGGCGGTATCCAACGATGCCGCCTTCAAGGCGAGATACAAGATCGGCGCGGTGAACTCGATCAATTGGGCGCGCGTGGCGGCGCAGGTGATCTACTACTTCAAAGGCTATTTCGAGGCGACACAGTCGAACGGCGAGCAGGTGTCGTTCTGCGTTCCCTCGGGCAACTTCGGCAACATCTGCGCCGGCCACATCGCGCGCATGATGGGTCTGCCGATCAACCGCCTGGTGCTGGCCACCAACGAGAACGACGTGCTCGACGAGTTCTTTTCCACCGGCATCTACCGGCCGCGCCAAGCCGCCGAGACCTTCGTTACATCCAGCCCCTCGATGGATATCTCCAAGGCCTCAAACTTCGAGCGCTTCGTCTTCGACCTGGTCGGCCGCGATCCGGTCGTGGTCAGGGAACTGTGGACGAAGGTGGACGCAGGAGGCGGCTTTGACCTGAATGGCACGCCTTTCGTGGCACGTCTAGCCGAGTTCGGCTTTGTCTCGGGGCGCAGCACGCATGCCGATCGGCTGGCAACCATCCGCGATGTCTGGACGCGCCATGGGACGATGATCGACACGCACACGGCGGATGCCGTCAAGGTGGCACGCGAGCATCGCGAGCCGGGGGAAGCCATGGTCGTGCTGGAGACGGCGCAGCCGGTAAAGTTTGCCGAGACGATTCAGGAAGCACTGGGCCGCGAGCCTTTGCGGCCGGCCGATTTCGTCGGCATCGAGGAGCTGCCGCAGCGCGGCGAGGTGATGGCTGCGGACCTCGATGCCGTGAAAACCTACATTGTCAAATTCTGTGTCTGAAAAAGCCTTGGGGCGAGCGAGGCCGCCAGACGACCTGGTCGCCTGCCATACGCGAATCAGAGGTAGATAACCGCCGGAAAGACCGTCACCGCCAGCACCAGCACCAGCCATTCGAGATTGTGGCGGGCCAGAAAGCCGGTGAAATGCAGCACCAAGATCGTGATGGCGACGATGTAGTAAAGGATGAACAGCATCTCGTCGGTCTCTCTTTCCGTTGGGTTCGGGAATACTCCTGGCGGAGAGGGCGGGATTCGAACCCGCGTTAGGTTTTCACCTAAACACGCTTTCCAGGCGTGCGACTTAAACCGCTCATCCACCTCTCCGTACGAGGCGCGGATTGTAACCGCTTTGACTACTGTTCGGTATGGCGCAGCGCCAGATCGACTGCCCGCACATCGCGGGTCAGGCCGCCAATCGATATCCGATGGATGCCGGTTTCGGCGATGGCGCGCACCGTCTGCGGCCGGATGCCGCCCGAGGCTTCCAGTTCGGCACGGCCGGCGGTCAGGGCCACGGCCTCGCGCATTTGCGCGAGATCCATGTTGTCGAGCAGGATCATGGTGGCGCCGTGGGCGAGCGCCTCGGCGAGTTGATCGAGCGTTGCCACCTCGATCTCGATGAATACGCCTTCGCCAGCGAGGGCCCGCGCCCGTTCCAGCGCGCGCGGGATGCCGCCGGCGGCGATGACATGGTTCTCCTTGATCAGGATGCCGTCATAGAGGCCGAGCCGGTGGTTGGCGCCGCCGCCGCAGCGCACCGCGTATTTCTGCGCCAAGCGCAGTCCGGGCAGTGTCTTGCGGGTGTCGACGATGCGGGCGCCGGTGCCGGCCACCGCGTCGACATACCGACGCGTCGTCGTCGCGATGCCTGACAACAGTTGCAGGAAGTTGAGCGCGGCGCGCTCGGCGGTCAGCAATGCCCGCGTCGGCGCCAGGATTTCGCAGAGCGTTTGTCCGGCCGCAATGGGCTGGCCGTCCCGGACCTGCCAGGCAATCTCGGCGTCTGGGTCGAGTTGCTGGAAGCAGGCATCGAACCACGCCTGCCCGGCCAGCACCGCATCCTGCCGGCTGATGACGCTGCCGGACGATTGGCGTCCGCCCGGTGTCAGCATGGCGGTGAGATCGCCGGTGCCGATGTCCTCGATCAGCGCGGCGGCGACGTTGCGGTCGATTTCTGCGGTCAGGCGCAAGGCAAAGTCCATGTTCATTTCCCTTTAGAGTGATCCAGCGAGGTTTCAGCGGCGATCCAGCAGTTCAGGCGCGCGCGCGCGGCGCCGATGAGCTCGCCGGCGGTCAGGCCGACCGGCCCGGTTCCGGCGGCGGTCAGGTCGTCCGCCGCGCGGCCATGGAGATGGACCGCGGCCAGCAGCGCCGCCTCGGCCGGCCATGCCTGCGCCAGCAGGGCGGTGATCATGCCGGCGAGCACATCGCCGCTGCCGGCGGTGGCGAGGCCGGGGTTGCCCGAGGCATTGATGTGCCAGCGGCCATCGGGACGCGCGACGACTGTGCCGCAGCCCTTGAGCGCCACCAGAGCCTGGCTGCGCCCGGCCAGGGCCAGCGCGGCGGCCACGCGGTCCGCCTGCACGGCCCCGGTGCTCGTTGCGAGCAGGCGCGCGGCTTCGGCCGGGTGCGGCGTCAATATCGTCGGCGTGCCGCGACGGCTGACTTTGGCGAAGAGCACGGGATGGCTGGCCAGCAGGTTCAGCGCGTCGGCGTCCAGCACCAGCGGTAGCGGCGCGGCGATCGAATGGCGCAGTTGCGCGAGCGCCTGGGCGGAGTCGCCGAGGCCGGGGCCGACGGCTAGCGCCGTCGCCCGGCCGAGCGTGTCGCCGGGCGTGCGCAGCATCAATTCCGGCTGCATGGGGTCGACCGGCAATGCCTCGATCATGCCGACGTACACCCGGCCGGCGCCGAGCCCGAGCGCGGCCCGGCCGGCCAGCAACGCCGCGCCGGCCATGCCGGGTGCCCCGCCGACGATGCCGGCGCTGCCGAAGCTGCCCTTGTGGCTGTTGCGCGGCCGCGGCCGCAAATGCGTCTGGAACAGCGCTGGGGCGATCAGGCATCCTTCCGGATTGTCGATGGCGAGTCCGAGCGTGTCGACGCTGATCTCGCCGCAATGATCGGGGCCGTTCAGCGTGTACAGTCCGGGCTTGCCGGCGATGAAAGTCAGTGTTCGCGAAGCGCCGACCGCGACGCCGAGCACGCGGCCGGTGTCGGCGCACAGGCCGCTGGGCAGGTCGACCGCCAGGATGGGGCAGTCCAGGCGGTTGATGCGCTCGATCAGTGCGGCGGCCCGGCCTTCGACCGGGCGGGTCAGGCCGATACCGAACAGGCCGTCCACCGCGAGCGCCCAGTTGCGCTCCGGAATCTCGTCCAGAATCTCGCCGCCGACGGCCCGCCAGGCATCCAGCGCCGCCCGGGCGTCGGGCGGCAGGCGCGGGGGATCGCCGGCGAGGACGACCGCCGGGGTCACGCCTCGTTCCATCAGCAGGCGCGCCGCCACCAGCGCGTCGCCGCCATTGTTGCCGGGGCCCGCGACCATCAGCAGCGGCGCTTCGGCATCGGGCAACATGCGTTCGATCGCGGCGGCCAGAGCGGCGCCGGCGCGTGCCATCAACGGCGGATCGGCGTCGGCGTGGCGCGCCTCGACGGCGCGCAGTTCGGGACTGCGCAGGATGGGCGTGATCATGACGGCATTGTAGCCGTCCCGCCCGCCGTCGATCAGGCGTGCGACGACTGTCCGGCGAGCAGCAGCCGTTGCCGCGCGCGCTCATTGGCACGGGCATCCAGCCAGTTACGGCCGGCGATCATCAGGCCCAGTACGAAGAACGCACCCGGCGGCAGGATGGCGATCAGGAAGCCCGGGTAGTCTTCCGGCAGGACCTGAATGGCACTGAGGCCGGGAATCACCATGTCGATGCCGGCGAATAGGGTGCCCTGGCCGACGAACTCGCGGATGGCGCCGAGCAGGCCGATCACCCAGACGAAGCCGATGCCCATCATCACGCCATCGAAGGCCGCGGCGCCGGGCGGATTCTTGGCGGCAAAGGCTTCGACCCGGGCGAGCACGATGCAGTTGACGACGATCAGCGGAATGAAGATGCCCAGCACCAGATACAGTTCGTGGAGCCATGCGTTCATGGCCATGTCCACCACCGTCACCAGCGCGGCGATGATCAGGATGAATACCGGAATGCGGATCTCGTAGGGGATGAGCCCGCGCAGCGTCGACACGATCAGGCTGGCCATGCCCATCACCAGGATGGTGGCGAGCCCCAGGCTGATCGCGTTGACGGCGGTGTTGCTGATGGCCAGCAGCGAGCACAGGCCGAGCATCTGCCCCAGCACCGCATTCTGCTTCCACAGGCCGTTGTGGGTGATCTCACGATAGGCGTTCACGGCGTCTTCTCCTGTAACGTGGTGCCGGCCGGCAAAGCGAACAGTGCCGCGCGTCGCTCGGCGATCCAGATGAGGGCCTTGCCCGAGGCGTTGGTGACCGCGCGTGCCGAGATGGTGGCGCCGGCACGGGCATCGAACCGGCCGCCATCCTTCTTGACTTTCCAATGCCCGCCCAGCGCCAGGTCGTAGCCCTGGCCGCTGAATTGCTCGATCCACGGGTTGGACTTGTTCTTGTCCTTCTTGGGATCGATGTAGTCCCCGAGGCCGGGAGTTTCCTTGTGCTGGGAAACGCGGACGGCACGCAGCCGGCCGTCGGCCAATACCGCCAGCACCAGGCCGATCCGGCCCGAGTAGCCATTGTTGGCGCATGCTTCGAACACGAGGGCGACGGGCTCGCCGCCCTTGCGCGCGCGGTAGGCGAGGCTGGGCTCGTCGAGGCCGAGGGCGGGCGTGGCCGGCAGCGTCACGGCATCAGCCAGCAGATCATTGTCATAAAGCGTCGGCGGCAGGACTTCACCGATCAGCTTGAGCTTTTGCGCCTGGGCGCTGGCGTCGAGGATCGGCTTGGTCATGTCGTGGGTGAAGGCCATCAGCGCGGTGAAGACGATGGTGAACAACAGCAGTACCGTCGCCGTGCGCGCCGAGACCTTCATGGCGCCGGGCTGGCGCTGCACTTCGCCGGGCGCTGGTGGTGTGTCGTCGAGAGGCAGGCGGTCCTGGGGGTCGCTCATGGCTGTCGCCCGTCGGGGGTTTTGCCTGTCTTGCGGCCGAACACCGGCCGCTGCGTGCGCATGTCGATCAGCGGCACGCAGATGTTCATCAGCAGCGTCGCGAACGCGATGCCATCCGGATAGGCGCCGAAGGTGCGGATGATCCAGGTCAGCAGCGCGATGCCGGCGGCGAAGATGATCTGACCGCGCACCGTGGTGGCGCCGGAGACCGGGTCGGTGGCGATGAAGAAGGCGCCGAGCATGGCGCCGCCGGTGAAGAGGTGAAAGGTCGGACCGGCGTATTGCGTCGCGTCGACCAAGGCGAACGCACCCGATATCAACCCCAGGGTGGCCAGGAATGCGGTCGGCACGCGCCATGAAATCACGCCCTGCTGGATCAGCCAGAGCCCGCCAGCCAGATAACCCAGCGCCACCCACTCCCAGCCCCGGCCGCCGATATTGCCGAACGTGGCGTTGCTGCCGAGTACGCCTTCGACGGTGGCCCGTGTTTCCGGCAGGCGCAGCACCGTGCGTAGGGCATCGAGCGGCGTTGCCATGACGATGGCGTCGAGGTGGCGGTCGGCGCCGAAAATGGCCCGGAATTCGGCGGCAAAGTCGGTGAAGCCGGCTGCGGGCCATTGCGACATCAGTTGCGGATAGGCGACGATCATGACGCAGAACGCCACCATGGCAGGGTTGAATGGGTTCTGGCCGAGGCCACCGTAGAGGTGCTTGGCCACCACGATGGCCACCAGGACGCCGAGCACGATCAGCCACCAGGGCGCGATGGAAGGGAAGGTGAGGGCGATCAACCAGGCCGTGACCAGCGCGCTGCCATCCTTCAGGAACAGGCCGAGCGGCTTGCCGCGCATCGCCAGCACGGCCGCCTCGGCCGCCAGGGCGGTGATGCTGGCCAGGGCGATTTGCAGCAGGATGCCGGCGCCGAAGAACCAGACGTAGGCCGCGATGCCGGGCAGCAGCGCCGCCAGCACCTTGAACATGACGGCGCTGACGCTGGCGGGCTTGGTGATGTAGGGAGAATTCAACACGGCGTCAGGTGTCCTTGGCAGCGGTGGCGGTCGCGGCGGCATGGCGCGCTTCGGCTACCGTGACCTGCGCTTGCTGCTCCGCCGTCATCCGATGCACATCGGTGTTCAGGGCGGGCGTCGTCTGTTCGCGGGCCTTGGCCATCGCTGCTTCGATCAACGCCTTCTTGTCGTCGCTCTCGCTGGCCGGAGCGCTTTCGTCACCGGCCGACGCTCGCGCCAGTTTCGCCTTGGTTTCCGCCGCCTTGGCGGCCAGCTTGGCGGCTTTGTCCTGTTTTTCGCGCTCTTCGCGGGCGAGACGGAATTCATAGCGTTCGCGCGCGTGGTCGGCCGCCAGCTTGTCTTTTTCGCGCGCGCGGATCGATGATTTGGCGTACCGGTAATAGTCGACCAGGCGGATACGCGACGGGCAGACAAAGGCACAGCAGCCGCACTCGATGCAATCGAACAGGTGATACTCCTGGCACTTGCCCAGATTTTGCGAACGGGCGAACCAGTAAAGCTCGTAAGGCGCCAGTTCGGCAGGACAGGCCTGGGCGCAGGCGCCGCAGCGGATGCAGGGCATTTCCGGCGTCGGCGCCGGAAACAGGGTCGGGCTGGCGGCGATGATGCAGTTGGTGGCCTTGACCACCGGCACCGCCAGGTCGGGCAGCGCGAAGCCCATCATCGGCCCGCCCATCAGGTAGCGGTCGGTGTCGGCTTGCGGGTGGGCCAAGGCGATCAATTCGTTCACCGGCATGCCGATCGCGACTTCGTAATTGCGCGGCTCGGCGACGTTGCCGGTCAACGTCACCAAGCGCGAGATCAGCGGCTTGCCACGGCTGACTGCGCGATGAACGGCCGCCGCGGTGCCGACGTTGAAGCACTGTACGCCGAAGTGCGAGGGCAGCTTGCCATAGGGAATCTCGAGGCCGGTGAGCACGCGAATCAGCTGCTTCTCGCCACCGGCGGGATAGCGGGTCGGCACCGCGACTACCTCCAGCCCCGGATCGGCGCGGGTGGCGGCCGCCCGCATCGCGGCGATGGCTTCCGGTTTGTTGTCCTCGATGCCGATCAGCAGTTTCCTAGCGCCGAGCAGCTCGCGCAGCATGATCGCGCCGCCCACGATGTCCTCGCCGCGCGTGCGCATGAGCATGTCATCGCAGGTGATCCAGGGTTCGCACTCGGCGCCGTTGATGATCAAAGTGTCGATCGCCGTGCCGCCGGCTTTCACGTAGCTTGGGAAGGCGGCGCCACCCATGCCGACCAACCCTGCTTCCCGCAAGCGGCGGCGCAACTGCTCGGGCGATGTCCGCGCGGCATCCAGGGGTTCGAGTTCCACCCAGCGCTCGGCGCCATCAGGCTCGATGATGGCGCAGATGCCAGCGAGTCCCGACGGATGGGCGATGGCGCGCGCCTCGATGGCGCGGACATGGCCGGAGGTCGGCGCGTGCAAGGCCACCGACAGCCCGTCTTCCGGCGCGGCGATCATTTGCCCTTTCAGGACAGGGTCGCCGGCCTTGACCATGATGCGCGGCGACGCTCCGGCATTCTGGCGCAAGGGCACGGTCAACAAGGAGGGCAAGGGCGCCTTGGCAACCGGCAGCCGGGTTGATTCGTTCTTGTGGCTGTCGGGCTTGATGCCGCCCCAGAAGCCGAACAGTCGGCGCATCATGCCGCCTTCCTGATTTCGATCACCGGATACTTCCACTTCCAGCTGTCCATCGACTCGGCAATCGGTACCATGGCGATGCAATCGACCGGACAGGGCGCCACGCACAGCTCGCAACCGGTACATTGCGGGGCGATGACGGTATGCATCTGCTTGGCGGCGCCGACGATAGCGTCGACCGGGCAGGCTTGCAGGCAGAGCGTGCAGCCGATACAGACGTTTTCGTCGATGACGGCGACGCTCTTGGGTTTTTCGACGCCATGCTCGCCCGAAAGCGGCTTGAATTCGCGGCCGAGCAGGTCGGCGAGCTTGCGGATGCCATCTTCACCGCCCGGCGGGCAGCAATTGATGTCGGCGTCGCCGTTGGCGATGGCCTGGGCATAGGGGCGACAGCCCGGGTAGCCGCACTGGCCGCACTGGGTCTGGGGCAGGATGCCATCGATTTTCTCGACCAGCGGATCGCCCTCGACGCGGAACTTGACCGCGGCGTAGCCGAGCGCCGCCCCGAGCAGCACGGCGCCCAGCGCCATGACGAGCAAGGCGGTGATCACTTGTACTTGTCCAGGCCGGCGAAGCCCAGGAAAGCCAGGCTCATGATGCCGGCCGTGATCATGGCGATCGCGGTGCCGCGAAAATGCACCGGCACGTCGGCGCCCTCGAGACGCTCGCGGATGCCGGCGAAGAGAATGAGGGCCAGCGTGAAGCCCGCCGCCGCGCCGAGGCCGAACACCATCGATTCGAGCATGTCGTGGCGCATGCCGATGTTGAGCAGCGGCACGCCGAGCACCGCGCAGTTGGTGGTGATCAGGGGCAGGTAGATGCCCAGCACCTGATGCAGCACCGGGCTGGTTTTTTCGATGATCAGCTCGGTCAGCTGGACGATGGAGGCGATGGTGACGATGAAGGCCAGCGTGCGCAGATAAATCAGTTCGTAGGGCACCAGCAGCCAAGTGTCGATGAAGTAGCTGGTGCCACAAGCCAGCGTCAGCACGAAGGTTGTGGCGAAGCCCATGCCGATGGCGGTCTCGAGCTTCTTGGAGACGCCCATGAACGGGCACAGTCCGAGGATGCGGACGAAGACGACGTTATTGACGAGCGCCGCGCCGAGAACGATGAAAAGATAGCTGGCCATATGCGATTGAGCCTCCAGCCAGCGGGTGCCAACCGGACGACAAGTGGCGGATTATCGCTGCTGGTGGTTTATTAGACAACCATGTATCGCTCGCGTCTATTTGTTGTGGCCGGCGGTGGCGCCGATGCACTCGCCGACTAGATCAGGCCCCTTGTACACGAGGCCCGAGTAGATCTGCACCAGCGCCGCGCCGGCGTCGAGCTTGGCTTTTGCCTTCCCGCCGTCCACGATGCCGCCGGCGGCGATCACGGGCAGTTCGCCGGCCAGCGCCAAAGTCAGCCGTCGCAGCACGCCGGTCGAACGCTCGAATAGCGGCGCGCCGGAGAGGCCGCCGGCCTGGTTGCCATGCTTGAGGTGTTCGACGCCCTCGCGCGCGAGCGTGGTGTTGGTGGCGATGACGCCGTCGAGGCGGTGGCGGCGCAGGGCATCGGCGATGTTGACGATCTGCGCCTCGTCGAGGTCGGGCGCGATCTTCAACGCCATCGGTACGTAGTGGCCGTGCTTGTCGGCCAGTTCGGTCTGGCGAGTCCTGAGTGCGCCGAGCAGGGCGTCCAGCTCCGATTCGCCCTGCAATTGCCGCAGGTTCTTGGTGTTGGGGCTGGAGATATTCACGGCCACGTAGCTGGCGAGGGCATAAACCTTGTCCAGGCAGGCGAGGTAGTCGTCGGCGGCTTTTTCGATCGGCGTGTCGAAGTTCTTGCCGATATTGATGCCGAGAATGCCCTTGAACCTGGCGGTCCGGACGTTGGCGACTAGGGTGTCGACGCCGCGGTTGTTGAAGCCCATGCGGTTGATGATGCCTTGCGCCTCGGGCAGCCGGAACAACCGCGGCCGCGGATTGCCGGGCTGCGGGCGCGGCGTGACGGTGCCGACTTCGATGAAGCCGAAGCCCCAGGTGGCCAGTGCGTCGATGATTTCGCCGTTCTTGTCGAGGCCGGCGGCCAGGCCGACACGGTTGGGAAATTCCAGCCCCATCACCGTGACCGGCGAGGCGCGCAGTGGCCGGTAGGCGGGCAACACGCCAGTCTTCTGCAGGGCGGCAAGTCCGGCCAGTGTCAGTTCGTGGGCGGTTTCGGGGTCGAGGGCGAAAACGAACGGTTTGACCAGGCAGTAGGGCAGCATCATGCGGAATCCTTCGGGTGATGACGGCGCGCGGCGCGATGGCGCCAGGCGCGGACAAGATAGATTCGATAGGCGAAGCGGGTCGCCAGATAGCCGGCGATGGCGAGCAACGAGGCCAGCAGCACCAGGCCGACCATCAGCGGTTTGCCAAGGTGGAGCACCCAGTCGCCCAGATCCTCGACCCAGGCGATCAGACCGGCATCGCCATATTCGGGTGGCGTGACGAACATGGCGCCGTCCGCCCATCCGAACAGCCCCAGCGCGAACTTGCCGATGGCAAAGGCGACGACATAGAGCGGTACGATGGTCACGGGATTGGTATAGAGGGTGCTGAACAGCGCCAAGGGCAGATTGACCTTGAAGATCACCGCGCAGATGGCGGCGCCGAGCATCTGGAACGGGCCGGGAATCAGGCCGCAGAACATGCCGACGGCGACGGCGCCGGCCGCGGAATGGCGGTTGAGGTGCCACAGGCGGGGATGCAGCAGCGTCGATTCGAAGGGTGCCAGCCAGCGGCTGTTGCGGATGGCGTCGTGGTCCGGCAGAAATTTCCGCAAGTGCCTGCGCATTGGGGAATTCTACCGGCTTCTGCTCTAATCGCCCTTGCCATGCGTTTCGCCATCCTCGCCGTCGCCGCCGGCATCCTCGTCTTGCAGTTCCAGCCCGAATTGCCCGGCGTGTCGAGTCTTGGCGCCGCTTGCCTGGGCGGGCTGGCGCTGCTGGCCGCGGCCAGACGCCGGCCATGGCTGGCGATCCCCGGCGCGGTGTTGATCGGCTGGTGCTGGGCCGGCGGTTGGGCGACACATCGGCTCGCCGACCACTTGCCCAGCGACAACGAAGGACGAGACATTGCAATCGTCGGCGCGGTGGCGGGATTGCCGCAGCGATTCGAGAACGGCGTGCGCTTCGATTTCGATGTCGAGCATTCGAGCCTGGCCGTGCCGAAGCGGATATCGCTGTCCTGGTACCGGGGGTGGCGACCACAGGACGACGACGAATTTCATCACTTGCCGATTATCCGGGCCGGCGAGCGCTGGCAGCTGACGGTCCGGCTCAAGCGGCCGCACGGCAACATGAATCCGCATGGCTTCGATTACGAGGCATGGCTGTTCGAGCGCGGCATCCGGGCAACCGGTTACGTGCGCAAGGCCGACGGCAACCAGCGGCAGACGGAGCTCGTCGTTGCGCCGGGGTATCTCATCGAGCGCTGGCGACAGACTATCCGCGGCCATTTTCAGCGCGCGCTCGGTGAGGCGCCTTATGCCGGTATCCTGGTGGCGCTGGCGATTGGCGATCAGCAGGCCATTGCGCCGGAACTTTGGCATGTGTTCGCGCGTACCGGCGTCACGCATCTACTCAGCGTGTCCGGGCTCCACGTGACCATGGTTGCCGGGTTGGCGGCATGGCTGGCCAACCGGGGATGGCGCCGCTCGTCCTGGCTGATGCTGCAGTTGCCGGCCCAGAAGGTTGCGGCGGCGGTGGGCTTTCTCGCCGCGCTGATCTACTGCCTGCTGGCCGGCTTTGCCGTGCCGGCACAGCGGACGCTCTATATGCTGGCGGTGGTGGCGCTGGCAGTGTGGACCGGCCGCACGGCGGCCATCAGCCGGGTGCTGGCGCTGGCCTTGCTGGTGGTGCTGCTGATCGATCCCTGGGCGGTGCTGGCCGCCGGCTTCTGGCTGTCGTTTGGCGCGGTCGGGCTGCTGTTCTACGTCGGTGCGGGGCGTCTCGGCGAATCCCATTGGCTGGCGACCTGGGGCCGGGCGCAGTGGGCGGTGACCATCGGCATGATGCCGGCGCTGCTCGCCTTGTTCCAGCAATTCTCGCTGGTATCGCCGATCGCCAACGCTATCGCCATCCCCGTCGTGAGCCTGCTGGTGACACCGCTCGCCCTGGTCGGCGCCCTGCCACTGGGTGAGCCGTTCCTTTGGCTTGCCCACTGGCTCACGGAATGGCTAATGAAGCTGCTTTACGGGCTGTCTGCTTCAGGCTGGGCGATGTGGCAGCAGCAGGCGCCTCCCGCATGGGCGGTGGCGCTGGGCGTGGCGGGCGTCGGCTGGCTGCTGATGCCGCGCGGTTTCCCGGCGCGCTGGGTGGGCGCCATCGCCTTGGTGCCGCTGGTGACGACGCCGGTAGCACGACCGGCGCCGGGCGAATTTTTGGTGCGCATGCTCGACGTTGGTCAGGGGCTGGCCATGCATGTGCAGACCGCGCATCACGATCTGCTCTACGACGCCGGGCCTGCATATTCCGCCGACGCCAACAGCGGCAGCCGCATCATCGTGCCCTACCTGCGCGCGATCGGCGTCGGCAAGCTCGATACGTTGATGGTCAGCCATCAGGACAAGGACCACGAGGGCGGGGCCCAGGCCGTCCTCGACGCGGTGCCGACCGGGCTGCTGCGCTCCTCCGTGCCATCGGCGCACCCGCTCCTGACATCACCGGTGCCGCATCGCCGTTGTGTGGATGGCGAGGCATGGGAATGGGATGGCGTCCGGTTCGAGATCCTGCATCCGCGCGAGGCGGACTACGCATCGGTGCGCAAGAGCAACGCACTCTCCTGCGTCTTGAAGGTGTCGGCGCCCGCTGGCGCGCTACTGCTGACCGGCGATATCGAGGCCAAGGACGAGGCGGCATTGCTGGCACGACACGGCGACCGGCTGGCCACGGACGTAATGCTGCCGCCGCATCACGGTAGCCGCAGTTCGTCATCGGCGGAGTTTCTGGCCGGCGTGTCGCCAAGGCTGACTTTGATTTCGGCCGGCTATCGCAACCGCTTCGGCCATCCGGCACCCGACGTGGTCGAGCGCCTGCAAGCGTCAGGCGCGGCGACACGCCGCACGGATGCCGAGGGCGCACTGACCCTGCGTTTCGGCCGCGAAGATATCTCGGTCGCCGCCGAGCGTGCGGAACGCCGCCGGTACTGGCACGGCCGCTGATAGACTGGCGGAAGGAGGAGTCATGCCATGGCAATGCGCCAGAAGACCGTTCAATGCCTGAGCCCGGCAGGGCTGCACGACATGGCCTATGTCGAGTGGGGCGACCCCGCGAACCGCAAGCTGCTGGTCTGCGTGCACGGCCTGACGCGCTGCGGCCGCGACTTCGATTTTCTCGCGCAGGCGCTGGCCGACGAATACCGCGTCGTCTGTCCCGATGTCGTCGGTCGCGGCAGGAGCGCGTGGCTGCGCGACAAGACCTATTACGCCATTCCCCAATACTGCGCCGACATGGTGACGCTGCTGGCGCGCGTCGATGCCGAGACGGTGCATTGGGTCGGCACGTCCATGGGCGGCCTGATCGGCATGGCGCTCGCCGCCCAGCAGGACACGCCGATCTCCCGGCTGGTGCTCAACGATGTCGGTCCAGTCATCACGGCGGCGTCGATCGCCCGCATCGGCGAGTACGTCGGCAAGGCGCCGCGTTTTGCCTCCGTTGAGCAGGCCGAGGCATTCCTGCGCGTGGTTTCAGCGCCATTCGGCGCGTTGAGCGATCGGGAATGGCGCCACTTGACCGTGCATGCGTTGCGCCAATCGGCCGACGGCCCCTGGGAGATGGCCTACGACCCGGGCATCGCCGAGCCCTTCCGGGCGGCGATGGGCGAGGGCAAGGATATCGAATTGTGGCCGCTCTACGAGGCGATCCGCTGTCCGACCCTGCTCGTGCGCGGGGCCGAGTCCGACCTGTTGACCGTCGAGACCGCGAGGCAGATGGCTGGCCGTGGCCCGCGAGCCAGCGTGGTGGAAATCCCGGGCGTCGGTCACGCGCCGGTGCTGATGCAGCCCGATCAAATCAGCATCGTTCGTGACTTCCTCGTGGGGTAGAATGCGTTGTGGCGGGTCTCCCCGCATTGTGGCGCGGTGAACCTGGTCAGGTCCGGAAGGAAGCAGCCACAGCCGATGTCCGCAAGTGCCGGGGGTCAGGCTCGCCACCCTTTCCTTTTTCCCGTTATTCCGCCATTGGAGTTCGCCTTTGGCAACATCCGCTTACAAATGTGGGGTGGTGCGACACATCCGGGTTACCTCCTGGCGCTGGAATGCGCAGGCCATCAAGGCATCTCAACAGGAGAAAGCAATGAAATCGAGCAAGAAGATCGTCCTCGCCATGGCGGCCATCGGCCTGGCGGGCCTCGGATCGTGGGCGGTGGCGCAGCCCGGTGGCGGCTACTGCGACGGCCCTATGGGCATGATGGGCGGCGGCATGCGCGGCATGAAAGCCGATCCCGGCGCGCGTGCCGAACAACACCTGAATCGCCTGAAGGCCGATCTCAAACTGACGCCGCAGCAAGAGCCTCTGTGGCTGGCGTTTGCCGACAAGGTCAAGGCCGAGGCGGGCAAGGGCATACAGGCGATGCGCGACAACGCCCAGGACCTGAGCCTTGCCGCGCCCGAGCGCATGGCGCGCATGATCGATATCATGAAGCAGCGCGTGGCGACCATGGAGTCGGTGCATGCCGCGTTCAAGCAAATGTACGACACCCTGTCGGCCGATCAGAAGCGGGTTGCCGACATCCATGCGGCACGCATGGGCCACATGGGACCTCATCACGGAACCATGCGGCGCGGGGGCGGCATGCCGCCCCCGCCACCGCCCGCGAAGGGCTGACGTCTCGTCGAGCGTGGTCGATGACGGGACGCTTCCCGAGGGAGCGTCCCGTTTGCGTTTACAATTCCCCGCCATGAGTTATCAGGTCCTCGCCCGCAAGTGGCGTCCGAAATCCTTCGCCACGCTGGTGGGACAGGAGCATGTCGTGCGGGCGCTGACGCACGCGCTGGAACAACAGCGGCTGCATCACGCCTATCTGTTCACCGGCACGCGCGGCGTCGGCAAGACCACGCTGGCGCGCATCGTCGCCAAGGCGCTCAACTGCGAGACCGGCATCACCGCCACACCCTGCGGCACGTGTTCGTCGTGCCAGGAAATCGATGTTGGCCGCTTCGTCGACCTCATCGAGGTCGATGCAGCGACCAACACCAAGGTCGACCAGATGCGCGAACTACTCGACAACGCGGTGTATGCACCAACGCGCGGGCGCTTCAAGGTCTTCGTCATCGACGAAGTGCATATGCTTTCCAACAGCGCGTTCAATGCCATGTTGAAGACGCTGGAGGAGCCGCCCGAGCACATCAAGTTCATCCTTGCCACCACCGATCCGCAAAAGGTTCCGGTCACGGTGCTGTCGCGCTGCCTGCAATTCAATCTCAAGCAGATGCCGCCCGGGCATATCGTCGATCACCTGAGCCACGTGCTGGGCGAGGAGGGAGTGCCCTTCGAACCATCCGCCTTGCGCCATCTCGCCAAGGCTGCCGCCGGCAGCATGCGCGACGCGCTCTCGCTGCTCGACCAGGCCATCGCCCATGGCGCCGGCAAGGTGGAGGAGGCCGGCGTGCGCGACATGCTGGGCACGGTCGGCGACGATTACCTGTTCGCCATCCTCGACGGCCTGAAGGCGAGCGATGTGCAGGCCATGCTGGCCGTGGCGGACGCCATGGACGAGCGCAGCCTCTCGTTCGAATCGGCGCTTCAGGAACTGGCCACGCTCTTCCATCGCATCGCCCTGTCACAGTTCGCGCCGAAGGCGCTGGCCGACGACGCCGAGCGGGCGCGGCTGGCGCCCCATGCCGAGGCGTTCGACGCCGAGTTCCTGCAATTGTGTTATCAGATCGCCATTCACGGCCGCGACGATCTCGGCTTGGCACCCGACGAGTTTGCCGGTTTCACCATGACGCTGTTGCGTCTGTTTGCCTTCCGGCCCGACAATGTTCCGGCAGGAAGCGGCCGTTCGAGGGCAGCAGCGCCCACGGCATCGATCACGGCGGCCCCGGCTGCCACACCATCAAATGGCGGCGTGTCGCCAGAGCTGACTTTGGCGCCGGCGTCCTCGCCCGCGCGGCCGAAAGCCGGGGCGGACTGGCACGATCTCGTCGGCCGCATGTCCCTGTCCGGACTCACCCGACAGTTGGCCCAGCATTGTGAACTGGCCGAAATGGCCGAGACGCAGGTGACGCTGCGCCTGCCGCCCGCGCGTAAGTCGCTGCTCAACACCAAAGCTCCACAGGACAAGCTTCAGGCCGAATTGCAGGCCCAGCTGGGCAAGGCTGTCAGGTTGAGCGTTGTCCTGGGCGAGGCCGAAACCCCGACCCCGGCCGAGCGCAACCGCAACGAGAAGCGCGATCGCCAGGAGAAGGCCGTGGCGGCCATCGAGGGCGACCCTTTCATCCGCGATGTCCGGGACGAGTTTGGCGCCAGTATCGACGAATCGACCATCAAACCTGTATAGGAGTCCAAGCGATGTTGAACAAGGGCGGCATGGCCAACCTGATGAAGCAGGCCCAGCAGATGCAGCAGAACATGCTGAAGGCGCAGGAGGAATTGAACAGCCTCGAAGTGGAGGGACAATCCGGCGCCGGCATGGTCAAGATCGTCATGACCTGCAAGCATGACGTCAAGCGCGTCACCATCGATCCCTCCGTCTTGGACGACAAGGAGATGCTCGAGGACCTCGTCGCCGCCGCGCTCAACGACGCCAACCGCCGCGCCGAACAGACCACCCAGGAAAAGATGAGCGGTTTCACCGTCGGGCTCAACCTGCCGCCAGGCATGAAACTGCCGTTCTGACCTGACGTGAGTGCTCCATCCAGCCTCGACGAACTCATCGAGGCGCTGCGCTGCCTGCCTGGGGTCGGACCCAAATCGGCCCAGCGCATGGCCTATCATTTGTTGCAGCGCGATCCCGGCGGTGCGGGTCGGCTTGCCTCGGCGCTGGATCACGCGCTGAAGACGCTTCGGCGGTGCGCCCGTTGCAATACCTTTACCGAGGATGTCGTCTGCGACCGCTGCCTTTCGCCCAGGCGAGATTCCTCGCTCCTGTGCGTCGTGGAAATGCCCGTCGATCTCAACACCATGGAGCAGACGCACGCCTTCAACGGCCTCTACTACGTTCTGATGGGACGGTTGTCGCCGCTCGATGGCATCGGTCCCCGGGAACTGGCTTTCGATCGCCTTCTGGCAAGGGCCAACGATGGCGCGGTACGAGAAGTCGTGCTGGCCACCAATTTCACCAACGAAGGCGAGGCGACCGCCCATTATCTCGCCGAGATGCTGCGCGCCCGTGGTCTCAAAGTCAGCCGAATCGCGCGCGGGCTTCCGGTCGGTGGAGAACTCGAGTATTCGGATGCGGCGACGGTTGCGCAAGCGTTCATCGAAAGGCGCGACTATTGAGGTGGGGAAATAGGTGAAATTTGCACCATAATGGTGCAAATTCTTCGTTCTTGATCAGAATCCGGGCTTTTTTCGGCAAGCCGGTTTCGGTATAATTCGGCGCCTTCTGTTGCTTGCCGTCTCCATGTTCCGAATAACCCCATGAGTTGTGACGAGAAAGTCGATTGCGGGCGTCGTCGTCTGCTGGTCGCCACGGCGACGGCAGGCGGTGTCGCTGGCGTGGTCGCCGCCGTACCTTTCGTCGCCAGTTGGATGCCGTCGGAACGTGCGAAGTCGGCCGGCGCTCCCGTCGAGGCGGATATCGGCCAACTGTCGCCGGGCGAAATGATGACCGTCGAGTGGCGCGGCAAGCCGGTATGGATCATTCGTCGCACCACGGAGATGCTCGATCAACTGGCCAAGCTGGATGACCTGCTGGCCGACCCGAAATCCGACAAGCCGATGCAACCGGAGTACTGCAAGAATGCCCACCGCTCGATCAAGCCGGAATATCTGGTCGCGGTCGGCATTTGTACGCATCTGGGATGCTCGCCCACCGACAAATTCAAGGCCGGCGCGGAATCCGGCATAGCCGTGGATTGGCCGGGTGGTTTCCTTTGCCCGTGTCACGGCTCCACCTTCGATCTGGCCGGACGTGTCTACAAGAGCAAGCCGGCGCCCGACAATCTGGAGGTTCCGCCACACAGGTATGTCGGCGACGCCAAGATCGTCATCGGCGAAGATACCAAGGGGGCGTGAGCCATGGCCGCCGGCGATCTGGACAAGTTCAAGTCGGATGGAACGAGACTGGGCAGTCTCCTGGAATGGGTGGATGCCCGTTTCCCGGCGACGGCGATGTGGCGGCGGCACCTGTCCGAGTATTACGCTCCGAAGAATTTCAACTTCTGGTATTTCTTCGGTTCCCTGGCGCTGTTGGTGCTGGTCATCCAGATCGTTACCGGCGTATTTCTGGTCATGCACTACAAGCCGGATGCTTCCCTGAATGCTTCTGGCGTGCCGGTGGCTTTTGCCAGCGTCGAATACATCATGCGCGACGTGCCCTGGGGCTGGCTGATTCGCTACCTGCATTCCACCGGCGCCTCGGCCTTCTTCATCGTCGTCTACCTACACATGTTCCGTGGCCTGCTGTACGGCTCCTATCGCAAGCCCAGGGAACTGATCTGGCTGGTCGGCGTGGTGATCTTCCTCGTCCTGATGGCAACGGCCTTTTTTGGCTATCTGCTGCCGTGGGGGCAGATGTCCTATTGGGGTGCCCAGGTGATCGTCAATCTGTTCTCGGCGATTCCCTTCATCGGCCCCGATCTGTCGCTCTGGCTGCGCGGCGACTACGTGATCGGCGATGCGACGCTGAACCGTTTCTTCTCGCTGCATTACTTGCTGCCGGTGCTGATCCTGCCGGCGCTGGTCGTCGTGCACCTGATCGCGCTGCACGAAGTCGGCTCCAACAACCCGGATGGCGTCGACATCAAGAAGAAGAAAGACGAGCGCGGCATCCCAGTCGACGGCATTCCCTTCCACCCGTACTACACGGTAAAGGACATCGTCGGCGTCGTGGGCTTCCTGTTCCTGTTTGCCGTGGTCGTCTTCTTCATGCCGGAGGGCGGGGGCTACTTCCTGGAATACAACAACTTCTTCCCGGCCGACCCCTTGAAGACGCCGCCGCACATTGCGCCGGTCTGGTATTTCACGCCGTTCTATTCCCTGCTTCGCGCGGTAACCCATCCCCTGTTCGGCATCGACGCCAAGTTCTGGGGAGTCGTCGCCATGGGGGCGGGCGTGGTGATCTTCTTCTTCCTGCCATGGCTGGACCGCAGCCCGGTGAAGTCGATTCGCTACCGTGGCCCGATCTTCAAGACTTTCCTGGCCATCTGGGTCGTCTGCTTCTTCATCCTCGGTTATCTCGGCGTGCTGGCGCCGACGCCGGGTCGCACCCTGGTTTCGCAGATCTGCACGGTTATTTACTTCGCGTTCTTCCTGACCATGCCGATTTGGTCGAAGCTGGACAAATGCCAGCCCGAACCGGAGCGGGTGACTGCAAAATGATGAAGTGGCTCGCGATCCTGCTCATGGCGCCGGCCCTGGCTCTTGCGGCCGACGCGCAGTTGCGCCTCGACAGGGCCCCCGATCGTTCCAACGACATGCATGCGCTGCAGAACGGCGCCAAGCTGTTCATCAATTATTGCCTCAATTGTCATTCGGCATCCTACATGCGCTATAACCGTCTGCGCGACGTCGGTCTCTCGGATGACCAGATCAGGGAAAAACTGATGTTTACGGCAGACAAGGTGGGGGAGTTGATGAGAATCGCTTTGCAGCGCGACGAAGCAAAGGCGTGGTTCGGCGTTGCCCCCCCTGATCTGACGGTGATTGCCCGCGCACGCGCGTCCGAGTTTGGATCGGGGGCGGATTGGCTGTACACTTATCTGCGGACGTTCTACCGCGACGATTCCCGTCCCACGGGCTGGAATAATGTCGTGTTCGAGAATGTCGGCATGCCGCACGTACTTTGGGAGTTGCAGGGCGAACAGGTGATGGGCGATGATCATCACTTGAAGCTGGCCAGGCCGGGCAAGCTGAAGGCGGAGGAGTACGATGCCTTGGTGGCTGATCTGGTGGGCTACCTGAAGTACATGAGCGAACCGATGAGCGAGTACCGCAAGAGCCTTGGCGTTGCGGTGCTGATTGCGCTTTCGGTTCTATTCGTCTTTTCGTATGCGCTGAAACGCGAATACTGGAAAGACATCCACTAACCGGTCGAAAGAGAATGCTGCACATGGGGCATCGAGAAGTCAGCGCGCCACTGGTTCGCAAGGTGGTGCGCGACGCCGACTATTCGTGGGGTACGAGTGCCATGATGAACCTGTACTCGGGCACCACCTGCCCGTTCAGCCATCGCTGTCGGATCGTTTTGTACGAAAAGCAGATGGATTTCCAGGTGATCGATGTCGACCTATTCAACAAGCCGGAAGACATTGCCGTCATCAATCCGTACAACCGCGTTCCGGTGTTGGTTGATCGCGACCTCGTACTATACGAGGCCAATATCATCAACGAGTATATCGATGAGCGTTTCCCACATCCGCAACTGATGCCGCCCGACCCGCAGACGCGAGCGCGGGCGCGGCAGTTGCTGTTTACCATGGAACAGGAACTATTCAGCCACATCGAGGCGCTTGAGAAAAACCTCAAGTCGGCGGACAAGTCGCGAGCGCACATGCGTGACCGCCTGACCGAGCTTGCGCCGATGTTCGTCAAGCAGAAGCACATGCTCGGCGAGGACTTCTCGATGCTCGACGTCGCCCTGGCCCCGTTGCTCTGGCGACTTGACCATTACGGCATCGAGTTGCCGAAGACGGCAGCGGCCCTGATGAAGTATGCTGAGCGGATTTTTTCCAGGCAAGGCTTCATCGATGCGCTGACGCCCTCCGAGAAAGTGATGCGCCGGTAACGGCGCGCCTCGATCGGCGCTCCATGGTGTCCACCAAGCCGTACTTCGTGCGTGCCATTTTCGAATGGTGCGTCGATCAGGGGTTCACACCCTATATGAACGTGGTGGTGGGCGCACATACGCGTGTGCCACGCGAATTCGTTCGTGATGGGCAGATTGTCCTTAACATTGGTACGGACGCGGCCAATCAATTATTGATGGGCAACGAAGAGATTACCTTCCAGGCGCGCTTCAACGGCGTGGCTTTCCCGGTGATCGTGCCGCTCGATGCCGTGGCGGCGATTTATGCCAAGGAGAACGGCCAGGGCATGGCTTTCGAAGTGGCGGCGGAGCCTGCTGCTGCATCGAAAGCGCTGGTAAAGGAGCCTCCAGATGCCTCGGAGGTGGATGACGAGCCTCCCGAGACTCCGTCGCCAGGCCGCCCCCACCTTACGCGCGTCAAGTAACCCGCCGGCGTGCGACGCGGCCGGTTATCGGGTGACCGGCTGTTTGTTGGCTAGACGAACAGCCATAACACAACCCAAGCAAACAGAATTGCGGCGATGACAACCGCGGCGACAACTGCCGGCGATTCGCCGCGGGGATTGGGAGGACGATCCATCGGTCCGAGTATACCCAAATTGGAATGCCCGTGGAATATCACCAAAGTCATAGGCGCCGGAGCAGGTCGTGATGAGGCCATAGCACATGAATTCATTGGCGCCCAAGGCAGGAATCGAACCTGCGACCTACCGCTTAGGAGGCGGTCGCTCTATCCACTGAGCTACGAGGGCTTGACCAAACTGGCGGAAGTATCATTGTATTATCGGTTCGCTGCCTGATCCACGCTCTTTGCCAGCGGAGCCGCCGGCGATATCGAGTCCCAGCTTGCGCAACAGTGACTCATGGCTGATGTGCAGAAGATTCTCGATTGCCGCGAAATCGTCGGGCAGGGCCGGGTCGTCCCATCCATTGGAGGAGTGTCGGGCAAGATCCACGGCCAGCGTGACGTTACGCACGCGAGGGTGATCGGCTTTTGCCCTGTCCATCAGCGCGGTCAGCAGTTGCGGTAGGTGCCAGGCTCTTGCCAGGGCGAGTTGCAGCTTGTGGAGTTGAACATTATAGACTTCCTGCTGGACGACGTTGCTGCGCAATGTTCGGTCCTTCGTCTGTTGATCCCTGACTTGCAACGCAAGACTCGGCGCGAAGCACCACATCAGGATTTCCGCAATATCGTGCAGCAAGGTGGCGACGGTGATTTCGTCGACGTCAAGGTCATGTCTGATGACCGCCCATTCCCTGGCCCAATGACAGGCGTGGCGCGCCCGGCCAATGACCTTGAGCAGTCCGAGCAAGGCCTGGGGATGGGGCTTCAGGCTATCCTCGACTAGCGGCAGGAACTCGAATTCCCGGAAGAAGGGATCGATGCCGATCATCATCAGCGCACGTTCGATGGTGGTAATGTCGGCATTCTGGCTTTTCCGGCGGTGGCTCTCGATGTAGGCGAGCACTCGCAGGGTCATCATCGGGTCCTGCAGGATGATGGACGACAGCACCCTGCCATTGACGCGTTCGGCATTGGCGCGCAGTTGTTCCAATTCCTGAACGGTATGGCGCAACACGGGCGGCTGAACATGGCTGAGGTAAGCCACCCAGCTGTCCAGGTCCGCATAGGGCCTTTCGATGATGATCATGTTTGCCGGCGTTGCTTTACCCAAGTTGATCGGATAATTATCGACGAACCAGAGCGGACGATGAGTGCGGGCAGGCCGACAAAAGAATCTGTTGCCGGCCTTGATGTTGCCGCGACGAAACGGTAAAATCCTGCCCCTTTAGCAACCTTGCTTCACCCGGCGCGCATGCGGGGGGGCTTTATCCAAAAGGAGATTACATGCGGCACTACGAAATCGTGTTTATCGTCCATCCCGATCAGTCCGAGCAGGTTCCGGCCATGATCGAACGTTACCGGACGCTTGTCACCGGGCGTAACGGGGCAATCCACCGCCTGGAAGACTGGGGTCGTCGCCAGTTGGCCTATCCGATCCAGAAGATCCACAAGGCTCACTATGTGCTGATGAACATCGAGTGTGATGGCGCGACGCTTGGCGAACTCGAGAATTCCTTCAAATTCAATGATGCGGTGCTGCGCCACCTGACGGTCAAGATGAACAAGGCCGTGAGTACGCCCTCGCCGATGATGAAGGAGGAGAAGGCCCGGTCGTTGACGGCGGCACCCGCTGAAACCAAGCCGGAGGCAGCCGCTGCTTCGTGATGATCCGGCAAAGGGCAACCGGATCGAATTGTCCGGTCGGCTACTGGCTCGTGGCGCGTTGCGGCAGACACCCGCCGGCATCCCGGTTCTCGAATTCAGTCTTCGCCATCAATCAACACAGGAAGAGGCTGGCGCGGAGAGGCAGGTGGATTGCGAGATTGCCTGTGTCGCACTTGGTGCACCGGCCGGCCTGCTGAATGTCGCGAAACTCGGCGATCGACTGACGGTAAAGGGATTCCTAGCGGCGAGAAGCCTCAAGAACCGAACGCCCGTGCTGCATGTGAAGGATATCGAATTTCAGGAAGGAAACGAAAATGGCATTCAAACCAAAGAGCAAGATGGCTGGCAAGAAGAAGGACGACAAGGGCCGTAGCCTGTTCAAGCGTCGCAAGTTCTGCCGCTTCTCCGCCGAGAAGATCGAGGAGATCGACTACAAGGACGTCGATCTGTTGAAGGATTTCATCACCGAAAACGGCAAGATCATGCCCGCCCGCATCACCGGCACCAAGACCGGCTATCAACGCCAGTTGTCCACGGCAATCAAACGCGCGCGCTATCTGGCGCTAATGCCATACACCGACCTGCACTGAGGAGATTCGCCATGCAAGTGATTCTGATGGAAAAAGTGGTGAACCTCGGTGGCCTTGGTGACATCGTCAAGGTCAAGGATGGCTACGCCCGGAACTTTCTGATTCCGCTGGGCAAGGCAAAGCGCGCCACCGAGGAGAACAAGAAGGTCTTCGAAGCAAGGCGTGCGGAACTCGAAAAGGTTCAGGGCGAAAAGTTGCTTGCCGCGCAAGGCGTCGCCGCGAAGCTTGAAGGCCTGATACTTCAGCTTGCCCGCAAGGCGGGTGTGGACGGTCGTTTGTTCGGCTCCGTCGGCAATGCCGATATCGCCGAGGGATTGGCGGCACAGGGTATCGAGGTCGAGAAATCGGCGGTGCGGCTGCCGGCAGGCCCTTTGAAGCAGATCGGCGAGAACCAGATCGAGATTGCCTTGCACTCAGATGTGGTCGCAACCATCACGGTGGCAGTCATCGCCGAGTAACCGATCCGTGTTGTTCGCTGCCAAGAAGGGGCCGCTTCGCGGCCCTTTTTTGTTGTCGATCCTCCTGCTTCTCCTAGGCACCGCCCTGTCGGTTGTTGCCGTGGAGCCGCCCGATCTGCTTCTTGCCCGGCAATACCGTGCCGGGGTCAACGTCTCGGCTTACTGGGTCAGTGAAAAGCTCGATGGCGTTCGCGCGATCTGGGATGGCCGGCAATTGCGTTTCCGCAGTGGCAATCGGGTTCCGGCGCCGGGATGGTTCCTCGAGCGCTTGCCTGAACAGCCGCTCGATGGCGAACTCTGGGTCGGCCGGGGGACATTCGATCGCCTTTCCGCGACGGTTCGCCGCGATCCGCCAGATGACGCCGAGTGGCGCCTGGTACGCTACATGGTTTTCGAGTTGCCGGAGGCGCCGGGCACTTTCACCGAAAGGCTGGAGCGACTGAAATCGCTGATCGGCGGCGTGCCGCCATGGCTGACTTTGGTCGATCAGTTCAAAGTTGCCGATGAAAAGGGCTTGCGCGACAAACTTGCCGAGATCGTGCGCGGTGGCGGAGAGGGATTGATGCTGCATCGGGCCGATGCGTGGTACGAAACGGGTCGGTCGGCCACATTGCTGAAGATGACGCCGTGGCTCGACGCCGAAGCCCGCGTGGTCGCGCATCAGCCCGGCAAGGGCAAGCACGCCGGCAGTCTAGGCGCGCTGCGCGTTGAAATGCCCAATGGCCGTCGTTTTGCCCTTGGCACGGGGTTCTCGGATATGCAACGCCGCAACCCGCCCGCTATCGGCAGCTTGGTGACCTATCGCTATCGGGAACTCGGCCGGAACGGCATCCCGCGCTTTGCCCGCTTTCTGCGCGTTCGCGAGGAATTCTGAGCCGGAAATGACGACGGGAGCCGAAGCTCCCGCCGGTAGTCATTCTGTTTCTTGGATGGCTACATCCTCAGCAGGCCGTTTTAGGCGGCCAGTGCGAAACGCTCATCGTTGGCGTTTGTGGTTTTGCGCGGATTACGTCCGTCGCCTCTCGGGTCGCCTGCTAGCCTTGTTCGCCCTGTCGAAACCAGTACACCCCCCCATGGTGGAGGTGGCGGGAATCGAACCCGCGTCCAGAACGCTTCCGGGTCGCCGGGATTACGACCATAACCCGCATTATGGTGGCAGCGGCCGGGTAATTCAAGTCGGGTAGTGCTCGTTCAGGGAGCCCCCGTTCTCTATGCCGTTCGCGGGGCTCCCTCGGGGAAGCCTTCGCAGCATTCCGACCCTTTCCCCATCATGGCCGGCTCAAGTGTTTGGCGGTGGGTCAGGGATTCGAACCCTGGAAGGACTTACATCCTTGCTAGTTTTCAAGTTTCCCGTAACCGCACTTTATGCAGATTTAAGCTGCCATTGTAAGCCATAGGCACCTTTGCAGGTCAAGCACTTAGCGGCATTTGCCGTTTGTTGTAACTTGTCGTAGCTTTACGCTGTGTGCTTACGAACTGCTTATTAGCGCCCAAATAGATGCGGCCGGCGACTGCGCCAACAGTCCCGACCGCGTGGCCCGTCCCTTAACAGACAAGGAACCGACATGAACATGATAACCACAGTGGCCCGCCGTCCGAAAGCGGGCGCACCACTGCGCAAGCTGCGACCAGCCCGAATCAAGGTGCAGCAGAGCACCGGCAAAGCTGACCTATTTCACATCGTAGTCGGCCCGCTCGATTCACTAGAGAAGCCCGAAGCACACGCTGCCGCTTGGCGCGATGCTTGGTTTCATACGTGGTGCTGCGTGCCTGAACTGCTGAACACCCCCGGCCCCTTCAACCTGATAGTTGAAACGGCGGCCATGTGGTTGCCCAAACCGATAGCGCGTGACCCGGAGCTGGTGGGCACGCTGTATCAAGAGACATACAGGCGCGAGCATCTCGACCTCGGGAAGCTGGCAGGGTGCGCGCTGCGCTACCTCAAGCGGGCGGAGGTGCAGCATGCCTAAGCTGACGAAATCCTATATTGATGCCCTGCAAGCGCCAGCCGACAAAGAGGCGTTCCACTGGGACGAGCGCGATAAGGGCTTCGGCTTGCGCATCACCCCGACAGGCAAGATTACCTATGTCGCCCAAGGTCGCATCGGCGGCAAGACCGTCCGCCTGTCCATAGGCCCGCATGGGCGCTGGACACCCGACAAGGCCCGCGACGAAGCGCGCGAACTGCTGCGCCAGATGGACAAGGGTATTGACCCGCGCGCCATCGCCAAGAAGGAAGCAGCCCAGCGCGTAACCCTCCGCGACGTGGCCGACGCCTACAAGCGTGACCGCCCCTTGAAGGACAGCAGCAAGGCCGAGATTGAACGCCATGTGACCACGACCTTCGAGGCATGGCTCAAGAAGCCGCTCAAGGACATCACGCGCGAGATGGTCACGAAGCGCTTCAACGAGGTTAAGACGAAGGGCATCCGTTGTCGTGAATAGCCCCCGACAGGGTCACACTGCCGGGGGCTGGTGCAGTGGCATCGGGCCGCTTCGCATGGGTTAGAAAATCACTGCATACGCAGTGTGTGACAAAGCGGTTGCATCAAGCAACGCCCGCAAATCGGGTTTATCACGCCTACAGGCCGACTTCATCAGACTCAATACAAGCACGAAGGCACCGCGCCGAACGTCGCCTGTACGTCTCTCGGGCGCTGGGCCGCGTAGCCGCCGACAGGGGCCGCTGTAACCGCTGGTCGCCGCTACCCCACACGCGAGCGCGCTGCGCCGCCTGTAGCGCCCGCTTTTGCCATTTGCCGGCTTGCCCAAATATCGCTTGCCGCTTCTCCGAGACCTGTCCTGCAATGTGCCTCCATCAACACGCACAGGAGCAACGACATGGAAACCAAGACCTACACGAAACGCGAGAACGCCCGCCGCGCTGGTGTTGCCGCAGGGGTGCCCGCTGAACTGGTGGAAATCACCGTGCATAAGAGCGGCGACGAAGTGCGCTTCGGCTGGAAGGCGATGGAAGCACCCGCCCAGCCTGTGGTCACCACACCAGCAGAGGAAGCGCCCAAGGTGGAGCGCATCGAGCAGAACGGGGTCAAGCGTCCCGGCCCCGGCAAGTGCTTGGAGGTGTGGGAGTCCCCCCGCGTCAGAATAGTTGTCGCCCCGATATGATCTTGAACCTGGGGGCGATAAGGATGGACGATGGCACGGTACGGGGAAGCATTCAGGAACAGGACGGTGGGGCGATTGCTGCCGCCGGAGAGCGCCGATGCAGGTGCATTGGCGAAAGAGATTGGAGTGTCAGTGCAGACATTGGAACGCTGGCGGGAGGACGCGCAGTCCAGGCCCGCCCTCGGGCGGGCCTGGACTGCGGGCGCCCGGCTTGAGGCGGTGATTACCACGGCGGCAATGAGCGAAGCGGGCAAGAACGCGTGGTGCCGTGAGCATGGCGTATACCCCGCCGAGTTGGACAAGTGGCGCCTCAATGCCACCACGGCGCTGGCGGAACCGGAAGAGGCGCAGGCCACGCGACAAGACAAGAAGCGCATCAAGGAGCTGGAACGAGAGCTGCTGCGCAAGGACCGGGCCCTGGCCGAGACAGCCGCGCTGCTGGTGCTGTCAAAAAAAGTCGCGGCGATCTTCAACAAGGGAGAGGGCGAATGATCGGCCTCGAAGATCGCCAGGCGTTGGCCCGAGATATCCATGGTGCGCATGCCGCCGGCGCGCGGCTCAGGCCGGCCTGCGAGATTGCCGGCATCGATCTGCGTACCCTCCAGCGCTGGCAGGCCGCCGATGGCCTCGTCAGCGGTGATGGACGGCCGCAGGCGGTGCGAGCAACGCCCAGTCATGCCCTCTCCGAGGCGGAGCGTGCGCACCTGCTGGCCGTGGCTAATGAGCCGCGCTTTGCCGCCGTGCCACCGGCGCGCATCGTACCCATGCTCGCCGACGAAGGTGTCTATCTGGCCAGCGAATCCACCTTCAGCCGCGTGCTGAAGGCCCACGGACAAACCGCTCACCGCGGGCGTGCCAAGGTGCCCAAGGTGGCCGGCCGCCCACCACGCACATCGCCACCGAACCGCGCCAAGTATGGTGCTGGGACATGACCTATCTGCCCGCACAGGTGATGGGACGATGGTTCCACCTGTATCTGATCCTGGACCTGTACAGCCGCAAGATCGTGGGTTGGGAGGTGCATGACGCCGATCACGCCGACCATGCCGCACATCTGGTGCGCCGTACCGCGCTGGCCGAGGGCATCGCCGCCCTTGGCACCAAGCCCGTGCTGCACGGCGACAATGGCTCGACGCTGAAGGCGACGACGGTGCTGGCGATGCTCAACTGGCTGGGTGTCAAGCCATCGTACTCCCGGCCGCGCGTCAGTGATGACAACGCCTATGCCGAGTCGCTGTTTCGTACCGCCAAGTATCGGCCCGAGTTCCCCACCAGGGGCTTTGCCGACCTCGACCAAGCGCGTATCTGGGCCGCCGATTTCAGGCACTGGTACAACTTCAACCACCGTCACAGCGGCATTCGCTACGTCAGCCCGGCTCAACGCCATGCCGGGGACCGATCATGCCATTCTCGCTGCACGACATGACTTGTACCTTCGGGCCCGCGAACGCAATCCCGCACGTTGGGTCCGGCAACACTCGAAACTGGGCACCGATCGGCGCCGTGACGCTCAACCCCGAACGCGACTCCGTCATAAAGACGCATTTGCCAGGTAACCATATTCAACCGTTGGCTGCATGACCGAGGCGACAACTACCTTGACGCGCGCCGGAGTACCTAGACCAGCACGGCAACATGATGCCGAAGGACTTGAAGCCAATAGCAGGGGAGAAAGGCTGGAACGAGAACAACGCTCTGATCGAGCTGTACCAGTGGCGCAAATTCAACGGAATCACCCGTGCCGCCAAGGCTGCGCTTTAAGTGGCTTTACGGCTGACTGCTTATGGTGTGCTTACGGGGCGAGTTTTGGCCCTAACGAAAAAGCCCCCGATGAAGGGGGCTTTTTGCTGCTTACTGCAAGCACTTTGCATACCGGCGGATGCTGCGTAAGTGCTTGTTTTTATTGGCGGAGGCGGTGAGATTCGAACTCACGAACGGTTGCCCGTTGCCGGTTTTCAAGTTCGAAGCATATTACAGAAAAAACAAAGCGATTGAAGTGGCTTGTCTCCGCGCCGAGTATTCCGCGATACGCTTCGAGTGCAGGTGTATCCACGGATCTGTTCAGTGATGCGGAGACGGTTTTCGCATCGAATTAGCGGCCCTATGCCGGCTGCTCGTGCTCAGCTTCCCATCCTTTGCAGGCAAGCGCAATGTAGCGTGGCACTGGCCGTGCGCCAGTGCCATAGGCGCTCATGGTTCGAGTTGTCATGCCAAGTGCTTCAGCAGCTTGATTGAGCGATAGCCCATGGCGCGCACGCCACTGGGCAAATATCCGCGTGTTTTCATCCGGCGCATTTTGCGCCTGGGCATCGAGCCAAAGTGTGTCGGCACCGATCTGGATATCGAGGTCAGACCATTCCACTGCCCACCCCTCACCGTCAGTCAATGCGGCACCGGCAAAAGCCTTTGCTGCACGCAAAGGAGCCAGCCCGGGCGACTCTTCGAACAGCGGCTTGAAATCGACCGTGAAGACGCTGCCGTCAATAAAAGTTAGCCTCAGGCGGAATTGTGCCAAAGGCAATACCGCACTCAGGCGGGGGCGTTTCATGGATGCCATTTTTGCCATTCCTCCATCAACTCTTTGCGGTGCGCGGACACCCAAGCTAGCACCTCCTCGCGGAGACCGCGTGGCCACTCGCCATCGGTGGCCAAGCTAACCAAATCGATAATGACGTCAAAGCCGCCGCCAGTCAGATGCACATGTGCCGGGCCGTGATCACGTTCGCGAATTTCCAATCGGTACTTGTTGTTGCGAAATCGCTGCTTCGTGGTCATGTCGGTACACTATAGAAATGATTTCCAATAGTCAATTGACGGCCGTGCGCCGATTCACGTGTCGCCAAGGAGCAGTGGCAGGCCGGATTGATTCTCGAAAACGAAGGTTTTTGAGAATGGTAGCAAGGCAGGCGCAGCGCCGCACAAAATCAAGGGAAAACAATTCTCGAAAACCACTCTTGAAATACAATTCTCAATAAGCTATGCTTCTATGAGTTTTGAGAATTTTGGGGGTTGTCATGTTGATCGGCTATGCGCGCGTTTCGACCACAGATCAGAATCTGGATCTACAGATCGCTGCATTGACGAAAGTCGGATGCGAAAAGATCTTCGACGACAAAATCAGCGGGAGTCGTGCCGAGCGCCCTGGCCTGACGCGAGCCATGGAATTACTGCGCAAGGACGACACGCTGGTGGTCTGGAAACTCGATCGACTCGGGCGCAGCGTGAAGAACCTCGTCGATCTCGTCGCCGATCTGCAAAAGCAAGGGATTCACTTCAAAAGCCTGACGGATTCGATTGACACTGGAACGCCGTCAGGCCGTTTCTTTTTTCACGTCATGGCCAGCCTTGCCGAAATGGAACGAGAACTCACCGCTGAACGCACACGCGCAGGGCTTGATGTCGCCCGGCTACTGGGCCGCAAGGGCGGCCGCAAGCGGCAAATGACGGACAGCAAGATTGAGTCTGCCAAGAAATTGCTTGCCAATGGAATACCGCCGAGAGACGTGGCTGCAAACCTCGGCGTATCGGTGCCCACCTTGTATCGCTGGATTCCGGCATCGACGATATCGCCGTAGACGACTCCCGCCTCAAACGGCCATCGTGCCTGGCGAGGCGATTCTGGCAGTTGATTCTCCAGTTTGGCCACGTAGGTTCCGCGCTCCTCTCAACACGGAGCATCCTATGGCCAAGAAACTGTGTGCAGCCTGCGGCAAGGACTTTACGCCGCGTCCTCAAGTTCGCAATCAATCCTACTGCTCGGCACCCGAATGCCAACTTGAACGCCATCGCCGGTGGCAGAAAGCCAAGCGCCAGAACGATACGAAGTACCGGGAGATCGACGCCGAGTACCGCCGCGCTTGGGCGGGATCAAACGTTGGCTACTGGGAGAAATATCGAGAAGAAAACCCTGACTACGCTGAACGCAACCGGCAGCTTCAGCGGCAGCGGAATGCCAAGACTCGAAAAATGAAGGTGGGCAGTTCCCCTGCCAGGCGAACCAGAATTCTTTTTGCCCTCAGGCCGCTACCAACTCATTCGTATCGACTCCGAAGGAATTGCAAACGGTAACGTGTGGATCGTCGAGATCAGCGCCATTGCTTGCGCTACAGGATGATTCACGCGTTATCACGGGTGATTGCAAATGAGATCGTTATCGACCGCAACACTTGCCGCTGATAACTTCTGCACGGAATGTTCTCAGCACGCTACTACTGATGTCCAAACACCGCTCTGGGCCTGAGTTGCCAGGGTCTGTAATGCATCATCGCGCAGCCAACCGGGAGCTCCGTTTCGATTTCAAGGACAAAGGCTTCTCGGCATGGAAAACATTGACGCCAACCACAAGAGTCCGATACAGGATCCATCTTCCGCGCCGCCGAATATGTGCGGATGTCCACCGACCACCAGCAATACTCAACCCACAACCAAGCTGACAAGATTCGGGAATACGCCGAGCGGCGCGGCATTCAGATTGTCCGCACTTATGCGGATGAGGGGAAAAGCGGCCTCAACATCGATGGGCGTGATGCCCTGCAGCGCCTGATCAACGATGTCCAGGCCGGCAATGTCGATTTTCAGATCATCCTGGTATATGACATCAGCCGCTGGGGCGATTCCAGGACGCCGACGAGTCTGCCTATTACGAGTACATCTGCAAGCGCAAAGGCATCCAGGTCGCCTACTGTGCCGAGCAGTTCGAGAATGACGGTTCCCCGGTCTCCACGATCGTCAAGGGAGTCAAACGCGCCATGGCCGGCGAATACAGCCGGGAATTATCGGCCAAGGTATTTGCTGGCCAATGTCGGCTCATCGAACTCGGCTACCGGCAAGGCGGGCCCCTCTGGTTATGGTCTGCGGCGAGTCCTGATCGACCAGCACGGTTCGATCAAAAGCGAACTGACTCGGGGTGAGCACAAGAGCCTGCAGACGGACCGCGTCATCCTCATGCCCGGGCCGGAAGACGAACAACGCATCGTCAATCTGATCTACCAGTGGTTTATCCGAGACGGGCTATCGGAATCCGCCGTTGCCGGTCGATTGAACGGAATGCAAGTGCGCACCGATCTTGATCGGCCATGGACTCGAACGACCGTGCAGGAGATCCTGACCAACGAGAAGTACATTGGCAACAACGTCTACAACCGGATTTCCTTCAAGCTCAAGAAAACGCGCATCGTCAATCCGCCGGAAATGTGGATCCGCAAGGAAGGTGCTTTCGATCCCATCGTGCCTCCAGAGATGTTCTACACCGCCCAAGGCATCATGCGCGAACGGGCGCGGCGTTACACCGACGAAGAACTCGTCGAGCGACTCCGAGAGCTATACCGGAAACATGGCTACCTCTCTGGCCTGATCATCAACGAAACCGAGGACATGCCGTCTTCCGCTGTCTATGCCCATCGCTTCCAAAGCCTGATCCGGGCCTATCAGATGGTTGGCTATACCCCGACCGGGATTATCGCTATCTGGAAGTCAATCATCTCCTTCGCCAACTGCATCCCAAAATCGTCGCTGAAGCAGAAGCCGAGATCGCCAAAATAGGCGGCCACGTGATCCGCGACCCGGCCACCGACCTGCTTCACGTCAATGACGAGTTCAGCGTCTCGCTGGTATTGGCGCGGTGCCATACCTACGACAGCGGCAGTCTCCGCTGGAAGATCCGCTTCGATACCAGCCTTCGGCCTGATATCACGGTCGCCATCCGTCTCGACCCGGAAAATCAGGGGCCGCTCGATTACTACCTGCTTCCCCGACTCGACTTTGGCCAGACGCGAATTCATCTGGCCGAACAAAACGCCGTCGAGTTCGACAGCTATCGCTTCGAAACCCTCGACTATCTATACGGCATGGCCGGAAGAGCGCGAATAAGGAGGGCTGCATGACCACCGCAGACAAGCCAGTAGAGATCCGCATGATTCCGTCGACAAGATCGACGTGCTTAATCCGCGCGACCGAAACGCCAAGGCGTTCAATGTCATCGTCGGCAACATCAAGAATGTCGGCCTGAAAAAACCCATCAAGGTGACACCGCGCACCAACGAGGCCGGTGAAGAGCGCTATCTGTTGGTGTTTGGGGAAGGCCGTCTGACGGCATTTCGCAACCTTGGCGAAAAGGAAATTCCGGCCATGGTCGTCGACATCAGCGACGAGGATGCCTTTCTCATGAGTCTGGTTGAAAACGTCGCTCGCCGGCAGGAACGACCACTGGAGAATCTTGCCAGTATTGGCCGGCTTCGCGCAAAGGGCGATTCTCTAAAGGAAATCGCCACCAAGACCGGGTTAACGGCTCATTACGTGCAGGGCATGCTGACCCTGCTCGAACAAGGCGAGGAACGCCTGCTGGTCGCCGTCGAGCGCGGCCACATTCCGCTCAATGCCGCATTGACTATCCACGGCGCCGGCAACGACGACAAGGCAATTCAAGCAGCGCTGCAGGATGCCTATGAGAGCGGTCAGTTGCGTGGGAAGCCATTGATGGAGGTGCGGCGCATCATTGAAAGGCGCCGAACTCTCGGCCGATCCGTCTCTAAGGGAACACCGCGCAAGCGAGGGGAAACATCCGCTGCGTCGCTGGTGCGGACATATCAGCTTGAAGTGGATCGGCAAAGGAAGATGGTCAAAAAGGCGGAATTTACTCAGCACTGCTTGATCTTCGTTGCCGGCGCCCTGCGTGAGCTGCTGGCTGACGAAAATTTCGTTAACCTCCTGCGCGCCGAAGGGCTCGAGACGCTTCCGAAATACCTGGCCGAACGCATCTGGAGTGGCGGAGGGCCGGCATGACCAAGGTGGCTTTGGGGTTCATACCGGACGCCATTTCTGTGCCCCTGGATTGCCTGCTTCCCTCAAGGAAGTTGCCCGAGGGGCTGCTGACATCAAGAAAATATCGACAGATCGTGATCTCGATCAGTGAAGTCGGATTGATTGAGCCGCTCTCCGTGTTGCCTCAAGATCAGGCGGCAGGACAATACCTGTTGCTTGATGGTCACATCCGCGTACTTGCGCTTCGCGAGCTCGGCCACACCACGGCAACCTGCCTGATCGCCAAGGAAGACGAAAGCTATACCTACAACACCCGCATCAATCGGGTATCGACGATCCAGGAACATTACATGATCAGTCGCGCCATCGATCGCGGCGTATCCCCCGACAAACTGGCCAAGACGCTGGGCGTCGATGTCAGTTTGATCCACAAGAAGGCGACCTACTGTTGTCGGCATCAGCCCCGAGGCTGCTGATCTGCTGAAGGACCGGCATTTCTCGACCAATGTTTCCCGTGTCCTCAAACAAATGAAACCGCTGCGGCAGGTCGAGTGCGTGGAACTGATGGTCTCGGCGAACAATTTCACGACCACCTACGCCGACGCACTGTTTGCGGCCACGCCCGCCGACATGCTGGTCAATGGCAAGAAACCAGCGAAGCAGGCCGGCATTACCCCAGAGCAAATCTCACGCATGGAGCGAGAAATGGCAAATGTACAGGGGCAATACAAGCTGATGGAGCAGACCATGGGTGAGGAGGTGCTGAACTTATTCCTCGCCCAGTGCTACCTCAAAAAGCTGCTGAAGAACAAGGCCGTCGTGCGCTACATCAAGCAGCGACAGCCAGACGTGCTGGAGCAGTTCGAGACCATCGTCGCCACGGATTCTCTCGATCAGCAGCCGCCTGCCCCGGGCGGTTGATCACCACCAGCTCCAGTTCGCGTCGTGGTTGTGCCAAGTCCGAAACACCGGATCGAATTCCGGATCATCTAGCCAGCGCCGCAGCATGCGGTCATTGCCCGTGCGAATTTGATGGTCGGACACTTTGCGGTACCAGCGCGGTGCAGACCCGCCCATGGTGACTTCATTATCAGAATGGAATCGGGCAATCGCCTTTTTCCCGGCCTTGGATCGAGGATCGGTTTGAATCCAGTGGCCGTATGAGATCGGAGCATCCCAATCGTGCAACACCCAGTAATACTCGTGACGCTGCCGTTTGCGGCGATACGTACGTGACATGACATAGCTCCCAGTTATTGGTAACTACGTCATGGCAACCTCCATTTTCTGCGATATTGTTCGGGTGCGCTGGCAACGGCCAGCGCTCAGTGCCGCTATTTTGCGCCACACTGATACGATAATTCCATTTGCACAACGCACTTCAAACCAGGTCAGCCGCTTTTGTCTCAAGAAACCATCACCCTGAACCAGATCGAATCCCACCTGTGGGAGTCCGCCAATATCTTGCGCGGACCGGTCGATGCGGCCGACTTCAAGACCTACATCTTTCCCCTGCTGTTTTTCAAGCGAATTTGCGATGTCTGGGACGAGGAGTACGATGAGATTGTCGCCGACACTGGCGACGCTGAACTGGCGTTATTCCCGGAGTCGCACCGTTTCCAGATCCCGGATGACTGCCACTGGAACGACGTGCGTGCCGTGGCCACCAACGTCGGCAACGCCCTCCAGCGCGCCATGCGCGAAATCGAAAAGGCGAACCCGGACACGCTCTATGGCGTCTTCGGCGATGCCCAATGGACCAACAAGGATCGCCTTTCCGATGCCCTGCTAAAGGATCTGATCGAGCACTTCTCGCGAATTTCATTTGGCAATCGCAACATCGATTCCGACCTGCTTGGTGATGCCTACGAATACCTGATCAAGAAATTTGCCGATGCCACCAACAAGAAGGCCGGCGAGTTCTATACCCCGCGCAGTGTGGTACGGCTGATGATCGAGATGCTCGATCCTCGTGAGGGCGAGACCATTTACGATCCGGCGTGCGGAACGGGCGGCATGCTGCTCGCCGCCGTCCAGCACGTGAAAGATCGGCATGGCGATGTGAAGCGCTTGTGGGGCAAGCTCTTCGGCCAGGAGAAGAACCTCACGACATCGTCCATTGCCCGCATGAATCTGTTCCTGCATGGCATTGAGGATTTTCAGATCGTGCGCGGCGATACCCTGCGCAGCCCTGCCTTTTTTGAGGGTGACCGCCTTGCCAACTTCGATTGCGTTATCGCCAATCCACCATTTTCCCTGGAGAAATGGGGCGAAGAGCAATGGATCAACGATCCGTTTGGCCGCAATTTTGCCGGCCTGCCACCGTCCAGCAGCGGCGACTTCGCCTGGGTACAGCACATGGTCAAGTCCATGGC
The DNA here is from genome assembly GCA_016704145.1 of Rhodocyclaceae bacterium. Taxonomy (GTDB): domain Bacteria; phylum Pseudomonadota; class Gammaproteobacteria; order Burkholderiales; family Rhodocyclaceae; genus Fen-999. The sequence continues at coordinate 17,258 of JADJAS010000005.1, read as the reverse complement.
CGAGGTCAAAGGACGCATGGCCGTTGTTCTGCCGCAGGGTGCCCTGTTCCGCAAGGGCGCCGAAGGCGGCATTCGTCAGAAGCTGTTGGAAATGGATCTGGTGGAGGGCGTCATCGGCCTGGCGCCGAACCTGTTCTACGGCACCGGCCTCGCCGCCTGCATTCTCGTACTACGCAAGAAGAAGCCCGCCGCACGACGCAAAAAGGTGATGATCGCCGATGCCTCCCGCCTGTTCCGGCGGGGCCGGGCACAGAATTACCTCGAACCGGAGCACGCCCTCGACATCCAACGCTGGTTCGAGAAATTCGAGGACGTGCAAGACGCCGTGCGAATTGTCAGCCTCGACGACATCAAGGCTGAGGACTGGACGCTCAACATTTCCCGCTACGTGCTGCCGCCCTTGCAGGAAGATATTCCGCCGCTGCCCGAGGCTATAGCCGTATTCAAGGATGCTCTGATCCGCTGCCGGGAGGCTGAAGATCGGCTGTCCAAGGTAATGACCGAGGGAGGCTGGCTGCAATGACCACCCGGATTACCCAACAAGAACTCGAATCCTACCTCTGGGGTGCCGCCGTCCTGCTGCGCGGTCTGATCGACGCTGGCGACTACAAGCAGTTCATCTTCCCGCTACTGTTTTTCAAGCGCGTATCCGATGTTTGGGAAGAGGAATACCAGGCGGCGCTGGCCGATTCCGGTAACGATCTGTCCTATGCCGATTTCGCCGAGAACCACCGTTTTCAGATCCCCGAAGCTGCGCGCTGGTCCGAAGTACGCCAGACGCCGAAGAATGTCGGCATGGCCATTCAGACCGCCCTGCGCCAGCTCGAAGCCGCCAACCCCGATCTACTGGCTGGCATCTTTGGCGATGCGCCGTGGACCAACCGCGAGCGCCTGCCTGACGAAACGCTCAAGAACCTGATCGAGCACTTCTCGACCCAGACGCTCTCGGTTGCCAATGTGCCCGAGGATGAGCTGGGCAATGCCTACGAATATCTGATCAAGAAGTTTGCCGACGACTCCGGCCACACCGCCGCCGAGTTCTATACCAACCGCACCGTCGTGCACCTGATGACGCAGCTGCTCGCGCCCCAGGCCGGCGAGTCGATTTACGACCCCACCTGCGGCACCGGCGGCATGCTCATTTCTGCGCTGGCCGAGGTCAAGCGCAGCGGCGGCGAATACCGCACGCTCAAACTTTTCGGGCAGGAACGCAACCTGATCACTTCCGGCATCGCCCGGATGAATCTGTTTCTGCATGGCGTCGAAGATTTCCAGATCATTCGCGGCGACACGCTGGCCGATCCCAAACACATCGAGGGCGACCGCCTGCGCAAGTTCGACGTGATCCTGGCCAATCCACCCTACTCCATCAAGCAATGGGATCGCGAGGCATGGTCCCAGGATAAATGGGGCCGCAACTTCCTCGGCACGCCGCCGCAAGGCCGTGCCGATTACGCTTTCCAGCAGCACATCCTGGCCAGCCTGAGTGACAAGGGCCGCTGCGCGATCCTCTGGCCACATGGCGTGCTGTTTCGCAACGAAGAGCAGACCATGCGCGCCAAGATGCTCGAACTGGATTGGGTCGAAGCCGTGATCGGACTCGGCCCGAACCTGTTCTACAACTCGCCGATGGAATCCTGTGTTGTCGTGTGCAACCGGCGCAAACCGGCAGCGCGCAAAGGCAAGGTGCTGTTCATTGATGCCTTGAACGAGGTCACGCGGGAACGGGCGCAGAGCTTCCTCACCCCGAGCCACCAGGAGCGCATTCTGAATACGTTCCGCGCCTTCAGCGCCGAGGCAGGTTTTTCCGAGGTCGCGACGGCGAAGCAGATCGTCGCCAACGGAGCCAACCTGTCCATACCGCTGTATGTGAAGAGGCAGACCGTCACCACCAATGCCGACGGCACGGAGCCCGCAACGCTTCCCGCCGCGTGGGCGCAGTGGCAAACCGATGGCCGGGCGTTCTGGCAACAGATGGATGCCTTGGTCGAAACCCTCGACGGACTGGACCGGGCATGACTTTGTGGCGCGATACTTGGTTATCGCGCCAGATAAATGGCGCGCATTTTGACAAATCGCGCCATTAGAGCTATTTTATTGGCGCGAATAAGCCAACTACGCGCCAATAAAGGCTGAACCATGCCCAAAAAACTTCCTGAGGATCTGGCTGCAAGGATAGAGGCCGAGATTGCCCGGCACCCTGATGGCGTCGGCATCGACGACCTGCATGCCGTCTTGGCCAACGTCATCAGCCGCCGAACTTTGCAGCGCCGCCTGGCATCAATGGTCGAGCAGAAACAAATCCTTCCGGAAGGTGATGGACGGGCGCTGAAGTATCGACTGGCTCCAATCGTCGCAACGATAGCTGTAACCGACGCGGCGGACGTGATGGTAGCTACTGGCGAAATCTATATCCCCACCTCGCCAGAAGGTGAGGAGATCAAGACCTACGTCCGCCAACCCATCCAGGGCCGCAAGCCGGTGGGCTATGACCGCGAATTGCTGGAGACCTATCGCCCCAACGAAACCCGGTACCTGGCGCCGGAAATTCGCGAGCACCTGCACAACATCGGCCGCTCCCCCGACGGCGAGCGGCCGGCGGGCACCTATGCGCGCGATATTCTGGGACGCCTGCTGATCGACCTTTCGTGGGCATCGAGCCGGCTCGAAGGCAACACCTACACCCGGCTCGACACGCAGAACCTGATCGAACTCGGCCAGGCGGCGGCAGGCAAAGACCGGCGCGAAGCGCAGATGATCCTGAATCACAAGGCCGCCATCGAACTGCTGGTGGAGCAGGCCGAGGACATCGGCTTCAATACCTTCACCTTCTTCAACTTGCACGCCCTGCTGTCGGAAAACCTCCTCGTCGACCCGACTGAAAGCGGGCGGTTGCGCAGCCGCATCGTCGAGGTCAGCGGCACGGTGTTTCACCCGCTGGGCATCCCGCAGCAGATCGATGACTATTTCCACATGATCCTGGACAAGGCTGCCGCGATCGACGATCCGTTCGAGCAGGCATTTTTCATCATGGTCCACATCCCCTATCTGCAACCTTTCGTGGACGTAAACAAGCGTGTATCGAGGCTGGGCGCCAACATTCCGCTCATCCGGCATAACCTCTGCCCGCTGTCTTTCATCGACGTGCCGGAACGGGCCTACGTTGAAGGCACGCTCGGTGTCTATGAGCTCAAGCGGGTCGACCTCCTGCGCGACGTGTTCGTGTGGGCCTACGAGCGTTCCTGCCAGCGCTACATGGCCATCCGCGAGACCGTCGCCGAGCCCGATCCCGTGCGCCTGCGTTACCGCGAGGCACTGATCACCGTGGTCAGCGAGATCGTGCGTGGCCTCAAATCTCCAGGTGCAGATGCAGTGCGCGCCGTGGCGGCGACACTGGTACCACAAGAGCATCTGGACCAAATCACAGAACTGGCTCTCACCGATCTGCGCAATCTGCACGAAGGCAACGTCAGCCGTTACCGGCTGCGCTTGTCCGAGTACCGTGCGTGGCGGCCGATGCAGCAGGCGGGCACATGATGACGAAGGACAAGAGCTTGAAACCCGGTTGGCGCAAGGTGAAATTCGAGGACGTGCCCGCCAAGTCAAAGATATCGTTACAAAGGATTAAGACATGGCCTTCAAACTAAACAAGAGCACAGTCCTTTCTCTTGAATCACCTGAGAGCCTGTTTCGGGATATCAAGACCAAGAAGATCCCAGGTCCATTGGCGGATCAAGCAGATCTTTGGCGTGAGTACCAAGATAAAGCTATCGACAATCCAGATGTTGCACTTCAGCTACCCACAGGCGGCGGCAAGACGCTAGCGGGGATCGTACTAGCGGAATGGCGGCGGTTGAAGTTTGGCGAACGAGTTGTCTTCCTCTGTCCAACTAGACAACTCGTCAACCAGGTCGTGGAGCAGGCCAGTGGGAAGTATGGAATCAAGGTACATGGATTTACCGGCGCAAAGTCTGCGTACGACAAAAATTCGGCTGCCGAATACCTGAATTGCGAGCGCTTGGCCGTAACTACCTATAGCAGCCTCTTCAACTCCGTACCATTCTTCGACAGCCCACAAGTCATCTTGCTGGACGATGCTCATGCAGCTGAGCAATACATTGCAAAAATGTGGTCGTTGTCAGTGGAGCGTTTTGAAGATACACATCGGCCGCTATACGAGTCGCTCCTTTCAGTGCTCAAACCGGCTATACCCGCGACAGATGTTGAGCGGCTTGCAAATCCGGACATGGGACGAGATTTGCACTGGGTGGAGAAGGTCCCCACTCCGATTTATCACACCTTGATCCCTGAATTGGTCGGCGTGCTGGATGCACATGTCCTGGCACCCGGATACCCAGTTGCTGAGCACAGGTTTGTCTGGTCAGCGATTCGTGACCACTTGGACGCTTGCCATTTCTACCTCGGGGCGGGCTCGATGCTGATTCGTCCATTGTTGCCACCCACAAATACTCACGGCCCTTTTGCCGGAGCCAAGCAGCGCATCTATATGTCGGCAACTTTCGGTGCCGCTGGCGAATTGGAACGCATAACAGGGCGACGCAGAATTGAGCGGCTACACGCCAAGGCGAGTTGGGATCGACAAACGATCGGTCGGCGCTACTTTCTCTTCCCACAGCGATCACTTTCCGACGACGAGCAGATGACTCTCTGCGCGAAGATGATGACCCGCGCAGGACGCACTCTTGTGCTTACGCCAGATGGGAGACGCGAGCGGAGATTTCGAGAATTTGTCGAAAAGAACCTACACTTTCCTGTACTCGGCTCAGGCCATTGAACAGTCAAAAAGTGACTTTGTATCAAGAGATCAGGCAGTAGCAATTGTGGCGAATCGTTACGACGGAATCGATTTTCCGGGGGACGAATGTCGCCTGCTGATTGCTGAAGGATTGCCGCGTGCTACTAACCTTCAGGAGAAGTTCCTAATCAGCCGAATGGGTGCAGTTGACCTTCTAAATGTCCGGATTACTACGCGCCTTGTCCAAGCATTTGGTCGTTGTACCCGCTCGGATCAGGACTTTTCAACGGTGATCGTGCTCGGCGAGGAATTGAACAAACATTTGATGATGCCAGAGAGACGTGCGTTTCTTCATCCGGAACTGCATGCTGAGTTGCAGTTTGGAATCGATCAGGCCAAGGGAGCATCGATCGATGATTATCTGGAGAACTTCGAAATATTTCTGGCACAAGGGGATGACTGGCGCGAAGCCAACGCCGATATTCTTAGTAAACGGGACAAGCTAATCCAAGAGCAACCACCGGGTGCAGATGAGTTGGCCAGTGCAGTGGCCGACGAAATCGAATACCAGGAAATGATCTGGACCAAAAACTTTGTCGCCGCTTTCGATCAGGCTCGCTCCATTCTCGGAAAGCTCAAGGAGCCGAAGCTGAGGGGATACCGGGCTTTCTGGCACTACCTTGCCGGCAGCGCGGCCTGGTTGGCGTACCAAAGTGGCATCCCCGGATTTGACGTCCATGCTCGGGAGCAGTATTTGACTGCACTGAAGACGGAGCGTTCTCTCGCATGGCTTGTGCCATTAAGCAAGCTGGCAGGAGTTACGGACGAATCTGCAAGGGTAGTAGAGGATAAGGACACTTGGTCAATCATCGAGCGACTGGAAGCTCTGTTTGACAATCTTGGTACGCTTACAGACTACAAATATGACAAATTCGAAGCCGAGGTGCGCGGTAAGTTGGACAAGAATGATGCAAATGTCTTTGAGGAAGGCCATGAGAAGCTCGGCAAACTCCTTGGCTACGACGCTGGAAATCGAAACGATACCGGCTCGCCCGATCCTTGGTGGATGGCAAACGGCACGCTCTGCCTGATTTTCGAAGATCATTCAGATGCAAGTCCAGACAGTTGCCTCAGTGTGAACAAGGCGCGACAGGTTTGCACTCATCCAAACTGGGTGCGAGAGAGTCTTCCTGTAGAACAGGGTGCGAAAGTTGTTCCGGTTCTGGTTACGCCAGTTATTGTCGCCGATGAAGCCGCATTGCCACATCTGAAAAATGTACTGGTCTGGAACTTGGCGGAATTTCGATCATGGGCACACAACGCCATTTCCGTTGTACGTGAAATCCGAAAGCAGTATCCCAATTCCGGCGACCTCGTTTGGCGTGCAACTGCTGCCGAGAAGCTTGCGGAAGCCCATGTTACTCCACGTGAATTGCTATTGATGCTTCAGAGCCGAATCGGTTCTGATGTACTCAAGAAGCACTGAGATCGCCAAAATGGCCGATAGCGTAATGCCGCGTGACTGGAAAATCTGGCGCTTCGACCAGATGGCAACCAACGTCAATGTGCGTATCGACAATCCGTCCGAATCCGGCATGGAGCATTTCGTTGGCCTGGAACATCTCGACCCCGATTCATTGCGCATCCGGCGCTGGGGCAGCCCGAGCGATGTCGAAGCGGGAAAACTCTTCTTCAAAAGCGGCGACATCATTTTTGCGAAGCGGCGCGCTTACCAGCGCAAGCTGGGCGTTGCCGAATTCGACGGTATCTGCTCGGCACACGCAATGGTGCTGCGCGCCAAACCAGAGGTGGTGCTGCCAGAGTTTCTGCCCTTCTTCATGCAGACTGATCTGTTCATGAATCGAGCGGTTGAAATTTCGGTGGGGTCGCTGTCCCCGACAATCAACTGGAAAACGATGGCGGTGCAGGAGTTTGCGTTGCCGCCAAGAGAGGAGCAGCACCGGATAGTAGGGTTGTTGCGTGAAATTGAAAGCAACTCAGATGAGTTGATATCCCTCGTAGAAAGATGCTCTTCGCTGATAGACGCGATTTTTCAGTATTACGTGTGGAGTGACGAATCTCTGAATCAAAAACCGATCAATCAGATTGCGGAAATAAACCCAAAGGTTGTCTCTCTCTCCGAGGATGATCCATTTATCCCGATGGAAGCGATTGATCCTTGGACACAACAGATTGTCCTTTCAAGAATCGAAAAGAAGGGCCCAAGAGGTGGTGTCAGGGCCTGTGGTGGAGATATCTTGATGGCGAGAATTACGCCTTGCCTTGAAAACGGGAAGGTTTCGCAAGTTCCCATTTCAATCGCAAAATGTGGCGGCTCGACAGAGTTCATTGTGTTCCGCGCATTAGATGGAACGGACCAGCAGTTTCTCTACCACTTGATAACGTCGCGAGTCTTCCATTCTCAAGCCGCCGGAACGATGTCTGGTTCGACCGGACGCCAGCGAGCATCTGCGAGTGATGTTGGACGGATTCAAAGAGGCGACTAACTCTCGGCTACTTGGATTGAACCAAATGAAGTTGGCGGCCCTTGTTGGGGCCGGGAGAACATAGCCATGTCATTTACAGAATCCAACACCGTCGAAGCCTATCTCTATGACCTGCTCTCTGGCCCGGCCAGACCTGTCGCGGTCAACGTAATTCAGGAGCCGGAAAGCCATTACGGACGCGCCCACAAAGGCCTCGGCTGGCGCCGTATCGCCAGCGCCGACTTTCCACGTCAGACGCAGGAAGTGCTGGTTGAAGAATGGGTGCGCGAGGCGCTGATTCGCCTCAATCCGGAAATCGCCGCCCAGCCCGATCGTGCCGATGAGGTGCTCTACAAGCTGCGCGCCATCATTCTCTCGGTCCGTTCCGACGGCCTGATTCGTGCCAACGAGGAAATGACTGCTTGGTTGCGCGGCGAGCGTTCCATGCCTTTCGGCCAGAACAATGAGCATGTACCGGTGCGGCTGATCGAGTTCGACAACCTGGACCAGAACCAGTACGTCGTCACTCAGCAATTCGTCTACCGCGCCGGCAGCGCCGAGCGCCGGGCTGACCTGGTATTGCTGGTCAATGGTTTCCCGCTGGTGCTGATCGAGGCCAAGACACCGACACGCTCGGCCGTGAGCTGGGTCGATGGCGCGGTGCAGGTGCATGACGACTATGAGAAGTACGTGCCGGAACTGTTCGTCTGCAACGTGTTCTCGGTGGCCACCGAGGGCAAGGAATATCACTACGGTTCGCTCGGACTGCCGGTCAAGGATTGGGGACCGTGGAATCTGGATGCGGATGGCGGCGACCCACAGCGGCATCCTTTGCACGGACTAAAGCTCGCCGCCGAGAGCATGCTGCGGCCGCATGTGGTGCTGGACATCCTCTCCAGTTTCACGCTGTTCGCCACGGACAAGAAGCAGCGCCGCATCAAGATCATTTGCCGCTACCAGCAATACGAAGCCGCAAACAAGATCGTCGAGCGGGTGCTGGCCGGCTATCCGAAAAAAGGTTTGATCTGGCATTTTCAGGGCTCGGGCAAGTCGTTGCTGATGGTGTTCGCGGCGCAGAAGCTACGACTGCACCCTGGCCTGAAAAATCCGACAGTGCTGATCGTGGTGGATCGCATTGACCTCGATACCCAGATCACCGGCACATTCACCGGAGCGGACATTCCGAATCTGGAGAAGGCCGAGACACGCGACAAGCTGCAGCAATTGCTGGCGCAGGACGTGCGCAAGATCATCATCACCACGATCTTCAAGTTCGGCGAGGCCCGATGGTGCATTGAACGAGCGCAGCAACATCATCGCCCTGGTGGATGAGGCGCACCGCACCCAGGAAGGCGACCTCGGCCGCAAGATGCGCGACGCGCTGCCGAATGCCTTCCTCTTCGGCCTGACTGGTACGCCGATCAACCGTTTCGACAAGAACACTTTCTACGCCTTCGGCGCCGATGAGGATGCCAAGGGCTACATGAGCCGCTACGGATTCGAGGAGTCGATCCGCGACGGCGCCACGCTCAAGCTGCACTTCGAGCCGCGCCTGGTGGCCCTGCACATCGACAAGGTCGCCATCGACGCTACTTTCAAGGAAATGACCGGCGGCCTCTCCGACCTCGACAAGGACCACCTCGGCAAGACCGCCGCCAAGATTGCGGTTCTGGTCAAGACTCCGGAGCGCATCCGGCACGTTTGCGAGGACATCGTCCAGCACTTCCAGAACAAGGTCGAGCCGAACGGATTCAAGGGCCAGATCGTCACCTTCGACCGCGAATCCTGCCTGCTCTACAAGACCGAACTGGACAAGCTGCTGCCGCCCGAAGCCAGCGACGTCGTGATGACGGTGAATGCCAACGAGCCGCAGTACAAACCCTTCGCTCGCGGCCGCGACGAGGAAGAGCGGCTGCTCGACCGATTCCGCGACCCCAACGACCCGCTGAAACTGCTGATCGTCACCTCCAAGCTGCTGACCGGCTTTGACGCACCGATTTTGCAGGCCATGTATCTCGATAAGCCACTGCGCGACCACACGCTGTTGCAGGCGATCTGCCGAGTGAACCGCACCTACTCGGAACAGAAAACCCACGGCCTGATCGTCGATTACCTCGGCATCTTCGACGACGTGGCCAAGGCGCTGGAGTTCGACGAGAAGGGCATTACGGCCGTGGTGTCGAATATCCAGGAACTCAAGGACAGGTTGCCGGAGGCAATGCAAAAGTGTTTGGCATTCTTCGCTGGTGTCGATCGCACGGTCGAGGGCTACGAGGGACTGATCGCGGCCCAGCAATGCCTGCCCAACAATACGGTACGCGACAATTTCGCCGGTGAGTACAGCCTGCTCGGCAAACTGTGGGAGGCGATTTCTCCCGATCCTATCCTCGGCCAGTACGAGAAGGACTACAAGTGGCTGTCGCAGGTGTATCAGTCAGTGCAGCCATCCAGCGGCCACGGCAAGCTGATATGGCATTCGCTCGGCGCGAAGACCATCGAACTGATCCACCAGAATGTACATGTCGATGCAGTGCGCGACGATCTCGATACCCTGGTGCTGGATGCCGATCTGCTGGAGGCGGTGCTTTCCAGTCCCGATCCAAAGAAGGCCAAGGAGATCGAGATCAAGGTGGCCCGGCGCCTGCGCAAGCATCTGGGCAATCCGAAATTCAAGGCGCTATCGGAGCGGCTGGATGCCCTGCGGGACCGCTTTGAGTCCGGCGTGCTTAACAGCGTGGAATTCCTCAAGCAACTGCTCCAGATCGCCAAAGAGGTGCTGCAGGCCGAGAAGGAAATCCCGCCTGAGGAAGACGAGGATCGCGGCAAGGCGGCGCTGACTGAATTGTTCGCCGAGGTGAAAACCGCCGAGACGCCGATCATGGTTGAGCGTGTGGTGACGGATATCGATGAGATTGTTCGCCTGGTTCGCTTCCCCGGCTGGCAGGACACGCTGGCTGGCGAGCGGGAAATCAAGAAGGCCCTGCGCAAGGCCCTGTTCAAGTACAAGCTGCATGCCGACGAGGATCTGTTCGAGAAGGCCTACACCTACATCCGGCAATACTATTGATGCAGCCCGAAGCTGCCACGGGTGCCGCTGACGTGTTTACAAGTTAAAGAAGTTAATTCGCGCGCGCGGGTTACGAATCCGCTTCCCCTTGGCCCGCAAGACATTGCAGGCTGTTGGCGCGTGTAAAACCCCGATACGCGCTGCGTCTGAAACCCCGTGCCTGGCGCGCCTGAAACCCCGATAGCTGAGCGTGTGAAACCCCGACGTGAATAGTTTGGATCGACTCACTATTTCGCCTTGGCCAGTCGCTTCACTACCTGGGCCGGATCGCGAGAGATGAAGCGGACCTTGCCGGCAGCGGTTACGGTCACACGATAGTCCGGCAGGTTATCGGCGGCGGCGATCTTGCTCACCTCGGCGCGAAACTGCCGCGCGCGTTCAACGGTGCTGCCGCATTTGTGGCGCAGTGTTTCGAATCCAATTTCCCAGAGACCCTGCCGACCAGCGTGTTTGCGAGCAATTTCATACATGCGCCGCTCCAAGGGCTTGCGGAGCCCGAAGTACGCGGGGTTGAGTGTCAATATCTCGCTGGCCTTGATCGCGTTGTAGAGCCACTCCGAGATCGTCACGCAGATTGCCGCCTTTCGCTCATCCTCTTTGCCGGCCTCGATCACCGTCCATGCGTCGATCAGGCCGAAAGATGTTGTGATTTCCCTGCCGCCGGTCTTGATGTTGGTCTTGATTGTCGTGCCACGAAGACGATCCAGGGTCTGCTTCAATCTCCGGTAGTCGTCTGACCAGGTGTTCTTCCCGGTGACCTTAAGGTAGTGATAGCCGCTGAAACTGACCGTCCGCGAAGGAGTCTCGCCGCGATTGAAGGCCGCGACCAGATGGCTTTCGATGTAGATGAGCAAGTCTTTGTCGTGCATGGTGGCGCGGCCGTAGGCACTGGGTGCGACTTCGATCGACTTCTTGCCGTCGCTTGAACTCCAGCGCCAGACACGCAGGTCTCGCTTGGTCGCCAAAGTGAATACAGCCGCTTCCATGGTGGCCATGTCATCCTTGAATGCCAGGTCTGGAATTGCGCAGATCGAAAATGCAAGCACCTTACCGCCCTGGTCATTTTCATCCTGGCTGAACCGCTGCCGACTCGATTCCTTGAGTCGTGCCAGTTTTTCCGTCAGGAGAAATGGAGCGCCATCGGCCATGACATCTTTGTATCAGGCCGCCCCTGCATTTCTGGGGACCAAAAGCGCACAGTTTGGTGGTGTTACGGAAGTCGACCTGTGCAGCCGGATGAACGATTTTTCGCGATAAAGCTGCGTGAGCTGTAGCGCTGGTCTACTGGCAGTCGCCTGGCGTGTTCCAAACTCGGTTAGTTGCCACCGTTTTGCCAGTGGGGTGCACTGGCGGTCGACTACCGGTCGTCAAGATTTTCAGCGAACTGGTCCCATTCAAGTCGCATTTCGCGGTCTGGCCAGTTTTGCCGGCCGGCCGCCCTTACCAGGCTTGCACCATGGCCCCTGAAGATGCGGCGCCCAGTCTGGCCAGTGACCGAGCACGGCAGCGAGTGCGCGCGCGGTACGCCAGTAATCGTAGCGGGTGCTGATCGAGAGCGAGGTCGCCCACCGATCGAGCACCCAGCGCACATGCTTGGCCTGCCATTGGTGCGGATCGCCGACGCCGAATCGATCCTGAATCGCGTCAGCGATGCGCTCACCACGTTTAATGTGCGCGCTGATGCTGGCGCGCGATCCAGGCATGGCGCGCCGGAGCAGCAGTGCAATGCTCACTTTTGGGCTGCTTTCAGGGCGGCTCTCAGGGCTTTGCTTGCCTCATACTTCCTGTTCTGCAGTAAAGACCGATGCGCCGAGTAATCACCAATGTATTCCTCGATCACATCACGTCGTTCGTGCCCCAGTTCCATGGTGATCGTGTCAATGGTTTTCCAGTGGATGCGATATCCCGCGCAATTGTCCGACAAAAACACGGGCGCCAGATAGCCGCTGAGATCCTCGTATCGTTGGCAGGCATATGCCGCGCGTAGTTCGTGAAACCCCTTGATCCCCAGTTTGTGCAGAGGCAAACGGGCACGATTGATCTCGCCATTGTTCACGAAGCTGACATAAGTCTCATCGGGCAGCAGCATGTTTTCGTCGCACCCCACGCTCCGGCAGATGCGTTCTGCTTCAGCCAGGAGGTACTGCCCCTTTTTATCGCACGGCACCCATCGTTCAATCTCGTTGCCCCGTCCGCCTTTGGTACCTTCCCGTACGTCAATCTCGCCGCGCTCCCGTGCTTGTTTGATCCAGTCGGAAATATTGGTGAGGACGGCCTCCCTCAGGCGCACGCCGAAGTAGCGGCAGAGCAATACAACAACCTGCGCGCGCGGCATGCCCTGTTTAGCAAGCTGTTCGCCAGCAGCAACGACTTGGCTCCAATCTTGGCCGGTTGGGGGTTCGCTGCGATAAGTGACACGTCGTCCAACCCAGTCGGAGGGTGATGCGATTCGAATGGGTAGAGGCCCGCGCATCGCCTCGAGCACGACATTGACGCTGGAAATCAGATTCTGCGCGTAGGCCACATCCAGGGTTTCGTCCATGACGCACTTGCAGAGCATGTCGGCGTATTCCTCAAGGTGCAGCTGGGTGACATCACGTGCATCCCGGATATCGCGGGTCGCCTGAATCCAGCGACAAAACAGGTTCCAGTGCTGGGCATGCGTGCTCACGGTGGCAAAGTGGCCATTGCCGTAATACTGTTCCAAAGCCTTGCGGCCCGCCCATTCGATTTGTTTGCCAAAGCCAAAATTGCGGGTAGTCGGATACTTGCTCATCTCATCTCCTTGTTTTCGAGAGAACTGCATCGGCATCCCACGTGAGATGCCCGGTAGGTGACAGATGGCTGGACGCCGACCACTTGTTGGCGGAGATCGGAGCTGGGCGCTATGTCGAGCGCCCATGGACCTGTCGGGGTCCAGCCGCACTCCGATCCCCGCCAACCAAGTGGTGAGTGTTAACCCGGATTCGGCCGGGCACCGCGGAGTGCTGGTCGTCAGTCACGACCAGGTGAGGCCTGATTAGGGCTGGCCTCTCGCCCGTTTAAGCATTCGTGCACCATCGCTGAGGGCTTGCGCCCGGCGGGGGGATGGTTGCCGGCATGGCGGCCGGCAGCACGTTGCGTGTATTGCGTAGAAACTTCATCGATCCCGATGCGTGGACGGCAGGGCACCATGACTGCTGACCACCAGTGGCGGTCCCAGTTATCGGGTTACGAGGGAGTTTTAGTGCGGGTTTTAGTGCGCGCTGGTACTACTGTCAGCGGCCGCTAATGCCCGTCACGTCAGGGCTTGTTGCCTTTTCTATCTGCCACCGTCTCTTTGGGAAAACCCAATTTCAAAACGGCGCAAACGAACCTCGGTTACGCATCGAGCGATGCGATCCCGATCAGACACCTGGCCATTTTCAGCCAGGAATGCAGATGCCAGAAGGCATCCGAATCGAACCACTTTCAAACCATAATGACCCGGCGACTACATTGCCGGCCACGTCTCACATTTGATCGAGCCGTTGTCTCGATCACTTCCAATGACAGCCGCAGCCTGGAAGCCACGGGCAGTCTCTCAAATGCTGATTGTTTCGAGTGGCCAGCTACCACTAACGTCCGAGCGCGTCATCGCAGTCGGTCATCACGCTTCGAATGCTAAAGATGGCAGGCAGAAATAGCCACTGCCATACGGTGCACTTTTGTGCGCTTTTCACCAGGAATCCTTGCGATTGATTTGGTAATTTGTCGTTGTGCCGCAAATCCACCGATGCTGCGGAGAAGATCGACGGAGCACCGAACCAGGCGAGGTGACATGAGCGCAATTTTTGAATTTCCGATGGATGCAGAAATTCTCAGTAGCGATGAGCTGATGCTTATCACTGGCAGCACCCGCAAAAAGGACCAGGTGGATTGGCTCACAAAAAACGGTTGGACGTTCCATAAGAACAAGGCCGGAGACCCCATTGTCGGCCGGTTGTATGCGCGATTGAAACTTGCCGGAATAAACCCGCCGACCCTTGCCGGCGGCGGGTGGGTTCCAGATTTCTCCGGGATTCGATAAGCTATGGACATGCGCACAAAATCCTCAGGTCGCGATCTCCCTCCCAGGATGCTCCGTCGAAAAAAGACGTTCGCTAGTGGCAAGGTCTGGATCGGCTATTACTACAATGGCCGCGATGAGTCGGGGCGCCGTGTTGAGATCCCTCTCGGCACTGACCTGAATGAGGCAAAGCGCCGCTGGGCGGAACTTGACTGCAAGCCGGCGCCAGTCGAAACCGGCCTGATGAGTTTGATCTTCAGTCGCTACGAGCGGGACGTGATCCCGACGAAATCCATCCGAACCCAGAAGGACAACGACTACTCACTGAAGAATTTGCGTAAGGTGTTCGATACGGCGCCGATCGACGTCATTACACCGCAGCACATAGCGCAGTACCGCGATGCCCGGTCAGTCAAGGCCAAGGTGCGCGCCAACCGTGAGATCGCTCTGTTCTCTCATGTCTGGAATATGGCCCGCGAGTGGGGCTATACCGCGAAGGAAAATCCGTGTCGCGGTGTTCCGGAAGAACCGTGAAACGCCGCGTGACTATTACGCAGACGACACCGTCTGGGCCGCCGTCTACGTCAAGGCGCCAGAAGAGGTGAAGGACGCGATGGATATTTCCTACCTCACTGGCCAGCGACCGGCCGATGTTCTCAAGATGATGGCTACAGACATCCGGGACGGTGCACTGGAAGTCAGACAGAACAAAACCAAGAAGCGGCTACGGATTTTGCTCGACTACGCCAATGGCACTCGGAGCGAACTGGGCAAGGTTATCGACCGCATATCAGCCAGGCCGCGCAAGGTGCGCAGCCTATTCCTGGTGGCGACTCCGGCCGGAAGCTCCTTGAATCGATGGACGCTGCGCATCCGGTTTGATGCAGCGCGCGCAGCGGCAGCCAATGAGGCCGACGAAAATGAGACGCCAGAGATGAAGGCATTGGCAGCCCGCATCCGGGCATTCCAGTTCCGCGACATCAGGCCGAAGGCAGCGAGCGAAACCACCCTGGAGCACGCCCGCAAGCTACTCGGGCATACCGAGGGTCAGATTACCGAGACGGTCTACCGCCGGGTTGGTGAAGTGGTGAATCCGACGAAGTAAATCGGCCGGGTACGGTTTCGCTGCCTTGGTCATGGTGACCGGCGGAATACGGTGGACAGCTGAATCACTTAGGCTTCTCCCGCTCCCAAACAATCGTAATCATTGCGGTGTGGTAGATGTTGAAGACAAAGGAATGGAGCAGCATCAATAGATGCACCGTGGCAGCCGATACCAGCGCAAAACCAAACACTGTAGCTACTCTCGCCACACACTCGGAACTATCTGCCAGCGTACCGATAAGCATCGAGAGCGGGCCACCTGAGGACGCAAATATCTTTATCCCGACGCATAATAGGCAGTACAGGATAAAGTTTGCCATCGTGCGCATGAAGTGAAAAGCGATGTGCTTGATCTCTGGTAATCCGGAGCTGTCATTGCGCTCTGAGGCAAGGAACAGGAGGAGATCGGTCTTGGTGACCGAGAGGTAGATCGTGAATCCGGCAATTAGAAAGGACAGGATATTCGTCGCAAAGCCAAAGCCGTAGTCGGCAACAGCACGAACCTTGTCAGCCAGTATGTGTGTTTTCTCTGGAGAAAGAGCCGCAAAGATGAGAGCAAGAAGAAATACAGAAGAAGAGACTACTTGATTGCGACGACTTACCGATATCGATCTTGCGGCCCGGTAAACGTCCACCAAATCTTTTTCGCGCAGAAGCTCTTCGCTTTCAATTTTCGCCATCTCACTTCGCGGCCTGGTTGGCTGGTTTCTTGATCTTCTCGTGAACATTCTGCCCGACGGCCTGAACTTTGAGCAAGCCATCGTTCACCTTCTCGCGGAATGCGTCGTATAGATCGCGCGCAGCCTCGCGGATTGGTGGATACGTCGGCTATCGGGATACCCATCTTGAATGATTCGTTGTTTCCGGTCAGCGTGTCACCGTGGCGATCCTTCCCGGACAGCGTTACCTTAGCATTTCCCTCGCTCACGATCGGCTTCAATCCCTTCAACGCCTTAGCATGGGAAAGGCTCTTCTCTGCACCTGATGTTCTGTAGATCAACGCACTATCGGTTGCTCCCAGGGCATTGCCGGCCTCTCGCATTTTCTTGAGCAGGCCAGCACTGTCGATTTCGTCGTTTGGCTTGATCAAATCGATTCGCACCTGGTGCAGGGTCTTGAACTGATCGAGAAACTGCTTCAGGCTGGTGTCGGAGGACAGTGGGACAACCTCTACGGTCGGCAGCGGGTACTCCTTCAGCACTTTGGCTCGATTCGTCTTCACGCCACCCGCCTTTATTTCCGTGGCCCGGCGTCTAGCGAACTCAAGATGTGCATCCTTGATGAAGCGAGCTGCCTAGCCCTGAACGTTGTCAATAAGGCGCTTGCCTGGTTTCCGGCAGATAGAGCAGCTTTATGTGTATCGAGTACAAGAGCGAACAAAGCAGACGGGGCCGAAGGCATTTTGGCGCGATCACGAATCAATTTTCCGTTTTGCATCACCTGTTCTCGTGTCAAGATCGTGTCATGGATCATCCGACCAACGAGCAATAATTCCGGATTGGCTGACGTCCCCAGATTCACTAAGGCCGTTTCAGTAAAGAAAAGCCGAGAATCACCATATCGCCTCTCACGTATATTGACAGAAATGCAGGGAAATGACCTCCTCTGCAAGATCGGAGAAGCACCTTCGTTGCCGAAGTGACATATGAAGTTAGCGAAATTGATCGTATGCGTGCCGCTCATTCTTTCTCCCCTTTGCCCTGAGAATACCCGAGCGACATCATGCCATTTTCAGTAGGGTTTATCAGAACAATACGGA
The DNA here is from genome assembly GCA_016704145.1 of Rhodocyclaceae bacterium. Lineage (GTDB taxonomy): Bacteria > Pseudomonadota > Gammaproteobacteria > Burkholderiales > Rhodocyclaceae > Fen-999. The sequence goes on along the minus strand of JADJAS010000005.1, from coordinate 59 downwards.
CTAAGGCCATTGGTCAAAGACTGAAGTGCCCAAACCAACTGCTCGCATGACATTTATGG
>JADJAS010000004.1 GCA_016704145.1 Rhodocyclaceae bacterium | reverse complement strand
CATCCGGCCAGCGGACGTTGCAAGGAAACCGTGACGTTGTAACAGCCTGCGCCCGCGCCCTTATTTCACAGCCCCGGATCCACGCAAGGCCCTCCCAACTACATCGGGCGATGCAGTTAGGCGGATGAATGCTTTTGATCTTCTCTTTCGTATCGTCACCAAGCGGCGCCCCCGACAGGACGAAGCCGCCGCAATCAGGTCAGGTTGATGTCTGTTTACGCTCCCGCCTGCCCTCCACCCACTCGTACATGAGGCGGGAGCAGGGAGCAGGGTCAGCGCCGTGGAGGGTGAATAAGCCACCCACCACCACGGTGGCCAGGGGCCGCTGGGTTTCGGGCACCCACCCCTTGCGAGAGCAGCATGGGGATCAGTCCCAGGATGGCGACCGAAGCCGTCATCAACACCGGACGCAGGCGCAAGGCGGCCCCCTGGCGCACCGCCTCCCGGATCGAGAGTCCCCGCCGCCAAGGTCATTGATGAAGGACACCAGCACGATGCCGTTGAGCATGGCCACGCCGAACACGGCGATGAAGCCGATGGCCGAGGGTACCGACACGTATTGGCCAGTGAGGGCGAGTCCCAAGACACCGCCGATGACGGCAAAGGGCACGTTGGCGATGATCAGCGTCGCATGGGTGAGCGAGTTGAAGGCCGTATAGAGCAGGATAAAGATCAGCCCGATGGTCAGCGGCACGATCAGCGCCAGCCGGGCCAAGGCTCGTTGCTGGTTCTCGAAGGCGCCGCCCCATTCGGTCCAGTAGCCGGCTGGCAGTTTCACCTGCTCCCGCAGCTTCGCCCCTGCTCCTGCACGAAACCGTCCACGTCCCGGCCTTTCACGTCCATCTGGATCACCGCATAGCGCTGCAACTGCTCGCGCCGCACGAAGGAATAGCCCTCGTCGGTCTCCACCGTCGCCACCCGGGAGAGCGGCACCAGCGCCCCGGCCTGGGTGCGGATCGGGATGTCGGCAATGGCCTGCGGGCTGTCGCGGAAGGCGGCATCGAGCCGAACCTGGAGGTCGAAGCGCTTGACGCCGTCGATCACGGTCGACACGGTCTTGCCGCCGATGCCGGCCTGCACCACTTCAAGGATTTCATCGGCGTTGATCCCATAGCGGGCCGCCTCGTCGCGGTTCACCTTGATGACCATCTGCGGCTTGCCTTTGTTCGCTTCCAGTGACAGGTCCGCAGCGCCGGGCACCGTGCTCAGCACGGTCTTCATCTGGCCGGCCAACCGATCGAGCGCGGCCAGGTCCTCGCCATAGATCTTGAGGGCCAGGGTCGCCCGCACGCCGGAGATAAGCTCCTCGACCCGCATCTGGATCGGCTGGGTGGCGCCGAAGACGACGGTCGGGATGGTCTTTTCCAGGGCCTTTGCCATTTCGTTGGCCAGTTCCGCCACCGAGCGGTGAGGCCTTCGGCTCAGGCTCCACCAGATCTCCATGCAGTTGACGCGTGTCGTCCTTTCGTCAGCGCGCCCGATCATTTGTGGATGGTGGTGCCAGAAGTAGTCTGGGGAAAGCCTTGCGTGAGCGCGGCGTCAAACCGTTTCGCCACGGCCCAGGACTCTCCAGCGAGGACGAAGGCCTCCGAGTCACGCGGAAGATCAGCGTGCCTTCCAGCTGGGCATGAACTCCTTGCCGAGGAACGGAAGACAGCGAGCGCCCGCCGCCAGCAGCGCCAGAGCGCCGCCGATCACCGAGCCTGGTTGCAGCGCCCAGTCCAGCATCGGCAGGTAGCGCTTGGCGTGGCGCAGGATGAAGCGGTATCCTTCTCTCTTCGGCTTCAGGATCCAGCGCAGCGAGCACCGGCCCAGGTGAGCGAGCGCAAGAGAGAACCCACCATGGCGAAGGCGATGGTGAGCGCCATGGGCTTGAAGAGCTTGCCTTAGCCTGGTGAGGAGAAAAGTGGTAAACACGACGATGATGATGAGGATGGCGAAGGCGATCGGATTGACCACCCGCGCGCCCCAGCATCGCGTCGGTGGTCGACGGTCTCTGCCGGTCTCGGTGGTAGAGGCGGAAGCTGTTCCCCACTCACACCACCGCGCCATCCACCATCATGCCGATGCCGATGGCGAGCCCGGCAAGAGACATTAGGTTGGCGGATATCCCGGACTGGACCTATCAGGATGAAGGCGACGAGCATGGCGAGCGGCAAGTGCGGCGACCACGACCACGGCCGAACGGATCTCCCCGGGAACAGGAAGAGCACCACCGCGACAAGAATGATCCTCCAGGAGGCGCTCGCCGTCTTGAGAGCCTTCGCACCGGCTCCGTGCGGGTCTCGAGACGGGGTGAGGACCACCCGCCGGCAGCGCCTCTGCTGGCCAATAAAACCGGGCTTTCACCCTCGCAGATCCACGATTCTGGCGTTTGTTGATGCGCGACAGCGCCGTTCCCGCGCAGGACTTCCGGCCATCGCGGGTGACCGCGCCGAAGCGCAACGGCGGTGCGCCATTCGGCTACGTCACGCACGTAGACCGGCGCCCCTCGTTGGTCTTCACCACATTGCCGATGTCGCGGGTGCCGCCACCAGCCCAGGCCGCGCACCAGATACTGCTCATGCCCGAGGTCAACGTATTGCCGCCCACCTGGCGGTTGTTGGCGTCGAGGCCTCCAATCACCGCCTTGAAGGTCAACCCGAATTGATCAGCTTCGCAGCGGCTGGATGAGCACCTGGAACTGTCGTTCGTGCCGCCCAGGAAGTCACGTCATCCACGCCGGGTGGTGCGTAGCATGAGCCGCACGCTCCAGTCCTGCAGGGTGCGCAGTCCAGGCGATGGAGAGCTTCTCATCGGCGGACTCGACGGTGCCAGAATACCTGCCCCAGTCTTGAGGAGTTCGGCCCCAGGCCGGCTCGACCTGCTGAAGAGGTCCGTTCCAGCGGGCCGAGGAGCTTTTCCCCGACCAGGCGGCGGGCGAAGTAGATGTCCACATTGTCTTCGACATAGACGCTGACGTAGGAGAGTCCGAACAGCGACACCGAACGGATTTCTTCGACGCCGGGCAAGCCCGGCGGCGACGGCAGTTTCCACCGGAAAGGTGAGGAGCTTCTCCACGTCCTCCGGCGGCGGTCGGCGATTCGGCGATAGATGTTGACCTGCACCGGCGTCACGTCCGGGAAGGCATCCACTTGAACGGCCCGGAACGTGCCGCCGAAGGCCACGACGAGCAGAAAGCCCACCAGGACCAAGACCTTGTAAGGCAGCGAATATCGGCAATGGTATTGAGCATGGCGGATCCTCAGTCTGCGTCGCCGGTTTGCCCAGTGACTTGAGGAGCCGCGCCTTCAGTGCATGGGCGCCAGCGACCACCACCGACTCACCAGGCGTGATGCCACCCCGGCGGGTGTTCTCTGATGGCACGGCGCTGCCGAGTTCGTTCGGGGACGTACGCAGCCTGCATGACCACCAAGCCACAGACCCCGCGCTATCACCAGACCTCGCGGCTTCGCATCGGCAGCATCGCGCGAAGATGTCGCAATTCAACCACTCCGCATCGGGCGCTCACCCCGACACGAATCCGTCTCCGCTGCGAAACGACATACAGACGCAAGGAAACGCCATTAGGAATGAAGCTGGTTCGGCCAACTCCAGCTTTGATCGAAAGGCAGAGATCGTCGACACCGGGGATGGGACCTTGGTCACCAGAAAATCGCTGCTCAAGCAATCGGGCAAGCAGGTCGTCGATGACGGCGAAGCATCCATCGATAACGCGAAGGATGCCGTGAAGGAACTGCTTCGGAAGAAAGAGTGATCAATCCGCCATCCCACCGGTCCCGCCGAATCCCTTGCTGTCGGGCGATGGCGGTTTCATGAACTGCGGATGGCCCTCATCACGCCAATAGTTGTCCACGAGGTCCTCCGAGGTGGTGCCAAGCCCACGGAGGGTGTCGTCCCGATGAGGCATTGGACGGCCGCCTCGGCCGATCCTTGATAGGGCACCGCCAGCAGCCGCTCCGACAAGAGCGCCAAGACACATCATGAATAGCTTAAGGCCCCAACCATCGCCTAGCGTCGAAAGCAGGCCAACAGCCGAGCCTGCAACGATGAACCCTATGAAGATGAGTTTTCGCATTCCGATCGACTCCTACTGACTCAGGATATCCATATGGCAAGTTTAGCCAACTATGCCAATATGATCCTAGGCACGCCCCATCAGGTAGCCATCAAACGGCAACTGATATGCTCAAGCAACGCTGGCGGCACCGCGTCTTATGGGCACCACGCTCGCGCCATTCTTGATCCAGGCATCCAACATATCAGCCCAAGCCTGAAGCATGGTTCGGCGCTGCTCGGCGTACTCAGCCTTGTTGTAGATAGCGCGCACTCCGCGCTGCTCATGGGCAAGACACTTCTCGATCCAATCGCTGTTAAAGCCGGCCTCATGCAGTAGCGTGCTGGCCGTGCGGCGCAAATCATGCACGGTGAAGGGATCAAAGTCCTCACCCCGATCGTGGACCACTTTCACGGTGGCGTCGATCACCCGATTCAGCGTGGCCGAGCTGATAGGCAGTTCGGTCTCGTACCGCCCCGGATGCAGGTATGAACTGGCACTGAAGCAAGTTTTGAAGGCCACCAGGATATCGAGCGCCTGCTGGCTCAGGTACACATTGTGCGGGCGCCCTGCCTTCATACGCTCCTTTGGGATCGTCCAGATTTCGGTCTCGAAGTTCACCTCGTCCCATTTAGCCTCGATAAACTCCGTCTTGCGCACCAGTGTCAGCAACATGAACTTGACCGCCAGGCGCAACGTGGACATCGTCGCAGTCTGCTCAAGCGCGTTGAAAAAGGAATGAATCTCAGCCGGCGTCAGCGCTCTGTCGCGGGCCTTGAATGTGGCGATGGCACTGGGTCGAATCGACTCAGCAGGATTGTCGATCTTCAATCCGCGAGCCTGAATGAAGCGAAATACCTGCAATACGATCTCGCGAGCATGGACTGCCGGCGCCGCCGCGCCACGCTCTTTGATCTTCTCGCATCTGGCCATCAGACGCACCGGGGTAATTTCTTCCAGCTTCAGTCGACCAAACTCGTCTGCCAGGTTGCGATCGTAGACCGACTTACGCATGGCCCTTGTGGACTCGGCCAGATCAGCCTCCGCGAAGTATTTTTCTGCCCAGCTACCAAACGTTAGCGCGTCCGCAGCTTCGGTCCGTTTCTCAACCTTGGAACGCGAGGGGCTCTCGCCCTGCTCGACGGATCTGTGCGCCCGCGTGATCAGTAGGCGTGCCTCGGCCAGAGACAAGGACATGCCGTAGTCCAACTCGTCCAATTCGCGCGGCTTCTTGGCCCCGACCGTCGGGTCGTACTTGCCTATCACCAAGGTCTCGCGGCGTCCGTTCACCCGGTAGTCAAACCGGAAACTGACAACCCCTGTCCGCGTAACAGCGACATAGAGCCCCTGCTGGTCGGCAACCTTGTAGATCTTCCCAGTGGGCTTCAACGCCCTTAATTGCATGTCAGTAAGCATCTGGTCCTCCATAAACTGATACCGTCAACCGATACCGTCAGAGCTGTTGACGGTATCAACTTGAGTCGTTCAAGGACCAGATCTCTATACCGTCAGCAATACCGACACTTTAGTCGGGCTTTGGCAGGACGGCGTGAGACGCCATGAGACGCTAACTGGTTGTTATAGCTGGTAAAATACAGAAAATCCGGACGGTGTGAAACGACTTGAAATGATGATATTTTATTCCCACTCGATGGTGCCAGGCGGCTTGCCGGTGATGTCGTAGGTCACGCGGTTGATGCCGCACACTTCGTTCACAATGCGGTTGGCGACGCGGCCAAGCAGTTCATAGGGCAGTTGTGCCCAGCGCGCGGTCATGAAATCCTGCGTCTCGACGGCGCGCAGGGCAACGACGTAGTCGTAGGTGCGGCCGTCGCCCATGACGCCGACCGACTTCACCGGCAAAAACACCGCGAAGGCCTGGCTGGTCTTCTCGTACCAGTCGGCGGCGCGCAGTTCGTCGATGAAGATGGCGTCGGCACGGCGCAGCAGGTCGGCGTACTCGCGCTTGACCTCGCCGAGGATGCGCACGCCGAGGCCGGGGCCGGGGAACGGGTGGCGATAGACCATCTCGTGCGGTAATCCCAGGGCGATGCCCAGCTCGCGCACCTCGTCCTTGAACAATTCGCGCAACGGTTCGAGCAGCTTCAGGTGCAGTGTCTCCGGTAGGCCGCCGACGTTGTGGTGGCTCTTGATGGTGTGCGCCTTCTTGGTCTTGGCGCCAGCCGACTCGATGACATCGGGATAGATGGTACCCTGCGCCAGCCACTTTGCCTGTGGCAGTTTCTTCGCCTCTGCCTGGAACACCTCGACGAACTCGCGGCCGATGATCTTGCGCTTCTGCTCGGGATCGGCGACGCCGGCGAGATTGCCCATGAACTGCCCGGCGGCATCGACGTGGATGACCTTGACGCCGAGGTTGCGCGCGAAGGTCTGCATGACCTGTTCGCCCTCGTTGAGTCGAAGCAGCCCGTTGTCGACGAAAACACAGGTCAGTTGGTCGCCGATAGCCTTGTGCAGCAGCGCCGCGACGACCGATGAGTCGACGCCCCCCGAGAGGCCGAGGATGACCTCGTCGCTGCCGACCTGCTCGCGCACCCTGGCGATGGCCTCGGCGACGTAATCGGGCATGTTCCAGTCGCCCCGGCAGCTGCACATGTCGCGGACGAAACGGGCGATGATCTCGCGGCCCTTGAGGGTATGCGTGACTTCCGGGTGGAACTGCACGGCGTAGAAGCGGCGGTCCTCGTCGGCCATGCCGGCAATCGGTGTCGCGGCATTCGAGGCCATGACCTTGAAGCCGGGCGGCATCTCGGTGACCTTGTCGCCATGCGACATCCAGACATCGAGCAGGCCATGGCCTTCGTCGTTAACGCTGTCCTGGATGCCATCGAGCAGGCGCGTGTGGCCGCGTGCCCGAACTTCGGCGTAGCCGAACTCGCGCTTGTGGGCGTTCTCGACCTTGCCGCCGAGCTGCGCCGCCATGGTCTGCATGCCGTAGCAAATACCCAGCACCGGCACGCCGAGTTGGAAGACGATGTCGGGTGCGCGCGGTGTTTCGTCCTCGTAGACGGAATTTGGGCCACCCGAAAGGATGATGCCCGTCGGGGCGAACTCGCGAACGAACTCATCCGACACGTCGTTGGGATGAAGTTCGCAATAGACCTGCTGCTCGCGTACGCGGCGGGCGATGAGCTGGGTGTATTGGGAGCCGAAATCGAGGATGAGAATGCGCTGGTGGGACATCATTCGACGTGGTAGTTGGGCGCTTCCTTGGTGATCTGGACATCGTGGACATGCGACTCGCGGATGCCCGCCGAGGTGATCTCGATGAATTCAGCCCTGGCGCGCATTTCGTCGATCGACTTACAGCCGACATAGCCCATGGACGAACGCAAGCCGCCCATCAACTGATGGATCACGGCGGTGACCGATCCCTTGTAAGGCACGCGCCCCTCGATGCCCTCTGGCACCAGTTTCTCGATGTTGGCCTCGGAATCCTGGAAATAGCGGTCGGCGGCGCCTTCCTTCATGGCACCGAGCGAACCCATGCCCCGGTACGACTTGTAGGAGCGGCCTTGGTAGAGGACGGTTTCGCCAGGCGCTTCCTCGGTGCCGGCGAACAGGCCACCCAGCATGACGCAATGGGCACCGGCGGCGACGGCCTTGGCGATATCGCCGGAGTAACGGATGCCGCCATCGGCGATCAGCGGCACGCCGGCGGCGGCGAGCGCATTGGCGACGTTATCCACCGCCGAAATCTGTGGCACGCCGACGCCGGCGACGATGCGCGTGGTGCAGATCGAGCCCGGACCGATGCCGACCTTCACCCCGTCGGCGCCATGATCGGCCAGCGCCTTGGCGGCGGCACCGGTGGCGATATTGCCACCGATGACCTCGACGAGCGGGAAAGTCTTCTTCACCCATTCGACACGCGACAGCACGCCCTGCGAGTGGCCGTGCGCCGTATCGACGACGATGACATCAACGCCGGCCTCGACCAGCAGCGCAACCCGTTCCTCCGTGCCCTCGCCGGTGCCGACGGCGGCGCCGACCCGCAGCCGGCCATGGCTGTCCTTGGCGGCATGGGGGTACTCGGAGGATTTCAGGATGTCCTTCACGGTCATCAGCCCGCGCAGTTCGAAGGCATCGTTGACCACCAGCACCCGTTCGAGGCGATGCTTGTGCATCAATGCCTTGCCCTCCTCCACCGACGCGCCTTCCTTGACCGTGACCAGCCGCTCGCGCGGCGTCATGATGTTGCCGACGACTGCGTCGAGTCGTGTCTCGAAGCGCAGGTCGCGGTTGGTGACGATGCCCACGACCTTGCCGGCGTCGACCACCGGCAGCCCGGAAATGCGATGGGCGCGCGTCAATGCCAGCACCTCGCGCACCGTCATGGTCGGCGGGATGGTGATGGGATCCTTGAGCACGCCGGATTCGTAACGCTTGACCTTGGCCACCTCGGCAGCCTGGGCCTTGGCATTGAGGTTCTTGTGCACGATGCCGATGCCGCCTTCCTGCGCCAGGGCAATGGCTAGACGCGACTCGGTCACCGTGTCCATGGCCGCGGAGACGAGCGGCAGATTGAGGCGAATGTTGCGGGTCAGTTGGGTCGCCAGGCTTACATCCCGGGGCAGGACGGTCGAGTGGGCTGGGACCAGGAGGACGTCGTCGAAGGTCAGCGCCTTCTGGATCAATCGCATGTTGTTATCCTCTGCGGCAAAAACGTATTATACGCGGGCCCTCCGACGGCCCGCAAACGTCGCCGGCATCTGGATCGAGGAGACCCCATGCGCAGCTTGCCGTCCATCGCCGTCCTGCCATTGCTAACTTTGCTGTTGGTGCCCGCCGCTGCCTATGCCCAGGTGTACAAGTGGCGGGATGCCACCGGCAAAATCCACTATGGCGACCAGCCACCGGTCGACGCGGCGACGCAAAGCCGGAAGCTCGGCCCCGCCAGCTCGGCGAGCGACGACACCCCGGCTGCCCAGAAATCGGCCGTCGATCGACGGCTGGAAGCCACCACGCAGGCGTCGGACGCTAGGGCAAAGGCCGCCAACGCGGAGCGGGAACGCGCCCAGGAGGCACAACGGGAGCAGGCCTGCGAGCGGGCCCGGGTCAATCTGCAGGGACTCGAATCCGGGCAGATACGTTACCGCATGGGCACTGATGGCGAGAGGGAAGCCCTCGATGGCGCCGCGCGCGAGGCGGAACTGAACGAGACGCGCCGCGCCGTCGACGCTGCCTGCACGCCACGCCCCGCCGGGAAGACGGGCAAGTAGCCCGCTCCACCTTTATTCCTCGGCGGGCCCGCCGCCTTTTTTCATCACTTTGCCTTCGGCGGCGCGCTGTTTGCGCACCTCCTTGGGATCGGCGATCAGCGGTCGGTAGATCTCCACGCGGTCGCGATCGCGCAGTGCCGCGTCCGGCTTGCTCAGCTTGCCGAAAATGCCGACCTTGGCCTTGGCCAGGTCGATTTCCGCATGCCTTGAAAGCAAGCCAGAGGCTTCGATGGCCTGGCGTACCGAAGCGCCCGCCGGCAAGGCCAATGCAATGACATCCTGCCGCTCCGGCCTGGCGTAAACCACTTCGACGTTGATCGATTCAGCCATATATCTGCTGTGCGCGTTTGACGAAGGATTCGACAAAAGTATTGGCGATGTGGTGAAAGACGGGGCCCAGCGCCTTCTCCAGCACCTTGCTAGAGAACTCGTAATGCAGCCGAAATTCTACCTTGCAGGCGGCATCGCCGAGCGGCGTGAACTTCCAGCCGCCGTCGAGGTGACGAAAAGGTCCCTCGCGCAGCTTGATGTCCATCCAGCGCGGGCTCTCCTTGGGGTTCTCGGTGGCGAAATGCGCCTTGAGGCCGTGATAATTGATATGCAGGCGTGCCGACGTCCTGCTTTCGGTGCGCTCGATCAACTCCGAGCCGCCGCACCACGGCAGGAATTTCGGATAGTCCTCGACGCGATCGACCAGTTCGAACATCTGCGCGGCAGTGCGCTCGATGAGGACGGATTTTTCGACAACGGCCATGCTGACTCGCCAAGCTAGAATGCTGCAATTCTATCGCCCCGCCTCGCCATGAGCATCGTCGACAACAAGAAGGCCTTTCACGACTACTTCGTCGAAGAGAAGTACGAGGCGGGCCTCGTTCTGGAAGGCTGGGAAGCCAAGGCCATCCGCGCCGGCCGCGCCCAGATCAAGGAGGCCTACGTCGTCATCAAGGACGGCGAACTGTTCCTGATCGGCGCCCACATCAGCCCGCTGGCGCAGGCGTCGACGCACGTGCACCCCGACCCGGTCAGGACGCGAAAACTACTACTGCACGAACGGGAAATCAGCAAGCTGATCGGCAAGGTCGAGCGCGCCGGCTACGCGCTGGTGCCGCTGGATCTGCACTTTGCCAAGGGCCGGATCAAGCTGGAGATCGGCCTGGCCAAAGGCAAGAAGGAATACGACAAGCGGGACAGTGAAAAGAAGAAAGACTGGGAGCGGGAGAAGGGCCGCTTGATGCGAACGGCCCGCTAGAAAGTCAGTCGTCGCGGTACGCCGCCCCAACTCAAACCTTCTTGCCCAACAGTCCCTTGATCGTTTCCTGGATATCCGCCGGCAGCAGCACCGTCTTGGCGTTCTCCGAACTGGCGAGCCGGTTGATCGCCGCCAGATACTTTTCGCCGAGCATGTAGCGCATCGGCGCCTCTTCGGTGCCGATGGCCTGCGCAACGCGCTTGATGGCCTCGGCGCTGGCTTCGGCCAGCGTCACCTGCGCCGTGGCATCGCGATGTGCCGCTTCCAGCCGCGCTTCCGCCTGGAGGATCATGGCCTGTTTCTCGCCTTCGGCCTTGGTCACCATCGCCTTGCGCTCACGCTCGGCCGAGGCCTGCATTTCCATCGCCTTCTGCATCGACTGGGAAGGCTTGATGTCCTGGATTTCCACCGACTTCACGGTCAGGCCCCAGTCGATCGCCTCGTCCGAGATGCTCTCGCGCAGCCGCGCCTTGATACGATCGCGGTTCGATAGCGCCTCGTCGAGTTGCATCTCGCCGACGATGGAGCGCAACGTGGTCATGATCAGGTTGCGGATCGCCTCGGAAAAATCGACGACGCCGTACACCGCCTTGATCGGGTCGGTGACCTTGATGAAGGCGATGGCGTTGGTCAGGATCACCGCGTTGTCCTTGGTGATCACTTCCTGCTCCTGGACATCGAGGATGATGTCCTTGGTAATCAGCTTGTAGGCGATGTTATCGAGGTAGGGGATGATGATGTTGAGGCCGGGGTGCAGCGTGCTGTGGTACTTGCCCAGCCGCTCGACCACCCACTCCTCGCCCTGCGGCACGATGCGCACGCCCTTCAACAGCGTGACGACGGCGAAAACCAGCAGTGCGACCACAAAGACGAATCCCGCGCTCATCATGTCCTCCCCACTTTCAACAGGCTGCACTCGACGGCGATGACCCGGACGCGTTCGCCGGCACGGATTTCCTCGTCGGCGATGCACGGCCAGGTGTCGGTACCAAGCAGCGGTTTCTGGAAACGCACCTCGCCGCGGCCGAACGGCGCCACGTCATGGCTCAAGAGACCGACCTCGCCGATCATTTGCGGTTCCGACATGCCGATGCGCGTCTTGTGTCGCTCCGGCCGAAACACCTTGAACCACAGCACGATCATCAGCAGGGAAACGACCAGCCAAACGGAGAGCTGCGACGTCAGCCCGATGGCGGCAAACGCGACGACCAGCGCCACCGCCAGCGCGCCGAGCCCGAACCAGACCAGCACGAACGCCGGCACGGCCAGCTCGGCGAGAATCAGGGCAATGCCAGCGACTGCCCAGTGCCACCATTCGGGTTGCATGAAACCTCCGGCAACGTGTTGGATACCGCCTAGTTTAAGTCAAGTCCCGGGCCGGCGGCCGACCTATTGTTCAGCCGCGCGCAACCGCTCTTTCAATTCGCCGCCGGAAGGCAGTGGCAGGCCAAGCGAGCGCGCGACCGTGGCATTGACGCCCACCGTGAAATAGCGCGGCGCCTGGATCGCCGCGGCCGGTCGGCCCTCGCGGAGTTGTAGCAGCGTTTCGACCACCTGCGCCGAGATCTGCGACGCGGTGGAGTAGAGGGCGATCACCGCCCCAGCTTGCAAGTAGGACTCGGAGTACGCCACCACCGGCACGCCGGCGCGGTAGGTGGTCAGCAGCAGCGCCTGCACCGTCGCGCGGTTGTGCACCATCGGATCGGGCAGCGCCAGCAACACCGCGACGCGCGGCAGCAGGCGATCGAGCGCCGGCACCACCTCGTCGGTGGCCACCACTCTTTCCTCGACCAAGGTCAGTTGACGTTCCTGGAATTTCCGCTGGAGCAGCGGCATCGACTTGGTGTTGAAGGCGCCCAACAGCAGGCCCGCGGTGGCCATCCGCCCAGCAAAGGCAAGCTGAATCAGGTTCGCCCAGCGCTCGGCGGGCTGGTCAAGAATGATCGCCGACCAACGGTCGGACTGCGGCATTTCTTCAAGTGCCGAGCGGGTGACCAGCGCGGCGACGGCGGTCGCGCCGCCAATGCTCTTCGGCAGCGTCGCCAGCGCTCGCGAGCCAAGCGCGACCAACATGGTGTCGCCGGCGAAGCGCGTTTCGCTTGGCGCACCGTCAGGGCCGATGACGGCTTCGGTGACATTCCAGCCCCGCCGCGAGAGGTCGGCAATGACCAGCTCGGCCGTCTGTTTGGCGATCGGAGTTTCCTCGCGAACGATCCGCGCCCTCGGCTCGGCGGCGCGAACCGTGACCGTCAGGGCGGCAAGCCCCAGGGCCAATAGCCATCGGCGCCAGTTGGCCACCATCACGTCATCGCCGATGCCGAAGACGGGTGGGTCATCTCAATAGACGTACCGCAGGTTCAGCCAAGAGGTCCGGCGGTCCACGTCATTGCGCTCGAACAGCGGCCCTCCCCCGGTGGCGTTTTGAACGACCAGCGCGACTTCGGCCTTCCCGGATCCCAGCGGAATCGTCTTGGCCAGGCGAACATCGACGCGCTCCACCGCAGGCAGCAGATCGCCTCCCGACTGGGTGCGCATGGCGCCGACTCGGTAGTAGCCTGCCCCGAGTTGCCAGTCGGCCGGCAAGTCATGCCGAACGAACAGGCCGACGGTATGCCTGGGGCCGCTCTGCTCGACCAGCGCCGCATCGGCGCCACCGGCATGCATGGTGGTGCGCGCCAGCGCCAACTGAACGTCGGTACCGCGAACCGGCTGCCACCGCGCGCCACCGCTGAAAGCCCTGATGCGGGCCGAGCCCTCGTTGTGAAAACCGTGGGTACTGCGATACTTGCTTTCGAAGGCGCCGAGCGCTGTCTCGAAGGGGTAGCTATAAAGCGTAATGAGCCGCCCAAGACGATGTTCGATCAGATGGAGATCGAGTTCGAGACGCTGATCAGGGAACTGCCCGAGATAGGAGATTTCGCGCGAATGGATGACTTCGTCCTTGAGCGCGTCGCGGCTCCGCGTGGTCTGCGCCATGGGCAAGTCGGCCAGCGGCGATCCCAACGAGCGCAGGATCGCGGTCAGGCCTTCCGGCTGGTCATAGCGCCGGTCGGCACGCTCCTCGTAGAGCATTGGCGTGCGTCGACCCTCCGCCCAGCGCAAGCGCAGGGTATGGCCGGGAAGAAACTGGCGATTCAACGCCAGGTTGGGCGAGATCGATCTGCCCGAGAGATTATTGTCCTCCCACATGGCGCCGCCCGACACGATCCAGCCGGGCAGCGGCCGCCACTCCATGGTGCCGAACAACCGGTACAGGGTGCTGTGCTGTGCCGATGACGTGCCAAAAAACACGCTTGACCGAGCCTGGTCTTCGCGCAGATGCGCTCCCCAGACGCCGCGTGCCGAGTCGCCGAAGCGGAGCGTGTCCTGTAATTCGATGTCGGTGCGCTGATAGGCATAGTCGAACAACAAGGGATACCGCCACGTGCCGAATGGCCGCGGCAGGATCATCAGCCATGGCAGCGTTTCACGGTGGCTGCGCGTGGAGTGGAACAGTTGCACCCAGAACTCTTCGTCCGCCCCGCGCACTCGGGTCCAGCGCAGCTGAACCATGCCCAAGTCATAGTTACCATCGCGCGGACCATTGGTGGTGTTTGACTTGTCGGAATAGTTGCCGTCCTGGGTCAATCCTCCCGCGTAGTAGGCCTGCAGACGCAACTCGCTTTCACCGGTCAGGCGATAGTGGCCACGCAGGTTAACGAAATTGGATCGCCTGTCGTCCGGATAGGAATCGAGTCCGGTATCCACACGCTGCCCGGCCGTCAGCCTGTACCGCAAGTCTCCTTCGTGCACCGCCATCCGGACCAGCACATCGCGGATGCCGGACTCGCCGATATTGGTCACCGCTGCGAACCGGCTTTCGGTCGCCGGGTCCCGGGTGATGATGTTGACAACCCCCAGGAAGGCATTGGCGCCGAAGGCGGCGGCATTCGGCCCCCTGACGACTTCCAGCCGCTCGATGTCCTCGATCGCGACCGGCAATTCACCCCACTCTCCGCCGCCCCACATCGGACTGTAGATCGACACACCGTCGATCAGCACCTGAAACTGCCGGAAATAGGGGTCGGAGAAACCATGAAAGCCCAGGGTTGCCTTTCTGCCGTTGTACAGCCCCACCGTCATGCCTGGCACCAGCCGGAACAAGCTGGCCAGGTCGCGCGCACCGGAAGCCTTGATGGTGCGCTGATCGATCACCGTCACCGCCGCCGGCGCGGCATCGATCGTTTGTGTCAGTCGCGAGGCGGACAGTACCACCGGCATGTCGCTGAAATATTCCGGCTCATCTTCACGGCCAATGGCATCGGCTGTCCAGCAGACAAGCGAAAGCGCCACGACGACGAACTCACGGGCGATCGTTTTCATCCCTCTTCCTCCTCTGCAAATGCTGTTGACGCCGGGCCTCGAACAGACAGACTGCCGCCGCCGCGGCCACGTTCAATGATTCCGTGCTTCTCGCCAAGGGGATGGTGACGCGACCGGTCGCCATGTCCGCGAGCGGGCGGGCGATGCCCGAGCCTTCATTGCCGAATATCCAGGCAATATCGCCGCTCAGGTTCAGATCGAAGATCGATTCACCTTCCCCGGCCATGGCCGCCAGGGATGCCCCCGGATAGGCGCCAACGGCGGTCGGTAGTTCGACGCCCTCGCGCAGGCGCAGGCTGAAATGGGCGCCTTGAGCGGCGCGCAATACTCTTGGCGTCCAGACGCCGGCGCAGCCCGGGCCGAGCAACACGTCGGCGACACCCGCGGCCGCCGCGGTACGTAGAATGGCGCCGACATTGCCGGCATCCTGAACCGCATCCAGCATGACGCAAGTACCGACGACGGCTCCGGTCGGCTCCCGCGGAATGTCGATGACGCCGAGGATGCCGACCGGCGTGGCAACGCCGCTCAACTCCCGAAATACGCCGTCGGCCACCGTGAGCGGCGCAACCTCCGGGCAAGCGGCCAGCAGCGCCGAGACCTCTGGCCGCGCCACTGCCGATGCGCCGACCACGATCATGGCCGGAGCCCCCATCCGCCGCCGATAACTCTCCAGCAAATGCGGGCCGTCGATCACAGTTCGGCCCTGCCGTCTGATTTCACGCGGGTCCCCGACCAAGGCACGCAGGGCCTTGATGACGGCATTGTCGCGAGATGTGATTACCCTGCCCAAAGGTGCCTCGGCGCCAAGAATGGATTGCGATGCGACATTATGCCGAACTCATCGCCGACCGCGACTTGAGCTCGCGCAACGACCGGCCCTATTCCAGCAGCTGACGAACCGGGCCAAAGCTGCGTCGGTGGCACGGCGCCGGCCCATGCCGTCGCAGGGCGTCGAGATGAACGGCGGTGCCATAGCCCATATGACGATCGAAGCCATATTGCGGATAGGTCGCGTGCAACTGGAGCATGCTGGCATCCCGGTGGGTCTTGGCCAGAATCGATGCCGCCGAGATCACCGGCTCGGTCGCGTCGCCGCCGATAATCGCCCGAACCGGCAGATCGATCTCGGGACAGCGGTTGCCATCCACCAGTACCTCGACCGGCCGCAAGCTCAGCGCCTCGATCGCCCGCTTCATCGCCAGCATGGTGGCGCGCAGGATATTGAGCCGATCGACTTCCTCGACGCTGGCCTCGGCCACCGCCCAGGCAAGGGCTCGCTGCCGAATCGCGGCCGCCAGCTGTTGCCGCATGCGCGGCGATAGTTTCTTGGAGTCGGTGACGCCCGCCACCGGGCGCCCAGGATCCAGAATGACCGCCGCCGCGACCACCGGTCCGGCCAGCGGTCCGCGTCCCGCCTCGTCGACGCCGCAGATCATGCGGTTTGCAGGTACGGCAGGATCGCGGCGGCGGCCTTGTCGGCGGTGCCCTGCCGCAACTGCCGGTGCAGCGACTGGAAAACCCGTTCGATGGCGGCCTTGACCTGGGCATCGCCCACCAGATTGCCCAATGCCTGGGCGAGGTTCTCGGCCGAGGCATCTTGCTGGATGAATTCCGGCACGACGAATCGACCCGCCAGTATGTTCGGCAGGCCAATCCATGGTTGCAGGCGCATGCGCCGCATCAAGTGCCACGATAGCGGCGCCAGACGATAGGCGATGACCATCGGTGCTTTCAGCAAGGCCGCCTCGAGGGTGGCCGTGCCACTGGCAACCAGTGCCGCGTCACAAGCCGCCAACGCCTCGCGGGCATGGCCAAACAGCAACTTGAACGGCAGTTCCTGGGCGCCCTGCCGCCAGATGGCCTCCTCGAACATTCGTCGAGTTTCCCGGGATACCAGCGGCACGAGGAAGACACTGTCCGGAAAGCGCTCGCGCAGACAGCTTGCGGTGTCGACCCACAGGCTCGCCAGTTGCCTCAGTTCGGACTGGCGGCTACCCGGCAGCAGGGCGAACACCGGTCCCGCCTTGGCCACGCCAAGCTGCTCCTTGGCGGCGGCGCGATTGACATCGAGCGGAATCATGTCGGCAAATGGGTGGCCGACATAGCTCACCGGGATGCCATTTCGACGATAGATGTCCGGCTCGAACGGAAACAAGGCCAGCATGTGGCTGACCGAGCGCGCGATCTTGCCGAGCCGACCGGCTCGCCAAGCCCAGACCGAGGGGCTGACATAATGGATCGTCGGCACCCCCCGCGCCTTCAGACGCTCCTCCAGCCAGAGGTTGAAATCCGGAGCATCCACGCCGATGAACACATCGGGCCGCCGATCGATCAGCCGCGCCAGCAGACGTTTGCGGATGCCGGCAAGTTCCCGGTAGTGGCGCAACGCTTCCGCGTAGCCATGCACCGCGAGCTTTCCCGATGGCCACCAGGCATCGAAGCCCTCGCGCTGCATCTGCGGACCGCCGATGCCGACAAATCGCGCCTCCGGCAAGTGCCGCTTGAGGGCAGCGATCAGGTGAGCGGCAAGGAGATCGCCGGAGGCCTCCCCGGCCACCATGGCCACCGTGACCATCGACATCAGCGAATGATGCCTCGTCCCGGCTGCGTCAGAAAATCGACCAACGGCCTCAGCTCGGTGACGATGGCGGCCTCGGTGGCGATGACGGCGCGGGCCTCGTCCAGCTTGAGCCCGGACTTGTAGAGCATCTTGTAGGCGCGGCGTATCGCCATGACTGACTCTGGCGAAAAACCGCGCCGCTTGAGCCCCTCGCTATTGATGCCGTGCGGCTCGGCGGTGTTGCCGGCGGCCATCACGTAGGGTGGCAAGTCCTGCAGCAGGACGGTTCCCACGGCGGTCATGCTGTGCGCGCCGACCCGCACGAACTGGTGCACGCCGGTGAAGCCGCCTAGTATCACCCAGTCCCCAATGTGCACGTGGCCGGCGAGTTGAGCGTTGTTGGCGAAAATGGTGTTGTTGCCAACCTGACAGTCATGGGCGAGATGAACGTAAGCCATGATCCAGTTGTCATTGCCGAGCCGGGTCACGCCGACATCCTGGGCGGTGCCGCAATTCAGTGTGCAGAACTCCCGGATGGTGTTGCGATCGCCGATCTCGAGCCGGGTCGGCTCGCCGGCATACTTCTTGTCCTGCGGCACCTCGCCGATCGAGGAAAACTGGAAAATCCGGTTGTCCTCGCCGATCCGGGTATGGCCGCCGATGACCACATGAGGCCCGATCCAGGTGCGGTCGCCGATCTCGACGTGCTCGCCGATCACCGAATATGGCCCGACCTCGACCCCCGCTCCGAGCCGGGCGCCGGCGTGGACGATGGCCGTAGCGTGGATGCTCATTCGGTCGAGCGCAACGTGCACATCAGCTCCGCCTCGGCGGCCACCTGCCCGTCGACCCGGGCGGTCGCGGCGTATTTCCAGATGCCGCGCTTGTTGGTCAGGATCGAGACTTCCAGGATCAACTGATCGCCCGGCATGACCGGACGCTTGAAGCGCGCTCCGTCGATGCCGACGAAGTAATACACCGAGTTGTCATCCGACTTGCGCCCCATCGTCTCGAACGACAACAACGCCGCCGTCTGCGCCATGGCCTCGATGATCAGCACGCCGGGCATCACCGGATGATGCGGGTAGTGGCCCGGGAAGAACGGCTCATTGATGGTGACGTTCTTCAATGCGGTGATGCGCTCACCAGGCACCATGTCGAGCACGCGATCGACCAGCAGGATCGGATAGCGATGCGGCAGATAGTCCAGTATCTGATGAATGTCCATCGACGTCATGTCTTCTTCTCCAGATCAGCCAAGCGGGCTTCGAGCAGTCGGATTCTATCGGCCATGTCCTCCAGATGACGCAACCGGGAGAAATTCTTCAGCCAGTCGGCATGGTCGAGAAAAGGCACCGAGCCGGTATAGGTGCCGGGCCGGACGATCGATTTCATCACCAGCGTGCCGGACGAGATGTTCACGTCGTCGCCGATCGTCAGATGGCCAAGAATCATGGCCGCGCCGCCGACCGTGCAACGGCGGCCGATGCGCGTGCTGCCGGCCACCCCGACACAGCCGGCCATGGCGGTGTGGGCGCCGATGCGCACGTTGTGGGCGATCTGAATCTGATTGTCGAGCTTGACGCCATCCTCGATGACCGTGTCGTCGATCGCGCCGCGATCGATGGTGGTATTGGCGCCGACTTCGACATCGTCGCCGATGACGACCCGCCCGGTTTGTGGAATCTTCTCCCAGACGCCATCATCGTCCCGCGCGAAGCCAAAGCCATCGGCGCCGATGACGGCGCCGGAATGGATGATGGCGCGGGCGCCGATGATGCAGCCGCGGTAGAGGGTCACCCCGGCGTGCAACCAGGAACCAGCGCCGATGCGGCACCCCGGACCGATGACGCAATTGGCGCCGATCACCACATCGTCGCCAAGCGTGACATCGGCGGCCACCTGCGCATTGGCGTCAATGCTGGCGCTGGCGGGCAGGATTGACTGGACCACCGCGCTGGGATGCGCGCCGCAGGGCGGCTGGAGCGGGGCATGCAACCATTGCGCCACCCGAGCAAAATACAGGTAGGGCCGGGGCGTGACGATGGCCGCCGCGGGACATTCGGCGACCGCATCGGGCGGCACGATCACCGCCGAGGCGCGAGTGGTGGCCAAGCGCGGCCGGTATTTCGGATTGGCGAGGAAACTCAGGTCGCCGCGGCCGGCGCCATCAAGGGTGGCGACACGCGATACCCGCACATCACCACTGCCGGCCAGCTGTCCGCCCAACCGCGCGACGATCTCATCCAGGCGGAGCGACACGGCTCACTTCAATGCTGCGTCCTTGGCATCCTGCAGGGCCTTGATCACCTTGTCGGTCAGATCGATGCGATTGCTGACGACGACGGCCTCCTGCAGGATCAGGTCGTATTTCTCGCTTTCCGCGACCTGCTTGATCACCTTGTTCACGCGTTCGTAAATCGCGGACATCTCTTCGTTCTGGCGAAGATTGAGATCCTCGCGAAACTCTCGCTGGCGACGCTGGAACTCGCGATTCAGATCGTTGAACTCCCGCTCCTTGTTGCGGCGATCGACCTCCGACATGGTCACTGCATTCTTCTCGAGGGCTTCCTGCATGCCCTGCAATTGCTTGCCGAGCTTCTGCAGGTCCTGGTCCCGCTTCTCGAATTCCTTTTCCAGTTTCTTCTTGGCCCGGGCCGCCTGGGGCGACTCGTTGATGACGCGCTGTCCATTCACGAAGCCAATCTTGATTTCCGGTTCGGCGGCAAACGCTCGCTGACTTGAAACGGCCGCGAGCAGCGCCACGGCGAAGAGGCACGGGAGCAACGGAGAAAGCAACTTGTTCAAGGCATCGGACTCCCACGCGACATTGTCAGAACACCGTTCCCATCTGGAACTGGAATCTTTGCAGCTTGTCATTATCCTTCTTGTTGAGCGGCTGGCCAATACTGAACTTCAATGGCCCAACCGGCGAGTTCCAGGCCGCCGACAGCCCGACGCTGTAGCGCAAATCAGCCGCCTTCATTTTCTCGCCGGCGCCCCAGACCTGCCCGGTGTCGACGAACGCGCCGACGCGCAGCGACTTGTCCTGCCCCATGCCAGGCATCGGAAACAGCAACTCGGCGCCGCCGACCACCCGGCGATTGCCGCCGAGCGATTCGTCGGTGGTCGAGTCGCGCGGGCCGAGCGAACCGTTGTCGAAGCCACGTACCGAGCCAATGCCACCAGCATAGAAGTTCTTGAAAAACGGCAACGACTTCTTGCCGTAGCCATCGGCATAGCCGAACTCGCCGTTCAGCGCCAGCGTGTAGTTGCCCCACAAGGTCAGGTAGCGCTGAATCTGGTAGCTCAGCTTGTAAAAGCGCAGATCGCCACCGGGAACCGCCGCCTCGGCGCCAAGCCTGTGAATGTAGCCCTTGGTGGGATAAAGACGGCTGTCGATGGTGTCCTTGGACCAGCCGATCGAGCCGACCACGCTGCTGTATGAGTTGCCGTTCTCGGCGACATAGTCCTGGAAGCGCTGCGGACTGCTGGAGCCCACCTTCAGCCGGGTCTGGTCTAAGGCGAGGCCGAAATTGACCGTGTCGTCCTCGCTGATCGGCACGCCAAAGCGAACGCCACCACCGGTTGACTTCGCTCCATAGGTGGCGATGGTCGCCAGCGACGAGGTATCGTAGTTACGGTGGTAGAAGTCGAAACCGCGCGACACGCCATCGACCGTGTAGTAAGGGTCGGTATATGAAAATGAATAAACCGTGTTCGATTTGCTGCTGTTGACGCCGATGCCGACGAAGTTGCCGCTGCCGAACATGTTCTGTTGTTGAACCGACCCGGAGAGCACCAGCTTCTCCGAGCTGGAAAAGCCCAAGCCCAGCATCAGGGCGCCGGTGGCCTTTTCCTTGACGTTCACGTTGACATCGACCTGATCGGTCGTCCCGGGCACCGCCGGCGTTTCCAGCGTCACCTCCTCGAAATAGCCGAGGCGATCCACCCGCGTGCGCGAGCGGTTGATTTTCTCGCCGTCATACCAGCTGGACTCCATCTGACGCATTTCGCGACGGACAACTTCGTCACGCGAGCGCGAATTGCCGGTGACGTTGATGCGCCGCACGTAGGCGCGACGGCCCGGGTCGACGTAGATCGTGAACGCCACTTGACGCTTTTCCTTGTCCAGCTCGGGAGCGGCATTGACGTTGGCGAAGGCGTAGCCATCGTTGCCCAGGCGGTCGGCGATGGCCTTGGTTGACTCGGTCAGCCGTTCGCGCGAATACATCTCGCCAGGCGCGACCTTGACCAGCTTGATCAACTCCTCCTCGGGCAGCAGCAGTTCACCGGCCAGCTTGACCGACGATACCGAGTACTGCGCTCCCTCCGAGATGTTGATGGTGATGTAAATGTCCTGCTTGTCCGGGGAAATGGAAACCTGGGTCGATTCGACGTTGAATTCGAGGTAGCCGCGGTTCAGGTAGAACGAACGCAGACTTTCCAGGTCGCCGGAAAGCTTCTGCTTCGAATACTGGTCATTCTTGGTGTACCAGCTCAGCCAGTTCGGCGTGCGCAGCACGAACAGGTCGAGTAGTTCCTTTTCCTTGAACGCAGTGGCGCCGATGACGTTGATCTGCTTGATCTTGGCGATCTCGCCCTCGTCTACGCTGAAGCTGATACCGACGCGGTTGCGCTCCAGGGGCGTGACGGTCGTCGTGAGTTGGACCGCGTAATGCCCGCGACTCAGGTACTGCCGCTTCAACTCCTGCTCGGCGCGTTCGACCAGCGCGCGATCGAAGATCCGCGACTCCGCGAGTCCGACATCGCGCAAGCCCTTGCGCAGTTGTTCCTTGTCGAACTCCTTGATGCCGACGAAGTCCACGGCGGCAATGGCTGGCTGCTCCTCGAGCACCACGACCAACACACCGCTGTCCATCTCCAGCCGCACATCCTTGAAGAATCCGGTGGCAAAGAGCTTCTTGACGGCCTCGGCGGCTTGTTCGTCGGTCATGGTATCGCCCACCTTGACCGGCAGATAGTTGAAAACCGTGCCGGCTTCCGTGCGCTGAATCCCTTCGACCCGGATGTCCTTGATGACCACCGGATCGAGTGCGTACACCGCCGGCGCCAACATGGCCGCAATCAGGCCCGTAATCGCATTCTTCGTCATGAATCAGCCCGAGACCAGGCGGTTGAAGTCGTTGTAAAAGGCAAACGCCATCAAGAGCGCCAGCAGCGCAAGGCCGACTTGCTGCCCGATCTCCATGGCCCGCTCGGATAGCGGACCACCCTTGATGACCTCGATAAAATAATACAGCAAATGCCCGCCATCCAGAATCGGCACCGGCAGCAGGTTCAGCACGCCCAGGCTGATGCTGATCAGCGCCAGAAACTTGAGGTAATGATCGAGCCCCATGCGGGCGGACTGGCCAGCATAGTCGGCAATGGTGACCGGGCCGGAAATGTTTTTCCAGGACAGTTCGCCGACCAGCATGCGCCCGATCATGCGCAGGCTGAACAGCGAGGTTTCCCAGGTCTGGATGCTTGCCCTGGCCAGCGCCTCGCCGGGCGCCAGATGCACACGCACCAGCAATCCCGCCCGCGCTGCCGGATCGTCACGGACACCGACGCCGATGCGGCCGATCCGGACACCCCGTTCACTGGTCTCTTCGGGCACCAGGGCAACCTCCACGGTCACGCTGCCCCGCGCCAATGTCATGGCCAGCGACTTCCCGGGAGAGGCTTTCACGGCCGTCACCAACTGACTCCATTCGTCGATGGCCCGACCATTGATCGCGCGCACCTCGTCGCCCGTCAACAGTCCCGCCACCTCGGCCACCGAACCGGGCGCGACGGCGCCGATCACCGGCCGCAGCCTCGGGTGATGTGGCTGCACACCCAGCTGCGTGGTGAAGTCGGCATCGAGTTCCGCGACGTCGAAGAACGAGGTATCCAGGCGGCGCAGCGCGATCTCGTTTCTCGATGTCATCACTTCGAGGACAACCGGTTGTCGCTCCATGAGCCCTTGCATCAGTTGCCAGCGAAGCTCCTGGGCGGTACTGACCGCGACACCGGACACGTTGCGCACCAGGTCGCCCTCCTCGACGCCGGCCGCGGCCGCCACGCTACCGACCGGTGGTCGCGCCAGCATTGGACGCAGCTCGTCGACGCCGTGGATGAACAGTACCCAGTACAGCAGCACCGCAAACAGCAAGTTGGCCACCGGCCCGGCTGCCACGATCAGCATGCGCCAGCCGACCGGCTGGCGGTTGAAAGCTCGGTCGAGTTCCGCCGCCGGCACCTCGCCCTCGCGTTCGTCGAGCATCTTGACATAGCCGCCCAGCGGAAACGCGCCGATGGCCCATTCCGTGCCGTCGACGCCAAGGCATCGGCGATAGATGGGCTTGCCGAAGCCCACCGAGAATCGCAGCACCTTGACGCCGGCCAGGCGCGCCACCAGGTAGTGGCCGAGTTCGTGGACAACGATGAGGACGCCCAGCGCGACGATGAACGCGCCCAGGTACCAGAGAAGGGCGGCGTAGCTCATGATGCGTGGCGCGCCAACAACATGCCCAGGGCCGCCTCGCGGCCGGCGCGGTCCGCCGCCAGTACTGCCTCCAGGGTATCGGTGGCGGCGGCCGGCACGGCATCGAGCGAGGCGGCGATGACCTGGGCAATGTCCGGATAGGCGAGCCGGCCTTCCAGGAAAGCCTCGACCGCCACTTCGTTCGCCGCGTTGAGGACCGCCGGCGCGTTTCCGCCGGCACGCAGCGCCTGAAAAGCCAGGCTCAGGCACGGAAAGCGCCGCAGATCGGGGCGCTCGAAATTCAGGCGACCAATCTCGAACAGATCCAACGGTGCCACGCCGGCGTCGATCCGCTCGGGATAGGCCAGGGCATGCGCGATGGGCGTGCGCATGTCGGGATTGCCCAGTTGCGCCAGAACGGAGCCATCGACGTATTGCACCAGCGAATGAATCACGCTCTCGGGATGAATCACCACCTCGATCTGGTCCGGCATGGCATTGAACAGCCAGCGCGCCTCGATCACTTCCAGCCCCTTGTTCATCATAGTGGCGGAGTCCACCGAGATCTTGCGGCCCATCACCCAGTTCGGATGGGCACAGGCCTGCTCCGGCGTCACTTCCGCCAGCGCCTCGATCGGCGTGGCGCGAAAAGGTCCGCCGGAGGCGGTGAGCAAAACCTTGCGCACGCCACAGGCGGCGAGGTTGCCGTCGAAAGCGCGCGGCAATGACTGAAAAACCGCGTTGTGTTCGCTGTCGATCGGCAACAACGGCGTGCCGCGACGGCTGACTTCCGCCATGAACACGGCGCCGGCCATCACCAGCGCTTCCTTGTTCGCCAACAACACCTTCTTGCCGGCGCGCACGGCCGCCAGGGTCGGCGACAAGCCGGCCGCGCCAACAATGGCGGCCATCACGGTGTCGACTTCAGGAAGCGCGGCGACGCCCTCCAGGGCCGCGACGCCGGCCAGCACCTCGGTACCGACACCGGCGAGCGCCTCGCCGAGCCTCTTCGCGTCGGCCGAGTCGCCGACCACCGCGTAACGGGGCCGATGGCGGCGGCATTGCGCGGCCAGGATGTCGAGCCGGCGGTGCCCGGTCAAGGCGACTACCTCGAAACGTTCCGGGTGGCGCGCCACCACGTCGAGCGTGCTGAGGCCGATCGATCCGGTGGCGCCGAGAATGGCGAGGCGCTGGCGGCCGGTCATGACGATAGCCAGGCGATGGCCAGCGCCGCCATCGGCAGTGTCGATGTCTGGCTGTCGAGCCGGTCGAGCAGGCCACCATGGCCGGGCAGCAGGTTGCTGCTGTCCTTGACCCCCGCTTGGCGCTTGATCATCGATTCGAAAAGGTCGCCCTGGATGCTTACCGCCGTCAGCGCAATCAACAGCAGCGTCCAGCCGACCATGCTCGGCGGCTCGTAGCCGGCCATCAGGGTCGCGATGGCGCCGTAGAGCAGAACGCCCGCCACCGCGCCGCCGACGCCCTCCCAGGTCTTGCCCGGGCTGATGGCCGGGGCCAGTTTGCGGCGCCCGTAGCGGCGCCCGGCGAAGTAGGCGGCGATGTCGGCCACCCAGACCAGCCCCATCACCGCGAACAACAGCCACGGATTGCGCGCCTGCAAGCCGACCAAGGCCGCCCAAGTGGGCACGATCAAGGTCCAGCCGACGAGATAGCCCACCATGTCGTTGGCATCGATGCGCCATCGACGCCATAACCAGAGCGGCGCCAGCAAGAGCCAGAACGCGGCGGACATCCACCACAGTCGCGGGAAAGCGAATTCGGGCTGATGGTAGGCGGCAAGGCAGGAAACCAGAACGACGCCGGCGAACAGAAGGCGGCCGGCGGCGTCGACCCGCATCAGTCCGGCCCATTCCCAGGCCAGCAGCCCGGCCACCATGCCGAAGGCCAGGGCGACGCCCGCTTCCGGCAGCAGAAAAAGGATGCACAGGAATCCGGCGAGCAGGGCCAGCGCCGTGACGATCCGTGTCTTAAGCATTCTGTAGCGACGAAGACGCCTCGACCGCGGCCGGAGCTTCGCCGGTGGTCCGCAGTTGTTCGCTGGTGCGGCCAAAGCGCCGTTCGCGCTTGTGGTACGAGGCGATGGCGGCATCCAGGGTACGGGCATCGAAATCCGGCCACAACTTGTCGGTGAAATACAGTTCCGAGTAGGCGAGCTGCCAGATCATGAAATTGCTGATGCGCTCCTCACCACCAGTGCGAATGAACAAGTCGGGCTCGGGCGCGTGGGCCATCACGAGGTAAGGAGCCAGATCCGCTTCCGTCCATCGACCGCATCGCTCCGGATGCTCCTGCCCCAGCCGATTGGCCGCTTGCAGGATGTCCCAGCGCCCGCCGTAGTTGGCGGCGATGGTCAGTGTCAACCGCCGGTTGCCGGCCGTTTGACGTTCGCCGGCCGCGATCAGTTCCCTCAACCGTGGCTCGAAACGGTCCAGGTCGCCCACCACTTTCAGACGGATGCCGTTTTCGTGCAGCCGCGCCACTTCATCGTTGAGCGCCGCGACGAACAGGTTCATGAGAAAGGAGACTTCCTCGGGCGGCCGGCGCCAGTTTTCCGAGCTGAAGGCAAAGACCGTCAGGTACTCGATGCCGCGCTCCATGCAGGCCCGAATGACGCGGCGCAAGGTATCGACGCCCCGCTTGTGGCCGGCGACCCGCGGCAGGAAACGCTTGCGCGCCCAGCGACCGTTGCCATCCATGATGATCGCCAGATGCCTCGGCACGCCGGAAACATCGGGCACCCTCAGGGTGGAACTACCAAAGTCAGCCATCGCCGGGCGCCGATGGCTCAGATGGCCATCAGGTCCTTTTCCTTCTCGACCAGCATCTTGTCGACTTCGGCGACGTACTTGTCCGTCAGCTTCTGGATATCGTCCTGCGCCCGGCGCTCGTCGTCCTCGGCCAGTTCGTGCTTCTTCAGCGCATCCTTGAGATGGGTGATGGCGTCGCGGCGCAGGTTGCGCACGGCAACCTTGGCGTTCTCGCCCTCGTGCTTGACCACCTTGATGAGTTCCTTGCGGCGCTCTTCGGTCAGCATCGGCATGGGCACGCGGATCAGGTCGCCTTGCGTGGCCGGATTAAGGCCGAGGTCGGATTCGCGGATCGCCTTCTCGACCTTCGGGATCATCGGCTTTTCCCAAGGCTGCACGCCGATGGTGCGCGCGTCGATCAGAGTAATGTTGGCGACCTGGGCAATCGGCATGAAGGAGCCGTAGTACTCGACCTGCACATGATCGAGAATGCCGGTATGCGCGCGGCCGGTGCGGACCTTGGCCAGATCGTGCTTGAGAGCGTCGAGGCTCTTCTGCATCTTCTGTTCGGTATTCTTCTTGAGTTCGGCAATCATCGCAAACTCCTAGCAATACACCAGCGTTCCCTCGTCCTCGCCCATCACCACGCGCTTGAGCGCGCCGGCCTTGAAGATCGAGAAAACGTTGATGGGTAGTTTCTGATCCCGGCAGAGGGCAAAGGCGGTGGCGTCCATGACCGCCAGGTTGCGGCCGATGGCCTCGTCGAAGCTGATCTTGGCAAAGCGGGTTGCGCTCGGATCCTTCTTGGGATCGGCAGTATAGATGCCGTCGACCTTGGTGGCCTTCAGCACCATCTCCGCCCCGATTTCCGAACCGCGCAGCGCCGCCGCGGTGTCGGTGGTAAAGAAGGGATTGCCGGTACCGCCGCCGAAAATGACGACCTTGCCCTCTTCGAGGTAGCGGATCGCCTTGCCGCGAATGTAGGGCTCGACCACCTGCTCGATGTTGAGTGCCGACTGCACGCGAGCCTGCAAGTTCGCCTGGCGCATGGCGTCGGCCAAGGCCATGGCATTCATCACCGTCGCCAGCATGCCCATGTAGTCAGCCGTGGCGCGATCCATGCCCGTCGAGGCCCCGGCCATGCCGCGGAAGATGTTGCCGCCGCCAATGACGACGCCGATCTCGACGCCGAAATCGGCCACCGCCTTCACCTCATTGACAATACGCCAGAGCGTATCGCGGTTGATGCCGTAAGCATCGTCACCCATCAGGGCTTCGCCCGAAAGCTTCAACAGGATGCGCTTGTAGGCGGGCATGGTCGTCATGGGCGATGGACAGGTGGCGTGTCGCGACGGCTGACTTTTCCGACTACTGCTTCTTGGCGGCGGCGGCCTGGGCAGCCACTTCGGCGGCGAAGTCGTTGACCTTCTTTTCGATGCCCTCGCCGACGACGTACAGCGTGAAGCCGTTGACCGTCGCACCCTTGCTTTTCAGCAGTTGCTCGATGGTCTGCTTGCCGTCCTCGGCCTTGACGAACACCTGACCGAGTAGCGTCACGTCCTTCAGGTACTTCTGCACCGTGCCTTCGGCGATCTTGTCGAGCATGTTCTCGGGCTTGCCGGCTTCGCGCGCCTTCTCGACAGCGATGCGGCGTTCGGTGTCGAGCAGGTCGGCCGGCACGCCGGCAGCGTCCAGCGCCTTCGGCTTCGAGGCGGCGATGTGCATGGCAATGTCCTTGGCCAGCGTGTCGCCGCCGCCGATGACGTCCACCAGCACGCCGATCTTGCTGCCGCCATGCACGTAGGAGGCCAGCTTGCCCTTGGCCTCGATGCGCTGGAAGCGGCGCAGGGTCATGTTCTCGCCGATCTTGCCGACCAGCGCGGCGCGCGTGGATTCAACCGTGCCGTCACCCATCGGCAGCGCCGACAGGGCGGCGACGTCGACCGGGTCCTTCGCGGCGACGAGTTCGGCGCAGCCCTTGGCCAGGGCGATGAATTCATCGTTCTTGGCGACAAAGTCGGTTTCCGAATTGACCTCGACGACGGCGGCCAGCTTGCCGTCGGCCGCCAGGTACATGCCGACCACACCTTCGGCGGCGACGCGGGTCGCCGCCTTGGTCGCCTTGTTGCCGAGCTTGACGCGCAGGATTTCCTCGGCCTTGGCCATGTCGCCGGCGGCCTCGGTCAGCGCCTTCTTGCATTCCATCATCGGCGCGTCGGTCTTCTCGCGCAGTTCCTTGACCATGCTTGCGGTAATTTCCGCCATTACTTCACTCCAGA
The DNA here is from genome assembly GCA_016704145.1 of Rhodocyclaceae bacterium. Taxonomy (GTDB): domain Bacteria; phylum Pseudomonadota; class Gammaproteobacteria; order Burkholderiales; family Rhodocyclaceae; genus Fen-999. The sequence goes on along the minus strand of JADJAS010000004.1, from coordinate 106,488 downwards.
ATGATTTGCGATCTCGAGGGGTTGCGGCGAGGCTTATTCGGCCGCATCTTCCTCGACCTCGACGAATTCGTCCCCGCCGGCGATCTGCTGAACGACTTCATTGATCGACTGGTTCTTGCCTTCGAGGATGGCATCGGCGACGCCACGGGCATACAGCCGGATGGCGCGCGACGAATCGTCGTTGCCCGGGATGATGTAATCGATGCCCTCCGGGCTGTGATTGGTGTCAACCACGCCGATGACCGGAATGCCCAGCTTGTTGGCCTCGGTAATGGCGATCTTGTGGTAGCCGACGTCGATGACGAACAGCGCATCCGGAATGCTGCCCATGTCCTTGATGCCGCCGATGCTCTTCTGCAGCTTGACCATCTCGCGTTGCAGCATCAGCGCTTCCTTCTTGGACAATTTCTCGAGGTTGCCCTCCTGGGCCATCTGCTCCATGTCCTTCAGGCGCTTGATCGACTGTTTGACCGTCTTGAAATTGGTCAGCATGCCGCCCAGCCAGCGCTCTTCGACGCAGGGCATGCCACAGCGCGCAGCCTCCTCGGCGATGATCTCGCGCGCCTGGCGCTTGGTGCCGACGAACATGATGTTGCCCTTGCGGGCCGCCATCTTCTTGACGAAGGTCATCGCCTCGTTGTACTTGGCGAGGGTCTTCTCGAGGTTGATGATGTGGATCTTGTTGCGATGACCGAAGATGTAACTGGCCATCTTGGGGTTCCAGAAACGGGTCTGGTGGCCGAAATGAACGCCGGCCTCCAGCATCTGGCGCATGGTAGTGCTCATGACTCTATCTCCGATTAGGGTTGACCTCCGCCCGGCCGTGCTGCTTCTCGCGAAGCCACCCTATCGGCGCCGGGCGTGTGGATTTTGCCCGGGCCCACCCCGAGCAAGGGCGCGATTATAGCCGCGCGGACGACGCGCCATCAAGGGGCGTGGCGCTTTCGGTAGAATCGTCGCGATCCTTTTCGAAATCCCAACCATGGCCATCATCATCAAGAACGGCGAAGAAATCGATGGCATGCGCATTGCCTGCCGCCTCGCCGGCGAGGTTCTCGACTACGTTGCGCCCTTCGTCAAGCCGGGCGTGACAACCGACGAGCTTGATAGGCTGTGTCATGACTACATGGTGGATGTCCAGGGCTGTGTGCCGGCGCCGCTCAACTATGCACCCCCCGGCTATCCGCCATACCCCAAATCGATTTGCGCGTCGGTGAACCATCAGGTCTGTCATGGCGTGCCCAACAACCGGCCGCTGAAGAAGGGCGACATCGTCAATCTGGACATCACGACCATCAAGGACGGCTGGCACGGCGACACCAGCCGCATGTTCGTCGTCGGCGAAGCTTCGATCCTGGCCAAGCGACTCTGCCTGATCACCTTCGAGTGCCTGTTGCTCGGCATCGCGCAGGTCAGGCCGGGCGGCCGGCTCGGCGATATCGGCGCCGCCATCCAGCGCCACGCGGAACGCAACGGCTTCTCGGTGGTGCGCGAGTTCTGCGGCCACGGCATCGGCCGCAGCTTTCACGAGGAGCCGCAGGTCTTGCACTACGGCAAGGCCGGCACCGGCCCGGAACTTCAGCCGGGCATGGTATTCACCATCGAACCGATGATCAACGCCGGCAAGGCCGCCATTTCCGAACTGCCCGACGGCTGGACCATCGTCACCAAGGATCGCGGTCTTTCTGCCCAGTGGGAGCATACCGTGGCCGTCACCGCTACCGGCGTGGAAGTACTGACGCTGTCGGCGGCAGCGCCACCCATGCCCAAGTTCGCCTGAAGGCGCCGTGCCAGCCGGACTCGCCGCGAACCTCGATCTTGCCGCACTGGGCGAGCGCGCCCGGGCGACGCTACGCACCGGCCAGGACCAGTTGCGCGCCGAGTACCAGCGCCGCAACGCCGCCGTCGCGCTGTTGCGCGGCCGCGCGCGCGCGGTCGACCGCGTGCTGCGCGAGATCTGGCGCGCGATGGCCATGCCATCGGAACTCACGCTTGTCGCTGTCGGCGGCTATGGCCGCGGCGAACTCTATCCGGCGTCCGACGTCGATTTGCTGTTGCTCGTTCCGGAAGGATTCGGCCGGCACGATCGGCTTGAAGCCCTCATCGGCTTGTTGTGGGACATTGGCCTGGACATCGGCCACAGCGTCCGCACCGTCACCGAATGCCTCGAGCAGGCCGAGCAGGACATCACGGTCCGCACCTCGCTGCTGGAAGCCCGCCCGCTCTGCGGCAGCCGGCGCCTGTTCGCCGAATTCGAACATCGCTTCCTCGGCACCATCGATCCGGTGTCCTTCCTGCGGGCCAAGCAACTGGAACAGGCCGAGCGCTACGCCCGCTTCAACGACACGCCGTTCGCGCTCGAACCGAACAGCAAGGAAAGCCCGGGAGGACTGCGGGACCTGCAAGTGATCCTGTGGGTCGCGCGCGCCGGCCAGCTGGGCGCGGGCTGGCAGGATCTGGCGCGGAACGGCCTGGTCGCCGTCGAGGAGGCCCGGCAGCTGGCGCGCGCCGAGCTGTTCCTGCGGCACCTGCGCATTCGTCTCCACCACCTGGCCGGTCGCCGCGAGGACCGGCTTTCCTTCGAGATTCAGGAGGCGCTAGCCACCAGCTTCGGCATCCGCCCCTCGTCGAGCAAGCGAGGCTCGGAACTGCTGATGCAGCGCTATTACCGCAATGCCAAGCTGGTCACCCAACTCAATACGCTCGTGCTGCAGAATCTCGGCGGCCGGCTCACGCCCGGTCCGACGCCGACGCCCATCGTCATCGATGATCGCTTCCAGATGGTGCGCGACCTACTCGATATTCGCGATGACGATCTATTCCAGCGCGCGCCGGAGGCCATTCTCGAAAGCTTCCTGCTGCTTGCCCGGCGCCCCGAACTACGTGGCATGACGGCACGCACCTTGCGCGCGCTCTGGCGAGCGCGCAAGCTCGCCGGTTCCGCGCTGCGGCGCTCGCCGGCGGCACCGGGGCTGTTCATGGCCCTGTTCAAGGAAAAGCGCGGCCTGGTCCATGAACTCCGGCGGATGAACCAGTACGACATTCTCGGCAACTACCTGCCGGCCTTCGGCCGCATCGTCGGGCAGATGCAACACGACCTGTTCCATGCCTACACCGTCGATCAGCACATCCTGCAAGTCGTGCGCAACCTGCGGCGTCTCGCCGTGGCTGACTTTGCCCACGAACACCCGTTCTGCACGCGGCTGATGAGCGGCTTCGACAAACCCTGGCTGCTGTATGTCGCCGCGCTGTTCCACGACATCGCCAAGGGACGCGGCGGCGATCACTCGCGGCTCGGCATGGCCGATGCCCGGCGATTCTGCCGCGCCCACGGTATCGTCGGCGAGGACGCCGACCTGGTGGTCTTCCTGGTCGGCCAGCATCTGACCATGTCGCAAGTGGCGCAGAAGCAGGATCTCGCCGACCCGGACGTCATCCGCCGCTTCGCCACCGTGGTTGGAACCGAACGGCGCCTGATTGCCCTCTATCTGCTCACCGTGGCGGATATCCGCGGCACCAGTCCAAAGGTTTGGAACACCTGGAAGGGCAAGCTGCTGGAAGACCTGCTGCGCGCCAGCTCGCAACTGTTGCGCGGCGACGCACCGCCCCAGATGGCCGGCGTCGCGGAGCGACAGGAGGAAGCGCGGGCGCTGTTGCAGCGCCGAGGGCTGCGCCCGGGCACCGAGCAGGCGCTCTGGCAATGGCTGGACACCGGCTACTTCCTCAAGCACGATGCCGACGAGATTGCCTGGCACGTGCACACGCTCTACCATCGCCCGGAGAGCGGCGAGCCCGTGGTCCGCGCCCGCATCAACCGCGCCGGCGAGGGCGTCCAGGTGATGGTTTATGTGGCGGATCAGCCGCAACTGTTCGCCAGGATTTGCGGATTCTTCGCCCGACTCGGTTATTCGATCGTCGCCGCCACGGTGCACACGACGCGTCACGGCTACGCGCTCGACAGCTTCATCCTGCTCGATCCGGGCGAGCATCTGGCCTATCGAGACGTGCTGGGCCTGATCGAACACGATCTGGTCGACCATCTCAAGCGCCAGCCGCCCCTCGAGGCACCACCGCCGGTGCGCCTGTCGCGCCAGGTCAGGCACTTTCCGATCACGCCCGAAGTGGACATCGTGCCGGACGAACGCGGCGCCTCGCACGTGATGACGATCGCCGCGGCGGACCGGCCCGGGCTGCTTTACTCGATCGCTCGCATACTCGGCCAGCACGACGTTTTCATCGGTTCGGCAAGAATCGCCACCCTGGGCGAGCGCGTCGAGGACACCTTTGTCATCGCCGGCGCCGAACTCGGCAAGACGGCCAGCCTCGTCAATATCGAGCAGGAACTGCTGGAAGCCTTACGCGTCTGAACCGCGGCTCAGCGGGTCTTCGCGCACAAGTGCGCGATCACGCCGCGCACACGCACCATGGCGCGTTGCAGGACTTCCTCGAGCGCGTCGAAGCGGATCGCACGCACGCTGTCGCCCCGACCGGCCGCCCAGTTGGCGACCACGCAGATCGCGGCATAGGGAACTTCCAGCTCGCGCGCCAGCGATGCCTCTGGCATGCCAGTCATGCCGACCATGTCGGCGCCATCCCGTTGCAGGCGGTCGATCTCGGCGGCGGTCTCCAGCCGCGGTCCCTGGGTGGCGGCATACACGCCACCGTCGACCACGGCCAAATCGGCCTCGACGGCGGCGGCCAACAGCCGTTCGCGCAACGCGCGGTCATATGGCTCGGTGAAATCCACATGCACCACCGGCGCATCGCCATTGTCGTGGAACGTGCTGTTGCGGCCCCAGGTGTAGTCGATGATCTGATGCGGCACGGCGAGGCTACCGGGCGGCAGGTCGGCGCGGATGCCGCCGACCGACGCGACGGAGATCACGCCCGCCGCGCCCGCGCTCCTGGCCAGGGCCCACAGATTGGCCCGATAGTTCACCCCATGCGGCGGGATGGTGTGGCCATGACCGTGCCGCGCCAGAAACACCACTTCCTGGCATCCGATCCGACCGAACGTGAGTGCGCCCGAGGGTTCGCCGAAAGGTGTGCGCACCACCTCGCGCCGGGTGACGTCGAGGTTCGCCAGTTGTGTCAGCCCGCTGCCGCCAATCACTGCAAGCATGTGAAATTCCTTGGATTTCGTTGAAAGTCAGCCGTGGTGGAACGCCGGCTCCATGCTAGAATTCGCGCCCTTTCGCGCCACTAACCGGCCGCCGCATGCCGGCCACCATCCCATGTCCCGTCCGCTCCGCAACATCGCCATTATCGCCCACGTCGACCACGGCAAGACCACGCTGGTCGACCAACTCCTGCGCCAGTCGGGCACCTTCCGTGAAAACCAGCAGGTCGCCGAGCGGGTGATGGACTCCAACGACCTGGAAAAGGAACGCGGCATCACCATCCTGGCCAAGAACTGCGCCATCGATTTCGAAGGCACCCACATCAACATCGTGGACACCCCCGGACACGCCGACTTCGGCGGCGAGGTGGAGCGCGTGCTGTCGATGGTCGACGGCGTGCTGCTGCTGGTCGACGCGGTCGAGGGGCCGATGCCGCAGACGCGCTTCGTCACCCGCAAGGCGCTGGCGCTGGGCCTCAAGCCGATCGTCGTCATCAACAAGATCGACCGTCCGGGCGCCCGCCCGGACTGGGTCATCAACCATACCTTCGACCTGTTCGACAAGCTCGGCGCCACCGAGGACCAACTCGACTTCCCGGTGGTCTACGCCTCGGCGCTGAACGGCTACGCGATGATGGCCTCGCACACGCCGGGCACCGACATGCGGCCGCTTTACGAGGCGATCCTGCGCCATGTGCCGCCGCCCGACGTCGATTCCGAAGCACCGCTGCAACTGCAGATCTGCTCGCTCGACTACAACTCCTACGTTGGCCGCATCGGCATCGGCCGCATCAAGAAGGGCCACATCCAGCCCGGCCAGGAAGTGGCCGTCATGTACGGCGACGAAGCCAAGGGCCGCGCCAAGATTGGCCAGGTGCTGACCTTCCAGGGCCTAGAGCGCCAGCAGGCCGAGGATGCCGAAGCAGGCGACATCGTGCTAGTGACCGGCATCGAGCAGGTGGGCATTGGCGTCACACTGTGCGCGCTCGACAACCCGGTCGGCCTGCCGCCCATCGCTGTCGACGAACCGACGCTGACCATGAATTTCCAGGTGAATACCTCGCCGCTGGCGGGCAAGGAAGGCAAGTTCGTCACCAGCCGGCAGATCCGCGACCGCCTGCAGAAGGAACTGCTCTCCAACGTCGCGCTGCGGGTGGTCGACACGGGCGACGCCGACATTTTCGAGGTCTCCGGGCGTGGCGAGCTTCACCTGACTATCCTGCTCGAAAACATGCGCCGCGAGGGCTACGAACTGGCGGTATCGCGGCCGCGCGTGCTGTTCAAGGACATCAACGGTGAAAAGCAGGAGCCCTACGAGATGCTCACTGTCGATGTCGAGGAAAACCACCAGGGCGGCGTCATGGAAGAACTCGGCCGCCGGCGCGGCGACCTGCAGGACATGCAGCCGGACGGCAAGGGCCGCGTCCGCCTCGATTACCGCATTCCGGCGCGCGGCCTGATCGGCTTCCAGGGCGAATTCCTGACCCTGACGCGCGGCACCGGCATGGCCAGCCATGTGTTCGACGACTACGGCCCCATGGCCGGCACCATGGCCGAACGCCGCAACGGTGTGTTGATTTCCGCCGAAGACGGACCGGCCGTCGCCTACGCGCTGTGGAAGTTGCAGGATCGCGGTCGCATGTTCGTCAAGCACAACGACCCGCTTTATGAAGGCATCATCATCGGCATCCACAGCCGCGACAACGACCTGGTGGTCAACCCGATCAAGGGCAAGCAGCTGACCAACGTGCGCGCCTCGGGCACCGACGAAGCCGTGCGCCTGGTGCCGCCGATCCAGATCACGCTTGAGTCCGCAGTCGAGTTCATCGCCGACGACGAATTGGTCGAAATCACGCCAAAATCGATCCGCCTGCGCAAGCGCTTCCTCAAGGCGCATGAACGCAAGCGCGCCGAGCGCGAGGACGTCGCCGCCTGATCGGCCCGGGTCGCGGAAAGTCAGCCGCGGCGGAACGCCTGCATCACTCCGCGCGCAGCACGACGCCGCGCGCGGCGATGCCCGCGCCCCGCAAGCGCGCAGCCTGGTCAGAAGACAGGCCTTCGAGGACTTCGCTAGCATGGCGATAACCGAGATCGACGATGCGGTCGAACTTGCGCCAGTCGAGCATGCCTATGCCATTCATGGCCGGTGTGAAACAGATGTCGGTGCGCATGCGGGCGTCGCGCTGACGCGCCTGACTCGCCAACATCATCGAGTTGACCAGGATGCTCGTCAGACCGGGAACATGAAAACGCCGCGCCTGGTGCAACCTTAACCGGTCCAGCAGCAACTGGCGATTACTGGGCAGTTCATCTACCTCGACGGGGTCGAAGCCCTTCTGCAGCAAGTCGCTGCCGATGACGAAGCCGGTGCCCTGATCGACCATGACATCGGTGGGAAAGTTGTTGAAAGTGCCGCCATCGCCGAGCAATTCGCCACCGTGCACCACCAGGGGCAGCACACCAGGAATGGAAACGCTGGTGCGCAGCCACTTGGCCAGATTGCCGCGCCGGACGGTGACCTCGGTGGCACTGGTGTAATTCGACACGACGCAGAACAGGCTCTTCCAGGTGTCCTCGACGTCGATGTCGCCGTCGGTGGCCTGCCGCACGGCGGCGTCTATCACTGTCTTGAGCCGCCGGCCGCCGATCAACGATTGCATCGGAATCACGTTCACGTCCGAAGTCGGTCCGCGCGCGAACGCCCGTCGGGCCTGGTCGATCATGTCCGCCACCGGCATGTCGAAGGCGCAATACGCTCCCATGATCGCGCCGATGCTGGCGCCGCCGATGCAGTCGACCTGCGCGCCGAACGCATCGAGCGCCTTCAGCACGCCCAGATGGGCGAAGCCGCGCGCGCCGCCGCCGGAAAGCACCAAGCCGATGTCGGTGCCGCTAAGCACGCGCGCCAGTCGCGCAATGTCGCGGTCCAGTTCCGGCCGGATGTGCAAATGCGCACTCACGCCAAGGCGAACCAGCCAGTCGCGCGTCCCACCCGGCATTCGCTTGTGCTGGTCGTGCAGCAAGACCAGCGTGCGCCGGGTGGCCACCAAGCCGGCCGACGGGTCGGCTCGCGACGGCAGATCGGCGCGGGCCAGCAGCACCACCTCGTCGGCGGCTTTCAGGCAACGCCGCGTCCACTCGCTCGGCGCGGTCTCGGCCACGAACACCAGGAACTCATGACGGGCTTCGACGTCGTCCAACCAGTGGGTCAATCGCCGATAGTGCTCGGGACTCAGAGGCTCCGCTTCCTGACTATCGCGGGCGATGACCAGGACACGGTTGCCGTGCGATAGCCGGCGCGCCACGGCATGCGCCAGCCGGACAACATCGATACCGTCGGTGACCGCCATCAGGCAAATATTGACGGGGCGCGTCACCCTCGCCTGCGGACGGAAAGTCTGGCGCAACCGGTCAATGATCGTCCGCGTCAAAGTGATCGCCAACCGGGGAAAACGGTGCACCAGTTCCTCGTAGGCCTCGCGCGACAAGCGCACCAGCATGCTGTCGCGCATCGCCACGATACCGGCGCGACGGGGGCGACCGGTCATCATCGCCATCTCGCCGATGCTTTGACCGCGCATGATCTCACCGACCGGCATGCGTTCGCCATCGGGTCCCTTGACGACGGCGCGCAAGCGTCCGCTGACGACGAGGAAGAGGTCATCGCCGACGTCGCCCTGTTCGAACAGCACGTCGCCCGCCTGAAGGTGATGCCACGTCAGCCGCGGCAGCAGCGCGTCGACGACGGTTTCGCCTTCGCCGCCGAGCATGCCATCGAGGATGGCAATCAGCAACTGGCGCTGGTAGTCCTGGGAATCCTTGCTTGACATAGGTGGATGATAATGCCGAACGCAAGCAATCCATGCTTGAATATCGGGTATCAAGGAGACTGTGAATGAAAAAACCCGCTTGGCTGGGCGTTGCCGTCACGGCAATCGCCAGCGCCTTGCCCGGCTGTGACTATGTAGCACTGAAGGAACTCAAGCCGGGCATATCGACCGCCGACGAAGTTCGTGCGCGCATGGGGCAACCCACCGCCGAGTACGCCAACCCGGACGGCTCGATGACTTGGGAATTCAATCGCCAACCCAACGGCAGCGAGTGCTACATGGCCACCATCGGCGCCGACCGCGTCCTGGTCAGGATGGAACAAGTGCTGACGGAAGCGAATCTGGCCAAGGTCATGGCCGGCATGGATCGCGCCGACGTGCAGCGGTTGATCGGCAGGCCGGGCTCGGTCGTCACCTATGCGAATGCGAACGAGGAAGTCTGGGACTGGCGAATCGCCGGGAGCATACCGACTGAAGAGGCGCACTTCCACGCCCACTTCGATCCGGCCAGCGGGCTGATCACCCGCACCAGCCGCCGGGTTGAGCCGAAAGGCTAGACGATGATCGTCCCGCCATCGACATGTAGCACCTGGCCGGTGATCCAGCGCCCGTCGTTCGATACCAGCGCGGCCACCGCGTCGGCGATATCCTCGGGCTGACCCAGCCGCCGCATCGCCGCGCTGGCTGCACCATACTTGCGCAAAGCATCGGCATCGCCGCCCAGCAGCATCGGCGTGTCGGTCATCCCGGGAGACACCGCGTTGACGGTAATTCCCCGCGGTGCCAACTCGCGCGCCAGGACCTTGGTGAAGCCTTCCACCGCCATCTTGCTGCCCACGTAAAGCGCCATGCGCTCGGGATTGGCGGCAGTCGCGCCGGTCGATAGATTGATGACGCGGCCGTGGTCCTCGATCTGGCGGGCCGCCTCGCGGCACATGAGGAACGTGCCGCGGGCATTGGTGTTGAAGGTGTAGTCGTAGTGGCTCATGGGAATATCGGCAAACGCCTTCATGTGCCCGATCCCAGCGTTGTTCACCACCACATCGACTCGGCCGTAACGGGCCTTGGCGGCGGCGAAAAAGCCGGCCACTTCGTCTTCGCTGGCGATGTCGACGCGATGCTGGAAGGACGCTCCGCCGGCCCGTTCGATCGCGGCCACCGTTTCGGCGGCACCTTCGGCCGAACGCGAGAAGCCGACGACAATGGCCAGGCCATCCCGAGCCAGTCGAAGCGCGATGGCGCGGCCGATGCCGGTACCGCCCCCGGTGATCACGGCAACTCGTCGTACGTCTTGCATGATTCCCTCCCTTGGGTGGTCTGTCTGGATTCAGCGCCCGGCGAGTTCCCGGCCCTCCGCCGCACAATCGGACTCCGGCCGCGAACCCGCCACGCGCGCCGCCGCCACCTCGGCACGGACGGCCGTCAGTTGCTCGGCGAACTCGGGCCGCGTGCGCAACTGAGCGACAACGGCTGCCCCCACCAGTCGCCCGGCCTCGACGTCGCTTTGCCAATGCACGTTGCAGACCACGCGGCTCTGACCGAAAGCCATGCCCCGCTGCAACAGCGCGTCGACGCGCTCGGGTGCCAGTTCGGTCAGCACCAGCGCCCAAGCCATGCCGATCGCCGCGTGGCCGGATGGATACGAGCCGTCGCCGCGCAGCATCGACTCATGCTCCGGATCGCACATCGGATCGCCGGCCGCGACAAAGGGCCGCATGCGCTTGTAGTGATCTTTCGCGCGGTAGGTGGCCAGGCCCGCGTCGGCCAGGGTACGTCGCAACAGGGTCACCAGCTTCGGTGTTGCCTCGGTGGAAACAGCCGTGCCGAGCGCGCAGGCAAAGGTCGTCGCCGCCTGCGGGAAGCGCAACTCCGCGTCCCGCGCCGCCCATGCCCAGCGTGGCGTCGCGCGCCAGCGACGGGCGGCCTGGCGGGATGCGTCGTCGGCCGCCTGCGCGGAAGAACCGGCCTCCGGCGGAGGTGGCAGCAAGGCCAGGCTATCGACCAGCGCCTCCCTGGACACGTAGCCAGGCAGAAAGCCTGGAAAGCGAGGATCGGACGCGCCCGCCTCCACGCCCGCCTCCACCTTGGGCGTTCGCGGCTGACTGCCGCAGGCCGCCGCGGCCATCGCCGCCAGCAATACGAGCAAGTGCTTCTTCATTGTTGCGGCCCTCGCGCGATCAGGCAAGCCATGACGAACGGCAAGCGGGCGTGCCACCGCGAAATCAGCTCAGCACGCCGCCATCCACCTGCAGGATGACACCCGAGCTGTAGCTGGCGGCATCACTGGCCAGGAAGAGCGCCGCCGCGGCGACTTCCTCGGGATAACCGACGCGCTTGAGCGGATTGACTTTCATCATGTCGGCGTAGCGCTGCGGATCGTTCATGGTGTGATCGCCCATGGCCGTCTTGATGACGCCGCAGGAGATGGCATTCACGCGCACGCCCCGCGGTCCCGAGTTCCCTGGCGAAACAGCGGGTCATGGTGTTCAGCGCGGCCTTGGAGACACAGTAGGCGCCGATCTCGGGCTGCGCCATCAGCGCCGACGTCGTGCTGATGTTGACGATCGCACCGCTGCCGCGTTCCGCCATTTTCCTGCCCAATGCCGCCGTCAGGAAAAAGGGCCCGCGGACATTCACCTCCATGATCTTGTCCCACAACGCCGGCGTCGTGTCGCAGAATGTCCCGGCATTGGGCGGACTGATGCCGGCATTGTTGACCAGCACATCGACGGCGAGGCCACGCTCATCGAGCAAGCCGACCAATCGCTCGATGTCATCGAGTTTGCCAACGTGCGCCTGGATGGCGTGCGCCTTGCCGCCCTTGGCGCGAATCCCTGCCGCCACTACATCGAGATCCTGCTGTTTGCGCGAACAGATGATCACCTCGGCACCGCGCTCGGCGAACAACTCGGCGATGGACTGGCCGATGCCCCGCGATCCGCCGGTGATCAGGGCCACCTTGCCGGCGATGGAGTAGATGTCGCCGGTCATGCTAGCTGGCCTCCGCCAGCTTCGCCTGGGCCGTCTCCTTGGCCCAGCGATAATCGGCCTTGCCGGCTGGCGAGCGGGCCACCTGATCGACGAAAACGACCTCCTTGGGTACCTTGTAGCCTGCCAGGAACCCGCGGCAATAGGCGTTCAGCGCGGCGGCGTCCGGCTTGGCGCCGGGGTGCAGGCTGACCACCGCCACCACCTTGTTGCCCCAGCGGGGATCGGGCACGCCCACCACCAGCGCATCGGCGACCGACTCGTGGCGGTGCAGCACCTCCTCCACCTCCTCGGGAAAGACTTTCTCGCCGCCCGAGTTGATGCACTGGGAGCCACGGCCGAGGACGACGATGGAGCCATCCTCCAATATCTTGGCCATGTCACCGCTGATCACCACCCGTTCGCCATTCAGCGTGATGAAGGTCTCGGCCGACTTCTGCTCGTCGCCCCAATAGCCGATGGCGACGTTGCCGACGCGCACCAGGATGCCCGACTCGCCCGGGCCGACGAAACGGTCGCGCTCGATCGAGATCACCTTCAGGTCCGGCCGCGGCGCAAGCTTGATGAAGCCTTCGCCGCTCTCGGGCTTGGCACCACCGCCAAAAGCACCGCCTTCCGATGAACCCATGCTGTCGGCGACGGTGACGTTCAACAATTCGCGCAGGTCCTGCTGCACGTGAGCCGAGAATAGCCCGCCGCCCGAGCCGATGTGCTTCAGCGCCGGTAGCGGCCAGCGGCCCGGATGACCCTTCAGGGCAGCCACCAGGGGCATGGCCATGGCATCGCCGACCACCGAGATGATATTCGCATGTTCGCGGACGGCCAGATCCCAGATCTGCTCGGCGCTGAACTCGACATGATCGCGCATCAGCACCGTCTGACCGGAGAGCAGCGACACCAGCGACGCCCAAAGAGCGGCGCCGTGCATCAGCGGGGCGATGGCCAGATAGCGCAGCGGATAACCTTTGCTGGCCACTTCGGCGATTTCCTCGGGAGTCTTGATCGGGCCTTCCTGGCGGTAGAAGCTGCCGCCGCCCAGGGCGCTGAAGAACAGGGCCTGGTGCGGCCACATCACGCCCTTGGGCATGCCGGTGGTGCCGCCGGTATAGAGCAGGGAGATGTCGTCACCGCTGCGCTGCGGCACCGCGTAATCGCGGCCGGCGGCGGCCAGGTTGGTCTCATATTCCTCGCCGGGAACCAGCACCACCTTGATGGCCGGATAGTCCCGCAGCAACGGTTCCACCTCGCCGGCCAAGGGCGCCGAGTAGGCCAGCACCGACAGCTTGGCGTTGTCGTAGATGTAACGCAGCTCGTGGGCCACGTAACGGTAGTTGATGTTCAGCGGAATCGCCCGCAGCTTGCAGGCGGCAAAATAGGCTTCCAGATACTCGGTGCCGTTATAGAGCTGCAGACCAACGGTATCGCCGGGACCGACGCCCTTGGACTGCAAGTAGGCGGCCAGCCGGTCGGCCCGTTCGTTCAGCTGGGCATAGGTCAGGCGACGGTTGCCGCAGACGACCGCCTCCCGGTCGGGAACAGCCTCGGCCACCAGTTCGAAAAGGTCGGCAAGGCTGTAGGTTCTGGTATTTGACATGATCATCTCCTCCTAAATGACGCCAGATGCGCGCAAGCCATCGATTTCCGCCATGGCATAATCGAGTTCGGACAGCACAGCGTCGTTGTCCTGCCCCGGGCTCGCCCCCTGTCGCTCAACCTCGAACTCGAAGTCCGTCATCTTGACCGGGAAGGCATACTGCCAATAAGGGCCGTGCATTGGATGCTCGCTCTCGACGACCATTCCCCGGCTTCGCGCGTGCGGATGGGCATTGGCTTCATCAAGACGCAGCACCGGCGTGACGCAGGCATCGACGTCCTTGAACAGCGCGGCCCAGTGACCGAGGTCATGCGCGGCGATGGTCCGGGCAACCTCCGCCCGAGCGGCGACACCTTCGTTGCCGATCAGATGCCCGCGTTTCAACAGGTCCGGCCGGCCAATGGTTTCGCAGAAATTGTTCCAGAACTTGATCTCGATGGCACCGACGGCGAGATGGCGATGGTCGGCGGTCGCGTAGACGCCGTAGCATGCCATGCCGCCGGACAGGTAGTCAGTGCCGCGCGCCGGCATCGACCGGCGATCCTGCAATGACGAGGCAGCGGGGATGTTGTGAGCCATCAAGCAATCGGCCATGGCGACATCGACATGGCGGCCGCGTCCGCTACGCTGTGCATCGAACAGGGCCGCAAGGATGCCCATCGCGGCCGACAGCGTGCCGCCGGTCAGATCGGCCGAAGGAAAGCCTCCGGGGGCCGGGTCCCCGTCCGCCACACCTGTCTGCTCGAGCACACCGGCCAGGCACTCGTAGTTGATGTCGTGGCCGCCGGCCTGCGCCATGGCGCCCGTCTGGCCATAGCCGCTGATGGAACAATAGACGAGACGCGGATTGAGCGCCGACATCGCCGCATAACCCACCCCGAGCTTGTCGGCGACGCCGGGACGAAAACCCTCGACGAGCACATCCGCCGCCTTCACCAGCCGGCGCAGTATGTCCTGCCCATCGGCGGCGCGCAGGTTGACGGTGATGGCCCGCTTGTTGCGGTTCAGCATGAGGAACTGGTTGGAGAATTGGCTGCCCGGCAGGCCGCGCACAGGATCCCAGGCGCCGGGATTCTCGACCTTGATGACATCCGCGCCCATGTCAGCCAAGTGCAGCGTGCACATGGGCCCTGGGAGAAGCACGGTCAGGTCGACCACCTTGACGCCGGCAAGCGGTTTGGACGATGGGGGCATGATCTCCTCAATGAGGTCGATATCGGTGAAGGAAGTCGCGGACAATCATGGTCCGGACGCTATTGGAACCTGGAAAAATCCGGCTTGCGCTTCTCGAGAAAGGCGGTCATTGCTTCCTGGGCCTCGCCCGAACCCAGGCGCGCGCAGAACAGTTCACCCTCGTCCCGGATGGCTGCCGCAACCTGGGTGGCATGGCTCCTGCGCAGCAGCCGCTTGGTGTCGCGTACCGCTCCCGGCGGCAGGCGGACAAACTTCTCGGCGCTGGCGCGAGCGCGCGGAAGCACTTCGGCGGCCGGCAACACCGCATTGACAATCCGCATCTCCAGAGCTTCCTGGGCGGTGAACGGCTCGCCGAGCAGAAGTTTCTCCGCCGCTTTGACATACCCGGCATTGAGCGGCAGGAGGAAACTGGAAGCGAACTCCGCGACCACGCCAAGGCTCACGAAGGGCAGCACCAGCTTGGCGTTATCGGCTATGTAAACAAGATCGCAGTGGAGCAGCATGGTCACGCCGATACCCACGGCAACACCCTCGACCGCGGCAATCACCGGCTTGTCGACGGCGACCAGGGCCTGCATGAATCGAAACACGGGGGCGTCCATGTCCTTGGGTGGCCGCTGCACAAAGTCCTCAAGATCATTGCCGGCGGTGAACATGCCAGGCTGCCCGGCCAACAGGACGGATCGGACTGCCGGATCGGCCTGGGCGCGATTCAAGGCATCCGCCATGGCCTGATACATGTCGGCGGTCAGGGCATTCTTCTTGTCAGGACGGTTGATTGCCACGGTGGCCACGCCATCTTGCAACGAAGTGCTGATACTCATCTGCGTCTCCTGGAATCTCAGATACCGCGAAATACAACAAAATCTTCGAGTGGAGCTCGTTCCGTCCGCAGGCGGTTGACGGGATGCTCGGGATCGGCATAGCCGAGCGCCAGGCCACAGAACAGCATCCGCTCCTCCGGCAAGCCGATGAAATCGGCAACCGTCCGATGCCAGAGCGTCCATGCCTCCTGCGGACAACTATCCAGTCCAGCCTCCTTCGCCAGCAGCATGAAGGTTTGAATGTACATGCCGAGATCCGACCACTGGGGCGGCCCCATGCGGCGATCGACGGTAAAGAACATGCCCACCGGCGCACCCCAGAACTGGTAATTGCCGGCAATGAACGCCAGGCGCGACGCCTTGTCATCACGGCTGATGCCCATGGAGCCGTACATGTCTTCGCCGCAGCGATTGCGTCGGGCGCGATACGGATCCCGCAAATCAGGCGGATAAATATCGTATCCCGGCCCGTCACCGCGCGGATCGGCCGCCATTTTTTGCCGTATCAAGGCCTTGAAACGAACCAGTTCGTCACTGCCAAGGACATCAACATGCCACGGCTGAAGATTGCCCCCGGACGGGCTTCGTGCGGCCGCCGCCAGCAGTTGCCTCAGCAGCCCTCCGTCCACCGGCCGGTCCAGGAAAGCCCTTTTCGACGACCGGCTGCTCACCGCCCCGGTCACCGACATTACCCGTGCTGATGCGTCCATCGATCCCCCTCTTCCCACAAGCGCGTCTAGTGTCTTTCCGGTAGCCAGGCCTGACGGATCAAGTCCGCCGCCCGCTCGGCAATCATCATGGTCGGTGCGTGGGTGTTGCCCGACGTGATCAGTGGCATGACGGATGCGTCGACCACGCGCAAGCCTCGAATGCCATTTACTTGCAGGCTGCTATCCACCACCGCCTCGGCATCCGAACCCATCCGGCAGGTGCCCACGGGATGGTGGGTGGTGGTGCCATAGTGCGCGGCGAAGTCGAGTAGACCTTCGTCGGTCGCGACTTCGGCGGAAGGCCGCCACCTCGCCGCCACGAATGGCGCCAGGGCCGGTTGGGCCGCTGCTCGCACCGCCAGCCGCATTCCCGCCAGAGTGACACGCACATCGTGCTCCGATGTCAGGTAGTCGAAATTAAAGATCGGCAGGTCGCCGGGGTCGGCTGAACGCAAAGTCAGCCGTCCGCGCGCGGCGGGGTTCAACTGGCAGGGCGCCAGCGTCATGCCGGGCCACGGATCGGCATCTTTCGCCAGCGAGCCGTCCGGCTTCAGGGGGCCGGTCACCGGCAGGCAATGGAACTGAAGGTCGGGCCGAGGCACCGAGGGATCGCTGCGGGCAAACACACCCACTTCGGCGGCCGGCATCCGCATCGCACCCTGTCGACGCAGTAGATAGCGCACCACTTCCCAGATCACGCGGATGCCACGGAGCCGTTGATTCAGGCTCGGAGCACCGGGTTTCAGCCGCCACATCATCGGCACGATGAAATGATCCTGCAAGTTGCCACCGACCGCCGGCAGATCGCGAAGCACCGGTATGCCCAAGCGCTGAAGTTCATCTCCCGGGCCGATGCCCGACAGCATCAGCAGCTTCGGTGACTGCAAGGCCCCCGCCGCCAGCAACACCTCTCGTCGCGCCGTCGCCGTCAGGCGCTGGCCGCGATGTCGATAAATCACTCCCTTGGCCTGGCCTGCCTCGATCACGACACGCTCGGCCAAGGCTTCAGTAAGCACGGTCAAGTTGGAGCGGTCACGGATGGTGTCCAGAAAACCACGCGCTGCCGACCAGCGTTCACCGTCGCGCATGGTTGTCTGGTAATAGCCGACACCTTCCTGGCGAGCGCCGTTGAAATCCGGATTCGCCCGTACCCCGATTTCCTGGAAGGCGCGGATCATGTATTCGTCGACCGGATTGACCTCCGCCAGGCTCGACACCGGCAGTGGTCCGTCGGTGCCGTGATGTTCGTCGCGGATATGCTGCTGATTCTCCGAGCGCAGGAAGTAGCGCCGCACCGACGCCCAGTCCCAGCCCTCGGCGCCCGCCGCGGCCCAGCCATCGTAATCTTCGGCCTGGCCACGGATATAGATCATGCCGTTCACCGTCGAACATCCGCCGAGCACACGACCACGCGGCAGCGTATGGCGACGCCCTCGCGTCCGGGCTTCCGGCTCGGAGACGAAGAAATCGACGTATTTCGGGTCTGTGGTCAGCTTGGCCCATCCTGCCGGCATGCGTGTCAACAGATCACCACCCTTGCCGCCGCCTTCCAGCAGCAGCACGCTGACATGCGGATCCTCGCTCAGGCGGTTTGCCAGCACGCAACCAGCCGAGCCGGCGCCCACGATGACATAGTCGAAAGCGCCGGCGGCCATCATGAGACCCTCATCGCCTGCCGGGCAGGTGGGACGATGCGCTTGGGGCCGTAGAACGTCTTGCCTTCCGCGGCCATCTCGCGCAACAAGTTCGGCACGGCGAATCGCTCGGCATCGTACCGGGCGGCCAGTCGATCGCACTCGGCAACCACGGCGGCGATGCCAATGGTGTCCATGGCGGCAAAAGGTCCACCGAGATAGATCGGAAAGCCGACG
Organism: Rhodocyclaceae bacterium; assembly: GCA_016704145.1. Classification (GTDB taxonomy): domain Bacteria; phylum Pseudomonadota; class Gammaproteobacteria; order Burkholderiales; family Rhodocyclaceae; genus Fen-999. The sequence goes on along the minus strand of JADJAS010000004.1, from coordinate 88,358 downwards.
CCGAAGCACCCGCCGATATCGCCGTCGGCGGGGTCGATCAGGACACCATCGGCTATGCAGCGCGCGGCATCCGCGAACTGGGCGTAAAGCATGCGGTGCTTGACTTCCTGGACATTGGGCTGCTCGGCCGCCGGGCGTCGTGGCCAGATATCGCCCAACCCCGGCCAAAGCCGTTTGCTGCCATCCGCGTCGTATTCGTAAAAGCCCTTGCCGTTCTTGCGCCCGTGCCGGCCATGGGTCGCCACCATGGTGGCCATGACGTCGACGGAGGATCCGGGCTTGTTGTCCTTGCCGAGATCCTGTGCCTGCTGCTGGGCGCCCTTGTACGCGAGATCCAGACCAATCTCGTCCGAGATTGTCAGCGCCCCAACCGGATAACCGGTCATGCGTGCGGCATTCTCGATCAAAGCCGGATCGATGCCTTCCTTCACCATCGTCACGCCCTCGTTGATGAAAGCGCCGATGAACCGGCTGGTGAAAAAGCCGCGGCTGTCGTTGACCAGTATCGGCGTCTTCTTCAATTGCGCGACGAAATCAAGCGCATGCGCCAGGGCGGCATCGCAGGTCTGGCGGCCACGGATGACCTCGACCAGCGGCATGCGCTCGACCGGCGAAAAGAAATGCAGTCCGACGACATTGGCGGGCCGACGAGTCGTCTCGGCGAGCCCGCTAATCGGCAGCGCGGACGTATTCGAAGCCAGCACGGCATCGGCCGGCATCACCGCTTCGGCCTTGGCGAATACCTCGGCCTTGACGCCACGATCCTCGAACACGGCCTCGACGACCAGACTGACATCGCTCAGCCCCGAGTAGTCGGTGGTCGGGTGAATTCGCGCGAGAATGGCATCGATCTTCTCGGGCTTGATCCGGCCGCGCTCCAGGTCCTTCCGGAGCCGCGCTTCGCTATAGGCCTTGCCCTTGTCGGCTGCCGTCTGGTCGCGATCGATCAGGATCACTTCGATCCCGCATTGCGCCGCGACGAAGGCGACGCCAGCGCCCATCAGACCCGCGCCGAGCACGCCGATCTTCTGGTGAACCCGCTTTGCCACGCCCGCGGGACGGCGCACCAGTTTGTCGGCCTCGCCCTTGTTGATGAAGATCGTGCGGACCATGTTGCCCGCGACCGGATCCAGATTCAGCTTGACGAAGTACTTGCACTCGACCTGCAAGGCCTTGTCGATAGGTAACTGCATGCCTTCGTACAGGCACGAGGTGATGGCCAAGGGGGCCGGCAGGTTGTGATAGGTATTGGCCTGAAGGTTGGCGGCCGTGCCCATGAAGAGTTGGGCAAGATTCGGCAGCATGGGATTGCTGCCGCCGGGAACCTGAAAGCCTTTCTTGTCCCACGGCTTGACCGGATCGGGTGAGCCCAGCAGCCACCTGCGAGCGGCTGGCAGGAGATCGTCGGCCTGAACCACTTCGTTGACCAAGCCCAACTCCAGGGCCTTGTCCGGCTTGAGTTGCGTGCCTTGAAGCAACAGCGGCAAGGCCTTGGCCACGCCGATCATGCGCAGATAGCGCTGGGTACCCCCCGCGCCCGGCAGCAGCCCGACGCCGACTTCGGGAAGTCCGACCACCATGCCGCGGACATCGGCAGCGATCCGGTAATGGCTCGCCAGGGCAATTTCGAATCCTCCCCCCAGCGCCGGTCCGTTCAGGGCCGCCACCACCGGCTTGCCGCCCGTCTCCATACGGCGCAACAGGCTCGAAAATCCCCAGCACTGCTCATAGAGCGTCTTGGCCGCCGGCTTGCCAAACAGCGTGGCCTCCATCGACTTCAGATCGGCACCCGCCACGAACGAACTCTTCGCCGAGGTCAGGATGACCCCTTTCACCTGATCATCGGCCAGCGCGCATTCCAGAGCGGCACGGAAGCCATCGAGAAATTCCTGGTTCATGACGTTCGTCGCCGAATTCGGCTGGTCGATCGTCAGCGTGCAGACACCGTCTTCGGCGACGGTATATTTGAAATAATCGCTCATTCTCGCCCCCTCAGACGCGCTCGATGATAGTGGCCGACGCCATACCGGCAGCCTCGCACAACGTCACCAGGCCCGTCGCCAGGTTCCGTCGCTCCATTTCGTCAAGGAGAATGCCGATGATCATGCCCCCCGTCGCGCCAAGAGGGTGCCCCATGGCAATCGCCCCGCCATTGACGTTGATGCGATCATGCGGTACTGCAAGTTCGGCCATGAAGGCCAAGACCACCGAAGAAAAAGCCTCGTTGAGTTCGAACAGGTCAATGTCGCCAACGTTCATGCCCGCTTTCCGCAACGCCAGGCGAGACGCCGCCGCCGGACCGTCCAGCATGATGGTCGGTTCTGAACCGACGGTCACCGCGGATCGGATCCTCGCGCGCGGCACGAGTCCGAGTTGGTCGCCGACGGCCTTGCTGCCCACGAGCACGGCGGACGCGCCATCGACGATCCCCGAACTGTTGCCCGCGTGATGCATGTGCTCGATGCGTTCCAACTGCGGGTAGCGTTGCAACGCAATGCTGTCGAAGCCGGCCTTGGCACCCATTTCGGCAAATGCCGGCTTCAGGTTGGCCAGCTTTTCCATCGTGGTATCGCCGCGCACGGTTTCATCGTGATCGAGCACCGGCAGGCCAATGATGTCCTTGACCGGCACCACGGATTTCGCGAAGCGTCCCTCGGCCCATGCCTGCGCCGCCCGGCGCTGACTTTCGACGGCATAGGCGTCGCAGTCCTGGCGAGTCAGACCGTACTTGGTCGCCAGCAGATCGGCGCTGATGCCCTGCATGACGAAATAGGTCTTGTTGGCGACCTGCGGATCCATGGCCCAGGCACCGCCATCCGCGCCCATCGGGATGCGCGACATGCTTTCGACGCCGCCGCCGATGACCAGATCAGCCAGCCCTCCGCGAATCTTGGCCGCCGCGAAGTTCACCGCTTCGAGTCCCGATCCACAATAACGGTTGATTTGCACCCCCGGCACCGTCTGCGCGAAATCGGCGTTCAGCGCGGCGATACGGGCGATGTTGCCTCCCTGCTCGCCAACAGGTACCACGCAACCGAGAATGACGTCCTCGACCAGGCGGGTATCGAGCCGACTGCGGTCCCTGATCGCCTGCAACATCTGCGTGGCAAGCTGGATCGGCGTGATTTCATGCAGTGCGCCATCCGGCTTGCCCTTGCCGCGCGGCGTACGCACATGGTCGTATAGGTAGGCTTCAGTCATCTTGGCTCCTCTCTGTCGTGGCTATGGCGTGGTGTTGGTATTCACCATCGCACCGGCGGCACGATGATCGGGCAATCATAGCGACGACATCGAGCGGGCAATTGACAGAAGCACCCAATCTGGGTAATTCTTCCCGCCTCTCTGGACCACTGGCATGACCATCCAACGATCCTCACGTTCAGATTCGCCGATCAGCATCGGCGACTTGGTCGGCTCGCCGCGCGGTGAAGTCGCCGCGCAGCTTGTGCTCAGCGCCGTGGCCAGCGACTTCACGCTCGAAATCATGCGGCGCGCCTATCGGCTGTTCGATGGCGACCTCGTGCTCTTTCTCGTCTTCAGCGAAATTGCGCACTACAACGTTGCGCGGGCCATTCGCTCGCTCGACATCCATGATCAATTGCCGGCGCGACTGCGACGCAAGGATGTACTGGGCGCGCTGGAACAACAACGTGTCAGTCCCTGCAACGCACTATCCATCAGCGACGCCACCGGGATACCGCGCGAAACGGTAAGGCGCAAGGTGAAGGAACTGGAACGCAGACGCATGCTGCGCCGGGAGGGCGCGCGCAACCTGACGCTGACGCACGCTGCCATAGAACAGCTACAGGATTCAGGCCTGAACGTCACCCGCAATTTTCTGGAAACCGCGCGGATCATTCGTCTGTTGCAGGAGGCGCTGGCGCGCCGCCAGGAGGAATAAGCCCGGTTGCGGGGCCGGCTGCCGACGATAATCAACCGCCGAGTTCCTTGACCAGCGCCGGCACGGCCTCGAACAGGTCGCCAACCAGCCCGTAATCGGCCACCTGATGTATCGGCGCATCCGGATCCTTGTTGATGGCGACGATCACCTTGCTGTCCTTCATGCCGGCCAGGTGCTGGATCGCCCCGGAAATACCCACGGCGACATACAGTTCCGGCGCGACGATCTTGCCGGTCTGACCGACCTGATAATCGTTGGGTGCAAAGCCGGCGTCGACAGCGGCGCGCGACGCACCGAGCGCCGCGCCCAGCCGATCGGCCAGGGGCTCCAGCACCTTGTGGTAATTCTCGCCCGAACCCATGCCGCGTCCGCCGGAGACGACGACCCGTGCCGCGGTCAATTCCGGACGCTCGGATTTGACGATCTCCCGGCCAATCACGCGCGAGACTGCCAGGTCGGGCCCTGCCGGCACCGCTTCGATGCCGGCCGCGCCGCCGTCCCCGGCAGCGGCGAAGGCGGTGGCGCGCACGGTCAGTACCTTGATGGCATCGGTGCTATCCACCTTCACCAGGACGTTGCCGGCATAGATCGGCCGCACGAAGCTGCTTGGCCCCTCGACCGCGACGATTTCCGAAATCGGCGCCACGTCGATCAGGGCCCCCAGCCGAGGCATCAGGTTCTTGCCAAAAGGCGTCGCCGCAGCCAGCAAGTGCGAGTAGCCCGGGGCCAACGTCGCCAGCAGCGCCGCAAGGTTTTCCGCTCCCCCGTCGGCATAGTGGGTGGCTTCGCACAGCAGCACGCGCGCCACACCCTGCAGCCGGGCCGCGGCGGCGGCCGCCGCCGAGCAATTGGCCCCGGCCACCAGCACGTGCGTCTCACCGCCCGCCAGGCCGGCCGCCGTCACCGCCTGGGCGACACCTGGCTTCAGTTCATTGTTGTCGTGTTCGGCAATTACCAGGACAGTCATGCGATCACCTTCGCTTCATTGCGCAGCTTGGCCACCAATTCGGCGACGTCGGCAACCTTCTTGCCACCGCTGCGCTTGGGTGGTTCGGCGAACCGGGAATGAGACAGGCGCGGGGCAACATCGACGCCCAGCGCCGCCGGGCTGGTGGTTTCCAGCGGCTTCTTCTTGGCCTTCATGATGTTCGGCAGGGTGGCATAGCGCGGTTCGTTCAGGCGCAGGTCGGTGGTTACGACCGCCGGCAGCGTCAATTCGACGGTCTCGAGTCCGCCGTCGACTTCGCGGGTGACCTGCACCTTGCCGTCGCCGAGCACCACCTTGGACGCGAACGTCCCCTGCGGCCGATTCATGAGTGCCGCCAGCATCTGGCCGGTCTGGTTGGCATCATCGTCGATCGCCTGTTTGCCACAGATCACCAGGGTCGGCTGTTCCTTGTCACAGACCGCCTTGAGCAGTTTGGCCACCGCCAGCGGCTGCAGTTCGATGTCCGATTCGACGAGAATCGCCCGATCGGCGCCGAGTGCCAGCGCTGTGCGCAGGCTCTCCTGACAAACGGCTGCCCCGCACGAAACCGCGATGACCTCCGTGGCAATTCCGGCTTCCTTGATGCGCACGGCTTCCTCGACGGCGATTTCATCGAACGGATTTACCGCCATCTTGACGTTGGCCAGATCGACTCCGGAACCGTCGCTCTTGACACGCACTTTCACGTTGTAGTCAATGACCCGCTTGACGGGGACGAGCACCTTCAACTGAGTTCTCCTTCCGTGTTCGTTAATCATTCACCGGCATGGGTCGGCGCGATCAGGCAACCTCGAACAGACCCGCCGCGCCCATCCCGCCCCCGATGCACATCGACACCACCACCCGACGCAGCCCCCGACGCCGGGCTTCGAGCAAGGCGTGGCCGACCAGGCGCCCACCCGACATGCCGAACGGATGGCCAATGGCGATGGCGCCGCCATTGACATTGAGCCGATCGTTATCGATGCCCAGCGTGTCGCGACAATGGAGTACCTGGCTGGCGAACGCCTCGTTGATCTCCCACAGATCGATGTCCCGCACGCCCAGGCCGAAACGCTGAAGCAGCTTGGGAATCGCATGAACAGGACCGATGCCCATCTCGTCCGGCTTGCATCCCGCGACGGCGATGCCGCGATAAATACCCAGCGGCGCAATGCCACGGCGCGCTGCTTCCGCGCGACTCATCACCAGTGCCGCCGAAGCGCCATCGGAGAACTGCGAAGCGTTGCCTGCGGTGATGAACTCGCCCTGCGGCACCCACTTGCCATCCTTCCACACCGGCTTCAGGCCCTGCAAACTCGCGAGCGTGGTATCGGCCCGGTTGCATTCATCCCGATCGGCCGTCACTTCCTGGCTGCCCGCCGGATTGCCTTCCTTGTCGAAAAGCAGCTTGCTCGCCACCAGCGGCACGATCTCCTCGGCAAATCGTCCCTGCTTCTGCGCCTCGGCGGTGCGCTGCTGGCTTTGCAGGGCATATTCATCCTGGGCGAGCCGCGAGATGCCGTAGCGCCTGGCGACGATCTCGGCGGTCTCGATCATCGGTATATAGGCCGTCGGCACTTTCGCCAGCACCGCCGTCGACTGCGCGCGATAGGCATTCTTGTGCTTGGTCTGCGTCAGCGAGATCGACTCGACGCCGCCGGCCACGGCGATGTTCATCTCGCCGGTCATGACACCTTTGGCCGCGACACCGATGCTCATCATGCCCGATGCGCACATGCGGTCCAGGCTCATCCCCGGTACCGTGTCCGGCAGGTCGGCGGCATAGGCACTCAGCCGGCCGATGTTATAGCCCTGGGTGCCTTGCTGGACCGCGGCGCCCATGATGACATCCTCGACATCGGCAGGGTCGACGCCGGCGCGCTGGACCACCGCCTTGACCACGTGCCCGCCCAGCACGGGTGCCTCGGTATCGTTGAACGAGCCCCGAAACGACTTGGCCAGCGCGGTACGCGCCGTCGCGACAATGACTGCTTCATTCATGGCATGTTTCCTCGATCATGCGAAGGTATATCGGCTTATGGTATCGACCACGCAGCCGGGGCGTTCACCGCCCTCGATTTCGACCGTGACACGCACGGTGGTCTGCACCGCCTGGCCCAGCTGCTCCACCTTGAGCATTTCGCCGCGACCACGAATCCGGGTACCCGCCTTGACCGGCGCGGGAAAGCGTACCCGGTCGCAGCCGACGTTGACGCCCATCTTCATGTTGTCCACGCGAACGAGGTCGGGCAGAAACACATTGACCAGCGCCAGGGTCAGGTAGCCGTGGGCGATACAGACGCCAAAGGGACCCGACTTGGCTTTCTCCGGATCGACATGAATCCATTGATGGTCGCCGGTGGCATCGGCGAACTGGTCGATGCGCCGCTGGCTCATCTCGATCCAGTCCGTGGTGCCCAGATCCTTGCCCTGCGCGGCGAAAAGCTCGGCGGCGTTGCTGAAGACGTTGGCCATGGCTCGATCTCAGGCGTGCTGAGAGCTGACCGAGATCACTTCCCCGACCAGATAGGAAGCGTAATCACTGGCCAGGAACATCATGACATTGGCCACCTCCCAGACTTCCGCCGCCCGGCCAAACGCCTCGCGGCTGGTAAGTTGCGCCAGCAGTTCCTCCGAAGCGGACTTCTTCAGAAAGGCATGCAGGGCGATGGATGGCGCCACGGCGTTGATGCGCACGCCGTATTCGGCGGCCTCCAGGCCGGCGCACCGCGTCAATGCCATCACCCCCGCCTTCGCCGCGGCATAGTGCGCCTGCTCCTTCTGAGCCCGCCAGCCGAGCACCGAGGCATTATTGACGATGGCGCCACGGCCACGCAGCTGCATGTGCGGCAACATCGCCCGCATCATGCGAAATGTGCCGGTGAGCGTGATGTCAAGCACTTTGTGCCATTCGTCATCGCTCATCTCGATCACTTTTTTTTGCGTGCCCAGTCCGGCGTTGTTGATAAGCACATCGACGCCGCCGAGTTTCTCCTCCGCCTCGGCCACCAGCGCCTGGACCTCCTCCTCCTCCGCCACATTGCACAGGCGTCCCCAGACGTGCTCGACACCGTGATCTCGGCGTAGCGCCATGACTGACTCTTCGAGCCGCTTGGCGTGGATATCGGAAATCATCAGGGCACGGCACCCTTCATCGAGAGCCCGCTTCGCCGCGGCGAACCCGATGCCGGCTCCCGCCGCCGCCGTGATCAGCACCGACTTGCCGGCCAGCAACTGGTGGCCGGCCACATACTCGGGTATCTTCATCACGAGCCCCAGACCTTCTGCGCCGGCACTGCCTTGGCGAGCAGGCCTCGCACCGCCGGGCCTATTTCGTTCGACGTCCAGCGCGCGCCTCCCTTCTTCGCTTCCGGCCCGCTGCGCCAGCCGTCGCACACCGATATGCGGTCGCCCTCGACTTCGAACACCTGGCCCGTCACGTCACGGGAATCGGGGCTGACGAGCCACACCACCAGACTCGCAACGTTGGCGGGATCGAAAAAATCGAAGCTGCCGTCTTCCGGCTTCTTCACCTTCTCCGGCATGCCGGCCAGCGTCATCGCCGTGCGGGCCGCCGGCGCCAAGGCGTTGGCCGTCACCCCATACCGTTTCATCTCGGCCGCCTGCACCAACGTCAGGGTGGCGATGCCGCCCTTGGCCGCCGAATAGTTCGACTGACCGATGGAGCCTTGCAGGCCGGCACCCGAAGTGGTGTTGATGATTCTCGCATCCACGGCCTGACCCGCCTTCGACTGCTCGCGCCAACGACGGCCGAGGATGTTGGCCAGGCAGAAGTGTCCGCGCAAATGCACGCGCATCACCTGATCCCAATCGTCCTCGGTGAGCGTGACAAACATGCGGTCGCGCAGAATGCCAGCATTATTGACCACTGCATGGACTTCGCCGAACGCCGCCAGCGCGACATCGACGATGCTTTGCGCGGTGGCGATGCCGGTGATGTCGTCGCTGCTGGCGATGGCCCTGCCGCCCTTCGCGGTGATCGCCTCGACGACTTCCGCCGCGGCGTCGGCGCGGATGTCGTTGACCACGACATTGGCCCCCGCCGCCGCCAGTTCGATGGCATAGGCTCGTCCCAGCCCGGCGCCGGCGCCGGTGACAATTGCGGTTCTGTTGTTGCAACTGGCCATGATTTTCCTCAGAGTCGTTCGATGATCGTAACGTTGGCTTGACCGCCGCCCTCGCACATCGTTTGGAGACCATAGCGGCCGCCCCGCCGCTCCAGTTCGTGCAGTAGCGTCGTCATCAGCTTGGTGCCCGTGGCGCCCAGGGGATGGCCCAGGGCGATGGCGCCGCCGTTCACGTTGGTCCGCTCGTGGGGATATCCCGTTTCCTTCAGCCACGCCATGACCACCGAGGCGAAAGCTTCGTTGATCTCGACCAGGTCGATGTCCTCGATCTTCATGCCCGCCTTCTTCAAGGCATGAGCGGTGGCGGGAATCGGCGCGGTCAGATGCCAGATGGGATCATCGGCCAGCACGCTGATGTGGTGGATGCGGGCACGCGGCTTCAGGTCATAACGTTTCAGGGCGCGCTCGGAAACGATCAGCATCGCCGATGCAGCGTCGCAGGTCTGACTCGATATGGCAGCCGTTATTTTCGGATACGTGGGATCGACCGGCTGCAGCGTAGCCATTTTCTCGAGAGAGGACTGCCTTGGTGTCTCGTCGGTTTCGAGCCCTTCGAGCGGCACGATCTCGCGGGTGAAATAGCCTTGGGCGATCGCAGCGAGGGCGCGCCGATGACTTTCCATGCTGAACATCTCCATGTCCTGCCGGGAGATGTTCCAGTGATCGGCAATTCGTTGCGCGGCATAAAATTGGTTAACCGGCGCGTCGCCGAAGCGTGCCCGCCAGCCCTTGCTTTCCGCGAAGGGGGTGGTGAAACCGAGCGGCTGCCCGGCGAGCATCGCCGAGGAGATCGGAATGCTGGTCATGGTTTGCACGCCGCCGGCGAGCACGACATCCATGGTGCCGCTCATCACCGCCTGCGCGGCGAAATGCACCGCCTGCTGCGAGGAGCCGCATTGGCGGTCCACCGTGGTGCCCGGCACCGACAAAGGCATGCCCGCGACGAGCCAGCTGGTGCGGGCAATGTCGCCCGCCAGGGCGCCAATGGTATCGACACAGCCGAAGATGACGTCCTCGTAGTCGGCGGCGGGAATGGCGTTGCGCTCGACGAGCGCCTTGATGACGTGCGCACCGAGATCGGCGCCGTGCACGTGAGCGAGCTTACCCTTGCGCTTGCCGGTGGGCGAACGAAGGGCATCGACGATATAGGCTTGCATGCGATGACTATTCCATGAAATTTCGCCCCGGGCCGAGCGACGCGCCGTCACCGAGAACGAAGTCGTTGATCCTGGTCTTGTGGAAGCCGCGGTCTCCCCACGCCGCATCGAGGGCCCAGGCGCGCTTCATGAACATCTGCAAATCCACTTCCCAGGTGTACCCCATGGCGCCATGAACCTGGATGCCCTTGCGGGCCGCCAGCCAGGCCGCTTCCGCACAGGCCAGCTTGGCATGGGAAACATGGACGGATGCATGAGCCCGCCGATTGGCCAGCGACTCGGCCGCGCGATACAACACCGGACCAGCGAACTCAATTCGCGTGGCAACGTCGGCAAGCTGGTGTTTGATCGCCTGAAACGAACCGATTGGACGACCGAACTGCTTGCGCTGGGCAACATAGTCCACGGAAAGATCGAGCATCCGCTGCGCCAATCCGAGCAACTGCCCAGCCGTGCAAAGCGCGCCTCGATCGAACGCATCGGCCCACAAGCCTTGGCCCTTGGCCGCATCCGCGACACGCGTCGCCGAGGTCGGTTGCCAAGTAACCTGCCCCAGGCGGCGCGATTGGTCGATGCTCTGGCTCGCCCGGACGTCCACCGCGGACCGCGGCACGGCATGCACCTCTCCTTTGTCATGAAGCAGCAGCAGGTCGGCCAAGTGGGCATCCGCGACCAGCGGATTGATCGGATGACCAACCGCAATGCGAATACTGCCCGCAACCACCCGTTCGAGCCAGGTATCGCGCCCCGGTGTGTCGTCCGCCAGCCCGGCAAGCAAGCCGACGGCGACACATGCGGTGTCGGCAAGGGAATCCGGAATCCCGTAATAGCCCAACTCCTGCGCCATCAATGCCCAGTCAACATCGCCAAAGCCCAGGCCGCCATTGGCTTCCGGCACGGAGAGAGCGGTCAAGCCCTGACTGGCGAACTTGGCGCGCAGTTCGGGAGAACGACCGGCATCCGTCTCCCATATCTCCCGCAACATTTCCGGCGCTGCCTCCGTCATCAGGAAGCGACGCGTGGCGTCCCGAAAGGCAATCTGGTCTTCGGTAAAAGTGAAATCCATCACTCGCCCCTCAAGATTTCGGCAGCCCGAGCATGCGCTCGGCGATGATGTTGCGCTGGATCTCGTTCGTCCCCGCGTAGATCGGGCCCGCCTGCGCGAACAAGAAACCCTCCAGCCATTGACCGATCTCACCCGAGTCCTCGCCGTGATCGAGCAATTCACTTTTCGCCCCGAGGATGTGCATCGCCGTCTCGTGCATGGTCAGGTCGAGTTCCGACCAGAATATCTTGTTGGTGCTGGCTTCCGCGCCGACCTTGGCGCCGCGCGCCATCCGGCCGACGGTATGGTAAGACGCCAACATGTAGGCCTCAGCATCGGCCCAGGCGCGCAGAACGGCATCGCGGATGGACGGATCCCGGTCGGCCTCGGCGCGCTGGGCGCGATAAAGCTCAACCAGCCTTTGCGCGGTACGCTGGAAGCGCGCCGGCGAGCGCAACAGCAGGCCACGCTCGAATCCCGCGGTGGCCATGGCCACGTGCCAGCCTTGTCCCTCGTCGCCGAGACGGTTGCCGACCGGCACGCGCACGTCGTCGAAGAAGATTTCGGCGAAGGCCTCCATGCCGTTGAGCGCCTTGATCGGCCTGATCGTGATGCCCGGAGAATCAAGCGGCACCAGAAGGTACGACAGGCCGTGATGGCGCTCCGAGGCCGGATCGCTACGAAATAGCCCGAAAGTCCAATCGGCGAATAACGCCCGTGTCGACCAGATTTTCTGGCCATTGATGACGTAGTGGTCGCCGTCGCGGATGGCCTTGGAACGTATGGCCGCCATGTCGGAACCGGCATTCGGTTCCGACCAGCCCTGCGCCCACATGTCCTCACTGGAGGCCATGCGCGGCAGAAAGCACCGCTTCTGCTCGTCGGTGCCGAACTCCATGAGCGTCGGACCGAGCAGGAGTTGTCCGTTCTGATTGACGCGCAAGGGCGCGTCGACTCGCCAGTATTCCTCTTCGAAGATGAGCCAATCGATCAGGTCGCTGCCCCGGCCGCCCAGTTCCCGTGGCCAGATGACCATCGACAAGCGAGCGTCATGGAGCTTGCGCTCCCAGGCGCGATGCTGTTCGAAACCCTCCCGGGTGTCGTAACTCGCTAGCCGCTCCCTGGGCACGTTCGCTTCCAGCCAAGTCCGCACCTCGGCGCGGAAGGCCTGCTGCTTAGGCGTGAATGTCAAGTCCATGTCGGTCGCCTCAGAATTTGGCGTCGCGCTTTTCAACGAACGCCCGACGGGTCTCCGCCGAATCGGGACTCATGTACGCCTGAAGCGTGAAGCCCTGTTCCCAACGGTACTTGGCCTCGAGATTGCCATCCTCGATGCCGTTGAGCGCTTCCTTGGCAATGCGGATCATCGCCGGGCTCTTGGCCGCGATCTTGCGCGCGATTGCCATGGCGGTATCACGCAACTGCTCGCGCGGCACCACGCGCTCGATGAAACCATAACGGTATGCCTCGGGTGCCCCGACCTTCTCGCCGGTGAAGAACATCTGGCGTACTTTCTGTACCGGAAAAAGACGTTGCAGGTGCGCGGCACCACCCATCGCGCCACGGTCGACCTCCGGCAAGGCGAAGGTGGCGCATTCCGAAGCCACCACAATGTCGGCGGCGCCGGTGATGCCGATGCCGCCGCCCAGCACGAAGCCGTGAACTGCAACAATGACCGGCACGGGATTGCGATGCACCGCTTCGAAGGTCGCGTAATTGCCGGCGTTGACCTTGACGATCAACTCCTGATGACCATCGAGTTCCTTGATGTCGACCCCCGCGCAGAAACCACGTCCCTCGGCGCGAATGACGATCACCCGGGTCTTGAGATCAGATCCCATCGCGCGAATGCTTGCCGCCAGGGCCAACCAGCCCTCACTGTCCAGCGCATTGACCGGCGGCTTGTCGATGACGATTTCGGCAATACCGTCGGTATCGGTGGAACAATGGAATTGCTGACTCATGATGCACTCCCCTCGCCAGCCATGGCGCGTTCGAACAAAGCGCGCAGGCAGGCCTCGGCCTCCGACGCGATACCCTCGATGACTTCCTTGCAACTCTTCAGTTCGCCAATGGCCGCCGCAACCTGGCCGCTCGGCAGAATTCCCTCGTCGGGCCGCCCCTGAACCATCGAATGTTGCAACAGCACCGGCTGGTTGGCCGACATCACGACCTGCGAGACCGAGGAAGGATCTTCCTTGATGGCCTTGACGAGAACCCCGAACGCATGACCGGCGCTCATGCCAGTCTGGGCCTTCCATTGCCAGGCACTTCGCACGGCGATTAGCAGCCGACCCACAGGGCTTGCCGACTCAAGCCGCCGTACGAACGGATTGTCGATCATCCGGTGACGCATGCCATCCACGGCCGTGGTCACCCGTATGCTCGATACGTCGTCGACCTCGACATACTTGGCCAAAGTGCTTGCCGGCGTCGGCACATCGGTGGTCATCAGGAAGCGCGTGCCCATGGCGATGCCGGCCGCGCCGGCGGCGAGCGCCGACGCTAAACCCCGGCCAGTGGAGATGCCGCCGGCGACGATCACCGGAACGGTCACCGAGTCGAGCACCTGCGGCAAGAGAATGGATGTGGGCACGCTACCGGTATGGCCACCGCCTTCCCCGCCCTGGACGGTGATCATGTCGGCGCCAAGCTGAACCGCCTTGACCGCGTGCTTGGCCGCGCCAACCGTGGGAATGCAAAGGATTCCCGCCTCCTTGAAGCGCTGGATCGTCTTCTTGTCGGGGCCACGACCATAGCTGACCGCGCGCAATTTGTGCTTGATCGCCAGATCGAAACACTGCTGCGCATTCTCTTGGAACATGTGGAAGTTCAAGCCGAAATTGCTGCCGCCGGTGGCTTCCCTGACCTTGATGATCTGGCTTTCGAGATCGGCCGGGGCGATGGTTGCGCCGGCAAGAAAACCAAAACCGCCGGCACGCGTCGTGGCAATCACCAAGCCGGCATCCGCCACCCAGCCCATGGCCGTCTGCATGATCGGATAACGGCAGCCGAGTGCCTCGGTCATGGGCGTGCGCAGCAAGGCACCGATATTCATGTCCCGTATCCTATTTTTTTACGATCACGGACGAGCCGTGGCCGAACAAGCCTTGATTGGCCGTGATGCCGACCTTGGCACCGTCGACCTGACGCTCCCCCGCCGCGCCCCTGAGTTGCCACGCCAGTTCGCACACCTGCGCCAGCGCTTGCGCCGGAACGGCCTCGCCGAAACAGGCCAGCCCCCCCGAAGGGTTCACCGGCAACCGGCCACCGAGGCTGGTGACACCCTCGCGCACCAGCCGAGCGGCCTCGCCGCGCGGACAAAATTGCAGATCCTCGTACCAATCCAGTTCCAGGGCCGTCGACAAGTCATAGACTTCGGCGACGTCGACATCCGCGGGGCCGATACCAGCCTCCTCGTAGGCCTTGCGTGGTAGCGCCGACCGAAACCGGTGCGCCTCCGCCGCCACCGCGGAATCGGTCGCCAGATCGGGCATCTCGAGGATTTCCGAGGCGAACGTCGGCGCGACGGTCGAAATCGCGGCGATCCGCACGGCATCGCCGCGGCCATGGCGGCGCGCGAAGTCAAGGCTGGACACGATCAGCGCCGCCGCGCCATCCGATGTCGCGCAGATGTCCATCAACCGAAGGGGATTGGCCACCATCGCCGACGCGGCCACCTCATCGATGGAAAAACGCTTGCGGTAGCGCGCATTCGGGTTGCCGAAGCCATGGTTGGCGTTCTTGACCTTGACCCGGGCAAAATCCTCCTGCGTGTCGCCGTAGAGTCCCATGCGCCGACGAGCGTAGAGACCGAAATACGTCGGATTGGTGATGCCGACGCGAAAGCGAACCCAATCCGGATCGTCCGGACGCTCACCCTTCTGGGGCGCCAGGAACCCTTTCGGTGTGGTGTCGGCTCCGATGACCAGCGCGACTTCGCACTCACCCGAGAGAATCTTGGAGCGTGCTGCCGCCAAGGCCTGCGAGCCAGAAGCGCATGCTGCATAGGAGGTATTGACCTGCGCGCCCTGCCAGCCGAGCGCCTGAGCAAAAGTCGCACCCGCCACATAGCCGGGATAGCCGCAACGGATAGTCGCCGCCCCCGAGACGAACTGCACCTTGCGCCAGTCGATACCGGCATCGGCCAACGCCGCTCGGGCGGCCACCAGGCCGTACTCAACGAAGTTCTTGCCCCACTTGCCCCATGGATGCATCCCGACGCCGAGGATCGCAATCTCCGTATTCATGATCTCAGACCGGCCTCCACTTCCAGATGAGGCTTTCCGTGGCCTCGTCGGCGAACAAGGGTTCGAGCACGATCTCCATGGTCATGCCCAGTCGAAGCTGGCTGACTTCGATGCCGCCCGTCACCTGGCCCAGCACGGTCATGCGTTCATGTTCGAGCTCAACGGCCGCAATGGCGAACGGAACGAACGGCTCCGGTGCCACGAAAGGCTCCGGTGGCTGGTAGCAGGCATCGGTGAAAGACCACAATTTTCCGGTGCGCGATAGCGGAACCTGTTCCAGATCATCCTTGCCACAAGCGGGATTCCGGCAAGCCATCGTTCTGACCGGAAAATAATAGGTGCCGCACGCAGTGCAGCGCGAGCCGATCAAATGCGGCTCGCCATCCAGCGAAAACCAGCCAGGCAGGGCGGCCACTTTTGACTTGCCCATGATCGCCTCCTCAGGCCCCCAGGGCGGTCGCCCGCAGGTCGCGCGGGTCCAGGACGGCGAGCAAATCCAGTTGCGCCTTGCTCGGCTCCGGCGTCACGGGGATGTTCTCCGGGACGCAGAGCGGGAACCCCGTGTTGCTCACGACATCAGCCACGGAAACGCCGGGATGCAGGGATCGTATACGGATCTGGCGATCGGGTCCTTCAAAATCGAGCACGCAGAGATTGGTGATGATCCGCCGGATGTCGATGTCGGCGAAGGTATAGCCTTTCGGCAGGCGCGCAGGGTTGTAGCCAATCGACGCCACCATGTCGACCTCGCCCGCAACGAACACCTTGCTGTTGTGGTTGGGCACGAAGAAGGAGTTGGCGTGGTTGATGGAGTTGCCGGGAAACCCGCGTACGCCGAGCATCTGGGCCTTGGGGCGCCGGTAGTCGGAACCAATGCAGGAGATGTTGGCCTGACCGAAGCGATCGACCTGCGTCGGCCCGACCATCGCGTGTCGGCGGCCGCCCCAGACGTTGTCGAAGATCCTGGAAAAGCCCATCCAGGTTTCCACGCGAGGCTGGTAGCCGCCGCGCGGTCCCAGCGGCACCGGTTCGCTAACCAGCCAGGCCTCCGAATCGGTCATCATCAGGTCCGTATTGATGGCCTTCATGCATAGTGAAGCTGCCAATCGCGGAACCACGCCGATGCCGGTCGCCAGCACTTCCCCATCGTCGTGCCAAGCTTCGGCCGCGGCGCAAATGACGAGATCAACCAGTCTATAGTTGCTCACTGAATACTCCCAGGACTGTCTAGAACACCGGCAACGGCAATTGGCGAATTGCCGCCAAGCCGCCGACACGGTTGAGATACTCCTCCTCGCCACAGGCAACATAGCGGTCGAAGTACTGACTCCAGCCGCCTGCTTCCTTCGCGCTGGCGGCATACTCCTTGAAGTGCTTGGCGTCGAACCCGTAAAGAGGCGCGCATGAACTGGGATGCGCGCCGCCGGGAATGTGAATGACACCGGTGGTCTGAGCACGCTCCCAGAACACCTGCCGCGCCTGCACGGGGTCGGCGAAAAACTCCGTGTCGACGAGTTCATCACAACTGACGAACACCTTGCCCGCGGCGCGGGCGAACAGATCATCCATGTAATGATCGGGCCCGCATATCTGGCAGACGCCGCGCGCGTCGGCCCGATCCACGTGCAGCAAGGCCGCGTCGAGCGGCAACGCCGGCATCGCCACCCAGGCCTTGTCGTCGTAGGGCGAGTCGATGACCTTGATCGCGGGGCTGTGCCTGAGCACGTCGGTACCGAGTCCGATACGCGTCGGAATGAAGGGGATACGCATTGCCGCAGCCTTCAAGCCAAGCAGGAACATGCCTTCGTCGATTTCCATGACATCGATGGCGCCGTTCTGGCGGGCGGCCCGGAAATACGGCTCGAGCGGAATGAAGTCGAGCGAGACGAAGGCGAACACCACCTTCCTGACCTTGCCCGCCGCGCACAGCATGCCCACGTCCGCGCCGCCATAGGCCACGATGGTCAGATCCTTGAGCTTCGAACGAAGCAACTCGCGAACCAATGCCATCGGTTTGCGTCGCGGGCCCCAACCGCCAATACCAATCGTCATGCCATCCTGCAGCCCGGCGATCGCCTGTGCTGCGGTTGTTCGTTTATCCATGGTCAGCCCCATTATCAACCGCCGATCCCGCCAGTCATCCAACTCGGTGACAGGCTAGGCGAATCATTCCCATCAGCATGACGAAAGCGATCGGTATGCTCATGATTCTCCCCGACCGCCTCGCCAGCATTCATCGTCCGTTGGGACTAACAATAGCCTGATTGCCCAACAAAGCCACAACACCCTACATGTACAGGATCACGAGGTCGTTGATGACCGCCGGACGATCGTTGCCAACGACGTGAATATTTATCTCCAGAATGAGTTGCGTACCGCTCTTGACCTTTTCCACCGCCTTGACCCGCGCGCGGGCGCGGATTCGACCGCCGACAGTCACCGGCGACGGAAAGCGTAGCCGATCCGAGCCGTAATTAAGCATGTTGTTGAAACCGATGACCTCGAATTCCATCGGCATCTGAAAGCGCGACTGTAGTATCTGCACCAGCGCACCGTGCGCGATAGTGGTTTTGAAGGGACTTTGCTTGGCAGCTCGCTCCGGATCCGTATGTATCCAGTAGTCGTCTCCGGAAAGGTCGGCAAAGCGGTTGACCAGTTCCTGGTCGACCAGCACCTCGTTGCTCCAGCCACAGAAGCTCTCGCTGATCAGCGATTTCATGGCATCGATATCATCGAAACGAACCTGGCGCCTCGCGACCTTCGGCAAGGCCGCCGCCGGATAGTCGGAGTAGCCGGCAATCCCGGGCGTATAAAGCGTCTTCGTATCGAAACCCGCCAGCGGCAATCGATCGCGTAGCCTTGTCACCAGGTCCGGATTGCCGATGAAGTGACGTCCGAAGGAAACCGCGCAGCGCGCTTCCGACATGGCCATCCGCCGAGCGGAGTCGCCGTCGAAGCCATCGTTGAGAATCAGCGGGCCCACGAAGTTCGCCCGCGCAAAGGCAAAGGCGTCGAAATAGCCCAGAGGCGACCGAACCACGTGAAGATAGGCCAGCCCAAGGTGCCCGAGGCCCTTGAGCAGCGCCTCATAGGTTTCCGCCGGATTGGCATCCCGGACATCGTTAAACGGATTGCCGGGACAAATCCGCATGCCCACGCGACCGGCACCAATCTGGCCGGCAATCGCTTCCATCGCCTCGATGACGAACCTGGCCCTATGCTCGGCCGAGCCGCCGTAGGCATCGGTGCGCAGATTGGTGTTGCCGGCCAGGAACTGCATGGGCAGATAACCGCTGGTGCAATGGAACTCGACACCGTCGAATCCGGCGGCTATGGCATTGGCCGCCGCGCAACGATACTCCTCGATGACTTCTGGAATCTCCGATGTCTCGAGTGCGCGCGGCACGTCGTGTTCCTGCATCCCGGCGGCGTCGGTGTAGATCTTGCCGCCGGCGCGAACCGCCGATGGGGCCACGGCCTGCGCACCGGCGGGCCTGTTATGGGTCGCACCGATCCGCCCGCAATGCATGAGTTGCGTCACGATGCGGCCACCCTCGGCGTGCACCGCATCGGTCACCCGCCGCCAGGCAGCGACTTGCGCATCGTTGTAAATTCCTGGCGTCCGGCAATAACCGATTCCGTTCGGTGACGGTGCGGTGCCTTCGGTGACGATCAGGCCGGCGCCAGCGCGTTGACGATAGTACTCGACCATCATCGCATTAGGCAGCGCGCCAGCGTCGGCGCGACTGCGGGTCATGGGCGCCATGACGACACGGTTGGCGAGCGACAGGCTGCCCATCTGCATGGGCTCGAACAGGCGACTCATGGTTCAGCGTATCCTCATTTTCGGAGCGGGCGCACCCCGTCTCATGGTTTCCAGGAAACGATCGACCGGCGCGGGCGCGGCCACTTCGGGGAGTTTGTCGCGCTCGGGCCGGTTGGCCCAGAAATCCTGCCACGAGGGGAACAGTTCGTGGAAACTTCCCCGGTAGGGTTCGCGTCCCGGCCAGCGCATTTTCATGTCGCCGATGGGCGGCTTGTTGAGATCGGTGGCATACCAGTAGCAGGGTAGTCGCCGACGGAAGTACCACGCACCATCGATGCGCTCGTAATCGTCCCAGTACAGCATCTGCATGATCACCCACTCGGCGCCGCATTCGTGCTCGTTCTTGGAATAGACCACGCCGAGCGCGTGATCGGCATCCTTGAACTCGATGATGTGCTGCCCGAGATGATGCGATGTGCCGGTAAACTGGTTGCGCAGGGTGTCATCGACCCAGGCCTTGAGATACGTCCGCCCCACCTGATCCTTGCCGACCCGGATATCGGGTGCAAAAAGGTTCACATGGGCATCGAGGTCACGCATGTCCAGTGATAGCGAGTAACGCCCGACCAACTGGCGAATGGCGTCGATCGACTCCAGCCGATCGATGCGTGCCTCGAGTGTTGTCTGGGTACCCACCGGCCTACTCGATCGCCGTGATGAGGTCGGCGGCGCGCCCGCCATCGACGGACAGCGTCGCACCGGTGATGTAGGAAGCCTCGTCCGACGCCAGGAACAGCACGGCATTGGCCAGTTCCACCGGCGCGCCGATGCGCCTCATCGGAATCAGCTTCTCGGTATTCTTGCGCGAGGCTTCGTTGTTGAGCATGTCGGCGGTGGCGGGCGTCGCCACGACCCCGGGGATCACGACGTTGCAGCGGATATTGCTGGCGGCCGCCTCCGAGGATACGGCACGCGAGAAATTGATGATGGCCGCCTTCGCCGCGCTGTAGCCGGTCATCCAGGCGGTGCCGAACAGCCCGCAGATGGAGGCGATATTGACGATGCTGCCGCCACCCTGTCCCTTCATGATTTTCACCGCCGTGCGCGTGCCCCAGAAGGTGCCATCCACGGTGGTCGAGAAGTTGGCATGCCAGTCGGCGGTGGACATGGTGTCGACGCCACCCCAGGTGAATGCCATGGCGTTGTTGACCAGAATGTCCAGCCGACCGTGACGCTGCGCCGCCGCCTCGATGGCGCCGACGATCTGCGCCTCGTTGCTGACGTCGGCGACCGCGAAATCCGCCTTGCCGCCCTTGGCCTTGATGGCGGCAACCACCGCCTCCAAGGGCTCCTTGCGTCGACCGCAGACCACCACGGTCGCGCCTTCCTCGGCCAGACGA
The DNA here is from genome assembly GCA_016704145.1 of Rhodocyclaceae bacterium. Classification (GTDB taxonomy): domain Bacteria; phylum Pseudomonadota; class Gammaproteobacteria; order Burkholderiales; family Rhodocyclaceae; genus Fen-999. Next base: position 67,721 of record JADJAS010000004.1, on the reverse strand, counting down.
TGCGCCGTCGCCTCGCCAATCCCCGTTCCCCCGCCCGTGACGAAGGCAACCTTGCCCTGCACTCTACCCGCCATGTCCGTCTCCTACTTGAAATACGAGCCGCCGTTGGCGACGATATCGGCGCCGGTGATCATCGCAGCGTCATCCGAAGCCACGAAGGCGACGGTACGGGCGATATCTTCCGGTTCCGCCATGCGGCCGAGCGGAATGCCCGCCACCATCGAATCGATCCACGCCTGGCTGACGCCGCTCATGATCGGCGTATTGACCGGGCCGGGCATGATGTTGTTGACCCGGATGCCCCGCGGCGCCACTTCACGGGCGAGGCTGCGGGTCAGGCCGATCAGGGCGGACTTGGAAGCCGCATAATGCAGCGCGCCCTCGCCCGACATGGCCGCCGTGCTGGAAATGCTGACGATCGCGCCCTTGACGTTGTGCTTGACCATGGAGCGGATCGCCTCGCGCGTGCAGTAGAAAGTGCCGTTGAGGTTGACGTTCATGACGCCCTGCCAACCCTCGTCCTCCATGTCGATGATGATGTCCGGAAACACCGTCGGCTTCTCGCCGCGCGCCATCTGCGCGCCGCGCTCGCCCATTCGCGCCAGCAGCTTGTCGAAGCCGTCGTTCTTGGCCGAGCCGATGCCGGCATTGTTGACCAGCACATTGACGCCGCCGTACTTCGCGTCGATGGCTGCGAACAAGGTTTTGACGGCGCCGCTGTCGGCGATGTTGCAGGAGGCGGCCATGCCGGTGTCGGCGCCGCCCGCTTGCGCCAGGGTCTCCCTGGCCGCCGCCTCGTTGATATCCACCGCAACGACTTTGGCACCCTCGCGCGCGAACAGCTGCGCCGTGGCCCGGCCTATGCCCTGACCGGCACCGGTCACCACAACAACCTTTCCCGAGAATCTCATCGCCACTCTCCCCAAAAGAATTCAGTTTGATCAAGCTTCACGGCGAGGCCTGCGCCGACCCCCCGTTTTCCCTCTTGCAGACTATCGAATGGCCACCACAGGCTCTTCGTCTGAACGGACGATACTCCACCGCGACGCCCGGCTTGCCTCGTCAAAAGCGGGCGGTGAATATCGGCTTGACCGACAACACACACCATCCAAATGAGGTATGACATGGTTGCGTGCCAGCGACGATATTGTCGCTTTCGAACATTCCCAGACCAAAGGAGCCCCAGATGGCCGAAGCCGTCATTGTCGAAGCCTGCAGAACCCCCATCGGGCGTGGCAAGCCCATCGTCGGCGATCTGTCCGGCCTGCACGCCACCAAGCTGTTGTCGGTGACATTCGAAGAGCTGATCCGCCGGACGGGCATCGATCATGCCGACGTGGACCTGGTGGCGGGCGGCTGCGTCACCCAGGCCGGCGAACAGTCCAACAACATCGTCCGCCAGTCCTGGCTATCGATGGGCAAGAACTACAGCACCGGCGGCTTCACGGTCGATGCCCAATGCGGCTCGGCACAAGCCTGCAACCACATCATTTCCGGCCTGGTCGGCGCCGGCTCCATCGATATCGGCATCGCTTGCGGTCTGGAACTGATGAGCCATGTGCCGCTTGGCAGCAATGTCATGCATGGCCCCGGCTATTTCATTCCGGCGGGCTGGCCATGGGAAACGGCACAGACCCAGTTCGAGATGGCCGAGCGCATCGCCAAGAATCGCGGCTTGACGCGCGAGATGACTGATACGCTGGCCTTCGAATCGCAGCGCCGCGCCAAGATCGCCTGGGACGAGGGTCGCTTCGACCGCGAAACCTTCGCCGTCGAGGCGCCCGTGCTTGGCGAGGACGGCAAGCCTACCGGCGCCACCCGCAAGGTGACGCGCGACCAGGGCCTGCGCGACACCACCATGGCGGGCCTGGCCGCACTCAAGCCGATGCTTCCAGACGGCATCACCACCGCCGGCAGCAGTTCCCAGGTCTCCGACGGTGCCGCCGCCGTGCTGTGGATGAGCGCCGCCGAGGCGAAGAAGCGCGGCCTCAAGCCGCGCGCCCGCATCATCACGGATTGCGTGGTCGGCGCCGATCCCTACTATGGGCTCGACGGCCCCGTCGACGCCACCACCCGGGTGTTTAAGCGCAGCGGCATGAAGTTGAAGGATATCGATCTGGTCGAGATCAACGAGGCGTTCGCGGCGGTCGTGCTGTCCTGGGCCCAGGTCTTCGACGCCGACATGAGCAAGGTCAACGTCAACGGCGGCGCCATGGCGATCGGCCACCCGGTCGGCTCGACCGGCGCCCGGCTGATCTGCACCGCCCTGCACGAACTCGAACGGCAGGACAAGACGACGGCGCTGATCACCATGTGTTGCGGCGCCAACGTCGGCACCGGCACCATCATCGAACGCATCTGACCCGAGGAGGACAAAGGAATGGGAGATCTCAGCGGAAAAGTCGCCATCGTCACCGGCGCCGGCCAGGGCCTCGGCCGCGAGGAAGCCATGCAACTGGCTCGTCAGGGCGCGCGCGTGGTGATCAATGACGTCGACCTGCCAGCGGCGGCGGAAAAAGCCCACCAGACGGTGGCCGACATCAAGGCTTTCGGCGGCGAGGCGATCGCCGCGCTCGGCGACTGCGCCGACACGACGTCGGCGGGCAAGACCTTCAAGGCCGCGCTGGATGCCTTCGGCGATGTGAACATCATGGTCAACAACGCCGGCTTCACCCGCGACAAGACCATCTACGGCATGACCGACGACGAATTCGATTCCGTGGTGCGCGTGCATCTGCGCGGCCATTTCGTGAACATGCGCAACGCTGCCCAATACTGGCGCGAAAAGGCCAAGGCCGGCCCGATCTACGGCCGGCTGATCAGCACCTCGTCCGAGGCAATGCTCTATGCCTCTCCCGGCCAGCCCAACTATGCCCCGGCCAAGGCCGGCATCACCGCGCTGAGCATCGGTGTGGCGGCGCTGATGCAAAAGCTCGGTGTCACCTGCAACGTCATCCTGCCGCGCGGACGCACCGCGATGACCGAAAGCATGCCGCACGCGCACCTGTTCGCCGCGCCGAAGGAAGGTTTCGATGTCTTCGATCCCGCCAACGTCGCGCCGCTGGTCGGCTACCTCGCGTCACCCGAGGCCGCGCACATTTCCGGCGAGCTGTTCGTCGTCTGGGGCGGTCAGGTCAGCATCGTCCAGCGCCCGCGCCTGGACGTGTCGTATGACAACCCTCAGGGCGGCAAGTGGGACATCGACGTGCTGCACCAAACGCTGTCCGACTACTTCAACGAGAAGCACCGGCCGGTCGTCGACGGCTACGCGCTGCCCACCTGAGCGGGGCGAAAGCGCATGACCACCGGCGCGAAACGCGCCGGTGGAAAGTCAGTCGTGGCGGGACGCCGACAATGCCTGGGCTACCTTGGGCATGTCGGCCAGCGCGCGCAAAGTGTCGTTGAGGTGGGTGCAGCCGAGCACGCCGCGTAACTCCGTGAGCGTCACCGATCGCAGTTTCGGTAGCGGCGTGCCCACCAAGCGCGCGATGTTATCGACCGCTTCCGGACATTCCGGATTCGGCAATATCCTCGGCTCCGCGCGCACGGCGAGAAGCGCCAGTGTCTCGGGATCGGCATCGGCATGGAGCAAGTATTCATGCACGGCCACCCGGCTGCCGTCCGGTGTCAGGGCGCTGTCCTGAAAATGGGCCTCGATGCGCATTACGCCATCGATCCAGGCGTCCATGCGCCGCGCCCGGCGCAACGAGGCCTGAGGCGCCAGCATGGGCAGCGCGTGCCAGCCGGCCGGATCGTCGGGGTGATGCAGTTGGCCGACCGGATGACAGCTTTGGTCGCGCCCCCAGACGTCGTCGAAAGCGCTCGAGCCGGTCCGGAATCCGGTGCAGACGCCTTCCATCCTTTTTTTTCGCAATGCGCGCGCCTGTTCCTCATCATCGGGAAAGTAACGCCGGCGCCATTCCGGCGTCCAGCGCGACCAGGCCCACGGGCCCACCAGACTGGCGCCGACCAGGTCGTCCAGCAACTGATACAAAGGATTGCCCGCGCGGCGATCCTCGCGGATGGCATCGCTGAGGTAATGGCGCAGCCGGCCGCCGTCGATGCCGATCAGGACGCCGATGTTCGGTCGCGCCGGCATGCTCTCGATCGCCGCGATGGTTCGGTCGAACGCCATGGTCGCCCGCACGGCATCTTCCGCCAGCGTCACTGGCTCGCCGCCGTTTGATGCTGTGATGATGTCCCGGCAGCGGCCATCGAAGTGCATGGGACCACCAGACCCTTCCGGCCAGGTGACATCGATCGACGAAGTTCGGCGCACCGAGCCGGGCCGGCGCCAGGGTGCGTGGCCGGCCGGATTCGTCGGGGGACTGCCCCGGCTTGGCTGTGTGACGTCGCCGATCATTTCAATTCTGGAAAAAAAAGGGCGGCCCCGGGGAACGCGGGCCGCCCGATCGCCATCGGGTCTGATCAATACTGGTAGATGAGGTCCATGCCGACCGTGCGCGGCTCGCCCCAGCTTCCGGAACTATCGTTGGTCCAGCCGCCGAAGGCCAGGGTCAGATACTTCTCGTTGGTCAGGTTCTTGCCCCACAGCGCGACGGTGAGCGACCCCTTGCCTTCCGGCGCCACCTTGATGCGCGACAGCGCCAGGCGGGCATTGACCACGTGGAAGGCCGGCGTTGTGCTGTAGCGCTTCACGTTCGGGATGGCCAGGTTGAGCGGTGTCGAGAAATCGTCGCGATGCGAGTAGGACACCGTGCCATCCAGCCGACCGGGCAGACCAAAGTTCGGGAACCGATAGTCGACGGTGATCGAGTAATCGTTCTTCGGCACGATCAACTTGCGGCGGTTGGCCAGATCCTGCCCAAAAGTAGGCGACGTCGGGTTGTTGTCCATCCACTTGTCGTAGTCGTGACTCAAGGATGCGTAGCTGGCCGTCACCCGCAGGCTCTCGGTCACCGCCGCCGTCAGATCGAGTTCCAGACCCTTGTAGGTGGAGCCGCCCACGTTTTCGACCGCCCAGCCGCCGCCGGGCTGGGCCGTGCTCTTCTGTTCGTTGTCGAACTTGCTCTGGAACACGGCGATGTTGGTGCGCAAGCGTTTGTTCAGCAACTCGCTCTTCAGACCCAGTTCGACCGACTTGATGGTTTCCGGACTGTAGCCCTTGCTGAAGATCGCGGCCGACGCCGGACCGGAGACAGGATCGAAGCCGCCGCCGGTGTAGCCCTTGGAGTACTTCACATAGGTCATCAGGTCCTTGTCCCAATGGTAGTTCAGGGACAGCGACGGCGTCGTCTTCGAGTCGCGACGATCGCCCGCGGCGCTGGCAAAGCCAAGCCCGGGGGCACCCGGGATGGTCGAAACCACCGTGGCCGAATTCAAGCCGGTCGGGTTGACGACGTAGGTGTTGGTCCAGCCGGTGTTGTAGCCATTCACCCAGCGGTGATCACGGGTGAAGCGCAGGCCGGGTACCACTTCGAGCTTGCCACCGAACATCTCGGGCGACCAACTGACCTGGCCGAACAACGCCAACGAGTCGCTCTTCGCCGAATGGAGGCCCTTCTGATCGATCCCCACCGTGTCGGTACCAGCCACCGGGGGAACGCCGATGTAGGCGCCGTAGAACCCCAGGTCGGCCATGTACTGGCCGACGTTGGGTCCCGAGTCCTGATGACCCTTTTCCGTCGAGTAATACAAGCCGGCGGTGTACTTCAGGTTCTTGGCGATGTCGCCAAGGAACTGGAACTCCTGCGAGAAGGACTCGTTGTACAGTTCGACCGGATGGCCAAGTTGCAGGGTGCCGATGCCCGGCACGTTGGTGAGGGTGAACGGTCCGCTGTCCGAACGCAGCACGGCGCCACCGGCATAGACCGCGTAGTTGTAGTTATTGCGGGTATCGATCTCCCGGTAACCGGTGATGGAGCGCACCGTCAGCGTCGGACTGACTTTCCAGTCGACGTTCAGCGTATGGCCTTCGGACTTGTTGCGATTCTTCTGCCAGTCGTAGGGCGCATAGAGCCGGGTCAGCTTCTTCGGCGAACAGCCGTCGACGAACTGCTGAACGCGCGGATCGGCCAGGAAATCGGACAGCTTTGCACCCCAACTGGCGTAAGCGCCATAACCCGGATAAAGGCACTGCACCGGCGTGTCATGACCCTTGGCCAGCGAATAGTCGTAGCCGTAATCAACCGTGATGTTCGACGAAGGCTGCCAGCGCAGGTCGACACGCACGGCATCGGCCTTACGTTCGCCGAACTGGTAGCCGCCGGGCGCGGAGTTCTTGACGCCTTCGTTGTCTCGCGAGTTGGTGACGTAGGCCAGCTTGGCGGCAAAAGTTTCGCCCACCGGCAGATTGACGGAGGTTTTGGACAGGAACTGGTCGCGCTCGGCGACGGTGAATTGCTGCTTGAAGCCGAAACTGCCCAACTCGGGCTTGGCGGTGTGAATGTTGATGGCGCCGCCGGTGGCATTGCGACCGGACAGCACGCCCTGCGGCCCCTTCAGCACCTCGATGCGCTCGAGGTCGGCGGCCGGGTTGTTGAGTCCCACCAATTGCGACTGATAGACGCCGTTGATATGAACGGCGATCGGGCTGGGGCCGCTGATGAAGGCCGTGTTGGTCGTGATGCCGCGGAAGCTGGGAAAGAAGAAATCGCTGCTGCCTGGATACGGCGCCAGGCTGAGGCCGGGTACCGAGCCGTCGTTGATGTCCGACAGGACGACGACACCCTTCTTCTCGAGCGCCTTGGCGTCGAAGGACACCACGGAAATCGGCACGTCCTGGAGATTTTCGGACCGCTTCTGGGCGGTAATGACGATTTCCTCCAGGGCCGGCGCGCCCTGCGCGAATACTGGTGTCATGCCGGCGCCAAAGGCGCTGGCGAGAAGCGTCGGGATGACGCGGCTCGAAAACCGCCGACGGGTAAGTGTGCTCATTGCCATTTCTCCTTCAATTCAAAGTAGTGATGAAACAAATATGCCAAGAAATCATGCGGAGAAGCAAGGCAAATTGCTTCTCCATCAAAGTCAGCCGTGGCGGAACGCCAACAGCCCACGCACCGCGTTCATGGCCTGCCGATCAAGCCTCCTCGCCGCGTGCCGCCTGCTCGCGCAGCACCCGGCGCAGCAACTTGCCCGACGGATTGCGCGGCAGTTCGCTGTCGAAGAAGAGGATGCGCGCGGGAACCTTGAAAGCGGCCAGGTGTTCGCCGACATGGGCGCGGATGGCGTCCTCGCCGAGCGAGGCGCCTGGATGCAGCCGCACCGCCAGCGCCAATACCTCGCCAAGATCGGCGTCGGGCAGCGCGAAACCGGCCACCTCGGCAACCTGCGGCAGCCGGGAAACGCATGACTCGACTTCGGCGGTGGAGATTTTCTCGCCGCCGCGATTGACGATGTCCTTGATGCGGTCGACCACGAACAGGAAGCCTTCGCCGTCGATGTAGCCGACGTCGCCGGTGGCGAACCAGCCGTCATCGAGCACCCGCGCGGTCGCACCGGCGTCGCGCCAGTAACCCGACATCACCGCCACTCCCTTGAGGCAAATCTCGCCGGTCGCGCCTTGCGGCAGCGGCCGACCCTCGGCGTCGATGGTGCGAATCTCCATGATCGGCACCCGCACGCCCGAACTGGTGGGTTTGTGGCGAAAAATGGCGCCGGCCGATATCGTGCCGATCCCGTTGCTCTCGGTGAGCCCGTAGCCGATGCCCGGCATGGCGTTGGGCCGGGTCGCCTCGATGAGGTCGACGACGCGGCGAGTCACGCCGGAACCGCCCAGGCCAATCGCCGTCAGGCTGCGCGTATCGGTGGTGGCAAACGCGGGAGAACCCAGCAGTTGGGCGATCATCGCCGTCGACGCGGCAATGGCGGTAATCCGCTCTCGCTCGATCAGGCGCAGGGCCTCGTCGACGTCCCACTTGTACATCATCACCATGCGCCGTCCCGTGCGCAGCGAATACAGGAAGTGCGCGAGCAAACCGCTGACGTGAAACAGCGGCACGGCGGTCAACACCGTCGGCGCGAAGCCGAGCGACATGATGAGCTTGACGCTTTCCGGCGATGTCATGCCCGCCAGGGCGCCGCCGAAATCGAAGCTGGTCAGGGCCTGGCAAATGGCCCGGTGGCTTGAGACCACACCCTTCGCCTGGCTGGTGGTGCCCGAGGTGTACAGGATAATCGCGTCGTCATCCGGCACCAGTGTCACCGCCGGTACCGGTGCGCCGGCGCCCGCCGCCACCAGATCGTCATAACGCGCCACCCAGGCGGCGTCGGCAGCCGTCGGCGTATCGGTCACGATCGCCCGGATGCCCAGCGACGCCAGATCGTTAGCGACATGGGCGAAGCGCGGTTCGTCGCAGAAACAGAGCTTCGGCGCGCTGTCGGTCAAGCCGTGCAACAGTTCCTCCCGCTGGCCCCAACTGTTCAGCGGCACCACGGTGGCGCCCGCCGAAATCACCGCGACGAAGGCGGCCAGCCACTCGGGGCGATTGCGCATGGCGATGGCGACACGGTCGCCGCGGCCGATGCCGTATCGGGTCGCCAGCTGGCCGGTCAGCGCATCCACCTGCTCGAAGAACTTCCGGTAGGACCAGCGCTGGTCGAGATACACGAGGAACTCGCGCTCCCCGTGGCCGCGCGCGGGGGCCATGGCCTCGCGCACATCGACGGGCGAATTGCGAAACACCGGCACCACGCGGCCGGCGATATTTGCCTCGGTCACCTCGAAAGGCGCCCCCGGTGCGCACAGCTGCCGTTGCGACTGCTCGATCTGTGCCGCCAGTCCGTTCTCCGCGCTCATGACAGCCGCTCCAGCAGCCCGATGCCTTCGCCATAGCGCTGAGCGTGGAAGTCGTTATCGCCAAGCGCATGGCGGGCGACCCGACCACGCTTCAGGTAAAGCCCGACATCGAGTTCATCGGTGACGCCGATGCCGCCATGCATCTGCACGGCTTCGCCGCTGATGCGCTCCAGCACCGTGCCCATCTTGGCCTTGGCCAGACTGACTAGCTGCCGGCGCTCTTCAGGCGCGCCATTCACCGCCGCCAGCCCGGCCATGACGGCGCTGCGCGCCAGTTCCAGCTCCGCATACATCCACGCGGCACGATGCTGGAGCGCCTGGAACGAACCGATCGGCGCGTCGAACTGGATCCGCTCCTTCAGGTACTTGATGGTCGTGTCGAACAGCCATTGGCCGATGCCCAGCATCTCGGCGGCCAGGCAGGCCCGGCCGCGGTCAAGGATTTCCTCCAGCAGGTCCCACGCCTCGTCCACCCGGCCCAGCAAGGCATCGGCGCTCACGCGGACGCTGTTGAATCGGATTCGCGCCGCATTGCGCGAGTCGAGCATCGCGTTGCCTTGCCGCTGGAGGCCGGGCGCACCAGCCTCCACCAGGAACAGACTGATGCCGGCCCGCTCGCCCGCCTGGCCAGAGGTGCGCGCCGCGACCACCAGCCAGTCGGCAACCTGGCCGTCGAGCACGAAGACCTTGTCGCCGTCGAGTGTGTAGCCGTCGCCCGTCTTGCGCGCCGCCAGGGCAGTCGCGGCCGGATCGTGCCGGCGCCCTTCGTCGACCGCCAGGGCGAAACGTCGTTCGCCCGCGATGATGGCCGGCAGATGCGCATTCTGCTGCGCCGGCGTACCGCCTAGCGCGAGCGCCGACCCGCCGAGCACGACCGTCGCGAACAAGGGGCTGGCCGCGAGCGTCCTGCCCATCTGCTCGAATACCGCGCCCATGCCCAAGTAGCCGAAATCGAGGCCGCCCAGCGCCTCCGGGAATGGCATCGCGGTCCAACCCAACTCGACCATCTTCCGCCAGGCTTCGGGGTCGTAGCCCAAGCCATCCTTGCCGTCGCGCAGGCGCCGCAAGGCGGCGACCGGGCAGTGCGCCTCGAGGAAGTCCCGGGCCGTGTCGGCGAGCAACCGCTGTTCTTCACTGAATACCATGTTCATGTCCGCTCGATTCCGCTGTTCGCTCAGTTGCCGGGAAGGCCCAGGACGCGCTTGGCGACGATATTGAGTTGCACTTCCGACGAACCGCCGGCGATGGTCAGGGTATAGCTGAGCAGCCACTGCCGTACCGTGGTCAGTTCGTCCTCGGTGAACTCGTCGCCTTCCCAGCCCAGGCCGCGATTGCCCATCGCCTCGATCAGCACCGCCGACTTGCGCTTGTCCTGTTCGGTATGCACCAGCTTGACGATGGACATCAGACCCGCGACATCCATGCGCGCCTTGGCTTGCTGGCCCATGCGGGCCACGGTCAGGTGATAGGCGTGCTCGTCCATCGCACAGTTCACCGCGCGCAGCCGGATGGCCTGATCGCCGGGCGCCGCCCGGTCGGCGAGAAAGCGCCGCACGGTGGGTACAAGTTCACACTGCGTCGGCAGATTGAGATCGCCCATTTTCGACATGGCTTCGCGCTCGTGCTGGAGCAGGCGCTTGGCCACCGTCCAGCCAACATTCACAGGACCGACGAGGTTCTCCTTCGGCACGCGCACGTCATCGAAGAATACCTGGCAGAACTTGGAGGCACCGCTGATCAGTTCGATCGGCCTCACGGTGACGCCAGGCGATTTCATGTCGATCAGCAGCAGGCTGATGCCGAGATGCTTGGGCGCGGCCGGATCAGTGCGCACCAGCGCGTACATCCAGTCGGCCTGGTCGGCGCCGGAAGTCCAGATCTTGGCGCCGCTGACCACATAGTGGTCGCCGTCCTCGCGCGCCGCGGTCTTGAGGCTGGCCAGATCCGAACCGGCATTCGGCTCCGAGAAGCCTTGGCACCAGCCCTGCTCGCCGCGCGTCATCGGCGGCAGGAAACGCGCCTTCTGCGCCTCGTTGCCGAATTCCAGGAGCACCGGGCCCAGCATCCAGATGCCGATGTTGACCTGCGGCACCCGACACTTCATGCGCCTCATTTCGTCCTCAAGAACACGCACACGGTGCGCATCCAGCCCGCCGCCGCCGTACTGCGCCGGCCAACCGGGGGCAAACCAGCCCTTGTCGCGCATGCGCTCGAACCAGAGCTTCTGGTCGGCGGTGGCGAAGGTGGCCTGGCTGCCGCCCATGACCATCTCCTCGGGCCCGGGTCCGCGCATCGAGACGGGACAGTGGGTATCCAGCCATTGCCGGACTTCCTGGCGGAATGCATCGAGATCGTCCAAGCTGAAACCCCTCCGTGAAAGTCAGTGGTGGCGGCACGCCGCGCCGACGCGACTCATGCCGCAAAGGGCGGAAAACCGGCCTTGGCCAGTGCTTCCGCGCTGTAGGGAACATATGCGCGTCCAGCCTCGTCGATGACGTGGAGCGGATCGGCAAAAGCCTTGGGATCGTAGCCTTGGCGCTGGAGATCGACCTTGCGCAGTTTGAACGTGGTCGTCAGGTCGGCCTGCGCCGGCAGCCGGACGAATTGGGGCATGGCGTAGCGCGGCAGACATCCCGCCGCGAACTCGTAGAAAACCCGTCCATCGAACGTCTGATCCGGCTGCATCAGGATGGCCGCCATGCCGCAGCGTCCGCCCATGCCCGGCACCGCCACCCCATAGATGTTAATCGACTCCATGCCCGGGAAGTGCCCCAGCGCCTCGGCGACTTCCGTGGTGGACACGTTCTCGCTCTTCCAGCGGAAAGTGTCGCCGATGCGATCGACGAACCAGACATAGCCGTCCTCGTCGTAGCGCATCAGATCGCCGGAACTCCACCAGGCATCGCCCGCCTGGAAGACATTGCGCAGGATCTTCTTCTCGGTCTGCTCCTTCGACGTGTAGCCCTCGAATCGTCCGCCGGCAATCTCCGGATGATCGATGATGAAGCCGATCGCCTCGCCGACCTCGCCGGGCTGGCAAGGCACGTAGTGCCCCGCCTCGTCCCGCGCGTGTTCGCCGGCCTCGATGTCATAGCGGATGAGCCTCAGGTTGGTCTTTTCCCAGAACGGCACGCGACCGCAGGAGCCGATGCGATTGTCGACATTGACCAGGTTGGCGTTGGACTCCGTGGCGCCCCAGCCTTCGAGGATGGTGCAGTCACCAAAGCGCTCGACCCAACGGTTCCATAACTCGACGCCCATGCCGGTGCCGGCCAACAGGCGCAAGGTATGCTGTTTGTCGTCGGGTCTCGGTGACTGATTGAGCAGATAGCGGATGATCTCGCCGACGTATTGGCAGAAAGTCACGCGATAGCGCCGAACGTCGTGCCAGAACTCCCGAACACTGAAGCGTCGCCGGATGACGATGGCGCCGCCCGACCACAGCGCGGTCGAGCCGAGCGAAGTGGCCGCCGCACCGTGATAAAGGGGCAAAAAGCAGTAGAAAACGTCGTTTTCGCCGGTATTCATGGTGGCCTGCGAAACGTCGCCGGCCATCATCCAGCGCATGTGCGAGCAGATCGCCGCCTTGGGCAGGCCCGTGGTACCCGAAGTAAAGACCAAGATGGCGGGATGTTCCGAGAGAACGCCCCGTCGCAGTGCGCGATCCGGATTCTTCCGGCTCACCCCCGCGCAAGGCACCGAAAAATCCATGGCCGTCATGGCGCGCAACGAGGGCGTCGCGGCAAACTCCGGGTCCGGCCACAGCCAGAGCATGGGCAGGTCACGCGTTTCGGGCGTGTCGAAAGCCGGCAGACACTCCTCGCCGACGATCACGGCCTTGGCGCCGGATTCGTCGATCGCATGCCTCAGGGGGCGGCCTCGGTTGTGGGTGTTGAGCAAGGCGGCGGTGACGCCGATCTTGTTGAGGCCGAACCAGATGATGAAGAACTCCGGACGATTCTCCATCGCCAGGGCGCAGACGTCGCCGCGCTCGAGGCCCAGCGCCGCGGCGGCATGCGCGACCTGGTTCGAGCGGGCATTGACCTCGTCGTAACTGAGAACCCGTTCGCCGCAGATCAGGAAGGGGCGCGCCCCCTGCTCCGCCACCTTTGCCTCGAGGCGATCGGCGATCGTGTATTCCTCCTTCGGCTTGAAGCGGGCGGCGGCGGCCGAGCGGAGATCGAGCTTCGCCTGCGTTGCCTCGCGCGAAATTACCATGCGAATCCCCCCGTTCGAGCGATGCGCCGGCGTCAGCGCGTCCTCGGCATGCCGAGGCCGAACTGGGCGATCAGTTCGCGCTGGATCTCGTTGGTGCCGCCGCCAAAGGTGTTAACGGGCGCCAGCCTGGCTTCGTACTCGAGATCGCCGAGCAAGGCCGCCGCGGCCGAGCCGGTCCTGACCAGGCCGCCGCCGCCGACGATTTCGATCAGGCGACGAATCACTTCGATCACCGTCTCCGAGCCATAGACCTTCGCGGCCGAAGCAAGCGAAACATCGAGCGCGCCGCTCTCGAGACTCGCGGCGATGCGGAAGTTGAGGATGCGCATCGCCTCGATCCGCGCATAACACTCGGCGAGCATGGCGCGCACCCAGGGCACGTCGACCGCGCGTCGCCCATGCTCGTCCGGCGTCCGTGCCCACAGGAAGACGCGGCGAAACGGCCCGAACACCTTGTCGGAGAAAGCACCGAGGCCCAGGCGCTCGTGGTTCAACTGGGCGGTAATCAGTTTCCAGCCGCCGTGCAACTCGCCGACAAGACAATCCGCGGGCACCTTGACATTGTCGTAATAGCTGGCTGCCGTGCGCGTCGATACCGTCTGGATCAGCGTGTGCGAGACGCCGGGCAGGCGGGTGTCGACAATCAGGATGGAAATGCCCTTGTGCCGGGGCAGGTCGGGATCCGTGCGCACCGCCAGCCAGACGTAGTCGGCGCCCTCGATGCCCGAGGTGAATATCTTGTTGCCGTTGACGATGAAATGACCGTCCTCCAGCGTCGCTCGCGTTTTCAGCGTGGCCAGGTCGCTGCCGGCGGACGGTTCGGTGTAACCGATGGCGAAAATGATCTCGCCAGCCGCGATGCCAGGCAGGAAACGCTTCTTTTGTTCGGCGGAGCCGTGGGTCATCAAGGCTGGCCCGACCGTGCTGATGGTGACGAAGGGCAGCACGGCGCCGGCAATATTGGCTTCCTCGAAGAAAATCAGCTGTTCGGTGGCCGCGTAGCCCTGTCCGCCATACTCCTTGGGCCAGCCCACCGCCAGCCAGCCGTCCTTGCCCATCTGCCGCACCAGCCGCCGATACTGCTCGCCGCCCTCGGCGCCACGCAGTTCGGCGCGTAGTTCCGGTGTCATCAGGTTGGTGAAGTAGTCGCGCACGCGCCGACGCAAGGCGTGCTGTTCCGGTGTCAAATCCACGAACATATCTCTATGACCTCGCTGATCGGCTCGGTGCCGCCAAAGTCCGGCAAGCCACCCTCGGCCGATCCATCATCTTCATTGCCAAGACCATCGAAGCACCAACAGCGTCATCAGGCAGCCGCCGGCTCGTCAAGGTCGTACTTCCAGCCGAGACAATCGTTGTCGGCGAGCCAGTCGCCGAGTCGTGCCAGCGCACTGTTGGCCCCACCGGCGGCAAGCCCCAGGGCTCGGCTCCACAACTGATAGCGGTGGATCGGATAGGTGGTGTCCACCCCGATGCCGCCATGCAGGTGCTGAGCCATGTGGCCGACCCGATGGCCGACCTCGCTGGCGAGGAACTTGGTCGCCAGTGCCTGCGGTGCCGCGTCGAGACCGACGTCGATCCGGTAACACAGTTGCATGAGCGAACTGCGCAGCGTCTCGCGATGTATGTAACCGTCGGCCATCTGCATCTGCGCCGCCTGAAAAGTGGCGATGACGCGATCGAACTGCCTGCGCTCGCCGACGTATTCGGCGGTCCGGCGTAGTTGCTCCTCGCTCACGCCAAGCTGAAGCGCGGCAACGGCGGCGCAGGCGCGCTGTTCGAGCCATGGCCAGGCGACGACAGGCAGCAAGGCTTCGACGGGCAGCGCCAGCCTGGTACACACGATGTCGGCGACGGACTCGCCGTGCGTGTGATGCCCCTCGACGAAGCCGACGGCGGGGTTGGCGAGATCAACGGCAAACAGCCTCGCCCGACCATCGACGGTGGCCGCCAACAATGCCCAGCGGGACTGGGCGGCCAACGGCACTGCCTGCGCCGTTCCGTCGAGTTGCCAGCCACCCGCGCAAGGCGTGGCCCGCAGCAGCAGATCTCGCGACTGCCAGGCGCCCTCCATGGACAGAGTGGCCAGGAATTCGCCGGCGGCGGCGCCGGCAACCAGCCGCGCGTTGAACTCGCCCTGGCCGTGAGCGGCAAGCGCGGCAGCAGCCAGTTGATGGCGCCACAACGGAACCGGCGCCAAGGCGCGACCCTGCGCCTGCAGCACCAGCATCAATTCGGTCATGCCCAGCCCGCTGCCGCCCACATCGGCGTCGAGCAGCAAGGCATGCAGTCCGGTCTCCACCACCTTGCGCCACAGATCGGCATCGTAAGGCTCGCCACTCCGATCGAAGGCAGCCAGTCGCGTATCGTCGCACTGTTCCGAAAAGAGCCGGCTCGCCATGTCGGCGATGGCGGCCTGATCCTCGTCAATGTTGAAATCCATTGCCGCTTCCTTAATCCATTACGAGAAACTGGGCACGTCGAACTCGGCGAAGGTTCCGGGAATTCAAGTCAGCCTCCCGCCTTGTTCAATTGAGTGACCACCGTCTGAAATACCGGCGGCTCGCCGCCACCGTGGACATAGAGGTTGCTGCCCGTGGCGTAGGCCATCTCCGGCGCCGCCATCATCAGGCAGGCGTTGCCGATATCCGTCGGCGTCGCCATTCGCTTCATGGGTATCGTGTCGGCGACCGCCGCCGAAATCGCTGCGTCGCCGTAATGAACGTCCGCCTGGTCGGTATGGACCAATCCCGGGCTGACCGTCATGACCCGCACCTTGGGCGCCCACTCCTGCGCCAGCCCCCACCCGAGCATGGCAATACCGGCCTTGGCCGCGGAATACGCCGCGGTGCCGGGCGCCGGCCTGAGCGAGCCGATGCTGCCAATGAAAATCACCGCGCCCCCATCGGATTGATTCTGCATGACCTGGTTGGCCATCTGGGCCACGTTCAACGGCGCCAGCAAATTGAGGCGAATGATGCTCTCGTGAAACCGTGGCGACGCAGTTGCCGCTGGCGTCGACGGCGCCCCGCCGGCGTTGTTCACCACCACGTCCAGCCGACCATGCTCGGCGATGATCACGGCGAACATGGCCTTGAGCGACTCCAGGTCCTTGACATCGCAGGCGATGAACCTCGCCTCGCGGTCGCCGGTGCGGATCGGCGCTTCCGGCTCCGTGCGTCCGCAAACGACGACAGCGGCACCGGCGGCGAGGAAAGCTTCGGCGATGCCTCGACCAATCCCCTTCGTGCCCCCCGTCACCAGCGCGACCCGTCCAGAATAGTCGAAATGAACCGTCATGAAGCGCTCGCTCCCTCGTTGCCTGTCTTGGAGTCTAGGCAACTGCCCGCCGCCATTCTTCGTCTGAATGGACGAGGGTTGCACCACATGGGCGGGGCTGCCGCACGTTGCGCGTCCTCGTCTATACTGCGGCAAAGTCGGCCCGTTTCCGGCTGGTGACCAGGCTGGATGGAACCCGCCTTCGGGAGCCGGTTGCGCGGTCGCTCGCCCGAGCCCCGTAGCCCATGGAAAAGCATGACAAAAGGGTCTTCCATGATTGATGGTCGTTCGCCGGACAATAATTGCCGCTCCATGTCCGAGATGATGAACCTGTCGCTCGATGACTTTAGCGAGTTGATCGGCCTGATCTACGAAGGACTCAGGGAGCCCGTGCCATGGGGCAGCCTGCTGGTCGCGCTCAGAAAATTCCTGAAGGCCAATTGGGCAACACTGATACTCCGTCCCGCTTCGCTCGATCAGCCAGCGCTGCTGATCCGGGCTGGCGACCGGGGCGCCGAGATTTACGGTGCCGCCTACAACCAGTACAACGTGTTCTCCATGGATCCTTTTGTCGGGCTGCCGCCCGACAAGGTGGTCACGCTCGATGAAATGATCGACACCCAACAGTGGGTGAACGGCGAGTTTTATCGGCAGTTCATCGCCCCCAACGACATCCGCCACATTCTCGGGTCCGACTTGCGTGCGGATGATGGCGCCGAATGCCGCCTGCGCATCACCCGCCCCGCCGGCACAATCAACTTTTCGGCCTGCGACAAGGCCTTGTGCCAGATGCTGCTGCCGCACATCAAGCGCGCCGTCAACCTGCGCGCCCATTTCGGCGTCATCGAATCCGAGCGCCGGCTGTACGCCACCGCCGTCGATCGCATGCTGGTGGGAACGCTGATCCTCGACAAAACTGGCATCGTGATCAGGAGCAATCGGGTTGCCGAGGACATCCTGACACAGAAGGACGGCATCCATCTGTCGCGCGACACGCTTCACGCCGATTACCGCAAGGAAGATCACGACTTGCAGCAGTTGATGCGCCAGACACTGGCCAGCGCCACCGCATCATCGCCGACCGTGCCGGAAGCGCTGGCGATCACCCGCCCCTCGGGTCGCGCCAAGCTCGGCATCGTCATTCGCACCATTCCCCTGGGCGAATGGTCGGAAGGCCGCCATCGCCCTGCCGTGGCGGTGTTCATCAGGGATCCGGAGCGCAAGTCACAAGCCTCCAGCGAACTGCTGCGCCAGTTGTTCGGCTTCACGCCGGCCGAGGCGACTCTCGCCCTTCTACTCGCCAACGGCCTCACGCTCGACGAGGCCGCCGATGAACTACACATCCGCAAGAACACCATTCGCGCCCATCTCCGCTCCATCTTCACCAAGACCGGCGTCACCCGCCAGACCACGCTGGTGCGATTGCTGCTCAGCAGCGTGGCTTAGGCATGAAGCAGGCCAGCAAACTAGCCTTCTATCTTGAGCGCATGGCCAGCCGGTCGATTCCGACCCGGCAGGTACTTCGAGGTAGCGGACTGTCGGTTGAGCAATTGAACGACGAGGGCCTACGTGTCCAGCCGGAGCAGTACCGGCGGGTGATCCTCAACATGATGGAACTGACCAAGGACCCCTTCATCGGCATCGCCTTGGGTTCCGAGTTCAAGATCAGCAACCTCGGCATTCTCGGCTACGCGGCCCTCAGCGCGGCGAACCTCGAACAGTCAAGGGAACTCTTCAACAAGTATCGAGCGCTCAACGAGAATATCTTCGCCTCGACCAATTACATCCGCGACGGACGCTGGTTCTCGGAAATACGCGACACGTTCATGCTCGGCGAAGTCATCCGTTTCGCCGTCGAGGAGTTCGTCAGCCGAACCATCGAACTCGCGTCGACCCTGACCAACCGCCCCTTCCCCATTCTCGAATTGCACGTCACCTATCCTCGGCCCGCCGATATCCGGCCTTACGTGCGGCGCTTCGACTGCGTGCTCCATTTCAATCAGCCGCGCAATATCGTGGTCTTCGATATCAACCGGTTACGCGACCCCATCAGCCTGGCCAACGAAGAGGTTTTCAAGCTTTGCGATCAGCAGTGTCAGTTGCTCGTTTCCCGCCACACCAATCTGCTCTGCGATCGCATTCGCAATCACGTCCTCAACAATCCCGGCGAGTTTCCCACGCTCGACGAGATGGCCAAACGCCTGAATCTCGGCTCCCGCACCTTGCGCCGCCGACTGGTGAAGGAAAACGTGACGTATCAGCAGATACTCGACGATATCCGCAAGACCCTGGCCATCCAGTATCTGCAAGGCACCTCTCTGACACCGAAGGAAATCGGTTACACGCTCGGCTATAGTAGTGTTTCTAATTTCCGGCGCGCGTTCAGGTCGTGGACCGGAAAAAAACTTTCAGATTTCAGGGAGATCGGTGATGCAGAATGATTCGTCAGCGAGCACGACGATGACGCCCGGCAAGGGCTTGCTCGTGCTGGGCGCCATCGTCGTCGTGATCGGGTCCTTTCTGGCGCTCACGCATACGCTCGCCATTCACAACGTGTGGGCAGCCTTCCTCTTCCTGCTCTATTGGGCAGGTATCGAGCATGCGAGTTTCGAGAAGTTGCTGCCCTGCGTGGTCGGCGCGACGCTTGGCTTGCTCATGGGTTTCCTGCTGAAGATGCTGCCGGCGTGGCTGGGCGATTCGGGAATCATCGTGTTTCTCGCCGCCGTGCTGGTGCTGGTTTATCTCCAGGTGATGAACTGGCTAGCGACGGCGGTGAACATGGTCACCATGCTGTTTCTGACCGTGACGACGATACCTGCGATCCAGTCCGGCGTGGACTTTGCCGATGCGGCGGTCGCGCTCGCCGTCGGCATCGTTTTTTTTGCTGCGCTGGTCTGGGCCGGGACGGCCTGGCAGCAACGACGGCAGCCGGCGGTCTGACATCGCCGCGCGGGCCGGCTTCAGCCGGTTTGCCGGAGTTCCGTCGCCAGCGTCCGCGACGACAGCCAGAACAACAGGCTCGCGCCGCCGCCGGCAACACCCATCACCAGCATCGAGTATCGAATCGCCTCGGCGCCATGCGCAAAGAACACATGGTCGTTGAGCAGGCCGATCGCCAGCGGCCCGAGCCCCAATCCCACCATATTGACCACGAACAGCAGCATCGCCGAAGCCAGCGTGCGCATGCGCAAGGGGGCCAAGCCCTGGATCACGGCGAACATCGGACCAAGATACATGGCGCCCATGGCATAGAAAGGAATGAAACTCAGCAGTGACGCCTCGGGGGTCGGCAGCAATACGAACCCGGCGACGAAGGGTACGCACAGCAGCGACTGGATCGCCGGCAGACGCATGTACCAGCGGACGTCGCGGCCGCCAAGACGGTCGGCCAGACGCCCGCCGACGAATGTCCCGAGGCAGCCGGCAACCCCAATGATGCAACCGAGCGCCAGACCAATATCGCCCCAGGCCATGCCATGCACGCGCGCCAGGAAGGTCGGTCCCCAGGTCAGCACGCCGTAACCCGAAAGCGACTGGATCGACGAACCGAGCACGATCAACACGAAGGCGCGAAGGGCGAGGAGATGGCGCAGTGTCTCGCCAAGGGGCTGCATGGGTGCCGCATCGCGCCCTTCCGACCAGCCACGAGGCGGTTCGCGGACCGTCAGGCCGAACAGCAGCGCCAGCGCGACGCCGGGCAGGCCGACGATCAGGAAGGCCATGCGCCAGTCATAACGCTGAATCAGATAGCCGCCGGCCAGAAAAGCCAGCGCCGCGCCGATATAGACGCCCCAGGCGTAAATCGCCAGGGCGGTCGCGCGCTGGCGAGGCGGAAAATAGTCGGCGATCAGCGAATGCGCGGGCGGGCTACCGCCCGCTTCGCCGATACCGACCAGGACGCGGGCGACGGCCAGTTGCGCGAAACTGCGCGCAAGGCCGCATGCGGCGGTCATGGCGCTCCAGATCACCAGGGCCGCTGTGATGATCACCTTGCGCGAGCCGCGATCGGCCCAGCGCGCGACCGGAATGCCCGCGATGGTATAGAAGAACACGAAAGCAAAACCGGAGAGAAAACCCATCGCGGTGTCGGAAACGCCGAACTCTTTCTTGATCGGCTCGATCAGCATGGCCAGGATCTGCCGATCGATGAAGTTGAGCACGTAGGTCAGCGACAGCAGCGCAAGCACGTACCATGCATATGGTCCGGCCGGCCGGCCGTCCTGAACGGGATGTTGGGAGCCCACGTTCGGCATGGCCACTGCCGCGGCTAGCGGACGACGTCAGGCGTTATCGTCGCGGCCGGCCGACCGTGTCCTGCGCCGCTCGCGCAAGCGCTGCATTTCCGCGATGTCGGCGACCAACCCCTTGCCGATCAAGGTCTCGACATCGGCAGCGGCATAGCCGAGTTCGGCGAGTACTTCGCGCGTGTGCTCGCCCTGCATCGGCGGATGCTTGGTGATGGTGCAGGGCGTGCCGTAGAACCGGATCGGCACGCCGGTCACGTCGATCCGGCCGAGCGCCGGATGTTCCGTTGCAACGATCATGTTGTTATGCCGAATCTGCGGATCCTGAATGACGTCCTCGACCTCGTTGATCGGCGCCGTCAGCACATCGTCGGCAATCAGCCGTTCGACGAGTTCCTCGCGGGTGAACTGGCTGGTTCGCTCGCTCATGACCCGATCGAGTTCGTCCTGATTGGCCAATCGGGCATTGATGTCGTGAAAGCGTGGATCGGTGTCCCAATCGGTGCCCAGGCCGCGACAAACCTTGGCGAAGAATTTTTCTCCCGGAGTGGTGATGACGACGTGCTTGCCGTCCTTCGTCGGGTACACGCCGGACGGCGCAAAGTAGAGGCTGCGGTTGCCGGTGCGGACCGGACGCTCGCCGGTGACCAGATAAGTGCCGATCGAGCTGGCTTGCGCATGCATCAGCGAATCCAGGAGAGAAACTTCGATGCGCTGACCTTCCCCGGTCTTGTCGCGCACGCGCAGCGCCGCCAGCGCCGCGTTGCTGACCAGCAACGAAGTCATCACGTCCACCGCGGGAAAACCCGTGCGCACCGGCCCGCCCGAAGGCTCGCCATTGAGTGTCAAGACCCCCGTGTAGCCTTGTGCCAGAAAATCGATCCCCGGACGTCCGGCGTAGGGACCATCCGGCCCGAATGCCGTGACCCGTATCCAGATGATGTCCGACTTGCTCGCCTTGACCTGTTCATAGTCGATGCCGAGCTTGCTCAACGCCGGTTCGCGGATATTGGTGACGAGAATGTCGGTGGTACGCAGCAGCCGCGAAAAAACCTCCTGGCTTTCCGGGTTCTGCAGGTCGAGCACGATGTCGCGCTTGCTCCGGTTAAGACTGAGGTAGGGGCCGCGCTCGCTGCCCCGCTTCGGTCCCAGATGGCGACTCTCGTCGCCGTAATGGGATTCGACCTTGATCACGTCGGCGCCAAGATCACCCAACAGGGTGGCGCCATATGGCCCGGCCAGCATGGTGGACAAATCCAGCACCCGCAATCCCGCGAGCGGACCGCGGGAGAAGTCGGAGGTCGTCATGGGAAATTGTGCCCTCGAAAGAAAAGTGAAATCAATCCTCGTGCAAGCGGCGAACCGTCTCGCGCAATAGATCGGTATCCTGCCTGGCCTCGCCGAGCAGCACCAGGACTACCGTAGCAAACAAACCGGCGCACCGGCTGCGCAGCGTGTCGGCCAGCCGATCGTAGGTGGTCACCACCGCCCATTCGTCGAGCATGTCGTCGGTAATCAACGCCGGCATTCTGTTCCATTCGCCCGCCACCGACAGCCGATGCAATTCCAGCCCGATATCTTCCCAGCCGTGATGGGCAAGCACCCCGTGGTAAGAGCGGGTCGATGCATAGAACGCGATCTGCTTGCGCAACGCATTCTTGGCCGCCTCCAGTTGCGCCTGGTCGCGGCCAAGCGCCATGAAGGGCGCGCCAATAAGATCGAACGATGCCGGGTTCCGTCCACCCCGCTCGGCGCCAACAGCAACGGCAGGCAAGATGACTTCGCGCGTGTAGCGGAACGTCGAAATCGGATGCAGACGCAGCCCCTCGCATATTTCGCCAGCCAGTTGCGCCATGAACGGATTGGCGGCGGCGGCATAGAGCGGCACCTGGGGATGCTCGATCGGTCCTGGATTGAAGAAGGGCGGCAGCAGGGTGAAGCGATAGTGCTGGCCCTCGAAGTAACTGGGCTTGGCGGGATTCTGGAAGCTGCTGAAGATGGCGCGCAGGCATTGAAAGTATTCGCGCATGCGTGGGCCCGGCGGGCTGGGCCACGGCGTGCTGTAGCGCCGCTCGTTGTGGCCCTTCACCTGCGTGCCAAGGCCAAGAGTGAAACGTCCGCCGGACAGATTTTGCAGATCCCAGGCGGCTTGCGCCGTGGCCATCGGGCTGCGCGGAAAGGCGATGGCAACATTGGTGCCTAACGTGATCGCCCGCGTGTGTTCGGCGGCAACCGCCAGCGGGATGAAGGGATCATGCCCGGCTTCGGCGCTTGTCAAGCCGTCGAAACCCAGTGCTTCCGCCTCCCGGGCGCTCGCGGCAATACTCGCCAGGGTCGGTCGGCTCTGGCCGCTGCCGGCGTACTGATCGGTATCTGGCCCGAACAGGGCGGTTTCCACACGCATCGCTTGCTCCTACCGCTCAGCCACCTGTCGCAGCACCTTCCAGAGGCGATGCGGAGAGGCCGGCGTTTCCGTGATCTCGACCCCGAGGGGCGCCAGCGCATCGTTGATGGCGCACAGCACGGCGGCCGGCGTGGTATGGATGGCTCCTTCACCGCAACCCTTGGCGCCCAGCGGCGCCACCGGCGAAGGCGTAATGATGAAGTCCTTGGTCGCCATCGGCACTTCGTGGATGGTCGGGATCAGGTAATCGACGAAAGTCGTCACCAATGGTTGTCCCTCGTCGTTGTAGACATATTCCTCGTACAGCGCCGCACCCACTCCTTGGGCCAGCGCACCTTGCAACTGTCCCTCGACGTTGGCGAGATTGAGTCGCGTACCGCAGTCGTCGACGATGAAATACTTGAGGATGTCGGTGCGGCCGGTGTCACGGTCGATTTCCACCATCACGACATGGGTGGCATTGGCCCCCGTCAGGTAGGAACGGCACCGCCCTTGGTCATCGGGCATCGTCCGACCCTCGGCGGTCCAGACGAACGTGGCTTCCGGACTGGGTTCCATGCCTGGCGGTAGCAGGTCGCTTCTGCCCAGCATGGTACCGGCGACCTCGGCCACGCTCATGCCAACCTGCGGATTCGCCTTCAAGCGCAGTCGGCCGTCCATCAGTTCGACCTGCTCTGGCGTCGTCTGCATCAAGTGGGCCACCACCTGGCAGAAGACCGCCTTCAGCTTCTCGCAGGCGCCCAGCACGGCGCCGGTTATCGCCACGCCGAGCCGACTCCCCCCTTGACCGAAACTGGGCGGCGCGATGTCGGTGGACGCCGAGGCCACCTTGACGGCGCAGACATCCAGCCCCCAGTAGTCGGCCGCGACCTGCGCCGCCACGGTGAACTGTCCTTGCCCCTGAAGATTGAAACCTACCACGACCGTCAGATTGCCCAACATGTCGAACGCCACCTTCGCACCCTCGGGAACACCGATTCCCTGCACACCGACGGTGGCGTAGGCATTCCAGTCGAAGACGCCCGGCTCGACAGTGCTGACGACGCCAATGCCGATCAGGCGCCCGTCGGCGCGTCCCCGCGCCTGACTTTCGCGCAGACCCCGGTAGTCCGACATGGCCAGAACCTTGTCGAGCACGGCCTCGTAGTTGCCGCTGTCGTACTCGTTACCGCTGGGGATCGTATAGGGAAACTGGTCCGGACGAATATAGTTGCGGCGGCGCAGTTCGGCCGGATCCATGTCGAGTTTGCGCGCCGCCATGTCCATCAGCGACTCCAGCACGAGGAAATGAGGTGGAGGGCCGTAGCCGCGGTAGGGGCCGGTCGGCGCCCGGTTGGTGGCGACCAGCACGGTGTCGTACCGCGCCGCCTCGATGCGATAAGAACCGGTGAACGCCGCCAGCGGCTTGGCCACCGAAATAGTGCCCCAACCCTCGGCCCCCGCGCCCTGATCGTCGATCAGCCGCACCCTGAAACCGGTCACCGTGCCATCCGCCTTGACGGCCAGGGCCGCATCGTAATGGCGATCCCAAGACTGTCCGAATCCGGCCAGGAGATATTCCATGCGGTCTTCGATGTACTTCACCGGACGCCCGCCCGCCTTGCGCGACAACAGCGCCGCGATGTCGGTGCCGCGCGGCCCCCCCTTGCCACCAAACGCACCACCCTGCGGTTGTGGGATCACCTTGACCTTGTTGGTCGGCAGATTGAGCGCCATCGCCCGCCCCATGGCCCAGAAGCGCGGTGTTCCGTACGAACCGTAACAGGTCAGGGCGTTATCGACGGTATCCCATTGGCAGATACAGCCGAAAGTCTCGGTTGGGTTGGCGCCGACCCGGTTCCAACGAAAGGTGTTGCCGACGACATGATCGGCCTCGGCAAACACGCGATCGACATCGCCCCAGTTGTACACCCGGCTCTGGATCACATTGCCGCCCCGTTCCTCGAACAGAATCGGCGCATCCGCCGCCATGGCCACGGCCGGCGTCGGCACGGGCTTCAGAACGTCGTATTCGACTTCGATCAGTTCGAGGGCGTCTTCGGCCACGTAACGACTCACCGCCGCGACAGCAGCCACTGGCTCGCCAACGAAGCGGACCTTGTCCACCGCGATACAGTAACCGCCCCAACCTTCCGGTGCGGTGTAGGCGGGATTGGCCCAACGTCGGACATCCTCGCCGGTAAGCACGGCAAAAACACCGGGAAGCGCCTCGGCGGCGCGGACGTCCACCTTGACCACCCGGGCATGGGGATGCGGGCTGCGCAGGATTGCGCAGTGAAGCATGCCGGGCAGGGATAGATTGTCGATGAATGCAGCCGTCCCCGCGACCAAGCCGGGGTCCTCGACGCGCTTGATTTCCTTGCCCACGAAACGGGGCTGGGTGGTCGGCAGTTGCTCCGGAAGGGTGGGAATCTTGATTGCCATGAGGGTCCGCCTTTGCCTTACTGGGCCGGAATGGGTCCGGAGAATCGCGCCGGAGCTAGGCGCCTTGTTGCTCGCGCAGCCGCCGGGCCGCCAAGCGCACCGAAGCGATGATGCTCTCATAGCCCGTGCAGCGGCACAGATTGCCGCCGAGCGCTTCCTTGATCTCGTCGTCGCTGGGATCGGCGTTTTCCGTGAGCAGTTCCAGGGTCGTCATCATGAAGCCCGGCGTGCAGAAGCCGCATTGCAGACCATGAGCCTCGACGAAGGCCTGCTGAATAGGATGCAGTTGAGCTGTTGCCCCGTCGCGCAAGCCTTCCACCGTGGTGACGTCGCAACCATCGGCCTGCACGGCAAGCGCTAGGCAGGAACGGGCCGAACGCCCATCGATCAGCACCGTGCAGACCCCGCAGATACCGTGCTCGCAGCCGACATGCGTGCCTCCCAGGTACAGTTCATGCCGCAGAAAATCGACCAGGGTGAGGCGAGGTTCGACTTCCCGCTCGTGGCGCACGCCATTCACGGTGATGCAGATGCGCTGCTTGGTCGTCATCGGAATCGGATCTCCAGATTGATCGCCCGCCTAGATGGCGCGCGCGGCGGCTTCCAGCAGGCAACGTTCGGCGAGTACCCGGATCAGATGGCGCCGGTAGTCGGCCGAGGCATGCACGCACGACATCGGTTCATCCAGGTCATTGGCGGCCATCGCCGCCGCCTGCGCCAGAACGGCGCGGTCCGGACGCTTGCCTCGAAGGAACTCCTCGGCCCCGGTCAAGCGGACGGCGGTTGCGTTAACGCCGAAAGCGGCCAGGCGAACATCGGCGCAGACACCTGCGGCAAGTTTCAGCGTCGTGGCGACACCCGCCAGCGCCAAGTCGCCATTGCGCCGGGCAAATTCCTGGATGGCCCAGCCCGTGCCGGCTGGCAGCACCGGCAGGCGGACCTCAGTCAGCACTTCCGTGCTTTCCAGGCTGGTGGTCATGTACGTCACGAAGAAATCGCCGGCCGGAATCGTACGCTCGCCCTCCGGTCCGACGGCTTTGAAGACGATGTCGAGCACCAGCGCCACGGCGGGATATTCGGAAGCGGGGTCGGCGTGAGCAAACGACCCCCCGACGGAGCCCCGGTTGCGAATCTGTCGATGGCCGACCAGTTTGGTGGCGGCATGGAAAAGTGGCTGTTGCCGTTCGATCAGCGCCGACGCCTCGGCCGCCCGCTTGCTCGTCATGGCACCGATGGCGATCGCCCCGCTCTCCTCGCGGATATAGTCGAGTGACTTGATCTTGCCCAGATCGACCAGCACTTCCGGACGAGCCACGCGCATCGCCAGCATCGGCATCAGGCTTTGGCCACCGGCAAGAATCTTGGCATCCACGCCTTCCTCGTGGAGCCGCGCCATCAACTCGACCGCCTCGGCGAGCGTCGGCGGCGCATGGTAGTCAAAACTTGCCGGCTTCATTGTGGAGGTTTCCTCTTCACGCTTGGTCCCGCTTTATCGGCATACAGGCCTGGGCCGATGGTCACACCGCCGCCACCCGGGGTCAACCCCCAAACGGACTACCGGCACCACGCCAATCTCGTCCGAATGGGGGATTACTCGATGTCGCCAAGAAACTAAATTGCCTCGCGTGCAACACCATCCTTCCAGAAGGAGTCCTTCATGAGCGGTCCCCTGCATACCCCGTTGTGCGACAAGTTGGGCATCGAGTATCCCATCGTCGCTTTCACTCACTGCAAAGATGTCGCCGTCGCCGTGATCAATTCCGGTGGCTTTGCCGTGCTCGGCGAAGCCCTGCACACGCCGGATCATATCGCCGCCGACATCAAGTGGATACGCGAGCGCATCGGCGGCAAGCCCTTCGGCATCGACCTGGTGCTGCCGTCGTCGGTTCCCGAGGAGAAGTCCGTCGAGGAACTGTTGGCCATGATTCCGGCCGAGCATCGCGCCTTCGAGCAAAAAATCAAGGCCAAGTACAACGTGCCGGATCCCAAGGTTCGACCCGACATCCATGTCTGGGGCGGCCTCGATCAGAGGCGGGCGCTGAACCAGCTCGAGGTGATTTTCGACGAGCGCGTGCCGGTGTTCGCTTCCGGCCTCGGCTCGCCTGCGTTCCTGCTCAAGCGTGCTCACGAACTCGGCATGCAGGTCTGGGGCCTGGTCGGCAAGCCGCGCCAGGCGAAAAAGCAGCTAGCCGCTGGCACCGACGTCATCATCGCCCAGGGCTTCGATGCCGCCGGCCATACCGGCAACATCGGCACATTTTCCATCGTCCCGCAAGTGGTCGATGCCGCGCGGGGAACGGGCGTGCCGATCATCGCCGCGGGCGGCGTCACCACCGGCCGCCATCTGGCGGCGGCGCTGGCGCTCGGCGCCGATGGCGTGTGGACCGGCTCGCTGTGGCTGGCCTCGCGGGAATCCGATGTCAACCTGCCGCTCAAGGAACGCCTGATCGAAGCGGAGACCGATGACACAGTCTATTCCGATTGCATTTCCGGCTACACCATGCGCACCACGCGCAGCCCCTGGCACAACGAATGGGCCAGCGCGGAAGCACCGGAAGTGCTCAAGCCGCCGCTACAGATGATCCTGTCGTCAAACTACATCCAGGGTTCCCTCGATTACCAGCGCAAGGATCTGATGACCGAAGCCGCCGGTCAGGGCATTCATTACATCACGGAGATGAAGCCGGCGCGGCAGATTCTCTCGGACATCGTCGAAGAGGCGCTCGATGTCTTCGACCGTTTCGCCAACGCCTGACGACAAAGTCGACGAGCCGTCGTTTCGCAGCGGTTTCGAACCGCGGCTGAGCGGCGTGCGCGCCGAGTGTGATGGCGGCGCGCCCGTCGCCGGCACGCACCTCGCCGGACGCCAGGATTTCGCCGGCAGGCTCACCGGCAACTACCGTGACTTCGGACCCTATCCCTGGCGCTGGTATTTGATGACAGAATTGACCAAGAAGCCCAACGGCTACTCCCTCGACGCAGTGTGGTGCGATGCCGGCAACCTCACCATCCTCGACGAGGACAAGTTATCCATTCCACTGGTGCCCTAAGCGGCCGGGAGAGCTATCGATGCGTATCGTCGTATGTGTCAAGGAAGTGCTGGACCCCAACGCGGTCAATAACTACGCGCTGGCCGGCAAGCTGACGATCGGCGCCGACGGGCGGACACCGGAAGTCGCCGCCGTGCCGAGGCTGATCAACGGTTACGATGAGCAGGCGATGGAAGCCGCGTTGCGTATTCGCGACGAAGGTGTCGAATGCCGCATCGTCGCCGTATCCATCGGCGCCGACCAGAAGAACTTGCTCAAGCACTGCGCGGCGCTCGGCGCCGACGAAATCGTCGCCATTGCTCCTGGCGACGCCGAACTGGATGGCAATGGCCTGGCCAATATCCTGTCTGCCTACATCAAGGGCAGCGGTGGCGCCGACCTCGTGCTGTGCGGCAGACAAGCTTCCGATGACGACCAAGGCGTGGTACCCATCCTGCTCGCCGAAAAGCTGGGCATGCCCATCGCGCCCCTGGCGCGGGCGGCCTCGGTGCGCGGCAGAACCATCACCGTGACGCGCGTGACACCAGATGGTGATGAAGTGGTCGAAGGCGAGTTGCCAGCCGTAGTCACCGTCAGCAACGAGATCGGCGTACCGCGCTTCCCCAGCGCCAAGGCCAAGATGGCGGCGCGCAAGATGGCGCCGAGCGAATTGACCACCGCATCCCTCGGGCTCGACAGCCATGCCCTCAACGCGGACGTCGTGCTGTCACGCCAATTCGTGCCAACCGTCCAGGGCAATTGCGAGTTCCTCGCCGGTTCGCCGGCTGAGGTGGCCCAGCAACTGCTTGCCAGGCTGCGCGCCGACAAAACGCTGTAAGGCCCGCCGAAGCCTCGCATCGGGAAAGTCAGCCGTGGCGGCACGCCGCCGCGGCGTTATTCCCCTTGTTCAGATACCCCGATACACCGGCTTGCGCTTCTCCATGAAAGCCATGGTGCCTTCCTTAGCGTCCGCGCTGGCGGCGACGCAGACGCCGGCGAGCCCTTCGTAATCGAGAATCTCGTCCAGCGTCGCCCTTTGCGACATTTGAATCAGGCGGCGCGCCATGTCCACCGCCACGCTCGGCCGCTGGGCGATCATCTTGGCATATTCCATCGCCGCCGCAAAATCCTGCCCCTCTGGCACCAGTTCATCGACGATGCCTAGCTGCTTGCATTCCTCGGCCTTGAATATCTTGCCGGTCTCGACCATCATCAAGGCATTGGAAAAGCCGGCGATACGGGGCAGGAAATAGGAGATACCGCAGTCCGGCGCGACGCCGACATTAGTGAAGATCGCCGACATCTTGG
Source organism: Rhodocyclaceae bacterium (assembly GCA_016704145.1). GTDB lineage: Bacteria > Pseudomonadota > Gammaproteobacteria > Burkholderiales > Rhodocyclaceae > Fen-999. The sequence continues at coordinate 38,057 of JADJAS010000004.1, read as the reverse complement.
TCGTGCTGTCGGCGAAGCGGCGATCGCATGCCGACGCATAGGCCAGACCGGCGCCGACGCATACGCCGTGAATCGCGGCGATGACTGGCTTATCCACCTCCACCAATTGGCGCGTGACCTCGAAAAACGGTCCACCCGGCGTCTTGCGCTGCGAGCGTGGCACCGGGCGCGATGCGTCCGAAGTGCCAGGCATGGGACGATCGCTTTCGCCGGAAATCCATTCCAGATCGCCTCCGGCGCAGAAGCCGCGTCCGGCGCCCGTCAAGACGATGGCGCGAACTTCATCTCGGAAATGCAGTGCCCGCAGCAGCCCGGAAAATTCCTCGGCCATTTCCCAGCTGACGGCGTTGAGCTTCTCCGGGCGATTCAGGGTGATGACGCCGACGTTGTCCTCGACGCGAAACTGGATGTACTTGAATTGATCGTTCATGAGCTGGCCTCCGGCGGTCCATCAGCGGAATTGGGGAATGATTTCCTGGTCATACCACTCGATCCACTCCAGGCACTGTTCGAGCGTTTCGGTGTTGGGTGGCCGAACCTGGACCGATGTCGCGCCGGCCTTGCGCAGGCCATCGATCTCTCGCAGGACGCCATCGCGGTCCGCCGAGAGATGCGTCTTGCCATAAGCCCGATGGTGATCATCCTGAGCATAGGTCGTCGTGGTCACGAGAATCTCGAAGCGATCTGCTTTTTCCTGGTATTCAGGCAACCCTTTCATGTACTGGATGCACTCCGGCAGGGTTTCCGCCGTCACCAACCACGGAATCCAGCCATCGCCGAGCTTGGCGGCACGGCGCATCGCCGGCTTCGAATTGCCGCCGATGAAAATCGGCGGATGCGGTTTCTGCACGGGCTTGGGCTCAATGACCACATCGCGAAACTTAATGAACTCGCCATCGAACGATGGTGCATCCGATGTCCAGGCCTCCTTGAGCACGCGGATGTACTCATCCGTGATTTGGCCGCGTTTCTCGAATGGAATATTCAGCGCCTCGAACTCCTTTTCGAGATGACCCACGGCAGCGCCCAGGGTAAAACGGCCGCCGGCAAGGAACTCCATCGTGGCAACCTGCTTGGCCAACAAGAGCGGGTGACGATAGGCCACGGGCAGGATGTAGGTGAGCATGTGAATTCGCTTGGTCGCGCCCATCAGGACCGCAGACGCAACGATCGACTCGACGAAGCGCGTGCCCATGTGCTCGACCATGTCGCGCGGCATGAGAACATGCTCCGGAATGGTCAGCCAATCCCAACTCAGGCTGTCGGCTTTTTGCACGTAGCGCAATGCCTCGGCGCCCCCGGAAGTGCGTTCCCATGGCGCCACCACCGGTGGATAGTTGTCCAGACTCAGTCCCGCCAGCGCAAACTTCATGCCGAAATCTCCTCTTCCGCCCAACACCGTTCAATAGATGACCTGTCGTTCTATCAGCTGCCGATAGCGCTCCTCGGACAGGCCCAACAGTTCGCGAAACACATGATCGTTGTCCTGACCGATCACCGGGCCGGGACGTACTTCCACCTCGCTACGGCTCAGCTTGACATAGGAACCATAGATGGTTTCCTTGAAGCCCAGAGGGTGCTGAACCTCGATGAAGGTCTTGCGCGCCTTGTAGTGCGGGTCGTCCAGCAAGTCACCAACATTGAGCACTGGGGTCGCGGCGACGCCGTGGCTTTGCAGCAGCGCCGCCAGTCCGCGGTCGTCGAATTGCGCGGTCCACTCGCCAAGCAGGGCATGCAGCGTGTCGATGTGGGCCAAGCGCTGCTCGCGCGTGGCGAATTCGCCGACCTTGAGCCACTCCGGATGCTTCAAGGCGGCGAGCAGGCTGTGCCATTCCTCGTCGCTGCCAACGACGATGCTGATCCAGCGATCGTCGCCCTTGCAGCGAAAGACGCCATGCGGCGCCATGGCGGCAAGCGGATGTTCGTTACTCTTCGGCCCGCCGCTGCGTCCATTCAGAACGTAGTCCATGTAGGCGGGGCCGACCATCTGCATCACGGCTTCCTGCTGCGAGAAATCGATATGCTGGCCCTGGCCGGTGTTACGCCGATGGTTCAAGGCCGCCAGAACCGCGAAAGCGCCCAGGATTCCGGCATAGGGATCCGAGAAGGCATTCTCCACCGGAATCGGATCGCCCCCCTTATAGCCGACCAGGCTGTCGAGACCCGTGGTCGAGGTCAAGCTGAGTCCATAGGTGCGCAAGTCCTTCATCGGTCCATAAAGGCCGGCACCGGGCATGGAGAACAGAATGATGTCATCCTTGATCCCGCGCAGTTCCTCGTAGCCGAGTCCAAGCCGTTCCATGACACCGGGCCCGAAGTTCTCGACGACGACATCCGACCGCGCGATCAGGTCTTTGGCCAGTTGTAGTGCCTCGGGCTCCTTGAGGTTCAGCGAAATAGAACCATTGCCGGCCCAGCAGGCATGATTCGACAAACTGCGGTCCGGACCGGGCTGGCCCTCGGCGAACGGCGGCAGATTGCGCGTCATGTCGACGCGGGCCCTCGACTCGACCTTGAAGACCTCGGCGCCGAGAAAGCCGAGCGTCTGACCAACCACCGGCCCGGCCCATACCCAGCCGAAGTTGACGACCCGAACGCCCTTGAGCGGTAATGTCTTGTTCATACCTGATTAGCCACAATGTTCAGCCGCGCGCAAGAATCGCTCGGGACGAGCCGTGGTAGCCACGGCAGCAACCAAGAGGCGCTTCAGGATAGACGACAGATCGAACCGGCGATTGAACCGATACTGGACTTCAGCAAGATACCGATGCGCATACTTAGCGAAATCGAAGGCATGGTAGGTACCCGAGTAGGCGGTCTTGAGATTGCCGAGGAAGGTATTCACTGCGCGGAATTGCTCCAGCTTGACGCAGGCGGGGCCGCCACCAGTAACAATGCGCTCCTGGGTGGCGCCGGCCGCGGTGACGGCGCGGAAGCACCACAGACCATCCGACACCACGTGGACCGATGCGGACAGTGCCGTCTTCGCCCAGTCGGTGATCGCCTCCTTGGTGAATTCCAGCTTCTTCAGGCAGACCTTCAGTGGGTTGCCGGTCTCGGTGGTCTGCACGGCGGCAATGAACGATACCTTGTTCTCCGAACCGCGCCCGCTCTTTCCGCCAGGCAGTTCGCCGCCCAGGTAGGCATCGTCGATCTCGACCCGGCCATCCAGTTGGCGATCCGCCTCCCGCTCGCTCATCACCTGCATCAACTTGTGCTTGAGCAGCCAGGCGGTCTTGTACCGCACACCGAGGTGGCGCTGAGTTCCAGCGCCGAGACATTGTTCTTGGCCTGGGTCAGCAGATGCATCGCCAGGAACCAGGTCGTCAGCGGCAACTTCGTGGACTCGAACACCGTCCCGCACATTACCGTCGTCTGCTCCCGGCACGACGCACATTGCCAGTACCGCAGTCCCTTGCGCTCGAACGTGTAATGGCGCCTGTCTTTGCATTCGGGGCAAACGAACCCATTCGGCCAGCGCAGCGCAACAACCGCAGCGTGGCATTTCTCCTCCGTCCCGTAGCGCTCCATGAATTGCGCCATCGACAATCCCTTCTGAAACTGCACCCGGTTGATCCCCATCGCGCATCCCCTTCGGACAAGACGCGCCCATTTTTCACCCCGGCAGGCTCGCCAAATGAGCCTTCTGAATATTGTGGCTAATCAGGTGTTCATATGCGTGCCACGCATCCCCCGTCAGATCGCACCTGCGGCGCGCAAGGCCTGGAGTTCGGTCTCGGCGAGACCAAGCATCCCGCCATACACCTCGCCGTTATGCTGGCCGAGCAAGGGTGCACCGCGCACGGGCCCTCCTGGACTAGCCGGTAACTTGAAAGGCGCGCCGAGATTCCTGATGCGGCCGAGTTCGGGATGCTCCATGTCAACAAAGTAGCCACGCGCCTTCAAGTGCGGCTGCTCGGCGGCTTCCGCCACCGTATAGACGGCGGTGACGGGGCAGCCCGCCGCCTGGCATTTTTCCTGAATCTCCATCTTGGTGTGCTGCATCGTCCATTCGACGATGAACGAATAGATGACATCGGCGTTCTCGGCGCGAGTCTTCATGTTCTGGAACATGTCCAGATCCGCCCAATCGGGATTGCCCATCACCTGGCGCAAGCCATTCCACTGGCCCGGTTCCAGCGCCAGCATCCAGACATGGCCATCCTTGCAAGGCAGAATGGTGGCCGGCGCGCCCTGCGGCATGCCAACGCCTGTTCGCTTGTCGAAGCGACCGTCCTGGGCATAGCCGCCAATGTTCTGGCCGCCAATAAAAGCCGCGGCGATCGCCTCGGCGCAGGAAACATCAACCTGCTGGCCGCCACCGACCAGGTCGCGACCATATACGGCGGCCATGCCCCAGGTGGCCGCGCTGATGGCGCCGAAGTAATCCGCCGAAAAAGTGCCGTGTTCCAGCGGCATTTCGCCCGGGCGCCCACAATAACGCGAGCCGGCGCCGGTAAGATGGTAGGCATTCAGGTCATAGCCATTCCAGGCGCTGTAAGGCCCGGACTGACCGAAAGGCGTAATCGAGATCATTACCAGGCGTGGGTTCACGGCCTGGATGGTCGCGTAATCAAGCTGCCAGGATTTCATCTGGCTCGGCAGGTTATTCTCCACCAGCACGTCCGCCCATTCCAGCAAGCGTCGAAACAGCGCACGCCCGGCGTCCAACGCAACATTACAGGTAACACCGCGCTTGTTCGTATTGTTGACGAAATAAAGGCCGCTCCGCTCGCAGTGTGCCGCATCAAGCGGAAACGGCCCCACGGTGCGCGCCACATCACCAGCCGAAGGCTCGACCTTGATCACATCGGCACCATAGTCGGCAAACAGCTTTGCGCAATATGGCGCGGATACCATTTGCCCGAAGTCGAGCACCCTGATCCCAGACAAGGCTCCTGTGCGCGAAGTCTCCACCTTTATCTCTGTCGTTCCTGTCATGCGTTCACCGCGGCAGGTTCATTAATAACGAAACTCAGCAACCCCTCGGCGCTATCCGAATAGTCACGCACCGAGCCTCGGATTCTCAAGGCACGCTCCACCGCTCCCGTGTTGTAGGAGTAACAACTGGTCCGTGGCATCCCGTCGGTGATGGCTGGATGACGCTCGACAGGCAAGTAACTGTAGCGGCGCGCCTGGGCCACGAAAAATCCCCGTTGCAGCGCCTGGGCCGCCTCCAGCGATTTTTCGTCCACAAAGGTTTGCACGGCCCAGGCATAAAACCCCCGCATCACAGGACGCCCCGCGAGGGCCACGGGCGACTCGATGGCATTGGCCCGCACCCACCACTCGAAAAGGGCTTCACCATCGCACTCGATCCGCGCCTGCGTGACGCCATCACGCTCGTCGGTGATTGTCATGTCGTATCTACGTTCCATGCCGAGGTGCCGGGCATGTGCCGCGGCAATGAGCGCCATATCGGCCATGTGCGTGCAGTTCTCGCCACCCGGCAGTCGTTCCCGAAGCTTTACGGCATCGCCCAGCCCAATGCCAACGATACGCTCCACCGATCGCACGGCCTCGGGACAGGTCGTGAAAGGGTAGCGAACCGGATCGACGGTGACGTCGGTAATCCGCTGCCCATCATGATGCAGGCTCAGACGAAAGCCATGATTGCTGTCCTCCAGTTCGACATCGACCCTACCCTCAGCCGTCCACCAACGCAGCCGCCGCCGGAACGCACCTGTTCCATAGTTGGGATTGGGCTGACCCATGAGATGCGCTGGAATGAAAATGAAGAACGGATGTTCAAATGGTGAACGGATCCGGGATGGTTCGTGGCAAGTCGCTGTCGAGAATATCGGCGGCGATCAGATTCTCGAGGTAGCGACCATCCCACCAGTTCATCTGCAGTTGCTTGGCGCGTCGATAGTACAACTGGATGTCATAGTCGAGCGTGAAGCCAATGCCGCCATGAACCTGTTGGGCCATGGCGGTGACGTCGCGGAAGGCCTTGCAGGCGAAGAGCTTGGCCATCGGTGCCAGACGGGTCACGCTCTTGCCGTTGGCATGCGCCCAGGCCGCTTCGTACACCAACATCTTGGCGCCATCGACGACCGCGGTGCCATCCGCCATGTAATGAGCCAAGGACTGAAAGGCACCGATTGGCTTGCCAAACTGCTGCCGGTCCTTGGCATACTGCACCGTGATCTCCAGTGCGCGCTCGGCACCACCGGCGGCAAAGGCAGCAAGCAGGATAATGCCGTCGTACATGGCGGCGGACCAGGTCCGCCAGCCGCTTCCCTCGGCACCGACGCGATTCCTCGCCGGAACTTCGACATCGTTGAAAGCGACGCGATACTGGGTATCGGATGCCATGGACTTCTGCTGCTCAAGCACGACGCCCGGAGCGTTGACATCCACCAGCAACAGATCCACAGCCTCAGTCGCATCACCGGATCTCACCAGAACGAGCAACTTGCTCGCCGCCACGGCGTGGAAAACGTGGCGCTTGATGCCGTTCAGCCGATAGCCACCTGATGTCGCCGTCGCCCTCAACTGGATACCTTCGGGACCAAAGCCATTATCCGGCTCGAGCCAGGCGGGCACGATGATGCCATCGCCATTGCCGATACCGGGCAAGAGGGCCTGCCGCTGCCCTTCGCTACCGCTCATTTTGATGGCGTTGGCGCATATCACGCTGCTGGAGAAGTACGGCCCTGGAGCCAACGCGCGTCCTAGCTCCTCGTAAATCACGACGCAGTCGAGCATGTTGAGTCCAAGGCCACCATGCTCCTCCGGGAGCAAAATGCCTAACAAACCCGTTTGCTGCATCTGTTGCCACAACTCGGCGGGAACGCCGCGCGGATCATTCTCCATTTTTCTCACGACGTCGGCGCCGCTGTAGTCGCGGCAAAGATCCCGGGTCATGTCGCGGAGCATGTTCTGTTCTTCAGTGAACTTCAGATCCATTATTTGCCTTTCGAATCTCTAAAAAAATGTGCCCCCCAACGCTGGATCAGGGTTGCCAGCGACTTGCCTTGCGCTGCCAGGGGTTATCGTGTGGGTCGCACGGAATCGCAACCCGCGCTTGACATTCGGTATTCACCTGCCCATCCACGGAGACCGTCACCTCGAGTTCAACCCACTGGCAACCGCTGTCATCCACGGACATCCTGACGACCCGGCCATTGAAAACCATCGTGTCCTCAGGAAAGACCGGTCGTTTCATCTTGAACTTCATGCGTCCGAGGCGGCCCTTGGGGCCGGTCCAGTCGGTGATATAGCGCTCGAACCAGGCCGCATTGTTCGGTGTATTGATGAATATGTCCTTGACACCGTTGCGATGGATTGCGAATTCCTTGTCGTGGTGCATCGGACGCCAATCCCGGCTCGCCATAGCGCCTAGCACCACGGTCGTGGCCGTCACGGCATGGCTGAGTGGCGGAAGTTCGTCTCCTTCCTTGACATCGACCGCCGTCAAGTTCACCGACGCCATCATGCCACCACCTCTTGCCGCCGGTATCCCAGGCAGGTATAGCTTTCGGTCCCCACCCATTCGCCGTGCTGGTTGTAGGTTTCGACGTCGATCGTCCAGAAACGGCCTTGACCGAGCTTTGTCTGTTTGAACTCGCTGACGGACCGGACTATCTGCCTGGTAGTCAATGTATCCCCCATGCGTACCGGTTCACCAAAGGCCGCCTCGTTGCCCGATACGATCGCCTCCGGCAGATCAAGCAGCCGCTTCAGGTCAAAATGCGTCTGCAAGGCCGTGCGCTCCCCTTCGGCTCCGGGCGACCAATAATGCGGCCGAAACCAGACCGACAGCATCGTCGGCGGTGCGATGCGGCCACCGACGATCTGGTCGGCGACCTCGGCATCCCAGTAAAGCGGATTGCCGTTCTGCACGGCGGCACAAGTATTGAAGACGTAGCCCACTTCGATCGGAAACTCGGTCTTTTCCTCGTATTGTGGTTTTCCGATCAGATCCTGCACGTTCTGAGGAATATCTACCGCCATGACATCGGATCCTTCATTCAACGCTCCCGGCCGCGCGCAAGCTTGCGATCTCGTCGGCCGAAAATCCCGCCGCCTGAAACACGGCATCGGTGTCGGTGGCGCCGCTGGCCCGAACCTCGTGCAAGGGTTGCGCACGCACGCCGCCGGCCAAGACTGGAGAAAGCTGTTCGAAATCGCCCCGCTCGGGGTGATGCGCGCGCATGAATGCCCCGCGCGTCCGTAAATGCTGGTCGACGGTTACCTCGGCAATATCGAGAACCGGGGCCATGCAGGTATCATTGCCCGCCAACAGTGCCACCCATTCGTCCCGCTTGCGGGAGCGAAAGCGTTCTTCAAATGCCCGGCGCATTTCATCCTGCCGCGCGGAATCGTACTGGCTATCGCTGAACTGCTCCAAATCCAGCAATCGACAAAGGTTGCGGAAGAAGTGATTTTCGATCGCACCGACTGCCAGATGCTTGCCATCGGCGGCCGCATAAACGCCATACCATGCGTATTTTCCGGTCAACACTGCCGACTTCGGCTTGGTTTCTTCCCCCGTGGCGAGGTACTGATCGATATAGAGCGACATCAGGTTAAGAACGCCATCGGTGATCGACACATCAAGATAGGCTCCCTCGCCTGTCCTGGCGCGATGAAGCAAGGCCGAGACGATGGCGATCGCCGCATGCATGCCCCCCCCCGCACTATCCGCCACCGTTGCGCCGGGAATGGCCGGAAGCCCGTCGCCGTCCCGTCCGCTGCAGGCCAGAAAACCACCCACCGCCAGATAGTTGATGTCATGACCCACCCACTGCGCATAGGGACCATCCTGACCATAGCCGCTCGTCGAGCAGTAAACGATTCCAGGATTGTGAATCTTCACCTGCTCGTAGCCAACACCCAATCGTTCCGCAACGCCCGGACGATAGCTTTCGATGACAACATCGACTTTGCTCGCCAGGCGCCGGATACTCTCGCGGCCACCATCGGACTTGAGGTCCACGCGAATCTTCTCGGTGCCACGGCCAGCGCCATAGGCGTGAAACACCGGATCGACCTGTTTCGCGCCTTTTGCCGCCACGGGTGCAACCTTGATCACACGCATCCCGTAATCGGCCAGGATTCGCGATGCACGGGCGGCAGGTCCAACACTCGCCAGGTCGAGCACGGTAAAGCCATCGAGAAGCGCCATCTAGAACAGCCTCACTCAGAAGTTTCTCGGTAAGCCCAGTTTTCTGGTGGCGATGATGTTCTTTTGCACCTCCGAGGAACCACCGCCAATCGTGTCGATCACCGTATACGTATAGCAACTTTCCGGGCGCCCCTTGAGCGGTCCATCTGAGGTGCCGAGCGCCAGTTGCGCCCCCGGTCCGACGATATCCATCGTCGCGTCGGCGATTCGGCGAGAGAGCTCCGTCGCGAACAACTTGTACTCGGAAGCCTCCGCGGTAGGCGTCTTCGCACTGTTCAGCGCGGCATCGACAAACTTGACGCCAAGAACCCGCGCGACCTCGCATTCGGTGGCCAACTGGGCAACTCTCTGGCGAATGACGGGATCCTCACGCAAGGGCTTCCCGTCCCTTGTCCCATTCTTCACATGGTCGCATAGCAACTCGAGCCGCCCTCGAATGGGTGAAAACGTGAACATAGTGAAGCGCTCGATATCCAACGCTTCGGCTATGTACTGAAACCCCTTGTTCAATTCGCCTACCCGGTAATCATCATGAACGAATACGTTATCGAAGAAAACGGCGTTGGTGCGCTCGTTGCCCATGGTGTACATCGGGTGGATCGTCAGTCCCGGATGATTCATGGGGATCAGGAACAACGAAATGCCATGATGCTTGGGTGCATCGGGATCAGTCCGAGCGCCCACCCAATACCAGTCGGCAAAGTGCGCGGACGTCGTGAAGACCTTCTGCCCATTGAGCACCCAACCGTCACCCTGTCGCTCGGCTTTCAGCCGCATGGCGGCGGAATCCGAACCCGCGCCGGGCTCCGAATAACCGACCGCGAACTCGACATTGGCATCCAGAATCCGCGGCAAGAACTCCTGCTTCAGTTTCTCGGAACCGACCTTGATCAAGGTCTTGCCAATGATCCCGACACCCTTGCCAATTTGTGGCGCGCCTACGGAAGACAGTTTCTCGTTGAGCAAGTACTCATAAAAGCCCTCGCCGTCCTGCCCGCCACATTCCTTCGGCCAAGTGATCCCCAGCCACCCACGTGCGGCCAGCTTTTTCATGAATGCCCGACGCTCCGGCGTATCGCATACCTGCGCCATGTTTTCGCGCGTTACGTCCATCACCTTGGGGTCATGGTTGTCCTTGAGGAACTGCTCGACCTCGCGCAAAAATCTGTTTTCGTCTTCCGAGAACTCAAAGTCCATTGACTCGCTCCATCCTGTCGTAAAGTTTGATGCGGATACCGTCAGCCCAAGGCACCCTCCCGCCGCAGGGACTCGATCCTATCGGTGCCATAACCGAGAACCTGTCGCAATACTTCCTCGTTGTGCTCGCCGACTGTTGGCGCTCTGCTCGGAGGTCGCATTTCCTCGGCGATGAACCTGACCGGAAATCCCAGCATGTCGGCACCATGGTCCTCATGCGGCATGATCTTGAATCGCGCCTGAAACTGCGGGTCCTCGACTAGGTTCTTCGGCGTATTTACCGGCGCAATAGGCGTGTTAGCTTCCTTGCTAAACTCAATCCATTGACATGATGTCTTGGTCTTGAAAATCTCGCGCAAAATCGCTTGGAGTTCTCGATTGCCGCGCGCGTGATCCGCGTATTTCGACCCCGGCCACCTTTCGAAAAGATCCATTCGACCAATACCCGCACAAAAGTTCTTCCAGAAAGCCTGTTCCGACGCCATGAACAGTACATGTCCGTCGGAAGACTCATACAGTTGATACCGTACCCCCTCGCGCATTCCCGCGGTAGCCACCGGACGACGCTTGTATCCATCCGCCTTGTTGCCCGTGACGACATCCTCCGGTCTTGCATAGGCCATGTGGCTTTCGCTCCGATACCAGTCGAAAGCGGCGGCGGCATCGCTCTGCGCCAATTCCAAGAAGGCTCCGACTCCTGTCTGTCGCGCCCTCATCACGGCGGCGAGCACCGCCAGTCCGCCAAAGAGGGGCGCCGCGTTGATGCCGATGCCCACATGCTCCGGTATGTAGCAAAATCCTTCTTCATCGTAGGCGGGCATCACGACTCCCGCCCAAGTATCGTAGGCAATGCCGTGCGAAGGCATGTCCTTGTACGGTCCCGTCATACCGTAGCCTGATACCGTGCAAAAGACGATACGCGGATTGATCTGCTTCAGATCGTCGTATCCCAGGCCGAACTTGGCCAAGGCGCCCGGTTTGGATGCCTCGATCACCACTTCGGCACCCTTGACGAGATCACGATAGACCTCGCGCGCAGTTTCCAGCCTCAAATCAAGAGTGATGCCACGCTTGCCTCGATTGAGGTGATAGTGCATGAGCGACACCCCTTCGATGATCGGCCAGGTCATTTCACGTATGTAATCGCCAGCGGGGGTTTCGACCTTGATGATCTCGGCGCCGAGGTCGGCAAAGGCCGTGGTGATGGCCGCAGGCCCCAAGATGGAACTCTCGATGATGCGCAGCCCTGCAAGGGGTGCCTGAATATTAGTCATAACCAGTGCTTTCGCGCTCCAAGATTCTGTTTGCCAACATGAAGGGACTATCCAGAGCAGCCACCAGTGCAAGAGACATCAAGAATGCACTCAAGCCTACTCTTGGCGACGTTGCTCGCTCAACATCCGCCAAGGCCCTTTCCGTTTCATTTCGGGCCAAACACGGTTCGACCGGCACGGTCACCCGAGATACGCTTGCCCACCATCAAGTCCGATGCTCTGCCCGTTGACATACCGGCATTCCTCGGAACACAACGCCACGACAAAACGACCGATGTCGTGTTCGCAGTCCCCTACCCGTCGCATGGGGATCGTCGAAAAATAGGCAGCCGCTTCGTCCGGACGAGCTTTGGTCCATCCCTTGAGCCCCGCGGATTCCGCCAGCGGCAGCAGAACATTGGTGCGAATATTGTCCTTGCCCCATTCGCAAGCCGCGGCGCGCGTCAATTGACGAATAGCTTCCTTGACTGCGCCATAGCACCCGTACCCGGTGGCATCCCAACGCTTGCCGGCGGCGCTGGCCATGTTGATGATGCTGCCATCTCCCTTCAGATACGGATAGCAGAGCTTCATCAATCGGAAGGTTGCCAGCGGTCCCGAATGCCAGCCTGCCTCGAAGCTATTTTCGTCAATCTGATCGAGCCTGCCCATCGGGACTTCCTGGGCGTTGTTCACCAGAATGTTCACCCCCCCTAGCCACTCGACCACCATTCTGACGCAACTCTCGAGAGAATCGCGACGCTTGACATCGCACTCCACGGCTAGGGCGCTACCACCACGGGCCTCGATGTCCCGACAGGTCGCCTCGACCTTGGCGATCGTTCGGCCAGCAACGGCAACCCGAGCCCCCTCGGCCGCCAGCGCCAAAGCGATACCTTGGCCCACGCCTTGTCCGGCCCCCGTCACCAACGCCACCTTGCCCGACATTCGTTTCGTGACCATTATTACTCCCCGCGAGCCGATGACATCAACCCTGCTGGATGCGCTTGGTGGGCTCGATTCCCGTCAACCTGGCGAGGTTGAGCCCGAGAATCTTCGCCTTGTCGTCTTCCGTGACCTGCGGATATCCCCACTTTTCCTGCAACTCTTCTGGCATATCGAGATCGCGGATGTAGTCGAGAATTCGATTCAAGTCGTCAAATGGCAGGTCGAAACCAAGCACGATCTTGTCCGCCGGCATCCATTGCAGGGCAGTGCCGATCGCGTGATAGCCGCGATACGGCGCCCGCTGATACCACCCGATGATCCCGGACAGGCTCATGTACAAATTCTTGTGCTTGCCGCATAAGCCGATCAATTCTTCCGACTGCGGCCAACCAGCGTGATAGGCGATGATCTTGAGTTCCGGAAAGTCGAGCATGATGTCGTCGAGTTGCTTCACTTCGCAATGCGCGCTCGGCTGCGGACATACGTAACTCATGCCGGTATGCATGGTGAGAGGTACGCCCAGTTCGCATGCCTTCTCGTAAAAGGGCCACATGCGACGATCATTAAGTGGCCCATCGTCCTCGGGCGAATATACCTTGCATAGCCGCGCCCCCTGCTCCTTGACCAAGTACTCAAGTTCCCAGTTCGCGTGCTTGATTCCACGTCGCATCACCGGGCCAACGTTGGCCTCCAGGTACATGCGCCCCGGGTAAGGCGCGATCTGCTGAAGCATGAAACCGTTGGTGGACATCGAAACCGTGCCGCCAGTAATGTCGAGCATTGGCTCACGCAAGCAAAATGCGACATCGGTACCCGACTGATCCATGTACTTGATAAGTTCACTGGCGATCGGCTGCGGCCATTCACTATCAAGGTCGCGACCTGCCCAGGCCCGCAGGACACCGTTGACGCTATCGTGGAAGTGATGCATGCCCGGGTAATAAGTGATTTCACTCATGGTTTGCAGATTCATGAAGTGAAACTCGGTCAATGCAACAAAGTAGTCCTTCTTCTTGCTCTTCACCGCGACTTCTCCTCGGTTATCGTTGATAACGTACCCCGCCGCCAATAACCGGCTTAACGACGGCGTGTCATGCCAAGCGCGAAGACGTGGCGGATGGCACCAAGTCCATCGCACGGACCGATGGTATGGTTACCGGATTCTCCCGTCGGCTCTCGAGCCGGACGACGTCCAATCGGACGATGCCTGGGGGCCATGGCACGGAAACAATCCTTGCCTGACCATGGTGGGTAAGGACGCTATCGTGGTTTGACGAGTGTCTCGATCGACTTAATTGGACTTGCGCAGGTTTCCCGACCCATGGATTTTGCCCTTACGTCAGAACAGGAGATGATCCGCGCAACCGCGGAGACTTTCCTCGCCGATGCCAGCCCGTCGGCGGCAGTCCGCCGGGCGATGGAAACGGAAATTGGCTTCGATGCCGATGTCTGGAACCAGGTCGGCAAGGAGTTCGGTTGGTGCGCGATCGCAATTCCGGAGACGTTCGGCGGACTTGGCCTGACCATCATCGAGCAGGCCATACTGATGGAACAGATGGGGAGGCGCTTGTTCTGCTCTCCCTATTTCGCGACGGCTTGTCTCGCCGTGCCGGCATTGCTCGAGGTCGGCACGGCGGCTGCTCGAGAAGGCCATCTGCCATCCATTGCAGCCGGCGAGATTACGGCCACCCTCGCTTTTGGCGAACGTGGCCTGGACTGGGATATCGATGCCGTAACGGCGACGGCCACGCCCGTGGCTGGCGGATATTCCATCAGCGGACATTTTCAGCATGTTCCCGATGGTGCAAGCGCGCAACTGCTGTTGTTGCCCGCCCGCATCGTCGGTCGGGATCAGGTCTCGTTGTTTGCCATCCCGGCGGCTACCCAAGGCATCACCACGCAACCATCCATGACGATCGATGCCACGCGACGTATTGCCGAGGTCCGCTTGTGCGAACTTCACGCCGGCGAGAACGCGATCGTTTCGATGCCGGGCAACATCGGCAACGGCCTTGCCCGAACCTCGGCGCTCGCGGCCATCGCCCTCGCCGCGGAGCAATTGGGGGCCGCCCAGCAGTGCCTTGACATGACCCTGGCCTATATCGCCGAACGGCGGCAGTTTGGCCGACCGATATCGTCCTTCCAAGCGGTCAAGCATCGTTGCGCCGAAGCGATGGTCAGAATCGAAGCCGCCAGGTCGGCGGTTCTCGGAGCAGCCTGTGCAGTGGCGGCCTCGCCAACGACAAGCACCTTGATGCTCGAGTCCGCCTGCGCAAAGACCATGGCCTCGGATTGCCTCTTCCACTGCGCCGTGGAGGCTGTTCAACTGCATGGGGGCGTGGGATTTACCTGGGAATACGATCCTCATCTGTATTTGAAGCGAGCCCAGGCCAGCGGCCAGTGGCTGGGCAATTGCGACTCGCTCCGCGAGCGGGTAGCGGCGATTCTGCTTGACCGATAACAAGGCTTTTTCATGGAACTTGGGTTTTCGACTGAAGACGAGGCATTCCGCAACGAAGTTGCTTGCTGGATGGCCGAACATCTGCGGGGGGACTTCGAGTGTCTCCGTCACCGCGGCGGCCCCGGGGACGAGGATGCCTATCCCGCCGAGCGGAAGGCATGGGAACAGACATTGGCCGCGGGAGGCTGGACATGTGTCGGGTGGCCAACCGACCATGGCGGGCGTGGCCTCTCCCTGGCACGACAAATCATCTTCCACGAGGAATATGCCAGGGCCGGCGGCCCCGGCAGAATGGGCCACATCGGTGAAGGCCTGATCGGCCCGACCATCCTTGCCTTCGGCACCGATGAACAGAAATCCCGTTTCCTGCCGGGAATCGTCCAGGGAACGGAATTCTGGTGTCAGGGATACTCGGAGCCCAATGCCGGTTCGGACCTCGCCAACGTCCAGACGAAGGCGCATCGGGACCCCGGCTCCGGCGAATGGATCATCAATGGCCAGAAAGTTTGGACATCGCTCGCCCACGAGTCGGAATGGATATTCGTGCTGGCACGATGCGAAGCGGGTTCTGTCGGCAATCGCGGCCTCGTCTTTCTGCTGGTTCCACTTGATCAGCCCGGCATCGAGATTCGGCCCATCCGGCAACTCACCGGCACGGCCGAATTCAATGAAGTCTTCTTCGATGGTGCCCGCACGGCACCAAGCAATATCATCGGCCAGCCCGGCGAAGGCTGGAGCATCGCTATGGCCTTGCTGGGTTTCGAACGCGGCGTTTCCACCCTTGGCCAGCAAATGCACTTTTATCGTGAATTCGACCTCGTCTGCCAGGTCGCCAGGGACAACGGCGCCGACCGGAATCCCATGTTCCGCGCGCGACTGGCTCACGCATGGATGGGGCTGAAGGTTATGCGGTATAACGCTCTGCGGATGCTTTCCGGCCCTCAGGATGGTTCCTTGCAGCGCCCGGCGATGATCTACAAGTACTATTGGTCCAACTGGCATCGCGATCTGGGCAAGCTTGCCATGGATGTCCTCGGAGTCGATGGCGACATCGTCGTGAACGACCCCGTGCGGACGCGCCTGCAACAGTTGTTCTTGTTCAGTCGCGCCGATACCATCTACGCGGGAACTAATGAAATTCAGTTGAACATCATCGCCGAACGAGCTCTCGGCATGCCACGAGAACCACGCCCGTCGCTCGGTTAGGCGGGTATCACGCGAAATCAGAATACGACATGGCCATCGAAATCAAGGAAACCTTCATCGTTGCCGCTCCCGTAGACGCGGTGTGGAAATTCATGAACAACCCGGAGAATGTGGTGGCATGCATGCCGGGAGCCTCGCTGAAGGAAATCATCGACGAGAAGAGCTTCGTCGGTGCCGTCAAACTGAAGATCGGGGCTGTCAGCGCGCAGTATCAGGGAACCATCACCTACCTTGAAGCCGACCAGCAGTCCCACAGGGTCAAAATGCTCGCCGAAGGAAACGAGCGGGGTGGCGGCACCGTCAGCGGAACCATCGACACGACACTGATCGAACTGGCGGATGGTTCTGGTACCGAGGTATGTTGCAGTTCGAGCGTCGATCTGACCGGCAAGATCGTACAGGTCGGGCGCGGCATGATCGAAGGGGTCTCGGCGCAAATCATCAAGAAGTACGTCGCCAACGTGAGATCGCTTCTAGAAGTCCCTGGGCAGAGTCCGGCCAGTCAGCCATCGATTGCCGAAGCCGGTTCGACAGCGACGGCGTCCCCTTCACCTCAACCCCAGCCACGCACGAAACCACCGAAAGAGGATTCCATCAACGTGGTGGCCGTGGTTCTCACCGTACTGTGGAACAAAGTCTCGGGCTTCCTCAAGAAGCTTTTCGGTCGCCCGTGACCAAGAAGAATCCGCTCAACCGGCTCCCAGCGTCTTGAACAGCTGATTCGCCGTCGACAGCCATTGCCGGCGTAGCTGGACGGTGGCCTGCCTCGCCGCGAGGGAATCCCGCTGCGCATCAAGAAGTTCCAGATAGCTTGCAATGCCGCCTCGATAGCGTGCCTCGACAATGTTTAGCCGTTGCGCCTGAACCCGTTCAGCGGCTTCCTGTGCGTCCAGTTGCTGGCGCAGGCGGCCGCGAGCCGCCAAGAGATCGGCAACCTCGCGAAATGCGTGCTGAAGCGTCCTTTCATATTGCGCGACTGCGATGACCTTGCGCGCCTCGGCAATATCCACATTGGCCTGGTTGCGCCCGCCGTCAAATAAGGGCAGGGTGAGGCTAGGCTGAAACACCCAGGCCTCCGATCCGGCGCGAAACAGGCCCGACAATGCGCTGCTGGCAGTGCCAAAGTTGCCGATAAGTGCAATGCGTGGAAAGAAGGCCGCACGAGCCGCCCCGATGTTGGCGTTGGCGGCGATTAGCGTTTGCTCGGCGGCGTGCACATCCGGCCGACGAAGCAGCACCTCCGCAGGCAAGTCAACGGCAAGATCAAGATCAAGACCCTGCTCGTTCAGCGGCAAGCCTCCGGGCAAGTCATCCGGAAGCAATCCGACCAGCAAGCGCATCGAGTTGTCGACAGCCTCGCGCTGACGCTCGAGTGCCGCGATATCTCCTCGAACAGCCTGGAGGGCACCATCTGCCGAAAGATAATCTAGATCGCTGGCGAGCCCGGCCTCTTGCCGCTTCTTTACCAAAACCAGGCTTTCGGTACGCGCACGCAGGGTGTCGCGCGCGAGCGCCAAGCGTTGCACCGATTCGCGCTGCGCTAGATAGGCATCCACGACATCGGCAATCAGCACGAGTCGGAAGGAACGATAAGCCTGTTCGGTTGCAAGGAAACTCGCCAGTGCGGCATCCCGCAGACTCGAAACACGCCCCCAGAAATCCAGCTCGAAGGCGGCGATGCCGAGACTAACGTCATATCGTCGCGACAGCGAGGGCTGCCCCGTACCGGCAAGGTCTCCTGGCAGGCGAGCCACGGCATCACCCCCGCCAACAATTACCGTCGGCATAGTTTCCGCCCCATGAACACCGTGCAGTGCTCTGGCCTCGGCAACTCGAGCCATTGCCACTCTCAGGTCACGGCTGTTCTCCAATGCGAGCGCGATCAAGGCTTTCAAGCGCGGGTCGGTGAAGAATGTCCGCCAATCGAGATGCCGGACCTCACGTCCGCCGTAGGCCACCAAATCCGGCCACTGGCTCGGCAAGGGTACCTCTGGCCGGACGTATGTCGGCTTCTGGTTGCACCCGCCGAGCGCTACCGCCATCAATCCAAGCCAGATCGCCACCCAGTTACCGTTGCTCACTCCTTGACTCCTTCGCACGCCATGCTACTTAAGTTTTCATTAAGCGTTTGACCACGACGAAAAACACAGGCACGAGGAAAACCGCCAGCACCGTCGCGCCAATCATTCCACCCATCACACCGGTACCAATGGCGTGGCGACTCTGAGCGCCGGCACCCGAGGAAATGGCGAGCGGTAGCACACCAAGAACAAAGGCCAGCGACGTCATGAGGATGGGACGAAATCGAAGTCGACAAGCCTCCAGCGTCGCTCCCAACAAGTCCATGCCTTGCTCATGACGGGTCTTGGCAAACTCGATAATCAAGATTGCATTCTTTGCCGATAAACCAATCGTGGCAATCAGTCCAACCTTGAAGAACACATCATTGGGCAAGCCGCGCAAGGTCACCGCCATCACGGCACCGAAAATGCCCAGCGGCACGACGAGAATGACCGCCAGCGGAATCGTCCAACTCTCGTACAGCGCCGCCAAGGCAAGGAACACAACCAGCAGTGACAAACCAAACAGTAGTGGAGCCTGCGTGCCCGACAACCGCTCCTCGTACGACGACCCGGACCATTCATAGCCGAATCCGTCAGGCAGGTGACCGGCAATGTTCTCCATCGCAACCATCGCCTCACCCGTGCTATGCCCCGGCGCCGGAACACCGGATATCTTCATCGACGGCATGCCGTTGTAGCGATCCAGTCTCGGCATGCCAACGATCCACTGCGGTCTCGCCAGTTCGGCCAATGGGATCATTTCACCCCGCATGTTGCGGATGGGCAACCGAAGTATCTCGTCCGGCGTGGCAAGTCCAGAGGGCTCTGACTGCATTTGCACGCGCAGGATGCGGCCCTGGCGGACAAAGTCATTCACGTAGGCAATACCAAGCACCGACTGAAGCGTCTCGTTAAGCTGCCCGAGATCGACTGATAATGCCTTGGCCTTGGCCCGGTCGATCTCCAGCATGAACTGCGGTCCAGGTTCCTGCCCCTCGGGACGAACGCCCGCCAGCACGGGACTTCGAGCCGCCATGGCCAGCACCATGTCGCGCGCCTCGATGAGTTTCTCACGGCCATGGCCCCCGCGATCCTCCAACCGAAAATCGAAACCACCGGTCGCGGCCAAATCCGGGATCGCGGGAACATTCACCGCAACGACAAAAGCCTCCCTGATTCGCGACAAGGTTGCGTTGGCGCGCCGAATCAGCGCCACGACATCGCTCCCGGGCTCGCGGCGCTCGTCCCAGTCTTTCAGGGGGACGAACATGGTGCCGGCGTTCTGACCATTGCCAAAGAAGGAGAAACCCACCACGCCAACGGTATGACGAACTTCGGGTTGATCAAGATAATAGGTTTCCATCTGCTTGATCACTTCCAGGGTTCTGGCCTGGGACGCCCCAGCCGGAAGTTGAACGAGATTGGCGAAGTAACCCTGATCCTCCTCCGGCAGAAAACTCCCCGGCAGGCGCATGAACACCCAGATGGTTGCGACAATAATGGTCAAGTAGATCACCATGAAGCGAACGGTACGGCGCAACATCCGGCCAACGATCGCCGAATAGCCTTGCAGGGTTCTGGCAAAGAGGCGATTGAACCAGCCGAAGAACCCCCGGGTAGGCATCACCTCCCTACCTGGGGAGTGGTGAAGAATGGTCGCGCACATCGCCGGCGTCAGCGTCAGCGCCATGAGTGCGGAAAACAGCATCGTCAGCAGTAGCGTCACCGAAAACTGTCGATAGATGGCGCCGACAGCTCCACCAAAGAACGCCATTGGCAGGAACACGGCGCAAAGCACGGAGGTGATGCCGATCACGGCGGAAAATATCTGATCCATCGCCTTGCGCGTGGCGTCGCGCGGCGCGAGCCCCTCCTCACTCATGATGCGCTCGACGTTCTCCACCACGACAATGGCATCATCGACCACAATGCCGATGGCTAGAACCATGGCGAACAGCGTCAGCACGTTGATCGAATAGCCGAACAGGTAAAGACCAATCATGGCACCGGTCAGCGCGACAGGCACCACCACCGCCGGAATGAGCGTGGCACGGAGATTCTCGAGGAACAGGTACATCACCAGGAAAACAAGCAACATCGCCTCGAAAAGGGTAATGACCACCTCGTTGATCGAGATGTCGACAAAGCGCGAGGAGTCGTATGGCACATCCCAGGCCATGCCCTTGGGGAAAAACTTCTCCAGTTCGGCCATCTTCACCTTGATGTTCCGCGCCGTCTGCAGGGCATTACCATCGGGAGTCAGGCGGACCGCCATGCCCACCGTCGGTTGCCTGTCCAGGCGCGCGAAGACGCCATAATCCTGTGCCCCAAGCTCGACCCGAGCAACATCCTTGACCTTGACCGCAGCACCATCTGGACGCGCCCTGACGATAATCTCGCCAAACTCTTCGGGCGTCTGCAATCGACCCCGCGTAACAATCGGCGCGTTGAACTGCTGTTTGTCGTCAGCGGGTGCCTGGCCAAGCTCGCCAGTGGCCAACTGGACATTCTGGGCACGCACCGCGGACAACACATCCCCGGGGGAAAGGCTGAAGGCATGCAACCGATCCGGCCTCAACCAGATGCGCATGGAATACTCGGTGCCGAGTAGCTGCACCTCGCCCACACCCTTGACGCGACGAATGTGGTTGAGCACGTTGGCGGCCACATAACTGCCCGTAGCCACGTTGTCCAGGCTGCGATCCGGCGAGTAAACAGCGACGATCATCAGAATATTGCGAGTCTGCTTGATCGCCGGCACGCCAAGCCGGCGAACCTCCTCGGGAAGCCGGGACTCGGCGCGCTTGAAACGATTCTGCGCCTCGACCGAAGCCACGTCGACATTCGTGCCTGGCTCGAAAGTCAGTGTCAGCGTACCGCCGCCCAGTTCCGATGATGCCTCCATATAGAGCAGGTGCTCGATGCCATTCATTTCCTGCTCGATCAGGGCGGTCACTGTTTCCTCGACCACGCGCGCCGATGCACCGGGGTAGGTGATATTGAAAGCAATCGCCGGAGCAGCCACCGACGGGTAGGCCGCCACCGGCAATTTTTTCAACACCAGCGCCCCGGCAAGCACGATAACGATCGCGATCACCCAGGCAAAGATGGGCCGATCGATGAAAAATCTGGCCAGCACCCTGCCTCTCCTACTTTTCTGCGACCGCAGGCGAAGATCCGGGCGCCGCCCCCTCGGCCCCGACCACTTTCACGGCACCACCGGGGCGGACTTTTTGCAAGCCGGTCAGGATGACCTTGTCGCCGCCGCTCAATCCCTCGGTCACCAACCAATCGGTGCCGAGCATTACCCCCGTCTTGATTGGCCTGACGCTTGCCGTGCCGTCCGAGGCGACCGTCATGACAAACTGCCCTTGCGTACCGGATTGGACCGCCAGCTGCGGAACCGTCAGCCCAGCGGTCACGACTTCCCGAGGAATACGCACTCGCACGAAGGTCCCAGGCAGCAGCTTGCGACCGGGATTGGGAAAAATGGCCCGCATTTGAATAGAACCCGTCCCTGGATCAACCGCCAAGTCAGTGAACAGCAAATGCCCGGGATGCGGATGACTGCTGCCATCATCGAGGACCAGTTCCACACCCCCGTTCTGGCCAAACTTCGATTTACCCGATTCGAAGGCCCGCCTGAGACGAGCGGCCTCCGAATGCGACCGGGTGAAATTGACGTAGATCGGATCCGTTTGTTCAATGGTCGCCATGAGCGTTGCTTCGCTTTTCCCGACCAGGGCACCTTCGGTGACCATGGAGCGCCCAATCCGCCCCGAAATCGGGGCAAGTACATGGGCATGTTCCAAGTCCAATTTGGCCTTGATCAGCGCCGCTTCGGCCTGCTTGAGCCGGGACACCGCCTGGTCGACCTCCTGCTGGCTGACCGCCTTGATCTCGAGTAGCGGTCGATACCGCTTCACCGTCAAGTTGGCCACGGTCAACTCGGCCTCCGCCGCCGCAAGGGCCGCTCGATAGGCGCGCGCATCGATCGTATAAAGACTGGTACCCGCCTTGACGTCGGTGCCCTCGGCGAACAGTCGCTTTTCCACCACGCCCTCGACGCGCGCGCGTACCTGAGCGACACGAATCGCCTCCAGGCGACCAGGCAGATCCTCCGACATCGTGACTTCATGGGGCATAACAACGGCCACCTGCACTTCAGCCACCGGCATCGCTCCGACCAAGGCGGCGTCGGGCTTCTCGCCACCACAGGACGCCAGCATCGCTAACAAAAAAATGGAAATTCCGAATAAGGCGGGATGCCGATGTACAAAAAACATGGTAGACGCTGCGTGAATTAGAGGGCAGGAGACCGAAGGGCCCTTGTCGAGCAACCAGCCATCGTCAAATGAACGACCGGAGTCGGTCCCGACGCGAAGTCCGATCCACCTGGTCCCGCATATTAGCATCGGCGATCGACCGGCCCTCGGGCCCGCTTGGACCTTTCGCCTCCGCGATTAAGAGAACCGGCCTCGAATACCCTCGATCGCGGAAGCATTTGCCTTGTCATGTTCCGGATTCGGCGGCACCGTCAGCGTAATGCGTTGAACCAAGCCATCGAACCGCGAGGCGAGCTTTTCCGGCAGTTCCTCGAAGCAGCCGCTAACAAGGAACTCGTCCAGCACCGTGTCGGACAGCATGGCGGGCATTTCCTTCCAACGTCCCTCCCGCGTCATTTGCAGCAATCGTTCGCCGACGTCCTTCCAGCCGAACAACTCGAGGCTGGGCCAATAAGCGGGTGTCGAGAACAGGAATGCCAGCATGCCGCGAAACCGTTCCTTTTCCGCCTTGACGGTCGCATCATCGGGGCCGCTGGCGACCAGTTCGTTTGCGCATATCAAGGGTGCCTGAAGCGATGGATCGCGCCGAGCGCTACCCGCCACCACTTGCGGCAGAATGGCCTCCCGGAGATAGCGAGCCGACGTGTTGGTCGGATGCGTATGCATTCCATCGGCGGCCTCTCCCACCAAGTTGAGCATCTTTGGTCCGACGGCACCAAGCATGACGGGCACGTCGGGTGCATCGATGGGTCCTGGATTGAAGAACGGCTGCAGGCGAGTGAAATGGTAGTGCTCGCCGACGAAATACAGCGGTTCCCGCGTCCGAAAGCTGCGAAAAATCGCCCGAAGCGCTCCCACATACTCGCGCATTCCGGCGGCCGGCGGCAGCCATCGCGCCGAGTAGCGATCCTCAACATTCTGCTTGATCTGTGTTCCCAATCCCAATTCGAAGCGCCCCCCCGACAGGCGTTGCAGATCCCACGCCGCCAGCGCCACATTCATGGGACTGCGGGGAAAAGCAACCAGGACGGAAATACCCACCCGCAAGCGACTCGTGCTAGCTAGCGCCTGGCCCGCCAGCAGGAGGCCATCGTGAACCGCGTCCGGCACGAACAGACCGTCGTACCCCATCGCCTCGACACGCCGAGCGAAGGTGCCCATGGCATCCAGTCCAAGAGTTTCGGGAGTTACCGCAAAGATTTCCATGATCAGGCACCCAGTTGATATGTTCAGCTACGTTCCTTTACCTCGAGCCGTTTCGATACCATTGCCCTCGTCTGCGCGTAGGTTGGTGTATGCGCCAACAGTCCGCCATCCACTGGCAGGACCTGCGCGTTGATGAACCGAGCCTGCTCGGAGGCCAGAAATACTACGGTGGCGCCGATATCCTCGGGAGTTCCCGGGCTGGGCGTCAGAATGTTCTCGGCATCGACCCGCACCTGCTCGGCCGGGAATATTTCGGCCAGGCGCTCATGCATGATCAGGCCCGGGGTTATGGCGTTGCAGCGTATGCCCTGCTGGCCGTGGAGCGTGGCAATCGACCGGGTCAGGGCAATCACGGCCGCCTTGGCGGCGCTGTAGGCCGGAATTCCCAGTTGGCCACTGAGCGCCGCGCCGGATGAAATATTGACAATCGCGCCTCGCCCGCGCTTGAGCATCTCCGGTATGGCATATTTGCAGCAGAGCATTGGTCCGCGTGCGTTGAGCGCCATGATCGCATCCCAGACACCGACATCCATGGTGACGATGTCCACGTCGCGCGCCAAGCTGCCGCCACCGTTGTTTACCAGCACATCGACACCGCCGAATGCCGCGACCGCCGCCGCCACCAGTTCGCGCACATCCTCTTCCCGCGTGATGTCGGCGGGCACGGCGATGGCCTCGCCGCCATTCTCGACGACGTAATCCCTCGTCATCCGGGCGGCATCCTCGCGAACGTCGCTGACAATCACACGAGCCCCCGCAACGGCCAACATCCGGGCTGTCGGTCGCCCAATGCCACCTCCGCCGCCCGTGATGATGACGGACTTGCCCTGGAGCGGTTTCATGAGTCACGACCTGTCTGCGACGCCTCGGTTTGCCGCCGTCCGCGGCCGAAAACGCCTTCACGGCGCGTGGCAATCATGGCGGCACTGACTTGCTTTGCCGACTCGATGCCGGCGGCCTTCTCGAACCGCAGGGCATCCGGCAAGTGCATGCCATACGCAGTATCGATCAGTCGCTTGTACTGCTGCAGCACCTGAGGAACACAACTCGCCATTTGGGCCGCCAGCGCCTGGCAGGTGGCCAGTAGTTCATCGGGTGCCACCACGCGATTGACCAGGCCCCATTCGTAGGCTTGCGCGGCACTCAGCATGTTGCCGGTAAAGCTCAATTCCTTGGCGCGATTGATGCCGATCAGGCGCGGCAACTTCACTCCGAGCCCCCACCCGGGCAAGATGCCGACGCGGGCATGCGTATCGGCGAATCTCGCCTCGGTGGAAGCGATGATCAGATCGCACGCCAAGGCCAGTTCAAAACCGGCCGTCACCGCGTGTCCGTTGACGGCTGCGATCACGGGCCCCTCGAACTCAGCGATGGCCTCGGCCATGTCCTGCCCGACAACGCTCTTATCGAACCCCGAAGCATCCTCGCCACCACTGCTCAATTCCTTCAAGTCCATGCCGGCACAGAAAGCCCGGCCCGCTCCGGTTACGATGGCGACGCGAATTTCCGGATCGGTTCGAAGTTCACGAAACGCCTTTCCCAAGGCGAGCCGAAGTTCGGCGGAAAAGGCGTTCATGGCTTCCGGTCGATTGAGTGTTACGGTGGCGACTGCTTCCCTTTTGTCCACCAACAGTACTGACGAGTTCATCGAATACTCCTGCCTTGTTTCACGGAAAGACGATTCCCCGGGTCTTGAAGAAATCTGGAGAACTGATCAACGTACCGGCCAGGTCTCGCGCCTCGGGACGGGTCGCCAGCCAGGCGATGACATCGCCGGTGGTCTCGGGACGCGACGCATGCCGATTGAAATCCGCAGCCGAATCGGGGCCGAACATCACCACGGTGGCTTCGGTAACGGTAAAACCGGGCTCTACGTTGAAAGCCAGGATGCCGTCCTTGGCATGCTCGACATGAATGAATTCGGCGATACGGTGAAAGCCCGACTTCGGCGCGCCATACACGAAACCCCAGCCGCCCTTGCCCGGCGGCGCCGGTGGCGCCGACACGGCGGCATTGGAACTCAGGCTGACATAGATGCCGCCCCCCTGCCGGATCATCACCGGAAGCACCAGCCGCGCCAGGTAGGCCTGGTTCACCAGGTTGCCCATCACGCTTTTCTCGAACTGCTCGAAAGTGAATTCGGCGAAGGGGAACATCAGACCTGGGCCCTGGTAAAGCGCATTGTTGAGCAGAAGATCGATACGTCCCCATGTCGCCAGTGTCTGTTCGACGACGGCGTCCATCGTCGAGCGATCCAGCACATCCATCACCACCGGTAGCGCCTGGCCGCCCATGGCGCGAATCTGCTCGACGGTTGTCTCCAGGCTACCTGGCACTGCAACCTGCTGGCCGTCGGCGGCAAACGGCATCGTCGCGGTACCCTGGCCTTCCCTTTGCGTGCGCCCGGTGACGACGACATGGAATCCGGCCCGGACAAGACTGAGTGCCGCCGCCTTGCCGATGCCGCGCGTCGCGCCGGTGACGATAGCAACCTTGTGCATGACCATCCCCTTGTCGGGTGTTTCAGAAGACCATTCCATTACCGGTGATGACCGGCACGTTCGTCCAGCCGCCCTGCGGCGTTGGATACCAACCGCCCGCAGCCAGCGCACCCCCGTCCAGATGGAGTGTGGTGCCCGTCATCCAGCCCGACAGTTCGCTTGCCAGGAACAGGGCGCAACCGGCGGCATCGGCGGGCGTGCCAAAGCGGCCCAGCGGAATCCATCGCGCGATATGCTCATGGTATTGCTCGGGAATCCAGACTGATGGCTTGACCTGTTCCGACTCCGTGGTCTCGGGTGCAATGGCGTTCACCCGAATGCCAAACCGGCCGAGTTCGAGCGCCAGGCTCCTGGTGAACCCGGTGATGCCGGCCTTGAAGGCCGAGTAGACAATATTGATCGGAATACCGCGAAACGCCTCGATCGACGACACGCTGATGATGCTGCCGCCCGGCCCGGTCTTCTTCATCAAGGGCAGCGCCGAGCGCGTTACCTGGAATATCTGGCGCAGGTTGATGGCAAACAGCGCGTCGAAGTCCTCGTCCGAATAATCCTCAAGTGGTTTGACAATGCCCAGGAAGTCGCCGACGTTATTGACCAGCACATCGAGGTGGCCGTGGCGTTCGGCAACCTCTTGCAGCAAGGCGTCGACTGCGGCGCTGTCGCGCACATCGGTGACCGAGACCAGCGACAAACCGCTGAGTACGGCGCGCGTGGCATCCGCCCGAATCGGGTCGATCTCAGCCACCACCACCCGGGCGCCGCAACGGTCGAACGCCTCGGCGATGCCACGGCCAATGCCGCCACCGCCACCGGTAACGAGCACCACCTGGCCATTGAAATCGAGCACGCAGTTCATGCCGCCCCCTTCGTCGCATCCAGTGCCTGTTCCAGCACCCCGGCCAGGTCATCGGGGCCGCGGCAGAACATCACGGGAAGGAGTTCGACCATGGTCACACCGGCGGCCCTCAAGGCAGGAATCGCCGCCAGTGATGCCGCCAGATCCGGCGTGCCGTCGGCACGAAAAATGCCGGGCAGCACCACGCGGGTCTGGAACCCGGCAAAGTCCCGGCCTAGCGCATCGAAGGCGGCACGGATGTCGGTCAGCGCCGCCGCCAGCGCCGCCGGCTCCTGCAACATGGGAATCCAGCCATCCGCCAGTTCGGCGATACGCCGGCAGTTGCGCGGCGTGGGCGCGATTCCCATCCAGATCGGCAGATGCCGCTGAACCGGTCGAGGCCACTGGTGAATGCGCTCAAGCTTGACGACCTCTCCCTGGTAACTGGCCGGCGCCTCGGACCACAGGATGCGGCACACTTGCACCTGCTCGTCGAGGATGCGATAACGACGTTCAAAGTCAATGCCACTCGCCTCGTATTCCTCGCGCTGCCAACCGGTGCCGACGCCTATCTCGACACGGCCGCGCGACATCACATCGAGCGTCGCCAGTTGCTTGGTCAGCAGCACGGCCGGTCGCAACGGTGATATCAGGATGCCGGTGGACAGGCGAATGCGCCGGGTGGCGGCGGCGATCGCCGCGAGGACCGTGACGGGTTCGTACCAGGGCGTGTCCAGCGGGACGGGGAAAGTGCCGTAGGGATAGCGATCCACTCGCTCGCCCATGACGACGTGATCAGTAAGGCTGACCTGATCGACACCCTTTTCATCGGCAACGCGGGCGAGGTCGACCACCGCCGCGAAATCGCCGCCAAACCATTGTTGCAGGCCGAAAAGACCCATGGCAAGTCGCATGAACAATTCTCCCGTGAAGTGCTAAGCCGCGAGTGGCGCGGTATCGATGAGGCCGACGTCGAGGTGGCGTGCAACAAAACACCACACACCGTCACGACGGATCAGGCGGTCATCGTAACGAATATGCCAGTCGATCCTGATCCGGACTTCGCCTTCGCGCCGAACATGTGTCGCCACACAGTAGCAGTAGCCTTCCGCCGTGTCGCCGCTGACGTGGTACTGGTGGTTGTGTACCTTGTGCATGGTCCAGTCGAACATGGACGACAGAATCGCCATATTCTCCGCCGCGTCCGTCACTTCGAACCCAGGTCCGGTGATGCGGACCTTACCGCCATCGAAACAACCGGCAAAGGTGGCAGCGTCGCGCTCGTCGGCGGCACGGGCATACCTGAACAACAGATCCTGGATACCCAGGCGGTCCTCCACACTTGGCGTCATGCGAGTCCTCGACAGTGGAATTTGGACTTACCAGTTTATGGGCCACAGAACAATCAATCAAATGAAGAATTGGCATCTCGTTACATAAATGGTGCTCATAATGTCAGGTCTTGGCAGTACCGAGATTCGACATGAAAACGATCAACACGACGAGAATCGACCTGAACTTGCTGGTCGTGTTCGAAGCCATCTACACGGAAGGCAGCGTCACGCGCGCCAGCAGCCGGCTGAATCTCACACAGCCCGCCATCAGCCACGCCCTGGCGCGACTGCGGACCTTGTTCGACGATCCGCTATTCACGCGCCAGGGGCATGCCATGGTGCCTACGGCGATGGCCCGGAGCATCATCGAGCCGATTGCCACGTCGCTGAGGACCCTGGATGGCACCCTGAGCCGTGCTTCCGCCTTCGATCCCGGCAAGGCCCAGCGCACACTTGCCATCGGCCTGCCCGGCGGCGACGAAGCCATGTTCCTGCCCGCCCTGTTGCGCCGGGTGCTGACTGCTTCATGCATCGACCTGGTCGTGGTGCCCTTCGATCGCGGGCAACTCGAATCCCGTCTGGCCTCGGGGAAAATGGACATGGCTCTGGACGGCCCCTGGTCGCACTCACCCAACGTTCTGCGCCAGCCACTCGCCACGGAGCGCCTAGTCGTCATGGCCCGGCGCGACCATCCGGAAGTTGGCAACGGGATGGACATGGGAACGTATCTGCGCCAGCAGCACATCCTCGTTACGTCCGCGCGGCAGGGCGCGACGCTCCTTGACGCCGAATTGAACCGCCTCGGCATGCAGCGCCGGATCCGGCTGCGCTGCCAGGACTATCTCGCCGCCGGCCAGATCGTTGCCGAAACCGACCTGATCCTGACACTGCCAGCAGCTCGTCGGCCCGATCACATCGATGGCGCCTTCGATAACCGGATCGTCCCGGCGCCCGCCGAATTACCATTGGCGGAAAAGGAAATTTGCCTTTACTGGCACGCCAGCGCCGACGGCGATCCCGCCAACCGCTGGATCCGCGAACAACTGCGGCAGGTGTTCAGCGGCGCGACGGCACCCGTCGCCTGACGGCTCCACCGCCATTCTCCGCGCTGGCCCGCAGCGGCTTGGCAGACTCCGGCACCAGCCGGAAATCGATCTTGTTCTGTTCCATATCGACGCGCATGAGTTGCACGCGCACGCGATCGGACAGGCGGAAGCGCCTGCCGGTGCGCTCGCCGACCATGGCATGCGCGGCTTCGTCGAAATGGAAATAGTCGGCGCCGAGTTCCGAGACGTGCACCAGCCCCTCGACGAACACGTCGTCGAGCGCAACGAAAATGCCGAAGGGCACGACGGCCGAAATGCTGCCTTCGAACTCCTCGCCGATGCGATCCTGCATGTAGTAGCACTTGAGCCAGGCCTCGACGTCGCGGGTCGCCTCGTCCGCGCGCCGCTCGGTCGCCGAGCAGTGCAAGCCGATGTCGCTCCAGTCGCCTGGCGCGTAGTGGCGTGCCGCCACGGCTGACTTTATGGCGCGGTGGATCAAGAGGTCCGGATAGCGCCGGATCGGCGAGGTGAAGTGGGTGTAGCTCTCGTAGGCGAGGCCGAAGTGGCCGACGTTGTCGGGGCTGTAGATGGCCTGCTTGAGCGAACGCAGCATCACCGTTTGAAGGAGTTGCTTGTCGGGCCGGCCCTGGATCTTCTCGATGAGCTTGGCGTAGTCCTTGGCATGCGGCTCTTCGCCGCCACCCAGGTTGAGGCCGAAGGTACCCAGGAAGTCGCGCAGCTTGGCCAGCTTCTCGGGTGTCGGCCCCTCATGGACGCGGTAGAGCGCCGGGTGCCCGTGCTCCTTGAGGAAATCGGAGGCGCACACGTTGGCGGCCAGCATGCATTCCTCGATCAACCGGTGGGCGTCGTTGCGCTCGTAGGGCTCGATGCGCTCTATCTTGCCGTGGTCGTCGAAGACCATGCGCGTCTCGACAGTCTCGAAGTCGATGGCGCCGCGCTTCTGGCGCGCCTTGACGAGCACGCGGAACAGCGCGTCGAGATTCTCCAGATACGGTAGCAGCGGCTTCAGCTTGGCGATCGCTCCGGCATCCTTCTCGTAGAGCGCGGCGGCCACTTCCGTGTAGGTAAGCCGCGCGTGCGACCACATGACTGCCGAATAGAAGCGGTACTGCTTGATCTCGCCCGTGCCGGAAAGCTGCATGTCGCAGACCATGCACAGCCGCTCGACGCTGGGGTTGAGCGAGCACAGGCCGTTGGACAGCTTCTCGGGCAGCATCGGAATCACCCGGCGCGGGAAGTACACGGAGTTGCCGCGGTCGTAGGCCTCCTTGTCCAGGGCGCTGCCCGGCTGCACGTAATGCGAAACGTCGGCGATGGCGACGATTAGCCGATAGCCTTTGCCCTGGCGCTCGCAATAGACCGCGTCGTCGAAATCCCTGGCCGTTTCGTTGTCGATGGTGACCAGCGGCAGCTCGGTCAGATTCTCGCGGCCCTTCCAGTCCGACTTGCGCACCTCGTCGGGCAGCTTTTTCGTTTCGCCCTGCACCGCCTTCGAGAACTCGAACGGCAGGTCGTGCTTGCGCAGCGCAATCTCGATTTCCATGCCGGGGTCGGCGTAGTTGCCGAGAATCTCGACGACGCGGCCGATCGGCTGCGACTGCTTGCTTGGCTGCTCGACGATCTCGACGACGACCACCTGGCCGTTGGCGGGCTTGAGGCTCTTCTTTTCGGGCGGCGCCAGCAGGATGTCCTGGCTGATGCGGCGGTTCTCGGCAACGACGAACCAGACGCCATGTTCCTGATGCACACGGCCCACGACCTTGTTGTTGGCGCGCTCGGTGACCTCGACGATCTTGCCTTCCGGCCGGCCCTTGCGGTCGATGCCGACGACGCGCGCGATAGCGCGGTCGCCGTGTAGCACCTTGGCCATTTCCTTGTCGGGCAGGAACAGGTCGGCCGCGCCCTTCTCATCGGGCACCAGAAAGCCGAAACCGTCCGGGTGGCCTTCGACGCGGCCGCGGATCAGGTCCGCCTTGTCGGGAATCAGCCAGTCGCCGCGGCGGTTCTGCAGCAGTTGCGCGTCGCGCGCCATGGCGCCCAGGCGCCGACTGAAATCGACCTCCTCATGCGGCTGCACGTCGAGCAGCGCGGCGAGGCGCTCGAACGGCACCGGCACACCCTGCTCGGCGAGCATCTGGAGAATGTATTCCCGGCTGGGCAGGGGATAGTCGTATTTCGCCAGTTCCCGTTCGATCATGGGATCGGCGCGGCGGACGCTGGAAAGTTTGTTGTGTCGCTTGTGCTTGTTTGACATCGGGAAATTTTTCATTAGAATCCGCGCCTTCGCAGACCTGCCCAGGTGGCGGAATTGGTAGACGCACTAGTTTCAGGTACTAGCGGGTAACACCGTGGAGGTTCGAGTCCTCTCCTGGGCACCAAGACGCTGAGAGTTGTATTGTAAGGGGTTTTCACCGCCACCTACCCCTGTTGTAAGGAATGAAGCCAGATTGTGTTTTTCCGCAATCTGGCTTTTTTTCCGCAATTCGCAGCAACCTACTTCGCCCGCAATTCATCAACCAGCGTCTCCTGTTTCACTTGCTTGGGCGCGAAAACTCGGCAACCGCGCTCGCCTTGTTGTACTCGGCTGCTTTCTCAAGGCGCTTCCTCATCTCGTCCCGGTATGTATTCGTGATCTCGGCGCGCCCTTCCTGGCTCAGGCTTCTATCTTGCAGGCGCTGGTTCAGGCGAGTCTGGCTGTCGATGGCTTCGTTATACAGGCGCTTCTGTTCCTGTGCTCGACTATGCGCCGGGTCGATGCCTTTGATGTTGACGCCAAGCAACCCGACGATGGCCTGCGGCGTCGTGGCGCGCGGATCGCCGTACTTGTCCGTGGTGCCGGATACACCTTGCACGAGCTTCCCGCCGTATTGCTTGTCGATCAGGCCCATCGGCGACAAGAAGCCATTGGATGTCAGGAACGGCGGCGCGGCCATGCTCCAGGCGTAATTCAGCCAGGAGATCGTCTTTTCCATGGCCGGCTCGCCCGGATGGGCAATCTCCCTCTTGGTGAATGGGTCGATGCCCGTCTTGGATGCAACGATCAAATCTGGCAGCGGCCCACCGATGACGCCGGCTGTCCGCATCGCATCGCTGACCTCGCCGCTCGAAACCTCGCTGGCAAGCTGCAACCACTGCTGCCATGGGAAGTAGTAACCGATGTCGGCGAACTGGATGCGCCCTTCCGAGTCGCGCCACGGAAGAGGCAGCGCATCTGGCTTCTTGCGCAGCCACTCTGGCAATGCCTGCTTCAGCTTGTCCCAATCGTCGTCGTCGCCGCCGAATGCCACCATCGCGGCCGCCATCGCGCCATAGTGCAATACTACCCACGGCAGGAAGCGTTGCGGGTGCTTCATCGCCACTTCCAGCAGGCGCGGTGCGGCCTTCGTCGCAAACGTCAGGAACGGCATGCCAACCGGTGCATTGCGCAGGTAGCGGATGTTGCGATTGACTTGGCTGTAATCGAATAGCCACTTGTTCGCCTCCGTTACCGCATCAACCTCACCCATCTTCTCGCGTTCCATGGCGTCGATGATCTTCGCCGTTTTCATGATGGTCTCGGACAGTTGGTAGGTATCGCCGGCCTTGTCCAGGATGAAAGCCCCCACCCGCTGTATCGCCAGCAGGGGATGATTGCCGCGCATCTCGCGCTCAAGCTCCAGCAAGTCGCGCTTGGAACGGAACAACTCCTGAGCGCTGAAGGTGCTGACGGTGATGCCATATTTCTTGGCAATTTGGTAATGCGCGCCGTTTTCCGCGATCTCGCGGAAAGCTCGGGTAATGAGCCACGGCACGCGCCGCAGAGGAACGCCGGAGAGTTGCATCAGCACGGCATTCGAGATGAAGTTGCGAACCTGTCCTGGCGGGTTGAGCGCCACCTTCGAGGTTTTCCATAGCTGCTGCACCTTGGTGCCGTACCCGCCTTGACCAAGCAGCTTCTCGGCCCAGCCAGCATCGCGCGGGATGCCTTCACCCAGGCCGATCAGGTCGTCGTAGATTTCGCTGCGCACCATCAGACCGCGAAGCCGGCCATAGCGCGGCGTGTCAGGGATGCGCTTGTAATCGCTTGCCTCTCGCGGTGTTTCGCCCAGCGCCGCCAACGCCTTCTTGCGCATCTCGCGGGCAATCGCTTCGGCCTTCTTGGCGTCGGCGTCAGACTCGTAGAGTTCGGCGCGCTTCAGTAGGGAATCCGATTCGGCCATCAGCCAGTGCGTCGACACCTTGCGGCCACCCCACGTCACCAGGTCTTTCTTCCAGACCCATTGCTCGTTGCCGCTGATCTTCTCCAGCCAGTCGAGAATTGCCATGTCGCGCATCGGCTGTGCAATGGCCGAAGCCGCCAAGAAGGTCGGATCGGTGATCTCGCCGAGAATGACGCGCCGGTATTCCTCGGGCAAATCCTGGTTGCGCTTCTTCAGATAGCCCTGATCGGATACCTTCTTGCCGGCGCCAATGGACCGCCACGAGGATTCATCCAGCAGATGCGCCAGATACAGGCGCGGCAGGTAGCGGTCGCGGTATTCCTCGCGCGAAGATTCCGGGATCAGTCCTCGCTTGACCAATTCATCGCCTACCGTGCCGATGTACTTCTTCACCTTTACGGCCATGTCGCGCACGGCCCCATCCTTGATCGTGGCCGGATCGGCGCCGCGCGTGGTCAGGTAAGCATAGACAGCCTTCTTGTCCTCGGCCAATGCCTTGCCGAATATCTTGCGGATTGAACCGGCGATCTCGTCGATTTTCCCGATCTTGCCCATGACCAGGTAGCGATCCGCCAGATAGCGCGCCTGATCCGGCAGACCGCCCAGGCCATTGATCGACGCATCCATGCGACCGATTACATTGTCGGCGAGTGCAATCCAGCGTTTTTTGAGGGACGGCGGAACACTTGTGCCAGCCTGCGGCTGGCTGGAGACGGGCTGCTTGGCAGCGCGGGAAAGACGGGTTACGCCGCCCGATGAATCCTCAGACCCGGATACACCTTTTGCAAGGAGTCGAGCGCCTCGCTCTGATCTTGCCTTAGCGACTCGATTTCGGAGTTCGTCAGTCGTTCGGAAACCAAGGAGGTATTGCGCCTCGTTTGCCGTGAGGGCACCGGGCTCGATGCCGAAGAGCTTGCGGATTTCGTCTCCATGGCGAGTCTCCAGTTCGTTGATGGTTTTCGATGCGGGAGTCATCATACCACCGCGCATTGCATTCACCAAGACCACCGACCCGGCAACCTCGCCGCCCTGGCTACGGATGTAGCTTGCCAGATCGGCCAACGTGCTGCCCATCGTGGGCACGTCATCGACTATTACATAGCGCCGGCCCGGCTCAACCTTGCCGGCAAACTCGGCGCGAGACACCAGGCGCTTCATCGCGTTCGCGCCAGTGTGGTAGGCCCGGTTGGTTTGCAGGATACCCAGACCGACTTCGCCTCCAGCCTGATCCGCATACCAGTGGGCAAGCATGTTCGGAATCTGGTTGCGCCCGCTCGCTTCCTCGGCATGCACCGGGACGTAGATCGCGTCCTCGCCGAACGCCTTGGCCGCCTCGATGCTTTCCGGTTTCACCAGCGCCTGCACCAGGCGAGCAGCCGCGTCGATGTCGCCAGCCTTCGCCGCCTTGTAGTCGGCATGCGCCTTGAGCGGATTGTCGTTCTTGAAGTCGGCAACAACGGTTCCGCTGGCCTTGTCGAAGCCGGTCGAGCGGAGCGCCGTCTTGCCAGCGCCGACTTTCCGCGACAGCAACGCACCTTCAACCGGATTCTTCTTCCGCCACAGCGCGGCCAGCTTCTCGAACAGCGGGTAGTTCTTCTCGGCCAGATCGTCGATAGTCTTGAATCCGCGCATCTTCGCCTCGCGCTCAAGCCACTTCCCCTGTGCGGCCAGATCATCGGATAGGCGCTGTTCGGCCAGTCGTGTGCCACCCGCGATTCCGGAACTGACACTCTTGCCACTCTTGACCCACTGCCTGGCAGCGCCAACCATATCGGCAACGAACAGATCGGCTTGCTCCTGCTCAGAAAGCCCGGTCTTCATCCATCCATCCAACCTCGCAGCAAGATTCTTCGCGCCGGCCTTGTTGAGCCAGTTACGCACTACCTGGACCACCTTGCGCCAGCCGCGCAGCTTGGCCAGGTCGGCGGACGGAATATCCGCCAGCACTTCCTCAACGGCCTCGATGTTCGACTTGAGCCCGCGTGCGCGCTTCACGGCCTCGGCCGCCTTGCGGACCTTGGCATTCATCAGCATGACATGCTGTAGTGCCGCGTCGAGATCCTTGCCCATCGTGGCGCGCAGACCGTAGTGCGTGATTTCATGAGTCGCCAGCACATGTTCTGCTCTGGCTTCGTCGGCCATGCCGGAGGCAAACAGGTAGATTTCGCCGTCGTGCGTTGCGCCTTCGACATCACCCCAGGCATCCGACTTGCGGATGAAGTCGCGCAGGGCTTTCTGCGATGGGTCTATCGTCGAAAGATCAGCCGGAGACGACAGGACATGCACGCGCGGCAGGTTCTTAAAGCCCTTGGCAATGCGGTCGACCACGGCTTGCAGATCGCGCAGCGACATGCCGCGCCCGGTGCCACGAGATAGGCCGGGTTCGTCATTGACAGCCATGGCGTCGGCGAGTATTCTTTTCCCAAGGCTCACCAAGGGCCGGGGTTCTGAACGACGGTCGGCAACAGCGCCTTCCGATCCCCCGGAGTAACTGGTGGGCCTTGCGCTTTCCAACGACGAAAGTTCGTGGTCATAGAACCTGCGACCGTCTGCAACCTCCCGCACCACAAGACGCGCAACAAACTGTTCGCCATCGACATTCACGCGCGCCGCGAATGTCTCGATGGCTTTCACGCCTTGCTTCATGTTTTCCGTATCGCGCACGACAAAAACGGCATCCTCGATGAGCTTGTCGAGGACGGCAAGCACAGCGCGCTTCTGAATCCTCATGCCGTGCTGCAATGCGTTTTCAAGCCCGCTCTCCTCGACTAGGATTTTCTCTTGCGTTTCGGCGTTCTCGACAATGGACGGGCCGCCGTAGAGCGCCACCGCTTCCTTACGCAGTTCGGCATACGGGCCAGACTCGCGCAACCCTTTGGTTGTTGTCTGATGGATTGGCGAATCCATGATTTTCCGCTTCAGGTCGGCAAGAAAAGTCGGCGCTGACGGGACATGCACGCGCGGCAGGTTCTTAAAGCCCTTGGCAATGCGGTCGACCACGGCTTGCAGGTCGCGCAGCGCCATGCCACGGCCGGTTCCGCGCGAGAACCCGGTTCCGTACCGATTGACAACATCCGCTTCAGTGAGTAGAGTTTTACCTGAGTCTTGAGCAGACTGAACCACGTCCCGCAATGAAATATCGAGCGAAGGCGTCGTAGATTGCTCAAGGCTTTTTTCATTTCGGTAATACTCGATTGCCTTGGCCGTCAGTTTCCGCTGCTGCGTGTTTTTGTTGGCGGCGTAGATGCTAGAAATGTCATTGACGACATAGCGGCCTTGTTGTTTTCCGAGATGGACGGCAATGATGATTGGTTCGCTATTGATCGGATCGGCCGCCTCAGTCAGAATCAACTTTCCAGGGGCTCCTGTTCTCGAATCAGGGCTATCGAACACGGCGAGCGGGTCATGCAAATGCGACGGCAGCGCGCGCAACATTTCCGGCGTTACGAAATAGCGGTGCTTGTTGTGAATTACCTTGTTGACGGTTTCTCCGTCGATCAAAATCGGCAGGTTCTCAGCACCGACAGCCTGCAACACCGTTGGCGTATCGCCGAGAATCTGCGTGTCGGTATCTTTCAAGCGGCCGGCTTCCGCTTCTGCAACGAATTTATTCATGCGTCGCGTGGCAGTATCTATTGCAGAGCGGTCGGAGCGACTGAACTTCGCCGTAATCTCCACATCCACTTCATCGAAGATATTGTCAGGCGATCTTTGCCGTAATACGCACGGTTCGCGTTGGCCGTTTTGATTTTCGCGTCGATCCGCTCAAGCGCCATGCGAATGCCGCCAACGCCGCCCGCCCGGTTGAACGACTCCAGTAACACGGCTTCGCGCGCATCGCCCATCAGCGCATGCACGCCACCATGCCCAAGGATTTCATGCGCCAGTACTTCCTCGACATCTTGCCGGCTCTTGAGGTTCTGGCGCACAATGTAGGCGAACCCTTTGTAGAGAACGCCATGAATTCCAGCCTGTGGGATACCTTGCCGTTCCGCTTCCTTAAGTACCTCGCTGGGAAGCTCGGATGGTGTGAACACCGTGACTATCCGTGCATCACCTGCGGCTTGCCGCGCACCGGGCATTCCGTCGATAAGCCCGTCGATGACTGATTGATCGACTGACGGCAGATCAGCGTGCGAGTTCTTGCGACTGAACATCGCCACGCCGGAGTCGGTTTGCCTGGTCTTGATCGTCGCAAACAGACTGTCGAAGGCTTCCGCCACCGGCTGAATCTCGCCTTCAAGCAGGTACGGATAAGCGAGCGCTTCCTTGGATGTCTCGAAGGTCTTGAGCTTGCGGTACAGCTTGTCGCCATTCTTATTGATGGCGTAGCGCCCAGGCGTGCCGCGCACCTCGAATTCCACG
>JADJAS010000003.1 GCA_016704145.1 Rhodocyclaceae bacterium | reverse complement strand
TTGAGGCCATCAGGCTGCTACACCTCGCTAACAATTGCCTTTGTGATTGCTGCCGATGATCAAATGCGATCGCTATCGCGGTCAGCGGCACTTTCTTAGGTGGCCGAAGATGAGCTTGTCACAAACTATTTTGACAAGCTCATTCAGTTTCCACTGAGTTCCCTTGGGACACAAGAGGTTCGCGTACATGATGCTCTTGTTCATCGAGAACAGTGAGTTGCAAAACGACACGAAGGAGGCCTTGCGTGTCGGCGTGTGTTCGCAGTTTGGTAAGAGTTGGCAAGGCAAGCGTTAGTCGACCCTTAAGTTTCTAAGAAGTCTTCGCATGACAAATTGCCAGACGAGTTGGTTGCGCGCCTTGACGCCGCAGATCGCCTTTGCTCCGCTAATGACCACGGCAACTGGTATCGCTGGCAACCCGCGGTTGATCAAACGCTTTTGAATGCGCTATCCACCCGTATGGCAATGTCGCGCGCGCAAGGCGTTGGCGTCGATGAACTGGAACATGTAAAGGTGCCGCTATTCGAGCGATGTGGTGATCCCAAAGCTCATGCCGAATTGATTAAGTCCGTTACTGAGGGGGGACGAGGCATGCCTAACTTCCCAGCCATGGGAACAGCGAGCCATTGCCGGTGAGGTACTTGATCTGAAGGCGCCTTTGGGATGATGCGTTCATCGCTGAATGGTTGCGTCCGCCGCCGCAACTCGGAGCCAGTGATTTGCGGGGTGCTCTCTCAGGTTAGTCGAGAGCATGCGCCGCTGATTACCCCGGAAGACCGTCTGTCAGCCGTAGCCGCTGATTTGTTGAAGGGCTTTTGAGCATCCTGACACGTCCGCCAGCATCAAGGACCGCCTTGTCGCGTTGGCTCGGCTGGAGATGTCAGTGATCATGGATCGCCAATTAGGGAAGAGCCGGTTTTGAGAACAGGAATGGGGAACGCCGGCTATTTTGATGCCTGCATGGTCGTGGCAGCCCCCGGACCCACCTCAGAGTCGCGGTTAGCAGGCTTTAAAGGAAAGGCCGGCGCTTCGATCAAGCCCAGTATTGTCCTGAAGATTGCCGATGAGCCTTGGTCCCAGAGCGTGTTCGCCGCTTGGGAGAGGACGACGAAATCGGCAAGCCGGTTAAGAACGCGATCAAGGCAAGGAGGGGAAATGGGAACGTCTCAATCAAGTAGTGGGTCGCCGTCCGGTGTTCCTATGGTTCCCCCGTGGGTACCGGACCTTCCGTTGCCCAGTCCAACTTCCGGGAGTGCCGATGCGGGCGAGGGCGGTCCGCCCGATGGTACACCTGAGCAAGGCGCGCCATTGATTCCCGCCCAGGGAACAGAACCTCGGCAGCCTATTCCAATTGCGCCGGCGCGTCGATTTCTCCGACGTGTTGAATCAGTTCCAATGCCGACTTGCTCAATCTTTGACCAAAGTAACAACGGATGATGGCCATCGAACGCTTTATTGCGTCCGACGTATTCCGTCGCATCGATCTGGACATCGGGAGAACGATTCGGGAGAAGGCGCCAAACGCCGCTATCGGCTTAGGCCGCCCCAAGGAAGTTCGTGAGTATGTACGCGAGACGGTGTCCGCGTCATTCAGAAGGCTGCGTGAAGCCGGGCAGGGGGTAGCCGCGCTACGAGTCACGCAGATCGTACAAAGCGCCACCTTCGAGACTTTCCAAGCTTTAGAGGGATACGCCGAAACGAGGATTACTTGCGCACTTTCGACTGTGACTTTCTCGGCACTCCGAGCGATCTCGATGTCGTTCTCTTGGCAATTCTGGCGATCCTATGCGCGGGTCGGTGGGCGCTGCGCTAAAGTACGCGATCATGCGGGAGAAGGTCGCCCCTGCACCGCGCGCTTGGGATCTTCTGGCCCTGGCTTTGGCTGTCGTGTCAGCAGATCTTGCCGGGCACCGTGAGCGTAGCCCGACGGCTGGACGAGAGAGTTCGACTTAACGGTGTCAGTTGTAGATGCGCCGTTTTGGAATGCGAACGTCCAGGCAATGCAGCAACTCCTAGCCTACTTAAGCACGGATCGATGGACATTGCGGTTCGTGGAGGGCGGCATCCTTCCTCAACCTGATCGTCACCCGGAGCATCCAAACGAGGACTGCGTCGTTCTGCTATCGGGCGGGCTCGATAGCTACATTGGGGCGATTGACCTAGCAACGCAAGGAAAAAAAGCTCTTGCTGTCAGCCAAATGGTGCGAGGCGATGGCGAGAAACAGGTTGCTTTTGCTGCTGAGATAGGTGGCGGGCTACGGCACTTTCAGGCGAATCACAACGCCGACGTACCTGATCCCGAGAATCCGCCATCACAACGCGCACGATCAATTATTTTTTTGGCGTACGGCGTTTTGATGGCTACCACGCTGGCTCGTTACCACGCTGGCGATGAGGTGACGCTGTACGTTTGTGAGAACGGCTTCTATCGCCCTCAACCCGCCCTTTGACTGGCGGCAGGATCGGAAGTCTGAGCATCGCGAACGACACATCCCGCTGTTTTCGCGCTTCTTCAGCAGGTGCTCGATGCAGCAGGGGATTGCGGGTGCGCATCGTCAATCCCTATCGGTTCAAGACCAAAGGCGAAATGCTTCGGGAATGTTTGAATCAGGAACCGCTCGGCGCTCTATGCCTCATCAGACGACAAGTTGCGGCCGCTTTGTGCGATTGGCTACAAATCCAGTGCGGTAGATGCGCCTTGCCAAGTTGGTCGCGCGCATTCCTTGCGTGGAGGGGCCAGGACCCGACGAACTAAGTACGGCAACTTGGCTCTCGACGACGATGAGCATGCCGGGTTTGATGACGTGCGATCAGCGTTGATCGGAATTGCCGAACGGCGAGAAGCAGGGCACGGCGAGGTGGCTCGGCTCAACCATTAGCTCCGGTTTCCGTGACGGACAAGCAAGCACTTGCAAATACGGTTGAACGAGGACTTGCCGAGATAGAAGCACTGATGCTCGCGCAGGGTGTCCGATGATTGATTTCCACGCCCATTTGGACTGTACCCCGATCCGCTGTCAGTGGTGCGTGAAATCTCGGCCCGCGGGATGTATGTGCTATCCGTCACAACGACGCCAAGCGCATGGAAAGGGACGTCCGCACTCGTTCAGGCTGGCTCGCGGATTCGGACAGCGCTGGGACTCCATCCGCAACTTGCGCACTTGCGTTTTGGCGAGTTGGACTTGTTTGACGAATACTTGCCTCAAGTGATGTACGTGGGCGAAATCGGCCTTGATGGAAGTCCCGAATACAAACAGCATTGGCAGGCACAGTTGGCAGTCTTCGACCACATACTGGGGCCTGCAAGGCCGCAGGCGGACGAATTTTGTCTATACACAGCCGCCGCGCCACTTCGGCGGTGCTTGATCGTCTGGAAGCTTTTCAAGGCGCTGGCACGCCGATCCTGCACTGGTTCTCTGGTAGCCCACGTGAGCTTGAGCGCGCAGTCGCGCTGGGCTGCTGGTTCAGCGTCGGTCCGGCAATGTTGACGGCCGAGAAGGCACGAGGTCTAGCGCGTGCTATGCCCAAAGAACGCGTTTTGACAGAGACTGACGGTCCATTCGCTAAGCTTGACGGCGAGAGCGCTAAACCATGGGATGCAGCAAGGGCTACCGCAGGTCTAGCTGACCTTTGGAACATGCCTCAGCCGGACGTGGACAAGCTGTTGCATGCCAACCTGCGCGGCTTGGTCACTGGCTGCAGGGAGAGAGTGCAAAACTTGGCTCAAGATAGTAGATAATCGATGCGCTGGAGTGGTCGCCTTCAATTGAGTCCATCTCCGCGCCAAAAAGCGCTCGTTTTATGCGTTGCTCGGCGGATCGGATTGCCGGCACGGCCAAGCATCCCTATCAGTGGGCGCGCCTGAGACGGAGTGAAGCCTCCTGGGACTTGTCTGCAGCCACCGCGTACAAGGCGAGGGAAATTGACGGTATCGGCAACGGTATCAAGCAGATTGGCCCCATGGAAAGTGGCGTAAACACTAGCGATAGAGGTTGCTATTGACAATCGAGTGGGAATGATTCGGTAGCGTTTCACAGAGTGGAATAATTACATAGCCTTTCGGTACTATTCGTATTGAGGATCACCACATCGGCAAGTACAGCTTCAGAGGCTGCTCTTTGCACACCATAAAGCCGTATTCAGCGTAAAACTTGGCGGCGGTGGCATTCTTGGCATCAACGAAAATCCCGGCGCTGCCCACCGACAAAGCGGCGTTTCGGGAACGGGTTACTGCATCCGCCAGCAACAGCTTCCCGAGCCCCTGTCCCTGTAGATCGGACCGAATGGCCAGTCGTCCAAAGCGGGTAACAGGAATCTGGCGAGGATAGCGCTTGACCAGTTCAGGTGCTAGATCATCGGCCAATACGAAGGCTGATGCCAAGGCAAAAAAGCCGAGAATACTGGACTCCCCAATATCGCCATAACCGGCTAAAAGGTAGTCCTCGACCTCTCCTGCATTCGATGGAACTGCAACGAAAGTCCGCGAGATACCTTTTGCTTGGTGTTGCAATGCGGTCTGTCGAAGCCAGAGATTCAATGCCTCGACGCCGCAATCAAACTCCTTTCGGCCGTGGTTGCCAGCTAAAGCTTGTACCTTCATCGTCCCGTTTGGCATCCTGATAGTGTTGCAGAGCCGCCTTCAACTTGGCATTCGGTGGCGGTGGACTTTCCAATGCCTGAATGAACATCTCGGCATCACGGGCGGACAGGCGAATCACCCATTCCTGTTCAATGATGCGTTCGGCTTCGCGTAAAGCCGTTTGGACCATGAATTGATTGACGGTAGCACCGACCATCGCGGCTGCCAGCTCAAGTGTTTCTTGCACCTGTGCCGGTACCCGGGCGGAAACCCGTCCCCGTTCGACAGCGGTAGCGGTCATTGGCATACTCCTTTAAAAGGCGACCATCAGTTGCGGTGCCATTATGGCACCACTGTCGTCTGGCGGCAAGTCTGCCCCGCCCGCAATTCTTTTGGACACGAAATTGGGGTAAATAGACGTGTCTGAAGAAGGAGCGGGAAATGCTGAATGAGTCGAAAGGTGATGGGGTTGCGCAGGGGGCGCTGGAAGGAGCGCGTAGCGCGACTGGAAGCGCCCCCTGCGCGGCGGTCGAGGTCAAGCGCTGGTCGGCAGGAGGTCGTCGCGATGAGCCGCGGCGGGCGCCGGCAAGCCCTACGGCCTGGAACGAGTCTGCCGGGTGCTCGAATTTCCCCGCTCGACGATCTATGCCCAGCGCCAGGCGGCCAGGGTCGTGCCACTCCATCCGGCACGGCGCGGGCCGAAGCCGAAAGTCTCGGACGCCGATCTGCTGGCCGCCATCCGGGCCGATCTGGCGGCCTCGCCCTTTACCGGCGAGGGGCACCGCAAGGTCTGGGCGCGTTTGCGCATCCTGCACAACATCCGCGTGTCCAAGGATCGCGTCTGCCGCCTGATGCGTGAAAATGCCTGGCTGTCGCCGCATCGGGTGCCGCACGGCAAGCCTTCGTTGCATGAAGGATCGATTCAGACCGAAGCGCCGAATCTGATGTGGGGCACCGACGGCACCCGCTGCGGGATCTGATTGCCCAGCGCCTGTACGGCCTATGCTGCGGCTACGAGGACCTGAACGATCACGATCGGCTGCGCCACGAAGGTTTGCCCAAAATCTGTCCAACCACCCATTTCTCGGGCACAACCCCCCCCCCGCTCCACCAACTACTCATTTCGCATCGATGCCTCCGCCTCGGCGAAGCACTGATGAAATGTCCGGGCTAAACCAGAAGCTCCGGGAACACTGGCCCAAGCTGGCCGGTGTTGGCATGATCGAGCGACGGCGAGAAATCAACGGTACGGCCTCCAGGGAGCGCGCCTTCTACATCGGCAGCAAGGGTGTGACGACCGCCGAGTTTTTCGCCAAGGCGTCGCGCAGGCACTGGGGCTTCGAGAACAGCCTGCATTGGGTCCTCGACGTCACGTTCCGCGAGGATGACTGCCGTATCCGCAAAGACCACGCGCCCCACAATTTCGCCGCCCTGCGCAAGTTCGCCCTCGCCTTGCTGCGCCAGGACTCCCAGTATCCCAAGCGCAACCTCCGTTCTCGTCGCAAAACAGCAGACCGCCTACCTGACTATCGCGCTTCATTGCTCGGCCTCGCTCCGCTACGCTAAATGCGATTGCCCTGTCATCTCTACCTGTTGACCAAGGATATCCATGAGTGCCTGCTATAGTCACTCAGCGAGACGAATCTAGGGGATAGAGGAAAATGACAATAACCGGACGCATCAAGCCGCCGATGGGGCATGACAACGGCTGGTGGTGGCAACGGGCGGCCGAGGGCGTGCTGGCGATCCAGCGCTGTGCGAAATGCGGCACGCTGCGGCACCCGCCGCGGCCGATGTGCAGCGAATGCCGGACCCTGGAGTGGGACCATGTCGCCGCCAGCGGGAGGGGCACGGTCGCCAGCTACACGGTTCTCTACCATCCGCGGTTTCCGGGATACGAATATCCGCTGATCATCGTGCTGGTCGATCTCGACGAGGGCGTGCGCATTACCGCCGAACTCAAGGATTGCGCTCCGGAAGATGTCCGGTTTGGCATGACCGTCACGGCGTTCATCCACGAGGATCCGGACGGCTTCAGGCTGCCCATGTTCCGCCCGGCCGCGACGGGAGGGCAGTGACCATGCCGATCAGCATGAAGAACCAGGCGGCGGTGGCCGGCATCGGCGCGAC
Organism: Rhodocyclaceae bacterium; assembly: GCA_016704145.1. Taxonomy (GTDB): domain Bacteria; phylum Pseudomonadota; class Gammaproteobacteria; order Burkholderiales; family Rhodocyclaceae; genus Fen-999. Next base: position 179,257 of record JADJAS010000003.1, on the reverse strand, counting down.
GGCGATCACCCGCAATTCGGGCGTTTCGGAACTGGCGCTGGCGTGCGAGGCGATCAGCAAGTGCCTCGATGATGCCGGCGTCGCGCCGGGCGACGTGGATGGCCTGGTCACCTACACGCTCGAGACCAACGACGAAGTGGAGGTCGCGCGCGCCGTGGGGCTGGGCGAGCTCACCATGTTTGCCAAGATCAACTATGGCGGCGGCGCCGCCGTCGGGCTGGTGCAGCAGGCGGCCATGGCCATCACCAGCGGCGCGGCGACGAACGTCGTCATCTGGCGCGCCATGAACGGCCGGTCGGGGCAGCGCATGGGGCAGGGTGTGTCGGGCAACATCATCAGCTCCGACCTGATTCACTGGTCGTGGTACATGGCCTATGGCATGGTGACGCCGGCATCGTGGGTGTCGATGATCGCCAACAAGTACATGAACCTGTATGGCGTCACGGCCGAGCACCTGGCGGAAGTGGCGATTGCCCAGCGCAATTTCGCGTTGAACAATCCGAACGCGCTGAATTACGGCAAGCCGCTGACGCTGGAGGAGTACATGAACTCCAAGCGGATCACCGAATCGCTGCGCATCCACGATTGCTGCCTGGAAACGGATTGCGGGGTGGCGCTGCTGGTGACCAGCACCGAGCGCGCGCGCGACCTGCGGCACAAGCCCGCCGTGATTCGGGGCGTGACGCAGGCATCGACCCGGGGCCAGGAACAGATGACCAGCTTCTACCGGGACGAACTCGACTGCCTGCCGGAAATGGAATTCGCGGCGCGCCGCGTCTATGCGATGTCCGGGCTCGGGCCGGACGACATCGACGCCGCCTGCCTCTACGATGCCTTCACGCCCGAGGTGATCATGCAACTGGAGTCCTTCGGCTTCTGCAAGCGCGGCGAGGCCAAGGATTTCGTTGCGGCCGGCAATCTGCGCCTGGGCGGGCGCCTGCCCAACAACACGCATGGCGGTCTGTTGTCGGAATCCTATGCGCACGGCCTCAACAACGTCGCGGAAGGCGTCCGGCTGATTCGCGGCACCTCCTGCAACCAACCGGACAAGGTCGAGCACGTGCTGGTATCGAGCGGCGTCGGGGTTCCTACCGGCGCCGTGATCTTCGGCAAGGACTGAGGTCGCGCCGTCAGCCGGCGGCGCGCAACCGCGTCCCGCCGACGCGCGGATCAGTCGATCTTCATGGCGATGCCGGTGATGAACAGGGTGTCGCTCTTCTTGACGCCGATGCCGGGATCGGTGTTGTAGCGGTTCTGCAATCCCACCGTGAGGCTCAACTTGCTCGACATGGCGACCGCCAGTCCGGCGTCGAACACGGAACGGTACTCGCCGCGGTCGTCGAGATTGGGATAAACGACCAGGCGTTGGCGGAACGAGGTGTTCGCCGACAACTTGTGGGTCGATTCCTCGCCGAGCAGCAATTCCGGACGGGAATAGCGGCTGCGGAGGTCGCCGGCGACCGAGATCGGCGCATAGTATTTGTCGGTGACATAGCCGAGACCGCCGAAGATGTCGAAGGTGGTCTGGGGCTCGCGGATGACGTGCAGGCCAAGGCCGCCGCCCAGGGACGAGCGCAGTTTGAGGTTGCCGATCTTGTCCCGCTCGAAATCAAGGCCGCCGAAGGCGAACAGCCGCGGGTTGATGTCGTGATCATAGCGGCCGCCAAGGCGCCACAGATTGGCGGTCGTGTCGCCATTGACCTTGCCGTACAGCGAGGTGCCGTAGAAGCGCAGCTTGTCGTCCGCCGTCTGTCGCACGGCCTCGCCGTTGATGCTGACGGCGGAAGAGCGCGTGTTGCCCGACGTCAGGGTCGCGCCGGCGCCGAGGGTGCCGCGCCAGTTGCCGTCGGCCGTCGGCGGTGTCTGGGCGTGAAGGGTGCCGGTGGCGAGGAGCCAAACCGCGCTGCTGGCGGCAATGCGTATCATCGATTTCATGTGGGTGTTCTCCGATTCGGATGGGAAAGGCAGGTCGGGGTTGCGGCCGCGTCCTACCTGGGCCGGAACCGACGCGCGGTAGCACGATGTCATGCCAACGCCGCCGCCGGGCAATTCCAGGCCGGGCGATTCTATTGGCGCATGAGGGAGCGCCAGCGGTGTAGACCCCGCTTGGCACGGTGAAATTTTGCAAACTCGGCAAAGGCTAAGTTGCCGATGGCATCTGCTGTGTTTGCCGGTGCAGCAGCCAGCGCCAGCGGGCGCCTAGCGTCCGCCGAGCGTGCCGATCGTGGTCAGCGCCTCGGCTTGTGCGCGTTCAATGGCCGTCGTCAAACGCTCGATCAGTTCGTCCGAGCCACCTTCCTTGAGCGCCTGGTCGAGCTCGGCGGCCTTGCGATGCACCGACGTGATGCCGAGCGTCCCGGCCACGCCCTTCAGCGTGTGGATCAGCCGCGCGGCGGTTGGCCGGTCGCCCGCCGCGAGCGCCTGGCGGAAACGCGCCAGGGCATCGGCGTTGTGCGCGGCGTACTCGTCCAGCAGGAGCCGATAGAACTCGACCTTGCCACGCACCGAGGCAAGGCCGGCCGCCGTGTCGATGCCGGGCAGCGGCGGCAGGGTCGCGGACCTGGCGTCGGCTGCCTCGGTCGGCGCTTCACCAAGGCTGACTTTCGGCATGCCCATGGCGGGTGACGGGGCGGCGGCTCGCTGGGGCAGCCAGTTGAGGATGGTCCGATATAAAACCCGCGGGTCGACGGGCTTGCTGATGAAATCGTTCATGCCGGCGTCCATGCAGGCTTGCCGGTCGTTGGCGAGCGCATTGGCCGTCATGGCGACGATCGGCACGGCGGAGGCGGGCCCGGTCAAGGCGCGAATCCGTCGCGTCGCCTCCAGCCCGTCCATTTCGGGCATCTGGATATCCATCAGCACCAGCGCATACGGGCGATCCTGAACTTTCTCGAGCGCGATGCTGCCATTGTTGGCGGTATCCGCCGCAATCCCGACTTCGTCGAGCAGGTCACGGGCGATGTCGGCGTTGATGGAATTGTCGTCCACCACCAGGACGGTCGTGCCGCCATGCCGGCGGCGCAAGGCGTTTTCGGCATCGTCTTGGGCCACCGGGGTGTCGTCGGTCATGGCCTGACAACGCCCGAGCCTGGCGGTGAACCAGAAGGTGCTGCCCTCGCCGGGCGAACTGGTGGCCCCGGCGTCACCCCCCATGAGCTTGGCGAGATGACGGGTTACCGTCAGCCCGAGGCCGGTACCACCGTGCTTGCGCGTGGTCGAGGCATCGGCCTGCTCGAATGACTGAAACAAGCGCTGGGCCTGTTCGGCGTTCAGGCCGATGCCGGTGTCGACCACTTCGAAGCGGATCAGGTAGCCGTTGCCGTCCTCGCTCAGCATGCTCGCCCGGACCCTGATGGCGCCGCGCTCGGTGAACTTGACGGCATTGCCGGCGTAGTTGAGCAATGCCTGGCGCAGGCGGGTTGGATCGCCGCGCAGCCACTTGGGCAGGTGGTCGGTATCGATTGCCAACCGCAGGCCCTTGGCGCGGGCCGACTCACGCAGAATGGTTTCGACCTTGCCCATGACCTCCGCCAGCCGGAAATCGACGCGCTCCAGTTCCATGCGCCCGGCCTCGATCTTCGACAGATCGAGGATGTTGTTGATGATGGTCAGCAGATGCTCGCCCGCCGCGTCGATCTGTTGCAGCCGCGCGAGCTGCTCCGCCGGCATGTCGTGTCGTCGCATGAGGGTGGTCAGGCCGACGATGGCGTTCAGCGGCGTGCGGATCTCATGGCTCATGTGGGCCAGGAAGGAACTCTTGGCCTCGTTGGCCGATTCCGCCACCGCCTTGGCTTGGGCCAGCTCGGCCGTGCGGCTGTCGACCAGTTCCTCGAGATGGCGCCGGTGCGCGTCCAATTCCTGGCCGATGCGCTTCTTCTCGGTGACGTCCTCCTTGACGGCGACGTAATGGCTGATCCGGCCGCCGGGTTCCCGTATCGGCGCGACCACGGCGAATTCGACGTAATCGGCGCCATCCTTGCGGCGGTTGAGAAACTCGCCTTTCCAGGGCTGTCCCATGCCCAGTGTCCGCCACATGGCGGCGTAGGTTTCGCGTGGCGTCCGGCCGGACTGGAGGATGCGGGGATTGCGCCCCAGGCATTCCTCCCGGGGGTAGCCCGTGATGGTGGCGAAGGCATCGTTGACGTACTCGATGGTGCCATCGAGGTCGGTGATGACGATGCTGTCGGGACTCTGTTCGACGGCGCGCGACAACTTGCGCAGGGCATCGTTGGCCTCCTCGGCCTTGCGCCGGGAGGCGAGGGCGTCCTCCATGATGCTGAGCAGCGCTAGCCGGGTCTGTCGCTGTTCGCGCGCGATTGCCGCCTGCGCGTCATCGGTATGCCGTTGGCTGATCTTGGCCGCTTGCAGGTTCTCGACCGTGACGATGAAACTTTCCGGCGCGGATCCGGCCCCGCCGGGCGCGAACGTCATCCGCGCCTGGATCGGATAGCCATCCTTGTGCTGCAGCCGCAATTCGATCGCCGGGTTGCCAGGTTCGTCCAGGCCGCGCCCGAGCAGATGGCTCAGATAGCCATTCAAATCGACCGGGTGCACGATGTGTTGGCTATCCATGTCTTCCAGTTCAGTGGCGGGATAGCCGAGCAGTCGGCACAGCGCCGGATTGACGCGCAGCCAGCGGCCATGGATCGACATCAGTGCCAGCGCGGTCGCCGCGCCGCCGAATAGCGCCTCGAAGTCCGGCGCCTGGCCGCGGGGCGTGGCGGCTGCCTGGGGCGTGGTGCTCATGATCCGGCGTCGTCCCGCGGCGCGGCTTCGTCGAGGAAGCCGAGATCGTAAGGTTCTTCCTGGCCGAGCAGCCGCGACAGCCGGTTGATGTCCTTCTTCATCTCGATCATGACCTGTTCCCGGCCGACCATCGCGCGGTTGATCCGCTCGAGTTCTTCGTTGCGCTGCTTGAGTTCGCGCTCGGCGCGCTTGCGGGTGGTGATGTCGATCACCAGTCCGATCATGGCCGGGCGATTTTCATGCACCAGGAAGTTGCCGTAGAGATCGAGCTCGATGCGGACGCCGTCCCGGCGGATGCCCGTCACCTCGTAATTCGATTCCGCCCCCGCGCCGGCCATGCGCTGGCGCATTTTCTCGGTGACGAAATCCCGCTGCTCGGGTGCCACTAGATCGAGAATGCTGCCCGAAGCGATCATCTCGTCCGGCGAGCCGTAGCCGGCCAGTTTGGCCAGGTGGGGATTGACATACCGGAAGCGGTTGTCCTGGATGATGTAGATGCCGACCGCCGACTGTTCGACCAGGGCGCGAAAGCGCGCCTCGTTTTCGCGCAACTCTTCCTCGGCCCGCTTGCGCTCGGTGATGTCGCGGGAGATGCCGAAAACCCCCGTGACCTTGCCATCGTTGTCGCGCAGTGGACCCTTGGTGATCAGATAGGTCCGGCGACCTCGCTGCGCCGTGTCGATCGTCAATTCAACCGTATCGAGCCGGCCTTCGGCCATGAGCTGGCGATCGCTCGCCTGCTGTAGTTCGGCCTGTGCCGGAAACACCTGTATATCGTCCCGTCCCAACACCTGGTCGAGCGTCCTGCCGGCGTCGGCACAGGCCGCTTCGTTGAATAGCGTGTACTTGCCTTGCCGATCCTTGGCGAAAATGGCGTCCTGCGACGCCCGGGCAATGGCCGCGAGCAGTCGCAGCGAACGCTGCTGCTCGACATGCAGTTCGATTTCATGCCGATAGGCGGTGTGCAGGCGGGTGGTCAGCCGGCGGATCAGCATGTGAAGGAGCAGGGCCGTGACCGCGATGAACAGCCAGCCCTTGATCAGGCCGACCCGGAGCGCCTCCGCCGGGTCGGGAAACAGTGCGGCCACGAATCGATCGGACAGCAGAATCCACAGGCCGCCGAACACAGCGTAGATCGCGACGATGGGCAAGGTCGAATCGGGTTTATCGGGCGGGAGACCCGGGTTCGCGACGGTATCGCTCATGGACGGCGCGGGGAGGGCGGAACAAGCGACGCATCTTAGGTAATCCCCCGGGCCTTGTCGATGCCCGAGCGCGGCCGCCCCTGGCCGATTCATGATGTAATGGTTACGATGAATGCTTCATCCGCGGCGCCGCCCCGCACCCTCGTGCTGTTCAATTACGACTGGGATAGCCTTGGCTTTGATCGCTGGCGGCGCGAGTTTCCGTTCGACAGCGTCGGTTTCGACCTGTTCAGCTTCCCCAGCAACGCGCGGCTCGCCGGTTTCGACCTGGAACGCCTGGTCGACCGCCTGGCGGGCAAGGCGAAAAGGCGGGGCTGGCGGGCGGTGACATCGAATCACGAGCAGTTCGGCGCGCTGGCCGCCGCGCTGTTGGCCGAGCGCATGGGCTGGCCGGGCACGCCGGTGGCGGCGGTGCTGGCCTGCCAGCACAAGCTCCATATGCGACGCGTGCTGCGGGACATCGCGCCGGACGCCAATGCCGGTTTCGACCTGCTGTCGTCGCGCTACGGCGAGCCGGTGCCGCACGACATCGCTTACCCGGTGTTCGTCAAGCCGGTCAAGGCGGCGTTTTCCGTGCTGGCGCGCACGGTGCGCAATCGGGAGGAACTCGCGGCGCTGGTGCGCTTCAGTCCCTGGGAGCTGTGGGTGATCCGCCATCTGGTCGAGCCGTTCGACCGCATCGCCCGGGCCCGTCTGCCCGAGGCCGGCAGCGCCCACCGCATGCTGCTGGAACAGCCAGTCGCAGCCTTGCAGTACAACCTCGACGGCTATGTGTTCAACGGCGAATTGCGGCCGCTCGGCTTCGTCGAGTCGGTGATGTACCCCGGCACACAGGCGTTCATGCGCTTCGGCTATCCCTGCGCCTTGCCGGCCGCGGGGCGGGCCAAGGCGCTGGACGTGGCGACGCGCTTTCTGCGCGCGGCGGGCTTCACCCACGGCCTGTTCAACCTCGAATTCTTCTACGACGCCAGCCATGATCGCCTGACGGTCATCGAGTTCAATCCGCGCATGGCCTCGCAGTTCTCCGATCTCTACCAGCGCGTCGACGGCATCGATCTGCATCGCGTCGCACTGGAACTGGCGTACGGTCGCGATCCGGCCGAGTTGCCCAGGCTGCCTTCGACCGCCGGCGTGGCGGCCAGCTTCGTCTATCGCAGCTTCGATCCGTCGGCGCGCCCGCTTATGCCGACGGCGGCGCGCGAGCGTGCGCTGGCGGAGCGGTTTCCCGACGCCATGCTGTTTGCCTTCGCCAAGACGACCGGGCAGATCGCGCGCGACTTCAAGTGGCTGGGCAGCTACCGCTACGGCATCCTGCACTTGGGCGGGCGCGATGCGCGGGAGTTGCGGGCGCGCTGCGAAGCCGCCAGTGCCTTGCTGGGCTGGCCGACGCCCTGTGTGCATCCGGACGGGGTGCTCGACGATCCCGACTGGCAGGGGCGGAATCCCGCGCTTGATCCTGTCGCCGCGGTTGGCGGCATGGGAGCGGCACGGTGAAGCCGCCGCGCATGATCCAGATCGCGCACGACGATCCGGCGGCGATCCGGCGGGAACTCCTCGCCGGGCTGATGGCGCCGCGGGCGGGCATTGCGCCGAAGTTCCTTTACGACGCGCTCGGGTCGCGGTTGTTCGCGGCGATCACCGAACTGCCGGAGTACTATCCGACGCGCACCGAGGCGGCGATCTTCACGCGCGAAATGGCATCGATGGCCGATGTGCTCGGGCCGGTGCGCACGCTGGTCGATCTTGGCGCAGGCAACTGCGAGAAGGCGGCGCGATTGTTCGAGGCATTCGGCGTGAAGCGCTACGTCGCGGTGGATATTTCGGTCGACTATCTGCGCGAGTCGCTGGGCAATCTGCAGCGCCTGCATCCGGGCATGGCGATGCTCGGCGTCGGGCTCGACTTTTCGAGCGATCTGCGGCTGCCGGCCGAGGTCGGCGAAGGTCCGCGAACCCTGTTCCATCCCGGGTCCAGCATCGGCAACTTCACGCCCGACGAGGCTCTGGCTTTGCTGCGGCAGGCGCGGGCCGCCAGCCAGGGCGGATCGCTGCTGATCGGCGTGGACCTGGTCAAGCCGCCCGAGGTACTCGAGTCGGCCTACGATGATGCGCTCGGCGTCACGGCGGCCTTCAACCGCAACCTGCTGCTGCATTTCAATCGGCTAGCCGCCACCGATTTCGCCATTGCCGACTGGCGCCACGTCGCGTTCTTCAATGCCGAGGCATCGCGCATCGAGATGCACCTCGAGGCGGTGCGCGACGCGCGCGTGCGCTGGAACGGCGGCGAACGGCACTTCGCGGCGGGCGAGCGCATCCATACCGAGAATTCCTACAAGTGGCGCGTCGATGATTTCGCGGCGCTGCTGGAGCGTGCTGGCTTTGCGCAACCGCGGTACTGGACCGATGACGCCAGCTGGTTCGCGGTGTTCGCCGTCTTCGCCTGAAGGTTCGCGATCCGGCGTGCCGCCATGCCTGACTTTCGGCGCGCGCGCAGTGTTACGTATAAACTGTCCTCATATTCGATAAAGAAAAACCGCTCGAATGGATCGCGAGCAGCTACAAGGATCGGATGGCGTTGATGGACATCGTTGCGCACGGACTGTGGGCGGGCCTCGGCGCCGTATGGCTGGGACGGCAGCGGCCGGTGAGTCGCAAGCAGATAACCGGCGCCGTTGTTCTGGGGATGCTGCCTGATGTCGTCCATCTTCTGCCGGTGGCCGGCTGGGCCGTTTTCGGCGGCGGCACGGCGGCGGCTCTCGCCACCTACGCCTTCGCCATGCCCGGCGCGGAGCCGGCAATGCCGGTCTTGGTCACCGAAGCCGCGCACCACCTGCACTGCATGATGCACAGCGCGCTGATCGCCGCGGCTATTGGCTGGCTGCTGTCGCGTCGGCCGGAATGGTGGCGTGTGCTCGTGGTACCGCTTACCGGCTGGTGGCTCCACGTCGGCATCGACGTCTTTACCCACTCGGCCGAGTACTACCCATCGCCGGTGCTTTATCCGATTACGCAAAAGGGTTTCGACGGAATTGCCTGGAACGCGCCATGGTTCCTTCTCGCCAACTATGCGGCGCTCGCGCTGGCCGCCTGCCTGCTTTGGCGCGGCCGGCAGGGTTGAGCATCACAAAACGCAGCTCCTGAACCCCAGGTGCAGGTCGTTGCGTTCGGGCGTGAAATAGTTCCGGTATTTCGGATGCGCCATGCGCGGGTCGGTGGCGCGGCTGGCGCCCTTCAGCACATAGCGATGCTCATCGAAGCCGAAGCGCGAGTAGTCGCGGTAGGGATGGGACATGAATCCGTCGAATGGCGCGAAGCGGCTCGATGTCCATTCCCAGACCTCGCCCCACGCGAATCCGGTCGCGACGTGCGCGGCGTATTCCCATTCGGCTTCGGTCGGCAGCCGCCGGCCCGTCCAGCGGCACCAGGCCATGGCCTCGTCCCAGCCGAGGTGAACGGCCGCCGCGTCCAGGTTTAGCGGTTCCCAGGCCCCGAACCGCAGTGCCTGCCATTCGCCGCGCGCCTTGCGCAGGTAACGCGGCATGGCCAGGGCGTCGGCCTCGATGGCCGGAACAATACGCCGCCAGCTGACCGGCACGCTGTCGATGGCGAAGGCGTCGATGCGGACCGCGTGGGCCGGCAACTCGTTGTCGAAGGCGAAGCCGGCGCCTGCATGACCCAGACGCCAGGTCGTTGCCGGCAGGGCGAGTTCGGCATGCGCGGGCAGGGGGCGTTGCCACGGACGCAGATGCGCGGCCAGGGGAATGTCGAGGGCCTGGGCCATGTAGGTGCCGGCCTCGGCGTGCATGTCTTCGTGAAACAGGCTCAAGCGGTAGAAGTACAGATCGCGTCCGGCCGCGGCATCGTCGGCAAGAAGTTGCAGCGTCTCGGCGAGACTGGCGTCGAGGTAGCCGCGCGTGGCCGCCAGGTCGGGCAGCGGCAGGCTCCAGCGCGTCGCGTGCTTGACCAGGCTGGAGTTGTAGAGGGCGTCGGCGCCGGTCATGTGTCCGGCCGGCCGGGCGCAGGCGGGGTCGGCGTCGAGCCCGAGCTGGCGCTGGGGATTGCGGGCGATCCAGACGTCGTGGAACCATGCGACATGCCCGACTTCCCAGATCGGCGGGTTGAGCTGCGGGGAATAGGGGATGCGCAACTTCTCGCCGAGCTTCACGACGTAGGCGTCGAGCAGGTCGAGCGTGCGGCGGCGAGCGTCCTGCAGCGCGGTGGCCAGGAACGCGGCCGAATCGGCGTTGTCCTCGCCACGGGCGAGGCGGGCAATGGAATAATCGGTGCTCATGAAACGAACCTCCGGACGGATCGTGATCGTCACGCCGGCGCTGGCCGATGCCAACAACGGCAACTGGCAGACGGCGTGGCGCTGGCGGCGCTTCCTGTCGCCACTTTACCCGGTGCGGCTGGTCAAGACGTGGCCGGATGCCGATGCGGCCGGTGACGCGGCGATGATCGCGTTGCACGCACGGCGCTCGGCGGCGTCGATTGCCGCCTGGCACGCGCGCCATGGCGGAGGGCGGCTGGCGGCGGTGCTCACCGGCACCGACCTCTACCGCGATATCGACGTCGATGCCGCCGCGCGGCGCTCGCTGGCGCTGGCTTCGCGGCTGATCGTGCTGCAGGAACGCGGGCCGTTGGCGCTGCCGGCGGAGTTTCGCGCCAAGGCGTGCGTGATCTTCCAATCCACCACCACCCGGATGACGTTGCCGAAGTCGTACCGGCGCCTGCGTGCGCTGATGGTCGGCCACCTGCGCGAGGAGAAGTCGCCCGAAACGCTGTTCGCCGTCGCGCGGCTGCTGGCGGGCCGCTCCGACATCCTGATCGATCATGTCGGCGCTGCGCTGGACGCGCGACTCGGCGACGAGGCGCGGGCGACGATGGCGGCGGTCGGCCACTACCGATGGCTGGACAGCCTGCCGCACGAGGCAACGCGGCGTCGCATCCAGCGGGCCGACCTGCTGATCCATGCCAGCCGGATGGAAGGCGGCGCCCACGTGGTCATGGAAGCCGTGGCCTGCGGCACGCCGGTGCTGGCCTCGCGCATCGAGGGCAACGTCGGCATGCTCGGCGAGCACTACCAAGGCTACTTTCCCTGCGGCGATGCCGAGGCCTTGGCCGACCTGCTCGGGCGCTGCCGCGAAAGTCAGCCTTGGCGGTACGCCGGATCTGGGCTGCTGGCGGAGCTCGCGGACCAGTGCCGGTCGCGAGTGCCGCTCTTCGCCGCGGCCGCCGAGCGCGACGCGGTGCGCCGGCTGGCCGACGATCTGCTTGAAAACCGGCCGGCCGGTTGGTCTTGACCCAAGACAACTCGTCGGCGACCCTTTCTGTTATGTTTTCGTATTAATTCCGTTTTTCGCAAACTCCATGGAGCGTGTCATGACCAAGACGTTCGTTTTCGCCTTCGAGGAAGGCGATGGCAAGAACAAAATGCTGCTGGGCGGCAAGGGCGCCAATCTGTGCGAAATGACCCAGATCGGGCTCGCCGTGCCGCCGGGTTTCACGGTCAGTACGGAGGCGTGTCTGGCCTACCTCGAGAAAGGCAACCTGCCCGATGGCCTGTGGGATACCGTCAAGCAGTACATGGCCGACCTGGAGAAGAAGACCGGCAAGGGCTTCGGTTCCAACGACAACCCGCTGCTGGTGTCCGTGCGCTCGGGTTCGGCAATGTCCATGCCCGGCATGATGGATACCATCCTCAACCTCGGGCTGAACGGCGAATCGATCAAGGGCCTGATCAAGCAGACCAAGAACGAACGCTTCGCCTGGGACGCCTATCGGCGCTTCATCCAGCTGTTCGGCAAGATCGCGCTGAACATTGCCGACGAACACTTCGACAGCAAGATGGGGGAACTCAAGGCCCGCTACGCCGCCAAGCAGGACGTCGATCTCAAGGCCGAGCATCTGAAGGAACTGTCCGAAACCTTCCTGGCCATCGTCCACAGTCACTCCGGCAAGCCGTTCCCGCAAGACCCCTACGAACAGCTGGAAATCGCCGTCAAGGCCGTGTTCCGCTCCTGGAACGGCAAGCGCGCCATCGACTATCGCAAGCAGTTCAAGATCACGCCGGCCATGGCCAACGGCACGGCGGTGAACATCTGCACCATGGTCTTCGGCAACATGGGCAATGATTCGGGTACCGGCGTCGGCTTCACGCGCAATCCGGGCAATGGCGAAAACCAGATCTACGGCGAATATCTGGTCAATGCCCAGGGCGAGGACGTCGTCGCCGGCATCCGCACACCCAAGCCGATCGCCGAGATGTCGACCGAGATGCCGGAAATCTATGCGCAGCTGATGGAACTGCACAACCGGTTGGAGTCGCACTACAAGGAAGTGCAGGATTTCGAATTCACCATCGAGAAAGGCAAGCTCTACTGCCTGCAGACGCGCAACGGCAAGATGAACGCCCGTGCCATGGTGCGCACCTCGGTGGAAATGGCCAACGAAGGGCTGATCACGCGCGAGAAGGCGCTGCTGCGCGTCGAGCCGGCCGTGCTGGAACAACTGCTGGTGCCGCAGCTGTCGCCCAACTTCAAGGGCAAGAGCCTGGCGCAGGGCTTGCCGGCCTCGCCGGGAGCGGCCTCGGGTCATATCGTTTTCGACGCCGACACCGCCGAGGCGCGCGGCCGGGCCGGCGAAAAGATCATCCTGGTGCGCGAGGAGACCAAGCCCGAGGACATCCACGGCTTCTTCCAGGCCCAGGGCATCCTGACCAGCCGCGGCGGCAAGACCTCCCACGCGGCCGTGGTGGCGCGCGGCATGGGCAAGCCCTGCGTGTCGGGCTGCGAGGCGATTCACATCGACGATATCCAGCGCAAGGCCAAGATCGGCGACATGACGCTGCACGAGGGCGACGTCGTCACCATCGACGGCGGCACCGGCCACGTCTATGCCGGCGAAGTGCCGACCGTCGAGCCGGAATTCTCCGCCGAGCTGAACGTCCTGCTGGATTGGGCCGACAAGGCGGCGCGGCTGCAAGTGCGCGCCAATGCCGACACGCCCAACGACGCCGCCAAGGCGCGCGTCTTCGGCGCCAAGGGCATCGGCTTGTGCCGCACCGAGCGCATGTTCAACAGTACCGACCGGCTGCCGATCGTGCAGGAGATGATTCTCGCGGAATCGCTGGACGAGCGGCAGGCGGCGCTCGACCGGCTGCTGCCGATCCAGCGCAACGATTTCAAGGGCATTTTCAAGGCCATGAAAGGGCTGCCGGTGACGGTGCGCCTGCTCGACCCACCGATGCACGAGTTCCTGCCGACCGCCGCGCAACTGGAAATGGAAATCACCCATCTGCGCCACCTGAAGGAAACCATCAAGGGCATCGAGGAACTGCCGGATACCCTCAAGATGCTCAATCCGGGCCTCTACCAGAAATACGCCGACGGCCTCGGTCGCCTGACCGACGCACTCGACATCTTCAAGGAGTCGCACCTCGAGGAGGACGTGATCGTCAAGAAGGAAAAGACGCTGCGCAAAGTGCGCGCGCTGGCCGAGGTGAACCCCATGCTCGGCCATCGTGGCGTCCGGCTCGGCATCACCTATCCGGAGATCTACTCCATGCAGATCCAGGCCATCCTCGAAGCGGCGGCGCTGTGCGCCAAGGAGGGTGTCGAGGTCTATCCGGAAATCATGGTGCCGCAAGTGGCGACGGTCGAGGAACTCAAGCGCATCAAGAGCTTCGTCGAGCGCATCCACAAGATCGTCGAACTCACCCATGGCATCGACGTGCAATACAAGTTCGGCTCCATGCTGGAAGTGGTGCGTGCCTGCATGCGCGCCGGCCGCATGGCCGAGACCGCCGAATTCTTCTCGTTCGGCACCAACGATCTTACCCAAGCTACGTTCTCGTTCTCGCGCGAGGATGCCGAGAACAAGTTTTTGCCGGCCTACAACGAGGCGGGCATCCTGCAGGACAATCCTTTCGAGGTGCTCGATGTCAAGGGTGTCGGCGAGGTGATGAAGATCGCCGTGGAGCGGGGGCGCGGCACGCAGCCCGAGTTGAAGATCGGCATCTGCGGCGAGCATGGCGGCCACCCGGCTTCCATCGAGTTCTGCCACGGGCTGGGGCTGACCTACGTGTCGTGCTCCGGACCGCGCGTGCCGATCGCCCGGCTGGCGGCCGCGCAGGCGCAACTCAAGCAGCCCGGCTGAGCGGGGCGCGGACGGCCATGAGCATCGTCGATCGTCTGCGCGCCCTGCTCGGGCAAGGCCAGCCGGAAGTGCCGGGTACGCCGCTGCCGGGGCCGACGGCGGTGATTCCGATCGACCGTCGTGCCCGTCAGCGGGTCAATGCCCGGCGCGGTACCAGCGCCCTGATCATCGACGACTCGAAGACCATCGTGGTCGCCTTGCGTCGCATGCTCGAATCGGCCGGCTACATCGTCGGCGAAGCCTACGACGGCGCCACGGGCCTCGACATGGTCCGCCGGCGCCGCCCGGACCTGATCTTCCTCGACATCGTCATGCCCGGCATGAACGGTTTCGCGGTGCTGCGCGCCTTGCGCAAGGACGCCGCGACGCAGGCGGTGCCCGTCATCATGGTCAGCGGCAACGAGCATGCCACCGAGCAGTTCTTCGGTAGCGGCATCGAGGCCGACGATTTCATGAAGAAGCCGTTTTCCCGGCTGGAGGTATTCGCCCGCATCGAAAGCCTGCTGGACGAGCATCTGGTGCCCCAGCGTCGCCATCCGGCTTTGGTGGAGGGGCAGCCGGTCGTGGCCGGTCGCGCGCCTTGAGGGCAGAGGACGAGGCCTTCATGCGCGCGGCGCTGGCGCTGGCGCGCGAGGCGGCGACGCTGGACGAAGTGCCGGTCGGCGCGGTGGTGGTGGTCGACGGCGAGATCGTCGGCCGTGGCTTCAACCAGCCGATCGGCCGGCATGATCCTACTGCGCATGCCGAAATCATGGCCTTGCGCGCCGCCGCCGCGCGGCTGGGCAACTACCGCCTGCCTGGCGCCACGCTCTATGTCACGCTCGAACCCTGCGCGATGTGCGCCGGTGCGATGATGCATGCGAGGATCGGGCGGGTGGTGTTCGGCGCGCGCGATCCGAAGACCGGCGCCGCCGGCAGCGTCGTCGATCTGTTCGGCGAGGCACGTCTCAACCATCACGCCGACATCGAAGGCGACGTCCTGGCCGAAGAATGCGGCGCGCTGCTCTCGGGCTTCTTCGCGGCGCGCCGCGCCCGCACCGAGATCGCCTGATGCGCATCCGCGTCAGCATCGCCGCGCAGTCGCTCGAACTGCTCGACGATTCCGGCCGGCCGCTACGCCGCTACCGGGTCTCGACGGCCAGGAATGGCCCGGGTGAAATTCAGGGCAGCTACAAGACGCCAAGAGGGCGCCATTTGATTCGCGCCAAGATCGGCGCCGGCATGCCGGCGAACACGGTGTTCGTCCGCCGCCGGCCCACCGGGGAAATTTGGACGCCCGAACTGGCCGCGCGCTTTCCGAATCGAGACTGGATCCTCACGCGCATCCTTTGGCTCTCCGGCGCCGAGCCGGGCTTCAACCGGCTTGGCGACGTCGATACCATGCGCCGCTACATCTACCTGCACGGCAGCCCGGATACGGTGGCGATGGGCGTGCCGGGCTCGATCGGCTGCGTGCGCATGCGCAACCGCGACATCGTCGAACTGTTCGATCTGGTGCCCCCTTACACGCGCGTCGATATCGTCGAGCATGCCGTCGAGGACGGCGACGAGAAGCGATAACGGCAGCGCGCGCCCGGTTTGCCGCCGGGTAGCCAGGTTTGTTCGTCGAAGGTGAAGCGACATGTCGACGCAGGCGTGTCGCCACGGCTGACTGTGAGGATGGTCGAACTGCGCGTGCCGTAGCCGGGGGCCTTGACAAAGGCGCTCGACAGGAGCCGCTCGAATTCGAGGCTAACGCCCGTGCGCGGCAGCATGGCGTCGGCGTGCGGCCGGTCGTCGCGCAGCATTTCCAGCAGGGGCGCGTCGTCGGGCAGGGCCGCGAGCGCGTCGGAGAGCGCCGACTTGGCGGCCACCACTTTTGGCCAAGGCGAGTTGAACAGATGGTTGGAAAGGCCATGGACACCGGGTTCGAGCTGCCGCACCGTACCCGTGGTGCTTTCCAGGCAGGCCAGCGTGCCGGCATGACCGACCAGGATGTTGAACGGGTTGTAATCGTCGCGGCGTCCGGACAGTTCGGCGAGCCAGTCCATCGGCTCGGCCGTGGCCGCCAGGAAGCTTGCGGCCAGTTGTCCGCGCGAAGCCTTGCCTTCCCGGACCAGCGCGGGGTCGCGATAGTTGGTCAGCGCCGCGAAGCGTCCGTTGCGTGTGATGCCCATCCAGGTACCGCCTTCCTTGAGGTCACGGCCGGCCAGGATGTCGCCGTCGGGCCAGAAAGCGGCGGCGGCGGTCGGGCGGGCGAAGAACTCGTCCCGATTGGCGGCGACCACCAGTGGATAGTCGGGATGCGCCCGCCAGGCGACGAGGATGAGGCACACCGCCGGGTTCAGCTCACGTCGTAAGGCAGTGTCAGCAAAGTCAGCCGTGGCGGCCCGCCGGGTTTGCCGGCGAACACTTCGCCGGATTCGGCACCGGAGGATTGCACGACCACCAGGCATTCATGCCCACCCTCGGGCGAGGGCGCGACCGTGACCAGCGCGCCGCAATGCTGGTCGCCCGATTCGGCGGTGAACACCTCGGTGCCGGCCGGCAGCGCCTGGTCGATCCTGGCTCGATACATGCGACGCTTGATCTTGCCCAGATACTGGGTGCGGGCGACGATTTCCTGGCCGGGATAGCAGCCCTTGGCGAAGCTGACACCGCCGACGGCGGGCAGTTCCATGTTCACCATCTGCGGCACGAAGGCTTCCTGGGTCGCGGCGACCACGCGGGGCTGGCCGGCGGCGATTTCCAGCCAGCGCCAGGCGGCCGCGCCGGCCGGCGTGGCTCTGGCGGCCAGATCGGGCCAGGCTTCCATCGCGGCAGCGGGTGACATCGACAGCAGGTGGCGGTTGCCGCCGAGCGGCACCGCCCGGGCGCGATCGGCCAGCGCGTCGATGACGGCCCGGGCGTCCGCACCGGCGACGCCGATCAGCACCAGCCCGGGGTCGGCCAGTTTGACCTTGCTGCGCAGGACGTACATCGAGAGTTTCTTGAGGATGGCCGGCTGGATGTCCGCGGCCAAGGCCAGCAGGAGGTCCGACCCGTCGTGCCAGAGGTGGAAGGTGGCGAGCAGGCGCCCCTTGGCGGTGCAGAAACCCGCGAAGCGGACGCCGTCGGCGGGCAGGTTCTCGACGTCGTTGGTCAGCAGATTGTGGAGGAAACCGCAGGCATCTTCACCCGACGCGCGAATCAGATCCTGATCGATGAGCGGTACCACGACCGTGGCGTCGCGCGCGGCGACGAGTTCGGCGCCAGGGCTGCCGAAATGCTCGCCGTCGCCACTCAGTTGCCGGGTGGCGAGAAAATCCAGCCAATCCTGCTTTGTCGCCTGCGTCATGGGGTTCTCCGGAGTGGGCAGTGTCTGTTGTCGTCGGCCTGCGCTGTCAGGCTTCGCTATTATAGGGTGCCGATTTTCCTTCCGTTTTCATGCGCTTCGTCCTTCGTCTGTTTCTGGTTGCCTTGTTTGCCGGGGCGGCATGTGCCGGCTGGCTGGCCTGGTTCGCGCAAAGCCCCGTGCCACTGCGGGAATCGCCGCTTGCCTTCGAGGTTCGGCCTGGCCTCGGCCTGCGTGCCGCCGCGACGGAGATGGCCGGCGCCGGGTTCGGTTTTCGGCCCTGGCAGATATCGCTGCTCGGGCGCCTGACCGGCCAGGCGAACGGCATCAAGGCCGGCAGCTACGAAGTTGAGGCCGGCATCACTCCCCGGCAACTGTTGGACAAGCTGACTCGCGGCGACGTCACGCAGGCCGAGATCGTCTTCGTCGAAGGGCGGACATTCCGGCAACTGCGCGCGGCGCTGGATGCGGACACCAATGTTCGTCACGACACGCGAGGCTTGAGCGACGCCGAAATCCTTGCCCGGATCGGCGCTGCCGAGCCTCATGCCGAAGGGCTGTTCTTCCCCGACACTTATCTATTCGCCAAGCAGTCGAGCGATCTGGCGATCCTGCGGCGCGCCTACCGGGCCATGCAGCGCCACCTGGCGGCGGCGTGGGATGGCCGCGATCCGGCCTTGTCCTATGCCAGCCCCTATCAGGCGCTGATCATGGCCTCGATCGTCGAGAAGGAAACCGGCCAGTCGGCAGACCGGCCGATGGTGGCCTCGGTTTTCGCCAACCGCTTGCGCATCGGCATGCCGCTGCAGACCGATCCGACGGTGATCTACGGGCTG
Source organism: Rhodocyclaceae bacterium (assembly GCA_016704145.1). Taxonomy (GTDB): domain Bacteria; phylum Pseudomonadota; class Gammaproteobacteria; order Burkholderiales; family Rhodocyclaceae; genus Fen-999. Next base: position 161,003 of record JADJAS010000003.1, on the reverse strand, counting down.
GGCGAGAAGTTCGACGGCAATCTGCGCAAGCGCGACCTGCTGGCCGATGGCCCCTACAACACCTATACGCGCGGCGGCTTGCCGCCGACGCCGATCGCCATGCCGGGGTTGGCCTCGCTCGACGCGACGCTGCGGCCCCCGGCGACCGACAAACTCTATTTCGTCGCACGCGGCGATGGCAGCAGCCATTTTTCGCGCAGCCTGGAAGAGCATAATCGGGCCGTGGCCAAATACCAGAAACGGGACGGAGGGCGCTGATTTGACGCGAGGCAGGTTCATCACGCTGGAAGGGCTGGACGGTGCCGGCAAGAGCACCCATCTGGAGTGGCTGGTGACCCGCCTGCGCTCGCGCGGGCATGTCGTGGTCCAGACACGGGAACCGGGTGGTACCCTGTTGGGCGAAAAACTGCGGGGGCTGCTGCTGGCCGAGCCCATGCATCTTGAAACCGAAGCGCTGCTGATGTTCGCCGCGCGGCGCGAACACCTCGCGTGCGTTATCGAGCCGGCGCTGGTCCGGGGCGATTGGGTGGTCTGCGATCGTTTCACGGATGCCAGTTTTGCCTACCAGGGCGGGGGGCGCGGACTGGCTCGGGAAAAGCTCTCGTTGTTGGAGCGATGGGTGCAGGGCGATGGCGGCGAGGGAGGCGACGGCCTGCGCGTTCAGCCCGACTTGACGCTGCTGTTCGATGTACCGACCGGCCTGGCGCGCCAACGCATGGTCGGGATGGATCGGGCCCTGGATCGGTTCGAGCAGGAACAGGGCGAGTTTTTCGAGCGGGTACGTGCCGAATATCTGCGCCGCGCGAAGGATAGTTGCGGGCGGTTTCGCATTATCGATGCAACCGGCACAATCGATGATATTCAACAATCGCTTGAAGAAATAATTGCAATATTCTGAAAATAAACATTTAATATGGCACGACGCCGTCTGGCAGAGGCTTTGGCGATCTGACGCGAGCATTCCGCATGCGCTGCTGTTGGCGGGGCCGGCCGGTATTGGCAAGCACGCCTTTGCGCAGGCGGCCGCAGCCCGCATGTTGTGCGAATCCCCAACTTCGGGTGTAGCCTGCGGCGCCTGCCCATCCTGTCATTGGCTGGCGGGAAGTAACCATCCGGATTTCCGCTATCTGCGTCCCGAATCCGAGGTCGAGACCGACGGCGATGCACCGATGGGCGAGAAGAAGAAGGCGAGCCAACATATCCGGATCGAGCAGATCCGCGAATTGGAAGACTTCGTTTTCGTGGGTTCGCATCGGGGTGGCGCTCGCCTTGTTGTCATTGAACCGGCGGAGGCCATGAATGTCGCAGCTCAGAATGCACTTCTTAAAATACTTGAGGAACCATCTGTAGCTGTCTATTTTATATTGGTTACATCAAGACTGTATTCGCTCTTGCCGACCATTCTCAGCCGATGCCGCGTCATGAAGTTGCCAAAACCGAGCCTGGCCGAAGCAAGCGCATGGCTCACCGGCATGGGCGAAAAGGAGGCGCTGGAACTTCTTCCGTGGGTGGGGGGGGCGCCATTGCGGGCCCTGGCGGAAAGTCAGTCGGGGCGAACCGCCGCCTTCAATGCCGTCGTCGCCAGCCTGGCCGAGCCCGGCAGCGACCCGTTGAGTCTCGCCGCGCGCTGGGAACTTCAGTTGCAACTCAAGGATGAGGCCGCGTTGTCGATGGAAAGCCTGATCGGTGTTGTGCATAAGTGGGTACTGGAACTCGTCGAGCGGAAGCTCGCCAGTCGCGGTCGCTATTTCACGGATCGGTCGCGCGCGATCGACAAGCTGGCCGGGCAGGCGACGGTGGGCGGCTTGATACGTTGCTACAATGACCTCGTGAAAATGCGTGGATTGGCGTCACATCCCTTGAATCCAAGGCTCTATCTGGAAGAACTGGCGGAAAGATACCTGCGGGCCATTTCCGGCGGCAGGGAGGCGCGCGGCTGATGGTTACTCCCGCCGCGGGCGCGCGCCCAAGCGTGCTATCGCTCAACATCACTTCGAAATCCGCGCTCTATGCGGCCTATATGCCTTTTCTTGAGCGCGGGGGGCTGTTCGTGCCGACGACCCGGGAATACCTGCCCGGGGATGAGATTTTCATGCTGGTGGCGCTCATGGACGACCCGGCCCGCCTGCCCATTGCGGGCACCGTGGTGTGGGTGACGCCGTCCGGCGCGCAGGGCAACAAGCCGCAGGGCATCGGTGTGCAGTTCAGCGCCGACGAAAGCGGGCAGTCGGTTCGACGCAAGATCGAAGCCATCCTCGGGGCCCATCTCGGCTCGTCGCGACCGACGCACACGCTTTGAGCGGCATGCTGGTCGACTCTCACTGTCATCTGGATTTTCCGGAACTGGCCGCCGATTTGCCCGTCATCCTGCGCCGGATGGAGGTCAATGGCGTCGGTGCCGCGCTTTGCGCTGGCGTCACCTTGGAGCGATTTCCTGCCGTGCTTGAAATCGCATCCGGACACGAAAATATTTTTGCCGCTGTCGGCGTGCATCCCGATACCCAAGATGGCGACGAGCCGGAAGTGGAAACACTCGTGCGACTGGCGCGGCACGGCAAGGTCGTGGCAATTGGTGAAACCGGACTCGATTATTATCGGCTGGCCGGCGATCTTGAGTGGCAGCGACAGCGGTTCCGTGTCCATGTCGAGGCGGCTCGCGAGGTGGGCAAGCCGTTGATCATTCATACGCGTTCGGCGGGAGACGATACTTTGCGCATCCTCGAAGAGGAACATGCGGGCGAGGTGGGCGGGGTCTTTCATTGCTTTACCGAGGATCGGGACATGGCCTGGCGAGCGATCGATCTGGGGTTTCACGTGTCTTTTTCCGGCATCGTCACATTCAAGAATGCGCTGGACCTCAGGACGGTGGCCGCCGAATTGCCGCTCGACCGTTTGCTGGTCGAGACCGATGCACCGTATCTGGCGCCGGTTCCGCATCGCGGGAAACTCAACGAACCGGCTTTCGTCCGCCATGTTGCCGAAGCGATCGCTCGTCTGCGCGGCATCGCGTTCGAGGAACTTGCCGAGGCGACAACCCGGAATTTCTGTCGTTTGTTCAACGTGACGCTGAGTGATCGTGCCCAGGACCACGCTGCCGCTTAGACTTTTTCCACTTTTCTTGTGGCTGGCGGGCGTCGCGTCCGCCTGGGCAGGGGTTTACGACGAAATCCTGATCTCGGCACGCGATAATCGGACCGAGCAGGTAGTCGATCTGGTGCGCCGGGGCATGGACCCCAATACATCGGATCCGTCTGGAACGACGCTGTTGATGTTCGCGGCCAATAACGGCAACGAGGCACTTCTCGATTTCTTGTTAAGAAGTCGCGCCAACACAATGAAGTACAATAGATTTGGCGATACGGCACTCGCCTTGGCGGCACTGCGCGGTCACCTGCCCATCGTCCGCCGTTTGGTCGAGGTTGGCGCCGATCTCTCGGGGCCGGGATGGTCGCCTTTGCAATACGCCGCGTTTGCCGGACATACCGACGTTGTGCGTTTGCTGCTCGCCAGGAAACCGGATATGGACAAACGGGCACCCAATCGCCAGACCGCACTGATGCTCGCGGCGCGCAATGGGCATCAGGAAGTGGTCAGGCTGCTCATCGAGGCGGACGCCGACATGGACCTGACCGATGCGGACGGCCTGTCGGCCATGAACCTCGCCCGCAAGTCGGGCAACACCGAGATCGCCGACTATCTGAAACGCCAGGGCGCGGTCGAATAGCGCCCTGCCGGCGTGCCGCCGCCGCTGACTTTGGCCGAGATCAGCCGGATGCCAGGATTCGCCGGGTCAGCGCCGCGGCGAACTCGCGGGTGCTGGCCTTGCCGCCGAGATCGCCGGTCCTGACACTGTCGATATTGAGAGTTTGGTCGATGGCCGTGCGCAAGCCTCGACCGAGATCGTCTCGGCCGACGTGATCGAGCATCATCGCCGCCGCCAGCATCAAGGCGATCGGATTGGCGATGCCCTTGCCGGCGATATCTGGCGCCGAGCCATGAACAGCCTCGAAGATGGCGGCATGCTCGCCGATGTTGGCACCGGGCGCCATGCCCAGCCCGCCGACCAGCCCGGCAATTTCGTCGGACAGGATGTCGCCGAACAGGTTGGTCGTCACCAGCACATCGAACTGCCAGGGATTCATCACCAGTTTCATCGCGCAGGCGTCCACGATGACTTCCTCGAAGGCGATCCGGTCCTTGTATTCGTCGGCATGCAGCTGGCGCGCGGTCTCGAGGAAAATCCCGGTGAGCGCCTTCATGATGTTGGCTTTGTGCACGACGGTGACTTTCCTGCGGCCATTCCGGATCGCGTAGTCGAAGGCGAAACGGAGGATGCGACGACAACCTTGGCGGGTGTTGATGCCGGTGCTCATGCCCACCGCGTGGGGATCGCCATCGATCGGGATGAAGTGCTCGTAGCCCATGTACAGGCCCTCGTTGTTTTCCCGCACCAGAACGAGGTCGATGTTGTCGAAGCGTCCGCCCGGGATGATGGTGCGCGCCGGCCGCAAGTTGGCATAAAGCTTGAATTCCTCGCGCAGCTGAACGTTGACCGAACGGTAACCACCGCCAACGGGCGTTTCCAGTGGCCCCTTGAGCGCCAGCCGCGTCCGGTGGATGCTGTCCAGGCAGGCTTTCGGCAACGGTTCGCCGCAAGCAGCGACACCGGCTGCCCCGGCAATCTGCCGGTCCCAGACGAAGGGCGCGCCGAGTGCGTCCAGGACCTGAAGGGTGGCCTCGGTAATTTCGGGGCCGATGCCATCACCGGGGATCAAGGTTGCCGGAACGGGCTGCTGTGTGCTCATGTCGGAAAGCTCCAATGGCAAGTCAATTGGTGGAGTTGCCCCGCGCGTCGCCAGGCCAGTGCGTCCGGGGCAGGAGTTCAGTCATAATTCCGGCTGATCCTTCCATCAGGGATTATGGTCTGGCTACCTTACCGAAAGCTGAATATTCTCCGCAGTCCGCTCTCCGCATGGCCCGGCATTCGGATCGAATCCAATATGGTTAGAGTACTCTTTGTCTGCATGGGCAACATCTGTCGCTCACCCACGGCCGAAGGCGTTTTTCGGGAAATGGCCGAGCGCGCCGGCCTGCGGCGATACCTCGACGTCGATTCCGCCGGGACTCACGGCTATCACATCGGGGCGCCGCCGGACGTCCGGGCGCAGAAAGCCGCGGCAATGCGCGGCTACGATTTGTCGCGGCTGCGGGCGCGTCGCGTCAAGGAGGCCGATTTCCTTCGCTTCGATCACATCCTGGCGATGGATCGGGATAACCTCGCCTCGCTGCGACGGGCATGTCCGACCGAGGAGCACCGGCGCCTCGGGCTGATGCTCGACTACGGACGTTCCGGCGAGCGGGACGTACCCGATCCCTATTACGGCGGCCCCGAAGGGTTCGAGCGCGTCCTCGACTTGATCGAGGACGCGGCGGCCGGGCTTCTTGACACGCTGGGCGGCAAGCGCCAGCCCTAGGAAAGCGAACCACCGTCGGCTGGCGCCCCGGCGCCGCTAATCGCGCTTGGTTTCAATCATCTGCAGCGGTTCGTCGGCGATCGCCACCGATGCCTTGGGCTTGCGACCCAGCTTGGGCGCGTCGAGCGGCGTCGACTGTGCGATGTTGCCGGAACTGGCGGTTTCGATCATCACCAAGCCTGCCTGTTCCAGATTGACGGCAATATCCGGCATGGGCGGCGGCGGTTCGGCGGTGGTCGCCTCCATGCGTGGTTCCGAAGGGCTGGCGACCGGTGCGACGGTAATGTCGGCAACCGCTGCTGCCATCGGCTCGGCCTGGACGACGGGCGGCGTTTCAGGCATCGAGGATTGTGGCAGCGGTGCTTCCGCCGGCGTTGCCAACTCCAACACGGCTGCAATTGGCACGGGCCATGGTACGGGTCTCGGCTGAAGTTCCGGTTCGACAGCCGCGGGCAGATCGGCGGCGGTCACCGCCGACGGGACCTCACTGGCGGGAACCTGCGTGTCGGTGACGGTCGTTTCGTCGCGGCGCTCGCCACGCCCTCGGCCACCTCTTCCGCGGCCGCGCCTCCGCCCGCCGCCTTCGCCGGTCGATTCCGGCGCGCCGGTGGCTTCGGCTGAAGATACGTCCGCCAATGGCGATGCCTTCGCGGCAGTGTCGGCCGGCGGCGCGGATGGGGCAGCCTCAGAACGCGGCATCCTGGACTGGCGTTGCTCACCGCCGCGTTCATCGCGCGGTTTTTCCTCCCGCCGCTCACTCCGGTCATTGCGCCCGCGACGTGCCTCCTTCGGTTCCTTGGCTGGTTGGGGTGCGTCGACATTGTCCTCGCGCCGGGGTTGTTGTCCGCGCTGGTTTTCGGAACGTTCGCGCCGCTCGCCTTGCTCGCGCCCCGGCTTGCCCTCCCGGGACTCGCGTCCTTCGCGGCGCGTCCGTCCGCGTTCGCCCCGTTCGCGATCGCCCCGTTCTCCGCGTTCACCGCGGTCCTTCCGGGGCGACTTCTCCGGCTTGCTTTCCGACTCGGCCGCCGCCGGCGTTGCGCCGCCGGTGAACCAGCCGATGATCTTCGCCAGGATGCCAGGTTGGGGCCTGGGTTCAGGTTGCGGCTCGGGTTTGGGGGTCACCACCGGCGCCGGCTGATCGGGCGTGATGCCCTTGACGACGGCTTCAGGCCGGGCCGGCTTTGCCTCCGCCTGCGCCGAGGGCGGCTGGTAGGCCTCCTCCATCTTCTTTTCCGCCATCTGGTAGCTCGGAATGGTGATGTCCTCGGCGTTCAGCTGGTCATGACGCAGGCGCACGATCTCGTGCTGCGGGGTCTCGAATTGGCGGTTCGGCACGATGACGAGATTGATGCGGTGGCGGACTTCGATGCGGGCGATATCGACACGCTTTTCGTTGAGCAGGAAGGTGCCGACATCGACCGGCACTTGGGCGTGAATCGCGCCGGTGTTTTCCTTCATCGCCTCTTCTTCGAGGATGCGCATGATGTGCAGGGCGGCGGATTCGGTCGAGCGGATATGGCCGGTGCCGGTACAGCGCGGACAGGTGATGTAGCTGGTTTCCGCCAGCGCCGGGCGCAGGCGTTGGCGCGACAGTTCGAGCAGGCCAAAGCGCGAGATCTTGCCCATCTGCACGCGGGCGCGGTCGTAATGCAGGGCGTCGCGCAGCCGGTTTTCGACTTCGCGCTGGTTCTTGGCGCTTTCCATGTCGATGAAGTCGATGACAATCAGGCCGCCCAGGTCGCGCAGACGCAACTGGCGGGCAACCTCGTCGGCAGCCTCACAGTTGGTGCGGAAGGCGGTTTCCTCGATGTCCGAGCCCTTGGTGGCGCGGCCGGAGTTGACGTCCACCGAGACCAGGGCTTCGGTATGGTCGATGACGATGGCGCCGCCGGAGGGCAGGGTGACGTTCCGCGAATAGGCCGACTCGATTTGATGCTCGATCTGGAAGCGCGAGAACAACGGCACGTCGTCCCGGTAGCGCTTGATGCGCGAGACGTTGCCAGGCATCACCGTGGCCATGAAGTGCTGGGCCTGCTCGAAGATGTCGTCGGTATCGATCAGGATTTCGCCGATATCGGCATGGAAGTAATCGCGGATGGCCCGGATGACTAGGCTCGACTCCAGATAGATCAGGAAGGCACCCGACTGCGAGTGGGCGGCGCTTTCGATGGCGCGCCAGAGCTGAACGAGATAGTTCATGTCCCATTCGAGCTCTTCCTTGCCGCGACCGATGCCGGCGGTGCGGGCGATCAGGCTCATGCCCTGCGGCACGTCGAGCTGGTCCAAGTTATCGCGCAGTTCCTGACGATCCTCGCCTTCGACACGGCGAGAAACGCCGCCGCCGCGGGGATTGTTCGGCATGAGGACGAGATAGCGGCCGGCCAGGGAAATGAATGTCGTCAGGGCGGCGCCCTTGTTGCCGCGTTCGTCCTTCTCGACCTGGACGATCAGTTCCTGACCGACTTGCAGCGCGTCCTTGATGGTGGCGCGACCGGCGTCGATGCCGGGCTTGAAGTAGGAACGGGAAACTTCCTTGAACGGCAGGAAGCCGTGGCGCTCGGCGCCGTAATCGACGAACGCGGCTTCGAGACTGGGCTCGATGCGGGTGATTACCGCCTTGTAGATATTGCTCTTGCGTTGCTCCTTGGCGGCCGATTCGATGTCGAGGTCGATCAGTTTCTGACCATCGACAATCGCGACGCGGAGTTCCTCGGCCTGCGTCGCATTGAACAGCATGCGTTTCATGTGTGCTCCCGCGCGCTTGGCAGGGCACGACAATCGTTACGAAGCGACCGCCCGGTTCAAGCGGTAGCGACTAGGTTTGCAAAACGAATGGATGGCAGGGTCATTAGCCTGTCGGCAAACGGTTGTCGTTGTTTTCGTATCCGGCGCCGGTCTCGCTGGAGACCGGCGCCTGGAAATCGTCTGTGCCTGTGGTGCGCGCAATCAAGTAGTATCGCTGCTTCGGGCGAGCGACATACCCTTCGGGGCTGCTCCGGGAGGCAGGGTGGCGACAGATGTCCAGCTACCCCTGCTGCCTCTTGTCATCCGAGCGTCGTCTGAGTGAGCGGCGAGGGGATGGCAACGTTCCGGGAGGGCGCCACCGACGCCGCTTCGGGCCGCCGGGCACGCCGTCGCGGGACGGCAAACCGAGGCGCAGTATATTTCAAATGAAAGACTTAAGCAAAGATTCGGCAACATTACTGGAAGTCGGGGAAGCGTCGGCCGGGCAGCGCATCGACAATTTCTTACTGAAAGTCGCCAAAGGCGTCCCGAAGAGCCATATTTACCGCATCCTGCGCAGTGGCGAGGTACGTGTGAACAAGGGGCGGATATCGGCCGAGTACCGGCTGCGGCAGGGCGACACGATCCGCGTACCGCCGATCCGCGTTTCGCAAGCGACAGCAAAGCCGGCCGCGCCGGCACGCGAGTTCGCCATGGTCTTTGAAGACGATGCCATGATCGTCATCGACAAGCCGGCCGGCGTGGCGGTGCATGGCGGCAGCGGCGTCAGCTTCGGCGTCATCGAGCAGCTGCGACGCGCGCGGCCCGAAGCACGGTTTCTGGAACTCGCCCATCGCCTCGACCGGGAAACTTCCGGTCTGCTCGTCGTGGCCAAGAAGCGCTCGGCGCTGACCCGGCTGCACGACCTGTTCCGCGACGGCGGCATCGCCAAGCGCTACCTGGCCCTGGTCAAGGGCCGCTGGAAGAATCCACTGCAGCATGTCCGCCTGCCCCTGCACAAGTACCTGACCGACGAGGGCGAACGGCGGGTGACTGTGTCTGACGAGGGCAAGCAGGCGCATTCGATCGTGCGCCTGGTGGCGCGCTGGCGGAACTTCAGCCTGGTCGAGGTTGAACTGAAGACCGGCCGCACCCACCAGATCCGCGTGCATCTGTCTCATCTGGGCTTTCCGCTCGCCGGCGACGACAAATACGGTGATTTCGCGCTCAATCGGAACTTGCAAAAGGCGGGACTCAAGCGCATGTTCCTGCATGCGGCCAGATTGTCGCTGCCGCATCCATTGACCGGCGTGGCCGTGGAGCTGGAGGCGGCGCTGCCCGCGGAGTTGGCAGGCTTTCTGGCGCGGATCGATGCCAACGAAGCGAGGGAGCATGGGCAAGCGTTTTGAGTTGATTGTCTTCGACTGGGATGGCACGCTGATGGACTCCGCTGGCGCCATCGTCGCTAGCATTCAGGCCGCGGCCGTCGACCTTGGCCTGGCGCCGCCGACGGAGGCGAGGGCGCGTCATGTCATCGGCCTCGGCTTGCACGACGCGCTGCGCCATGTGCTGCCCGAATTGGCGGAGGGCCGCTATCGACAGATGGCCGAGCGATATCGCCACCACTATCTTGCCCAGGACCAGACGCTGAAACTGTTCGATGGCGCCGAGTCCCTGGTGCGCGATCTCGCGGCGGCGGGACACCTGTTGGCGGTGGCCACCGGCAAGTCGCGGCTTGGCCTGAATCGGGCGATGGCCGCCAGCGGCCTTGGCGGGAACTTTCATGCCACCCGCTGCGCCGACGAGTGCCACTCCAAGCCCCATCCACAAATGCTGGAGCAATTGATGGACGAACTCGGCGTGCCGCCAGCGCTGACCTTGATGATCGGCGACACCACGCACGACCTCGAAATGGCGCGCAATGCCGGAACCAGCGCGCTCGGCGTCAGTTACGGGGCCCATCCCCGCGAGGCGTTGGCAACGGCGGCGCCGCTTCGCTGCTTCGACGTGCTCGCCGACCTCGCGGCATGGTTGAGGCATCATGGCTGAGCAGCGGCGATATACTCGGCATGACATTTCTTGACGCAGGAAACGCGCACCGTGGATGAATATCACCAACCGAACTGGGAACGTCGGGTCATCGAATCGTTGGCGACCGAAGCGTTGCGCGAGCAGCGCGCCCGCCGCCGTTGGGGTATTTTTTTCAAGTTGCTGGGTTTCGCATATCTCACCGTCATCTTGATGGCCGCCTTCGATTGGCCGGGCGACGCCGAACTGACCGAGGGCAAGAAGCACACGGCCTTGGTCGACCTCACCGGGGTGATCAGCCACAAGGGCGACGCCAGCGCCGAGAACGTGATCGCCGCCTTGCAGGCGGCATTCGACAACAAGCACACCGCCGGGATCGTCTTGCGCATCAACAGCCCCGGCGGCAGCCCGGTTCAGGCCGGCATGATCAACGACGAGATCCGCCGGCTGCGCGGCAAGCACCCGGATATCCCGCTGCACGTGGTCGTCGAGGACATCTGCGCCTCGGGCGGCTATTACGTGGCGGCGGCGGCCGACAAGATATATGTCGACAAGGCCAGCATCGTCGGCTCGATCGGCGTGCTGATGGACGGTTTTGGCTTCACGGGCACCATGGACAAGCTCGGCATCGAGCGCCGGCTGCTCACCGCCGGGCAGAACAAGGGCTTCCTCGATCCCTTTTCACCGCAGAATGCGCAGCACAAGGCGCATGCCGAGCAGATGCTAGGCGAAATCCACCAGCAGTTCATCGCCGTCGTCCGCGAGGGCCGGGGCGCGCGCCTGAAGGAGACACCGGACATGTTTTCAGGTTTGATGTGGAGCGGTGCCAAGAGTCTGGAACTGGGGCTGGCGGACGAGTTCGGCAGCATGGAGTCGATTGCGCGCGATGTCTTCAAGGCCGAGGACATCCGCGATTACACGATCAAGCCGAATTTCGCCGAGAAGCTGGCCAAGCAATTCGGCGCCGACATGGCCGAGGGGGCAAGCAACCTGTTGGCGCGGCTAAGCTGGCGCTGACCCCGCCGCTCACCCCAGCATCAGGAATACCGTTGGCTGCCGGTCGAGTTTCGGCAAAGTCAGTCGTCGCCAATCGCCGATGGCGCGTGTGGTGATGGTTTCTTCCGCCGTAGTCAGATCGGTGGCCAAGCAAAGTCGCGTCGCCGGCTGGCAGGCCGCCAGCAAGGCCGCCAGCAGCGCATCGTTCCGATAGGGCGCCTCGATGAATATTTGTGTCTGGTCGAGGCGCGACGATTCCCCTTCGAGTTCGACGATGCGCCGTTGCCGATCCGGTTCGCGAGCGGGCAGGTAGCCGTGGAAGGCGAAGCGCTGCCCTTCCAGGCCGGAAGCCATCAAGGCCAGCAGCAGTGAAGAAGGGCCGACCAGCGGCTTGACGGCGATACCCAGGGCATGGGCGCGGCGGACGATCGCCGCGCCGGGGTCGGCGACGCCCGGACAGCCCGCCTCCGACAGCAGGCCGACATCCTCGCCCGCGAGCAGTGGCGCCAGCAGGCGGCCGATCTCGTCGGGCGATAGCCTTTCGGACAACTGTTCGATGGCCAGATCGCGCAATGGCAGCGGGTGGCCCAGGCGCTTCAATTCGGCGCGAGTGGTCTTGGCGTTCTCGACGACGAAGCGCCGCAGCCGGCAGGCGACGGCTTGCGTGGCCGCCGGCAGATAATCCGTCCAGGGACGCTCGCCGAGAGCCGACGGGATCAGGTAGAGCGTGCCCGCCATCGGGGGCTGCGATCAGGGAAGCTGAACGCCCTCGGCGCGCAGCATCTCGCACAGGGCGATCAGCGGCAGGCCGACCAGGGCGTTGGGATCGTCGCCGCGCATGTACTCGAGCAGGCTGATGCCCAAGCCCTCCGAGCGGGCGCTGCCGGCGCAGTTGAGCGCATTCTCCTTGTCCTGGTAGCGCAGGATCTCGGCGTCGGCAAGCTCGCGGAAACGGACTTCGGTGGGCACGCCGCGCAGGTGCAGGCGGCCAGTGGCGGCATTGAGCAAGCACAAGCCGGTATGGAAAATCACCGCTTTTCCGCTCATTGCCCGCAGTTGAGCGATGGCATTCTGTCGCGTTGCGGGCTTGCCAAAGCGCGATTCGCCCAGATAGGCGACCTGATCCGAACCGATGATCAATGCTTCCGGGTGGCGGTGGGTGACGGCACGAGCCTTGGCTACCGAAAGCCGCTCGGCGGTGGCGACCGGGGACTCGCCCACCAGTGACGATTCGTCGACGTCGGGCGCCACGGCTTCAAAAGGCAAGCCCAGACGGCCGAGCAGTTCGCGGCGGAAAGGCGAGGTGGAGGCGAGCACGATCGTCGGCATCTTTTTGTTTTGACGTAAAAAGTGGCGGCATGATAACATTCACCGTTTATGGTGTTCCAGGCAGCCCAGCAGGCCGATCAGGCGGTTCCGGCGGCGATCGACGGTATCGAGTTCGCGCGCGACGGACGATGTTTGTCGGGCAGTGTCGAGGTATCGGCGCTGTCCCGTCTGGCCGACGACCTCGCCGAGATGGCCGGGCAGCTGGCATGGACAATCGCCGGTCGCCGTGATGACGAGGGCAAGTGTTGGCTGGATCTCGGCGTCTCGGGGCAGTTGAGTCTGCGTTGCCAGCGCTGCCTCGAGCCAATGATCCAAGCGCTCGATGTCGGGGTTCATCTGCTGCTGGTGCGGCGGGATGAACCATGGCCGGAGGACGAGATGGCCGCGGATGGTTTCGATGCCATCGTCGCCGAGGTGGACATGGCGTTGCTGCCGCTGATCGAGGAAGAAGTGTTGCTGGCGCTGCCGTTGGCGCCCCGGCACGAGGCGTGCGCCGCCCCAACGACGGCGCCGGATGAATGTGAGCCGTCGCCGTTCGCGGTGCTGGCCGAGTTTAAGAAAGGAGTTTGACCATGGCTGTACAACAGAACAAGAAATCTCCGTCCAAGCGCGGCATGCATCGGGCGCATGACTTCCTGTCCAATCCGCCGCTTGCCGTCGAGTCAACGACCGGGGAAGTCCATCTGCGCCACCATGTATCGCCGTCCGGCGTCTATCGGGGCAAGAAGGTTCTGAAGGGCAAGGGCGAGTAGTTCATCAAGACGAGCGCGGCCGGGCGTTTTGGCGTCCGGTTGTTTTCACGATGCCCATTACCATTGCAGTGGATTGCATGGGCGGTGACCATGGCCCCTCGGTCACCGTTCCCGCAGTCGTCGAATTTCTCGGCCGCGACCCGGACTGTTCCGCCATCCTCGTCGGCAAGGAGCCGGACATCCGCGCCCATCTGCGCGGCGAGGGCGGCGTGGCGAGCCGACTGCGGGTCCATGCGGCCAGCGAAGTGGTGGAAATGCACGATTCCGTGGCCATCGCGATGCGGAACAAGAAGGACTCGTCGATGCGGGTCGCCGTCGATCTGGTCAAGGCCGGCACGGCCAATGCAGCACTTTCGGCGGGCAATACCGGCGCCCTGATGGCTGTATCGCGCTTCGTGCTGAAGACGCTGCCCGGCATCGACCGTCCGGCCATCGCCACCATTCTGCCCACGGTCGACGGGCATTGCTATGTGCTCGACCTAGGTGCCAACGTCGACTGCACCGCCGAACATTTGTGCCAGTTCGGCATCATGGGCACGCTCCTGATGTCGTCCCTGGAGCATCGCGAGCGTCCACGCGTTGGTCTACTCAACATCGGCGAAGAGGACATCAAGGGCAGCGATGTCGTCAAGCAGGCGGCGGAACTGCTCAAGGAAAGCGGCCTCAACTATTGCGGCAATGTCGAAGGCGACCAGATCTGGCGCGGCGCGGCCGATGTCGTGGTCTGCGACGGCTTTGTCGGCAATGTCCTGCTCAAGTCCTCGGAAGGACTGGCCCAGATGATCGCCAACGGCCTCAAGGAAGAATTCTCGCGGAACCTGTTGACCAAACTGTCGGCCTTGCTGGCGCTGCCGGTGATTCGCGCCTTCAAGCGGCGCTTCGATCACCGCGCCTACAACGGCGCCAGCCTGCTCGGCCTGAAAGGCATCGTCTTCAAGAGCCATGGCTCGGCCGACGCCTATGCTTTTCGTTGCGCGCTGGAGCGCGCCGCCGAAGCGGCGCGCGAAAGTCTTCCCGAGAAAATCGCCGCGCGCATGGCGCGTCTTCATCCCGGCAACGGCATCGCGGTGGCGGCATGATGTACGCGAGGATTGCCGGCACCGGCAGTTTCCTGCCAGGCCCGCCAGTCGGCAACGAGGCGTTGATCGCCGCGCACGGGCTCGACTCCACCGACGAATGGATCGTCGAGCGTACCGGTATCCAGACGCGGCATATCGCCGGCCCCGGCGTCAATTCTTCCGATCTGGCGCTCGAGGCGGCCCGGCGGGCGCTGGCCGCGGCCGGTTGCGCCGCCGAGGACATCGACCTGGTGATCGTCGCCACGTCGACGCCGGATTACATTTTCCCGAGCACGGCGACCCTATTGCAGGACAAACTCGGCATCCGCAACGGCGCCGCCGCGTTCGACGTGCAGGCCGTTTGTAGCGGCTTTGTCTATGCCCTGGGTGTCGCCGAGAAGTTCATTCGCGCCGGGTCCACCCGCCGCGCCCTGGTGGTGGGTGCCGAGGTGTTCTCGCGCATCCTCGACTGGAAAGATCGCGGCACCTGCGTGTTGTTCGGCGACGGCGCCGGCGCGGTCGTGCTCGAGGCGGCCGGCGAACCGGGCATCCTGGCGTCGGCGTTGCACGCCGACGGCAGCTACAACAAGATACTGGCCGTGCCCGGCCATCTTGCCTGCGGCCAGCCGACCGGCGATCCGCTGCTGCGCATGGATGGTCAGGCGGTATTCAAGTTCGCCGTCAAGGTGCTGGCCGAGGTCGCCCACGAAGTCATTGCCGCGGCGGCCATGACCCGCGACCAGATCGACTGGCTGATCCCGCATCAGGCCAACGTGCGCATCATCCAGGCCACGGCGAAGAAACTTGGCTTGCCCGAGGGCAAGTGCATTCTCAAGGTTCATGCCCATGGCAATACCTCCGCGGCGTCCATTCCCCTCGCGCTCGACGAGGCGGTGCGGGAAGGCAGCATCCGGCGCGGCGATACGGTGCTGCTGGAGGGCGTCGGCGGCGGCTTCACCTGGGGCGCCACCCTGTTGAGATATTGAGGGTTCGACCATGAAATTCGCGCTGATTTTTCCCGGCCAGGGCTCCCAATCCCTGGGCATGATGACCGCCTACGGCGATAGCCCGGTGATTCGCGCCACATTCGACGAAGCGTCGGCCGCGCTGGGCCGCGACCTCTGGCAACTGGCCAACGAAGGTCCGGCCGAGGCGTTGAATCAGACGGTCAACACTCAGCCGCTGATGCTGACCGCGGGGGTTGCGGTCTGGCGGTTATGGCAGGAAAAAAGTGGCCCGCAACCGGCCATGATGGCCGGACATAGCCTGGGCGAATACGCCGCGCTGGTGGCGGCCGGCGCCTTGACGCTGAAGGACGCGGTGCCGCTGGTCGAATTGCGCGCCAGGGCAATGCAGGAAGCGGTGCCGGCGGGAACGGGCGCGATGGCGGCCGTGCTGGGGCTTGACGCCAAACTGGTGAAGGCCGCCTGCGACGACGCCGCCCGGGGGCAGGTGGTCGAGGCGGTCAACTTCAATTCCCCGGAGCAAACCGTGATCGCCGGCCACAAGGCCGCTGTCGAGCGCGCCGCCGAGGCTTGCAAGGGCCAGGGCGCCAAGCGCGCCGTGATGCTGCCGGTGTCGGCGCCGTTCCATTGCGCACTGATGCAGCCGGCGGCCGACAAACTGCGGGCGCGGCTGGCGGAAGTCGGCGTGTCGCCACCCCTGACTCCGGTGGTGAACAATGTCGATGTCGCCACCGTCAGCGAGCCCGACGCGATCCGCGCCGCCTTGGTTCGGCAGGCCGCGTCGCCGGTGCGGTGGGTCGAAACCATGCGCGCCATGCAGGCCGCGGGCGTCACCCATGTCTTCGAGTGCGGCCCGGGCAAGGTGCTGGCCGGACTGGTCAAGCGTTGCGCCGACGGCTTGGCCGGTGGCGCGATGAGCGACCTTGCCGGACTGGAGGCCGCGCTTGCATTGGCCAAGGGTGGAACATGACGTTACTGGCTGGACAACTTGCCCTGGTCACCGGTGTTTCCCGCGGCATCGGCCGTGCCATCGCGCTCGGTTTGGGCCGCACCGGTGCCACCGTGATCGGTACCGCGACCTCGGAAGCCGGCGCCACCGACATCCAGAACGGCTTCGACGAAGCGGGCCTGCAAGGATGGGGTGCGAAGTTGGACGTTACCGATCAGGCTGCCTGCGAGGCGGTGATCGGCGAGATCGATAAGCGTTTCGGCGCCGTCACCGTGCTGGTCAACAACGCCGGCATCACCCGCGACAACCTGGCCATGCGCATGAAGGACGACGATTGGGACGCGGTGATGGAGACCAATCTCAAGGCGGTTTTTCGTCTCTCGAAATTGGTCATGCGCGGCATGATGAAGGCGCGCCACGGCCGCATCATCAACATCACCTCGGTCGTGGCGTCGTCCGGCAATCCCGGGCAGGCGAACTACACGGCCGCCAAGGCCGGCGTCGAGGGCCTCAGCCGCTCGCTGGCGCAGGAACTCGGCAGCCGCAACATCACCGTGAACTGCGTGGCGCCCGGACTGATCGACACCGACATGACTCGGGCATTGTCCGACGATCAGCGCAGTGCGTTGCTGCAACGCATTCCGCTCAGCCGGCTGGGACAGGGCGAGGATGTGGCGGCGGCGGTCGCCTTCCTCGCGGGTCCGGGGGCGGCCTACATCACCGGGGTGACCCTGCACGTCAATGGCGGCATGTACATGGTTTGAGGAACCGGACCGGCGCCAAGTCCGGTTTTGGTAAAATGGCAAAGTTTTCACTACACACCCGATCTCAGGGAAGGAGCAACAAATGGAGAACATTGAACAACGCGTCAAGAAAATCGTGGCCGAGCAGCTGGGCGTCAACGAAGCCGATATCAAGATCGACTCGTCCTTCGTCGACGACCTTGGCGCCGATTCCCTCGATACCGTCGAGCTCGTGATGGCGCTCGAGGAGGAGTTCGAGTGCGAGATCCCCGACGAGGAGGCCGAGAAGATCACCACTGTTCAACAGGCGGTCGATTACATCAACAACAACCTCAAGAAAGCCTGAGTTCCGGGCGGTAACCGGTCCGCCTTGAAGGAAGAAGGCGGGTATTCTTCAAGTTCCTGGAGATCACCTTGTCGCGTCGCAGAGTCGTCGTCACCGGTCTGGGAGCCATTTCGCCGGTGGGCAACAACGTCGCCGATACCTGGCGGAACATCGTCGCCGGCACCAGTGGCATTGTCCGGATCAGCCGCTTCGACGCCGCGGCGTTCAAGTCGCGTATCGCCGGCGAAGTTAAGGGCTTCGACGTGGCCGAGTACCTCTCGCCCAAGGAAGCGCGGCGCATGGACGTGTTCATTCATTACGGCATGGCGGCGGGTATCCAGGCCTTCCGTGACTCTGGGCTCGAGGTGACCCCGGAGAACGCCGATCGCATCGGCGTCAATATCGGCTCCGGCATCGGCGGCCTGCCAATGATCGAGGAGACCCACAGCGATTTTCTGGCGGGTGGTCCGCGCAAGATCTCGCCGTTCTTCATTCCCGGCACGATCATCAACATGATCTCGGGCAATCTGTCGATTCTGCTCGGCGTCAAGGGCCCGAACCTGTCCGTGGTCACCGCTTGCAGCACCGGTCTGCACACCATCGGCATCGGTCTGCGCATGATCCAGCATGGCGACGCCGACGTGATGATTTGCGGCGGTGCCGAATCGACGGTCGTGCCTCTGGCGATCGGCGGTTTTTCATCGGCGCAGGCCCTGTCCACCCGCAACGACGATCCCGCGACGGCCAGCCGCCCCTGGGACAAGGATCGCGACGGTTTCGTGCTGGGCGAGGGTGCGGGCGTGGTGGTGCTCGAGGAGTACCAGCAGGCCAGGCAGCGGGGTGCCCGCATCTATGCCGAGGTGGTCGGTTTCGGCATGAGCGGCGATGCCTACCACATGACCGCGCCCGATACCGACGGTCCACGGCGCAGCATGCTCAACGCACTCAAGGACGCAGGCCTGAATCCGGATCAGGTCCAGTACATCAATGCTCATGGCACGTCCACACCGCTGGGCGACAAGAACGAAACCGATGCCATCAAGCTGGCGCTTGGCGACGCGGCACGGAAACTGGTCGTCAATTCCACGAAATCGATGACGGGACATCTACTCGGCGGCGCCGGCGGCCTGGAATCGTTGCTGACCGTGCTGGCCGTGCATCATCAGGTATCGCCACCCACCATCAACATCTTCAATCAGGATCCGGAGTGCGATCTCGACTACTGCGCCAATACCGCGCGCGACATGAAGATCGACATTGCCATCAAGAACAACTTCGGCTTCGGCGGCACCAACGGCACCTTGGCGTTCCGCCGCGTCTGACTTTCCCCGGCCGTTGTCGAGCGTGCCGCTCAACCTTCCCGTCCGTCGGTCGTGGCTATTGATGGTCGCGCTGTGCCTCGCGCATGCGCTGGCGGGCCTTGCGTTGATACCCGCCGATATCCCGCCGGTCATCAAATTCGCGACCTGGGCCGCGCTGGTGGTATCGCTGACGGCGCAACTGATCGCGACGCCACCGGCGGAAATCACGCTCGATCGGCATGGCCGCGCGCAGGTTCGTGATCGATCGAGCGAACCGCTCGAGGCAATGGTGGCGGGAACGACCGTTGTGCTTGGCGGACTGATCGTCTTGCGGCTGGCCACGGCGCGGGGGGCACGAACCGTCGTGCTCCCGCCCGACAGTCTGGCCGGCGACGGGCACCGGAGACTACGGGTTGCCCTGAGGTGGCCGGTTACCGCCGCGAGGGGCTGAGCACGGTGCCGCGGGTTTTCGGCAGCATGTCCGGAAAGTCGCGGCTGTAGTGCAGGCCTCGGCTTTCCTTGCGCCGCATGGCGCTAAGCACGATCAGGTGGGCGGTTTGCACGAGGTTGCGCAACTCGATCAAGTCGTTGGAAACCCTGAAATTGGCGTAATAGTCATCGATCTCGCGTTCCAGCAGACGGATCCGGTTCATCGCCCGCTGGAGCCGTTTGCTCGTGCGCACGATGCCGACATAGTCCCACATGAAACGCCGCAATTCATCCCAGTTGTGCGAGAGGACGATTTCCTCGTCGGCGTCGGCGACGCGGCTTTCGTCCCAGCCTGGCAGGCGCGGCGGGATGAGCGTTTGCTGGGCCTGGGCCTCGATGTTGGCGGCGACGGCTTCGGCGAACACCAGGCATTCGAGCAGGGAATTGCTCGCCAGGCGATTGGCGCCGTGCAGCCCCGTGCAGGCGGCTTCGCCGATGGCGTACAGCCCCGGAATATCCGTGCGCGCCGCCAGATCGACCTTGATGCCGCCACAGGTGTAATGCGCCGCCGGGACCACCGGGATCGGTTCGGCGGCGATGTCGACGCCAAGTTCCGCGCATCGGGCATGAATGTTGGGGAAATGTTCCCGCAGAAACGCCTCGCCCTTGTGGGTCATGTCGAGAAATACGCAGTCAAGGCCATGCCGCTTCATCTCGAAATCGATGGCGCGGGCCACCACGTCGCGTGGGGCCAGTTCGGCGCGCGAGTCGTGATCGGGCATGAAACGAGTCCCGTCCCTCAGCCGCAGGAGACCGCCTTCGCCGCGCATTGCTTCGGTGATCAGGAACGACTTGGCATCCGGGTGGTACAGGCAGGTGGGGTGGAACTGGATGAACTCCATGTTCTCGACCCGGCAGCCGGCGCGCCAGGCCATGGCGATGCCGTCGCCCGTGGCGGTATCGGGGTTGGTCGTGTAAAGGTAGACCTTGCCCGCGCCACCGGTGGCGATCACGGTGTTCGGCGCCGCGAGCGTCATGACGCGATCCTCGTCCAGATCCAGGACGTAAGCTCCCCAGCAGCGGTTGTCGTTCAGACCGAGCTTGGCTCCGGTCACGAGGTCAATGACGATGTGCCGCTCGAGCACCGTGATGTTGGGATGGCCGCGCACCTTGTTGGTCAAGGTCTGCTGGACGGCCGCACCGGTCGCGTCGGCGACATGGATGACGCGACGGTGGCTGTGGCCGCCCTCGCGCGTCAGGTGGTAGCCCGACTCGCCGCGCGTGAAAGGCACGCCTTGCGCGATCAGCCATTCGATCGCCTCGCGCCCCCGCTCGACCACGAAGCGGGTGGCCAGGGGATCGCAAAGTCCGGCGCCGGCGGTGAGGGTGTCCTGGATATGGGCTGCAATCGAATCGGCATCGTTGAGCACCGCCGCGATACCACCTTGCGCCCGCGCCGTCGCCGAGTCATCGATGGCGCGTTTGGTCACCAGGGCAACGCGATGCGTGTCGGCCAGCCGTAGCGCCACTGCCTGACCGGCCAGGCCGCTGCCGAAAACAAGGACGTCGAAGCGCTTCAGGAATTCGGACGCCATGATCGGTCGAATATATCATCACCGGCAATTTGGCTGGAACTAACGCGGGCCAGACTGGTCATTAGTGCTGGCGAAACAGTCTCGAGCCGCGGATCTCCGACGGAATGGGTCGGGTATGCTGGGATATACTTTCGACGGGATGGGAATCGATTCCGGAAAGTTGATCCGGCAATACAGGAAGCCAAGCGTCAATGGGAGACCGTGAAGCGGATCAGGTACTGGTAGAGCGTGTCCAGGCCGGCGACAAGCAGGCCTATGGACTGCTGGTGGCGAAGTATCAGCGCAAACTGTTGCGGCTGATATCGCGACTGGTCCGCGATTCCGCCGAGGCCGAAGACGTCGCGCAGGAAGCTTTCATCAAGGCTTACCGTGCGTTGCCGTCGTTTCGCGGCGAGAGTGCGTTTTACACTTGGCTGTACCGGATTGGCGTCAATACGGCGAAAAACTGGCTGGTTGCCAATGGCCGCAGGGCGCCAACCACCACGGAGTTTGACAACGAGGATGCGGAGGCCTTCGGCGAAAGCGATCTGTTGCGCGATGTCGACACGCCCGAGCGACTGCTGATGACCAAACAGATTGGCGACACGGTCAACGCCGCGATGGCGGCGTTGCCGGAGGAACTGCGGACCGCGATTACCCTCCGGGAAATCGATGGTTTGTCTTACGAAGACATCGCGCAGGCGATGGATTGTCCGATCGGCACGGTGCGATCGAGAATCTTCCGCGCGCGGGAGTCGATCGCGGTGAAGTTGCGGCCTCTGCTGGATTCGGGTCCGGACAGGAGATGGTGAAATGACCAAGGAGCTTTCAGCATTGCTCGACGGGGAACTGGAGGCGCACGAGGTCCCCAGGCTGTGGGCGGACATCAAGGCCGACAGCGATTTGCGCCGGCGCTGGGCCGACTACCACTCGATCGGCGCCGCGCTGCGGCGCGAGGAACCGGCGGCGCTCGACATGACGGCGAGGGTGATGCAATCCCTCGCCGACGAGCCGGTGGTGCTGGCGCCAAGACCGCCGGTGCGCCGGCGGTGGCTGGGATCGGCGCTCGCCCTGGCCGCATCGATGGCCGGTGTGGCCGTGGTAGGCTGGCTGGCGCTTGCCCAGCAGGCTTCCTCGCCGGATCGTTCGCAGATCGTCCGTCTGGAAAGACCGCCCGCCAGCGCGGTTGCGGTGCCGAGGCAAGGGCTCGGCGAATATCAGGAATACCTGCTGGCTCATCAGGCCAACGCACCGGGGTTGCACATGCAGGGTGGCGCCCAGCATATCCGCACGGTATCGGCGTTCATCAACGGGCAATGAAGTACGCGTCGCGCCTCGTCTGGCTGGGCTGCCTTGCCTGGATCGTCCAAGGCACCCAGGCTCAGGCCCAGCAACACCAGTCCGGCGCCGGCGAGGCGCTGCAACTGCTTCAGAAAGTGGCCACGGCGGCGCACAAGGTGACGTATTCGGGGGTTTTCGTCTATCAGAGCGGGTCGCGCAGCGAGACGTCGCGGATCACTCATCTGATTGATGGCGGCAACGAGTTCGAACGCCTGGAAGTGCTCGACGGCAGTCCGCGCGAAGTCATGCGTCGCAACGACGAGGTTCGCTGCTTCCTGCCCGACAGCAGGATGCTCATCGTCGAACAGCGCAACGCCCGGCCGCTGTTCCCGACACTGCGGCCGGGTGCCCTGGCCGGCCTGACCGAGTATTACGATGTTCGCAAGGGCGCGATGGCGCGGGTCGCCGGTGTCGAAAGCCAGTCGATCCAGATCGATCCACGCGACGAGTTTCGCTACGGGCATCAGTTCTGGATCGATCCTCAGACGGGACTGCTGTTGAAAGCCAGCCTGCTGGACGAACATGGCCAGGTTCTGGAAAGTTTTGCCTTCACCGAGCTTCGCTATGGCGCGGCGCTGGATATCGAGGCCATCAAGGCCCGATTCGAGGCGAGAGGCGGGAATTGGCGCGTGCAGCAGATGCGATCCAGCGATGTCAAGGGCGACGATGGCCAGTGGCTGCTCAAGGTGCCGTTGCCAGGTTTTCGCCGTGTTTCGGGGACCAGGCGGCAGTTGCGCGCCGATGCGCCGGAAGGCTTGCAACTGATTTATTCGGATGGTCTGGCCTCGATTTCGGTGTTTATCGAGCCCGGTGCTGATCGCGGCGGCGAAGAGCCGCGCGCGTTTGCCATGGGCGCCGTCAATGGCTATCGGCGACGGATCGCCGACCATGTGGTGATCGTCATGGGCGATGTGCCGCCTTCGGCACTGCGACGCTTTGCCGAAGGCGTCGAAATGAAACGGAGATGATGCGGCCATGACCGAGCACGAAGCGGTCGTGATGCGTCTGGATGGCGATCATGCCTGGCTGGACGTCAATGTCGCCAGCGGCTGTTCAAGCTGCGCCCAAGGCGGTTGCGGCGGACGCGCCAAGCGTCCGCCGCAACGTGTACGCAACACCGTCGGTGCGCGCGTCGGCCAGCGGGTCATCGTCAGCGTGCCCGAGGGCGCCGTGCTGCGGGCGACACTGTGGTCTTATGGCCTGCCGTTGATGCTGATGCTGCTCGGCGCTGCGTCGGGGCTGACTTTGGCGGGTGATGCCGGCGCCGTGGCGGGCACGGTCGCGGGTCTGTTGTTGTCCCTGGTGGCGCTGCGTTTCGTCGATCGCAGCGCCGGCCAGGCAAGGGAACCGTTGGTTTCCATGCGAATCAAAGATGTCGTTGTTCAACTGCACAGGAATGCACCGGTATGAATATGCGTGTCTTACTTTATTTTTTCGTGATGATGTTCTCGGTCGCCGGGCATGCCCAGGTTCGGGAGTTGCCCGACTTCACCGAATTGGCAGAGCGGCAGGGGCCGGCGGTCGT
Source organism: Rhodocyclaceae bacterium (assembly GCA_016704145.1). Taxonomy (GTDB): domain Bacteria; phylum Pseudomonadota; class Gammaproteobacteria; order Burkholderiales; family Rhodocyclaceae; genus Fen-999. The sequence goes on along the minus strand of JADJAS010000003.1, from coordinate 137,490 downwards.
CAATGTCAGCACGACCCAGGTCATCAAGGGCAACCGTCATCCGGGTTTTCAGTTCGACGAGGATGATCCGGCCTACGAGTTCTTTCGCCGATTCATTCCCCGCCAGATGCCGGGCATGCCTAGGGAATTCCGCAACCAGTCGCTCGGTTCCGGCTTCATCATCAGCGCCGATGGTTATGTCCTGACCAACGCCCACGTCGTCGACGATGCCGACGAAGTGCTGGTCAAGCTGACCGACAAACGCGAGTTCAAGGCCAAGGTGATCGGCAGCGACCGTCGCACCGATGTTGCGTTGCTCAAGATCGAGTCCAGCGGTTTGCCGGTGGTCAAACTGGGTGATCCGGAGCGGCTCAGGGTGGGCGAATGGGTGGTGGCCATCGGCTCGCCGTTCGGCTTCGACAGCTCGGTCACGGCGGGAATCGTCAGCGCCAAGGGGCGTTCTTTGCCGCAGGAGAATTTTGTTCCTTTCATCCAGACCGACGTCGCCATCAATCCAGGCAATTCGGGCGGGCCGCTGTTCAACATGCGAGGCGAGGTGGTTGGCATCAACTCGCAAATTTATTCTCGTTCCGGCGGCTACATGGGCGTGTCGTTCGCCATTCCCATCGATGTCGCCATGCAGGTGCAGGCGCAACTGCGCTCCGGTGGCAAGGTCAATCGCGGGCGGATCGGCGTGGCGATCCAGGAAGTCACCAAGGAACTGGCCGACACCTTCGGCCTGCCCAAGCCCCAGGGCGCGCTGGTGGCCTCGGTCGAAAAAGGCGCGCCGGCCGACAAGGCCGGCATCGAGGCGGGCGATGTCATTCTCAAGTTCGACGGCAAGGCGGTTGCCCAGTCCAGCGATCTGCCGCGCATCGTCGGCTCGACCGCTCCGGGGGCGAAGGCCCTGGTTCAGGTCTGGCGCAAGGGTGCCGCGCGCGATATCACGGTCACGGTGGCGGAGATGCCCGACGAGAAAGCGGATTCCCGACCGCGCAGGGGTGGAGGCGGCATCGAGAAAGGCACGCCGAACAAACTCGGCCTGTTGTTGAGCGAACCATCGGCGGAACAGCGCCGGCAGTTGGGCATCGACCATGGCCTGATCGTCGAGGACGTCCGCAACGGCGGTGCCCGCACCGACCTGCGACCCGGCGACCTCATCCTGGCCTTGGTCAGCAAGGGGGCGCAAATCGACATCCGCTCGGTCGAGCAGTTCAATGCCCTGCTGTCGAAGTTCGACAAGACCTCGACCATCACGCTGCTCGTGCGGCGCGGTGACTCCCAGACCTTCATCACCATCAAGGGCGTTGGCGACAAGTAGGCGGCGCGCCACCACGGCTGACTTTGCTCGGCCGTGGCTTTTTGTCATCTTTTTGGCGATATACCGAAACTGTGTGAATACTCGGGATGGTTCCGATAAAATTTGCGTCTTCTCAAACCTCCCGAGGCGCTGAACGTATGGCGCCGTTGCCTTGGACCACATCCGCAACTTTTCCATCATTGCCCATATCGACCACGGCAAGTCGACGCTAGCCGACCGTATCATCCAGCGCTGCGGTGGTCTATCGGACCGCGAGATGGAAGAACAGGTGCTCGACTCGATGGATCTGGAGCGCGAGCGTGGCATCACCATCAAGGCGCAGACGGCGGCGCTCTGGTACCAGGCCCGCGATGGCAAGCGCTACAACCTCAATCTGATCGATACCCCGGGGCATGTCGACTTTTCCTACGAGGTGTCACGCAGCCTGTCGGCCTGCGAGGGCGCGCTGTTGGTCGTCGATGCGTCGCAGGGCGTCGAGGCGCAGACGGTCGCCAATTGCTATACGGCGCTCGATCTCGGTGTCGAGGTCGTTCCCGTGCTCAACAAGATGGACCTTCCGCAGGCCGACCCCGAGGCCGCCAAGGCCGAGATCGAGGACGTGATCGGCATCGACGCCACCGACGCGGTGCCGTGTTCGGCAAAGACCGGCATGGGCGTCGATGAAATCCTCGAGACCGTGATCGCCCGCATCCCGCCGCCGAAAGGCGATCCCGGTGGTCGCCTGAAGGCCCTGATCATCGATTCGTGGTTCGACAACTACGTTGGCGTCGTGATGCTGGTGCGCGTGATGGAAGGCACCCTCAAGGCCAAGGACCGAATCCTGCTGATGGCCACCGGGGCCGTGCATCTGTGCGAGCAGGTCGGCGTGTTTGCACCCAAGTCGCAGCCGAAGGACCAGCTTGCGGCCGGGGAAGTCGGCTTCATCATCTCCGGCATCAAGGAACTGAAGGCCGCCAAGGTAGGCGACACCGTTACCATTGCGGACAGACCGGCCACCGAGCCGTTACCCGGCTTCAAGGAAATCAAGCCACAGGTGTTCGCCGGCCTTTACCCGATCGAGGCCAACCAGTACGACGGCCTGCGCGAGTCGCTGGAAAAACTCCAGCTCAACGATGCCTCGCTGCACTACGAGCCGGAAGTTTCACAGGCGCTCGGTTTCGGCTTCCGTTGCGGCTTCCTCGGCCTGCTGCACATGGAGATCGTGCAGGAACGGCTGGAACGCGAGTTCGACCAGGACCTGATCACCACGGCGCCGACCGTGGTCTATCAGGTGCTGATGCGCGACGGCGAGGAGATCTTCGTCGAGAACCCATCAAAGTTGCCGGATACACAGAAGGTCGAGGAAATCCGCGAGCCGATCATTACCACGGAGATTTTCGTACCGCAGGATTACCTGGGCGCGGTGATTACGCTGTGCATCGGCAAGCGTGGCAATCAGATCGACATGCGCTACCACGGTCGCCAGGTACATGTGACCTACGAGATGCCGCTGGCCGAGGTGGTGTTCGACTTCTTCGACAAGCTGAAGTCGGTGTCGCGCGGCTATGCCTCGCTCGACTACGAGTTCAAGGAATACCGCGCCGCTGACGTCGTCAAGCTCGATGTGCTGATCAACGGCGAGAAGGTCGACGCGCTGTCGGTGATCGTCCATCGCGCCAACGCCGCCTATCGCGGCCGTGAGCTGGCGGCCAAGATGCGCGGCCTGATCCCGCGCCAGATGTACGACGTTGCCATCCAGGCCGCCATCGGCTCGACCATCGTCGCCCGCGAGAACGTCAAGGCCATGCGCAAGGACGTGCTGGCCAAGTGCTACGGTGGCGACATCACCCGCAAGAAGAAGCTGCTCGAAAAGCAGAAGGCCGGCAAGAAGCGCATGAAGCAGGTCGGCCGCGTCGAGATTCCCCAGGATGCCTTCCTGGCCGTATTGAGAGTCGATTGATGAACTTCGCCCTGATCCTGTTTCTGCTCACGCTCGCCAGCGGCGCGCTCTGGTTGGCGGACCGCTATGTTTTTCGCAAAAAGCGAGCAACCGATGCCAAGGACCCGTGGTGGGTGGAATATGGCGCCAGTTTCTTTCCGGTGATCCTGATCGTTTTTTTCCTGCGCTCGTTCCTCGTCGAGCCGTTCAAGATTCCTTCCGGTTCAATGATTCCAACGTTGCTGGTGGGTGATTTCATCCTGGTCAACAAGTACACGTATGGCATTCGTTTGCCGGTGATCAACAAGAAGGTATTGGAACTCAACTCGCCGCAACACGGCGATGTCGTCGTGTTCCGCTATCCGGTGGATCCCTCGCTCGACTACATCAAGCGCGTCGTCGGTCTGCCAGGCGACAAGGTGGAGTATCGGAACAAGCGCCTGACGGTGAATGGCGAGGCATTGCCCATCCATCGTGGCGACGATTACCTGGACAAGGAGCGGCTGTTCTATACGCCGCGCTTTGTCGAAACCCTCGGCGCCGTGCGGCATGAAGCCCTGATCGAAGACGAAGCGCCTCCCTATGTCGCCCACGTGATGCAATTTCCGCATCGAGACAATTGCCACTACAATGCCGAAGGTTTCTCCTGCGTGGTTCCGCCCGGCCATTACTTCATGATGGGCGATAATCGGGACAATTCCCAGGATAGCCGAGTCTGGGGTTTCGTACCGGACGGAAATCTGGTCGGCAAGGCATTTTTCATATGGTTGAACTTCAGTGACTGGAAGCGTATTGGTTCGTTCAAGTAGAGGGCGGAACATGAACGTCAACAGAAGTGCGCAGCGCGGCATGACTCTCACCGGACTGATCTTCGCCGGACTGCTCATCGTGCTGGTTGCCGTCGTCGGCATGAAGGTTGCTCCGCATGTGATCGACTATGGCAAGATCATGGCAGGTATCAAGGCGATCGCCGGCGATGCGAGCATGAGGTCGGCGTCGGTCGCCGAAATTCGCCGGGCCTTCGACCGGCGGGCCAATATCGACCAGATCGACGATGTCATCAGGGGTACCGACATCGACGTCACCAAGGAAGGCAACGAGCTGGTTCTGTCGTTCGCGTATTCCCGACAGATTCCGCTGTTCGGTCCGGTGAGCCTGCTGATCGATTTCGAGGGTACCTCGAACCGGTGATGTCCGCCGCGGCGCTGGAACGGACGCTGGGCCACCGCTTCGCCCGCCCGGAATTGCTTGGCCAGGCGCTTACCCACCGGAGTCACGGCTCGCCACACAACGAGCGCCTGGAGTTCCTGGGCGATTCAGTGCTGAATTGCATCGTGGCCACGCTGCTCTTCGAGCGCTTCGCTCATCTGCGCGAGGGCGATCTGTCCCGTCAGCGCGCCAGTCTGGTCAAGCAGGACACGCTGGCCGATCTTGCCCAGGCGCTGCAACTTGGCGATCTGCTTCGGCTGGGCGAAGGCGAGCTGAAAAGCGGCGGCTTTCGTCGCCCCTCCATTCTGGCCGACGGACTGGAGGCGGTGATCGGTGCTGTTTATCTGGATGGGGGCTTCGCCAACGCCAGGCGCGTGGTCGAAAACCTCTACCAACCGCTGCTCATCCAAGTCGACCCCCGCGCTTCGGCGAAGGATGCCAAGACCGAGCTCCAGGAGCGCTTGCAGGCCCGCAAGCTGCCCTTGCCCCAGTATGTGCTGGTCGGCACGCGCGGCGAGGCGCACGCGCAGGAGTTCGACGTCGAATGCTCGATTCCCAGCCTGGGCATCAAGTCATCGGGTTCCGGCAGCAGCCGACGCAACGCGGAACAGGCAGCCGCGCGGGGCGCCATCCAGGCGATGGCGACGGCATGATGTCTTCGGAACAATTCCGCAGCGGTTACCTGGCGGTGGTTGGACGCCCGAACGTCGGCAAGTCGACACTGACCAACCGCCTCGTCGGCGCCAAGGTCAGTATCACATCCAAGAAAGCGCAGACGACCCGGCATCGCATCCACGGCATCCTTACCACCGAGCATTGCCAGTACATTTTCGTGGATACGCCGGGTTTCCAGCGCCAGCATCGCAACGCGCTCAATCGTTTGATGAATCGTGGCGTCAGCCAGGCCCTGGCCGAGGTCGACGTCGTGCTGTTCCTGGTCGAGGCCGGGCGGTGGGGCGCCGGTGAATGCGACATCGTCGGCATGCTGCCGAAGGACCGCCCGGTGGTGCTGGTGGTGAACAAGGTCGATCGCCTCGCCGACCGTGCCGAGGTGCTGCCTTTTCTGGAGAAGGCGAGCCGCGAGTTTGCCTTTGCCGATATCGTGCCGGTCAGCGCCGAGCGCGGCGAGAACATCGACGAGTTGCTGAAGGCGGCCTCGCGTCACCTGCCATTCGCGCCGCCAGCCTTCGAGGCCGACGACATCACCGATCGTTCGGAGCGCTTTCTTGCCGCCGAACTGTTGCGGGAAAAGCTGTTCCGCAATCTGGGGCAGGAATTGCCCTACGGAATCGCCGTCGAGATCGAAAAGTTCGAGCAGGAAGGCGCGCTGCGCCGCATCCACGCGGCGGTGGTGGTGAACAAGCCGGCGCACAAGGGTATCGTCATCGGCAAGGCTGGGGAACGCCTGAAGCGGGTCTCGACCGATGCGCGCAAGGATATGGAACGATTGTTTGGCGGCAAGGTCTGGCTCGAAACCTGGGTCAAGGTGAAGAGCGGCTGGTCCGACGACGAGCGGGCATTGAAGAGCCTCGGCTACGAATGAGCGCGCAGCGCCAGCGCATCGATGGCGCGACGGCGTTTCTGCTCCACGCGCGCCCCTTTAGTGAAACCAGCCTGGTGCTGGAAGTGTTCGCCCGCGATCATGGCCGAGTGGCGATCCTGGCCCGCGGCGCGCGGCGGCCGCGCTCGGCGCTGCGCACCGTGCTGCTTGGCTTCCAGCCGCTCGAACTCGCCTGGTTCGGCGGCGGCGAGGTCAAGACCATGGCCAGGGCGGAATGGCTGGGCGGCCTGCCGTTACTGATGGGCAAGGGCCTGTTGCTCGGCTATTATCTCAACGAGTTGCTGCTGAAACTGCTCCCCCGCGAAGACGCCCATCCCGCGCTGTTCGATGGATATGCCGGCGCGCTGGCGGCCCTGGCGCACGGCGCGACCGAGCCGGCGGAATTGCGTCGCTTCGAGAAGAGCCTACTGCGCGAACTGGGCTACGGGCTGGCGCTGGATCGAATTGCGGGCAGCGGCGCACCGGTGCGGGCGGACGGCGTGTATGCGTATCAACCTGAACGCGGCGTGGTGCAGGCTCGGGAAGCGGACGGCGTGTCGCCGAGCCTGACTTTCGCGGGGAAGACGCTGCTCGATCTGGCCGCGGACGATTACGGCGACCCACGCACGCTCGCCGAGAGCAAACTACTGATGCGGCAACTGATCGCCCACTATCTGGGCGGCCAGCCACTGCAATCGCGTCGGGTCTTCATGGAGTTGCAAGAACTATGATCGAGTTGGGCGTGAACATCGACCATGTGGCGACGATCCGCCAGGCGCGTCGTACCCACGAACCGGACCCCGTCTGGGCGGCCGTCGAGGCTCACCTGGGCGGCGCCGATGGCATCACGATCCATCTGCGCGAGGACCGGCGACACATCCAGGATCACGACGTGCGTCGACTGGCCGGGATGACGCACATCAAGCTGAACCTGGAAATGGCGGCGACCGACGAGATGGTCGCCATCGCCCGCGAAGTCGGACCACAGATGGCCATGCTGGTGCCGGAAGGGCGGCACGAAATCACCACCGAGGGCGGCCTCGACGTCGCCGGCCAGGCAGCGAAGCTGACCGTGGCGGTGGCGAGGCTTGCCGATGCCGGAATCATGAGCAGCGTTTTCATCGACGCCGAGCTGCCGCAGGTGGAGGCGGCGGCGCGCATCGGCGTGCGCGTCTGCGAAATCCATACCGGTCCCTACGCCCATGCCTTCTTCGAGTCCGGCCGCGATGCCGAAAGCCCCGCGGTGCTGGCCGAACTGGCCAAGATCCGCGCCGCCGGCGAAGCGATACGAGCGCACGGCATGCGCTTCAACGCCGGCCATGCGCTCAACTACTACAACGTTCAGCCGGTCGCCGCCTTGCCCGGAGTACGGGAACTGCACATCGGCCACGCCATCGTCAGCCGAGCCGTGCTGGTCGGCATGCGCGAAGCGGTGGCTGAGATGAAGCGCCTCATGCGGGAAGCCTCGGCGTGATCCAGGGCATCGGCACGGACATCGTCTCCGTGGCGCGCATGGCGCAGTTCCGCGATCGCCACGGTGAACGTGCGCTCGGACGCATCCTTGCCCCGATGGAAATTCCAGAATGCCAGGCCAGCGCACACCCGGATCGGTTCCTGGCCAAGCGTTTCGCCGCCAAGGAGGCCCTCGGCAAGGCGCTCGGGACAGGCATTCGCGCGCCGGTGCTGCTGACTGCCATTGCCATCGACCACGACGATCTGGGCAAGCCAGACTTCTCGTATTCGCCGGAACTGGCTGCCTGGCTCGACGAGCGGCATCTGACCGTTCATCTTTCCATCAGCGACGAGCGTGAATACGCGGTTGCCTACGTGATTGCGGAGCAACGATGAACCACGGCCCCCTGATGATCGACATCGCCGGCACGGAATTGACGGCCCCCGAGCGCGAACGCCTGTGTCATCCCCTGGTCGGCGGCGTCATCCTGTTTAGCCGCAACTACCTTTCGCGAGACCAGTTGCAGGACCTTTGCAGCGAAATCCACGGACTGCGCGATCCACCGCTGCTGATTGCGGTCGATCATGAAGGCGGTCGCGTGCAACGCTTCCGCGAAGGTTTTACCGTGCTGCCGGCGATGCGCGAACTCGGGGGCTGGTGGCAAGCAACGCCGCGCGCCGCGTGCCAATGCACGCATGACATCGGTTATCTGATGGCAGCGGAGTTGCGCGCACTCGGTGTCGATCTCTCCTTCGCGCCGGTGCTGGACCTGGACTGGGGCAGAAGCGGCGTGGTTGGCAATCGCGCCTTTCACGGCGATCCGGAAGCCGTCACGGCGCTGGCGGGGGCCCTGATCGACGGCATGCGCGCAGCCGGCATGTCCTGTTGCGGCAAGCATTTCCCGGGACATGGCTGGGTGGAGGCGGATTCCCACCTCGCGATTCCCATCGACGAACGCAGCCCGGTGGAACTGGAGCCGGATCTGATTCCCTACCGTCGGCTCAAGCTCGACGCCGTCATGCCCGCGCACGTGATCTATCCGCGGGTGGATCACCGTCCGGCGGGGTTCTCGCCGACCTGGCTCGGCAAACTGCGCGGCGAACTGGGCTTCGATGGCGTAATCTTCAGCGACGACCTGTCGATGGAGGGGGCGGCGTTCGCGGGAGACATGGTGGCTCGGGCGGACGCGGCGTGGAGCGCAGGCTGTGACATGCTGATCATCTGCAACTCACCCGCTGCCGTCGGGCAAGTCCTCCGAAACTGGAAACCGGAAACGGACCCCATCGGATCTTCGCGCATTGGTCGATTGCTGCCCACGGTGCCAGCACTGTCTTGGACGACCATGTCGAGCCAGGAGGCTTATCTGGCGGGTTGTTCGGTAATCCAGCGCTTGGCGGGAATCAGGCCCAAGCCCGACCGGGCCTGACATCCTTGGCGGTTATGTTGCCCGCGGTCAATGCGGGCGATGCCAGTGTCGCGATCCGGCTGTCGGCTGCCAGGACACCAGATCGCTGGCGTGGAGAATACTTTCGGTGACGAATCGAGCCACCTGTGGATCCTCGATCAGCTCGGCGGACGACTGAGCGGCGAGAATGCGTTCGGGGGCCAGCGGCCGGGCGACAGCGAAGCCTTGAACGTAATCGACGCCGACTTCGGTCAGCGCCTCGACGGTGGCGACGTCCTCCGCCCATTCGGCGATCGTCTTCATGCCCAGGTTGCGCGACAGCTCGGCGATGGCCTCGACGATAGCCAGGTTGGCCGGATGAGCGACGACGTCGCGGACGAAGGCACCGTCGATCTTCACGGCATCCGCCGACAATTCCCGCAGATACGAGAACGAGGTATAGCCGGCGCCGAAATCGTCGAGCGCTACTTTTGCGCCCAGGCCGCGCACTTTGTCGATGAAGCGGTTGGTGTTGCCCAGATCGTTGAGCGCCACGCTTTCGGTGATCTCGAAGCACAGCAAGTCGACGATATTGCCGGCTTCGGCAAGCATGGAGAAAGCGTCCTGAATGAATCGTTCGTCATTGAGCGAGGCACCGCTCAGGTTAAGGCAAATGAAGCGTGTCTTGGCCAGGCGGGCGCGATGCTCGGCCAGCCATTGCAGCAGTGCTCCGAGCACCCAACGGTCGATCAGCGCGATGCGGCCATTGCTTTCGGCGGCGCCGATAATTCTGCCGGCGGGGGTGGTGGTGCCGTCGGGTTCGCGCAGCCGCAGCAGAACCTCGAAATTATGCGAGTCATAGGGACGGGCCAGCGACATGATCGGTTGCATTTCGAGGAACAGGCCATCGGGAACGCGGGAGACGCCGAAGCGCGACACCATGTTGAGTTCGTCGGCGCGTTCCTTGAAGGCGGCGGCATCGCGCTCGTAGACGACCAGGCTGTCCGTGCTGCCCTTGGCTGCACGGCAGGCGCGATCCGCGATGGAAATGGCATCCTGGGCAATCGATTCGCTGGCCACGTCCACCAGGCCGATCGAACACTTGACCTGGAAGGCTTTGTCCTCGATCTGGCAGGGTTCGTCCTCAATGCTGGCGATCACGCCGCGACAAACATCGGTGGCCTGGCGGATGGTCGTGCCCGGAAAGACGATGACGAACTCGTCGCCACCAACCCGCCCCAGTTTCTGATGCGTGCCCAGATGGGAATCGATGCGCTGGCTGATGATCCTGAGCACTTCGTCGCCCGTCGTGTGGCCATACAGGTCGTTGATCAGTTTGAATCTGTCGAGATCGATATAGGCAATGGCGAGCGCTCGGCCATTGACCAGACCTTGAACGGCCTCGTTGAGGGTCTTTTCGATGCCGCGGCGATTCAGGGCGTTGGTGAGCGGGTCGTACTCGGCAAGATAGCGGAGTCGCTGGTGGGCGAGGGTGCGCTCTGTGATGTCCTGCAGCGATCCTTCGATGCGTCCACCGGCAAAAGCGGCCTTGATGTGGAATATCTTGTTGGCGGCCGTGCCATCGGAGCGTCCGGACAGATCCAGTTCACCTTCCTCGGCCGCGACGCGCTGGAAGTGCTCCCAGGTGGCGTCGTCGAAATAATCCGTCCAGTGACGAATCTCCGAACAGGCTTCCTTGATGCCGAGCATGTCGCGCAGCGCCGGATTGCAGCGATGGAAGTTGCCTTTTTCGTCGAGTGTAAACAGCCCGACCGGCGCGGCTTCATAGGTATGGCGCAACTCGGACTGCGCCTTGATCCGTTCGAGTCGCTCGTGATGAACGTGTTCGGCGATGGCGAGAGCCGCCATGAGCGCGGAGGCCAGCGCCGCGGTAACGCTGTTGACCTTGCCGATGAATTCGACGAATCCGAGCGCCGCCGCCGCGACTTCATATCCGCTCGCGAACAGCGCGATGGCGATCGAACCTCCGTACCAGAACACGGTGGCCGATTGGGCCACGAAGAAGAGCCGGAAGAGGAGAAAACACATCACCACGATGGCGAACGCGGTTGCGCCCCAAAGGATGGGCAGGAAGGATGCATAGGAGGCGACCAGGGCCAGCAGCAGTAGAGGCAGGCATGACCACTGGACGATCGCGAGCAGCGCCGAACCGCCAATTCTGTTGATATCGCTGCGGAACAGGCGGCTGAACAATGCAATGGTCAGGAGATAATAGGTCGCCATCGTCAGTTTGCGCATCGGCAACAACCAGTCGATGGGCACCGTATGGGACAGCCATTGCATGTCCCAACCAGTGGACAGCGCCGCCATGCGCAGATTCATGAACAGCCAGGCCGCGAACAGGACGTAGATGGATTCCCGGCTGACGATGGCGCTGACCAGAATGAAGAGGCAGAGAACGATCAGGCCGCCATCGAGCAAGCCGGATTCGCGATGGAAGTTCTGAATGGAATCTTCCATGCCCGCATGCGTCCATTGCAGCAAAGTCACCTTGGCCGGGCCGGCAAAGCGACCGAGACACTGGATCCGAGTTCCGCCCTCGATATTCACGCCATCCAGAAAGAAGCCCGACTTCACGGGGTGCAGTGCCCCCTGGCTGCTCACTCGATCCACGCTGCCCAGAAAGTCGCCGGTGGCGGTCCAGCAACTCAGTGAGCGGGCATGACGCGAGGGAAATTCGATCAGGTGAGCATCGCCCTCGCCACTGCCCGTTCTCGCGAGGGTGAATTGCAGCCAGAGCGGCGTCTCGGCGCGTCGTGTGTCATGAAGGTCGAGCAGTGGTACGGCCTGGTCCGCGGCGAGCGGTCTGAATGCGTTGAGCGAGTCATCCGGCTCGACTTGCACCGAGAATGACAGTCGGGCGCCCCCTGCGTCCTGTTGGTGATGGGTTCCGACCAGCAACATGAGCACCGAGAACAGCGCGATGAACAGCGGAATACCGACGATGGAAACGCTGCATAGCAGCGACTCCATCGTCGGCGGCTCGAATGCCCCGAATCGGCCTAGCAGCGTCTTGCGCAGTTCCATGCGTTCGTGGCTCTCCGCCCGTCCCGGTGGGAGAGGCAGGTGGCCACGCACGCGGATGCGAAGACGGTCATGGCCATGTTATTGGGGACGTAATCCCGTCAGGAAATGCGTGGCGCGCGACGGCATCGCCATACCATATCTGCGAACGTCGTCGGGCGTGCCACCAACGTCGACATCGGGATGATTGACATGAAAGAAGAGGTTGTAGAGGGGATGCCCAACCACACTCCAGCTGGGTTCGACGTCGCTCACCTTGAGCGCCATGACGCGGTGCGGCATGTTACCGACATGGCGCATGGGGATATATTCGCTCGCGCCAAACACGTCGCGGAAAAGCAATGCATCGTATTGGCGATCCAGCGGCTTGCGTGCCGTGATCACCATCCAGTCGATTTCGGCATGCAGGCAATAGAGATAGTAGGCCTTGAAAAGGAAAGTCTTCACGACCCGGCCTTCGCGGGCCTCTGTGACTCCGAGTCTGGTTGCTTCGGCCAGACTCATGCATTGCAGCCAGTCCGGTAAGTCGACGGATTGTTCCAGCCCGAGGGGACCGAACTGGTTGGTCTGAATCCGCATGGTGCCCAGTGGCGTGCCGTCCAACCTGGATTCGGCCAGGAGAATTGCCGTCCCGTCTTCGTAGTCGCGACTTTCCGGGCGCTTGAGTTGCTCCGCGAAATCCGGAACATGGCGCGCATAGGCGGAGTGGCGAATGGAAACGGCTTTGTTCATCTCTTCTTCTGTGGTCACCAACTTGACCGTGAACGGCAGTCTTTCATCGGTAATCCGAACTGCGGTTTTAAGGTCGTTACGTTCATTGCGCTGACGCGATTCCGCTGCGAGCTGCATGGTCATTGGGCCAATCTCCAATTCGGTTCATGAGAATCCGGGCCCTTCCTCCCCCTCGAGGCGAACCCAGCCTCCCAAGTCTCCCATATCCGGAGTTGGCTGTAGTGATTTTTACGACGTAGCTTTGTAAAACTTTAGAAAAAGTTGGCTAAATCTGACGATTGACCGAATGGTCAGTCGTGTACCCGCGATACCAAAAAAATGGGGCGGCCAAGGCCGCCCCATGTTCATGAGAGATCGACGCCCGGGTTGGTGGCTTATTTCACGCGGTTCTTGTACTCGCCCGTGCGGGTGTCGATTTCGATCTTGTCGCCGGTCGCGACAAAGATCGGCACCATGACTTCGATACCGCTGGGCTTGATGCGCGCGGGCTTCAGTACCTTGCCCGACGTGTCGCCCTTGACGGCCGGTTCGGTGTATTCGATCTCGCGCACGACCGAGTTCGGCATCTCGACCGAGATTGCCTTGCCCTCGAAGAACACCACTTCCACCGGCATGCCGTCCTCAAGGTACGGGATGGCGTCTTCCATGTTCTCCGCCTCGACTTCGTACTGGTTGTAATCAAGGTCCATGAAGACGTACATCGGATCGGCGAAGTAGGAGTAGGTGCATTCCTTGCGGTCCGGAACCACTTGCTCGAACTTATCGTCGGCCTTGTAGACGGCCTCGGAAGGCGCGCCGGTGAGCAGGTTCTTGAACTTGAACTTGACGACGGCGGCGTTGCGGCCGGACTTGTTGTATTCGTTCTTGGTGACGACGAGCGGAGCGCCGTCAACCATGATGACGTTGCCGGAGCGGAGTTCCTGTGCGGTTTTCATGTTGCGTGCCTGAGCCTGTGGAGGCGAAAAATAAAGGGGCGGATTATAGCCGCCCGAGGCAGAAACGCACTAGATTTTCCGCAAGATTTCCGTGACTTGCGATCTCCGCGGCCCACGGCTGGGCGTGGCCGGCCAGGTCGGGCAGGGCGGCCCGGAACGCCAGCCAGGCGGCGGCGACATCGCCCCGGCCGTTCCAGGCGCGGAAAAAGTCAGCCGTGGCGGCACGCCGCCCCGGCGATAGTCCGCTTGAATACACGGCGAGAAACGCGTCGATCTTCGGCCAGTGGGCACCATCGGCCTGGGAATACGCCTGCCAGACGAACGGACGTCGTGCCCACTGGGCGCGCACGAAGGAATCCTCGCCGCGCACGAAATTCAGGTCGCAGGCCCCGAGTAATCGGTCGTAGTCCGGCTGCGGCACGAACGGCAGGGCGGTCAGTTCCAGCGCGCCACGCCGCGCTGTTTCGCCCGGTTCGAAGCCTGTGCCGAGCCATCTCGACACTTGCTTGCGCGGCAGGCCGTCGGTCACGCGGCAGACGACAGGTTCACCACCGCCTGCCCAGACGTCCAGCAACGCCGGCAGGGCGGGATTGTCGTAACAGAACATCGATATCGCCAGAGCACTGCCAATGCCGCGCTGGCCGAAATCGGCATCCCGCTCCCGGATCAACCCGCCGGTACCCGCGACAAATCCCGGAAAGAAGAAATGTTTGGGCAGTGGCAGGGTGGGATGAGGCGAGGGCTGGCCATGACAGCCCGGCACCCAGTCCTCCGCCGACAGGTATTCGAGGTTGATCCAGACCGGTGGCCGGGGCTGGGCCGCCATGCGCTCGACATGACGCGGCGGCAGTTCGCAGGCGAAGGCCTCGATGACGACCTGCGCGGCTTCGACGTCCGGAAATTCGCCCTGCCAGCGATGGACTGCCACCGCAACGCCGGCGCGATCCGGCGCCAGCGCGGCGAGCGGTGCCGGATCGTCGATCCACAGGCGAACCTGCCAGCCGAATTCAACCGCCAACTGGCGCGCCAGCCGCCAGCAGACGCCGGCATCGCCCAGATTGTCGACCACGCGGCAGAAGAGGTCGCAGCTGATCCCCATGCGGTATCCTAGCCCAATGCTCGAAGAATGCGCCTCATGTCCGCGCCTCGCCGGTTTCCTGGCCGAAGTGCGCCATCAGCACCCCGGCTACCACGCCCGGCCGGTGCTGCCTTTCGGCGATCCCCGTGCGAGACTCCTGATCGTCGGCCTCGCACCGGGCATGCATGGCGCCAACCGCAGCGGCCGGCCGTTCACCGGCGATCATGCCGGCATCCTGCTGTACGAAACACTGCATGCCTTCGGCTTGGCCAGCCGCCCGGTGTCGGTGGCGCGCGACGATGGCCTGGAACTGATCGATTGCCGCATCACCAACGCCGTCAAGTGCCTGCCGCCGCAGAACAAGCCGGAACCGGCCGAGATCAGGACTTGCAACCGCCATCTCGCCGAGGAGATCGCCGCCTCGCCAGACGTGCGCGTGATCCTGGCGCTGGGCCAGATCGCGCACCAGGCGGTGCTGCTGGCGCTGGGCATGAAGCAGGGCGCCTGCGCCTTCGGCCACGGCGCCCGGCATGCCCTGACCGAGGGGCGCGTGCTGATCGACTCCTACCATTGCAGCCGCTACAACACGCAGACGCGGCGTCTCACCACGGCTGACTTTCACGATGTGTTCCGGAATATCCGCACCGAACTCGGCTGAAGCGTTCGACGCGAAGGAATTCCTCGCCACGCTGACTGAATCGCCGGGCGTCTATCGCATGCTCGACGCCGCTGACCGCGTGCTCTACGTCGGCAAGGCGAAAAACCTCAAGAAGCGCGTTTCGTCCTACTTCCAGAAGACCGGCCAGAGTCCGCGCATCATCCTCATGCTGCAACAGGTGGCGAACGTCGAGACCACGGCGACACGCTCCGAGGCCGAGGCGCTGATCCTCGAAAACACACTGATCAAGAAGCTCGCGCCGAAATACAACATTCTTTTCCGCGACGACAAGTCCTATCCGTACATCTGCCTGTCGGGCCACGAGTTCCCGCGCCTGGCCTTCCATCGTGGCACTTTCGACAGGAAGTCGCTGTACTTCGGCCCGTTTCCGAGCGGGCTGGCGGTGAGGGAAAGCATCCATCTCCTGCAGAAGACATTCCTGCTGCGTACCTGCGAGGATGCCGTCTTCGCGCATCGTTCGCGGCCGTGCCTGATGCACCAGATCAAGCGCTGCAAGGCGCCCTGCGTGGGCCTCGTCTCGCAAGAGGAGTACGCGCACGATCTGCGCCTCGCGGCACTGTTTCTGCGCGGCCGTCAATCGGAGGTGATTGACGGTCTGACCGAACGTATGCAGGCCGCCGCCGAGGGACTGCGCTTCGAGGAGGCGGCGGCGCTGCGCGACCAGATCCGTTCGCTGCAGGCGGTGCTGCACCGACAGTACGTCAGTTCGACCGGCGAGGAAAATGCGGACATCCTGGCCATCGTGGTGGCGCGCGGCGAACCCTGCGTGAACCTCGCCATGGTGCGAGGCGGCCTCCACCTCGGCGACCGCGCCTGCTTCCCCGCGCAAAGCGCGGAGGCGGACATCGAGCCGGGCGAAGCGCTCGTTGCCTTCATGAGCCAGCATTATCTCGATCATCCACCGCCAAAACGGATCATCGTCGGCGTGGCGCTCACCGATGACCCAGGTGTCAAGTCGGTCATCGCAACCCCGAAAAACGAAATGGAGCGCGCCTGGCTGACCATGGCCGAAAAGAACGCATGGCTGGCCATCGAATCACGGCGTCAGTCGAGGTTGCGCGCCGGCGGCCGCCTGGTGGCATTGCAGGAAGCACTGGGCCTGCCCGAATCGCCACGACGCATCGAGTGTTTCGACATCAGCCACACGATGGGCGAGGGGACGGTGGCATCTTGCGTGGTCTGCGTCGACGGTGCCATGAAAAAGAGCGAATACCGCCGCTTCAATATCGCCGGCATCGCGCCAGGCGACGACTACGCGGCGATGCGACAGGCGCTGACCCGACGCTACGAGAAGGTGGCGACCGGCGAAAGCGCTGCGCCCGACCTGATCCTGATCGACGGCGGCAAGGGCCAGCATCGGGTCGCCCGTGAAGTCCTCGCCGAAATCGGCCTCGACCATCTGGCGTCCGTCGGCGTTGCTAAAGGCGAGGAACGGAAGGCCGGGTTGGAAACGCTGTTCGTCCATGGGCGCGCAGAGCCGCTACAATTGGCGCCCGATCAAACCGGTTTCCACCTGATTCAGGAAATCCGCGACGAGGCGCACCGCTTCGCCATCGCCGGTCATCGGGCGCGACGGGCCAAGGCGCGCGGCCGCTCGAAGCTGGAGGACGTGTCGGGCATCGGGCCGGCGAAGCGACGCAGCCTTCTGGCGCATTTCGGCGGACTTGACGGAGTCATGGCGGCAACGGTGGAAGATCTGCGCCGGGCCGACGGAATTTCCCGGAAGATGGCGCAAACCATTTACGACCACCTGCATAGCCGCTGACGATGCCGCTCAACGTACCGAACCTGCTGACCTGGGCGCGTATCCTGATGATTCCCATCTTTGTCGGCGTGTTCTATTCACCCTGGGACTGGCCGCCTGCCGCTGACCGAAACCACTGGGCCACCGTCATATTCATCGCCGCCGCCGTGACCGATGCCTTCGACGGCTGGTTGGCGCGCAAGCTGGGCCAGACCTCGGCGTTTGGTGCGTTCCTGGATCCCGTGGCCGACAAATTGATGGTCGCCGCCGCGCTGGCCATCTTGATCCAGCTCGGCCGCGTCGACGCCGTCATCGCGATCATCATCATCGGCCGCGAGATCGCCATCTCCGCGCTGCGCGAATGGATGGCCAAGATCGGCGCGGCGAAGAGCATTGCCGTGTCCTTCATCGGCAAACTCAAGACCACCGCGCAATTGATCGCCCTGCCGATGCTGCTCTACCATGATCGCCTAGGCCCGCTGGAGCCGCAAACCCTGGGCACCTGGTTGATTTACCTGGCGGCATTTCTGACGCTCTGGTCGATGGCATACTATCTGCGCAAAGCGTGGCCGGAGATATCGGCGCGTGTGCGTTGACACTCGGAGGAGCCCGGATATAATGCGCCTCCATTCTGCGGGAGTAGCTCAGTTGGTAGAGCGCAACCTTGCCAAGGTTGAGGTCGAGAGTTCGAGACTCTTCTCCCGCTCCAGAATTTTGGGGGAAAGCCGTGCTTTCCCCCATTTAGTTTCCAGCCCCGTTATTCGGGCGTGGCGCGATGGCAGAGTGGTTATGCAGCGGCCTGCAAAGCCGTCTACGTCGGTTCGATTCCGGCTCGCGCCTCCAGCGGTTCCCCCAATTCCCAAGTGTTATGCCCGGATGGTGAAATTGGTAGACACAAGGGACTTAAAATCCCTCGGCGCAAGCCGTACCGGTTCGATTCCGGTTCCGGGCACCAATGTCCTTCGCCATGATCGTTCTGAATCTGCTCTGTAGCGCCGGTCACAAGTTCGAAGGCTGGTTCGCTTCGGTCAGTTCGTTCGACGAGCAACTCGCGCGCAGGCTGGTTGCATGTCCGCATTGCAACGGCCGCGGTGTGGAACGCCTGCCGACGGCGCCGCGACTCGTCCGCACCCGCGCTGGGCAGCCCGAGGCAGATCGAGCGGTCGATCATGGTGAGTTGGCGACAGTGATGGACATGCTTCGCAACCTGGCCGACGCCAGCGAGGACGTGGGCGATCGGTTCCCCGACGAGGCGCGGCGCATGCACTACCGGGAGGTACCGGTTCGTCCCATTCGGGGCCAGGCTACCCTCGGCGACACCAAGGAATTGATTGAGGAGGGGATACACATCCTTCCCGTGCCCAAGCGACGACATTAGTTCGCCCCGGCGTCATTGTTAGCATCTTGATTTTACATAATACTCATTGGCGCGTTCTGTGATGACGGTGCGGCGCTGGCCGGTGAGGGCACGGATATCGCGCCGATCCCGATCAACAGAAGGGCGGCGGCTCCGCCTAACTTCTGAATTATTCCCTCCCATACGCGCCGTTCCTCGGGCTTCTTGGCCCGTTCGGCATGCGCGGCTGCGACGACTATCGCGGGATCGATTTCCAGTAGTTCGGCGACTCGAATCGCGGTCGAATCGCCTAGGTAGTCTTTCCCTACTCTGTAGCGGCTCACGGTTTGTTGGCTGACGCCGATGATTTTGGCAAGCTGGTAATCGGATATCACGCCGCGACGCGACTTGACGGCATCCAAGAAGTTGACGGTAGTTCCCATGGTTGTGGCTCCTTTGGTTGTCTCCCGACTTCCACGATAGACGCCCGGCGCGTGTTGGTCAATCAACGTGTGTCGCTTGTGGTACGTGCTCCGCTTGTGTAGTGTTCGTTCTGCCGGCCGGTTCCCTGTTTGATTGGCTCCTTTCAGGTTTCCCGGTTTTCCTCCCCCTGGTCCGGGTTTCTTACCGGCCGGCAACATTCAAGGGGGGCGATCAAGGGGGTTGAATATGACATCGGTAATTGCTCTGTGGCGAGTGCGCGCGGTATTGGTGTTGCTGGCGTCGCGGCCGTACCGAAAGCCGTGCGTGATTGCCTCGCCGGCCGGTGCGTCGAATGGCGGAAGCGGAATACTCGCCGTCATGGGGGGAAGTGCGCCATGACTGAGAGAGGGCCGGGATACAAGCGATTTTTGCTCGTGCTGGAAAAAATGAAGCAAGACGGCTTGCCGGAGACAGCGCGCAAGTTCGCTAGGATCAACGAGGGCTATCGGAGGATGCTCTACCGGCAAGCGGGTCTTACGGCCGATGATGCCGAGAAATCACTCGCGGCGCTGTCGGCGGCGGATTGTCGCAAGCTGTTCGATGTCAATCAGAAAATAGCGCATCTCGCTGCGGTGGCGAATGCGATTCTCGCGGCGGCGGTCATGCCTCGGCGGTAAGGTCATGCAGTCTGACAAGTTCATTCCATTGCTCGCCATCAAGATCAAGGCCGATCGCGCCCATGTCGTCTTTTTCGTCGGCATGGCAGGCAGAAATATAAACGCCTCCGTCATGATCGTCGAACGGCTCAACGATGTCGACGGTTTCGACAAACAGGCGAATGGTCGGGTCGATGCGAGAAGCGTAGGTCGTGCCTGCTTTCGGGTGCATGGTGTCTACGGTAGGGGTAGGGGGGTTACAGGAACCAAAACCCTACCCCTACCGGGGGATGCCGGCAAGGCTTGACATGCGAATCAGAATCGAATCTCAAGCCCATTGGGAAAATAGACGGCTGGCGATGCTGCCTCGTCAATGGGCCGGGCGCGTCGGTGCCATGTTCTGCAGGCGTCAAGCGGACGATGCCTTAGCGGCGAATGTATTTCTCAGGGAGTCGACGGAACCATTCGAGCATCTGCGTATCTCCTTGGACGCATCCGATGCCGATGTCCGCGACATCGCGAACAGGCAGGCGCGCGATATGTTCGCGCTGGCGTGCTCCGTGCCTGTATCCGATACCGTTACCGTCCGAACCATGTTGGCGAAGGCGGTCGGGCGGGCCGGTATCCGTCCGCCCGAGGGGGATACCGTAACGGATGCCGGAGCTATTGCGCGCATGACGGATGCTCATTGGTGGCGGCGGCAGCTGCGGCGGGTGCATGGGCGGGAACTGGAAGCGGCGGCGATCGGATTCGGCATCGTCCATCGCGGAGGGCAACCATACGCATCCGATCAGACGGTGGAGCGGCGGCAGCAGCAGAAGCGACGCAATGCAGCCGTGCTGAACGAGACAATCGCCATCAATGAGCATGGAGACGAGTTCACGCTAGCGGAACTGGCGGCGCGGTCGGTGGCGAATCCTGAAATCAGGCGCGGCGAACTGATGACGAGAATTCGCGGATTCGAGGAGGTCGCGGTCAGAGTGGGTCATGTCGCAGACTTCTGGACGGTAACGTGCCCGAGCCGCATGCACTCTAAGCGCGTCGGCGCGAGCGGTAGTACCGAAGATAACCCGACGTTCGACTGCACGAACCCGAGAGAGGCTCAACGATACCTAGTGCGGCTATGGGGTCGGGTAAGAGCGGCATGGGCGCGGGCGGGGGTCGAGGTCTATGGATTCAGGATCGCGGAACCGCATCATGACGGGACGCCACATTGGCATGTCATGGTGTTCATGTCGGCGCGGCATCGGGACACGGCGCGCGACATCGTGCGGCGCTATGCCATGGCTGACTCTCATGACGAGCCGGGGGCGGAACGGCATCGATTCAAGGCGGTCGGCATCGATGCCGGGAAAGGTACGGCTGCGGGCTACGTCTCGAAGTATGTAGCAAAAAATATCGACGGCTACATGGTCGAAACCGATCTTTTCGGTAACGAGGCCATCAGTGCTTCGCGCCGGGTAGAGGCGTGGGCGTCAACGTGGGGAATCCGTCAATTTCAGCAGATCGGAGGGCCGCCGGTAGGGGTATGGCGAGAACTCCGGCGCATGGGGCCAATAAAACCGGGCATCGATGCCGGCGCGACGGCGGCCAGAGCGCGCGATGCTGCGGACGCGGGGGATTGGGCCGACTACGTCGAGGCCATGGGGGGGCCGGTGCTGTCTCGGGAAAAACGGCCATTGGCCATGGAATACGGCCCGGCGATGCAGGTCAATCCGGTCACAAAGAGCGACGGCCGGCGCTTACGCGGTACGGGGACCCCGCACCGAAAAGGCCAGTAGGGGTATGGGAGGTATGGTCTGGCAAGGTGTTTGAGGCGGTGCGGTATCTGTGGGAAATCGTGACGAGGGCGAGGGCGCGGATTCTGCTACCTCGGACTCGTGTCAATAACTGTACGGGGGGTGACGATGGCGACAAGGCGGGAGATTACGGAAGCGGCGGTAGCGGCGGCGCGAATCAAGTGGGAATCTGCGCCGCATCATGTAAAGGCGATGGTCGGGGAATGGGTGCTACCAGTATTCGCGGCGATGCAAGCAATAGATCAGGAGTTAAGGTATCTGGCCCGGCAGATTCCGGGGGCATCATTTGAGGAAGATTGATATGCAACGCTTGATGGACGCATTGACGGAACTAGAGGAGGCATCGGTCGTAACAATACAGCCGGTTCGGCTGGAACCTGAGTCGGAACCTGTTCCGGGGGTGTACTGATGGCGCGGGAAGCGGCGGTGGGAACGCTTCCGTGCCCGGTCTGCCCGTACCCTGATGCCGAGGTGCGGAAGGATCGTAATGGGCATCTCTACGTGTACTGCCCGGACTGTAGTGTGCAGGTGTTCACAAGGGGGTGCAGGATCAAGGAGGCCGGGTTGGCGGCGAAAATGACGCCTATATCGGTCGACATACGGGATATTGGGCACGGTCGGCACGGCGTGCCAGTAGAGTTGGTGGCGGAATCAACGCCGACGCCAGCGACGACACCGACACCGAAAAAGCGAGGGCTGATCCTGTGAGTGATATTGAGGCCATTAAAGCTGAGGCGGCGGCGCGCGAGTCTGATCAGGCCGTGGCGGAGGCGATGCCGGCAGGCGTGGTAGTGCCGGTGGTTGATCCTGTTGTACTGCTCTCGGATGAGGTCGCAGGGCTGATCGGCGCGGTAGTGGCGGCGCTGTCTCCGGCGCTACCGTCGCTGTCGGGTATCTACACGGCGTCGGCGACGAAGGCGGCTGCGTCGGCTATTGCGGCGGTATGCGTCAAGCGCGGGTGGCTGTCAGGTGGACTTTTCGGGGAATACAAGGAAGAGATAAGCGCGGCGGTGATCTTGATACCGATCGGCATGGCAACATATCAAGGCGTCATGGCCGATCTGGCGATGGCGAAACGAGTCGAGAAAGAGATTGTCAATGTCGACGCTGAAGCCAGCGAGGATTGAGGCCATCATCGGTGCGTCGGGGTCGGGCAAGTCTGCCTATGTCAAGTTGCTGGCATTGAAGCGACGGCCGGCGCGGCTGATGGTGTGGGATTTTAAACGCGAATATGCCGACTTCGGCACCGTGGTAGGGGATTTATCGCAGGCGGTGGAATTGACGGAGGGCCGGCGCTTTTCCATCGTCATGCAACCATCAGTCAATGAGGGAATCAGGACGTGGCAATTCGATTTGTTCTGTCGGCTCGCTTACGCTCGCGGTGATCTGTGCATGGTGGTTGAGGAGCTTGCCTTTGTGACTCGCCCGTCATGGGCGCCGGACGCATGGCGCATGATGACATGTACGGGGCGACACGGCGGCGTTCACATCATCGGCACAAGCCAGCGGCCGGCCCAGGTCGATAAAGACTTCCTCGGTAATGCCACGCTGATCCGCTGCGGTCGGCTCGGGCATCGCGCCGATGTCAAGGTCATGGCTGATCTGCTTTTCTGCGATCAGCGAGCATTGATTGGTCTAGGCGACCTCGAATTCATCCAGCGACGGGCGGGCGAGAAAAATAATTCGGCCGGGCGTCTGAAGCTGCCCGGTAACGGTAACGCTTAGCGCATATTGATAGCCATCGGAAATGGTTGAGAAGATGCGGCCTGCTGTACTTCTCAACCATTTCGGAGGCGGTCGTCATGACCCAATCGCAACTTACGTCGCTGGCGGTCGCTGGTGGCATTCTCTTTGCTGCTTACAAGTTCGGCAATGCCGAAATTCGTACGGGTGCCGTAGCCGTTGCCGCGTTGATCGTGGCCAGGCGGGTTCCGTACCTTAAAGATCAGATCGCTTAATAGGGGGCTACCATGATTCTTCAACAGATGCCGCCATTTTTGAACGTCGTCGCGTCAGGAGTCGCTACGCTACGTATACCGCGATACGCCATGACACTAACGCGGCTAGTGCTGCGTCTAGGCGGTACCACGTTCACTAAGGCGATGATTGCCGATATCAAAATCAAGATCGGGCCGCGCACCGTCTGGAACTGTACCGGTCCGCGCATTGACGCCATCAACGCATATAAGGGCGTGGCGACGGGCACGAATTTCTTGACGATCGATTTTACCGAGCGTGATGCAACGGGCGATGTTCGTCCGAAAGAGGTCGGCGGATTCGATCTAACGACAATGAATGACGATGTGACGGTCGAAGTCACGATAGCCGGCGCTACGGCTCCGGCGCTCTCGGCTATCGCCTTCATGACGCCACCGCAGGGAAACCCGCTGATTCAAAAATTAGTCTATGTGCCGGCTTCGTCGGCTGTCGCGGGAAAGTTCCCGGTGCAGATATTTCCAAGGGGTGCATTGATCAAGCGCGTGCACTTCTTTTACGGCGGCACGGATTGGGGCGCGGCCGCGAACGGAAACATGAATCGCTTGGAAGTCAAAAAGTCTGGATTGGTTATATGGGACGCCGAATGCCTTGAGGCGCGATTTATGCAGGGCGAGTATCGAAAGGTTCCTCAGTCGAAACTATATGTCTATGACCCGATCATGGACAACAACGTCAGCGGTCTAGTGACGACGGCCGACGCTGCGAGCATGGAATTTAATGCGTATCTAGCGGCGGCGGATACGCTGAATTGCTATGTCGAGTTGCTCGATTTGCCGGGCAACATCTAATCGGGGCGGGCCGGGGAAACTCGGCCCGGTGAGGCATGGATGAATCACTTTTTCCGGTGGCGCTGTCTGACCCGACGGCGGGCATTGATTACGCCGGTCTGACGGGTTTCGGGCCGGGCGATATGTCCTATGGCGCAACCTCATGGGATGGCGTGCTTGCCAATGGCGTGAGTCGTTTTTTCGATGTGGCGGGCAGGATCGCCATAGCGAGAAACCTGCCCTATTACCAAACGCCAGCGGGACAACGGGCGGCGCAGTGGGGCGCGGCATCATCTGCGACTAGCCGCATGTTGACGTTGCTATTGATGGGCGCTGTCGCCATCGTTGTAATCAAAAGGATGCGGTAATGGACCCGATGACATGGGTTGCTCTCGGCTCTGCCATATTGGGTGCCGGGGCGAGTACCTCGCGCCCGGCAACGCCTTCGATGTCGGCATCGGACCCGGTCTATTCGGGGCTGTTTGACTCATCGGGGTGGGCGATGAATTGGGGTGGCGAGCAACACGCGACATCATCGCCAGCGAACAAGGTCGCGCCGGTGGTGTCTGCTCCAGGTCAATCGGCCATGGCGTCGGGCGGTTCGGCCGTCGACGGCAATATGCTGTTGATCGGCGGCGCGGCGCTGCTGCTGCTGCTGCTCATCAAATGAAGGTCAGATTGATCCAGGCCGAAGCGGCGCGGCCGTGGCTGGAAATGGCCGGGAAATTCGATGTTTCGGGCGGGATCGTGTCTCAAGCGGAAAACGAATCCGGCTGTCTGTTCATGGCCGTGCTGGATGACGACGGCCGCGAATGCGGCGCATTCTCCGTGCGGATCGCCGGTAATACGCTCTGGATTATTCAGGCGGGCGGGCGGCTTCCGGGGGTGTCGCTATCGGAAGAAGTCATGCCGTCTGTTGAGGTGGCGGCGCGGTCGCTTGACTGTAGGTCAGTGGCATTCGCTACACGCCGGGCCGGGCTGATTGAGCGGATGGAAAAACTAGGTTTCGAGGCTGCCGGAACCATAGTAAGAAAGGTGTTTCAATGATTCTTCAGCGTTGGGAATTTCGCCACGCGCACGGCATGCCGCGCGGGTATCGCGGCGGCGGTGATTCGTCGTCCGAATCGTCGACGACTCAGCAAACAACGAATCAAGATAACCGCGTGGCTATACAGGGCGGCGCGCAGATTGGCGGATTCGGTACGTCAGTCAACGGTCTGACCATCAATGATTCGGCGGCGCAGATCGTGGCGATGAATCTAGTCGGTAGCAGCACGAGCGCGGCGCTGTCAACGGTGGCGAATACCGGCGATAACATGATTAGGTTCGCCGATCTGATGACAGCAGCATCAAATGCAAGGGAAAAGGCGGCATACGACGCGGCCGGCGGCGCGGTCGGGCAGGCGTTGCGAACGGTCGAAAATGCGACATCAAGCGCAATCGGCGCGAGCACGAGGGCGGTGGATACCGTCAAGGTGGTGGCGCAAGATGCGATGGCGGGGACGTGGGGCGCGGCCGACGATCTGTCGGGTCGTCTGATCGCGGGCATGAATCAGGTGCTTTCGTCGTCGCGTGATCTACTGTCGGCGCAGTCTCAAGCGGCGGCGGGCATGGCGGGTGATATCAAGGGTGCATTCGCCACGGCGTCGGATGTATCGACGGGTAATCGGCAGCTTGTGACGGCGGCGCTGGCGGTGGTCGGCATCGTCGCGGCGGTAATGTTCTGGCGGGGACGGGCTTAACTATGATGCAAACCTACACATTGACCATGTCGGCGGGGTCGTCGTGGGATTCGTACGTTTCGGGCCGCTATTTTCGCGTGATCGATGCCGCAAAACCGCTCGACATTGACTTTTTCAGCAGGGGCAACCAAAAAGGCACCGCTAATGACGTTGGGGTCGGTTTCTGGATAAAGCCAACAGCCAGTTTTGATCGGATTATCGTGCGGTCGGCTGAGGCGCAGACGGTAACGATCATGGTCGGAGCCGGTGAGGCTGGTTACGACCGCATGTCGGTGACTGGCACGGTGTCGGTGGTAGATGGCGAGCGATATAGAGTCAATGACGGCGGCGCGTACGTCGCTGCGGTAGAGTATCCGGCATCGGCTGGTTTTATGCCAATGGCAGGGATTTACTCAGGCACGAGGGATATTATTGTTCGGCGGCTCATCATCGGCTCGGGAAATACGCAATCGTTTACGTTCGCGGCGGCCGCCGTCTACGAAGTAAGTGCGTTCGCCAATTTGACAACGCCGGGGAAAAAACTAACTGGCGGGCCGGTCGCGTCAGCGACATTTAAGCATCAACAATCGGCGGTGGCGCCGGTGACGTTGTTGTCGCCGTGCGTGGTTATGACTGGCATTGGCCCGTCGCTTGTATTGCCGCTACCAGAACCGTATGTTGTCCCGGTGGGGTATGCGTTCTGCGTGGCGTCAAAAGTGAGCAATGTCTCTGCATCGATAATCATTGAGTTTGATGAGGAAGTCCCGTGAGGATTTTTGGGGGTGCGGCGCTGGCAAGTCTACTCTACTTCGGGTGGTGGTCATTACGGGAAGCGGGTGCGGCGGTGGAAACTGAAACGGGTGAGGGCGGCAGCATGTTTTCGGACGCTATCGCGGCGGGGGAATCGCTGCTGTCTGCTGGATACGGAAATATCAGTCAGGCAGGCGTCGACGCCATCAAGCGGCGTGAGGGATTTTCGGCGACCGTCTACAACGATCAGGCTGGACTCCCGACCATCGGCTATGGCCATCGGGTACGAGTGTGGGAGAGTTTCCCGACCGGCATCAGTACGGGCGATGCGGCGGCGCTGCTGGCGGCCGATCTGGCGTCGGCGGTCGATACGGTCAACGGGCTGGTTGATGTTGATCTGTCGCAGGCTCAATTTGATGCGCTGGTGTCATTCGTCTACAACATCGGGGCGGGCGCGTTCCGTAATTCAACGCTGCTCGACATGCTCAATTCAGGCGACTATATCGGCGCGTCTGAGCAGTTCGCGCGATGGGTCTACGTGACTGTGGCGGGGAAAAAGGAAGTGTCGATGGGGCTGGCATATCGACGCGCGGATGAGGCGCGGCAGTTCATGGCGTGAGGGTTATTTGTATGAACAATGACATATGGGTAATGGCGGCAATCGCTGTGCTGGTGCTGTTGGTATCAGTATCCCGAAAGAGTGCGGCGGCCGGAAACGGCGTGGGCATGCCGATAATTGGAAACGGCGGCACCATCTGGACGGGCGATAGTCAATTCTTCTACGATGGAGAATTCTGGTACAAGCTCGGGCCGTCCGGTTATTTCTTGATCGACGGACAGCCCAATGGATAGAAGTTGGTTGTTGATTGCGGCGGCCGGGGTTGGCGTCGGCATGTTAGCGGCGGTGCTGCTGTCAAGGATGAGTGCGTCAGGAGTCGGGCAGGGCGTCGGCGCTGCCGTTGTGGATGCTGGCGCGGGGGTGGTAGTGGGCATCGGTTCGGGAATGGGGATTCCGCCGACGGATGCTGTCAAGTGTCAAGCCGACATCGCGGCCGGGCGTATGTGGGAGGCGTCGTTTTCCTGTCCGGCCGGGACATTCTTGAAAGCGTGGCTAGGGTAATGGACCCGCTGATTATTTTTTCGGCTCTCGGTCCGCTGCTTGTCGAGGCTGGCAAGGCGGCAGTCGGTAAGTGGTTGGCGCCAGACGAATTTAAGCCGGTCACGATCGATGACTATGTGAAGATGCGATCGATTGATCTGGAAATGTTCAAAGCCATGCAGGACAAGGGCGGGGTGGGCTATCCATGGGTGGATGCCATCACGCGATTGATGCGGCCAGCGGTGGCGGGGATCGTGCTATCGACGTGGGCATGGTTGCACGCTCAAGGCGGCACCGATGCCGGCGCGGCCGATGCCTTCGCGGGCGCGGTAGGCTTCTATTTGTTCGGTGATCGGACCTTGTTCTATGCCAGAAAGGCGGCGGTCAAGTGACCATCACGGAAGCACTACAACTGCTCAATCTGCTGATCATTCCGGGGTTGGTCTACGTGGTCAGGCTGGAAAAACGGATATACGCGCTCGAACTGATATTGAAGATGCGTATTGAGGCCCTTCCGTGTTGGAAAACGGCAGGATCATGCAACCATGTGGAGTCGACATCATGACCAAACGGCGGAAAAAGCGCGGCCCGGCGCGTGACAGCAAGGGCCGATTCAAGAGGCGGAAGTAATAACGAGGGCCGGGGGACGGCCCTTTTCACATTTGCAGGGTGCCGGCATATTCGCTGTCAATGATGACGCGGCATGAAATGGTGTAGGCACCTGTCCATATGTTCCGTTCGCGGCTGCAAAGCGAAAGAACAGGCTTTCCTTGCCATGTCCCGGAGGCGTCCATAGTGCCGGCTCCGATGGGTTGCTTGATGACCTGTTCGCCATTGACGCTGATGGTCAGGTCGTGTCCAGTAGTGAACAGCGGGTCAGTGATGTCCACGCGGCCGGCAATCATGATGGTGCTATCGGTGCCCTTCGCGCGAAAGGGCTGTGATGGTGATTGACGAGTCGTCGCGCATCCAATGAGGATCAGCGTGGCGAGGATCAAGGCGGTCGGCTTCATGGTGTTCGGCTCCGTAGGTTGAAATGCCGGCATGGTAACGCAACGGAATAACAGGTGCGCGCGGCCGGTTCAGGATGGCGCGAAGTTCTGCGACTTCGGCTTCAAGATCGTCAATCCGGGCCTGTAGATCGATTTCCAGCGGCGCGGCGCATTGGGGGCAAGACTCATCCCCGAAAATCGATTCTAGAGTGCCATCCGCCTTGGCGCGGGCGATCTTTTCCGCGACGCGATACTGTCTGAGGTAGGCTGTACCACGATCGGGGCGGGATTGAGCGCTGAACCAGACGGGCACGGACCATAACCATAGGCGCATTTCCCGGCCGGTGATCGGTATCTCGCCGAAGAGGTCGCGCAACGGCGGGCGCAGCTTGTCGGCTTTCAGCGGCTTGGATTTGACCCGGCGAACCATCATTTCTTCTTATCGTTGAGCCTGATCGATATCAGTGATTACTGATCGTTCGGGCGGTGAAGAATGAGTATCGGCCGAAAGATTAGGCTACTTGAATCGGGATCGTCGGGAAGATGGCGCGGAGTGCGGCGGCGAAAGTCGATGTCTTATGCTTACTGGATACGCGCCGACGATTTGACATAATACTCATTATACGGCATAATGGGTATGTGGCCTGACGCCCGATCGGAAGAATCGCCCCCGTCACAACGCCGCCGCTACCCGAATACCCTGATCAATCGCTCGCTTCGCGTCGAGTTCCGCCGCGACATCCGCGCCGCCGATCACGATCACTCTCTGACCGGCGTTGACCAAAGGAATTTCAATATCCCTGAGCGACTCCTGGCCGGCGCAGATCACAACATTATCGACTTCCAGGCAACGTTCGGAGCCGTCCACGGAGACATGGATCCCACGGTCGTCGATCCGGCGATACGTTACACCCGACATCATCCGAACACCGCGCCGGACCAGCAGCGCTCGCTTGATCCAGCCGGTGGTTTTCGCCAGCTCATCGCCGACCTTGGTCGGCTTGCGTTGCAATAGCCATACGTGCCGCCTATCACTCGCAGGCGGCACGGCCGGCACCAGTCCGCCGGGGTGCGCGAAGGCGGGATCGATGCCCCATTCCCGTTGATAACTGGCGATTGGATCGTCGGCCAGGTCGTTGTGCGTCAGGAACTCGGCGACGTCGAAGCCAATACCGCCCGCGCCGATAATCGCCACCGACGTGCCGATGGGTTTTCGCTCGGCGAGAACATCGAGATAGCCAACGACCTTGGGATGATCGATGCCGGGAATGTCCGGCACGCGCGGCACCACGCCCGTCGCTAGCAGAACCGTGTCGAAACCCGCAAGCGCGGCCGGCTCGGCCCGCGTATTCACGCGGATTTCGACGCCGAGACGCTGCAAACGATGGCGAAAGTAGCGCAACGTTTCGGCGAAATCGGACTTCCCCGGAACATGCCTGGCCACGTTGATCTGCCCGCCGATCTCGGCGGCGGCCTCGAACAGGACCACTCGATGGCCACGCTCGGCGGCGGTCGCGGCGGCGGCCATGCCCGCCGGACCCGCGCCGACAACGGCGATCCGCCTTGCCGAAGGCGTGGGAGTTATCACCAGCGTGGTTTCGTGACAGGCCAGGGGATTGACGAGGCATGAACAAAGCTTGCCGGAAAAGATATGGTCGAGACAGGCCTGGTTGCAGGCGATGCAGGTATTGATCTCGTCGGTGCGCCCCTGTTTCGCCTTGGCGACGAAATCCGGATCGGCCAGCATCGGCCGGGCCAGCGATACCATGTCGGCATCGCCGCGCTCGAGCACGGCCTCGGCCACTTGCGGCATGTTGATGCGGTTGGAAGCGATCAGCGGAATGCCGATCTCGCCCTTCAACTTGCGCGTCACCCAGGCGAACGCCGCATGAGGCACCACGGCGGCGATGGTTGGAATCCGCGCCTCGTGCCAGCCGATTCCGGAATTGATCATCGTCGCCCCGGCGCCTTCGACCGCCTTGGCCAGGGCGACGATTTCCGGCCATGGCGCGCCGCCTTCGACGAGGTCGATCATCGAAAGGCGGTAGATGAGAATGAAGTCGTGCCCTACCCGCTCGCGAATCCGGCGCACGATTTCGACCGGCAAGCGATGACGATTGCCCATGCCGCCGCCCCACTCGTCGGTTCGGCGATTCGTCTCCTGCGCGGTGAACTCGTTGATCAGATAGCCCTCGGAGCCCATCACCTCGACGCCGTCGTAGCCGGCAATCCTGGCCAATTCGGCGCAGCGCACATAATCGACGATGGTTTGCTCTATTTCGGCCGCACTCAACTCGCGCGGCGTGGTGGGCGATATCGGCGCCTTCAGCGGCGACGGCGCGACCGCGTGTCGATGCAGCGCATAGCGTCCGCAATGCAGGATTTGCAGGCATATCCGGCCGCCGGCTTCATGTACCGCCGACGCGATCAGGCGATGGCCGGACAAATGGGCGGTATCGGTCAGCGTCGCCGCATTGGCGAACATGGCGCCCTCGGCATTTGGCGCCACGCCACCACTGACTATCAGGGCCACGCCGCCCCGGGCGCGCGCCGCGTAGAACGCCGCCAGCCTGGCAAAGCCGTCCGGATGCTCCTCGAGGCCCGTGTGCATCGACCCCATCAGAACACGGTTGGGCAGTACGCAGTGTCCGAGATCGAGCGGCGCGAACAATCGCGGATAAGTGTTCGTCGCCTGGACAGATGTTACGGACATCCTGTTGTCTCCCTGTCAAAATTCATGTCAAGCGCGCGGGCCGGCGCGGTCTTGGCTATTATCGAACAATAAACTTTCAAGCATAAGGGCACTGGCGGCGATGTGCCGCCGAGAACGGCTTGAATCGATCCGGAGCGACAACATCATGAACGCGCCTTCAAGCCCAGGTTTCCCGCGCCGCGCCGGCAAAGCGGCCCTCTGGATCATCGCCGCTTTCCTGTTGCTGGGAGTCCTCGGCTACTTCGCGGGGCCGCCCATCGCCAAGTCACTGCTCACCGATCTACTGTCCGAAAAGTTGCACCGACCCGTGTCTTTCGGCCAGATCGCCATCAATCCCTTCCTGATGACCGCCAAAGTCGCCGACGTCAGGATCGGCGACAAGAGCGGTGGCAATCTGGCCGAAACCGCCGGCTTCGACGAACTGTTCGTCGACCTCGACATCGCCACGCTCTATCACCGCGCCCCGGTGGTCAAGGAAGTCCGTCTCGTTGGCCCGCGCATCCATCTGGTGCGGGAAACGCCGGATCGCTACAACATTTCCGACCTGCTCGACGAATGGCTGAAGCCGGACGATTCACCGCCCGCGCGGTTCTCCGTGAACAACATCGAGATAAGCCAGGGTACGCTGCGTTTCGATGACCGCCCGACCGGCAAACAGCACGTGGTGGCCGACCTCCAGCTGGCGCTGCCCTTCATTTCCAACCTGCCGCATGACGCCGAGATTCACACGGAACCGAACTTCTCGGCGAAGATCAATGGCGCGCCGCTTGCCTTGCATGGCCGCAGCAAGCCTTTTGCCGAGTCGCGCGAGAGCGAACTGGACGTCGATCTCACCGGCGTGGAGATTCCCTACTATCTGGCTTACTCGCCTGTCGCCCTGCCCTTCAGCGTCGATGGCGGCCGGCTCGATACCGCGCTGAAGATTCGCTTCAGCGGCGGCGGACAGAAGACGCCATCGTTGGCCATCGTTGGCCAGCTGCGCGTCGGCGACCTGCGGATGAGCGACCGGGCCGGCAGACCGCTGCTCGCCGTAAACAGGCTCGATGTTCCGCTCGTCGCCCTGGAGCCGCTCGCCGCGCGTTACGCGGTTGGCATGATCGGTGTTGACGGAGTCGATGCCCACCTGAACGTCGATCGAGCCGGTTCGCTCAACTGGCTCGACATTGCCGAAGCCATGCAACCCGCGCCGGAGAAGCCATCGCCGCCAACCGCGAGCAAGCCACCAGCGTGGTCGGTGGCCGGCCTGCAATTGTCGGGATCGTCGGTGCATTGGCTGGACGAGTCCGGCGACAAGCGGGTGAAGGCGGACATTGCTGCTCTGGAAGCGAGCATCGGCGCGATCGATGGCGGCTTGTCGAGCCCGATCAGCGCAAGCGCTTCGCTGGCGGTGGATGCCTCGCCGCACGCGACGCTCAAGCGCTTCGCGATTCAGGATGCGAAGATCGACATCCCCGGCAAGCGGCTGACCCTGGGCGAGATCGAGGTCCAGGCATTGAAACTTGAGCTGGCTCGGTTGGCGAATGGCAGCCTCGATCTGCCCGGACCGCCAGCCTTGAAGACCGCGCAAGCCGGCAGGGCCGGCGGCGGCGACGCCAAAGTCAGTGGCGGCGATACGCCATGGACCGTCGCCATCGGCAAGGCGAGCATCAATGATGCCGCGGTGCGTTTCGACGATCGCGCCGTGACGCCGACGGTGCGACATCAACTTGATATCACCAGGCTGTCGATCGAAGGATTTGGCACGGCGCCCAAGACGCCCGGCAAGTTGACTCTGGCCGCCAGGCTCAACCGCAAGGCCGACTTGCAGGCCAGCGGTTCGGTGCAACTCGAGCCGCTGGCAACGAACTTGAAACTGAACCTGCGCGGTGTCGAACTGCTGCCCTTGCAACCCTATTTCGGCGATCGGCTCAACCTCACCATCACCAAGGGGCAGGTGTCGGCAAAAGGCGAGTTGGCATTCAACAAGGCCGCGGACGGCGCGCTGGCCGGCGCTTATCGCGGCCAGGTCGACCTGGGCGATTTCCACAGTGTCGACAGGGCGACCAGCGAGGATTTTCTCTCCTGGAAGTCCTTCCATCTCGACAAGATCGACGCCCGCCTGCAGCCATTCGCGCTGGGCATCGGCGAAGTGGCGCTGACCGACTTCTTCGCCCGGCTCATCGTCAGCCCCGAAGGCAAGCTCAATCTCATGCAGATCGTGCGCAAGGATGGCGAGGTGGACAGCAAGGAAGCCCCTACCCCCGCGTCCCTCCCGCCGCCACCGGCCACCGAGAACAAGGCCCCGCCGCCGCCGATCCATATCGACCAGGTGACGCTGCAAGGGGGCACGGTCAGTTTCAGCGACCGCTTCATCAAACCCAATTACTCGGCCAATCTCGCCGAGGTGGGCGGTCGGATCAGTGGCCTATCGTCGGCGGCTGGCAGCACGGCCGACCTCGACCTGCGCGGCGCCTATGACGGCGCGCCGGTGTCGGTCGCCGGCAAGATCAATCCCCTGGCGGCAAGCCCCTCCTTGGACCTCAAGGCCGAAGTGCGCGGTGTCGAACTGGTGCCGATGTCGCCCTATTCCGGCAAGTACGCGGGCTATGCCATCGACAAGGGCAAGCTGTCCTTGTTCCTGGGTTACAAGATCGACGCAGGCAAGTTGCAGGCCGAGAACCGCATTTTTCTCGATCAGCTGACTTTCGGCGAAAAGGTCGATAGCCCGAGCGCCACCAGTCTGCCGGTGACGCTGGCGGTGTCCCTGCTACAGAATCGCCGTGGCGAAATCGATATCAATCTGCCCATTTCCGGATCGCTCAATGATCCGGAATTTTCGGTGGGCGGCATCATCGTCCAGGTCCTGGTGAACCTGATCACCAAGGCCATCACCGCGCCATTCGCCTTGCTCGGTTCCCTGTTCGGCGGCGACGAGGAACTGTCGCACGCCGAATTCCCGCTCGGTCGGGCCTCGCTCGATGCCACCGCCGTCAAGCGGCTGGAGACGCTGGCCAAGGCGCTGGAAGACCGGCCCGGCCTGAAGCTGGAGATCGTCGGCCGGGTCGACGCCGACAAGGATCCGGAGGGCCTGCGCCGCACCGCGTTGGAGCGCAAGGTCAAGGCGCGGAAGCTGAGCCAACTGGTCAAGGGCGGCAAGGAGGTCGGGGCTGCCGACGAGGTTAAGGTGAACGACCAGGAGTATCTGGATCTGCTCGAACAGGCCTACAAGCAGGAGAAGTTTCCCAAGCCGCGCAATTTCATCGGCATGGCCAAAAGCCTGCCGCGCGAGGAAATGGAGAAGCTGATGCTGGCCAACGCGCCGGCCGGTGAAGAGGAGTTGCGCGACCTGGCCAACCGGCGCGCCAAGGCCGTAATGGACTGGCTGACTGGTCCCGGCAAGATTCCGCGCGAGCGTATCTTCCTGCTGCCGCCCAAGCTCGGCGCGGATGACAAGGGCAGCAAGAGTGCGCCGTTCAACCGGACGGACTTTTCTCTGAGGTAGACCGTCCGCCAGCGCCGAAGGCTAGTTCCTTGAGGCGGAACAGTTCGTCGCGCGCGGCGGCGGCCTCTTCGAACTCCAGGTTCTTCGCGTGCTCCTGCATCGCTTTTTCAAGGCGCTTGATTTCGCGCGCCAAACTCTTCTCGCTCATCGCCTCGTATTTCGCGGATTCCTGCGCCGCCGTCAACTCGCGCGCCGCCGCATCGCTGTCGTAGACGCCGTCGATGATGTCCTTGATACGCTTGACCACCCCCTTCGGCGTGATGCCATGACTGACGTTCCAGGCCAGTTGCTTGGCGCGCCGGCGTTCGGTTTCGGCGATGGCGCGCTTCATTGAATCTGTAATCCGATCGGCATAGAGAATCGCCGTGCCATGCAGGTGGCGCGCGGCGCGGCCGATGGTCTGAATCAACGAGCGCTCGGAACGGAGGAAGCCTTCCTTGTCGGCATCGAGAATCGCCACCAGCGACACTTCGGGAATGTCCAGCCCCTCGCGCAGCAGGTTGATGCCGACCAGCACGTCGAACTCGCCCAAGCGCAGGTCGCGGATGATCTCAACCCGCTCGACGGTGTCGATGTCCGAATGCAGGTAGCGCACGCGGATGCCGTTATCGCCGAGGAACTCGGTGAGTTGTTCCGACAACCGCTTGGTCAGGGTCGTCACCAATACCCGTTCATCGACCGCCGCGCGTCGCTTGATTTCGCCCAGCAGGTCGTCCACCTGCGTCAGCGCCGGTCGCACGATCACGTCCGGGTCGACCAGTCCGGTTGGACGAACGACCTGCTCGACCACC
This sequence comes from Rhodocyclaceae bacterium, assembly GCA_016704145.1. Lineage (GTDB taxonomy): Bacteria > Pseudomonadota > Gammaproteobacteria > Burkholderiales > Rhodocyclaceae > Fen-999. The sequence continues at coordinate 101,947 of JADJAS010000003.1, read as the reverse complement.
TGCCCCTGATGCTGCCTTTCGTACTCCGCGGGCGTCGCGGAAACGAACACGGTCTGCGGCATCAGCTGCTCGAATTCCTCGAACTTGAGCGGCCGGTTGTCGAGCGCCGAAGGCAGCCGGAAGCCGTAATTGACCAGGTTTTCCTTGCGCGAACGATCGCCCTTGTACATGCCCCCCACTTGGGAGACGCTGACGTGCGACTCGTCGATGAACATCAGCGCGTCGGGTGGCAGGTAGTCGATCAAGGTCGGCGGCGGCTCGCCCTGCTTGCGGCCCGACAGGTGGCGCGAGTAATTCTCGATGCCCTTGCAGAAGCCCAGCTGCTCCAGCATCTCAAGATCGAAACGAGTGCGCTGCTCGATGCGCTGGCACTCGACCAGCTTCTGTTCGCGCTGGAAAAATTCGATGCGCTCGCGCAACTCCTTCTTGATTGCTTCCACTGCCTTGAGAACGGTGGCGCGCGGCGTGACGTAGTGGCTGGAGGGGAACACCGTGAAGCGGCCGAGCTTCTGGCGCGTGTGGCCGGTGAGCGGATCGAACAGGGTCAGCGATTCGACTTCGTCGTCGAACAGCACGATGCGGACCGCGCTCTCGGCGTTCTCCGCCGGGAATACATCGATGACATCGCCACGCACGCGGTAAGTGCCGCGATGAAAATCGACTTCGTTGCGTTCGTACTGCATTTCGGCGAGGCGGCGGATGATGTCGCGCTGGCCCAGCTTCTCGCCCTGGCGCAGGTGCAGGATCATGCTGTGGTAATCGACCGGATCGCCGATGCCGTAGATTGCCGACACCGTGCAGACGATCACGCAGTCGCGCCGCTCCAGCAGGCTCTTGGTGGCCGACAGGCGCATCTGCTCGATGTGCTCGTTGATGCTCGAATCCTTCTCGATGAACAGGTCGCGCGAGGGCACGTAGGCTTCGGGCTGATAGTAGTCGTAGTAGGAAACGAAGTACTCGATGGCGTTCTCGGGCAGGAACTCGCGGAACTCGGCGTAGAGCTGCGCCGCCAGCGTCTTGTTGGGCGCCAGCACCAGCGCCGGCCGGCCGAGCCGGGCGATGACGTTCGCCATCGTATAGGTCTTGCCCGAGCCGGTGACACCGAGCAGCGTCTGGTAGGACAGGCCATCCTCGATGCCTTCGATCAGTTTGAGAATGGCCTCCGGTTGGTCGCCGGCCGGCAAGAACGGCTGATGGAGGCGATATGGACTGCCGGGAAAGTTAACGATCTGTTCGGACATCAGAAATTTCGATTGTCGAGGCCTGATTGGAGGCCGCCGGGATTCGGCTATTATGGCGCGTCCACCGAACTTCCCGCACCAGGAGCAGAAAAGAGCACGTCCCTGTTCGCCACCGTCGAAATGGCGCCCCGCGACCCAATTCTTGGCCTCAATGAAGCCTTCAATGCCGACACCAATCCCGACAAGGTCAATCTGGGCGTTGGCGTCTATTTCGGCGACGACGGCAAGATTCCCCTGCTCGCGGCCGTAAAGTCAGCCGAGGCGGCACGCCTCGCCGCCCAGCCGCCGCGCGGCTACCAGCCCATAGAGGGCACGCCCGCCTACAACGGCGCCGTGCAGAACCTGCTGTTCGGCAAGAGCACTGAAGGCGGGGAACTGCTGGCGTCCGGCCGCGCCATCACCTGCCAGTGTCTCGGCGGCACCGGCGCGCTGAAGGTCGGCGCCGACTACCTGAAGCGCCTGCTGCCCGACGCCACGGTCTATATCAGCAATCCCAGCTGGGAAAACCACCGCGCGCTGTTCGAGGCCGCCGGCTTCCCGGTCAAGGACTACGCCTACTACGATGCCGCCACCCGCGGCGTCGACTTCGCCGCCATGAAGGCCGCGCTGGCGGCGATGCCGGCCAAGTCCATCGTCGTGCTGCACGCCTGCTGCCACAACCCGACCGGCGCCGATCTCACTGCCGGACAATGGGGTGACGTCGTGTCGCTGGTGAAGGAACGGCAGCTGGTCGCTTTCGTCGACATGGCTTACCAGGGCTTCGCCGACGGCATCAAGCAGGACGCCGCCGCGCTCGACCTGTTCGCCGCCTCCGGCCTGCAGTTCTTCGTTTCCAGCTCGTTCTCGAAGTCCTTCTCGCTCTACGGCGAGCGTGTCGGCGCGCTGACCATCGTCACCGCCGGCAAGGACGAATCGGCGCGCGTGCTGTCGCAGGTGAAGCGCGTCATCCGCACCAACTATTCCAACCCGCCGACCCACGGCGGCGTGGTCGTCGCGGCCGTGCTGTCCAGCCCCGAGCTGCGCCAGATGTGGGAAGACGAACTGGCCGGCATGCGCGACCGCATCCGCGCCATGCGCTCCAGCCTGGTGGAGAAGTTGAAGGCCGCCGGTGCGCCGAACTTCGACTTCATCAACGTGCAGCGCGGCATGTTCTCCTACACGGGACTCACGGCCGCCCAGGTCGAGAAGATGCGCGCCGAGTACGGCATCTACGCCGTCGGTACCGGCCGCATCTGCGTTGCCGCACTCAACACGAAGAACATCGACTACGTCGCCAAGGCCATCGCCGCCGTGCTGAAGTAACGCGTCCGGCCGGAGGGCAAGCCGGGACCGGCGGTCAGCGGCTTGCCGTCAGTTCCGGATCGTCGGTGCTGCCGGAGATGGCCAGCGCGCCCCGAACGCCCGTACCGCCGTTGATGGCCACGTTGAGAGTTCCGGAAATCGAAGGCTCGGCGCCGCGCGACAGCACCGCGCTGCCCGACGCCTGCATGAGTCCCGATGCCATGCGCAACCCGGTCAGGCGAATCGAGCGGCCATCGGATGACAGCCGACCCTCCAGTTCCTCGAAGCCCGTGGCGCCACCGCGCCCGACGCCCGGCGGCCGCTGAGCGGCGAGCTTGAGCGCTTCGGCGAAGTCGAGACGCTTGATCTGCCCGCGACTCAGCGTGAAGCTGCCGTCGGCGCGTAGTTGTTCGCCGAGTCGTGCGAAGCGATCGGCGCGGCTGGTCAGGTTCAGCTTGGCGCTGGCATTGCCATCGAGCAACGGTGGAGCCTGCAGCGCTTCAAGTAGCCTGGCGGCGGCGACGTGGCGCAGCTCCAGGGTCAGTGCGAGGCTGACGCCATCACGCCAGCCGACTTCGCCAAATCCGGAAAACTGGCCGTCATAGGCCAGACCTTCCAGCTTCTTGATCGAGAAGCCGCCATCGCCAAGTTCGCCCTTGATTTCCAGCGCGGCGAACTTGATCGGGGGCACAAAGGACGAGACCCAGTTGCTGGCCGACCAGGTGACCGACCAACCCCTCGGCGTCGGCAAGGCCTCGAGCCGAACCGGCCCGGCGTCGCCCAGGCGGACCTGCCCGAGTCCCCGGGTCGGATCGATCCTTGCGGACCCGGCAAGCGGACCGAAACTTTGGCCGCCGGCATTGAACCACAGGGTCTCGATGTCCAACTGGTCGACCGCCGGATGGCCCGCCCCGGGTGGCGCGAACCAGCGCGCGACCCGCCCGAGTCCGGTCGACGCGAGTTTCATTCCCTGAATCGAGGCTTTTCGATAACGGTGCTCGGCAAGCAGCGAAGTCAATTCGGGCGACAGCTTTACCATCTCCGCGGTCGCATAAGGTGGCGTGTCGCCAACACTGACTTTCTCGAGCATGATGACGGGCATCGGCAGGAAGCCGACCCGGAGATCGCCGATCGATACCTTTTCCCCCAAGGCCTTGGCCAGCGCATGCTCGAATTGGGGTTTGTGCTCCTCGTACGGATAAAACACGACGCGCAGCACCGCCAACACCAGCGCGACCAGTCCGGCGATCAGCAGCAGGGTTCCCGTCCTCATGCGCTTGCCGCGTGGTCTCGCGGCGATCGGCGCGCGCACCGGCGGTAGCGCATTCGGTTCCCGTAAAGCATCTGCGGACTGGTCGAGGACGCTACCGTAGGCCTTTTCAGACGGCGTCCTCCCGGGCGTCGCGACGACGCTGGCGCAATCTCGACCACCAGCGAGGAGCCGGCAAGGGGCTGGGCAAGGCCGACCCGCGCGGGTGTGTCGCCTTGGCACCCGCTTCCACCACTTGTGGTGCGAGTCCGGTGGTCGACCAGACGTCGGTCGGCGACGGATCGGCGGTCGCCAGAGTCAGCGGCGGCGCCACGCCGGTTTCGACCGCCCGACTGCCGTCCCGGGTCTCGATGAGTCCCATCGCTTCGAGCTCGATGATCGCGGCGTCGACCAAGGTGGCGTCACCCGCCTTCGCCTTCAGCGCGCCAATGTCGGCAAGCCCGTCCACCAGGATCAACACCGTGCGCAGGTTGCGTTGGACCAGCCGCGTGCGTTCGCGCACCGCCGCTTCACCAGCGGTAGTCTTGAAGAAAATACGCTCGTCGCTCATTCGCGGCTCATTTGCTTGACGCCCTTTGTCCAAATGTCTAATATGCGCGGCTCTTCAGTTCCCCGATAGCTCAGTCGGTAGAGCGACGGACTGTTAATCCGCAGGTCCCTGGTTCGAGCCCAGGTCGGGGAGCCAAATATAACAAAGCCCTGCATGATTCTCGTCGTGCGGGGCTTTTTGTCTTGCGATTGGCGATGAACTCCAGCAACCTTGATTGCGCGCTCGGGCTTGATGGGTTCTTCCGAGGTACCTCCCATGCGACGTGAAGCGGTGCCGGCACCTTCCGTCCCACCCGGTTTGCTGGACGCCGCCGCGCTGAGGGTCCGCCGCTTCTCTGACGATGAGGCTGCGGTGCAGCGCATCCCGGGCTGGAACATCCAATGCCTGCAGCTTACCTCCGGCATGCTTGCCGGGCAAGCGGTCGATCTGCATCTGCCGTCGATCCAGGTGCTGTTCGAGGAATACCGGAACGTGAGCACGAGCCATTCCGGGAGTGCGCCCAGCGGTGCGGTGATCTTCGGCGTCGCGACCGGGATGAAAGGGCATGGCATTCTCAACGGCCTTCCGTGGGGTAACGGCATCAGCGCATTCGACGCGCGGCACGAGCTCGATTCCGTCGTGCCACCCGGCGAACTGATCTCGCTGGTCGTGGATCGGCATGCGTTGGACGACTACGTGTGGCACACCGAGCACGTCGACATCGAGCACTGGCTGTCCCCGGGTCCAGTGGTACTCGACGACGCCAGCCTCGCTCAGCTGCTCGCCGCGCACCTGCTGGCGATGATGACTGCCTGCCAAGGCGAGGCAGTTGCCGCCGGGAAACCCGCGGTGTGGCAAAGGCTCGCGCACGATGTGCTCGGGACCCTGGGACCGCTGGTCGCGCAACGCTTGTGCCGGCGAGGAGCAACGAAGCGCGAGCAAAGTCACGTGCAGGTGGTTCGCCGCGCGCGCGAATATGTGCGCGCGCACGCCGACGAGCCGCCGCAGATCGTGGATCTCTGTCAGGCGCTAGGCGTGTCGCGGCGCTGGCTGCAGTGGAGCTTCAACGAAGTCATGGGAATCGGCCCACTGGCCTATCTGCGCATCCTGCGGCTCAACAGCGCGCGGCGGATGCTGCTTGCTGCGACGCCGGCCACGAAGGTCAGGGATGCAGTCGAGGCCTACGGCTTCTGGCACTTGAGCCGCTTCAGTCACGACTACCGCCACCACTTCGGCGAGCTGCCGTCGCAGACGCTGCAGCGCGCGCAGGCGCACTGGTGACGCGCACCTGCACAGCCCGACTCCTACTTCCCCGTGACAGTATCGAAGGTCCCCAGTAGGACGACGTCGCCCGCGCACATCCACTTGCCGGCAATCTTCTCCCAGACGAAGAGGATGCGCACGGGCGAGGGCGGGTAGTTCTTGAGTTTCGCCGGCTTGACGTCGGCGTAGAAGTTGGCCCAGTCCCAACCCATGTTGCCGTTGACGTGGGTGTGGATTGACTCGATGCGAATCCTCGTCGTGTCGGCCACGTAGGTCTTGTACAGATCCAGGAACTGGGCTCTGCCCTGGGCAAAGAACTTGGGTTCGCCTTCCGCTGCGGTAAAGGCGGTCGAGGAATAGAAGCCGTTGACAAGGGCCATGTGATCACCGGCCGCCCACGCTCGCTCCTTCAAGTCGTACTGCGCGCGAATGGCACGCCTGAATGCATCAAGTTCAGCGGAAGGCGCGTGTTTGAACACGGTGATGGGCCGCACGTCGGCGGCATGCGCGAACGGCGCCAAGCCGATGGTCAAGACGAGCGAGAGTAGGTACATCAGCTTCATGGATGGGTCCTCGATGCGGTGTCGACGATGGATGCGGCTGGTACAACCTTGAATGCGGGAGAAGGCTCGGGCGTCGCGTTCAGATCACCTCGATCAGCTGGTGTGCGGCACGTTGACCTTCATCCGCTGCGGTCTCCCACATCTGCGCGCCGGACAGCTCGGAGTGCGAGAAAGCTATGCGGTAATAGCGCTAACGCAGCAGGTCGCGCGGCGCCGGCTGACCGTTCCTGCCGAAGAAAAAACCCGGCGGTGCGACGGCGTAGGCATGGCCCCAGCGATTGGTCGTGATGCCGGCGATGTCGCGTGAGGCATCGAATCCAGCCGAGGAGAACATCTTCGTGAACTGTGCGCGCACGGCGGCCTCGATGTCGGCAAAGCTCAGCCCGAACAGCTGCATGCGCGCGCTCGTGCACTGCTGCGGGAAGGCAAGGCCGGGCAGCAGGAACGGGTTGTACTGGGTAAGCACCACCGGTTTATTCGGGTCCAGGGGCATGGTTTCGCGACCATCGATGAACACATTGCGGCGCAGGCCGGTCCACCAGCCGAAGCCCTCGAACCATCGTGCGCAGCTGATCCCCAGCTTGTCCAGAAACCGCCAGTTGCGCAGCGCGACGTTGACGGTGAGCATCGGCGCGTGATGGAAGGTCGCCATCGCGTCGAGAAGCGCCTGTGGGATGTCGCGGCACAGATGCCGATTCACGTGCTGCTGGCTCGCCAGTACGACGCCCTTCGCACTGACCCTGTATAGGCGGCCGCCGCGCTCGTACCAGACCGTGACCCGCTTCGCCCGGGCGGGATCGCCTTCGTGCTTGACCGCGACGACGGTGCTGGACAGCCGTAGGCGCACGGCATTGCCGGGCCGGTCGAGCGCAGCGAAGTGGATGCGGTCGAGCAGGAGCTCGCTCAGGCGCTTTCCCTTGAAGGATCCGGGTACCATCTTCTGCACCAGGCGTCTCGCGATGCTGGCGTTGCCGCCGGGCAGTGTCACCAGGTACACCTGGTCGGCCGGGTCGGCAAGCCCTTTGACCAGGTCACGGCCCTGGGCCACGGGGCCCGGAGCCATGTAGTTGAAAGCCGAGTAGGCCGAAATCACGTCGGAGCCGAGCCCGCAGCCCATCGCTGCGGTGACCGGACTGATGTACTGTTCGAACGCCGGGCAGTCGACCCCCGCGTGGTCGCGCAGATACTGCGAATAGGTCATCGAATCGAGCCATCGTTCCCAGTCGGGCCGGCGATTCGGCGTGCGGAATAGCTCGGCCGTCATGAAGTCGAGCCGCTCCTTGTCGCTCCAGGGCGTGTGGCGCAGTCCGTCGCGCCACATGTTCTTGACGAATCCCTTGGACTCGAAGAAGTAGCCGACGTCGGCGGCCTCCCATTGGATGTGCATCGGCCCCCACATGTCGCCGGGGACCAGCAACTCGCGAGTCGTCAGGTTGCGCGGCTGCTGGAATTCGAACTCCCGCGGGAAGTCGAGCTCGTCGTAGAAGTCCGAGAAAAAGTTGTGTTCCTTGGCCCGGTTCAACGGGAACACCATGCCGGTCGAGCCCTGGGGCGCCCACAGATGGACCCCGTCGACCTCGAACTCGTTCTGCTTGGCCTCGCCGCCGAACACGGGGTGCTGATCGAGCAGCAGGACCCGGCCGTTCGGTCGCTGATGGTGGAAGGTGTACGCGGATGACAGGCCGGATATGCCGGCGCCAACCACCAGCAGATCGAAGGTCTCTCCCGTATTGCTGGCGGCATCAAGGGAGGCCATCAGGTCGCCATTGCGCAGGCGCCCGTGCGCCGTATTGAGTACCTCGTGCGTGTTGCCGTTCGAGGCCGCGTAGTCGCCGATGCCACCGGGTCCGGTCCAGCTCGCATCCAGGCCGGTCAAGGGCGCGTTGACGGTTTGTGCCGAGGCGGTCGACATCGCCCCGGGGGCTACGGCCGCCAGCAGCGCCGCACCTGAGCCCAACAACGTCATGCCGACAAAGTCCCGCCGCGATATTGCAGCGTTCATGCCGAGCAAGTCGGCTTCGCGTCGCGACAGCGCCGGGATTCCTTCCGGGCGTGGAACTGTCTCGTGGTCGTCTTCATGCATGCGGCTGACCTTTCTGGTTGATTGAGTGTGTTGATCATGGGCACACTCTAGGAAGAAAGGGCCGGCCGGAGTTAGCCGAATTTGGCAGTGTTTCGGAGCAGTTCCTTGGACGACTTGCGTGTCTTTCCTTTTGAGGCACGACGCGAAGCAGGCCACCAGCTTGACCGGGTGAAGAACGGCCTTGAGCCCGACGATTGGAAGCCGGTGGCGACACTGTCGCGAAATGGACCGGTCTGCTCACCTTTCCTCTCGGAGGCCACCCAATCTGTTGATCGCGCGCGGCCGCCTGGCGTGGACACCCGATCGCGTCAATTCGGAGGATACGGCGCAACGCGCTCCCATCCCGTCGGGCATTGCTGGATATAAGGGTAATAGGCGCCAGCGGCACGACAGTAGTACCACCAGTCACCGCCGCTGGACTGGGGCGGTGGCACGACCACAAGAGGTTCCGGAGGAATATATACCGCCGGCGGCGGCGGACGGGTCGCCGCCCAATAAAGGGCCGAGCCAAAGAGCAGGCCGGTCCCGATACCCAGCCATGGCCCGGAATGATAGTGGCGATGGTAGTGCCCGGGAGGCGGCCCACGGAAGTGCCGGCCACGGTCGGCCCAAGCGGATGTGCCAGCGAGGGCGCCAGCGGCAATTACAACGGACAACAACAGTGCGCGCATTCGTTTCATGACTTGCCCCTTTCCAAAACATTCATCACGTCAGCCACGATTCCAATAACGATCAGGCTACACGCAAGGTGAGGCAAGAGTTGTAAGGGGTTGTAAGCTTTTGTTGCGGCCGTCAAGTGCCGCGAAACCCGAGCGGGTGGTGGGTGCTGACGGGCTCGAACCGCCGACATTCGCCTTGTAAGGGCGACGCTCTACCAACTGAGCTAAGCACCCGAGCAATCCGTCCTTCCGGACGGGTATCGCCTTTCGGAAGCCAGTATAGCAGTTGATCTGCCGCTGCCGTTCTTGTCCACAAGGTCGGCTTGCGGCGCAGCGATGTTTCCGATATAAAGCCGCTTTTCCTTCAACGGACCGCGAAGAGCATGGCCGAAGATTTCCTGCACAAGCAATTCCCGCCCTATGTCGCAAAAAAGGGCGAGGAGTACATGAATACGAAGCAGTTGAAGCATTTCCGCGAGATTCTGGAATCACTCAAGGGAGAGCTTGCCGGTGACATTGAGCGGACCGTGCAGACCATGCAGGATGAAGCCACAGTCTTCGCCGACCCCAACGACCGCGCCAGCCAGGAATCGGATATCGCGCTTGAGTTGCGCAACCGCGATCGTGAACGCAAACTGATCAAGAAAGTCGATGAATCGATCGCCCGCATCGACGCGGGAGAGTATGGCTACTGCGATAGCTGCGGCGTCGAAATTGGCCTCAAGCGCCTCGAAGCTCGCCCGACCGCAACGCTCTGCATCGATTGCAAGGAACTCGAGGAGCGCAGAGAGAAACAGATGGCCAAGTAGGCCTTCTCGCCGCCGCTCAACAACAAAAAAAGGACGCTAGCGCGTCCTTTTTTTGTTGTGCGTGCCGAACGATCTCACTGCCCGGCTGGCGCTTCCCCTTGCCCTTCCGCCAGCAGCGCCTTCATCGACAAGCGAATGCGGCCCTTGTCGTCGGTCTCGATGACCTTGACTCTGACCACCTGCCCCTCCTTCAAGTAGTCACCGACCGCGTTGACACGCTCGTTGGCGATCTGCGAAATGTGCAGCAGGCCGTCCTTGCCCGGCAGCACCTGGATGATGGCGCCGAAATCAAGCAGGCGCAGCACCGGACCCTCGTAGACCTTGCCGACTTCGACCTCGGCGGTGATGTCCTCGATGCGCTTCTTCGCCACTTGCGCGGCATCGGCATTCACCGAAGCGATGGTCACCGTGCCATCGTCCTCGATGTCGATCACGCAACCGGTTTCCTCGGTTAGCGCGCGGATGGTGGCGCCGCCCTTGCCGATGACGTCGCGGATTTTCTCGGGATTGATCTTCAGGGTAAACATGCGCGGCGCGAACGACGAGACTTCCTCGCGGTGACCGGTCACGGCACCCTTCATGATGCCGAGGATATGCATGCGCGCTTCCTTGGCCTGCGTCAGCGCCACCTGCATGATTTCCTTGGTGATGCCCTGAATCTTGATGTCCATCTGCAGCGCTGTGACACCGTTGTCGGTACCCGCTACCTTGAAGTCCATATCGCCAAGGTGATCTTCGTCGCCGAGGATGTCGGTCAACACGGCGAAGCGGTTGCCTTCCTTGATTAGGCCCATGGCGATACCGGCGACATGCGCCTTGAGCGGCACACCCGCGTCCATCAGCGCCAGCGAGCCACCGCAGACGGAAGCCATCGACGAGGAGCCGTTCGACTCGGTGATCTCGGAGACCACGCGCATCGAGTAACCGAATTCCTCCGGAGACGGCAGTACGGCGATGATGGCGCGCTTGGCCAGACGGCCGTGGCCGATTTCGCGGCGCTTGGGGCTACCGACACGGCCGGTCTCGCCGGTGGCAAAAGGCGGCATGTTGTAGTGGAGCATGAAGCGGTCGCGATACTCGCCCTGCAGCGCATCAATGATCTGCTCGTCGCGGCCGGTGCCCAGCGTGGCGACGACCAGCGCCTGAGTTTCGCCACGCGTGAACAGCGCGGAACCGTGGGTACGCGGCAGCACGCCAGTGCGCACGGCGAGCGGGCGCACGGTGCGGGTGTCGCGGCCGTCGATGCGCGGCTCGCCGTTCAATATCTGGCTGCGAACGATTTTGGCTTCCAGTTCGAAAATCAGGTTGCCGACATGGATGGCATCCGGGGCATTCTCGCCGCTGCACAAGGCATCGGTGACCTTCTTGGCCACGTCGCGGCACTTGGCGACGCGCGCCTGCTTGCTGGTGATGCGATAGGCGTCGCGCAGTTCGGCTTCGGCCAGATCAGTCACCCTGGCGATCAGCGCTTCGTCCTTGGCCGGCGCCTGCCACTGCCACTCGGGCTTGCCGGCCACTTCCACCAGTTCGTTGATGGCATTGATGGCGGCCTGCATCTGGTCGTGGCCAAAGACGACGGCGCCGAGCATGACTTCCTCGGACAACTGCTTCGCTTCGGATTCGACCATCAGCACGGCGCTAGCGGTGCCGGCGACGACGAGATCGAGTTGCGTGTCTGCCAGTTGCGACTTGGTCGGACACAGCACATACTGGCCGTTGATGTAGCCGACACGCGCGGCACCGATCGGACCGTTGAAGGGAATGCCCGAAATGGCCAGCGCCGCGGAAGCGCCGATCAGCGCCGGGATGTCGGGATCGATTTCCGGATTCGACGACAGCACGTGGATGATGACCTGGACTTCATTGTAGAAACCGTCCGGGAACAGTGGGCGGATTGGCCGGTCGATTAAGCGCGAAGTCAGCGTCTCTTTCTCGGACGGACGGCCTTCGCGCTTGAAGAAACCGCCGGGAATGCGACCGGCGGCGTAGACTTTCTCGACGTAATCGACGGTTAGCGGGAAGAAGTCCTGGCCGGCCTTCGCTTCGCCCTTGGCGACGACGGTGGCGAGGACCACGGTGTCGTCCATGTTGACCAGCACGGCACCGGCGGCCTGGCGAGCAATCTCGCCGGTTTCCATGGTCACCGTGTGGGTGCCATAGGTAAAGCTCTTCTTGATCGGTGTCAGCACAAAATATCCTTTCAGAAATGAAAAGCCGGCGCGGCTGTCAGGAAGCCGCGCCGGCGTATTCGAGTATGCCCGCGAGCATTTCGGGGGCAGCCGGCATGCGAATTACTTGCGCAGGCCGAGACGCTCGATCAGCGCACGATAGCTGTCGGCGTTGGTGCGCTTCAGGTAGTCGAGCAGCTTGCGGCGCTGGCTGACCATCTTTAGCAAGCCGCGACGGGAATGGTGATCCTTGACGTGTTCCTTGAAGTGACCGGTGAGGTCGTTGATGCGGGCGGTCAGCAGCGCGACCTGCACTTCGGGCGAACCGGTGTCGCCCTTGCCACGCTGGTAATCGGCGACAATCTGCGCCTTCTGGGAGGTATTGATGGCCATTTGTTATCTCTCAAACACTGGTTGATGAACTGGGCGCCGCCCCGGTTTGATAGAGCCCTGCGCCATGCCCGTTCGCGATTGAACGAAGGCGCGCATTATAGCCGCGCGACCGCGCCAAGCTCAAGGAATTTCAAGGATTTTCTTGAATTTGGCCTTGGTCCGCGGCGACCAGCCGGCGCGGGTTCAACCAGCCATCGGCGGACATCAGCCCAACGCCGAGGAATGCGCCATCGGCGCCATACAGCCGAAAGCGGCCGCCCGGTTCTCCGTCGTGACGAACCCCCTGTCCGTGCAGCACGCGCGCCGTCCCGCGTTCCTCCAATGTCACCCGGGGCAGGTCGCCCAGCAGGGCATCGGCCGGCGCCAGCCGAAGATCGCGCTCAGGCAAGGTCATGGTTTCCAACTGGTCGAGCGTGACGGCGGCCGACAGGTCCAATTCGCCAATGTGCGTGCGCCGCAGCGCGGTGAGGTGCGCACCACAGCCAAGCCGCTCACCGATGTCCGCCGCCAGCGTGCGGATGTAGGTGCCCTTGCTGCAATCGACGTCGATGGTCGCCTCGTCGCCGGCGAACGACACCGTCTCGAAGCGATGGATGGTGACGCGGCGCGGCTGGCGATCCACCACGACGCCGGCGCGGGCAAATTCGTAGAGCGGTATGCCGCCGCGCTTCAATGCCGAATGCATAGGCGGCAGTTGCTCGATCTCGCCGCGAAAGTCAGCCGTGGCGGCACGCCATAGCGCGTTCGTCACGGACACTGGGCGCGTCATCAGCACCGCCCCGTCGGCGTCGGCGCTGTCGGTGGTCACGCCGAGCTTGAGAGTGGCGCGATAGGACTTGTCGGCGTCGAGCAGTTCGCCGGCGAACTTGGTCGCCTCGCCGAAGCAGAGCGGCAGCAGGCCGGTGGCCATCGGATCGAGCGTGCCGGTATGGCCGGCTTTGGCCGCGTTGAACAGCCAGCGAGCCTTCTGTAGCGCGGTGTTGGAGGTGATTCCCGCCGGCTTGTCGAGCAAGAGGACGCCATCGACTTGCCGCCTCGGCGGCCGCCGGGCCTTATTCACCCGGTTTGTCCGACTTCATCACCTCGTCAATCAGCTGCGACAGCCGCGTGCCGCGCTCCACGGAAGCGTCGTAGATGAAATGGAGCTCGGGAATGTGATGGATGCGGATGCGCCGTCCCAGTTCCCGGCGCAGGAAACCGGCCGCGTGGCGCAAGCCCCGCTCGATTTCCGGCCGATGATCCTCGCCGGCGAGCGACGTGTAGAAGATCTTGGCGTGAGCGTAATCGGGCGTCACCTCGACATCGGTGATCGTAACCAGGCTGACGCCGGCCGACAGACGCGGATCCTTCAGTTCCAGCCGGATCATTTCGGAGAGCTCGCGATGGATCTGCTCCGAAACCCGGCTGGACCGGGAGAACTCCTTCGGCATGCCTTACAGCGTCCGCGCGACTTCCTGGATCTCGAAGACCTCCAGTTGGTCGCCTTCCTTGATGTCGTTGAAATTTTTCAGGTTGAGACCACACTCGAAGCCTTCCTTGACCTCGCGCACATCGTCCTTGTAGCGCTTCAGTGAATCCAGCTCGCCGGTATGAACGACCACGTTGTCGCGCAGCACCCGCACCATGGCATTGCGCTTGACGATCCCGGAAAGCACCATGCAGCCAGCAACGGCGCCGACCTTGGAGATGCGGAAGACCTGTCGGATCTCGACCTGGCCGAGGACGTTCTCCTTCTTTTCCGGCGACAACATGCCCGACATCGCGGCCTTCACTTCATCGACCGCGTCGTAAATGATGTTGTAGTAGCGGATATCGACGCCAAAGCTCTCGGCGGCCTTGCGCGCACCGGCGTCGGCGCGGGTGTTGAAGCCGATGATGACGGCTTTCGATGCCTCGGCGAGGTTGACGTCGGATTCGGTGATGCCGCCGACCGCCGCGTGGATGACGTTCACCTTCACTTCGCCGGTGGAGAGCTTGGTCAGCGCATGAACCAGCGCTTCCTGCGAACCTTGGACGTCAGCCTTGATGATGAGCGCCAGCTGCTTCGATTCGCCCTCGCCCATCTGTTCGAACATGTTTTCTAGCTTGGCGGCTTGCTGCTTGGCCAGCCGCACATCGCGGAACTTGCCCTGTCTGAACAGCGCGATCTCGCGCGCCTTGCGCTCATCGACGATGACCATCGCCTCGTCGCCCGCGCCCGGCACATCGGACAGGCCCTGGATCTCGACCGGAATCGACGGCCCGGCCTCGTCGACCGGCTTGCCGTTCTCGTCGAGCATGGCACGCACGCGGCCGAACACCTGGCCGGCGAGCAGCACATCGCCACGCTTCAGCGTCCCGGACTGCACGAGGATGGTCGCCACCGGCCCCTTGCCCTTGTCGAGGCGCGCCTCGATGATCAGGCCCTTGGCCGGCACGTCGCGCGGCGCGGTCAGTTCCAGCACCTCCGCCTGCAGCAATACCTGTTCGAGCAGATCGTCGATGCCCTGCCCGGTCTTGGCGGAAACCGGCACGAAAGGCGAGTCACCGCCGTACTCTTCGGGCACGACGCCCTCGGCGATCAGTTCCTGGCGCACGCGATCCGGGTTGGCGGCCGGCTTGTCGATCTTGTTTACCGCGACCACCAGCGGCACCTCGGCCGCCTTGGCATGGTGAATGGCTTCCTTGGTCTGCGGCATGACGCCGTCGTCGGCGGCCACCACCAGGATGACGATGTCGGTCGCCTTGGCGCCGCGCGCCCGCATGGCCGTGAATGCCTCGTGGCCCGGCGTGTCGAGGAAGGTGACCATGCCGCGCGGCGTTTCGACATGGTAGGCGCCGATGTGTTGTGTGATGCCGCCTGCCTCGCCGGCGGCGACCTTGGCGCGCCGGATATAGTCGAGCAAGGACGTCTTGCCATGGTCGACGTGGCCCATCACGGTCACCACGGGGGCGCGCTGCACCGCCTCGGCGTCCTTGTGTTCGACAGCTTCGGCGAGGAAGGCATCGGGGTCGTCCAGCTTGGCGGCGATGGCCTTGTGGCCCATCTCCTCGACCACGATCATCGCGGTTTCCTGATCGAGGTGCTGGTTGATGGTCACCATCATGCCCATTTTCATCAGCACCTTGATGACCTCGGCGGCCTTGACTGCCATCTTGTGGGCAAGATCGGCGACGCTGACGGTTTCCGGCACATGCACGTCGCGGACAATGAACTCCGCCGCCTGCGCGGCCGCAGCATCCTCGTGATGCCGGCCACCCGACCGGCCGCGCGGGCCGCCGCGCCAGCCGCCCGCGCCACCGGCCGCATCGCCACGCGTCTTGATGCCGCGCCTCTTGGCCGCATCGTCCTTCCACGTGCCACCGGGCCCCTTCTTGGCGCCAGGTTTCTTGGCCTCTTCGCCGGGCTTGCCGGCCGGCTTGTGCAGGGTGCCGCTGACGCCGGCATCGGCCTTGGCCTGCTCGGCGGCGGCCTTCTGCGCCATTTCGGCCTGTTGTTGCGCCAGCCGGGCCTCGGCTTCCGCCTTGGCACGTGCTTCGCGTTCCTGCTTTTCCTTGAGTTCCGCTGCCTGTATTGCAGCCAGTTCCGCTTGACGCCTGGCTTCTGCCTCGCGCAAGGCCATCTGTTCCTTGTCGATCACGGGGGAACTTGCTGGCGCGGGCGCCGGTGCCACCACTTCCGGAACCAGGACTGGAGCCGGCGCTGCCGCTGGCGCGGATTCCGCCGGGGCTTCCGCGTCGCGCTTGACGAAAACCCGCTTCTTGCGCACCTCGACCTGAACGGTGCGCGCCTTGCCGCTGGCATCGGTCGCCTTGATTTCCGTGGTCTGCTTGCGCGTCAGCGTGATCTTGGCCTTGGCCGCCGTCTCGCCATGTGCCTTGCGCAAGTAGTCAAGCAGACGAGCCTTGTCCTGTTCGCTCAACGCGTCGTTCGAGGTCTGCTTGCCGACACCGGCCTTAGCCAACTGCTCTAGAAGCGCCGTCGCTGGCATCTTCAGCTCGGCGGCAAATTGGGCGACATTCATCTGTGCCATATTGAGGCCTCCCCCATTACTGCTGTTCCGCGAACCAATGGGCGCGGGCCTTGGTGATCAGATCCTTCGCGCGATCGTCGTCGATGCCGGATATTTCCGTCAGCTCATCGACGGCAAGATCCGCCAGGTCATCGCGCGTACAAATGCCGTTCTTGGCCAGCCTTGCCGCGAGTGCCTTGTCCATGCCCTCCAGCTCCAGCATGTCCTCGGCGACTTTTTCCAGGTGCTCCTCGTCGACGATCGCTTCGGTGAGCAGCACGTTGCGGGCACGATCGCGCAACTCGTTGACCGTCGCCTCGTCGAAGGCATCGATCTCGAGCATTTCAGCCAGCGGAACGTAGGCAACCTCTTCGAGGGTCGAAAAGCCTTCCTGGATCAGGATGTCCGCGACCTCCTCGTCCACGTCGAGCTTTTCCATGAACAACTGTCTGATCGAAGCAGTCTCGGTTTCCTGCTTCTGTTGCGACTCTTCCACCGTCATCAGATTGATCGTCCAGCCGGTAAGCTCCGACGCTAGGCGCACGTTCTGGCCGCCGCGGCCGATGGCAATGGCGAGGTTGTCCTCGTTGACGACGACGTCCATGGCGTGCTTCTCCTCATCGACGACGATGGAGCTGACCTCGGCGGGCGCCAGTGCGCCAATGACGAACTGGGCGGGGTCCTGGGACCAAAGCACGATGTCGACACGCTCGCCGGCCAGTTCGTTGGTGACCGCGGTGACGCGCGAGCCGCGCATACCGACGCAGGTGCCGATCGGGTCGACCCGCTGATCGTTCGACTTGACCGCGATCTTGGCGCGGATGCCCGGATCGCGCGCCGCCGACTTGATCTCGAGCAAACCGTCCTCGATCTCGGGAACCTCGAGCTCGAACAGCTTCATGATGAATTCGGGTGCGGTGCGCGAAAGGATCAACTGCGGTCCGCGGGCCGCGCGGTCGATCTTCTTCAGCCAGGCGCGAACCCGGTCGCCGGGGCGCAGATTCTCTTTGGGGATCATCTGGTCGCGCGGCAGTAATGCCTCGATGCGCCCGGCCTCGACAATGGCATTGCCCTTCTCCATGCGCTTCACCGTTCCGGTAACCAGATGCTCCTTGCGTTCGAGGAAATCGTTGAGCACCTGTTCCCGTTCGGCGTCGCGAATCTTCTGCAGGATGACCTGCTTCGCGGCCTGCGCGCCGATGCGGCCAAAGTCGATGGGTTCCAGCGTTTCCTCGATGTAATCACCGACCTGCACTTCCGGATCATCTTCACGGGCATCGGCCAGCCCAATGTGCTGGGCCGGGATCTCGACTTCCTCGTCGGGCAGCACCAGCCAGCGGCGGAAGGACTCGAAGGCGCCGGTATTCCGGTCGATCTCGACCCGAACATCGGCTTCGTCATGGATACGCTTCTTGGTGGCCGAGGCAAGGGCAAGTTCCAGCGCCGCGAACACGATATCCTTGTCCACGTTCTTTTCCCTTGCCAGGGCATCGACCAACAGCAGCAATTCACGGCTCATCTTTTCAGTCCTCCAGCATTTATCAATACCTTGGCACCAGCCGGGCCTTGTCGATCCCGTCGAGCGGGAACTTGCGCTCCTCGCCATCGATCGACACCAACGCGGAATCGCCCTCGATACCGACAATTCGGCCGACGAAATTCCTCTGGTTGCCAATCGCCACGCGCAGCTTGAACTGCGCATCCTGGCCGGCGAAGCGCAGCCAGTCCGCCGGTTTTTTCAGGACGCGATCGAGCCCGGGCGACGATACTTCGAGCCGATCGTAATCGACGTTCTCCACCGTCAGGAGGCGAGTCAACTGATTGCTGACCGCCGTACAGTCATCGATGGTGACAGTACCCCGATTCGGCAACCGGTCGATGAACACACGCAACAGGCGGCCGCGCGGACTGGTTTCGAGATCGACCAGTTCATATCCGAGTCCACTTACGGCATTTTCAATCAATTCAATCAGTTGCATTCACAGCAATCCCGTCGGCACAAACAAAAAATGGGCACTGCTGCCCATTTTCTATTAACCACCCTGCTGGTGCCGTCCGCGCTCACTCAGAATGGTTCTTGAATAACCAAATAATTATAACAATATCTCGATCATTCGCTCAATCAGGTTGCGGATTTTTCAGGGCAATCGCATTTAGCGTAGCGGAGCGAGGCCGAGCAATGAAGCGCGATAGTCAGGTAGGCGGTCTGCTGTTTTGCGACGAGAACGGAGGTTGCGCTTGGGATACTGGGAGTCCTGGCGCAGCAAGGCGAGGGCGAACTTGCGCAGGGCGGCGAAATTGTGGGGCGCGTGGTCTTTGCGGATACGGCAGTCATCCTCGCGGAACGTGACGTCGAGACCCAATGCAGGCTGTTCTCGAAGCCCCAGTGCCTGCGCGACGCCTTGGCGAAAAACTCGGCGGTCGTCACACCCTTGCTGCCGATGTAGAAGGCGCGCTCCCTGGAGGCCGTACCGTTGATTTCTCGCCGTCGCTCGATCATGCCAACACCGGCCAGCTTGGGCCAGTGTTCCCGGAGCTTCTGGTTTAGCCCGGACAGGTCGGTGACCCACAGGCGGTCTTCCCGTCGATGGCGACTACCCCCGCCACGACGCCAATGAGGCCTGCGATCCACTCCCGGAAACATCGTTCGAACACCTGGGCGTCCAGCAAGCGGAATACCCGGCCAAAGGTGTCGTGGGACGGCGTGCCGTGTTCAAGGACCAGATAGCGTTTCAACCAGGCTTCGTTGTCCTCCGCCCATTCGGCACAATCCACCCAGCTATCCGCACCACACAGCACCGCACACAGCGCCATCAGGATCATTTCCCCCAGATCGTGCCGCTGTGCCGGTCCCGTGCGCGGGTCCGGCAACTCCACAAATGCTTCGCTCAGCGTCATTCCCACCCCCAACAAAAGTCGAGAGTAGACCCGATTCAATCAGGGTCCACAAGCCCAGTCATAACCGCTGCTGATTAGCCACAATATTCAGAAGGCTCATTTGGCGAGCCTGCCGGGGTGAAAAATGGGCGCGTCTTGTCCGAAGGGGATGCGCGATGGGGATCAACCGGGTGCAGTTTCAGAAGGGATTGTCGATGGCGCAATTCATGGAGCGCTACGGGACGGAGGAGAAATGCCACGCTGCGGTTGTTGCGCTGCGCTGGCCGAATGGGTTCGTTTGCCCCGAATGCAAAGACAGGCGCCATTACACGTTCGAGCGCAAGGGACTGCGGTACTGGCAATGTGCGTCGTGCCGGGAGCAGACGACGGTAATGTGCGGGACGGTGTTCGAGTCCACGAAGTTGCCGCTGACGACCTGGTTCCTGGCGATGCATCTGCTGACCCAGGCCAAGAACAATGTCTCGGCGCTGGAACTCAAGCGCCACCTCGGTGTGCGGTACAAGACCGCCTGGCTGCTCAAGCACAAGTTGATGCAGGTGATGAGCGAGCGGGAGGCGGATCGCCAACTGGATGGCCGGGTCGAGATCGACGATGCCTACCTGGGCGGCGAACTGCCTGGCGGAAAGAGCGGGCGCGGTTCGGAGAACAAGGTATCGTTCATTGCCGCCGTGCAGACCACCGAGACCGGCAACCCACTGAAGGTCTGCCTGAAGAAGCTGGAATTCACCAAGGAGGCGATCACCGACTGGGCGAAGACGGCACTGTCCGCATCGGTCCACGTGGTGTCGGATGGTCTGTGGTGCTTCCGCGCCGTCACCGCGGCCGGCGCCACCCAGGAGCGCATTGTTACTGGTGGCGGCCCCGCCTGCGTCAAGCTGGAGCAATTCCGCGCAGTGAATACCTTCCTCGGCAATCTCAAGACCGCCTACTCGGGTACCTACCATGCCTTCGATTTCGCTAAGTATGCGCATCGGTATCTTGCTGAAGTCCAGTATCGGTTCAATCGCCGGTTCGATCTGTCGTCTATCCTGAAGCGCCTCTTGGTTGCTGCCGTGGCTACCACGGCTCGTCCCGAGCGATTCTTGCGCGCGGCTGAACATTGTGGCTAATCAGGTAACCGCTTGACCGTGAACGACTTTTATCCAGGGTTTACGACATCTGCGTATGCGATGGCCCTGGCGGATTTTTCTGGCTTTTTGGCGAAGTCGCCAGAGACTTGACGAAGGACTGCACCTCGTCCGCGCCGAATTCGCGGCAGCATCCGCGCCTGAGATTGGGCGGCAAGCGCACCGGGCCATAGCGAACCCGCATGAGCCGGCTTACGGTCAGCCCGACCGCCTCGAACATGCGACGCACTTCGCGGTTTCGTCCTTCCGCCAGGGTCACGTTGAACCAGCGATTGGCACCCTCGCCGCCGGCTTCCTGGAAGCCGTTGAACCGCGCCAGGCCGTCCTCGAGTTGAACTCCGGCCTTGAGTTGATCGAGCGCCTCCGCGGCCGGTTCGCCCAGCACGCGCACGGCGTACTCGCGTTCGAGCTCATAGCGAGGATGCATCAGCCGGTTGGCGAGTTCGCCGCTACTGGTGAACAGCATCAGTCCGCAGGAATTGAAATCGAGCCGGCCAACGGCAATCCAGCGGCCATTATTGATGCGCGGCAGCTTCTCGAAGACGCTCGGCCGGCCCTGGGGATCCTCGCGGGAAACGATCTCCCCCTCGGGCTTGTGATAGAGCAGCACGCGCGGCAGCCGGGTGTCGCCGGTTTTCATCTGCACCAGCCGGCCGTTGACCCTGACCTTGTCGTCCGGAGCGACACGCTGGCCAACGTGGGCGGTTTCGCCATTGACGGTGATCCGTCCGGCCGCGATCCATTCCTCGATTTCGCGCCGGGCGCCGTGACCGGCGTCGGCGAGCGCTTTTTGCAACTTGATGGTATGCGCGGGCTCGACGGACCGCATCGCGGCGCGCGCCTCGCCTCGCGTACGACGCGAGTTACCTTCAGGCCTGCTCGGCGGACGTAGCGGGCTGTTCTTCCGTCGTGACGATTTCGGCGACATGGTTGGTTTCATCGGCTTGTTCGGCAAGATTCATCACTCGTTCAATTTCTGTCAGCGGCGGCAATTCGGACAAGCTGCGCAGACTCAGGTCGTCAAGAAATTTTCTGGTGGTCGCGTAGAGCGCCGGACGTCCGGGAGCGTCGCGATGGCCGACCACATCCACCCAGCCGCGCGCCTCCAGCGTCTTCAGCACGTTCGGCGACACCGCGACGCCCCGGATGTCCTCGATGTCGCCACGGCTGACCGGTTGTCGATAGGCAATGATGGCCAGCGTCTCCATCACCGCCCGCGAATAGCGAGGCCGCTTCTCGTTCTTTAGGCGGTCAAGGAACGCCTGGTATTCCGGGCGGGTCTGAAAATGCCAGCCGGTGGCCAACTGGACCAGTTCGATACCCCTACCCGACCAGTCGCGACGCAGGTCGTCGAGCAGTGTCCGCCAAGTATCATCATCGAATTGATGATCGAACAGCTTCTTCAGCTCGGCCAGCGGCATCGGCTCGCTGGCGGCCAGCAAGGCCGTCTCGAGCACGATCTTGAAATCCTCAGGCTTGTACAGCGAGATCGTCGACATCACGGCACTTCACGTAAATGGGCGCCAGGGCTTCGCCCTGGGTAATCTCTATCAGCTTTTCGCGGGCCAGTTCGAGAACCGCCAGGAAGCTTACCACCAGGCTGGCGATGGTCGAATGACCGGAGGCAACCTCGAACAGATCCTCGAACACCACGTAGCCTCGCCCGCGCAAGGTCCTCAGTATGCTGGCCATGTATTCGCGCACCGAAAGTTCCTCGCGCCGGACCTTGTGGTGGGCCTTCATTTTCGCCTGCTTCATGAGCGCCAGCCATGCGACCTGCAGGTCGTGCAGCGACACGTCCGGCAGGCGCTCGGCCACTTGGTCGCCGATCCAGACGCTCACCCACTGGTAGTCGCGGTTGGCCTGGGGCAGCGCGTCGATCCGGGCCGCCGCCAGCTTCATGCGCTCGTATTCCAGCAGTCGGCGGACCAGTTCCGCGCGCGGATCCTCGGGTTCGCCAGAGTCAGCCTTGGCAGGACGCGGCAGCAGCATGCGCGACTTGATCTCGAGCAGCATGGCCGCCATCAGCAGGTACTCCGCCGCCAATTCCAGGTTGCGCTTGCGCATGGACTCGACGTACTCGAGGTACTGGCGGGTCAGGGGCGCCATCGGCACATCCAGGATATCGACATTAGCCTTGCGGATCAGATAGAGCAGCAGGTCGAGCGGTCCCTCGAAGGCATCGAGATAGACTTCCAGCGCATCCGGGGGAATGTACAGATCCCGCGGCAACGAGCGCAGTGTTTCGCCATACACCTTGGGAAAATGCGCTCCCGCGTCCGTTGGAGCCACCGTGGCGGCATCGGTCATGAATAGTCCACGCCGATGGCTTGCCGTACGTCGCGCATGGTTTCCTGAGTCAACTTGCGAGCCTTCTCGCAGCCGTCGGCGATGATATTGCGCACCAGTTGCGGATCTTCCTCGTACATGCGGGCGCGTTCGCGCATCGGCTCCTGTTCCTGCAGCACGGCATCGATGACCGGCTGCTTGCATTCAAGGCAGCCGATCCCGGCCGACGTGCAGCCCTGCCGCACCCAGGCCTTCACCTCGTCGTTCGAGTAGATTTGATGAAACTCCCAGACCGGGCATTGGCCGGGATCGCCCGGATCGGTACGCCTGACCCGACGCGGGTCGGTCTGCATGGTGCGAATCTTCTTGCGGATCGACTCCTCGTCCTCGCGCAGGGTGATGGTGTTGCCATAGGACTTGGACATCTTCTGGCCGTCGAGGCCGGGCATGCGCGACGCCTCGGTGAGCAAGGCGCCAGGCTCGACCAGGATCATCTTGCCACCGCCTTCCAGATAGCCGAACAGGCGTTCCTTGTCGCCGAGCGAGAGGTTCTGGGTCTCGTTGAGCAGCACATGCCCCTGATCGAGGGCTTCCTGCTCGCCCCGTTCCTGGTAGCGGGTGCGCAATTCCTCGTAGAGCTTGGCGCGCTTGCTGCCCAGCTTCTTGACCGACTCGCGTGCTTTGTTCTCGAAACCGGGCTCGCGGCCGTAGAGATGGTTGAAGCGCCGGGCGATCTCGCGCGTGAACTCGATGTGCGGCACCTGATCCTCCCCCACCGGCACCTTGTCGGCGCGATAGATGAGGATGTCGGCGGCCTGGAGCAGCGGATAACCGAGGAAGCCGTAGGTCGTCAGGTCCTTGTGCGTCATTTTCTCCTGCTGATCCTTGTAGGTTGGCACGCGTTCGAGCCAGCCCAGTGGCGTCATCATCGACATCAAGAGATGCAGTTCGGCATGCTCGGGAATGCGCGACTGGATGAACAGGGTCGCCTGCGAAGGATCGACACCCGCCGCCAGCCAGTCGACCACCATGTCCCAGGTGTTCTGGGCAATGGTGCCGGGTTCGTCGTAGGCCGTGGTCAGCGCATGCCAGTCGGCAACGAAGAACAGGCAGGGATATTCATGCTGGAGTTTCACCCAGTTGGCCAGCACGCCATGGTAGTGGCCGAGATGGAGCCGGCCGGTCGGCCGCATGCCCGATAGAACTCTTTCCGCGTACATGTCAAAGACCCAGCAGTGATTTGATGAGCATCAGGAACAGGCCGAGCAGCGGCCCCAGTATGGCTTCAAGGAGGCCGGTGAACAGCAGCGCCAACAGAATGAACATGCCATAAGGTTCGAGGCGCGCGAATTGCCATGCCAGGCGGTGCGGCAGCAGGCTGACGGCGATGCGACCGCCATCGAGCGGCGGCAACGGCAGCAGATTCAGCAGCATCAGCACCGCGTTGATGTTCACGCCGACGCGCCCCATCTCGGCCATCGCTTGGCTATAGGCATGCGGCGGCATGTCGACCGCCGCCTTCAGCAGCAGCCCCCAGCCGATGGCCATCAGCAGATTGACCCCGGGGCCGGCGGCGGCGACCCAGAACATGTCCCGCTTGGGATTGCGCAGGCGACCGAAATTCACCGGCACCGGCTTGGCCCAGCCGAACAGAAAATTGCCGGCGCTGAGCATCAGGATCACGGCGGGAACGATCACGGTGCCCACGGCATCCACATGCCGCAGCGGATTCAGACTGATGCGCCCCGCCTGATGGGCCGTCAGGTCGCCGAAATGGCGGGCGGCATAACCGTGGGCCGCTTCGTGGAGGGTAATGGCGAAAACGATCGGCAGTGCCGAAATCGCCAGCGTCTGGATGGCATTCATGGGCGCCGGATTCTAACAGCCGGCTATTCGAAGCCGAACGGAGTCAGCGAGCCGCGACCGACGCGAACGATCTCGGGAGCACCGCCGGCCAGATTGACCACCGTCGTTGCCGCCGCCCGGTGCTCGTCGGCGGCGCCGCCATCGATGATCAGGTCGAGCTGGCGGCCGATGCGCTCGTCGATGGCCTGGGCGCTGCTGGGTGGATCTTCCTCGTCGGGAAGCAGCAGCGTCGAGCTCAATAAAGGTTCGTCGAGTTCGGCGAGCAAGGCCAGCGCCACCGGATGATCGGGAATGCGCAGTCCGATGGTCTTGCGCCTTGGATGCAATACGCGGCGCGGCAATTCCTTGCTGCCTTCGAGAATGAAGGTGTAGCTGCCCGGCGTATTGGCCTTGAGCAGGCGATATTGGGCGTTATCGACTTTCGCATAAGTGGCGATTTCGGACAGATCCCGGCACATCAGCGTGAAATGGTGTCGCTCATCGACGCCACGGATGCGGCGAATGCGGTCGAGCAGCCCCGCGTCGCCCAGATGGCCGCCCAGGGCATAGGCGGAATCGGTGGGAAATGCCGCCAGCCCGCCAGCGCGAATGATGTCGGCGGCGCGCCGAATCAATCGCGGTTGAGGATCCTCATGATGGATAACCAGAACTTCCGCCATCAGTGCAACTTCGTCCAGACCGGCGTGAGGTCGTCCGGCAGCTGCGGCATGCGACCGAGATCGATCCAGCTCTCGCCTGGACCGTGAAAGTCCGAGCCGCGCGACGCAAGGAATCCATGATGACGCGCCAAGTGCGCGTGGTCGCGGATATGCTCTTCGTTGTTCGAACCGGAAACCACCTCGATGCCGCCCCCCCCCAAGTCCTTGAACATGGCGAGCATCCTGGCCAGTTCAGCGCGAGCGAGCCGGTATCGACCGGGATGGGCGACGACGGCAATGCCGCCGGCGCCATGGATCCACCGCACGGCATCCTCCATCGTTGCCCAGGTATGCTGGACATGGCCAGGCTTGCCTTTCGCCAGCCACCAGTCGAAAACTCCCTTGACGTCCTTGGCGTGGCCGAGTTCGACGATGTAGCGCGCGAAGTGCGACCGCGAGATCAACGCCGGATTGCCGACGTACTTGAGCGCGCCTTCGTAGGCGCCGCGGATGGCCACCTTGTCCAGTTCCGCCGCGATGCGACGAGCGCGCGAGTCACGGCCGCCGCGCACGTTCGCCAGCCCTTGCACCAGGGGCGTGAACTGCCGGTCGAAGCCGAGGCCGAGGATGTGAACGGTCTGGTCGTCGCCCCAGGAAACCGAAATTTCCACGCCATTGACGAATCGCATCCCGAGTTCGCCGGCCATCGCGGCGGCGGCTTCGAGCCCGCCGATTTCGTCATGGTCGGTCAGCGCCAGCAGGTCGACGCCGTTGCTGTGCGCGCGCCGGACCATATCCGTCGGCGACAGCAAGCCGTCGGATACGGTCGAATGACAATGCAAGTCAGCGTTGAAGGCTTCCATCCGGGGATTTTATCAAACACCCTTGTCGCTCCCGCCTGGCGTCGGCATAATCCCGCCCATCGTCGGGAGAGAGTGGTTGGCGACCCCAACCGCCGCCGAAGGCGCAACCGCCCGGAACCGCTCAGGCAAAAGGGCCGACGACGCAGGACAAATCTGGAGAGCGACTGGCGGCGCTTTGGGCCGAAGCAGTCCACCGATGGGGAAAATCTCTCAGGTGCAAGGACAGATGGGCGAAGATCGCAAGGTCTTCGCCCTTTTTGTTTTTCGTGAAATCACATGAGGAAAGACCGTTAAGTATTTGAATTATGATAAAACGAACGCCACTTTACGAGTCCCACGTCGCCGCCGGCGCCAAGATGGTCGACTTCGCCGGCTGGGACATGCCCATCCACTACGGCTCCCAGCTTGAGGAGCACCACATCGTTCGCCGCGATGCCGGCATGTTCGACGTTTCGCACATGCGGGCGGTCGATGTCGCCGGATGCGATGCCCAGGCCTGGCTGCGCAAACTGGTCGCCAACGACGTCGCCAAATTGACCCTGCCGGGCAAGGCCCTCTACTCCTGCATGCTGAACCCAGAAGGCGGGGTGATCGACGACCTGATCATCTACTTCTTTTCCCCGACGAAATACCGGATCGTCGTCAACGCCGGTACGGCCGACAAGGACCTGGCCTGGATGCTGAAGCAGGCCGAAGGCTTCAATGTGGCCATCACCGGTCGGCCGGAACTGGCCATGATCGCCGTCCAGGGTCCCAACGCCCGGGCCAAGTTCTGGGCCGCGTTCCCCGAGGCCAAGGCCGCCAGCGAGAACCTGATCGTCTTTCAGGCCGCCGAGTTCAACGACTGGATGATCGCCCGCACCGGCTACACGGGCGAAGACGGGTTCGAGATCACCCTGCCTGCTGCCGATGCTCCCGGGGCATGGAAGAAATTGCTTGCCGCCGACGTAGCGCCCATCGGCCTGGGTGCCCGCGATACCTTGCGTCTGGAAGCCGGCATGAACCTCTACGGCTCGGACATGGACGAGACGACCCTGCCGACCGAGTCCGGCCTGACCTGGACGCTCGACCTGAAGGATGAGAAGCGCGACTTCATCGGAAAGTCAGCCTTGGTGGCACGCCACCCCCAGCGCCAGTTGGTCGGCCTGCTGCTGGAGGACCGCGGCGTATTACGCTCACATCAACAAATCATTACTAAACAAGGTAATGGAGAGACTACTTCAGGTAGTTTCTCGCCAACTTTGCAGCGTTCCATCGCCCTCGCCCGTGTCCCTCTGGGCGTCAATATCGGCGACGAAGTCGACGTCATCGTCCGCGACAAGCCGCTCAAGGCCCGCGTCGTCAAACCCAATTTCGCCCGTCACGGCAAAGCCCTCATCTAGGAGACCCGACATGTCCATCCCCAACGATCTCAAGTACACCAAGTCCCACGAGTGGGTCCGCCAGGAGGCCGACGGCACCGTCACGGTCGGCATCACCGACCATGCCCAGGAAGCCCTGGGCGACATCGTCTTCCTCGAACTGCCCGAGGCCGGCCGCACGGTCAAGGCCGGCGAGGAATGCGCGGTGGTCGAGTCGGTCAAGGCCGCCTCCGACATCTATGCGCCGGTTTCCGGCGAGGTCGTCGCCCGCAACGACGCCGCCATCGATGCCCCCGAATCGGTCAATCAGGACGCCTATGCGGCCTGGCTATTCAAGATCAAGGTGACGGACGTCTCCGAACTGGCCGCGCTTTTGGACGCAGTCGGTTACGCCAAGGTCGCCGACGAACACTGAGCCGCCTGAACCGCCCATGACCGCACCCTCCCTCGCTGCGCTGGAGCAGCACGACGAGTTCATCGGCCGCCATCTGGGCCAGGACTTCGCCGATACCGCCGCCATGCTGGCCGCCGTCAAGGCCGGCAGCCTCGACCAACTGATCGCCGAGACCGTGCCGGCCTCGATCCGCCTGTCCGAGCCGCTGAAGCTGGCGGGGCCGATGCGCGAGCACGAGGCGCTGGCGAAGCTGAAGGCGATCGCCGGCAGGAACGTGATCGCCAAGTCGTTGATCGGCATGGGTTATCACGACACGCTGCTGCCGAACGTGATCCTGCGCAATGTCCTGGAGAACCCCGGCTGGTACACCGCCTACACCCCGTATCAGGCCGAGATCGCCCAGGGCCGGCTGGAGGCGTTGCTCAACTACCAGCAGATGGTCTTCGACCTGACCGGCATGGAACTCGCCAACGCCTCCCTGCTCGACGAGGCGACGGCGGCAGCCGAAGCCATGACCATGGCGCGGCGCATTGCCAAGTCGAAATCCAACGTCTTCTTCGTCGACGAGGACTGCTTCCCGCAGACCATCGACGTGGTCAAGACCCGCGCCGGCTTCTTCGGCTACGACCTGGTGTTCGGCCCGGCGGCCGATGCGGCCAAGCAGGATTGCTTCGGCGCCCTGCTCCAGTACCCCAACGACCGCGGCGAGTGCCGCAACCTCAGCGAAATCATCGGCGCGGTCAAGGCCAGGGGCGGCGTCACTGCCGTGGCGACGGACCTGATGGCGCTGGTGCTGCTGAAATCCCCGGGCAGCATGGGTGCCGACATCGCCCTCGGCTCCAGTCAGCGCTTCGGCGTCCCCATGGGCTTCGGCGGTCCGCACGCCGCCTTCTTCGCATGCAAGGACGAGCACAAGCGTTCCGTGCCGGGCCGCATCATCGGCGTCTCGGTCGATGCGCGCGGCAAGCAGGCGCTGCGCATGGCGCTGCAGACTCGCGAGCAGCACATCCGCCGCGAAAAGGCCAACTCCAACATCTGCACCTCGCAGGTTCTGCTGGCCAACATGGCCGGCATGTACGCCGTCTATCACGGCCCGCATGGTCTACGGACGATCGCCAACCGCATCCACCGCCTGACCACCATCCTCGCCGAGGGACTGAAGGCTGCCGGCGTGAAGGTGCTGACTGAAAAGTGGTTCGACACCCTCCGCGTGGAAACCACGAAAGCGGTGCCGGGCTACAACCTGCGCAAGGTTTCGGACACCGTCGGCGCCATCGCCTTGAACGAAAAAACGACCCGTGAGGATGTCGCCGCGCTGCTACAGGCCCTGACGGGCAAGCCGGGGGACATCGCCGCGCTCGACGCCCAGGCCGCCGCCAACTCCCCATTGGCCGGTCTGCTGCGCACCGACGCCATCCTGACCCATCCCGTGTTCAACACGCACCACACCGAGCACGCGATGCTGCGCTATCTGAAGAAGCTGCAAAACCGCGACCTGGCCATGGACCACGCCATGATCTCGCTCGGTTCCTGCACCATGAAACTCAACGCCACGGCCGAGATGATCCCGATCACCTGGCCGGAATTCGCCGACCTGCACCCCTTCGCGCCGGCTGACCAGACCAAGGGCAGCCTGGAACTCATCGAATCCCTGATGGAATACCTCAAGGCCGTCACCGGCTTCCCGGCCATCTGCATGCAGCCAAACTCCGGCGCCCAAGGCGAGTACGCGGGGCTGGTCACCATCCGCCGCTATCAGGCGGAACAAAGTAAAAATGCGGGCCTGGGCCAGCGCAATGTCTGCCTGATCCCGAAGTCCGCCCACGGCACCAACCCGGCCACCGCCCAGATGTGCGGGCTGCAAGTGGTCGTGGTCGATTGCGACGACAGCGGCAACATCGACATCGCCGACCTCAAGGCCAAGGCGGCGGAGCACGCCGCCAATCTGTCCTGCCTGATGATCACCTACCCCTCGACCCACGGTGTGTTCGAGGAGGCGGTCAAGGACATCTGCGCCACCATCCACGCCCACGGCGGCCAGGTCTACATGGACGGCGCCAACCTCAACGCCCAGGTCGGCCTGACCTCTCCCGCCGCCATCGGCGCCGACGTCTCGCACATGAACCTGCACAAGACCTTCGCCATCCCGCACGGCGGCGGCGGCCCGGGCATGGGGCCGATCGGCCTGGCGGCGCATCTTGCCCCCCACGCACCCGGCCATGTGGTGACCGGCGGGCCGGGTGCGGTTTCGGCCGCGCCTTACGGCTCGGCGGCCATCCTGCCCATCTCCTGGATGTACATCACCCTGCTCGGCGGCGAAGGCCTGACGCTTTCCACCAAGACCGCCATCCTCAACGCCAACTATGTGGCCGCGCGCCTCAACGAGCACTACCCGGTGCTCTACACCGGCAGTCACGGCCGGGTGGCGCACGAGTGCATCCTCGACATCCGCGCCATCAAGGCGGCCACGGGCATCGCCGAGATCGACATCGCCAAGCGCCTGATGGACTACGGCTTCCACGCGCCCACGGTAAGCTTCCCGGTCGCCGGCACGCTGATGGTCGAGCCGACCGAATCGGAGTCGAAGGCCGAACTCGACCGCTTCATCGGCGCGATGACCGCCATCCGCGAGGAAATCCGCCGCATCGAGCGCGGCGAATGGCCGGCCGACAACAACCCGCTGAAGAATGCGCCGCACACCGAGGCGGACATGATCGGCGACTGGGACCGGCCCTACACCCGCCAGCATGCCGCCTTCCCCCTGCCCTGGGTGGCCGAGAACAAGTTCTGGCCCTTCGTGAATCGCATCGACGACGTCTACGGCGACCGCAACCTGTTCTGCGCCTGCCCATTGCATCCGGATGCCGGCGGGGAACCCTCCAACACCCGATGATGCCATGGCGCCGGCGGACGGCACGATACGACTGACCGTCACCAGCCGGCCCCAGGGCTATACTGCCCGGTCTACCCCGTTTCGGAGAGTTTCGCATGCTCCACATGGTGGCGTCGCCCGACCTGCGCAAGGGCATGTTCGTCGCGAAGCTGGATCGCCCGTGGCTGGAATCACCCTTCCTGATCCAGGGCTTCCTGATCGAGGACGACGAACAGCTGACCCAACTGCGCGAGGTTTGTCGCTACGTGATGGTCGATCGAACCCGTTCGGTTGGCGTCGAATACCGCGCGGAGCCGGTGGGCGAGACTCTGCCGCCGCACCACCCACCGGTTAACGTCGGCCCGGAACAGGCCCTGTATCGCGGCAAGCGCAAGCTGAAGCTGCCCCCGCTGCAGGAAGCCGAGGCGCGTGACCTCGGCGGACACCAGTTCGCCACCGTTCAATACGTCGACGACGTCCCCATCGAGGACGAGTTGCCGGCGGCAAGAATCGCCTATCAGGGAACGCAGGACCTGCTGCGCGACATCAACACGCAGGTGGCGGCCGGCATGGC
This sequence comes from Rhodocyclaceae bacterium, assembly GCA_016704145.1. GTDB lineage: Bacteria > Pseudomonadota > Gammaproteobacteria > Burkholderiales > Rhodocyclaceae > Fen-999. The sequence goes on along the minus strand of JADJAS010000003.1, from coordinate 70,814 downwards.
GCCCGACGTCGAACATGTCGGGCGCACCGTCGACGGCCTAATCGAGTGCGTGGTGCGCAACGCCGACGCGCTGGTATGGCTGTCCAAGCTCAAGCGCACCGACAACGAGACCTACGACCATACCCTCAGCACCTCGATACACTTGATGGCCTTCGGCCGCTATCTCGGCCTGCCGCCCGACGAACTGCATGCCATGGGTATCGGCAGCCTGCTCAAGGACATCGGCTTCATCCGGCTGCCGGCCGAACTTCTGCACAAGACCAGCGGCCTGACGCCCACCGAGCGCGGCCGCATGCGCGAGCACGTGCGGCTTGGCCGCGAGATCCTGGGCGGCGACTTCGCCAGCTTCGAGCCCGCCGTGCGCGACATCATCCTCAAGCATCACGAGCGCGTCGATGGCAGCGGCTACCCCGCGCGACTGCATGGCAAGGCGGTCGGCCTGGCGGGCGAAATGGCTGGTCTCACCGACAGCTACTGCGCCATGCTGTATCCCCGCTCGTTTCGCCCGGCGCGCAAGAGCCAGTGGATCATTGACCAGATCAACACCATGCGCGACCGTCACTTCACCGCCTCGGTGGTCGATGAATTCGTCCAGTTCATCGGCATCTATCCGGTCGGCACGCTGGTCGAGCTCAACAGCGGCGAGGTCGGCGTCGTCTTCGAGCAGAACCGCGTCCGCCGGCTGAAGCCGCGCATCATGGTGTTGCTGGGGCCGGACAAGTCACCGAATCCGTCGCCCGGCATCATCAACCTGCTCAACGACCCGCTGGTCAAGGACGGCATGCCGTACAAGATCGTCCGCGTCCTGCCGAGCGGCTCCTTCGGTCTGGACCCCAAGGAGTTCTATCTTTGATCCCCCCCGCCCATGGCGAACTGCCGGGATTGACCGCCCACGCCACCCTGGCGGACGTCGCGGCCGAGATCTGCCCGGTATACGGACTCGACGAGCGCGCGCGATCGGCCTTGCGAACATCCTTCCGGCTGGCGGGTGGCGATCGGCGGCAGCGCGGCAGCGATCTGCGCGACCTGCTGCTGACCGCGGATGGCGACATCGCCGGCGACATCGAGGCGCTCGGCGCCTTCCTCGAAATCTTCGCGGCGCTGCCCGAGGCGGATTTCGCCGCCGAGTGGCTGACCGAGCTTGCGCAGGCCTGGAAGCGCTTGCGGCGGACCGGCTGCACGGTCGACCTACCGCTGCGGGCGGCGCGGACGTTGGCCGACCTTGGCAGTCAGCGGTTGCTGGCGGACCGCGAGACCTTGTCGGCGCTGGAGCTGGAAATGATCAACGCCCTGGCGGCGGCCGGCATGTGCATTGCCGAGCTGCTGAGTCGGGATACCCGCCGCGGTTCGCTGGCGATGGCGATCGACGATGTCGTCGACCAGGGCATCGGCAAGGTGCTGGGCCGGCAGCTCGAAACCGCCATGGCGGCGGGCCACGCGGCGGGCGAGGCCGCCACCATCGGCCTGCTGGTGCTGCGGCTGCGACTCGACTCGAGCGCGTTGTCGTTCGATCTGGTGCAGCGCGACGCCATTCTGGACGCGGCGGTCGAGCGCCTGCGGGAAGTCCTGCGCGAATCCGATCTGCTGGTGCGCACGGAACTGCACGGCTGCGCCATCCTGCTGCCGGCCTTGCGTTCGTCGGCGCAGGTGCAACTGGCGGCGCGCAAGGTCATGCAGGCGCTCGAACTGCCCTTCGTCATCAACGGCGTGGTGGCGCGCGCGATTTTCGCGTTGGGCGTCGTCTGGGCGCCCGATCATGGCCGCCGGCCGGACGAGCTGATCCGCTGCGCCGAGCTGGCGGTGGAGACGGCGCTGCGTGGCGAGCAGTCGACGGTGATCTTCGATCAGCAACTGCTGGTCGAGGCCCGCTACGAGGCCGATCTCGAGAAGGAATTCCTGTTCGCGCTGGAGAATGGCCAGTTGGCGGTGCACTTGCAGCCGCAGGTGGACCTGAAGACGCGCCGCTGCGTCGGCGCCGAGCTGCTGATGCGCTGGCGCACGCGCGACGGACACGACGTGCCGCCCTGGCACATTCCCGAAGTCGCTCATCGGCTCGGCGCCGGACCGCAACTGACGCGCTGGCTGGTGTTCAGCGCCTGCCGGACGCTGGCCGAGCTGAGCGAGGCCGGCGTGGATATCGATGTCAGCGTCAACCTGATGGGGCGCGACCTGATGGACCAGGAACTGCCGATGCTGCTCGAGCAGGCGATCAACTTCTGGCGCGTCCAGCCGGCGCGGCTGACGATCGAATTGATCGAGAGCGCGGTGCTGGGCGACCCGGTGGCGGGCGCGGCGGTGATGGACAAGCTGATCGCGCTGGGCGTGTCCACTTCGATCGACGATTTCGGCATCGGCTATTCCTCGATTCTCTATCTCCGACAATTGCCGCTGCACGAACTGAAGATCGATCGAGTGTTCGTCGACGCCATGTCGCGCTCGCGGGAGGACAAGGAAATCGTCGCGGCGCTGATTCGGCTGGCGCACGGCCTCGATCTGCACGTGGTCGCCGAGGGCGTCGAGGATGAACGGACCGCCGAGCTGCTGCGCGACATGGGCTGCGACTACGGGCAGGGCTACTGGATCGGCAAGGCGATGCCGGCCTCGGCGATGCCGGCCTGGGTGGCGTCGTGGAACCGGCAGGCCGGCTGAGGCGCCGGCCGGTCTAGCCGGCGTCGCCGGTGGTCAGTTCGTGGCCGGCGCCATCGTCGGCGCCGAGCGCCAAAGTCAGCCATGGCAGCACGCCGGCCAGCGTCTCCGCCAGCGTCCAGGGCGGATTGATCACGAACATGCCGCTGCCATGCATGCCGAAACCGTCGCTGCCCGGCGCCCGCGCGGCGAGTCGTGCATCGAGCCACCGGGGCGCCAGCTTTTTCAGTTTCTCGGGCAGTTGGCGCGCGTCGCCGCGCTGCAATTGCGGATACCAGACGGCAAAGACACCGGTGGGAAAACGATCGAGCCCCTCCTTCAGGGTCGCGACGACGCGCAGGTAGTCGCGCTTGTCCTCGTAGGCGGGATCGATCAGCACCAGGCCGCGCCTCGGCGGCGGCGGCAGCACCGACTTGATCTCCTGAAAGCCGTCGGCGCGGCGGATGGCGACGCGATGGCCCGCCTTGGCGAAGGTGCGCTCCAGGAAACGATGATCGGCGGGATGCAGTTCGAACAGGCGCAGCCGGTCGTCGGTGCGCATCAACTCATGCGCCAGCCAGGGCGAACCCGGGTAGTGGCGCAACTGGCCGTCCGAGTTCATGGCGCGAACCTGCCGCACATAGTCGGCGACCGTCGGCGGCAGGTCGGCGCGGCCCCAGAGCCGGCCAATGCCGCTGGCGAACTCCGAGTTCGTCGTCGCGTATTCAGAATCGAGCAGGTAGCGCCCCGCGCCGGCATGGGTGTCGATGAACCAGTACGGCTTCTCCTTCTGGTTCAAATGCCGCAGCAGCTGCACGAGGATGCAGTGCTTGAGGACGTCGGCGTGGTTGCCGGCGTGGAAGGCGTGGCGGTAGCTGAGCATGGGCGATCTGTAGAATCGGCGGCCATGAATGATACGCAGGGTGTGCGGGTTTCCAAATTGCTGGCCGAGCGCGGGCTCTGTTCGCGCCGCGAGGCCGATGTCTACATCGAGCGCGGTCTCGTGTTCGTCAATGGCGAGCGGGTGACCCAGTTGGGCACGCGCGCGGCATCGGATGCCGCCATTACGCTGGCGGTGGCAGCCCGGGCCCAGCAGGCGCGGCAGGTGACCCTCCTGCTGCACAAGCCGGTCGGCTATGTCTCCGGCCAGGCCGAGGACAGCCACAAGCCCGCCGTGACGCTGATCCGCGCGGAAACGCAGTTCGCCGGCGACCGGGACCGGCGCTTCCAGCCGGCGTGCCTCAAGGGCCTGGCGCCGGCCGGGCGGCTCGACATCGATTCCACCGGCCTGCTGGTCCTGACCCAGGACGGCCGCGTGGCCCGCCAGCTGATCGGCGAGAACTCCAACGTCGAGAAGGAATACCTGGTGCGCATCGCGGGCGCCTTGGACGCACGCGGCCTGGCGCTCCTGAACCACGGGCTGTCGCTCGACGGCAAGGCGCTGCGGCCGGCGCGCGTCGAGCGGCTCAACGACGACCAGCTGCGCTTCATCCTCAAGGAAGGCAAGAAACGGCAGATTCGCCGCATGTGCGAACTGGTCGGCCTGCGCGTCACGGGCTTGAAGCGCGTGCGTATCGGCGGCGTTCGGCTGGGCGACCTGCCGCTCGGCCAAAGTGGCGGTTCCTGCGCGACGGCGAGCGATTCTGATCCCGTCGAAACGGTAGAATAGCGTCCTTCTTCCGTCGTCACCCAGGCGTCCAGCATGTTCGATATCGTCCGCAACAACAAGAAGGTGGTCCAGATCGTCATGGCCATCCTGCTGCTACCTTTCGCCTTCTTCGGCGTCGATTCCTACATCCGCGATGGCGGCGCCGGCGCCGGCGACGTGGCGAGCGTGGGCAAGGGCAAGATCACGCTGGGCGAATTCGAGCAAGCCTTGCGCGAGCAGCAGGACCGGCTGCGGCCGACCCTGGGCGGGCGCGATCCGGCCGTGCTGAACAGCCCGGAACTGCGCCACGCCGTGCTCGACAACCTGGTTCAGCGACAGTTGCTGATCCAGTACGCCAACGAGGCGCGCCTGGGCGTGAGCAACGAGCAGCTCGGCCGCTTCATCGCTTCCGTGCCATCCCTCCAGGTCGACGGCAAGTTCTCCCCGGAACGCTATGAGGCGGTGGTGGCCGCGCAGGGCATGAGCAAGCCGATGTTCGAGGCCCGGCTACGGCAGGACCTGGCGATGCAGCAGGCCACGGCGGCCGTCGCCGAGGCCGCGCTGCCCGGCGCCGCCGCTGGCGGCCGCTGGCTGGCGGCGCAGCTCGAGGAGCGCGAGGTCAGCGAGGCCATCATCCGCTCCGACCGTTACCTCGGCCAGGTCAAGGTGGCGCCGGACGCCATCAAGGCCTACTACGATGCCAACCAGGCGCGTTTCCAGGTGCCCGAGCAGTTGCGCGCCGAATATCTGGTGCTCAGCCGCGACCAGCTGGCCGAGCAGGTGGCGGTCAGCGACGACGAGATCAAGGCCTGGTATCAATCCCATGCCGATCGCTACCGCCAGCCGGAAGAGCGACGCGCCAGCCACATCCTGCTGACGGTGGCCAAGGACGCGCCCGCCGAGGCGCTCAAGGCCGCCGAAACCAGGGCCGCCGAGATACTGGCGCAACTGCGCAAGACGCCGGCGGACTTCGACAAGCTGGCCCGCCAGCATTCGCAGGATCCCGGCTCGGCCACGCGCGGCGGCGACCTCGACTGGTTCGGCCGCGGCGCCATGGTCAAGCCCTTCGAGGATGCCGTGTTCGGCCTCAAGGACGGCCAGATCTCCGAGCCGGTGCGCTCCGACTTCGGTCTGCACATCATCATGCTGACCGGCGTGCGGGCCGAGCGCGACCGGCCGCTGGAGGAAGTGAAAAGCGAGATCGCCGCCGAACTGAAGACGCAGGCGGCGGCGAAGAAGTACCTGGAAATGGCCGAAGCCTTCGCCAACACGGTCTACGAACAATCGGACAGCCTGGAACCGGCGGCGCAGAAATTCAAGCTGGCCATCCAGAAGAGCGACTGGGTCGTCAAGGGCGGCGCCGCGGCCGGGCCCTTCGCCAATGCCAAGCTCAACGGCACGCTGTTCGCGGATGACGCGCTGAAGAACAAGCGCAATACCGATGCTGTCGAAATCTCGCCCAACACGCTGGTGTCGGCGCGGGTCATCGAGCACAAGCCGGCGGCGCAGCAGACGCTGGAAACCGTCACCGGCACCATCGAGAAGTTCCTGGCCAACCAAGAGGCCGCGAAGCTGGCGGCCGGCGAAGGCGAAGCCCGGCTGGCTCGGTTGAAGCAAGGCGAGGCGACCGATGTGTCATGGGGCACGCCGCGCAAGTTGACGCGGGCGCAGGCCGCCAGCCTGCCGCCCGAGGTGGTGCGCGCGGTGTTCGGCGCTGACGCCACCAAGCTTCCCGCCTATGCCGGCATTGCCGGGCCGGGCGGCTATGGCCTGGTGCGGGTATCGGCGGTCAAGGCCTTCGCCGACGGCGCCGAGCCTGCCGAGGCCAAGGCCTTGCGCGGGCAATATGCGCGAGTGCTGGCGGACGAGGAAATGATCGGCTGGATGGCCACGCTCAAGCGCAAGTATCCGGTCGAGATCAACCTGGCGGCGCTCGAACGCAAGGAGCGCTGAGCCGCGCCGCGGTGTTTGCCGCGACGCATCGTTCCGCGTACGTTCGTTCCGGGAAACGCTCAGCCCGGCAAGGGCTCCGGATTGCCCAGCGCGGTGGTATTGAGGCCGCCATCCACGTACATGATTTCACCGGTGATGCCGCTGGCCAGGTCGGACAGCAGGAAGGCGGCGGCATTGCCGACTTCCTCGATGGTGACATTGCGGCGCAGCGGCGCGTGGTGCGCGTTGTAGGCCAGCAGCTTGCCGAAATTGCCGATGCCCGATGCCGCCAGCGTCTTGATCGGCCCCGCCGAAATCGCGTTGGCGCGCACGCCCTGCGGGCCCAGGCAGAAGGCGAGATAGCGCGTTGCCGCTTCCAGGCTGGCCTTGGCCAGACCCATGGTGTTGTAGTTGGGCATGGTGCGCTCGGCGCCGAGGTAGGTCAGCGCCAGCACCGAGGCGTGATTGCCTCGCAGCAGCAGCGGCCGCGCCGCCTTGACCAGCGCCGGATAACTGTAGGACGAAACGTCGTGGGCGGTGCGAAAGCCTTCGCGCGACAGGCCGTCGAGGAAATCGCCCTCGATGGCGTCGGTGGGCGCGTAGGCGATGGAGTGCACGAGTCCGTCGAGGCCTTCCCAGCCCTTGCCCAGTTCCTCGAACAAGGCATTGATCTGGTCGTCCTCAGCCACGTCGCACGGGAAGACGAGGTGGCTGCCCAACTCGTCGGCGAACTTGCTGACACGCTCCTTGAAGCGATCGTTCTGGTAGGTGAACGCGAGGCGGGCGCCTTCGCGATGGCAGGCCTTGGCGATGCCGTAAGCGATGGAACGGTTGGACAGCAGACCGGTGATGAGAAGGCGTTTGCCGGCGAGAAAGCCCATCGTTTTTCCCCTGGTGTTGAGCCGCGCGGATTATAGCGGATCGAATACACTAAGCCGCATGCGCAGACTGCTGATCGCCATGGTGCCGCTGGTCCTTGCCGGCTGCGGCAGCGCTTGGAACGATCCCTACCCGGCCGCCGACGGGGGACGCAACATCCTTTACACGGCATTCACCGACCGGCCCAAGCATCTCGACCCCGTGCAGTCGTACAGCGAGGACGAGATTACGTTCACCGCGCAGATCTACGAGCCGCCGCTGCAATATCACTACCTGAAGCGGCCCTACGAGGTGATCGCCGCGACGGCGGTGGCGGTGCCGAAGCCCCGCTATTTCGACGCCAAGGGGCAGCCGTTGCCGGATGACACCGACGTGGCGAAGATCGCCTATTCCGATTACGTGATCCGCTTGCAGCCCGGCATCCGCTATCAGCCGCATCCTGCGTTCGCCGAGCAACCGGCGGGTCTGACCGGCATCGAAACGCTGGCGGACTTTCCCAACCGGGGCACGCGTGAACTGGTGGCCGACGACTACGTGTATGCCATCAAGCGCCTGGCCCATCCGCGCCTGCATTCACCCATCCTGGGCCTGATGGGCGAATACATCGTGGGTCTGGAGGATCTGGCCAAGGCGCTGCAAAAGTCAGCCGTGGCGGCACGCCGCGACGAATGGCTCGACCTGCGCCGCTACCCGCTGGCGGGCGTCGAGGCGCTCGACGCGCACACCTACCGCATCCGCGTCAAAGGCAAGTATCCGCAGTTCGTCTATTGGCTGACCATGCCCTTCTTTGCGCCCATGCCCTGGGAGGCCGACCAGTTCCACAGCCAGCCCGGCATGGCCGAGAAAAACCTCACCCTCGATTGGTACCCGATCGGCACCGGGCCGTACATGCTGACCGAGAACAATCCCAACGCGCGCATGGTGCTGGCGAGGAACCCGAACTTCCATGGCCAGAACTACCCCTGCGCAGGTGAGCCGGGCGATCGCGAGGCCGGCCTGCTGGCTGATTGTGGCAAGCCGCTGCCCTTCATCGACAAGGTGGTGTTCACCCGCGAGAAGGAACAGATCCCGTACTGGAACAAGTTCCTGCAGGGCTACTACGATGCCTCGGGCATCGCTTCGGACTCCTTCGATCAGGCCGTCCAGGTGGGTTCCGGCGGCGAGACGACGCTGACCGACGCCATGCGTGCGCAGGGCATCGCGCTGTCGACCTCGGTGTCGACCTCGACCTTCTACATGGGTTTCAACATGCTCGATGGCGTTGTCGGCGGCGACTCGGAGCGCGCCCGCAAGCTCCGGCATGCCATCGCCATCGCCATCGACCAGGAAGAGTTCATCTCGATTTTCCAGAATGGTCGTGGCCTGCCAGCGCAAAGCCCGATTCCGCCCGGCATTTTCGGCTACCGCGCAGGCGAGGCCGGCATGAACCCGGTGATGTACGACTGGGTGGATGGGCAGTCGAGGCGCAAGCCCATCGAAGCCGCCAGGCGACTGCTCGCCGAGGCCGGCTACCCGAACGGCCGCGCTGATGCGACCGGCGAGCCGCTGGTCATCAACCTCGACACCACCGCCGGCGGCGTCGGCGGCAAGTCGCGCATCGACTGGCTGAACAAGCAGTTCCAGAAGCTCGACATCCAGCTGGTGGTGCGCAATACCGACTACAACCGCTTCCAGGAGAAGATCCGCAAGGGCGCCGTGCAATTGTTCTATTTCGGCTGGAATGCCGATTATCCCGATCCGGAGAACTTCCTGTTCCTGCTCCATGGCCCGCAGGGCAAGGTCAGGCACGGCGGCGAGAATGCCGCCAACTACGGGAATCCCGAGTACGACCGGCTGTTCGAGCGCATGCGGGCGATGGAGAACAGTCCGGAGCGGCAGGCCATCATCGACCGCATGCTGGCCATCCTGCGCGAGGACAGCCCGTGGATCTGGGGCTTCCATCCCAAGGACTACACGCTGCGGCATTCATGGCTGACCAATCGCAAGCCGACCAAGGTCGGCAACAACACGCTCAAGTACCAGCGCGTGGATTCCGTGGCGCGCGAGCAGCTGCGTCGCGCCTGGAACCGCCCGGTATTGTGGCCGCTGGCCTTGGTCGTCGTGCTGGCCGGGCTAGTGGCGCTGCCGGCGGTGGCGAGCCACCGGCGGCGGGAACGCGGCCGGGCGCGCTAGATCGGCAGGTCCAGTTTTTTCGCCAGCACCGTCAGCGCCGCCAGGGCGCGGTCGAAGTCGAGTTCGCCCACGGCCTGTTCGATGGCGAAGTGATCGAGGTCGGAGGCGGCCTTGATCAGTTCGCCATGGCTGTCGAGCAGGTGCACCGCCGTCAGCTCGCTGTTGCGCAAGGCTTCGGCCAGTTCGCGGCAGACGGCGGCCAGGCGGTCGAGATCAATCGCCACTTCGGGCAGCGAGCCTTTGGCGGCCGGCGCGGGCGCCACCGCGACCGCCGGCGCCTGGCGCGCCGGAATGTGGCGAAGCAGGACGGCCCACAAGTCCTCGGGATCGATGGGCTTCGCCAGGAAATCGTCCATGCCGGCGGCCAGGCACTGGGCGCGATCCTGGCGCATGGCGTTGGCGGTCAGAGCGACGATGGGCAGACCGGCGTGCGCGGACGAGGCGCGGATCCGCCGCGTCGCTTCCAGTCCGTCCATCACGGGCATCTGCATGTCCATCAGCACCAGGTCGTAACTCGCCCGGTCGAGCATGTCGATGGCGACCTGGCCATTGTCGGCGACGTCGGCGTCGAGGCCGGACTCGCGGATCAGTCCGAGGGCGACTTCCTGGTTCGAGGGATTGTCCTCGACCAGCAGGATGCGCGCGCCGCGGCGGCTCGCCAGCCGGCCGGTCGTGGCGTCGGGCCGGTCGGCGGCGCTGGGCGCGGCGACGCGGGCCTGGCCCAGCAGCATCATGGTGGTGTCGAACAGCACCGAGGGACTGACCGGCTTGATCAGGATGTGGTCGATGCCGACGTCCTCGGCGTGATGCATGACATCCTCGCGGCCGAAAGCGGTGACCAGCACGAGGCTGGGCGGCGGCGACAGCCCGAGCTCGACGATGGCGCGCGCCGTGTCGAAGCCATCCCGCCCCGGCATCTGCCAGTCGAGGAAGACGATGGCGTAGGGGCGTTCCGCCATGGCTGACTTTCGCACGGCGGCCAGCGCTTCGTCGCCGGACGCCGCCTGGGTGACCCGGAAGCCGATGTCGGTCAGCATGCCGTCGAGCACCTGGCGGGCGTTGGCGTTGTCGTCCACCACCAGCACCGGCAAGCCGCGCGACCGCGGGTCCGGCAGCAGCCGGCGCGGCTGGTCATTGCCGAGGGCCAGCCGCGCGGTGAACCAGAAAGTGCTGCCCTTGCCAGGTTCGCTGTCGACGCCGACCTCGCCGCCCATCATGGCGGCAAGGCGCTTGGCGATGGCCAGGCCGAGCCCGGTGCCGCCGTACTTGCGGGTGGTCGAGGCGTCGCCCTGCTGGAAGCTTTGGAATAGCTGGGCCTGCTGTTCGGCCTCGATGCCGATGCCGATGTCGCGCACGGCGAAGCGCAAGCGGACATGCTGTTCGTCGCGTTCCGGCGCGCGCACGATGACGCAGATTTCGCCGCGCTCGGTGAACTTGACCGCGTTGGCGAGATAGTTGAGCAGGATCTGCCGGATGCGCAGCGAATCGCCGACCAGGTTGCGCGGCACGTCCGAGGGCACGTCGAATACCAGCTCCAGACCCTTGACGGAGACCTTGTCGGCGATCAGGCCGCCGACGCTGTCGAGCATCTGGTCGAGGTCGAAACCGGCCTGCTCCAGTTCCAGCCGGCCGGCCTCGATCTTCGAGTAATCCAGCACGTCGTTGATGATGCCGAGCAGGTGTTGGCCGGAGTCCTGGATCTTCTTGAGGTAGTTGCGCTGGCGCGGCGTCAGTTCGGTGCGCAGCGCGAGGTGCGACATGCCGATGATGGCGTTCATCGGCGTGCGGATCTCGTGGCTCATGTTGGCGAGGAAGGCACTCTTGGCCCGCGTCGCCGCTTCCGCCGCGTCCTTGGCCGTGCGCATGGCATCGGCGGTGGCCCGCTCGGCCTGGCGATAGGTGTCGAGCGCGCACGCCAGCTCGCCGATCTCCGAATCGCCGCCGATATCGGCGAAGCCGGCCTGTCCTTCGTCTTGCCGCAGGCCATGCAGACGGCCGGTGAGCGCACGGATCGGCGCGATCACCTTGCCGCCGTAGAAGTACAGCAGGGCGAACAGGACCACCGACAAGCTGAGGAGGTGGATGCCCAGCTCGGCGATTTCGTAAGTCCGAGCTTCCGCCGCCAGCCGCCGATCCCGTTCGGTGAGGCGGGCCTCGATGGCGCCCAGCGCCCTGGCGACGGGAGTGAGGATCGATGCCTTGGCGTCACGATAGCGTTCACCGTAGACGAGTGCGACCGCCCGGCGGGTATCGCCGCGCCCCGCCGCGGCGGCCGCCTCGTTCTCCAGGCTGACCAGCGCGTCCGAGTTGCGCTTGCCGGTCTCGAACAGGGCCAGTTCCTCGACGGTGAGGCCGAGCGTGCGCAACTGGTCGAGGGCCTGGTCGCGCGAGCGGGTCACCGTCAGTTCGGTTTGGAAAGCCTGCCAGTAGCCCGGCTCGGCGGTGGCGGCATAGCCGCGAATCGCGGCCGTGAGCGTATCGCTGCCATGGACGAGCTGGTGGGCGGCGCCCAGCAGCACGCGCCACTGCTCGGCGGCGGCATGCCGCTCGGCCACCTTGCGCCCCTGGACGACCGTGACACCGATGCTGAGGAGCGACAGCACCACGATGGTTAGCGTGACGAGCCGGTTGGCGCGGTTGATGCGCATGGGTGGCCGGAGGGTGGAAAGATGCATTCTAGCGTGACGGTTGGCGACGCCGACCGTCACCTCGCAAGCGAGTAGAATCTCCGTCGTCACGAATGGAGGAGCAGTTGGCGGAGGGCGACATCATGGCGGACAGTCAGCACGACGCGACGCCGGCGGGGCAGGAACGTGCCAAGGTGATCCTGGTCGTCGACGACGCCAAGGAGAACCTGACGGTGATCGGCGAGCTGTTGGAGTCGCGTTATCGCGTGCGGCTGGCGCTATCGGGCGAACGGGCGCTCAAGGTGGCGCAAAGCGAGCCGCGTCCCGACCTGATCCTGCTCGATGTCATGATGCCCGAGATGGACGGTTACCAGGTGCTGGAGCAGTTGCGGCGGCTGCCGGCGACCCGCGACATCCCGGTAATCTTCGTCACGGCCATGGACGCCACCGAGGATGAGGAAAAGGGCCTCCATCTGGGCGCGGTCGATTACGTGACCAAGCCGATCCGACCGGCCATCCTGCTCGCCCGCGTCGAGACGCACCTGGAACTGAAACAGGCGCGCGACTGGCTGAACGACCAGAACACTTACCTGGAAGCTGAGGTTGGACGGCGTACCCACGAAAACGAACTGATCAAGGATGTCAGCCTCAACGCGCTGGCGATGCTGGCGGAAAAGCGCGACAACGAGACAGGCAACCACCTTCATCGTACCCGCGGCTACATGGAAACCTTGATGGCGCACCTGCGCCAGCATCCGCGTTTTCAAGGCTACCTCGACGAACGTCGGCGGCTGCTGATCGCCAAGGCCACCCCGCTGCACGACATCGGCAAGGTCGGCATTCCGGACAACATTCTGCTGAAACCGGGGCGCTTGACGGCCGAGGAATTCGAGGTGATGAAGCATCACAGCCAGATCGGCGCCGACGCCATCGAGGAGGCGATTCGCCACGTGCTGGGCGATGGCGTCGGGCCGGTTGAATCGGAGCGGGTCGATTCGCCGGTGGCTTTCCTCGAGGTGGCCCGGCTGATCGCGCTCCACCACCACGAGAAATGGGATGGCTCGGGCTACCCGGCCGGACTGGCGGGTGACGATATTCCGATCTGCGCGCGCCTGATGGCGCTGGCCGATGTCTTCGATGCCCTGAGCTGCCGGCGCCACTACAAGGAGCCGTTCCCGGCCGACAAGGTGCAGGCGATCATTCTGGAAGGACGAGGCAAGCACTTCGATCCGGACATCGTCGACGCCTTCTTCGAACTGAAGGACCAGTTCATTGCCATTGCCCAGCGTTATCCCGACGCAACCGAATAGCGAGGACGACCAGGCCGCGGAATCGGCCCTTGCCGAGCGCTTCGTAACCCGGGTGGGCGGACCAACGCCATGAGCAGGAAATCCTGGGCGCTGTTCCTGGTCATCAGCTTCTGTCTGCTCATCCTGGTATCGGCCTTGGTGCTCGCCTACGCGACCGCCGCCGGCCGCGCGCTGACGGCGTCGTTCGTCGAGGAGGGCTTGCGTCGGCAAGGCAGCTACGAACTGGCGACCGAGGGCACATTCGACAGCCTCCTGCAACTGGCAATGCTGTTGACCGCGGACATGCATGTGCGCGATCTGCTGGCCGGCGGCGGCAAGGCGGTCGAGGCCGAGGGCGGCGGCGGCGGCGGGCCACGGGCCGCCGCCGCGCGCGCCCAGCTATTCGCCGACGTCCGGCCAGGCTGGGAAATGCTGGAGCGTCACCATGGCTCGCGGGTGATGCAATTCCATGTCGGGCCGCAGATCATCAGTTTTCTGCGCGTCCATAAGCCCGAGAAGTTCGGCGATGCATTGGCCGACTTGCGGCCGATCGTCGCTGATACTTGGCGCGAAAACAGTGCGCGCACGGGCATCGAGACCGGCAAGTTCTTTGTCGGCTTGCGGGCGGTGGTGCCGGTGCAAGCGCCGGTGGCGGTCGCCGGCCAGCCGCCGGTCGGCACGCTGGAAGTGGGCGGCTCCTTCGAACATCTGTTCAAGTCGCTCGACCGGCAGTTGGACAGTGGTTTCGCGCTGCTGTTGAAGGAGCAATGGACGCCATTCGAAGTGCGCCCGACGGCGACCGACCCGTTGGATGCCGCCTGCCGGTGCCGGGTGGAGAGCGCGTCGCGCCCGGTCGAGGACACCCTGCGCGGCTTGCTGGCGCGTGGCGTGGCGCCCGCGGAAGCCGTGATGGTCGAAACCTCGTGGATCGAAACCAGTGCGGCAAACCTTGCCGTCACGCGCTTTCCGGTCGTCGCTTATCGCGACGCACGCGAAGGCAAGGGCGAGCCTGTGGGCACGATCCTGATCTGGCGCAACGTGGACCGGGAGGTGATGGCTCACCGCGCCGCCCTGCGCTGGATGGTCGCCTGGGGCGTCATCGGCTTCCTGTTGATGGAGCTGCTCCTCTACCTCAGCCTGCGCGCGGCCATGGGCCGACTCGAGCGCGAAGTCGCGCAGCGCACCGACGCCTTGCGGGCCGCCAACGACCGGTTGACGCAGGAGATGAGCCTGCACGCCGATACCCGCGACCAACTGGCGGAGGCGGAACGATACTGGGAGATGGTGGCCGACAGCATCAACAACCCGCTGATGGTGATCTCGGGCGATCACGGCGTGCGCCTGGCCAATGCCGCCGCGCGCAAGCTGGTCGGCGGCGACCTGCCGGAACGCATCAGCTGCCACCGCCTCAGCCATGGCAGCGACACGCCGTGTGCCGGCGAAGACCATCCCTGCCCGCTCGCCGACGTGCTGGCGAGCGGCAGGCCGGCCACGGCGACCCACCGGCACACCGCCGCCGGCCAAGCCACTGCCGTCGTCGAACTGCACGCCTGGCCGTTGCGGGACCGCGACGGCCGCGTGATCGGCATCATCGAGATCGTCGACGACGTGACCGAGCGGCACCAGCTGCAACAGGCGCTTGCCCGCAACGCGATGATCCTGTCCATGGCGCAAGGGATCGCCGGCATCGGTAGCTGGCATTACGACCCGCAAGGCGGCGAAATCGACTGCTCCACCGAAATGCGCAGGATATTCGGCCTGCCCGACGACGGTAGCCGGGTGGACATGGCGCGGCTGCGCACGCTGGTGGACAGGAGCGACCTGTCGGCGCTGGATCGGGCCTGGCAGGCCAGCCTCGACGGTCGTCCGAGCGATGTCACGCTGCGCCTGCTCGTCGAAGGCGGCACGCGCTGGGTTCGGGCGCAGGCCAACGCCAGCGTGGACGCTGGCGGACGCGTGCTCGGCGTCACGGGCACCGCGCATGACGTCACCGAGCAAAAACTCGCCGAGGCGGCCTTGCAGGCCGCCAAGAGCCAGGCCGAGGCCGCCAGCCAGGCCAAGAGCGACTTTCTGGCTAACATGAGCCACGAAATTCGCACGCCCATGAACGCCATCGTCGGCATGACCGATCTCGCGCTGCGAGCCGATCCGCCGCCCCGGCTACGCGACTATCTGACCAAGATTCAGGGGGCGGCCCAGCACCTGCTCGGCATCATCAGCGACATTCTCGATGTATCGAAGATGGAAGCGGGCAAGATGAGGCTGGGTCTATCCGAGTTCGATCCACGCCAGCTTTGCGACAGCCTGGCGCGACAGCTTGGCGAACAGGCCCGGCGCAAGGGCTTGAAGCTGGCGATCGAACTGGCGCCGAACATCCCGCGCCTGTTGCTGGGCGACGCGCAACGGCTGCGGCAGATACTGGTAAACCTGGTCGGCAACGCCATCAAGTTCACCGAGCGAGGCGGCATCGATATCCGCGTCGGCATCAGCGAGTTCCTGGCCCAGACCGTGATCGTCCGTTTCGACATCCGCGACACCGGCATCGGCATGAGCGCGGAGCAGCAGGCGGGTCTGTTCGAAAAATTCCAGCAGGCCGACGCTTCGGTCACCCGCAAGTATGGCGGTACCGGCCTGGGCCTGGCCATCTCGCGACGGCTCGCCGATCTGATGGGCGGCAATATCACCGTCGAGAGCACGCCGGGCATCGGCTCGACATTCTCGGTGACCGTGCGCCTGGGTCTCGGCGCCGCCCGCGTCGGGCGTGAACGACATCAGGCGCTCGATGAAGCGGCGGCGGCCGGAACGCTGCGCTTCGCTGCCCGCATCCTGCTGGTCGAAGACAATGAACTGAATCAGGAGGTGGCGCTCGAACTGCTCGCGCAAACGGGCGCGACGGTGGATGTCACCGACAACGGCGTCGATGCCATCGTGCGCGCGCGCGGCCGGCGTTACGACCTGATCCTGATGGATATCCAGATGCCGTTGCTCGACGGGCTGGAAGCGACACGCCAGATCCGGCGCCTGCCAGGATATCGCGACGTGCCCATCATCGCCGTGACCGCCAACGCCTTCGACGAGGACCGCCAGCGCTGCCTCGAGGCCAGCATGGACGACCACATCGCCAAGCCCGTGGATGCCGGCGCGCTCTACGCCGCCTTGGCCCGCTGGTTGCCCGGGGCGGCCGTGGCGACGTCGCCACCGACAAGGGCGGAGCCGGACGCGACGGCGCCGGCGGCCGACGCCGAGACCCGTCTGCGCCAGGCGATCGGCGCGGTGCCGGGACTGACTTTGGCGGCCGGGCTGAAGATCAGCAACAACTCAGCCGAACGGCTGGCGCGCTTTCTGGAGAAGTTCCGCGTCGAGCACGCCGGCGACGCGCAGAGCATCGAGCGGCTGCTTGCCGCCGGCGACCGCGATGACGCCCGTCGGATCGCCCACACGTTGAAGGGGCTAGCGGGCACCTTCGGCCTCGACAGCCTGCGTGTCGCCGCGGCGGAACTCGATGCTGCGATCAAGGCAGGTGCAATCGATGTCGAAGCCCCACTCGAAGATTGTCGGCGTGTCCTCGCCACGGTCATGACGGCTTTGGCCGGCATCCAGCGGGCGACGGCGGCGAGCGTGGTCGACTCGCAAAGTATCGATTGGCCAAGGCTGCGCGGCGAGCTGGCAAACCTGCGGCGGCATCTCGAGAACGCCGAAATGACCGCTGGGCGCGATTTTGAAGCCTTGCGCGGGACCTTGGCGGCGGCGGTCGGCGACCGGATGGAAGCGCTGGCGCATCAGATCGAGGATTTCCAATTCGACGAAGCGCTGGCGACGCTGGACGCCATCGTCGCCGAAGAGCCGCGCTTGCATTCCACGCAAGCCGGCGACACCAGGGCGTGATCACGTCGTGACCAGATCGTCGCCCGCTACTGAGCGCCAACGAGCCAACAGCCCGACGAACGCGAACAGTTCGTCCTCGTTGGTGGGGAAGGCCTGATCATGTTCAATTAGACAGGGTTGAGTGGCCGTTTCGACCCTTCCGGTTCAAGCAAACACAGCCTCCAGAACCACCTTATCCGCCGACGCTCTGACCTCTTTGAAGCGTCCGTGACCGGGATACGGCTTTTCCTCAACACTATTGAAGAAGCCTTCGACATTTCCTGTTTTGATGATGGTCTTCATTGCTTGCCTCCAAGCGCCAGCCAGTCATGCTCGAACCTTGCCTCGATAACTTCGAAGCTCACAAACCTGATCTTCTCGACTGCGCCCATGTAGTGCCGATGGTGGTAATCATGAGCATTGTCGTAGCCCACAACCCGGAGAACCAGTCTCTATTGCCATCGAACGCCTACTATCAGCCTACCGATGTCGAAAATGAGAAAGGGGTTACAAGCATTTCGCTTGTAACCTCTTGATTTAGTGGGGTGGCTGATGGGACTCGAACCCACGACGACCGGAATCACAATCCGGGACTCTACCAACTGAGCTACAGCCACCACCGAAAAACTCTGTCCTGGCCCGCCCGGCGAGACTCGAACTCACAACCCCCGGCTTAGAAGGCCGGTGCTCTATCCGGTTGAGCTACGGGCGGTTCTCCGAGCAAGCATCGGGGTGCGCGGTGCCTGGTCGGGGTGGAGGGATTCGAACCCCCGACATCCTGCTCCCAAAGCAGGCGCGCTACCGGGCTGCGCTACACCCCGAGAGGCGCGGATTGTACCGACGCCTCCGATCATGGTCAATTACATTCTCAGTGCGTCACCACGGCGGCATCGGTCGCGTCCGCCACTTTCGTCGCGATGGTCTCGGCGGGCTTTGCCTCGGGCAAGGGCTCGGGCATCCGTTCCAGCGCGAGTTCCAGCACTTGGTCGATCCACTTGACCGGACGAATCTCGATTTTGCCCTTGATGGTGTCCGGAATTTCCGTGAGGTCCTTGACGTTTTCCTCAGGAATCAGTGCCAGCCGGATGCCACCACGCACGGCCGCCAGCAGTTTCTCCTTGAGGCCGCCGATCGGCAATACCTCCCCGCGCAGCGTAATCTCGCCGGTCATCGCCACATCGGCGCGCACCGGGATTCCCGACAGCGTCGACACCAATGCGGTCGTCATGCCAATCCCCGCCGACGGTCCATCCTTGGGCGTGGCGCCCTCGGGCAGGTGGATGTGAATGTCGTTCTTCTGATAGAAATCCTCGGGAATGCCGAGCTGCTTGCTGCGCCGGCGAACCACCGTGAGTGCTGCCTGGATGGATTCCTGCATCACTTCGCCCAACTTGCCGGTGGTGAGCGTCTTGCCCTTGCCGGGCACGGCGACCGACTCGATGGTCAGCAGTTCGCCGCCCACCTCGGTCCACGCAAGCCCGGTGACCTGTCCTACCTGGTTTTCCTTCTCGGCCATGCCGAATGTGTAACGCCGGACGCCGAGAAACTTGTCGAGATTCTTGGCGTTGACGATGATCTTGTTCTTGCGCTTCTTCATCACCAGCGCCTTGATCACCTTGCGGCAGATTTTCGACAGATCGCGCTCGAGCGCGCGCACGCCGGCTTCGCGCGTGTAGTAGCGCACGATGTCGCGCAGCGCATCCTCGGTCACGGTCAGTTCTTCGCGCTTGACGCCGTTATTCTTCAACTGCTTCGGCAACAGGTAGCGCTGCGCGATGTTCACCTTCTCGTCCTCCGTGTAACCGGACAGACGGATCACCTCCATCCGGTCAAGCAACGCGGGCGGAATGTTCAGCGTATTGGCGGTAGCCACGAACATCACATCGGACAGGTCGAAATCGACCTCGACATAATGATCCTGGAAAGTATGGTTCTGTTCGGGATCGAGCACCTCCAGCAGCGCCGAGGAAGGGTCGCCGCGGAAGTCCATGCCCAGCTTGTCGACTTCATCCAGCAGGAACAGCGGGTTCTTGACACCGACCTTGGTCATGTTCTGCAAGATCTTGCCCGGCATCGAACCGATGTAGGTCCGACGGTGGCCGCGAATCTCCGCCTCGTCGCGCATGCCGCCCAGCGCCATGCGGACGAACTTGCGGTTGGTGGCCTTGGCGATCGACTGGCCGAGCGATGTCTTGCCGACACCGGGAGGCCCGACCAGACACAGGATCGGCGCCTTCACCTTCTCGACGCGCTGCTGCACGGCGAGGTATTCGACGATGCGCTCCTTGACCTTTTCCAGACCGTAGTGATCCTTGTCGAGGACCTTCTCGGCCGCGTTGAGATCCTTGGAGACACGCGACTTCTTCCGCCAGGGCAAGCCGGTCAAGGTCTCGATGTAATTGCGCACCACCGTCGCCTCGGCCGACATCGGCGACATCAGCTTCAGTTTCTTGAATTCGGCATTTGCCTTCGCCAGCGCCTCCTTACTCATGCCGGCCGACTTGATCTTCTTGTCCATCTCGTCGAGATCGGCGCCCTCCTCGCCCTCGCCAAGCTCCTTCTGGATGGCCTTGACCTGCTCGTTGAGGTAGTACTCGCGCTGGCTCTTTTCCATCTGGCGCTTGACGCGGCCGCGGATGCGCTTCTCGACCTGAAGGATGTCGAGTTCCGCCTCCAGTTGCGACAGCAGCTTTTCGAGGCGCTCGCCGACGTCGAACAGTTCGAGGATTTCCTGCTTGAGTTCCAGCTTCATTGGCAGGTGCGCCGCGATGGTATCGGCCAGGCGGCCTGCCTCCTCGATTCCGGCCAGCGATGTCAGGATCTCCGGCGGAATCTTCTTGTTCAGCTTCACGTACTGATCGAACTGGGCGAGGATGGCGCGACGCATGGCCTCGACCTCGTGATCGGCGCCATCGTCGCCGGCGACCGGCGATACATCGGCGATGAACAAGGCTTTCTGATCCTCGACACGGTTGATCTTGGCGCGCTGCGTGCCTTCGACCAGAACCTTCACGGTGCCGTCGGGAAGCTTGAGCATTTGCAGGATATTGGCGATACAGCCAATCGGATAAAGATCTTCGGCCTCGGGTTCATCCTTCGCCGCCGACTTCTGTGCCACCAGGAGAATCCCCTTGCCGCCTTCCATCGCGGTTTCCAGCGCCTTGATGGACTTGGGACGCCCGACGAACAACGGAATGACCATATGCGGGAATACCACCACATCGCGCAATGGCAACAGCGGTAGCTCAAGATTTTCCAGGGGATTGTCGCGTTCGCCTAGCATGGGCTTTTCCTCTCGGTTTGGGGCTGCCAACTCACCATGACCAACATGGGGGCGTTCAGTGCCCGCTTCAAGGTTCCGGTCGATACCGCGGGCACCGCGGAATCAATTCGACCCGGAAACCTTCGGCTGATCGGCGTAAATCAACAACGGCCGGCCGCCGTTCTCGATCATGCCTTCATCGACGACCGCCTTGGCCACGTTTTCCAGCGTCGGCAGATCATACATGGTATCGAGCAGCGCGCCCTCCAGGATCGAGCGCAGCCCGCGCGCGCCGGTCTTGCGCTTGAGCGCCTTGCGTGCTATCGCCTGAAGCGCCGCCGGCCTCAACTCCAATTCGACCCCCTCCATGGCGAAGAGTTTCTGATATTGCTTGGACAAGGCGTTCTTCGGCTCGACCAGGATCTGCACCAGGGCATCCTCGCTCAACTCCTCGAGCGTGGCGACCACCGGCAAGCGGCCAATCAACTCTGGAATGAGGCCATACTTGATGAGATCTTCCGGCTCGACATCCCGCAACACCTCGCCAACGGCTTTCTTGTCGTCCCTCGTCTTGACTTCGGCGCCAAAGCCAATGCCGCCCTTTTCCGACCGGTTACGAATGACTCTTTCGAGACCGTCGAACGCGCCGCCGCAGATGAAAAGAATATTCGTGGTGTCGATCTGCACGAAATCCTGATTGGGGTGCTTGCGACCGCCCTGTGGCGGCACGCTGGCGATGGTGCCCTCAATCAGTTTCAGCAAGGCCTGCTGAACGCCCTCGCCGGAAACATCGCGCGTGATGGACGGGTTATCCGACTTGCGCGATATCTTGTCGATCTCGTCGATGTACACGATGCCCTGCTGCGCCTTCTCAACTTCGTAGTCGCACTTTTGCAGCAGTTTCTGGATGATGTTCTCGACGTCCTCGCCGACATAACCGGCTTCGGTCAGCGTGGTCGCGTCGGCCATGACGAATGGCACATTGAGCAGGCGCGCCAAGGTCTGGGCCAGCAGCGTCTTGCCCGAGCCGGTGGGGCCGATGAGCAGGATGTTGCTCTTGGCCAGTTCGACGTCATCGGAGCCCTTCTGCTGATGACGCAGCCGCTTGTAATGGTTGTAGACGGCGACCGCCAGAATTTTCTTGGCCTGCTCCTGGCCGATCACGTACTGGTCGAGGATGCCCCGGATCTCGGGCGGCGTCGGCAGGTCGCGGGATGGCTTGCTATCGGTCTCGGCCGCCGACTCGTCACGGATGATCTCGTTGCAGAGATCGATGCACTCGTCGCAGATAAAAACCGACGGGCCGGCAATCAACTTCTTGACCTCGTGCTGGCTCTTGCCGCAGAACGAGCAGTACAGAAGCTTTTCTCCGGATTTCTTCTCCGCCATCGCCGTTCCCTCGTCGTCGCGATCGGTCCGTCAGGACTCGCCGCGCTTGTTCAATACCTTGTCGACCAGACCGTATTCCGCCGCCGCGTCCGCCGACAGGAAGTTGTCGCGATCCGTGTCCCGCTCGATGCGGTCAATCGGTTGGCCGGTATGCCGCGCCAGCATTTCATTCAGCCGTTGCTTGAGGAAAAGGATTTCCTTGGCATGGATCTCGATGTCGGAGGCCTGTCCCTGGAAGCCACCCATCGGCTGATGAATCATCATGCGCGAACTGGGCAAGCAGAAGCGCTTGCCCTTGGCGCCGGCCGCCAGCAGAAAAGCGCCCATCGAGGCGGCCTGGCCGATGCACAGGGTCGACACGTCCGGTTTGATGAACTGCATGGTGTCGTAGATGGCGAGCCCCGCCGTGACCGAACCACCCGGCGAATTGATGTACAGATGAATATCCTTGTCAGGATTCTCGGACTCTAGAAACAGCATCTGCGCGACCACCAGATTGGCGGTGATGTCGTTCACCGGGCCGACCAGGAACACCACGCGCTCCTTCAGCAAGCGCGAATAGATGTCATAGGCGCGCTCGCCGCGCCCGCTGGTCTCGATCACCATCGGAATCAGCCCGATGGCCTGTGGATCGGTGGCGGTCATGCTTTCCCTGGCCGGAATGCCCGCATGCATCATGCCGCATTCCCCATCAGTTCGTCAAAAGTGACGGGCTTATCCACCGCCTTGGCGTTCGCCAGCATCCAGTCCACGACATTGTTCTCCACCGCCAGCGCCTCCGCTTCGGCGAGTCGCTGCGGCTGACTGTAATACCAGCGCACCACTTCCTTCGGGTCCTCGAAAGTCTGCGCGTAGTCCTCGACAATCGCCCGCACCTGCTCCGGCTTGGCGCGCAGGTCGCGGGCGCGCACCAGTTCGGCGAGCACCAGCCCCAGCTTGACGCGACGGACAGCCTGATCGGTGAACCAAGACGCTTCGACCGGCATGTTTTTCGCGTCCATGCCGCGCGCCTGCAAGTCCTTGAGGGCATTCTCGGCCATCTGCTTCGATTCCAGCTCGACCAGCGATTTCGGCACCTCGACATCGTTGACGGCCAGCAGGGCATCCATCACCTGGTTCTTGACGCGCGCCTGCAAGCGCTTGCGGACTTCGCGTTCGAGATTGCTTTTCACTTCCTCGCGCATTTTCACCAGATCACCATCCTTGATGCCCAGTGCCCTGGCGAAATCGGCGTCGAGTTCGGGCAGCCTCGGCGCCTCGACCTTCTTGCAAACAGCCTCGAATCGCACCGTGTCACCCGCCAGGTCCTTGGCATGATAGTCGGCGGGAAACGCCACGTCGAAACTCCTGCTCTCGCCTTCGACGACGCCAACCAGCGCCTTCTCGAAATCCGGCAGCATGATGCCGGCGCCCAGCAGCATGGGATAGTCGGCGGCCTTGCCGCCCTCGAACTCCTCGCCGTTTTTGCGGCCAGTGAAATCGATGATCAGGCGGTCGCCGTTCTCGGCGGCGCGGCCTGCCGGAACATAGGTAGTGCGCTGCTTGCGCAGCACTTCGATGGTCTTGTCCACTTCGGCATCCGAGATGGTCAGCGTCGCCCGCTCGACCTCGCGGTCGGCAACATCGCCGAGCGCGATGTCCGGATAAACCTCGAAAATGGCGGTGAATTCCATCGCGCCATCCGCGCCGCCGGCCTTGGGCTCGATGGTCGGATAACCGGCGACCCGCAGGTTCTGCTCACGCACCCTGGCGTTGAAACCGCGCTCGACGGCGGCGCCAATCGCCTCGGAATGGGCCTGCATGCCGTACTGCTGCGCCACCATCTTCATCGGCACCTTGCCGGGCCGGAAGCCCGGCATCTTGACCGTCCTGGCGATGTGACGCAGGCGTTGCTCGACCTCCTTATCCAGTTCGGCGCGAGCGATGGCGAGGTCGATGCGGCGCTCCAGCGAGCTCGCCGTGGCGTTGGCGGCGGCCGGCGCGCCCGTGTTGTCCTGAGTCTGCATGAGAATTCCCTGAAAACTGTGTGTATGTCGATAACTGCGCTGGCGCTGCCGTCGCAAGACTGGTGCGAAGGAAGGGACTCGAACCCTTACGCCTCGCGGCGCTGGAACCTAAATCCAGTGCGTCTACCAATTCCGCCACCTTCGCGCAACCATAGATTTTACCCGATATACTCGTTCGCCAACATCCGCGTGCCATCCTGCCATGGACGCCGAACTCCACCAGCGCCATTACGAAAACTTTCCGGTCGCTTCGGTCTTGCTGCCGCGTGCCCTGCGCGGACCGGTCGCGGCCATTTACGCATTCGCCCGCAGCGCCGATGATTTTGCGGACGAAGGCCAGCTCCCCGCCGACCAGCGCCTGGCGATGCTTGCAGCTTATCGCGCCGAACTCGACGCGATCGAAGCGAACAAGCCGACCGAACACCCGGTATTCCGTCGCCTGCGGCCCGCCATTGCCGATCACGACCTGCCGCTGCCGCTGTTCCGCGACCTGCTCGACGCCTTCGAGCAGGATGTCGTCAAGACGCGCTACGCCAACTTCGCCGAATTGGCCGATTACTGCCGGCGCTCGGCGAATCCGGTCGGCCGCCTTCTGCTGCGCCTGTTCCGCGCCGACACGCCGGAGAACCTGCTCCGTGCGGACGCCATCTGCACCGCCTTGCAACTGATCAACCACTGGCAGGACGTCGGCATCGACATCGCCAAGCCGGTGCCGCGCAGCTACCTGCCCGCCGATGACATGACGCGCTTCGGCGTCAGGGAGGATGATCTGAAGCGGCGTGTTGCCACGCCTGACTTTCGCCGGCTGTTGCGGTTCGAGGTCGAGCGGGCGCGGTCGCTGATGGTCGAAGGCGCGTCGCTCGGCCGCGTCCTGCCGGGCCGGATCGGCCTGGAAATCCGCGCCATCGTCGCCGGCGGCCTGCGGGTCCTGGAAAAAATCGAGGCCGTCGATTACGACGTCTTCCGCGCACGGCCCGTGCTCGGCGCGCTCGACTGGCCCCGCATCCTCTGGCGCGCGCGATGAGTCCTGACGAATATTGCCGGCGCAAGGCCGCCGCCAGCGGCTCGAGCTTTTACTACGGTTTCCGCTTCCTCGACGCACCGCGCCGCCGCGCCATCATGGCGCTCTACGCCTTCTGCCGGGAAGTCGACGACGCGGTGGATGAATGCAGCGACGCCGGCGTCGCGGCGATGAAACTGGCCTGGTGGCGAAGCGAGGTGGCGGCGATGTACGACGGCCGTCCCACCCATCCGGTAACCCAGGCCTTGACCGCCGTCCTGCCCGAAGTCAATCTGCCGGCCGAGCAGTTGCAGGAAATCATCGACGGCATGGCGATGGATCTCCGCCTGACGCGTTATCCGGATTTCCGGACGCTCAACCTCTATTGCTATCGCGTGGCCTCGGTGGTCGGGTTACTGGCCGCCGAGATCTTCGGCTACACGGACCGGCGCACGCAGAAGTACGCGCACGACCTCGGCCTCGCCTTCCAGCTCACCAACATCATCCGCGATGTCGGCGAGGATGCCCGACGCGGCCGCATCTACCTGCCGCAGGACGAGCTGGCGCGTTTCGGCGTGCGCGAGGCTGACATCCTGGCCAGCCGGCCAACGCCGGAGTTCACGGCCTTGATGGCGTTCCAGGTCCGTCGCGCACTCGACGCCTACGACCGCGCGCTCGGCGAACTGCCGGCGGTCGACCGCAAGACGCAGCGGCCCGGCTTGATGATGGCCGCCATCTACCGCGCCCTGCTCGACGAGATCGTTGAGGATGGCTGCCGCGTGCTGACCCACCGCATTTCGCTGCCGCCGGCGCGCAAGCTCTGGCTGGCCGCCAAGGCCTGGCTGCATGGCTGACGGCATCGCCATCATCGGGGCAGGCTACGCCGGCCTGGCGGCGGCGGCGGAGCTGGCCAGCCGCGGCGTCGCCTGCGACATCTTCGAGGCCTCGCGCACGCTGGGCGGGCGAGCACGCGGCGTCGCGATCGACGGCATGACGCTCGACAACGGCGCGCACATCCTGGTCGGCGCCTATGGCGAGACCCTGCGCCTGATGCGCCTGGTTGCGGCGCCGGCGGCAGCCCTGAAACGCCAGCCGCTGCATCTCGAATTCCCCGGCCAGTTCCGTTTGCATGCGCCGCGCCTGCCGGCGCCGCTGCATCTGGCCTGGGCGCTGGCCAGCGCGCAAGGCCTGTCCTGGCGCGAGAAGTTTGCCGCGCTGCGCTTCATGCGCGGACTAAAGGCACGGCATTTCCGGCTACCGGTCGATGTCACCGTCGCCGAGTTGCTCGCCAAGCAACCGGACAGGCTGCGGCGCTTCCTCTGGCAACCGCTCTGCCTGGCCGCGCTCAACACGCCGCCGGCGGAAGCTTCCGCGCAAGTCTTTGTCAACGTGCTGCGCGACAGCCTTGCCGCCGGCCGCGCCGCCAGCGACCTGCTGCTACCGGCGACCGACTTCGCCTCGCTCTTCCCGGAACCGGCGGCGCGCTGGCTGGCCGCGCGCGGCACCGCCATCCATCGCGGCACGCGCATTGGCACCGTCACGATGGAAATGGCGGATGGCAGCGAGCGCTACTTCCTCGATGGGCGCGGCCCTTACCGGCAGGTGATCATCGCCGTCGCGCCCCGGCATGTGGCGGCCCTACTCGGCGTCCTGCCACGGCTGACTTTGCTCCACGAGCAACTCGCGGCGTTGCGCTGGCAGCCGATCGTCACCTGCTACCTGCGCTATCCCGCGCCGGTGCGCCTGCCGGTGGCCATGGCCGGCGTCGACGGCGGTTACGCGCAGTGGCTGTTCGACCGCGGCGCCCTGCGCGGTCAGACCGGGGTCATCGGCGCCGTCATCAGCGGCCCCGGCCGCCATGACGGCCTCGATGCGGACGCGCTGGCCATGCGGATCGACGCCGAAGTGCGGCGGATCGTGCCCGATCTGCCTGAACCGACATGGCATCGGGTCATCGCCGAAAAGCGCGCCACCTTCGCCTGCACGCCGGGCTTGAAGCGACCGTGGGTGGAAACGCCACTGCCGGGCCTGCTGCTGGCCGGCGACTACATCGATGGCGATTATCCGGCCACGCTCGAAGGCGCCGTGCGCAGCGGCGTTGCGGCAGCGCTATCCGCCTATTGCCGAATCGGTCAGCCGGCCGGCCGCCAGCCTTAGCCGGCGGCCGCAGCGCGCCGCCAGCGCTTCGTCGTGGGTGACCAGCACCAGCGTCGTGCCCGCCTCGCGGTTCATCGCGAACATCAGGTCGATGATTTCGTCGCCGGTGGCGGCATCGAGATTGCCGGTCGGCTCGTCGGCCAGCAGCAGCTTGGGCTGCACGGCGAACGCCCGCGCCAGGGCGACACGTTGCTGCTCGCCACCCGACAGGTGTTTCGGGTAATGGTCGAGGCGCTGCGCCAGCCCGACGCGCGCCAGCATGGCCCGCGCCTGTTCGCGCGCGTCGGTGCGGGCCATCAGCTCCAGCGGCAGCGCCGCGTTTTCCAGCGCCGTCAGCGCCGGCAACAACTGGAAGGACTGGAAGACGAAGCCGAGCAGCCGGCCGCGCAGCTCGGCGCGGGCATCTTCGTTCAGTGCCGACACTTCCTCGCCGGCCAGCCGCACATGGCCCCGGCTGGGCGTGTCCAGGCCGGCCAGCAGCGACAACAGCGTCGACTTGCCCGAGCCCGACGCACCCACCACCGCGACCGCTTCGCCGGCGCCGACATGGAACGAAATGTCGTGCAGAATCGTCAACGTGCCGTCGCCGCTCCTGACATCCTTGTCCAGATTTTCAACCTCGATGATCATCATGCTCAAGCGCCTGCTATTCGTGTTCGTCCTTGCCCTGCCGATGAGCGTATCGGCGCAATCGTCCATTCTCGTCTTCGGCGACAGCCTGTCGGCCGGCTACGGCATTGCCGTCGAGCAGAGTTGGCCGGCGCTGTTGGCCCGGCGGCTTCAGAATAACCGCCCGCCTTGGTCGGTGTCCAACGCCAGCATCAGCGGCGAAACCACCGCCGGCGGCCGCTCGCGCTTCGTCGCGGCGCTCGACCGCGCGCAGCCGGCGGTGGTCGTGCTGGCGCTGGGCGCCAACGATGGTCTGCGCGGCCTGCCCGTCGCCCAAATGCGCGACAACCTGACGGCGATGATCCAGGCCGCCAAGACACGCAAGGCGAAAGTTCTGCTCATCGGCATGAAACTGCCGCCCAACTATGGGCCCGACTACGTCCGCCGATTCGAGCAGACCTTCGCCGATGTCGCGAGGCACGCAGACGTGCCGCTGCTGCCTTTCCTGCTGGCGCCGGTCGCGCTCGACGCCAACGCCTTCCAGCCCGACGGCCTGCATCCCACCGCCGCCGCCCAGCCCAAGCTGCTCGACTACGTCTGGCCGGCGCTCAAACCGCTGCTCAGGTGAAAGTCAGCCGCGGCGACGCGCCGACCGGCACGCTGAATCGTCCGATCACCGCCGCGCGGTCGAAGCCGTCGGAACGGAATGCCGCCAGCACCTCGCCGGCAAGTTCCGGCGCGCACGCCACCAATAGTCCGCCGCTGGTTTGCGGATCGGTGATCATCTTGTTCTGCCATTCCGGGCAAGCGGTCGGCAGATCGACATCCTTGCCGAAACTTTCCCAATTGCGCGCGGACGCACCGGTGGCAATGCCCGCCCGGACGTGCGTCACCGCCTCCTCGATCATCGGCACGGCGGCCAACGCCACGTTCGCGGACGTGCCCGAGCCACGACAGATCTCCAGCAGGTGGCCGGCGAGCCCGAAGCCAGTCACATCGGTGATGGCATGGACTCCGGAAAGCTCCGCCAGCCTGGCGCCGGTCATGTTCAGGCGCGCCGTCCAGCGCACCATTTCGTCGTAGCCGACCGACGACAGCAGGCCCTTCTTCAGCGCCGCCGAGAGGATGCCGATGCCGAGCGGCTTGCTCAGGATCAATGCATCGCCGTCGCGGGCGCCACGATTGGTCTTGATCTGGTCCGGTCGCACGATGCCGATGCCGACCAGGCCGTAGATCGGCTCCGGCGAATCGATGGAATGGCCGCCGGCGATGGGAATGCCAGCCTCGGCGCAGACCGAGGCGCCGCCTTCGAGAATTGCGTGAATGACGGCCTCGGGCAGCTTGGCGATGGGCATGCCGACCACCGCCAGGGCGAAGATCGGCCGACCGCCCATGGCATAGACATCCGACAGCGCATTGGCGGCGGCGATGCGGCCGAAATCGCGCGGGTCGTCCACGATGGGCATGAAGAAATCGGTGGTGGCGATCACCGCCTGCGAGTCGTTGAGGCGATAGACGGCCGCGTCGTCCGCAGTTTCGATCCCCACCAGGAGATCGGCCGGCAACGTCTTCAGGGGTGATTCGGCGATAATGCGCGACAACACGGCCGACGCAATCTTGCAGCCTCAACCGCCGCCGTGACTGAACTGGGTGAGCTTGATGTTTTCCATGGGAGTTGCCGTGTCGGAGCGCGCGCCTGACGCACCTGAGCGCCACGCCAAAGGGGTCGCCACACTATCACAACTGGCGGGCTTCGACGCGATCATCGACGCCCGTTCCCCTTCCGAGTTTGCCGACGACCACCTGCCCGGCGCGATCAGTTGCCCCGCGCTGTCCGACGACGAGCGCGCCCGGGTCGGTACGCTCTACAAGCAGGTTTCGGCCTTCGAAGCCAAGAAAATCGGCGCGGCGCTAGTCGCCCGCAACATCGCCCGCCACATCGAGGAACGCTTTCTCGACCGGCCGAAGGACTGGCGGCCGCTGGTCTATTGCTGGCGCGGCGGCAAACGCAGCGGGGCCTTCACCCATGTCCTGCGCGAGATCGGCTGGGACGCCCATCGGCTCGAGGGCGGCTACAAGGCTTGGCGCAAACGAATCGTTGCCGAATTGACCGGGTTGCCAGGCAAGTTCTCCTTCCGCGTGATTTCCGGCGCCACGGGCTGCGCCAAGAGCCGCGTCCTCGAAGCGCTGGCCGCCGAGGGCGCGCAGATCCTGCACCTCGAGGAACTCGCGGCCCACAAGGGCTCGGTGCTCGGCACCCTGCCTCATGAGGCACAACCATCTCAGAAAGCATTCGAAACCCGTCTGCACACGGCACTGTCGGCGCTCGAGCCGGCGCGGCCGGTGTATGCCGAAGCGGAAAGTCGACGCATCGGCGTGGTACAGGTGCCGGATGCGCTGATCGCCGCCATCCGCGCCGCCCCCTGCCTGCGCATCGACGCCACCACGCCGGCACGCGTCGAATTTCTGCTGCGGGACTACGCCTACCTGCTCGAAGACCCGCACTGGCTGGCCGAAAAGCTCGGCCACCTGCGCGGTCTGCAAAGCAACGAAACGCTGGCACGCTGGCTCGGCATGGTGGAAACGGGACGCTATCGCGCGCTGGTCGGCGAATTGCTCGAGCATCACTACGACCCGCTGTACCAACGCTCGCAGACGAAGAACTACCGGGACTACGGCGACGCCGCCGCCTTCGCCACCGACGACCTCTCGCCCGGAGGGGTCAGTCGGCTAGCCCGGCGCATCCTGGCAGCCTGACCTCGCGCCGGCGGCAGACGCAGATGCGCTGGATGACAGCCGGCCAGGGGCTGGCGACCTCGCCCTGCTCGAAGGCGATGACGGTGAAGCGCTTGTGCATCAGGTCGATCAATTCGCCGTGCCGCAGCAGGAACTGCGGGTTGGCGGGCTTGCCGAAACGCTCGTTGCCAAGCATGAAGGTTTCATAGATCAGCGTGCCGCCTTCGGCCAGACAAGCCATGAGCTGAGGCATCAAGGGGCGCCAGAGGTAGTGGGTGACCACGATGCCCTCGAACTGGCGGCCGAAGTAGGGCCACGGACCACCCTCGAGGTCGGCTTGGCGCGTCGTGATCCGCGGAACATCGGCGAGCCGCGACAACTGACTTTCGTCACGATCGACGGCCTCCACGCGATAGCCCAGGCCAGCCAGGTACCGCGCGTGGCGACCACCGCCGCAGGCCAGGTCGAGCACCTCCCCGCCGGCGGGAATCAATCCGGCGAAGCGGCACACCCACGGCGAAGGCGCCAAAGGCGCGGAGGATGGCAACGGTTCCGACATGAGCTTGATTTTCGCCGATTTTCTGCCGTAATGACTGAGCGAGTAGGGCGACGGTGCTATATTGGCCACAATCTTTGTTGCAGCGCAATATTTCCTGGCGCAAGATATCATGAACAGCGAGCGTCACTACCTGACTCCGTTACTGGAGCCACAATCGATCGCCATCGTCGGCGCCTCCGAAACACCTGGTTCGATCGGCGAAACCTTGGCGCGCAATGTCCTTGACGCCAACTTCGGCGGCAAGGTCTTTTTCGTCAATCCCAAGCACGACACGGTGTTTGGCCATGACGCCCACGACAGCGTCGAAAGCATTCCCCAGCGTCTCGACCTGGCGGTGATCTGCACCCGGGCCGCCACCGTGCCCGATATCGTCGATGCCTGCGGCCGCGCCGGCGCCAAGGCCGCGATCGTCATCTCGGGAGGATTCGCCGAAGTGGGAGGGCGAGGCATCGCGCTGGAACGCGCCACCGTCGAGAACGCCCGGCGCCACGGCTTGCGCCTGCTCGGCCCGAACTGCCTGGGCATCATGCGTCCCTCGGCCGGCCTCAACCTGAGCTTCGCCCACGCCAATGCCAACCCCGGCACCATCGGCCTGATTTCCCAATCCGGCGCCCTGTGCACGGCCATCCTCGACTGGGCCCTGCCCAATAAGGTCGGCTTCTCCTCGGTGGTATCGCTGGGCGCCGAAGCCGACGTCGATTTCGGCGAGATCCTCGAATACATGGTCGCCGATCCGAGGACGCAGAACATCTTCCTCTACATCGAGGGCATCAAGAACGCGCGGCGCTTCATGAGCGCCCTGCGCGCCGCCGCGCGCTGCAAGCCGGTGCTGCTGATCAAGGTCGGCAAGCATCCCTGTGGCGAGCGGGCGGCCCGGTCGCATTCCGGCGCCTCGGTGGGCGCCGACGATGTGTTCGATGCCGCCCTGCGCCGCGCCGGCGTGGTGCGGCTGGGCACGGTCGGCCAGATGTACGCCGCCGCTTCCGCGCTGTTTTCCCATTTTCGTCCGCGCGGCAACCGTCTGGCCATCATCACCAACGGCGGCGGTCCCGGCGTCATGGCTGCCGACCATTGTTGCGACATCGGCATACCGCTGGCCAAGCTGTCCGCAACCACGCAAGCCAGACTTAACGCCACACTGCCCTCCAATTGGTCGAAAGGCAATCCGCTTGACCTGCTCGGCGACGCTGATCCGGCCCGCTACGAAATCGCGCTGCAGGCCTGCCTGGAGGACGACAACGTCGACGGTGTCATGGCCATCCTGACGCCCCAGGCCATGACCGATCCGACGCAGGCGGCACGCAAGCTGATCGAGATTGCACGCACCACCGACAAGCCGGTCGTGACCTGCTGGATGGGCGAGGAGCAAGTGCGCGAAGCCCGCCTGCTGTTCAAGGGCGCCGGCATCCCGACGTTCCGTACCCCGGAACCGGCGGTCGAGCTGTTCTCGCACATTTCGAACTATTACCGCAACCAGCGCTTGCTGATGGAAACGCCGCCCTCCATCGCCGACCACGTACCGCCCAGGCTCGAATCAGCCAGGCTAGTCATCGAGACGGCCCTGCAGGAAGGCCGCAAGGTGTTGAACGAAATGGAATCGAAAGCCCTGCTGGCGGCGTTCCGCATTCCGATCGCCCAGACCGTGGTCGCCCGCTCGCCTTCCGAGGCCATGGTGCTGGCGGAAGAAATCGGCCTGCCGGTGGTCATGAAGATCGATTCGCCGCAGATCCTCCACAAGTCGGATTCCGGCGGCGTGCGCCTCAACCTCAACTCGCTCGCCGCAGTGCGCGACGCCTACAAGGAGATGGTCGATGAAGTATGCAAGAACCGGCCCGACGCCGTCATCCATGGTGTCGCCATCGAGCCGATGATCCAGAAGGCGAATGGCCGCGAACTGATGGTCGGCATGATGCGGGACCAGATCTTCGGCCCGACCATCCTGTTCGGACCGGGTGGTTCGGGCATCGAAGTCAGCGGCAGGGACCGGGCCGTGGCGCTGCCACCGTTGAACGGCTTCCTGATCGCCGACATGCTGGCGTCAACGCACACCTCGGCCAAGCTCGGCGCCTTCCGCAACATGCCGCCGGTGAACATGGAAGCGCTTGAAGCGGTTCTGTTGCGCGTTTCCGAAATGGTCTGCGAACTGCCCTGGATAGCGCAGCTCGACATCAACCCGCTGATCGTCGACGAAAACGGCGCGGTGGCGGTGGACGCCAGCATCGCGATCGAGCATTTACCGCTGACGGCGGGGCGCTATGACCACATGGCCATCCACCCGTATCCTTCGCAGCTCACCGTCAAGTACCAGACCAAGGATGGCCAGACCGTCACCATCCGTCCGATCAAGCCCGAGGATGGCGACCTCGAGCAGGAGTTCGTCAAAAACCTGTCGCCCGAGACCAAGTATTTCCGCTTCATGAACACCATCCGCGAACTGTCACAGGCGCAGTTGATCCGCCTCACGCAGATCGACTACGACCGTGAGATGGCGTTCATCGCTCTCGTCCGGACGGACGGCCGGGACAAGGAAATCGGCGTCGCCCGCTACGCGACCAATCCCGACGGCGAATCCTGCGAGTTCGCCATCGTCGCCGCCGACGAATGGCAGGGCAAGGGGGTAGCGCGCAAGCTGATGGGCGTGCTGATCGAAGCGGCCCGCACGCGCGGCCTCAAGTACATGAACGGCGACTTCCTCTCGGAAAACACGCGCATGATCCGCTTCGTCACCAGCCTGGGCTTCGTGCTCTCGGCCCACCCGGAGGACGCCGGCCTCAAGCGCGGCGTGCTGGCGCTCGACTGAGCGCCAGCACGCCGTTCAGTTCACCGCGACCCGGCGGATGGGCACCCATTGCCGGCGCAGCAGTTGTTCGCGGCGCGCCTCCGGCGTGACGCGACGGGTGTCGGCCGGCAGGCGCACCGCCAGGTCGGCGAGTTCGACCACCTCCGCCACGGGTGCCTCCGCGGCGGTCAGCGGCCGATCCAGCCCCTGCCAGCGCATGAACAGATAACCTTCGGCAAAACCGGCGGGGTCCAACCAATTGGCCACCCCCGGATCGCGCAGGCTGATGACGAAACGGAAATAGCCATCGGCATCGGTGACCGCCTGGGCCGCCGTCAGGCTGACCTGCCGATCGATGTAGTTGGGCGTGACGAACCACGGATCGCCAAGCTGGATGCCTTGGTAACGAGCCCCGCTTTTCTTTACCATAACCAGCAACGCCTGGTCGACGCCCAAGCGATAGCGCGCCATCACCGACTGTTGGCCGCCCAAGCCGCCCGCGCCGGTATCGCTGGCGCGCGGTGGCGGCAGCCGATTCTCGGGCAGGCGCCGGATCATGGGCAGATAGCCCTCGTTCCAGGTGCGGTCGACAGCCCGCAGGTAATCGGCGGCGTTGCGCTCGGGCATGGTGGAATCCACGCGCGGCGCGTCCCGGTCGAGCCGCTCGATCGAGAGTACCGTGGGCGTTTCCCGTTCCCAGTCGGAAAATGTCTGCCGCGCCAGCAGCGCCCGTGTACCGAACGGCAGAGGTACCCAACGACCAGGCTGGCGCTCGCCGCCCAGGAGCAGTTCGAACGATTCGCCGGGCTTGATGCCCATCGCGTCGAGGTCGATAACAGCGAGGTTACGACCGAGACCGATCATGGGATAGGCATCCAGGACTTGCAGGGTGAGCATGACATGACTGCCGCGCCGCCCGCGAATGCGGTAACGCCCCAGGTCGCTCACCAGGGCGGAACTGTAGAGGTTGTCCGGGTTGTACAGTCCGGCGCGGCCATCGATGCCGTCGCCGCGACGGAAATAGGGCTTGTCAAGATGGCGCGACTGTTCGAAGACTTCCAGGGCAACGGCCACCAGGCCTTCGCCGTAACGGGCGGTGGACTCGGCGCCGGCCGCCGCGGCGACCTGGTTCGCCGCCAGCGATGACTCCAGCGCGCGCACCGCCTCGGCCAGCGAGTCGCCCCCCGCGCCAACCGGCAGGCTGGCGACGATCAGGGCCAGCAGGCAGACAACGCGCATCATGGCGCCTGGGGCGACGCGGGAATTGGACATTGACCGGCTCCTCGATCTCTTCGCGCGCAGTATCGCCGCTCGCGATGTGTCTTGGCGCGGCGACGGAATACCGACGCGCCACGTTATCATAGCCCCATGGACCAACACCCACCAACGAGCGTCGCGTCTCCCTGCCTCGGCATTCCGCGCCAGGGTACCTTCAACGCCGCCGCCTTCGAGCAGGCGATCACCGCCCTGCTGGCGGCCTGTGGCATCGCCGGCGATACCGTGCATACCGGCAAGACGGCGCAGCGCGTGCGCGAACTTTGGCAGAAGCGGCTGCTCGGCGGCTACGACATCGATCCGGCCGCGGCCCTGGGCGAAGGCTTCGAGGACGAACGGCGGGACATGGTGGTCATACGCGGCATCGCCATCCACGGCGTTTGCCCGCACCACCTGGTACCGTTCCGCGGCGTCGCCCATGTCGGCTATCTTCCGGGCGGCAGACTGCACGGCTTCGGCCGCATCGCCCGGCTAGTCGACGCCATCGGCCATCGGTTTACGTATCAGGAATGGATGACACGCGATATCGCCGATGCCTTGATCAACCTTGGCCAGGCACGCGGCGGCGCCTGCGTGGTTCAGGCCGAACAGCTCTGCCTGCTGCTCGGCGAGGACCGGCGCGGTGACGAGCGGGTCGTGACACAGGCCTTCAGCGGCGAATTCGCCAGTTCGGAGCAGTCACGATGCGAATTCCTCCAGGCCATCCCCTGAACGGCCGTAACGCGCCGAGCCATAATAGAATCCGCTTTTGCCCATATCGACGCACGCCATGCCCATTTACACCTTCGGCGACCGGCAGCCGCGTTTTGCGGACCCGGTCTGGATCGCACCCAATGCCGTCGTGGTCGGCGACGTCAAGCTCGGCCGCAATGTCAGCATCTGGTGGAACGTCACCGTGCGCGGTGACAACGACCCCATCACCATTGGCGACGACACCAACATCCAGGATGGTTCGGTGCTGCACACCGACGAAGGCGTGCCATTGACCATAGGCACGGGCGTCACCGTCGGTCACATGGCGATGCTGCATGGCTGCACCATCGGCGACTACAGCCTGATCGGCATGGGCGCCATCCTGCTCAACCGCTGCGTGATCGGCCGCGAATGCCTGATCGGCGCCGGCAGCCTGATTCCCGAAGGCAAGGTAATACCCGACCGGTCCCTGGTCATCGGCTCGCCGGGCCGGATCATCCGTCAGCTCAGCGCCGAGGACATCGCCGACCTGCACACCAACGCCAGCAATTACGTGGCGGCCTGGCAGGATTGCCAGCGCAAGCTTCGGCCGATCGACTGACACGCCACCGGACAGCGGACGATCCGGTCGATGTGGATATCGTCGGGCCGCTCCTTCCTCCAGTCGCTGAAAATCTGCCGCACCAGCACCAGATCGGCATCCGCGGGACTCTCCAGCCAGTTGCCGTCGCTTCGTGTGGGCGACAGGATCACCTCGAAACCGCCACCTTGCCGACTACTTGCCGGTCAAGTCATCGAGCCGCAGACGCAGGTGGGTCATGTGTTCCAAGTAGGCGAGCGCCTCCTGGGTGGTGATGCTGGTGGCACTGCGCCGGCCATAGACTTCCAGAACGCCGCGCAAGACCTCCGCATCGTCGGGCGCGGCCAACCAGGCCCAATCGGCCAGGCTGGCGCCCAGCGCCGGGTCGATCTTGACCAAGGTCTTGGCCCGCTCGATCAGGGGCCGCGCGCCACCGGCGAGATCGGCGATGGCCCGCCCCTGGGCGGCCATGGGCGCGGGATTCCAGTGCGAGGGAATGTCGTCCCACCAGCCGCTGTACTGCTTGACCACCATGCGGCCGATGTCCTGAATGGTGCTGTACTCCGGCTTCAGGTCCGGGCGATTGGCCAGTTCCGCCGGTATGCGAATGCCGTCGATGATCTGGTCCACCCGCTGGCCGGCATTGAGGCCGCGCACCACCTGTTCGGCGATGGTCTCCAGCAACGTGGCATGGGCGGTCAGCCGGTCGCGGATCTCCGCCTCGCCGCTGACCGCCGGCCCGTGCATGGTCAGCAGGCGCGTCGGCTTCAGGTCGGCCATCTGCCGCAGGGCCTGTGCCCACTCCTCGGGGAAGCGCTGGCGGCGCCGGCCGTTGCCGGCATTGGGCATGAAGGCCTGGTAGTAATCGGCGCTGACCACGATGCGCCTGGAAGGCACGGCCACCCAGAGCTGGTCCTCGGTCTCGCCCCGGGCGTGGGTAAGCACGAAGTCCTCGCCGCCGATCTTCAGTACCGTCCTGCCGTGGAAGGTTTCGCTGGGGGCGATGGCGTCGGCCCAGGTTTTCGGCGTCCACTTCTGCTGATTCTGCCGCGCGATCAAGCCGGTGGTACGCAGGTCCAGACCCAACTGCTCTGCGAAGACGTCGGTGGCGACGATGCGCGGCCGGCTGCCGCCGGGACCGGTCTCCATCAAGGCCCAGGCGCCCCAGGCGTGATCGGCGTGGTAATGGCTGTGGATGATGGTGTGCACCGGCTTACTGCTCAGCTTGGCCAGGGTCTCCTTGAGCACCGGACCGGCCGGCGCGTAGCCGGAATCCACCAGCACCAGGCCCGCATCCGTCTCGAATACCGCGATATTCACGAAGGGCAGGCGCAGCAGCCAGCTGCGCTCGCCCTGGGGCTCCACCTTCAGCTTGGCGCGGGCGGCGGCGATGGCCGCCGGGTCGCTGCGGCTGTACATGTTGTTGGCGATGGCCTGGGAAAACTCGCTGTTGAACGATCCGCCCCTGGCGATGATGCGAAGCAGATCGGGATTGGCCTTGATCACCGCCGCCCGCGCCTGGGACCAGCGCTCCGAGGCACTGTTGGCGTTGGTCGGCGCCGCTTCCTCATGGGCGCGCACGCCCGGCAGGATCAGCAACGACAACATCAAGGCGGCGAAGATCCGGCAGGCGGCGTTCTGGATGGTGGGCAAATTCATGGTCGCAAGGACTCCGTGGCAAAACCTTGTGGGAACACGTTGTGGCAAATCTTTGTGGCGAGGCGTCGTAGCAAATCGTCGTAGCAGGTCGGCGCTCAAATCTCGACCATCTCGAAATCGGACTTGGGCGTGCCGCAATCCGGACAGACCCAGGTCTCGGGAACCGATTCCCAGGGCGTGCCAGGCTCGAGACCCTCATCGGGCCGGCCTTTCGCCTCGTCGTAGATGAAGCCGCAGGTCAGGCACATCCAAGTCTTCACGGCGGTCCCCTTCAGGCGATGGTGTAGCGGATCGGCAGGTTCTTGTAGCCGCCCACCAGGTTGGACTGGATCAGGCGCGCTTCACCGGCGAATTCCACTTTCTGCAAACGCGGGATCAGCTTGCCAAAGAAGGCATCCAGTTCGGCCAGGGCCAATTGCCGGCCGACACAGGCGTGGATGCCATAACCGAAGGCCAGGTGACCCTCGGTGTTGCGCTCGATATCGAAGCGATCCGGATCGGGGAAGGCGGTCTCGTCCCGGTTGCCGGAGGGGAAGAACAGGGCCACCGCTTCTCCGGCCTGGATGGTCTGGCCGTGCAGTTCGAAGTCCCGCGTTGCGGTGCGCATGAAATGCTTGACTGGACTCACCCAGCGGCAGATCTCGTTGCTGGCGCTGCGAGTCAATTCGGGCCGGGCGCGCAATTTGGCCATCTCTCCCGGATTCTGGATGAAAGCATGCATGCCGCCGGTGATCGCGCCGGACGTCGTGTCATGACCGGCGGTGATGGCGATCAGGTAGTAGGACAGGGCATCGACCATGCCGATGGGGCTGCCGTCGATTTCGGCATTGGCGATGGCGCTGGCCAGGTCGTCGCCGGGATTGGCGCGACGCTCCGCCAGGAGCTTGCCCAGGTAGCCGGAGAACTCCACGTAAGCATCGGCGCCATACTGGTCCGAACGCTGCAGGTCCGGGTCCTGGGCGCCGAGCAATTGCTGGGTCATGCGCAGGATGTAGGGTGCCTCGGTCTCCGGCAGCCCGAGCATGGAGGCAATCACCTGCAGCGGATACCACACCGCCACATCGGTGGCGAAGTCGCACTCGCCGCCCTTGGCCACCATCTCGTCGATGAAGCGTTCTGCCAGTTGGTCGACGCGCGGCATCAGCTTGCGCAGGCCGGCGCCGATGAACCAGCGGGAGGCCACGTCCCGGTACTTGCGGTGATCGGGCAGGTCCATGTCGATGATGGCGCGCACGCCGGCGGTACGCGTGCCATAGGCCTGGATGGTCGCCGCCTCCACCTGCTTGGGCAGCAGGGTCAGGCGCGGCGCGTTGATGAAGGTCTCGTGATCCTTCTCGATGGCCTTGATGTCAGCGCTGCGCACCACGGTCCAGAAGGGCTGGTAGGGCTCTCGCTCCACCCAGGCCAGCGGCAGGTACTGTCGCAGGTAGGCGAAGTCGCGGAACAAACTGGCCTCGTCGGCGTAGCGCGGCGGGCTGAAGATGTCGATGTCGGCCGGAAGGCCGGGACGATTGCTCATGGCTTGATCCTTCTCAGGGGGCCGTGTTTGAAAAGACGCTGGCGACTCAGGGCCAGCGCTGGATCGCGGGCATAGCCCACGTGGGATCGAGCACTTCCGGCCGGGGCTGGTAGATGCGGGCGTTCAGATAAAAACGGTTCGTCGCCGGCGTCGGCAGCCAGTTGGCCCGCTGCTCCGCTAGCGTCGGCATTTGCGGCTGGAGCCAGATGTCCAGGGAACCATCAGCGTTGCGTATCAATCCTGGCGTCCGGTCGGCGATCAGGTAGCGGTCGATGGCGTTGGGCAGCATGTACTGACCGGGGGCGCCCGGCTCGAACTCGTAGAGGCTTACCGACCAGAAGGCGTCTGCGGGCAGCCCACCGGCCGGAAGATGCAGCCGGTACCCGCGGCCATCGCCCAGGGGCTCGTCGGCGGCATCGGTCAGGCCCATGAAATAGGTGGCCTCGGCGGCCTCCAGGCCGAAGATGCCGCCCGAGTTGGCCGCCGATCCTGCCCGCAAGGCGTAGTTGTCACCGAAGCTATGGGGCA
This sequence comes from Rhodocyclaceae bacterium, assembly GCA_016704145.1. Lineage (GTDB taxonomy): Bacteria > Pseudomonadota > Gammaproteobacteria > Burkholderiales > Rhodocyclaceae > Fen-999. Next base: position 31,027 of record JADJAS010000003.1, on the reverse strand, counting down.
GGCGGAAGGGCAGCCAGCCATTAACCCGCGGCCGATCGCGGCGACTGGCCTCAAGGGCGCTCTTCAGTCGCGTCCTGACCGCCGGGGCAATGCGTCGCCAGGCGTCCTGCAAGTCTCTGGACAGGTCCTGCCAGCGGCAGCCGGCGCACAGGCCGACGGCCCGGTAGCGATCGAGCAGCGGCGCTTCGCGGGCCGGTGGCGGATTACGGGCCAGGGCTTCGTTGATCACATCCAGCATCGCGCCCACGTCGGGCTCCCGGGGCCGAACCCGCGGCTCCCGTGATGGGTCCATCGCAGCCGCCTGAATGCGGAAGCGATCCTGAAGGGCATTGGCCTTGGGCAGATCCGCATCGTCGCGGACCAGCACACGCATATTCAGATAGACATCCCGGGTCGGCGAGCGCACCACTTGGTCCGCTTCCGGGACCGGCCCCTGCCAGTTGGGACCGACGACGGCGACCTTGCGGGCGCGGGTGCCGGTGCTGCGCCGGCCCAGATATTGGAAGCTGTCGGTGTCGGCGCCGATCAGTACCACCACGTAATAGCGGTCGTCGGTGTCGGGCAGATCTATGAGCGCCGGGCCGCCGGCCAGATCCAGCCAGGCGGTCGAATACAGGGTATCGCGGATCGGCCCATTGGCCCAGCGGTCGGTCGGCGTAGTCAAATGCCGCTGGTGCCGGATCTCGTTGAGACGTGTGTAGGTCAGCGCCTGGGCATTGTGCATGGCCTGATCGCGCAGCCACAGGAATTCGTAGTAGGGATAGCCATAGAGGAAGGCTGCGCGAACTGCATCATCGCGGGCCGCGCTGGTCCCGCCGTTCGCGGAGGGCGCCGCCGCTGCGGTGCTGTCGGCCAGGGCCGGCAGAAAAGCGCTGACCGCCAGCAGCAGAGCCAGACGATGGATGAGGCGAAGCAACGCCATGGGGCCAACTCCCGGGTAGAGATAGATGAACAGGGACGAAAAAATGGGGCGGACCCTGCGGCCCACCCCATATCGCTACTAGACGCGCTCGATCAGCTTACCACTTGTAGTTGACCGACAGCCCGTAAGTGCGCGGCTCCGTCCAAGTGGCAATCCGGTAGTAACCGCCGACGTCGATGTGCGAGGACTGCCGCTTGACGTTGGTGGCATTGCGCACCCACAGCGAGACGTCCGCCATGCCCGGCCCGCCGACCGGGATGCCCGACAGCAGCAGGCGGCCATTGACAAAGCCGGTGGAAGGCATCTTCGACTCGGCGGCCGAATTGCCGACCGCCGCGTTGGCCGCCGTCGCCGACTTCTGGCCAGCATAGTTGTAGAACTCGTCGGTATAAACGTAATCGACGATGCCACGCAACGTGCCCCAGCGGGTCTTCGCCAGCCGCCCGTCCAGGTTGACGGCCAACTGGTTCTTGGGTGCGTAGCCAATCTCGCTGTTCGACGAGGCGTCGACCAGCACCCCGGTCTGGGTAAATTGCATGAAACGCTTGAACTCGGACTCGAGATAACCGTAACTGAGTTGTGCGCGCCAACCATCGGCGATCTGGAAAGCTGCCTCGATTTCCAGGCCTTGCGTCCGCGCCTTGCCGGCGTTGACAATGACTGGTTGCGTACCGCCCACCGGCAGTTGCGACACATGCCAATCGTCCACATCGGTGCGGAAGACGGCGACATTGACATTGGCCTTGCCGCCCAACAGCGTGGACTTGAAGCCTGCCTCGTAGCTGGTGGACTTCTCCGGTCCGTAGGGCTTCATTGCGGCACTCACGGTCTGCGCTTCCAGCGGGAAGCCGCCGCTCTTGAAGCCGCGAGCCACCCGACCGTAGACATTCAGCGTGTCGTTGACCTTGTAGGCCAGCGCCACCACCGGTGTACTGGCCGAGAAGGTCTCCTTGTCGCCGGTCGGAGTAAATCCGGCCTGATAGCATGGTGCCGTGACGGTGGCGGAGCAGACAACGGAGGCCGATGCCGGCATGGCGTAGCTAGCATTGGTGTTGATCCGCCACAGATTGCCGCGCTTCTCCTCACGCGTATAGCGCATGCCCAGCGTGGCGGTCAACGCGGCCGTCAGCTTGTAATCCACCTGACCATAGATGGCCTTCGCATCGGTCTGGACCCGATACCAGGGCTGCCGATAAGCGACCACCCCCGGAACGAAGGTATACAAGGCTCCGTTTTGGAAAGTATAGGTATTGCCATCCTCCTCGAACAGGTAGGCGCCCAGCACATAATTCATGCTCGCCGTGTTGCCGATCCATTGCACTTCGTGCGATGTGGTCTCGTAATGCGTGTCCTTGCCGGCGTTGAAGAGGCTTATTGGCGTGCCATCGAGGTCCGTGCTGTCCCGGTAGCGCATCTTGCGCTTGGCGCCGATGTACTTGAGCGTGTTGCTCGCATTGATCTCGTAGGTGGCCGTCAGCGCATGGCCGTCAATGTCCAGCGTGTTGAAATAAGACCGCCCGGGGTCGCTGGTCACCGTCGATGGATGCGACTTGCTGGCATAGGGAGCAATCCGGGAGGCCAGAGAAGGTAGGCGCCCGGTGGCAGTTGGCACGCCATTCTGGAAATAGCCATAGGTCGTGGCGACGGCGGGCGACGTATAGAGGGCACCGTAGCCGGTCGAGGCGTACAGCGAGGTAGCCAGTGGCTTCTCGTCGATGTTGGTCTTGTCGTAGGCATAGTCGATCTTGAAACTCGGCGAGACATCCAGTCCCAGCGCCACGCGACCGCTCTGCCGGTCGCGGTCGTTCCAGGCCCCGCCGTTGTCGTTGCCGACCGTGCCGTTCCGCTTTTCATCGCGCAGCGCAAAGGATGCGCGCAGCATGCCCATACGCGGTAAATCCATCGAAACCTTGGCGACCTGGCGGCTGTAGTTGCCGATTTCGAAGCCGACATTGCCCGAGAACTCGCCGGACGGCTTGCGCGAGATCATGTTAATGGCGCCGCCCTCGGTATTGCGCCCGAACAGCGTGCCCTGAGGCCCGCGCAGGACTTCGACGCGCTCCATGTCGATCACATCGAACAGCGCGCCCTGGTTCTTGCCGACGAAAATGCCATCGACGTAGATGCCGACCGACGGATCCGCCCAGATCGCCGGCTGGCCGGAGTTCATGCCACGGATCGAGGTCGCCGCGATCAGAGAACTACCCCCGGTGTTCACCACGGTGACATTGGGCGCCAGGGCGTTGAGATCCTTGGCGCCGTCGATGCCGCGCACCTCCAGTTGGCCGCCACTGATCGCCGAGATGGAGATCGGCACTTCCTGCAATTTTTCCTTGCGCTTTTGCGCGGTGACGATGACTTCCTCGATCTTCTCCTGCGCGAACGCGCCGCCGGCATAGACCGACGCAATGAGAATCGGCAGCACACGCAGCACGAATCCGCCTTCGATTTTGTTCATGTTTTCTCCGCTAGAAAAATATGAATATTGGTCGGGTCCATCGGACCTCGCCGCCGATCGTTCACCAACAGGCCTGCCGATGCGCGTCTTCCCAATACGCGCGTCGGCAACATTACACCGCTTCGTTTCGGCGAAATCGTCCATTTGGATGCATTGTTGTAAATATGCAACACCATGACAGAGTTATTGAAGTCCCCGGTCGACGATGCCAGACTGTCACTTTTGCGGTACCTGGACGAAGACTTCGCCTTCCTTGACGAGACCCAGTTCGAAGCGGGCCCGCTCCTCGATGGCGTCGAAGCCGGTCTTGAGGTCGCGCACTTCTGCGTCGAGACCGGCGTTGCGGCTTTCCAGCTTCAGGTTGACGTCCCGCTGCGCGCGAACCTGCCGATCGAGGTCCCAGACGCGCAGCCAGCCGCCCTTGCCCAGCCAGAGCGGGTACTGGAGCAGCACAATCAATGCCGCCAGTACCCAGGTTGGCCAGCGCATGGCGAAACGGACGACTTACTTCCCGAGGTTGTAGAAAGTCGACAGACCGGGGTAACTGACGGCGTCGCCGAGGTCCTCCTCGATGCGCAGCAACTGGTTGTACTTGGCGATGCGGTCGGAGCGACTGAGCGAACCCGTCTTGATCTGGCCGGCGTTGAGGCCGACGGCGATATCGGCGATGGTCGAATCCTCGGTCTCGCCCGAACGATGGGAAATTACATTGGTGTAACCGGCACGCTTGGCCATCTCAACGGCGGCGAAAGTCTCCGTCAGCGTACCGATCTGGTTGATCTTGATCAGGATCGAGTTGGCGATGCCCTTCCGGATGCCTTCCTTCAGTATCTTCGGGTTGGTGACGAAGAGGTCGTCGCCGACGATCTGCACGCTCTTGCCGAGTTTGTCGGTCAGCACCTTCCAGCCGTCCCAGTCGCCCTCGGCCATGCCGTCCTCGATGCTGATGATCGGGTACTTGCCCGCCAGTGTCGCCAAGTAGTCGGCAAAGGCCGCGGATGAGAGTTCCATTTTCTCGGAGGCGAGGATGTACTTGCCGTCCTTGTAGAACTCGGAACTGGCGCAGTCGAGACCCAGCACGACGTCCTGGCCGGGCGTGTAACCAGCCGTTTCGATGGCCTTGAGGATCAGCTCGATCGCCTCGTCGTTGCCCGAAACGTTGGGCGCAAAGCCGCCCTCGTCGCCAACCGTGGTCGGATAGCCTTTCTTGTCCACGAGTTTCTTGAGGTTGTGGAATACCTCGGCACCGCAGCGCAGGGCTTCGCGGAAGCTTTCGGCACCCACCGGCAGGATCATGAATTCCTGGATATCGAGGTTGTTGTTGGCGTGCGCGCCGCCGTTGATGACGTTCATCATGGGCACCGGCATGCTCATCGGGCCGGAACCGCCGAAGTAACGGTAAAGCGGCAGTCCGGCCTCCTCGGCCGCAGCCTTGGCGGTCGCCATCGACACGGCGAGGATAGCGTTGGCGCCGAGGCGTGACTTGTTGTCGGTGCCGTCCAGTTCGATCAGACTCTTGTCGATGAAGGCCTGCTCCTCGGCATCGAGGCCGATGATGGCCTCGGAAATCTCGGTATTGACGTTCTCGACGGCGCGCTGCACACCCTTGCCGAGGTAGCGGTCCTTGTCGCCGTCGCGCAGCTCGATGGCTTCGCGCGAACCCGTAGACGCGCCCGAGGGCACGGCGGCGCGGCCCATGACGCCCGATTCGAGCAGGACGTCGGCTTCGACGGTGGGATTGCCGCGCGAATCGAGAATTTCGCGGGCGACGACATCAACGATGGCACTCATGATTCCACTCCAATATTGGCGATAAAAATCAGCAACCGCGGCGCTTGGTCACGGCATCCAGTTCCCTCAAGGTTTCCAGTAACTCTTTCATCATAGCCAACGGCCACGAGTTCGGCCCGTCCGACAGCGCTCGGGGCGGATCCGGATGCGTCTCCATGAACAGGCCGGCGACACCGACCGCCACCGCCGCGCGCGCCAGCACCGGCACGAACTCGCGTTGCCCGCCGGAACTCGTGCCCTGCCCGCCCGGCAGTTGCACCGAATGGGTCGCGTCGAACACCACCGGGCAGCCGGTCTCGCGCATGATCGCCAGCGAGCGCATGTCCGAGACGAGGTTGTTGTAGCCGAACGACACGCCGCGCTCGCAGACCATGATGGTGTCGGTATTGCCGTTGGCCTCTTTCGCCTTGGCAACGACCTGTTTCATGTCGCCCGGCGCGAGGAACTGTCCCTTCTTGATATTCACCGGCTTGCCAGCCGCCGCCACGACCTGGATGAAATCGGTCTGCCGGCAGAGAAACGCCGGCGTCTGCAAGACATCCACGACCGCCGCGACCTGCGCGACCTCATCCTCGGCGTGGACGTCGGTCAGCACCGGCACGCCGATCTGCTTCTTCACGTCGGCGAGAATGGCGAGACCTTCGTCGATGCCGAGGCCGCGGAAGGATTTGCTCGAACTGCGGTTGGCCTTGTCGTAGGATGCCTTGAAGATGTACGGCATGCCCAGCTCGGCGCAGATTTCCTTCATCTGCCCCGCAATGTCGAAGCAAAGTTGCTTCGACTCGGCGACGCACGGACCGGCGATCAGGAACAGCGGCCGGTCAAGGCCGACATCGAAGTGACAGAGCCTCATGCCCTGGCCTTCTGCGCCAGCGCCGCCCTGACGAAAGCCGAGAACAGGGGATGCCCGTTGCGCGGATTGCTGGTGAATTCCGGATGGAACTGGCAACCGACGAACCACGGATGGATATCCCGCGGCAGTTCGATCATCTCGCAGAGATTCGTGCCCGGCGCACGGCCGGCCACGCGCAGCCCCTTGGCTTCCAGTTGCGCGAGCAGCGTGTTGTTCACCTCGTAGCGATGGCGGTGGCGTTCCACCACCTCTGTCTTTCCGTAGACCTGCCGTGCCAGGCTGCCTTCCTGCAACTGGCAGACCTGCCCGCCGAGGCGCATGGTGCCGCCGAGGTCGGAGCTCTCGTCGCGTTTCTCGACGCGACCCTCGCGATCCAGCCATTCCGTGATCAGGCCGATGACCGGATACGGCGTCTGCGCCTCGAACTCGGTCGAATGCGCGCCGGCCATGCCGGCAACATCGCGCGCGAACTCGACCACGGCCAGCTGCATGCCCAGACAAATGCCCAGGTACGGCACCTTATGCTCGCGAGCGTAGCGGATCGCCGCGATCTTGCCCTCGGTGCCGCGCTTGCCGAACCCGCCGGGAACAAGGATGGCGTCCATCGTCGCCAGTGAGGCCGTACCGTTGCGCTCGATTTCCTCGGAGTCGAGGTAATGAATCTTCACCTTGCTGCGCGTGTGCATGCCGGCGTGAACGAGCGCCTCGGTAAGCGACTTGTAGGATTCGGTGAGATCGACGTACTTGCCGACGAAGGCGACGTTGATCTCCTGTTCCGGATGCTCCAGCGCGTCGATCAGCTGCTTCCATACCGACAGATTGGCCGCCTTCGCCAGGATGCCGAGCTTGTGGCAGACGATCTCGTCGAGCATCTGATCGTGCAGCATGGCCGGAATCTTGTAGATCGAGTCGGCGTCGAGCGCGGCGATCACCGCCTCGGGCTGGACGTTGGTGAACAGCGCGATCTTGCGCCGCTCCTCGTCGGGAATCGGCCGGTCGGCGCGGCAGAGCAGGATGTCCGGCTGGATGCCGATCTCGCGCAGTTCCTTGACCGAGTGCTGGGTCGGCTTGGTCTTCAGCTCGCCGGCGGTCGGGATGTAGGGCAGCAGCGTCAGGTGCATGTAGCAGGCGTTGTTCCTGCCTTCCTCGAAGCCCATCTGGCGGATCGCTTCCAGGAAGGGCAGCGACTCGATGTCGCCCACCGTGCCGCCGACTTCGATGATCGCCACATCGGCGCCCTCGGCACCGCGCTTGATGAAGATCTTGATCTCGTCGGTAATGTGCGGAATGACCTGAACCGTCTTGCCGAGATACTCGCCGCGCCTTTCCTTCTTGATCACCGACTCATAGATCTGGCCGGTGGTGAAGTTGTTGCGCTTGCCCATCTTGGCGCTGGTGAAGCGCTCGTAGTGGCCGAGATCGAGGTCGGTCTCGGCGCCGTCCTCGGTGACGAACACTTCGCCGTGCTGGAACGGCGACATGGTGCCGGGGTCGACGTTGATGTAGGGGTCGAGCTTGAGGTGGGTGACCTTGATGCCGCGAGATTCGAGAATCGCCCCCAGCGACGCGGCGGCGATGCCCTTGCCCAGACTGGACACGACACCGCCGGTGACGAAAACGTATTTGGTCATGAAACTACGGCCGCGGGAAATTTGCATGATACCGGAAAGGCTTTCGACCCTCAAATTTCCGCGGCGGTTTTCAGGCATCATGACGCCATGCCGCCAAAGCTCAAACCCCATCATTCACCCGCCCTGCTCGCGGCGCTGACCGCCGCCGGCGCCGCGCTAGCACTGGCTGGCGGCGCGGCTTGGCGCGACTGGCCACCGGCCGCGTTCTGGCATCTCGTGTTCGCCGTCGGCGCCATGCCCATGGTCTTCGCCGCCATGACATATTTCACACCGGTGCTGACGCGCACCCCTGAAGCGCCCCGTTCGCTGGTCGCCATGTCGCTGGTCGCGCTGCTGGCGGCGCTGGGCATCGTTGGCTGGTTCGTGCGCGGCAGCGAGGCCTTGCGCCTGCTCTCGCCATGGCTCGGCCTTGCCACGACGCTGGCCTTTCTCCAGTGGATCGCCCGACGCTGGCGCGCCTGCCTCGGCCGGCCACACGCCTGCCTGCGCTGGTATGCCGCCGCACTCGCCTGTCTCGGCCTCGGCCTCACCGCCGTCGGCCTCTCGGCCATCGTGCCGGCCTGGGCGGGCCCCTTGCGCGCGTTCCACCTGCACATCAATACCCTCGGCTTCCTCGGCCTCACCGCCATCGGCACCTTGCAGGTGCTGCTGCCGACGGTGCTCGGACAGCCGGATCCCGCCGCCGCGCGCCGGCTTGCCCGGGACTTGCCCTGGAGCGCCGGCGGCGCCCTGGCCGTCGCCGCCGGCGCCGGCGCGTGGTGGCCGCTGGCCGCCATCGGTGCGCTGGCCTACGCGTGGCCGCTCGGGCGATTGCTGGTCGACGCGCTGCGTGCCTTCGGGCCGCGCTTGTGGCAAGCCCGCCAGGCCTCGCCGCTGCTGGTCGCCGCGATGGCCGGCTTGATGCTCGTCGTGTTTCATGGTCTGCTGCATGGCGTCGGCATCGGCAACGCGCGCAACGCGCTGCCGCTGTTCCTGATCGGCTTCCTGCTGCCGCTGGTCAGCGGCGCGGTGGCGCAGTTGTTGCCCGTCTGGCTACGCCCCGGCGCGCAGGCGGCATGGCAGAAAAGTCAGCGGTGGCGACTCGCCGCCCTGGCCAGGTTTCGCGCCGCCGTGCTGTTTGTCGGCGGCCTGCTCGCCGCGACCGGCATCGAGTTCGCCCTGGTGTTCGGCATCCTGGGCGCACTGTGGCTTCTGGTGGCCATGCTCGACACCGCCCACCGCGCCAGGCCCGACCCTCGATTGCCCACGGGAGAACGCTGATGATCACCGGCTTCGACGACTACTGCATTCACCAGACCTGCGAGCCGATTGCCCAGCCGGCCAGCAGCGACCGCAATTTCTACGACCGCTACTGGGCCAACGGCTTCGACACGGGCGCCGGTTTCATGTTCGAGATGGCGCTCGGGCTTTATCCCAACCGCCGGGTCATGGATGCCCATTTCGCCGTGCTCATCGATGGCGTGCAGCACTGCTTCCATGGCTCGCGCCGCGCTCCGGAAGACCGCGGCGAACTCGTGGTGGGGCCGCTATCCCTGCAAATTCTGGAACCGCTGCGCAGCTTCCGTCTGGTGCTGACGGCCAACGACAGCGGCATCGAATGCGACCTGCGCTTCACTGCCCGGACCTACGCCGAGGAAGAACCGCGCAGCGTGCTCCATGACGACGGCCGCCTGATCATGAACACGACCCGTTTCACCCAGCTTGGCCGCTGGCAGGGCCATATCGTCGTGCGCGGCCGGCGCATCGAGGTGAATGCCACCCGGAGCCTGGGCGCCCGCGACAAGTCCTGGGGCATCCGGCCGGTGGGCGAACCCGAGGGCGGCGCGCCGCCCAGCAAGCAGCGCGCGCCCCAGGTCTATTGGATCTGGGCGCCCCTGGACTTCGGCGACTTCGGCACCCAGTTCAATACCTTCGAGAGCGCCGACGGCACCGCGACCCAGTTGGGCGCCTGCCGCCTACCGGCCGGTGACGATATCGATGCCCATGCCGTCGGGAATATCGAGCCCATGCCGGTCGCCCGGCATCGCATCGAGTGGCAGCCAGGCACCCGCTACGCCAAGACGGCCCGCATCGACCTGACCGACCGGCGCGGCCGGGAAATCCGTATCGAACTGGAACCTCTGCTGCGTTTCCACATGGCAGGCGTCGGCTACCACCATCCCGAGTGGGGCCATGGTCTCTGGAAGGGCGAACTGGTCACGGCCTACGAGGCCATGGAAGTGGCCGCCCTGCCGGCACTCGACCACCGCTATGTGCATGTGCATCAGATGGTGCGAGCGACAGCAAATGGCCAGACAGGTTACGGCACCCTGGAGACTTTTGTCCTGGGCCCCCACCAACCCTCCGGATTCACCACCTTCCTCGATGGAGCGAAGGAGGAGACGGTGTAGGCGACACACAACAAGCGCTGACCATCGGCTCCTCCGCGCGGCGGCCGCGCAAGATCAACCTGCTGCGGCCAGCCAGAGGCACTTGCCCTTGCTTTCCTTATCGACTTCCTGGAGCACCCGCGTGTGCTCGGCCAGTTCGTCCGTCATGGCGCGAATGACGCGCAGCACCGGTCGACTGCCGGCGACGAACTGGACGACCGGCTCGATCGGTTCGTCGATGTCCATGACCAGGCTTTCCTGGCCGCGGGTCATGGCCAGGTAGACCTCGGCCAGCAACTGGGCGTCGAGCAATGCCCCGTGGAACTGGCGATTCGAGTTGTCGACGGCGTATTCGCCACACAGGGCGTCTAGAGAATTGCGCTTGCCGGGACGCATGTCGCGCGCCATCTTGAGCGTATCGACAATGCCGGCGCATAGCCTGCGGGCGCTCTCCATGCCGGCATCGCCGAGCCGACCGAACTCGACATCGAGGAACTCCATGTCGAAGGCGGCGTTGTGGATCACCAGTTCCGATTCGCGGATGAAGTCGGCCAGTTCCGCTGCCACTTCGCGGAACTTCGGCTTGTCGGCAAGGAACTCGTCGGTCAAGCCATGGATGCGCTGCGCCTCGATCGGCACTTCGCGTTCGGGATTCAGGTACTTGTGCAGCCGCCGGCCGGTCGGCTTGCGATCCACCAGTTCGACGCAGCCGATTTCGACAATGCGGTCGCCGTTCTTCGCATAAAGGCCCGTGGTTTCCGTGTCCAGAACGATCTGTCTCAATTCAGCTTCCCCGTTTCAATTCGATGCCGCGTCGGGCCAGTTCGTCGGCCCGCTCGTTCTCGGGATGCCCGGCATGGCCGCGCACCCAGAGCCATTCGACGGCATGGCCCGCGGCCAGTTTGTCCAGTTCTCGCCAGAGGTCCTCGTTCTTCACGGGCTCCTTGCCGGCCGTTTTCCAGCCGCGCCGCTTCCAGCCGTGAATCCACTCCGTCATGCCTTTCTGCACGTATTGCGAATCGGTGTGCACACGCAGCGGCACGCTCCGCGTCAGCGAGCGCAAGGCCTCGATGACCGCGGTCATCTCCATGCGGTTGTTGGTGGTCGCCGGATCGTAGCCGAACATTTCCCGCTCCCGCCCGTTCCAGCGCAGGATCGCGCCCCAGCCGCCTGGGCCGGGGTTGCCGCTGCAAGCGCCGTCGGTGTAGATATCGACCGCTTCCGGCGCCGCAGTCATTGCTGGTCCGTCCGTTGCGCCACCGGCGCCAGCGCCTTGGCGCGGGCCTTGCGCTCGCGCCAGGCCGGCAGAATCATGCGCATGCCATGCTGGCGCTTGATCGCCTGGATGACATAGACGGCACCGCCGATCGGCCACCAGCGGTCGCCGGCGGCATCGAGGAAGCGAAAGCGCGCCAGCCATTTCTCCTCGGTCACGGCCGGCGCGTAGCAGCCGAAGGCGCCGGCGTGCGGTTCGAGCCCAAGGAGGGCGAACCAGTCCTTGAGCCGCGCCACGCTGATGTAGCGGCCCGCAAACGGCGGCAACTGGGTGCGCCTGGCCAGACTGCGGCGCGCACCCCACAGGCTGTACGGATTGAAACCGGTGACAACCACGCTGCCCTCGGGAACCAGCACGCGCTCGACCTCGCGCAGAATCTGGTGGGGATTGGCGTCGAACTCGAGGATGTGCGGCAGCACGATGAGATCGAGACTATTGCCGGCAAAAGGGAGATGATGCAAATCGGCCCGCGCCTCGATCAACCGGTCGCCGTCGTCGCAGCGAAAGCGAAACGGCATGCGATTGGCGCGCAGGTAGTCCAGGCCCGGCCAGCCGATCTGCACGGCATTGAAGCCGAAGATGTCGACAACCAACTGGTCATGCTTGGCCTGCTCCCAGTCGAGCACATACCGCCCCTGGGGTGTTTCCAGCCAATCGGAGAATCCTTGCGCCGACATTTACAATGCTTGCCTATGAAGCCTCTGGACATTTTTCCGTTGCCCGCCTTCGAGGACAACTATATCTGGTGCCTGCGCCGCGACCAGTCGCTGGTCGTCGTCGACCCGGGCGACGCCACGCCGGTCCTGCGACATCTCACCGAATCGGGCGAGCGGCTCGCCGCGATCATGATCACCCACCATCACCGCGACCACACGGGTGGCATCGCCGAATTGACCGCCCGCCACCCGGTGCCGGTATTCGCGCCGGCCGTCGAACCCATCGTCGGCACCACGCATCCGCTGCGCGGCGGCGACCGGATCGGTTTGCCCGGGCTCGACATCGACCTCGACGTACTCGACTTCGCCGGCCATACGCGTGGCCACCTTGGCTATTATCGCCCAGGGTCGCTATTCTGTGGCGATACCCTGTTCGGCTGCGGCTGCGGCCGGCTGTTCGAGGGCACCGCGGCGCAACTTCACGCCGCGCTGGGCAAGATCGGCGCTCTGCCGCCGCTGACTTTGATCTACTCGGCGCATGAATACACTGAGTTCGGCATCCGCTTCGCGCGCACCGTCGAGCCGGGCAACCCCGCCATCGATGCCCGTGCGAGCGACGTGAGCCGGCGCCTGGCCGCCGGACAACCCACCGTGCCATTCACGCTGGCCGACGAACTCGCCACCAGTCCCTTCCTGCGCTGCCGCGAGCCCGGCGTGATCGATGCCGCGGCGCGAAGGCTGGGGCGGACGCCCATCGACGAACTGGAAGTATTCGCCACCCTGCGGGAATGGCGGGATCACTTCTGACCGAAGACCGCTGGCGGCCGATCCAACCCGATAGAATCGTCGCCATGTCGTTTCGCTTCCCATTGCTTGTCGCGCTCGCCATCCTCACCGGGCTGGCGCTTCCCGCCCGGGCATCGGTGGTCGAACCCGGCGATGCCCGGACGGTTGCCGAAGTCACGCAGCAAGTCTCGGGCAGCCCGCCACCGACGCCGACCATCGACCTCACGGCCGACCCGGACAACCTGTGGCAGCGCATCCGCAACGGCTTCGGCATGCCCGACCTCGACAGTCCGCTGGTGGCCGATCGCCAGGCCTGGTACCTCAACCGGCCCGACCTGCTGCAACGGACGCTGGCGCGCGGCAGGAAATACCTGCATCACATCGTCGACGAACTCGAGCGGCGCGGCATGCCGACCGAACTGGCCTTGTTGCCGATGGTCGAGAGTTCGTTCAATCCGCTGGCGGCGTCGCCGGCCCGCGCGCTGGGCATGTGGCAATTCATTCCCTCCACTGGCAAGAATTACGCGCTGGAGCAGAACTGGTGGCGCGACGAACGGCGCGACGTCGTCGCCTCCACCTCGGCGGCGCTCGACTACCTCCACAACGTGTATGAAAGGCATGGCGACTGGCACCTGGCGCTGGCCTCCTACAACTGGGGGGAAGGCGCGGTAGGGCGCGCCATCGCCAAGAATCAGGCACTCGGCCTGCCGACCGATTACGCCAGCCTGAGCATGCCGGGCGAAACCCGCTATTACGTGCCGAAGTTGCAAGCGCTGAAGAACATCGTCGCACAGCCGGAACTGTTCGGCTTTCGACTCGACGATTTGCCCAACCGGCCGTATTTCGGCACGGTGGCGCTGCCCGGCGACATGGACGTCACCCTCGCCGCCAAACTCGCCGAGATGCCGGTGGAGGAATTCATCGCGCTCAACCCGGCCTATCACCGGCCTTTGATCAAGGGTGACCAGGACACCCAACTGGTGGTGCCCGCCGACAAGGTGGAAACTTTTCTGGGCAATCTGGCCCGCCACGAAGCGCAAGCGAGGCCGCTGGCCAACTGGCGCACGCACGTACTGGCCAGGGGCGAAAAATTCGAACGCATCGCCGCGCGTTACGGCCTGGATCTGGCCTACCTCAAACAGCTCAACGGCATCGGCGTCAAGGCCCGACCGCGGCCGGGCCTCAACCTGCTGGTGCCCGGTCCGGGTGCGCAGCTGCCGGAACAGCTGGCCGCGCACCTGCCCAAGCTTCCCGCCGCCGAACCCGCCAAGGCCAAGCCCGCCAAGGCCAAGCCGGGCAAGAAAGGCAAGTCGGTCAAGTCGGCGAAACCGGCCAAGGCGGCTGCCGCCGTCAAGGGAAAATCGAAGGCAAAGTCGGCACCCACCACGCGCAAGCCGGCCAAGGGCAAGCAGCGCTAACGCTCGCTTGCGGGCGACGGTGTCGCCAAGGTGGCGTCCTGCGCATGCCGCAATTCGGTCTGGGTCAACAGCCGGGCGACCTCGCCCCGTTCGCGCGGCGCATCCTGATCACGCGCGGCAGCGGCCCGATTCAGCCAGACGTAGGCCTTGACCATGTCCTGGGGCATGCCGACACCTTCGCGGTAGAGCCGCCCCAGTTCCAGCATGCCTTGAGGCTCGCCGAGCAACGCGGCCTTTTCGATCCATTTGGCTGCCAACCCGTAGTTCTGCGGGGCATCGACACCCTTCTTGTAGATGACGCCCAGTCGCAGCATGGCACGGCCATGGCCGCGCTCGGCCGCCTGCTGGAGGAAACCGAGCGCCTTGGTCGAGTAGGCCAGGTTGGTTTCGGCGTCGGCCAGCAGGGCACTGCCCACCATGAACTGTGCCTCGACGTCGCCATCCTCGGCCGCCTTCATGGCCGCCGGCGTGAAGGATGTCGACACCGCCACCGGCTGTTCGATCGCTTCCTGGCCGCTGCCTGACGAGAACAGGACGCCGATGGCCACCGTCGCCGCCAGCGCCGCCACCGCGCCGCCGATGGTCAGCGCCGTGCGGAGCGTGTTGGCATTGCCGGCCGCCACCGCCAGGAAACGGTAGCCGCAGTCGGTGCAGCGCAGCGGACGCTGGCCGGGATTGCGGTGCTTCTCGTCATGCGAACGCCATTGCGAGCGTTCGAGGCGGGCGCCGTGGCAACTCGGACAGCGGGGTGTGGTGGCAACGGGCATCGCGGGTGACTGCGCTTATCGGGTCTGACGAAAACGGTGGGCGGGCTCAAGTATACAGATGGCAGTGCAGCCGATGGGTCGCGCTGAGCGTCACGGCGCCTGGATAGCCGGCGCGACAGCGATCCATCACCCTCGGGCAGCGCGGATGGAAATGGCAGCCCGACGGCGGCCTTGCTGGCGATGGCGGATCGCCGGGTACAAGTAAACACTCGCCACTAGTGCCATCGATCCGGGGCACCGCCGCCAGCAGCGCCTGGGTATAGGGATGCTTCGCGCCGCGCAGCACCTCGTCGACGTTGCCCTGCTCGACGATACGGCCGAGGTACATCACCGCCACGTCGTGCGCGAGGTAATCGACCACCGAGATGTTGTGCGTGATGAACAGGTAGGCCAGCCCTCGGCGTGCCTGCAGGTCGCGCAGCAGGGCAATGATCTGCGCCTGCACGGAGACATCGAGCGCGCTGGTCGGCTCGTCGCAGATCAGCAGGCGAGGATCGACGGCCAGCGCGCGGGCAATGGCGATGCGCTGGCGCTGACCGCCGGAGAATTCGTGCGGATAGCGGCTGGCCATGTCGGCATCCAGTCCGACCTGTTCGAGCAGAGCCCCGATATCGCCCTCGATTCCTTGTGCCGTCATGCCCTCGGCGATGATCTGGCCGATGCGCAGGCGCGGGTTGAGCGAACCGAACGGATCCTGGAACACCATCTGCACGTCGCGCGGCGCGAGTTCGTCCAGATCGCGACCATCCAGGCTGACCCGGCCTGCCGTCGGCGTGATGAGTTGGAGAATGGCCTTGCCGGCGGTGGTTTTCCCGCAACCGGATTCACCAACGATGGCCAGCGTCCTGCCACGGCTGACTTTCAACGATACGCCATCCACCGCGCGCACCTGGCCGACCGTCCGCCGCAGCAGGCCGCGCCGGATCGGGAAGTGCACCGTCAGATCCTGGACCGCGAGAAACTCCTTCGCCTCCCCACCGACCTCCGGCGGCTTGGCGAGATTTTCCGGCAGCGACGCGAACAGCCGTCGCGAATAGGGATGCGCCGGCCCCCGAAAGAACTGTTTCGTGTCGGACACCTCGACCAGTTGCCCGGCATGCATGACGCCAACCCGGTCGGCCATGCGCGCGGCGACGCCCAGGTCGTGGGTAATCAGCAGCAACGCCATGCCGCGACGCCGCTGCAAGTCCTTGAGCAGGTCGAGTACCTGGGCCTGGATGGTGACGTCGAGTGCCGTGGTCGGCTCATCGGCGATCAGAAGCCGCGGCTCGCCGGCCAGCGCCATGGCGATCATCGCCCGCTGCTTCATCCCACCGGAAAGCTGGAAGGGAAACTCGCCGGCGCGGCGCTCGGCATCCGGTATCCCGACCGCCTCCAGCAATTCGACCGCCCTGCCCTCCTTGCCGTCACGAAGCCGGATGACCTCATCGATCTGCTCGCCGATGGTCATCACCGGATTCAGGCTGGTGGCAGGCTCCTGGAAAATCATGGCCATGCCGCCGCCGCGCAGCGAGCGCATTTTCGACTCCGGCAACGCAAAAAGCTCGCGACCGTCGAACTCCACATTACCTCGCTCGATCCTGGCTACTGGAGGCAGCAGGCGCATCAGCGCAAGCGCGGTCAATGATTTACCGCAGCCGGATTCCCCTAATAGCGCGAATGTTTCGCCGGCGGCAAGACCGAAGGAAACACCTTCGACCACGCGGCGGCCGCCGATCGCGACGGAAAGATCACGGACATCGAGCAACGCGCTCATGCCGCCCTCGGGTCGAAGGCGTCGCGCACCGCGTCGGCGAACAGGTTGGCGGCCAGCACCAGCGCGAACATGAAGACGAAGGCCGCCGCCAGCGACCACCAGACCATGGGCTCGCGGGCCAGTTCGAGGCGCGCGGCATTGATCATGGTGCCGAAGCTGATGGTGTTGGGATCGACGCCGATGCCGACGTAGGACAGCACGGCTTCCGCCAGCACCAGACCGGAAAAGTCCATGACCAGCGCGATCAGCACGATGTGCATCAGGTTGGGCAGGATGTGGCGCAGCATGATGGCCAGCGGCCCGACCCCGAAGGCGCGCGCCGCCTGCACGTATTCCATTTCCCGCAGCTTGAGCGTCTCGCCGCGCAGCAGCCGGCACAGCCCGGTCCAGCTGGTGATGCCCAGGATGGCGCACAGCGCCAGCAGGCGGGCGTCGGCGCGTTCCGCCGCCGTGGCGAACCAGTCGGGATGCGTGTCGATCACTACCTGCATCATCAGCACCGCGGCGGCGATCAGCAGCACGCCGGGAATCGAATTGAGCGTCGTGTAGAGGTACTGGATGACGTCATCGACCCAGCCGCCGACGTAGCCGGCGACGATGCCGAGCAGCACCGCCGCGGGCAGCATGATCAGCGTGGTCAGCGTGCCGATCAAGAGGCCGGTGCGTATGCTCTTGAGCGTCAGGTAGAGGACATCCTGGCCCACCTTGTCGGTGCCGAACAGGTGCGTGCCCGGGTACTTGAGTGGCGGGAAGTCGCGACCCCCTGCCTCCTGGGTCTCCTTGGCGAACGAGTGCGTGGCCAGCGGCGCCGAGTAGGTCTTCTCGGTATGGGTCCTGAGCGGCGTCAACAAGGCATCGAGCGCCGAGAGCACCTCGACCGAATATGCGGGCGGCTTGCCGGCCTCTACCGGCAGTTGCGGCCGGTAGTGCAGGGAATCGACGAAGCCGATGGCGAAGAACACCGCCAGCACCGCGGCGGCGGCCCGCGCCCGGCGGCTGGCCCAGACCATCGCCCAGCTGGCGCGAAGGTGCTCGTGCCGCCGCGCCCACCCGGCCCCGCCGAGCGTCACCGCGATCAGCAAGAAGAACAATGCGTCGGACCAGAGGATGACCGGCATCATTGGAAACGAATCCTCGGGTCGACCAGCGTATAGGAGATATCCGTGAGTAGCAGGCCGACGATGTACAGCAGCGAACCGATGAAGACCATCGAGCGCACCACCGCGAAGTCCTGGGCGTTGATGGCGTCGATGGTGTAACTGCCTAGCCCTGGAATCCCGAAGAACGATTCGATCAGCAGGCTGCCCATGAACAGGGTCGGGATGACCACGACGACGCCGGTCAGGATGGGAATCATGGCGTTCTTCAACACATGGCGGAACAGCACCAGCCGCTCGGAAAGTCCCTTGGCGCGCGCCGTGCGCACGTAGTCCTTGCCGATCTCCTCGAGGAAGATCGTCCGGTACCAGCGCGTGCTGGAGCCGATGCCGCCGACGACGCCGATGATCACCGGCAGGATCAGGAACCTGGCGGACGTCAGCCCTTCCGCGTAGCCCGAGATCGGCACCAGATGCCAGACTTTCGACACCAGCCATTGGCCGCCGATGATATAGAAGAGGCCCGAGATCGACATCATGGCCACGCAGAGCACCACCCCGGCGGTGTCGAGGTAGCTGGCGCGGAAATAGACCAGCAGCAGCGCGAACGACACCGTCGCGAACAGGCCGAGCACGAACACCGGCACCGCCACCGCCAGCGAGGGCCCCATGCGTGTAACGATCTCCCGACCAATATCGCGACCATCGTCGGCGCGGCCGAAGTCGAAGGCGAACATGCGCACCGACTTGCCGTAAAAGATGGTCTGCGTCGCCTTGCCGAGCCCCGCCGCCGCGCCGTTCCAGAACAGCGGCAGATCGTAGCCGCGCTCGACTTTCCACTTCTCGATCGCCTCGGGGGTGACGCGCTTGACGCCGAGCTGCATGCGCGCCATGTCGTCCGGACTGTTGACGACGAAGAACAGCGCGAAGGTGATCAGATTGACCCCGATCAGGATCGGGATGGCGTAGAGCAGGCGGCGGACGATATAAGCAAGCATCGGGCGCAAGGATACCCGATGCCGGCCGGCCTGGTCAGCGCCGGGCGAAAGTCAGTCGCGGCAGCACGCCGAGTGCGTTGGCCGTGGTCGCCGCGACGAGGTCCTCGACACGCATGTCGCGCAGTTCGGCCAGCACGGCGGCGATGCGCGGCAATTCGGCCGGCTCGTTGCGCCTCCCGCCGAGCCATTCCGGCGGAATGTCGGGCGCGTCGGTTTCCAGCACGATGCTGTCGAGCGGCAGCGTCGCTGCCAGTTCGCGCAGCTTCGTCGCGCGCGGATGGGTCATGGCGCCGCCGAAACCCAGCTTGAAGCCAAGCCTGATGAATTCGTCGGCCTGCTGGCGGCTGCCGTTGAAGGCGTGGGCTATCCCACCCATTGCGCCGGGTACGCGGATATCGCGCAAGCCCTTGAGGATCGCATCGACGGCGCGCCGCACATGGAGCAGCACGGGCAGATCGAAGTCGCGCGCAATCTTCAGCTGCTCGGCGTACCACCACGCCTGACTTTTCTCGTCGCGCGGCTCGACGAAGCCATCGAGGCCGATCTCGCCGATGGCCACGGCCGGCTCGCGCCGCAGAATGTCGCGCAACGCCTCGATGTCCTCCTCGCGGGCACGATCAACGTACATGGGATGGATGCCGAAGGCCGACCGGCACGAAGGAAATTCCCGACAGACGCTGGCGACGGCGCCAAAGTTGGCGCGCTCGACGGCTGGTACGACCAGCGCCGTCACGCCCGCCGCGCCGGCCCGCGCCGCGACGAGCGGGCGATCGGCGTCGAACTCGACCGCGTCGAGATGGCAATGGGTGTCGATCACGGCTTCTTGTATGGCGCGGTTGCCAGCCCGAGACTCTTCCAGGACTGCATGCCGCCCCGGTACCACTTGAGCCTGTGCGGCGGATAGCCGACCGCCAGCAGCTGCTTGATGTTGGTCGGCGACTGGCCGCACCAGATGCCATTGCAGTAGAACACCAGCGTTCTGGCGTTCTCGAAATTCCACATGATGCCGGTGCGAACGGCGCCGAACTGGAGTTCCATGATCTCGGCCACGGCCTGCGGCTCGGCGTGCGCCGGGTGCAGGCGCTGCCAGGGCAGATGGATCGCGCCGGGAATCATGCCGGAACGGACCAGCCAGTCGGCCTCGCGCGAGTCGATCACCAGCACGCTGCTGTCGCGGCGCGTGATGCGCTTGAGGTATTCGAGCAGTTCCAGTTCGCCGATGGTCTCGACGCCCGGCGCCACGTGCATCGGCTGGATGCAATAGGGTGGACAGGGCCGCGAGGTGCGCGCGTAATCGGGATCGATCTCGGCGTCGTTGTCCGGGTCGCGCTGGATGCGGAACAGCTTGCCGTCGTGGATGACATCGAGGTAGGGCTGCTCCACCGTGATGCCGACCGGCTTGTCCGCCCCCCATGCCGACGAGGCCAGACTGGCGAGCAGCGCGACGATCGCGGCCCACCCGGCGTGCTTCATGTCACGCGACCTCGTCGATCCAGGCCTGCTGAATCGCTTCCAGTATCTTTTCGCCGCAGTGCCTCGGATCGTCGTCGAAACCCGGCAGCGCCACCACCCAGTTCATCAGGTCGACGAAATTGACACGGGTCGGGTCGGCGTCCGGCCGCGCTTCGGCCAGATCGATGGCGATGTCATTGACGTCGGTCCATTTCATCGCTTGCCCTCCTTGGCCATGTTGATGGTGTATTTCGGGATCTCGATGGTCAGCGGCGCCTCGCCGACCACGGCCTGGCAGGACAGCCGCGAAGTCGGTTCCAGGCCCCAGGCCTTGTCGAGCAGGTCTTCCTCGATTTCCTCGGCGGCCTCGAGGGAACCGTAGCCCTCGCGAATCACGACGTGGCACGTGGTGCAGGCACAGGACTTCTCGCAGGCATGCTCGATCTCGATGTCGTTCTCCAGCAGCCCGTCGCAGATGGTTGTCCCCGGCGCCACCTCGATCACGGCGCCCTCCGGGCAGAGTTCCCAATGCGGCAGAACAATGATCCGGGTCACGACTCAAGTTCCTCGATCTTCTTGCCCGACAAGGCGCGTTGCACGCTCTGGTTCATGCGCCGGGCGGCAAATTCCGCCGTGCCCTTGCCCAGCGCATCCATGGCGGCATCGATGGCGCGGCGGTCGTCGCCCATCATCACGGCTTGCAGCTTGGCGACACAGGCGTCGACATGGGCGCGCTCCAGCATCGACAGCAGGTGAGCATCTGCTTTCAGCGCCGACTGCACGGCTTCGATGAGACGCTGCGCCTCGACCTGCGCCTCGCGCAGCGCGCGCCGGAAGGCATCGTCGGTGGTATGCGAAAAGCCGTCCTTGAGCATAGCGGCGACTTCGTCGTCGGTCAGGCCGTACGAGGGCTTCACTTCGATGCGCGCCTCGTGGCCACTGGTCTGCTCGCGCGCCGTCACCGATAGCAGGCCGTCGGCATCGACCTGGAAGGTGACGCGGATGCGCGCCGCGCCCGCCACCATGGGCGGCATGCCGCGCAACTCGAAGCGCGCCAAGCTGCGGCAATCGGACACCAGTTCGCGCTCGCCCTGGACGACATGCAGCGCCATGGCGGTCTGGCCGTCCTTGAAGGTCGTGAATTCCTGCGCGCGCGCCACCGGAATGGTCGAGTTGCGCGGGATGATCTTTTCCGTCAGGCCGCCCATGGTCTCGATGCCGAGCGACAGCGGAATCACGTCGAGCAGCAGCCAGTCGTCGCCGGCGGCGCGGTTGCCGGCCAGCAGATTGGCCTGGATGGCCGCGCCGAGCGCCACCACCCGGTCCGGATCGAGGTTGTTGAGCGGCTCGCGGCCGAAGTACTCGCCGACCGCCTTCTGGATCTGCGGCATGCGCGTGGCGCCGCCGACCATCACCACGCCCTTCACCTCGTCCGGCGACAGGCCGGCATCGCGCAGCGCCTTGCGCGTCGGGCCGAGGGTTTTTTGCACCAGCGTTCGGGTGATCTCGGTGAAAATTTCCGACGTCAGCTTGACATCGACGAATTCGCCGGTCGACAGCCTGGCGTTGATCGGCGCCTCGCCGTGCACCGTCAGGTATTCCTTGGCCTCGCGCGCGCGCGTCTGCAACAGCCGCGCATCGTGCGGCGAGACAGGAGAAAGTTTCGCCGCCTCGATGATCCAGCAGAAGACGCGATGAT
Source organism: Rhodocyclaceae bacterium (assembly GCA_016704145.1). Lineage (GTDB taxonomy): Bacteria > Pseudomonadota > Gammaproteobacteria > Burkholderiales > Rhodocyclaceae > Fen-999. The sequence goes on along the minus strand of JADJAS010000003.1, from coordinate 9,098 downwards.
CGAAGTCGTCGCCGCCCAGCGCCGAATCGCCGCCGGTGGCCAGTACCTGGAAGATGCCCTTGGCCAGCTTGAGAATGGAGATGTCGAAAGTACCGCCGCCGAGGTCGTATACCGCGTAGATGCCTTCGGCGCCGTTGTCGAGGCCGTAGGCGATGGCCGCGGCGGTCGGCTCGTTGAGCAGGCGCAATACATTCAGGCCAGCCAGCCGGGCGGCATCCTTGGTGGCCTGGCGCTGGGCATCGTCGAAATAGGCCGGCACGGTGATGACCGCGCCGGTCAATTGGCCACCCAGCGACGCCTCGGCGCGGGCGCGCAGGCTTCCGAGTATCTCGGCGGAGACCTCCACTGGCGACTTGACGCCCTGCACGGTGCGCAGCTTGACCATGCCTTCGGCCGCATTGTCGTTACCGGCAAAATCGTAAGGCATCGATTCGATATGAGCGATGTCGCGCCGGCCGCGGCCCATGAAACGCTTGACCGAAACGATGGTGTTGCGCGGATCGACCGACTGCCTGGCCTGCGCCTCGAAGCCGACATCGACGTGACCATCGGCTCCGTAATGCACGACCGACGGCAGCAGGGGACGACCGAGTTCGTCGTTGAGCACCACCGTCTGGCCGCTGCGCACGGTGGCGACCAGCGAATTGGTGGTGCCGAGATCGATGCCGACCGCGAGCCGGTGCTCGTGGGGCGCCATCGATTCGCCCGGTTCGGAAATTTGCAGCAATGCCATTGGGGTGTCCCTATGCCTCGATGATCTCGAGGGCTTCGTCGATTTCGTGGAGCAGTTTTTCCTGGAACATCAGCTGGCGCACGATTTCGGCGCCGCCGACATGGTCGTTGCGCCGGTCGAGCGCCTCGGCGAGCGCCACGTGCTGGACCTGCATTTCCTTCTTCATCTGGCGATGCATGCGATCCAGCGCATCGCCATCGCCGCCCTGCCGGGCTTCCTCGACCGCCTCGCGCAGTTCCATCTGGTGCATGAGGAAGTCGGCCGACATCGCCGTGTTGTATTCGATCTGCGGGTCATGGCCCAGCAGGCGCAGCAGGTACTCGGCCCGCCTGAGCGGACTCTTGAGCGTCAGATAGGCTTCATTGACCCGCGTCGCCCATTGCATGGCCCGCCGCCGGTCGGCGTCGGGAAGATGCGCGTGCTTGTCGGGATGAACTAGCGCCTGAATGTCCCGGTAATGTCCCTCCAACGCCAGTTCGTCGAGCGCCTGCCGGCGCGGCAGGCCAAACAGGGCGAAATGATCGTCACTGAAATCCATTACACGTTGAACGACTCACCGCAACCGCACTGGTCCTGACGTTCGGATTGTTGAACTTGAAGCCTTCGTTCAGCCCTTCCTTGGCATAGTCCAGTTCGGTGCCGTCGATGTAAGGCAGGCTTTTCGGATCGACCAGCACCTTGAGCCCGTGGCTGTCGAAGACAACGTCCTCGACCTCCGCGGCGTCGGCGAACTCCAGCTTGTAGGCCATGCCCGAGCAGCCCGAGGTCTTGACGCCGAGACGGATACCGATACCCTTGCCGCGCTTGGCGATGAACTTGGCGACATGCTCGGCGGCGCGTTCGGAAAGCGTGACGCTCATGGTCAGTTCCCCTGCTTCTTCTTGTAGTCGGCAACCGCCGCCTTGATGGCGTCCTCGGCCAGGATCGAACAGTGAATCTTCACCGGTGGCAGCGCCAGTTCCTCGGCGATCTGGGTATTCTTGATGTCGAGCGCCTGATCGACCGTCTTGCCCTTGACCCACTCGGTGACCAGCGACGAGGAAGCAATGGCGGAACCGCAGCCATAGGTCTTGAACTTGGCATCCTCGATGACACCGTCTTTGCCGACCTTGATCTGCAACTTCATGACGTCGCCGCAGGCCGGCGCGCCGACCATGCCGGTGCCGACACCCTCGTCTTCCTTGGCGAACGAGCCGACGTTGCGGGGATTTTCGTAGTGGTCGATAACCTTGGTGCTGTATGACATGACGTCCTCCTTGCTCTTTAATGCGCGGCCCACTGCACGCTGTCAAGATCGATGCCGTCCTTGAACATTTCCCAAAGCGGCGACAGTTCGCGCAGCTTGGCGATCTTCTCGTGCAGCAACCGTATTGTGTAGTCGATTTCCTCTTCCGTGGTGAAACGGCCGAGGGTGAAGCGGATCGAGCTGTGCGCCAGTTCGTCGGAGCGGCCCAGCGCGCGCAACACGTAGGACGGTTCCAGCGACGCCGACGTGCACGCCGACCCCGACGACACCGCGATGTCCTTGATCGCCATCATCAACGATTCGCCCTCGACATAGGCGAAGCTGATGTTGAGGTTGTGGGGCACGCGACTTTCCATGTCGCCGTTGATGTACACCGCCTCGATGTCGAGCAGGCCCTTGAGCAGACGGTCGCGCAGCATGCGGATGCGCTCGTTCTCGGTCGCCATGTCCTCGCGGGCGATGCGGAAGGCCTCGCCCATGCCGACGCACTGATGCGGCGCCAGCGTGCCGGAGCGCATGCCGCGCTCGTGGCCGCCGCCGTGCATCTGCGCCTCCAGGCGGATGCGCGGCTTGCGCCGCACATAGAGCGCGCCGACGCCCTTGGGGCCGTAGGTCTTGTGCGCCGAGAAGGACATCAGGTCGACTTTCAACTGGGTCAGGTCGATGGGCATCTTGCCGGTCGCCTGCGCGGCGTCCACATGGAAGATGGTGCCATTGGCGCGGCAGAGCTCGCCGAAATCGGCGATCGGCTGGATGACGCCGATCTCGTTATTGACGGCCATCACCGAAGCAATGACCGTATCCTTGCGCAGCGCCGCCTGGAACTGGTCGACGGTGATCAGACCGTTCTCTTGCGGCTCGAGATAGGTGACCTCGAAGCCCTGGCGCTCCATTTCCTTGCAGGTGTCGAGCACCGCCTTGTGCTCGGTGGCGACGGTAATGATGTGCTTGCCCTTGGTGCCCGCGTAGAAATGCCCCGCACCTTTGATGGCAAGGTTGTTCGACTCGGTGGCGCCGCTGGTCCACACGATCTCCTTGGCGTCGGCATTCACCAGCTTCGCGATCTGTTCGCGGGCGTCCTCGACCGCCGCTTCCGCCTCCCAGCCGAAGGGATGCGAACGCGAGGCGGGATTGCCGAAATGCTCGGTCAGGTAGGGAATCATCTTCTGCGCCACTCGCGGGTCCACCGGGGTGGTGGCCGAGTAGTCCAGGTAGATGGGCAATTTCAACATTGCGTTTTCTCCTTAACTGGCCAGCGCGGCCAGTCTCTTCAATTGGAAAACCGTTGCGACGAGGGCCTGCAGAAAACCCCTGGTCTGCCGTTCCGTCGTCTCGCGGCCGAGGCTGACACGCACCGCGCCGCGCGCGAGTTCAGGGACGACGCCCATCGCCATCAAGACAGGCGAAGGCTCGACCTTGGCGCTCGAACAGGCGGCGCCGCTGGCCACGGCGAAACCGGCGCGGTCGAGCTTGCCCACCAACGTTTCGCCGTCGATGCCGGGCAAAGCGAAATACACCGTGTTGGGCAGGCGCGCGGCGCCTAGGCCGAATATCGTCGCACCCTGCTCCGCCAGGCCCTTTTCCAGTTCGCCACGCAGCATGCGCTGGCGTGCCGCCACGGCTGACTTTTCCGCGACGGCCAATTCACAGGCAACGCCGAAGCCGACAATGGCCGGCACGTTTTCGGTGCCCGAACGCAGGCCGCGTTCCTGGCCGCCGCCATGAATCAGAGGCGCCAGATCGACACGCTTGTCAACAATCAGGGCGCCAGCGCCCTTGGGGCCGCCGAGTTTGTGCGCCGACACGGTGAGCGCATGAACGCCCCGCGCGTTGAGCGCGCGAAAATCGACGTCGATCTTGCCCAGCGCCTGCACGGCGTCGGCATGGAACCACGCCCGCGTCGGCCTGGCCTGTTCAGCCAAGACGCCGATATCCTGAATGACACCTGTCTCGTTGTTGGCGAGCATCACCGACACCATGGCCGGTCGCTCCGCCAGCAAGCCGGCGTAGCGAGCAGGAATAACGCGACCATCGGGATCGACGCCGATTTCGGCGTACCGCCACGACTGACTTTGCAGCGATCTCGCGGCCTCGCGCACGCTGGGGTGCTCGGTGGCCGAAACGGCGACCAGTCCCGGCCCCAACTTCGCCGCCGCGCCCTTGACGAACAGATTATTGGCCTCCGAGCCGCCGCCGGTGAATACCACTTCGGTGGCATGGGCCCCCACGGCCGCGGCGACTCTCGCCCGCGCCTCGTCGATCGCCGCCCGCGCCGCCCGGCCGTACTCATGGCGGCTGGAGGCGTTGCCGTGCCGCTGGTCGAACCAGGGCAGCATGGCCTCCAGCACCCGCGGCGCGACCGGAGTCGTGGCGTTGTGATCGAGGTAGGCCGGCGCGAACATGACGTGGCTTACGCGCTCACCGCGACCGGAATGCGCCGGATCGGCCGGCGCGCCGGCGACTCCTCGCTGATCGCGGCGATGCAGGCGGCATTGTTCTTCTGCTGATCGACCAGATCCTGCAAGCTTACCGAGCGCAGGTAATCGAACATCTTGTGATTCAGGCTGGTCCACAGATTGTGGGTCATGCAGGGATGGTCGTCATGGCAGTCGCCCTTGCCGCCGCATTGGGTGGCGTCGAGAGTCTCGTCCACGGCCTGGATGATGTCGGCCACGGAAACCTGCGTCATGGGCTTGGCCAGGCAATAGCCGCCGCCCGGACCCCGAACGCTGGCCACGAGATGGTTGCGGCGCAATTTGCCGAACAACTGCTCCAGATAGGACAGGGAGATTCGTTGCCGGTCGGCGATGCCGGCAAGGGTCACGGGGCCGGTGTGTTGCCGCAGTGCGAGATCGATCATCGCCGTCACCGCGAAACGTCCTTTGGTCGTCAGTCTCATGGGCTACCTCTGTCTCTCGTTGATGAAAGCGGCAATACCTGACCGCCGTTATCAACTATATTGGGCGGTGACTGGATTAGTCAACTATTTTCGACAGGTATTTCGGGTCGAACTTGTCGGCGGTGGCCACGTCGTCCTCGATCGAAACGCCGCAACGCTCGATGTAATGCAGCAACACCTCGATGCGGCGGTCGGTTTCGACGGCATGATCGAGCAGGCCGTGGATGGCCAGGGCAACCGGATCGTCGTCGCCCCGGGTGACGGCGTAGGCGGAAAAACCCATCGCCGCCGCTTTTTCCTGGCGGACCTCGTCGCGGCCGGGTTCGACGATGCGCGCCGGGATACCGACCGCCGTCGCCCCCGGCGGCACGTCGCGTACCACCACCGCGTTCGAGCCGACCTTGGCGCCTTCGCCAACCGTGATGGGACCGAGCACCTTGGCCCCCGCGCCCACCACCACGCCGGGCCGCAGCGTCGGATGCCGCTTGCCCTTGTTCCAGGACGTGCCGCCCAGCGTTACACCATGATAAAGCGTGCAGTCGTCGGCGATTTCGGCCGTCTCACCGATGACCACGCCCATGCCATGGTCGATGAATACCCGGCGGCCGATGGTCGCGCCCGGATGGATCTCGATACCGGTCAGCCACCGTCCCAGATGCGAGGACAAGCGGGCCAACCAGCGCAGCTGATGGCCCCACAGCCAGTGGGAGAATCGATGCAGGGTCAGGGCATGAAAGCCCGGGTAACAGGTCAGGACTTCCCAGGTCGTGCGCGCGGCCGGGTCGCGCTCGAACACGCAGGCGATGTCTTCACGAAAACGCGCGAACATGGGCGAATACCATTGGAACCTGCTCAGATATTAAAAAACCCGACCCGTGCGGTCAACTTATTTTTCCCATGACGACAACATGCCACGCAGGATCGCGACTTCCTCGCGTTCCAGCCCGGCGCGCGAGAACATCCGCCGCAGCCGCGGCATCAATCGCTTCGGCCGGGCCGGATCGAGGAAGCCGCTGCCGACGGCCGCGCGCTCCAGATGCGACAGCAGCGCCTCGACCTCTTCGTGGCTGGCCGGCGTGCCGCCATCGTTGACTTTCGGCGGAGCGCCGACATCGACCGCCGCCAGGCGCAACTCGTAGCAGAGGATCTGCACCGCCTGCGCCAGGTTGAGCGACCGGTATGCGGCGCTGGTGGGAATCAGCGCCCAGTTCTTGCACTGCGCCAGTTCCTGGTTCGACAGCCCGGCGGTTTCGTTGCCGAACACCAACGCCACCTCGCCGGCCGCCGTCGTCGCGACCAGATCGGCCGCCGCATCGCGCGCCCAGCTCGGCTCGGTCGCCAGTTCGCGACGGCGGCCGGTCAGCGCGGTCGCCGCAACCGTGCCGGCCAGCGCCTCGGCCAGGCTCGCGCATACCCTTGCCTGGGCCAGCACGTCGTCGGCGCCGGTGGCCATCGCTACCGCCTGCGGATCGGGAAAGGTTTTCGGCTTGACCAGGTAGAGGCGCGCGAGTCCCATGGTCTTCATAGCGCGCGCCGCCGCGCCGATATTGCCGGGATGGCTGGGATGCGACAGAACGATGCGGATGCGGTCGAGCGGCGGCGTGGCGTTCATATTAAAATTCGATCATGCATCCCACACTCAATATCGCCGTCAAGGCCGCGCTGCGCGCCGGCAAGATCATCAACCGCGCCAGCCTCGACCTTGGCCAACTCACCGTCGGTGTCAAACAGCAAAACGACTTCGTCACCGAAGTGGACAAGGCCGCCGAAACCGCCATCATCGAAACCCTGCGCGAAACCTATCCCCAGCACGCGATTCTAGCGGAGGAAACCGGCCAGTCCGGTCATGCGGATAGCGAGTACCAGTGGATCATCGATCCGCTCGACGGCACCACCAACTTCATCCACGGTTTCCCGCAGTACGCGGTGTCGATCGCCATGGCGCTCAAGGGCGTGCTGACCCATGCCGTGGTGTACGATCCCGGCCGCAACGAGCTGTTCACGGCCAGCAAGGGCGCCGGCGCCTTCCTCAACGACAAGCGCATTCGCGTCACCAAGCGGGCCAAGCTCGATGAAGCACTGATCGGCACCGGTTTCCCTTACCGGATGTTCGAGCATGTCGACGCCTACATGGCCATCTTCAAGGAGATGACGCGCCGCACGGCCGGACTGCGCCGTCCCGGCGCCGCCTCGCTCGACCTCGCCTACGTCGCCTGCGGCCGGCTCGACGGTTTCTGGGAATTCGGGCTGTCGCCCTGGGACATGGCGGCCGGTGCGCTGCTGATCAGCGAAGCCGGCGGCCTGGTCGGCGATCTCGCCGGCGAAGCCGATTACCTGAACACCGGCAATATCGTCTGCGGTGCGCCGAAAGTCTTCGCGCAAATCCTTCAGGTCATCGCGCCGTACCGCAAGGGCGGCCTCGCCGCCTGATCGGCTGCTCGGGCTGCAAACAAAATGCGCCGCTCCGGGAACCCCTGGGGCGGCGCATTCCTCTTGGGGTAGGCTACTTGCCGGTAAAGCTCATGCCGACGTCGGCAGTGAGCTTCGCGACCGACTGGCTCGCCGGCGTGAAAGTGACCTTCCTGCCGTTCTGGACCACTGTCCCCGGAGTGACGGTGGCCGTATAGCCCGTCGGCATGCTGCACGCGACCGTCGTGTTGGCGCCGGCGACGCAGGAAACCTGGCTGACATCGCTGCCCGCCGCCAGTGCCAGGGTGAACGGAACGGCGATGGTGCGAACGCCCTGTACCGTGAAAGCGATCGAGACCACGTATTTCCGCGGCACGACCGTGGTCGATTTGCCGCTGAAATTCACCGTCTGGTTGGCGGAAATCCCGGTCACGGTCTGCGCGGCCGGCGTCCAGGCGATCGTGGTATTCGTAGCCGCGAGTGGATAGCTCGGCGTCAGCGTGAAACTGTAGCCGGCCGGCGCCGAGCAGGCATAGACGCCCGTGGCTCCGGAGGTCTGGCAGCTGACCGCCGTCGCATTGGCGGTACCGGAGGCTGCCGTAACCCCGCTGACCTTGATCACCACACCCGAAACTGCCTTGCCGTCCAGCGTCGCCACGCCGGTGATGCCATAGCTCTGCGGCGTCGCCGTGGCGCCCCGGAATGCGGCCACAGACGGCATCGACAATGACAAGGCCTTGACATTGTCGGCGCTGGCCGCGTCGGTTTCGGGCAGGCCGCAGCGTTCCTTGGTGCCGCAGGTGTAATCCATCGGGTTGGAGAACTTGATCTGGCGCGGGTAGGTATAGCTCATGATGGTACCCCAGCGCCCCGCAACGGCATAACCGTAAGCATAGGGCGTGACGCCCGTGCCACCGCCCTGCGTGGCGACGGTGGCGCGGTCGTGCATCAAGCCCATGTTATGGCCCAATTCGTGCGCCAGCGTCAGCGCCTCGCAGTACACGGTCTGGCCGGCGCGGTCGTTGCCGTCACCGAGTACCGACAGGCCGTAATCGGCGTACAGCCCCACATCCGTGCCGCCATAACCCGAGACATAACCGACGCCACAACCACCCTGGGCCTGCGCATACAGCGGACGGATGACGGTGACCAGATCGGCGCCAAGCTGGTCCCGGCGGGCGTTCATGGTCGAGAAGGTGCCGGAACGCGCGTTCATCTGGTTGAGTAACGTGTTATTGCTGGTCTTGTCATCCAGCGAGATGGGGTCCAGGCCGACGCGACGAACCTGGTAGCCCAGGCCGCCGGCCAGATAGGCCTGGTTGGCCGCCGCGATGAGAGCATCGATGCGCGTTGCGACGGCATTGACGCTACCGTAGGCCGACACCATGCCGGGCGTGTAATAGACCAGCAGGTCGATGGTCTTGGATGCCGTGGCGGCCGCCGTCGTCGCGGTTGTCGTCGTGCCCGTCGCCGTGGTGGCTTGCGCCGTGATTGGCGCGATGGACGGCCGCAGGGCGATGGCCTGGCATGACTCGCCTTCGCCCTGGGCGTTATGGAAGCCGGCCTCGGTCGGATTAAACTGATAAAGCTCGCCGTTGGCACCGGCAAGCAGGTTGATCTCGCCCTTGGGCGTCAGAATCATGCCTTCCGTGGCGTCCGGCGAATAGGTGAGCAGCACCTTGTAGCTTTCGCCGAAGTCCTTCAGGTAGCCGACCCAGGTCGTCGAGCCGTCGCCGGCACGCAGTTCCTCGAAGCGCACGCGCGCCGCGCCCAGACCGGCAAGCTGCATCACCACCTCATCGCCCGGATTC
>JADJAS010000002.1 GCA_016704145.1 Rhodocyclaceae bacterium | reverse complement strand
TTTTTGCGCATTGACGGACTCGCCGTACTCATCGAAGAATTTATAGGCCGGGTTGTTGAATCCCTGCGGATCGGATGCGCCGGGGATGACCCGCTGTAACTGATCGCCGGCCAGCGCGCCTAGCTTCGCAACGCCAAGCACCCCTTCCATGACCCCAACTCCTGAATCCTTGGCGAAATTTACCCAAGAGTATTCTTTCTGGTTGCTGGTGGCAGGCGCGGGCGAATTGAATTGTCCCTGCGCATACGCCAGCACATCATCTTGGCTGGCATCGTCAGGCGCAGTGACCTCAAACTTGCGCCCGTCAGGGGAAGTGATTTCGTACTTGGCCATCGTGGCACCCCTCAATTAGATTGCCGTACTGTGCCACGCATGGTTCGACAGCTATTGCGGCAACGCGCGAATGCCCCAGCCAGGCCGCGGCGGCGCGTCGGATGGAGCCGCACTACCCATCAATTCCTTCGCCGCCGCCTTGAGTTCTTCTGGCCTCGTTCCCTGAAAGGCAACCTTGGAAGCGATCGCAAGCGCCTTCTCCTCGGTCAATGCGCCTTCGGCCTTGATGTTCGTGTCGCGCGATGTGCCGTTGCTCATCATCATGTGCCAGTTGCCGTTGCCGCCCTTGACGACGCTATGCACTTTCCCATCATTAGCGCCATAGGATATCGCCGCCTTTTGCGCCGGAGACAACTCCTTGCCTTCCGCCTGAGCAAAACGAGCTGCGTTGGCAAGTTTTGCCTGATCGAGCGTCATTTGCGCCGCCTGCCCTTGGATGTCGTGCAGCAAGGCAGTCGCGCCAGCAGAACGCGCGTGCGCACGGGCATTGAGCATCCCAACCTCATGCGACAATAGGTGCCCTTCGCTCTGAACCTTGTTGTTGCCGGCCGCGATCTTCTCTTGACTGGCAATCTTTGCCGCTTCTTGCGCAGACGCAGATTGCCCCCTGGCATACGCCTCGAAGCCCTCGGGAGATGTCATCGCCAGATTCCGGATCAGCAGATTTCCAGCTTCCTTGGAACCCGCCATCAGCGTGTCCTTGGTGATCGGCAGGATTTGCGCGTCGGAACGACCGGGCACGCCATGCACCATCATCGGCCTGCCATCGATCTGCTGGATGCTGGCCTGCATGCCGTTCTGCATGGTCGGATGTTCGTTGTAGAACTTCGATGCTCGCTCAATCAACTCCATCGGCACCGGAGCGTTCGGATCGAGCTTGGCGATTTCGCCGCCGAATGCATCAAGCTGCCGGGCAGAATCCATCAAGGCGTCCCGAGCCTTCTGTTGCTTCTGCTGCCGATTAAGCTGGCCCATCTGGATGCCATGCATCGCCGCCGATCTGGCGTCCGTGGCTGCCCATCGATTGTCTTCCTCTGCCGCTCTGGCCTGGCGCCAGGCCACATCTTCGGCTCGCGCGTTGCGTTGATCTTGCAGTGCGCGCTGCCGGGTGTATTCATCCACGCCCGCACCAACCGCCACACCAAGCCCACCAGACGCAGCCTTGGCCGCGCCACCTTCCATCCTGGGCGTCGGCTCGCGGCCGTCGTTGGTGGCCTTGACAACTGGATCGAGCGCTGCGGCACCACCCATGGCCTTGACGGTCTTCGCCGGCAGAACATACTCGCCGTCAGACAACCACGCCGGCACCTTGTCCTCGCGCGGGCCACCAGGCCCTGACACTTTGCCCCCCGACTCCATGTTCTTGCGCACCGAGCCGCCGTCCATGAACAGGCTGCCGCCCAACATGCCGCCGACCAGCCCGCCAACAACGGTTCCCACCGGGCCGACCACCGACCCGGCGGTCGCCCCGGCTTGCGCGCCAGGCGTCGCGGCAGCAAGACTTACTATTACTACGACACTGGCGCGAAACCTCGCCATGAAATCCCACTTGGATTCGACTACATCCTGGCCGTGCAGGAATGGGCGAAGCTCCACCAAGCAGAGCCAACAGAGCGCATGACCGTCTCATGGCTAATTGCCAAGTACCTTGCCAGCCCGGCATTCGAGGCGGTTGGCACTGGCACGCAAGCCGACTACCGGTACGCACTCGACAAGCTCATGGAGAAATTCGGCGACGCCCCCATCGATGAGGTAAAGGCCGCACACGTCACCCTCTACATCGAAAAGCGCAGCGCGACATCGAGGCACAGAGCGCTACGCGAGAAGGCCGTTCTATCGATGCTCTACGCCTGGGCTATCGAACGCGACTTCTGCAAGTTCAACCCAGCGGGAGCAGTCAAAACAAAACGCCTCCCTGGACGCAAGCATGTCTATATCAGCGATGATGTCCTCGACGCGGTATATGATGAATCGCCAGCAGATTTGCGAGACGCTATCGATCTCGCCTATTACATTGGCCAGCGCCCGGGAGACCTTCTCGATATGACGCTTGTGCGAATCCGCGACGGCATGCTTGAGTACCGACAAAGCAAGACCGGAACCCCGCAACGAATCGAACTTGTTGGAGGGCTCAAGGAGGTAATTGACCGCATCCAGGCGCGCAAGGCGGAACACAAGGTCGCATCGCTGTTCCTACTCGTCAATGAGCGTGGACAGAAGATGACAAAGGCTATGCTGCGTTCGCGCTTCGAGACTGCCAGAGCAGCGGCTGGCATTGCCGGCAAAGACTTTCAATTCCGCGACCTTCGGCGCAAGTCAGGAACCGATTTGCGCGACCAGGCTGGGCTCGATGCTGCACAGGATTTACTCGGCCATCGAGCCAGGGAAATGACCGAGCACTACACGGCCGCGAGAGGCAAAAAAATTTCCGCAATCCCACGGAAACGCAGTGCTGGCAAGGGGCCGTAATCCGCTTTTTGCGGAAACACAATCACCATGAAAGCCGCGCCAATCATAGAATCCTCGCTGGATTCAGGTACTAGCGGGTAACACCGTGGAGGTTCGAGTCCTCTCCTGGGCACCAAGATACATCAAGCCGCCGAGTCCTCGGCGGCTTTTTTGCTTGCCGGCAACCACGGTGGCGAAGGCAGCGAACTCTCCTCCTTTTCGGCCTCGTCCGCGATCACGCCGGCTTCTCTGCGCCACCATTCGTTCCGCCAGGGCTCTCCCGCCTCGCCAAGAGGGGACACCCCCACTTTGGAAAGAGGAACCATTACCACCCTGGGCCAACAATTTCCGAGAATCAATTGACACCTCTAGTCTTTATATGCATACTCGCCTCGGCAATTTCGTTGGGAGATGTTGATGACTCTAGTAGGCAAGGAATATCAACCGTTCGTCTTCGAGGTCGAAAAGGGACGAATCCGCATGTTCGCGCAAGCGATCGGAGACACGAACCCCATCTACCACGATGCGCAAGCCGCGGCCAACGCAGGCTATTCGGCAATTCCCGCACCACCCACGTTTCCCTTCACCATCATCATGGAAGCCAATCAGGCTTTCATGATTCTGGAGGAGTTGGGAATTGACAAGACCCGAACCATGCATGGAGAGCAATCGTTCACTTACTACGGCGACATATGTGCGGGCGATACCATCACGGGCCGGCAGAAGGTTGTCGATCAATACGAAAAAAAAGGTGGAGCACTTCAGTTCATCGTGACGCAGATACAACTCACCAATCAGCGACAAGAGCACGTCTGCGATTTAAACATGACTATTGTCATTCGTAACGTCTAGCGGAGCTGCCATGTCTACAGTTCCAAAATTTGCCGAAGTAAACGTCGGCGATTCAATTCCCGCGCTGCTGGGCGCGCCGATCTCGCGCTTGCAACTCGCCTTGTTTGCCAGCGCCGCCTGCGATCACAATCCCATTCACGTCGATGACGATGCCGCCAAAGCAGCCAAGCTTGACGGCGTGATTGCGCATGGAATGCTCAACATGGCGTTGCTCGGTTCCTTGGTTAGCGGTTGGGCATCGCAGAAGAACCTTCGATACCTGAACGCGCGCTTTGTTTCAACGGCCACGGTGGGTGACCAGATTACGTGCCGCGGCAAGGTCGTTGCCAAGGATCAGGCTAATGGCGAGAATCTCGTTCAGCTGGAGATAACCGCCGAAAATCAAAGGAGCGAGATCGTTCAAAAGGGGAGTGCCACGGTGGCGCTACCGTAGCCGGATGTGCACATCCGGAAACCGCGAATGTTCGACGCTGGCATCCTAGCCGCCCCGACCAGGTAGCCTCCCGGGACGACTTGACTCTCTTGCCTGTGCCTTCCTTACTTGTTAGGAATCACCAATGACAATCAAAGCGGAAATACCTTACGGCGCGTACTGGAGTACTCCTTTCGTTCGTTGGCAAGGCAGTTTTGCCCATTTGCACAGCATCGAGTTTGCGGCCCACGTCGTCAGACAGGAGATTGCCAATAGACCGGCCCTGCGTGAGACTGTCGATTACGGGGTGCTTGGCCTTTCGGTACCTCAATCGCACGCCTTCTATGGCCTTCCGTGGCTTGCCGGGATGGCCGGCTTATCAACGGTCGGCGGTCCAACCCTCATGCAGGCCTGCGCGACGGGTGTTCGATGCATTCTTGCCGCGGCACAGGAGATTCAGTTCGGCATGGCCAGGACCGCTTTGGCCATCACCTGCGATCGACTGTCAAACGGGCCCCACATCTATTATCCGAATCCGAGCGGCCCGGGAGGAAACGGCAGTTCAGAGAATTGGGTTCCGGATAATTTCGACAGTGATCCGCTGGGTGGGCACGCGATGGTCAAGACAGCGGAGAATGTCGCCGCCCGCCACAAGATATCCACCGCACAGCAACACGATGTTGTGTTGCGTCGCGAAGAGCAATACAAGGCAGCAATCGCAAATGATTCCGCGTTTCTGAAGCGCTTCATGCGGCTACCGTTCGATGTGCCATCATCGAATTTCAAGAAGACCTTGAAGAGCATCGAGGGTGACGAGGGCATCCGGTTCTCGACACTTGAGGGTCTAGGAAAGCTGAAGCCGGTAGTGGAAGGCGGAACTGTCACCTTCGGCGGCCAAACACATCCCACGGACGGCAACGCCGCGGTTGTCGTTGCCACGCCAGAAGTCGCCGCCCAGTTATCCGCTGATCCAGGCATCAGAGTCCGGATTCACGGATTCGGATTGGCCAGGGCCGAGCTGGCATACATGCCGGAGGCAGCGATCCCGGCGGCGGCGCGGGCACTGGCTGCGGCCGGCAAAAAAGCAAGCGAAATGCATGCCATCAAGACCCATAACCCATTCGCTGTCAATGATCTCGTGTTCGCCGCGAGCCTCGGTGTCGACGTGATGAAGATGAACAACTTTGGATGTTCGCTGGTCTATGGCCACCCGAATGCACCCACCGGCATGCGCGGCGTTATCGAATTGATCGAGGAGCTTGTTGCTCAAGGTGGTGGCTGGGGCTTGTTCTCGGGGTGCGCGGCCGGCGATACGGGAATGTCGATCGTGATCGAAGTTACGGGACAATAGAAGCCCCGCGGTAGGTTCAATGAACGAGCATGTCTGGGTGGAGCAGTCAAGTTCACCGATTGGTTTGAATGGCAAGGGAGCTATGAGATGAAAAAACTTGAAGGCAAGATTGCCCTCGTGACGGGCGCGGGACGCGGGATCGGCCGGGCGATCGCGCAAAAGCTGGCGAGCGAGGGCGCCGCTGTTTTCATCAACGATCTCGACCAGGAGGCCGTGGACGAGACGCTGTCGACGATTCGTGCCGCGGGAGGCAAGGCAGCCGGTTTCGCGGGCAACATCACCAAACCCGGGATTCCGGATGCGTTCGTCAAGGCAGCGCTGGACAACTTCGGCGAAATTGACATCATCGTCAACAATGCCGGCTACGCTTGGGATACCGTCATTCAAAAGCTGACGGACGAGCAATTTCAGGCCATGCTGGACATTCACGTCACCGCCCCGGTGCGGATACTAAGAGCGGCCGGAACGCATATCATTCCCAAGGCAAAACAGGAAAAGGCCGATGGCAAGGTCGTCGCACGCAAGGTTATCAACATCTCTTCGATCTCCGGCCTATACGGCAATGCGGGGCAGATCGGCTATTCCGCCGGAAAAGCGGCGATCCTCGGCGTCACCAAGACCATGGCCAAGGAGTGGGGGCGCTACAACGTGAACGTCAATTGCGTTGCCTTCGGCCTTATCCAGACCAGAATGACCGCCCCGATCGGAACTCCCGAGAGCGTCGCCCAGATCGAAGGCAATACCATCAAGATGGGCGTTCCGCCGGACTTCGTGGCGGAGAACGTCAAGCTCATTCCGCTCGGCCGCGCCGGAACCCCCGAGGATGCCGCCGGGGCCGTGTATCTGTTCTGCCTGCCCGAATCGGGCTTCATCACGGGCCAAGTGCTTCTGGTGTCGGGCGGGCAGGTGATCTGATCGTACGGGCAATCCTCACCTGTTAGAAAACAGCCGTGGCAGCCATGACCGACCAAAGAGCCTCACTGCCCTTGACGGGACGCCACGCTGTCGTGACCGGCGCCAATGGCGGCATCGGTGAAGCCATCTGCCATGAACTTGCGCGGCAAGGCGCCACGCTGACATTGCTCGGCCGGCGACGGTCCGCGCTGGATGCCAGCCGCGCCCGCCTGCCGGGCCCGGGCCATGGCGTCGCCGTCGCCGATGTCGTCGACCACGAAGCGGTAAGCCGAGCGATGACGGAGTTGGTCGCGGCTCGCGGTACGGTCTCCATTCTCGTCAATAACGCCGGCACGGCAACCAGCGCACCATTCACCAGGACCAGCACCGAGCTCTGGGAAATGATGATCGGCATCAATCTGACCGGCACCTTCAATTGCATCCGCGCGGTTCTGCCAGGAATGACCGAAAGCGGTTGGGGACGTGTCGTCAATATCGCGAGTACGGCCGGCCTTCGCGGCTATGGCTACGTTTCCGCGTACTGCGCCGCCAAGCATGGCGTCATCGGGTTGACACGGGCGTTGGCCCTGGAAGTGGCCAAACAGGGTATTACGGTCAACGCCATTTGCCCCGGTTATACGGACACGCCCATGCTGGGTGGAGCCATCGACAATATCGTTGCCAAGACGGGCCGCAGCGCGGAAGAGGCACGGGCCATGCTGGCATCCGGCAACCCTCAAGGATGCCTGGTCAAACCGGTTGAAGTCGCCAACGCCGTCGCTTGGCTATGCCTTCCCGGGTCCGAGGCAATTCATGGCCAATCAATAGCCGTCGCCGGCGGCGAAGTGATGTAGGAAAAAAACAAAGGAGATAGACGACATGGCGGAATTTCCAATGAAAGACCATCGGCGTCCGTTCAAGAACTACCAGGCTAGGCACTTCAATTGGTCGTGCAGCGAGGATGGACGTATCGGCACCGTCACGCTCAACCGCCCGAACAAGAAAAACCCGTTGACTTTCGACTCGTATGCCGAGTTGCGTGATCTGTTTCGCGACTTAAATTACGCCAACGATGTGCGCAGTGTGGTCATTACCGGCGAAGGCGGAAATTTCTGCTCGGGCGGCGATGTGTTCGAGATCATCAAGCCACTGACCGAAATGAGCATGCCGGAACTTCTTGAATTCACTCGCATGACCGGAGACTTGGTCAAGGCGATGCGGCGAGCACCGCAGCCGATTCTTGCGGCGATCGATGGTTTCTGCGCCGGCGCTGGCGCCATGGTCGCGCTCGCCGCCGACTTCCGATTCGGCACGCCGGCCAGCAAGACGGCCTTCCTGTTTACGCGTGTCGGCCTTGCGGGCGCCGACATGGGCGCCTGTGGCCTGCTACCGCGAGTAATAGGCCTGGGGCGCGCGAACGACCTCTTGATGACTGGTCGCGTCATGTCGGCGGAGGAAGGACTGGCTTGGGGATTCTTCAATGCCCTTCACCCGGCGGACGACCTGTTGGCCAAGGCGCATGGGCTGGCACGCAGCCTGGCCGACGGACCGTGGTTCGCCCATACCATGACCAAAACCATGGTGAATCAGGAGTGGGCCATGGGCATCGAGGAAATGATCGAGTCGGAGGCCCAAGCCCAGGCCATCTGCATGATGACCGGCGATTTCCGTCGCGCATTCGATGCCTTTGCCGCCAAGGAAAAACCGAAATTCGAAGGCAACTGAAGACGCCATGTCCGGAACATCCATGACGCACAAGACCATACAACCAGAGGGCTGGATTGCCCCGAAAGGCTACGCCAACGGAATCGAAGCGCGTGGTCGTCAGGTATTTGTTGGTGGCCAGATTGGCTGGAATACGCAATGCAAGTTTGAAACCCTCGACCTGGTCGAACAGATCAAGCAGGCATTGACGAATTGCGTGGACGTGGTGCGTGCCGCCGACGGCAACATCGAACACATCGTCCGCATGACTTGGTACCTGAAAGACAAGAAGGAATATGTCGCCCGTCTGAAGGAGATTGGCCGCGTTTACCGCGACGTCATGGGCCGCCACTACCCCGCCATGAGCGCCGTCCAGGTTGCCGACCTGGTTGAGGACGAAGCCAAGGTCGAGATCGAGGTGACCGCGGTGATTCCCACCGAGTAAGTCGATGTCCGACCGCGCTGCCGTACTACAGTCTTTCAAGACGACCTTGACCACGGGCCTCGTGCTGGAGCGCCGTAATTTCGTGGTTCTAGCCGGCACCGACGATCGTCGGGAAGGCATTACCGCGTTTCTCGAAAAACGCCAACCAGTCTGGCGGGGACATTGAACGCTCTTGCTGCCTCATGCCCGGTAGCGGTGATCGGCTGTGGTGCGATGGGAATCGGCATCGCCCAAGTCGCCGCCCGATCCGGACACGAAGTCAAACTGTACGACTCGCGCCCCGACGCTGCGGCCAATGCGATCGCCGCCATCCGTCGTCAGCTTGGCGCCCTCGTTAACAAAGGGAAGATGGATCCCGCCGCCGCCAGCGCCACTTGCAGTCGCCTCTCGGCCGTTGCCCGCCTGGACGAACTGAGCGAGGCTGGCCTGATCATCGAGGCCATTGTCGAAGATATCGAGACCAAGCGCGCCCTGTTCATCGAATTGGAAAAGCATGCCAATGCCGAGTGTCTGTTCGCCAGCAATACGTCTTCGATATCGGTGACCGCCATCGCCGCATGCCTGCAACGACCGGAGCGCCTGGTCGGCATGCACTTCTTCAATCCGGCACCGGTGATGCCCTTGGTCGAGATCGTCTCCGGACTGGCCACCGATCGACAAGCAGCCGAAGCGCTCCATGCCACGGCCCGGGCGTGGGGAAAGACACCAGTGTCCGTCCAGTCGACGCCAGGCTTCATCGTCAATCGTATTGCCCGACCTTACTATCTCGAGGCTCTGCGTCTCTTGCACGAACGAGTAGCGGATAGCGTGACGCTCGACACCATCATGCGTGAGGCAGGCGGCTTTCGCATGGGGCCATTCGAATTGATGGATTTGATCGGTCTTGACATCAACCTCGCCGTTACCACCTCGGTCTGGCAAGCCTGTCATTGCGATCCGCGCTATATGCCATCACCAATCCAGCAAGAGCTGGTTGCCGCTGGCTGGCTTGGACGCAAGAGCGGGCGCGGCTTTTACGACTATCGCCAGGACGCACCGCGGACGCCACCACGCACCGAGCCACCCCATGACATACCGACCGACATCGCGCTGTGCGGCAACGGCCCCGTTGCCGCCGCGCTTGGCGCGCGTCTGGATGCTCGCGGCATTGCGTACCGTGCCAACCGTGACCACGAGGATGGTCGCGTCGCGATGGCCGGCGGCGCGGTCATTCATGTCACGGATGGTCGGTCCGCGACTCGACGGGCGACCGAGACCGGCATGCCCGATACCGTGGTCATCGATCTTGCCCTCGACTACACCGCGACCCCCTGCTTGGCCATTGCGGTTGCCGAATCATGCATTGGCGAAGCCGGTGCCGCTGCCGTAGGACTGCTACAGGCGGCCGGCATCCAGGTATTCCGCTTGAAGGATGCGCCCGGACTCCCGGTCATGCGCACGCTGGCCATGCTGGCCAACGAGGCCTACGACGCCGTCAATCAAGGTATTGCCGCTCCGGAGGGCATCGACATCGCGATGCGCCTCGGCGCGAACTATCCGCGCGGGCCGCTGGAATGGGCGATGACAATCGGTCTTGCCACGATTCGTACCGTGCTGCGGAATCTTGGCGACGGCTATGGCGAGGACCGCTACCGCGTATCGCCCTTGATCGAGCAGCACTACTTCGCGGCCCGGGGCCAACCTCGCCACGCCAACTGGCCGGCGGCGGATACCCAAAGTCCTCGTTGAAGCATCGACCCACAACGATGCATTGACATTCATGCATCACGTCTTTACACTTAAAGACATTAGGTAGTCATGGGAGTGGGCGTACGTGGCGATCTCCCGACCGGGTCACTGCCAGCTCACATGGCTTCCGGTCTGAGCGAGCCAGACCAGACTGAAGCGGTTGCCACAATGCATGGCGATCCCGGTGTCGAGCGCGCCATGACAAGACCGATGACGAACACGAGGAGAGGTGGCCGAGATGTGGAAACCGAAGAATCCGATTACCTACCAGACCAACCCGGGTCGCATACCCACCCGCGAGGAGGCCGCGCGCTCTCGCCTGTTCAGTCCCGTGTCGATCGGCGCCTCCACCACCATGGAACAAAGAACGTGGATCCCGGCAATGGTGCCATGGCGAGCCACGGAAGACGGGCTCGTCTCCGACGATGTTCTCGACTGGTATCGGCGATTCGCCCAAGGACGCCCCGGCGCAATCGTTATCGAGGCGACCGGGATACGGGATGTGCCGAGCGGCCCCCTGCTTCGCATCGGTGACGACCGATTCATCCCCGGCCTGCGCAAGCTGGTCGATACCATCCATGAAGCCAGCGATGGCCATACGCGCGCGCTAATTCAGATCATCGATTTTCTAAATATCCGTCGACGCCCCGAGCCGGAGAAGTTCTTCCTACGGTTTCTCGCGATCACCGATGGTCATCGCCAGGCGATCGACGCGATCGGGTGGCCAGAGGACAAGGTAAGGGACCATCTGGCCACATTGTCAGCGGAAGAGTTGAAGAAAGCCCTAAGCGAACGGGAATGGCAGGACTACCAGTATGGCGCGCGCGAACGCGTCACGGACCTCGATCTGCCACACATCCGCGAACTGCCGCAACGGCTGCCCGCGCTGTTCGCCGCAGCGGGGCGGCGTGCCAGGATGGCGGGATTCGATGGCATCGAGTTGCATTATGCTCACGCCTATACGATGGCCTCATTCCTGTCCGCAACCAACGATCGGCGGGATGGCTATGGCGGCACCAGGGAAAACAGAATTCGACTGCCACTGGAGGTGTATCGCGCGGTCCGCGAGGCGGTGGGCAACGACTACACGCTTGGATGCCGTTTTCTCACCGAAGAGTGCATCCCGGGCGGAACGGAGCTTGACGACGCAACGTATTTCGGTGTCGAGTTTGCTCGGGCGGGAATGGATTTCCTGTCCACTTCGCGCGGCGGCAAGTTCGACGACGCCCAGCAGCCGGATGTCGGCGCGTCGGTCTATCCGTATACCGGCTACAGCGGCTTCGAATGCATGCCTCCCATTCAATCCGACGGCGTGGGGCCATTCGGACGGAATGCGGCGGCGACCGCAAGCGTTCGCGGCGCGATTCGCGCCGCAGGCCTTGCGACACCCGTAGTCTGCTCGGGGGGAGTGCATAACTTCGAAATGGCCGAGCGAATGCTGAGCGACGGCGTCTGCGACATCGTGGGTTCAGCCCGGCAAAGCCTCGCCGACCCCGATTGGTTCCGCAAGATCCGGCTGGGCCTGGGCGAAACCGTCCGGCTGTGCACATTCACCAATTACTGCGAAGGACTCGATCAGAAGCACAAAGAGGTAACGTGTCGGCTGTGGGACAAGTTTCAGGTCAAGGAGGCAGGCGTAAAGCTCGACAAAAAGGGGAAACGCAGGCTGATTGCACCCAGCTGGACCGAGCCCGCCTGATCTGTCCGAGGTGGAGTTGCCCGCCGTTTGATGCAACAATGTCCGCTTTGCAACCGTGTCCTCGCCGAGGACTGCGCTCATGGCCGACACCCACCTCATTCTCACCACCATCGGCGACGACCGCCCCGGCCTGGTCGGCGAACTGTCGGCCGTCATCTCCGCCCATCAGGGCAACTGGCTGGAATCGTCGATGTCGCGTCTGGCCGGCAAGTTTGCCGGCATCGTCAAGGTCGCCATGCCTGGCGACAAGGTGGAGGCGCTCAAGGCGGCGCTGGCCGGCCTTGCGAGTCTCAAGGTCATAGCCGAAACCTCGGCTGACGCAAAGTCAGCCGCGGCGGGACGCCGACTGAAGCTCTCGCTGATCGGTCACGATCGCATCGGCATCGTCCGCGAGGTCTCGCAGGTGTTGGCTCGGCATGCGGTGAACGTCGAGGAACTCTCCACCCGCACCGCCAGCGCGCCGATGTCGGCCGAAATCATGTTCCATGCCGACATCGACCTGCTGGCCGGACACGAGATCGACGCACGCGCCCTCACCGCCGAGCTGGAGCGCATCTCCAACGACCTGATGGTCGACATCAACCTCGACGAAAAGATCGCCTGAACGCCGCCGTCTGCCTCAAGCGCCGTTCCAGAGGCGCTGCGCGAGGCGGCGCGCCAGCACGGGCGTGACATTGCGCCTGAACAGCGCATCGACCAGCGTCGTTTTCATCGAGCGGTTGGCAAGGTCCACGCATTCGGCGACGATGGTCTGCGCCGCGGCGTCGAACAGCTTGCCGGCGATCACGTCGAGTCCATCGACCGCGAATGGCCGCGACGCCACGCCCGTGCAGGCGATGCGCAGTCCGCCGATGTTCGCCCCGTCGCGCCGCAGCGCGACCGAGACGCCGGCCAGCGGAAAATCGATCGAACCGCGAATGCGCATCTTCTCGTAGGCGCTCGTCCAGGCATCGTCGAACGGCACGTGGACGGCCACCAGCAGCTCGTCCGGTTTCAGGGTCAGCCAGGCCATGCCATCGTCGGCATATAGATCGGCGATCGCCAGGCGGCGCGCACCTTTTTCCCCGAGCACCTCGACCTCGGCGCCAAGCACGATCAAAGCCGGTGCGACATCGCCGCTGAAGGCGGCATAGCACCGCTTCGACTTCACCGCGACGCGGCAGGTATCGCCGTCCAGCTTCAAGCAATGGTGAATGCTGTCGCGCCAGAATTCGCTCTGGTTGTAATAGCGGCAGCGTGTGTCAAGGCACAGGTTGCCGCCGAGCGTGGCGGACTGCCGGTGCGTCGGCCCGGCGACGGCCAGCGCCGCCTGCGCCAGCGCCGGCAGCCGCGCAACGACGCGCGGATCGACGGCAAGCTTCGCCAGCGTCACGCCGGCGCCGATGCGCAGCCCGTCGGCAGATTCAGTGATGGTCGCCATTTCCGGGATGCCGCCGAGATCGATCAGTACGGCGGGATTGAACAGGCCCCGACGAATGTTCGGCAGCAGGTCGGTACCACCGGCGATGAAACGGCTACTGGCGTGCGCAGTGTTGAGACGCACCGCTTCGCCGGCGCTGGCCGGGCGAAACAGTCGAAAATCTGGCAAGGCGTTCATGGACGATTCTCCTCGGCGTTGGCCATCGCGGCGGCCGCGGCCGCCTCCTGCAGCGCGGCGAAAACCCGCACCGGCGTGATCGGCAGCATCCGCAGGCGCTGGCCGGTGGCTTCTTCCACGGCCGCCGCGAGCGCCGACATGAAGCCGGACAACGATCCCTCGCTCGCCTCCTTGGCGCCGAACGGGCCATTGGGGTCGATGCTTTCGACGATATGAACCTCGATATCCGGGGATTCGACGATGGTCGGCACCCGGTAGTCGAGCATGTTGGGGCAGAGATGGCGGCCGTTCTCGTACACCGTTTCCTCGCTCATCGCCTGTCCCAGGCCCATCCAGACCGCGCCCTGAACCTGCCCTTCCACCGACATCGGGTTGAGGGCGAAGCCACAGTCGATCGCAGTCCAGACCTTGTCCACCGTGACCTTGCCGAGTTCAAGGTCGACGCTCACCTCGACCGCCTGTGCCGTGTAGGAAAAGCCCATGGTCGACCCCACCGCGCCACCGCGCTGCTTGCCACCCTGGAATTCCGGCGGACAAGTGAAGGTGCCCTTCACGGCCAGCGTACCGGTGCCGACCAGCGCTTCCTCGGCGATCTGGGCGAAGGAAACCTGCTTGTCGGGATCGCCGAGCACCGCCGCGGCCTCGCCGAACCAATCCACTTCGGTTTCCGGCACGCCCAGCTTGCGCGCCGCCGCTCCGACCAGCAGCCGCTTCAGGTTTTCCGCCGCTTCGGCGGCGGCATTGCCGACCATGTAGCTGACGCGCGACGAATACGAGCCATTATCCTTCGGCGTAATCGCCGAATCGTTGGCGACGATGCGGATGCGATGGAAATCGATGCCGAGGACTTCGGCGACGATCTGGGTGATGATGGTCGACGAGCCTTGGCCGATGTCGGCTGCGCCGGTCAGGATGGTGACGGAGGCGTCGAAATCCAGCTTCAGGATGATCACGGCATGGGGCTCGCCCGACCAATGCACCGGTTTTGCGGAACCGCTGACGAAATGAGAGCAGGACATGCCCAGGCCCTTGCCGACATCGCCGACCTTCCGCATCTTGCCCTTGCGTTGCTTCCAGCCGCTGGCCTGCTCGACCCAGTCGAGACATTCCGGCAGCCCATAGGACATGATCTTCAGGCCGTTGATCGTGTCGGTCGGCGCCGTCAGCAGGTTGCGCCGGCGCACGGCGAAAGGATCGAGGCCGAGTTCGGCGGCCATGGTGTCCAGCAGCGACTCGAAGGCGAAGCGGGTATTGACCGTGCCGTGGCCTCGCATCGCCCCGCAGGCCGGTGTATTGGTATAAACGCGGTAGCCGTCGTACTTGATCGCCGGAATGTCGTAGAGACCGTTCAGCAGCGCACCGGCATACAGAATGGTGACCAGGCCGTAGCCGCCGTAGGCGCCGCCGCGCTGGATCATTTCAAGTTGGCAGGCCGTCAGGCGGCCGTCGCACTTCATGCCGATCTTCAGGCGCATGTGCGATTCCGGCCGGCCGCGATGGGCCAGAAAGGATTCCTCGCGCGTCTGCA
The DNA here is from genome assembly GCA_016704145.1 of Rhodocyclaceae bacterium. GTDB lineage: Bacteria > Pseudomonadota > Gammaproteobacteria > Burkholderiales > Rhodocyclaceae > Fen-999. The sequence continues at coordinate 183,986 of JADJAS010000002.1, read as the reverse complement.
GCAGGCGCACGGTGCCACGCGCCGCGCGCGCCAGCAAGGCACAAATCACCTCGAAGTTCAGGCACTCCGTGCGATGACCGAAGCCGCCGCCGCTGAAAGGCTTGACGACACGGATGTGCGCCGCTTCCATCTTCAGGCAGCGGGCCAGGGTCAGATGCACGTAGTACGGCACCTGCGTGACCGACCAGAGCGTCAGGTGGCCGCGTTCCGCATCCCAGGCGGCCAGGGCAGCGTTCGGCTCCATCATGGCGTGATGCACCTCGGCGGACTCGTAGGTTTCCTCGCGCACCAGGTCGGCCGCGGCGAAACCGGCCGCGGTATCGCCGAACTCGTTATGAACCTCCCGCTCGATGTTGTCGGGCTTTTTGTCGTGCAACGCCACCGCGCCCGGCTGGCGGGCATCGGCAGCCTTGAAGTAGGCGGGCAGTTCACGCACCTTGAGGCGGATGCGGGAAATCGCCAGCTTCGCGGTGGCTTCGTCCACCGCCGCCACCGCCGCGATCGGGTCGCCAATGTAGCGAACCTTGCCGCGCGCCAGCGGAAATTCGTTCTGGGCGATCGGAATCACACCATAGGGCATGTCGCATTCGTCGCCGGTGACGACGGCGCGCACGCCGGGCAGGCTCAGGGCCTCGGTAACGTCGACCTCCAGAAGCTCCGCGTGCGCATAGGGGCTGCGCAGGATCATGCCGACCAGGGCGTTGGCCGCCGGCAGGTCCGCCGTGTAGCGTGCCGTGCCGGTGACTTTCTCGACACCGTCGACGAAGGGCAGGCGGGCACCGACGCCACGGTGCTCGTCGGGGACGCGCATGCGTTGCAATTCGCGATCGGGGGCGTTCATGCGGCCTCCGGCATGCTGGCGGCCGCCTCGACCGATTCGATGATCTTCACGTAGCCGGTGCAGCGACAGAGATTGCCGCCCAGCGCGGCGCGAATCTCGGCCTGGTCCGGATGGGGATTGGCGCGCAGCAAGCCTTCCGCCGCCATGATCATCCCCGGCGTGCAGAAACCGCACTGGGTACCGAGGTGTTCGTGAAAGGCGCGCTGCAGGCGCGACAAACCGTCGGTGGACGCGCAACCCTCGATGGTCTCGATTCGGCAGCCGGCGACGCCGTGGGCGAGCGTGCAGCAGGCCAGGCGCGGCTTGTCGTCCACCAGCACCGTGCAGGCGCCGCACTCGCCGCCGTCGCAACCCTGCTTGGTGCCGGTGAGACCGAGCTGCTCGCGCAGGTAATCGATCAGCAGCATGTTTTCAGCGACGGCGTCTTCACGCTGTCGCCCGTTAACCGTGAGACATAGCAGCGATTTCATCATGACCTCCGGGACTGGCGAACACCTTTGAAGTGGCCATCCAATTGTTGGATGTCCAACGAGTATAACTCCCTTCGACGCCAAGGGCAACCGCCGGCGCAACCACGTCCGTCCGAGCCGGCCGAACGCGCTCCGCCACTTTGCGCGGGCTTTGACGCACAATAGCGGCCCGGCGGGATTTCCGCCGTCTCCGCACCTCCGCAACTTCATCACACTTTGGACAGCAATGGCTCAATACGTCATGTCGATGCTGCGCGTGAACAAGATCGTTCCGCCCAAGCGTCAGATCATCAAGGACATCTCCCTCTCCTTCTTCCCCGGCGCCAAGATCGGCCTGCTCGGCCTCAACGGCTCGGGCAAGTCGACCGTGCTCCGCATCATGGCCGGCGCCGACAAGGAATACGACGGCGAGGTGCAGTGGCAGCCCGGCATTTCCATCGGCTATCTGCCGCAGGAGCCGCAGCTGCACCCCGACAACACGGTTCGCCAGGAAGTGGAAGCAGGTCTCGGTGATGTGGTGAATGCCCAGAAGAAGCTGGACGAGATCTACGCCGCCTACGCCGAGCCGGATGCCGATTTCGACAAGCTGGCCGAGGAGCAGGCGAAGTACGAGGCGATTCTTGCCACCTCTGGCGCCGACGTCGAAAACCAGATGGAAATCGCCGCCGACGCGCTGCGCCTGCCACCCTGGGACGCGAAGATCGGCAACCTTTCCGGCGGCGAGAAGCGCCGCGTGGCGCTCTGCCAGCTGCTGCTCTCCAAGCCCGACATGCTGCTGCTCGACGAGCCGACCAACCACCTCGACGCCGAGTCGGTGGAATGGCTCGAACAGTTCCTGGTCCGTTTCCCCGGTACCGTAGTCGCCGTGACGCACGACCGCTACTTCCTCGACAACGCCGCCGAGTGGATCCTCGAACTCGACCGCGGCCAGGGCATTCCGTGGAAGGGCAACTACTCGTCGTGGCTGGAGCAAAAGGAAGCGCGCCTGGAGCAGGAACAGAAGCAGGTCGACGCGCACATGAAGGCGATGAAGGTCGAGCTCGAATGGGTGCGCTCCAACCCCAAGGCCCGGCAGGCCAAGAGCAAGGCTCGTCTGGCCCGCTATGAGGAAATGTCCAGTTTCGAATACCAGAAGCGCAACGAGACGCAGGAAATCTTTATTCCGCCCGGCGAGCGGCTCGGCAACGAAGTTGTCGAGTTCAAGGGCGTGTCGAAGAGCTATGGCGACCGGCTGCTGATCGACAACCTCTCGTTCAAGGTGCCGCCGGGCGCCATCGTCGGCATCATCGGCCCCAACGGCGCCGGCAAATCCACCCTGTTCCGCATGATCCAGGGCCGCGAACAGCCGGATGCCGGCGAGATCATCATCGGCCCGACGGCCCAGATTGCCTCGGTCGACCAGTCGCGCGAGGGCCTGGAGAATGACAAGACTGTCTGGGAGGCTGTCTCGGGCGGCCAGGACATCCTCACGGTCGGTAAATTCGAGATGCCTTCAAGGGCTTACTTGGGACGTTTCAACTTCAAGGGCTCCGACCAGCAGAAGGTCGTCGGCAACCTCTCGGGCGGCGAGCGTGGCCGCCTGCATCTGGCCAAGACACTGATCCAGGGCGGCAACGTGCTGCTGCTCGACGAACCCTCCAACGATCTGGACGTGGAAACCTTGCGCGCGCTGGAGGATGCGCTCCTGGAGTTCGCCGGCTGCGTGCTGGTGATCAGCCACGACCGCTGGTTCCTCGACCGCATCGCCACGCACATCCTGGCCTGCGAGGGCGATTCGCAATGGTTCTTCTTCGCCGGCAACTACCACGAGTACGAGGAAGACAAGAGGAAACGGCTCGGCGAGGAAGGCGCCAAGCCGCACCGCATCCGCTACCGGCCCATCAGTCGCTGAGCGTCAATGTTCGGACTTCAGGCTGCTGGCGAAGGCGGCCTGGAGTTGGCTCGGGAAGTTGAATCGGGCGAAAGCATTCCAGATCTGGGCGTCGTTGGCGCCTTCACGCCGATTGACGAAGCGAATACCGAGCGGCTTGCCGTTGGCCGCCAGGGTGGCGAAGGCGTACTGCCAGCGCTGCGCCCCGGCCAGCCGCTCGCGCAATTCCTTCTCATTGCTGATGGCGATGCCCGCCTCCTTGAGGGATTCCAGAAACTGCTCGAAAGACTCGTCGCTGAGTCTGCCCATCGTTTCGCTCCAGGACCGGCGAATACCCGCCGCGTGCCTGGAATAACGAATCCGGGCGCGCGGCGTTGACAGGCCCGGAGAGTCAGGCGTGGCGGTACGCCGCGCCTTGCCGGCGGCCTTTCGGATAGACTGCCGCCTCGCCAACGGAGCCAGATCATGAACACCAAGCCACAACTACGCCTGGGCATCCCCAAGGGCAGCCTTCAGGAAACCACGCAGAGCCTGTTCAATCGCGCCGGCTACAACCTGCGCATTTCCGGCCGCTCGTATTACCCGGACATCGACGATCCGGAAATCCAGTGCATCCTGATCCGGCCGCAGGAAATGGCCCGCTACGTCGGCCAGGGCATCATCGACTGCGCCATCACCGGCCTCGACTGGATCCTCGAAACCGGCGCCGATGTCGCCGAACTGGCCGACTTGCGGGCACCCTGGCCGAACTACGGCATCGTGCGCTGGGTGATGGCCTCCAAGGAAGGCTCGCCCTTCAACACCGTCAAGGACCTGCAGGGCAAGCGCATCGCCACTGAAGCGGTGGGGATGACCCGGCGCTTCCTGGCCGAGCACGGCGTCACCGCCGACATCGAATTCTCCTGGGGGGCGACCGAGGTCAAGCCACCCATTCTTGCCGATGCCATCGTCGATGTTTCCGAGACCGGTTCGTCGCTGCGCGCCAACAACCTCAAGGTCATGCATGTCGTGCTCGAGAGCACGCCGCGCTTCATCGGCAACCGCGAAGCGCTCGCCGACGACTGGAAGAAGCAGAAAATCGACCGGTTGCTGATGATGCTCCAGGGCGCCATCGCGGCCGCCACCCGCGTGCTGCTGTCGATGAACGTGCCTCGCCAGGACGTCGATGCCATTCTCTCGCTGCTGCCGGCACTGGCGACACCGACGGTGTCGACGCTGGCCGATGCCAACTGGGTGGAGATGTCGACCGTGGTCGATGAGAAACTGGTGCGGGAATTGATTCCCAGCCTTTATGCCGCCGGTGCGCGCGGCATCATCGAACTGCCGATCAGCAAGATCGTCGAGTAACGAAGGGCGGCGCGGCGCCTCTCAGGCCGCGATGCGCTGCTTGAGCAGGGTTTCCTGCTCCCAGTCGTCCAGGTCGAGGTGCATGAGGATGGCGGGGGCGGCGACACGCGGGCAGGTGCGCAGCGGGCCGACGGCGCGGAAGCCGATGCGCCGATAGTAGGAGACGTGGCGCGGATTGATTTCGATGAACACGTCGCTGGCGCCATGATGGCCATGGCCGACCAGGTAGGCCGCCTGGAACAATGCCCGCAGCACTTCCGGAGAATCCTCGTCGGGCGCCACCGCCAGCCCGGTGAGCTCGCACAGCCTGCCGTCCATGCCGCGGAACAGCTCGATTTCGTCGCGATAGAGTCCGTCGGCCAGCAGACCGGCCGCCGAATCCATGCGCAGCGTCAGCGTCGCGATCACCCGGTCGCCGCGGCGGACCTGGAACACCGTGCGGTTCGGGTCTTCGCTCAGGTGGGCCGTGCTCTCGCACTGGTAGCCCCGCCAGGAATACATCCGACCCACCAGACCGGCGACTTCCCGCCGCTGACTTTCGCTGTCGGCCATGCAGACCATGTAGCCGGCTCGCGCCGCGAAGAAGTGTTCGGAAGACAGGTCGATATTCATGAGGTCCCCTGCAATGGCCGCCCACGCACTTGGCTGACGGGTGGCTGACTCGATATTGCAGCGGACGATACTAGCACCTTCGATATAGATTTCGGTGTCGGGTTTCGGCGACAAAAGGAACGCGCAAATCCGCTCCAATAGGGAATCTTCGTCTTTTCATGGGCTTGACTTGGACTCTGCCAGCATCTTCTGACGACTGATGGGCGTTTCCAGGCTAATTCGCCCTAATGCGCCGCTGCGATAGTCACCAAGAAGAACAATTGAGGCCTTTTCGCGATCGTATTCGCCGCTTTGGCCGCGCTTCAGGCAGCCTCGCTTGCGCGCCACCCAGTCGATGAGACCGGCGCCGTCGAGCTTCTCGGTCTCCGCGCCGTAGCGCGCGCGCAGCGAATCCGGATAACGATCGAGCAGCAGCGTCGCGAGAAAGGTCGCCACCTCCTCTTCGATCACGGCATTGACGCCGATCGCGTGGCTGGCGGCGAGCATGTAGCCGTCCGCGTCGTGCTCGATCTTCGGCCACATCAGGCCCGGCGTATCGAACAGCGTCTGGCGCGGCGACAGGTCGATGCGCTGTTGCTGCTTGGTCACCGCCGGTTCGTCGCCGACCGCCGCGACGCGCTTCTTCGCCAGCGCGTTGAGCAGCGTCGACTTGCCGACATTCGGAATGCCCATGATCATCATGCGCAGCGGCTTCACGCCATCGTTGCGATGCGGCGCCAGCGACTGGCAGAGCGCGGGAACCTGGGCGGCATCGCCCGGCTTCTTGCAGGAGATCGCCACCGCCTTCACGCCCGGCTGCCTGTTATAGAAGTCGAGCCAGGCCCTGGTCGCCTCGGGGTCGGCCAGGTCGGCCTTGTTGAGCAGCCGCAGGCACGGCCGCTGCCGCGCCAGGCGCAATTCACGGATCATCGGGTTGCTACTCGCCTCGGGGCAGCGCGCGTCGAGCACCTCGATGACGACGTCGGTCATGGCCATGGTCTCGGCCGCCTTCTTGCGCGCCGAGGTCATGTGGCCGGGGAACCATTGGATCGTCATGGCCGTATTATCGCCGACCGTTCAGCCAATCCAGCGCGCCGCGTCCCGCGGCGCGGCCGCTGGCGAAACAGCCGGTCAGCAGGTAGCCGCCGGTCGGCGCTTCCCAGTCCAGCATCTCGCCGGCGCAGAACACCCCCGGCTTCGCTCTCAGCATCAGCCGTTCGTCGAGCGCATCGAAGCGCACGCCGCCGGCGCTGCTGATGGCCTCATCCAGCGGCCGTGGCGCCGCCAGCCGCAGTCTCAACGCCTTGACGGCGGAAGTCAGCCGTGGCGGTACGCCGAATGCGTCCTTGGTCAGGGATTCGTGCAGCAGCCCAACCTTCACTCCCTTCAGTCCCAGCCGGCTTTGCAGGTGGCTGGACAACGAACGCGAACCTCGCGGCCGCTCGACTTCGATCTTCACTTGTTCGATCGCTTTATCAGGCAGCAGATCAATCTCCAGGTCGGCGCATCCATTGGCCTCGATCGCATCGCGCAGCGCCGCCGAAAAGGCGTAGATCAGCCCGCCCTCGACGCCGTGCGCCGTCACCACGAACTCGCCGCGCCGGGTCACGCCGCCGAAGCTGGCCGCGACCGACTTCACGGGCTGCCCGGCGAACTTGTCGCGGAAGAACGGGCTCCACGCGACCTCGAAGCCGCAATTCGCCGGCCGGAGCGGCGCCACGGCGACGGCTGCCTTTTCGAGCACGGATACCCAGGCGCCGTCGGACCCGAGCTTCGACCAGCTGCCGCCGCCAAGCGCCAGCACCACGGCATCGGCTCGCGTCGAAATCTCGCCATGGGGCGTTGCAAAACGCGCGTCGCCTGCATCGTTCCAGCCCAGCCAGCGATGGCGTGCGTGGAATTTCACGCCGCTTGAGCGCAGCCGATGCAGCCAGGCGCGCAGCAGCGGTGCGGCTTTCATGTCGGTCGGAAAGATGCGGCCCGATGAACCGACGTAGGTTTCGATGCCCAGTTCCCGCACCCATTTCCGAAGGTCGTCGACGCCGAACGCCGCCAGCCAGGGCTCGACGAAACGGCGGCGATCGCCGTAGCGACACAGGAATGGTTCCGCCGGTTCGGCGTGGCTGAGGTTCAGTCCGCCCTTGCCGGCCATCAGGAACTTGCGGCCGACCGAGGGCATGGCGTCGTAAAGCTCGACGCTCGCGCCGCCGTGACTGAGCACCTCCGCCGCCATCAGACCGGCAGGTCCGCCGCCGATCACCGCGATCCGATTATTCTTCAAGCTCGGCCAGGCTGTCGGCGGCGATCTCGCGCACGTCGGCGCTGTCGTCGTTCAGGCGCGGCGCCAGGAAGGGGCGCGCCAGCGGCGAGCGCGACAGGCCGAGGTAGTGGCAGGCATCGGCGCGCACGCGCGCGTCGGTATGCTCGGACAGCTTGCCGAGCTTCGTCACCAGCACGCGCAGCGCTTCCTTGCCCGCATGGCGCTCGAAGACGGCCGAGGCACCGAGGCTGACGTTCATGCTGGCGTCGGGATTGCCGACGATCGGCAACAGGTCGGCCAGCAGCGCCGGGTGCGCGTCGACGATCCCGATCACCTTCTTCAGCCCGCCTTCCATGAGCAGGATGTGGAAGTAATCCGCCATGCCGCCGGGACCGCTGGCGGCGCGCACGCGCAGCTTGAGTTCGTCGAGGATCTTCATGGACGCGCATTATGCCTGTCTGCGATAATCACGGCCCGCGCGGCAAGACCGCCGCCAACCTCGCCGCCACGCGGCGGACCACCATGACTGACTTTCCCGATTCCCCTGTTTCTTTTGGGGCGCTGCAACTGCCGCCGGCCCTGCTTTCCGCGCTCGCCGACGTTGGCTACGAGACGCCCTCGCCCATCCAGGCGGCGTGCATCCCCATCATTCTCGACGGTCGTGACCTGCTCGGGGAGGCCCAGACCGGCACCGGCAAAACCGCCGCCTTCGCGCTGCCCATCCTCGCCCGTCTCGATCTGACCTTGAAGAAGCCGCAGGCGCTGATCCTGGCGCCCACCCGCGAACTCGCCATCCAGGTCGCCGAGGCCTTCCAGAAGTACGCCAAGCACATGCCCGGCTTCCACGTCCTGCCGCTCTACGGCGGCCAGAGCATGGTCATCCAGTTGCGTGCGCTGTCGCGTGGCGCCCACGTCATCGTCGGCACGCCCGGCCGGGTCATGGACCACCTGGAGCGCAAGAGCCTGAACCTCGACGCACTCCAGACGCTGGTGCTCGACGAGGCCGACGAAATGCTGCGCATGGGTTTCATCGACGACGTCGAATGGATACTCGGCAACACGCCGGCGACGCGGCAGACGGCGCTGTTTTCGGCCACCATGCCCGAGCCGATCCGCCGCATCACCAAGCGCTACCAGCGCGATCCCGAGCAGATCAAGATCAAGGCCGCCACGGCCACCGTCTCGACCATCCGCCAGCGCTACTGGATCGCCCGCGGCGCCGACAAGCTCGACGCGCTGACGCGCATGCTGGAAGTCGAGGAGGATTTCGACGCCGCCCTCATCTTCGTGCGCACCAAGCTCGCCACCGTCGACCTGGCCGAGAAGCTGGAAGCACGCGGCCTGGAAGCCGCAGCACTCAACGGCGACATGACCCAGGGCCTGCGCGAGCAGGTCATCGAGCGCCTGAAGAGCGGCAGCCTCGACATCGTCGTCGCCACCGATGTCGCCGCGCGCGGCATCGACGTGCCGCGCGTCAGCCACGTCATCAACTACGACATCCCCTACGACACCGAGGCCTACATCCACCGCATCGGCAGAACGGGACGCGCCGGCCGCGCGGGCACCGCCATCCTGTTCGTCGCGCCGCGCGAGCAGCGCATGCTGAAGGTGATCGAACAGGCCACCAGGCAGAAAATCGAACCGATCTCGCTGCCGACCGCCGGCGAAGTCGCCGACCGCCGCGTCGCCCAGTTCCAGCAGCAGATCCTGGAAACGCTGGGCAACGAAAACCTCGATTTCTTCTACGACGTCATCCGCCGCATGGAAGGCGAGCAGAACCTCGCCACGCGACAGATCGCCGCCGCGCTGGCCTTTCTGGCTACCCGCGAACGGCCGCTCAAGCCCGACCTGCCGGACATACCGGTGCCGCCGCCACGTCCGGAATTCACCGAGCGCCCTGCCCGCGAATCCAGCGAGCCGCGCGGCGAGAAACCTGTGCGTGAGCGGCGTCCTGCCACGGCTGACTTTGGCGACAAACCAAAGCCGACTCTCGCCGAGGGCGACCTCAAGCGCTACCGCATCGAAGTCGGCCGCAACCTCGGCGCCACGCCGAAGGAAATCGTCGGCGCCATCGCCAACGAAGGCGGCATCGCCGGCAAGTTCATCGGCCAGATCCACCTGTTCGCCGACTTCTCCACCGTCGAGTTGCCCGAACTGCCGCCCGATGTGCTGGCGACGCTGAAGAAGACGCGGGTCAAGCAGACACCGCTCAACATCCGGCTGTTCGACATGGATGCGCCGGCACCGCGCAAGGCTCCGGCAAAGCCGAAGTTCGACAAACCCAAATTCGACAAGCCGGCCGCACCCCGCAAACCCAGGAAGCCGTGACCCGTCGTATAGAGCTGCTCGCGCCGGCCAGGACGGCCGAGATCGGCCGCGAGGCCATCCTGCACGGCGCCGATGCGGTGTACATCGGCGGCCCGGCCTTCGGCGCGCGCGACAAGGCCGGCAATTCCATGCAGGACATCGCGGCGCTGGTCGAGTTCGCGCACAGGTTTCACGCCCGCATCCACGTCACGCTCAACACCATCCTGCACGACGACGAACTGGAGCTGGCACGCCAGTTGGCCCAGCAGTGCTGGGACGCCGGCGTCGATGCGCTGATCGTGCAGGACATGGGTCTCTTGGAACTCGACCTGCCGCCCATCGACCTGCACGCCTCGACCCAGTGCGATATCCGCACGCCGGAGAAGGCGCGCTTCCTTGCCGATGCCGGCTTTTCGCAGATCGTGCTGGCGCGCGAACTGACGATCCCGGAAATCGCCGCCGTGCGCGCCGCCGTGCCGGCCGATGTGGTCATCGAGCATTTCGTCCATGGCGCGCTGTGCGTCGCCTACTCCGGCCAGTGCTCCATCAGCCATGCCCAGACCGGCCGCAGCGCCAATCGCGGCGACTGCTCGCAGGCCTGCCGCCTGCCCTATACCCTGCAGGACATGCGCGGCCAGGTGGTGGCTTTCCAGAAGCACGTGCTGTCGCTGAAGGACAACAACCAGAGCGCCAACCTGCGGTCGCTGATCGACGCCGGCGTCGGCAGCTTCAAGATCGAGGGCCGCTACAAGGACGCGCCCTATGTGAAGAACGTCGTCGGCCATTATCGCCGGCTGCTCGACCGGCTCGGCGAACCGGCGACGGCTAGCGGCAGGACGAAACTGTTCTTCACACCCGATCCCGACAAGACCTTTCACCGCGGCTCGACCGACTATTTCAGCCGCGGCCGGCAGGCCGACATTGGCGCCTTCGACACGCCGGCTTTCGTCGGCACGCCGCTGGGGACGATTGCCAAGGTCGGTACCGACTTCATCGACATCGAAACCGCACAGACGATGGCCAACGGCGACGGACTCGCGTGGCTGAACAAGCGCGAGGCGACGGGCATGCAGGCCAACACGGTCGAGCGCATCGGCGAGAACCTCTGGCGGGTGCATCCGGACAAGCCGATCAAGGATCTGCCCGGTCTCAAGGTCGGCCTTGCCATCAGCCGCAACCGTGACCACGCCTGGGAACAGGCGCTGATGAAAAAGTCGGCCGAACGGAAGATTCCGGTCGACGCGCGCTTCGCTGCGACCAATGACGGTTACTCACTAACGCTTGCCGACAGCGACGGCATTGCGGCGACCGCCCGGATCGCCTGCGAAAGTCAGTCTTCGCGGAACGCCGAGAAGGCCGAAATGACGATACGCGAACAACTCGGCCGGCTGGGCAATACGGACTTCGATCTGGCCAAGCTCGTCGTCGAATGGCCGGAACCCCGCTTCGTACCCAACTCGCTGCTCAACCAGTTACGCCGCGATGCGGTCGCCGCGTTGGTCGAAGCCCGCCGCGCCGGCTATCGAAGGCCGCTGCGCCGCCCCGCCATCGAACCGCCCACGCCGTACCCGGAAGCAACCCTCTCTTTTCTCGCCAATGTGTACAACGCGGCAGCACGCCGCTTCTACGAGAAGCACGGCGTCAGGCTGATCGCCGCCGCCTACGAAGCCCACGAGGAAACCGGCGAGGTGCCGCTGATGATCACCCGCCACTGCCTGCGCTATTCCTTCAGCCTGTGCCCGAAGCAGGCGAAGGGCGTTGCCGGCGTGCAGGGCCAGCTCCGCGCCGAGCCGATGGTGCTGGTCAATGGCAACGACAAGCTGCGGCTGGAATTCGACTGCCGAGCTTGCGAGATGCACGTCGTCGGTAGAATCAAGCAACATATCCTCGCGGCGCGTTGAACATGGCCGGACCCGGCAAGGACTTCTGGCAGGAACGTTTCGCCACCGGCGAAATCCCCTGGGATCGCGGCGGCGCCGATGCCCAGATCGGCCGCTGGATCGCCGACGGCACGCTGGCGGCGGGCAATCACATCATCGTGCCCGGCTGCGGCCAGGGCTGGGAAGTCGAAGCGCTGGCCGCGGCCGGCATGACGGTGGTCGGTATCGATTACGCCGCCAGTGCGCTCGACCGTTGCCGCGCGCTGCTTGCCCAACGCTCGCTCGATGCCGAACTGATCGAGGCCGACGTCCTGACCTGGCAGCCGGCCGCGCCCGCTGACGCGGTGCTGGAACAGGCCTGCCTGTGCGCGCTCTACCCGGATCATTGGCAGCGCTACGCCGCGCAACTGCATCGCTGGCTGCGTCCCGGCGGCCAACTGCTGGCGCTGTTCATGCAGGCGCGCAAGGACGGCGCCGCCGAAGGTTTCATCGAAGGGCCGCCCTACCACGGCGACATCAACGCCATGCGCGCCCTGTTTCCCGAACCGGCCTGGCGATGGCCCAAGCCTCCCTACACCATCGTCAGGCCCGTGGTCGGCCAGGCCGAGCTCGCCGTCGTGCTCGTTCGCGCCTAGGCGTGCCGAAGGCTCCGCCAGGGGAAAACCCGACACGCCTCGGTGTCGAACGACTGCTCGCCGCCGTAGATGATCCACGGTTGCCGCGCCGCATCGCCGGCAAACTGCTTCCAGCGGGCGGCGGCGGCGGTCCAGTCGGACGCGAAGGTCATGCCGGACTTGATCTCCACCGCTTGCAGCTTGCCCTCGGTTTCGAACAGCAGGTCAACCTCGTGGCCAAGGTTGTCGCGCCAGAAATACAGCTCGGCGGGCTGTCCGGCGTTGAATCGCTGCTTGATGAATTCGCCGATCACGAAGTTTTCGAATAGCGCGCCGCGCATGGCGTGAGCGGCCAGGGCGCCTGCCCCGCGAATGCCCAGCAGCCACGCGGCCAGGCCGACATCGACGAAGTACAGCTTGGGCGTCTTGACCAGCCGCTTGCCGAAGTTGCGGTGATAGGGCGGCAGCAGGCGAACGACATAGCTCGCCTCCAGGACCGTGAGCCACTCGCGCGCGGTGACGTGGCTGATGCCGCAGTCGGCGGCCAGCGACGACAAATTGAGCAGCTGGCCGCAACGGGCCGCGCACATGCCGAGGAAACGCTGGAAGGTTCCCAGTTCGCGCACCGCCAGCAACTGCCGGACATCGCGCTCGACATACGTGGCGACATAGTTGGGAAACCAGTCATCCGGCGCAAGATCGCGATCGTACAACGCCGGATAGGCGCCCTGCCACAAGACGGCATCGAGGTCGGCCGGCGCCAGTCCCGTCCCGGCCAGCTCCGTTTGCGTCAACGGCAGCAGTTGCACCAGGCCGACACGACCGGCAAGGGATTAAGTCATGGCCGACATCAAGCCGAACTGCCGCGACCCCGTGAGCACGAAATCCCCCATGCAGCGACGCTCGTCCACCCAGCCTTGCAGCCACGAGAACAGCTCCGGACAGCGTTGCACTTCGTCGATGACGGCACCGTCCGGCAAGCCGGCGAGGAAACGGCGCGGGTCGCTCAGGGCAAAGGCGCGCTGCTCCGGGTTCTCGAGGCTGACGTAGGGCTTGTCGGGAAAGGCGGCGCGGGCCAGGGTGGTCTTGCCCGACTGGCGCGGACCGGTCAGGGCAAGCACGGGAAAGCCGCGCGCCAGGCGCGCGAGCGTGGCATGGGCGTCGCGGGGGATCATGGTCGCCATCCTACACATTGAAACTTGCAACTTCAATTTGTAAAACGGTGGTCCCCAGCCACACTCGTCCGGGCGGCGTCCCGCCACGGCTGACGTTCACCGGGATCGCGCACCGCTTTGACCTGAGTCAAGAAGTATTGAAGCGTATCGGCATATAAGGAAACAGTGTTACTTGATCGGGGGATCAATCATGTTGAAAATCGTCGGCAGTTTCATCGCGGGCATCGTCTTCACCGGCGTCCTCGCATGGAATGCCATGGGCGGACTCATGTTCAACGAGACCGTCAGCCCGTTCGGTGTCGAGGAAACCGTCGCCCGCATCCAGCACAACATCCAGGCCGCCGGCAACGGCTGGGCGCTCTCCGGCCTGCGCAATCCGGCCAAGGCGGTGCAGGCCGACGGCGGCAACACGCTGCCGGTGATGATGGTCGAAGCGTGCAGCACCAAGTATTCCAAGCCCATCCTCAACGAGGATGCGGTGCGCTTCCTGTCCATCCTCATGCCCTGCAAGATTTCCGTCTACAAGAAGAACGACGGGCGCGTCTACATCGGCAGCATGAACGCCGGGCTGATGGGCAAGATGTTCGGCCCGCTGGTCGGCGACATCATGGGCAAGGTCGCCCAGGACCAGAAGAAGTTCCTGGTCATGGACCCGGACAAGCCGGCGCCGCCACTGATCCTGCCCAAGGCAGGCGGTGAGGGCGGCGGTGGTGGTGGCGGTGGCGGCAGCGGTTGCTGAGCCACGATCCTTCCGAACACCACGCGGAGCACACCATGAAACACAAGACCATGTTGATGGGGATGTTGGCCGTCGTCGCCTGGGCTGCGCCTTGGGGCGCGCGGGCGAGCGATGCGCCAACGCCGAAGGCCCAGCCCAGCTCGGTGGAACAGCGCGCCGCGCGCACCACCGCCGACCACGGCAAGTTTGTCGCCCTGCAGAAGGACTTCAAGACCGGCCCGGAAGTCACCAAGGCCTGCCTGTCCTGCCACACCGAGGCGGCCAAGCAGATTCACAAGACCAAGCACTGGACCTGGGAATGGGTCAATCCCGACAACGGCCAGAAGCTGGGCAAGAAGAACGTCATCAACAATTTCTGCACCTCGACCCAGTCCAACGAGGCCTTCTGTTCGTCCTGCCACATCGGCTACGGCTGGAAGGACAAGAATTTCGACTTCGCGTCCGAGGAAAACGTCGATTGCCTGGTCTGCCACGACACCACCGGCGACTACAAGAAGCTGCCCGGACTGGCCGGCCACCCCGCCTACCAGCAGATGGAGTTCCCGGCCAAGTCGGGCAAGCTGGTGCCGGCCGTCGATTTGCAGGACGTCGCCCAGAAAGTCGGCGCCACCAACCGCAGCACCTGCGGCGCCTGCCACTTCCTCGGCGGCGGCGGCGATGCCGTCAAGCATGGCGACCTCGACACCTCGCTGAAGAACCCCAAGCGCTATCTCGACGTGCACATGGACGCCGGCGGTCTCAACTTCAGTTGCGGCACCTGCCACGCCACCAAGGGCCACAACATCCCCGGCAGCCGCTACACGCCGGTCGGCAAGGATGCCGGCGCCCGGCACATGCGCGGCAAGGTCGACGACAGCAACCCGACCACCTGCCAGTCCTGCCACGACCAGAAGCCGCACAGGAACGACAGCATTCTGACGGCCAAGCTCAACGAGCACACCGACAAGATCGCCTGCCAGACCTGCCACATCCCGCAGTACGCGCGCGGCGGCAAGCCGACCAAGATGCTTTGGGACTGGTCCACCGCCGGCAAGCTCAAGGACGGCAAGCCCTACAAGGTGCTCGACAGCGCCGGCCACGAGTCCTACGCCAGCATCAAGGGCAACTTCGTGTACGAGTCGGACGTGGTGCCGGACTACCAGTGGATCAACGGCAAAGTGAAATACACCCTGCTCGGCGACGCGGTGAACACCAATGGCATCACCGAGATCAACCACTACTACGGCAGCGCCGACGACGGCCAGTCGCGCATCTGGCCGGTCAAGGTGTTCCGCGGCAAGCAGCCCTACGACCTCGAGAGCAAGTCGCTGCTGGTGCCGCACACCGCCGTCGCCTATGGTCAGAAGGACGACACCGCCTTCTGGCAGAACTTCAAGTGGGAAGCGGCGCTGCAGGCCGGCGCCGAGGCCTCCGGCCAGCCTTTCGGCGGCAAGTTCGATTTCGTCGAGACCACCATGACCTGGCCGATCACCCACATGGTGGCGCCCAAGGAAGACGCCCTCACCTGCACGCAATGCCACAGCAAGAGCGGCCGCCTGCAAGGCGTCAAGGGCATCTACATGCCCGGCCGCGACGCAAATCGATGGCTCGACATGATCGGCTGGCTCGCCGCGCTCGGCACGCTGGTCGGCGTGCTCGGCCACGGCGCGCTGCGCATCTACATGGCAAGAAAGGCAGGTTGACACCATGTCCGCCCAACACGGCAACAGCACCAAGATCTACGTCTTCAAGGTCTTCGAACGCATCTGGCACTGGTCGCAGGCCGCGCTGATCATCTTCCTGCTGCTCACCGGCTTCGAAGTCCATGGCGCCTTCAGCAACTTCGGCTTCAAGGCCGCCGTCCGCTACCACGTCATCGCTGCCTGGACGCTGGTCGGGCTGTGGGTATTCGCCATCTTCTGGCACCTCACCACCGGCGAATGGCGCCAGTACATTCCGACGCTGAAGAAAGTCGATGCCATGTTCAAGTACTACCTGACTGGCATCTTCACCAACGCGCCGCACCCCTTCCGCGCCACCACCCTGAAAAAGCACAATCCGCTGCAACGGCTCGCCTACCTTGGCGTGATGCTGTTCATCGGGCCGCTGATCTGGTTCTCGGGCTGGTTCTACATTTTCTACGGCAACTGGAAGGACTGGGGCTGGGACAAGTACCTGTCGCTCGAATGGGTGGCGTTCTTCCATACGGCCGGCGCCTTCATGATGCTGGTGTTCCTGATCGCCCACCTCTACCTCACCACCGCCGGCCACACGCCGACCTCGCACATCAAGGCCATGATCACCGGCTGGGAGGAAGTGGATGCGGAAGAATGAGGGGGACGCGGCGGCACACCTCGCTGCCGGCGACGGCCAAGGCACCCGTGCGGCTGGCCCGCAACGATACGCGGCGACCGCGCGGCGGCCGGCCCGGCTGAGCCCGGACCCTGCCCCACGCGCCACGGGCTACGCTACAGGACGGTGAATTTCTCGGTCGATTCGTTGTAGCGCACGAACAGGTACCAGGCCAGCAGCAGGCCGTAGCCCGCCAGCAGCGCCCAGCCCCAGCCGCCCAGGACATGCGGCAGGAAGACCTGGGCGCCGACCCGGGTCTCGTCGAGCATGGTGTCGATGTTCTGCTCGGGTGTGAGCAGGTTCCAGCGACGGACGAAGGCGGAGAAGCTGGAACCCGCCCAGGCGAAGAAGAAGCCGGCCACCCAGAGCTTCAGATGCCCCTCGCCCATGCGCCAGAGGGCGCCGGAGGCGCAGCCGCCGGCGAAGACCATGCCGATGCCGAAGATGATGCCGCCCATGAGCGAACCGGCCCAGAAGGTCGCGGGGATGGCGATGTACGGGTCCATGGCCTCCTTGTCGAACAGTGCCGCCGCGATCGGCATGGCCAGCGCCAGCGCCAGGATGATGGCCTTGGTCATGTCGCCCTCAGCGGTCATGAACGGTTCGCGGAAAGCGCGGGCGAAACAGAGCCGCGCCCGCTGCATGACGAAGCCGAGGCCGAAGCCGGCCACGATGACGATGGCGCGCGACGCCAGCCTGGCCTCGCCCGAGCTTGCCCAACTCGTCGCCCATCCGCCCATCGCCAACAGCACCGCCGCGCCGAGCCACGGATACCAGGGCAGCAGCGGCGATCCGCCACCGCTGACTTTCGCCGACAAGCCCCAGGTGATGTTGTCCAGCGTCCAGAGCAGCAGCTTGAGGCCGACGACGGCGCCGATCAGCAGGCCGGCCCACATCGCCCAGCCGGCGGGCGACGCATGCACCACCGGCGTAAAGAAGCCGCCCGTGGTGCAGCCGCCGGCCAGCGCGGCGCCGATGCCCATCAGCGTGCCGCCCAGCGCACCCCAGAGGTATTCCAGCCTGGGCGCGCGGTTCAGCGCGAATTGCCGCGACAGCAGCGCCGCCGCGAACGAGCCGAGGATCAGGGCCGCATTCATCAGCGACATGCGATGCGACAGCGGGCTTTCGAGTTCGGGCTTGACGCCGAGCCACGGGCCGAGGCCGATGGCGTTGTTGAACCAGTCGCCCCACAGCTTGAGCCCGCCGAAAATGCCCCAGAACTGGCCGCTGATCATCAGCGCCGCCAGGATGGCGACCATCAGGATCGCCCCGAGATAGGGCGACCACTGCTCGACCAAGACGTCGTGATAATCCTTGCGCAGCCCTTCCAACCAGGCAGGCCGCGCCGCGCCGCCCGCTTCCGCTTTCCCGGCCACGATCAGTTGCAGCCGGAGGGATTGTCCGAATCCTTGGCGCTGTATTGCAGCCAGGCCTGGACGTCCGTGTACAGGTCGGCGTCGTTGGCGTTGAGCAGTTTCTCGGCGGCCTTGTTCTTGCCTTTGATCGTCTCGCGATAGGCCTTGGTGGTGAAGTACTTGACCGACGGATGGCTCTTGCCGGTCTTGTCGTGCTTGTCGGCCTTGATGTAGGCCACCCAGTCGGCCTTCAGCCGCTCGTTGGGGGCAATGGCCTTGCCGATCATTTCCTGATGGCAGGACGTGCAAATCTGCCGGAAATAGAGCCGGCCGCGCTTCAGCTCGCCTTCGTAGGCGAATGCGGATGTGCCGATGGCGAGCAGCGCAACGGCAACGGAAACTCTGGTCATCGACGGCATGTTCATGGCACCCCCCGCTTGGCGAAAAAGCTCTTCACCAGAATATTAGGCGTTACTGATCAATCCCTATTGAGCAAGGTCAATAGGCGCGCGGCTTCATCGGCCGGATCGTTCGGCAGCGTCGCGCAGGAAGGGCTCGTATTGCCGCCAGTCGTGCACCGGCCCGACATGGGCGAAGACGATCAGGCCGCGCTTGTCCAGCACATAGGTGGTCGGAAAGCGGCCGGCGATCTCGCGGTCCCTGACCGTGCGGCCGCCGGCGAGCCGAAAGCCGTCGTCGTCCTCGCCGGTCGATCCCGAGTCATGCAGCGGCAGCGCGATGCCCTGGCGCGCCGCCCACTGGCGGGAAACCTCGAACTTCTCGCGCGCTTGCAGCAGCACGAAAGCGACATCGGCCCGCCCGGCCAGCGCGGCGTGGAGTTTTTGCAATTCGGGCATTTCCTGCCGGCAGGGCGGACACCAGGCGCCCCAGAAATGCAGCAGCACGACCTTGCCCCGCAACGACGACAAGCGGCGTGACCTGCCCTCGGCATCCTTGAAGGCGAGGTCCGGCAGTCGCCGGCCCGACGCACGACCGACTCCGGCGCGCGCGGCGGTCGCGGCATCGGCATACGGGCCCCAGAGTCGCGGCCAGCCGGCGGTGTCGAATACCGTCCGGCCGTCGAGGCCGTGCGTGACGCAGCGCTGCGCGGTCTGCCGGCGGCAGGTGGCCAGCGCCGCCGCCTCGGCCGCCGCGGCGGTCGCTTCGCCGCTGCTCCAGCCCCAAGCACCGCCCGGCGCGATGGCGAAGGCGCGATGCTCGGGCGCTTCCTGATAGGCGCGGTACTCGGCGAGGCCCGCCGCGTCGAGGTGCGGCGGCAGCGCAGGCGCCGCCCACGCCGAAACAACACTGGCGGCCAGCGTCAGCAGCGAAACAAGCCCTATCGTGGCGCGCATGTCGAATGGTCCGCCGTCGTCCGTTTGGACGGGCATTCTATGCCGGCCCATCGCTTATGATGCCGGCACCGCCAACCCGGAACCACCGCAAGGAAAACGCCCATGGACGTGCCGAACAAGACCCCGACGCTGACCCTTGCCGCCATGGGCATCGCGCCCGGCCGGCCGCTGAACGTCAGTGCCGGCGGCATCGAGGAACTGCGCCGCGACATCCAGATGCTGATGGACATCGAGGCCATCAAGCTGGTCAAGCACGCCTACTTCCGTTGCGTCGACACCGCCAATTTCGACGAACTGGCCGACTATTTTCACGACGACGTAACGGTGCATTTCATCGGCGGCACCTATGAGTGGAAGCTGGAAGGCAAGGCCGCCTACCTGGCGGCCGTCCGCGAGAACTTCCATGACCACTGCATCACCCAGCACAACGGCCACCAGCCCGAGATCCGCATGATCAGCGAGACCGAAGCCACCGGCATCTGGTACCTGGCCGACCATGTCTGGCAGTTCGAGCGGCCCTTCCTGACCATCGGCACGGCCTTGTATGTGGACCGTTATCTCAAGGTCGATGGCCGCTGGCAGATCCGCGAGACGCGCTACCGGCGCATCTACGAAATCGGCACCAGGCTCGACAAGGCGCCGAGGCCCTCCGCCCACTATCTGGGCGACTTCGGCACACCCAAGGCGGGCTGAGCCGCCTCAGCCGGCGAAGACGATCTGCCCCTTGGCCGCGTCGACGCGGATGTTGGCCTTGGCTCCGAAGCCTGGTCGTTGTTTTTCCTGTTGAAGGGTGTTACCTTGGTAACACTGAACTTGCGAGGCGTCCATGACCACCACATCCCTGAAGCTTCCCGATGATTTGAAAAAACGCGCGGCCAATGTCGCCGGGCAGTTGGGCATTTCGACTCATGCCTTCATGGTTACCGCCATCGAGCAGGCGGCCCTTGCCGCAGAGCGACGCGCGCGTTTGCTTGCCGAGGCCAAGGTAGCCCGGCATGAAATGATCGAAACCGGCAAGGGTTTCGAGGCCGACGCAGTGCATGCATATCTGGGCGCCAAGGCTGCGGGCAAGCCCGCCAGCAAACCCAAGGCGCGCACATGGCGCGGCTGAGCTACTCGGCCCGCGCCTTTGCCGACCTCGATCGACTGACCGATTTCCTGTTGGATTCCAATCCAGGGGCCGCGGTCGAAACCGTCGATCTGATTTCAGAGGCTGTTTCGATGTTGAAGCGTCACCCGCTGGTCGGACGGCCAGTCGATGAAAACATTCGCGAACTGATTATTTCGCGGGGCAGAACGGGATATGTCGCGCTGTACAGCTACGAACCGGAACACGACGCGGTCCTGATCCTGGCAGTTCGCCACCAGCGCGAGGCCGGATACGATAATTGACCCGGACGATCACAACCTGATGCTGAAAAAGGACCGTACTCGACCCTATCCAAGCCCATCGACGACCGCGAGGGCAACAGCTCCCGCGAAACGTCGTGGAAAGCGCGAAAGTCAGCCGCGGCGGCGCGCCAGCCAGGTGGCAAGATGCGCTTGCACGAGCCGGTAGAGCAGCGTGCGCTCCGGGCGGCGGCGACACGGCGCCGGGAATGGCGCGGCCCCACCTCGCATGGGATCGCCGCGCAGAAGGCGGCGATCCAGACGGAACTCAGGCCTTCGTAAAGACCATCTGCCCCTTCTTCGCCTCGACCTTGACGCTGTCCTTGGCTCCGAACTTGCCTTCGAGAATCTGCTTTGCCAGCGGGTTCTCGATGCGCTCCTGAATCGCCCGCTTCAAGGGCCGCGCGCCGAATACCGGATCGAAACCCGCTTCGGCGATCAGCGCCAGCGCCGCGTCGCTGACTTCCATGGTCATTTCCAGCCGAGCGAGGCGCTTTTCCAGATATTGCAGCTGGATGCGGGCAATGCCGGCGATGTGCTTTTCGTCCAGTGCATGGAACACCACGATCTCGTCGATGCGGTTCACGAACTCCGGCCGGAAATGGGTCTTCACTTCCCCCATCACTGCCATCTTCACCACCTGGTAATCCGAGCCCGCCATCTGCTGGATCATCTGCGAACCCAGGTTGGAGGTCATCACGATCACGGTGTTCTTGAAGTCCACCGTGCGGCCCTGGCCATCGGTCATGCGGCCATCGTCGAGCACCTGCAGCAGGACATTGAAAACGTCCGGGTGGGCCTTCTCCACTTCGTCGAAGAGGATTACCGAGTAGGGCTTGCGCCGCACCTGCTCGGTGAGATAGCCGCCTTCCTCGTAGCCCACGTAGCCGGGTGGCGCGCCGATCAGCCGCGCCACCGAGTGCTTCTCCATGAACTCGCTCATGTCGATGCGGATCAGGTGATCCTCGGCGTCGAACAGGAACTCGGCCAGCGCCTTGCACAGCTCGGTCTTGCCGACGCCGGTGGGGCCCAGGAACAGGAAGGAGCCGTAGGGCCGGCTTTCTTCCGACAATCCCGCGCGCGAGCGGCGGATGGCGTCCGAGACCAGCCGTACCGCCTCGTCCTGGCCGACCACGCGCCGATGCAACTGGTCTTCCATTTTCAGCAGCTTGTCGCGCTCGCCCTGCATCATCTTGCTGACGGGGATGCCCGTGGCGCGTGAAACCACCTCGGCGATCTCTTCGGCGCCGACTTGCGTGCGCAGCAGCTTGTTGAGCGGCGCGCCATCGCCACTGACTTTGCCGGCAGCCGAATCCGCCGCCTTCAACTGCGCTTCGAGCTGCGGCAACCTGCCATATTGCAGTTCGGCCACCTTGTCGAGCTGGCCCTTGCGCTGCAAGTCGGCCATCTGCACGCGCAGCTTGTCGATTTCCTCCTTGATATGCGCCGAGCCCTGCACCTGGGCCTTTTCGGCTTTCCAGATTTCCTCGAGATCGGAGTACTCCTTTTCCAGTCGCTTGATCTCGTCCTCGATCAGGCCGAGGCGCTTTTGCGAAGCCTCGTCCTTTTCCTTCTTCATCGCCTCGCGCTCGATCTTCAACTGGATCAGCCGGCGGTCGAGCTTGTCCATCGACTCCGGCTTGGAATCGATTTCCATCTTGATGCGCGCCGCCGCCTCGTCGATCAGGTCGATGGCCTTGTCGGGCAGGAAGCGGTCGGTGATGTATCGGTGCGACAACTCGGCGGCGGCGACGATGGCTGGGTCGGTGATATCCACGCCGTGGTGCAGCTCGTACTTTTCCTGCAAGCCGCGCAGGATGGCGATGGTCGATTCGACCGAAGGCTCGTCGACCAGCACTTTCTGGAAACGGCGCTCCAGCGCGGCGTCCTTCTCGATGTACTTGCGGTATTCGTCGAGCGTCGTCGCACCGATGCAGTGCAACTCGCCGCGCGCCAGGGCTGGCTTGAGCATGTTGCCGGCATCGATGGCGCCCTCCGCCTTGCCGGCGCCGACCATGGTGTGCAGCTCGTCGATGAAGACGATGATGCGGCCTTCGTCCTGCGCGATCTCCTTGAGCACGGCCTTCAGGCGCTCCTCGAATTCGCCGCGATACTTGGCGCCGGCCAGCAGCGCCGCCATGTCGAGCGACAACACCTTCTTGCCCTTGAGCGTTTCGGGCACCTCGTCATTGACGATGCGCTGCGCCAGCCCTTCGACGATGGCGGTCTTGCCGACGCCCGGCTCGCCGATCAGCACGGGATTGTTCTTGGTACGCCGCTGCAAAATTTGAATGGCGCGGCGGATCTCGTCGTCGCGGCCGATCACCGGGTCGAGCTTGCCGGAGCGGGCACGCTCGGTGAGGTCGAGGCAATATTTCTTCAGTGCCTCGCGCTGTCCCTCCGCTTCCTGGTTCTGCACGTTCTGGCCACCGCGCACCGCCTCGACGGCTTGCTCCAGTGCCGGCCGGGCCAGGCCATGCTCCTTCAGCAGCTTGCCCGTCTCGCCCTTGTCGGCCGCCAGGGCCAGCAGGAACATTTCCGAGGCGATGAACTGGTCGCCGCGCTTTTGCGCTTCCTTGTCGGTGACGTTGAGCAGGTTGGACAGGTCGCGGCCGATCGACACTTCGCCGCCATGGCCTTCCACCTTGGGCAGGCGGTCGATGGCGGCGTCGAGCGCGCGCTTCAGCGGCGCCACGTTCACGCCGGCGCGGGCCAGCAGCGAGGCAGTACCGCCATCGTCCTGATTCAGGAGCGCCAGCAGAAGATGCTGCGGCTCGATGATCTGGTTGTCGTGGCCGACCGCCAGACTCTGGGCATCGCTCAGGGCCTGCTGGAACTTGGTGGTGAATTTGTCGAAGCGCATGGTCGTCCCCTCAAGGTCGCATATCTCACTAATCGCCATGTGGGGATTCCCGGCCTTATTTCAACCGCGCATAATGCCGCCATGAGTGCGAAGATCATGTCGGCCCGCGAGGCTGTGGCGCGGATCAGGGATGGCGACACCGTCGGCACCACGGGCTTCGTCGGCATCGGCTTTGCCGAAAACCTGGCCGTGGCGCTGGAACAGCGCTTCCTCGAAACCGGCGCGCCGCGACGGCTGACTTTGGTCTACGCGGCCGGCCAGGGCGACGGCAAGACCCGCGGCCTCAACCATCTCGGCCATGAAGGTCTGGTCGCCCGCGTCATCGGCGGCCATTGGGGGCTGGTGCCGACGCTGCAACGGCTGGCCGTCGACAACAGGATCGAGGCCTGGAACCTGCCGCAAGGCGTGATCAGCCACATGTTCCGCGACATCGCCGCCGGCAAGCCGGGAACCTTGACCCGCATCGGCCTGGGCACCTTCGTCGACCCGCGCCACGGTGGCGGCAGGCTCAACGAGCGCACCACCGGCGACATCGTCCGGCTCATGCCCATCGACGGCGAGGACTATCTTTTCTACAAGGGCTTCCCCATCCACGTGGCGCTGATCCGCGGCACCACCGCCGACCTCGACGGCAACATCACCATGGAGAAGGAGGCGCTGACGCTGGAAGCACAGGCGCTGGCCATGGCCGCGCACAATTCCGGCGGCATCGTCATCGCCCAGGTCGAGCGCATCGCCGAACGCCACAGCCTGCATCCGCGCCTGGTGCAGATTCCCGGCATCCTGGTCGACTGCGTGGTCGTCGCCGAAAAGCCGGAGTACCACGACCAGACCTTCGCCGAACACTACAACCCGGCATTCTCGGGCGAGATCCGGGTGCCGATGTCGGCGGTGCCGCCGATGGCCATGAGCGAGCGCAAGATCATCGCCCGCCGCGCGGCCCTGGAGCTAACCGCCGGCGCGGTGGTGAATCTTGGCATCGGCATGCCGGAAGGCGTGGCGGCGGTCGCCGCCGAGGAAGCCGTCATCGACCGGCTCACCCTGACCGCCGAACCCGGCGTGGTCGGCGGCATTCCCGCCGGCGGCCTCAACTTCGGCGCCGCCGTCAATACCCAGGCCGTCATCGACCAGCCCAGCCAGTTCGATTTCTACGACGGCGGCGGGTTGGACATCGCCTTCCTCGGTCTCGCCCAGGCCGACCGGCAGGGCAATCTCAACGTCTCGAAATTCGGCCCGCGGCTGGCTGGCGCCGGCGGCTTCATCAACATCTCGCAGTCGGCGCGCAAGGTGGTGTTCGTCGGCACCTTCACGGCCGGTCATCTCGATCTCGCCATCGATAACGGCGCGCTGCGCATCGTCCGCGAAGGCAAGTCGCGCAAGTTCGTGCGGGAAGTCGAGCACCGCACCTTCAGCGGCCCCGTGGCCGCGGCGGCCGGCAAGACCGTACTCTACGTCACCGAGCGCTGTGTGTTCAGGCTCGGCGCGGACGGTCTCGAACTGATCGAAATCTCGCCGGGCATCGACCTCCAGCGCGACATCCTGGAGCACATGGATTTCGTGCCCATCATGCGCGACCAAGTAAAGTTCATGGACGCCAGGATCTTCGGCGACGGTCCGATGGGACTGCGCGCCGACCTGGATGCCAATTGATTCAGGTCAGGGAAGCGTAAGACAGCCCTGATAACATAAAGCTGTTCAAATTCAATGGAGAAGGAGATGAGCATGGCGACCAAACATGAATTCGGCGAAATCCAGCGCAAGAACATGGAAGCGGCGATGCGTCTCGCCCAGCTTTCCATCGAGAACTCGCAGCGCATCATGGCGCTGCAGTCGGCGCTGGCGCGCGAGCTGTTCCAGGAAAGCGTGGAACAGGCGCGAGCACAAACCGGCTCCGCCGATCCACAGGAGATCATGAAACTGCGCGCCCGCTATGCGCAGGACACCACCCAGAAAATGATCGCCGCCGCGCAACAAGTGGCCGAGATCGGCAACAGCGCGCGCATGGAATTCTCGCGTCTGCTGACCGAGCAGTTGGCCGCGGGTAGCCAGGACATGGTCGACGCCTTCCAGTCTTTCTTCAAGGCGCTGCCGGTGCAGAACACCAGCATCATGGAAACCATGCAGCAGGCGATGAGCAACGCCAACAGCGCCTTCGACCAGATGAGCAAGGCCTCGCGCGCCGCTTTCGACAATCTCAACGAGATGGCGAAGAAGTCATCGCCGCGCGCGAAGAAATAAATCGGCCGCGGGACGGCGGCGTGGCCGGCTAAGCGCCGCGCCAGCGGGCGAGCGCCGCGTCGTCCGACTCGCGGGCATCCACCCAGCGGCCGCCCGAGGCGGTGTCTTCCCGCTTCCAGAATGGCGCCTGCGTTTTCAGGTAATCCATGATGAATTCGCAAGCGGCGAAGGCGTTGTGGCGGTGGGTCGACGAGACGGCGACGAAGACGATGCGCTCGCCCGGCAGCAGCCGGCCGACCCGGTGGATGACGCGCACCCCCAGCAAGGCCCAGCGTCGCCGCGCCTCGGCGACGATTTCCGCGAGGGCCTTCTCGGTCATGCCGGGGTAATGTTCGAGCGTCATGGCGAGAATCTCGCCGCCCCTGACCATGCCCACGAAGCTGGCGACCGCACCGGCGTTGTCTGTTCCCGCGCCCAGCGCCTCGATCTCGGCGCCGACAGCGAAATCGGCTTCCTGAACGGACACCGTCATGTCAGCCTCCCGTCACCGGCGGGAAGAAAGCCACCTCGTCGCCATCCCGCACCGCCGCGTCGAACCCGGCCATGGCGTGATTGACCGCGCAACGCAAATTCCTGGTCCGCGCCAGTTGCGCCCACGGTTCGCCGCGCGCCGCCACGTGGTCGCGCAGCGCCGCGACGCTGGCCACGCCGGCCGGCAACCGGATTTCCTCGCCCGAGGTGGCGAGTGCCTCGCGCAGGCCGGCAAAGTAGAGCACTTTCACCATCATGGCATCTCCGCGAAAGCGAGGTAACGCAGCGTGTCGCCGGGGCTGACTTTCATCCCGGCGGCGATGTCGGCCAGGCCGTCGGCCCACACACACGAGGTCAGCACGCCCGAGCTTTGGTTGGCATAACGCTCCAGGCGGCCGTCCGCGCCGATGCGCACGCGCAGGAACTCGCGGCGGTTACCGGGCTTCGCCCACTCGAAACCGGCAATCATCGTCCGCCCTTGCGGCAGCAACTCGCGCGCACCCTGGCATTTGCGGATGAACGGCCGCACCAGCAGGCTGAAGGTGACGAAGGCCGAGACGGGATTGCCGGGCAGGCCGACGAAATCCGCCTGACCGACCCTGCCGAAGGCCAGTGGCTTGCCCGGCTTGACGGCGATGCTCCACAGCGACAGTTCGCCTTCCGCTTCCAGCGCCGGCTTGACGTGATCCTCCTCGCCGACCGAAACACCGCCCGAGGTAATCACCAGGTCGTGCAGCGCGCCGGCCTTGCGCAGCGCCGCGCGCGTGGCATCGAGACTGTCGGGCAGGTTGCCGAAGTCCTCGACGACGCAGCCCATGCTCTTCAGCAATGCCGTCAATTGGTAGCGATTGGAGTTGTAGATAGCGCCCGGCGGCAACGGCTCGCCGGGCGTCGCCAGTTCGTCGCCGGTGGACAGCACGGCCACCGACAGCCGGCGCAGCACCGGCAACTGCGCCACGCCGACCGAGGCGGCCATGCCGATGGCGGCGGGGGTCAGCATCGTGCCCGCCGCCAGCACCTCGGCATCCTTGCGGATGTCCTCGCCGGCGCGGCGGATATTGTCGTCCCGCGCGGGCACGTGATTGACGATGACCATGCCTTCGGCACCGTGGCCGCCTCGCTCACAGAGTTCCTGCATGACCACGGCATCGGCGCCGGCCGGCACCGGCGCGCCGGTGAAAATCCGCGCCGCCGTGCCCGGCTCCAGCGCATGGCCGACACTGCCAGCGGGAATGCGCTGCGCCATGCGCAATGCGGTGCCCGCGACGGGCACATCGGCGCAGCGCACGGCATAGCCATCCATGCCGCTGTTGTCGAGCGGCGGCACGTCGAGCGAAGACCTGATCGATTCGGCCAGCACCCGGCCCAGGCCGTCCGCCAGCGGCACGCGGTCCACGCCCTTGACCTTCCGCGCGGCATCGAGCAGGCGGGCCTGTGCCTCGTCAAAACTCAACATGTTCACAATCCGACTTTCTCCAGAATGAACGCCGCAATGGCGTCATGATCGTTCAAGTCCAGCCACGGCAGCGGGCAATCGCGCGGCAGATCGGCCGCCGCCGGCGTCGCCACCGCCAGCACGCTGGCATTCTCGGGCCAAATGAACGGCTTGCCATTGGCCGGCCGATGCACTTCCAGCTTCGGAATGGGCGTTTCCTTGTAGCCTTCGACGAGCAGCAGGTCGCAGGGCGACAGATTGGCGATTTGCTGCTCGAAGGTCGGTTCGGGCTGTCCGCGCAGTTCGTGCATCAGCACCCAGCGCCGGTCGCAGACCAGCATCACTTCCGTCGCGCCCGCCTCGCGGTGGCGAAACGAGTCCTTGCCTGACTTGTCGAGGTCGAAGTTGTGGTGCGTGTGCTTGATCATCGACACCTTGAGCCCGCGCGTGACGAAGCGCGGAATCAGCTGCTCGATCAGCGTCGTCTTGCCGGCGCCGGAATAGCCGGCGAACCCGAACATCCTCATTCGATTCTCACTTTTGCGAATCCCCCGCCCGGGGTGCGGAAATTGGTAGTCTGGCCCTGCCACAGACGCGCCGCGATCAATTGAACCCTGCCGGCATGGGCATAACAACGCACGTCGACCTTGAGCTCGACATGCCGATCGTCGCCGGCATCGCCATCGTCCGGCAATTCGAGTTCAAGCGTGGACGGCGGCACCAGCGCTTGCGCCACGTAATCCGCCGCCAGAACTTCGTCGAATACCCGCCGGGTCATCTTGTCACCACGATAGGCCGCCTTGGAGCCATAGCCGGTCGCCGGTTTGAAAAACAACTCCTTGCGCCGGCTCCACCAACCTTCGGCATCGCTCGACGTCACGAGTTCCGTCCTCGGTACCACGGCGGCAAGCACTGCCCGCGTCGCCGCATCGACGCCCCACGAAGCCAGCAAGGCGTCATCGGACAGCAAAGTCAGGTTGCGCTTGTCGGCATACAAGGCATGTCCGCGCGGATGCGGCGTCAGCACGACGGCATTGTCCAGGTAGGCCTGGCGCAAGGCGGCATTGGCGGGCGCCGCCAGCGCGAAATCGGTCAAGCGGTTGTAGACAAGGTCTAGCCGGGTCTCGCCATGCCACAACCGGCCGTCGCGGCAGGCCAGCTCGTCGGGCGCGCAGATCGCCGCCGCGATGCCGTGCCGCGCGAACAACGCCTGGAACATCAGGAACTCGGGATACAGAAACTGCGACGCCGGCGCTTCATCGACGATGGCCATCGCGCGCAATTTACTTGCGCACTCGGAGCGAAACATCGCGACGTATTCGGCTTCCAGGGCGTTGCCGGGCACCTGGACGGCAGCCAACAGCCCACCGCCGGCGTTGGTGTTGATCTCGATCAGCTTCGGGCCTTCGGGCGTCAGGTGGAAGTCGTAACCGAAGAAGACGCCGCGATTGGCCGGCGCGTGACGGGCGATCTCCGGCGCCCAGGCGAGCACCCGAGCCTGGTACTCCGGCAGCGCGGCGACGCGCTCGACGGCGGCGATCAGTTCGGCCATGCGCAGCGTGTCGCCACGACTGACTTTCACCGTGGCGGGGGAAAACAGGTGCGGGCGGTCGGCCAGCAAAACGTCAAGCGATTCCATCGGCCGCTCAGTCCCGCCGCCGCGCATGGCGCACGCCGGGCACGGCATCCGCCTCGCCGCGCCGTCGCGGCATGACCACCTGAAACTTCGGCGAAACGGTAACGACCAGCATGGCTCCCCTCCGGCGCCGACCCTGGCGCGACATCGATAGCCGCTGCGTTTTACCACAAGGCGATCGATGTGCAAAGCAGCCGCGCCGGCGTGCCGCCGGCACTGACTTTCACAGGCGGTCGAGCGGACTCGTCACCCCGCGCCCGCCCTTGTTCAGCACGTGGGTGTAGATCATCGTCGTCGAAACATCGCTGTGGCCCAGCAGTTCCTGCACGGTGCGGATGTCGTGCCCGCCTTCGAGCAGGTGTGTGGCGAACGAATGCCGCAGCGTGTGCGGTGTGGCCGGTTTGGGCAACTGCGCGGCGGTCACCGCCTTCTTCATCGCCCGCTGCAACAGCTTCTCATCAACGTGATGACGACGCACCCGGCCGCTGCGCGGATCGGTCGAATGACTGCCCGAACAGAACACAAACTGCCAGCCCCACTCGGTGGCCGCGTTCGGATACTTCTTCGCCAGCGCATCCGGCAACCACACCTCCGCCCTGCCGTCGCGCAGGTCGTCCTCGTAAACAACCCGCCGCCGCGCCAGATGCTCCTGCAAGGGCGCCGCCAGCGCCGCCGGCAGCATCGTCACCCGATCCTTCGCCCCCTTGCCATGGCGGATCAAAATCTCGTTGCGGCCAAAATCCACATCCTTCACCCGCAGGCGCACGCCCTCCATCAGCCGCATGCCCGTGCCGTAAAGCAGGCGCGCCATCAGGCCGTACATGCCGTCCATGCGGTCGAGCACGGCGCGCACCTCGGTGGGCGTCAGCACCACCGGCAGGCGCCGCGAAGGCTTGGCGCGGGTCACGCCGTCCAGCCACGGCAACGTGATCTGCAGCACCTCGCGATAGAGGAATAGCAAGGCGGCAAGCGCCTGGTTCTGAGTGGCGGCCGCCACGCCGCCAGTCACCGCCAGATCGCTCAAGAACGCCTCGACCTCAACGGCCCCCATGTCGCGCGGATGCCGCTTGCCATGGAACAAAATGAAGCGCTTTATCCAGAAGACATATTGATCTTCCGTGCGGATGCTGTAATGTTTGACCCTGATGCGTGCACGGACTTGATCGAGGAGCTTCGGCGCAGCGCCAGAAACAGGGGCTTCCGCAGGTGCCATAATGGGAATCAGGATAAATGAACTATTTATTATCAGAATGTTGCGCTATTACCACTAAATTTAGGCACATCATGCGAACGCAATATACACCGCTTTGTGTGTCCACTAAACGTTGGAGCCCAAGGCCCGGAGCCACCCTATGAAGCGTCTCGTCATTGTTGCAGTCCTTGGGTTCTTGGCTTGGCAGGGCTACACAAAATATCAATCCGGCCGCACTGTCCAGGCCGCTTCTGAGAGCACGGTCGAAATCAATGATCGAACATCAGTTGAACGAAACCCCACTGCTGAAACGCAGTTCAAGTGCGATGGCCGCACCTACTGCTCGCAAATGACATCGTGCGCAGAGGCAACGTATTTCCTAAAGAACTGCCCGGGAGTGAAAATGGATGGAAATCACGACGGTGTTCCCTGTGAGCAACAGTGGTGCAGATAGAAATGCAGACCCTTTGGGTCATGGCCGCTCAGGGCTCCAACCCGGCGGTCCACCGGACGCTGCGCGATAAAGCCGCGCAGCGCCGGTGACCTCTACGTTAGGCCTCTCAAGCAGCATGAACGCGATCCGCTGCATGTCGGTCAGATGCTTCTCTGTCGCCCGCAGGCTGCCGGCGCTTCCAGTTCCTTCGCTTGGGCGCAATCCGCAGTCCCACAATTCATCCATGAGCCGCTGCGCCTCTCCGGTATTCAAGCGCAGTGCTGGTTCAAAGAACAGTCCTTCTTGTTGCTCCTTGAACACTAACGGCTCCGCGACGCAAATCACACCAGGGGTTGGCTTTCGGTGCGCGAAGTTAATCTCAATGGTGTCGTTCCAAAGCTCCCGCTGTGCTCGAATCAGTGTTTCCATCATTCCTCCTTCTGGCCGCGAGGCCCAACAACCGCATCGAGAGGGACGCCCGGCGATAAAGCCGCCGTGCGCCCCTCATGCGGAACGTTAGAGGTTCATATGCCCTTCAACGAAACGCCCGTCGAAATCCGCAGCCGGGATTACTGGTTCAAGATTGTTGAGTTTCTCCAGCAGAACTGGGCACTAATCGACGAAAACCCAGACGGCTGCACAGTGTTTTTCTTTGGTGACACCTCCGGTGTGTTTGACCGACTCTCTTTTCCTTCAGTCGCCGAAGCTGAAGCGGCTCTTCGCAGGAACGGCTTTGCCCGCTTTTCGGCGGACAAAAAAGCCCAAGAATTTATCGCCATTCCGCAGCCGCCATTTCATGAGCGACCACACCCCAACGGGCCAATATATTCGTCCGGGAAATTCTGGCGTTGAGGCATTCTGTAACGCCACCTCTAACATGGCGCTCAACCTCGCTCCCTTCGGTCGCTGGACGCTGCGCGATAAAGCCGCGCAGCGCCGGTTAGCTCTACGTTGGAGGGCTTAGCCAATGACAGCCCGCGCTTTTCAACCAACAGGCTATGCAGTCCGTCCACCAGCGCTTCAAGCCCCCGCTGCTCGTCGTCGTAGCCGTCGTATCCAACGTGCGTATGCGCGCCGTCCTGGTCAATCACTGTGGTCGATCCAAAGCCCCAATCCTCGGCGATGGTCAGGCTCTTGCCTTCGGCGGCCAGGTGCGCCATTGCGCGGAGTATTTCCAATGCCTTTTCTTCGTAGGTCATCGCGCCCTCCAACCCTCCGCTCTACCCGGACTCCGGGCGATGAATCTGCCCGGAGCCGGTAAGCTCCACGTTGGGCCTGACGCATGGAAATCAAAACCGTTGGCGAGTTGTTGCACTGGTCATACGCGAACCTCGCGATGGCGCATTCGGCTATTGGTGCCGCAACTCGATGTCATCACCACGACGCAGCCGCCGGACCACTGGCCGATTCTTCAGGCAAATGCCATGCGGGCTACGCGCACTGCTGCTATTCATGCCGCATGGGTACGCTTCGGGAGGCAGATTTTTGAGCTATCCCCGAATCTCGTATCAGCGTTTCGGCTCACTGACGTTACAAGCTCTTCGTTCGAGGGTTTGCATCTTCCGTACCGCGCATTCTTTTTGCACTTCGGGCTCCAAGCCGATCTCGCTCTCGACGACCCAGGACGTGTATCACCCGAGTTTGTCGACGGCGCGTACATCTTTCAAGATGCTGTGGGAACGATTGTCATCGAGTTGACCCTATCGCGCGGCAGTGAGGAAGCATCGAATCTTCCCGGAGTCCAAATCTCGATTCCGCCTGAACTCGCCAACCTTGGGGCGGA
The DNA here is from genome assembly GCA_016704145.1 of Rhodocyclaceae bacterium. Lineage (GTDB taxonomy): Bacteria > Pseudomonadota > Gammaproteobacteria > Burkholderiales > Rhodocyclaceae > Fen-999. The sequence continues at coordinate 151,411 of JADJAS010000002.1, read as the reverse complement.
CGAGGCAAGCCCAATCAGAAACAACTGGCCAAGCAGTCGCTCACGGCCGAGGGGTACGCTGTTGTCCGGTATTGTGGCGCGCTGTTTCCTCACCCCGTCACGGACGGCGATGGTTCCAAGGAGTTCACCAAGTCCCACTGGCGCCGCGGGCACTGGCGAAACCAACGTCATGGTCCGCAACTGTTGAGCATCAAGCGAATTTGGATTCGTCCGGTCTTGGTTAAGGCAGAAGTTGGAGCGCCAGAAATGGGGCGCGTATATGTCGTTTCACCGCGCACCGACGGCTAACCCTGCGGTGCAGGGGACGCTGCGCGATAAAGCCGCGCAGCGCCCCTGACCTCGAACGTTGGGCCACTGAGATGCCGAGGAGTTACGCTGCGCGGTGCCGTTTCACATACGCCCGTAATGCATCGTTCATGCGGGTCTGCCAGCCTTCGCCGGTCGCTCGAAAATACTCCACGACCTCAGGGCTGTATCGCACCGTTACCGCAACCTTGGTGGGTTGCTTTTGCGGGCCACGTTGGCCCGGCAGGCGAACTTTGCCCTTTGCCCAGAACGCTTTTACCGCGGCTGCATCGTTCGGGTCGTATGGGCAGTCGGGGTCAGTCACCTTGTCGGGTGCGGCCGCAATGGCTGCCGCCATCTGTTCCTTGCTAAAGGTCGAGGGCTTCGAAGTAGGCGCGCGTTTCATGTTTGTCACCGTAACGACAGGAAATTACCCGAGCGCTGTCATTGCGCTCCGTCCATACAAGGAAGACAACGCGGTTGCGAAACCAGCCCAAACTTTGCAGTCGTTGTTCGCCGTACTGCTCACGTTCGTCTTCCACCGTGACCATTGGGGCATCGAATACGCAACCGACCTCAGCCAAGTCAATGCCGTGAGCCTTGAGGTTCTTCTCGCGCTTGGTTTTGTCCCAGACGATCATGCGCTTATTGTAGTTACGAAAAGAAAGTCACGTCAAGTTTTTTGTGGTTACAACAGTGGCCCAACCCATCATTCCACCGGACCTTGCGCATAAAGCCGCGCAAGGCCGGTGAATTCAGACGTTGGGCACCTTTCAGCGCCGTGGTCCCGATTGACAATATGTAGCCGCATGGCTACAGTGCTTCTATGATCGAAATTCGGAAAACCGACATCTTCGTCCAGTGGCTCGATGCACTCCGCGACATCCAGGCGCGTGCGCGGGTTCAGGCGAGAATTGAGCGTCTGGCCGCTGGCAACCCTGGCGACGTTGAGCCTGTTGGCGAGGGCGTTTCCGAGTTGCGAATCAACTACGGTCCCGGTTATCGGGTGTATTTCAAGCAGCGAGGGCGAGAGCTAATCGTTCTCCTGGCTGGCGGAGACAAGAGCACTCAAGCCAAAGATATCAAGGCAGCCTTGCGTCTCGCGCTGAACCTTTCGGAGTAGTCGCTATGGCAAAGACCGCTACCACTCGTTATGACGTTGCAGAACACCTCAGAACTCCGGAGGAGATGGCTGCTTACCTCGAAGCCTGCCTAGAAGAAGCGGATGGCGATGCCGCCTTCATCGCTAAGGCTCTTGGAGATATTGCCCGTGCGAAGGGCATGGCCCAAGTGGCCCGAGACGCGGGTCTTTCCCGCGAAAGCCTCTACAAGGCACTTTCCGGGGAGCGTAGCCCCGGCTTCGACACAATCCTTAAGGTAATTGGTGCCCTTGGGCTAAAGCTGCATGCTGAGGCCAGCCATACCTGACAAGGTGCCCAACCCATCGGTCAACCGGACCGCCCGCAAGCTGCGCTTGCGGGTTCCCTCCGCGCTTCGCGCTCCGGCAGCCGGTTACCTCAAACGTTAGCCATTCAAGGGTCATCATGCCCATCTCATTCGCCAAGGTCACAAAAGGGGCTTCGTACTCGCGCCAAGCATTGGCAGAGTTATGGGGTTAAAGCCGCGCAAGGCCGGTGAATTCAAACGTTAGGCCCTTACCAAGGAGTGACTTCCCGGCAATCGCCAAGGATCAAGCGCGCATCGCCTATCGTTACTTCTTCAAACGGCATTTCACTACCCCGTTAAGTAAAACATTTATGTTGCTTTTTCCTTGACAAACGCAACAGAAGTGTTTATTATTCGTTTCATGAACTCGAAACAGATGAAGAAGTGGCTCGAACAGCAAGGCGCGACTTTCACGCAGGGTAAGGGTTCGCATCTGAATGTGTTCCTGAACGGTAAAAAATCGGTGTTGCCGATGCACGGAACGACAGAACTCGGCAAAGGGCTGGAAGCCGCCATCAAGCGCCAGCTTGGATTGAAATAAGGAGGACTCATGTTTGAATACCCCGTAACCCTCACCCCTGACGACGGCACCGTGCTGGTGACATTCCCCGATGTGCCGGAAGCGATTACCTTCGGTGCAGATGAGGACGAGGCGCTGTTGCAGGCAGTTGATGCGTTGGAATCCGCCTTGGCGTTTTATGTGGGTGATCGCAAGCCCTTGCCCATGCCGTCTGCTGCCGATGGCCGTCCCACGGTTCGCCCGTCGGCGTTGGAATGCGCCAAGTTGGGCATCTATCAAGCCATGACCGAGCAAGGATTGCGCAAGGCCGATCTGGCTCGCCGTCTGGGCTGGCACCTGCCGCAGGTTGATCGTCTCTTCGATCTCAATCACGCGTCGCGCTTCGACCAGATCGAGGCGGCGGCGCGTGCGCTGGGGCGTCATGTCGAGGTACGGGTGGCGTAGCATCGTTTTTTGACCCCTAACCCGGCAGTCCAGCGGACGCCGTTCCGGCGCCGCTGACTTTTGCGTTAGGGGCTTGTCATTTTCGCTATGGAACACTTCATCGCATATCACAGCGCCAAAACAATGGGCTACGAACTTGAGTCCTCCGACGAACTCCGGTTTCTGAGCCGAAAGTTTGGCGTTCTCAAGAAGGCTGTCGGAAACACGGTCTGGGTCGTCCAAGGTATCCCGAACGGAAAGAGGACGGCATTCTCCCTTTGTGGCGCTTACGTCGCTGCCCTTGGGGAAGGTTTCTGTGAGGTCCATCATCTGGTGCCCCTATCGGCATCCGCCGAATCAGTCACAACGACGCTCAATGATTTAGCCGTCTTGTGCTCCAACTGTCACCGAATCATTCACCGTTCTACGCCTATGCTTTCGGTTGCAGAGCTATCCAAAGTGGTTGCGCGCGGCCGCCCCCCTAACATGGCGCTCGACCTCGCTCCCTTCGGTCGCTGGACGCTGCGCGATGAAGCCGCGCAGCGCCGGTCACCCACAACTGATTCGGCCGGGTTGCCGAAAATTGCCGATTCACGCGGTCCAGCGGGCACGGCACAGCCGGATCCGGGCGCGTCGTCTTCACCGACTTGCCCCGCATGGCGCCGCGCAATCCTTGCTGACGCATGAGGCGTTCGACGGTGCAACGCGCAACGGCAATGCCTTCTCGATTGAGCTGTCGCCAGACCTTGTCCGCACCATAGACCTGCAGATTGACCTGCCAGACGCGCTCGATCTCACTGATCAATTCCTCGTCGCGCCGGGCGCGAGCACAACGCAATTCAGGATCGCGCCGCTGCGCCGCATGGCGCCAGTACGCCGACGGGGCAACCAGAACGCACCCTTGGGGTAGAACGGCTGGATCTCGGCAACAATCGCCGACCACGGCGTCACCCTTCGATCTCGCCGAGAAACCGGTCGCGCCGCGTCATCTTCTTCTTGCCCGAGTATTCGAGTTCAGAAAAGCTCGTTTGCATCGCCAAGTTCCGCTCAACCTTCAGTACCTTGATTCTCGCAGACACATCAGTACTTCGATCCGCCGATCTGCGAATAAATCAGCGTGTCCTTAGAGTCAGTAGTGGAACCGAAGTTGCACAATTTCCAGCGCATCATTCACGACGCGATACACCATGCGATGCTCATCAGTAATTCGCCGCGACCAAAAGCCCGATAGCGCGTGCTTCAGCGGCTCTGGCTTACCCACGCCGCCAAATGGTTCACGTTGTGCCTCCCGAATCAATTTGTTGATCCGCTCCGCCATCCGCTTGTCTTGCTTTTGCCAATACAGGTAGTCTTCCCATGCCTCGTCTGCGAAGATCAACTTCACTTTGTCAGCTTTCGCTCAACGCCCTTGCCTGCGTTCAGCTGCGCAACGGCGGAGAGAAGTCGCTTGGCGTTGGCGGGCGTGCGCAGCAGATAGGCGGTTTCCTCAAGCGCTTTAAAATCTTCGAGCGAGAGCATCACAACGGACTGTTCTCCGTTGCGCGTAATAATCAAAGCTTCGTGGTCATTACAAACCCTATCCATTGCGCTGGCGAGGTTTGCACGAACAGTGGTGTAAGTAATCGCGTCCATGGGCGTCTCCTGAAATGTACGTGTTACTGTACATTTTCAGGAGTTAGATGTCCAGTATCGCCAAGACGTCCAACCCGTCGTTGCAGGGGACGCTGCGCGAGACCACGTCAACATCGGTAATTGTCAAAAACCTCACTTCGGACAACTACATGGAGATGTTGATTGATGTTGGTGGCTGCGGGAAAAGGGTACCGGCCTAAGAAGTAGATGCCCAACCCATCAATCGAGCGGACCCCGAGGTCGTTGCCTACTTCAAGTCCACGGGCGAAGGCTGGCAATCACGCATGGACGGTGTGCTGCGTCAGTACGTAGCGCGCCATTCCCGTAGCGCATAGATAGGCGCCTGGCTCAAGACTCCCGGTTCTCGAAAAACGCCTCCACCTCGGCGATGTCGCGGGTGCGGCGCATCGGCGGCAGGCTCTGCCAGATGCGCCGGCCGTAGGGCTTGTTGATCAGGCGCGGATCACAGACCATCAGCACGCCGCGGTCGGTCTCGTCGCGGATCAGCCGCCCGGCGCCCTGCTTCATGCTGATCACCGCGCGCGGCAACTGGTATTCGAAGAAGGCGTTGCGGCCCTGGCGCTTGAGATGATCGATGCGCGCCGAGAGCACCGGATCGTCGGGCGGGGCGAAGGGCAGCTTGTCGATAACGACAAGCGAGAGCGCCTCGCCGCGCACGTCCACGCCCTCCCAGAAACTCTGGCTGGCCACCAGGATGGCGTTGCCGAGGAAGCGGAAGCGCTCCAGCAGCTCGGTCTTCGAGCCCTCGCCTTGGAGCAGCAGCGGGAAGTCGAGGCCGTCGCGCTCCATGCGTTCCTTGAGCAGTTCGTGGATGCGGCGCATCGCGCGCAAGCTGGTACAGAGCACGAAGGCGCGGCCGCCGGAAGCGCGGATCGCCGGCCAGGCCGCTTCTAGCACCGCTTCATGATAGTAAGGGCTGTTCGGGTCGGGCATCTCCGGCGGCGCGTAGAGCAGCGCGCAGCTGCCATAGTCAAAGGGCGAGCCCCACAGGCCGGCTTCGGCCTCGGCCAGCCCCAGTTCGTTCCGGTAATGGGCGAAGTCCTGCCCCACCGCCAGCGTCGCCGAGGTGAAGATCCACGCACGAGGATGGCCCTCCATCTGGCGCTGGAAGATGTTCGCCACCGAGAGCGGCGTCAAGTTGAGTGTCACTGAATACGTCGACACCTCGACCCACTTGATGAAGGCGTTTTCCTCGTCGTCTTGTACGGCCGGAGGCTGAAGCCAGCGTTTCAGCCGCAATGCGATGTCATGGGCGCGGGCGAGGCAATTGGCGAGGCCCTCGGAGCGCGTCGCCTGCATATCCAGATGACGCATGAACTCGCCGAGTTCGCCTTCGAGCGCCGCCAGCGCCTCGATGGCTTGCGGATGTTCCCGCCACTGCGCTTCGGAGAGCCGCAAGCCTTCCCGATGGAAGGCAAGGCGAAAGTCCTTGGCCGACTTTTCCAGCGCGCGGCAGGCTTCCGGCAGCGGCGCGTAATCCTTGGCGCCGGCGATCGCTTCCAGCCGCGTGTCGCGCGCCAACTCGACGACCTGCGCCGTGCCCACCGCCTCGCCGAAGAACAGGCCCGCGACTTCCGGCAGCTGGTGCGCCTCGTCGAAAATCACGGTGTTGCAGGCTGGCAGCAGTTCGCCCAGGCCGTCGTCGCGCAGCATGACATCGGCGAAGAACAAATGGTGATTGACCACGACGACATCGGCGGTCATCGCCTCGCGCCGCGCGGCGACGACGAAGCAGGCCTTGTAATGCGGGCAGTCCTGGCCCAGGCAGTTGTCGCGCGTGGAGATGGCCTGCGCCCAGGCGCCGGAATCTTCGGGGACGGCCGACAGCTCGGCCTTGTCGCCCGTGCGCGTGGCCTTGGCGAAGCGGGCGATGATGCGGATGTGGCCCGCTTCCGCGCGGTTCTGGAAGCGCCCTTCCTTCTCGGTCCGCTCCAGGTGATAGGGGCAGACGTAGTTGGCGCGGCCCTTGAGCAGCGCGATGGTGGCCGGCAGGCCCAGGGCGTCGCGCACCATCGGCAAGTCGCGGTTGAACAGCTGGTCCTGCAACGTCTTGGTGCCCGTGGAAATGACGACCTTGCCGCCGGAAAGCAGCGCCGGCACCAGGTAGGCGAAGGTCTTGCCCGTGCCCGTGCCGGCTTCGGCCACCAGCGCCTTGTTGCCAGCGATGGCGGCGGCGATGCGCCCGGCCATTTCCACCTGCTGCGGCCGCAACCGGTAGCCGGGAATAGTCCTGGCGAGCGGTCCGGTCTCGGAGAAAAGGTGCTGAAGATCGTGCATGGCGGGGGTGGCATCCTATCATGCAGGCCAAGGCCAACCGTGCCAGAATAACCGCCACTCAACCGCCCATAAGGAAAACACATGAAACTCGAGACGCTCGCCGTTCACGGCGGCTTCAGCCCGGACCCAACCACCAAGGCCGTGGCCGTGCCGATCTACCAGACCACGTCCTACGCCTTCGACGATACCCAGCACGGCGCCGACCTCTTCGACCTCAAGGTCGCCGGCAACATCTACACGCGGATCATGAACCCGACCACGGCCGTGCTCGAACAGCGGCTGGCGGCGATGGAAGGCGGCATCGGGGCACTGGGCGTGGCGTCGGGCATGGCGGCGATCACCTACGCCATCCAGACCATCGCCGAGGCCGGCGACAACATCGTCTCGGTCGGCACGCTGTATGGCGGTACCTACAACCTGTTCGCCCATACCCTACCGCAACTGGGTATCCAGGCACGCTTCGCCGACTACCGCGATCCGGCCTCGTTCAAGCCGCTGATCGACGGCCGCACCAAGGCCATCTACTGCGAATCGATCGGCAACCCGCTTGGCAACGTGGTCGACTTCGGCGCGCTGGCCGAGATCGCCCATGCGGCCGGAATCCCCCTCATCGTCGACAACACCGTGCCGACGCCCTACTTGTGCCGTCCGTTCGAGCATGGCGCCGACATCGTCGTGCACGCCCTGACCAAATACCTCGGCGGCCACGGCACCAGCATCGGCGGCGCCATCGTCGATTCCGGCAAGTTCCCGTGGGCCGAACACAAGGAGCGCTTCAAGCGCCTGAACACGCCCGACGTGTCCTACCACGGCGTCGTCTACACCGAGGCGCTCGGCCCGGCCGCCTTTATCGGCCGCGCCCGCGTCGTGCCCTTGCGCAACATGGGTGCCGCGATTTCGCCCTTCAACAGCTTCCTGATCCTGCAGGGAATCGAGACGCTGCCGGTGCGCATGGACCGCATCTGCGACAACACGCTGGCGGTCGCGCAGTTCCTCAAGACGCACCCGAAGGTCAGCTGGGTCAAATACGCCGGCCTTGCCGACCACCCGGAAAACGGCCTGACGAACCAGTACATGGGCGGCCGCGCCTCGGGCATCCTGTCGTTCGGCGTCAAGGGTGCGGGCGGCGGCATGGAAGCCGGCGCGCGCTTCCAGGACGCGCTCAAGCTGATCACGCGGCTGGTGAATATCGGCGACGCCAAGTCGCTGGCCTGCCACCCGGCCAGCACCACGCACCGCCAGCTTTCGCCGGAGGAAATGGCCAAGGCCGGCGTCAGCGTCGATATGGTGCGGCTGTCGATCGGCCTCGAGCACATCGACGATATCAGAGCCGACCTCGACCAGGCGCTGGCGGCGGTCTAGGGCGCTCTAATCGCCCTTCATGCGCCGGTAGGCCTCCTGGACCTCCCGGCGCAGTTTCGCCAGCTCGGCCTTCGGCCGGCCGGCCTTCTCCGCCTCGTCTAGCCGACGCATCAGCTCCGTCAGATCGGCGAGGCGGGATTCTTCGTAATTCCACGCCATGCGCGCCGGCGTGGTCGCCACCACTTCGGCCCGCTCACCGCTGCCCGAGCGGCTGGCGGTGATCATCAGCGCCTTGCCACGGCTGACTTTGGGATTGAAGGCGCCAAGCTTGTCGAACGGCCGGGCCTCCTTCCTGAACTTGTCGATGGCATCCATCAGCACCTGACGCGCCGCCTCCGTCGGCTGACCCGCCGCCTCCGCCTCGCGCAGTTTCTTGAGCAGGCGCGTGATTTCGGACGGCGCCGGCACCGACTTGCGCTGCGGCGGATATCGCTCCGGCGGCGCCTTGACCGCCTCGGCGAATTCCTCGCGCGGCGACACCAGGCTGGCGATGCGCAGGTTGCCGTTGCGCATGGCCAAGGAAAACGCCGTGTCGCCCCGGTCGTTTTTCAGCCGCGTGTCGGCGCCCGCCTCGACCAGTGCCCGTGCCAGTGGCTCGCGGCCTTCCCGCGCCGCCATCATGAGGACAGTGGCGTCGTTGGGCGCCCGCGCGTTGATGTCGGCGCCGCGCGCCATCAACAGCCTGGCGATGTCCTCGTGGCCGGCGAACACCGCGTAGTGCAGCGCACTCCACGCCTTGCCGGCGCGACTGGCGCTGGCCCCGTGGTCGAGCAGCCAGCGCACGGCCTCGATCTGGCCGCGCCAGGCCGCCAGTTGCAGCGCCTGTTCGCCGTGCCGATTGACATGGTGGATGTCGGCGCCACGCGACAGGAAAAGTTCCATCATGGGAATATTGCCTTCCCAGGCGCCGATCATCAGGCCCGTGCCGATGCGGTCCGCCTCGGTGTCGGGGGGCAGGCCTTCATCCAGCCAGCCGCGCGCGGCCTCGACCTTGCCCAGTTCGACCGCCACGCCGAAGGCGACGGGATCGGGCAAGGCTGCACGCGCGATGCCGAAACCCAGGCCGGAGACAACGGCCAGCAATATCAGCGGCTTCCTCACGTCACGACGCTCTGTTGCAGAATGGACGCCTATTATGCCTTCACGTCGCCTGCTGCTCGCCTATGTCGCCTCGATTTCGCTGCACGCGACGCTGCTGGGCGGCGGCATGTTGTTCACCCCCGCACCGCCGGATGTAACGCCCGCCATGATCGAGGCGACGCTGCACAGGCCACCACCGGCCGAGCCGGTGCTGAAGAACACGCTGGCCGACGATACCAAGCCGGCCAAAACCGACACAGCAGCAGCGGCGCGCGGCGCGGCGCCCCGAAAGTCAGCGGCGGCGGCACGCCGCCAACTAGCCGAACACGTCTATTACCCGCCCGAAGCGATTCGGCTGGGGTTGGAAGGCGAAGTGCGATTGCTGCTGACGCTGGCGGCGGACGGCACGATCACCGACGCCAGCATCGCCGCGGGCAGCGGCCATGATCTGCTCGACCAGGCGGCGCTGCGCGCGGCCCGCGCCATGAGTCGCTTGATCGGCGCCGACCGGCGCGAACTGCTGCTGCCGGTGGTGTTTCGCTTGCGTCCGTGAACGACGACGCTGGACACCGTCATTATGAACAGAGGATAATCGGCGACGATCCGAGCCCCCAACGGAAAGTCATGAAACGAAACAGCCCCGCGCAGCCCCCCTCGCCCGTGCCACCCGAGCCGGCCGTCGCCCTCGGCGACATCGCCGCGCGCGACCAGGCCGTCCTGCTGCGGCGGGTGTTCCAGCAGACCGGCGAGCCGGTGCTGATCACCGATCGCGACAATCGCATCATCGCCGTCAATGCCGCCTTCGCGAAAATGACCGGCCGCGCCGAGGAGGAAGTGCTCGGGTTGAACCCGCGCCTACTGGCCTCGGGGCAGACGCCGATCGACCAATACGCCCTGATGTGGCGTGCGCTGCACGAACACGGTGTCTGGCGCGGCGAGTTCTGGAATGCCCGGCCCGACGGCACTCCTTATCCGACGCAGGCGACCCTCACCACGCTGCGCGACGAGCAAGGCCATATCACCCACCATGTCGCCACCTACATGGACCCGGCGTCCGAGCGGGCCACGGCCGAACGGTTGACCTACATGGCGCATCACGATTCGCTCACGGGGCTGCTCAACCGCCATGCCCTGCAGGTGCAACTGGAACGATTACTGGTCGGTGCGCGCCGCGACGGCGAAGTCGTGGCCATCCTGCTGATCGATCTCGACCGCTTCAAGGACATCAACGACACGCTCGGTCATCATGTCGGCGATCGCTTGCTGGTGGAAATGGCCAGGCGACTGACCGGCGGCATCCGCGCCAGCGACGTCGCGGCGCGGCTCGGCGGCGACGAGTTCCTGGTCGTGCTGCCCAATGTCGGCGATGCGATGGCGGTCACCGGCATCGCCAGCAAGCTTCGGCGTGCCCTGGCCGAGATCTATCGCATCGGCGAGCATTCGCTCTACTCGACGCCCAGCATCGGCATCAGCCTGTTTCCCGCCGACGGCGACACCGCCGAGCTGCTGATTCGCAACGCCGACGCGGCCATGTACCACGCCAAGGCCGCCGGCCGCGACAACTTCCGCTTCTTCGCGCCGAGCATGAACGCCGCCGCGATGGAGCGATTGAAGATCGAAACCGCCTTGCGCCAGGCGCTGGAAAGCATGAGCCTGACCGCCGCGCAATTCCGCCTCGAATTCCAGCCGCAGTTCAACCTGCACGACGATCGCGTCATTGGCCTGGAAGCCCTGGTGCGCTGGACCCACCCGAAGTGGGGGCCGGTGCCGCCGGTCCGCTTCATCCCCGTGGCCGAGGAAACCGGCCTGATCCAGCCACTCGGCGACTGGATATTCTGGGAAGCCTGCCGGCAGCTGCGGATTTTCAAGGACCACGGCATCCGCGACATCCGCGTCGCCGTCAACCTGTCGGCCCAGCAACTGCGCGAAGAGGCGTTGCCGTCGATCGTGCGCGGCGCGCTGGCCTGCTACGAGCTTGCCCCCGGGGAACTCGAACTGGAGATCACCGAGAGCACGGCCATGCTCAATCCGGAAGCCACCATCGCCATCCTGCGCCGCCTCAGCGAAATCGGCATCGTGCTCGCCGTCGATGACTTCGGCACGGGCTACTCATCGCTGGCCTACCTGAAGCAACTGCCGATCCATCGGCTCAAGCTCGACCGCTGCTTTATCCGCGACGTGCTCGAGGACGAGAAAGGTTCCGCCATCTGTTCCGCCACCATCGTGCTCGGCCACAAGCTCGGCCTCGACCTGGTGGCCGAGGGCGTCGAAACGCGCGAACAGTTCGAGCATATGAAGGCGCTCGGCTGCGACACCATCCAGGGCTACCACTATTGCCGGCCGCTGCCGCCGGAGAAGCTGATCCCCTTCTTGCTGGCGCGGCAAGCCGAGAGGCGCGGCTAACCGCGGCCGGCGCGTCGGGCGCCGGCTGGTACACTCCGGCGCCATGCCGACGACCGCCACGACCGCCACCATTGCCCTGCAAGGCCCGCTGCTGCGCGGATCGCGACGCCCCCGGGTGGCGCTGGTTGGCCGCCGCCGCACCGGCAAGAGCAGCATCTTCCAGGCGGCATCGAGCCCGGCCGTGCACCACGAGCGCCTCGCGGGCATCGGCGGCGCCTACCGGGAATGCCTGGTCGAGGTCGGCCTCGACCAGATCTCGCTGGTCGACCTGCCCGATGTCGAGTCACTGCACCATCTGCGCGAACACGACCGGGTCGTGCTCATGTATCTGCTGTGGGGCGACCGCTGGCCGGCCATCGCCCGCCACGAGTCGGAACAGCCCTCGGTCGCCTTTTCCGCGCCCGACGTCCTGATCCAGGTGGCGGATGCCACCATGCTCGAACGCGACCTCGAACTGGCGATGGAACTGTCCCTGCTCGGCCGGCCGATGGTGATTGCCCTCAACCGCATGGACGAGGCGCGCGCCAAGGGGATTTTCATCAACATTCGCGCCCTCGGCGAAAAGCTCGGCGTGCCCGTGGTGCCGACCGTCGCCCACATGGGCAAGGGCATCCGGCCACTATTCGACGCCGCCGTCCGGGCCGCTCGCCAACGCATCTGCCCGCTGCCGCAACCGTCCAGCCCGCATCTGGTCGACAGCCTGCGGCGGTTGAGCGAGCTGGTCGTGCGTCCCGAGATCGCCGAGGCGTTCCAGGTCCCTTCCCCGCTGCTGCTCTGCCAACTCGCCGAAAACGACGACTATTTTCTGCACGAACTCGGCAGCCATTTTCCCGACCTGCTGCCGGCGGTGACGGCGGCACGGGCGGCGGCGGAAGAGCGCTTGCCGCGTCCCTTGTCGGACGAATTGCACGCCGACCGCCACCATCGCGCCGCCGTGCTGCTCGAAAGCGTCAGCAGCCCGACCGGGCCGAGCGAAGCAGGCTGGAAACGCTGGCTCGACGACCTGTTCCTGCATCCGCGCTGGGGCCTGCTCGGCAGCCTGGCGGTGTTCGCCCTGGTGCTGTTCTTCACCTTCGAGGTCAGCGCCTTCCTCGACGCGCTGACCTCCGCCCGCCTGGTCGAGTGGAGTCAGTCGTGGCAACCCGCCTCGACCGCCGGCATCGTCCTCCACGCCGTCGCCGACGGCCTGATCGGGCTGATCGGCATCGTCGTGCCCTACATGATCCCGCTGGTCATCCTGCTGGTGGCGCTCGAGCAGGCCGGCATCATGCACCGGGTCGCCTTCGTGGTCGATCGCGGCTTCCACCACATCGGGCTGCACGGCGGCGTCGCCGTGCCGTTCCTGATCGGCCTGGGCTGCAACGTGCCGGCCATCTCGGCCGCCGCGGCGACCGCCAGCGGCCGCGACCGGCTGATCGCGGCCCTGCTGATCACCTTCGTGCCCTGCTCGGCGCGCTCGGCGATCATCCTGGCGCTCGGCGGCAAGTATCTCGGCGGACTGGGTGTCTTCGCCATTTTCATGCTGACGCTGGCGGTCATTGCCGTCCTCGGCAAGATCCTGGCCAGCCGCTACTCGGAAGCGGCGCCCGGGATGATCCAGGAGATTCCCGCCTACGCCCTGCCCGGCTGGAACGCCGTCTGGCGCGATACCTGGGTGCGCACCAGCGATATAGTCACCATCGTCACGCCGCTGCTGATCGCCGGCAGCATCGTTTTGGCGCTGCTCCAGCACTGGGGCGCGGACACCTTCATCAATACCGTTCTCGCGCCCATCACTCACTGGTGGCTCGGGCTGCCCGTCGTGCTGGGCGTGCCCATCCTGTTCGGCGTGCTGCGCAAGGAACTGTCCTTGCTGATGATCTACCAGGCACTGGGCAGCCAGGACGTTGGCATCCTGCTCGACTGGGTGCAGATCGTCACCTTCCTGGTTTTCCTGACTTTCTACGTTCCCTGCGTCTCCACCTTCGCCGTCATGCTGCGCGCGCTCGGCCGGCGCGAGGCTTTTTTCTCGGTCGCCCTCTCGGTCGGCGTGGCGCTGGCGATGGCAGGCGTCATCCGGGCGCTGCTGTCGATGGTCGACCTGCTCGGCTGAGCCATTCCCGCCAAGCGGCGTCCCGCCATCACTGACTTTCGTTGGCCAGCGCATCATCCAAACAGTCTTTTCGGATATATTGGCAGCCGGCTTCATTAATTAATCAAGGGGTGCTTGTGAGCAAGAAAAAAAGCGCTGATCAGCTATTACTGGAAACCAGCTTGTTCTCGATTCCGGTTTCGGTTGAACCGCCAGCACCTTCCAGACAGGCAAAGCGTTCCCGGCTCAAGAAGACTGCCCGCGCGATTCCCGAATCCCAGCAGCCGTTCCTGCCCGGTTTGTCTCGGCGCGGCCGCCCCCGGTCACCGAATCCCGTGCCGCCGACAGTTCGCGCAAGCGAAAGCCGGCGGCGGCGGGCGGAAGCCGGCGCCAGGCGCATCGAACTGGTGCTCGATCGCACCATCGCCGAGCAGCTCGATACGCTGGTCGAGCACTTCAAGGTATCGCGCGTGGAAGTCCTGGGGCGCCTGATCACTCAGGCTGCCCGGCGAATTGCCGCGCGATCGGCAAGCAAAGGCAGCACGGACCCCTGACTCGGCGGCGTCCTCGACCAGGGCCCCATCATTCCTGATCTTGTCGATCCGCGATATTCGAGCCGGTCGCTCGGCCTTGGGCGACCAACACCCGGGATGAGTTTGCGGCCGAATATAGTTCCACGATCTCCGGCTTGCGGCCTTGCAGCACGACGTTGTGACTGAGGGTCTTCTTGTCGGTCAGTTCGAAGCCACGCGGGATGTCGGCGATCAATATCGCGCGGGCGACGCGGTTGCTGGTGGTCGTACCGGCGCTGAAGATCTGATCGAGCCGCCGCTGGAATTCCCGAATCACGGCCGGATGGGTCACGATGTCGCCCGCGAAGGCTCCGGCGGCGCCTCCGGCCAGTTCACGGCAACGTTCCGGATTGACGAAGACGAGGGCACCGATTTCGTCGCGATCCTCACCGCAAATGATCAGGTCGAGCACGAGCGGTGCGAAGTGGTCGTTGGCCAGGACGCGCAGGGGACCGACATTGACCCAGGTGCCGGTAGTCAGCTTGAAGTTCTCCGCAAGCCTGCCATCGAACATCAATCCCTGCTCCGGCGCCAGCGGATCCATGAACTTGACGGCGTCCCCCAGGCAATACCAGCCATCATCATCGAAGGCCTTGGCCGTCAGTTCCGGCTGCCGCCAGTAGCCGGGCATAATCGTGGGGCCGCGCGCGCGCAGTTCCAGTTTGCCGCCGCTCGGCACCAGCTTGAGCTCGACTCCGGGCAGCGGCAGCCCGATCGCACCAGCCCGATCCGCATCCCAGTTGGCCGTCGTCAGCGTCGCGCCCACTTCTGTCGCGCCCATCCCGGTGGTCATCAGGATGCGCTCGCCGCAGGTGTCGACAGCCAGTTGCCGCAACCGATCCCAGAGTTTGGGCGGCAGGGTGGCGCCCGCATAGAACATCATGTCGAGCCGGCTGAAAAAACGCTCGCGGAAATGAGCGTTGCGCTCCAGGTGAGGC
Organism: Rhodocyclaceae bacterium; assembly: GCA_016704145.1. Taxonomy (GTDB): domain Bacteria; phylum Pseudomonadota; class Gammaproteobacteria; order Burkholderiales; family Rhodocyclaceae; genus Fen-999. The sequence continues at coordinate 136,381 of JADJAS010000002.1, read as the reverse complement.
AACAGCATCTGAAAAACCACCGGCACGCCGAAAAAGACTGTGGGACGGATATCGGTCAGATTCCGGACACTTTCGCCAATCTCTTCCGGTGTCGGCCGGCCCGAATCGATATGCAGCGTGCCGCCGTTGTAAAGCGCCGCGTTGAAGACTGCATTGGCCCCGAAGGTGTGACTCCATGGCGCCCAGTCGACGATCACCGGTGGCTTCTCGGCGAGGAAAGGCCACGCCTGAAGATGCATCTGTTGGTTGCCGCATAGCATGCGTTGGCTGTTGATGACGCCCTTGGGCGCGGCACTGGACCCCGAGGTGAACAATATCTTGGCCACGGTGTCGGCATCGACACGGCTCGCGGCCTCATCGACGACGGCCGTGGCTTCCGCGTCCAGCAGTTCCGCAAAAAGGCGGACCGGTTGTCCCGGCGGCGGATCGTGGCTGACCACCAGCTCCGTCCCCACGGTGGTCGCGGCGTCCAGGGCGCCGGCGTAGCGCGCGCCATGGTCGGCGAAGACCAGGCCGGGCGTCATGATCCTGGAGGCGTGCCGCACCCGCGCGAAGTCGGTCGACAGCAGCGAACAGCTTGTCGACAATGATGCATACGGAATGCCCACATGCATCGCCGCCAAGCCGAGCAGCGCATGCTCGATGCCATTGCCGGACAGAATCAGCACTGGCCGTTGCGGCGACAATCGCCGATCGAGCAGCGCCTGCGCCACGCGGCGCACGCTGGCAAGGGTATCGCGATAATTCAGGGTGCGCCAGCCGCCCGCCGCATCCCGCTCGGCCAGGAATATCCTGTCGCCGGCGACCGCGGCCCAGTGCCTCAGTCTTTCGCTCAGGGTGCGCGGATATGGTGCGAGCGGGAAAGGCGACCGGAGAACGATCGAGCCATCGCCTTCACGGCTGACCTGGACGCCACGCGGGCCAAGGCTCACGGGACGCAGCCGCGTCATCGGGCGCACCTTGTCCGGGCGATGGAATCAGTCCCGCCGGATGCCGGCGTCGGCGCCCAGCGTGGCGGCGCATAGCGCGCGCAGGCATTCCATCGCGGCCTCGTCGGGCGTGCAACGCCCGCTGCTCAGCGCCCGGGCGCCATCGTCAAGCGCCGCCGCCTGCGCCCGATCTCCCGCCGTTCGCGACAGTTCGGCGATGGCCAGGCGCAGCAAATGCCGCCGCACGCGGCCGGCGCGGCGATTCGTGTCGCGCACCGTCTCGTGCTGCCAGACCAGGAAGGCATCGCACGCCGCCGCCAGTTCGGGTACCCCATCGCCCTGGCGCGCAACGACACGCAGTACCGGTGGCCGCCAATAAGTGGGTTCGACGCCCGGCTGCCCATGGCGCTCGTGCTGCGCGGAACTTGACTTCAGGGCGCCCCTGGGCGATATGCTCGACGGATTGACTCCCCCGTCACCGGGATAGCTGAGACCCACGTTGGTCAACAGATTTCCCACCACCGTTTCGGCGTCGGGCAGGTCGGCCTTGTTGACTACATAGACATCGCCAATTTCCAGGATACCGGCCTTGGCGGCCTGCACATGATCGCCCAGCCCAGGCACGGAGACCACCACGACGCAGTCCGCCAGATCGGCGACTTCGATATCGGATTGCCCGCTGCCCACCGTCTCGACGATCACGCGCGAAAAACCAAGCACGCCGCAAACCGTCACCATGTCGTGCACCACGCGACTCAAACCTCCCAGGTGGCCCCGCGACGACAGACTGCGCACAAATACACGCGGATGTCCGCTGGCGCGATCCATGCGTACGCGATCGCCAAGCACTGCGCCCCCCGTATAAGGGCTCGATGGATCCACCGCGATCACCGCAACGTGCTCGCCAGACTCGGCCCAATGCACCGCCAAGTGGTCGAGCAGCGTGGACTTGCCGGCGCCGGCGGGGCCGGTCAGGCCGATCACCGGAATCACATGGGTCTCCGCATATGCGCGGCGGAGCAGTTCATCGGCCTTCGGGTCGCGATTCTCCACCGCGGTGAAACTACGGGCGATATAGGCAATATCAAGCGTCATTGGTTGGCACCCCGATCGCCCGAATCATGTCTGGGCAACCGGTGTGGCGCTCCTCAGTCCAAGGTAGGATTCGATCACGCGCGGATCATTGGCAAGCTCGGTGGCGCTGCCCTGCAGCGCCACTTCGCCGGTCTCAAGAACATAGCCAAGGTCGGAAATCTGCAACGCGGCGCGGGCATTCTGCTCGATCAACAGGATGGCGACGCCAGTGTCGCGCAGTTCAGCCACGATGTGCAGTATCTCGCGCGTGATCAACGGCGCCAAGCCAAGACTCGGTTCATCGAGCATCAATAGTTTCGGTCTTGCCATCAGGGCGCGGCCGATGGCCAGCATCTGACGCTCACCCCCCGACAGCGTCGCCGCAAACTGTCGCCGCCGATCCTTCAGGCGCGGAAAGCGCGCGTAAATACTCTCCAGATCGCCGGCGGCATTGCGCTCGCCGCGCCGTAGCCGCGCAAACGCGCCCAGGCGCAAGTTGTCCTCGACGCTGAGTTCACCAAACAACTCGCGACGCTCCGGCACCAGCGACAAGCCTTGCGCCACTCGCACCTCGACCGAGAGTTTGGAAACGTCGCGGCCGGCAAACTCGACTCGCCCACCACTCAGGGGCAGCACGCCCATCAAGGCCGCCAGCAGTGTCGTCTTGCCAGCGCCGTTCGGGCCGATCACGGAAACGATGGAGCCCGGCTCCACCTGAAGGTTCACCCCATACAAAGCCTCGATCTTGCCGTAAGCCACGCGCAGGTCGGTGGCTTGCAGCAATGGTGGCGCCTTCATGCGACTCCTCCCAGATATGCCTCGATCACCGCGGGGTGCGCTTGCATTTCCAGCGGCAGACCTTCAGCAAGTTTTTCGCCGAAATCCATGACCACCAGTCGATCGACGAGTCCCATCACGAACTCCATGTCGTGCTCGACGATCAGGACCGCCAAACCCTCCGCGCGCAGATTGCTCAGCAACTCCGCCAACGCCTGCTTCTCGTTCCAGCGTAAGCCGGCGGCGGGTTCATCCAGCAACAAGACGAGAGGGTCGGCGGCAAGCGCGCGCGCGATTTCAACGATTCGTTGCTGGCCAAGCGCCAAGCTGCCGGATGCCTTATGCATCGAATCGCCGAGACCTACCCGCTCGATCTGCCTGGCGGCCTCGGCCATCAGCTGAGCCTCGTCCCGACGGTCGGCACGCAACATGGCCGCCAGCGTCCCGTGACGACCACGCAGATGCGCGCCCAGTGCCACGTTGTCAAGCACCGACATTTGCGAAACCAGATGCACATGCTGGAAGCTGCGCACCAAGCCGAGACGAGCGATGGCGCGGGCGCCCTGTCCGTCGATACGTTCGCCGCGCAGTCGCACGAGGCCGCTGTCGCTGGCCAGCGTGCCGCTGATCAGGTTGAACATCGTGGTCTTGCCGGCGCCATTCGGACCAATCAAGCCGAGGATCTCGCCGGCACGCAACTGTAATCCCATGTCCTTGACCGCCACGAGCCCCCCGAAAGCCTTGTGCAAGCCCTGGGCTTCGAGCAACACGGTACCAACGGGTGGCCGCTCGCGGCGCGGTAGCACGGGAGTGGCAAGCGGCGGCACCGGCTGTGGCGTCGGTGGAAACCAGCGGGTCAGGTAAGGGGTAAGGCCATCGCGGGTGCGGAACAGCAGGAGCGTCATGAGCACACCGAAGACAATGGTTTCATAGTTACCGGTATGCTCGAAAAGCTTCGGCAGCCAATCCTTCAACCATTCCCGCAGGAGCGTGACGATGGATGCCCCGACTACGGCCCCCCAAACCTGCGCGGCACCGCCGATCACCGCCATGAACAAGTAGTCGATACCGGCATTGATGCCAAAGGCATGCGGACTGACAAACCGGAGAAAGTGCGCGTGCAACCAGCCGGCGACGCCGGCCAGCAACGCGGCATACAGAAAGACAACGAGTTTGAGGGCCCCGGCGTCGATGCCGAAGCTCTCCGCCATGGCACTACGAAAACGCAATGCCCGGATGGCGCGGCCAGGCCGCGAATCCAAAAGGTTGCGCGCCGCCGCCAGTGCCGCCAAAGTCGCCGACCAGATCAACAGATACAAGGTCAGCGGCGTATCGAAGGAAAAGTCCCCGATTCGTATTGGTGGAATGTTATCGATTCCATAGTACTGGCCCAAACCCGGCAAAGTACCAAACAGGTAGTAGATCGCGATGCCCCAGGCGATCGTTCCGATCGAGAGATAGTGTCCGGACAGGCGCAGCGTCACCACTCCGAGCAGCACTGCCGCGGTCGCGACCAGCGCCAAACTTGCCAACAGGCCGAGCCAAGGTGAAAGCTGAGTCGACGTGGTGAGTACCGCCGTAGTGTAAGCGGCCATGCCGACGAAAGCCTGCTGGCCGAAGGAGACAACGCCGGCCACACCGGTAAGGAGAACCAAACCCAGCGCCACCAATGTCGCCATGCCCACGTAGTTGAGCAGGTTTACGTAAAAATCGGGAATTAGGAAGGGGGCCGCCGCAATCAGCGCGGCGGCTCCGCCAAGCACCATGGTCGAGCGGTTCATTCTTCTTCGTCCTCCGCCACCAGATGGCGCGCGGTCAGGGATCGCCAAAGTAAGACTGGGATCAGCAGCGTGAAGACGATCGTTTCCTTATAGGCGCTGGCCCAAAACGATGAAAATGATTCGAGCAGGCCGACACCGACCGCACCCAGCACGGCCAAGGGGTAACTGACCATGCCGCCCAGGATCGCCCCGACGAAGCCCTTCAGGCCGATCATCAAGCCACTGTCGAAGTACACGGTGGTAATCGGCGACATCAGCAGGCCCGACAGTGCGCCGATGGCCGCCGCGAGCAGAAAAGCCGTGCGTCCGGCCAGATCGGTGGAAATACCGACAAGACGCGCGCCGACACGATTGATGGCGGTGGCCCGTAATGCCTTGCCATAGAGGGATCGCTCGAAGAAGAACCAAAGCACCACCATGCAGGCAACGCTGGCGGAAACGACCCAGATGCTCTGCGCGCCAATTTTCATCGATCCGCTTCCAAGCACCCAGTCCGAGATGGCGTTGGTCCGCAGCCCCTCGCCACCGAACATCGCCAACTCGATGCCGGTAAGAGCGTAATGGACAGCCATCGACACGATAAACAGTACGAGCACCGAGGCGTTGGCCAACGGCCGGTAAGCGATGCGGTAAAGCATTGGGCCCACCGGTACGATCAATCCCAACGTCAGCGCCATCTCCACCCACGAGCCGAGCTTATGCGGTGCCAACCAGACCACGAGCATGGCCATGGCCACCGGCAAGATGATCCATGCCAGAATGAGGCGTGGCAGTCGCTGCCGTAGCAGACCCAGGCGTGCGGCCTGAACCATCTCGACCGCCGCCACCAGCAAGCCACCTCCCACTAGCAGATAGACGGTTCCCGGAGTCTGACCGAGTTGCAGTGTGCCCAGGGTAAGCCCCGCCATCGAGACGAACTCGCCCTGGGGCACGAAAATGACGCGCGTGACGGCAAACACAAGAACCAGCGCCAGCGCCATCAATCCATAGATGGCGCCGGTAACCACTCCGTCCTGCACCATCCAGAGAGCAATGTCGGTATTCATGAACTGTTCACCCGCGTCGTGGGAGTATCACTACTTCACCAACCGCCATTCACCTTTCATCACGTGCACCAGCACACGCGATCGCTCATCCTGTCCGTTGTGATTGGCGGGTGTCATGTTGTATACGCCATGCGTGCCAATGAGATTGTTGACGCTCTCGATGGCATCGCGCAGCGCGACACGAAACTCCGGCGTACCAGGCTTGGCTTTCTTGAGAGCCACCGTGACCGCGGCATCGAGCAACAAGACGCCGTCGTAGGTGTAACCGGCGAACCCATTGCGGCTACCGGCACCGAACATCGTCTCGTAACGCTTGACGAAATCCAGCGATACCGTCTTGGTCGGGAAGTTGTCGGGCAAGTCTTCAGCGACGATCAGCGGGCCCGTCGGTGCAATGGCTCCCTCGGCCGCCGACTTGCCGGTCTGAATGAAGGCCAGGTTCACCGTGCCGGGGTTGTGGTAGATCGGCTTCTTGAAACCGCGCTCGACGAGCGCGATCTGCGGCGTGGCTGCCGGCGACCCGGAGCCACCCACCACCACCGCGTCGGGATCCGCCGCGATGATTTTCATGACCTGTCCGGCGACGCTGGCATCGGCCCGACCGAAACGCTCGTTAGTTACGACCTTGAAGCCGTTCGCTTCCGACAGCGCGCTGATCGCGTTGTAGACCAGATCACCCCAGGTGTCAGAGTAGCCGATATAACCCGCGGTCTTGATGCCTCGACTCTTCATATGTTGAGCCACCGCGCTCATCATCAGGTCGGGGGGTTGCGGAACAACGAAGGTCCACTTGTGCTTTTCCGCGGCGAGTTGCGGCAATGGCGCCAGGGCGATCAGCGGTACCTTGGCTTCGGCGGCCACTTGTGTCATGGCCAACGAAGCAGGTACGTTGTTGCTGCCCATCAATGCATCGATCTTGTAGTCGGCGACGAATTTGAGCGCATTCTTGGCCGCGTTGTCGGGTTTGGATTCGTCGTCGAGCACGATGTAGCGCACAGGCTCGCCGCCCAGGGTCTTCGGCACTAATTGAAGGGCATTCTTGTATGGAATGCCCATCGACGCTCCGGGACCGGTGGTACCGAGCGACAAACCGATGGTAATTTCGGCATGCGCGGCAATGGCACCAAGTGCAAAAGCGCCGAGCAACCCCGTCTTGATGATGGCTCTTCTCATTTCCGACTCCTCCTATGGAAAAAGTAATTATGCTTTCGTCACGTCATTCGGCCATGATGCCGGGCGCGGAAGTGTGCCCGGCATCATGGCGAATTTCTGGGCGTTGCCGCTTAAACAGACCTGCCTCCGTCGGCCACCACGCCCGCGTCGAGCAAGGCTTCGATCTCGGCATCGTACAACCCGGCTTCGCCGAGCACGGCACGTGTGTGCTGCCCGTACTTGGGCGGGAATGCGTAGCTGGATCTTGCCGGTGGCCAATCCACCGCCTTGGGCGGCATCCGCACGTCGGTGCCATCCGGCAAGCGGGTATGCAGGAGCTTGTCGCTTAACTGGGGTAGATCGGCAACCTGCCGGATGTCGAGAATGCGCGCGGCCGGAATCGTCGCACTCCTCAGGTCACCGAGCAGTTCGTCGGCGCCGAACTGCGCGGTTACCGCGGCCATGTCGCGGTGCAGCGCCTCACGCTCGGCAATTCGGCCCTGATTGGTTTCTCGTACCGCGTTGGCCACCGAAGCAAACTTTGGTATCCCCGTCAACCGCCGCCACTGGATGTCGCTGCCGATGGCGAGATAGAGGAACCCATCGCGCGTCGGATATACGTTGCTCGGAACGAATTTGCGGTGCTCGTTACCGGCCCGGGTAATCTCGTCGGCCCGACAATGCATGTCGACCAGTGGCAGTACCGTGGTCAGCCACGATGCGGCTGCCTGGAGCATCGACACATGGATGTCCTGCCCGAGGCCGGTTTCATGCCGCTCCAGCAAAGCAAGCATGACGCCGGTAAACAACTCGTCGCCTGCCTTGAGATCGATGATCGGGATGCCCGCGAGCATCGGTGGGCCGTCCCGATTGCCCGTAACCTCCATAAAACCGGCCATGGCCTGAATCACTGGGTCATAACCTGGCGCCTCCGGCCAGGCCGGACCCATTGCCGAGATACCCGCCCAGATCAGCTTTGGCAGCGCGCCACGTAACGTCATCGGATCAATACCGAGGCCAGGGTAGCGGGCGGGCACCGTGTTACAGCAAAACACATCGGCACCAAGGTCGCGCAACAGGCGCACCAATAGCTCCTGTCCACGCGGATCCTTCAGGTTGAGAGCAATCGCTTCCTTGCCTACATTCGGCGCGATGAAGTAGCTGCGTCGGTCGTCGTCCGCGACCATGCCACCGATGTACCGGTTGGGATCGCCAGGAAGGCCAGGTCCGCCCACCGCCTCGATGCGGATCACGCGCCAGCCCATCTGCACGAAGCGCATGGTCGCATAAGGCAACGATAGGGCCTGCTCCAACGAAACAACGGTACAAGGTTTCATGCCGCGACTTTCGGCGTCGTCGGCAACTCTGGCAATGCCCCATGCAAGGCGCGGTAAACCCGCTCGGGAGTAAACGGCAGACTCGTAATGCGCACACCTGTGGCATTCTCTATGGCATTGGCGATGGCGGCGGCCATGCTGATCGCCGGAGCCTCGCCGACGCCCTTGGCGCCTTGCGGTCCTTCACCGTCCATCGACTCGACGAAGCTGATATCCATCTGCGGAACTTCGGGGGCGGTAACCAATTTGTAATCGCGGAAATTGGGATTACGGATCTTGCCGCCCTCGACCTGCAAGTCTTCGGTCAGCGCATAGCCCTGCCCCATCACGACCCCACCCTCGATCTGTCCCTCGAGGCCAAGCCGATTCAAGACCCGGCCAACGTCGTGGGCGCCGGTAACCTTGACCAGGCGTACGGCACCGGTATCCAGATCGACTTCCACCTCGACGACCTGCGCCGCCCACGAATATGCTGCTGATATATCGCCCTTGTAGCCTTTGTCGAAATGCACGCTGGGCGGCTCGTAGTAATTTGTCGTGATCACCAGGTCAGACTGCTGCGCGAAGTGCAAGCTGCGAATGAAACGCGGCAGATTCGTCAGCATCTCGCCAGTGGCCTTGCGCACGATGCCGCCGCCCTTCATGTCCAGGTCTTCCGGCGCACATGCGAATCGTGGCGCCGCCGCCTCGAGAATCTTGTCCTTGGCCTTGCGAGCCGCGCCAATCGCCGAATTGCCGGCGACGAACGTGGTCCGGCTGGCGTGCACACCGACGTCCCACGGAGTAATTTCGGTGTCGTTGTTAACCACGGATACCGCGCTGATCGGCAAGCCCAGTTCCTCGCAGACCAACTGCGCCAGCACCGTCTCCGATCCCTGGCCGATTTCCGAGGCACCGGTGATCAGCGTGACGTGCCCGAAATCATCAATCTTGATGATCGTGCCGCAACCGTCGGATTGATAAATCTTCGCACCACCGCCAACGTGCAGCATCGCCGCGAGCCCGACACCGCGCTTGAAGCGTCCCGGCTCCTTCTGCTTACCCGTGTACTCGCGCCACTTGTGCAGGAAGTCGCTGCGTTCGGCGGCTATCTTCAGGCAGTCCTGGAAACCACAGCTCCGGAATATATTGCCCTGCCCGGTCTCCTCGCCCTTGACGTGCGCGTTCTTCAAGCGAAACGCGAGTGGATCCATGCCGATCGCCGCGGCCATCTTCTCCATATGGGACTCGATGGCGAACGTCGCCTGAAGGTTGCCGTAGCCGCGGAACGAGCCAGCGTAAGGGTTATTGCTGTAGACGGCCACGGTGTGATACTCGCAGTGCGGCAACCGGTAAAGCGAGGCGAAGGCCTGCATCATCACCACCGGGGTCGTGGCGCCCCAAGAAGTGTAGGCACCGTTGTCGTGCAGGGTATGCACGCTGCGAAAGGTGAGCGTCCCATCCTTCTTACAGCCCGAGCGCAGTGTCAGCCGCACGGGCTGCCGGGTCGGCGAAGCCATGAATTCCTCCTCGCGCGTATAGACCATGCGCACCGGCCGGCCGGTGGCACGCGCCAGGTAGACGCAAATGACTTCGAACGGATAGATGTCGAGCTTGCTGCCGAAACCGCCACCGATGGGTGGCTGGATGATGCGCACGCGCGAAGGGTCGATGTGCAGATACTCAGCGAACTCGCGCTTGTGCAAGAAAGGCACCTGTGTGTTGGAGTACAGCAGCAAGTTACCTTTCGCGTCGAACTCGGCGATGACGCCGGAGACGCCCATGCAGCAATGTGTCACGTAGTGCAGGTAGAAAGTGTCCTCGACGATCACATCCGACTCGGCTTCGCCCTGACCCACGTCGCCATGGACATAATCGAAGCGCATGGCGATGTTGTCATCGCGCCCCGCCAGACCCACCGGGTCGCCAGACTTGGCTCCCGCAATCGGCGGGTGTATGAGCATGGCGCCGGGCAACAACGAATCGGCGGCATCGGTGACCGCCGACAGATCCTCGTACTCGACCTCGATCAGCGTCAGGGCGTGGCGAGCCAACTCTTCGCTTTCCGCGGCGACGGCGGCGATCTCGTCACGCAGACTACGAACTCGGTCGGTCTTCAGCGGCAGATTGTCCTTGACCACGCCGATCGGACGCTGATCGGGGATATCGGCGGCGGTAATGACGGCGCTAACGCCTGGCAGCGCCCGTGCCTTGGAGGTATCGATGCGCAGGATGCGGGCATGCACGCGCTCCGAGCGCAGGATGGCACCATACAGTTGCCCGGGCAACTGTATATCGTGCACATAGCGGGTCCGGCCCGCAGCCTTGTCCGGTGCGTCGAGCTTGGGGATGCGCTGGCCGATCAGTGTCGATGGAGCAGTCGATTGCAGCACTTCGCTCATGAACGGTCTCCCACCGCACAGCCGGCATCGACGATCGCATCGACGATTTTCTTGTAGCCGGTGCAACGGCAAATGTTGCCCTCGATGGCCCGCTGCGCGGACAGCTCGTCTGGGTGTGGGTGCGTCGCCAACAGGTGCACCGACTGAACCACCATGCCGGGCGTACAGAATCCGCATTGCACCGCGCCGTGTTTGACGAACGAGTCTTGCACCACCCGAGCACATGGGTCATTTGCCAGCCCTTCGATGGTCGTGACCTGGCGGCCGGCGCAATCGACGGCGAACATGAGGCAGGAATTGACGGAAGCCCCATCCACCAAGATGGTACAGGCGCCGCATTCGCCTTCGCCGCAGCCATATTTGGTACCGGTAAAGCCAAGCATGTCGCGCAGCATTTCCAGCGTACTCATGGTAGACGGAACACCGACGCGGCGCTCGGCACCATTCAACATAAAGACAATTTCAGTTGTTGCCGACATCTTCGAGAATCCTCTGGGTCATGTTGAGCACGAGTTCCTTGCGATACCAGCCGCTGGCCCGCACGTCGTCGATCGGCGTGGCCTCGGAGGCGGCACTTGCCGCCGCGACTCGCACCAGCTCGGCCGTCAGCGCTTTGCCTTCGAGCAGTGCCTCGGTGCGCCGCGCGCGTATCGGCGTGGGGGCTACGGCGCCCAGCGCCAATCGGACATCGTGCAGAATCGCCCTGTCACGGCGGCGCGCGGCAAAGGCGATTGAAATGGTCGAGATATCCAGTGCCGGCCGCACACCCGCCTTGTAGAAGGCCACTTTCTGATCGTCCGGCGCAACCGGCAAGCGGACACCGCGCAGCAGCTCATTCGGTTTGCGCTGCGTCCGACCGGGCCCGGTAAAGAAGCCGTCGAGCGGCAGCCAACGCGATTGCAGCACGCCGGTGCCGTCCAAGCCGACCAGTTCAATCTCGGCATCCAGCGCCATCAGCGGCGTGAGCGTGTCGCCGGCGGGCGAAGCGTTGCATAGGTTGCCGCCGAGTGTTGCTGCATTGCGGATTTGGTCGCTGGCAAAATGATCCGCTGCTTGCGACAGCAATGGTGCGTGGTCGCGCACCAGAGGGTGATCGACCAGCGTCGAAATGGTGACCAGCGCACCCAACAGCAGCTTGCCGTCCGCGACCTCCACCATATCCATACCCGGCACACGACGGATGTTGAGCAGCGTGCGGGCGAACTTGACGCGTCCGGCACGGCTTTGCGGCATCAGATCCGTGCCACCGGCCAGCACGGTGGCACCGCCGGACTCCGCCAACACTGCCAACGCTTGCGTCAGCGATGTCGGCGCCAGATAGCGTTCGACTGCGTGATTCATGGCATCCTGCCTCCTACTTGTTTCATGCGTCTTGCCTTTCTTGATTACGCGCCGTCATGCCCCAGCGTTCGGCGGCCACACACTAGAAGCGAACGGGTTCGCGGTAGCGTCCATACACCTTGACCAGTTCCTGGGTCATCTCGCCCACGGTGGCATACGCCTTGACTGCCCGCATCAGCGCCGGCATCACGTTACGGCCGGCATCGGCGTCGCCGCGCAGTTGGGTCAGCGCCGCGGCCACGGCATCGGCGTCGCGCTCCTCACGCACCCGATTCAAGCTCTCGATCTGCACCCGGGCATCGTCATCCGCGTACGGGTGAAATTCGATCGGGTGCTCGTCCTCCTTCTCGTTGCGATAGCAGTTGACGCCGACCTTGCGGAACTTGCCAGACTCGATGTCTCGCTGCATTTGATAGGCTTGGGCGGAAACCTTGGACTGGACGAGACCCTCCGAGATCAGCTTGACGATGCCTCCCTCGGCATCGGTCTCGGCCATGATCTCCTCCATCTTGCGTCGCATCTGGTTCGTCAGCGTCTCGACGTAATAGGATCCCGCCAGTGGATCCACCGTCTCGGTAAGACCCATCTCTTCGATGAGGAGCTGCATGGTGCGCAGCGAGATGCGCGCTGAGTACTCGGTGGGGATCGTGTAGGCCTCGTCGAAAGAGCACAGGGCCATGGTCTGCGTGCCAGACAAGGCGCTGATCAAGGCGTAGTAAGCACCGCGAACGATATTGACCTCGGGTTGCTCGAAAGTCAGTCCTCCGCCACCGCCGGCCGCGATCATGCGCATCCACATGGAGCCCGGGTTCTCGGCACCATACTCTTCCTTCATGATCTTGGCCCAGAGGCCGCGCCCAGCGCGGAATTTGCAGACTTGCTCGAAGATGTTGCCGAAGATGTTGAAGTTGTATGACAGTCGGCCGGCAAACTCGTCGATGTGCAAGCCGCGCTTGAGCGCCTCATCCGCGTACGCCTTGGCAATACAAAAAGCATATGCCATCTCCTGGGCCGGTGTCGCTCCCGACTCGCGAATGTGATAGCCGCACACGGACACCGGGGTGTATTTAGGCGCATGCTGGGCACAGTACTCGATGGTGTCGCCGACCAATTTGATCGAGGGCTCAACCGGATAAATCCAGGTGCCGCGGCCGATGAATTCTTTCAGGATATCGTTTTGTGCCGTGCCTCGCAGTTGCTTGAGGTCGTAGCCGCGCTTCTCCGCCAGCGCCAGATACATTGCGATCAATATCGCCGCCGCACCATTGATGGTCAGCGACACGGTGATCTTGGCGAGATCGATGCCATCGAAGGCGATCTCGAAATCGCGCAACGTATCGACGGACATCCCGACGCGGCCGACTTCGCCTTCGGCAATCGGATCGTCTGAATCCATCCCGCATTGCGTGGGGAGATCGAACGCCACGTTCAATCCGGTATTGCCGTTGGCGATGAGGTATCGAAAGCGCTTGTTGGTCTCATGCGGATTGCCAAAGCCGGCGTACTGCCGCATCGTCCACGGCTGTTTGCGATACATGAGTCGGTGGATTCCGCGCGTAAAGGGATAGGCCCCCGGCTCGCCAACCATCGTCACGCCACCGCTGGACTCGACATCGGTGGCCGTGTACAAGGGCTTGATCTCGATCCCTGACTCGTTGAATATGGCTTTCATGGCGTCGCGAACAGGTTTGTTCATTGCACCTTCTCCCGAACGTACTGCGTGATGTCGTCGAGTCGGGAGCCCGTCGGGAAAATGCCGACGAAACCGAGACGACGCAGTTCTTCATGGTCCTGTGCCGGCAGGTTGCCGCCGATCATCCACAACTTGTCGCCCAACCCTGCTGCCTCCAGCAGTGGCCTGAGCTTGCGGCAAAACGGAAGATGCGACCCAGCCATGCTCGACAGCGCAATGACATCGACGTCCTCCTGCAGCGCAATGCGCGTGATCTGTTCCGGCGTCTGGCGCAAGCCGGTGTAGATGACCTCAAAACCGGCGTTCATCATGGCCCGAACGACGATCTTCGCACCTTGGTCGTGCCCATCCAGCCCTGGCTTGGCCAGTAGTACGCGGATGTGTTTGGCGGTAATCAATTGGCCATCTCCTTGGCGATGATGAGTTTCAGGATTTCACTGGTACCCCCGCCGATCAGCGTGAATCGAATATCGCGCAAGTAACGCTGCACCGGATACTCCATGGCGAACCCATAGCTCGCCATCACGCGCGCAGCTTGGTCGCAAATGCGCGCAGCCGCCTCGGTTGCCTGCAGCTTCGCCATCGCCGCCTCCTTGTGGTACGGCTTGCCCGCCCCGTGCAGCCACGCCGCGTAATAGACAAGCTGCGTCGCGGCCTCGAGTTCGGTGGCCATCTCGGCCAACTTCAACTGAATGGCCTGAAAGCGATTGATGGGCTTGCCGAACTGCTGGCGTTCGCCGGCGTATCGTACCGCCTCGGCCATGGCGGCGCGGGCCACGCCCAACGCCATGGCGCCGGTAATGATGCGAATCTCACCCAGCGTCTTGCGCAGATGCGCTTCGCCATCGCCTTCCTCGCGCGACAGACGATGGCTGTCCGGCACGAAGCAGTCGTCGAAAGCAACCTCGGACGTGGGCAACGCCCAGACCCCCATCTTGTGGATGGGGCGACCGACGACCAAGCCCTTGAAGTGCCGCTCAACAAGAAAGATGGTGAGCTTGCGCTCCTCTCCGGCACGCGCGAACACCGTGAAGAAGTCAGCCAGCGGAGCCACGGTAATCCAGGTTTTCTGTCCCGTCAGGACGTATCCACCATCGACCTTGCGAGCAACGGTGGCAATGCCGCCGAGATCCGACCCTGCGTTCGGCTCGGTCATGCAGATCGCGCCGATCTTCTCGCCCTTCAGCGCCGGCTTGAACAGGCGTTCGACGATATCGTCATTGCCCAGCATATGTAGAAACTTAGTGCCCATCAAGGACTGCATCGCCGCGGCGCCGGCGAGCGACAACGACCCGCGCGCCACCTCGGACAAAGCCAGCGCGAACTCCTGCAGCGCCATCCCCGTACCACCCGCCTCCTCCGGGTAGCGCATGCCGAAAAGTCCCAACTGGCCCAACTCGTCGAAGAGCTTGCGCGGGAATGCGTGAGATTCGTCGATGGCGGCTGCCTGCGGGGCGACACGCTCATCGCAGAAGCGCGCAAAGGTATCGCGGACGGCGCGCTGATCATCGCTTAGTTCGAAATTCATGCCTCACCATCCTGAACAATAGTTATTTCGTCTATCCATTGGCGGCAAACGCGGCAAGCGCGGCCCCACCAGATCATGACCGCAACTCCTCTTCGGACATGCCGTACGTTTCCCGTGCCGCTTCGTGGCTGATTACGCCATTTCGCACCTCGTCAAGCAGCACGCGCCGATCTCGCTTCCTGGGGTCTCCCCAGCCGCCGCCCCCTGCCGCCATCTGATGGTAGATGGTTCCTCGCGGGACACCGGTAATGAGATCCTTGTTGCGCGGCACCACGGTTTTGCCGTTGGGATAGTAGAGCTTGATGAAGTTGAGACCGCCACCGAGCCCACCCGCGACGCCAACGGGGCCTTCGAAATCGCCGTCGCCGAAGGTCACCATTTGAGTGTCGTCGGAGCCGATCTCGAACAGCGTTTCCACACCCAGGCCGCCGCGCCATTGGCCGGCGCCAGCCGAATCGGCAACCAATTCATGCTTGATCAGCCGATGCGGCGTCTGCTGCTCGAACATCTCGTAGTCCTGGTCGAGCACGCCGCCACTGGCGTCGATCATGCCGATGTGATCGTAGCCGTCGCAGCCGTTCAACGCTCCCGCGCCGCCCTTCATGCCCATGAAACCGATATCGACATAGCTGTCGCCGGTATTCGGATCCATGCCCGTCGTAAGCGACGACAGCAGGTTGCACCAACCGGCCGTCACCCGGTCCGGTAACGCCGGCCCGAGCGCTCGCTGGATGGCATCGGCGTTGGGTGGGCACAGGTGATTGCCGAAAGTCGTCGCCTTGGGGTAGGAGGCATTGAGAATCGTGCCCTCGGGGATCACGATTTCAATCGGCTCGACCATACCTTCGTTATGCGGGATATCCGGGTTGACCATCTGCAAGAGCGTCAGGATGGTCGCGGAGGCGCTGGATGTATAGGTGCCGTTAACGAATCCGTTGGTTTGTGCGTCGGTGCGTGAGTAGTCGAATTTAATGCGTTTGTCCAGGACATCGATGTCGACGCGAATCGTGAACTTGCTGCCTTCGTTGCGGCCATCGTAATAAACATGGCCTTCACCGCTATAGCGGCCATTGGGAATGGTGGCAATTTCGGCCTCCATCATGCGCCGGGTGGCGTCGAACAGTGCCTGCTTGTGCGCGCGGTAACTGGCCGTACCGTATTTATCGAGCAGCGCTACCAGGCGACGCGCTCCGACTTCGCAGGCCCCCATCTCGGCCTTCATGTCGTGCTGCACCATGTCCAGGCGCACGTTGGCGAAGATGAGATTCCATACATCCTGGCGCAACTTGCCGCGTTCGACGATCTTCACCGCCGGGATGCGCAAGGCTTCCTGCCAGACTTCCACCGCGTTGGGATTGTAGCCGCCGGCCACAGCACCGCCGATGTCGGCTTGATGGCCCTTGACCGCCGTCCAGCCGACGAGATCATCGCCGACGAATACCGGTTTGAACACGGCCACATCGTTGTTCTGATTGCCCAGGGTAAACACATCGTTGTGAAAAAACACGTCGCCCGGATGGATGTCACCGTCGAATGTCTTGCGAATATGCTTGCACACCGGGGCAAGCGAGAACGCCAGGATTGGCAAGTTCTCGGTCTGTTCGAGCATGCGGCCATCTTCATCGTAAAGGCCGGTAACGTAGTCCTTGGCTTCGCACAAGATGGGGCTGCGCGTGGTGCGCTCCATCGAAATGCTCATCTCGTCGGTAATCGACTTGAACGTCCGCGCATAGACGGACAGTAGAATCGGATCGATTTTCTCGCTCATACGCATGCCTCCTTCTTGGCGGCGATACCAATCAAGTCCTCGCGTCCCTTCGCATAGAGCACGAAGGAACCGAGTTCATCCAGCGTGCAGTCGAATGTCTCGCTGACGAAAATGGCGGTAGTTTGTTGCTCGACAAGTGCCGGGCCCTCAATGTGATTCCCGCAGGACATGGCGTGTCCGTCATATACCGGCACCTCGGCGAAATCGTCACGCTCTGGGAGGTAGACACGACGGCGGCTCTTGAGCGCGTAACTAGCGTCGGCTTTGCCTGACCGTTCGCTGCGATAGGCAGGGCGCCCGGTGGCTCCCACGGCCTGGAGCCGCACATTGATGATTTCGATCGGGCTGCGCTCGACTTCCAGCGTATATCCGTACAAACGCTGATGCTCGTCATGGAAGGCGCGGGCAATCGCATTGGCGTCGCGCCGTTCGACGACATCAAGCGGCACCGGCACAGAAACCTCGTGATACTGCTTGATGTACCGGCAGTCGAGCCGCAACTCAAAACGCTGCTCGGGTCGCGGAATTCGCTCCTCGCTGAGCAGCCGTGAGCCATCGTCGGCCATCGCGCCAACCACGGCGTTCAGCCGAGACCAGTCCAGTGCTTCAAGTCGCGCAACGAAGGTGCGCACGTAGTCGTGTCGCAAGTCGCACATCAACATGCCAAAGGCACACAATACCGAGGATTCCCGCGGCACAATCTGCAGCGGGATTTCCAGTTCATTGCAGATCAGGCAACCGTGGATCGGTCCCGCCCCACCCCCTGGAATCAGCGGGAATTCGCGCGGATCGAAACCCCGCTTGATGGTCACTTCGCGCACGCCCTGCGCCATGTTGTTGCAGGCCACCCGATACATGCCGGCAGCCGCCTGTTCGACCGTCAGGCCCATCGGCTTGGCGATGTGCTCCTCGATCGCGGCGTGTGCCGCCGCGATGTCGAGCTTCATCCGCCCGCCGGCAAAATAATCCGGATCAAGATAGCCGAGCACGAGATTGGCGTCGGTAGTAGTGGGCAGACGACCGCCGCGACCGTAGCAGGCTGGACCAGGATCGGCACCCGCGCTTTGCGGCCCCATGCGTAGCATCCCCCCGTTGTCGAGCCAACCGATCGAGCCACCGCCGGCACCGATGGTGTGAATGTCGAGCATCGGCAACGCGATCTTGTGCCTAGCGATCTCGCCGTCGCTCTTGAGCATTGGCGAACCCACCGCAACCGATGCTTCGAAGCTTGTCCCCCCCATGTCGGTCGTTACACAGCGGTTCTGGCCGTGGGCAGCGACATAGAACAAGCCGGCGCCAGGACCGCCGGCCGGTCCGGACAATAAGGTCAACGCCGCCTTTTCGCGCGCAGCCTGGGGAGAAATTACGCCGCCGTTTGACTGCATGATGAGCAGCAGACCCCTGAAGCCGGCCACATTCAAGCGATCGACCAGTTGATCGAGATAATGGCCGAGCTTGGGGCCGACGTACGCATTGAGAGCCGTCGTGCTGATGCGCGGATAGAAACGGATGGACGGCAATACCTCCGATGACACCGACAAATAAGCCTCGGGCCACTCCTTCCTCACCAGTTCGGCGACAGCCTGTTCATGAGCGGGATTCGCGAACGAATTCATAAAGCATACCGCGATCGCCTGCACACCGTCGCGCCGCCAATGCGCGAGGGCCTCTCGTACGGCATCCAGATTTACTGGTGTCAATTCGCGGCCATCGCGGTCAATGCGTCCGGAAACGCTCACACGCCGTTCACGTGGCACCAGGGGCCGCACATTGACGTAGCGGTTGTTGTATTGCTCTTCGCGCACGCCACGGCGCATTTCCAACGCATCCCGCACCCCTTCGGTGGTCAGCAGCCCGCACCGCGCACCCGTGGAGGTCAGCGTGGCATTGGTCGTCACCGTGGTGCCATGCACGATCGTGTCGATCGAGCGCGCAAACTCCTCCAGCGTCCGCGGCGGCTGCATCGAAGCGGCTATCTGCGTCAATCCCTCGACGACCGCAATCGACGGATCAGATGGCGTCGACAGCGTCTTGTGAATGCGCGGCGGCTTGCCTTCCTCGGCAACGACAAAATCCGTGAAAGTACCGCCGACATCAATGCCCAACTTTAGACTCATAAACCTCTCCCTTGGTCGCCCTCAACAGCGCGGCGTAATTCTTCCCTTCGCACCTTCCCGAGCGCGGTACGCGGTAGCGCGGGGAGGAAAACCACTTCTTTCGGATGCTTGTAGCGCGCGAGCCTGCCTTCACACAGTCCCAAGACGAGCTCACGTCCAATCGAAACTCCGGGCTTTGGCACCACCACGGCCACCGGAACCTCGCCCCAGCGCTGGTCCGGACGGCCGATCACCGCGACCTCGGCAATCTCGGGACACTCGATGAGCAGCGCCTCGATCTCGGCGGGACTCACATTCTCTCCGCCTGAAATGATCATGTCCTTGAATCGACCATTCACATACAGATAGCCCTCGGCGTCCAGATAGCCACTGTCGCCGGAATGAAACCAACCGGCGCGCAATGCGCGCGCGGTGCCTTCGGGATCGCCTTGATATCCATTCATCACATTGGCGCCCCGAACCAGGATCTCGCCGCTTTGACCAGTTGGCACATCCCGCTCCTGTTGATCCACGATGCGCAACTCGACTCCCAAGGCGGCACGGCCGGCCGATCCGGCTTTCAGCACCTCTTCACCCAACCGCAGACAGGCGGAAATGGGCGACGTCTCCGTTGCCCCCCAGACCTGTAGCAACGGCACGCCGCGACGATGCATGGCCAGGATCTGATGCTGCGGCACGAACGTCGAACCGGTGGTCACCGCGCGCAAGCTGCCGAGGTCCGCCGTTGCCCAGCGTGGATGCGCCAGCAGTACTTCGATCTGCGCGGGTACCAGCGATGCCAGCGTTATCCGTTCACGTTCGATGGCATCCAGCGTGGCGTCCGGATCGAATCTCGCATGCAGCGTGACACTGCAACCCGCCCGCAAAGCCGGCGTGGTTTGAATGTTCAAACCGCCGACATGGAATAGAGGCGTCGTGGTCAGAATGCGGTCATCCGCCGTCAGTGCGTGCATCTCCACGCTGGCGTCGGCGCACGCCTGGAGCGCATTGGCACTCAACAGGACGCCCTTGGGTTTAGCGTTGGAACCCGATGTCCAGCACAACAGAACCGGTGCGCTACCTGCCCCAGGCGCGGTTGGCAACTCGGCATGGCTGCCCCGCGCGACGAACTCATCAAAGCCCGTCCAGCCATTCGTAACCTGGCCACGCGCGACACGGCAGCCCCTCCCTGCCGCCACGTCGTGTTCCGCGCAAGCTTGAATGTACGGCTCGTCCACCACCAGCAGGGCGATGGGGCAGTCGGCTAGCATGCCATGGTGCTCGTGTGGTGTAAGGCGCCAGTTGAGCAGCATCAACACCGCCCCCAGGCGCGCGCATGCGAACAGCGCGGCCAATTGCGCGGCGCTGCTGGGGCCGAGCCACCCCACATATTGGCCGCGTTGCACGCCCGCCGCGACCATCGCGCGACCGATGGCATCGACCTCCCGCGCCAGCCCATCGTATGTCAGCTCCCCGCCGACATGGCGAAGAGCCAGCCTGTTTGGGTGTCGTGCGGCGCTCGCCGCGATCCAGCCAGCGAGACTCATTGCGCACCAATGCCGTTAACGCATCCCGTTCCTGGGGACGTGTTCTTCGCGTGTTCGATCATGCTGCCCCGCTCCTCCCCTATGACCGCGGCCGTAAGCTCGGCCTAATGGGTTCGACAAACTCCCGCTTGACATTCTCGAGGTGCAACACCATCCCGGCAGATGTAGAGATCAAGCCTTCGGCGATAACGACCACATTTTTCGGTGATCTCCTCGGCGCACACCACATCGCCAGCCGATACCCACGCTTGCCTTGGGTGCACTGTGCATCGATAGCCTTTATGTGTCAAGTCTTTTTATGTGCAACGCGTGCACCGGCGTTCTGGACGGGGCCAGCAACGTTTTCTGCGATGCAGCACGACCGACTCAGCGCCCGAAGATGGCTCTAAATGAAGGCACCGAACGCTATCGTCGGCCACATGGCGGATCAGCAGTCACGCGCCACGACGATGATGCGCTCCAAGAACCTCGGCATGATGCCGATGGCTCGAAGCAGACATCGAGTTGAGGAGAATACGCGCCCGTTTCAGTGCTTACGCCATCTCACGGGGCCATCTACGCGCCGTGCGTGGCCAGAAGCTCGCATGCCGGCTTGAAATTCAGATTCAGGGCTTCCGCCACCGCCGCGCATGTCACATGCCCCGCGTGAACGTTCAGCCCATCGCACAAATGCCGATCATCGGCGCACCTGATTAGCCACAATATTCAGAAGGCTCATTTGGCGAGCCTGCCGGGGTGAAAAATGGGCGCGTCTTGTCCGAAGGGGATGCGCGATGGGGATCAACCGGGTGCAGTTTCAGAAGGGGATTGTCGATGGCGCAATTCATGGAGCGCTACGGGACGGAGGAGAAATGCCACGCTGCGGTTGTTGCGCTGCGCTGGCCGAATGGGTTCGTTTGCCCCGAATGCAAAGACAGGCGCCATTACACGTTCGAGCGCAAGGGACTGCGGTACTGGCAATGTGCGTCGGCCGGGAGCAGACGACGGTAATGTGCGGGACGGTGTTCGAGTCCACGAAGTTGCCGCTGACGACCTGGTTCCTGGCGATGCATCTGCTGACCCAGGCCAAGAACAATGTCTCGGCGCTGGAACTCAGCGCCACCTCGGTGTGCGGTACAAGACCGCCTGGCTGCTCGCCACAAGTTGATGCAGGTGATGAGCGAGCGGGAGGCGGATCGCCAACTGGATGGCCGGGTCGAGATCGACGATGCCTACCTGGGCGGCGAACTGCCTGGCGGAAAGAGCGGGCGCGGTTCGGAGAACAAGGTATCGTTCATTGCCGCCGTGCAGACCACCGAGACCGGCAACCCACTGAAGGTCTGCCTGAAGAAGCTGGAATTCACCAAGGAGGCGATCACCGACTGGGCGAAGACGGCACTGTCCGCATCGGTCCACGTGGTGTCGGATGGTCTGTGGTGCTTCCGCGCCGTCACCGCGGCCGGCGCCACCCAGGAGCGCATTGTTACTGGTGGCGGCCCCGCCTGCGTCAAGCTGGAGCAATTCCGCGCAGTGAATACCTTCCTCGGCAATCTCAAGACCGCCTACTCGGGTACCTACCATGCCTTCGATTTCGCTAATGCGCATCGGTATCTTGCTGAAGTCCAGTATCGGTTCAATCGCCGGTTCGATCTGTCGTCTATCCTGAAGCGCCTCTTGGTTGCTGCCGTGGCTACCACGGCTCGTCCCGAGCGATTCTTGCGCGCGGCTGAACATTGTGGCTAATCAGGTCGGCGCATGATCGAATCCATCCCTTGTCCGCGATGGCCAGGATGAACGGAAGCGTCGCGTTGTTTAGGGCAAATGTTGCTGTCCGCGGTACCGCCCCCGGCATGTTGGCGACGCAATAATGTACGATGCCATCCACTTCGTAAGTAGGAGTCTGATGAGTGGTGGCTCGCGAAGTCTCGAAGCAACCGCCCTGGTCGATGGAAATGTCCACGAGCACGGAACCGGGTTGCATGGACCCCAGATGCTTGCGCTTGACCAGTTTTGGCGCAGCCGCGCCCGGGATAAGCACGGCGCCGATCACAAGATCCGCGGTCGACACGGCATCGTCAATCGCTTGACCGGTGGCGTACGCTGTACGTAAACAGGAACCGAATATGTCCTTCAGATACCGCAGGCGAGGCAACGAGGTATCTAGAATCGTGACTTCGGCCCCCATGCCAACGGCGACCTGTGCCGCTTGATAGCCGGCGACACCGCCACCAATGATGGCGACTCGCGCAGGCAGAACTCCGGGTACGCCACCCAGTAGCATGCCACGTCCGCCCGCAGGCTTCTGCAAGGAGACCGCGCCGACCTGGATCGACATGCGTCCGGCGACTTCGCTCATGGGCGCAAGCAACGGTAGCCCGCCACCATCATTAGTCACCGTTTCATAGGCAATCGCAGTACACCCTGATTCGATCAACAATCTTGTCTGTAGCGGGTCAGGGGCCAAGTGAAGGTATGTGAAGAGTATCTGTCCCGCCCGTAGTTTCGCGCATTCCTCGGGCTGCGGCTCCTTGACCTTGACGATCATTTCTGCGTGGGCGAAAACTTCCGCAGCTGATGCAACAATGTCGGCGCCCGACGCACGATACTGGCCATCATCGCAACCGATACCCACGCCGGCACCGGACTCAACGAGCACACGGTGGCCGTGTGAACTGGCTTCGCTTACCGATGCCGGCGTCATGCCGACGCGATATTCCTGGATTTTGATTTCCTTCGGTATCCCTATGATCATCATCCGCTCCCGATTACGTTATTGGAATGACAAATGAGCCGAGGCCAAGCCAGCCGCCGCGTTACTGACGTTCGCCGCCACGATCCATGCCGAGGCGCAAGAAGCGAGTCTGATCGCGTCGTTTCAACCTACGCGCGGACAGCCAACCGATCACGCCAGCGAAAGGCACGAAACCTATCAGCGCTAGCGATAGCGCCTTGCTGGCACCGGTCAGCACATGAAAATTCGCCAACGCGAGCATTAGTACCGCGCCTAACCCGATACCGGCAATGGCCGGGCAAACCAAGGTTCTGACGATTCCCATCGCCGAGGGCACACGGCGAAAATAGACCACTACGGAAAGCGCCGTTGCGACCATGAGCGCAAGCACACAAACCGTGGCCAGATTACTGAGCCATGAAAACAGCGTCAGCACGGGATCCGCGTTACAGAGGGCGAACACGAGCACCACGGCTATGCAAAGCCCTGTTTGCAACATCGAGGCGAAGTGAGGACTCTTGTATATCGGATGCGTCAAGCCAAGAACGGATGGCAGCAGCCCTTCGCGTCCCATGGAGAAAAAGTACCGAGCCGTCGAATTGTGAAATGCGATCAGGCCAACGTATATGCTCATCATGAACATGCCACGGAGCAACACGGTAAACCACGTCCCCGCGTACTTCTCGGACAATACATAGAGGAAAGTCGTCGGTTCGCCCAAGGCAATGATTGTCGAGACCACGCGGTCGGCGCCGGCGCCAAGTATCAAGCACCACAACGAGAATGAATAGAAGCCCCCAACCAACAGCAGCGCGGCGTAGGTTGCGAACGGAATGCTCCGCCTCGGGTTCTTCGCCTCTTCGCTGTAGATCGTGGTAGCCTCGAAACCAATGAATGCCGCGAAGCAGAATAAGAGGCCGATTGAAGGATTGCCGCTC
The DNA here is from genome assembly GCA_016704145.1 of Rhodocyclaceae bacterium. Classification (GTDB taxonomy): domain Bacteria; phylum Pseudomonadota; class Gammaproteobacteria; order Burkholderiales; family Rhodocyclaceae; genus Fen-999. The sequence continues at coordinate 112,283 of JADJAS010000002.1, read as the reverse complement.
ATGACTGTCGGTGGTGCGAATGACACGAAATTGATTCCATCGGCCGCCCCCTGATCGAGGATCAGAAAGTCAAGTACCATGACCACGAAATACTCGGCCATCACGAATCCCGCTAGCAACTTGGCCGAAAAATCTATTTGCGAGTAGCCGAAATAAGCGACAGTGGCAATCGCGCCGAGTGCGCAGACCCACCATGGCACGACAAACCCGAACTGTGCTTGCAAGGCGTCGGCACATACCGCCCCAAAGATTCCGTACAGACCGAACTGGAGCGTTAGATAGCCAAGTACGGCAACCATGGCCGCTGCGCCTCCGGCATGTCCCCCAAGGCCACGTGCGATCAAGGCGTAAAATCCGCCGGCACTGGTCACGCATGTCGCCATCGCCGTGTACCCCGAGGCGAACAGCAGCAGTAGCGCGAGTGCGACTATCACCAATGCTGGCGTGCCTGCCCCGTTGCCCAGCATGATTCCGAGAGGAAACCCTCCGGCGACGACGCTCAATACGCTCGCGGCGGAAATGACCAGAAGGGTAATGACGCCAGCACTCAGTGCCGAATGCTGAAGCTCGGTGGAGGGTGCTTGCCCCGCTGTCGAATACCAACTCGACCAAGATTTTCGTTGCATATTGCCGTTACCCTTTCTCCAATAGGCTGGCACTGGACCGATCAACTGACCGCTGAGCGCCAGCCCGGTGACCAGCGAAACGGCTTCGTCATCATGGGCCTTGCTCCGGTTGAACCACGCCGTTGCGAGAAAACGTGATCAGTTTCCCGTTACCGTTCGTGACGACCGCGGTAAGCGGCAATCGATCTTGTCGCTGGGCAACATGCACACTATGACCAGCGACATTCAGCCGAATACCATCGAGCCCGACAAAGGTTGCCACGCCCGGAGACTTGGAAAAAGCAGTCAATGAACTCTTGGTACCGCTACTCACTGGCAGCCAGGAATTGCCCCCGTCACGACTCGAATAAATGGTTCCGCGCAGTCCTGCCACGAACACCCGCCCGTCAGCAAGAAGGCCACCCGTCCAGAAGGATCCCTTGTATCCGGTCAGGGAATATGTCCAGGACTCTCCCATGTCGCTCGAGCGGAGGACGGCGCCACGTTCCGCCACAACCATCAACTGTCCCTCCGAGGCTGCGAAGACACCAAACAGATTTCGATCCGCCTTGCCGCCATCGGGCGGTGAAGGAAGCACAACCTCCTTCCAACTGGCGCCTCCATCCTCGGTTCGCAACATCAAAGACCACAAACCCACGGCAATGCCATGTTGGCCGTCGATAAAATGGACTGCGAATAATGGACGATCTTCGGCAGTCGCCGCACGCTGTAGCACCCAAGTCTCTCCGCCATCCGTCGTATGAAGAATGACACCCCAATGTCCCACCGCCCATCCGTTTCGCTCATCGACAAAACTCACATCGTTCAAGGTGGCGCGCGTGGGCACCAACTTGGCTTGCCGCCACTCCAATCGATCATCGTCGGCAATGATGATCACCCCATGCTCGCCGACGGCCACGAGATGCTTTCCCGCGCGGGTCGCTCCCAGTATCAACTTCTTCGCGGCATGTGGTTCGCTACGCGCCGCTAGTTGTTGCAGTGACGCGAGTTGAGCCGTCGGCGAGGACGACTCGCTGGCGATGGCCACCTGCACACACAGCAGCCCAAGAATCAATAGGTAGTCGAACTTCATACAAGGCTCATCAGTGATCCAGGATGCCGGGGGCGCGCACGGGCCCACGCCGAGGAAAAATGTACTCAAGCCATACCGCCAGCGCGGGCAGCGCCGTCATGGCCATTACCAGGTTCACCAGGAACATGAATGCGAGCAACTTCCCCATGTCGGCCTGGAACTTCAACTCGGAAAATGACCAAGTGGCGACACCGGCCGCCAGTGTCAGCGCCGTGAAAATCGTGGCCATGCCCACTTCGAGAATCGAGTGTTCCAGCGCCTTGACGATCGGCTGTCCTTTCGACATGTGCAATTGCAGTCGGTTATAGATGTAGAAGGCGTAGTCGACACCGATGCCGACGGCCAAGACCATTACGGGCAGAGTCGCCACCGTCAGCCCGATCTGTAGCTCGCTCATGAACCAATAGCCAATATAGGTGCCAACGGTTAACGGTACGCAGCAAGCAATGACAGCTCGAAAATGCCGGTATACCACCAGCACCAGAAGGACGATCGTTAAATACACATAGAGCAGCATTGGCCGTTCGCTTTTCTCCACTTCATCGTTGGTCGCGGCCAGTACGCCCGCGTTGCCCGAGGCAAGCCGGATAGCGACTCCATCCATGGCGTGATCAGCGCGAAAACGCTTCACCGAATCGATCACGGTGTTGATGGTGGTTGCCTTGTGGTCGGTAAGGAACAGGTGCGCCGCCAACATGCTGCAATCCTTGCGCATGAAGCCCCGGTTTCGTCCAATCTCGACCGCCAGACCTGCATAGTTGCCGGCATCGATCGGCACTACGTCCATCTTCGGGTTGCCAACCACGACTTCATTGGCAACCTGGGCAAGGGCCTGCGAAAAGCGGTCGGCCAAGCTTTCATGAACAAGGATCCGCGAACCAGCCGCGCAAACCTGACCTTGATTGATGAACAAGCCCGTCGCGCAGCCGCGGACAGCCGCGTCGAAATCGGCGTCCGCGAAGACAATTTGAGGGCTCTTGCCACCCAACTCGAGAGTCACGCGCTTGAAGGTCGGAGCAGCGGCCATCTGCACGGCATATCCCGCCTCCGGACTGCCCGTGAACGTGATTTTGTCGACTTCCGCGTGTTCACAAAGTGCGCGCCCGACGAGCTCGCCCGTTCCGGTGACGACATTGACTACCCCATCGGGAAATCCCGCTTCTTGGCAAAGCTTCGCCACGTGCAGCGCCGACATCGGGGTTTCCTCGGCTGGCTTGATCACGGCCGTGCAACCCGCCGCCAACAAAGCTCCCAACTTCCACGTCAAGATCATCAGGGGCGCATTCCAAGGGACAATCGCGCCAACCACGCCGATTGGCTCCAACCGCGTATAGGAGAAGGTGTTAATCCCCATGTATCCAGCCGTCGGAATCGTGCGTCCCTGGATCATGTTGGCCCAGCCGGCCGCAGCCCGGAGCGTCCCGATCGCGTTAGGCACATCCACCATGCGTGGCTCCATGGGCGATCGTCCGGTACACCGCGCATCCATGTCGGCAAGTTGGTCACGATCCCGCTCGACGAGATCGGCAAGACGTAGCAGAAGCGCGGCACGACCGGCACAATCGACACGGCTCCATTGGCCGTGATCCATTTGATGGCGCGCAGCCCGGACGGCCAGGTCCACATCGACGGCGGTACCGGCCGCCGCCGTGGCGATTTCCTGCTCCGTGACGGGGCTCACGAGGCTGAGTTGCCCACCCGCCGCGGGCTCAACATCGCATCCGTCGATAAAGTGGCGCATGTGCATGCTCATGGCGAATCCCTGTTTTATCGAGTTAACCGATAATCGGCGTTTGCTTGAACGCCTGATCGAGGGCATCAACAATGCGATCCAGATCCGGCCGCTGGATCACCAGTGGTGGTGAAAGAATGATCTTGGTGCCTACCGGCCTGACGATGGCCCCGTACCGACGCGCGGCCTCCGCAATCGCGTAGGCATACCCCAGCTGCGGGTCGATCGGTTCCCGGGTGTTCTTGTCCTTGACAAGGTCGATGGCGAGCATCAACCCCTTGCCGCGCACTTCACCGATCGATTCATGGCGCTCGACAAACGATTGAAGGGCATCGAGCAAGTAATCACCCTGGATGGCCGCATTACCCGGAAGATCTTCGCCGACCACGATTTTCAGGCTCGCCATGGCGGCGGCGCAGCCAACCGGATGTCCCGCATGGGTGTAACCATGCATGATCATCCCCGTGAAGTCGCCATTCTGTTCGAACGCATCGGCGATCCGCTCGTTGAAGGTGGCCGCCCCGAGTGGGATATACCCCGATGACAACCCTTTCGCGAAACACATGATGTCTGGTTTCACGCCCCAAAGACGCGCGCCGAACAGACTGCCGGTGCGACCAAACCCCGTCACGACCTCATCGGAAATCAGCAGTACACCGTACTTGTCGCAAACCTCGCGAACCAAGGGCCAGTAAGTGGCGGGGGGCACGATCACGCCACCCGCCCCCTGGACCGGTTCGGCGATAAATGCGGCAATCGTGTCCGGCCCCTGATATTCGATCTCCCGTTCGAGAAGTCTGGCGCAGAGAATCGCCAATTGCTCGGGATCGCTCGTAAAGGGATTCCGATACGGCCAAGGGTTCTGAATCTGAATACAGTTGGGCGCGGTCGGCTCGAAATTTCGGCGAAACGCCGTGCTGCCATTGATCGATGCGCTCAGGAAATGGCTTCCGTGATAACCCTCGCGCAGAGAAATGAACTTGACTCGCTCGGGCTGGCCCACCACCTTCCAGTATTGCCGGGCAAGTTTGAGGGCGCTCTCCGTGGCGTCGGAGCCGTTGGAGCCATACACCACTCGGGCCATCCCCTCATGGCGCAACACATCGATGAGCTGCGTTGATAACTCCTCGGCGCGCGGATTCGAGACTCCGTCGAACAGTTGGTAATACTCGAGTTCGTTCAACTGACGAACGATGGCTTCCTTGACCTCGATGCGGTCGTGCCCCACGTTCACGTTCCAAAGGCCGCCAACACCGTCGACGAACTCGTTGCCCTTGTCGTCAAATACATGGCAACCCTTGCCCCGCACAATACGAAGCGGGACGCGAGTCTTCTTCAAGGCAGGATGCGTCATCGGATGCCAGAATTGCGCCTGCTCATAAGTCATGGAAATCTCCCAACTCCATTTGAATCGTCGCCACCGAGCGGCCAATGTCGAGAGTCACGCATCGGCATTTACAAATCAGCGATACTGGGCACATAATAAAAACAGCTGTTGGCAGCATGGCTATCCAAAATCGGTAAGTCGTGCGCTCCGATGAGAGAAGCTTGGCGAGTGGGGTCGGCCTCAACAGCCGCGGGGAGTGGTTTCTGTTTATCTCAGTGGTACCGGTGGGCGTTCCGGCGGTGGTCCCGGTTGCCGCATCTGGCGTGCGACCCGATTGATGCAGTGCTTGGGTTATTCCTGACAACCGGAGACGAGATTCGCGATCAGCCCTTATGTTGATTCGTATCGAACACTTTCGGGATGTACACACCCACGCGTCGGCCGTCATTGGCTGGCAGCAGTTCTATAGCCAGTTGTTGCCGGGCAATCCGGATAGCGCATTGCTCCAGCTGTCGAATGATCGCATCCATATTTTCCGGGAGCGTTTTGGGCAACGGATCGTTCAACACGGCGCGGCGCCGCGTGGGAAGATCTGTTTCGCGATTCCCATGGAAGTTCCCGGTTCGCTATGTGTCCAGGGCAAGAACGTCGAGTCGAGCAGCATATTCGTGCTACATGGCGGTCAGGAGTTTGTCCTGCACCTGCCCAGGTACATGGACATTCTGGCGATAACGCTCGACAAGCAGGAGTTTGCGCGTGTCACACAGGAGGACTACCGCGCGGACGATATCCTGTCGATGCTCAAGCGCCCGGTGATCAGCGTGGCCACCCCGGAACTGGAGCGCGCCAAGGCGCGAATACTCTCCGCCTGTGAGGAAGCTTGTTGCCAGCAGGACGACGACGGCGCCTCGACCGCATCCGGATTCCTGGAGTCGACAGTCATCGACGCGCTCGTCTGCCTATGCGAGCACGCCCGAACCGGCGCCCGCGCGCGACATTTGATTTCCGGACGAGGCTTTATCGTCGAGCGATGTCACATGATCGCCATGACCGAGCCGTCGACACCGCCCACCGTCGATGACTTGAGCGCGCGCTTGCGAGTAAGCCGACGTACCATCCAAAACGCTTTTCTTGCCGTTACCCAAACAAAGCCGAATGCATACCTGAAGTCCATCCGGTTGAATCAGGTACGTGCTTCGCTGATCAATACCACGCTATCCGATTTGAACGTCAGCCGCGCGGCGACCGACTGGGGATTCGGCCACTTCGGCCATTTCTCCGCCGACTATCGCAAGCTATTCGCGGAGCTGCCCTCGCAGACACGACGCCGTTCATGAAAGCACCGGTGCCGCCATGCCGCTCGGCGGACCTGCGATACCGGGGCTGGGTTCAGCGAATCGACGGTCGCGCCGGCAAACTCTCGCGCCAGAGCATCGCACCGCTGCGCGCGAAAAACAGGAGGATGGCGATGGCCCAAAGCAGCGCCGAACCCTTCAGCCATTGCGGTTCCGGCGCGCCAAGCGCCGCGCCAACACGCAGCACCGCCGCGACGAACATCGACGCATAGGCCAGCAGTAGCGTCGCCGGCACGCGCAGCGACCGCCCGGTATGGCGCAGGGTGACGCGCGTCATCAATCCCATCATCATCATGCCGAGGGCGCCAACGGTGAACGCGTGTACCCAGGCCGACTCGGTGACGCCACCGGCAAGCGCGGCGGCGGCCTTCAGACCAAAGGCGACCGTCAGCCAGGCGTAACCGAGATGCATGACAAGCACCAGCGGCGCGTCAACCACGCGCCAGCCCCGCCAGCGCGCCAGGCGGACGGCATGCACCGCGCAGGCGAGCAACGCCAGGCTTCCCATCGTCATCGCCGGCAGACGCGCCAGATCCGCACTCGCCAGCGCCACTACGGTCATCGCGGCGAGCGCATCGAGCCAGGGCAGCAAGGGGATGGCGTCATCCCGCCCCTTCTCGCGCAGCGCGTTGCCGGTGAAGATCGGCGTCAGGACGCCGGCCGTCAGCACGAAAAGCAGAATGAGTGCATGGATCGCCAAACGCAGGCCGGCCGACATGGCGCCAGCGTCGGCGGCGGCAATGCCGCCGTGAAAGATGAGGTTCGCCGCGCACAGCGCGACGAGTATGGGCAGCAACACCAGGTAGTAGCGATTCGACGCCCGCGCCAGTTGCGGCGCCAGCATGCCGGCCATGACCGGAAACAACGCACCGTCGAGCAATGCGGCGATGAGTGGCGGCATCGGCAGGATCATCGCGACCCGCCCGGCGAGCCAGAGCCCGACCAGCCACCGGAGCCGCGCACCGACGATTTCCGTGGTGTTCGCCCAGCTCGGCAGCGCCGTCAGCACGAAACCGACGACCACCGCGGCGGCGAAGCCGAAGACCATTTCGTGGCCATGCCAGAGCTGTCGTGGCAAGTCGTTGGTCAGCCCTGGCCACAATTCGGCGGTGACGCCGAGCCAATGGCACATCAGCAGCAGCCCGTCCGCCGAGCCGAGCAGGAAGAATGGGCGGAAGGCGCTGCTCCAGACTGCTCCCGCGGCTAGCGATGGACTCGTGGATGACATCGGCGTGTCGGTGGTATCGGCGGGCGGGCGGGAGGGGCGTTGGTTGTCGACAGCGCCGCCTCCGTCAACTTTCCTTGGCGGCGGCCGACTTGAGAATTTCCCGCGCCACGATCAACAGTTGCACCTCGCTTGCGCCTTCATAGATTCGCAACGCGCGAATCTCGCGATACAGCTTTTCGACCGGCATATCCGAAACGACGCCCAGGCCACCGAATATCTGCACCGCCGCATCGATCACTTCTTGCGCCGACTCCGTCGCGACCAGCTTGGCCATCGCCACTTCGCGCGTGGTGGGCAGTGCTTGATCCGCCTTCCACGCGGCGCGATAGGTCAGCAGCGCGGCCGCGTCGATCGCTGTCGCCATTTCCGCCAACTTGGCTTGGGTCAGCTGGAAATCCGACAGATGCTGCCCGAACATCGAGCGCGTGGTGGCGCGAGTCACGGCGGCATCGAAGGCGCGGCGCGCGAAGCCCAGCGCCGCCGCCGCCACCGAGCATCGAAAGACATCCAGCGTGCGCATGGCGATCTTGAAACCCTGCCCCGGCTCGCCCAACATCGCCGTGGCCGGAACCCGGCACGCCGAAAATCGAAGCCGCGCCAGCGGATGCGGAGCGATTACCCTGATGATCTCGGCGACTTCAAAGCCAGGGGTATCCGCCGCCACGATGAACGCCGAAATCCCGCGGCTTCCCGGCGCCTCGCCCGTGCGCGCGAAGACGACGTAGAAATCGGCGATCCCGCCATTCGATATCCACGTCTTCTCGCCGTCGATGACATACTCGTCGCCCTCGCGGCGAGCCGAGCAGGTCATGGCGCCGACGTCCGATCCCGCGTTCGCCTCCGACAGGGCAAACGCCGGAATCGCCTCGCCCCGCGCCACCGGCGGCAGATAGCGCGCTTTCTGTGCCACGCTGCCGCTCAGGGAAATTGCGCCCGACCCCAGGCCTTGCATGCCGAAGGCGAAATCGGCCAGCGCAGCGTGGCGGGCCAGGATTTCCCGCGACAGGCACAGTGCGCGCGTGTCGATGCGATCGGCGACGCCGCCGTGGGCGGCGCCACCCACTACGTGGTGCAGCCACCCCGCCTGGCCCAACGACCTGACCAGCGCCCGGCAATGATCCTCGACGGCAAGGCCTTCGTCCTCGCCCACGTTCGACTCGGCCCATTGGTCCAACTCCCTGGCGAGCGCCCGATGCCGCGGCTCGAAGAATGGCCAGTCCAGGTAAGTTTGATCCGTCATGTTGCTCGTTCTCCTGAAAGTGTGGGGCGGCACCGAACAAGCCCCGGCTCGGAACGATCCGCCCCGGCCGGGCTTGCGGTCATAGACTTGCACATCATGCATTGAAGTGTCAATTCTTTTTCGACCGCCGGCTGCCGCGCGCCATGGGACGATTTTCAGCGGAAGTCCCGGCTCGCTACCACCTGAGCTTCCCTCGATTTTTCACCTTCCAACCCGACTGACCTGCCCCCACTAGCCTTACCAGTCATTCGGCAGGAAGTCCGGTTGCAAGGTTAATCGAATCGAGGCGCGTTTGCATTGCATCGGCGGCATGTGCCGACAGCTGCTGTGCGGCCTAGCGAGCACCTCCGGGGCACGCTCGCCTGCAATGATCGCCCGAATGATCCGCATCCCCGTCACGCCCGTGATGTCGCTGACGACATGATGCAGATGCAGACTCATGTACGTGAGCGCTTTCTGAATATGCTGGATATGTGCAGCGCTATAGTCGAGGTGTCGTTCGCGCAAACGGAGATAGGGCAAGGATAGAATCCGCCCATGAGCATCCTGACCAACACCATGAGCATCCTGACCAACATTGTGGCAGCCGAGGAAGACGAGGTCGAGGCCGTCGGCGATTCGCTCCAGCCGGTCGACGAGTGGAGCGGCATCAGCCTGCGCGATATCGGCATCGCCAAGATCGCCACCCTCCACAGCCTGCTGACCGGCGACCTGTTCGAGGACGCGGCGGCCTTGTGCGAGCCGGTCTACATCTCGCCCGCCGAAGGCGCGCTGGTGCTGCGGCTGGCCGACGAACTCAAGGATCGCCTGGCCAAACTCGACGAGGAGTCGCTGGATGCCGTGGCCGCCGAGCTGGCCGCCACCGAGGAATTCGAGATGGCGGGCCGCGACGAGGGCGAGGTCTTGGCGATGCTCGCCGATCTGGCCGACCTGGCAAGGCTGGCCGAGTCGCAGGACCAGACACTGTTCGTCTGGATGCACCCGTTGCGCACCTGACACGCGGCGAGATGAGGCGATGGCAACGAACCTCTCCGATCGTCTGGGTGCGCTGATCGATGCCTTGGGTGCCGGGCTGGTCGAGCGCCGCCAACAGGTGCGCCTCGCCCTGCTGGCGGCGCTGGCCGGCGAACATACGCTGCTGATCGGCCCGCCGGGCACGGCCAAGAGCGAGCTGTCGCGCCGGCTGCACACCGCCTTTCGCGATGCCCGCTACTTCGAGCGGCTGCTGACCCGCTTTTCCGTGCCGGAGGAACTGTTCGGTCCGCTGTCGATCCGGGCGCTGGAGGAGGACCGCTACGAGCGGCAGACCGCCGGCTTCCTGCCCGAAGCCTCGATCGCCTTCATCGACGAGGTCTTCAAGGCCAACAGCGCCATCCTCAACGCCCTGCTGACGCTGCTCAACGAGCGCGAATTCGACAACGGCGCCGGCCGCCAGCGTTGTCCGCTGATCAGCGTCATCGGCGCCACCAACGCCGTGCCCGAGGACGAAGTCGGCGAAGCCTTCTTCGACCGCTTCCTGCTGCGCCTGCCCGTCGAGCCCGTCAGCGACGCGGGCTTCGATGCCCTGCTGAAAGTCAGCCGTGGCGCCACGCCAGCCAGCCACGATCTCGCGCTCGACGCCAACGATCTCGCCGCGCTGGCCCGCGCCGCCGGGCAGGCCGAGCCGACCGCCACCATCGTCGAGCGTTTGGCCGAGCTGCGCCGGCACTGCGCTACCGAACAGATCATCGTCTCCGACCGCCGCTGGGTGAAGATCACCTGGCTGCTGCGCGTGGCCGCCGCCAGCGCCGGACGCGCGTCGGTTTCGGTGTGGGATCTCCTGTTGCTGCCGCCATGCACGGCCCCGGATGCAGAACGCCAGGCGCGGCTGGCCGACTGGCTGGCCTCGCGCCTGGGCGTGCGCGAGACCTTTTCGCCCGCGCTGCTGACGCGCGTCGTCGAGGCCTTCGATGCCCAGCTCGATGCCGAACTCAAGGCCAACGACCTCGACTACGACGAACGCGGCCGCCTGAAGTTCGCGCCCACGGAACTCGCGGCCGACATCGCCAACAGCATCGGCGACGCCAAGGGCGGCTCGGCCGCGCCGCGCATGACCTACACGCGCCAACGGCGTTACGGCGCGCGCCACATCGAGGCGCGCACGCGCCAGATCGACGACGCGCTCGCCCGCATCGCCGGTTACGCGGAGGAAGTCGCCCGCCAGCGCGACGATCTCGCCGCCTACCGCGCCAGCAACCTCTGGCTCGACGAGGCGCGGCTCGACCGCGTCGCCGGCAACCTGGCCGGCACCGCCGCTGCGATCGCCAGCCTCGCGCAACGGCTGCGCGCCGCGCGCGAAGGCTTCCTCGCCCTGCCGCGCCTGGAACGGGACGACGCCAACAATGACGCGCTCCCCGAGCCGGTGGCGCACGAGAGCCTCGCCGCATGAACGCCGCCATGCCCTTGCCCGGCCTGTTCGAGCAACGCGAAGCCAGTCTTGCCGCGCTCAACGAGCTCGCGCGCAAGCATTGGCTCAACGGCATGGTGCATTCGCAGGGCACGCTCGAACCGCGCCTGGCCGCGCTGGTCGGCCTGCGCCGCGATCTCTTTGCCGGGAAGTCGCCGCCGGCGAACGATTGGCGCTGGCCACCACCCGCCATCGCCCACGCCCTGGCCGCCGCCATCGACGAACTCGGCCTGGCACGCTATTGCGCCGGGCAGCGGGAACTTTCCGACACGGTGCTGATGAGCATCCTGTTCCACCTCGACTTCATCGTCGATTACGCCGATCGCGGCGCGGGCGACGACGAGGCGCTGGCCATGGCCATCGAGGCGTTCGCCGGCGACTGGCGCGAACGCTGCGGCCAGTTCGACGAGCTGATCGAGGTCTTCGGCCTGCTGCCGGACGACGGCAAGAACACCCACTGGGACCAGTTGCGCGGCCTGCTGCGTTCCGCCGGCTGGCGGGAAGTGCTGCGCATCCGCCGCCTGCTCGAACGGTTGCCGGAACTGGCCAAGCTGATCGCCGGTCTCGGCCGCGCGCGCCGGACCGACGAGGACGATCCGTCGCGCCAGCAAACCGTCGAGGTCATCGAACAAGCCACGGCGCTGCTGCCGATCGCCCGCAGCCAGCACATCCCCGACATGCCGGGCGAAACGCGCGGCGTGCGCCGCTCCGACCGCATCGCCCGCATGCTGCCGGCCGAGGCCATGCTGCTCGGCCACCCGAGGCTGCGGCTCGTCTGGCACGCGCGCCGTGCGGAAAGGACCTTGCTTGGCTACGAGGACGACGACCGGATGCGTGAAATCCGGCTGGCGCCCGCGCCGGTGCAGCGTCCGGTGCCCGGACCGCGAGCGGGCAAGCGCGTCGAGATGGGCCCGATGCTGGTCTGCGTCGATACGTCGGGCTCCATGCAGGGTGGCGCCGAGGCGGTGGCCAAGGCCGTCGTGCTGGAAGCCATGCGCACGGCGCATGCACAGCGGCGCGCCTGCCATGTCTTCGCCTTCGGCGGGCCGGATGAAGTGATCGAAATGGAACTCGGCCTCGACGTCGCGGGAATCCAACGGCTCGCCGGCTTTCTCGGCCAGGCGTTTCGCGGCGGCACCGACATCTGCGCTCCGCTCGACAAGGCTCTGGCGAAGCTCGAAAGTGAAAGTCAGGCGTGGCGGCACGCCGATCTACTGATCGCCTCGGACGGCGAGTTCGGCGCCACGCCCGCGATGGCGGCGCGGCTGGACGAGGCGAAGCGCGCGCTGGGCGTGCGCGTGCAGGGCGTGCTGATCGGCGACCGCGAAACGCTGGGTTTCATGCAGATCGCCGACCACATCTTGCCGGTGCGCGACTGGCGCAAGTTCGGCGGCGCCGCAACCGATCCACCCATACATAGCCACCGCCTGACGGCGCTCTACTTTCCCGGCGCACTGCGCAGCCAGGAAAACCTCGAGGCCACCGTTACGCCGGAAGCCGCCGCCGCCGCGGTGCGCCGGGGCCGGCCATGAGCTTCGCCGCCGAATACCTCGCCCGGATCGAAGCCTTCGCGGCGCTGGGCGCACCGCCGCGCGTGCGCGCGCTGCATCTGCCGCCCGCCATGCCGGTGGAAGAGCGCAACGCCAACCAGGGCGAGTTCTGCGCGCTGGAGTTGGAGGACGGCTCGCTCGGCCTGTCCTACGTGCTGCTCGACGACACGCTGGAACACCTACGCGATGGCACGGGCGGCTTCGCTCTGGCCGGCGCCGACGCGCTAGCGGTCGCGCGCGGCTACCTCGATGGGGCGGGACTGCGCAAGACGCTGGGCTTCGCCGCCGCCAACGCGCTGACACGCTGCCTGTTCGATCGTGCCGGCTTCGTGCCCGCCGCCAGCAGCGACTCGATCGGTCAGATGAATCCCGGGCCGGAAGATCACATTGGCATGATCGGCCTGTTCCGGCCGCTGCTCGGCCGCATCGTCGCCAGCGGCGCGCGGCTGACCGTGATCGAACTCAACCCGGAACTGGCCGGCGCCCGGGACGGCTATGTCGTCACGCTCGACGCCGAAGCGCTGGCCGGTTGCGACAAGGTGGTGTCGACCAGCACGCTGCTGCTCAACGACACCCTCGACCGCATGCTCGGCTGCTGCCGCAACGCGCGCTGGTTCGCCATGGTCGGGCCGGGCGCCGGCTGCCTGCCCGATGCGCTGTTCGCACGCGGCGTGACACTGGTCGGCGGCAACTGGGTCGTCGATGGGCCAGGCTTTATCGACGCGCTCGGGCGCGGCGAATCGACCAGCGCGTTCAGCCGCAAGTCCGCCATCACGCCGGCGGACTATCCGGGCACGAAGGAACTGCTGCGCCGCATCCGGTAGTTGCGTGGCGACGTGGCCTACGTGGCTACCGGACGCCCCGGCTGTTGAGGAAGTCCTTGTAGCCCATGTCCTCGCCGAGAATGTGCGTCGTCCACCACTGGCGGAGATATGCGTGTATCTCCGCCACGGGCACTTCGGTCATGGCCCGGACATTGGTTTCGGCCATCCACTCCAGATAGGACTCATGCGCGGCCCGCTGTACCGCCACCGGATAGCCGTGCCGTTCGAGCAGGCGCTCCTCCGCCGTGAAATGCCGGCGGCCGTAGTCGGTGATCTTCGCCAGCAGTTCGTGCATCAGTTCATAGTCCCGCGTCACCAGAAGCTCGCCCAAGGCGGCGATGTAGCCGAGCAGCCGCTTGTGCTGCTCGTCCATCTCGCGGACGCCGACGCTATAGCCATCATTCCAGGTTTCCATGTGCTGTTCGGGAAGGGGATCGGGTGGCGCGAAGTCTAGTCCAGCCGGCGACAATCCTCCAACCGCCCCGGCGCCGCCGATGAACAGGGCGTTGGCTCGTGTACCATGCCGCCTGAGCCAACCACGCGGAGGAACATCATGAGCGGAATCAATTTCAAGCGTCAAATCAGCGACTCGGTCGACAACGCGGTCGAACGGGCGATCAAGGCGCTCGCGGCCGAGGGCTTCGGCATCATGACGCGCATCGACATGCATGCCAAGATCAAGGAAAAGACCGGCAAGGACATCGTCCCGACGGTGATTCTGGGCGCCTGCAACCCGAATCTCGCCTACGAGGCCTATCACGCCAATCCCGACGTCGCCAGCCTGCTGCCGTGCAATGCGGTCGTTCGCGAAATCGCGCCCGGTACCATTTCGCTCGAGTACGCCGCGCCTTCGGGCATGATGCGCATCCTCGGCGACGCCAAGCTGACCGCGCTTGCCGCCGAAGCCGACACGCGCATCCGGCGGGCACTGGACAATACCTGAGGCTTGCCGCCGCTGGTCGGGGTAGGCGCGGTGGCGCGCGTATTCAGTCCCTTGGCTTCAGGCGGGCCAACCCGATCATGCGCAACGCCCATTTCTCGAAAATGGGTTCGGTACCGCCTCGCCGCATCTTGTACATGTAGTACTTCTCGAAGGCGATCTTCGCCCAATGCGCCCACTTGCCCTGTTTGAACCAGGTGACGTTGCGCGGCGGCATTTGCGGCTGGGCGATGAATACCGCGCCGGTATCGCCGAGATCGGCAATGCAGAAGGCATTCCAGGTGGCCTTGGCCGCCGGTGCGCGGCCAGCAAGTTCGGCCGCGATATTGGCCACGACGGCGCTGACCATCGACTCGATCATGTAGCCGGTCTTCGGCGGGCCCGTCGGCACGGGGGTCGGCTCCACCGGCGGCAGGGCAATGCAGGCGCCGACGGCATAGATGTTCGGATACTTCGGACTGCGCTGATGTTCGTCCACGATCACCAGCGCCTTGGGATTCACCAGGCCTTCCACCGCCGCCACCGGTGTCACGCCCCGGAAGCTCGGCACCATCATCGCGTGCGCGAAGGGAAGCTCGTGCTCCTGGATCGTCTGGCCGAATCGGTCGACTTCCTCGACGAAGAATTTTCCCGGCTCGATCTTCCCGACCTTGGCGTTGGTGATCCATTTGATGTGGCGATTGCGGAACTCGTGTTCCATCATCCCCTTCGAGTCGCCGACACCACCGATGCCGAGATGACCGATGTACGGCTCCGCGGTAACGAAGGTGATGGGCACGCGGTCGCGCACGCGATGCCGGCGCAGCGCCGTTTCGAGTATGGCGACGTACTCGTAGGCGGGGCCGAAGCAGCTGGCGCCCTGGACGCCGCCGACGATCACCGGCCCCGGATTGGCGATCAATTTCCGGATATCGGCGTGGGCCTGTTCCGCATGATCCACGCTGCCGACCCATTGGGTATAGCCAGAGTCCGGACCCAAGCCCGGCACATCCTCGAATGCGCAGCGCACGCCCGTGGCGATGACGAGGAAATCGTAGTCGATTTCGCGTCCGCCCTCGACGATGAGCCTGTTGTGCGCCGCATCGATGCGATCGACCCTTCCGGCGACGAATCCGATGCCGTGTTTCTCGAGATGCGGGCCAGCGGGCAGAATGATGTCTTCCCGCTTGCGCCAGCCGACCGCCAGCCACGGAATCGAGGGAACGAACTGGAAGTAGTCCGCCTCGTTGATCACCGTGATCTTGTGCTCGCCGGCCAGCGCTTCCCGCAATTCGTAGGCGGCGGGCATGCCGCCGAGTCCAGCGCCGAGTATCACCACATGGGCCATTTGACTTCTCCAATCGAATGAATCACCCGGCGGCCCGCGACGATGCTCGTCAAGCCCGTACCCCGACCGGACCACCGTTCAGAACTCAAGGCGCGTCTGCAAGTACACATTATCGTCGCGCGCCAGCTGGCCGAACTGCCCCGTGCGCCGACCGCCGAACACATTGGCGCCGACGGCAACCCAGACGCGATCGCTGATGGCGTAGCGCAGCTCCGGATTGACGAAACGATCGCGGTTGCCGGCGTTGTGCGCGGCGTAGAGCGAGAGCCGCAAGGTCTGGTGCAGGAACAACTGCGTCGCCCGCACCGTAAAGGTATCGGCGCGCCGCTTGGCCACGGGCATGCCGGCCGGCAGCACCGCGCGATAGGCGCCATGATCGTGCATGTACTCCACGTAATACTGCAAACCCAGCGAACCTTCTTCCCATGGTTGCCACTGATAGCCGGCGAGGAATCGCGTCTGCGAATTGGGTACCGTGAAATCGGTTCCCGAACGATCCTGACGCGAATCGTAATAGGCGAGTTCCAGACTGACGACTCCCGCGCCGGCGCGCCCCGATGCGCTGGCGCCATAGCCGGCAAGCTTGGGATGGAACAGCGTCATCCTGGTCGGCGCCGTCATGCGGTCGGGCCGCATCGACGGCGTGCGCTGGAAACCTCGGTACAGATAAAGGGCGACGTCGTAGCCGGCCATGTCGCGGTAGATGCGCAGCCCGGCCTCGCCCTGGTCGGGTTCGACGGTTCGCCGGTCGACCAGGCCCGGCATCGGGTCGAACAGGTGAAAGCGCCTGGCGTCGGGAACGCGGCTGGCGCGGAAGGATGGCGCCAGCACCAGCTCGAAGGACGCGAAGGCGGGATAGATGCCGAGCTTAACCGCATCGGTCCCGCGCTTGAGATATTCGAGCGGCCGGCCGGCGAACAGCGCTTCGTAATCCTTAGGCCAGACATCGTTCACGAACACGAGGTCGCCCACGCCCCAGGTGAGCACCTGGCGGCCAGCACGCACGTCCCAGCCGCTCTCGGTGTAATCGACATAGCCTTCGCGCAACTCGGACCGGCTGCCCCGGCCGAGGTGGTCATGAGCGACATCGCCCTTCGCCATCAACCGCCAGGCGCCCGTCGTGCCATCCAGCTTGATCTGGGCACGCTCCTCCAGCCACTTGTGATTGCGTCCATCCGGATTGGCGCCCGCGGCGTTGAAGGCGGTGTTCTGTTGCAGGAATCCGCCCAGCGTGACATCGGCCGCGACCGGTCCGGCGACGCCGCCCGACAGGACGCCGAGAGCCATGCCGCACAGGCCGGACGCCAGCCGCCGCATCAATCAACCCACTTGCGAGGCGCCTGGCGCAGAAAACGCTCGGAGAACAGGCTGTCCTCGATGCCGAGGTCGTAGTCGGCCCTGAGGTAGCTCACTTCGGTTCGATGGCCCGTTTGCAGGTTCTTCATGACGCGCCGGACGACGGTGGGAAAACCCTTGACCTGCCGCGTCTCCTCGGCGGTGAACAGTTTGTACGGCACGCCTTTCCGGTCGTACTGCTCCTCCTTGAGCGGCAGGAAGCTTTCCTTGCCGACCCAGGTGAGTTTATGGCCGAAATCGGCATCGGCGGCCCTTGGCGTGCTCTTGACCACGAAGCAGTCGGTGCCGGCCAGCTTCTCCTCGCGTTCGATGGCGTGGCCGTCATCCTCGATGTCGCGGCCGGACACATCCTCGTAGGTGAAGTCGGAGCCGACGAAGCTGGAGCGCTTGTCCTGGGCGGCGATGCGTTTGACCATGTTGATCGCGGGAATGAACAACCAGCGATCGTCGTCCTTGGCCGGGTATTTGTAGGTCATGAAGGTCATGTCCTTGACGTCCGCCGGCTGGAAGAAATACATGAAATATTTCTGCTCGCCACCGGCCTCACCCATGTTCTTCCGCAACATGGTCATCTCGCGCACCCGCTCTTGGCCATCGCGGGCGATCAGCTTCATGACCACGCGCGCCTTGAAGTCCTTGCCCGGGTAGAGAAAGGCTGCCTGCGACTTCTTCATCACTTCTTCGCCCGTCAGCGCGAACGCGGTGAAAGGCAGCAGGGCCGCCATGGCGACCAGCAGCCATCGCTTCATTGGGTGTCTCCTCGAGGTTCGTCAAGCAGCCAGCGACGGAACAACATCACCAGGGCCGGCAGCAACAGCAGGGTCAGCAGCGCCGAGATCAGCATCATCGACACGATGAAGGCACCGACGGCGACGTAAGGCGTCAACGGCGCGGCCATCATGACCGAGAAGGCCGCGGCGAACAGCACGGCGTTGCGGACGATGCCCTTGCCGGGGCGTGCCGCCGTCCAGGCCAGGCTGGCCAATGGCGTCTCGCCACGGCTGACTTCCGCGCGGCGCTGGCGGAAGCGGCTGACGAAGTGAATCGCGAAATCCACCGCCATGCCGAGCGACAGGGTACTCATCACCGACAGCGGCATGTCGAAGTCCTTGCCGGCGAAGCCCACCACACCGTAGATGAACAGGATGGTGAACAGCAGAGGCACATACGCCACCAGCGCCCATTTGAACGACCGGAAGTCCAGCGCCAGGATGACGAACACCACGACCAGCGCCAGACTGAAACCGAACACCAGGTCGCCCAGCACTTCTTCGTTCCAGACCAGGTTGAAATAGGCGATACCGGCCGGCTTGGCCGTCACCGGCAACGGGTTGGCCTTGTGGTAGCTCTGCACGGCAGCATGCACCTGACGCATGGCATCGGCGTCCCAGGTCTTCATCTGCACCCAAAGGTTGGCCTTGGCGAAGCCGGGATCGATCACGTTGTCGAGGTCCGCTGGCTTGGCCGACATGCTGAACAGGAACAAGTATTGGCCGATGGTGTCCGCCGTCTCCGGCACGACGTCGAAGCGCGCCTCGTCGTCGTGCAGCACCCGGTTGATGCGCTTGACGTAATCGACCACGGAGAACGTCTTGCCCACGACCGGCAGCGCTTCGATCTGGCGCTGCAGACCCTCGATCCAGCGCATGGCTTCCGGCCGCTTCATGAACTCCGCCTTGCCCGCGTCCACCACCACGTAACCGAGGGAGGTGCCGCCGAGCGCCTGGTTCATCGCGGTGTCGGCGACCCGTATCTCGCTGCCGTCCTTGAACCAGGCGACGAGGTTGTTGTTGACATGGATTCTCGTCGTGCCCCAGATCGAGATCGCCAGCAGCGCCATGATCACGGCCACCACCAGCGCCGGGCGCTTCGCGCCGAACGCGCCCAGGCCGCCGAGCAGGCGCGCGGTGCGGTCCAGGCTCGCATCCTCGGCCTTGCCGACGAGCTTGTCCTCGCGCAGGAAGGTCAGCACGGCGGGAATGAAGCTGAAGGAGAGCAGGCGCAGCACCACCGTGCCGAAGGCGATCAGGCCGCCGAATACCTTCACCGGAATGATGTTCATGAACAGCAGCACGGCGAATCCGGCGGCGGTGGCAAGCGCCGTGAAGCGCACCGGCCGGCTCACCGCCGCCATGGTCGCGCGGATCGCCGCCAGCTTGTCGCCATGTTTCCGGTAGCGGAAATAGAACTCGTTGAAGATATGGATGCTGTCGGTGGCGATGGCCATCAGGAACACCGGCGCCATCGAACTCATGATGTGCACGGGAAAGCCCAGGCCGATCAGCAGGCCCATGCTCCACATGATCGCCACCATCGAGACGCCCATCATGGCCGCCGACAGCGCCAGGTTGCGAAACATGAACTGGATCGCCGCGAACATGATGCCGCCGGCGATGGGCGAGAAGATCGCCATCAGCTTGAACATCTCGGCGCCGAAGGTATCGCGCGCCACCGGGTCGCCGGCGATGTAATAGCGTTCCGGCCCTTCCTCCTTCGCCACGATCGCCCGGATGCGGTCGGCAATCTCCGCGCCATTGGCGCCTTGCTCCAGCGGCACGTAGATGGCGGTGGTCCGGCCGTCCTTCGCGATGATGCGATCGATGAACAGCGGATTGTCGAACAGCGCCTTGCCGAGCGCGTCGACCTCCACGTCGCTCTTGGGCGCCACCGGCATCAACGGCCCGACCTTGAGCATGCCGTCCCCGGCGGTAACGTTGGTGATGGTGGTGAAACTGTTCACATCGCGCGACGCGACGCCCCGCAGGGCGACGATGGCTTCGGTGATGCGGGCGATGCGGCCCAGGGTGTCGCGATTGAGTACGCCCCGGTCGTTCGCCACGCCGACGACGATGGTGTCCTCGTACAGCGCGAAGGTCTTGTCCACCTCGTCGTTCCACATGCGCACGTCGGAGGTCTCGGGCAGCATGTGCTTCGGATTGGTATCGATCCGGATCTTCGGAAACTGGGTGAGGAACAGCAGGGTCAGCAACCCCACGAGCGCCAGCACCCACCGGGGCCGCCGGATGGAGAATTCGACCAGGGAAAATTTCGTCATGCGCGCCTCGTCTTGTCCGGCGACACCATGCGTCGACCGGAAGCGGCCCCGAACGGATTCGAGACCGCGGCGGTCAGAACACGATCACCTTGTCCGCCTCGAGTGTCCAGGCGGTCAGCTCGTCCATGGTGCTGCGATGCGAGCCTTCCACCAGCTCGGCCTCGGTGATGCCGCGCGCGTCCATGCAGGTGCCGCATACGCCGATGGGGCCGCCGGCGCGCGCCACCATGCCAAGCATGTCGGCGATGTTGTAGTAGCCCTGCGGCACTTTCTGCCCCGCCTTCGCGCAGGAGGCGGCGTCGCCCATCAGGAAGACGCGCACCGTCTCCCGCTCCTCGCCTTTCTTCAGCGCGTGCCGCGCCAGCCGCAAGGCGTTGTAGCTTCGCTCGGTGCCATAGGGGGGGTCGTTGAGAATGAACAGCATGTTCGCCATGATCCGATCGCCTCCATGAAACGTGATGCCGGGATTGAAATGAATAACGCTCAATCGTCATACCTATAGTCCCATAGCCCCATAGTCTAACGACTGTTAGATTATTGTAGACAGACCAACCTCGTTGTCAACCTCTCGTTCGATAGAATCTGGCCATGACCAAACCGCCATTTGAAACCCGTCGCGTCAAGGACATCCTGTACGAGCAGGTAGCCCGGATCGGCAAGGCCACCAGCAGCCCGAAACGGCTGGAGCTGATCGAACTGCTCTGCCAGGGCGAGAAGACGGTCGAGGCGCTGGCGCGCGAGTCGGCCATCAGCATGAAGCTGGCCAGCGCCCACTTGCGGGAACTGCGCGCCGCCCATCTGGTGGAAACCGAGCGCAGCGGCAAGAACATCTACTACCGCATCGCCAACCGGGAAGTCGCCGAATTCTGGGTGGCGATTCGCTCGCTGGCCGAAGATCGGCTGGTTGAATTGAAAATGGCGCTCGCGCGCATCACCCATGCGCCCAAGGAACTGACCCCCAAGGATCGCGATGCCTTGGTCAAGGCCGCGCGCAAGGGCGAGGTGATCGTCCTCGACGTGCGGCCGACCGAGGAATTCGCGGCGGCGCACCTTCCTTACGCGCAGTCGATGCCGATCGACCAGCTGAAGTCGCGGCTGGCGGAGTTGCCGCAAGGCCGAACCATCGTCGCCTATTGCCGCGGCCCGTATTGCCTGATGGCGAAAGACGCCGTCGACCTGCTCAAGCAGCAAGGCCTGGACGCCATTCATCTACCCGAAGGCGTCGCCGAATGGGGACTGACGCCGGTCAGGCCGTCCGCCTGAAGCCGGCGGGCAAAGTCAGCCGTGGCGGCCCGCCGGTGTGCGCATGATCCCTTCCTGGACGGCGCTCGCCACCAGGCAGCCGTCGCGACTGTAGAAGACGCCGCGCGCGATGGCCCGCCCGCCGACGACGCTGGGCGACTCGACCTGGAACAGCAGCCAATCGTCGATGCGGAAATCGCGATGGAACCACATCGCGTGGTCGAGGCTGGCGACCCGCACGTCGCCGCGCAGGTAGCTCAGGGCGTGCGGCAGCGTGGCCGTCCGCAACAGGCCATGGTCCGAGGCGTAGGCCAGCAGCGATTGATGCAGCGGCAACGCGGCGGGCAAAGTCCCCGTCGCGCGCAGCCAGATCGACGACCGCGCCTCGCGCGGCGTCGGCTCGACGAGTTCGTAGGGCACCAGCGGGCGATATTCGATGGCGCCGGCCGTGACCAGTATCTCGCGCATCGGCGCTGGCACCCAATCGATCACCTTGCGCAGCTGCTGCAACTCACTTGGAATGCCCTCCGGCCCCGGCACCGGCGGCATCGGATCGTGGCGGTCGATGCCCTCCGCGCGGGCCTGGAAGGACGCCAGCACCTCGAAGATCGGCTGTTCGTCCTGCATCGCCACCACCCGGCGCGTCGAGAAACTGCCACCATCGCGGACGCGCTCGACCTGGTAATCGATGGGGGCATGGCGGCCCGGCAGCAGAAAGTAGGCATGCAGCGAATGGGCCACCCGCTCGCCCGGGACCGTCAGGCAGGCCGCCATGTGCGCCTGCGCCAGCACCTGGCCGCCGAAGACGGCGGGCGTGCCGATGTTCTCGCTGTGGCCGCGGAACCTGTCCTGGCCCGCCGTTTCCAGTTGCAGGAGCCCGACCAGGCGGGCCAAGGGGGTTTCCGTGTTCGCTTCGCTCATCTTGATGTCATGCCTTCGCGAGGGGGAGCGGCGCGGCGCCGGCCACGGGGTATTGAAATCCGCCGCGCCGCCCCAACTCCCATCATGGTCACGCCGAGACGTTCATCCGCCGCGCCGAAAACGGCATGTTACCGAAACCGACCCCCCCCACATGATCCGCCGCATGACGCCCATCCGACCGCCGGACCCCCTGGACAAGGCGACCGCCGAGCGCATCCTGTCGATCCGGCGCTGGAACGACAAGCTGTTCTCGGTGCGGGTCACGCGCGGCGCTTCCTTTCGCTTCACGCCGGGACAGTGGGTGCGGCTGGGTATCGCCAGCGGCAGCGGCTTGCCCGGCGCGGTGGTCTGGCGTCCCTACTCCATGGCCAGCGCCGTCCACGACGACCATCTCGAGTTCTTCTCCATCCTGGTGCCCGGCGGCGCCTTCAGCACGCGCCTGGCCAAGACGGACATCGGCGACACGCTGTACGTGGAGAAGGAACCCTATGGCTTCCTCACCACGGCGCGCTTCGCCGGCGGCCGCCATCTCTGGCTGCTGGCCAGCGGCACCGGCGTGGCGCCGTTCCTGTCGATTCTGCGCGACCCCGAGACCTGGCGGCGCTACGACGAGCGCGTGCTGGCCTACAGCGTGCGCGCAGCCGGGGATCTCGCCTATCGCGACGAGCTCGCCGCACTCGGCACTGACGAGTTGCTCGGCGCGGGACCTCCGCCGCTGCGTTTCGTCGCCGTCGTTACCCGCGAGCCGGCCGCCGGCGCGCTGGCCGCCCGGCTGCCGGAACTGATCGCCAACGGTGAACTGGAGCGGGCCGCCGGCCTGCGGCTCGCGCCGGACGACAGCCGCATCCTGGTCTGCGGCAATCCGGCCATGCTCGATGACGTGCGCGACGCGCTGGTCGCGCGCGGCCTTCGTTACGACCGCAGTGCCAACCCCGGCCAGTTCGCCACCGAGAACTACTGGTAGCCGGCGTGTCGTCATGGCAATCGGCCCGCGCATCGGCGATACTTGGCGACTGCAAGGTTCGCGGCAAGCGTGAAAGGAAAGCAACATGATGAATTTCAATGTCAATGGCAAGGCATACCAGGTCGACGTCGAGCCCGAGATGCCGCTGTTGTGGGTATTGCGCGACCATCTGGGCCTGACCGGCGCCAAGTACGGCTGCGGCATTTCGGCGTGCGGATCGTGCACGGTGCTGGTCGACGGCGCGGCGGTGCGCGCCTGCGGCGTGCGCGCGGGCGAACTGGCCGGCAAGAAGATCGTCACCATCGAGGGCCTCGGCCAGGATGGGCTGCACCGCATCCAGCAGGCGTGGATCGACCACCAGGTGCCGCAGTGCGGCTATTGCCAGACCGGCCTGATCATGTCGGTGGCGGCCCTGCTGGCGAAGCATCCGAAACCGACGGACGCCGACATCGACCGCGACATCACCAACCTCTGCCGCTGCGGCACCTATCCGCGCGTCCGCGCCGCCATTCACGCGCTGGCCGGGGACTAAGGAGGCCACCATGACGACCACCCAAACCACCATGAAGCGCCGCGATTTCCTCAAGGTCTCGGCGACCGCCGCCGGTGCGCTGGCGCTCGAATTCTGCTTGCCGGTCGCAACCGCGCGCGCCGCCCCCCAGGCGGGCGTCACGGAAGTGAATGCCTGGATCGTCATCCATCCCGACGACCGGGTGGTGATCCGCATCGCCCGCTCGGAAATGGGCCAGGGCACCTTCACCGCGCTGGCGCAGCTGGTGGCGGAAGAACTCGATTGCGACTGGGCGAAGGTCAGCGCCGAATTCGCCTCGCCCAACGAGCACATCCGCCGCAACCGAATCTGGGGCTCGATGTCGACGGGTGGCAGCATGGGCGTGCGCACCTCGCAGGACTACGTGCGCAAGGCCGGCGCCAGTGCCCGCGCCATGCTGGTTGGCGCGGCGGGGCGGCGCTGGAACGTGCCGGCGGCCGAGTGCCTGGCCGACCGGGGCATCGTTACCCACCCACCGACCGGCCGCAAGCTGCGCTACGGCGAACTGGCGGCCGAGGCTGCGAAGATTCCGCCCCCCCAGGACATCAAGCTGCGCGATCCGAAGGACTGGAAGATCGCCGGCAAGCCGGTGCATCGCCTCGACATCCCCGACAAGGTGATGGGCAAGCCGGTGTTCGGCGTCGATGTGGCGCTGCCCGGCATGCTCCACGCCTCGATCGCGCAGTGTCCGGTGTTCGGCGGCAAATTGAAGAACGTCGAGGCGAAGGACGCCCTGGCCATGCGCGGCGTGAAGAACGTCGTGAAGCAGGGCGACTTCGTCGCGGTGATCGCCGACAGCTGGTGGCGTGCCGATCAGGCCCTGCAGAAGCTCGACATCGAATGGGACGAAGCCGGCCACGGCGGTATCGGCAACGCGGAGATCGACGCCATGCTGCGTCAGGGCCTCGATGTCACCGGACTGCCGAAGGCGCGCGAGACGGGCAACGTCGACGCCGCCTTTGCCGACGTCGGCCAGGTCGCCAAGGTGATCGAGGCCGAGTATGCCTCGCCCTATCTCCATCACGCCACCATGGAGCCAATGACCTGCACGGCGTGGTTCAAGGGCGACGGCAGCCTGGAAGTGTGGACTTCGACGCAGGATGGCGAGGCGGCGCTGCACGAGGCGGCGGCCGCTTCCGGCCTGCCGCCGGAACGCATCGAGGTGCACAAGATGATGCTCGGCGGCGGCTTTGGCCGGCGTGGCTTCCCGCAGGACTTCGTCGGCCAGGGCGTGAAGATCGCCAAGGCCATGCCGGGGGTGCCGGTGAAGCTGATGTGGTCACGCGAGGAGGACATGCGCCATGGCTACTATCGCCCGGCCAGTCTCGTGCGCATGAAGGCCGGCCTGGACCAACAGGGCCGGCTGGTGGCATTGCGGGCCAAGGCGGCCTGCCCCTCGATTCTCAAGGCGCTGATCCCGCGAGCCATGCGCGACGGCATCGATTTCACGGCCGTGCTCGGCCTGGCCGACATGCCTTACACCGTGCCGCATCAGCGCGTCGAGTACGCGGTGCGCAACGGCCATGTCCCGGTCGGCTTCTGGCGCGCGCCGGGGCAGCAAAACGGCTTCTACCGCGAATGCTTCATCGACGAGCTCGCCCATGCCGCCGGCCAGGATCCGCTGGCCTACCGGCTGGCCATGCTGGCGGCCGACGACAAGGATCGCCTGATCCTCGAGGCCACGGCCAGGGCCGCCGGCTGGGGCACGCCGCCGCCGCCGGGACAGCATCGCGGCCTGGCGGTAATGTCCGGCTTCGGCAGCTTCGCCGCCGCCGTGGCGGAAGTGTCGGTGAGCGCCACCGGCCAGCTCAAGGTGCATCGCGTCGTGGTCGGCGTCGACTCCGGCCACGTGGTCAATCCGGATACCTGCCGTGCCCAGGCCGAGAGCAACGTCGTCTATGGTCTCGGGCCGGTGCTCTATCAGGAAATCAACATCCGGAACGGCCGCGTGGTGGAAGCGAACTTCAACAACTTCCGGCTGCCGCGCATCGCCGAAATGCCGAAGGTGGACACCGTGCTGGCGCCCACCGGCGGTTTCTGGGGCGGCCATGGCGAACCGGCCATCCTGCCGGTCGCGCCAGCCGTCTGCAACGCCATTTTCGCCACCACGGGCAAGCGGGTGCGCTCGCTGCCGCTCTCGCACCACGAGCTGCGTCGCCCTGATTCGGCGTGACGGGCATGGTCATTGCGGTTACGATGCGATCCTGACTGAAGCATAACAACACGCATCAACCATGCCTCCCGCGAAGCACAACCTGGCCGCCATGAAGCGGCTGCTGGCGCCGATTGCCCTGATGCTGCTGGGTTGGGCGGCCGTGGCCTGGATCGCCACGACCTTTCATGCCGCGCGGCAAGCCACTGTCGCGCAGCGGCAGGGTATCGACGAGGCGCAACAACGGCTCAAGGACGTCATCAACGATCTTGGCGACACCCTGACCATCATTCGCAACATCCCGGAAGTGCTGGCGCAGGATGTCATGGTGACCGAGGAGCTTCGGCGCACCGGGCCCGACGTGGCGCCCTCGACACTGGAACTCCAGGAGCGCCGGCGCCTGTGGGAGGGAGAGCCGAGCCGGGCGAAGCTAAACGGCTACCTCAACCTGGTGGCTAAGCGGCTGGGCGCCGATGTCATCTGGATCGTCAATGCCGCCGGCGATGCCATCGCCGCCAGCAATGCCGGCACGCCGACCAGCTTCATTGCCACCAACTATGCCGATCGCCAGTATTTTCTCCAGCCCCGGGAAGGCAAGCCGGGCAAGCAGTATGCCGTCGGCCGGGTGAGCAAACTGCCCGGCCTCTACTTTTCCTTCCCGGTGACCCTCGACGGCCGCTTCGTCGGCACCGTGGCCGTGAAGCGCGACATCGCCAACCTGGCGCGCGGCGTAGTGGCCGCCGACGCCTTCATCGCCGACCAGAACGGCGTCGTCATCCTGGCCGGCGACAAGTCGCTCGAACAACGGACGCTGCCCGGCGCCCCGGCCCTATCCATGGCCAAGGAGAAACTGGCCCTGCAGTACAAGCAGACGGCGTTCGAGCCCCTGCGCATCGCCCCCGCGGGTGGCGACTTCCCCGAAGTCGTGCAACTGAACGACGGCCCGCCGTTGGCGCTGGCGTCGGCGCCCATGCTCGATGTCGGCGTCACTGTCTTCGTGCCCAGGCCGCTGCCCGAACTGGCCTACCTGAAGCTGGAACAGCGACGCTATTTCCTGCTGCTGCTGCTCGCCGGCGGCATGTTCATCGTCGCCGCCCGCGCGCTGGTGCTGTACCTGCGCGCCATGCGGCTGGCCAGGATCGAGGCCGAAAAGGCCCGCGCGGCGGCGGAATCGGCCAATCACGCCAAGAGTGCCTTCCTGGCCAACATGAGCCACGAGATCCGCACGCCGATGAACGGCATCATCGGCATGACCGAACTGCTTCTCGATTCCAGCCTCGACGACGAGCAGCGCGAGTTCGCCAACGTGATCAAGGGCAGCGCCGATTCCTTGCTGCGGCTACTCAACGACATCCTCGATTTTTCCAAGATCGAGGCCGGCAAGCTCGCGCTCGAGACGACCGATTTCGATCCGCGCCTGCTGGTCGGCGAAGTCGCCGACCTGCTGGCTTTCCGCGCCCGGGAGAAAGGCATCGGGCTCGCGACGAATATCGACGCCGCCGTGCCGCCGGTGGTGCGCGGCGACGCGGGCCGTCTGCGTCAGGTGCTGATCAATCTCGCCGGCAACGCCGTCAAGTTCACCGAGACCGGCAAGGTCTCCATCCTGGCGACGGCGCAGCCCGCCGCGAATCATGCGACCCGGTTGCGCTTCGAAGTGCGCGACACCGGCATCGGCATCCCGCCCGACAAGATCGACGGACTGTTCAGCCCCTTTACCCAGGTCGATGCCTCGACCACGCGCAAGTTCGGCGGCACCGGCCTGGGCCTGTCGATCTGCAAGCGCCTGGTCGAGGCCATGGGTGGCGTCATCGGCGCCGACAGCACGCCGGGGCAAGGCTCGACTTTCTGGATCGAACTCACCCTGCCAACCGGGTGAATTGCCGCCAGGCCACCGCGAAGGCCTTTGTCCCCACCGAGGAGAACTCCCGATGCGACTCCTGCACACAATGATCCGCACCGGCGACCTCGACCGTTCGATCGCCTTCTACACCGGCGTGCTCGGCATGCGCTTGCTGCGCCGGCAAGACTATCCGGAAGGAAAGTTCACGCTCGCCTTCGTCGGCTATGGCGACGAGCGCGACAACAGCGTGATCGAACTGACCTACAACTGGGGCGTTGACCGCTACGACCTCGGCCAGGGCTTCGGCCACCTGGCCATCGAAGTGGATGACGTCTACGCCGCCTGCGCCGAGATCAAACGCCGTGGTGGTACCGTCGTGCGCGAGGCGGGGCCGATGAATGCCGGCACCGCCATCATTGCCTTCGTCGCCGATCCCGACGGTTACTACATCGAGTTGATCGGCCAGCACGCCTGACCTGAATCGACGCGCATGGCGGCCTCGTCGTCCCCCGATTTCTGGCAGCAGCCGCTCGCCTCGCTTCACGCGGAACTCGGCACTTCCGGCGCGGGCCTAGAGGAAGCGGCAGCGCGCCGGCGACAACGCCGCGTCGGCCCCAACCAGGTGCGCCCGCGCGCCGAGCACGCGCCGCTCGTCGAGTTCGCCCACCATTTCCGCAATCCGCTGGTGCTCATCCTGTTGGCGGCGAGCGCCATCGCCGGCCTGCTCGGCGACCTCCGGAGCTTCCTGGTCATCACGATCATCGTGGTCATGAGCGTCACACTCGACTTCTTCCAGGAACATCGCGCCGGCCGCGCCGTCGATCGCCTGCGCCGCTCGGTGGCGCTGCACGCCATGGTCACGCGCGATGGCCGTGACCGCGAGCTTCCTGTCGTCGAACTGGTACCCGGCGATATCGTGCTGCTGGCGGCGGGCGACCTGGTGCCGGCTGACGGCCGCGTCCTCGATGCCCGCGACCTGTTCGTGAACCAGGGGCTGCTGACCGGTGAATCCTATCCGGTGGAAAAACTCGCCGCCGACGGGGCGCCGGGCACCGATTTGGCAGATGCCACCAATGCCCTGTTCATGGGCACCTCGGTGATCAGCGGCGCCGGCCGGATGCTGGTGGTCCGCACCGGCGCCGCCACCGCCCTGGGCCGCATCGCCGGCAGCCTCGCGCAACGGCCGCCGGCGACCGCCTTTGAGCGCGGCACCCAGGCCTTCGGCGCGCTCGTCATGCGCTTGACGGTGGCGCTGGTATTGGCCGTGCTGCTCGTCAACGCCGTGCTCGGCCGCCCGCTGATCGACTCCTTCCTGTTCGCCCTGGCGCTGGCCGTCGGCCTGACGCCCGAACTGCTGCCGATGGTGCTGTCGGTCACGCTCGCGCGGGGCGCCATGCGCCTCGCCCGCCGGCACGTCATCGTCAAGCGCCTGTCGGCGGTGCAGGAACTGGGCGGCATCGACGTCCTCTGCACGGACAAGACCGGCACGCTCACCGAGGGCCGCATTCGCCTAGAGCGGCATCTCGACGCTCTGGGCCGCGACAGCGACCGCGTTCTGCATCTGGCCTATCTCAACAGCCGCTTCGAGTCCGGCATCCGCAGTCCGCTCGATGACGCCATCCTCGCCCACACGCACATCGACGTGACGCCGTGGCGGAAGATCGACGAAGTGCCGTTCGATTTCGAGCGCCGCCGCGTCTCCGTCCTGCTCGAGCGCGACGGCAGCCGCGTTCTCATCGTCAAGGGCTCGCTCGAGGACGTCCTGCGGCTATGCGCCTTCCACGAGACCGAAGGCCGGCCATGCCGGCTCGACGAGAACATCCGGAACCGGATCGCGACGCGCTTCGAATCCCTCGGCCGCGAAGGCTTCCGCGTGCTCGGCATCGCCTGGCGCGACGCCCCGCCGCATCGGGACCACGCCCGGGTTGCCGACGAGACGGAACTGGTGTTCTGCGGGTTCGCCGCTTTTCTCGACCCGCCGAAAGCCAGCGCGGCCGCGGCGCTGGCGGCCCTCGCTGCCGACGGCGTCACGGTGAAGATCGTCACCGGCGACCACGAACTGGTGGCCCGCCATGTCTGCGGCCAACTCGGCGTGCCGGTGACTGGCGTGCTCGGCGGCGCCGACATCCAGGCGCTGGACGATGCCACGCTGCAAGCCCGCGTCGAGGACGTCGATCTGTTCTGCCGCGTCACGCCGCCGCAGAAGACCCGCATCCTCGCCGCGCTGAGGGCGCGCGGCCATGTCGTCGGCTTCCTCGGCGACGGCATCAACGACGCGCCGGCACTGCACGCCGCCAACGTCGGCATTTCGGTCGACAGCGCCGTCGACGTGGCCAAGGAAGCCGCCGACCTCGTGCTGCTCGAACACGACCTGAAAGTACTGCACGAAGGCGTCCGCGAAGGTCGCCGCACTTTCGCCAACGTCACCAAGTACGTGATGATGGGCACCAGCTCAAACTTCGGCAACATGTTCAGCATGGCCGGCGGCACGCTCTTCTTGCCCTTTCTGCCGATGCTGCCGATCCAGATCCTGCTCAACAACCTGCTCTACGATCTCTCGGAAACCGCCATACCGCTCGATGGCGTCGACGAGGAGACGCTCGCCAGCCCGCGGGTCTGGGACATGGACTTCATCCGCACCTTCATGCTGACCCTGGGCCCGGTCAGTTCGGCATTCGACTTCCTGACCTTCTATTTCATGCTGACGGTATTCCAGGCCGGCGAAACCCTGTTCCACACCGGCTGGTTCATCGAATCGATCGCGACGCAGGTGCTGGTCATCTTCATCATCCGCACCCGCGGCAACCCCTTCGCCAGTCGCCCCAACCCGTGGCTGACGGCCTTGTCGCTCGGCGTGGTGGCCGTGGCGACGCTGCTGCCCTGGCTGCCCTTCGCGCCGCAGCTCGGCTTCGTGGCGCCGCCGCCGGCAATGCTCGGTGCACTCGCCGCCATCGTCGTCTGCTACCTGATCTGCGTCCATGCTGTCCACCAGTGGTTCCATCGTCGTTGGCGACGAACACGGCCGGCGCTCCGCTAAACGCCTACCGAGATCATGGCGATACGACCAGAACACCCGGATTGGCGCGACGTTCGGGGCCTCGCGCGAATCGAGGTCGAGGCGCGGCTGCGCGAGGACGGTTACAACGAACTGCCCGAGAGCCGGGGCCGCTCGACCGCCGCGATCGCGTTCGGCGTGGTTCGCGAACCGATGTTCCTGCTGCTCGTCGCGGCGGCCGCGATCTACTTCCTGCTTGGCGATCTCGGCGAGGCATCGATCCTGCTGTGCTCCGTGCTGGTGATGATGGCGATCACCGTGCATCAGGAGCGGCGCACCGAGCGCGTCCTGGAAGCCTTGCGTGACCTGACCAGTCCACGCGCGTTGGTCGTTCGCGAGGGCGCGCAGCAGCGCATCCCGGGGCGCGAGGTGGTGCGCGGCGACATGTTGGTGCTGTCGGAGGGGGATCGCGTCGCCGCCGACGCGACCATCCTCGCCCAGCGCAATCTTCAGGTCGACGAATCATTGTTGACCGGCGAATCGGCGCCCGCGGGCAAGACCGCCTGGAATGGCGTCGATCCGCCGGCCCGCCCCGGCGGAGAGGGACTGGCATGGGTGTACTCGGGAACGCTGATGGTGCAAGGCACGGCCATCGCCGAAGCCATCGCCACCGGGCCGCATAGCGAGATCGGCCGCATCGGCAAGGCGCTCGCGGCGCTGGGGCCGGAAGCGACACCGCTGCAGATGCAGTCCCGGCGCCTGGTCGGCGTCCTCGCGGCCGTCGGCATCACGCTATGCCTCGTGCTGTTCGTCGTCTATGGACTCACGCGCGGCGACTGGATCGCGGCGGCGCTGGCCGGCATCACGATGGCGATGTCCGCGCTGCCGGAGGAAATCCCCGTCGTGCTGACGGTGTTCATGGCACTCGGAGCCTGGCGCATCTCGCGGCGCCGCGTGCTGACACGCCGACTGCCGACCATCGAGACACTCGGCGCGGCCACCGTGCTCTGTGTGGACAAGACGGGCACGCTGACGCAGAACCGCATGGCCGTTCACTCGCTGGTGACGGACGGCCAGGTGTTCCGGGTGCCAGCGGAGGGCGACGCCGCGCCACTTCCCGAGGCCTTTCACGAGTTGCTGGAATTCGGCATCCTCGCCAGCGAGGTTGATCCCTTCGATCCCATGGAAAGGGCCATGCGGGCGTTGGGCCAGCGCTATCTCGTCGATACCGAGCACCTGCATGCCGACTGGGCACTCGCGCACGACTATCCGCTGACGCGCGACATGCGCGCCGTGTCGCATGCGTGGCGCTCGACGCGCGGCGACGAATACGTCGTCGCCGCCAAGGGTGCGCCCGAGGCCATCGCCGATCTCTGCCATCTCGATGCGGCACGCGCCACCGCAATGGCGCGGCAGGTTGAGGAGCTTTCGTCGCTAGGGCTGCGGGTTCTCGGCGTTGCTGCGGCCCGGTTCCGGGGTGCGGCGTGGCCCGAGATCCAGCACGATTTCGACTTCCGGCTGCTCGGTCTGCTCGCGCTCGCCGACCCGTTGCGTCCGGCGGTTCCCGCCGCCATCGCCGAATGCAAGGCGGCGGGCATCCGCGTCGTCATGATCACCGGCGACTATCCGGGCACCGCGCTGGCGATCGCGCGCGAGGCGGGGCTCGATGACGGCGAGGTGATGACCGGCGCCGAACTCGACCAGCTGACGGACGCGGAGTTACGCACACGCCTTGCCACGACGAATGTCTTCGCACGCGTCGTGCCCGACCAGAAGCTGAAGCTGGTCACGGCCCTGAAGGAAAATGGCGAGATCGTCGCCATGACCGGCGACGGCGTCAACGACGCCCCGGCGCTCAAGGCCGCGCACATCGGCGTGGCCATGGGCGGCCGCGGCACCGACGTCGCGCGCGAGGCTGCCTCGCTGGTGCTGCTCGACGACGACTTCGCCTCCATCGTCCATGCGGTGCACCTCGGCCGCCGCATTTACGACAACCTGCGCAAGGCGCTGGCCTACATCCTCGCGGTGCACGTGCCGATTGCCGGCATGTCGCTGCTGCCGGTGCTCTTCGGCTGGCCGCTGATCTTCTTTCCCGTACACATCGCCTTCCTCGAATTCATCATCGACCCTGCGTGCTCCATCGTCTTCGAGGCGGAGCGCGCGGAGCCGAACGCCATGCGCCGGCCGCCGCGGTGCCCCGACGAGCCGCTCTATACCGGATGGAACGTCGCGCTCAGCCTGCTGCAGGGCGTCGGCGTGCTCGTGCTGGGTATGGCTGTGTTCGGCATCGCGCTCGAGCGCGGCCTTGCCGAAGGCGCAGCCCGCGCGCTGGCCTTCACCACCCTGGTCGTCGGCAACATCGCGCTGATCTTCACCAACCGCAGTTGGGAACGCACGGTGCTCGCGACGATCGCCATCCCCAACCACTCACTGTGGTGGATCACTGGTGGTGCCGGGCTCTGCCTGGCGCTCGTACTGGGCGTGCCCGCCCTGCGTGACCTGTTCCGCTTCGCGCCGGTCGCGTCCCCCGACCTGCTGGTGGTGATCGGCGCCGGACTGACCGGGATCGCGTGGTTCGAATTTTTCAAGCTCCTGCACAAATCCCGCGCACGGTAGTGTTGGCCGCAGAAAGTCAGCCGTGGCGGCGCGCCGAAAAGTCGCGATTCAGGAAGCGGCCTCGGCCACGGCGTAGATCGCCGGCAGGTTGCGCCAGGCGCCGCGCACGTCCATGCCGCAACCGAACACGTAGCGGTCCGGCAGCCGCAGGCCGACGAAGTCGGCCTCGACCGGCTTGGGCGCGCCGATCTCCTTGTCCGTCAGCACGGCGATCAGGCAATCGCGCGCACCCTGATCAAGGAGGCGATCCTTGATGGCGGCCAGGGTGATGCCTTCGTCGAGGATGTCGTCGAGCACCAGCACCCGGCGGTCGCGCACCGCCGCGCGCGGCGTCGCCACCCAGGCCACGCCCTGCCCCTGCAGGGTGTTGCGGTAGCGCGTGGCGTGCAGGTAATCGCATTCCAGCGGGAAAGCGAGCTTGGGCAGCACCTGTCCGGCAAAAAAGACGCCGCCGCCCATGACGGTCAGCACCAGCGGATAGTCGTCGTCGCCGGCGAGGCGTTCCGTGATGTCGACCGCCAGCCGGTCGATCGCGCGCGTCACCGCATCGGCGGAGTGGATCAGTTCCGCCCGGCTCAGGATGCGTCGCGCCTCCGCCGGCGTCATGGCGCGCGCTTGGCCTTGAGGTACTCGGCGAAGGCGCCGCCGACCTCCGGATGACGCATGCCGAGCTCGACGGTGGCTTGCAGATAGCCGAGTTTGGAGCCGCAATCGTAGCGCGTGCCCTGGTAACGATAAGCGAGGATCTGCTGTTGTTGCATCAGCGAGGCGATGCCGTCGGTGAGCTGAATCTCGCCGCCCGACCCGGGGCGAACTTTGTCGAGATGGCGGAAGATTTCCGGCGTCAGCACGTAGCGGCCGACCACCGCCAAGGTCGACGGCGCATCCTCGGGCTTTGGCTTCTCGACGATGCCGGTGATCTGCTCGACCCGCTCGGCCAGCGGCCGCGAGGCAACGATGCCGTAGCTGCGCGTGTCGGCGCGCGGCACGTCCTGCACACCCAGCACCGAACAGTGGTAGTAGTCGAAGGTCTCGACCATCTGCTGCATCACCGGCGGCTGGCCGTCGAGCAGGTCATCGGCCAGCAGCACCGCGAACGGCTCGTCGCCGACCGCCGGCCGCGCGCACAGTACCGCGTGACCCAGTCCGAGCGCCTCGGCCTGGCGGATGTAGATACAGTTGATGTTGCGCGGCAGCATGCCGCGGACGAAGTCGAGCATCTCGTTCTTGCCGCGCGCCGCCAACTCGTTTTCCAGCTCGTAGGCCTTGTCGAAGTGATCCTCGATCGCGCGCTTGGAGCGGCCGGTGACGAAGATCATGTCGGTGATGCCCGCCGCCACGGCTTCTTCCACCGCGTACTGGATCAGCGGCTTGTCGACGATGGGCATCATCTCCTTGGGACTGGCCTTGGTGGCCGGCAGGAAGCGCGTGCCCATGCCAGCCACGGGAAAGACGGCTTTGGTGACTTTTTTCATGATTGCAGCAACTCCATCAATTGCGCCTGATCGAGGATTATGACGCCCAATTCGCGCGCCTTGTCGAGCTTCGAGCCGGCCTCGGCGCCGGCCACGACGAAATCGGTCTTTTTCGACACCGAACCGGCCACCTTGCCGCCACGCGATTCAATCCGCGCCTTGGCGTCGTCACGGGTCAGGCTCGGCAGCGTACCGGTCAGCACGAAAGTCTTGCCGACGATCTCCGAATCGGTCGCCACCGGCTCGCTCGGCGTGCCGCGAACACTGACTTTCGCCAGGCCGTCGATGACCTCCCGGTTGTGCGCTTCGGCGAAGAAATGGGCGATCGATGCCGCCACTACCGGCCCTACGTCCGGTACTTGCCGCAGGCGCGTTTCGTCGGCGACCATCAGCGCTTCCAGGCTGCCGAAATGGCGGGCCAGGTCCTTGGCCGTCGATTCGCCGACGTTGCGGATGCCCAGCGCGAAAATAAAGCGCGCCAGGCTCGGCGCCTTGCTGCGCTCGATGGCGGCCAGCAGATTGTTCGCCGACTTTCCGCCCATGCGTTCGAGGCCGGCGAGCCGCTCCGGATCGAGCCGGTAAAGATCGACCGGCGTACGCACCAAGTCGCCGTCGACCAGCTGGTCGACCAGCTTCTCGCCGAGGCCCTCGATGTCCATCGCGCGCCGTGACGCGAAATGCAGTAGCGCCTGCTTGCGCTGCGCCGGGCAATAGAGCCCACCGGTGCAACGTGCGATGGCCTCGTCTTCAGGTTTCTCCACCGCCGAGCCGCAGACCGGGCAGGTCTTCGGCATGATGAACTCGGGGGCCAGGATGGGGCGTCGCTCGGCCAGCACGCCGACCACTTCTGGAATCACGTCGCCAGCGCGGCGCACGATCACCGTGTCGCCGATGCGCACGTCCTTGCGCCTTACCTCGTCCTCGTTATGCAGCGTCGCGTTGGTGACGGTGACACCGCCGACGAACACCGGCGCCAAGCGCGCCACCGGCGTGATGGCTCCCGTGCGGCCCACCTGCACCTCGATGGCCTCGACGATCGTCAGCGCTTCCTGCGGGGGATACTTGTGCGCCACCGCCCAGCGCGGCTCGCGGCTGACGAAGCCGAGTTCCTGTTGCAGCGCCAGCGCATTGACCTTGTAGACAACGCCGTCGATGTCGAACGGCAACTGGTCGCGCATGGCGAGGATGCGATCGTGGAACTCGATCAACTGTCCGGCACCGCGCACGACGACGCGGTGCTCGCAGACCGGCAGTCCGAATCCGATCAGTGCGTCGAGCACGCCGCCATGCGTTGCGGGCAGTGGCCAGCCGGCCGTTTCGCCCAGGCCGTAGGCGTAGAAGGACAGCGGCCGCTCGGCCGCCATCCTCGGATCGATCTGCCGGATACTGCCGGCCGCGCCGTTGCGTGGATTCACCAGCGCCGGCTTGCCGAGCCGGCGCTGCTGCTCGTTGTAGCGTTCGAAATCCGGCCGGCTCATGAACACTTCGCCGCGCACTTCCAGTACCTCCGGCGCCGCGCCATTCAAGCGTAGCGGAATGCGCCGGATGGTGCGGATGTTCTGCGTCACGTCCTCGCCGGTCTCGCCGTCGCCGCGCGTGGCCGCCTGCACCAGCACGCCGTGCTGATAGCGCAGGTTGATGGCCAGACCGTCGAACTTCAACTCGGCGGCGTATTCGACTGGCGGCGCGCTTTCGGGCAAGGCCAGCGCCTTGCGCACCCGCGCATCGAAGGCTGCCGCGCCGCCGGGTCCGGTATCCGTCTCGGTGCGAATCGACAGCATGGGCACGGCGTGGCGCACCGGCGCGAAGCCATCCAGTGGCTTGCCGCCGACACGCTGGGTCGGCGAATCGGCCGTCAGCAGTTCCGGAAATTCGCCTTCCAGCGCCTGAAGTTCGCGGAACAGCCGGTCGTATTCGGCGTCCGGAACGGTCGGCGCGTCGAGCACGTAATAAGCGTGATTGTGGCGCTCGATTTCGCCACGGAGGAATTCGGCGCGCTGTCCTGCTTCGCGCGGAACCGCCATCAGGAGAACAGACGCAGCGCCCGCACGCTGCCGGCGACGATCTGGTGGTGCGCCATGCGCTGTTGCAGTTCGCCGACCTTGGCGCGGATGCTGGCGATCATCTCCGGCGTCAACGGGCTGCCGTGGGCATCGACCAGCGTGCCACCCAGCGCGCCGGTCAGCTGGCGCGCCACGGCCATCATGGCGTCGAACACCGCCGGGCCGTCGGCCACGCGCGGCACGTCGAGCGACAAGGTAACGCCCTGCGTCGCCAGCGACTTCATGGCGTCGGCGACGAACAGTTCGGCGCCAATGTTGCTCAGCGTGAAGCGGGTCATGCGGGCATCGTCGAGCGCGTGGAAGCTGCCATCCTCGAGCAGGCACAGCCCCGCCGCCTCGGTCACGCCGCGCAGCTTCGTACCCGCGAAAGGTTCGCCGGTGGTCACGAGGTTCACACCCAGTTGCAGATCGACGCTGGCACAGAATTCGTCGAGCGCGCGCGCGCTGACCAGCGCCTCCTCCTGATCCGGCAGTTCGGCGACGCCGGCGCACTGGCCGACGATGTCTCGCACGCCGTCGAAGAAGACCGACAATCCCGCGTCGGTCACGGCGCCCTGCCGATCGGCCAGTTGCAGGGCGGCGCACATCACGCCATAGCGGCCGGCATCATGCGCCGACAAGCGCCGCCAGGCGCCCACGCCTCCGTCGAAGCCCAGCCAGGACAGCGGCTTCCCGACATGCCCGGCCCAGCGCGCCTGCATCGCCCACAGCGCCGGCGCCGGCACGGCCTCGGTGAAATCCATGCGGACGAGGCAATCGGCGATGTCGTCGGCGTATTCGCCCGGCAGCGGCGGCAGGCTGGCGGCGCTTGCATCGTGGGCGGTGTCGGCCGTCTCGCCGGCAGCCGCCGACACAGCGGTTGCGGTTGCCGGCGCGGCGAAACCGCCGATGGCCGGGTCCTCGGCTTCCAGGGTGTGGAACGGCGTGTCGCCGAGCGAGGGCTCGGTGCCCGCGCTTTCGCCGCCGAGCAGGACGTCGGGCTGGCCGCCCTTGAAAATCTTCTCCGCCAGCTGGCGATGCTGGCGCTCCTGCCACTTGTTGTAGCCCCAGACGCCGGCCACGGCCGCCGCGCCGGCGGCGATCAAGGCGAGTTGCAAATCACTCATGCGGCTTCCCTTTCGGTCATCCGCAGGGCTTCCTCGATGTCGACTTCGACCACCCGCGACACGCCCTGCTCCTGCATGGTAACGCCGATCAGATGCTGCGCCATTTCCATGGCGATCTTGTTGTGGGTGATAAAGACGAACTGCGTCTGCGTCGACATGCGCTTGACCATGCCGCAGAAGCGCTCGGTGTTGCTGTCGTCGAGCGGCGCGTCCACCTCGTCGAGCATGCAGAACGGCGCCGGATTGAGCTGGAACATGGCGAACACCAGCGCAATGGCCGTCAGCGCCTTCTCCCCGCCCGAAAGCAGATGAATCGTCGAATTCTTCTTGCCGGGCGGCTGCGCCATGATCTGGATGCCGGCGTCGAGAATCTCCTCGCCGGTGAGCAGCAGCCTGGCCTCGCCGCCGCCGAACAGATGCGGGAACAGCTCGCCGAAGTGGCGGTTGACCGTGTCGTAGGTCTCCTGCAACTGCTCGCGCGTCTCGCGGTCAATGCGGCGGATGGCGTCTTCCAGCGTGTTGATGGCGGTGGTCAGGTCGGTGGACTGTTCGTCGAGGAAGCCCTTGCGCTCGCGTGCCACGGTCAATTCCTCCAGCGCCGCCAGGTTCACCGGGCCAAGCGCTTCGATCTCCGCACCCAGCCGGGCGATGTCGCCGGCCAGGCCGCTTTCCTTCAGGCCCGGCGTCAGTTCGGCGGCGATCTCGGCTTCCTGCTCGGGCGTCGTCACGCCCACCTCGACCAGGCGCTGCTGGAACTGCTCGGCATTCAGCTCGGCGGCCTGCTGCTTGAGCTTCCAGTCGTTGATCTTGTCGCGCGCCGGTTGCAGGCCCTGCTCCAGCTTCAGACGCTGTTCCTCCAGCGCGCGCAAGTCGCTGGCCGCGGTTTCCAGCGCATTGCGCCGCTCGGCCAGCAGGCCTTCGCGACCGCCGCGCGCATCGAGCGCCGTCTGCAACTGTTCCAGCAGCACGACATCGCTAATGCCGGCCACTTCCGCGTGCCCAGTGGCCGCGTCGGCGGCGACACGTTCCAGTTGCACGCGCGCCGTCTCGGCGGCGCGGGCGTTGTCCTCGAGTCTCGACCGACATTCGCGCTCGGAAAAATTGGCTTCCTGCGCCTCGCGCGCCAGCTGGTGTTCGAGCGCGCGCGCCTCGCGCAGCGCCGTATCCTGCTGGCGCTGACCTGCCAGCGCCTCCTCGACGCGGGTGCGCACCGCCGCCAACTGCTCGCGGCCAGCATTGGCTTCGCCCTCGGCTCGCGCCAGTTCGCCGCGCTCGCTTTCCTCGCCGCGCAGGATATCGTCGAGGTCGCGGTCGATCTGGCTGGCGCGCTCGTCGTAACGGGCCTGGATCTGCGTCAGCTTGAGCACCTCGACGCGGGCGCCGTGCAGGCGCTGCTGAACCTCATCGACCCGCCGGCGGGCGGCGTGTTGCGACGACTGACTTTCGTTGAGCAGCCGTTCGGCCTCGGCCTGCGCTTCGCGGGCGGCCTCTTCCTCGGCCTCGCGCGCCTCGATGACCGCCGAGAGTTCCTCGATCTCGCGCTGGCGCTCGATGACGCCGTGCGTCTTGACATCCGGCACGTAGAGCGTGAGGCCGCGCGGTGTCAGCAGATGTCCCTGGCGGCTGACCCAGGTGCCGCCGGCCGCCAGCCGGCCGCCCAGGTCGTCGGCGCACCGAACGCCGGCCAACCATTCGTCGAGAACCGCCGACCAGCGGACATCGTCGCAGCGGACCTTGGCCCTCAGGCCGTCGGGACCGCCGGCCGGCACCGCCGCGCCATCGGCGAAGGCCAGCGCGAAAGTCAGCGGTGGCGGCGCGCCGAGCGCATCGCGGGCGACACCATGATCGGCGACCCGCGCCGACAAACGCTCGCGCAGGACGGCTTCGACCGCCGTTTCCCAACCCGTCTCGACGTGGATGCCGCGCCACAGCGGCTGGGCATCGGCCAGGC
The DNA here is from genome assembly GCA_016704145.1 of Rhodocyclaceae bacterium. Taxonomy (GTDB): domain Bacteria; phylum Pseudomonadota; class Gammaproteobacteria; order Burkholderiales; family Rhodocyclaceae; genus Fen-999. The sequence goes on along the minus strand of JADJAS010000002.1, from coordinate 72,330 downwards.
CATTCGCTTTCAGCCAGTCGCCGATTTCGCCGTTCTGCTGCACGCGGCTTTGCAGTTGCTGAAGGGCATCGCGCCGGGCGCGTGCCTCGGTGACCTGCCGGTGCAAGGCCGCGAGGCGCTCGCGGGCCGTGCGCAGGGCTCCTTCCATGCCTGGCAGAAGCCCCTGAAGTTCGGCCACCCTTTGCTGCTGGATGGCCAGTTCTTCCTCGGCGCGCGCCTCGGTCTCCTCAGCGGCGGCGCGTTGCACTGGATCAGGCGTCGCCAGCGCGGCCTTTTCCTGCTCCAGGCGGACCCGCCGGGCCGTGAAGTTCTCGATGGCGCGCAGCGCGTGGCCGCGATCGGCCTCGGCCAGCCGCAAACCTTGCTCGGCTTCGTTCAGCTGCCGGCGCGCTTCCGCTACCTGGCTGCCGGCGTTCTGCACCTCGGCTTCGGCCTCGGGCAGGCGCGCCGCCGCTTCCTCGTGACGGGCCTGGGCGGTCGCCATGCGCTCGGCGGAGTTCTCCAGCAGCGACTGCCAGCGGAATTCCTCGTCCTCGACGCGTTTCTGCTCGCCGCTCCAGTGCGCACGCTCGACTTCCAGCTGCGCCAGCCGGGTTTCCAGGCGCTGGCGGGAATCGCGCACATGGCCGATCTCCGATTCGAGACGCTTGACCTCGGCGTTGGCCGAATACATCTCCGCCTGCGCGGCGTGCAGCGTGTCGGAAGCGGCGAAATGGGCCTCGCGCGCGTGTTCGACTTTTGCCTCGACCTCGCGCAACTGCGCCGTCTCGGCCTCGACGCGGTTGATCGACTTCTCCACCTCGCGGCCGTGCCGCTCGCCTTCCGCCTGGGCATCGTTGCGTTTCTTCAGCCACAGCAGGTTCTGGCGCCGACCGAGCTGGCCGTGGAGATCGCGATATTGGCGCGCCACTTCGGCCTGCGTTTCCAGCCGGCCGATCTGGCCGTCGAGTTCGTTGCGGATATCGTCCACGCGCGCCAGGTTTTCCCTGGCGTCCTCGAGACGATACCCGGTCTCCTTGCGCCGTTCCTTGTACTTGGTGACGCCAGCGGCTTCCTCGAGGAAGAAACGCAGTTCCTCGGGCTTGGCCTCGACGATGCGCGAGATCATGCCCTGGCCGATGATCGCGTAGGCGCGCGGCCCAAGGCCGGTGCCGAGGAACAGATCGATCACGTCGCGCCGGCGCACGTGCAGGTTGTTGATGTAGTAGTTCGAGTTGCCTTCGCGGTCGAGCACGCGCTTGACGGTGATTTCGGCGTATTGCGACCACTGACCGGCGGCGCGGCCCTGGGCATTGTCGAAAAACAACTCGACGCTGGCCCGGCTGACTTCCTTGCGGGTGCCGGAGCCCTTGAAGATCACGTCCTGGATCGACTCGCCGCGCAGTTCCGAGGCTTTCGACTCGCCCAGCACCCAGCGCACGGCATCGATGACGTTGGACTTGCCGCAGCCGTTCGGCCCAACCACGCCGGCCAGCTGGCCGGGAAACAGCACGGTGGTCGGCTCGACGAAGGACTTGAAGCCGGCAAGTTTGAGTTTGATCAGTCGCACGCGGGAAAACCCTAAATTGGCACTGGGTATTGCCTTGGGCGGACGATTATAAGCGGAGGCGACCTTGGCCCCGAAACGCCGCGGATTTGCCGAATCGGCTCCGCCGAGATTTCGTCCTCGCGGAGAACTGATAGGATCGGGCAGAGAGGAAACCGATCATGATCATGAAGATGTGCGTACCGACGATGTTGCTCGCCCTGATGCTCGCCCCGGTCGCGGCGGGCGCGGCAAGTGTCGAGGAACAACTGAATCAGCTCGAGGAACAACGGCATCAAGCCTTGGTCAGCGGCAATTGGCATGATCTGGCAGCGCTCCACGGCGATGAGTTCTTCTACAACAGCGCAACCGGTACCTCGCTGACGAAGAAGGCCTTCATCGGCTACATGAAGTCCGGCGCGGTACGCGTGAAGCGTGCGACGCGAGAGCCGGCCGCCGTTCGCGTGCACGGGAATACCGCGGTGGTGACCGGCGTGGAACGCGTCGAGGCAACAGTCGAGGGCAAGGATAAGACGGTCAGTTCGCGGTACCTGCACGTATGGGCGAATGAGGCACAAGGCTGGCGGCTGGTTGCGCGTCAAGCGACCTACCTGACCGAGAACAGATAAGGCCTCGTTCCCGGAAGGATGAAGGAGCCCATGGTCGAGGCGCAAGCTTGATCATCGATGTTCGTTGCTTACTCCTCAGGCGAACCAGCCGTGGAGATACCAGCAGGTCGCCGTCGAGGATGCCGGCATCGACCATGCTGTTGCCGCGCGCCGAGCCGGGTTCGAGGATGATGACACCCTTCCTGGCCAGGGCCCGCAGGTAATCTTCCGCCGCATTGGGCGAGGCGAAACCAAACGCGCTGCAGATCTCGGTGCGCGGCGGATTCTTCCTCAGCGCCGGCGCGGTACGGAATCGACGATTTCGTGGCGGGAAAGGTCGACGTCGCGGAACTTGACCCGCTCGAAGCGCATCCTGGGGGCGCCGAAAGGCACCAGGGCATCCATGCCGAGCTTGGTGATGGTGCCGCCCTTGCCATCCGGATTGAGGGTGACCAGGGGATTCAGGATGTGGCCTTCCTCGCGCGGCAGCACGACCATGTCGCGCTCGGGATCGAAGCGCGTCGTGATCGCCCAGTCGACATCGACCGCGTTCCTCAGGTCCACGTCGGTATCGACGACCACCACGCGTTGCAGCGGCCGGAATGCCTTGAAGGTGGCGCGGATGGCATCCTTGCCGACGTCGGCGCGGGTGTTCCTCACCTGGACCACCGCTTCGTAGAAACCGCAGCCGCCGTGCGGCAGATAAACGGCGACCAGTTCCGGTACTTCACGCTTGACGGCGTGAAAGATCGCCGCCTCGGCGGTGAAGCCCACCGCGTTCCAGACTTCCATGCCCGATAGCACGGTATGGAACATCGGCTGGGCGCGACGGGTGATGGCCTTGACCTTCATCACCCAGCGCTGGTCGCGCTCGCCGTAGTAGCCGGTCACCTCGGCGAAGGGCGCCTCGGTCTCGCGCAGGCCGGGAAGAATCTCGGCCTCGATGACGAACTGGGCATCGGCATAGGCGGGAACATCCACCGTCCGCGCCTCGACGAAGTCGATGGCGCGGCCCGCCAGGTGATGGGCCACCACGTTCTTGAAGTCGCCCAGGCGCGGCAACGCGGCGGCGATCCAGGGCGCCAGGCCGACACCGACGTTGATGGTCACCGGCAACGGCTCGTTGCGTTTCTCCATGATCTCGACGTATTCGCCGAGATGCCGGCCCGGATCGATGAGGAAGGTGAGGCGATTCTTGCGCGTCACCATCATGCGGTGAATCGAGACGTTGGGCGCACCGGTCAGCGGGTTGCGCGCGACCACCAGGGCGGCGTCGAGGTAACGGCCGCCATCCTTGATGGCATGTACCGGGATGGGCAGGCCGGCGAGGTTCACGCCGCTTTCGACGACCTCGTTGGCCGGGGCGCGCTTGAGCAGGCGGCCGGCCAGCGCCGCGGGATTCTTCTGCCAGCCGGCAATGGCCCTGGCGATGGCAAACGGTACCTCGTCCTTGGGCAGCCCGAACAACTGGCCGACGATGTCGCGGTTCCACAGCAGGCCGGTGACCACGGGATATTCGCTGCCCTTGACCCGCTCGAACAACACCGGCTTGCCGCCTTCCAGCCGCTTGGCGATGCCGGCCAGTTCGAAGCGGCCGTCCACTTCGGTCTTGACCCGGCGCAACTGGCCCGCCCGATCGAGAAAGTCGACGCAGGCGCCGAGATCGATCAGTCGCCTGGCTTGCGCGGGTGACGATGTGGCTGATGCATTCTTGGTTTTCAACGCCATGATGTTTGCTCCCGAAGTTTGAATGGCGGCGCTTCATATCGCCACCAGGCAAGAATCGTCGGGCAATGTACCAAACAAAATGGGCTTTCCTTGAACTTTCGTCATCCGCCCCGCTGCTCTGGAAAGCAGAAGTTTCACTGGCGAATCACGATGCGCTGCGCGGGGCGCAATCCTTTTGTCCGATGCAACACCACTTGAAACGCACGTTGCCATCCATCGACATTATGTATTGACATACGAAGACTTGATATATAAACTACTGTCGTAGCGATACGCTTCGCGGCACGACATGGAGGTGCGGCCAGCATGAACGTCCAATCGGGTTTAGCGTCAGAAGTACGCCAAGCGCCAAGGCGAATCGAGGAGATCGATGCTGTTGTGATTCGTTTCGCCGGCGATTCTGGCGACGGCATGCAACTGACCGGAACGGAGTTTGCGCACGCGGTGGCGGTCGCCGGACACGACTTCTCCACGCATCCGGACTTTCCTTCCGAAATTCGCGCCCCGGCCGGTTCGCTATTCGGCGTCTCGGGCTACCAGATCCAGTATTCGTCAAACCCGGTGCGCACGTCCGGCGATGAACTCGATGTGCTGGTGGCGATGAATCCAGCGGCGCTGAAGGTGAATCACGCCGATGTGAAGCGCGAGGGTTTGCTCATCGTTAATACCGGCGCGTTCACCGAGGCAAACCTGGCCAAGGCGGGCTATGCGAGCGACCCCCTGACCGACGGAACACTGGACGGTCGCCGCTTCATTGGCGTCGATATCACCCAGTTGACCGAAAATGCATTGAGTGACACCGGACTATCGAAGAAAGATTCCGGCCGCTGCAAGAACTACTTCGCCCTTGGGCTCGTGCTCTTCCTCTATGGCCGGCCGATCGATCGGGAAATCGCCAACGTGCGGAAGAAGTTCGCAAAGAAGCCAACCCTTGGCGAGGCCAACGTGCTGGCCTTGCGTGCTGGCCACGCATATGGCGAAGCGACCGAGCCATTCGAGGTCGCTTATCGTGTCCGCGCGCGTCCGGCGACACCGGGAACCTACCGTAGCCTGACCGGCAACAGCGCACTCGCGTTCGGCTTCGTGGCCGCCGCCGAACTGTCCCGCGTTCCGCTGTTTCTCGGTTCCTATCCGATAACCCCCGCCACCGACATCCTGCACGAGTTGTCGGCACTGAGGCATTTCAATGTCTCGACCTTCCAGGCCGAGGATGAGATCGCGGCGATCTGCTCTTGCATCGGCGCCGCCTACGGCGGATCACTGGCGCTGACGACCACTTCTGGTCCAGGCATGGCGCTAAAAACGGAGGCACTGGGTTTGGCGGTAATGCTCGAACTACCGCTGGTCATCGTGAACGTCCAGCGTGGGGGGCCATCCACCGGACTGCCCACCAAGATCGAGCAGGCCGACTTGCTGCAAGCGGTTTACGGTCGCAACGGTGAATGTCCAATCCCGGTGATTGCCGCCTCGACCCCTGCCGATTGCTTCGATTGCGCCATGGAAGCCTTTCGCATCGCCGTCGAGTACATGACGCCGGTCATTCTTCTTTCGGATGGAGGCATCGCCAACGCGAGTGAGCCATGGCGGATACCGGATATCGGAAGCTTGCCCAAACTCGAGGTGAGTTATCGCACCGATCCCGAGGGCTTTCAACCGTATGCGCGGAACGCCAATCTCGCACGGCCATGGGTGCGGCCCGGTACTCCCGGAATGGAACATCGGATTGGCGGCTTGGAAAAGGATTTCCTCAGCGGGGCAATTTCGCACAACCCGGTCAACCATCAGCGCATGGTCGAGGTGCGGGCAACCAAAGTCGAAGGAATCGCCAACGGCATTCCGCCCCTGCGGGTCGATGGCCCGACGAGCGGCGATCTACTGATCATCGGTTGGGGCAGCACGCACGGTGCCATCGCTCAGGCACGCGAACAAGCCACCACGCTCGGCAAGTCCGTGGCCCACGTCCATCTGCGCCACCTGAATCCGTTGCCGGCCGATCTGGGCGACATCATCGATCGCTACAAGACAATTCTGATCCCGGAACTGAATGGCGGGCAACTACGCAAGATGCTGCGAGAACGTTATCTGCGGGACTTCGCGCTTCTGTCCAAGGTTCAAGGCCGACCATTCAAGGTCTCGGAAATTTATGACCGAATCATCGAATTGTGCTGAGGACATACAAATGAGTCACATGCCTGAAGCAGTGGCGCTAACGAAACGGGATTTCGAGTCCGACCAGGAAGTGCGCTGGTGCCCCGGGTGCGGGGATTACATGATCCTGAGCATGGTGCAGAAAACGCTGGCCACGCTGGGCATCCGACGGGAGAACTTCGCCTTCATCTCCGGCATCGGCTGTTCCAGTCGCTTCCCGTACTATCTCAACACCTATGGCATGCACAGCATTCATGGCCGGGCGCCGGCGATCGCCAGCGGATTGAAACTTGCGCGACCGGACCTTTCGGTATGGGTGGTGACCGGGGATGGCGACGCCTTGGCCATCGGCGGCAATCACTTCATTCATGCCATGCGGCGCAACGTCGATCTCAAGATCATTTTGCTCAACAACCGGATTTACGGACTGACCAAGGGCCAGTACTCGCCAACATCGGAGCAAGGCAAGAAAACCAAGAGCACGCCTCTCGGGAGCATAGACAGGCCATTTATGCCGGCATCGGTGGCCTTGGGCGCCGGCGCGACCTTCGTCGCGCGAACGGTCGATAACGACTTGGCGCACATGGGCCACGTGTTGGAACGTGCCGCAGCGCACAAAGGCACGGCATTTGTCGAGGTGCTTCAAAACTGCGCGGTATTCAACGATGGCGCCTACGCTGCCGTCACCGAGAAAGCGACGCGCCACGACACGCGGTTGATGCTCGAACACGGCAAGCCATTACTGTACGGGAAGGAGCGCACCAAGGGATTACGCCTGCGCGGTCTTGAACTGGAACCGGTGACACTCGGCGGCGAGGGCATCACGGAGGCCGACCTCGTCCTCCACGATGAAAGGGGACCCCACGCTACCTTGGCGATGTTGCTGGCTCAGTTGGAACTGCCCGACTTCCCGATTCCATTCGGCGTGCTGCGGGCGATCGAGGCACCAACCCATGATGCGCTCAACGCCCGATTGCGCGAGGAAGCACACGGCGTCAAGGGCGTTGGCGACCTTGGTGCCTTGCTCAATAGCGGCGAAACCTGGGTTATTGAAGAGGCAATTTGAACAACGTACTGCGAGGGATACGAGAATGGCGTTGATGATCAATGGCAATTGCGTCAATTGCACTGTCTGCATGCCCGAGTGCCCGAACGAAGCCATCTCGCCGGGAGACGGAATCTTCGTGATCGATCCGAACAAGTGCACGGAATGCATTGGACACTATGACGAGTCACAGTGCATCGATATCTGTCCGGTGGAGTGCATCGTGGTCAATCCGGACCGGGTCGAGTCCAGGGGTGAACTCCAAGCAAAGGCCGACACCATCAAGGCTGCCGCCGCAAGCAAAGGTACGTAGTGTTCAACCTGCCCGAAGGCTCTTCAGCGAGGTTCTCTGTTTGCTGAGCAAATCCAGAAGCAAAATTTTCTCCTTCTCGGTGAGCCCGTTAAACATTTCTGAAACCAGCTTCTCGTGCACTTTGGCCGCCGAGGAAAAGGTCTTCTTTCCCTTGGCGGTCAAAGTGATCAAGATTGCACTACGGTTCTGGGGATCGACAGAACGTAACACTATGCCCTCTTCCTCCAGTCGATCCGTAATGCCGGTAATGTTTCCATTGGTAACCATGAGTCGCCTGGAAAGCTCGACCATGCGCATACCCTTGGGTTGCCTGCTGAGATGGGACATCAGATCGAAGCGCGGCAACGTCATCGAAAACTCCTGATACAGTCTCCGTCCCAATTCGTCCTTGACGGATTTATGAACTGCCATTAGCCTCAGCCATAGCCTCAGGTCCAAGTGCTCCGCGGCAGCCGACTCCTGTGCTGCTCCAGCCTCAATTGCACGCATGATGGGTTCACGTTTTCGCAAGGACATTCAGTGTTTCCTCGATTGTGGCAATTTACTCCACGTATCGGCGCAACCCGCGCGGACGAGAGCCACACCCCATAACAACTCGCGGGCGGGTGGCCGATGACAAGCCAAAGGTGGCGCCAATCAATAAGCAATTATGCATATTAATCCAAAAGGCTCTTCTCGCGAATGAAGTGGTCTCTGAGCTCACGGCAACCGCATGAATGACGTTGTCGCGAACGCCGGAAATATTTGTTTACGATCAAACAGTTGCAAGGGGCTGTTCACAAGGGCTTGAATTCTGTAGCTTTCTGTCTTTTTGGGGTAGCCCACGGAGACGGAAGGCAAACTGCGCCTGGCGGACGTATTCGTATCGATCAGCGACCCGAGGCAGGCGGGCAAGGTCGAACACGGCCTGGTTGAATTGCTGGTGGTGGCGGTCAATGCTGTGCTGGTTGGCGCCGACACTTTCGTCGAGATCGAGCGGTGGGCAAAGGAGAAGCTCGACTGGCTGCGCAGCTACCTGCGGCTTGATAACGGCATTCCCTCCCATGACACCTTCGGCCGGCTGTTCGGCTTGATCGATCCGATGGAATTCGAAGCGGCGTTCCGGCGTTGGGTAGGCACGATTCTCCCGGCTGTGGGCGGGGATACCGTGGTGGCCATTGACGGCAAGACCAGCATCGAGCGACCGCTTCTACCTGAGCAGCCTGGCGCCTGATGCCGCCCGCCTGGCGAAGGCAATCCGTTCTCACTGGAGCGTCGAGAACCGCCATGCACTGGTGCATGGATGTGGCTTTCGTCGACGACCAGATGCGTGCCCGAACCGGTCACTCCGCCCACAACCTCGCCGTCTTGAAGTACATCACCTTGAACCTCATCCGCCTCGATCCCAATCCCCGCAAGGGCGGTATCAAGGCCCGACGACTCATCGCCGCTACTTCCGACACCTACCGCGCCCAACTCCTCGGACTGGCGTAACGTTCATGCGATTGCCCTGGGTCAAACTGTCAGGCGACGGCCTGATCGAGGCCGAAGGCACGATGCAGCACGCGCACGGCCAACTCCAGATACTTCTCGTCAACCACCACCGATATCTTGATTTCCGATGTCGAAATCATCTGGATATTGATCCCTTCCTCGGCCAACACCCGAAACATCTTGCTGGCAACGCCGGGATGCGAACGCATGCCGACACCGACTGCCGACACCTTGCAGATGTGATTGTCACCCTCGACCGCCCGAGCGCCAACATGAGGGCGAATCTGCTCGTCGAGGATCTTGCGCGCGCGGACAAACTCGCCGCGCGGCACGGTGAATGAAAAGTCGGTGGTGCCATCGTGTCCTACATTCTGGATGATGACATCCACATCGATATTGGCATCGGCGATCGGTCCGAGTATCTGGTAGGCGATACCGGGACGGTCCGGAACCCCGAGTACCGTCAGTTTGGCCTCGTCGCGGTTGAAAGCGATGCCGGAAATGATTGGCTGTTCCATCTTGATATCTTCCTCGAAAGTGATCAGCGTGCCGTCGGTTTCCTGGCCCTCTTCCTCGAAACTGGACAGCACGCGCAATTTGACCTTGTACTTGCCGGCGAACTCAACAGAGCGTATCTGCAGCACCTTCGAACCGAGGCTGGCCATTTCCAGCATCTCCTCGAATGTGACACGCTCGAGTTTGCGCGCTTCAGGGACAATGCGGGGATCAGTGGTATAGACGCCGTCAACATCAGTGTAAATCTGGCACTCGTCCGCCCGAAGCGATGCCGCCAGGGCAACACCCGAGGTATCGGAGCCTCCACGGCCTAGCGTGGTGATGTTGCCCGCCTCGTCCACCCCTTGAAAGCCAGCGACAATGACCACTGTGTCGTTGCCAAGATCGCGGCGAATATTCTTGTCGTCGATGTCGATAATGCGCGCCTTGGTGAAAGTACTGTCGGTCAATACCCTCACCTGTCCGCCAGTGTAGCTCTTGGCCTTGATCCCGAGGTCTTTGAGCGCCATGGCCAACAACGCGATGGTTACCTGTTCGCCCGTGGACACCATGACATCAAGCTCGCGGGGATCGGGCTGGACGGAAACGTCCTTGGCCAAGGCGATCAGCCGGTTGGTTTCGCCGCTCATCGCCGAAACCACGACCACCAGTTGGTGTCCCTGTGCTTGCCACCTGGCCACGCGCTTGGCTACGCCACGGATACGATCAGGCGAACCCATCGAGGTACCGCCATACTTCTGGACGATCAAAGCCATTTGCCTTACTGCTCCACCGATTTGTAACAGGCCGATTATAGCGGCTCCGTCGCTTTCGGCTGGAACACCATGTTGAATCGCCCCGGGTTTTGAGGAGGCCATTTGAATTGAGTCAGGCGGTAACGGCCTGCTCGGTTGGACAGCGGTAGTAGTTTGCCTCAGCTTCGGCGGGAGGAATATATCCGATGGGCTCAAGCAATCGATGATGGTTGAACCACGAGACCCATTCGAGCGTTGCCAATTCGACGGATTCCTTGTTCTTCCATGGCACGCGCCGGTGAATCACTTCCGCCTTGTAGAGGCCGTTGATGGTCTCGGCCAGCGCGTTGTCGTAGCTGTCGCCCTTGCTGCCGACGGACGGCTCGATGCCGGCCTCGCCGAGGCGCTCCGAGTAGCGAATCGAAACGTACTGCGCGCCGCGGTCGCTGTGATGGATCAGCGTGTTGCGATCCGGCTGGCGAGCGAACAGCGCTTGTTCGAGGGCATCCAGGACGAAATCCGTATGCATGCTCCGGCTGACGCGCCAGCCGACGATGTACCGGGCATAGACGTCGATAACGAAGGCGACATAGACAAAGCCCTGCCAGGTCGAAACGTAGGTGAAGTCGGCGACCCACAACTGATTCGGCCGAGTTGCCGAGAACTGCCGATTCACGCGATCCAGCGGGCACGGCGCAGCCGGATCCGGGCGCGTCGTCTTCACCGACTTGCCCCGCATGGCGCCGCGCAATCCTTGCTGACGCATGAGGCGTTCGACGGTGTAAACCATACGAAGCTTCGTTTTAAAGCGACCGAACGCCACGTTCCCGCCGCTTACAAGATGATGACCGACAGCGTAGCCCTTCGCGAACTTCCGGCGAAGTACGACAAAACGATTAGCGCCGTTCGCGGAAGCTTCTACCTACCGACAGTTGCGGCCCAAGCTTCGAAGCGCGTTCAAGTCTGACCGAACCCAAGTGCCATTGGGAGACTTTTGCCCGGCCTAGTGCCGGGTTTTTTTTCGTTCATGCGCGCCGTTCGCGCTGCTACTTGCCGTAGCCAGACGAAAAAAACCGACGCATGGCCGGTTCTTTCGCCGCATTCGGCAGTCTTCAATGTGGGCACTGATGGCCCGGCCAATGACTTTTTTATGCTGTACTTTATGCAGTACAAAACCAACAATCCGTCGTAAGTCGTTGGTTTAAAAGCGAAATGGCGGAGCGGACGGGACTCGAACCCGCGACCCCCGGCGTGACAGGCCGGTATTCTAACCAACTGAACTACCGCTCCATTCCCGTCGCTCGACGACGAGAGCGGCGGATTATAGCGGCTTTCACCGGCCGCGCAACTCCCGTGTTCGCCGCCGCTCGAACATGCCCACGCTGCTTCGGAAGGGGCGATGGGCGACGTTGCAAACAAGGGTCGTTTCACCATGTTTCAAGTTTGACGTTTTGCCAGAGGGTTCGGAACATTCCGATCATCAAGCGACATGAATTGTTGCAGTTCCGTTATCTGGCAAACAAATTGCTTAACCGATTCCAAGCGTTCCATGAGTAGCGCTTGCCACCCCTAGCCCGACGACAACCATGCCACAGTGCGCAAAATCCATGAAACATCAATCCCGCTGGTTACTTCCAATACTGGGCAGCATGGCCGCCATGCTTGCCGCCTTTCCTGTCGAGGCCCTGGATCTGACGAAGCCGGCCGATGCCTATAAGGCCATGCTTCGAATGGTCGGGGACCTCGACGGGAAACCTGTGTTCAAGGACTGGAACGTGACAATCCTCGCGGTACAGCCGGGCGCCAAGCCCCTGCCGATCTTGCGCATGCAGGGTTACAACGCCGGGCGACTGGTCACGAAGCCGGATGGCAGCTATGAGTGGGTCACTCGCGAAGTTTCCTATTACCAGGACTTGAAGACCGGCGAAATCATCGATGCCTGGACCAATCCGCTGACCGGAAAGAAGGTCTGCGTGGTTCATGTGGCCAACGACCCCGTGAGCAACAAGTTTCCGGCACCCGTGAAAGACATGGCCGCGCCCCTTGCCGTATTCCAGAAGACGGGGGAAATCAGCTCGCTGCGGTGGGACATCCCGCTGGCCTACCCGAACGTCTTGCAGCCCGCCGACCACCCCGAAGAATCCACGGGGCCCACCTACCTTGCGTCGGAGCACTTCATCTACTTCGCCAACACCGCCGACCTGGAATCGGATAGTGCGCGTTCCACGCCCACGCACTATGCGTGGTTCCGCACCGGCCCATGGTTGCCGTGGATGAAGATGGGACAGGCACCCGGTTATCTCATCTACAGCGGCCAGGGTCGCAAGTATTCCAGCTTCGACGAATTGCCGGCTCCGGTCCAGGCCTACACCCGCAAGCACCATCCAAGCTATGTCACGGCGCCCGACAGCTACTATCAGCCCAACGAGACCAGCTGGAGTTACTACGCCAAACTGAAGACCGCCGGCAAATTGCCGCGCGATTGCAATTAGTCCTTACATCCCTTGAGCGAGGAACCGACATGGCCAGTTTGGCTTCCATCAAAAGCTGGGACTTCGAGACCGATGTCCTGATTCTTGGTTTCGGTCTCGCCGGCGCCTGTGCCGCCATCGAGGCGCTGGCGACGGACCCGTCGGCCCAGGTGCTGATCTGCGAGAAGATGCCGGAACGCTATGCCGGCGGCAACACCCGCGCTTCCGGGCAATCGCTGCTGATCAACAAGGATCCGGAGGCGCTGAAAGACTATCAGCGCAGGATGAATCAGTCGAATCCGGTTCCCGAAGAGATGCTCGATGCCTGGGCACAGCAGATGTCCCGCCTTGAGCCCTGGATCCAGGAACGCGCCGCCGAGGCGGGCGCCCGCTATATCCACGGCACCGGCTTCACCGACCGGGAGGCGGTCCTGGAGTTTCCCGAAATGGGCGCCAGCGAAGCCGTTGCCCACACGGCGACCATCCTGCCGATTCCTGCCGGGGTCTGGCTTGCCTTCAAGACCAATATCGACCGGCGGCCCGTGCGCGTGCTCTACGAAACGCCGGTGATCGACCTGATCCAGGACCCGGATTCGCTGGAGGTATTCGGCGCCATGGTCGAACATCAAGGCAAGCGTAGCGCCATCAAGGCACGGCGCGGCGTCGTGGTCGCCACCGGCGGCTACGAAGCCGATGCCCAGATGCAGCGCGACTACTGCGGTTACGAGCCGCTGTATCCGCTCGGCACGCCTGGCAATACCGGCGACGGCTTGCGCATGCTGCAAAAGGCTGGCGCCGAGCTCTGGCATCTGCGCAACCGCGGCCAGTCGGGGGGCATCTGGCCCGGTCTCAAGCTCGAAGGAAGGCAAACGGTTTACCTGCGCCAGCTGTTCTGGCAGAGCTTCAGCTGGATCGAAATCGCCGCCGATCACCAGCGCTTCTACAACGAAACCGCCGAATTGCAACTGACCCACTACAAGGAAAAGGTCCGGGGCCACTGGGTGGATACGCCGCACATCCATGTTCAGCCGGTGCACATGATCTTCGACGAGACGACGCGCACGATGAATTGCCTGGCGACCAAGGCATTCACCTGGAACATCGCCGCCGAGGGACTCGACTGGAGCGACGACAACGCGGCGGAGATCGCCAACGGCACCATCCTCAAGGCCGATTCCATTGCCGAGCTGGCCAAGCGGATGGGGCGAGACCCGGCCGCGGTGATGGCCACGGTCGATGAGTACAACAAGGCTTGCGCCCAGGGCCAGGATGCTCGCCACGGCCGCCATCCGATCACTCTACAACCGATCGCCCAGCCGCCTTATTATGCGATCCGCATCGTTCCCGCCGTGGTCTGCACGAGCGGCGGCGCCCGGCGCAACATCGAGTCCGAGGTGCTGACGCCGGCCGGCGCGGCGATCCCGCGGCTATATGAGGCCGGCGAACTGGGATCGATGTTCTCCGACCTGTACCAGAATGGCAGCTATCTGACCGAGGCGATCATCTCCGGCCGCGCCGCCGGCCGCAATATCGCGCGGGCGAAGTCCTGGGATTGAGGCCTGAACGCCATGCGGGTCAACACCGTGTCAGTAAAAATGGGCGTGCGCATCGAGGATGCCGAGGTCAAGGATGGCAACATCGTCATGAACGGTTTTGCCGGCACGATGCCGTGCCAGACCATCATCACGCCGCGGGAAGCGATACAGATGGCGCGGCTGTGCGCGCGGCCATCGATCATCTGGCTGGTCGTGCGTGCCTTGTTTGCCCGCGAGAAGCCGGATGGCAAGCCTTCCTGACCCACTCTTGATACCCCACCCCAAGCCCACAGCGATCGGAGCCGCGCCACATGAAGCCACTCGAAGGAATTGTCGTTCTCGATCTCACGCACATGCTCTCGGGACCCTATGGCACCATGATCCTGACCGATCTCGGCGCCCGCACCATCAAGGTCGAGCCCCCCGGGCAGGGTGAAGGCACGCGCGCACTGCTGGCGCGCAGCCCGGAGTATTCCAGGCTCGGCATGGGCGCCTATTTCCTGACGCTCAATCGGGGCAAGGAAAGCGTGGCGGTGGATCTCAAGAGCGACACCGGACTCGAGGTGTTCTATGACCTCGTCAAACAGGCCGACATCGTGTTCGACAACTTCAGCGTCGGCGTCACCCAGCGGCTGAAGATCGATCACTCGTCGCTGGCCGCGATCAATCCGCGGATCATCACCTGCTCGGTATCGGGGTTCGGCGAAACCGGCCCGGAACCGAACCGGCCCGCGTTTGACCAAGTGGTGCAGGGCATGGGCGGCGGCATGTCGATCACCGGCTTCGCCGACCGCGATCCGGTGCGCTCCGGCATCCCGATCGGCGATCTCGGCGGAGGCGTATTCGGGGTGATCGGTGTCCTGGCGGCGCTGGCCGAACGACAGCGCACCGGGCACGGCCGACACGTGGACATCTCGATGCTCGACGCCCAGATATCCCTTCTCAACTACATGGCCACCATGTATCTGATGTCGGGCAAGGTTCCCGAGCGGATCGGCAACAGCCATTTCGTCCATGTCCCGTACAACACCTACCGCACGCGCACGGGGCACATCATCATCGCCTGCATCGGCGATGCCTTCTTCGAGAAATTCCGGGACGTCATCCCGCGCGAGGAACTGCGCGACCCACGGTACCTGAGTCAGCCGTCGCGCTACGCCGATCGCGAGCGCATCGACGCGGTGATCCAGGAGGAACTGCTCCAGGACACCGCGGAAAACTGGCTCGCCAAGTTGCGCGCGGCGCGCATTCCCTGCGCGCCAGTCAACGATTTTGCACAAGCGCTCAGCGACCCTCAGGTCATGGCGCGCAACATGGTGATCGACGTACGCCTGCAAAATGGCGAAGTGGTGCGCATGCCCGGCAACCCGGTGAAGATCGGCGACGACCCGTCGCCGGAGACCCCCGGCGCGCCACCGATGCTGGGCGAACATACCGAGACCGTTCTGCGCACGGTGCTGGGCTACGATGATGCCCGCATGGACCACTTGCGCCAGAATTCGGTCATTCAATAGTAACGAGGAGAAACCAGCGATGCCTACGACCCCCCGCGCCACCTATCGTCTGGGTGTTGACGTCGGTGGCACATTCACCGACCTTTTGTTGATCGATCAGGGAAGTGGCCAGACGTATTCGGCCAAGGTACCCTCCACACCCGCCGACTCCTCGGTGGGCGTCCTCAACGGCATCGCCAAGCTGTGCGATCGCCACGGTATCGATCCGACGGGCATCACCCATGTGATGCACGGCACCACGGTGGCCACGAACACGGTACTGGAAGGCAAGGGCGCGCGCGTCGGCCTGGTCACCACCCATGGCTACCGGCAAGTCCTGCAGATCGCCCGCTCGTACGTGCCGGGCGGACTCGGGGGCTGGGTTATCTACAACAAGAAGCCCCTGCTCGCCCCGCTCGAACTGACCGTCGAGGCCGACGAGCGTATCGATGCGCGCGGTCGCGTCGTCCGGCCGCTCGACGAACCGGCGTTGCGTGCCAGTCTGTCGGCACTCAAGGACAGTGGTATCGAGGCGATGACCGTCTCGCTCATCAACGCCTACGCCAATGGTGATCACGAACGCCAGGTGCGCGCCATCATCGAGGATGTCTTGCCGGGCGTTTCGGTATCGATCTCCAGCGAAGTGATTCCGGAAATGTACGAGTACGAGCGGACCGAAACGACCGTGGTCAATTCCTACGTCCGTCCCGTCGTCTCGCGCTATGTAAAGAACTTGCAGACCGAAATCGACCGAAAGATGCCGGGCGCCAGACTTCAGGTACTGCGTTCGGATGGTGGTTTGGCCGCCGTCGACGCCGCTCGCGACAATCCGGTGCAACTCTTGATGAGCGGCCCCGCCGGCGGCGTCACCGGCGCCCTGTGGATCGCTCGTCAATCGGGCTTCAAGAATCTGCTGACCTTCGACATGGGTGGCACCTCCACGGACGTGGCGCTCATCGAGAATGGCATCGCCCAGACACGCCGGGAAACGCGCGTGGCCGACGTGACGGTCCTGGCGCCATCGATCGATGTCCGCACCGTTGGTGCCGGCGGCGGTTCGATCGCCTACGTGCCCGACCTGACCAAGGCGCTGCGCGTCGGTCCGCAAAGCGCGGGCGCCGATCCCGGCCCCGCCGCCTATTGCAAGGGCGGTGAACGGCCGACCGTCACCGACGCCAACATCGTGCTCGGCTACCTGCCCTTCTCGGCACGGTTGGGCGGCGACATGGTGATCGACCGGGATCTGGCGGTGCGCGCAGTGAAGACGGTCGCCGATGCCCTTGGCCGGTCGGTCGAGGAAGCCGCCGAAGGCATCATCGATATCGTCAACGAGAACATGTTCGGCGCGCTGCGCCTGGTTTCCATCGAGCAAGGCCACGATCCGCGCGATTTCGCCCTGGTCGGCTTTGGCGGTGCCGGTCCGCTGCATGCCAATGCGCTCGGGCGGCTGACCGGCGCCTGGCCCGTGATCATCCCGCCCGGCCCGGGCGTTCTGTGCGCCTATGGCGACGCCACTACCCGGCTGCGGGACGAGGCTTCGCGAACCTTCATTCGCCGATTCCCTGAAATCTCGGACGCTGAGGTGCTGGCGGTGCTTGACGAACTCAAAGCCACCGCCGAGCGCGCCTTGCTGGCCGAAGGGGTCGCCCCCGACTCGCTGACGGTCGCCTACCAGCTCGACGTCCGCTACCAAGGCCAGGGCATGCGACTCAGCATCGATGTGAACCGGGCGGCATTCGAACGCGAGGGTCTGGCCGGCGTTGCGCGCCGCTTCGATGACGTGCACGCGCAACTCTACACGTTCGCGCTCGAGGCCGAGCATGAACTGGTCAGCCTGCGCGCCATCGTGCAAGGTCCGGAAACCCTCATCCGCGCCGAGCGCATGGAAACCGACGGGGCCAATCCCGTCGCGGCGGAAATCGACCGCAGCCGCATCTTCGTCGATGGCGCCTGGCACGAAGCCCGCCTGTTCGACCGGAGCCGCCTGCGGCCAGGCAATCTCGTGCCCGGTCCGGCGGTGATCAGCCAGATGGACACGACGACCCTGATCCTGCCGGGCCACACAGGCGAAGTGGATACCGTCGGCAACATTCTCATTCGCCCCAACAGTTGAACCGTAACAGGAGGTCCGGCCATGCCCGCCAAGATCATCCAGACCAATGACAAGCCCTTCGCCGCTGTCGCGGTCGATTCAATCACGCTCGACATCGTCGAGAATGCCTTGCGCAACGCCCGCGCCGAAATGGACGCCGTGCTGTTCCGCACCGCCATGTCGCCCGGCATCCGCGAACAACACGACGCCTTCCCCATGATCGCCAACCAGGAAGGCAAGATGATCGTCGGCCAGTTCGGCTCCTTCATCTATGGCTTCATCGAGGGGTATGAAGGCACCATCGAGGAGGGCGACATCTTCCTCACCAACGATCCGTATTCCTGCAACGGCGCGGTCAGCCATCTGAACGACTGGCTGACCATGATGCCCATCTACCACGAAGGCCAGATCGTCAGCTGGGCGGCCATGTTCGGGCACATGACCGACATCGGCGGCAAGGTGCCCGGCAGCCTGCCCACCGATGCCGCGCAGATTTTCGAGGAAGGCCTCCAGATTCCGCCGGTCAAGATCTTCCGCAAGGGAGAACTGAACCAGGAACTGCACGCCCTCTTGCTGCGCAACTGCCGCATGCCGCACTGGAACCGGGCCGACTTCGACGCCATCGTCGCCGCGCTCAGGCTCGCGGAGCGGCGGGTGCATGAAATCATCGCCCGCTTCGGCGTCGATGGCTACATCGCGGCCATGGGCGACATGCTCGACCGCAACCGACGCGCCATGAGTGCGATCATCCAGATGGTGATCCCCGAGAAAAAGCAATCCTTCGAGGACTACATCGACGACGACGGCGTCGGCATGGGGCCTTACAGGATCGCCTGCACCATGTGGCGGGAAGGCGACAAGGCGATCTTCGACTTTTCCGGCACCGATCCACAATCGGTGAGTTCGATCAATTTCCTCCTGAACGAGGAAATGTTCAAGATGTTCTTCGGCGCCTTCCTCATCAACCTGTTCGACCCGCAGATCCTGTTTAACGACGGCTTCTATGAACTCGTCGATGTCCGCATTCCCGAGGGTTGCATCCTCAAGCCCAGGCGACCGGCGGCACTGTCATGCCGCACCCATCTGCTCGGCCGCATTTTCGACATCATGGGCGCCGTGCTTGGTCAGGGTGCGCCGGATGCACTCAACGCCGCCGGTTTTTCCGACAGCCCCCACCTCATGTATTCCGGCTACACCGACAGCGGCGAGTGGTACCAGTTGTTCCAGATCGGCTTCGGCGGCATCCCGGGGCGTCCCGTGGGTGACGGGCCCGATGGCCACTCCTTGTGGCCGGCCTTCACCAATGTACCGAACGAGTTCCTGGAGAGTTACTTCCCGCTGCGCATCGTCGAGTATGCATCGATCGCCGACTCCGGCGGTCCCGGCCTGCATCGCGGCGGCAATGGCGTGCGCACGGTCTACGAGTTCCTCGCCGACGGCGAAATCTCCATCCACGATGACCGTTGGCTGACTTACCCATGGGGCGTCAACAGCGGGCAGCCCGGAGGCCGCAGCAGCAAGCGCCTGGTGCGCCCGGATGGCAGCGGCGAATGGCTACCGTCGAAATGCGATCGCATCAAGGTGAAGACCGGCGATCTGCTCTATTACGACACCTGGGGCGGTGGTGGCTGGGGCGATCCGCTCGCCCGGCCGAGCGACCTGGTCGCGCTGGATTGCCGCCGCGGACTGATCACTCGTGACGGCGCCCGTCGTTACGGCGTGGTGCTGCGGGACAACCTCAGCGTCGACACCGCCGCCACCGATGCGCTCCGCGGCCGCATGGCGGCGGAACGGCCGGCCGTGGCGCCGCTCTTCAATCGCGGCGGCTCCATCGATGAATTGCGTGCGCGCTGCTTGGCCGAAACCCATCTCGAGCCCCCGCGGCCACCCACCTTCGCCAAGTGGATGGGAAAGGCGGCCGCTTGAACCAGATTCCCGGCATCCTGGGCGGTCTCACTGGCGTGGGCGACTTGCTCGGCCGGAACGCACGCCTGTTTCCGAGCAAGCCCGGCCTGATATTCGGGGATGTTCGCCTCGGTTGGCGGGAGGTCAACACCCGCTGTTGCCGTTTTGCCAACGCCTTGCTCAAGCTCGGCGTAGGCAGAGGAGACCGGGTCGCCATCTACGCCAGTAACAGCCATCAATGGGTCGAGGCTTCCTTTGCCCTGTCGAAGATCGGCGCCGTGGTGGTGACGGTGAACGATCGTCTGTCGCCGCCCGAAGTCGCCTACATCCTGGAGAACTCACGAGCAATCGGGCTGATCACCGCCCGGCCGCAACTCGCCTCGGCACAGGCGGCAGCGGCCCGCGCGCCGGCGTGCCGACTGCTGATTGGCATCGACACCGGCGCCCCGGATCTGCTCGACTACGAAACCCTGCTTGCCGAAGCCAGCGATGCGGAGCCCTTGCTCGATCCGCCCCTGAAGGCTGAAGAAGCATCGATGTTGCTATACACCAGCGGCACCACGGGTTTCCCGAAGGGCGCGATCTATACGCACGGCAGCACACTGCTGGGCATGTTGATTCATGCCCACGCCATCGGCAGCCGAACCACGCACCGGGTCATGTTGCCGTCGCCCCTCTACTCGGCGGCGGGCACGGCGGGAATCTACTGCGCCGTCTATGCCGGCTCGACCAGCGTGATCGTAAACTTCGACGTCGAGACGGCGCTTCGAACGCTGGAAAGGGAGCGCATCACCTTCACCAACCTGGTGCCAACCACGATACAGCGCTTGCTGGCTCGTGAGGATTTTGACCAATACGACCTTTCCGCCCTGGACACGATACTGTACGGCGGCTCGCCGATCGCCGTGCCGGTGCTGCGCGAGGCCAGACGCCGGCTGCCGGGATGTCGCTTCCGGCAAACCTTTGCCTCCACCGAAACCGGCACGGCGGGGACCGTGCTCGAGCCGGAGGACCATGATCTCGCGCTGGCCGATCCTGCCTGCGAGCATCTGTTGCTTTCCTGTGGCCGTCCGCAATTGGGCGTGGATCTGGCCATCTTCGACGCCGACGGCCGGGAACTGCCGCCTGGCGAAGTCGGCGAGATCGCCGTGCGCACCGAAGCCAACATGGCCGGCTTCTGGAACAACCCCGAGGCCACCGCGAAGGCAATGCGCAACGGCTGGGTGCTCACGGGAGACATGGCCCGTCGCGATGAGCATGGCTATTTCTACCTGGTGGATCGCAAGAACGACATGATCGTGACTGGCGCGTTCAATGTTTACCCCTCCGAGGTCGAGCGGGTGCTGCAAGACCATCCCGCCGTTTACGAAGTGGCCGTCGTTGGCGTTCCATCCGTGGAATGGGGCGAGGCCGTCAAGGCCGTGGTCGTGCTCCGCCCGGGACAGACTGTCACCGAGGGCGACCTGATCCGCCATTGCGAAGGCCGGATCGCCGGTTACAAGAAGCCGAAGTCCGTCGATTTCGTTGAATCGCTTCCCCGCAACGCCACCGGCAAGGTCCTGCACCGGCGGTTGCGCGAGTCGTATTGGCAAGACCAGGGCCGCAAGATTTGAATCCGCACAGGAGTCGAGCACATGAGCTTTCAGAATCTATTCATCCCACACCAACGCAACAAGGAGGAGCGGCAGTGGCTTGACGAAGAAATCGCCGAGCAGCAACTGCGCTACCAAGCCATTGTCAAGGCCATGGAGGAACTGGCGCCGACCCGGGAGCGCTGGTACGCCGAGTTCCTGGATCGCATTCAGACGCGGGGCTTCAACGTGGATGGCGACATGCGCGTCAAGATCCAACACGAGGACATCCCGCTGCGCCCCGACCGCCCCCACAAGGTCGTTTACTGACTTTCACGCCAGGAGCAAAACATGGCACGCCCTCATATCGAACCCTTCTGCGACCGTGACGTCCCGTTCAAACCCATGAAGCTGAAAGGCTTCGGCGGCGGCATGCACTACAAGATGCTCAGTCTGGACACGGACACCGGCGCCTGCACCATGACGGTTAAGCTCGACGGTGGCTATGCACAAAAGCCGGGGTTCTCGTGGTCGGAACTGGAGCTATTGGTCATCGAAGGCGAATTGCAGGTTGGCGACAAAACGGTCGGCAAGGGACACTACTTCTTCGTGCCCGCCGGCCATGCCATGCCGGCTTGGCGCAGCGCCCAGGGTTGCCTGCTGCTCATGATGTACAACACCGGCGAACCCAGCTTGGTGGAATCCGACACACATCACCCCGATGCCCGCACCGATCGCTACCACGAGACCGATTCGTACAACGACATTCCCTGGGCGCTCGGCAACGTCACCAAGCCCAACGTGGCCTCGGGCTGCCTGATCAAGTTGCTCAATTTCAACGACCGCTCGCACGCGCTGACCTTCCTGTACTGCATGACGCCGCATTTCTGGCAGGACAACATTTCCTATCACGATTGCGCCGAGGAGTCCTATCACCTCTGGGGTGATTCCTGGATGATGCAGTTCGGCACGGTGCCCACCGGCGGGTATTTCTGGCGTCCGGCGTACATCAACCACGGCGCCTTCGCCAGCGAACTGGGCTGTATCGCGCTCGGCCGCACCGACTCGAAGCTCTTCAATCACTTCCACTACAACCCGTGGAGCACCGTCGAGGAGAATCAGGCCCGCGCCGCCGCGCGCACCGCCGAGCGGGATCCCTTGCTGTACCGCTGGATCGTGCAGCACGGCCACAACCATCCGCACGGGCCGGAGGACTTCGAGGACACCATGCAGAGGATCGGCGGCTCCCGCAAGTATCGATCCGTACAGCCCGACAAGAACAAGCCTTTCGCCCATAGCCACGGCCAGCACGGCCAGCACCACCACGGCGACGACAAAGCACACGACCACGACCATTGATCCGGCGGAGAACTTCATGGAAATCAGCGAACTGGCGGTTCTGCGCTGGCTGCACATCATCGCCATGGTCTATTGGCTCGGTGGTGAGTGGGGGGTGTTTCAGACGTCGTACAACGTCATCAACCGGCGTCTGTCCATGGAAGAGCGCAGGCGCCACATGGAGACGGCATATCGCATCGACATTCTTGCCCGCAGCGGCATCATCCTGCTCCTGCCGCTCGGTCTGCACATGGGGCACCTGTGGAATGTCCAGCCGTTCGGCGGCATCTGGATCGCCGTCATCTGGATCCTGGGCCTGTCCTGGCTCGCGCTATGCTGGTCGGCCTTCATCTTCCGCGAGACCGATCGCGGCATCGCGCTGACCAAGATCGACGAATCGATCCGCTTCATCCTCATTCCGACCCTGTTCCTGGCCGCGGCGTCCTCGCTGGCGGGCTATGGTCCCTTTGCCGGCGACGAGGGTCAGCGCTGGTTCTCGGCAAAGGTCTTGGTGTATTCGCTGACCCTGATCATCGGTCTCAAGCTGCGCTTCATCATGCGCGAATGGACCACGCTTTTCCGCATACTGGCAAAGGGTCCGGACGCCAAAGTGGAGGCGACGCTGGACAAGTCGATCCGCTTCGGTCGGCGCATCGCCTATGTCTATTGGATACTGATCGCCACAGTCGCCTTCTTTGGGGCGGTCAAGCCGTTCTAGGCAGTGTCGACAACGCATGAATGAGTATCGTGCTCGGGCTGAAATTTGCCCACCTGCTGCTCTTCGTTTATTGGCTGGGCGGGGATCTGGGCACCTACTACGCCAGCCGTTGGGTGATGCGCGGCGATCTCGGCGCGTCGCCACGGCTGACTTCCGCGCGCATCATGCTGGCCATCGATACTGTGCCGCGCCTGTGCATGCCGCTCGCGCTGGCGACCGGCGTCAACCTCGCGGCGCTACAAGGTCGGCTGATCGTATCGCCCATGGCGGTGGCCGCAGTTTGGACGCTCGCCGTCTTCTGGCTCGCGCTTGCCTGGAGCGCGCACCATTGCAGAGGGCGAACGAACAGTGCGCGCCTGGAGCGTATCGACCGCTGGTTCCGACAATTGGTCGCGGTCGGCCTGGCGATGTTCGCCTTTACGGTGCTTGCCTCCGGCACGGGCGACAGCACCTGGGTAGCGATCAAACTCCTGGTTTTCGATGTCGCGGTCATCGCCGGTCTTGCCGTCAGGCGTGCACTGGCGCATTTCCCAAGGGCGCTCGCGGAACTCGCGAGCCAGGCCGAAGCCGCTCCGGGCGCTCCGGCGCGGCGGGATACCTCGCTGGCGCTGGAGGATGCCCTGCGCCGCTGCCGCGGTTGGGTGGCGCTGATCTGGCTGACCCTGCTGACCAATGCCGCCCTCGGCATCCACCTTCTTCCCTAAGCGCACTCCTACCTGGTTGATCGAGAAATGAAACACAAGACCCTGCGCGGCACCATACGCTATACCAGCACCAAACCGGAGCGTCTCGGCCAAGTCCGCGGCCGCGAATACTTCATCGTCACCGACCAGGCGGACGGCACCCGCGTGGTGCACGCCCACAGCGAGATCGACGACGAACCCAATGTGATACGCGACGTGGTCATGGCGCTCGACGCCGAGTGGTACCCCCTCGACTGCAGCGTGCGCCTGACCGTGGGCGATCGCTACGAGGGCACCGGCCTGATGCGTTTTGCGCCCGGCATCGCCGAATGCGAGACCATCAACCGACGCGACGGCCGGATCAGCCAGCGCATCGATCTCGCCGGCCGGGTCCGCTGGCTGGGGGCGCATCCCATCTGTGGCGACGCTCTGTGCCTGCGGATTTACGACCTCGCGCAAGGCCCGGGCCGGCAGTTCTTCCCCAATCTCATGCTCACCTCGCCCGATCATCGCGGCGCCACCGGACCGATGCTCTTCAGCCTCGGTTTCGGCCTCGAGTTCGTCGGCCGGGAGCAAGTCAGCGTCGCCGCCGGTCGCTTCGACGCTTTGCATTTCCGCTACGTCGACACGGCCGGACAGCTTCCCGAGGAACATCCGCCCTACGATGTCTGGTGCACCGACGACGGCCACTACATCTTTCTGAAAGGCGGTGTCGGCGGCTACATGCAGACCTACTACGAGCTGACCGAGTTGGTCACCGATCCGGCCTGAACGTCATGCCTGCCTACCTGCTGATCCAGGCGCGCCTCACCGACCCGGTGCGTTTTCGGGATTACGCACAACGGGCAGCCGCCCTCGTCGCGCGCTTCGGCGGCCGCTACCGGGTGCTGGGCGGCCAGCCGCTGCAACTCGAGGGCGCTGAATCCGATCTCAGTACCGTCATTTCCGAATGGCCCGACCGGGCTACCGCCCTGCGTTTCTGGAACTCGCCGGAGTATGCCGAGATCAAGACCTTGCGCATCGGCACCGGCGCATTCGACGTCAAGTTGCTCGATGGCTTGGAGGCCGCATGAACGCTACGCCCGTCCCCTATGTCGCCCTCGCCCTCCAAACCGCTTGCCATACCGTCAATCGATGTGCGGAGAGCGCTTCCGCGCGCGCGGCGATGCTCGCCAGCCTGGAACGCGTTGCCCGGCAGATCGCCGCCAGCCGCGCTTTCATCGGCCCCGCACTGCGCCTCGTGGTGCTGCCCGAGTACTTCCTGACCGGCTATCCGCTCGGCGAAAGCCTCCCCGGTTGGGCCGAGAAGGCCGCGCTGGCTCCCGACGGCGCCGAGTATCGCCGCATGGGCGAAATCGCCCGGGAACTCGGCTTGTATATTTCTGGCAATGCCTACGAAACCGATCCGCACTTTCCGGGCATCTATTTCCAGGCCAGTTTCCTCTTCGACGACCAGGGCCGCCTAGTGCTGCGCTACCGGCGGCTGGTTTCGTTATTCGCGCCGACACCCCACGACCTGCTCGACCGCTACCTGGAAGTCTACGGCCCCGACGCGCTCTTCCCGGTGGCGGACACGCCGCTGGGGCGACTCGCCTGCATCGCCTCGGAGGAAATCGTCTATCCCGAGATCGCACGGGCCCTGGCCCTGCGCGGCGCCGAGGTGCTGCTACACTCATCGAGCGAAGTGGCGAGCCCGCGCCTGACGCCCAAGGACATCGCCAAGCGCGCTCGCGCCTACGAGAACTGCGCCTACGTGGTATCCGCCAATACCGGCGGGATATTCGGTGGCGACTTTCCAACCGATTCGACCACTGGCATGTCCAAGCTGGTCGATTACAAGGGTGAAGTCCTCGCCGAGGCCGGGTCGGGGGAATCCATGGCCGCCAATGCGCTCATCGATGTTGCCGCACTGCGCCGGCAACGCCTGACGCCGGGCATGGGCAACACACTGTCCAGACTGCGCCTCGAACTCTTCGCCAAGACCTACAGCGGCAGCATCCACCCACCCAATGGCATGCTCGATGCCCAGGGGCGGATCGCGGTGCCGGAACGGAGCCAACTTGCCGCGACCCAGCGTGCCGTGATTGATGCGTTGATCGCCCGGGGGATATTCCGCGATGCCTGACCCAACCCTGCTACCCTCTCGTAACCCGCGCACCGGTGCGCTGGACTACGACATGCCCGTGGTCGACGCCGGCGGGGTCGCCGCCGCCGCCGAAAAATTGCGCGCCAAACAGCCGGCCTGGGCCGCGGCACCGGTCGCCGAGCGGCTGGCCTCGATCCGTGCGCTCGGCGCCGCCCTGGCCACGGCCAAGCCGGCCTTGACCGATGCCATCGCCGCCGATACCGGCCGCCGCAAGGAATCGGCCATGGAGGTCGACGCCGTGCAGCGGATCATCGATCGCTGGCTGGAGGAGGCGCCACAACTGCTGGCCGAGACCCCTAGACGTCGTTCGCGCATCGGCCATGTGCTGATCGAGGAACATCGTCGCCCCTACCCGGTCGCCGGCATCATCAGCCCCTGGAACTTTCCCCTGATCCTGTCGCTGATCGACGCCATCCCCGCCCTCGCCGCCGGCTGCGCCGTGCTGATCAAGCCGTCGGAAGCGACACCGCGCTTCGTGCCGGCGCTGCGCACCGCCATCGACCAGGTGCCGGGACTCGCCGATGTGCTACAGATCGTCACCGGGCCGGGCACCACCGGGGAAGCGCTGATCCGCAACAGCGACGTGATTTGCTTTACCGGGAGTGTGCGGACCGGCCGGCAGGTGGCCAAGCTCGCCGCGGATGCGTTCATCCCGGCGCATCTGGAACTGGGCGGCAAGGACGCCGCCATCGTCTGCGCCGATGCCGACCTGGCGCTCGCGGCACGGGCCATTGCCTGGGGCTCGATGGGCGCCGCCGGCCAGAGTTGCATGTCCATCGAACGCTGCTACGTGCATGAATCCATCCATGATCGTTTCGTCGAACTCCTGGCCGCGCAGGTGGGTCGCCTCGAACACTGCTGGCCGGACATCGACCAGGGCGAAATCGGCCCGATCATCGCCGCCGTTCAGGTGCCGATCGTCGAGCGCCATCTGGCCGAGGCCCAGGCCGCTGGCGCCCGCGCCGTCACCGGCGGCCGGGTCCTTCGCCACGGCGGTGGCGCTTGGTGTCAGCCGACCATCCTGGTCGACGCAACCCACGACATGGCCATCGTCCGGGAGGAGACCTTCGCCGCCGTGCTGCCGGTGATGCGCTTCGCGACCGAAGCGGAGGCGGTGCGCCTGGCCAACGCCAGCGATTACGGCCTGTCCGGCTGCGTCTTCTCCCGTGATCTGGAGCGCGCCCGGCGCATCGCGTCACGGATGGAGGCCGGTGCCATTTCGATTAACGACGCCGCCCTGACGGCCATGGTCTACGACGCGCCCAAGCAGTCCTTCAAGTATTCCGGCCTTGGCGGCTCGCGCATGGGCTCGGCATCCCTGCCTCGCTTCTATCGGCAACAGGCTTTTCTCATCAACGATGGCACGCCGTCGCCCTGGTGGTTCCCGGTCGATGCCGTCATGGACAAGGAATAAGACCATGGAACATTCCGCCAAAACCGCCCGCGAAATCTGGCTCGACGTGAAGGCCAATCCCAATCGCGCCCGCTTCGGCTACGGCGCCAAGGCCGCCCTGGTCAACATCGACCTCCAGTGCGCCTATACCCGCCCGGAGGAGTTCAAGACCGCCTACGAGACCGACCCGCGCCAGATCGAGTACATCAATCAACTCGCCGAGCGCATGCGCCGGCTAGGCTGGCCGGTGATCTGGACCCATGTGGCCTATGCCGAGTCCGGGGAGGATGCCGGCGTCTGGGGTACGCGCACCGATACGCCCGACTCCCTGCAGAACATCAAGCACGGCAGCCGTCGCGCCATGTTCGACGAACGCTGCGATGTCCGGCGCGACCGCGATCTGGTCTATTGCAAGCGCATGCCTTCACCCTTCTTCGAGACACCGCTGCAATCGCTGCTGGTCTGGCACCAGGTCGACACGGTGATCATTACGGGCGGCTCGACCTCCGGCTGCGTGCGGGCCGGTGCGGTGGACTCGCTCTCGCGCGGCTATCGCACCATCGTTCCCGAGCAGTGTGTCGCCGACAAGCATGAAAGCTACCACTTTGCCGATCTCACCGACCTGGTGCTCAAGTATGCCGACGTGGTTGACGTCGCCGAGACTCTGGCCTGGCTCGACCAGCGCATCGCCACGGCGGACCAGTGACGCCCAGGAGACTTGCATGAAAGAAGATACCGGCTACTACGACTACTGGCCCTATCGGGACCGGCCCAGGATCACCTGGCCCAATGGGGCGCGCCTGGCCTTCTGGGTCGCCCCCAACATCGAATTTTACGAGCTCGATCCTCCCCGCAATCCACAACGAACGCCGTGGCCGCATCCGTATCCCGCCGTGCCGGGCTACTCGATCCGTGACTACGGCAATCGCGTCGGCCACGCGCGTCAGATGACACTGCTCGACAAGTACGGCATCCGCGGCTCCATATCGCTGTCCACCGCGCTGATCACCCACCACCCGGAAATCATTGCCCAGTGTCGCGAGCGCGATTGGGAGTTCTTCACTCACGGCATCTACAACACGCGCTATACATACGGCATGAGCGAGGCGCAGGAGCGGGACATGATCGCTGAATCCATGGACGCGATCGAACAAGCCGTTGGCCGTCGGCCCGCCGGCTACCTGGCGCCGGCGCTGTCGCATAGCGAAACCACCATCGACCTGTTCGCGGAACTCGGCGGCATCTACACCTGCGATCTCTTCCACGACGATCAACCCACGCCGGTGCGCGTTCGCAACGGTCGGCGCTTCGTCTCGATCCCCTATTCTCTCGAGCTCAACGACACCATCGTCTATGTAGTCAACAAGATCGAGCCGCGCCGGTATGGCCAGATCATCAAGGATGCCTTCGACCGTCTCTATGCGGAAGGCGCGAACTCCGGCACCGTAATGTGCCTGCCCACGCACAACTATCAAGTCAGTTGCCCGCACCGGATGAAGGCATTCGAGGAAGCGCTGGAATACATCACCGGCCATGCGGATGTCTGGATTACCACCGGACGCGAGATCGCCGAATACTATCTGGCGCATCACCACGACGCCGCGATGGCCGATATCAACCTGAAGCTTTCGGGGAGCTAAGCCATGCCGCTCGATCCGGCTTTTCTGCAATACCCGATGCGCCGCCACGGCATGGACCACGACCGCTACGACTGGTCCATGCTGGTGGACCGACCGGCCGTGCGCTGGCCCGAGGGCAAGACCCTGGCCCTGTGGATCAATGTCAGCCTGCAACATTTCCCGATGAATCCGGCCGGCCAGCCGGTCAAGCTGCCCGGTTCGATGACCATGCCCTATCCGGACCTGCGGCACTACACACTGCGCGACTACGGCAACCGGGTCGGCGTCTGGCGCTTGCTCGATGCCCTGGACCGTTACCGGTGCCGACCAACCTTCGCCGTCAATGCGGTACTGGCCGACCGCTACCCCTACCTGACCGCCGCCCTGCGGGAACGGGGCCACGAGATTCTTGGCCACTCGTGGAGCATGGACACCCCTCATGCCGGCGGTCTCGCCGCCGACGCGGAACGGGAACTGGTGCGCCGTTCCCTGGATCGGCTCGAACAGGCATTCGGCCACGGGCCGCGCGGCTGGCTGAGTCCCGGCAAGCTGGAGAGCGCGCAGACACCCGACCTCCTGCAGGCGGCCGGCATTCGCTATTTCTGCGACTGGGTGAATGACGAATTGCCCTACCGCTTTCACACCGCCGGCGGCGATCTGTGGGCAATACCTTTGTCCACGGAAATCGAAGATCGCTTCGTGGTCATGGACAACCAGCATTCGGAGGCCTCCTGGGCACGGCAGGTCATGGATGCGGCCGACTTCCTGCTCGCCGAAAGCATTCGCCAGGGCGGCCGCATCCTCAGCCTGTCGCTGCATCCCTGGGTCATGGGCCAGCCCCATCGCATCAAGCACGTGGAAGCGGTGCTCGACTACCTTGGCTCGCTGCCCGGCGTCTGGCAGGCCGAGGCCGGCGAGATCCTGGACGCCTTCGTCGCCCAGGCCTCACCATGAGCGTCGAGCACAGCGACATCGACGTCCTGGTCAGCGAAGTCGGACCGCGGGACGGCCTGCAGAGCATTACCGCGATCATGCCGACGGCGGCAAAGATACGCTGGATCGACGCCCTGGCGGCAGCCGGACTGCGGGAAATCGAAGTCGGTTCCTTCGTGCCGGCCAAAGTGCTGCCGCAACTGGCCGACACCGCCGAGATCGTCGCCCATGCCCGCGGCAAGCCGGGCCTGACGGTCGCCGCGCTCGTGCCCAACGCCCGCGGCGCCGAAGCGGCGATTGCCGCCGGCGCCCACAAGATTACCTTGCCGGTGTCGGTGAGCGAGACCCACAGCCTGCGCAATGTCAAGCGCACACACCAGCAGATGCTCGACGAAGCGCGGGCGATCGTCGCCCTGTTGCGCCAGGTACCGGCGGCGCAACGGCCCAAGTTCGAAGGCGGCCTATCGACGGCCTTCGGCTGCACCCTAGAGGGCCCGGTACCCGAGCAACGGGTGGTGGCGCTCGCCGAGGCCCTGCTCGCGGCCGGCTGCGACGAGGTGGGTTTGGCCGACACCAGTGGCTATGCCAATCCGACCCAGGTGAAGCGGCTGACCCAGGCCGTCTGGCGCGCGGTCGGCCGTCAGTATCTAAGCGGCATTCACCTTCATAACACGCGCGGCCAGGGTCTGGCCAACGTGGTCGCGGCCCTGGATGTGGGTTTGACCACGGTGGACGCTTCTCTCGCCGGCCTCGGCGGCTGCCCCTTCGCGCCCGGCGCCAGCGGCAACATCGTCACCGAGGATCTGGTGTTCCTGCTCGAGGCCATGGGCTTGCGCACCGGCATCGACATCGAAGGGCTGGTCGCGGCACGTTCGCTGCTGGCCGAAGCACTTCCCGGCGAGCCGCTCTACGGCTTCATTGCCGCCGCCGGCCTGCCCAAGGGTTTCCAGCCCGCCTCGCCACCGCGAGGCGGCTCCTAGGCCCGACCAACAAGAGCCGCGGCAAGGCGCTCAGACAGGCAAGCGGTACACGCGCGCCGCGTTGTCGCGCAGGAGCTTGCGCATGGCTTCCGGTTTCAGGTTCAGCGCTTCGATATCAGCCCGGGTCTGCTCGAAGCCCAGCACGGGAAAGTCGGTACCGAACAGCACCTTGTCCTGTCCATAGCTGTTGATGTACTTGACAAAGGATTCCGGCCAATACTTGGGCCGGTGGGCATCGCAACCGATGAACACATTGGTGTGCTTCCAGGCCATGGCGATCATCTCGTCCGTCCATGGGATGCCCACGTGGATGCCGATCAGCTTGAGTTCCGGGAAATCGCAGGCAACTCCGTCGAAGGTGATCGGCCGCGCGACGCTGCGCCGGGGAAAGCGCGCGTCATAGACCATCGATTGCCCGACCTGCAACTGGATGGGCACATCCAGCTCGACGCACTTGGCATAAAAGGGGTAGTAGCGCGCATGGTCAGGCGCCAGTTCGTACCAGTGGGGATAACTGTGAGCGCCGATGAAACCGTAGTCACGCACCAGCGTTTGCAGCTCGCGAACGCCAGTCATGCCCTCGGTGGGGTCGATGCCGGCCAAGCCGGAAAACCGCTCGGGGTATTTCTGCACAGCGTCCACCACCAACCGATAGGGCACGTGATAGCAGGCCGGATGGTGCTGGACGCCGACCTTCGCGGCGATCAGGAACGCCCGTTCGATGCCCGCCGCGTCCATCCGCGCCAACATCTGCTCCAGGCTGACGCCGGCGAAAGTGGAGTCATCCACGTTCATCTTGTCCACATAGAACTGGCGTCTGGGTGGCATCGAGGACAATACTTCGGCAGTCCAGAGATTCACGACGGCATCGATGGCTTTCAACTCGTAACTCATGACAATTCTTCCATTCAGGGACACTTGAACAACAAGGAGGCGAGGTGACAAAGCAAACTTCAGGCCAATAAACGGACGGAGCAACGCCGCTGAGGCTGAACATGGTACATAACTTGCTGAGCCCAGCTGACGACCTTTTAAGGAGAAATTTTCCATGCAAGTGCGCGAGCAACCTTTGGCGGGCATCCGGATCATCGAATTCACGCATATGGTCATGGGGCCCGCCATCGGCCTCATCCTCGGCGACCTGGGCGCCGAGGTGATCAAGGTCGAGCCGCTCAAAGGCGACAATACGCGCCGACTGCAAGGTTCCGGCGCCGGCTACTTCCCGATGTACAACCGCAACAAGCGCAACCTGACCATCGACACCCAGTCAGCCGCTGGCCGGGAGGCGATAGGGCGGCTGCTGGATCGGGCGGATGTGCTCATCGAGAACTTCCGGCCAGGGGCGATGCAGGAAAGCGGCTGGGACTACGCAACCCTGTCCGCGCGCAATCCCCGACTGATCTATTGCTCCGCCAAGGGCTTTCTGAAAGGCCCTTACGAGCGTCGTACGGCATTGGACGAAGTCGCGCAGATGATGGGTGGGCTAGCCTATATGACCGGACTGCCCGGCAAGCCCATGCGCGCCGGCGCCTCGGTGATCGACGTCACCGGCGGCATGTTCGGGGTCATTGCCATCCTCGCCGCCCTGGAAGAACGTCACCGCACCGGCCGCGGCCAGGAGGTCAAGACTTCCCTGTTCGAGACCACGGCCTTCCTGGTCGGCCAGCACATGGCGCAGAAGGCGGTCAGTGGCGTCGCCGCACCACCGATGACGGTCAGGCAGTCGGCCTGGGCTGTCTATGACATTTTCGAAACGCGCGACAGCGACCAGATATTTGTCGGCGTCGTCACCGACTCCCAGTGGCGCAAGTTTTGTGAATCCTTCGGCTTCCTTGAATTTCTCGCCGATCCTTCCCTGGCGGCCAATGGCGACCGTGTCCGGCAGCGCGAGCGCATCATCGGCGTCATCCGCGAAGGCCTGCGCCAGCTGGAAAAAGCCGAAATCATGCGCCGTCTCGATGTGATCGGCTTGCCGTTTGCCCCCATCGCCCGCCCCGAAGACCTGTTCGACGACCCCCACCTCAACGCTGGCGACGGCCTGGTGCCGCTCACGCTTCCCTCCGGCGCCACCACGCGGCTGCCCGCCTTGCCGGTGGAACTGGACGGCCAGCGTTGCAGTCTGCGCCACCAAATCCCGCGCGAGGGCGAGCATTCGGCGGCGGTGTTGCGCGAGGCGGGCTACAGTGATGCCGAGATCACCCGCCTGGCCGCCGAGGGTATCGTGCGCTTGTCGGACAGACCCGCAACGTGACGCCTCGCTCGCTTTTCGACAAGCTGTGGCAGTTGCATGTCATTGCCGAACTGGATGCCCAGTTCAGCCTGCTGCACATCGACCGGATATTCCTCCATGAACGCACGGGGGGGGTCGCCTTGCAGTCGATTGCCCAGGAACACCGCCCCGTGCGCCATCCGGAACTGGTCTTCTGCACCATGGACCACATTGTCGATACCTTCGAGGGGCGCGACGACGACACCCTCATGCCGGGAGGCAAGGACTTCATTCAGACGACCCGGACGGAAGCCCGCCGGGCGGGTATCCGGCTGTTCGATGTCCGCGACCCCGACCACGGCATCGTCCACGTCATCTCGCCGGAGCAAGGCATCGTCCTGCCCGGCGCCACGATCGTCTGCCCCGACAGCCATACCTGTACCCAGGGCGGCATCGGCGCGCTGGCCTGGGGCATCGGTTCCTCGGAAGCCGAGCACGCCCTCGCCACCCAGACGCTGCGGGTTAGCAAGCCGAAGTCCATGCGCATACAGGTCGATAGCGCCCTGCCTGCCCAGGTCGGCGCCAAGGATCTGATGCTGTTTCTGATCGCCCGGCACACCGCCGCCGGCGGCAGCGGCCATGCCATCGAATTCGCCGGCCCGGCCATCCGCAGGCTGTCGGTGGAGGCGCGGCTGACCCTGTGCAACATGGCGGTGGAATTCGCGGCCTTCACCGGCATGGTGGCGCCGGACGACCAGGTCTTCGAATACCTTCACCGCCGACCATTCGCACCGCAGGGGCACGATTGGGAACAGGCGCTGCGACACTGGCGCAGTCTGCCCGGCGACACGGATGCCCGCTTCCACAGTGAGCTGACATTGAACGCGGCCGAGATTCCGCCGATGATCACCTGGGGCACCAGTCCTGAGCACGCGGTCCCGGTGGACGGAGTGGTTCCCGATCCCTCGATCGCCGCCACCGCCAACAGCCGGACGGGTCGCGAACGGGCCTTGGCCTACATGGGACTACGGCCCCATGAGGCCCTGCAGAGCCTGTCCATCGACGCGGCCTTCATCGGCTCCTGCACCAATGCCCGCTTGTCGGACCTGGAAAGTGCCGCCCGCCTGCTGCACGGTCGCAAGGTTGCGCCAGGCGTCCGGGCCATTTGCGTGCCCGGCTCGATGCAGGTCCGCCGGGATGCGGAAGCACGAGGCTTGCACCGGATATTCCTGGACGCCGGTTTCGAGTGGCGTGTTTCAGGATGTTCCATGTGTTTCAATGCGGGCGGCGAAAGTTTCGGTCCGGAACAACGGGTGGTCAGCACCACCAACCGGAACTTCGAAGGCCGGCAGGGACCGCGCACTCGCACTCACCTGGCCAGCCCGGCCACGGTCGCCGCCAGCGCGATTGCCGGCCATATCGCCGATCCGCGACGACTGACTTTGGCGGACTGAAACATGGAGCCGTTTACCATTCATCGAGGTATCGCCGTGCCGCTGCTGCGCGCGAACGTCGATACCGACGCCATCATCCCGTCTCGTGAAATGAAGCGGGTCGGCAAGACCGGCCTTGGCCAAGGCCTGTTCGCCGGTTGGCGCTACCGGAACAGCGACAGCCGCGAACCGGAACCGGACTTCGTGCTCAATCAGGCCCGCTATGCCGGCGCCAGCATCCTGCTCGCCGGAGAAAACTTCGGCTGTGGCTCCTCGCGCGAGCACGCTGTCTGGGCACTCAAGGAATATGGTTTCCGCGCCGTGCTGGCGCCGAGCTTCGGGGTGATCTTCCGCGACAACTGCATCCGCAACGGGGTTCTGCCCATCGTCCTCGACGAAGCCAAGCTGATTGCCATTGCCGAAGACAGCAGCGCCGGCGGACCGGTGACCGTCGATCTCCGTTCCTGCCAGGTGTTCTCCCCGGGCGGCTCCGTCTATTCGTTCGACATTCCGTCGGCCCAGCGGGAGATGCTGCTGGAAGGCTTGGACCCGGTGGCCCTCACACTCAAACTGGCCGACCGCATCGAGGCGTTTCAACGACAGGATCGGTTGGAACGCCCGTGGATATACCTCAACCGACTTCGGGAGCCCTCCCCATGACCTTGACCAACTCCCGCCGGCGAGTGCTGAAGGCTTTGGCAGCCGCGCCGGCCTCGCTCATCTGCCACCCCCTGTGGGCCCGCGAGCCCGTGTGGGACGTGCTGGTCCTGGGCGCCGGCCTGGCCGGTCTGAATGCCGCCCTCACCCTTGAGCAATTCGGCCTGCGGGTGCGCGTCATCGAGGCCAGCGACCGCGTTGGCGGACGTCTGTATTCCCTGGATGACCTCCCCGGCCACCCGGAAGCCGGCGGCAATTCCATCGTTCCCGGCTACGCCCGCACCATGGACGTCGCGCACCGCCTGGGGCTGACACTGCAACGCAGCCAGTCGCCCCTGATGGCGGACGAAAGCCGGATGCTCTATTACGTCGCCGGCCGCCGCATGTCGCGGGAGGAGTGGGGCCGTGCTCCGGAGAACGCCCTGCCACAGCCTCTGCGCGGGATGTCACCGGATCGCGCCCTGGGCCGCATCCTGGGGCCGAGTCCCTTGAAGAATATCGGCGCCTGGCGCGATGCCGCCAATTTCGCCTACGACGTGCCGGTCGACGGCGAATTGCTCGCCCGCGGCATTGACGACAAGGCCAGGCGTCTGATGGAGGTCAATAACAGTTACGGCGACACCCTGGCCGACACTTCGCTACTGAATCTTTACTATATCCAGACCAATCTCGTCGAGCTGATGAAAATACCGGGACCGGTCCAGAACTTTGCCGGCGGCAACCAGCGACTTCCGGAAGCCATGGCCAAAGGGCTCCAAGGTGGTGTTCTGCTTGGGCAGCGGGCCGTCTCGGTCACGGAACGAGGCACCGAAGTTCTCGTGTCCTGCGCCGACGGCACCACTCACCGGGCACGTTTTGTGGTCTGCGCCCTGCCGCTGCCGGCGATGCGGCACCTGCATTTTGATCCGCCCCTGCCATCCCGCCACGCCGAGGCGGTGCAAATGCTGGCCTATGCGCGGGTGACCCAACTGCATCTCGAAGTCAAGACGCCATTCTGGGAAGGCGAACGCCTGTCGCCGTGGATATGGTCCGACGGTCCGCTGGAGCGGGTGTTCCCCCATGACCCCAGCGGCCTTGGCCGCGCCGATACCCTCACGGTCTGGATCAACGGGGCGGAAACGGACTCCTGGGATCGGCTCACCGACGAGGAAGTCCAGCGGCGCGTCGATCTGGAGTTCGGCAAGATATTCCCTGCATCCCGGGGGCAGCTGAGGGTCGCCCGCCGCGTCGCCTGGCACCGCTCCCCCTTGGCCGGAGGCGCCTGGGCGAACTGGCGACCCGGCCAGATTTCCCGCTACAGCGACGCCATTGGACGCAGCCATGGCCGGATTCATTTTGCCGGCGAACACACCACCAAGACCTTCCGCGGCATGGAAGCCGCCATGGAATCGGGGGAGCGCGCGGCCAGCGAAATCCTGGCACGGATGTAATCGATTGCCGAAACGAAAGGAACATTATGAAACGGCATGCGTTTCAGCGGGGAAACAAACAGATCGCTTTTCGGCGAGATGCTTGAATGCAATGAAGTAACATATCTAGCATGTATCTTGCTTTCAACCAATCAGGCGCTGGCCCAGTAAGTGGTATTCTCTTGTCTTTGATCTCACTCGGATAATTGTTGAGACGCCACTGAGTTGCTGCATGCGCCAAAGTTAACCACCGGGAGGGGTGAAGCAAAATGCGCATGAACAGAACAGTCGCGAGCATTGCGGTAGCCATGGCAGTCGGCGAAGCGATGGCACAATCCGCCACATCGAACTCGGCTACGGGAAGTAACGCAACGAAGGATGCCGACAATCTGCCCGAGGGCATTGTGACCGCCCGGCGCGTCAACGAACGGCTGCAGGACGTACCGCTATCCATCAACGTGTTATCGAGCAAGGAATTGACGGACCGCGGACTGGCTTCGATCAGTACGCTCTCCGAATTTACCCCGGGCCTTAGCTACACCCCCAACTTTGGGCGCACGGGAGAAAGACCCGTCGTGCGGGGCATTTCGGCGAGCCAAACCTATGCCCCCCAGCCAGTATCGGTATTTGTCGATGGCGTCTATAAGCGCGATGGCGCGCTTGGTTTGTTGCTCGACGACGCGGAACGGGTCGAAGTCATCAAAGGTCCTCAGTCGGCACTGTATGGGCGAGCGACCTATGCCGGCGCCATCAACTATGTCACTGTCAAGCCAAGTCAGGAGATCAACGGAACGGTGTCGGTCACCGTCGGCCAGGCTGGAGAGGCATCGGCGTTCGGGGCGCTTTCCTTTCCCATTGTCAAGGACCTGCTTGCGGCGCGCATCAAGGCCAAACATTATGAATTTGACGGACAGTATACCAATGCCCTCACCG
Organism: Rhodocyclaceae bacterium; assembly: GCA_016704145.1. Classification (GTDB taxonomy): domain Bacteria; phylum Pseudomonadota; class Gammaproteobacteria; order Burkholderiales; family Rhodocyclaceae; genus Fen-999. The sequence continues at coordinate 34,722 of JADJAS010000002.1, read as the reverse complement.
GCCACAAGATTGGCGAGGAACGCTCCGATGTGGTGGGGGTGATGCTCTCCTTCACACCTTCGAAGAGCTTCGACGCCCTCCTCGCAGTTGACACCGCAAAAGACCGCGATGGGATGTTTCCCGTGGCGGTCCGCCCCGTACCCATTCAGGCGGGTGGCGTCATCACTAATCAGAATGGATCTACCAACGTGCCGAACGGCGGCAGCTGCAACGGCAGGACCATCAACATTGTCGGCAACAACCCGGTAACCGGGCTCCCGGACGCATCAGTACCCGCCGCATTGGCAACGCGACTCAATGGCCGGGCCTGTGGCGCCGCGACATTCTCCGGAACCACCGTGAGGCTCAATGAAGCCGATCTGATGAGCTACACGGATCCGATAACCGGCACCAGTTACGGCAATATCGCCGGACTGGATCGAGAGATCGACCGTTATGCGCTGACCTTGAATTTTCACTTTGGTGGCGGCTATACCCTTACCTCGCAGACTGCGGTTACCCGCCAGCGGTCGAATCTCGGAGCGGATCAGTCCTACAGCGGCGTACGATTTTCACCCTTCAACACGGCATGGACCACCTATGACCGTGACAAGCTGGACTATTCCTCCCAGGAATTGCGGCTGACATCCCCGCAGAACCAGGCCCTGACCTGGCTTGTCGGCGGCTACATGTACAAGGAGCGGGGTGAAGGCCGAACCACTTCGGTAATTGCAAGGAACTCAGCCCAGCAAGTCGTCCCCGACTATATGCGTGACAAAGCGGGCACGAACGTGGATAGCGTGGCCCCCTTCGGGCGAGTGCAGTACCAGATCGACAAGACGATGCGTGTATCCCTGGAGGGGCGTAGCAACTCCGAGAAGGTTGAAGCAGTTGGCACGCCGCTTGGAATAGCCAAGGTAACCGCCGGTACTTGCGTTGCCGGCCAACCTTGCGTCGTCAGTGGCAAGAAAACCTTCAAGGATTTCTCGCCCCGCTTAACCTTTGACTACAAGCCCGCTGAGAACATGCTCTATTACGCCCAAGTGGCCAAGGGCTCGAAGAGCGGTGGGTTCAATACGGCTCCGGGTTTGCCGGCCAGTTCCTTCACCTATGACGGCGAGAAGATCACTTCTTATGAGGCGGGCATCAAGAACCAGCTTTTTGAGCGCAAAATGGAATGGAGTCTCGCCCTTTTCCGCAACGATATCGACGGCTTGCAACTGTCGAACTCTTATGTGGCGACCAATCCCGTAACCGGTCTCACTACCAACAACACCCTGGTCAATAACGTCGGCAAGGCACGGACACAAGGGGGGTGGAGATCGGTATTGCCCTCAAGGCAACCAACTGGCTGACCTTGAGCGGCAACTATGCGTATACCAACGCCAAGGCCAAGAAGGGCACCCAGAATACGCTGGGCACGATTTTCGGCGGAAACATGTCTGTGGCGGGGTTCTCATTGCCCCGATCGCCTAAGCACGCGGCGGCGGGATCGGCAGCAGTTGATCTTCCGACAAGCTGGTCAGGCATGAGATTTTTCGCGCGAGCCGATATCACTTATCAGTCAAGGCGCTATGCAGATCTTGCAAATACCATCTGGGCTGACCCCTTCACCCACGTCAATCTGAGCGCCGGTCTGCGCGGCCAGGGTTGGCGCGGCAGCCTGTGGGTCAAGAACGCAACCAACGACGACAATGCGCTCGACGGTTTCAGCTATCTTGATGGCGCCACCTTTCGGAACACGGCGGCGGATTTCCTGCCGCGTCGGCGCCAGATCGGCGCCACAGTCTCTTACGACTTCTAAATCAGCATTGGTAACATCGGGGGCTGGTTGGATGAATCGATCATAGGCACCGGCCCGTCTGGAGCATCCGCTCCACGGGCCGACTATCGGTTTTCCCCAAGGCTAGCCATGGGAGCATGGCCCTGAGGGGTGAATTATGACTCCAACCAGACCTTCTCTAGGGAGACACAAAATCCTTCAGGTCCGCTCGATGCCGCGTGTCCTCAGCTTTGTGCTCACCACGTTTTTCTGTGTTTGTACGGCAAATGCCAACGATGCTGGCGAAAACCTGTTTCTACTGCATTGTGCGACCTGTCATATGCCTGCCGCTATCGGTTTGTCAGGGCTGGCCCCCCCGTTACTGGCCTCCAGGGGAAGTGCGGTCGCCAAGAGCGCGGCAACGGATCATGGCCGTTCTTATTTGGTGAAGGTACTGAGTTTCGGCTTGGTCGGTCCTATTACCGTCAGCGGCGAACGCTACAGCGGTTTAATGCCGAACTTTGCGAAGTTGTCCGATAGTGAACTCGCAAGCATCGCCAACCATCTGATATTGACCCTTAACGCGGATGTTCTCCCTGCCGGTTTTGCCGCCTATCGCGAAGCCGAGTTCGCCGAAGTGCGTGGCAAGAACTTACAGCCCCTTGATGTTTTCAAACTGCGGCGAAAACTTGAATCGATAATTCCTGGAGCCACGGCCACGACAAGGAGCCCGCCATGAACGATCGGCGAAATCGGCGCCGTACTCTACTGAAAGCTTTGGCGGTCGGTGCCGCCGCTGTACCGCTTGCGGGAACACTGTCTGAAGCGCATACGGCAAACGAAGTGTTCGACGTGGTGATTCTCGGCGCGGGGCTGGCGGGACTTTCAAGTGCGTTGCAGTTGGAAATGCTTGGCTATCGTGTTTGCATACTGGAGGCGCGTAATCGGGTGGGCGGCCGCGTGTGCACCATGCGGCAATTCGGTTCCATTACCGAGGCTGGTGGCTCCACTGTCGGGGGAGATTATGCCCGTTTTAGAGGCTGGGCCCGCCAGCTTGGCGTCGCGCTGGAACCGCAACCTCCAGGCGATATCGGCGGCAGCGCATTGGCCGTTCGCGGTGTTCTGATGCGAGCGAGGGAGTGGCCCAGTTCGCCAGTCAATGCTTTGCCCGAGCAACTACATGCCAAACTTCCGATGGCACTGATGTTCAGTCTTCTCAATGTTGAGCCCGTCCTGCTAGCGCCTACCGACTGGACAGATCCACGTTATGCCCAATTTGATCGAATGACTCTCAAGGATCTGTTGGTCGCGCGGGGCGCCAGTGAGGAAACATTGCGACTCTGCAATATTGCCCCCAACACGGACGACATCGCGACGACTTCTGCACTCTGGGGATTACGCGCAAACCACCGTCGGCTCACGGCCGGGCGCAATCCAGCCAGCCAGACATTCGAGGCTTTCCGAGCCGTTGGCGGGAACTCAAGCCTGACCAAAGCGATGTCTGAAGCCATCCGGGGTACCATTGAACTCGACTGCAAGGTGACAGCGGTGAGCATCAATGAAAAGGGTGCCGAGGTGGCGTGCGCCAACGGTAAAGCCTACAAGGCCAAGGCAGTCGTTAGCACCCTGCCCTATGGCTCCCTACGTGACATAAGCATCGAGCCAAGGCTTACCGGCATCGTCGCCGAGGCCGTCGCAGCCCTTCCTCGAACCGCAATCACCCAATACCACTTCAACGTCCTGAGACCCTATTGGGAGCACGACGGTTTCCCCCCCGGCAATGTGGTCAGACACTGCTATTGAGCGCGTCTTCGCCATCCCTGATGCAAAAGGAGCGATACGCAACATCTGTGTCTGGGTCGATGGCCGCGAAGCACGGATGTTGGATCGCTTGCCTCAGGCCCAACAGATCGCCACCGTAGTCGATGAACTGACGCGCCTACGCCCCTCAACAAAGGGCGCATTGGAATACGTAACCACCGTCAGTTGGGGTAACGACAGCTTTGCCAAGGGCGCCTATTCTCATCTTGCGCCGGGCCAATGCACACGCTTTGCCCACGCGATGGCCAAACCGGCCGGCCGACTGTTCTTTGCCGGCGAGGATACCGCGATCGTGTTTTCGGGGATGGAAGGGGCGCTCGAATCAGCTGATCGCGTGGTGGGAGAAGTCATCGAGGTTTTGTAAGACTGTTCTCTTCTCAAATCCCAAGAGGTAACCGTATGAAGATCTCTCGTAACTGGTGCCGTGCGGCGCGCATGCTGGCCTTGTTGCTTGGCCTGCACGGCGCTGAGGGCATGGCCGCCGCACCGATGGAACAAGCGGCCCCCGTAGTTGGAGCGCCTTCGGGCCATTATCGCGGCGTCGCGGATGATTCAATGCGCATCTTTCGCGGCATCCGTTATGCCGCGCCACCCATGGGACCCTTGCGCTGGCGACCTCCCCAGGAAATGCCACGTTCAGACAATACGCAGGATGCAACCCGATTTGGGGCCGTCTGTCCGCAAAGTATTTCAAAGGCACAAGCTGGCTTTCTCAATGGCCGCGAGCAGAGCGAGGACTGCCTGACGCTCAATATCTGGAGCGACGGTGCATCCTCCGAGCCCCGCCCGGTAATGGTCTACATTCATGGCGGTTTTTACACCTCTGGATCAGGCAGCTTTGATTCCTTCGACGGTCGCTCCCTTGCCAGAAAAGGCATGGTGGTCGTTACCTTCAACTATCGAATCGGCGTGCTTGGCTTCTTTGCGCACCCCGCGCTGACTCGCGCGGCAGCACCTGACGAACCTCTCGTGAACTTCGCCTTGATGGATCAGATTGCGGCCCTGCGGTGGATCCAGCGCAATATTTCGGCCTTTGGCGGCGATCCTCGCAAAGTCACGATTTTCGGTATGTCCGCGGGCGGTCAATCAGTCAATTACCTGATGGCAACGCCGTCGGCGCACGATCTTTTCCAAAGAGCAATCTCCGAAAGCTCGGCCATTTCCACGTTTCAACCCTACCGCCTGAGCACCCCCAGTAGCGGATATCCGTCAATGATGCAACCCAGCGGCGGAAAGCCTGCCTATGAGGAGCTTGGGCGTCGCCTCGCGGAGGCCCGGGGGATCGGTGACGATCCTGGTGCAACCGACCGGCTACGGGAGATTCCGGTCGAATGGCTGTTGGACTACCAGGGGAAGAACCTTCGCGGCGCTTTCGAGCCGGTGCTTGATGGACGTCTGCTCAAGGAGTCCGTGGGCGAAGCATTCCGCAATCGCCGTGAGGCGCCTGTGCCCTATATAGCCGGCGTTACCGACTGGGAAGGCAGTCTATCGGCTCCCTTCGGTGGAGCATTCGTGGCATTGCGATTGGCGTCCGTGGGGATGAACCAAGCAGATGCCCGGCGCTTCTACGGTGAGATGGACGATTCAACGCTTACGCAACGGGTGGATACAGACGTTTTCCTAGCCTCACAGCGCTGGCTGGTGAGCCGCCATGCGCAAAATGGGCATCCGTCATGGCTCTACTATTTTTCATACAAACTTGAAGCGCACCGCGATCAATATCCCGGTGCGCCCCACGGCGCCGAGGTGCGATATGTATTTGGCACTCTGGATGGATTGGCGCGCGTGCAGGACCGAGCCATGGGGAGCACCATCTCCCCCGCCGATCGTTCCATGGCGGATATTGTCAGTGGCTACTGGGTATCCATGGCAAGAGAGGGTAATCCGAACAGCAAGTCGTCCCCCACTTGGCCAGCCTACTCGCCCAGCGAAGACGTCGCGCTGGAGCTCGGCACCGAAATCCGTATGCGGAAGGTGTGCACCGAGTGGAGCCCTTCCATCGACGCAGTATTCGACTCGGGAAAATTCTAATCGCCGCCCTCGATCAATGGCAAATCGCCGCTGAGTTCCGACGCCCGGTCTACATCTGCGTCTGCCGCGCTCGTCGTGGCGGCGCGCGTCAAGGTTCAAGATCATATCGGGGCGACAACTATTCTGACGCGGGGGGGGTGGACAGAGCATGACTTCATCATGATGCTCGATTGACGCTTTGCAACGAACGGAATGTTTCGGTGGCTCCGTAGGCACCAAAGTCAGTCTTGACGAGACGCCAGCTTCCGTGTGAGCGACCGAGGTGGCGGAACCAGCCGCCGTCGGCATCGCAAATCGATATCAAGCCAGCGCGGGCCTTTAGTGAAATCCTGGCACGGATGTAATCGATTGCCGAAACGAAAGGAACATTATGAAACGGCATGCGTTTCAGCGGGGAAACAAACAGATCGCTTTTCGACGAGATGCCTGATTGGAGTGAAATCTTCTTTGTTGGCAAGCATCTTGCATTCATGAGGGCCAGCACCGTTCCGGCGATCACCATCGTCTTTTCTGGTGGGATCACGCCGAGTCGTCGACATCGTACACATCAAGCAAGGGGAGATAACAATGCCGCTCAAGTCCAGTAAGTTCCACGATGCCCGTCGTATCGGGGTCCCGACCATTCTGGCGGTCGCCACCGCCCAGGTTTTTGCGCAGTCGTCTCCCCAGGGGAATACGACTGGCGCGGGTCCCGACGCCATTCAAACCATTGTCATCACCGCCCGCCGCATCAACGAGCGGATGATCGACGTCCCGCTGTCGATCCAGGCGCTCACCGGCAGGGAACTCGAGGAGCGCGGCATCAACAATGTCGAGGAGTTGTCGCGCATCACGCCCGGACTCAACTACAGTTCCGACTTCGGGCGGGCTGGCGAACGCCCGGTTGTTCGCGGCATTTCGACCAACATCCCGGCTTCGCCCCAACCGGTGTCGATCTTCATCGATGGCTTGTATATCCGCGATGGCGCACTATCGCTCATGCTCGACGATGCTCAGCGCGTCGAAGTCATCAAGGGCCCGCAATCCGCGCTGTATGGCCGCGCCACCTATATGGGCGCCATCAACTACGTCACGAAAAAGCCCGGCAAGACCTTCAATGGCACTGTTTCCCTGGGCGTGGCCGAGGGAGGCGAACGGACGGCCTCCGGCGCCATGACCATACCGCTCGCCGAATCGCTGTCGATTCGTTTGCGGGCCAAGCACTATGAGTACGACGGTCAGTTCAAGAACAGTTTGACCGGCAGAAAGATAGGCGACATGGAAAACGACACCATGGGCATCAGCATTTCCTTCAAGCCGACATCCAACTTCGACGCCTTGCTCACCCATGATCATGCCGAAAACCGGGATGGCCACTTTCCGATCGTGACGCGACCGGTACCGACGCAATCGCCGCCGGGAACGGTGATCAGCCAGAATGGATCCAGCAACGTTCCCAATGGCGCCACGTGCAATGGTCACACGGTCAACATCACCACGGTACCGGGGGCCACCGCCACCGCCGCGGCCAAGGCCAACGGCTGGCCATGTGGGTCGGTATCGTTCTCCAGTCATTCCATGCCGCGCGTCGACGGGCCTCTGCTCAACTACACTGACCCCGCTTCCGGCACCGCCTATGGCAATATTCTTGGTCTGGACCGCGAAATCGACCGTACCGGTTTGACCATGAACTACCAGTTCGGCGGCGGCTATACCCTGACCTCGCAGACTGGCGTGACCAGGCAGCAGTTGAACAATGGCGTTGACCAATCATATAACGGCATAGGCAACGGTACCGGTATCGGCGCCGGAACTTCCTGGCTGGCTTACGCTCGCGATCATGTGGACTACAAGTCTCAGGAAATTCGCCTTGCGTCGCCCGAAGACAAGCCCCTGACTTGGCTGGTCGGCGCCTTCTATTACAACGAGGAACTGAATGGCAAGTCCACCACGGTGACCACGGCCAGCGGAGCGCGGGTGCCATTGCTACCCACCGCCGGTGTCGAGATTCGCAACGTCGCTCCATTCGGGCGCGTCCAGTATGATTTTGGCCCGAGCCTCCCTCTGCGCGTATCCCTCGAAGGGCGCCAGAACAAGGAAACCGTCAAGATCATCGGCACCAACCTCGGTGTCGCGACGGTCACCACCGGCGCCTGCCGAACCGGACAAGTCTGTTCACTGAGCGGGGAAAAGACGTTCAAGGACTTTTCGCCGCGACTCACGGTCGACTACAAGCTGGCCAAGAATACGACCGTCTACGGCCAAATTGCCCGCGGCAGCAAGAGCGGCGGCTTCAACAACAACGCCGGCTTGTCCAGCGGGGATTTCTCGTATGACGGCGAGAAAGTGAAAGCCTACGAAATCGGCTACAAGACGCTCATGGCCGATGATCGCATCGGTATCAACGCCGCCATTTTCCACAATGACATCGAGGAACTGCAACTTTCCAACGCGGCAACGATCGTCAATCCCATCACCGGGACATCGACATCGACCACCATCGTCAATAACGTCGGCAAGGCCCGCACTCGCGGCCTGGAACTGGATGTGTCGGCACGGGTGCTCGAATGGCTGACACTGAGTGGCAACTACGCGTACACCGACGCCAAGGCAACCAAGGGCACGGAGAACATGAATGGCCACGTCTTCGGCGGCGATACCTCGGTCGCCGGTTTCTATCTGCCACGCACGCCCAAGCACGCCGCGACCGTTTCCGCCGCCGTCGACCTGCCGATCGCGGGCACGGCGTTGCGTGGCTTTGGACGGCTGGATGTGACTCACCAGAGCCGTCGCTATGGCGACATCCAGAACATGCTCTGGGCCGATCCCTTCACCAATGTCAATGTCACGCTCGGTGTTCGCGCCAAGACCTGGCGCGCGGCATTGTGGGTCAAGAACGCGACCGACAACGACAAGTCGATGACGGCATTCCGCTACCTGGATCCGGCCACCTTCCGGCGAACCGCCGCCGACATGCCGGCTCGGCCGCGCCAGGTTGGCATGACCGTGACTTACGACTTCTAATATCCACCCCTTGATCGGACACCATGGTATTGGCGCTACTCCGGGAGGAACCATGAAATCGCGTCGAGCGTTCATGCTCAATATGGCGATGGGCGCCACTGGCGCCCTGATGCTGGATCACTCGGCGCGCGCGGCCCAGCGTGGCGCGCCGGCCCCCTTGTCGATGCGGAACGATGGCGAATACGACAAGGTCGACCTGGCAAAACCGGACATCACGCTTGGCGTCGTTCAGGCGCGGGTTCGTTCCTTCCGGGCGGGCAACAAGGATGTCCTCAAGGAGAACCTGAAACATTTTCTTGAGTTGATCGACAAGGCGTTTCACTACGGTCCCCGGCCCGACATTCTGTTTTTCCACGAGTTCCCGATCACCGGTTGGAATACCTGGACGCGCAAGGAAATATTGGGTTTCGCGCTGGAACTCCCCGGCGAAGAAACCGAGCAAATTTCAAAAAAGGCGCGTGAGTACGGCTGCTACGTGGTCTTCGGCACCTACGCCAAGGACCCTGACTGGCCGGGACACGTGCTGAGCATCACCACGATCATCGATCCCAAGGGCGAGATTGTCGGCAAGCACTGGAAAGCCAGAAACATCAAGGGGGTATTCCATGGCTTCGAGCTGTTTACGACCACGATTTACGATGTCTACGACCGCTACGTGGAGATGTACGGCCTTGACGAGGTGATACCGGTCACCCGCACCCCGATCGGGAACATTGCCACGACATCCACCCAGCTCGAGCCGGAACTCATTCGGGCCATGGCCATGAAGGGCGCCGAAATCGTGCTGCGCACGGCGACCGGCGGCTTCAGCCCGCTGGATATCCAGGCCTCCGCCCTCTACAACTCGATCTATGTCGCCTTGGCCAACAATGCTTATTCGCCGGATAACCCAGGTTTTTTTGACGACCCAGGTTCCGGCGCGGGCGGCTCGGTCATTTATGGGCCGGACGGCAAGGCCCTTGCCACCACCGATTCCAAATTCGAAACGATGATCACGGCACGAATCCCGATCGAGGCGTTCAGGGATAGGCACCGTCAGCCGGTGGTGCACTCGGAACTTTACCTGCCGGTGTTCGAGCGATATCGAAGCAATTACCCGCCGAATCTCTTCACGCCATATCAACCCGAGGATCTGCGCGATGCCAAGAAGTATCTCACCGGGAAATCCCGATGGCGCCCCAGATAGCAGCCGACTTCTGGCGTTCCGGCTCAACCCTCGCGCATTTTTCTCCATAGCGTCGTTCGGCTGATGCCAAGCATTTCAGCCGCCATGCGCCGGTTCCCCTTCGTCCGCGACAAGGCTTGAGCCACGGACAAGTTGTCCGCCACCGGGAGTTTGTCCGTCATCGGCAACGCGTGAGCATGACCGGCTTCGGCGCACGGCATGCCGGCGTGCGCCGAGTGCAACTCCGGGGCCTCCAGGATGAAGCCGTCGTAGTCGATGCCGGCAAGACTCTCGGCCGCGCCGAGATAGGCCGCAAACCGCTCCATCACGTTCTCCAGTTCACGCACGTTGCCCGGCCAGTAATACTCGTGGAGCGTGCTTAACAATGGAGCCAGAACCTGCTCGGCCTGCAAGGCGCAGCCCTGGCGACGCAGGCTGCCTTGCAGCAGTTTCTGAGCCAGCACGCCGATATCCTCGCGCCGGCTGCGAAGCGGCGGCAAGGCGACCCTCAGGATATTGAGGCGATAATAGAGGTCAGCGCGGAACCTGCCTTTCTGGATCCACTCGGTCAGGTCGCAATGTGTCGCGGCAATGACGCGCACATCAACGGGAATGGGCTGCACGCCGCCGAGCCGAACCACCTCGCGCTCCTGCAGGATGCGCAGCAATCTGGTTTGCAATGAGACCGGCATGTCGCCAATCTCGTCGAGAAACACCGTCCCGGTATGTGCGGTTTCGAACAACCCCGGCTTGCCGCCCTTGCGCGATCCGGTAAAGGCACCATCTTCGTAACCGAACAACTCGCTTTCAAGCAGCGTCTCGGGAAACGAAGCGCAATTCAGGGCGACGAATGGCCCACCGCCACGCGGGCTCGCGCTATGGATCGCCTGCGCAAACAGTTCCTTCCCGGTGCCGCTCTCGCCGGTGATCAGGACTGTCGATGTCGAATGGGCGCAACGCTTCGCCACGGAGCACGCTTGCTGCAGCGTCGGGCTGACGCCGATGATCTGATCAAAGCTGTATCGGGCGGCGAATCCCTTCGACTTTCGCTGCGAGCGGACGACGACGTCGGCGCGTTGAATGGTTTGCGTGTCGTACATGACGAGTACCGCGCCGGTGATACTGCCGAGTTCTCGCAATGGCGTCCTCGACACCAGGTAGGACTTGCCGCCGTAAGTCAGAACCGTCCCCACATCCGGTTCCCGCTCGCCCAACACACGCTCCAGGGAAAGGTCGGGAGCCACCTCGCCCAGGTTGCGTCCCAACAAGGCCGGACGCGGCAAGCCGATCAACTGTTCCATCGAGGGGTTGATCGCGGTAATCCGGTGTTGCGCATCAACCGCCAGCACCGCCTCGCGCAGATGGCGCACCACCGAGTTCAAACTGTCGTAACGGGCGTCCTCTCGGACGGAAAGTTCGGCTATCTGGAGCGCGTCTTCGATGGCCTGTCGAATCGATTCGGGGCTATACACGAGGATACCCACCAGGTCGCAGGCCTCGGCCAGTTCAACGACCAGGCTCGAACCGACGATCACCTTCAATCCGTCGTTGCGCAAACGCCAGACACATTCTCGGGCGTCAGCGACCGTCTGGTATGTCTGCTGGGTAATCTTGACTTGCAGCAGATGCTTGACCGACTCCAGTCTTTCGATCTTCTCCTGATAGATGCCGACGCCAACATGGTCGGAAATCTCTCCGGCCTTGGTTAAGGCCACCAGCAAGTCATATCCGGTGACCTTGATGGACACGACGGGAAAATTGAGCGTGTCTCGCAGCAGTTCCGCGTTGGCGCCGGCCGAGATGATCACGTCGTACTGCCGCTTGCTTTCAATCTCACGGCCGAGATCCAACGCATCCTGAAACACAACCTCCGTCATGTCGATTTCCGCCCGATGGCTGTATTCGGGAATGATGGTTCGCACCAGGTGACTCAATCGCTGGTAGCTCAGGATGCAAAGGCGTGGTTTACGTTCCCGTCTTGACGGCATGATGCTCCCTCAACAGATTTCACGACCAGCCGACCAAGATCGACTGGAATGGACGATGACCGCGCCACCATGCGCGATGATCCCACAAATATGTTTCATGATACAGCGAAAGTGTTTCAATAGTTTCACGATCGAATTCAGGGGCAGGTCTCGGGCCGGCAAGACAATCCGCAGTACATCTCGATGATGGCGAGATTGTTTCATCCCGCTACCTGTACCGACCAATGCATCTCGTCTGGCAGGATAGTTGCTTCATTCAACTCGCGTGCCAGCTGAATTCGCGCTGCGGCGCAACTTGTTTTAATGGCGAATCACGTGTATCGATCGGATCAGTCGTGGAAAAACTCAGGATCAACGAAGTAGCACCGCGCGACGGCCTGCAAAGCCAGCCGCGTCAGGTTTCCTGCGACGACAAGTTGCGGCTGATCTCGGCCTTGGTCGATGCCGGTGTCGCCGCCATCGAGGCGACCAGTTTCGTCTCGCCCAAGGCGGTCCCGCAGATGGCCGACGCTTCGGAGCTATTTCCTCGTTTGCCCGACCCGCAGCGGATTCGCTACTCGGCGCTGGTGCCCAACGAGCGGGGCCTGGAACGTGCCCATCAAGCCGGTGTGCGGGAGTTTGCGGTCGTGCTCTCGGCCACCGAGACAATGAATCGGCGGAACATCAACATGGGTTTGCCTGAGGCGACGAATGTGTGCGCATCGACGCTTGCCGCCGGCATTGGCACGGGCATGACCGGCAAGGCCTATGTCGCGGTTGCCTTTGCCTGCCCGTTCGAGGGCTTGGTTGCCGAGGACCGGGTAATCGACCTCACCGAACGGATGTTCGCGGCTGGCGCGGTCGAAGTCGTGATCGCCGATACCATCGGCGCCGCCGCGCCCCGGGCAGTCGGCAAACTGCTGCATCACGCCGTCCGACGTTTCGGCGCCGAGCGTCTTTCCCTGCATCTTCACGACACGCGGGGATTCGCGCTGGCCAACGCCTGGGCGGCGATGGAAGAGGGCATTCGCGGTTTCGACACCAGCGTCGGCGGCCTGGGTGGCTGCCCCTTCGCCCCGGGGGCCGCCGGCAATCTGGCCACCGAGGATCTGGTGCTCATGGCTGAGCAGTGTGGTTTCGACACCGGTATCGACATTGCGAAGCTGCGCCTGGCCATGGCAGTGGCGACCAGCATCACCGGAGCGTCGCTGGGCGGCCGGACCGCCCAGTGGCTGTGCGCGGAAGATGCCCGCCGGCTGAAGAATGTCGAACAGAAGGCCGGCGACTGAAGCCGGCGCCATGACCACCTTGCCCAATAGTTCCGTCGGCCTGGGCGGACACCCGGCGCTTCTGGTCATCGACGCGACCCTCGGCTTTACCGACCCGGCATCGCCGCTGGGTCTGGATGGCTCGGCGGCGCTGCGCAACGTCGCCTTGCTGCTGGATAATTTCCGCGGGCGCGGCGCGCCGGTCGTCTATACCGTCAATGCCTATGCCTCGCCCGATGAAGCCCGCGTCTTCCGCATGAAACTGCCGGTGCTTGATGAACTGGCTGCCAACGGCCGCTGGGCCGCGATCGACCCGCGCGTCGCCCCCCGTGCGGGTGAAACAATCTTGCGCAAGACCGTGCCCAGCGCGTTTTTCGATAGCCCCTTGCGCGGCCTGCTGCGCGACCAGGCGGTCGATTCCGTCGTGGTCTGCGGCTTTTCCACCAGCGGTTGCGTGCGCGCCACCGCGGTCGACGCCCTGCAATGCGACTTCCGCGTCGCGGTGGTCGCCGACGCTTGCGACGACCGCGACCGCCTCGCCCACGACTACAACCTGCGCGACATCGCGCTTAAGGTCGGCGACGTAATGACGACCGAGGCGACGCTGTCACTCCTCCGGTCATGTCAAGGCGCATCGATGGCCGCCGCGGAACACGACGGTGAGTAGCGCCATCCGCTGGCTGTCGCTGGCCTGCCTCCTGACCTCGATCGGGGCCGGAGCCGAGCCGGTTCCGCGTGACCAACGCATTCCGGTGGATATCCGCCGCACCACCTTCGTCGTGCGGGATGTCGAAAAATCCCTGGCACTGTACCGCGACACCCTTGGCTTGAACGTGATCTACGACCAGGTCATCGCCAGTGGCGGCGACGAGGGTGGCAAGCCGCGGCCATCCCGCGTCCGACTGGTTCTGCTTCGCGCCAACGACACTTTCATTGGCGCGCTGGGCTTGATGCAGCGCCTGGATGAGCCGGTGCCGCCTCCGGCGAAGCCGGCACGCGCCAGTGCGGGCGATACCATTCTGGTGGTCAACGTCCGCGATCTCGAGGAGCGCTGGCCACGGATTGCCGCCACCCCCGACGTGACCGTCGATACCGGGCCCAAGCGCATCGACTATCCCGCCGCCGGCGGGGGCATCATTCCCGTCCTGTTCAGCGCGGTATGGGATGCCGATGGCAACTACATCGAATTGAACAAGATTCTCGGCTCCCCGGCGGGGACGGCTACCAACAACAAGCCCTAGGGGAAGCGCATGGATCGCAACGAACGGGAATCGGTCGGCTTCGGCGAATTCAGGACTGGCTGGCCGGTGGTGCTGGCGGCGCTGTTCGGCATCGGCCTCGGGCTATCACCTGTCCCCTTCTACAGCATCGGCATGCTGGCGCCGGAACTGGCGAAGGAATTCGGCTGGAAGTTCGGCGACATCATGGTCGGCCTGCCGATCATGGTGTTCGGCGTACTCGTCGCCAGTCCGGCGGTCGGCTGGCTGGCCGACCGTCATGGCGTGCGTCGTGTTGCCTTGACCTCGATAGTGCTGTTCTCGCTGGCGTTCATGAGCTTTGCCTTCGGCAATGGCAACATTCAATTGTTCTACCTGAGTTGGGCCCTCATGGCGGTGCTTGGTGCCGGCACCCTGCCCGTCACCTGGACCAGCGCGGTCAACAACCGCTTCGAGGTTCGCAAGGGTCTGGCCCTCGGCCTCGCCTTGCTCGGCACGGGACTGTTTGGCTTCGCCATCAAGCCGCTCACGGCATGGCTGATCGCGAACTTCGGCTGGCGGGGCGCCTATCTCGCCATCGGCGCGTTGCCGCTGCTGGTGGCGTTCCCGATCGCCTATTTCGCCTTCCACGATATCGGCGACACGGGACGCTCTCGGGAGGCGCGGCAGGTCGCCAACCGTGCCCGCAGCGCCGGTACGCCAGGGCTGACTTTCGTCGAGACGCTGAAGGAGTGGCGCTTCTGGCTGCTGGCCGCCGCCTTCGTGTTGATCTCCTATGCCGTCGGCGGTCCCATTCCCAACATGGAGAACATCCTTCGAACGGCAGGCTTCGGCCCCGCCGACGTGGTCAGCCTCGCCGCCACGATCGGTCTGTCGGTCATCGTCGGGCGGCTCCTGGGGGGCTGGCTGATCGATCGTTACTGGGCTCCCGGCGTCGCCTTCGTCATGCTCAGCGTGCCGGCGATCGCCTGCTGGTATCTGGCCGGCGGCGGCCTGGACAACGATTCGACGCGGCTGGCGATCTTCATGATCGGCTTCGCCGCCGGCGTCGAGTACGATCTGATGGCCTTCCTCGTCGCCCGCTATTTCGGCATGAAGAGCTATGGCGCGATTTACGGCACGCTATATGGCTTTTTCGCCGTTGGCGCCGGCCTTGGCCCCGTGATGTTCGGCAAGGCCTTCGACCAGGCCGGCAACTACCAGTCGGCGTTGCGCATTGCCGCGGTCATGTTCCTGGCCGGGGCCCTGCTGTTGCTGCCGCTGGGACGTTACCGCCGTTTCGACCGTCAGTAACACGATGGCCGTGTCGCCGCAGCCCCGCTTTGGCCCCGTTCTGTGCGGAACCGTGGTTTGCGCCTCGGTGAACGCCGTGGTTCGCGCCTACCGCGATCACCTCGACATGACGGTGGTCGAGGATTGCACGCTCGCCGCGGAGATCGCCGAAGCCTGGGGGCAACCCGGACTCGCCGGTCGGCGAATCGTCACCCTGGGCGCCGATGCCGCCGATCCGGCCACGCACTGGCTGCGCTTGCTGGAGATACCCCATGCACCGCCACCGGCGCCGCTGGGCCGACTGGGCTGGCTGGCCATGGAGGTGCTGGTGGCCGACGTGCGGGCATTGGGCCGGACGCTATCCGCTTCGCCATTTCAAATTCGCGGCGAACCGCGCCCCCTTGCCGTCAGCGACGACATCTGGGCCATGCAGGCGGTGGGGCCGGCGGGCGAGGTCCTCTATCTCACCGAGGTGCGCGCCCAGGTGCCGCCGTTCCGTTTACCGGCCCCGGCGCAGCGAACCGCCGAACGGCTGTTCATCCCGGTATTGGCGGCGGCGGCCCGTGACCCGGCGTTGGCCGACTACGAGCGACTGGCCGGCAGCGCCGGTCTGCGCTTCGAAACGCGCGTCTCGGCTCTCAACGCGGCGCTGGCGGTCGACCCGGAGCGCGCCCGACCCGTGGCCACCGTGCAACTGGATGGCGCAAGCCTCATCGAAATTGATGAAGTTCCCGAACTTGCGCCGGACGACGACCCGCACACCCTGCCATCCGGCCTCGCCATGGTCAGCTTCGTGGCCGACCAGGCCCGGCCTCCGAACGATGGCGGCGCCTGGCGCGACATTCGTCCCCGCGCCGGCTGGCCGGCCAGCGGCCTCGCCATCGCGCGCGGCCCCGCCGGCGAATGGATCGAATGGCTGAAGCCGGCGGCGCCGCCAACACCTTTCCATGTCAGTCGAGGAAGCACATGAAGCACAGCGAACTGATGGCCGCCTTGCGCGGCGCCCTTGGCGCCGAGCAGGTGCTGGACGACGACACGACGCGTCGATATTTTTCCCACGATCTGTTCTGGAGCGGTAAGCCGCCGGCCTGCGTGGTGGTGCCGCGGAACGTCCAGGACGTTGCCACGGCCGTGCGGTTGGCCACGGCCGCTGGCCACCCGGTCGTGCCGCGCGGCGGCGGCATGTCCTATACCGGCGGCTATGTCGCCGACGACGAAAGCGCCGTTCTGTTCGACACACGCAAAATGAACCGGGTACTGGCGATCGACGAGGAAAACCGCCAGGTCACCGTCGAAGCCGGCTGCACCTGGATCGCGCTGCACGAAGCGTTGGCCGCCAAGGGGCTGCGCACGCCCTATTGGGGCCCCTTGTCCGGCAAGCGCGCCACCATCGGCGGCACCCTTTCGCAGAACAGCGTTTTCTTCGGTTCCGTGCGCCATGGCAGCGCCGCCGAATCGGTGCTCGGCATCGACGCGGTCCTCGCCAACGGTGAACTCCTGCGCACCGGCGCCGCTTCCCGGCGCGACGGCCAGGCCTTCGTGCGCTGGGGCGGCCCCGACCTGACCGGCCTCTTGGTCGGCGATGCCGGCGCGCTGGGCATCAAGGTGTCGGCGAGCTTCCGCCTGATCCCGCAGCCCGAAGCCGTGGGCTTTGGCTCCTACGCCTTCGACGACTTCGCCGCCATGCTGCGCACTCAGGCCGATCTGTCGCGTTCCGGCCTGGGCGCCGAAGCCTTCGGCATCGATGCCTACAAGGCGCGCAATTCCGCCCAAACGGGCAAGCAGCTCGGCGAAGCGGCCAAGACCGCCGCCGGCGTCCTCAAGTCGGGCAAATCCTTGCTGGCCGGCCTCAAGGATGTCGCCGGCATGGCCCTGGCCGGCACCGGCGACCTGGAGAACGCGGCCTACTCCCTACATCTGACGGTCGAAGGCGACGACGACGCGCACGTCGCCCGTCAGCTTGACAAGATCGAGGCCCTGGCCCGCACCAACGGCGGCCGGGTGCTGCCGCCGATCGTGCCGAAGGGCTTGCGCGGCCGCCCGTTTCCCCCGCTGCGCTCGGCCCTGGGCGTCGACGGTCAGCGCTGGGTGCCGGTACATGGCATCCTGCCGCTCGGCCGCATCGTCGGAGCCGTCGGCGAAGTCGAAGCCATGATCGCGGCGCGCCGGGCCGACATCGATCGCCTGGGCCTGCTCTATTCGCCGCTCACCACCAACGTGCCCAACGGCGTGCTGTTCGAGCCGTGTTTCTACTGGATCGACGAGGTGACCGACCTGCATATCGACGCCACCGAACTCACCAGCCCACCAGCGGCTTGGCGCGACCGGTCGCCGCGCGAAGACCGTCGCGGCCTGGCGCACGAGCTATGGCGGGAATCCGCGCGCATCATGGCCCGTCACGGCGCCGTGAATTTCCAGATCGGTCGCGCCTATCCCTACCTGGCCAATGTCGACCCGTCCTACGCCGAACTGGTGCGCGCCATCAAACGGCACCTCGATCCCATGAACCTGATGAACCCGGGCGCCCTGGTCGGCAACACGGCCTCCTGAACCATGCCAAGCATTTCTTCCTCTCTTTCCGTGCCGCTGGCCGGTTTGCTCGCCGCACTGGCGATCAGCCCGGCTGTCGCGGCCGAGACCGGACAGCTACTGAAGGGCCGCATCGCCTTCCTGCGCTGCGCCGCCTGCCACGGCCTGAAAGCCGGCGAGCCCGACAAGGTCGGACCCAACCTGCGCGGCGCAATCGGCGCCGCCGCCGCCCAGGCCAAGGATTTCGCCTACACCAACGCACTGCGCCGGGCCGGGCTGCGCTGGGACGACGCCACACTGCGTCGCTGGATCGCGGCGCCGAGCGAACTGGTGCCCGGCACCGCCATGGCCTATGTCAATGAACTGGGCGAGGCCGACATCGAGGCACTGATCGCCTATCTGAAGAGCGAGGTGACCAAGCCATGACCGACCCGCAACGCGGCTTTACCATCGAGGGTTTCGACGAAGCCGTGATCATCGTGCGCCGGCCGGAGCCTCACCTGGCCTGCTGGCTGGATGTCGGCGGCTTCACGGTGGCGCATCGTGGCGCGGTCGATCCCCGCCTGCTCGCGGCCTGGGCGCTGCCAGCCGGCGCCGCCGGCGAGGAGTGGCTACTGTCGCATCCGGACGTCGGCACCGGTCGCGTCCGCCTGGTCCAGCTCGGCGACGCCGGCCAGCAGGACGACCTGCGCGCCGACGACCAGTGTTGGGACCACGGCGGCATCTTCGATCTCAACGTGCGCGTGCTCGACATCGCGGCCAAGGCCGCCGCCTTGCGCGAATTGCAGTGGCACGGCGCCTCGCCGCCCGTGACCTGGGACTTCGGCGCCGTGCGCGTCCGCGAGTGGATCGTCCGCGGCCCGGACAATGTCCGGCTGGCGCTGATCGAACGCGTGGCGCCGCCGCTGGCCGATTTCGACCATCTCCGGCATTTCAGCCAGGTCTTCAATTCCAGCCAGATCGTGCGCGACATGGATGCCGCCTTGACCTTCTACCGCGACGTTCTCGGCTTCCGACTCACCGTCGATCACGACGCGCCCGCCTATCCCGCCGGCCGGCCGAACGTGCTGGGCCTACCATCCCTGCCGGCGGGCGGCGCCAGCCTGTCGATCCGCATCGTTCATCCTGGCGGAGCCATGGCCGGGTCGATCGAACTGGTGGCGATCCGTGGTGCCGCCGGACTGGATGTCAGCACGCCCTCCGGTCCGCCCCACCATGGCATGGCCGCGCTGCGCCTGCCGGTGAGGGGCATGCCGGCCTTGGCGGCACACTTGCGCGGCCAAGGCGTCGCCATCGCCATGGCGCCGACGCGGGTCTGTCTGGCGCCCCACGGCGAAGTGACCGTCATGGCGGCGCGCTCGCCCGAAGGCGCCTGGCTCGAGTTCTACGAACCGGCCGTTGCCGCCGGCGCCGCCGCCTGACGGCGGGCCGGTCGGCCTCCGCTCACACCCGCTCGAAAATTCCCGCGGCGCCCATGCCGGTGCCCACGCACATCGTGACCATGCCGTACTTGAGCGCGGCGTCGCGCTGGAAAGCGTGCGCCAGCGTGGCGGTGCGGATGGCGCCGGTGGCGCCGAGCGGATGACCGAGCGCGATGGCGCCGCCGAGCGGATTCACCCTGGCCGGATCGAGATCGAGTTCCTTCATCACCGCCAGCGACTGCGCGGCGAACGCCTCGTTGAGTTCGATCCAGTCCAGCTGTTCCTTCGTCACGCCGCCCAGCTTGCAGGCGCGCGGAATGGCTTCGATCGGGCCGATGCCCATGATCTCCGGCGGCACGCCGACCACGGCATAGGACACGAAGCGCGCCAGCGGCTTGACGTTGTAACGCTTGACGGCCGCCTCGCTCATCAGCAGCACCGCCGCCGCGCCGTCGGACATCTGCGAGGCATTGCCGGCGGTCACGGAGCCTTTCGTCGCGAACACCGGCTTCAGCTTGGCCAGGGATTCCAGGGTGGTGCCGGGCCGCGGGCCTTCATCGTTCTCGACCATGCGCTGCCGAATCCTGACGTTGCCGCTGGCGAGGTCGGGCAGATGCTCGCGCACCTCATACGGCGAAATCTCGGCCTTGAACCGGCCGCCGGCAATGGCGGCCAGCGCCCGTCGGTGCGATTCGGCGGCGAAGCCATCCTGCTGCTCGCGGGATACCTGCCAGCGCGCCGCGACGTTCTCGGCGGTGATGCCCATGCCGAAGGCGATGGCGCGGTTCGCGTCATTGAAGAAGGCGGGGTTGGCGGCAACCTTGTTGCCGACCATTTGCGCCATGGCGGTCATCGATTCCGTACCGGCGCCGATGGCGACCTCGCACTCGCCGAGCCGGATGCGGTCGGCCGCCATCGCCACGGCATTGAGGCCGGAGGCGCAGAAGCGATTGACAGTGATGGCCGGCACGCTGGCCGGCAGACCGGCCAGCAGCGCGCCGATGCGGGCGACGTTCATGCCCTGCTCCGCTTCCGGCATGGCGCAGCCGACCACCACGTCGCCGATTTCCCTGGCGTCGAGGCCGGGCGCGGCGGCCACGGCCAGTCGCAGCACGTGGGCCAGCATGTCGTCCGGGCGCACGTTGGCGAAAGCACCCTTGCGCCGCGCCACCGGCGTGCGCGTGGCGGCGACGATATAGGCATCCTGCACGATCTTGCTCATGTCATTCTCCTCGTTCGGCCGCCTCAGTTACGCATGGGCTTGCCGGTTTCCAGCATGTAGGCGATGCGCGCCTGCGTCTCGGGCGTTTTCAGCAGCGCGACGAATTCACGCCGCTCGATGTCGAGCAGCCATTGCTCGCCGACCAGCGAGCCGGCCTCGATCTCGCCACCGCACAGCGCCACCGCCGCCGCCCGGGCGACCCGATAGTCGTGGTCGGAAATCTGGTTGCCGGCACGCATGTTGGTCAGCGCCATCTCGCAATTGGCGATGCCGGTGCGTCCGGCCACCGCAATGGCGTTGGGCCGGGCCGGCGGCGCGTAACCCGCTTCCGCCAGCGCGCGCGCCTGGCGGAGGGCGACGTAAAGCAGCTCGTGAGGATTAAACACGATGGTGTCGGCCGACTCCAGGAACCCCATGGCACGGGCCTCCAGCGCCGAACCGGAGGTCTGGCCCTGGGCGATCTGCGTGAACGGATTTTGCAGGAAGGGGAACGGCTCGCCATACGCCGCCTGGGCGGCCAGCGCAGCGGCGCGCCGGGCAAAATGGGTGCAGCCGCCGCCGGCGGGAATCAGGCCGACGCCGGCCTCGACCAGGCCGATGTAGGACTCGAAGGCGACGACGCGGCGCGCGACGGCCACCGCCAACTCGCAGCCGCCGCCGAGCGCCATGCCCTGCACCGCCGCCACCGTCGGCACGCCGGCGTAACGCAGGGTCATGGCGGCCTGCTGAAAAGCGGCGACATGCTGGTCGATCTCGTCGAACCGCCCGGCCGCCACGGCTTCGGCCACTTCCTTGAGATTGGCGCCGACCGCGAACGGCGCCTCGTGCCAGATCACCAGTCCCGCGAAATCGCGCTCGGCCAGCACCACGGCCTCCTTGACGCCCAGGATGACGTCGCGGCCCAACGAGTGCATCTTGGTGGTAACCGACAGGATGGCGATGCCGGGGTCGACGTCGTCGCGCACCCACAGGCGCACGCCCTCGTTCGCCCAGACCTGGCGTCCCGCCACGGCTGACTTTTCACCGACCAGCAGATCCGGCACCAGCTGGCGCGTATACACAGGCAGGGTCGAGCGAGACACGCGCCGGCCGGCGCTGGCCGACCACGAACCGTCGGCGCCATGCACGCCATCGACCTGGCTCACCCAATCCGGCAGCGGCACGTTCGCCATGGCCTGGCCCGCCGCGATGTCCTCGGCGACCATGGCCGCGACCTCCCGCCAACCGGCGGCCTGCCAGAGCTCGAAAGGCCCGCGACTCCAGCCGTAGCCCCAGCGCATCGCCAGGTCGACGTCGCGCGCCGAGTGGGCAATTTCGGCCAGCAGCACCGCGCAGTAATGGAAGATGTCGCGATGCACAGCCCACAGCAGTTGTGCCTGCGGATGATCGGCGGCACGCAGCTGGCGCAGCCGCTTGGCGGGGTCCTTGACCTTGAGGATCGCATCGACCTCCGGCACCACCGCGCCGGCCGATTCGCGGTAATCGCCCATCTTGAGGTCGAGCACTTTCGTCACCTTGCCCTCGCGGCGATAAACGCCGGCGCCGACTTTCTGGCCGATGGCGCCCTTGGCGATCAAGGCCTGCGCCCAGGCCGGCACGCCGTAGTAGCGATGCCACAGATCGTTCGGCAGGCCATTTTTCATGGTATTGATGACGTGGTCCATGGTGTCCATGCCCACCACGTCGAGCAGCCGGTAGGTCGCCGACTTCGGCAGGCCGATGCGCGCGCCGGTCAGGGCATCTACTTCGTCGAAGCTCAAGCCGAGCCGTTCGGTGTGATGCGCCACCATCAGCAGCCAGGCGACGCCCACCCGGTTGGCGACGAAGTTGGGTGTGTCCAGCGCGCGAATGACGCCCTTGCCCAGGCGCGTGGTCAGCCAGCTTTCCAGGTGGTCGAGCATGCCCGCGTCCGACGTGATGCAGGGGATGATCTCGACCAATGCCATGTAGCGCGGCGGGTTGAAGAAATGGATGCCGCAGAAGTTCGGCCGGTGCGCGTCCGGCATCGCCTCAGCCAGCTTGTTGATCGACAGGCCGGAGGTGTTGGAGGCAATGATGGTGCCGGGCTTCACGTGCGGCGCGATCTTCTTGTAGAGGTCTTCCTTCCACTCGAACTTCTCGGCGATCGCCTCGATCACCAGGTCGCAGCCAGCCAGCTTGCCCAGGGCGTCGTTGTAATTCGCCGGTTCGATCAGGCCGGGCCGGTCCGCCGCGCCGAAGGGCGCCGGCTTGAGCTTCTTCAGGCCGTCGAGTGCTTTTCCGACAATGCCGTCGGGATTGCCCTCGGGCGCGGCCAGATCGAACAGCACCACGGGAATGTCGGCATTGGCGAGATGGGCGGCGATCTGCGCGCCCATCACGCCCGCGCCCAGCACCGCCACCTTGCGGACGAACAGTTTGCTCACTGCGTTCTCCTTGAAAAATCCGGATCGACCGCCAGCCGGCTCACGCCAGCCCGGTCATCAACTGCACCATCACCGTGTCGCCGGGACTGACTTTGTCGCGCTCCGGTTCGAGCACGATCAGGCAGTCGGCTTTCGCCATCGAGCTCAGCACGCCCGAGCCCTGCGCGCCGGTCGGCCGCACACACCACGCGCCGTCCTGCTGGAACAGGATGCCGCGCTGGAATTCCGTGCGGCCGCGGCCTTTCTTCATCGCCTCGACGCAACGCGCCGGGAAAGCGGGAAACTCCGGCACCGGATCGACGCCCATCAGCTTCAGCAGCGCCGGCCGCACGAACTGGTAGAACGTCACCATCACCGCCACCGGATTGCCCGGCAGGCCGAACAGCCAGGCGCCGCCCATGCCATCGGCGCCGCCGGCATGCATGCGGCCGAAAGCCATGGGCCGGCCGCGCTTCATGGCGGTCTTCCAGAACGCCACCTCGCCGAGCTTGGCCATCATCTGCTTGATGAAATCGGCCTCGCCCACCGACACGCCGCCGCTGGTGACGATGGCGTCGGCGCAGGCCGAGGCTTCCTTGAACGCGTTCTCCAAGGCATCGGGCCGGTCCTTGACCACGCCCATGTCGATCACCTCGCAGCCCAGCCGCGTCAGCATGCCCCAGAGCGTATATCGATTGCTGTCATACACCGCGCCGGGAAACAGCGGCGTGCCGATCGAGCACAGTTCGTCGCCGGTGGAGAACAGCGCCACCCGCACACGCCGGCGCACCGAGACCTCGGCCACGCCCAGCGAGGCGACGATGCCGATCTCGGCCGGCCGCAGCAGCGTGCCAGCGTGGATGGCCGCCTCGCCCGCCCGCAGGTCCTCGCCGGCGCGACGCAGGTTCTGTTCGGCGCGCTGCCCAGGCGGCACGATCACTTCGTCGCCCTCGACGCGCGCGACTTCCTGGATCACCACGCAATCGGCGCCGGCCGGCAGCACGGCGCCGGTCATGATGCGCAGCGCCTCGCCACGGCTGACTTTGCCGTCGAAAGCGCGCCCCGCGAAAGCCGTGCCGATGTTCTTCAAGCGCGTCTCGCCATCCGCCGCCAGATCGGCGTGGCGCACCGCCCAGCCGTCCATGGCCGAGTTGTCGTGCGACGGCACCTGAATGGGCGAAATCACATCCTCGGCCAGCACCCGGCCGAGCGCCTGGCGCACGAATACCCGCTCGTGGCCGGCCACCGGCGCCAGCATATCCAGCACAATGCGCCGCGCCCGGTCCACCGGCAGGGCATTGGGGTCGTAATCGTCGAGACAGGAAAAGTTCAGCGAAGACATCGCGACACCGGAAAATGGGGCAACTGGCGTATTTTAATTCGGCGACGGCGGGATTTTCGGCGTCTGGGCATCACATAGCCGGCCAGGAATCACCGCCGCCAATCGCCATGCCATCGATACCATGGCGCACCCTCTGGCTGCGAAGCCGCCATCGAGGCCGCCTACCAAGCCACCAAGGTTATCCTCCCAGCTTTGCAGGAACGCCGCAAGCACTTACCGATAGTAACGACTGTATGGCACCCAAATGACCGAAAACTTTCCGTCATTGAACAAAGTGCTTCTTTCAAATCAACTGGTTGTCATACTAAATCAAACCGCGAAGGCGGCGCAAATGGCAGTGGCCTTATCGCGCGTTTGCGACTGGCTACAATAGTCCGGTCAGTTGCGAATCGTCAGCCATCGCCATGATCGCCAGCATCAAGGAGTTTTTCAGCCAGTTCATCGAGCCCGGCACGCGGCAGGACGCGGCTGGCGTCGCGCAGGCACTGGGGCATCGAGAACAGCCTGCATTGGGTCCTCGACGTCACGTTCCGCGAGGATGACTGCCGTATCCGCAAAGACCACGCGCCCCACAATTTCACCGCCCTGCGCAAGTTCGCCCTCGCCTTGCTGCGCCAGGACTCCCAGTATCCCAAGCGCAGCCTCCGTTCTCGTCGCAAAACAGCAGACCGCCTACCTGACTATCGCGCTTCATTGCTCGGCCTCGCTCCGCTACGCTAAATGCGATTGCCCTGGTTGCGGGCTGACATGCCGCCATCGCTCACCCGCATCGCCG
The DNA here is from genome assembly GCA_016704145.1 of Rhodocyclaceae bacterium. Classification (GTDB taxonomy): domain Bacteria; phylum Pseudomonadota; class Gammaproteobacteria; order Burkholderiales; family Rhodocyclaceae; genus Fen-999. The sequence goes on along the minus strand of JADJAS010000002.1, from coordinate 9,564 downwards.
AAACACCGCGCGGGGGCTTGTATGGCATTGAAATATTGGCTATGCTTTGCGACATATGACTTCGGTAATAGCATATTTACTGTTGTCATACCCGTTCATCGTAAGCAAGAAAGGAAGCCAAACATGAAGGCAGCAGAGAAACTGGATGTCCGCGAAATCCGCCGCAAGCTCGGCATGAATCAGCAGCAGTTCTGGTCGAGACTCGGCGTTACGCAAAGCGGCGGCTCCCGCTACGAAAGCGGCCGCAATATCCCCCGCCCAGTTCAGCAACTGCTGCGGCTGGTGCACGTCGAGCAGATCGACATCGCCAAGATCAAGCGCGAGGATTTCGAGGTGGTGGAATACCTTAAGGCCAGCGATCCGGAATTGTTCAAGAGCCTGAAGAAACAGGCGCGCGCATCGCAGAAGAAGGGTGGGTGACAGGATTGCACCGATGCTCAGGGGCTGACTGTCACCGTCAGCCCCTGATCGCGCAAGTGGCTGGCCAGCCGTTGCAGCCACGCTTCGGCGACCCGGGCCAGGCGTGGCGCTGCTGTTTGGGCCGACGGGCGGGCCAAGCCATAAAGATGGACTCCGCAAATCGTTCCCTTGTGCGCAACGAGAAAACCCATCAGCGCATCGAGTTCAACTGACGATAATGGCTGCCCGTCGAGGGTGAATAGGCAAGTCTGCACCCAGGTTGGACAAAGCGCACCGCATTCGCCCAGCCGTCGGCCCATGGCTGCCACGTTGATCCGTGTGCCGTTGATGCGCGCAAGCGATCGGGCATCGGCGGCATCCACCTTGAACCAGACTTCCCCTCCCGCCCGGCTCAGCAACTCGAGTCCGCGGCGTACCGAGCGGCGATCAATCAGGCTCCCATTCGTGATCAAACGCAGCCTAACGTCATTGGTCAACTGATGACGCGCAACGGCGTCACTCGCCACCATCACCGCATCGGGAAACTCGCGGGCACTGGTCGGCTCGCCATTGCCTGAAAAGGCGATATCAACCAAACGCCGCAGCGCTGCGGGAACGCGCCGGACGAGAAACTCGCCGCTCTGCAGGTCGTCCAACATCATGTCGAGTTCCCGCGCCAGCAGGCCAAGGTCGATGGGCGGCGGACCGCCCCGCCCGAGGTTGGGAACCTGGCAGTAAATGCAATGCCAGTTGCACGCATTATTCGGATTGAGGTTGATGCCGAGCGATACTCCGCCTGCCCGACGCGATACCACGGGATATACATAAGTCATGCCCGCGCTGTCGCGCGAGTGATCGGTGGTGGAAAGGACGACGGAGCAATCAGGCATCGTGGTTGGTGCTTCCGGACTGGTCTTGCCCAGCCGATATAATGCCGCAGCTTTTCACGGTATGTCCGCCACCATGCAAATAACCCGCCGCCTCGAGTTCGACGCCGGCCATCGCATTCCCGACCATGCAAGCCAATGCCGCCATCTGCATGGCCATCGGTATGCCATCGAGATCACGCTGGCGGGCACGCCGGTTCGCGCGGCCGGCGTCGCGGAGAATGGCATGCTCATGGACTTTTCCCGCGTCAAGCAACTGGCCAGGACGCACGTGGTCGACGCTTGGGATCATGCTTTTCTGGTCTATCGTGGCGATGCGCCAGTGCTGACTTTCCTGAACTCGATGCCCGGGCACAAGACTGTTGTCCTCGATGCCGTGCCGACGGCTGAGAACCTCGCTGGCATCGCCTTCGCCATTCTCGACCCCGTCTATCAGGCCACGCTCGGCAACCAACTTCGCCTGGAGCGCGTCCGCATCTACGAAACACCCAACTGCTGGGCTGATGCGGACCGAAGCGAGCCACTCGAACACGGGTAATATTCGCACGGGTGGCTCCGCCAGGCCAACCTGGCGATAGCCGATACTGGCGTACGGAGAGGATTGCTGGCGCGTTGCAAAGCATGGTGGGTTGGCAGAGCGGTTGATTGCACTAGTCTTGAAAGCCTGTGCATGCCTTCTGATGATGTTGAAAAATAAGGTAATTAAGAGATCATCTCCGCAATCTGCGAGGATCATCTCCGCAACTCCTCAGAGTTTCCAGTTTTTGGGGCATGGTTGAATGCAACCGACATGAATTTTGGTTGATGGTCGGTCTGTATAATTTGTGAAACGGAAGGTTGGCAGAGCGGTTGAATGCACCGGTCTTGTTAAATCGAGCGCTGATGTGGAAACGCATCAGATGTAAGGAGTCAAATTCGGCGAAGCCCCTGGGTTTCCGAGGTAACGCCGAGCGAAGCCTGGTCTAGGTCAGGAACGTGTAGAGACTTGACGGCTCCCACCTAAGGCTGAAAAGCTAGGGTGAAGACAAAGTCCAGACTTTCAAACAGGCAGCGTTATGGCCTGGTGGCGAAAGCCATAGAGGTAAGGAAAACCGGCGATGTCGTAAGGCATCCGTGAGTTCGAATCTCACACCTTCCGCCAGTTATCCAAAGATGAAGGCACTGAGACACGCCTTCAGGTGAGTTGGGGCGGTCATTCGGTTTTCCGGGCTAGATGGCCGCACCCGCCCCATTTCTGGATGATGACAAATAGCAGTGCACTGGGCGTTAATGGAACAGAAAGGCGCCGGTCTAAAAAATTCGAGGGCGACTCCTGGTCGACCGATGCGATCCTAAGGACAGGTGCCTTGAGCGCGAGCTGCATCACGAATTGTCGCCCTCACAATCCATGAACAATGTGGGTTACTCGCCGCTCATTCGCGGAAATGGATTCTGTGCGGTCAATCTGTACAGGCCGCCGGTCAAAGTTGTTCTTGTACTTCTTATAGGTCCGAAAGTAGAAATTGCGGATGATGAACATTCCGAACGAACTTGGCCCTAGAGGACCGGCTACAGGGATTCTGCAGCTTTCATACTGACCCAGTGTCATGTGCGATGCCGGGTGAAGAACGTCAACTTTCTGATCCGGCGCATAGTCGAACCGAACTGGAAACCGCACTAGGCGCCGTGTTGTGATATCTCCGTACAGCTCATCCTGTTCATACAGCGCTGGAGCTTCCTCGACCGTCGGAAGGACGGGGCTTGGGAAATATGCGAGCCGATGCTGAGCCAGAGATCGATCCGGCCGAAAGGAATACTGAAAGAGGAGCAAGCCACCATCAACCAGTTTCACGTGGTACGCGTCGTTGGAGTCCAACTCACGATAGATGTCCTCGTAGGAAATATCTCGCATGGCTATGGCGGTGCCCGGTCTTCCCCCAATCTGGATGGCGCCGCCTTCAACGGTCCGGATCGTCGGTCGGAACTGCTTTACTGAGATGCTGGCGATAAGTAGGCGATTGATCAGGTCAGCGATCTGCCGTCGCACGCTCTCAGGGCTCATTTCTTCCCCGAGGTGCGCTTTAGGTTCTCTAGTTCAAGGATGAGCTGATCGACATCAACTTCGCCCTTCTCGACGGCCTGCAGCAGCTGATCGCGCTGTGCTCGTACTGCTTTTCGCCGTCCCCGCCCCCTACCTTGCATCTCCTTGTTGATCACGCGGAGGAGCTTCTTCTCTTCGTCAGTAGGGTACGGAAAGCGGAGCTTGTACTCGTTCTGCTTGAGGGTATTCCACTCCTGCATCAGCAGGTCCATGCTGGGTCCAATGCCGAGGATGCGCACCCATGCCTTTGACCGGGTAATTGCAGTAAAAAGGCGGTTGCGATTAAGCGCCGTGGCCGTCTTATCCCACCCAGACACACAGTCCTGTGCGTTCATAATGTAAACCATCCCGGCTTCGTTCCCCTTCGCACGAAAGATGCCTGTGAAGGTGACGCAGCCAGCTTTGCTGAAGATGTCGGCCGATGTGCTGACACCGGCCAACTCACTATTGATGTCGATCGCAAACAACTGTTGGCGGGCAGGCCCCACCTCCTTCTGAGTCGTGAGCGGACTGGGATTGATGACAACAATGTCCTCGGGCCGCAGCTCCTGCTCTCGAATATCGTTCTGAATGGCCTGAACAAGCCAAGTTGTCTGCTCCTCCGATCCCTCGAACTTGTGAAACTGGATCAAGTCGTCGACGCTTGAATGGCTCTCCAGGAATTCCGGAGATGTTTCAGGCGTTCGTGCCAGAGTGACTTGCCGACCACCGGCCAACTCACCCTCTTCTACAACGTAACCGACATCCGTCCACAGGGCGTCTTGATCGAAAATTTGAACTAGGCCGCGCTGCCTGTAAATGCCGAAACCGAGGGCGTGCGCCGTGGCCAGCAGAGGGCGGGAGTTTCGGTAGCACTTCTCCAAGATTATGTCTTGCCGAGGCCCTCCCTCATCCTGATTAAGCCGCACAATCGGAAGCCATCTGGGCCGTTGCCGAACAACTCTTCAGGTGGGGGGACTGAAGAACCTGTGAGCGACTGCAGTTCGTCATACGCATAGACAAGTCGCCCTGGAGGCGAGAGAGAGCGATAGCAAAGACGCAGAAACTCGATTGGCAAGTCCTGTGCTTCGTCGATCAACATCAAGTCGTATAACGGCACTGGTTGCTTGGTCGCTGAAAGCGCCTCAGAACACGCGCCTGCGAACTCTTTTCCATCACCGAACTTGCGCTTTGCCGTTCCGAAGTCAAGGAAGGGAACCTCGTTTACTCGGCAAAATCTATGATAGATGCCATCGCGCTCTCGATCGCCTGGGCCACCCCAGGCATTGATGATGTCGATGCACTCCCAATCGGGCTCTGTGCCGGTTTGTTCGATCGTGAAATTATTGATCAGACGACGAAACTGCTCCTTCAGCGAGCGCGTGTTAAAGGTGACTGCAATTCGCCATGACGGGTTCTGTGCGTGCAGGTAAGCCACTTTCAATGCAAGAACGATGGTCTTGCCTGAGCCGGCCAGCCCGCGGATGCGCTGCACGCCTTCTACCGTTTCGATCACCGCCTGCGATTGATGCTGATCGAGATTGGCAATCGACTCTTCCACTCGCTTCAGCTTTGCGCCCCGTGAATCCGCCTTCTTCGGTTCTCGCTTCTGTTTTCCAGCACGAATTGATGTAACAACCTGAACAGCGGCGACAAGGTTCTGGAAGACCCCGGTAGTCGCGTTCCAATGGAATCCTTCGACTTTCGCACCTATATCCGCTCGGTTGGCGACGAAGTAGGGCGGATCGGCATCAGGCAAATGCGCTTTTGCAGGCGCATAGGTCACAACGTTGATGTCGAACTTGAGAGATCGACCAGTCTTGAGACCGGCATACGGCTTTAGGCGAACCTCAAGCATCGAGCCAATATCGTCCTGACGCGCGCCGAAATCACCAAGGTCAGTTCCCTCCACCAAATCGAATGCCACGAGCCCAAACGTTGGGGAGACCAACAGCGCATCCAATTTCATCGGACCGGTCGGCGTACCGATGATTGATAGCCCAGGTACAAAATAGCCGCCCCGTTGGGGATCGCGGTTAGGTCTTCCGCCAACGATCTCGACGAATTCGGCTTCTCCTTCGCGAACCCCATATGACATCAATCATCCTTCTTACCTCGCTTTTATCTTGTTATTTCATCGCGGCGGTAGATTTGCCAGATCGCCGAGGTCTGCAATAGCCGACGGCTTGCCTGAGTCTGCGAAAAGCTGCGCGGCCGGTTAGCGATCATTTACCAGCCGTTCGCGGCGGATTCTCTCTCCCAGTCGCTAGGTCACTCGGTGGCCGGGACTCGCCTATCGAGCAGTCTAGCCGAATGTCCGTTGCCGCTGCACTGCTGCGTCTGAGCGTGAAATCCTGAGCGGCGCTTGTGGGCACAAAGTGTGAATTCACGTTTTTGATAAGCAGCCGCTCGGGATCGATCTCGTCGGAATTCTCCTCACCAAACCTTGGGCATCCGCAGTGGCCGAATTGCCGGGATAGGTTTTAGCCTTCAGGCCGTTTTACTTCGTCGGATTCACCACTTCACCAACCCGGCGGTAGACCGTCTCGGTAATCTGACCCTCGGTATGCCCGAGTAGCTTGCGGGCGTGCTCCAGGGTGGTCTCGCTCGCTGCCTTCGGCCTGATATCACGAAACTGGAATGCCCGGATGCGGGTTGCCAAGGCCTTCATCTCGGGCGTCTCATTTTCGTCGGCCTCCTTCGCGGCCGCTGCGCGCGCCGCATCAAAACGAATGCGCAGCGTCCACCGATTCAGGGCGCTGCCGGCCGGAGTTGCCACCAGGAACAAGCTGCGCACCTTGCGCGGCCTCGCGGAAATGCGGTCGATAACCTTGCCCAGTTCGCTCCGAGTGCCGTTGGCGTAGTCGAGCAAAATCCGTAGCCGCTTCTTGGTTTTGTTCTGCCTGACTTCCAGTGCGCCGTCCCGGATGTCTGTTGCCATCATCTTGAGCACGTCGGCCGGACGCTGGCCAGTGAGGTAGGAAATATCCATCGCGTCCTTCACCTCTTCTGGCGCCTTGACGTAGACGGCGGCCCAGACGGTGTCGTCTGCGTAATAGTCACGCGGCGTTTCACGGTTCTTCCGAACACCGCGACACGGATTTTCCTTCGCGGTATAGCCCCACTCGCGGGCCATATTCCAGACATGAGAGAACAGAGCGATCTCGCGGTTGGCGCGCACCTTGGCCTTGACTGACCGGGCATCGCGGTACTGCGCTATGTGCTGCGGTGTAATGACGTCGATCGGCGCCGTATCGAACACCTTACGCAAATTCTTCAGCGAGTAGTCGTTGTCCTTCTGGGTTCGGATGGATTTCGTCGGGATCACGTCCCGCTCGTAGCGATTGAAGATCACACTCATCAGGCCGGTTTCCACCGGCGCTGGCTTGCAGTCAAGTTCCGCCCAGCGGCGCTTTGCCTCATTCAGGTCGGTGCCGAGTGGAATCTCAACCCGGCGCCCGGACTCATCGCGGCCGTTGTAGTAATAGCCGATCCAGACCTTGCCACTGGCGAAGGTCTTCTTCCGACGGAGCATCCTGGGAGGGAGATCGCGACCTGAGGATTTTGTGCGCATGTCCATAGCTTATCGAATCCCTGAGAAATCTGGAATCCACCCGCCGCCGGCAAGGGTAGGCGGATTAATTCCGGCAAGCTTCAATCGAGCATACAACCGGCCGACAATGGGGTCTCCGGCCTTGTTCTTGTGGAACGTCCATCCGTTTTTTGTGAGCCAATCCACCTGGTCCTTTTTGCGGGTGCTGCCGGTAATCATCATCAGCTCATCGCTACTGAGAATTTCAGCATCCATCGGAAAATCAAAGATTGCGCTCATGTCACCTCGCCTGGTTCGGTGTTCCGTCGATCTTCTCCGCAGCATCGGTGAATTTGCGGCACAACGACAAATTACCAAATCAATCGCATGGATTCGGGGTGAAAAGCGCACAAAAGTGCACCGTATGGTAGTAGCTATTTCTGCCTGCCATCTTTAGCATTCGAAGCGTGATGACCGACTGCGATAACGCGCTCGGAAGTTAGTGGTAGCTGGCCACTCGAAACAATCAGCATTTGAGAGACTGCCCGTGGCTTCCAGGCTGCGGCTGTCATTGGCAGGGATCGAGTCAATGCGCTCGATCAAACGTAAGACGTGGCCGGCATGCAGTTGCCGAGTCACAGTGGTTTGAATGTAGTTCGACTCGGATGCCTTCTGGCATCTGAATCTCTGGCTGAAAATGGCCAGGTGTCCGATCGGGATCGCGTCGCTCGATGCGCAACCGACGTTCGTTTGCGCCGTTTTGAAAGTGGGTTTCCCCAAAGAGACGGCAGCAGATAGAAAAGGCAACAAACCCTTACGTGACGGGCTTTTTCGGCCGCTGAAAGCGGTACCAGCGCGCTAAAACCCGCACTAAAACTCCCTCGTAACCCGATAACTGGGACCGCCGCTGGTGGTCAGCAGTCATGGTGCCCTGCCGTCCACGCATCGTGAACCGAGGAAGTTTCAACGCACTACACGCAACGTGCTGCCGGCCGCCATGCCGGCAACCATCCCCCCGCCGGGCGCAAGCCCTCAGCGATGGTGCGCGCATGCTTAAACGGGCGAGAGGCCAGCCCAAATCAGGCCTCAACTGGTCGTGACTGACGACCAGCACTCCGCGGTGCCCGGCCGAATCCGGGTTAACACTCACCACTTGGTTGGCGGGGATCGGAGTGCGGCTGGGCCCGACAGATCCATGGGCGCTCGACATAGCGCCCAGCTCCGATCTCCACCAACAAGTGGTCGGCGTCCAGCCATCTGTCACCTACTGGGCATCTCACGGGATGCCGATGCAGTTCATTCAGAATACAAGGAGAGAGATGGCAAATACCCAACTACCCGCAATTTCGGCTTTGGCAAACAAATCGAATGGGCGGGCCGCAAAACTCTGGAACAGTATTACGGCAACGGGCACTTTGCCACCGTGAGACACGCATGCCTAGCACTGGAGCCTGTTCTGTCGTTGGATTCAGGCGACCCGCGATATCCGGGATGCACGTGATGTCACCCAGCAGCACCTTGCAGGAGTCGCCGACATGCTCTGCAAGTGCGTCATGGACGAAACCTTGGATGTGGCCTACGCGCAGAATCTGATTTCCAGCATCAATGTCGTGCTCGAAGCCATGCGCGGGCCTTTACCCATTCGAATCGCATCACCCTCCGACTGGGTTGGACGGCGCGTCACCTATCGCAGCGAACCCCAACCGGCCAAGATTGAGCCAAGTCGTTGCTGCTGGCGAACAGCTTGCTACCAGCAGGGCATGCCGCGCGCAGGTTGTTGTATTGCTCTGCCGCTACTTCGGCGTGCGCCTGAGGGGACCGTCCTCGCCAATATTTCCGACTGGATCAAACAAGCATTGGGGCGCGGCGACGGACGTAGGGAAGGTACCAAAGGCGGACGGGGCAACGAGATTGAACGATGGGTGCCGTGCGATAAAGGGAGGCAGTACCTCCTGGCTGAAGCGAACGCATCGCCGGAGCGTGGGGTGCGACGAAAGGCAATGCTGCTGCCCGATGAGACCCGTGTCAGAAGCTTCGTGAACAATGGCGAGATCAATCGTGCCCGTTTACCTCTGCACAAACTGGGGATCAAGGGGGTTCACGGACTACGCGCGGCATATGCCTGTCAACGATACGAGGATCTCATGGCTATCTGGCGCCCGTGTTTTTGTCGGACAATTGCGCGGGATATCGCATCCACTGGAAAACTCATTGACACGATCACCATGGAACTGGGGCTGGAACGACGTGATGTGATCGAGGAATACATTGGTGATTACTCGGCGCATCGGTCTTTACTGCAGAACAGGAAGTATGAGGCCAGCAAAGCCCTGAAAGCAGCCAAAAAGTGAGCATTGCGCTGCTGCTCCGGCGTGCCATGCCAGGGTCTCGCGCCAGCATCAGCGCGCACATTGAACGTGGTGAGCGCATCGCTGACGCGATTCGGGAACGCTTCGGCGTCAGCGATCCGCATCAATGGCAGGCCAAGCATGTACGCTGGGTGCTCGATCGGTGGGGGCAGTCGCTCTCGACCAGCACCCGCTACGATTACTGGCGCACTGCGCGCGCACTTGCTGCTGTGCTCGGCCACTGGCCAGACTGGGCACCGCATCTTCATGGGCCATGGTGCAAGCCTGGTAAGGGCGGGCGGCCGGCGAAACTGGCCAGACCGCGAAATGCGACTTGAA
>JADJAS010000001.1 GCA_016704145.1 Rhodocyclaceae bacterium | reverse complement strand
TTCAATCCAGAGGGCGATCCCATCAGGCGCGAAGGGGAACTGGTGTATACCCGACCGTTTCCGGTGATGCCGCAAGGTTCTGGAACGATCAGGATAATGCCGTATCGTGCCGCCTACCTGGATCGCTTTCCGGAACGTGACGTCATAGCGATTTCGCCGAGTGGACGGCGCATGACAGCTTCGTCATTTATGGGCGATCCGACGCCACGTTGAATCCCGGTGGGGTGCGTATCGGCACGGCGGAGATTTATCGCCAGGTGGAAAGCTTCCGGAGGTGCTGGAGAGTCTTGTGATCGGTCAGGCTTGGGAAAATGGCATGCGTGTCGTCTGTTCGTCAAGCTGCGCGCAGACGCGTGGTACTGGACGAACCCATGATTGCCCGCGTCAAGGAGGTGATTCGCGACCCAATACGACACCCCGGCATGTTCCGGCTAAGATTCTTCAGGTGACGGACATTCCTCGTACCAAGAGCGGCAAGATTATTGAACTGGCGGTCGAAATATCGTTCTGGAGACCCGATCCAGGAGTACCTGGAGGCCCTGGCCAGTCCCAAGGCGCTCGATTTCTTCCGGGATCGACCGGAATTGATGAACTGAGAGACAGTTGAGAATGCGATGATGGGCGCCGAAAGCATTTGCCTGCTCGTAGTTGATGTGCAGGATCGTCTGCTTCATCACGCTTCATGGTTAGCAAAAATTGCTCACCAACGTGATCTGGCTGGTGCGGATCGCCGGGCGGATGGGGGTTCCAGTGTTGGCGATAGCCGAGCAGTACCCAAAGGGAGCAGGGACACGCATAGCGAGTTGGCCGGGAATTTCGGTCGGGCGGGGCCGTCGAAAAGTACTTTTCCTGCGTGGCCGCGCAGTGTCTGCCAGGTCTGCTTGGGGCCCGACCGGCCGCTGGTGATTGTTGCGAGATGGAGGCGTAGCGTATTCAATCGGACAGCCCTGGAACTCAAATGGCAGGGCAAGGGTTTTTTGTCGTCGCGGACTCCATCGGTTCCACGAGGATCCGGCGGATAAGGCCTGGCACTTGAGCGCATGCGCAGTCACGGTATCGGAAATCGTCAGCCGGGAAATGACGGTATTCGAGTGGCTACGGCGGGCGGATACCCCTCTCTTCAAGGAAATCAGCGTGGAGTTCTTGCGCTGAGAAGAAAATTTGAATCGGCCTTTACAAGGATTCTAGAAGTCCGTATAGTTCGGCCTCTGCACTTATGCGGAAGGCGCGACCTGCGCTAAGTTCTTTAACAGTTCAAACAGCCGATAGGTGTAGGTGTTTGTTGTGCTGGAGGTGGTGGTGGGGTTGGTCCTGAGATCGAAGGGGCTGGCTGGACACTGGAGAAGGTACTGGGGCGAACCGGAAGGGAGTTTTGGTGCTGGAGGTTCGGTGGAAGTTGCCGGAAGGTGATGGAAGCCACGCTGCTGCCGAAGCTAAAAAGATGTAACAGACACTTACACGAAACACAGTAATGGTTAGACGCAACGGAAGTTGAGTTTGACCTCTGAGATTCGTTTGAGTGAGTTTAAACAAGATCGAACTGAAGAGTTTGATCCTGGCTCAGATTGAACGCTGGCGGAATGCTTTTACACATGCAAGTCGAGCGGCAGCACGGGGCAACCCTGGTGGCGAGCGGCGAACGGGTGAGTAACACATCGGAACGTACCCCGTCGTGGGGGATAACGAGTCGAAAGATTCGCTAATACCGCATACGACCCGAGGGTGAAAGCGGGGATCGCAAGACCTCGCGCGACTGGAGCGGCCGATGGCGGATTAGCTAGTTGGTGGGGTAAAGGCCCACCAAGGCGACGATCCGTAGCGGGTCTGAGAGGACGGCCCGCCACACTGGGACTGAGACACGGCCCAGACTCCTACGGGAGGCAGCAGTGGGGAATTTTGGACAATGGGGGCAACCCTGATCCAGCCATTCCGCGTGAGTGAAGAAGGCCTTCGGGTTGTAAAAGCTCTTTCGGCAGGAACGAAAAGGCGCTCTCTCTAACATAGGGGGTCAATGACGGTACCTGAAGAAGAAGCACCGGCTAACTACGTGCCAGCAGCCGCGGTAATACGTAGGTGCGAGCGTTAATCGGAATTACTGGGCGTAAAGCGTGCGCAGGCGGCTTTGTAAGACAGATGTGAAATCCCCGGGCTTAACCTGGGAACTGCGTTTGTGACTGCAAGGCTTGAGTGCGGCAGAGGGGGTGGAATTCCACTGTAGCAGTGAAATGCGTAGAGATGTGGAGGAACACCGATGGCGAAGGCAGCCCCTGGGTCGACACTGACGCTCATGCACGAAAGCGTGGGTAGCAAACAGGATTAGATACCCTGGTAGTCCACGCCCTAAACGATGCCAACTAGGTGTTGGGGAAGGAGACTTCCTTAGTACCGTAGCTAACGCGTGAAGTTGGCCGCCTGGGGAGTACGGTCGCAAGATTAAAACTCAAAGGAATTGACGGGGGCCCGCACAAGCGGTGGATGATGTGGATTAATTCGATGCAACGCGAAAAACCTTACCTACCCTTGACATGCCAGGAACCCTGCTGAGAGGTGGGGGTGCCCGAAAGGGAACCTGGACACAGGTGCTGCATGGCTGTCGTCAGCTCGTGTCGTGAGATGTTGGGTTAAGTCCCGCAACGAGCGCAACCCTTGTCATTAGTTGCCATCATTCAGTTGGGCACTCTAATGAGACTGCCGGTGACAAACCGGAGGAAGGTGGGGATGACGTCAAGTCCTCATGGCCCCTTATGGGTAGGGCTTCACACACGTCATACAATGGTCGGTACAGAGGGTCGCCAAGCCGCGAGGTGGAGCCAATCCCATAAAGCCGATCGTAGTCCGGATCGCAGTCTGCAACTCGACTGCGTGAAGTCGGAATCGCTAGTAATCGTGGATCAGCATGCCACGGTGAATACGTTCCCGGGTCTTGTACACACCGCCCGTCACACCATGGGAGTGGGTTTCACCAGAAGTAGGTAGCCTAACCGCGAGGGGGGCGCTTACCACGGTGGGATTCATGACTGGGGTGAAGTCGTAACAAGGTAGCCGTAGGGGAACCTGCGGCTGGATCACCTCCTTTCTAGAGCGAGAAGGCTCGACGAGCACCGCTCTCCACCAAGAGCTGATATCAAAGTGGTGGCACTTTGATATCGGTTTTTTAGCCGAAGGCTGTTGGATCTTTAACAAATTGGAAGAAGTAAAGTGTTCGATCCAGGGAACTGGGTCGTACATGGGTTGTGATTGCATTCTTCGGTACTGTTTGCGAACCAGCGGCGGTACCGGGAAACAAGCGCGAGTGGCTTGACTGACTGAGAAGGCCTGGCGGGAGTCAGGGTTCAAAGTTATAGGGTCAAGTGACTAAGTGCATGTGGTGGATGCCTTGGCGATCACAGGCGATGAAGGACGTTGTAGCGTGCGAAAAGCCACGGGGAGCTCGCAAACAAGCTTTGATCCGCGGATGTCCGAATGGGGAAACCCACCTCTTTGAGGTATCCCCGGCTGAATACATAGGCCGGCGGAGGCGAACCGAGCGAACTGAAACATCTAAGTAGCTCGAGGAACAGAAATCAACCGAGATTCCCTGAGTAGTGGCGAGCGAAAGGGAGCAGCCGGCAAGAGTTAGCGTTCTGGTTAGTGGAATGGCCTGGAAAGGCCAGCCGTAGTGGGTGATAGCCCCGTACGCGAAAACCAGGATGTGGGACTAAGCTTGCGACAAGTAGGGCGGGGCACGTGAAACCCTGTCTGAACATGGGGGACCATCCTCCAAGGCTAAATACTCGTGATCGACCGATAGTGAACTAGTACCGTGAGGGAAAGGCGAAAAGAACCCCGGGAGGGGAGTGAAATAGATCCTGAAACCGCATGCATACAAACAGTGGGAGCCTCGCAAGGGGTGACTGCGTACCTTTTGTATAATGGGTCAGCGACTTACGTTCAGTAGCGAGCTTAACCGAATAGGGGAGGCGTAGCGAAAGCGAGTCTGATAAGGGCGACTTAGTTGCTGGGCGTAGACCCGAAACCAGATGATCTATCCATGGCCAGGATGAAGGTGGGGTAACACCCACTGGAGGTCCGAACCCACTAGTGTTGAAAAACTAGGGGATGAGCTGTGGATAGGGGTGAAAGGCTAAACAAATCTGGAGATAGCTGGTTCTCCCCGAAAACTATTTAGGTAGTGCCTCGTATGGACACTTCCGGGGGTAGAGCACTGTAATGGTTGGGGGGGTCGTTTAGATCTACCCCGCCATAGCAAACTCCGAATACCGGAAAGTGATGTACGGGAGACAGACGGTGGGTGCTAACGTTCATCGTCAAGAGGGAAACAACCCAGACCGCCAGCTAAGGTCCCCAATGATTGGCTAAGTGGAAAACGAGGTGGGAAGGCATAGACAGCTAGGAGGTTGGCTTAGAAGCAGCCATCCTTTAAAGAAAGCGTAATAGCTCACTAGTCGAGTCGTCCTGCGCGGAAGATGTAACGGGGCTCAAGCCAATAACCGAAGCTGCGGATGCACAGCAATGTGCGTGGTAGGGGAGCGTTCTGTAGGTCTGTGAAGGTGTCTCGTAAGGGATGCTGGAGATATCAGAAGTGCGAATGCTGACATGAGTAGCGATAAAGCGTGTGAAAAGCACGCTCGCCGAAAGCCCAAGGTTTCCTACGCAACGTTCATCGGCGTAGGGGTGAGTCGGCCCCTAAGGCGAGGCCGAAAGGCGTAGTCGATGGGAAACGGGTCAATATTCCCGTACCGATCACGGATGCGATGGGGGGACGGAGAAGGTTAGCTCAGCCGGGTGTTGGACGTCCCGGTTTAAGCGTGTAGGCGTGCTGCATAGGCAAATCCGTGCGGCTTAGCCAAGGCGTGATGACGAGGAGCCATTGGCTCTGAAGTGAGTGATACCCTGCTTCCAGGAAAAGCCTCTAAGCTTCAGTCCGTGATTGACCGTACCGCAAACCGACACAGGTGGGCAGGATGAAAATTCTAAGGCGCTTGAGAGAACCCAGGAGAAGGAACTCGGCAAATTGACACCGTAACTTCGGGAGAAGGTGTGCCCCGGTAGTGTGTAGTCCCTCGCGGGCGAAGCACGATGGGGTCGCAGAGAATAGGTGGCTGCGACTGTTTAACAAAACACAGCACTCTGCAAAGTCGAAAGACGACGTATAGGGTGTGACGCCTGCCCGGTGCCGGAAGGTTAAGTGATGGGGTGCAAGCTCTTGATCGAAGCCCCGGTAAACGGCGGCCGTAACTATAACGGTCCTAAGGTAGCGAAATTCCTTGTCGGGTAAGTTCCGACCTGCACGAATGGCGTAACGATGGCCACACTGTCTCCTCTTGGGACTCAGCGAAGTTGAAGTGTTTGTGAAGATGCAATCTCCCCGCGGCTAGACGGAAAGACCCCATGAACCTTTACTGTAGCTTTGCATTGGACTTTGACGGGACTTGTGTAGGATAGGTGGGAGGCTGTGAGACCGGGTCGCTAGATTCGGTGGAGCCGACCTTGAAATACCACCCTGGTGTCGTTGAGGTTCTAACCTGGCCCCCTGAATCGGGGGTGGGGACCGTGCATGGCAGGCAGTTTGACTGGGGCGGTCTCCTCCTAAAGGGTAACGGAGGAGTACGAAGGTCTTCTAGGTACGGTCGGACATCGTACTGATAGTGCAATGGCAAAAGAAGGCTTGACTGCGAGACCCACAAGTCGAGCAGGTGCGAAAGCAGGTCATAGTGATCCGGTGGTTCTGTATGGAAGGGCCATCGCTCAACGGATAAAAGGTACTCTGGGGATAACAGGCTGATTCCGCCCAAGAGTTCATATCGACGGCGGAGTTTGGCACCTCGATGTCGGCTCATCACATCCTGGGGCTGTAGCCGGTCCCAAGGGTATGGCTGTTCGCCATTTAAAGTGGTACGTGAGCTGGGTTCAAAACGTCGTGAGACAGTTTGGGTCCCCTATCTGCCGTGGGCGCTGGATATTTGAGAGGGCCTGCTCCTAGTACGAGAGGACCGGAGTGGACGTATCCCTGGTGGACCGGTTGTGACGCCAGTCGCATCGCCGGGTAGCTAAATACGGAAGAGATAAACGCTGAAAGCATCTAAGCGTGAAACTCGCCTCCAGATGAGATATCCCGGGGACTCGATCCCCTGAAGGGTCGTTGTGAACCACAACGTTGATAGGCTGGGTGTGGAAGCGCAGTAATGCGTTGAGCTGACCAGTACTAATTGCCCGTGCGGCTTGACCCTATAACTTTGAGTCAAAACGACTCAGCGCAATTCGCGCAACCCGCAATCCAATCCATTCGAATTCCCAAAGAATTCGAAATGCTACTTACTTCTTCCAAATCACGTGACCTGACTAGGCAACCGCTCAGCCCAGGTCACACCCCCTTCAGTCTGGTGCCCATAGCAGGGTGGAACCACCCCTTCCCATCCCGAACAGGCCCGTGAAACACCCCCGCGCCAATGATATTGCGGACTACCCGTGAGAAAGTAGGTCAGCGCCAGACTAACCCCCACAAACAAAAGGCCCGCCGGAATTCCGGCGGGCCTTTTGTCTTTCGCGCCCGGCACGCGCTACCGCGTTGCGTCGCCTGTTACAGCAGGATGAGGTTGTCGCGATGAATCAGTTCTTCGTTGTCGACGTAGCCGAGAAGCGATTCGATCTCGCTCGTGGAGTGGCCGGCGATGCGGCGGGTTTCGGAACTGGAATAGTTGATCAAGCCACGGGCAATCTCGGTACCGGCGAGCGTGCGGCAGGCCACTGCGGCGCCACGTTCGAAGTCGCCTTCGACGGTCCTGACGCCTACAGCAAGGAGACTGCGCCCGGCCCGGAGCGCGCTGACTGCGCCATCGTCGAGCAATAGACTGCCAGCTAGTTGGAGATGGTCGGCCAACCATTGCTTGCGCGCACTCAATGGCGAATCCTTGGCGTAAAGCAGCGTGCCGATTTGTTCGCCGTTAGCCGTGCGCAACAGAGCATCCTTCTCGCGCCCACTGACAATCATGGTGTGAGCGCCACTGCGGGCCGCCCGTTGCGCGGCTCGAACCTTCGTGATCATGCCGCCCTTGCTGATACCGCTGCCGGCACCGCCGGCCATCGACTCGAACCGGGCATCGTCCGCCCGGCCCTCTGTGATCAGCGTCGCGGTCGGCTCGCGGCGCGGGTCGGCGGTATAGAGCCCTTGCTGGTCGGTGAGGATGATCAGTGCATCGGCTTCGACGAGGTTTGCCACCAGTGCGCCGAGGGTATCGTTGTCGCCGAACTTGATCTCGTCGGTCACCACAGTGTCATTCTCATTGATGATCGGCACGACTCCGTAACCGAGCAGGGCCTGCAAGGTGGAGCGCGCATTCAGATAGCGCTTCCGGTCGGCGAGGTCCTCGTGCGTGAGCAGTATCTGGGCGGCCTTGAGCCCATGTCGGGCGAAGGTGGTCTCATAGGCCTGGGCCAGCCCCATCTGTCCGACGGCCGCCGCCGCCTGAAGATCGTGCATCGCATGCGGGCGACTGGTCCAGCCAAGGCGCTGCATACCTGCCGCGATCGCCCCCGAGGAAACCAGCAGGATCTCCTTGCTGCGTTCTCTGAGCACGGAGATCTGCTGCGCGCAGTCGGTGATGAAGTCCAGCGCCAGTCCGGTGCCGTTGTTAGTCACCAGGGCGCTGCCGACCTTCACGACCAGTCGCCTACTCCGAGCTATCTGTCTTCTCATGGGATCGTTGTTCCTCGAGATATGCCATGACCGCGAAGATCAGATCGCGGCAGCCTTCGCCGTTGACGGCGGCGATGACGAAGTGCCGAACGCCCCTGCCGTAGCCCTTCACAAGAGTCGCGATGCGCTCCTTACGCTCTTCGTCAGGCACAAGGTCGATTTTGTTGATCACCAGCCAGCGCGGCTTTTTGTAAAGTAACTCATCGTATTTCCTCAGTTCCTTGACGATGGCCTTGGCTTCGCGCAGCGGATCGACCGCCGGGTCGAACGGTGCAATATCGACGATGTGCAACAGGAGCTTGGTACGCTGGAGATGGCGTAGGAATTGATGCCCCAGCCCGGCGCCTTCGGCCGCCCCTTCGATCAGTCCGGGAATATCGGCGATGACGAAGCTGCGATTGTGGTCGACGCGTACCACACCCAAGTTCGGATGTAGTGTCGTGAAGGGGTAGTCCGCCACCTTCGGCTTTGCGGCGGAAACCGAACGAATGAACGTCGACTTGCCGGCGTTGGGCATGCCGAGCAGGCCGATATCGGCCAAGACCTTCAATTCGAGTCGAAACTCACGGCGTTCACCTTCACCGCCCTGGGTGCACTGCCGAGGCGCGCGGTTGGTGCTGGACTTGAAATGGAGATTGCCGAGCCCACCATGGCCGCCTTTGGCGATCAGGGCGCGCTTGCCGTCGGCATCGAGATCGCAGAACACTTCCTCGGTGCCAAGGTCGGTGAACACGGTACCGACGGGCACACGCAGTTCCAGATCATCGCCCGCCCTGCCGTAGCAGTCCGAGCCGCGGCCGTTCTCGCCGCGCTGGGCGCGAAAGATGCGCGTATAGCGATAGTCGATCAGCGTGTTGAGGTTACGGTCGGCGATGGCCCAGATGCTGCCGCCGCGTCCGCCATCGCCGCCATCGGGGCCGCCTCGGGGGATGAACTTCTCGCGGCGGAACGAAGCGACACCATTGCCGCCGTCGCCGGCAATCACTTCAATCTTCGCTTCGTCGAAAAACTTCACCAGTGCGGCTCCAAAAAACAAAAAAGCCCTATCGCATCGATAGGGCTTTCGGCTGCCAGCGCGATGCCCTCGTCAGGCGACCGCCGGAACGATCCTGACGGTCTTGCGCCGCTCCGCGCCCTTGGTGACAAACTCGACCTTGCCGTTCACCTTGGCGAACAGCGTGTGATCCTTGCCGAGACCGACGTTATCGCCGGGGTGGAACTGCGTGCCGCGCTGACGGACGATGATGCTACCCGCGGATACCAACTGGCCGCCGTAGCGCTTGACGCCGAGGCGCTTCGATTCCGAGTCGCGGCCGTTACGGGAACTGCCGCCTGCCTTTTTGTGTGCCATGAGTGATGACTCCTGTCAGTTCCCAGTCAGGCCGAGATGCCGGCGATCTCGATCTCGGTGAAATTCTGCCGATGTCCCTGGTGCTTTTGATAGTGCTTGCGGCGACGCATCTTGAAGATATTCACCTTGGGATGACGACCGTGCGCGACCACCTTGGCGAGGACCTTGGCACCGGCGACGAGAGGGGCGCCGATTTTCACCGATTCGCCTTCGCCGACCATGAGCACCTGGTCGAGGGTGATTTCCGCGCCAACGTCCGCCGGTATCTGTTCTACTTTGATCTTTTCGCCGGCGACGACACGATACTGCTTGCCACCGGTTTTTACGACCGCGTACATGTTGGGCTCCGATAACAACGAAAGAAGAACCGCACATTATAGGGAAATGGTCGCGCCAGGTCAAAGGCTATCTCCCGTCCGTTGACGCCGAGCGCGCCGGCGCCTACCATCGCGCCTTTTCGCCGATTGCAACGTGGAACTCTCGGGCATCTACACCCTCATCGCCGATGACATGAAGGCGGTCGACGCGGTCATCCGCGCCCGCCTGCATTCGGAGGTGGTACTGGTGCGTCAGGTGGCCGAGTACATCATTGCCGGCGGCGGCAAGCGCATGCGCCCGGCCCTTGTTCTGCTGGCGGCGGGTGCTCTGGGTTATCAAGGCAAGCAACACCATGAACTCGCGGCCGTCGTCGAGTTCATTCACACCGCGACGCTACTACACGATGACGTGGTGGATGAATCGGCACTGCGTCGGGGCCGCGATACGGCCAACGCGCTGTTTGGCAACGCCGCCAGCGTCCTGGTTGGCGACTTCCTATATTCGCGGGCCTTCCAGATGATGGTGGGCGTGGGCAGCATGCGCATCATGGAAGTCCTGGCGGATGCGACCAACGTCATCGCCGAAGGCGAAGTGATGCAATTGATGAATTGCCATAATGCGGATACCGGCATCGACGATTATCTGCGGGTGATTCGCTTCAAGACGGCGAAGCTGTTCCAGGCTGCGGCCAGGCTCGGAGGAATATTGGGCAAGGCGAATCCCGATCTCGAGGAGGGGCTGGCGCGCTATGGTATGCACTTGGGCACGGCATTCCAGCTTATTGACGACGTCCTGGATTACTCGGGCGAAGAGGTCGACACCGGCAAACATCTCGGCGACGATCTCGCCGAAGGCAAGCCAACGCTGCCCTTGATACACGTCCTCAAACATGGCACGCCGGTCCAGGCTGCTTGCGTGCGCAAGGCGATTGAGGATGGGGGACGCGACTCCTTCAACGAGGTTCTGGCGGCGGTCAGGGCTACGGGTGCATTGGATGCGGCTCGCGAGCACGCTCGCGCCGAGGCAATGATCGCGATCGATGCGATTGCGCAACTACCGTCTTCTGTTTACAAGAATGCTCTGATAGAATTATCGACTTTCTCGGTGTCCCGCAAGTCGTGATTGTGCGGGCACTCGCGGACAACGTCGGGGTGTAGCTCAGCCTGGTAGAGTACTGCGTTCGGGACGCAGGAGTCGGAGGTTCGAATCCTCTCACCCCGACCAATTATTTCAGGGATACCCGAATCCCGAGAACCTTTCCCAGCGATAGCGAGAGACCATGGTGCAGCGACTGCCCATGACTGACTTTCGTGGGGCTTCCATCCTATCGGGAGTTTGCCTCGAAAATGGATCGCAAGGCGTCTCGTAGCCATCGTATGTCCGGATCCGTCTCCGCCGATTCGTGCCAGTAAAGGCAGATGTTCATCGCTTCCGGGGTATGCAAGTCGGCCGGCAACTTAATCAGGCGATTGCCCGGGAAACTACCGAGCATTCTCGTCAGCGTTGATCGCGTCGCCGTCAATAGGAAATCGGTGGTTTCGACCGTCTTGCAGGCGGTCCAGTAATCCTGACAACGCAAGGCGATTCTGCGCTCCAGACCAAGACGCTGGAACTCCATGTCCACCAGGTTTGCACCTCGTTCGTACGGCGCCACCAGTACATGATATTGACTGAGATACGCGTCGAGATCCATGTCGCACTCGGCCAGCGGGTGGTCTTGGCGGGCTATGATGCCCAACGCCTCTCGGCTTAATAGGACGCTGCGAATCTGGCTCGAATGCGGGAATTCGAACTGGATGGCGACATCGATCTTGCCCGTGGCCAGGCTGGGTTCGAGCTTTCCCAGTGCATAGTGCGATATCGAGACTTCGTAAGGCGCGGCACTGTCCATTCGCGTCATCAACTACGGTAAGAAGGATACGCCATACGTCGATAGCAGCAGGCCGATGTTGAGCCGGCGACGCGCCTTCTGCTGGCCAACCGGGTGTATCTGGTTAACCGATCGCTCCAGCAGACCCAGGGCCGACTGTACTGGCCCGATCAGATTGTCGTGCCATGGCAGTGGGGGCAATGATGTTGCCGCGACGCTCGAACAGCGGATCGTCGAACAACTCGCGCAACCTCGATAGTGCGTGACTCAGGGCCGATTGGGTCAGGTGCAGTCGTTCGCTGGCCTGGGTGACCGAGCCTTCCTCGTAGATGGCCTCGAAAGCGATCAGCAGGTTCAGGTCTATACGGCGGATATCGATGGTTTTCATGGAGCGCATGAAGTTTGTTCACTTGGTCGAGGAGGGTCCCAGCCGCTACATTCTGCCGCAGTTCGAGACGATGGAGATTAGCGTGAGTATCAACCTGCATGTTCAGTTCATGTCGCCGGAGGCCAAGAATGACAAGATGTTCGGCTTGGCCAAGGCAGTCGTTCATAACGGCATCGCCCAGGTGGTGCGTGACACGGTTGGCGTGGACGCCAATGTCACCGTCGGCTACAACAACCATTCGTCGTATGTCACTACGCGCGCCTTCATGACCGCCTACAACAACGTCGGCATCCTGGAAAGCTTGTTCCGGGCGGAGCAGGATGGGGCGGATGTCGCGCTCATCGCTTGCGGCAACGATCCGGCATTGCTCATGGCACGCGAAGCCCTGGACATTCCGGTGGTGGGCATTACCGAGAGCGCGATGTTGCTGGCTTGCGCGTTGGGCAAGCGCTTTGCGGTCATCGGGATCGGGCGCGACTGCGCCGATCTTGTCGAAAGCAACATGGAGGACTATGGTTTGACTGACAAGGCGATCAAACGGGATCCCGTCCGCACCGCCGACTTGGCCGAGAGCCTGATTCCATGGTTTGAAAACCCGGAGATCGTGCGCAACCATGTCATTCCGCGCTTCGAGGAAGTGGCGCGCGGTGCCATCGAGGACGGCGCCGAGGTGATCGTGACTGCCTGCGCCGGCCTCGCCGTCCTAACCCGGCTTGGCTACGCCAAGATCAGCGGAACCGATGTCCCCTTGATCGAAGGCGTTCTGGCGGGCGCCCACCTGGCTCATACCTACGGCACGCTACGCAAGCGCTACGGCATTACGACCAGCAAGCAGCGCACGTTCAAGGGCCTTCCGCGCGAAACGGTCGATTACTTTCTGGCGCCGTTTCGTCAGCCGATGGCGGTGTGACGTCGTCGCCGTGCTTGGGGCCGCTCCGGTGGGCGGGCGGTGACGGGTGGTGAAGGTGTGGCATCAGGCTTGGTGGTTCTTCATACAAAGCAAGGAGGGAAACATAATGGGTAATAAATGCAGGGCGACGCTGCGTGTTCTGCCGGCGCTGATCGCGGCGGCTTATGCGGGTAATGCACTGGCGCAGGAGAAAATCGAGGAAGTCATCATCACCGCCCAGAAGCGGCAGGAACGGCTCCAGGAAGTTCCTTTGGCAGTGACTGCGATCAGTGGTGCGCAACTGGAAACGCGCGGTGTTGAGGGCGCCAAGGATCTCAGCTCGCTGGCGCCGACCTTGATGGTCACCTACGGCAATTCGGGCAACACTTCAATGTCCATCATCTCCATCCGCGGTACGGGCAGCGGGGCCCCCAGTATCTTCCTTGATACTGCGGTGGGCACCTACGTGGATGGCGTATTTACCGGCAAGAACCAGGGCGGCCTGTTCGACATCGTCGATCTTGAGCGCGTCGAAATCCTGCGCGGCCCGCAAGGCACGCTGTTCGGCCGCAACACGCTGTCCGGAGCCATCAACTTCATCACCAAGAAACCCAGTGGTGTCTTCGGCGGCTCGGTTGGCGTCGATATCGGCAATCATGGCGCGCTCATCCAGCGCTTCGCGGTCGACCTGCCGAGCATGGGGCCCCTGAAGCTGAGTGTTGTGGCCCGCGACGAAAATCGCGACGGCTACATGAAGAACCACAATGGCAAGGACAACGGCCAGGTCGACAAGCAGACCTATCGTATTGCCGCGACGTTGGATGCTACCAGGGACTTCCAGGCCACCTATGTTTACGATCACACCGACCTGGACAACACGCCGCTGCCGGTGACGCTTTACACGCCCTATGGCTGGCGTGGCAACATCACGACGACCACCAATACCTCGGCGCTGGGTTACCCGTTCAGGGCAGCGATTGCTGCCGGCGCGTCCACCAGCTATCCTTCCTCGCGCAACTCGACGCCCGGGATCAACCAGTGGGAGCGGATGAAGACCGACAACCACGCGCTGACCCTGACCTATGCGCTGAACCCGAACAACACGCTGAAGTACATCTTTGCCGACCGCAGCATGAGGTGGGGCGATTCGCTCGACCTCGACGGCATACCAGCGCCAATCTATGCCTACACGCGCAAGACCACGCTCGATACCAAGTCGCATGAACTGCAATGGGTCGGCAATGTCGGCCGCCTGAAGTATGTCGCCGGTTACTACAAGTACGAGGAAGACAACTATACGGCCAACCCGCAAGTCATTTCAGGTGCCCTCAATTTCACGAACAATTTCGGCGGCTCGGTCGATTCGAAAGCCTTCTTCGGGCAGTTGGACTACGATTTCACCGACAAGTGGTCCGGCAGCTTGGGTGTCCGTCGTTCCGAAGACACCAAGGGCGTAGACTCCAGCCGTTTCGGCACGGTTGGCTATCTGGGTGCGATGACGCCCGCTGGCCTGCCGGCCCTCATCAACCTCGGAGCCGCCGGCCTGCGGCCGGTGACCACCAGCCTTGGCGACATCCTGCAGCCGCTGGGCGGCGGTGCCGTGCTGGACCTGTCGAAACAGCCGACCGGGGCCACGACGGTGGCGATGGCCAGCGCGTTTGACGCGCGAGCCAAGAAGACCTTCACGGCGACCACGCCGGCTGCCTCGCTGACCTACAAGTTCAATGAAGGTCTGAACGTCTATGGCCGCGTCGCCAAGGGCTATCGGTCCGGCGGCTTCCCGGCCGAAGCAGCTGGCGGAAACACCGCTCAGGTAACCTCTGCCCGCACCACGCCGTTTAAGCCGGAGAAATCGACCACCATCGAACTCGGCTTCAAGTCGACGTTCATGGATGGCAGAGCTCAGTTGAATGGCGCGATCTATCAGAACAAGATCGACGACATGCAGACTCAGCGCATGGTGCCGGGCACCACGAGTTCGATCACCGTCAACGCTGGCAAGGTAACCAACCAGGGCTTCGAACTGGAAGGCCAGATGGTCGTCGCCGACGGCTGGAAAGTCGGCGCCAATTGGGGCTATGTCGATGTCGAGATCGACAAGTGGATGGATATCGGTCTCAACAACGGCGGACTGCCTGTGGACACCGCGGGGAACCGCGTTCCCAGCTATGCGCCCAAGAACACGTTCAACGTGAACGTCGACGGCCGACTGGCCAAGACGGCCTGGGGCTCCCTGCGCATCGCGGCCGACGTCAGTTACACGGACCAGATGTACAACGTGCCCTGCATCAAGGACTTGACCGCGGCGAATGCCGGCGGCACCTATTACGCGCCCTATTGCAAGGTGCCGGCCCGCACGCTCGGCAATGCTCGCCTGACCTTGGCCGGCGTGCCGGTGGGCGGCCCGGGCCGCGCCGACATCGCTCTATGGGTGCGCAACATCGGCAATGTCCGCAAGCCAGTGAACTACATCGACATGGACTACTTCCGCGTCGCCACCTGGACCGAGCCGCGCATGTACGGCCTTTCGCTTAGCTACAAGTGGTGAGCAGTTCAGTCAAGTCTTCCCTCTTGGCCTAGCCAAGCCTGTTCCGGTGCGGTGATGCTCGCACCACCGCACCGGTTTTTCTTTAGTTTTTCGCCAAGGGCGTCGGCGTTAGCCTTGACCAAGATGAGCGGCGGCCCACTGCTGCCAGCGCCAAGTGTCTTCGCACATGGCGGTGACGTCGCGCCGGGCCTGCCAGCCGAGCAGCCGATGTGCCAGCGATGGATCGGCGTAGCACTGGGCGATGTCGCCCGGGCGGCGGGCAGCGATCCGGTAGGGCACCTGGCGGCCGCTGGCGGCCTGGAAGGCCTTGACCATTTCGAGCACCGAGTAGCCGCGTCCGGTGCCCAGGTTGACCGTCAGCGGCGTACCGCCACCGCTGACTTTGGTCAGTGCGTCGAGCGCCGCGAGATGGCCCAGCGCCAGGTCGACCACGTGGATGTAGTCGCGCACGCCGGTGCCGTCCGGCGTCGGGTAATCGTTGCCGAAGACGGCGAGTTCGGGCAGCTTGCCGGCTGCCACCTGGGCGACGAAGGGCATCAGGTTGTTGGGAATGCCGTTCGGGTCCTCGCCGATGGTACCCGAAACGTGGGCGCCGACCGGATTGAAGTAACGCAACAGGGTAATCCGCCAGGCATCGTCCGACCTGGCGATATCGCGCAGCATGTCCTCGATCATCAGCTTCGAGCGGCCGTAGGGATTGGTGGCGGAGAGCGGAAAGTCCTCGCGGATCGGCACGGTGGCCGGATCGCCATAGACGGTCGCCGAGGATGAAAACACCAGCGTCCTGACGCCGGCGTCGCGCATGGCTTCGAACAGCGTGACGCTGCCGCAGACGTTGTTGTCGTAGTACTCGACCGGCTTCGCCACCGATTCGCCGACCGCCTTGAGGCCGGCGAAATGAATCACGGCCCCGCGGGCGTCGAGCGCCCGTCTCAGCACGGTGCCATCGCGAATATCGCCTTCGACGAATTCCGGTCGGCGGCCGGCGATGGCCTCGATGCGATCGACCACCGAGGCGCGGCTGTTGCAGAGGTTGTCGATGATGCGGACGTCGTGGCCGGCGGCCAGCAGCTCGACGACCGTGTGCGAGCCGATGTAGCCGGCGCCGCCGGTGACCAGCAGCTTCACGGGAACACCTCGGCGTCGCGGAACGCCGTGCCCTGGGCATCCTTGGCGGAAACGCGCGGTTCGCCCGCCAGCGGCCAATCGATGGCGAGCTCGGGGTCGTTCCAGGCGATGCAGCGCTCGTGTTCCGGCGCCCAATAGTCGGTGGTCTTGTAGAGGAAGTCGGCGCATTCCGACAGCACGACGAAGCCGTGGGCGAAACCGGCGGGCAGCCACAGCTGACTTTTGTTTTCGGCCGAGAGACGGTGGCCGTACCACTTACCGAAAGTCGGCGAGGACTTGCGCAGGTCGACGGCGACATCGAACACCTCGCCGGCCACCACGCGCACCAACTTGCCCTGCGGCTGACGGACCTGGTAATGCAGGCCGCGCAGCACGCCCCGGGCGGAGCGCGAATGGTTGTCCTGGACGAAGCCGCCGCGCAAGCCTGTCAGCTCCTCGAAACGGCGGGCATTGAAGCTCTCGAAGAAAAAGCCGCGATCGTCGCCGAACACCGTCGGCTCGAGAACCAGCACGCCTTCGAGAGAAGTGGCGACGGCCCGCATCAGAACACCTTCTCGCGCAGGACGTCGAGCAGGTACTGGCCATAGCTGTTCTTGGCCAGCGGCTGCGCCAGCGCCTCCAGCGCCGCCGAATCGATCCAGCCCATGCGCCAGGCGATTTCCTCGGGGCAGGAAACCTTGAGGCCCTGCCGGCGCTCGATGGTCGAGATGAACAGCGAGGCCTCGATCAGCGATTCGTGCGTCCCCGTGTCGAGCCAGGCATGGCCGCGGCCCATGACGAGCACGTCGAGCGCCCGCCGTTCCAGATAGATGCGATTGACGTCGGTGATCTCCAGCTCGCCGCGCGGCGAAGGCTGCAACGTGGCGGCGATGTCGAGCACCTGGTTGTCGTAGAAATAGAGGCCGGTGACGGCGTAGCGCGACTTCGGCGCCTTCGGCTTTTCCTCCAGGCTGATCGCGCGGCCCTGGGCATCGAACTCGACCACGCCGTAGCGTTCCGGATCGTGCACCGGGTAGGCGAACACCGTGGCGCCCTCGGCACGGCGCGCCGCCGCCTGCAGGTCGTTGCCGAACTCGTGGCCGTAGAAAATGTTGTCGCCCAGCACCAGCGTCACCGTGTCGTTGCCGACGAACTCGCGGCCGATGATGAAGGCTTGCGCCAGGCCGTCCGGCGAGGGCTGCACGGCATAGGAGAGGTTGAGGCCCCAGCGGCCGCCGTCGCCGAGCAGCTGCTCGAAGCGCGGCGTGTCCTGCGGCGTCGAGATGATCAGGATGTCGCGGATGCCGGCCAGCATCAGCGTGGCCAGCGGGTAGTAGATCATCGGCTTGTCGTGGATCGGCAGCAGCTGCTTCGACACGGCGATGGTGACGGGGTAAAGCCGGGTGCCGGAACCGCCGGCGAGAATGATGCCCTTGCGCGTCATGACTTCTTCGAAATCTGGTCCAGAACATGGTCGAGGCCGGCCTGCCAATGCGGCAGCACCAGGCCGAAAGTGCGCTGCAGCTTGCCGGTGTCGAGCCGGGAATTGGCCGGGCGCCGCGCGGGCAGCGGATATTCGCTGGTCGCGATTGCGCGCACGGCATCCGGTGCCAGCCGCAAAGTCAGTCCTCGCGACACGCCGCCGGCGAGGATGGCCTGCGCGAAGCCATGCCACGAAGTCTCGCCGCCGGCGGTCAGGTGATAGACGCCGGAGGGCATCGCGCCCGCGTCGCGCCAGCGCAGCTGGCCGAGCACCTGCGCGGTGACGTCGGCGAGCAGCGCGGCCGAGGTCGGCGCGCCGATCTGGTCGGCGACCACGCTCAAGGTGTCGCGCTCGGCGCCCAGCCGCAACACCGTCTTGACGAAGTTGGCGCCATGCGCGCTGAATACCCAGCTGGTGCGGAAGACGAAATGCGCCGCGCCGCTCGCGGCCAGCGCCGCATCGCCGTCGCGCTTGGTGGCGCCATAGACGCACAGCGGAGCGGTGGCATCGTCCTCGCGGTAGGCGGTGGCCTTGTCGCCGTCGTAGACGTAGTCGGTCGAATAGTGGATCACGCGGGCCCCGATCATCTTCGCCGCCGCGCCGATGACGGCGGGCGCTTCGGCGTTGATCGCCCGGGCGAGCGCCGGCTCGGCTTCGGCCTTGTCGACGGCCGTGTAGGCCGCGGCGTTGATGATGACGTCCGGCCTGGCCGTGTCGATCATCTGGCGGATCGAGTCGGTACTGGCCAGGTTGCACTCCGGGAAATCGACGGCCACGACCTCGCCGAGCGGCGCCAGCGCGCGGCGCAGCTCGAAGCCGACCTGGCCGTTCCTGCCGATCAGCAGCAGCCTCATTGGCGCGCTCCGTAGTTCTTCTCGACCCAGTCGCGGTAGGCGCCGCTCTGCACGTGCGCCACCCAGTCCTGATGCTCGAGGTACCAGCGCACGGTCTTGCGGATGCCAGTCTCGAAAGTCTCCGTCGGCCGCCAACCCAGTTCGCGCTCGATCTTGCGCGCGTCGATGGCGTAGCGGCGATCATGCCCCGGCCGGTCCTTGACGAAAGCGATCAGCCGCTCGCGCGGCCCGGCCGCATCCGGCCGCAGCTCGTCGAGCAGCGCGCAGATGGTCTTGACGATGACCAGGTTGGGCATCTCGTTCCAGCCGCCGATGTTGTAGGTTTCGCCGGTCCTGCCGCGCGTCAGCACGGCGCGGATCGCCGCGCAGTGGTCGCCGACGTAGAGCCAGTCGCGCACGTTCATACCGTCGCCGTAGATCGGCAGCGGCTTGCCGGCCAGCGCGTTGGCGATCACCAGCGGGATCAACTTCTCGGGGAACTGGTAGGCGCCATAGTTGTTCGAGCAGTTGGTGGTCAGTGTCGGCAGGCCGTAGGTGTGGTGATAGGCGCGCACCAGGTGGTCCGATGCGGCTTTCGACGCCGAATAGGGGCTGTTCGGCTGGTAGGCGTTGGTTTCCGCGAAGGGCGCATCCCGCGGCCCGAGCGAGCCATAGACCTCGTCGGTGGAAACGTGCAGGAAGCGGAAGTCGTGCCGCTCCGCTTCGGCCAGGCCGCCCCAATGGGCGCGCACCGCTTCCAGCAGGGTGAAGGTGCCTTCGATGTTGGTGCGGATAAATTCGCCGGGGCCGTGGATCGAGCGGTCGACGTGTGACTCGGCGGCGAAATGGACGATGGCGCGCGGCTGGTGTTGCGCCAGTAGGCCGTCGAGCAAGACGCGGTCGCCGATGTCGCCGCGCACGAAGATGTGCCGTCCGTCGTCCGCCAGCGCGGCAAGGTTTTCCATGTTGCCGGCATAGGTGAGCTTGTCGAGATTGACGACCGGCTCGCCGGCTTCCGCCAGCCAGTCCAGCACGAAATTGGCGCCGATGAAGCCGGCGCCGCCGGTGACGAGAATCATTGGCCGTGCCTTCCGTAAGTGTCTTCGAAGCGGACGATGTCGTCCTCGCCGAGATAGGCGCCCGACTGCACCTCGATCATCTCGAGCAGCAGCTTGCCGGGGTTTTCCAGGCGATGCCTGACGCCGAGCGGGATGAAAGTCGATTCGTTTTCCGAGACCAGCAGCGTCTCGTCGCCGCGCGTTACCCGGGCCGTGCCGCGCACCACCACCCAGTGCTCGGCGCGGTGATGGTGCATCTGCAAGGAGAGCGAGGCGCCCGGATTGACGACGATGCGCTTGACCTGGAAGCGCTCGCCGGCGTCGACGCCGTCGTAGCTGCCCCAGGGGCGATGCACCTTGCGGTGGAATTGCGCCTCGCTGCGGGTTTCCTGCTTGAGCCGCTCGGCGATTTTCTTGACGTCCTGAGTGCGATCCTTGTGTGTGACCAGCACGGCGTCGGGCGTCTCGACGACCACCAGGTCGCGCACGCCGACGCAGGCGACGAGGCGGCTCTCTGAAAACGCCAACGTGTGCGCCGTGTCGTGCAGCATGACGTCGCCGCGCCAGGCGTTGCCGGCCTCGTCCTTGGGCAGCACCTGCCAGAGCGAGTCCCAGGCGCCGACGTCCGACCAGCCGGCCGCGAGCGGAATGACGGCAGCCCGCGGCAGGCCCTCGATGCCCGCCGCGATCTTCTCCATCACCGCGTAGTCGATGGAATCGGCGGGGCAGGCGGCGAACGCTTCCTTGTCGACGCGCACGAAATCGCCGTCGACTCGCGCTTCCGCCAGCGCGTGCTCGCAGGCGGCCAGGATGTCGGGCCGGCAACGGCCGATGGCGTCACGCCAGGCTGAGGCCTTCATGACGAACAGGCCGCTGTTCCACAGGTAGTCGCCGGCATCGAGGTAGCGCTGCGCGGTCTCGCGGTCCGGCTTCTCGACGAAGCGGGCCAGCGCGTGGGCGCCGGCGTCGCCCGGCAGGGCGGCACCGACCTGGATGTAGCCGTAGCCGGTTTCGGGGCAGTCGGGCGTGATGCCGAAGGTGACGATCATGCCGGCCGCGGCCAGCCGGGCGGCGCGTTCCACGGCGTCGCGGAAGGCATCGCCATCCAGGATCACGTGGTCGGCCGGCATCACCACCATGACCGCATCCCGGCCGTCGCGCAGCGCCAGCAAGGCCGCCAGCGTCACGGCCGGCGCGGTGTTGCGGCCGACTGGCTCCAGCACCACGGCGCCGTTGCGGCCGAGTTGCCGCACCTGCTCGGCGACGACGAAGCGGTGTTCCTCGTTGCAGACCAGCAAGGGTTCGGCGACACCGGCCAGGCCGTCGAGACGCAGGACGGTGGCTTGCAGCATGGAGTCCTTGCCGACCAGCGGCAGCAGCTGCTTGGGATACTGCTCGCGTGAAAGCGGCCACAGGCGGGTGCCGGAGCCGCCGGAAAGGATGACGGGTAGGATCATGGCGAGAGGGAAGAAAGATGACGGTCGATTGCAAGGCGAATCATACTCGCGCCACGCCCAAGCCATTCATGGACGGCGAACTGGCTCAGCCGAAGGGCCCGGACGCCGGGCAGCCAGTCGCCGGCGAGGCCGAGCGGGCCGCCATCCGCCGGCGCGGAAAAGAACCGGGTCGGTGCCGGCACCACTTGCAGGCCGGCCTGCTCGAACAGGAAGCGCGCGCGCGGCATGTGGAAGGCGTGCGTCACCAGCGCGACGCGGCCGATGCCGTTCCGCGTCAGCATCGGCGCAAGGTAGGCAGCGTTCTCGGCGGTATCCCGCGACTGACTTTCGACCCAGCGGACCTTGACGCCGAAATCGGCGGTCAGCGCCTCGCGCATCGATTCGCCTTCCGGACGGCCGCCCGACGGGGCACCGCCGGTGACGGCGATGGGCAGGCCGCTCGCCCGCGCCAGCCGCGCACCCAGGCGCAGGCGCTCCAGGGCCAGCTCGTTCACGGTGTCGTCGCCGTACTCCGGCGCATTGGCGTAGCTGCCGGCACCGAGAATGACGATGGCTTGGCAGCGGCGCAGCGCGTCGCCGGTGATCGGCGGCGCGTCCTCCAGCGTGCCGATCAGCTGGCCGGCGACCCACGGCGTCGACAGCAGCCATAGCGTCGCGAGGCAGGCCGCGACCAGTCCGTGGCCGAGCCGTGGCCGCCGGCGCGCCAGCCAAAGGCCGAGCATTGCCAGCAGCAACAGGCTGGTCGGCGGCAGCAGTAGCGCGGCGAGCAGTTTCTTCAGTGGAAACATGGGGGCAAAGCTGGCCTGATCATGACTTTTCACGGTAAGCGGGCCGCTATTATCAAGGTAATTTGCCTGTTTCCAGCCTTTCCCGCGCCCCGTGACGCGGCGAGCGGCCGGGGCAGGCGTGGCGGCGAATGCCGGGAAGGGGTGGATGGACTTCATCGATATCGGCTGGCGCGAAGGTCTGCTGCTGGCGGTCGTGGTCGTGGCGGTGTACCTCGTGGTGGCGCTGCTGGGCCTGGCGCGCCTGAAGCGCCGCCGCGAGGCCGTTGCCGTCGCGCCGCCGCCATTGGTCGCTGGCGAGCCGCCGGATTTTCTGGCCAGTTCGCTGTCGGTCCGGATCGATGATGATCGGCTGGATGTTCCCGGGATCGGGAAGGCCGCCGGCCCGGCGGCCGGCGACGGCCGCGAGTCCGACTTCGCCGGCCAGCTGGCCTGGCACGAACTCGAGACGGAGGTCGGGCAACTGCGCATCGAGATGGCAACCTTGCGCCGGGAACTGGACGAACTCAGGAACGCGCGCGTCCAGCGGCGGGTGACGTCCCATTACGCCGAAGCGGCCGCGTTGGCCGAGCGCGGCTTCGACGCCCGCGGCGTTGCCGATGAGTGCGGCATTTCGGTGGCCGAGGCCGAACTGGTGCTGGCCATGAACCGGGACGAAAGAATATTTGACGACGAGGATGATCATGACGGAACAGGATACGCAGCCGCCGAACCTGCCGGACGGTGACGAGGCGCTCAGGCGCAGCCTGCTCAAGCGCGTCGGCGTGGCCGCCGTGCTAGTCGTCGCCCTGCTGGCGGCGCTGATGCTGTTCGACGGACAATCGGGGCGGGACGAGCAGCGCGTCGCGCCGGTGGCCCGCGTCGAGCCGCCGGTCAAGCCGATCGAGCAACCGACCGAGCCGGCCGTCGTCGACGTGGTGGAGCAAGCCGATGTCGCTGCGGTCCCCGAGGATACCGAGACGCCGATCAGCCGGCCGCGCGCCGACGAGCGTCCGCTGACCATGCCCGCCCGTGCCCAGAATGCGGCCATGCGTCCCGCCGAGCCGGCGGCGACGCCGAAGCCGGACGCGGTGCGCGACATCGCCCGGGCGGTGCCGCCGAAGGAAGTCGCGACCATGCCCACGGCATCGCGGCCGATCGCCCAGGCGACCGAGTCGTCGCGGCACTTCCAGTTGCAGATGGGCGTGTTCAACAATCTCGCCAATGCCGAGGAGCTGAAGACGCGGCTGGAGGCGGCCGGCGTGCCGGCGCACATCGAGGCGCGCGTCCAGGTCGGCCCCTTCGCCAGCCGCCGCGAGGCGGAGCAGGCGAGGGAAAAGCTCAAGTCGCTCGGCATGGAGCCGGGCCTGATCGTGGCCGCGCGCAAATAGAGGACACAACGTGAAGAACATCATCGCTACGTCAAACGCTCCCGCCGCCATCGGCACCTATTCGCAGGCAGTTTCCGTTGCTCATGGGGCGGGCAACACCGTTTACCTGTCGGGCCAGATCGGCCTCGATCCGGCGACCATGCAGATGGTCGAGGGCATCGACGGGCAGATCGTGCGCGTGTTCGAGAACCTCAAGGCCGTCGCCGCCGCCGCCGGCGCTACGCTCGACGATGCCGTCAAGTTCAACATCTA
Source organism: Rhodocyclaceae bacterium (assembly GCA_016704145.1). Classification (GTDB taxonomy): domain Bacteria; phylum Pseudomonadota; class Gammaproteobacteria; order Burkholderiales; family Rhodocyclaceae; genus Fen-999. Next base: position 673,379 of record JADJAS010000001.1, on the reverse strand, counting down.
CGTCACCGACCTCGCCAACTTCGCCAGGGTGAACGACGTCATGGCGCAGTACGTCGCCCAGCCCTATCCGGCGCGGGCCGCCGTCGGCGTCAAGGAACTGCCGCGCGGCGCACTGGTCGAGGCGGACGCGATACTCGTTGTCGGCTGAGCAGCCCCGCATCGGCGGCGTTTCCGCCACGGTGGCGGAGAAACTGGCGCGCCTCGGTCTGTTCACCGATGTCGACCTGCTGCTGCACCTGCCGCTGCGCTACGAGGACGAGACGCGGCTGACGGCAATCCGCGATGTGCTGCCCGGCGTGCCGGCCCAGTTCGAAGTCGAGGTGGTGTCGAGCGAGATCGCCTACCGGCCGCGCCGGCAGCTTGTCGCCCGCGTGAAGGATGCAAGCGGGGCGATGGTCATGCGCTTCCTCAACTTCTATCCGAGCCAGCAGAAGGCGCTGGCGGCCGGTGCGCGGCTGCGGGTGTTCGGCGAACTCCGCGGCGGCTTCTTTGGCGACGAGATGATCCATCCACGCTTTCGCGTCATCCGTGGCGATGAGCCGCTGCCCGACCGGCTGACGCCGATTTATCCAACTACGGCAGGGTTGTCGCAAGGCGTGCTGCGTAAGCTGATCCAGCACGCCCTCGATCAAGCGGATCTGGCCGACACGCTGCCCGAGCCGATTCGGCGGCGTCTCGCCATGGCTGACTTTGGCGCAAGCCTGCGCTTCCTGCATCAGCCGCCGCCGGACGTATCGCTGGCCGACATCGAGGCGCGCCATCATCCGGCTTGGCGGCGCATCGCCTTCGACGAACTGCTGGCGCAGCAACTCTCGCTGCGGCGTGCGTACACGGCGCGTCGGGCGCGTGGCGCGCCGATGCTGAAGGCGGCCGGCCGGCTGACGCAGAAGTTGTTGGCCAGCCTGCCGTTCAAGCTGACCGGTGCGCAGCAGCGTGTCTGGCACGAGATCGCCAATGATCTGGCACAGCCGCATCCGATGGCCCGGCTGCTGCAGGGTGATGTCGGTAGCGGCAAGACGGTGGTCGCGGCGCTGGCCATGCTGCAGGCGGTGGAAGCCGGCCACCAGGCGGCGCTGATGGCGCCGACCGAGATTCTCGCCGAGCAGCACTATCGCAAACTCTCCGCCTGGCTGGCGCCGCTGGGCATCGACGTGGCCTGGTTCGCCGCCAGCGTCAAGAAGAAGCAGCGCGACGAGTGGCGCGCGAAAGTCAGTCGTGGCGAGACGCCACTGGCAGTGGGCACGCACGCGCTGATCGAGGCGGGCATCGAGTTCGAGCGACTCGGCCTGACTATCGTCGACGAGCAGCATCGCTTCGGCGTCCAGCAACGCCTGGCCCTGAAGAAGAAAGGGCAGAGCGCGCACCAGCTCACCATGTCGGCAACGCCGATTCCGCGCACGCTGGCGATGAGCTACTACGCCGACCTCGATGTGTCGGTGCTCGACGAACTGCCGCCCGGTCGTACGCCCGTGGTGACCAAGCTCGTGGACGAAGCGCGCCGCGACCAGGTGATCGCGCGGGTGCACGATGCCTGTCGCGCCGGTCGGCAGGCCTACTGGGTCTGCCCGCTGATCGAGGAGTCCGAGGCGCTGCAGCTGAAGACCGCCGAGGAAACCTACGCGCGCCTGACTGCCGAGTTGCCCGACATCAAGGTCGGCCTCGTGCATGGCCGCCTGAAGGCCGACGAGAAGGCGGCCGTGATGGCGGCGTTCGTGCGCGGCGATATGCAGGTGCTGGTGGCGACGACGGTGATCGAGGTCGGCGTGGATGTGTCGAACGCCAGCCTGATGGTGATCGAGCACGCCGAACGTTTCGGCCTCGCCCAGTTGCACCAGCTGCGCGGTCGCGTCGGCCGCGGCGCCCACGATTCGGCCTGCATCCTGCTCTACGCCCGGCCGCTGGGCGAGAATGCGCGCGCCCGGCTGAAGGCGATCTACGAGAACACGGATGGTTTCGAGATCGCCCGTCTCGACCTGCATCTGCGCGGCCCCGGCGAGTTCATCGGCAGCCGGCAGAGCGGCGTGCCGCTGCTGCGCTTTGCCGATCTCGAAGACACAAGACTGGTGGAAGAGGCGCGCACGGTGGCGGAAGAGTTGCTGCGCGATCAACCGCAGGCGGCCGACGCGCATCTCGGGCGCTGGCTGGCGGGAAGAGAGGAGTTGCTGAAGGCATGAGCGCGAAGACATTGGCGACCGGCGTGAGCAAACGCGAGGCCTGGGCCTGGGCCATGTACGACTTCGCCAACTCGGGCTACACGACGGTCGTGATCACGGCGATCTTCAACGCCTACTTCGTTTCGGTGGTCGCCGGCAACGCGCCGTGGGCCACCTTTGCGTGGACGCTGGCGCTGTCGGCTTCCTACTTGCTCATCATGCTCACCGCGCCGCTGGTCGGGGCGCACGCCGACGCGCGCGCCGCCAAGAAGCGCTGGCTGCTGGCGACCACCGCCGGCTGCGTGCTCGGCACGGCGGGTCTGATGTTCGCCGGGCCGGGCGCACTGGCGCCGGCCGTGATCTTCCTTGTGTTCTCGAACTACTGCTTCGGCAGCGGCGAGAACCTGATCGCCGCCTTCCTGCCCGAACTGGCGGATGAGGAGGCGCTCGGCAAGGTGTCCGGCTACGGCTGGAGCCTCGGTTACCTCGGCGGCCTCTTCAGCCTCGGCGCCTGTCTTGCCTACGTGACCTGGGCGCAGGCGCAGGGCCAGGGCGCGGCCGACTTCGTGCCCGTGACCCTGCTGATCACGGCGGCGCTGTTCGCCATCGCCAGCCTGCCGACTTTCCTGTTCCTGCGCGAGCGCGCCAAACCCCTGCCGGCCGATGCCGTTCCAGGATTCGGTGCGGCGGTCGCGCGCCTGCGCGAGACCTGGCGCCACGCGCGCCGCTTTCCGGACATGCGCCGCTTCATGCTCTGCATCGTCTTCTACCAGGCCGGCATCCAGGCGGTGATTGCGCTGGCGGCGATCTACGCCGAGCAGGCGATGGACTTCAAGACAGCCGACACCATCAAGCTCGTGTTCCTCGTGAATATCACGGCCGCCATCGGCGCCTTCGTGTTCGGCCACGTGCAGGATCGCATCGGCCACGTGCGCGCCATCGCCGCGACGCTGGTCGGCTGGATCGTCATGATCCTGCTGGCGTGGAAAGCGGAGGGCCCGGCACTGTTCTGGCTGTCCGCCAACATTGCCGGCCTGTGCCTGGGCGCCAGCCAGTCGGCGGCGCGGGCGCTGGTCGGCACACTGGCGCCGCCGGCGCGCCATGCGGAGTTCTTCGGCCTCTGGGGTCTGGCCGTCAAGTTCTCGTCGATCCTCGGGCCGCTCACCTACGGCGCGGTCACCTGGATATCGGGTGGCGACCACCGGCTGGCGATCCTGGTCACCGGCAGCTGGTTCGTCGTCGGTTTGCTGATCCTGCGCGGGGTCGATGCCGGGCGCGGCCGTCGGGCGGCAGTAGAATCCGACGCATGAATCTCGCGCTGGTCCGGGAAAAACTCGATCTTTACGAACGGCTGATGCGGCTGGACAAGCCCATCGGCATCCTGCTGCTGCTTTGGCCGACGCTGTGGGCATTGTGGATCGCGTCGGAAGGGCGTCCCGGTTGGCTGCTGGCGTGGATATTCATCCTCGGCACGGTGCTGATGCGCTCCGCCGGCTGCGTGATCAACGACTATGCCGATCGCGATTTCGACCGCCATGTCGAGCGCACGCGGGAGCGTCCGCTGACCTCGGGGAAAGTCAGTGTCGGCGAGACGCTGCTGCTGGCCGCAACGCTCACGGTGCTGTCGGCGCTGCTGATCCTGCCGCTGTCGAAGCGGGTCTGGCTGCTGGCCTGCGTGGCCCTGTTCCTGGCCGTCTCGTACCCGTTCACCAAGCGCTTCTTCGCCATCCCGCAGGCTTACCTGGGAATCGCGTTCGGTTTCGGCATCCCCATGGCCTTCGTGGCGGTGCAGGACACCGTGCCGCCGCTCGGCTGGTGGATGTTGGCCGCCAATATCGCCTGGGCCATCGCCTATGACACCGAGTACGCCATGGTGGACCGCAATGACGACCTGAAGATCGGCATCAAGACCTCGGCGATCACTTTCGGCCGCTTCGACGTGGCGGCGGTGACGCTCTGCTACGGCATCGCCATCGCCATCCTGACCTGGATCGGCACGCAACTTCACTATGGGGCGTTCTACTTCAGCGGACTGGCCGTGGCCACCGGCATCGCGCTCTACCACTGGACGCTGATCCGCGGCCGCGAACGCATGGCCTGCTTCAAGGCCTTCCTGCATAACAACTGGCTGGGCGGCGCCGTGTTCGCCGGCATCGTCGGCGAACTCAACCTGAGGCCGCTGCTGTGAAGTACAAGGACTTGCGCGATTTCATCGCCCAACTCGAACAGCTCGGCGAGCTGAAGCGCGTCGGCGTCGAAGTCGATCCCCGGCTGGAAATGACCGAGGTTTGTGATCGCGTGCTGCGCGCCGGCGGCCCGGCCATTCTGTTCGAGAAGCCGAAAGGGCATTCGATTCCCGTGCTCGGCAATCTGTTCGGTACCGCGCGGCGCGTGGCGCTGGGCATGGGCCAGGAGTCAGTCGTGGCGCTGCGCCAGGTCGGCGAACTGCTGGCCTACCTGAAGGAGCCGGAGCCGCCCAAGGGATTGCGCGATGCCTGGGAAAAGCTGCCCGTGTTGAAGCAGGTGCTCAACATGGCGCCGAAGGAACTGTCGTCGGCGCCGTGCCAGGAAATCGTCCGGGAAGGCAAGGACGTCGACCTGTCGCGCCTGCCGATCCAGACCTGCTGGCCGGGCGACGTGGCGCCGCTGATCACCTGGGGCCTGACGGTGACGCGCGGGCCGCAGGGGTTGGCGGATTCGAGGGCACGGCAGAATCTGGGCATCTATCGCCAGCAGGTGATTGCGTCGAACAAGGTGATCATGCGCTGGCTGGCCCATCGCGGCGGCGCGCTCGATTTCCGCGACCATTGCGAGAAGAACCCCGGCCAGCCGTTCCCGGTCGCCGTGGCGATCGGCGCCGATCCGGCGACCCTCCTCGGCGCGGTCACCCCGGTGCCCGATTCGCTGTCCGAATACCAGTTCGCGGGGCTGCTGCGCGGGAGCAAGACCGAACTGGTGACCTGCATCGGCTCGGACCTGCAAGTGCCGGCATCAAGCGAGATCGTGCTGGAAGGCGTGATTCATCCCAGCGAAACCGCGGTCGAGGGACCCTATGGAGATCACACCGGCTACTACAACGAGCAGGCCTCGTTTCCGGTGTTCACCATCGAGCGCATGACGATGCGCTCCAATCCGATCTACCACTCGACCTACACCGGGAAGCCGCCGGACGAGCCGGCGATGCTGGGCGTGGCGCTCAACGAAGTCTTCGTGCCGCTCCTGCGCAAGCAGTTTCCCGAGATTGTCGATTTCTACCTGCCGCCGGAAGGCTGTTCCTATCGCCTCGCCGTGGTGAGCATGAAGAAGCAATACCCCGGCCACGCCAAGCGCATGATGTTCGGCATCTGGAGTTTCCTGCGCCAGTTCATGTACACCAAGTTCATCGTCGTGGTGGATGACGACATCGACATCCGCGAGTGGAAGGAGGTGGTGTGGGCGCTGACCACGCGGGTCGACCCGGCGCGCGACACCTTGATCGCCGAAGGAACGCCCATAGATTATCTGGACTTTGCCGCGCCGGTCGCGGGGCTGGGCAGCAAGATGGGCATCGATGCGACGAACAAGTGGCCGGGCGAAACCGGCCGCGAGTGGGGGCGGCCGATCGCCATGGACGAGGACGTGAAGCGGCGCGTCGATGCGATCTGGCAGAATCTGGGACTTTGAAGGAGCGGGCCATGGCCGACTATGACCACAATGGCGAGCCGATCGCGGCGGGACAGGATCTCGGCGGCGCGAAGGCGTGGTGTCACGTGATGTACGCGCTGCATGCCTTTTCCGCGTTCGGCGGACTGCTCGGTTCCACCACGATCATCGGCGGTTTCCTCTTCGGCTGGCCGTCGATCATCGCCGTCATCATCAACTACGTGACGCGCGGCAACGTTCGCGGTACCTGGCTCGAATCCCACTGGCGCTGGCAGTTGCGCACCTTCTGGTACGCGGCGGCGTGGGCGGGGGGAGGCATGGTGCTGTTCTTCACGTTCATTGGCATTCCGGTGGCGCTGGTCATCTGGGGCGTGCTCAGCCTCTGGCTGCTCTACCGGGTGGTCCGCGGCTGGATCGCCCTGTCCGGCCAGCGCTCCATGCCCGTTCCCGCTGCCTGACATCGAGGAGTCTCCATGAACCGTTGTTTCATCCTGCTCGCCGCCGGTATCGTTTTCCCCGCACTGGCATCGGCCGGCGAAGTGTCATGCCCCGATCTCGCCAAGGCGGTCCAGGTGGCGCCCTGCCCGAGCGAAGAGGAGCTCCAATACACCTTCAACGGCTTTTGCAGCGACAACTCGCGCTTGTACGCCAAGGACATGGATACCTGCGTCAGCTACCAGAACTACCGCAAGGTGAAGAACATCGCCTTGTGGGAGGCGGCTGGCGGGGAATTCCAGGCTTACCTGTCCTGCGACCTCGCATCGGCCACCATCCAGGCGGCGAGGGCCCGCGGCATCACGACGAGCAAGGTGGCCAGGCTGACCCGTGTCGCCTGTGACTACGGCGAGGGAATCGTCTTCGTTCATCGCACGCACGCCGCCTGCAAGGTCGAGGGTGGCAGCGAGTGCGTCGGTGCGGCCTGCAAGGCCGACTGCAAGGACTAGTTCAGCGCGGCCGCCGCGTCACCTGGCGCTTTCGTAAACCCACGTCAGCAGCGCGTCCTGCGCGGCTTGGGCGGCGCCGGCGTTGGCGTGGTTGACCAGGAAGACCACGATCTGCTGCCGGCCGTTCCGGTCGAGCACATAGCCGGCGATGGTCTTGACGCCTTCCAGCGTGCCGGTCTTGATGTGGGCCCGGCCGGTGATGCCGTTGCCGTTGAGCCGCTTCTTCATGGTGCCGTCGACGGCGTTGAGCGGCAGCGAAGCGACGAATTCCGGCATCAGCGGACTTTGCCAGGCGACCGAGAGCAGGCGGGCCAGGTTGCCCGCCGCAATGCGTTCGCGGCGCGAAAGCCCGGAGCCGTTGTCGAGCACCAGTTCGGGAAAGCGCAGACCACGGCTGTCCAGCCAGCCGCGCACGGCGGCGTCGGCATCCTCGGTGCGCGCCGGCCTGCGGCCGCGCTCGGCCAGGGATTCGATGCCCAGGGTCAGGAACAGCTGGCGGGCCATCACGTTGTTGGAATACTTGTTGATGTCACGTACGATCTCGGCCAGGCTTGGCGACTCGATTTCGCCGAGTTGGCGCGCGTCAGCCGGTACGGCGCCGTCGCGTACGTCGCCCCTGAGGCTGCCCCCAAGTTCCCGCCAGAGCTGCTCGAACACGCCGTGGATGTAGGCCGGATGCGGCAGCAGGCCATGGTTCCAGGTTTTTTCGCCGCAGGCGGCCGGATAACCGCCGGTCAGCACCAGTCGCCAGCGGTTGGCGTGCTGGCTCAGGTCGGCGCGCAGGCTTTCCTTCCAGTCGCCGCAGCCGCCGTTGCCGGCGCGCAGCTTGATCAGGTTGGTGATGTCGAGATTCACCGGCTCGGGCTCCGCCAGCGCCATCACCGTTTGCTTGTCGGCATCGGGCACCAGGCGCAGCCGCACGGCCTTGAAGTTGAGCAGGAGCGCGTCGGGACTGACGTTGTAGGGCCGCAGCGGCTTGTCGTCGAAATGGCTGTCGGCCTCGGCGGCGGCGATCAGGCCGCGGTCGAGCACCAGATCGCCGGCGATCTGGCGCACGCCGCGGGCGCGCACCTGCCGCAGCAGCAGCCAGAACTGTTCGAAAGTCAGCCGTGGGTCGGCGCCGCCGCGCAGCACCAGGTCGCCGGCCAGCACGCCGTTGTCGAGCGGTGCGTTGCTCCAGGCGCTGGTCTTCCAAGTATAGGCGGGGCCGAGCAACTCCAGCGCGGCCAGGGTGGTGACCAGCTTCATGGTCGAGGCGGGATTCATCGCGGTGCCGGCGTTGAGTTCCAGGCGCGGTGTCGTCGCACCGACCTCCTGAACCACCACGCCGACCGCCGAGGATGGAATCTGGGCGGCGGCCAGCGCCTTGGCTACCGTCGGGGGCAGGCTGGTTTCCGGCCGGGCGGCGACCGACAGGGCGGCCATCGCCGGAATCAGGAATGCGAGAAACCTGAGGAACATGGATGGCGTCATGGCGGCGTGGTCGGCCTCGCAGGCTGCGTGTCAGTTGGGCTGGCGCACGACCGGTGGCGCCTGCCATTCGCCGGTACGAATCGGCAGTCCTGGCAGGTAAGTGCGGAACGTCAATCCGAAGGGCCCGGGCGGCACGGGCAGCCAGTTGGCTTGCCATTCGGGCCCCGGGGAGTCGTGCTGGACGAACAGGGTGATGCCGTTGTCGGGATCCCGCTTCAGGTCGGCGAGCATCGACGAGCCGATCTTGTGGCGACCGATGGGGTTGGCGTAAAGAAACTGGTCGGCACCATAGACGGTGATCGACCAGAAGGCGCCCACCGGCGGCAGCCGGTCGGCGGCGAAGCTGATGCGGTAGCGTTCATGGCCGTCGAAGGGCTTGCCTTCGGCGTCGGCGGGGTAGCCGATGCCGAGGAATTCCTCTTCCGCGTTGCCGTAGATGCCGGCCATGGCGGCGGCGGCGCGCGTCAGGGGGTCGTCCTTCAGGCGTTCGCGGCTGCCGAAGAGTTCCGCCGACGAGCGGGTGCGCCTGATCCTGGCCACCAGGTCGGCAAGGCCGGCGCGCATGCCCTCGTCCAGGGCCGCCTGGTCGGCCGGGGCGGGGACGAAGTCGCGGCCCGCTTCGATGCCGATGCGCGCCAGCCGTTCGCGCAAGGCACGGTCCTCCGGCAGGGTCGGCATGTATTGCAGCATCCAGTTAAGGATGGCGAAGAAGCGCGGTGAAGCCGGCTCCTTGCGCACATCCAGTCCGGGCACCGGCCGCGGCGCCGGCGCCGCGGCGGGCGCCGGTTGGCCGAGGAAGGCGGAAAGCGGCGTCACGCGGTACTGGTACTGAAGCGCATGAACCCGCGGCTTGTCGGCCGCGTCGAACAGTTGCGTGCGATAGAAGGCAAGCGCCAACTCGCTCGGCGAGCGGAACACCGTCCTGATGCCCGCCGGCGCCGCGCCGTTCCAGCCGGGGCCGGCCACGAGGAAATTGCCGCCGACGTTGCCATTCGTGCGCGGCGTCACGTAACCGATGATGTACGTATAGGCATCGATGAGTTGCAGGCTGACGTAACGGGAACTCTCGAAAGTCGGCATGGAGAGCACCATCGGCTCGGTGCGCAGGTCGAGCCAGGCATAGGAGTAGGGGCTGTCGACGTTGGGTGCGACGATGGTCCGCTCCGCGGGGGTGGCCACGTCGCGAACATGACTGATCTTGTTCAGCGGCGCCTTGTACTCGGGGGAACTCGGATTCAGCGCGTAGTTGTAGAGGATGTTGTAGCTATCGACGGTGGCATAGCCGTAGACGAAAGCCTCCTTGGCCAACGCCTTGAACTCGGCATGCCGGCCGTTCTCGCCAGACTCCCCAGCATGACCGGGCAAGGCCAGGATGGCCAGGAAAATCGGTAATGCGGCGAAACGCGGCATCTTCAAGCGCATGACAATTCCTTGGTCGCGCTCATCGAGCGGCGGAAAATTCCAAGCATAAGCGAAAGCACCCCTTGCAAAGCCCTGGGGTCGCCCCTATTATTTGGCACTCGTTGGTGCCGAGTGCTAGCAACAGCGCTTTACACCCGAAATCCAGTCGGCAGGGAAACACCTGCGTTGAGTGAGTAAAACAGGAGATAACTGCATGAAAATTCGTCCTTTGCATGACCGCGTGATCGTCAAGCGCGTCGAAGCCGAGCGTACCACCGCCAGTGGCATCGTCATTCCCGACACCGCCGGTGAAAAGCCCGACCAAGGTGAAGTCATCGCCGTCGGCACGGGCAAGATCCTCGACGACGGCAAGGTCCGCCCGATGGCCCTCAAGGCCGGCGACCGCGTGCTGTTCGGCAAGTATTCCGGCCAGGCCGTCAAGGTCGAGGGCGAGGAACTGCTCGTCATGCGCGAAGAAGACATCATGGGCGTCGTCGAAGCCTAATCAAACGAATCTACTGGAGAGAAACTAAATGGCAGCCAAAGAAGTCAAGTTCGGCGATTCCGCCCGCTCCCGCATGGTCGAGGGGGTGAATATCCTCGCCGACGCCGTCAAGGTCACCCTCGGTCCCAAGGGCCGCAACGTCGTGCTGGAGCGCTCGTTCGGCGCGCCGACCGTCACCAAGGACGGCGTTTCCGTCGCCAAGGAAATCGAACTGAAGGACAAGTTCGCCAACATGGGCGCGCAGATGGTCAAGGAAGTCGCTTCCAAGACATCTGATGTCGCCGGCGACGGCACCACCACGGCGACCGTGCTGGCGCAATCGATTGTTCGCGAAGGCATGAAGTACGTCACCGCCGGCATGAACCCGATGGACCTGAAGCGCGGCATCGACAAGGCCGTGATCGCCGTCACCGAGGAACTGAAGAAGATCTCCAAGCCCTGCACGACCAGCAAGGAAATCGCCCAGGTGGGTTCGATTTCGGCCAACTCCGACAGCTCGATCGGCGACATCATCGCCCAGGCCATGGACAAGGTCGGCAAGGAAGGCGTCATCACCGTCGAGGATGGCAAATCGCTCAACAACGAGCTGGAAGTCGTCGAAGGCATGCAGTTCGACCGCGGCTACCTGTCGCCCTACTTCATCAACAACCCGGACAAGCAGATCGCCGTCCTGGACAACCCCTTCGTGCTGTTGCACGACAAGAAGGTATCCAACATCCGCGACCTGCTGCCCGTGCTCGAGCAAGTCGCCAAGGCCGGCCGTCCGTTGCTGATCGTCGCCGAGGACGTCGAGGGCGAGGCGCTGGCCACCCTGGTGGTCAACAACATCCGTGGCATTCTGAAGACCGTCGCCGTCAAGGCCCCGGGCTTCGGTGATCGCCGCAAGGCCATGCTGGAGGACATCGCCATCCTGACTGGCGGCACGGTGATCGCCGAGGAAGTCGGTCTTTCCCTGGAGAAGGCCACGCTGAAGGATCTGGGCCAGGCCAAGCGCGTTGAGATCGCCAAGGAAAATACCATCATCATCGACGGCGCCGGTTCCGAGGACGCCATCAAGGCGCGTGTGACGCAGATTCGCGTGCAGATCGAGGAAGCCACCAGCGACTACGACAAGGAGAAGCTGCAGGAGCGCGTGGCCAAGCTGGCCGGCGGCGTGGCGCTGATCAAGGTCGGTGCCGCCACCGAAGTCGAGATGAAGGAAAAGAAGGCCCGCGTCGAAGACGCGCTGCACGCCACGCGCGCCGCGGTTGAGGAAGGCATCGTCGCCGGCGGCGGCGTTGCCCTGTTGCGCGCGCGTTCCGCCGTCGCGGTCAAGGGTGACAACCACGACCAGGATGCCGGCGTCAAGATCGTCCTGCGCGCCCTCGAGCAGCCGATGCGCGAAATCGTCGCCAACGCCGGCGACGAGCCCTCCGTGGTGGTGAACAAGGTCGCCGAGGGCAAGGGCAACTATGGCTACAACGCCGCCACCGGCGAGTACGGCGACATGGTGGCGATGGGTGTGCTCGACCCGACCAAGGTCACCCGCACGGCCCTGCAGAACGCGGCCTCCGTGGCTGGCCTGATGCTCACGACCGATGCCATGGTCGCCGAGCTGCAGGAAGACAAGCCGGCCGGTGGCATGCCGGGCGGCATGGGCGGCATGGGCGGCATGGGTGGCATGGACATGGGGATGTAATCCTCGATTACATCCCCCGGCAGGCAGGAACAGGAGGGAACCCAGGTTCCCTCCCGTGACCCACCTTCCTACTGGCAGCGCCCCGCGTCGGGAAACCGTGCGGGGCGTTTGTTTTGCGTGGGCATTCGCTGACGGAACCCTTACAATCCATCGTCCAAGCCGGCGCCGCGACTTTTCCGAGGGCGGGCCACGCGTCGGGCGGGAGGTAAGAGTGCCATGAGAGTTCTGCTTGCCGAGGACGACCCGATCATCGCCGACGGGCTGGTGCGGGCGCTGCGCAAGGCCGGCTACGCCGTCGATCGCGTCGATAACGGCCTGGATGCCGACACCGCCGTGCTGTCGCAGGCTTTCGATTTGCTGATTCTCGACCTCGGGCTGCCCAAATTGCCTGGCATCGAGGTTCTGCGCCGCCTGCGCGCGCGCAAGTGCGCGGTTCCCGTGCTGATCCTGACCGCCCAGGATGGCGTCGAGGAGCGCGTGCGCGGTCTCGACGCGGGCGCCGACGACTACCTGACGAAGCCTTTTGCCTTGCCGGAGCTCGAGGCGCGCGTGCGCGCGCTGACCCGGCGGGGTACCGGCCATGCCAATCGCATCGAATTCGGTGATCTCTGCTACGACCAGACCGAGCGCATCGTCAAGGTTTCCGGACAACTGGTCGATCTGTCCGCCCGGGAGATGGCGGTGCTGGAAGTGCTCATGCTCCGCGCAGGTCGATTGGTCAGCAAGGAGCAGTTGGTGGACCATCTTTGCGGCTGGGGCGAAGAGGTGAGCACCAACGCCATCGAGGTCTATATGCACCGCCTGCGCAAGAAACTCGAGTCGGCCGGCGTGCGCATCGCCACCATTCGCGGACTCGGCTATTGCCTGGAAAAGACAGGCGAGACCCATGGGAGCGCCTGAGGCGGAGTGGCCAGCCAGTCGGGCCGGGAAGGACAGCAAGGCGGCGAAGCCGAGGCGGACGCCGGTATTCGGCCCTCCCAGCGAACCCAACTCGCTGTTCGGCGAAATCCTCGACTGGATGCTGGCGCCACTGTTGCTGTTGTGGCCGATCAGCATCGCCGCGACGCATCACGTGGCCAACCAGATCGCCGACCGACCCTATGATCGTGTCCTGACCGAGAATGTTTCGACCATCGCCCGTCTGACGCGTCTGGAAGGCGATCAGGTCGTCGTCGATCTGCCCGCATACGCAGGGGCCCTGCTTCATGGCGGTGGCGACAGCGAGGACAAACTCGTGTTCCAGGTACGCGGCGCCCGTGGTGAACTGCTGGCCGGCGATGAAAGCCTGCCGGCGCCATCGGGCGAAAACGAGCCGGTGTTCGAGACGGTGCGCTTCCGGGACGAGCGTCTCGACGGCGAATCGCTGCGCGTGGCCTACCAGGTCCATGCGCTCGATGCCGGTCAGCGCTGGATCATCATTCAGGTCGCGGAAACGCGGCACAAGCGCGAGGCGCTGGCCTCGCAAATCATCTCGGGGGTGCTGCTGCCCCAGTTCGCCATACTGCCGATGGCGGTGGTGCTGGTCTGGCTCGGGCTTTCGCGCGGTTTGAGCCCGCTCAACCGCCTGCGCGCCAAGATGGCCGAGCGCCGTCCCGGGGACCTGTCGCCGATCAATACCCGTCGCATTCCCGAGGAACTCCAGCCGATGATCCGCTCGTTCAATGAGCTGATGGCAAGGCTGGAGGAGAATCTGCAGGCGCAGCAACGCTTCATCGCCGATGCCGCGCATCAGATGCGCACGCCCTTGACCGGCCTGCGCATGCAGGCGGACCTGGCGGTCGCCGAAAAGGATCCGGAGCAATTGCGGCGCTCCGTGGAGCAGATCGCCCAGGCGGCGGAGCGCGCCGGCCATCTGATCAACCAGTTGCTGACCCTGGCCAGGGCCGAATCCAGCCATGACAAGATTCATCGTTTCGAACGCGTGGATATGGAGGCCCTTGGCCGCGACGTGGCGCTCGACTGGGCCATGCGGGCGCGCGCCAAGCGGGTCGATCTCGGTTTCGAAGGTTGGCAGCAGCCGCTCCCCGTGCACGGCGTGCCGCTGCTGCTGCGCGAACTGCTGAACAACCTCCTCGACAATGCCGTCAAGTACACGCCCGCTGGCGGCCATGTGACCCTGTGGACGCGGTCCGATGACAGTGGCGAGCACGTCATCGCCGAAGTCGAGGATTCCGGCATTGGCGTGCCGCCGGAAGATCGGGAGCGCGTTTTCGAGCGCTTCTATCGGGTGCTTGGCACCAATGCCGACGGCAGCGGCCTCGGCTTGCCGATTTGCCGCGAGATCGCCGAACTGCACCAGGCCGACCTGAGGCTTGGCCCGGGCCCCAACGGAGTTGGCACGCGTGTCGTGCTCGAACTGCCCGGCCTGGCGACCGCAGCCATCGGCGTGACGCGCGACGCTGGCGGCTTGGATTCCTGAATTATTTGCGTGGTCTGTTGCTGCGTGCGCAAAGGCTGCGGTGGCCGACCATGGCGTTGTCTCCAGTCTTGATGGTCACTCCGTTCGCTGCGTTGCCGCAAATTTCCGTAAGCTGATCGTCAGCTTCCTCTGGCGAAATCGGCCCCGGCTGTGGCATTGGGCCGGCGTATAACCAAAGGAGGAGACTTTCATGCAACTGACGCAGAGGCATGTCGAGTACTGGGACCGTAACCTCAAGATTACGGCCATATTGCTCGCGATCTGGTTCGTCGTCACGTTCGTGTTCGGCTGGTACGCGCGCGAACTGAACGAGATCAATATCATCGGCCCGCTGGGCTTCTACATGGGCGCGCAGGGGGCCTTGATCGTCTACGTGGTGATCATCTGGTTCTACGCCCGCTACATGAACAACATGGACAAGGAATACGGCGTCCACGAAGGGGAGGATGACTGATGGCTACCGCAGCCCAGAGCAACAAGGCCTTCTTCAATCAGCTGAAGCGCTACTACACTTTCTACACGGGCGGCTTCGTCGCCTTCGTCGTGCTGGTCGCCATCCTCGAGCAGCTCGGCGTGCCGAACAAGACGCTCGGCTACATGTTCCTGTTCGCCACCATCCTGCTCTACGCCGGCATCGGTTTCATGTCGAAGACGGCGGAAGTGTCGGAGTACTACGTCGCCGGCCGGCGCGTGCCGGCGCTGTTCAACGGCATGGCGACCGGCGCCGACTGGATGTCCGCCGCCAGCTTCATCGGCATGGCCGGCACCTTGTATGCATCGGGCTATGACGGGCTGGCGTTCGTCATGGGCTGGACCGGCGGTTACTGCCTGGTGGCGCTGTTCCTGGCGCCCTACCTGCGCAAGTTCGGCCAGTTCACCATTCCCGACTTCCTGGGCGAGCGCTATGGCGGCAACATCCCGCGCTTCATCGGTGTCGTCGCCGCGGTCATCTGCTCGTTCACCTATGTCATTGCCCAGATCTACGGCGTTGGACTGATCACCAGCCGGTTTACCGGACTCGAGTTCGGTATCGGCGTGTTCGTTGGCCTGGCTGGCATCCTCGTCTGCTCGTTCCTGGGCGGGATGAAGGCGGTGACGTGGACGCAGGTGGCTCAGTACATCATTCTGATCGTCGCCTACATGATCCCGGTGGTGTGGCTGTCGGTGAAAGACACCGGCAACCCGATCGCGCAGATTTCCGCCTACACGACTGCGCTGCCGAAAGTGAGCGCGCTGGAGAAGGAGTTCAACGACAAGGCGAGCCCCAAGGGCGCGGCCGAGGAGTCCGTGCGGGCAATCTTCCGCGAGCGGGCTGCCGCCGCCGACGCCAAGCTCAAGGGCCTGGAGGCGGGCGGCGCGGCGTTCCTGGCCGAGGAGAAGAAGAAGCTCGAGGACAAGGTGGCCGCGCTGAAGGCCGCGGAAACGCCGGATGGCAAGGCGATCGAGGCAGCGGAAAAAGCTGTGAAGGACTTCCCGGCCGACGCCGCCGCGGCCAAGGCCGCGTGGACCAAGGACAAGGGCATTGCTGCGCGCGCCGCGCCGGTCAAGGCCCATGCCGAGCCGTTCCCCGCTGCCGGCAAGACGCCCGAGGAGATCGAGAAGAACCGCGCCAAGGCGAAGAAGAACTTCCTGGTGCTGGTCTTGTGCCTGATGGTTGGCACGGCCGCGCTGCCGCACATCCTGATGCGCTACTACACGACGCCGTCGGTGAAGGAGGCGCGCGTGTCGGTGTTCTGGTCGCTGTTCTTCATCTTCCTGCTTTACTTCACGGCGCCCGCGCTCGGCATCCTGGTCAAGTACGAGGTCTATCACAACCTGGTTGGTTCCAGCTTCGCCCAATTGCCCGCCTGGGTGTCGAACTGGGCGGCGGTGGACAAGACCTTGATGGCGATCTCGGACATCAACAAGGATGGCATCGTGCAGCTGGCGGAAATCGTCATCGGCACTGACCTCGTCGTGCTGGCCACGCCGGAAATCGCCGGCCTGCCGTACGTGATCTCGGGTCTGGTGGCGGCCGGCGGTCTGGCCGCGGCGCTGTCCACCGCCGACGGCTTGCTGCTGACCATCGCCAATGCGCTGTCGCACGACGTCTATTACAAGATGATCGACCCGAACGCGCCCACGACCCGCCGCCTGGTGGTGTCCAAGGCCTTGCTGCTGGTGGTGGCCTTGATCGCGGCCTATGTGACCAGCCTGAAGCCGGGCGACATCCTGTTCCTGGTCGGCGCGGCCTTCTCGCTGGCGGCCTCGTCCTTCTTCCCGGCGCTGGTGCTCGGTGTGTTCTGGAAGCGCGCGAACAAGCTGGGCGCCATCATCGGCATGCTGGGGGGCCTCGGTGTCTGCATGTACTACATGTACATCACCTATCCATTCTTCGGCGTCAATAAGCCGCTGTGGTGGGACATCAACCCGATCGGTGCCGGCGTGTTCGGCATTTCGCTGGGCTTCATCGGCGTCATCGTCGGTTCGCTGATTTCGCCGGCACCCAACAAGAAGATCCAGGAACTGGTCGACCACGTGCGCTACCCGAATCTTGAAGGCGACATCAATACCGCCGCGAGCTGATCGGGAACAACAAGGGGGAGGAGGAGACTCCCTGACAGGCCCGCCTCTGGCGGGCCTTTTTTGTCCGCGCGCCGCCGAAAGTCAGGCGTGGCGATACGCCGCGAGCTAGAAGGGTAGTTCCGGTATGAGCGACATGAGGTCGGTGCGGCCGGTGTCCTGGACGAGTTTTCGTGCGCGCTTGGGGTCGAAGCCGACGAGGCGCTCGGCAACCGTTTTCACGCCTTCCGGGTCGTTGGCATGGTGACGCGCCATGCCCCATTGGTAGAAGGCCTCGCCGTTCATGGGCTGCAACTCCGCGGCCTTGGCGAAGGCCGTCGCCGCTGCCGCGTGCTGGCCCAGGCGGGCGTGGGCAAGGCCCATGCCGTACCAGGCACGGTCGAGTCCGGGCCTCAGTCGCGCCGCTTCGGCGAAGGCTTCGACGGCCTCGCGCGACCTGCCCATTTCCTCCCGGACGAAGCCGAGGTTGAAGTGGCTGTCGGCGTCATCCGGGGCCAGGCGCAGCGTTTCGACAAACCATTTTTCGGCGACATCGTGGCGCTTCCTCCTCGCCGCGATGAAGGCGAGGTGACGCGCTGCCTGAACGTCATTCGATCGCAGGTGATAGGCCGCCGCGTACTCGTTGAAAGCCGCTTCCTCGCGACCGAAAAAATGCAACAGCCAACCGCGCGTGTAATGCCGCCAATGCTCGAAATCCATGGATAATTCCGTCCGAGAACTCGACGAAAGATACCATGGGTCATCCGGAACTGTTCATGCTCAGCATCGTGCGCGCGCTGGTGGAAGTGGCCATGCTGGCGCTGCTTGGCCAAGGTATCGTCGGCCTCTTGTCCGGCGCTCGGCGGCAAGCCAACCCGATCTATCAGTTATTCGCCGTGGTGACGCGGCCGGTGATCCGGCTGGCGCGCGCCATCACGCCGAAAGCAATCATCGAGCGGCATGTTCCATTTGTCGCCTTCCTCCTCCTATTCTGGCTCTGGATCTTCCTGGCCTGGGCCAAGCGTTATCTCGCCGGCTGAACTTTCCCCGTAAGCCTTTCGTCAGTCTTGCGTAAGAGCCGAGTCAGCGCCTCCGCCTAATATCGCCCCTCGATCCGCAGCGGCGGATTGCCGATCAACAAAGAAGGACACGGAGGGAATACATGGCAGCAGATATCTACGCAAGGATCCGGGCGAACCCGAAATTCGCGGGATTCGTCAGCACGCGCAACCGATATTCGATCGTCATGGCGATTCTGGGCGCCATCGCCTACTACGGGTTCATCCTGCTGGTGGCTTACGACAAGGAATTCCTCGCCAGGAAGCTCGGTGCCGGCATGGTGACCAGCCTCGGTATTCCGATTGGCGTGGGGGTGATCGTGTTCACGATCATCATCACCTGGGTCTACGTGCGTCGCGCCAATGGCGAGTTCGACGACACCAACGCCGAAATCATCAGGGAGGCGCAGAAGTAAAATGACCCATGTTCAACGCATCGCCGCGGCCGTCGCCGCCCTTACCGTCGCCGGCGTCGTCTATGCCGCCGGTCCCGACGCCGGCCAGACGACCAAGCAGGCCACCAACTGGACGGCGATCATCATGTTCGCCATCTTCGTCGGCATCACCTTGTGGATCACCAAGTGGGCAGCCGCCAAGACCAAGACGGCCGCCGACTTCTACACCGCCGGTGGCGGCATCACCGGTTTCCAGAACGGTCTGGCGATCGCCGGCGACTACATGTCGGCGGCCTCGTTCCTCGGCATTTCGGCCCTGGTGTTCGGTACCGGCTTCGACGGCCTGATCTTCTCCATCGGCTGGCTGGTCGGCTGGCCCGTGCTGACCTTCCTGCTGGCGGAACGCCTGCGCAACCTCGGCAAGTTCACTTTCGCCGACGTCGCTTCCTACCGCTTCGCCCAGACCCCGACGCGCACCTTCGCGGCAATTTCGACCCTGGTGGTGGTGGCGTTCTACATGATTGCCCAAATGGTTGGTGCCGGTCAGCTGATCAAGGTGCTGTTCGGTCTCGACTACTTGTACGCGGAAATCCTGGTGGGCATCATCATGCTGATGTACGTGCTGTTCGGCGGCATGACGGCGACCACCTGGGTGCAGATCATCAAGGCGTGCATGCTGCTCGCCGGCGCCACCTTCATGGCACTGGCCGTGCTGTTCCAGTTCGGCTTTAGTCCCGAAGCGCTGTTTGCCAAGGCTGTCGAGATTCATCCGAAGCATGACTCCATCATGGGTCCCGGCGCGCTGATCAAGGATCCGATTTCCGCGATCTCGGTCGGCATGGCGCTGATGTTCGGCACCGCCGGCCTGCCGCACATCCTGATGCGCTTCTTCACCGTGCCGAACGCCAAGGAAGCCCGCAAGTCAGTGGCCTGGGCAACCACCTGGATCGGCTACTTCTACATCCTGACCTTCATCATCGGCTTCGGCGCCACGGTGCTGCTGATCACCAACGAGGGCGAGTTCTTCGCCAAGCCGTTGGCCGAATGTACCGCCGGTCCGTTGCAGAACTGCCTCAAGGGCGGAGGCAACATGCCCGCCGTGCTGCTGGCGAAGGCCGTGGGTGGCGACATTTTCTACGGCTTCATCTCCGCCGTCGCCTTCGCGACGATCCTGGCGGTGGTGGCCGGACTGACGCTGTCCGGTGCTTCGGCCGTGTCGCATGACCTGTACGCCTCCGTCTGGCGCCATGGCAACGTCGATTCCGCAACCGAACTGCGCTGGTCCAAGGGCGCCACCGTCGCCCTCGGCATCGTCGCGATCACCCTCGGCATCGCCTTCGAAAAGCAGAACGTTGCCTACATGGTCATGCTGGCCTTCACCATCGCCTGCTCCGGCAATTTCCCGGTGCTGGCCATGTCGGTGCTCTGGAAGGATTGCACGACGCGCGGCGCGGTGGTCGGCGGCTACGTCGGTCTGATCCTTGCGACGCTGCTGACCATCGGCTCCGATTCCGTGTGGGTGGCCGTGATGGGCAATCCGAAGGGATCGGCCTGGTTCCCGTATAGCTCTGCCGCGCTGTTCTCGATGACGGCCGCGTTCTTCACGATCTGGCTGGTTTCCAAGCTCGATAACAGTGAACAGGCCCAGAAGGAACGCGCCCTCTACCCGGACCAGCAGACGCGTTCGGAAACCGGCGTCGGTGCCGCTTCCGCTTCCGCGCACTAAAGGCGGACAACCGCTACAGGCATGGCCCCGCTCGCGGGGCCATGTTTTTTCCCGGTGAGAATCAAATTGGCTATAATCCGCCACCTCTCGGCCAGGTAGCTCAGTTGGTAGAGCAGCGGACTGAAAATCCGCGTGTCGACGGTTCGATTCCGCCCCTGGCCACCAATATTCCAAAAACCAACCGCTATCGGTTGGTTTTTTTTCGCCTATACCCGCCAGTACTGGCGCGGATTCCGGGCATGGCCTCGCGAGCGCCATCCCTCCGAACTTTGCATTTTCACCCCGGCGCACGCCTCTCTGTTCTCCGTTCTCTCTGGTGGTCTCGCGAGCGTGCGCGAGCCCACTTCCTGTATTGGCGCGGGTTTGAAGGTGGCCGGTTGTGGTTGGCAACTCCTGGGCGGAAGCGACCGAGAGTAATCCAGACGCAAAAAAACCGCCCGAAGGCGGTTGCTGGCGCGGTGCTCGACACGGTCAGGCGGGCGGTGCAAACACTCGCATCTGGTCGCTCCAGCCGTTAGGCCAGGGGCGGCGCATGACCTGCTCCAGCACGATGTCGGGCGCACCTACCAACCGTTCGATGACCTCCGGGGCCAGCAGGGTCAGCCGCATGACCCGGCGCACCTGCGTCACGTCCATGCCCTCGGCCTCGGCGATGTCGGCCACCGACGCCGCCCGCTCTTCGTCCAGCAACCGCTGCCAATGGTGCGCCAGTCCGAGCGCCCGCATCAGTGCGCTGTCCTGTGCAGCCGCCTGCGCTTCGCGTTACCGACCTTGATGCCGTCGGCAATCATTTGCAGGCTCACGCGATAGGCTTGCTTGTGGGGCTCTTTCCAGCCGCCGACCATCAGCGCGGCAAGCTGGCGAGGATTCAATTCAGCCGGCCAGCCATCGACAGGCTTGAAACCACAGAATGCGGCAGCCTCATAGAGCAGGTCGATTTCGCTTTTCTCGGTCATGTCTCGGTCTCTTTGCTGCGAAGGTGCCAAGGTGCCACGAAGATACCGCAAGATGCCGAACAAGATTTCTTGGCATCTTCGCGTTTCTTGGCATCTTCGGCGGTCAGAGCCGGCTCTTTTCCGGCGGCAGGTTACAGCAAGCCACGCTCCGCGAATGACAGGGGGCAGGCGTTGCCGGCGACAATGAAATGGTCATTCACGCGCACGTCGACCAGCGCGAGAGCTTGCCTCAAGCCTTGCGTCAGCATCTCGTCGGCGTGTGATGGTTCGGCGCAGCCGCTCGGGTGGTTGTGGGCGAATATCACGGCGGCGGCATTCGCGGCTAGGGCGGCGCGGACTACCTCACGGGAATAGACGCTCGTTTGCGTGAGCGTGCCCTTGAAGAGTTCGCGGTACTCAATCAGTCGATTCTGCGCGTCGACAAATATGGCGACGAAAGCCTCATGCTCAAGCTCGGCAAGGTGGAGCATGAGGAATGCGCGAACCTGCCCAGGGGAAGCCAGGAGTTCGCCCGGCTCGCGTAGCCGGCGCTCAAGGATCGCCATTGCGCGAAGGATGGTGGCATCGCCAGGGCGGGGGCGGCGGATGCCGGCCTGTTGCCGGCGTGATATGGTTGCAGCAGCCATGATTCACCTCTCTCATCAGGTGGGTTGCGGTCAGGGGCCGGCCGGTGTTAGCGCACTTGCCGGCCCCGCTTGCCTGAAACCGTCAGGCGGGGTCACTCATGCGGCTTTCCTCATGGGGGCGATGGCCGGGCGCTTTTGCTTGCCGGCCTGCCACAGGTCGAATTGCGTTTGCATGCCCATCCATACGTCGGGCGAGGTGCCAAGCCATTGCGACAGGCGCAGAGCCATATCAGCGGAAATGCCGGCGTTGCCGTTGAGAATCTTGCTCAAGGTGACACGGGCCACTTTCAGCGATGCGGCGGCATCGGTCACGGTCATTTCCTCGGGCAGCCATTCGCGCAGGACAGCGCCGGGGTGCGGTGGGTTGTGCATTCTGCTCATGTTCGCCTCAGTGATAGTCCTGATAGTCCACTAGTTCGGCATCCTTGCCGATGAATCGGAAAGTCAGCCGCCAATTGCCGCTCACCCATACTGCCCAATGCCCGGCCAACTTGCCGGCAAGGGGGTGCAAACGCCATGCCGGAGCATTCATATCTTCCGGGCCGGTGGCATTGTCCAAGGTGGCAAGTTGAACCTGTAACTTCGCGGCATGGTGGGGCTGAATGCCCTTCCTCGTGCCAGCCAGGAAGAAGGCTTCCAGCCCCTTATGCCTGAACGACTTAATCATGGCCTAGTGTAACGTGTTACGCATCAGCTATCAACATGAATCAACGTGCCTTCACCAGCCGCAAACCTTCGGCGGCTTCCTCCGGCTGCGGGATGCCGGCTTGCTCCAGCATGAATGCCTCGATTCGGGAATGCCACAAGCGCAAGAGGTCAAGGGGGCGGCGGCGGTAGTGTTTCTCCGCAATGGCGCTGGGCTTGTGGCCCATGATTTGCGCGACAACGCCTGTCGGGGCCTCCACCCATTCCGCCAGGGTACCGAAGCTCCGGCGCAGGCCATGCAGGGACAGATGCGGCAGACCGGCAGCAGTCCTGACATAAGCAAGCTATTGTCGCCCATCCTGTAACGCCCCCCGCCCAGATCGACGACCTGGACAGGCTCGTGAGAGAGTTCTGCTCCTTTGCTCAGATCGAGGTTAGTTCGCGGTCATGTTGTTGCACTTCTGGTTTGTCGTTTTTGCTCCAGCCTAATCTCATGATTCACCTCCATCAGACCGGTTGATCTCAGCGATACTCAACCAGCCATCCTTGCGATACAGTTTGACGACAGGAGACGTCCCCAAGGTTTCTTGGAGTGCAGTGGCAATACTGATCGCCTCTTGCTCGTGGCGATCCCACCAGGCGTCATCTCCGGTCGCCGGAGGGTTCTCCGTTTCGTCAAAATCGTCCTGCCAGGCAGCGATACGCCGCACCAGATCGAAAGGGAGATCGAGCAGGTCGTAGGCCAGCATCTGCCCCTTGTCGTTCCACAAGCCACTGCTACAGAACTCGCACGAAAGTCGAATTTCGTTCAGTTGCCGGGTAAATGCCTCGCGTCGATTCCGATTAGCCATGACCCGTTGGGGTACGTTTCGCTTCACCAGAGTAGAGTCGGGATTCGATAGCTGTAATCCATCGACGAAGAAGTACTTCGCATCCAAGCGAAGATCGATTGCAAGCCAGAGTAATTCTTCGATGGAAGCACTCTCGTCGGCATCTTGGAAGCGCCCCCAGCGGCTGACGTCGTAGACCAGGATGACCTGGAAGTCCGCCGCCCCGGTTTCGACATCCTTGATCAGCTGTTGTAGTGCCTGCCGGCCATCGATGCGCAGACCACTCTTGCCCTCGTCGGCATAGGTCTTGATGATCTCGATGCCGCGCCGGGCCGCATATTCACGAATCTTGTCGGCCTGGTTCTCCGTCGAGTACTGCTGGTGCTCGGTCGACATCCGCACATACTGCGCTGCCCGGAATAGGGAGGCTTGGGTCTGCCCATCGCCATCTGTGTTTTCTTGTTCTTGCATCGCCGCGTCGTCCCCTTACATGCGAAAAGATGCCTCTCGAACATCGGGCGTCACTTCGCGACGGGTGGTTGGTCAAGGCATACACGGGTCGAGTCGGATTCGGATGCTCGATAGTTCGAGAACGCACATGCGGGAAGTTAACAGGCAACGGCGATGCCGCTGCACACGTCCTCATTTGCAATCACACGTCTTCATCGGCCCGAGCCATTTTTAGCGCGGTGATTTCGACAATCCACGTCTGGCCGCCAATCGCGCCATCCTCAAGGATTTGCGCCATTCGGTAGCGGCCTGATGGCGGGGTAGTCAACGCGTGTGACACGTCCTCATTTGCAATCACCGTCGTGCGCTGTTTTTGATTGCGTTGTTGCTGTAGATTGCGGTTGCGCTCAACGTAGGCAGGATTCTCATCGCGGTACCGTTTCCAATACTCAGGATTTTCGGCGGCCCACGTTTTGCTGGTACGGATGTCGTTGTCGCGGTAATCGGAATCACCCTGACGTGTTTGCTGTTGCCAGCGCCGACGGCGTTCGCGCTGGCATTCCGAGTTGGTACAGTATTTCTGATTCGGGGTTTGAGGCCGAGGGGTGAATGTGCAGCCACATGCATTGCAGGTTTTTGTCTCCATGCCAGTCTCCGTGAAAAAGACTGTATGGAAACGCCCTCAGCGCAGATGGATGGCTATGCTCGGGGGATCACTGGGTGGAGTAATGTTATGTTCAGCCAGGAGCACCGGGTTGCTCTTCGTCGGCCTTCAGGGTCATGTACTCGAGTCGCCACTGCGTGAGTAGTCTTGCCCTGCTTACACGTAGGTCGTCCTCGGAGATAGACATGCATTGCTTCAAGGCCACCCCGTTCCATTTTCCTGTGGCCTGGTCGAAATACTTTTTCTCGAAGAGATCGGCAATCTGGATCTCGAGTTTTTCCACTTCGTCGGCGGCCTGTTCAGGATCGTCGCCTGGCGGATAGGCAAGTACGATCTTCAGTTCGAAGGGGCTGCCATCCGAGTGATCGATTTCCTTGCCGCCATCGACGTCGAAATAGACGGCGGACAGCAGGTTGCCGATGGGCTCGATGATCTTGGCGAGGCGCTTGTCGACCTTGGATTGCGTGAGACGATCCACGAACGGGTCGGGGAATGCTGTTCTGTTGTAGCGCACGCCTAACCATGAACGCAGTGCCGACAACGATTTTCCAGAAAACGAAAATGCGGTATCCGGGGCGAATGCGGCCAGCGCTTCTTTCAGAACGACGCCCTTGGCTGTGGCGACCAGCTCAACGATAGCCGGGGCGTCATCTCGCAGCACATCCACATGCAGCGTGCGGGGCGCCTTCGCCCAAAAATAGTTGCCGTTGCCCTCTGGCAGATGGCGGCCGATGATGATCTCTACATGCGGCTCGACCTGCAGATCATGGTTGGCCAGGTCGCAATCGTGGCTGATGACGACCACACAGGTCGAATCAGGTGTTTCTGGATGGGACAGTCCCAGCGCCTGGGTGGCCTCTGCGGTGAGGACGTGACCCTGACGCCATGGCGTATCTCGAGTCCAGATCGTTGCCATGCCATCCATGCCGGTCAGACGTCTTCATTAAGGGCGGGGCGGCCCATGTCTGCAACATCGGGGCGCGAAGGTGTTCTGTCGCCAAGCATAGCATCGAGTTTTTCTCGTGCGGCCGCACCACGCTTTTCGATCCGGACGAGTCGTTCTGCAGTTTCCTTGCCGTCGGCACCTTGTCCAATCAGTTCAACGAACGACTTGCCTTGAGCGACGGTGCGTTCGAGAGACGGCGCGGTCGGTTTGAATCCGGCCTCGGTGAATACGCGCGCGGCAGCGGCCAGTTGTACGAGCTTGCCTTGGTGCTGCTCTTTTGGGGTTTCGCCATTGAGCCAGTTGTAGAGCGTCTGGCGCGATACGCCGAACACCGCCGGGAGATGGGACATGGTCCGACCGAAGCCGGCTTTCACTTCCTTCATCAGATCGGTGTAGGGGGCGTAGGTATCCTGCGCTGCCGCGAGCTCGACCCTCAGAATCGCGAAGGGGCTATAGCCCTGGCGCGACATGACGAAGTGCACGCCCTCGACACCACCGGTGCCGCTTCCGCCAAAGCAGGGGAGTGGGCCACCCTCGGCAACGGTCGCCTGCCTGTGGATGGCGGGAACCGGCTTGTAGTGGGCGTGAGCGTTGAAATCACCAACGGGAACTGCGAGTCCGAGCATGATCACTTGTCCCAGGCGTCAAATGCGTATTTTGTTGCTGTGGTCCTGAAGGCCGTTCCGATGACCTTGTGGATGGCGTCGAGGTGCTCGGCAACCGCCTTCGTCGAAAATGCTTCGCGACCTTCGACGAAGCCATCATTGTCGAGGATGGCACTGATGCCCGTGTAGGACATGAACCTTTCTGTGATGCGCATGTTTCCCGGCTGAATATCCGGGGGAAACGCAAGTGGGCCATCTTGTATGGCAACCCGACTGAGCAGCTTGATGTTCCCGATCTCGTTCATTGCTTCCGTATAAGAATAGAGTGGCCGTCCCTCAAGGCGCGAAGTGAGGCCATGAACTTGTTCGACGAGGTACTGCTCGATGGTTTCACTCTGTTGTGGCATTACCCGGTCAAGATAGCGAAGCCCGACTCGTTCTGTGAATGCGAGCTTTACAGCGTCGTTCACGATGCTCAGTCCTTCCAGGAAGCAAGCCGAGAAGGTCTCGAACTGCCCGTAATTTGTAGACTGGAGCGTGAGGGTCTGCCCGTCGAGGATAAAAGTGTGCGTTTTCTCGACGTTGCCGAGCTGAAACCTCTCTTGCTGGACGGGGGTTGGGGTGGGCGGTTGGCCGTCCTGTGCCGTCAGCTGGATCGAGATGAGATGCTGGCGATCGAAATCGGGATAGCCGGCAAGGCGAAAGCTCTCCTGGATGCTGGGCAGGAAATCGGCCAGCTTCAGAATCGGGTTGAACCGCACCTGAGCCAAGGTCAGGTACACGGGCGGGTTCTTGAGCGGGGTTCCCATCTATCGATTACCTCCTAGTAACCGACTGAAGTTTACAATTCGGTTGACACTTTGGCAAGTTTTCTTTTCGGCCGCCTCTTGGTGGTGATCGCCATGGTCCTGAGTGTGATTGCCGTTCGCGGAATCGAACTCGGCCATTTCCCTTGGCTGAATTGTGGCGCGGTGCGTGAGCGGGGGTGGTAGAGGTGCGAAAAGCATCCTCCGAAGCCCCTGCTGGCCTCAATCCTTCCTAAAAAACCCGAAATGCTTTAAGATGCTGGTTCTTTCGGTGGAGTTTCTCCACCACCAGTTCCTTCAAGGGCTTAGCCGCAAGGCTAGGCCCTTTTCACGGCATTGCCGTGGCCAGAAAGATGACAAGCCGACTACCTTGCCTTGTACTCAACCGACGATTCTGGCTGTCATCGCCTCCCAAGAGAGGACGTCATTGGACCGCGGCTGGCAATTGGCCGGATAACGATCTGGGTTGCCTGTCTACGACGGCTGTTTGATTACGATCAATGACCATGTCCAATCATTTCAGTGATAGTTTGCGACCCCAACCACTATCCTTGCCCAAGTCATTCACTGCATTCACTGATTTGGGCGATTGATTTCCCTAAAGGAGGACATCTGTGACCATCAAGAAGAATATCCCTGCCGTTCCGGTCGAGCAGAGGGCCTCAGAATGCTTGGCCCAGCCTGCTTCGGCGGACCCTTCCAAGGCGGCGCTCAAGACCACGCGGCGTGACTTCCTCAAGGCCAGCGGCATGTTGAGCATGTCGTCGCTGATGGGGACTGCGGCCTTGATGACCCAGTCCGACGAGGCGAAAGCGGCCATCGAGTGGGCCGAGCACTTCCAGAAGAACTACCGCCTGATGACCGACGCGGAAAAGGCCGAGGCGCGCGCCCGGCTCGAGCGTCGCTATTCGCAGGAATACGGCAAGCAGGTCACGGTCGACACCACCGGCCCGCAGCCCGGCGTGCTGATGGGCTACGCGCTGAACATCCGCAAGTGCATCGGCTGCCGTCGCTGCGTGCATGCCTGCGTCGCCGAGAACAACCAGTCGCGCGGCACCAAGCCCGGCGAGAAGATCGAGTGGATCCAGGTGCTGCGCATGGAGCGCGGCAAGTTCGAGCAGGGCAAGATGGACCACGGCTACCCCGAGGGGCTCGGCATCCAGGTCGGCGGCAACGCCTACACCCCGGCCGGCCAGGTGCTCGAGGGCCAGTACCACTACAACCCCGAGGCGGTGCCGGAGCAAGACGCCACCTACATGCCGATCGCCTGCATGCAGTGCGAGAAGCCGCCCTGTGTCAAGGTCTGCCCGGTGCGCACCACCTACCGCGAGGCCGACGGCCCGGTGGTGATCGACTACAACTGGTGCATCGGCTGCCGCATGTGCATGGGTGCCTGCCCCTACTGGGCGCGCCGCATCAACCTCGCCTCCCCGGTGCTGCCGAAGGAAGAGATGAACCCGGTGACGCACTACCTGGGCAACCGCCCGCGCATGCGCGGCGTCGTCGAGAAGTGCCACTGGTGCCTGCAGCGCACCCGCCACGACCGCTACCCGGCCTGCGTCGAGGTCTGCCCGGTCGGCGCGCGCAAGTTCGGCAACCTGCTCGACCCGGAAAGCGAAGTGAGCAAGATCCTCGAGCGGAAGAACGTCTTCCGCCTGAAGGCCGAGCTCAACACCTTCCCGAAATTCTTCTACTTCTACGATTGAGGAGCGAGCCGTGCAACAACTGACCCGTTTCGCTGCCGACTATGTGGGTTACGTCCTCAAGGGCGGCACCAAGTTCTACGCCTGGATGGGTGCCCTCGGCGTACTCATCATCGGCATGCTCTACGTGTTCTACCTGCAGAACACCGAGGGCCTGATCGTCACCGGCATGACCAGCCAGATCCACGACGGCCTCTATTTCGCCAACCTGGTCTTCCTCGTCGGCGTCGCCGCCGGGGCGGTGACCATCGTCTTCCCGGCGTATGCCTACCACCACGAGGGCATGCACAAGGTGGCCGTGCTGGGCGAGATGCTGGCGATCTCCGCCGTGATCATGGTGACGATGTTCGTCTTCGCCCACATGGGCCGGCCGGACCGCCTCTGGCACATGCTCCCGATCATCGGCATCTACAACTTCCCGCACTCGATGCTGGGCTGGGACGTGCTGGTGCTCACCGGCTACCTGATCCTCAACGCCATCTGCGGCTTCTACTACCTGTGGTGCAAGTACACCGGACAGCCGATCAACCGGAAATGGTTCATGCCGCTGGTGTGGATCGCGATCGTCTGGGCGCTGTCCATCCACACCGTCACGGCCTTCCTGATCTCGACCATGCCGGCGCGCCCGATGTGGTTCCACAGCATGATGCCGATCCGCTTCATCGCCACGGCGTTCGCGGCCGGCCCCTGCCTGATCATCCTGGCCTTCCTGATCATCCGCAACAACACCAAGTTCTGGGTCGACGACAGCGCCATCAAGCTGCTGACGACCATCGTCACCTGGTGCCTCGGCATCGCGCTGTTCCTGACGCTGTCGGAAGTGGTGGTCGAGCTCTACGCCCGCACCGAGCACGCCAACGGCCTCTACTACCTGATGTTCGGCCTGCACGGCCTGACCAACCTGGTGCCGTGGTTCTGGGGGGCGGTGATCCTGATGATCAGCTCGTTCGTGCTGTTCCTCATCCCGTCGATCCGCAACAACTTCAAGCTGCTGCCGATCCCCTGCGTGATGGCCTTCGCCGGCATCTGGATCGAGAAGGGCATGGGTCTGATCGTGCCGGGCTTCATTCCGACCCCGATCGGCGAGGTGACCGAGTACTACCCGACCTTCGTCGAGTGGCTGCTGACCCTCGGCATCTGGGCCTTCGGCTTCTTCATCCTGACCATCCTGCTCAAGGGCGCCATCGGCATCCTGCAGGGCGAGATCAAGTACGGCGCGGCGAAGTGAGATGACGATCATGAAAAAAATTGCATTCCATACGATGATCCTCGCGTTCTGCTGCGGGATCGCTGCGTTCGCCTTCGCGCAGGACGCGGAGAAGAAGGACGATGTCTGCTTCGAAAGCCGCAAGGGTGCCTCGGAGATCACGAAGCGCGAGATCAAGCCGGGCTGGCCGAATGTCAAGTGCTCGCCGACCACCGGCGCCGCACTCTGGTACGGCGATCCCTACGACGGCACTGCGCCGATGGGCAAGATGCCCGGGATGGAAAAGCTTCCCGAGGGGCATGCCGTGGTCAAGCCGCGCTCGGAGAAGCTGGCGCTGATGCCGATGTGCGGCGTTTCCTGCCACAACGGCGTCGGCCCGCAGTTCAATCCGCCGACCTTGCCGAAGGACAAGCGGGCCAAGCCGAACCCGACCATGGAGGCGATGGTGCCCGACCTCGCGAACTTCCAGCATGGCCGCGGCCGCATCTGGTGCATGGACTGCCACCACACGACCAAGCGCAACATGCTGGTCGACCACTACGGCGATCCGGTCAGCTTTGACCAGCCGCAGCTGCTGTGCGGCAAATGCCACGGCGACAAGCTGCGCGACTGGCGCGACGGCATCCACGGCAAGCGTATCGGCGAGTTCACCAGCACTGGCAAGAAGCGCTGGTTCACCTGCACCGAGTGCCATAACCCGCACAACGTGCAGGACGGCGTGCGCAATCGCGGCTTCGTGCAGCTGCAGCCCGAGCCTTCGCCCCAGCTGCCGAAGGGTATGAAGGACGCGAAGCACGAGCTGCTGCACCCGATCCCGCACTGAGGTCGCGTTGATGTCGGATTCACCCGAGAAGCCCGGTCCCGTCAGGGGCGACCCCACCTGGGTCGCCCCGGCGCTGACGCGCGACGAGCAGACCCGCAGGGTCGGCAAGACGCCGGTGTTCTTCGGGCCGCCGCTGGCCATCCTCACCGAGGGCCGCAACAACACCATGGAGATCAGCGGCCGGCTCAACCTCGCCGCCGAGCGCTACATGGAGATCCTCAAGCACCACGGCCTGGAACTTTCCGAGCCGGAGCGCAAGTGCATCGCGCACATCTGCAACATCGGCTTCATGTCGCCACTCGAAATTCGCGAACTGTCGTTCGAGGTCGGCCTGACCAAGTTCGACTGCCAGGGGCTCGACAAGGCAGCCTTGGCCGCGAAGCTCGAATCCGCCAGCTTCGCCGACCTGGTTGCCGTCGTCGAGTCGCTCGGCTATTGACCAAGGACAGCCGATGCCGAACCGCGTGCCATGGGATCAGAGTTTTAGTGTCGGCAACGACTTGCTCGACGACCAGCATAGGCAGATACTGGCGGATTGTGGAGCGTTGGCGGACTATTGCGCGGCCGACCATGGCAACGGCGACGACGCGGAATTCCGGTACGCCTTCGATCGGCTGATGGCCTTCGCGCGTACGCATTTCGCGACGGAAACTTCGCTACTTGTCGACCGCAACTTTCCGGATCTCGACAGCTACCGCCACGAATGTGACGAGTACGAGTATCTTGCCGCCGAGATCGTCACGACTGAAAACTTTGACAAGCTCGAACTTCAGAGATTTCTCACCCTGTGGTGGGCTGGCCATGTCATGGATGGGGCCAAACAGCATCGCGCTTACCTGAACGATGAAGTCGATTGACCAGACTGCCTGGTAACGCGAGTCAAGCCGAGCCCGCAAGCGCCCTCACGGCCAATTCCCTGTTTCCAGTCGATAACGGCATCCCGGGTCGTTTTGTTGGGATTTCTTACAGTTTCTCCGCCCCAGCGACCACATGGTAACGCTAAGCGATTGTTCAAGAATGCTATCCGTAGGCTGGCATTGTCCGTGCTTTGCCTTGGGCGGGCGAAGTTGTCGTGAGCGCGCCGCAAGAACATAAGAGAGGATTGGCCTGGATTCGGCGCCTTTTCGGTGACACTGATCCGGTTTTGATGCGATAGATTCAGCCAAGCCTCGAGAGTACCGTGAAAAGCAGTGTGGGAGGGATGTTGCAGCCGGTTCCGGAGTCGATTGCCGACGCCATAGGACGTTTTGATCTGCCTTCGATGCCGCAGGTATTGTCGCGCCTGCTGGATCTCTCGGACAGTGAGTCGGTGTCGTCGGCCGAGTTGGCGGATGTCGTCCGGCTGGATCCGGCACTCAGTGTCCATGTCCTGGTTGCCGCCAATCACTCGTTCCGGGCGCTCGATGGCCAGTTGAAGACCATTGATCGCTGTGTCGGCACGCTGGGGCCGCGCTTGGTGCGGACCATGATGGCCTGCTTGGCGATACGCGGCGTTTTCGATCGCTCCGACGGGGAGCGCAGCCTTGACTTGACCGGGTACTGGATCCATTCCCTGCGTGTCGCCGAACTGGCTCGGGCCATTGCCATCGAACTTGGCCGGGAAGATGGCGAGGAAGCCTATCTCGCCGGCTTGCTGCATGATGTCGGCCAACTGCTGCTCCTGGGGGGGCTGAACGGCCGCTATGGCGCGCTGCTGGCCTGGAGTCGCGATGAAGAGGCGCTATTGGCTCTGGAGCGGCCGGAGCTCGGTACCGATCATGCCGCCGTGGGCGCTTGGTTGATCGACCGGTGGCGCTTGCCCTCGTTCGTCGCGGATGCCGTGCTATTCCATCACTGCCAGCCGACCGAGATCGTGGCGGCGGATACCCTGAGCCGGATGGTCTGGACGGCCCACATTGCTGTCGGTTGGCCCTTGGCTACCGAGGGAGTGGCCGCAAGCGGGTTCGAACATGGGGCTGCGGAAACCATGCTTGGCTTGCCGGGAGGTCGTTTGGCCGAGTTGCGCGACCGGGCCATCGCCCGTGTTGGCGAACTGGCGGCCGGTTTGGGCGTCGATGTCGCAACCTCGGCCGGGACCCTGCCGCATGTCTCGCGCCTTCCCTTCGAAAATGCTGGTCCGCCCGAGCATCGCGCGGCCAACGAGCGGATTGAGACGGTGGTGCGCGACATGGCGGTGATGGCACCGCTTCGCCACAGCCTTTCGGAAATTCGCGATGATGCGGAAGTACTTCAGGCCGTGCGGGAAGCAGCGCGAATTCTGTTCGGGCTGGGTTATCCCGCGTTTCTGCTGGCGCGGGATGACCAAACGATGCTGACGGGTGCCGACGTTGGCGGACAGCCGCCGCTGCTGGCGGCTCTTGCGTTGCCGTTAGCGGCCCGCAGTCTTGCCGCCACGGTCGCGTTGGGCGAGGAAGCCCGCGCCACGTTCAATGCCAGCCCCGCGGCGGACGCTTCTTTGACGGATCTCCAGATTGCGCGAGCGCTTGGCAGCGCCGGCGTGCTATATCTGCCCATGAAGGTCGGGAGCCGTGTGGTCGGCGTGATGGCCTTCGGCATCAGCGAGGCGCAGTTCGTCCGGTGCGAAAAGCAGCTGGCCTGGATGGCCAGTTTCGCCCGGCTGGCGGCGAGCAGCCTGGAGCAGGGGCGCGGTATGCGGGACCGCGAACGGCAACAAGAGGCGGAACTGACCTCTCGCTTCGAGCAGCGGGCGCGGCAGGTGGCCCACGAGGCGGGCAACCCGTTATCGATCATCACGAACTATCTCAAGATCGTATCCGACCGAATGCCGCGGAGTGCCGGCGTTCATCACGAACTGGACATACTCAAGGAAGAGATCGATCGCGTCGCCAAAATCATCCGCCGCCTTGGCGAAAAATCACCCAAGACTCACGATGAAGGCGAGGCTGATGTAAATGCCATCATCGAGGGCATGGCGGCGTTGTACCGCGAGTCACTATTCACGACTCGCGGGATCACGCTCGACCTGATTCTGAACGAGCAGCTTCCGGCGATTCCCGGTAGCCGCGACCAGATCAAGCAGATCCTGCTCAATCTTTGGAAGAACGCCTCCGAGGCCGTGCCGTCCGGCGGCCGCCTGGTGGTGTCCACCGTCCACGGTCTTCGGCAGGGCGGCCGCGACCATGTGGAGATCCGCCTTGCCGACACGGGGCCGGGATTGCCGACGGAGGTCATCCAGAATATCTTCCAGCCACTGGATCCCGGGCGCCGACCGGGCCACGCCGGCGTGGGCCTGTCCATTGTCGCGGCGCTGGTGAAGGGGCTTGACGGCCAGATTACCTTCCAGAGCCGGGCTGGCCAGGGCACCACGTTCGTCATCCTGCTGCCGAAGTCCGAAAGGAGCGCACCATGAGCGGCTTCGCCATGTCCAACTTCAAGCCAATGCAGGAAGCGGACTTGCCCATCGACAGGATACTGATCGTCGACGACGAGCCGCGCATGCGTGCCAGCCTGGCCATGCTGATCGAAGGCGACGGACGCGAGATCACGCAGTGCGCTTCCGGGACCGCGGCGCTGGCCATCCTCGAAAAGCGCGGTATCGCCATCGCTTTGCTCGATATCAACCTGCCGGACATTTCGGGCCTCGACATTCTCAAGTGGATCAGCGGCAACCACATTCCGACTAGCGTGATCATGGTCAGCGGCGACGACAGCATCGATTCCGCCATCCAGGCGTTGCGCTACGGCGCCGTCGAGTTCGTGCGCAAGCCAGGTGACATGGCCCACATCAAACACAAGGTCGACAATGCGCTGCACCGGCGGCACCTCGAGCATCGCCACGCGCTGATGATGGCTCGCCTCGAGCAGTCGGAACGCCTGCATCGTTTCCTGGTGGAGAACTCGCCCGATCTGATCTACACGCTCGACGACCAGGGCCGCTTCCTGTTCGTCAATAACCGCTTCGAGTCGATGCTCGGCTATTCGCGTGACGAAGTGATTGGCAAGCATTACTCGACGGTGGTGTTCGACGACGATCGCGAACTGGTTCGTTTCGTCTTCAACGAGCGTCGCAGCGACAATCGCGCCGCCGCCAACGTCGAGGTCAAGCTCAAAGCGAAGCACGAAGGCCGGACGCGGACTTACGAAAGCCGCTGCGTGGTGACCATGCTCAGCGCGGTGGGCATTTATGGCGAAGGCAAGGGCGGCCAGACGGGCAACTTCATGGGCACCTATGGCGTGGCGCGCGACATCACGGAACGCAAGATCGCCGAGGAGACCATCAGTTTCCAGGCGCTCCATGACCATCTGACCCAGTTGCCGAACCGCCGACTGTTCAAGGACCGCCTCGAACTCGCCATTACCCAGGCCCGCCGTCACGCCAGAATGGTCGGCGTGATGTTCGTCGACCTTGATCGCTTCAAGCTGGTCAACGACACCTATGGCCACGCCGAAGGCGACGAGCTGCTGAAGAGCGTGGCCCAGGCGTTGCGGCGTTGCGTCCGGGCCGGCGATACGCTGGCCCGCCAGGGCGGCGACGAGTTCACCATCCTGTTGCCCGACCTGGCCCAGGCGGGCGACGTGACGGTAATCGCCGACAAGATCGTCGACGAGCTCAAGCAGCCGTTCCATGTCGCCGGGCAGGATTTTCGCGCCACCGCCAGCGTCGGCATCGCGGTGTTTCCGCGCGACGGCGACAATGCCGACACGCTGCTGAAAAACGCCGACATCGCCATGTACAAGGTCAAGGCGGCCGGCAAGAACGCCTACCGGTTCTTCACGGCCGAGATGAACGCCAGCTACCACGAGCGCATTGGGCTGGAAAACGATTTGCGGCTGGCGATCGAACGCTCGGAATTCAAGCTCTACTTCCAGCCGCAGTTCAGCGTCGTGCGCAAACGCATCGTCGGCATGGAGGCCCTGGTGCGCTGGCAACATCCCGAACATGGCCTGCTCGATCCCTGCGGCTTCATCGATCTCGCCGAGGAAACCGGCCTCATCAGGGCGATCACCGATTCCGTGCTCGCCCAGGCCTGCGCTCAACTCGCGCAGTGGCGAGCCTGGGGGCACTCGGAACTGCGCATGTCCGTCAATGTCTCGCCACAGGAGTTCGATCGCGGCGACCTGGTCGATCGCATCACCTCCCATGTTGAGCGGCATCGCCTGCCGCCCAATTCGCTGGAAATCGAAATCACCGAGAACCTGCTGCTGCAGGATGTGTCGGGGGTCATCGACAAGATGCGCATGCTGCGCGATCGTGGTGTGCGGATATCCATCGACGATTTTGGCACCGGCTATTCATCGCTCAACTATTTGCGCCGCTTCCCGATCAACAGCATCAAGCTCGACCAGTCGTTCGTCCGCGACCTCGACGAAAACCATCGCCATTCGCCGATCGTCAATGCCATCGTCGGCATTGCCGACGGCTTCGAGCTCAAACTGCTGGCCGAGGGCGTCGAAACCGACTTCCAGCGCCGCACCCTGCAGGACCTT
Organism: Rhodocyclaceae bacterium; assembly: GCA_016704145.1. GTDB lineage: Bacteria > Pseudomonadota > Gammaproteobacteria > Burkholderiales > Rhodocyclaceae > Fen-999. The sequence continues at coordinate 637,735 of JADJAS010000001.1, read as the reverse complement.
GGCTGCGATGAGATGCAGGGCTTCCTGTTCAGCCGTCCCTTGCCGGCCAGCGAGGCCGCGCGCCTGCTCGCGGGATGATGGCCTCGTTGTAAGGTTTTGTAACAGTTTGATCCCGCTCGTCGCATTCGACTTACAGTGCTGTTGTCGAATGCTTGGCGGGAGGGTATCACCATGGCAATGCGGAATTCCCTGAAAGTCCTGGCCGTTACGTCGCTGCTGGCCGGTTGCGCGTCGGCGCCGCTGGCGCCACGTGTGGCGGTGATGCCGGCGCCCGGCAAGTCTTTCGAACAATTCGTGGCCGAAGAGCGACTCTGCCGGCAATGGGCCGAGCAGTCGGTCGGCCTCGGCCATGAAGATCCCGGCGCGCGCGTCTCGGTCGACAGCGCCGTCATCGGCACGGCGATCGGCGCGGTGGCCGGCGCCGCGATCGGCGGGCACCGTGGTGCCGGCGCCGGGGCGGCCGGCGGCTTGGTCATGGGCACGGCGGTGGGTTCGGATCGTGCCTATGCCAGCGAGCGCGATATCCAGCGGCGCTACGACATTGCCTATCAGCAATGCATGTATGCCAAGGGCAACCAGCTGCCGGGCGGCTATTACCGGCCGCAGGCGGCGAGTTATCCGCCTCCGCCACCGCCCTCGGCGCCGGTGGCGCCGACCGGCACCACGCCGCCGCCGCCGGGTTCGCCGCCACCGCTGCCTCCCGACCTGAAAAGATAGCCGGCGTGGCATCGCCTGCGCGGGCGAGGGAAGACCACGCGGGCGAAAGGCGCGGCAAGGCACTGACGTATAATGCCAATTCGTCAGCTACGCCAGAACTTGTCGCCGTCGCATGCAGCTTTTTGCTCTCGGGATCAACCACCATACCGCGCCGCTGGCCGTGCGCGAGCAGGTGTCTTTCGATCTCGCGCGATTGCCTCAGGCCTTGCATGATCTCTTGCGGGCCAAGCCGGTGCGCGAGGCGGCGATCCTCTCGACCTGCAATCGCACCGAACTCTATTGCGCGGCCGATCGCGCCGACGGCGTCGCCGACTGGCTGGCCGAATACCATTCGCTGACGCCGGGCAGGATCCAGCCCTACCTTTACACGCATCCTCAGGGTGGCGCCGTGCGGCACGTGTTCCGCGTCGCCTCCGGCCTCGATTCCATGGTGCTGGGCGAGCCGCAGATCCTCGGCCAGATGAAGCAGGCAGCGCGTCTTGCCGAGGAGGCCGGCACGCTCGGTACGCTGCTCAACAAGCTGTTCCAGCGCACCTTCGCGGTTGCCAAGGAAGTGCGCTCGACCACCGCCATCGGCGCCAATATCGTCTCGATGGCCGCTGCCTCGGTGCATCTGTCGGCGCGCATCTTCGAGGACTTGCGGGAGCAGAAGATATTGTTCATCGGCGCCGGAGAAATGATCGACCTCTGCGCGGCCCACTTTGCGGGCGAGCAGCCGAAGCGCCTGACCATCGCCAACCGCACCATCGAGAAGGCCGAGATCCTGGCGGCGCGCTTCAATGGCGACGCCATGCGCCTGGACGAACTGGGCGAGCGGCTGGCCGAATACGATGTCGTCGTTTCCTGCACCGCCAGCCCGCTGCCGATCATCGGCCTGGGCATGGTCAAGCGTGCGCTGAAGGAGCGCAGGCATCGGCCGATCGTGATGGTCGATCTCGCGGTGCCGCGCGACATCGAGGCGGAAGTCGACAAGCTCGACGACGTGTTCCTCTATACCCTCGACGACCTCGGCCAGATTGTCGAACAGGGCCTCGAATCACGCCAGGCCGCCGTGGTCGAGGCCGAGGCCATCATCGACGATCAGGTGCATGACTTCCTGCAATGGGTCGACGCCCGCGAGGTGGTGCCGACCATCCGCGCGCTGCGCGACAGCGCCGAGCGCGCGCGCCGTCACGAGGTCGATCACGCCCTGAAGCTGCTGCGCCGGGGCGATGATCCCGCCCAGGTGCTGGAGGCGCTGTCGCGCGGCCTGACCAACAAGTTGATGCACGGCCCGACGCATGCGCTCAACCAGGCCGAGGGCGACGAGCGTAACCGCCTGTCCGAATTGGTATCCCGCATCTTCCACCTGCATCCCGGCGAATAGCCGCGCGTTCAGTCGACAGGTGGCGTGCCACCACGGCTGATTTTTGGCCCTTGATCAGCGCACCATGAAATCCAGCATCCGCGACAAACTCGAACAATTGAGCCGCCGCAAGGAGGAACTCGACGCCATTCTCGGCGACGAGCAGGCGACGCGCGACATGGACAACTACCGCCGGCTTACGCGCGAGCATGCCGAGATCGAGCCGGTCGTGGCCCTGTACGGTGCCTGGCAGGCCGCGGAAGCGAATATCGCGGGAGCGCGCGAGATGCTGGCCGATCCCGAGATGAAGGAAATGGCGCAGGAAGAAATCGTGGCAGGCGAGGCCGATCTCGTGCGGCTGGACGATGAGTTGCAGAAAGCGCTGCTGCCCAAGGACCCCAACGACGAGCGCAATCTCTTCCTGGAAATCCGCGCCGGCACCGGCGGCGACGAGTCGGCGCTGTTCGCCGGTGATCTCTATCGCATGTACACGCGCTACGCCGAGCGGCAGGGCTGGAAGGTCGAGCAGGTCTCGGCCAGCGAATCCGACCTCGGCGGTTTCAAGGAAGTGATCGTGCGCATCGCCGGCAACGGTGCCTACTCGAAGCTGAAGTTCGAGTCGGGCGGCCATCGCGTCCAGCGCGTGCCCGAGACCGAGGCGCAGGGCCGCATCCACACCTCGGCGTGCACCGTGGCGGTATTGCCCGAGGTCGATGCGGTCGCCGACGTGAACATCAATCCGGCCGACCTGCGCATCGACACCTTTCGCGCCTCCGGCGCCGGCGGCCAGCACATCAACAAGACCGACTCTGCCGTGCGCATCACCCACCTGCCGACCGGAATCGTCGTCGAGTGCCAGGACGACCGCTCGCAGCACCGCAACAAGGCGCAAGCCATGAGCGTGCTGGCGGCGCGCATCAAGGACGTGCAGGTGCGCGAGCAGCAGCAGAAGATCGCCAGCGAGCGCAAGAGCCTGATCGGCAGTGGCGACCGTTCCGAGCGCATCCGCACCTACAACTTCCCGCAGGGACGCATTACCGACCACCGCATCAACCTGACGCTCTACAAGCTCCAGTTCGTGATGGATGGCGACCTCGACGAGGTGGTCGCCGCGCTGACCGCCGAGCATCAGGCCGAACTGCTGGCCTCGCTGGCGGAATGACCATTGCCGAAGCACTGGCTCGGGCGCGCCCGAGCATTGCGCCGGCCGAAGCCAGGCTGCTGCTGCGCCATGTGCTCGGCTGCGCCGCCAGCGACATCGCCGCGCATCCGGAAAGAGCGCTCGATGAAAGTCAGGCGTCGCGTTACGCCGATCTGGTGCGGCGGCACGCGGCGGGGGAGCCGATTGCCTACATCCTCGGTAGCCGCGAGTTCTACGGCCGCGAATTCCGCGTCACGTCGGCGGTGCTGATCCCGCGGCCGGAGACCGAGTTGCTGGCCGAGGTTGCCGTCGCCAAAGTCAGCCGTGGCGATGCGCCGCGGATTCTCGATCTCGGCGCCGGCAGCGGCTGCGTGGCGATCACGCTGGCGCTCGAACTCGACGCGGAAGTCCTTGCGGTCGATGTTTCGCGCGACGCGCTGGCCATCGCCCGCGACAACGCGGCACGGCTCGGCGCTCGCGTGGCGTTCGTCGAAAGCGACTGGTTCGCGGCCGTCGACGGGCGCTTCGAGCTGATCGTCGGCAACCCGCCCTACGTCGCCGAGGGCGATCCGCATCTGGATGATCTGGCCTTCGAGCCGATGGTCGCCCTGACCAGCGGCAGCGATGGTTTGGCGGCGATCCGCCATGTCGTCGCCGAGGCGCCGCGCTACCTGAAGCCCGGCGGCTGGCTGCTGCTGGAGCATGGCTACGATCAGGCCGAAACGCTTGCCAAGTTGCTCGCGGACATGGGTTTCGTGGCCATCGAACGGCATCGCGACCTGGCTGGCATCGTGCGTGTCAGTGGTGGTAGAATGCCCGACTAATTTAATCAGCTTTTAGTCGAGGAGCCGAAAATGGACAAGAGCAAAATCCAGGAAACCGTCACCCAGAACCCCGTCGTGCTGTTCATGAAGGGCACGAAGCACTTTCCCAACTGCGGCTTTTCCGGTCGTGCCGTGCAGGTGCTGAAGGCTTGTGGCGTCAACAACTTCGTCGATGTCAATGTCCTGGCCGAGCCGGATACCGTGCCCGAGCTGCGCGAATACGCCAGCTGGCCGACCATTCCGGTGCTGTACATCAAGGGCGAGTTCATCGGCGGCTGCGACATCATGACCGAGATGTACCAGGCCGGAGAGCTCCAGCAGAAGCTCGCCGCCGTCTAGCCGCGCAGTTCCGCCGCCAGCCGGTCGATCATGCGCCGCACCTGGTTGAGGTAGCCGGCGCCGAACAGGTTGTAGTGGTTGAGGACGTGGTAGAGGTTGTAGAGCGTCTTGCGCGTTTCGTAGCCCGCGTCGAGCGGCCAGGCCAGGCGATAGGCCGCGTAGAAGGATTCGGGAAAGCCGCCGAACAGTTCGCTCATCGCCAGGTCGGCTTCACGGTCGCCGTAATACGCGGCCGGATCGAAGATCACGGGCGTGCCATCGGACAGCGCGGCGGCGTTGCCGCTCCACAGGTCGCCATGTAGCAGCGATGGTGACGGATGGTAGTCCACAAAAAACGCGGCCAGGCGTCCGGCCAGCGCTTCGCCCCGTTCGACCAGCTTGCGCTCCATGCCGTTGCCGGCGGCCCTGTGCAGCTGCGGTAGCAACCGATTGCGGGCGAAAAATAGCGGCCATTCCGGTTGCCAACCGTTCTGCTGCGGCGTGTCGCCTATCCAGTTGTCGCCTTGCCAGCCGAAGCGGTCGCCGGCGTGCCGATGCAGTTCGGCCAGTTGCCGGCCGAGTGTCGCGCCGCTGCTTCGATCAAGGCCGGCCAGGTCGAGATGCTCGAGATCGATGCGGGCCAGTCCGTTCGTAATGCCGACGGCGATGACGACCGGGACGCGCACGCTGCCGGTGGCGCGCAAGGCGGCGAGTCCCGCGGCTTCGGCCTCGAAGCGGCACAATTCAGCTGCCGGCGCGGTCTTGCGAAAAACCGGCATCAGCCGCTGGAAAGTTGCCGGTTGGCCTGCGTCAGCCGGCCGGCCAGCACTTCGAGGAACGCCCGGTAGAAATGCATGCGGCAGGCGTCGGACGCGCCGAGCAGGGCCGCGCCGGCAATGGTGACGATCCGGGCGGTGGTCCGGACGATGACGTTCGCGCTGCGCGTGGGCTGGCCGCCGATCACCGCCATTTCGCCGAAGCAGTCGCCCGGCGCCAGCAGGTTGAGCGAGCGGTCCTGGCGGTAGACGCGCAGTTCGCCTTCGACCAGGAAACAGAAGCAGTCGCCGGCTTCGCCCTCGCGCATGACGATGGTGCCGGGCCCCATGTCGTCCCAGCGGGAAAAACGCACGACTTCCCAGATGTCGACATCGGAAAAATCGCGGAAGAAGGCGAGGCCGCGCAAGGACTCGAACTTCTCGCTGTCGGCGACATCGCGATGCTCGGCGACCAGCGCGCGGTCGCGAAAGCAGTGGGCAAGGTCGTGCGCGAACTCGTCCCAGTCGCCGTAGCGGGCGCCCAGTTCCTTTTGCATCGCCCGCGCGACGATGGCCTCGAGCGCCGGCGGGATGCCGGCGCGGAATGTCGAGGGTGGCGGCGCCTCGGCGTTGCAGATTTGGTGGATCATGCCGTAGTTGCTGGTCGCCTGGAACGGCAGCCGCCCGGCCAGCAGCTGGTACATGACGACGCCCAGCGACCAGATGTCGGTGCGGTGATCGAGCGCCTGTTCCCTGACCTGTTGCGGCGACATGTAGGCCGGCGAACCGACGCCCGACACTTGGGTGCGGGTATCGTCGGTGGCATGGATGGACGCACCGAAATCGGAGACCTTGATGTCGCCCGGCCCTTGCCCGCCCGTGCCGTCGGCGAGCAGGATGTTGGCCGGCTTGATGTCGCGATGGGTGATGCCCATGCGATGCGCATAGTCGAGGGCGCGCGTGCACTTGAAGACCATTTCGACCAGGCGGTCGAACGGCAGCAGCGCGTCCGGCGTGCAATGGCGCTCCAGCGTGCCGCCGCCGACGTATTCCATGACGATGTAGCTGGCGTCGTCGCCGATCACCGCGTCATGGATCTGGACGATGTGGGGATGCGTCAGCTTGCCGGCGAGCGCTGCTTCGTTCATCAGCAGGTGTTGGAACACGCGGCCACGATGCTGGTCGCGCAGGGCTTCCGGCGCAAAGACCTTGACCGCGACATCGCGACCGGCGAACGGGTCGCGGGCGAGATAGACGGTGGCGGTGGCGCCTTCGCCGAGCTTGCGGAGGATCTCGTACTTGCCGAGACGGTCCATCAAGGCCGCTGGCGGGCTCGCGCGATGGCGGCGCGCACCCGTGCCGGCGCGGTGCCGCCGACGTGGTCGCGCGCGGCAAGCGAGCCGGCGACCGTCAGTACCGCGCCGACATCGTCGCCGATGAAAGCGGAAAAACCCCGCAACTCTTCGAGCGACAGGTCGGCGAGGTCGCAGCCCTTCGTCTCGGCGGCGCGCACGGCGCGGGCGACGGCTTCGTGGGCGTCGCGGAACGGCAGGCCCTTCTTGACGAGATAGTCGGCGAGATCGGTGGCGGTGGCGTAGCCCTGCTTCAGCGCGGCGGCCATGGCGGTGGCCTTGACCTGAATGCCGGCCACCATGTCGGTGAAGATGCGCAGTGTGTCGATTACCGTGTCGGCGGTGTCGAACAGCGGCTCCTTGTCTTCCTGGTTGTCCTTGTTGTAGGCCAGCGGCTGGCCCTTCATCAGCGTCAGCAGCGCCATCAGGTTGCCGTAGGTGCGCCCGGTTTTGCCGCGCGCCAGTTCCGGCACGTCGGGGTTCTTCTTCTGCGGCATGATCGACGAGCCGGTGCAGAAGCGGTCGGCGAGGTCGATGAAGCCGACGCGCGGGCTCATCCAGAGGATCAGCTCCTCGGAGAAGCGCGAGACGTGCATCATCAGCAGCGACGCGGCGGCGCAGAACTCGATGGCGAAGTCGCGGTCGGACACGGCGTCCAGCGAGTTCTCGCAGACCGCCTCGAAGCCGAGTTCGCGGGCGACGAAGTCGCGGTCGATCGGGAACGTGGTGCCGGCCAGCGCGGCGGCGCCGAGCGGCAGCCGATTGATGCGCCGGCGGACGTCGGTCATGCGCTCGCGGTCGCGCTGGGCCATTTCGACATAGGCCAGCAGGTGGTGGCCGAAGGTGACGGGCTGCGCCACCTGCAAGTGGGTGAAGCCCGGCATCGGCGTGTCGGCGTGCTGCTCGGCGAGGTCGAGCAATGCTGCCTGGTAGTCGCGCAGCAGTTCGCCGATGGCGTCGATGGCGTCGCGCAGCCAGAGCCGGATGTCGGTGGCGACCTGATCGTTGCGCGAGCGACCGGTGTGCAGCCGCTTGCCGGCGTCGCCGATCAGTGCCGTCAAACGCTTCTCGATGTTGAGGTGCACGTCCTCGGCGTCGAGGCTCCAGGCGAATTCGCCGCGCTCGATTTCGCCGGCGATCTGCGCCATGCCGCGCTCGATGTCGGCGAGATCGCTCGGGCTGATGATGCGCTGGCGGGCGAGCATCCTGGCATGGGCCAGCGAGCCGCGGATGTCCTGGGCGGCCATGCGCTGGTCGAAAAAGACCGAGGCCGTATAACGTTTGACAAGGTCGGAGACGGGCTCGGCGAAACGGCCCGACCAAGTGTTATCTGACATAATGAAACCGTTGAAATATCGGTGGTTTTGCGGAATGGCAAGTATAGGGGAAAACGGCTTGGCTTCTCTGTTTCCGGCGGGCTCGCCACGCCTGCCGGACTTCCGCAACCTCGGCACCTGGCTGCGCGTACTGCTGGCGGTGAACGCCATGGCGCTGGTCGCCGTGCTCGTCCGTGCCCGTGGCTGGGCGGGCGTGCCGGCCGAGTTCGCGCAACTGGCGGCGGTGGTCGAGCCGGCGACGCTGTGCGGTCTGCTCTTGCTCGGCGCGATGCGGTCGAGGCTGGTGGCGATGTCGACGGCGATGGCTGCCGCGGTCGTGGTCGTCATCGCCGCGCTGGCCGGCATGGTGTTCGCCGCCTTGCTGATGCCGCTGAACCCGATCCAGAGTCAGCCTTGGTGGCACGCCGGTTTCTGGGCGGCGCTGGCGGCAGGCATCCTGCTGGCATGGTTCGACCTGGCCGCGCGCGCCCATGCCCCGGCGGTGACCGAGGCGCGCCTGATGGCGTTGACGGCGCGCATCCGTCCGCATTTCCTGTTCAACAGCCTGAACGCGGTGCTGGGCGTGATGCGCGCCGATCCGCGCCGCGCCGAGCAGGCGCTCGAGGAACTGGCGGAACTGTTCCGGGTACTGATGCAGGACAATCGCGAGTTGGTGCCGCTCTCGGCCGAGATCGCGCTGGCGCGGCAGTATCTCGATCTCGAGCGCTTGCGCCTTGGCGACCGGCTGCAAGTCCGCTGGGAGATCGCTACCTGCCCGCCCGACGCTCTGGTGCCGCCGCTAATGCTGCAACCCCTGATCGAAAATGCCGTCTATCACGGCATCGAGCCGCTGGCGGGCGCCGGCGAAGTGACCATCGTCCTGTCGCGGCGCCAGGAGCGCGTGCTGATCGACATCGCCAATCCGGTCCTCGAAGCGGGACAGGGCGGCCACCAGGCCGGCAACCGCATGGCGCTGGCCAACATCCGCGAGCGGCTACTGTTGTTTTTCGACCTCGAGGCGAGCCTAGCCACCGATCTCGCCGACGGCCGCTACCGCGTGCGCATCGAGCTGCCCTATCGGCGCGGAGCGTCGTCTTGACGGCCCCGCGCCTGCTGATCGTCGACGATGAGGCGCCGGCGCGTGCGCGCCTGCGCAACCTGCTCGACGACATCGCCGGCGAATTGCCGACGTCGGTGGTGGTCGAGGCCGCCGACGGCATCGATGCGCTGGAGAAGATCGACGACGTGGCGATCGATGTCGCGCTGGTCGATATCCGCATGCCGCGCATGGACGGCATCGAACTGGCGCGTCATCTGTCGTCGCGCGACCCGGCGCCGGCGGTGATTTTCGTCACCGCCTACGACCAGTACGCCGTCAAGGCCTTCGAACTTTCCGCCGTCGACTACCTGTTGAAGCCGGTCAAGGCGGTGCGCTTGGCCGACGCGCTGCGCAAGCTCGCGCGATCATCGCCGCCGGCGGCCGCGATCAAGGCGGCGGCCGAGACGATTCAGCCAGGGGGCCGTCGCCAGTTGCGCAGTTTGGAGCGCGGCAAGGTTCTGCTGGTGCCGGTCGCCGACATCCTCTATCTCAAGGCCGAACTCAAGTACGTGACGGCGCGCACGCGCGAGCGCGAGTTTCTGCTGGAAGAGTCGCTTGCCCAGCTGGAGGGCGAGTTCGCGGCCCGTTTCCTGCGCATCCACCGCAATTGCCTGGTGGCGCGCGACGCCATCGCCGGCTTCGAGCGCGACCACGAGACCGCCGATGAACCGGAATCGACCGAGCCGCGCTGGGCGCTGATCCTGCGTGACATCGACGACCGCCTGCCGGTCAGCCGCAGGCAGTGGCCGCAGGTGAAGGCGATCCTGAATCAGTAGGAACCGCCATCCTTCCGGAAATATTCGGCGTCGGCCACCCAGTCCCAGACGTCGCCGGCCTGCCTCGGCGCCGGCGGCACGAAGCCGAGTTTCTCGTAGGCATCGATCAGGCGGATGATTTCGCTGGCCGCGTCGGTTGAGAAGCCCTGACGGCCGCTGCGTTGCGTGACCATGAGGCCGTTCAGGAAGGGTGCCATCTCCGACGTGCCCCACATGCGGGCGATGCTTTCGAAGACGTGCGGATAGTGTTCTTCCAAGTAACGCGGATAGGCAGCGGCATGATCCGGGCCGAGATGCGCCAGCAAGCGGTCGCGGATTTCCTGGGTAATGGTCATGGCGAATTCCTGGCGAGGGCGACTGTTGCATTCTAGTCCATCGCCGCCGCCCGGTTGCTCGCCAAAGTCAGCGGTGGTGGGGCGCCGCCGGTTGCCATGGTCAGCCATGCTAAAATCCGGGCGCAATGCAGGCGTATAGCCGGCCACCGCGAAACGGCTGCTCCATGTCCTTTTCCTTTAGGGTTGTGCGCCCAGTGATCAAAGCTCCCGAGCGTATCGTCATCGCCACGCGTGAATCGCGGCTTGCCCTTTGGCAGGCGGAACACGTGCGCGACCAGTTGCGGCAACTGTATCCGGCGTGCCGCGTCGAACTGTTGGGCATGACCACGCGCGGCGACCAGATCCTCGACCGGCCGCTGGCCAAGGTCGGCGGCAAGGGTCTGTTCGTCAAGGAACTCGAAACCGCGCTGCTCGACGGTCGCGCCGACATCGCGGTGCATTCGATGAAGGACGTGCCGATGGAATTGCCGCCGGAGTTCGCGCTGATCGCCACCGGCCGGCGCGAAGTGCCGCTCGACGCCTTCGTCTCCTCCAGGCACGCCAGCCTCGACGACCTGCCGCCCGGTGCCGTGGTCGGCACGTCTAGCCTGCGTCGCGAGGCGCAACTGCATGCGCGCTACCCGTACCTCGCCGTCAGTTCGCTGCGCGGCAATCTCGACACGCGGCTGCGCAAGCTGGACGAGGGCCAGTACGATGCCATCATTCTCGCCGCCGCCGGGCTCACGCGGCTGGGTCTCAAGCAGCGCATCCGCGCGGTGCTGCCGGCGGAGGTGTCGCTGCCGGCGGCCGGACAGGGCGCGCTGGGCATCGAGGCGGCCGCCGGCCGCGACGATCTCGCCGCCTGGCTGGCGCCCCTGAACGACGCGGCCACCGCGGCCTGCGTGCGCGCCGAGCGCGCCGTTTCGCGCGCCCTGGCCGGTAGCTGCGAAGTGCCGCTCGGCGCCTATGCCGAGATGCGCGAGGGCCAGGTGCACCTGCGCGGCTTCGTCGCCACGCCCGACGGCACGCGCATGGCGAGCGCCGAACTCACCGGATCGTCCGCCGAATCGGAGGCGCTCGGTCTGGCGCTGGCCGCCAAGTTGCGCGCCCAGGGCGCGGACGCCATCCTGGCGGCGCTGGGAGGCTGAGTGAGCGCCGCGGCGGGCGCGCTGGTCGGGCGTCACATCGTCGTCACGCGGCCGGCGGGGCAAGCAGCCCATCTGGCCGAGGCGCTGGTGAATCTCGGCGCCAGGCCCGTGCTGTTTCCCGTGCTGGCCATCTTCGACATCGAAGACCGTCAGCCGCTGCTCGACGCCGCGCTGCGTCTCGACGGCATCGATCTCGCCTGCTTCGTCAGTCCCAATGCCGTCGACAAGGCCCTGTCGGTGATGCTCGCCGACAGGGCCTGGCCGGCGAGCCTGTGCGCGGCGACGGTCGGCAGGAGCAGCGAGCTGGCGCTGGCCAGGTTCGGCGTGACGGAGGTCATCGCACCGCGCGAGCACTTCGATTCGGAAGCGCTGCTCGAACTCCCGCAATTGCGGGACATGGCGGGCAAGCGGGTGATTATCTTCCGCGGCGACGGCGGTCGCGAACTCCTTGGCGACACGCTCCGGCAGCGCGGCGCCACCGTCGAGTACGTCACCTGCTACCGGCGCGGCCGGCCCGACCTCGATCCCGCGCCGCTGCTGAAACTGTGGAGCGAAGGCCGTCTCGACGCCGTGACGGTGACCAGCAGCGAGGGTCTGCGCAATCTGGTCGACATGGTGGGCAAGCTCGGCCAGACCTGGCTGAAGAAGACGCCGCTGTTCGTGCCGCATCAGCGCATCGCCGCCCTCGCGCGCGCCATCGGCTGTCGTGACATCCTGTTGACCGGCCCGGGCGACGAAGGCCTGGTGGCCGGCTTGTTGGAGTATTTCCGTGACCACGTCCGAGTTGCCTGAACCATCAGGCGTGCAAGCCGCCGTTGCGCCGCGTGTCGGCGCCTGGCGGCATTGGCTGGCGCTCGCGGTCGCCGGCGTCGCGCTGCTGGTCGCCGGCTGGCAGTGGCAGGAGACCCGGCAGCGCATCGCCGGCGCCCAGGAAGAGCTGGCGCGGCGGTTGGCCGAGAGCGACGCGGTGGCCAAGGAAAGCCGCGTCATCGCTCGCCAGGCCCAGGAAGCGCTGGCTGCCCAGCAAGCCAAGGTCGGCATGCTGGAAGCACAACTGGCCGAGATGCAGGGCCAGCAACTGGCGCTCGATGCCGTGTACCAGGAGCTGTCGAAGAGCGGCGACGAGCGTCTGCTCGCCGAGGTCGATCAGGCGGTCAGCCTGGCCGCCCAGCAGCTGCGCCTGGCCGGCAACCTCGAGGTGGCGCTGATCGCCCTGACCGGCGCCGAGGCGCGGCTGGCGCGCGCCGCGCGCCCCCAGTTCCTCGGCCTGCGCAAGCTGATCGCCCGCGACATCGAACGCCTCAAGGCGCAGCCCAGCGCCGATGTCTCCGGCCTGGCGCTGAAGCTGGAAGGCATCATCGCCGTGGTCGATACCCTGCCGCTCGCCTACGAGCGGCGGCCGCGGTCGGAGGCGCCGGCGGCGGCCGCGGCCGCCGCGTCGCCGACCCAGCCCGGTTTTTGGCAGGCGCTGGCCGGCGACTTGTGGTCGGAAGTGCGGCAGCTGGTGCGCATCGAGCGCATCGATTCGGTCGGCCATGCCGATCCGGCGCTGCTGTCGCCCAGCCAGAGCTTCTTCCTGCGCGAGAACCTCAAGTTGCGCCTGGTCAATGCCCGCCTGGGGCTGCTGGCGCGCGACGGTCGCGGTTTCCACGAGGACATCGGCCAGGCCACGCGCTGGCTCGACCGCTACTTCGACGGTGGCGCCAAGGCGGTGCAGTCATCGGCGAACGTGCTGAAGGGACTGCAGAAGGTCGATGTCGGTGTCGAGGCGCCCGGCCTCAACGAGACGCTCGACGCCGTGCGCAACTTCAAGCTGGCCCGGGACAAGAAGTAAGCGGCCATGCGACTGCTGCTCTGGCTATTGCTGCTGGCGGCGCTGGCGACCGGCCTGGCCGTGGCGGCGCGCTACAACGACGGCTATGCGCTGCTGGTGATGCCGCCGTGGCGCATCGAGCTATCGCTCAATCTGCTGCTGTTCGTCCTGCTGGCCGGCTGCGTGGCCGCCTACTTCCTGCTGCATGGTATCGCCAGCATCCTGCGCATGCCGGCGGCGGTGAACGCCTATCGCGCCCGGCGGGCCCGGACGAAAGCCGACAGCGCGCTGCGCGATGCCGTGCTGTGTTGGCAGGAAGGACGTTTCAGTCAGGCGATCAAAGGCGCCGAGCAGTCGTTCGACGCGGGACACGCCCGCGGACTGGCGGCGCTGATCGCCTTGCGCGCGGCCCACGGCCTGCGCGATGAAAGCCGGGAGGCGCTGTGGCGCCAGCGCGCGCTCGACAACGAGGCCGGCGTCCGGGCGGCGCGGCTGAAGACCGAAGTGGAACTGGCGCTGGACAAGCACGATTTCGCGCTGGCCCGCGATCTGCTCAAGCAGTTGCTCGATGAAGGCGGTCGACATATCGCTTTGCTGCGCCTGTCGCTGCGCATCCACCAGGGACTCGGCGACTGGTCGGAAGTCTTGCGGCTGACGCGCCAGCTGCAAAAGCACAAGGCCTTGACGGCGGAACAGGCGGCGCCGCTGCGCCTGCGCGCGCATCGCGAGAATCTCGCCGCGCTCGAAGGCGACGGCGAGCAGGTGCTGCGTTACTGGAAATCCATGGCCGAGCAGGATCGCCGCGAAGCGCGGTTGGCGCTGAACGCGGCGCGCGCCCTGGCGGCGGCCGAGGATTGCGGCGGCGCCGGCCGGCTGATCGAGGATTTTCTCGATCACGAGTGGGACTCCACCCTGGTCGCCGTCTATGGCCAGTGCCGGGGCGGCGACGTGGTGGCGCGCATCGCCCATGCCGAGAAATGGCTGGCCGATCATCCGCGCGATGGCGCGCTGTTGCTGACCCTCGGCCGGCTCTGTCGCCAGAAGCAGCTCTGGGGCAAGGCGCAAAGCTACCTGGAAGCCTCGCTGGCGATCGAGCCGACGCCGGAAGCGCATCTCGAACTGGCCAGCCTGCTCGAAAACGAGCTGGAAAAGTCAGGCGTGGCGGAGCGCCACTATCGATCGGCCGCCATGCTCCATCAAAGCCAGTCGCGCGGCGGCAGGAAGTCGGTGTAGAGCCTGGCCTCGGCGCTGCCGGGTTCGGGCCGCCAGTCGTAACGCCACTTCACCACCGGCGGCATCGACATCAGGATCGATTCGGTGCGGCCACCCGATTGCAGGCCGAACAGCGTGCCGCGATCCCAGACCAGGTTGAATTCGACATAGCGGCCGCGCCGATAGGCCTGAAAATCGCGCTCGCGCTCGCCGTGGGGCAGCTCGCGGCGCTTGGCGCAGATCGGCAGGTAGGCGGCGGTGAAGGCATCGCCCACCGAGAGCGTCAGCGCGAAGCACCTCTCGAAGCCACCGTCATTGAGGTCGTCGAAAAAAATGCCGCCGATGCCGCGCGGTTCGTTGCGATGCTTGAGGAAGAAGTAGTCGTCGCACCACTTCTTGTAACGCGCATGGATGTCGTCGCCGAAGGGGGCGAGAGCGTCGCGGCAGGTGCGATGGAAATGCGCGCAATCTTCCTCGAAACCGTAATACGGTGTCAGGTCCATGCCGCCGCCGAACCACCACACCGGCGCTTCGTCTTCCCGGGTGGCGACGAAACAGCGCACGTTCATGTGGCTGGTGGGACAGTAGGGATTGCGCGGATGCAGCACCAGCGAGACGCCCATTGCTTCAAAGCGCCGGCCGGCCAGTTCGGGTCGATGCGCCGTCGCCGAGGCGGGCATCGATGCGCCGGTGACGTGCGAGAAGTTAACGCCGGCACGTTCGAAGAAATCGCCTTCCTCGATCAGGATCGACGTGCCGCGTCCCCAGGCGTCGCGCGTGAACGGCTTGCCGTCGAAGGCTTCGAGTTCCGCGACGATGCGATCCTGGAGGGCGGTCAGGTAGTCGCGGACGAGGCGGGCATCCATCAACGCTTGATGGCGCGATGGCCGATATCGCGGCGGTACTGCATGCCGTCGAAACGGATGGTGTCCACGACTTCGTAGGCGCGCTTCTGCGCCGTCTTGACGTTGTCGCCGAGGGCGGTGACGCACAGCACGCGGCCGCCGGCGGTGACGACATTGCCGTCGGCGAGCGCCGTGCCGGCGTGGAAGACATGGGCGTCGTTGCTCTCCTGCTGGGGCAGGCCATGGATGACGTCGCCCTTCCCCGGCGCATCGGGGTAGCGCTCGGCGGCCAGCACCACGCCGAGCGCGATGCGTCGATCCCACTCGGCCTCGACCTTGTCGAGGCGACCGTCGATGGCGGCGTCGAGAATCTTCACGAAGTCGCTCTTCAGCCGCATCATGATCGGCTGTGTCTCGGGGTCGCCCATCCGGCAGTTGAACTCCAGCACCTTCAGGGAGCCGTCGGGCTTGATCATCAGGCCGGCGTAAAGGAAGCCGGCGAACGGAATGTGATCCTTTTCCATGCCCTGGATGGTCGGCATGATCACTTCGCGCATGACCTTCGCGTGGATCTGGGGCGTCACCACCGGTGCCGGCGAATAGGCGCCCATGCCGCCGGTATTCGGGCCCTCGTCGCCGTCGCGCAGGCGCTTGTGGTCCTGACTGGTGGCCAGGGGCAGCACGTTCCTGCCATCGGCCATGACGATGAAGCTGGCTTCCTCGCCTTCGAGGAACTCCTCGATCACGACCCGCGCACCGGCGTCGCCCATGCGGTTGTCGGTGAGCATCATGTCGATGGCGGCATGCGCTTCGTGCAGGTTCATCGCCACCACCACGCCCTTGCCGGCGGCGAGGCCGTCGGCCTTGATGACGATCGGTGCGCCCTTGTTCTCGACGTAGGCGTGCGCTGCCTGGGCGTCGGCGAAGGTGGCGAACTCGGCGGTCGGAATGCCGTGGCGGGCCATGAAGCGCTTGGCGAAGTCCTTGGAACTTTCCAGCTGCGCGGCGGCCATGCTCGGGCCGAAGATGCGCAGGCCGCGCGCGCGGAAGACGTCGACGATGCCCGCCGCCAGCGGCGCCTCGGGGCCGACCAGCGTCAGGTGGATCTTTTCGTTTTCCGCGTAATCGGCCAGTGCCGCGATGTCGGTGATGGCAAGGTTCTCGAGTTCCCGTTCGCGCGCCGTGCCGGCGTTGCCCGGCGCGACGATCACCTTCTGCAGGCCGGGTGTCTGGGCAATGCGCCAGGCGAGGGCATGTTCGCGACCGCCGGAACCGACGACGAGGATCTTCATGATGCGCCTTCGCCTAATGCCGGAAGTGCCGGAAGCCGGTGAACACCATGGCGATGTTCTGTTCGTCGGCGGCGGCAATGACTTCGGCGTCGCGCACCGAACCGCCCGGCTGGATGACGGCCGTGGCGCCGGCCTTGGCCAGCACGTCGAGGCCGTCGCGGAAGGGGAAGAAGGCGTCGGACGCCACCACCGAGCCGACCACCGTCAGGCCGTTGTTCTCGGCCTTGATGGCGGCGATGCGCGCGGAATCGACGCGGCTCATCTGCCCGGCGCCGACGCCGGTGGTCATGCCATCCTTGCAATAGACGATGGCGTTCGATTTGACATACTTGGCGACGCGCCAGGCGAACAGCAGATCGGTCATCTCCTGCGCCGTCGGGGCGCGCTTGGTGACCACCTTCAGGTCGGTCTGGCTGATGCGCGCCACGTCGGCAGTCTGCACCAGCAGGCCGCCGCCGACGCGCTTGTAGTCGAACAGCGTGCCTTCAACCTTACCGAGCGGCACGATCAGCACACGCAGGTTCTGCTTGGCGGCGAACACCGCGCGGGCATCGGGCGTGATTTCCGGGGCGATGATCACTTCGGCGAACTGGCCGGAAACGGCATCGGCCGTCGCCTTGTCGATGGCGCAGTTGAAGGCGATGATGCCGCCGAAAGCCGAGGTCGGGTCGGTCTTGAAGGCTTTCTGATAGGCCTCCAGCGCGGTCGGGGCGATGGCGACGCCGCAGGGGTTGGCGTGCTTGACGATGACGCAGCAGGTGGTGTCGAACGCCTTGACGCACTCCCAGGCCGCGTCCGAGTCGGCGATGTTGTTGTAAGAGAGTTCCTTGCCCTGCAACTGCTCGTAGTTGGCGATGCTGCCGGCGACCGCATTCGGTTCACGGTAGAACGCGGCTTGCTGGTGCGGGTTCTCGCCGTAGCGCATGGTATCGACCTTGTCGAAGGCCAGTTGCAGGCGCTCGGGGAAAGTGGTCGGCTTGTCGTCGGCGTCGAGGCTGGTCAGCCAGTTCGAGATCGCCGCGTCGTAACGGGCCGTGTGGGTGAAGGCCTTCCTTGCCAGCGCGAAGCGGGTCTTGTAGGAGAGGGCGCCGCCGTTGCTCTTCAGTTCGGCCAGGATCGGTGCATAGTCGGCCGGCTCGGTGACGACGCCGACGCCGCCAGCCTCGTTGCCGTGGTTCTTGGCCGCCGCGCGCACCATGGTCGGGCCGCCGATGTCGATGTTCTCGATGGCGTCGACCAGCGTGCAGTCCTTCTTCGCCACGGTCGCCTGGAACGGATACAGGTTCACCACCACCAGGTCGATGGTCGGGATGCCGTGCTTCTCCATGATCGCCGCGTGCTCGGCGTTGCCGCGGATGCCGAGGATGCCGCCGTGCACTTTCGGGTGCAGCGTCTTGACGCGGCCGTCGAGCATCTCGGGGAATCCGGTGTAGTCCGAAACGTCGGTGACCTTGATGCCGGCGTCGCGCAGCAGCTTGGCGGTGCCGCCGGTGGACAAAATGTTCACGCCCAGGCCGGCCAGTTCGCGCGCGAAGTCGACCACGCCGTGCTTGTCGGAAACGCTGATGAGTGCTTGTCTTGCTGTCATGGCCAACCTCGGAGAAGATCGTGATCGTTGAGTTTCTTGCGCAGGGTGTTGCGGTTGATGCCGAGCATGTCGGCGGCCACGGTCTGGTTGCCGTTGGCCTGTTTCATGACGACTTCCAGCATCGGCTTTTCGGTCGCGGCGATCACCATGGCGTAGATGGCGTGCGGCTGCTCGCCGTCGAGATCGCGGAAGTAGCGGTTCAGCGTCCGTTTGACGCAGTCGGAAATGTCTGAGCTCATGCGGCCTCTTCGTATTCGATCCGGTCGTTGGCGGCCCGCGCGAGGAAGAACTCGTCGGTGGCGGCCAGCTGCGCATCCATGGTGGTGAGCTGGTTCATGGCGTGGCGGAACCTGGCGGCGCCGACGATGCCCTTGGTATACCAGCTGATGTGCTTGCGGGCGATCTTGGCGCCGGTGTCCTCGCCGTAGAACGCATAGAGGTCGGCGAGGTGCTCGCGCAGGATGGCGTGGATTTCGACCGTGGCCGGCGCCGGCGGCAACGCGCCCGTGGTCAGGTAGTGCTCGATCTCGCGGAACAGCCATGGCTTGCCCTGCGCGGCGCGGCCGATCATCAGACCATCGGCCTGGGTGTGCTCGAGGACGAACCTGGCCTTTTGCGGCGAGGTGATGTCGCCGTTGGCGATGACGGGAATCTTCACCCGCGTCTTCACCAGCGCGATGGTGTCGTACTCGGCTTCCCCCATGTACTGGTCGGCGCGCGTGCGGCCGTGGATGGCGATCGCCTGCACGCCGCAGTCCTCGGCAATCCGGGCGATGGCGGGCGCGTTCTTGTGGTCGCGGTTCCAGCCGGTGCGGAACTTGAGCGTCACCGGCGTATTCGGCACCGCGTTTACCACCGCCGTCAGTATCCGCGCCACCAGCGGCTCGTCCTTCATCAGCGCCGAGCCGGCCATGACATTGCAGACTTTCTTGGCCGGGCAGCCCATGTTGATGTCGACGATCTGCGCGCCTTCGTCGACGTTGTATTTCGCCGCCTCGGCCATCATGCGCGGATCGGCACCGGCGATTTGCACCGAGATCGGTTCCACCTCGCCGTCGTGGTTGGCGCGCCGGCGCGTCTTGGCGCTGCCGTAGAGCAGCGAGTTCGACGTCACCATCTCCGAGACCGCCAGCCCCGCGCCGAGCTTCTTGCACAGCTGGCGGAACGGCCGGTCCGTCACCCCGGCCATGGGCGCGACGAACAGGTTGTTGCGGAGCGTGAAGCCGAGGAACTGCATGGGGGCTGGCCGGCGTGGTCGTCGCGAAAACGGGAAGGCGCGGATTCTACCCCCAGTCGCTTATTTCTTGTGCAGCGTCGGGACGCGCATGGCGTTCCCCGTCAGGCGCCAATCACACTGCGCTGCAAGTTCGTCGCGAAACCCATTGTTCCGCATGAAAAATGCGTAACGAGAGGCGTGTCGCGACGGCTGACTTTTGTGACAACGGCAACACACGACTCCGAGCGGAAGTACAGGGCAGAGCGCAGCACACGCTCAATATTCAAGATCGAAGATGCTGTCGTGTCAGCCAGTTCAAGACAACCTCTTTCAGCAATTGAGATGGCATTATGCTCCCAAGGTTAGGTTCTGCCCTTGACTGACTGCTTGTACACCACTTCTTTCGGCGACCGCTCCTAGCCGATGGCGGCCAGGACCATGCTTCCTACTTCCACATCCTGCCGTCAAACCCGAAGGGCACCGGCGGCTGGATTTTCAGTTTGGCGAAGGCGGGATGGCGGGGATTCAGCAGGTAGTTGAATTCGCGCGCGACGATGACGGAGGGCACGCGCAGCAGCGCTGCTTCGTTGCGCTTCACCCAGTGGAGGCCAAGCGCCTGGGCGGTGTGCGGCGGCGGTTCGGCTCGCCAGTTGTCGGGCAGCCGGTCGGCGGCGAGTTTTTCGATGCGCAGCTTGTCAGGCACGACAACCTCGATGGCGACGAGGGCGAGGCGGGCATCCTCGGGCGCCAGATGCACGAAGGTTTCCAGCGCCGCCAGCGACAGCGTGCCGCCGAGATAGACGACTGGCGTACCGCGCGGATTCCAGCGGCCGCCATGGCGGCGCGCGCCTTCGCCGTCGAAGGCGCTGGCGGCATGCCGGGCCTTGACGATGCGCCAGAGCGACAACGGCATCAGCTGAAGACGCCGTACTCGATGCGACCGAGCAGGTCCTCGACTTCGCGCGCGCCGGCCTCGGTGCCGAGCAGCGATAGCGGCGTGCGATTGCCGAGACCGCGCTGCGGCTCCTTGAGCCAGCGATGGGCGCGCTCGCTATCCTCGAACACCTCCTCGGCGAAGCCGACGATGCGGGCGAGGCGGAACAGGCGGTCGCTCTGCGCCGGCGTGAGGCGGGCATCGGTATCCTTGCCGATGCGCTGCAGGGTCTTGCCGCTGACGCCGAGCCCCTTGGCCAGTTCGCCCTCCGACCAGTCGAGGCGCTGCTGCAGGCGATCAGCCGCCTGACGCGGCAGGCCGGCCTCGACGACGTCGGCGAGATCGAGCGGGTTCATGACGCGCCTGCCGAGCAGGCGCTGCCCACCTAGTATCTTGACCACCGACATGTCACCCATGATTCCGCTCCTTTTGACATCTGTCCAGCCATTGTAGGACAGGTGACCGGAGGCGGCAATGGTAAGGTTCGGCTACCAGCCCCGTGCGCCGAACATCATGCGGCGGGCGATGAAGTGGCGCACCGGCGGCAGCAGATCGAGCGCCAGCAGGCCGGCGCCGCGCGCGTGGCGCAGCAGCGGATTGTCGTTGCTGAACAGGCGCACCAGCGTGTCGGTGAAGCCGATGGCGCCGCGCCGGTCGAGGCGGCGCACCTGATCGTAGCGCGCCAGCACGGCGGGGGCGCCTGGGTCGGCGGCATCCGTCAGGGTGCGCGCCAACTCGAAGATGTCGCGCAGCGCCAGATTGAAACCCTGCCCGGCGACCGGATGCAGCGTCTGCGCGGCATTGCCGATCCATACCTGGCGTGCCGCCACGGCTGACTTTCGATAGCGCAGGCCGAGCGGAAAGACGGCGCGCTCGCCGGCCGCCGTGAAGCGGACACGGCCGCCGAAGCGGCGCTGGAGCAGCGCCAGGAAGGCGGCGCCGTCGAGCGCGGCGATGTCGTCGGCGTCGCCGGCGGCACAGGTGAGCACGACGGCGTAAGCCTTGCCACAGGGTAGCGCCGCGATTGGTCCTTCCGGCGTGAAGCGCTCCCAGGCGCGACCGCCGTGCGGTTCGTCGGCCGTGGCCGTGCAGATCACGGCATGTTGGCCGTAGTCGTGCGTTACCGCGGCATCGTTGTCGACAGCGCCTTCGGCCCAGACGGTCAGCGGCACGTCCGGTTGCGCGTCGATGCGGGTGTTGTCGTGGAAGGCGATATCGGTCTTTGCCAGCGCGGCGTCGAGGCCGGCGGCAAGATCGCCGGCGGCGAGCACGTAGCCGAGCGCCGGCACGCCTTCATCCTCGGCGGTAATTTTCGTGCGGCCCAGGCCGCCCTGGTGCGAAACGTGGATGGTGGTGATCGGCGTGTGGGGAATGGTGCGCCAGACGCCCAGGCCTTCGAGAATCTGCCGCGCGCCGTGCGCAAGGGCGAGGATGCGCTTGTCGGCGATCGCGACGCCGCGCGGGCGGGCATCCAGAATCTCGCAGGCCACGCCGTGGCGATGCAGGGCCAGCGCCAGCGCCATGCCGGCCGGGCCGCCGCCGACGATGGCCACCATGGCCACGGGAGCGGTCATGCCTTGCCTGCGCACATCAAGGCCTCGATGTCGGCGATCTTCTTCGGCGCGGCGGACGTGAGGATTTCGCAGCCGTCGGGGGTCACCAGCGCATCGTCCTCGATGCGGATGCCGATGTCGTGGAAGACGGCGGGCACGTCGTCGGCGGCGCGGATGTAGCAGCCGGGCTCGACTGTCAGCACCATGCCCGGCGTCAGCGGCCGCCACTGGTCGTTCGGCGCGGCGCCGGTCTTGTATTCGCCGGCGTCGTGCACGTCGAGACCGAGCCAGTGGCTGGTGCGGTGCATGTAGAAGCGCTTGTAGCTTTCCGACTCGATGACGCCGTCGACACTGCCATGCAAGAGCTTCAAGTCGATCATGCCCTGCGCCAGCACTTTCACCGCGGCTTCGTGCGGCGCCATGAAGGTCGCGCCGGGCTTGATGGCGGCGATGGCGGCCTGCTGCGCCGCCTCCACCAGTTCGTAGACGTCTTCCTGCGGGCCGGAAAAGCGGCCATCGACCGGAAACGTGCGCGTGATGTCGGAGGCATAGCCGTCGAGTTCGCAGCCGGCGTCGATCAGCACCAGCTCGCCGGCGCGCATCCGGCGATCGTTGTTGACGTAGTGCAGCACACAGGCGCCGGCGCCGGAAGCGACGATGGTGGTGTAGGCCGGGAACTGACTGCCCTGGCGGCGGAATTCGTGCAGGAACTCGGCCTCGACCTCGTATTCCCAGCGGCCGGGCGCGGCCGCCTGCATGGCGCGGCGGTGGGCGGCGGCGGTGATCTCGGCGGCGCGGCGCATCAAGGCGATCTCGTGGCCGTCCTTGATGAGGCGCATCTCGTCGAGCATCGCGCGCAGGTCGTGGATTGTCGATGGCGCGCGCTTGCCGGCGCGGCTTTGCGCGCGCACGGCGTTGAGCGCGCGGCCGAGGCGCGCGTCCCAGTCGGGGTCGAAGCCGAGCGAATGCCAGAGCGACGGCTGGTTGGCGATCAGATCGGGCAGCTTGGTATCGAGTTCGGAAATGGAGTGTGTCTCGTCGAAGCCGAACGTCTCGCGTGCGCCTTCGGGGCCGTAGCGGTAGCCATCCCAGATTTCCTTGTCGGGATCGCGGTCGCGGCAGAAGAGGATGGACTTGGGTGAGTTGCCGGCCATCAGCACCAGCACGGCCTCGGGCTCGGGGAAGCCGGTCAGGTAGTGGAAGTAGCTGTCGCCGCGATACGGATAGGTCGCGTCGCGGTTGCGCGTCTTCTCGGTCGCCGTCGGCAGGATGGCGACGCCCCCGCCAAGGCTATCCATGTGGGCGAGCAGGCGGGTGCGGCGGTCGGCGAAAGGCTGGATGTCCATGCGCCCGATTATAGGTGCGAGCGGACTTCCTCATCGAGCGCGGCCAGCCGTTCCGGCGTGCCGACATCGACCCAGCGGCCGGTGTGGATTTGGCCGGAGACGCGATCGGCGGCCATGGCCTCGCGCAGCAACGGTGCCAGCTTTGCCGGCTTGCCGCGCTCGACTGCGGCGAAGAGTTCCGGACGATACAGGCCGATGCCGGCAAAAGTCAGCCGCGGTGGCACGCCGAGCACGCGCCCATCCCGCAGTTCGAAATCGCCATCGGGATGATGCGGCGGGTTGGGCGCCAGTACCAGGTGGGCGAGATCGTTCGTTGCGAGTTGCGGCAGCGTGGCGAAATCGAGGTCGCACCAGATGTCGCCGTTGACCACGAGGAAGGGTTCGTCGCCGAGCTCATTCGTCAACATGGGCAGGGCATTGGCGATGCCGCCGGCAGTTTCCAGCGCGCCGGGCGGCTCGGCCGAGTAACGGATGGCGACGCCCCAGGCGGCGCCGTCGTCGAGCAGGCCCTCGATCTGGTCGGGCAGGTGGGCGTGGTTGATGACGATGTTGCGGATGCCGGCCCGAGCGAGCCGCTCCAGATGCCAGACGATCAGCGGTTTGCCGGCCACCGGCAGCAAGGGCTTCGGCATGTGGTCGGTCAGCGGCCGCATGCGCTCGCCGCGGCCGGCGGCGAGGATCATGGCTTTCAATGCGTCGCCTTCAAAACGTGTACCCCACCTGGGCTGCGCGATTCTCGGCGAGGTCGAGGATGCGCAGCAGCGGGGCGAGGTCCCGGTAGCGCTCGCAGGCCGCGCGCAGGTATTTCGCCACCAGCGGCATGTCCTTGAGGTAGCCGTCCTTGCCGTCGCGATGATAGAGCCGCGCGAAGATGCCCAGCACTTTCACGTGGCGCTGCACGCCCATCCATTCGTAGTCGCGGTGGAAGTCGCCGAAGTCGGCGCGCACCGGCAGGCCGGCCTTCTTCGCAGTTTGCCAGTAGCGGGCCAGCCAGTCGAGCGAGCGTTCTTCCGGCCATTCGATGTAGGCGTCCTTGAACAGCGAGACGAGATCGTAGGTGATGGGGCCGTACACCGCGTCCTGGAAGTCGATGATGCCGGGGTTTGGCTCGGTGACCATCAGGTTGCGCGAGTGATAGTCGCGATGGACATAGACGCCAGGCTCGGCCAGGTTGACGGTGAGAATCTTCTCGAACACGGCGGCGAGTTGCGACGACTGACTTTCCGTCAGCGCGATCTTTACGTGCTTCGTGAGATACCAGTCCGGGAAGAGATCGAGCTCACGCTTGAGCAGCACGCGGTCGTAGGCGGGCAGTTCGTCGGGCCGGCTGGCCAGCTGGATGTGGATCAGCGCGTCGAGGGCGGCGCGGTAGTGCGCGTCGGCGTTGTGGCTGGTGAGGTCGGCCAGGTAGGTCGTCGAGCCGAGGTCGGAGAGCAGCAGGTAGCCGCGTTCGAGGTCGGTGGCGTAGACCTCGGGCACATGGACGCCGGCATCGTGAAACAGTTTCTGCACATGCAGCCAGGGCTTGACGTCCTCGTGGCTGGGCGGTGCATCCATGACGACGCGCGTCGTGCCGTCGTCGAAGGTGACGCGCAGATAACGCCGGAAACTGGCATCGGCGGATGCCGGGGCGAGCGTGAAGTTCCGTCCCGGATTCAGGCGCCCGATCCACTCGCTGATTTGCCGCTGACGCTCCACGTGGCGCACCTGTCCGGAATGTTAGAATTTGCAAAATTCTAGCATCGGCATTCAGTGCGCTTCGGCGCGACATTCCTAGGCATTCGGGGCAGGCAGGCGAGCATGGGTTTCCGGCTTGGCGCGCACATGGGCGCACGATTGGGCGGCTGGCTGGTCATTGGCGTGGCCGGCACCGCCATCGCCGCCGATGGCTTGCCGCCGCTGCGGGTCGATCCCGCCCTGATCGGTGCGCCGAATCCAGTCAAGCCGGCCAAGCCGGCCAGCGTCGCCGTGGAGCAGCCGGCCGTCAAACCGGCGGCCGCGCCGGCCGAGGCGGTGCCGGCAGACCAGGCGACCTATATCGTTGCCGACGCGATCACGGGACAAACCGATGTCGAAACCATCGCCACCGGCAAGGTCGTGTTGCGCAAGGCCGATGGCATCGTCAATGCCGACCGGCTGGTGTATCGGCAGGCGGAAGACGCCACCGAGGCCACCGGCGATGTCCGCCTGCGGCGCGAGGAGGACACGATTGCCGGCCCGCACCTGTTCTTGAAGAACACGGATAAGCAGGGCTATTTCGAACAGCCCGAGTACAGCATCAAGCGCCTGCCGCCGCCGAAGAAGAAGCCCGGCCAGGTGCAGCTGCCGACCCCCGTTGCGCGCGAGCCGATCACCGGCAGCGGCGCGGCCAGCTGGCTGGATTTCGAGGGCGACGGTTTGTATCGCTTCAAGCAGGCCACCTACAGCACCTGCGAGCCGGGCCGGCGCGACTGGTATGTCCAGGCGGACGAAATGGCGCTCGACTACAACACCGAGACCGGCACCGCCACCGGCAGCAAGGTGTACTTCAAGGACACGCCGATCCTGTACTGGCCGTGGATGACGTTTCCGCTCAACAACAAGCGCAAGTCTGGCCTGCTGGCGCCGACCTTCGGCTCGAGCAGCACCAGCGGTCTCGAGTTGACGCTGCCGTGGTACTGGAACATCGCCGAGAACATGGATGCCACCATCGCGCCGCGCGTCATGACCAAGCGCGGCATCCAGTTGAACACCGAGTTCCGTTATCTGGCGCCGAGCTTCAAGGGGCAGACGCGGCTCGAATACCTGCCCAACGATCAGCTCAAGAGCGCGAACCGCTACGCCTATGCCGTGTTGCACGACCACACGCTTGCGCCCGGGCTGACCGGCAACCTCAATCTCAATGGCGTATCCGACGACCAGTACTTCGACGATCTGTCGTCGAAGGTACACATGGTGTCGCAGGCCAACCTGCTGCGCCAGGGCAGCGTGACGTATGGCGCCGGCTGGTGGAACGCCGCGGCACTGGTGCAGAGTTTACAGACCCTGCAGGATCCCAAGGCGCCGATCGGCAGGCCTTACTACCGCGTGCCGCAGCTGACGGCTTCGGCCGTCCGTCCCGATCTGCCGGGGGGGCTGTCCTTCGCCTTCTCCGGCGAGTACGTTTGGTTCGATCACCCGACGCTCGTGACCGGCCAGCGTCTCGCGCTTTACCCGCAGTTCTCGCTGCCGATCCAGACGGCCGCGTTCTACGCCACACCCAAATTCGGCCTGCACAGTACGCGATACAACCTCCAGGACCAGGCGATCGGGGTGCCCGATCGGCAGACGCGCAACGTGCCGATTTTCAGCATCGACTCCGGGCTGGTCTTCGAGCGCGACGTCAATTGGCTGAGCCGCTCGCTGGTGCAGACGCTGGAGCCACGACTCTACTACCTCAACGTGCCGTCGCGCCAACAGAGCGAAATTCCGGTGTTCGATTCGGCACTGATGGATTTCAATTTCGCCCAGATCTTCGGCGAGAACCGCTACGGCGGCAATGATCGCATCGGCGACGCGAACCAGTTGACCTCGGCCCTGGTCTCGCGCCTCGTCGATCCCGAGAGCGGCGGCGAGTTGATGCGCGGCGCCGTCGGCCAGCGCTTCTATTTCCGCGACCAGGCGGTGACACTGCCGGGCGAAGCGCCGCGCACCAGCCGGCGCACCGATTTCCTGGCGGCGTTCTCCGGCCGCATCGCCCCTGGCGTGCATGTCGACACGGGCTGGCAGTACGATCCCAACTTCAATCGCACCGAGCGCTTCAACGCCGGTGGCCGTTATCAACCCGAACCGGGGAAAGTGTTGAACGCGAGCTACCGTTACACGCGCGACCAGTTCCGCCAGGTCGATCTCTCGGGGCAGTGGCCCATCGCTGGCGGCTGGCACGGCGTCGGCCGCTACAACTACTCGATCCTGGAAAGGCGTCTGGTCGAGGGCGTCGCCGGGCTCGAGTATGATGGCGGCTGTTGGGTGGCGCGCGTGGTTCTGCACCGGTTGGCGACTACGGCCGACAAGTCGTCGACGTCGTTCTTCGTGCAGCTGGAGTTGAACGGGCTGGCCAGAATCGGCTCCAATCCCCTCGACATGCTCAAGCGCAACGTCGTCGGTTACGGCGTCATCAGCCAGCCGACCGCCGATCCCGTATTCGGAGACCATTGATCGATACCATGACCCGTCATCTCCTTGTCTTGCTGGCGCCCCTGCTCGTTGCCGCCGCCGCGCCGGCCGCGCCACGATCGGTCGAGCTGGATCGCATCGTTGCCGTCGTCAATAGCGAGGCCATCACCCTGTTCGAGCTGCGTTCGCGACTGACGATGGTCGAGCGCCAGTTGCGCGGGCAGAACGTCCAGTTGCCGCCGCGCGACGTCATGGAGAAGCAGTTGCTCGAACGGCTGATCGTCGATCGCGCCCAGATGCAATTCGCGCGCGATGCCGGCATGGACGTGCCCGATGACGAGCTCGATGCCGCCCTGCGCCGCATCGCCGAAAGCAACCGGTTGTCGCTGCCGGAGTTCAAGGAAGCCCTGGAACGGGATGGGCTGGCCTGGCGGAAGTTCCGCGAGGAAATTCGCCAGGAGATCACGATTTCACGGCTGCGCGAGCGCGAGGTCGAGAACCGCATCGTCATCTCCGAGGGCGAGATCGACAACTATCTGGAGACGGCGGGGCAGCCCGGCCAGAACGCGGAGATCGTCCAGCTTGCCCACATCGTCGTGCGCGTGCCCGAGCAGGCCAGCGCCCGGCAGTTGGCCGAGCTGCGCGCGCGCGCCGAACAGGCGTGGACGCAACTGCAAAAAGGCGAGGACTTCGCCCGCGTCGCGGCGAGTTTTTCCGACGCGCCCGATGGCTTGTCGGGCGGCGTCATGGAGCCGCGGCCGGCGGACCGGTTGCCGACCTTGTATGTCGAAGCGGCGCGCAAGCTCAAGCTCGGCGAAACCAGCGACATCCTCAAGAGTTCCGCCGGCTTCCACATCATCCGGGTGGTCGACCGGCGTGGCGGCGCGTTGCGGACGCAGGCGCTCAAGCAGACGCATGCGCGGCACATCCTGGTCAAGGTGAACGAGGTGATTCCCGATGCCGAGGCCAGGCGGCGGCTGGTGGTGCTCAAGGAACGGCTGGACAACGGCGCCGATTTCGCCGAACTGGCGCGCCAGCATTCCAGCGATCTGTCGGGGGCCAAGGGGGGCGATCTCGGCTGGCTGTACCAGGGCGACACGGTGCCCGATTTCGAGAAAGCCATGGATGCCCTGAAACTCAACGAGATCAGCCCGCCGGTGCGTTCGCCGTTCGGCTGGCACCTGATCCAGGTGCTCGAGCGACGCACCGAGGATGCCTCGAAGGACCGGCAGCGCCAGATGGCGCGCCAGGCGCTGCGTGAGCGCAAGGCCGACGAAGCTTACCAGGACTGGCTGCGCCAGCTGCGCGACCGCGCCTACGTCGAATATCGATTAGAAGAAAAGTGATCGCGCCGGTCATCGCGGTCAGCTCGGGCGAGCCGGCCGGTATCGGGCCGGACATCTGCCTGGCCCTGCAAAAGTCAGCCGTGGCGACACGCCACTGCAGGCTGGTGGTACTCGGCGACCGTGATCTGCTGCGCGAGCGCGCCCATCGGCTGGGCATCGATATCGCCGGGCTGGAAGTCCGCCACGTGCCGCTGCGCGCGCCTTGCGTCGCCGGCCGGCTCGATACCGCCAATGCGCGCTACGTGCTTGATCTGCTCGATGCCGCCTGCGATGGCTGCATGCGCGGTGAATATGCGGCCATGGTCACGGCGCCGGTGCACAAGGGCATCATCAACGATGCCGGCACTGCGTTTACGGGCCACACCGAGTATCTGGCCGAGCGCACCGGCACGCCGCGCGTCGTCATGATGCTGGCCGGCACCGGCGAGCAGGCTGGCCTGCGCGTGGCGCTGGCCACCACGCACCTGCCGCTCAAGGATGTCCCTGCCGCAATTACGCGCGAGGAACTGACGACGACGATTCGCATCCTGCATGGCGATCTGGTCGGCAAGTTCGGTTTCGTGAAACCGCGCATCCTGGTCGCCGGGCTGAATCCGCATGCGGGCGAGGGCGGCCACCTCGGCATGGAGGAAATCGAGGTCATCGCGCCGGTGCTCGACGCGCTGCGCGCCGAAGGCATGGACCTGGTTGGCCCGCTGCCCGCCGACACGCTGTTTACGCGCAAGGTGCTGGCTGGTTCGGACGCGCAGTTGGCGATGTACCACGATCAGGGCCTGGCGGTGCTGAAGTACGCGGCCTTCGAGGAAGGCATCAACATCACGCTCGGCCTGCCCATCCTGCGCACCTCGGTCGACCACGGCACGGCGCTCGATCTCGCCGGCACCGGCCGCGCCGATCCGCGCAGCCTGTTCGCCGCGGTCCAGGTCGCGGCCGACATCGTGGCGTGGCGATGAAGGAACACGCCCCTCGCAAGCGGTTCGGACAGAACTTCCTCGTTTCCCCCGGCGTCATCCGCAACATCGTCGAGGCCATCGCGCCGCGCCGCGAAGAGCGCATGGTCGAGATCGGCCCGGGACTGGGCGCGCTTACCGCGCCGCTGTTGGAGCGGCTCGATCATCTGTACGTGGTCGAGATCGACCGCGATTTGATTGCGCGCCTGAAGGAACGCTTTCCACCCGAGCGGCTGACGATCCACCAAGGCGACGCGCTGGACTTCGATTTCGGTGCGCTCGGCCGGGATTTGCGCGTGGTCGGCAATCTGCCCTACAACATTTCGACGCCGTTGCTGTTCCATCTCGCGGCGTTTGCGGATTCGGTGCGCGACATGCACTTCATGCTGCAAAGGGAAGTGGTGGACCGCATGGTCGCCGATCCTGGCACGGCGGACTACGGCCGGCTGTCGGTGATGCTGCAATACCGCTTCGACATGGACCGCCTGTTCATTGTGCCGCCGGGTGCTTTCAACCCGGCGCCGAAGGTGGATTCCGCCATCGTCCGGCTGATTCCCAAGTCCGTTGATGCGCTGGCGGCGTGCGACGAGGCCTTGCTGGCGAAGCTCGTCCTCGCCGCCTTCGGTCAGCGGCGCAAGATGCTGCGCAACAACCTGCGCGAACTGGTGGATGAAGCCGGGCTGGCGGCGGCGGGCATTGCGCCCACCGCGCGTGCCGAGGAACTGGCGGTTGCCGATTACATCCGGCTGGCCAACATGATGACTACTTCTTCATCGGGCAGGTGTTGATGCCCAATAGCGGATACAGCGCGCAGAAGCCCATGAGGCCAGTCGCCAGGGGCACGACGCCGATCCAGGCCCACACCGGGCCGCCGAGCAGCGCCCAGGCGACCAGCGCGAGACCGACGACGATGCGCAGGATACGATCGATACCGCCGACATTCGTTTTCATGATGGATTCTCCAATAGTGGGTGTCCGGGAGCGACGGCTGAATTTCATCACGTCGGCGCCGGCGCGTCTGTGACCAAAGTCACCAAGCTACCCTTCGGCGATCCTGCGCAGGCCGGCCGCATCCACGATCTCGATCTGCTCCCGGGCGATGCGCACCAGGCCGTGCTCGGCGAAGCCCTTGAGCAGTCGGCTGACCATCTCGCGCACGCTGCCGAGTTCGTCGGCCAGCTGCTGGTGCGTGGCCTTCACCAGCCGGCCCTTGCCCAGCAACAAACCCGCCAGGCGCTGGTCGAGCTTGCGGAAGGCGACTTCCTCGATCAGCTGCATCAGGTCCGCGATGCGTTCCGAAAAGAGATGGAAGACGAAGTCGCGGAAGACGGGCTGAGTCAGCAATTCATCGAACAGGGGGCGCGGCAGCAGCGCCAGCGTGGTTTCGGTTTCGGTGACGCCCCGAGCGTTGTAGTCGGCATGGCCCAGCAGGCAGCCGGAGCTGATGATGCACGACTCGCCGGGCAGCACCCGGTACAGCGGCAGCTCGCGTCCGTTGGCGGCCGGTTTGACGACGCGGATGGCGCCGGCCAGGACCAAGGGAAATCCGTGGCATGGCTGGCGTTCGTCGAACAGCGTGGTGGCCGCGGGAACGGTTACGGCCTTGAGGCTGGCCAGCACGCGGTCGCGCAATTCCGCCGGCAGTTTGGCTAGCACCGGATAAAGCTCGACGAGGTTGTCCATGTTCAGGGCGCCAACTCGGCCATCACCGGCGCGTGGTCGGAAGGCCGTTCCAGCTTGCGCGGTGCCTTATCAACGCCACATGAACGGCATATCGCCGCCAGCGGTTGCGACAGGAGGATGTGGTCGATGCGCAGTCCCATGTTCTTCTGGTAGGCAAGCATGCGGTAATCCCACCAGCTGAACACTTTTTCCGGCTGCTCGAACAGGCGGAAGGCATCGGTCAGGCCCAGTTCGAGCAGCGCGCGAAAGGCATCGCGTTCCGGCTCAGAGCACAGTACCTGTCCCGCCCACGCTTGCGGATCATGGACATCGCGGTCCTCGGGAGCGATGTTGTAATCGCCGAGCAGGGCGAGGCGCGGATGGCGCGTCAGCTCGTCCCTGAGCCACAGCTTGAGCGCGCGCAGCCATTTCAGCTTGTATTCGTACTTGTCCGAGCCGACCGCTTGGCCGTTGGGCATGTAGGCGCAAACGATGCGCACGCCGTCGACCGTGGCCGCGATTACGCGCGCCTGCGGGTCGTCGAGGGCCGGGATGTTGCGCACGACGTCCCCTGCTTCGGAACGTGCCAGGATGGCGACGCCGTTATAGGTCTTCTGGCCGTGGTGGATGGCCCGATAGCCGGCCGCCTCGATGTCGGCGAAGGGGAAGGCCTTGTCCTCGAGCTTGGTTTCCTGGAGGCACAACACGTCGGGCCGTTGCGCCGCCAACCAGTCGAGTACGTGCGGCAGGCGCACTTTCAGCGAATTGACGTTCCAGGTGGCAATTTTCATATCAACGTAAGAGCCGTATGATTACAGGTGTCTGTGATTTCAATCGGCTAGTTGTGGGTTAGCGCAGTTGTCGCGGGTTAGGTCAGTGCTCCAATGCCATGCGAGCGATAAAGCCCGAACGCGACTCTCCGGCCGCCTTGGCATGTGCGTCAAGGCGATGCAGAATCCGGCGCGGGAGGCTGATATTGACCCGCTCCAGCGTGTCGTCGAGGACCGACGGATCGACCTGGATAAGCGCCCATACCCAAGACTTGTACGCCTTGTGTGTCTTGCGCAGGGCATCGATGTCGGACGGCTGGGGAATCTCCAGGCCAGAATCAAGCGCTGCCTCAATCCATGCCGTGATGGCTTCCTCGGCATTGGTCAACGCCTCATCCATCGTATCTCCGGCGGAAAAACAACCGGCCAGATCGGGCACAACAACGCCGAAGGCTTCTGTATGGGTTCCGGGTTCAATAGCAACGGGATAGCGCATGGCAATTACCTCTCAACAAGTCCAGCCTGCCGCCTGATGGCCTTCACCAAGCCCGCCCCGAGGTCCTTCTTCGGGTGAGGGACGACCACAATGCCGGGCTTCGTCTGGTGCTTGAAAACATGGTGCGATCCGCGCACCCGGTCAAGTTGCCATCCGGCTTGCTTTAGTTCACGCATCAGGTCGGCGCTGTTCATGTGTGTGTATGATACACATTGCTTTGCATTGGTTCAATCCCAAGAAAAACCCCGGCCGGAGCCGGGGCGGTGTCACATCCCGAGGCGCTTCGGCCTCAGTGCTTCCCGGAGTATTCGCATTTGCCCCCGTGGTCGCATCCTGCGGAAAGCATCTCACCGTCGTTAGCGTCCGTGCGGCCATAGTTCTGGTGAGAGGCAATCAAAGCGAACCCGGCCCGCATGGTCTCGGCCAGAGTAACGAGGTCATCTTCAACAAGGTCCAGGGCGGTAGTCATACTGCACCTTCGGTGGTGTCCGCGATGTACATGCCGACGGCCAGCATCCGGGCCGAGGCGCTTTCGGCCAGTTGGGCCGCAGTGCGGGTGAGTGTAATTATCACGAGTCGGCGGCGAACGCCCCATTCCTTGTTTTAGTCCGCCTCCATCTGGCGAAATTGGTCTTCAGTGAAAACAGGTGGCTTTCATGTCGTGGCTGATGATACCGGAGCGCGCTCTATAATCGCAGCGCGTTATGGCGCATGGGGACGGGAGGAGTGTTCATGAGCAATGGTTCGGATCGCCGCCAGTTCTGGCGCGCAGTGTTTCATTCACCGGTGCAGCTGGTCGATGCGGCGGGCGTGTGGCCGGCCGAACTCGTCGACATCTCGTTGAAGGGCGCCCTGGTGAAGATGTCGCCGCACTGGCGCGGTGAGGCCGACGCCAACTGCCAGATCAAGCTGAAGCTGTCGGACGTCGCGGTGATCATCATGCACGCCGTGGTGGCCCACGTCGAAGGCCGTCGCGTCGGCCTGCGCTGCACGACCATGGACGTCGACAGCGTCACCCACCTGCGTCAGCTGGTGGCGCTCAACGCCGGCGATCCGGCGTTGCTCGAGCGCGAGCTGTCGGCGCTGCTGCTGGTGGCGGAGTAGCCGCGTCAGCGGCCGGCGGGCTTGGCGTTCGCCTTCGGATAGCCGGCGGCGTCGAGCAGGCTGTCCCAACTGGACGCCAGGTAGCCGCGGGACGACTTGCCGCCCACCTGCACGACCGGAACGATCAAATCGCCTTCGCCGACCAGCGTGCGCAGGGCCTTGAGGTCGTCCTCGGTGGTCACGGCTTTTTCGCTGAAGGGCACGCCGCGCCGCGTCAGGTGATCGCGCGCCTGCTTGCAGACCTCGCCGCAATCCGTTTGCGTGTAGAGCGTCACCGGATATTCCGTCGTGGCCTTGCGCAGGGCATATGACATCGTCTGGTCGGCGCCCAACTGCGTCGATCGCTTCTGCTCGACCCTGGAGGCCTCGCCGGGGACGGGCGGCCGGTCGGTGTAATGAACCTTGCCTTCCTTGTCGATCCAGCGATAAGTCATCTGCGCATGCGCGGCGAGCGCCGCGACGAGCAGGACAATGGCGAGCGGGAATCGCATGGGCGGCCTCCGTCGGTCAGGCATCGATCATGCCATTATGCCGCAACAAGGCATCCACTTCCGGCTCGCGGCCGCGGAAGGCCTTGAACGATTCCATCGCCGGCCGCGAACCGCCGACGGCCAGAATTTCGCGCCAGAAGCGCGCGCCGGTTTCGGCGTCGAGGGTACTGCCGCAAGTCTTGCCCGCTTCCTCGAAAGCGGCATAGGCGTCGGCGGAAAGGACTTCCGCCCATTTGTAACTGTAATAGCCCGCCGCGTAACCGCCGCCGAAGATGTGGGCGAAGCTCTGCGGGAAGCGGTTCCACTCGGGCGGGAAGACAACCGCCACTTCCTCGCGCACGGCCAGGATCAATTCCTGCACGGTGCGCGTGCCGGCGGGGTCGAATTCGCTGTGCAGCAGCAGGTCGAACAGCGCGAACTCGATCTGGCGCAGCGTCTGCATGCCGCTCTGGAAATTCTTCGCCGCGATCATTTTGTCGTAGAGGTCGCGCGGCAGCGGCTCGCCTGTCTTGGCATGCGCGGTCATGCCAGCGAGCACGTCCCATTCCCAGCAGAAGTTCTCCATGAACTGGCTGGGCAGTTCCACCGCGTCCCATTCGACGCCGTCGATGCCGGAGACCGCCAGGTCTGTCGACCTGCGTCAGCAGGTGGTGCAGGCCATGGCCGGTTTCGTGGAACAGCGTCAGCACGTCGTCGTGGCTGAAGGTCGCGGCCTTGCCGTTCACCGGCGCCGGGAAGTTGCAGTTGAGGTAGGCCACCGGCGTCTGGATGCCCGCGGGCGTCTGCCGGCGGCCGATGGCGTCGGCCATCCAGGCACCGCCGCGCTTGGTTTCCCGGGCGTAGAGGTCCACGTAAAAGCGGCCGACCAGCGTCCCGGCCGGCGTATCGCCACGGCTGACTTTGGTGACGATGCGGTAGAAGCGCACGTCGGGGTGCCAGGTCGGCGCGCTGTCCGGCTCGATGTTCACCGAGAACAGCGTGCCGATGACTTTGAATAGGCCTGCCATCACCTTGTGCTCGGGGAAGTACTGCTTCACTTCCTCGTCGGAAAAGGCGTAGCGCGCCTGCTTGAGCTTTTCCGAGGCCCAGGCCAGGTCCCAGCTCTCCAGCCTGTCCATGCCCAGTTCGGTGCGCGCGAATTCGCGCAGCTCGGCGACGTCGCGCTCGGCGAAGGGTTTGGCCTTGGCCGCCAGCTCGCGCAGGAAGCCGGCCACCTGCGCGGTCGACTCGGCCATCTTGGGCACCAGCGAGACTTCGGCGTAATGGGCATAGCCGAGCAGCGCCGCTTCCTCGGCGCGCAGATGCAGCAGGCGCGTGATCAGCGGGCCGTTGTCCCACTCCGGCTGGCCGAACTCGGAAGCGCGCGTGGCGAAGGCGCGGTACATGCGCGCCCGCAGTTCGCGGTTTTCGGCGTACTGCATGACCGGGATGTAGCAGGGCGCGCGCAGGGTCAGTTCCCAGGCGTCGTCCTTCCTGGCGGCGGCCTTGACGTCCTCGGGAATGCCGGCAAGCTGCGCCTCGTCGGTGATGCGCTCGACATGGGCGTTGGTGGCGTCGAGCAGGTTCTCGGAGAACTTGGCGGCGATCGCCGACATCTCCTCCTGCATCGCCTTGTAGCGCGGCTTCTTGTCCTCCGACAGCTCGGCGCCGGAAAGCCGGAAATCACGCAGGTCGTTGTCGACGATGCGCTGGCGCGTCGGTGTCAGCGTCGCATATTCGGCGCTCGCGCGCAGCTGCTTGACCTTGGCGTAGATCGCCTCGTTCTGCCCAAGCTCGGCGTAGTAGCCGGTGATCTCGGGCAGCATGGCGTTGTAGGCGTCGCGCCATGCGGGCACGTCCATCACCGAATGCAGGTGGCTGACGATCCCCCAGGCGCGGCCCAGGCGCTCGCCGGCATCGGTGATCGGCTGCATGAAGGCGTGCCACGACGGCTGACTTTCGGGCGCCGCCAGTTTTTCGACCAGTGCCCGGTTTTCGGCGATCAGTTCGCGGATGGCGGGGGCGACATGTTCGGGCGTGACGGCGTCGAAGCGCGGCAGCCCGGAAAAATCGAGCAGCGGGTTCATGCGGTGAGGCGCTGCAGCGCTTCGCGGTACTTGGCGGTGGTCTTTTCGAGGATCGCGGCCGGCAGCCTGGGGCCGGGGGCCTGCTTGTTCCAGTCAAGCGTTTCCAGATAGTCGCGCACGAACTGCTTGTCGAAGCTGGCGGGGCTCTTGCCGACTTCGTAGGTGTCGGCCGGCCAGAAGCGCGAGGAGTCCGGCGTCAGCACTTCGTCGATGAGGTACAGCTTGCCGGCGGCGTCGAGGCCGAACTCGAACTTGGTGTCGGCGATGATGATGCCGCGCGTGCGCGCGTAGGCCGCCGCCTCCTTGTAGAGCCGGATCGCGGTGTCGCGCATCTGCGCCGCGAGCGCCGGGCCGATGGTCTTCTCGACCGTGGCGTAGTCGATGTTCTCGTCGTGGTCGCCGAGTTCGGCCTTGGTCGAGGGCGTGAACAGCGGCTCGGGCAGTTGTTGCGCCATCTTCAGCCCAGCCGGCAGCGCGATGCCGCACACCTTGCCAGTGGCCTGGTAGTCCTTCCAGCCGGAGCCGATCAGATAGCCGCGCACCACGGCCTCGATCGGCAGCGGCTTCAGGCGCTTGACGACGATGGCGCGGCCGCGCACCTGCGCGCGCTCATCGGGCGCGACCACGGTCTCCGGGTCGATGCCGGTCAGCTGGTTGGGGATGATATGGCCGAGCCGGTCGAACCAGAAGTTGGCGACAGCCGTCAGCACCTCGCCCTTGCCCGGGATCGGGTCGGGCAGGATCACGTCGAAGGCCGATAGGCGGTCGCTGGTGACGATCAGCATCTTGTCATCGCCGACGGCGTAGTTGTCGCGCACCTTGCCGCGGCCGAGCAGCGGCAGGCTCTTGATGGAGGATTGGTAAAGCGGTGACGTCATGGGGACTCCGGGGGATTGAAGCGCGCGATCACTCGCGGACGAAAGCCTTGTCGGACGCGCCTTCGCTGGTGTCTTCGCGGTAGGGGAAACGGACATGGCCGTAGCGGATGATCAGCACGCCCACCGTCAGCAGGAAGATGGCGGCGGCGACGGCCAGCATGCGCCACTCGGTCATCTCCTTGATGTCGAGAATCAGGTAGCGGGCCAGCGCCACCATCGCGATGTACATGGGAAAGCGCACCGGCAGCTGGCCGGACTTGAAGTACTGGCCGATCATGGCCAGCACCTCGAGGTAGAGGAACATCAGCAGCAGGTCGGCAAGCTGCACCTTCTGCGCCGCGACCATGATCATTACCTCGTGGTACATCGCCACCGTGGTGGCGAGGCCGATCACGACGAGGCCGAGATACTCGACGACATCGAGTCCGCCGCTGAGCAGGCGGCGCAGGCGGTCGAAGGTGTGGGAGCGGATGTCCATGGAAAATTCGCTAGGCCCGGCAAGGGCAGGCGCCAATTATCTCAGGGTTTCGTTACGGCGGGAACGCGCCGGGTGGCGTGTCGCCATAGCTAACTATTACTTGTCTATGGTTCATGCATGCCGACGCAGCGCAGGTCATCTTGAGCACCCGTCGCACGGGCTGCCCAAGCACCAGCCGATCCACTAACCATGGCGAGCCCAGCGAGGTGATGGCCAAGGTGCGCTGCAGGCCGTGTCAAATGACGGCCCGTAGTAACTCCGGCGCTCGGCGGCGGTCAGTGCCGGCGGAAAGTCCGACGCGCACAAGTCCTCGACTTCGACTTCGTGGCCTGCCTCCGCCAGCGTTGCCATCACCGTGCGCGCCAATGCATGGCAGAGGTTGTCGACGAGGGGATGGGCGATGACGGCGAGGCACTTCATTGAAGGTGCGGGATGTTTGCGCGATGGAAAAGTCAGCCGTGGCGACGGCGACACGCCACCCAGGTTTCAGCCCAACCGCGCCGCCCCTGCCGCAACATGGCCAGCCAGGGTGGTGATGAAGGTCTTGAGACTGGTCATCGACGATAGATCGGAGAATTTGCCTGTGGTCACCGCGTTTCGTTCTGATGCAATGACCGATGCCGTCGTGTAGAGCTGCTCCTGAACCAGCCGCTGGCACAGCACGTCATATCTCTTCAGATATGACGCTTCCTTAAAGTCATCGAATACCGGGAAGTGCGGTGACGAATCGCGGACAGGCCTGCGCGACCCTGGTGCGTCTTCGACCATCATCATCCAGCCGACGAAGGGGCGCGGCTGCTTGCCGAATACGCCTTCGCGGTACGCCCTCCAGAGATCGAGGGCGGTACCGATCGCTTCCTCCGTGCGGTTATTGAAGTTGTTGCCGAATGACGGACCCACCTGGCTTTTCAGTTCAATGGCCGCGATCAGTTGTCCTTTGTGGATCACCAGCAGATCCCACAGCTTGGTCGGGCGGAAATAACCCGGCAGCGTGAGTACTGCCCGGTTGCGGCGTATCTCCGCGTGGGCCAGCCCGTTGGCCCGGATGACGTCGAGCAGCAAGGCCAGGAAGCCATCCATGTTCTTGCCGGCGGTCACCCCCGCGCGCTCACCTTGGTCGGCCTTGCCCGATTCGATCTGATTCTTTCGCGCCGCTGCGCGGTTACGCCAGAACACCTTTACCGCCTTGCGGGCTTTCTGTTCGTGGCTGACGAGATCTAGCGCCATCTACCCTCCATTGTCGCCAAGAGCGGATCGTTCTTCTTGCGTCAGGCCGTAGAGCTTGAATGCGGCGCGGTTGCAGGCCTGTAGGTCGCGGGCGATGGCGGCGTCAATCAACTCCCGACGCGAGGGCGCCGATACGTCGATCCAACGCGGCAGCCGAATTCTGCGCAAATACTGTGCCTGAAAGCGCAGGAAGCCGCCGCGCATCTTCGTCGAGTACGTCGCCACGAACAGGCGCGTGACGGCGGACATCAGCACGGCCTGCAATGCCCGCAAGTCCCACTCGTCGGAGGTAACGTAGTACAGGTTGTGATGTGGATACAGCCGGCCGCTTTCGAAGACGATATGCGCCTCGCCTTTGATGTCCGGGATCAACAATTTCGGCCGTGCAGCCAACGCTGGGGTGATGCGATCGATGGTCCGATACCAGTTCCTCGGCGCCTTCTGCGCGCAGTGGCGGCCGGCGATCAGGTCGCGGTACAGTTCGAGATGGCCTCGCAGGCGGGGATACTCGTCGAGGTCGACCAGGCCGCCGGAGTCGGCGAACGGATTGACGATCCCCAGCCCTTGCCAATCGACTTCGCCCGAGACGATGTCCTTCGTCGTTACGAGGGGCAGTTTCCGGTCCGGCTCCACGTCGAGCGCGTCGAAACTGCCGATGAACGCCTTGTCCGCGCCGGTGGCGACTCCGATGCCGACTTTGCAGCCAGCTTCCTCCAGTGCAGAGAAGGATGCCTCCAGACGGCGGACGAGCGCCATCTGGTCGGCGGACTCCAGCAGCCAGGGCTCGCTGCCGTCGGCTACGCGCGCGAGTTCCCTGATGCCGACCGGTTCCATCGGCAGCGTCGGCGCGCGGAGCGACGCCGCCAGCGCTGACAAGGCCGCCCGATCCATGGCGGGGCGATGCACTATGCGCGTGGGCCCCGGCGTCTCACGGCTGATGATCGTGATCGCGGGGTACGCCGTCACTTCGGCATGGAAGGCTTGGACATTCACCATGTCGACATAGACCTTCAGGTGAAACTGGCCGGCCACGAAACCTCTGAGCGGCCCGCCGTAGCGGTTCTTCATCCAGCGGTCCGAGCAGATGAAACCGAGCGTGCCCTTCACCGACAAGAGAGAAAGCGAACGCTCGATGAAAGGAATGTAGATGTCGGCGCGGTCGTACATCGTCACGTAGCGGCCGCGGTATTCGCTTAGCAGCGGCGCGGGAATTTGTTCCTGGCGGATGTAGGGCGGGTTACCAACAACGAAGTCGAATTCGCCCTCCAGCGACTCCAGCAGATAGTCGCCCTGAATGAGCCAGCAGTCGGCCAGGACCTCGGCGGTACTCGCTACTATCCCTGCCTGCTCAAGAAGGCTGACTACGGATGCATGGGTGTCGTGGAAGGTGTCGTGATGGAGTTCGACGGCCCTGATTGCGTTGCGCAGGTCACCCAGTGCGAAGCCTTTTGGCTTCGATGTTCGCCAGGCACCTAGTAGCCGCTCGATGATCGGCAGCAGGAAATCGCCGCCACCGAACGAGGGCTCCAGAATCCGCTTCTCATGGAGAGGCTGATCGTTCGTATAGCCGACCAGGTCGAGAATGAAATCGACGACCTCGCGGCGCGTGAAGATCGCTCCGCGGGCATCCGCCTCGGTATTTGAGGCCAAACGATCTATGGCAGCCTGAACCTTCCGCGAGGTACCGGCGGGGCATGGCAGTCCCAAGGTCATTTGTACGGATTGCACGAGCGTCTTATGTCCGGCAACAGGGAGATAGCGCGGATATTACGGGACATCGCGCCTGTCCGTTCAGTGCAAAAAGTCAGTCGCGGCAGGACGCCAGCATCGTATCGGCAAAAAAGAAGAAGGCCGTCGGCATGGCTGCCGGCGGCCTTCGAACTCTAAACCGAATCGGTGCTTACTTCACGACCGCGTTCAACTCGCCCTTGGTGTAGCGGCTGGTCATTTTCTCCAGCGACACCACCTTGATCCTGGAGGCGTTGCCGGCGGTGCCGAAGGCCTTGTAGCGGTCGAGGCAGATGCCCTTCATGGCCTTGGTGGCTTCGGCCAGGTACTTGCGCGGGTCGAATTCCTTGCGGTTCTTGTTGAAGAACTGGCGGATGGCGCCGGTGGAGGCCATGCGCAGGTCGGTGTCGATGTTGACCTTGCGCACGCCGTTCCTGATGCCCTCGACGATCTCCTCGACCGGCACGCCGTAGGTTTCGCCGAGGTCGCCGCCGTTCTCGTTGATGATCTTCAGCCAGTCCTGTGGCACCGACGACGAGCCGTGCATGACCAGGTGCGTGTTGGGCAGCCGCTCGTGGATTTCCTTGATGCGATCGATGCGCAGCACCTTGCCGGTGGGCGGCCGGCTGAATTTGTAGGCGCCATGGCTGGTGCCGATGGCGATGGCCAGCGCGTCGACGTTGGTGTCCTTGACGAAGCGGGCGGCCTCCTCGACATCGGTCAGCAGCTGCGAGTGGTCGAGCGTGCCTTCGGCGCCGATGCCGTCCTCCTCGCCGGCCTTGCCGGTTTCCAGCGAGCCGAGACAGCCGATTTCGCCTTCGACCGATACGCCGCAGTCGTGGGCCATGTCGACGACACGGCGAGTCACGGCGACGTTGTAGTCATAGCTGGTCGGCGTCTTGCCGTCCTCGCCGAGCGAGCCGTCCATCATCACCGAGGTGAAGCCGAGCTGGATCGAGCGTTGGCATACGCCCGGGCTGGTGCCGTGGTCCTGGTGCATGCAAACGGGAATGTGCGGGAACTCCTCGGCGGCGGCCAGGATCAGGTGGCGCAGGAAGGGCGCGCCGGCATACTTGCGGGCGCCGGCGGAGGCCTGGACGATCACCGGCGAGTCGGTCTCGTCGGCGGCTTCCATGATGGCGCGCATCTGTTCCAGGTTGTTGACGTTGAAAGCCGGCAGGCCGTAGCCATTTTCGGCGGCATGGTCGAGCAATTGACGCATGGAAACGAGTGACATGGTGGTCTCCTGGGTTGATTAATCGGTTGTCGGCGCGTCGCCGACGCGGACGATCTTCAAGGTGTTCGTTCCTCCCGGCGTGCCGATGGGTTCGCCGATGGTGAGCGCGATGAGGTCGCCGGGTTCGACCGCGCCGGCGCCGATGAGTTGCCGTTCCGCTTCCCGGAGCAGGCTGTCGCGGTCGTGGCCCGTCTGCGGCATCATGACAGGATACACGCCCCTGAAGATGCAGACCTTGAAGCGGGTGTGGATGTCCTGGGTCAGCGCGTAGATCGGCACGCCGGCGTTGAGGCGCGACATCCACAGCGCCGTTGAGCCCGACTCGGTCAGCGCCGCGATGGCCTTGACCTTGAGATGGTTGGCGGCGAACAGCGCGGCCATGGCGATCGACTGGTCGATGCGGGTGAACACCCGGTCGAGGAAGTGCTTCTCCAGCGAGACATCGGCGGTCTTCTCGGCCTCGAGGCAGATGCGCGCCATGGCCTCGACGGTCTGCACCGGAAACTCGCCGGCGGCGGTTTCCGCCGACAGCATGACGGCGTCGGTGCCGTCCAGCACGGCATTGGCGACGTCCGAGACTTCGGCGCGGGTGGGCACCGGCGAATGGATCATCGATTCCATCATCTGGGTCGCCGTGATGGCGAAACGGTTGTGTTCGCGCGCCGCGCGGATGATGCGCTTCTGCAGCGCCGGTACGGCCGCGTCGCCGACCTCCACGGCCAGGTCGCCGCGCGCGACCATGACGCCGTCGCTGGCGTCGAGGATGTCCTCGAGGTTCCGGATCGCCTCGACGCGTTCGATCTTGGCGACCAGCAAGGCCCGGGAGCCGGCCTCAGCGAGCAGTTGCCGGGCTTGGCGCATGTCCGCGCCTGACTTTGGAAACGACACGGCAACGTAGTCGACGGCGAGCACCGCCGCCGAGCGGATGTCTTCCTTGTCCTTGTCGGTCAGCGCCGGCGCCGAGAGGCCGCCACCCAGCTTGTTGATACCCTTGTTGTTGGACAACTCGCCACCGTGGCGCACGCGGCAGAAGATTTCGTCTTCGTCGACGGCGGTGACGTCCATGACGATGCGGCCGTCGTCGAGCAGCAGCACGTCGCCGGCGGTAACTTCGCGCACCAGTTCCGGATAATCGAGGCCGACGCGGCTCGAATCGCCAAGCTCGCAGTCGGCGGCGAGGATGAAGCCCTGGTCCGGCTTGAGCAGAATCTTGCTGCCAGCGAACTTGCCGATACGGATCTTGGGGCCCTGCAGGTCGGCCATGACGCCGACGGTCCGCCGGCAGGCATGCATGGCCAGTCGCAGTGCGTCGACACGCTGCCGGTGGTCGGCCAGCGAGCCGTGGGAAAAATTCAGCCGGACGACATCGATGCCGGCGACCACCAGCTTTTCGAGGGTTTCCGGATCGGACGAGGCCGGGCCGAGGGTGGCGACGATCTTGGTCGTGCGTGGCATGGCGGAGTGGCGGCCCGGCGTGACCGGGCCATCCTGGCGGGGCGTCCTTAGCCCCCCGCGCGCTTTTCGAGGATGTCGACCGCGGGCAGCACCTTGCCTTCCAGATATTCGAGGAAGGCGCCGCCGGCGGTGGAGATGTACGAGACCTTGTCGTAGATGTCGTACTTCTGGATGGCGGCGATGGTGTCGCCGCCGCCGGCGAGCGAAAAGCCTTTCGCGTTGGCGATGGCCATCGACACGGTTTTGGTGCCCTCGCCGAACTGGTCGAATTCGAACACGCCCACCGGGCCGTTCCAGACGATGGTGCCGGCCTTGGCGATGATGTCGGCGAGCTGCTGGGCCGACTTGGGACCGATGTCGAAGATCATGTCGTCGTCGGTGACCTGGTCGGCGCTCTTCAGCACGGCCGGCTCGTTGGCGTCGAACTGCTTGCCGCAGACGACATCGACGGCGATCGGGATCGAGGCGCCGCGCTTGGCCATCTTCTCGATCAACGCCTGTGCGGTCGGGATCAGGTCATGTTCGCACAACGACTTGCCGATGTTCTTGCCCATGGCGGCCAGGAAAGTGTTGGCGATGCCGCCGCCGACCACCAGCTGGTCGACCTTTTCGGACAATGATTCCAGGACGGTCAGCTTGGTCGATACCTTGGAACCGCCGACGATGGCGACCATCGGTCGGGCCGGGTTGGCCAGTGCCTTGTCGAGCGCGTCGAGCTCCTCGGTGAGCAGGATGCCGGCGCAGGCCACCGGCGCGTAACGGGCGATGCCGTGGGTCGAGGCCTCGGCGCGGTGGGCGGTGCCGAAAGCGTCCATGACGAAGACATCGCACAGGGCGGCGTACTTCTTCGCAGTCTCCTCGACGTTCTTCTTTTCGCCCTTGTTGACGCGGCAGTTCTCGAGCAGCACCACGTCACCAGCCGGCACGTCGAAGCCGCCATCAACCCAGTTTGGGATGACGTGCACGGTCTTGCCAAGCTTCTTCGATATCACCTCGGCGACCGGCTGCAGCGAGTCCTCCGGCTTGAAAACACCTTCCTCCGGACGGCCGAGGTGGGAGGTGACCATCACCCGGGCACCCGCCTTGAGGCAGTGCTCGATGGTCGGCATCGAGGCGGTGATGCGGGCGTCCGACGTGACCTTGCCGTCCTTGACCGGCACATTGAGATCGGCGCGGATGAAGACGCGCTTGCCTCCGAGATCGAGATCGGTCATGCGGATGAACTTGGGCATGGGCGGACTCCGCTTACTTGGCGACGTGCTTGACGAAACGCAGCATGTTGCAGGTGTAGCCGTATTCGTTGTCGTACCAGGCCACCACCTTGACGAAGGTCTTGTCGAGCGCGATGCCGGCCTCGGCATCGAACGTCGAGGGCGCGCTATTGCCAACGAAATCGGTGGCCACGACTTTCTCTTCGGTGTAGCCGAGCACGCCCTTCAGCGCGCCTTCCGAGGCCGCCTTCATCGCGGCGCAAATGTCCTTGTAGTCGGCGTCCTTGTTGAGCTCGACGGTGAGGTCGACGACGGAGACGTCGGAAGTCGGCACGCGGAAGGCCATGCCGGTCAGCTTCTTGTTCAGCTCGGGAATGACCACGCCGACGGCCTTGGCGGCGCCGGTCGACGACGGGATGATGTTCTCCAGGATGCCGCGGCCGCCGCGCCAGTCCTTGTTGGAGGGGCCATCGACGGTCTTCTGCGTCGCGGTGGCGGCATGCACGGTGGTCATCAGGCCGCGCTTGATGCCCCAGTTGTCATGCAGCACCTTGGCGACGGGCGCCAGGCAGTTGGTGGTGCAGGAGGCGGCGGAAACGATCTTCTCGCCGGCATACTTCTCATGATTGACGCCATAGACGAACATCGGCGTGTCGTCCTTCGACGGCGCCGACTGGACGACCTTCTTGGCG
The DNA here is from genome assembly GCA_016704145.1 of Rhodocyclaceae bacterium. GTDB lineage: Bacteria > Pseudomonadota > Gammaproteobacteria > Burkholderiales > Rhodocyclaceae > Fen-999. Next base: position 592,906 of record JADJAS010000001.1, on the reverse strand, counting down.
CCCGCGTCGAGATGCTTCTGGCAGGTGTCCTTGGTCAGGAAGAAGCCGGTGGACTCGATGACGATGTCGACGCCGACTTCGCCCCACTTCAGGTTGGCCGGATCCTTCTCGGCGGTCAGGCGGATCTTCTTGCCATTGACCACGAGGTTGCTGCCGTCGACCTTGATCTCGCCGGCGAAGCGGCCATGCACGGAGTCGTACTTCAGCATGTAGGCCAGGTAGTCAGGCTCCAGCAGGTCGTTGATGGCAACCACTTCGAGCTCGGGAAAGTCCCTGGCAATGGCGCGGAACGTCATGCGGCCAATGCGGCCGAAACCATTGATGCCAATTTTGATTGCCATGTGTTATCTCCTGGAAAGGGTTAGATGAATGACTCGACGGCCTTCACGACGTTCGCCACCGTGAAGCCGAATTCCTTGAACAGTTGGCCGGCCGGTGCCGACTCGCCGAAGCGGTCGAGGCCGATGACCGTGCCTTCGCCGCCAACGTATTTCCACCAGCCGCCGGTGACGCCGGCCTCGATCACGACGCGCGGCAGGCCCTTGGGCAGCACGCTGTCCTGGTACGCCTGGTTCTGGCGGTCGAAAGCGTTGGTGTTGGGCATGGAAACGACCGTGACCGGAATGTTTTCCTGCGCCAGCGCATCCTGGGCCTTGAGCGCCAGCTCGACTTCGGAGCCGGTGGCGATCAGCACGGCACGAGCGGTGCCCTTGGCTGCGGCAATCACGTAGCCGCCCTTCTCGATGTTGGCGATCGCCGCCGCATCGCGCTTGACGAAGGGCAGGTTCTGGCGCGACAGGGCCAACGAGGTCGGCCCGCTCCGCTTCTCGACGGCCTGTGTCCAGGCGACCATGGTCTCGACGGTGTCGCAGGGACGCCACAGGTCCATGTTCGGGATCAGGCGCAGCGTGGCGATCTGCTCGACCGGCTGGTGCGTCGGGCCGTCTTCGCCGAGGCCGATGGAGTCGTGCGTGAACACGTAGATCACGCGCTGCTTCATCAGCGCCGACATCCGGATGGCGTTGCGGGCATACTCGGAGAACATCAGGAAGGTGCCGCCGAAGGGCAGCAGGCCGCCGTGCAGCGCCATGCCGTTCATGATGTGCGACATGCCGAATTCGCGCACACCGTAGGAAATGTAGTTGCCGCAGGACTTGCCGGAAACGTGCTTGCAGCCGGTCCAGTTGGTCAGGTTGGAGCCGGTCAGGTCGGCCGAGCCGCCGAGGAACTCGGGCAGTGCCGGGGCCAGCGCGTTGATGGCGATCTGGCTGGCCTTGCGGGTGGCAACGGTTTCGCCCTTGTCGTTGATGGCGGCGATGGTTTTTTGCGCGAATTCGGCCCAGTGGGCAGGCAGATCGCCGGCCATGCGGCGTTTGAATTCCGCGGCCAGTTCCGGATGAGCCTTTGCGTAGTGCTCGAACTTGCGGTTCCAGTCGCTTTCCCAGGCGGCGCCCTTCTTCTTCGCATCCCAGGCTTCATAGACTTCCCTGGGAATTTCGAAGGGGCCGAAGTGCCAGCCGATGTGCGGGCGGGCGGCCGCGATCTCGGCGTCGCCCAGCGGCGCGCCGTGCACGTCGTGGGTGCCGGCCTTGTTCGGCGAGCCGGCGCCGATCACCGTCTTGCAGCAGATCAGCGAGGGCTTGTCGGTGACGGCCTTGGCCGCCTCGATGGCGGCGTGCAGCGCCTCCGGGTCGTGGCCATTGACGTTCGCCACGACGTGCCAGCCGTAGGCTTCGAAGCGCTTGGGCGTGTCGTCGGTGAACCAGCCCTCGACGTGGCCGTCGATGGAAATCCCGTTGTCGTCCCAGAAGGCGGTCAGCTTGCCCAGGCCCCAGGTGCCGGCCAGCGCGCAGGCTTCGTGCGAGATGCCTTCCATCAGGCAGCCGTCGCCGAGGAAGACCTAGGTACGGTGGTCGACGATGGCGTAGCCGGGCTGGTTGAACTGGTCGCCCAGCACCTTTTCCGCCAGCGCCATGCCGACCGCATTGGTGATGCCCTGGCCGAGCGGGCCGGTGGTGGTCTCGACGCCGGGGGTGTAACCATACTCGGGGTGGCCGGGGGTCTTGCTGTGCAGCTGGCGGAAGTTCTTGAGGTCGTCGATGCTGACGTCGTAACCGCTCAGGTGCAGCAGGGCGTAGATCAGCATCGAACCGTGGCCGTTCGACAGCACGAAGCGGTCGCGGTTGGCCCACTTGGGATTGTTCGGGTTGTGGCGCAGGTGATGGTTCCACAGCACCTCGGCGATCTCGGCCATGCCCATGGGCGCGCCGGGGTGGCCGGAATTGGCCTTCTGCACGGCGTCCATGGCCAGGGCGCGGATGGCGCTGGTCAGGTTGTTGAACACGGGCGGGTCGAAATCGCTAAAGGTGGACATCTCGGTTACTCTCCGGTTGCGGCCGGGAAAGCCATTAATTATCGGCGAAACCCGACCGGTTGTGTTGCGGGTACTGGTTTTTGGCCAAATGGGCGGGCCCGGCGGCGTTGCCAGCCGAGGACTCGGCAAAGCCCCTACTTGGAGCTACGCTTCCACTTTTTTTCCATCAGGTCGAGGATGATTGGCGTCAGCACCAGCTGCATGGCCAGTTCCATCTTGCCGCCGGGCACCACCATGATGTTGGGCCTGGACATGAACGAGTCGTGGATCATGGTCAGCAGGTAGGGGAAATCGACGCCATGCGGATCGCGGAAACGGATGACGACGAATGATTCGTCGAGCGTGGGAATGTCGCGGGCGATGAACGGGTTGGAGGTATCCACCACCGGTACCCGCTGGAAGTTGATGTGCGTCCGGGAGAATTGCGGGCAGATGTAGTGCACGTAATCGTGCATGCGGCGCAGGATGGTTTGCGTCACGGCTTCGACGGAATAGCCGCGGCCGGCGGTATCGCGGTGGATTTTCTGGATCCATTCGAGGTTGACCACGGGCACCACGCCGATCGCCAGGTCAACATGCTGGGCGACGTCGGCATCGTCGCCGACGTAGGCGCCATGAAGGCCTTCGTAGAACAGCAGGTCGGTGTGCTCGGGCAGGTTCTCCCAGGGCGTGAAGGTGCCTGGCTGCTGGCCGTAGGGGGCAGCCTCCGTTTCGTTGTGGAGATAGAAACGGCGCCGGCCCTGGCCGCATTCGGCATAGGTCTTGACGATGTTTTCCAGTTCGGCCAGCTCGTTGCAACTGGGCCCGAAATGCGTCGGCAGGCTGCAGTCACTGCGGGCCTCCGCCTCGGCGATGACGCGCTTCATCTCCGCACGGTCGTACTTGTGCATGCTGTCGCCTTCGATGACCGCGGCGGAAATCTTCTCGCGGCGGAAGATGTGTTCGAATGAGCGCTTGACCGTGGTGGTGCCGGCGCCCGAGGAACCCGTGACCGCGATGATCGGATGCTTGATGGACATGTCGTTTCCCCTTTACTGAAGTAATCCTTGCCACAAGTCGCCCCGGCGAGAAAATCCCCACCCCCGGCATGGGGGTGGGGCCAATCTGGCAACGATGCCAGAGGGAGTGGAGATGTGAAGGCCGCGACGACCGCGACCCCACGCGTGGAATGTAAGGCCAGCCAACCATAAGCGCCATTCACTTTTTCTTATCATTGAAATAAGTAGAACCCGGTCATCGGGTCAGCGCCATGAATAGTTCCGGCAGCTTCTGCGGCAGGCGTTCGACATGGTCGATTACCGAGTGGCGCTTGCCGAAAACGTCCGCCACGTACTCGTCGGCCTTGCAGTCCAGGTTGATGCAGTAGCTGAAGATTCCCTGGCGCTCCAGCTCGCGCACCGCCTGGCGCGCGTCGTTGACCAGATGCCGCTCGTCAGGACTATCGATGTCCGACGGCCGGCCGTCGGTGAGGATCAGCAGCAGTTTCTTGTCGGCCTGGCGCGCGCCCAGGTAGTGGCCGGCATGACGCATCGCGGCGCCCATGCGGGTTGACCAGCCGGCTTCCATCGCCGCCAGCCGGGCCTTGACGTCGTCGCTCCAGCGTTCCGAGAAACCCTTGATGTGCTGGTAGCGCACCTGGTGGCGTGTGTCGGAATGGAAGCCGGCGATGGCGAACGGGTCGCCCAGCCGCTCGATCGCCCAGGCCAGCAGCGACACCGCTTCCTGCGAGAGTTCGAGGATGGTCTGGTCGCCGGCGGGAGTCTTCTCGTTGAGCGACTCGGAGAGGTCGAGCAGCAGCAGTACGGCGATGTCGCGGCCCGAGGTCTTGTGGCTCATGTTGATGCGCGGATCGGGCGTGGCGCCGCACCTGAAGTCGATCAGCGAACGCAGGGCGATGTCGAGGTCGAGCTCCGCGCCTTCTTCCTGGTAGCGGATGCGCACTTTGTCCTGCGGCTTGAGCAGGTCCAATAGTCTCTTGAGTCGCTTGGCCAGCGCGTCGTGCTTGGCCAGCAGGCGGTCGATCTTCGCCGCGCTGCCCGATGGGTGGAGCGCCTCGTAGAGGCTGACCCAGTCGGGACGGTAGGTCTGGGTCTGGTAGTCCCACTCCGGGTAGTGGCGCGGCGGCAGCCCGTCGACCTCCTGGCGCGTCAACTGGCGCGGCTCGTCGAAGGCCTCCTCCTCGTCGCCTTCCTCGATAAATTTCCACAGCTGGCGGTTGTCGTCGCGGTAGCTGACGACCGTGTTGTCGAAATGGACCCTGGCGAACTGGTCGCTCTGCCGGCGCGTGCGGGCGACATAGGCGAGCGCCAGTTCGGCCATGGCCGCCGTGCCCGCGTCGATGCGGGCATGGAAGTTGGCCACGAATTCGTTCAGCACGGCATCGCGGTAGCTGTGCGCGGGGTCGAGGCAGGCGCGCGAGAGCATGGCCAGGCGGTGGCGCAGGCAGGAGGTGGTCTCCGGATCGCAGGCGCCCTCGACCGGCTTCGGGTGCAGGGCGAGGAAGATGCGCCCGAGGCCCGGAAACTCGCGCATCAGCAACGTGTCGATGCGCGCGTCCTCGAAGAACTCGACCGCCATGCGCTGGAACGGGCTCCAGTTGTCGGCGATTTGCGGCGCAGACCAGCGGCGATGGCCGACCATGTGCGCCAGCACGGCGCGATAGCGGTCGATGCCCCGCACTGTGCCGAGCGGGCCATGCGCGTCGTCGAAGACGTCCGGCACGCGCATGCCCAGCTTGTCGTAGTAGGGCACCGGCTGGCGGATCGCATCGTAGATGGTCGAATAGGGCGCCAGCACTTCGGGCTCGTTCCAGAGCGCGCGCAGATAGAGGTCCAGCTGGCGCTCGACATCGTGGAACAGCGTGCCGTGGCGCTCGCCCTGCATGACGGCGCGGCTGTCGGGCGAGGCGAGCCTGAAGTACTCGGCCTGCCGTTCCGGATGGCTGCCATGGTTGCGGATGCCGTATTCGACCCAGTTGCGAAGTCCCTGCAAGGACAGCAGGTCCAGCAACCGCGGCGCTTGGGCGAAGAACTCGGGCAGGCCGGGGCTGGGGATGGTCTGCTGAAAGCCGTGGATGGAGCCTGTCGTGCGCGCCATCAGGTCGCGTGCGATGTCGATGTAGCCCTGCAACTGGTCGAGCGACGGTAGCCGGCGCGCGACCGCCGCCAGCGTTTGCAGGAAGGGTGCGATGGCCAGGCCGTTCGGCGACTTCTGCATGGCGCGCACGAAGTTCATTACCGGTTCGAGCGGATCGCCCTTGACGGCGGCCACCACGCTCGGCCATTCCTCCAGGAAGGCCAGCATCGGCTCCGGGCCGCGGCCGAGTTTGCCGAGCACGCGCGCGGCATCGAGATAGGCCTTCATCTGCGCGCGGTTGAAGATGGAGAGTGCCTCGAAGACGCATTCCTCGAACACCTCGGCGACCTGCTTGAAGCCGCAGTCGAGTTCGTACCAGTAGGTCTGGACCTGGGGGTGCATGATCAGCGCCTGGGGTGGCGTGTCACCACGGCTGACTTTTACGCGAAGACGGTGTCGATGGCGTGGTCGAGTGTGGCGCGGATGTCGGCGTCGTCGGTGATCGGCCGCACCAGCGCCATGCGGCAGGCGTCGACGGGCGCGACGCCGCGCTTGATCAGCGTCGCGGCATAGACCAGCAGGCGCGTCGAGATGCCTTCGTCGAGGCCGTGGCCCTTGAGGTTGCGCGCGGTGTGGGCGATCTTGACCAGCTTCGCGGTCGCTTCGCGTTCCAGTGCGGTTTCCTTGGCCACGATGTCGGCTTCGAGTTCCGCTGCCGGGTAGTCGAAGTCGAAGCCGATGAAGCGCTGCTTGGTCGACTGCTTCAGGTCCTTCATCAGCGACTGGTAGCCCGGGTTGTAGGAGATGACCAGCTGGAAGTCGGCATGCGCCTCGATCAGTTCGCCCTTCTTGTCCAGCGGCAACACGCGGCGATGGTCGGTCAGCGGGTGGATGACGACCGTGGTGTCCTGGCGCGCTTCGACGATCTCATCGAGGTAGCAGATGGCGCCCACGCGCGCGGCCGTGGTCAGCGGCCCGTCGAGCCAGCGCGTGCCGCTGGCGTCGAGGAGATAACGGCCGACCAGGTCGCTGGCCGTCATGTCCTCGTTGCAGGCGACGGTGATCAGCGGCTTGCCCAGTTTCCAGGCCATGTACTCGACGAAACGCGACTTGCCGCAGCCCGTCGGGCCCTTGATCATCACCGGCAGGCGCGCCGCGTACGCCGCCTCGTAGAGCGCGATCTCCCCGCCTTGCGGCTGGTAGAACGGCTCGCGGAGGATGCGGTAGTCGCTCACTTGTGCACGCCCAGCTTTTCGCGCCAGCCGGGGAACAGCTTGTCGGCGTCCTTGGGGAAAGACTCGAAGGCGCGGGCGAATTCCTTGTGCTCCCTGGCCCACTGGATCGGGTCGGCGCCGGCCTTCCAGCACTCGTACGACTGGCGCAGCGAAATGGCGCCGGCGGCCGGGCTGTCGATGTGGCCGTAGGAGCCGCCGCCGGCGGTGTTGATGACGTTGCCGTGGCCGAGGTTCTCGAAGAAGCCGGGCAGGCGCAGCGCGTTCATGCCGCCGGAGATGATCGGCGTGGTGGCCTTCACGCCATCCCACTTCTGGTAGTAGACCGGGCCCTGGCACTCGTCGCGCTCGATCATGTAGGCGATGATCTTGTCGTCGCCTTCGCCTTCCATCTTGCCGTAGCCCATGGTGCCGACGTGGATGCCGGAGGCGCCCTGCAGGCGGGACATCTTGGCCAGCACGAAGGCGGTGTAGCCGCGCTTGGCGGAAGGCGAGGTGACGGCGCCGTGGCCGGCACGGTGGTAGTGCAGGAACTGGTTCGGGTACTGGCGACGGGCGGTGGTGACCATGCCGGGGCCGCCGACATAGCCGTCGACCAGGAAGGCCAGCTTGTTGGCGTCCGGGCCGAAGGTTTCCAGCGCGAAATCGGCGCGGGCGCACATCTCGTAGTGGTCGTCGGCCGTGATGTTCATCGAGAACAGCTTGGCCTGGCCGGTTTCGTCCATGGCGCGTTTCATCGCGTCGTAGACCAGCGGAATGGTCTTCTTCAGCGGGGCGAACACCTGGTTACCCTGTGGTTCGTCGTTCTTGATGAAGTCGCCGCCCAGCCAGAACTGGTACGCCGCCTTGGCGAAGGGTTCGGGGCGCAGGCCCAGCTTCGGTTTGATGATGGTGCCGGCGATGTAGCCGCCGTCCTTGGCCGGGCGGCCGAGGATGCGCCACAGGTCTTCGATGTTGTAGGCCGGGCAGTCGAATTGGCGGATGACTTCCGGCGGCACCCAGAAGTCGATCATCTTGGCGTGCTCGATGTCGCCCATGCCCTGGTTGTTGCCGATCGTCAGCGTCAGGAACGAGACCAGCATCATGCGGCCGTCGATGACGTTGCGATCGAACAGTTCGAGCGGGTAGGCGATCCGCATGTCTTCCTTGGCCTCGTCGATGTAGTAGACGAGGGCGTCGACACCCTTGGTGAAATCGTCGGTGGTGGATACCTCGACGTTGGTGCCGGTGGAGGACTCGGCGGCGAAGTGGGCGGCGCCTTCCAGATAGCCCGTGCCGGCCTTCGGCTTCATCTTGTAGGCGCACAGGATGTGCTTGCCGCCCTTGATCAGGTCTTCTTCCGTAAGGCTCAGGTCGGCGTAGCGGGCGGATTGATCCATGGTCTGCTCCTTGTCGTGTGGTCTGCGGCCGAGGTTGGCCGGAATCGAACAAGCGCCATCCTAGTGCGCGTCAAGCATAAATAACATTAAGAGTTTTTGATTCGATGTATAAGCGCAAGCTCCGATAGTCGGGCCTGCCCCAGGTCGGGCAGCACGCTCAGGGCACCGGTGAAGTCGTCGTGGGCGGTGTAGATGCTGGTCGTGACCACCGTCGGCAGGCGTGCCGCCACGGCTGACTTCAGGCCGTTGGCCGAATCCTCGATGGCCAGGCAGGCCTCGGGCGGCAGACCCAACTTGTCGAGTAGCCAAAGGTAGATGTCCGGCGCCGGCTTCTTGTTCGGCACGATGTCGCCGGCGCCGATTACCTCGAACCAGGAAGGCGCATCCGGCGCCAGGCTGGTGCGCAGCAACGTCGTGACGTTTTCCGGCGTCGTCGTGGTGGCGATGGCCAGGCGCAGGCCGGCGGCCCGCGCCTCGGCGATCAGCGCGGCGACGCCAGGGCGCAAGGGGATACCGCCGGCCTCCAGCAGGGACAGGTAATGGCGCGTCTTGTCGGCGTGCAGGGCGCGAATGGCCTGGTCGACATTGGCTCGCAGGAGGAAAGCCGGGTCGTGGCGCTCGGCGAAGTGGCGCATGCGCTCCTTGCCGCCGGTGACGGACAGCAGTTCGCCATAGGTGTCGACGTCCCAGCGCCAAGGCAGGCCGGCATTCCGGAACGCGGCGTTGAAGGCGGGGCGATGGCCATCGCGCTCGGTTTCGGCGAGCGTGCCGTCTACATCGAAGATCAGTGCTTGCAAACTCATGGTGGCACCTGATTAGCCACAATATTCAGAAGGCTCATTTGGCGAGCCTGCCGGGGTGAAAAATGGGCGCGTCTTGTCCGAAGGGGATGCGCGATGGGGATCAACCGGGTGCAGTTTCAGAAGGGATTGTCGATGGCGCAATTCATGGAGCGCTACGGGACGGAGGAGAAATGCCACGCTGCGGTTGTTGCGCTGCGCTGGCCGAATGGGTTCGTTTGCCCCGAATGCAAAGACAGGCGCCATTACACGTTCGAGCGCAAGGGACTGCGGTACTGGCAATGTGCGTCGTGCCGGGAGCAGACGACGGTAATGTGCGGGACGGTGTTCGAGTCCACGAAGTTGCCGCTGACGACCTGGTTCCTGGCGATGCATCTGCTGACCCAGGCCAAGAACAATGTCTCGGCGCTGGAACTCAAGCGCCACCTCGGTGTGCGGTACAAGACCGCCTGGCTGCTCAAGCACAAGTTGATGCAGGTGATGAGCGAGCGGGAGGCGGATCGCCAACTGGATGGCCGGGTCGAGATCGACGATGCCTACCTGGGCGGCGAACTGCCTGGCGGAAAGAGCGGGCGCGGTTCGGAGAACAAGGTATCGTTCATTGCCGCCGTGCAGACCACCGAGACCGGCAACCCACTGAAGGTCTGCCTGAAGAAGCTGGAATTCACCAAGGAGGCGATCACCGACTGGGCGAAGACGGCACTGTCCGCATCGGCCCACGTGGTGTCGGATGGTCTGTGGTGCTTCCGCGCCGTCACCGCGGCCGGCGCCACCCAGGAGCGCATTGTTACTGGTGGCGGCCCCGCCTGCGTCAAGCTGGAGCAATTCCGCGCAGTGAATACCTTCCTCGGCAATCTCAAGACCGCCTACTCGGGTACCTACCATGCCTTCGATTTCGCTAAGTATGCGCATCGGTATCTTGCTGAAGTCCAGTATCGGTTCAATCGCCGGTTCGATCTGTCGTCTATCCTGAAGCGCCTCTTGGTTGCTGCCGTGGCTACCACGGCTCGTCCCGAGCGATTCTTGCGCGCGGCTGAACATTGTGGCTAATCAGGTGGTGGCAAGACTATCGACAACGATCCATAAGTACCAGTCATGATTTTTTATCAAGATGATAAGATGGGGCGTCATGAAGAACGTCACCCTGCGCCAGCTGAAGGTCTTCGAATCGGTCGCTAGCCACCTGTCCTTTTCGCGTGCCGCCGAGGAATTGCATCTCACCCAGCCGGCGGTGTCGATGCAGGTTCAGGCGCTGTCCGACCAGGTCGGCATGCCCTTGTTCGAGCAGATGGGCAAGCGCATCCATCTTACCGGCGCCGGCGAGGAGCTGTTGCGCCATGTCCGGCGCGTCAGCCAGCAGCTGCGCGAGGCGGACGAGGCGCTGGCGGCGATTCGGGGCGCCAAGGGCGGGCGGCTGACGCTGGGCGTGGTGTCGACGGCCAAGTATTTTGCGCCACGCCTGCTGGTGGCTTTCCGCGCCGCCCATCCGGAGGCGGAACTGAGGCTCGGCGTCTTCAATCGCGAGACCCTGGTGCGCCAGCTGGGCGACAATCAGGTCGACCTGGCCATCATGGGCGCGCCGCCCCGGGAATTTCCCACGGTGGCCGCGGTGTTCGCCGATCATCCTCACGTCATCATCGCCGCGCCCGGCCATCCGCTGGCCGCGCGCAAGCGCGTCGATCCGGCCGACCTGGCCGACGAGCCCTTCCTGATCCGCGAGCCGGGTTCCGGGACGCGCGGCGCGATGGAACGCTTCTTCGCGGAACACAACGTCGTGCTCGCCGACACCACCGAGATGGGCAGCAACGAAACCATCAAGCAGGCGGTTATGGCCGGCATGGGCCTGTCGTTCATTTCGGAGCACACCATCGGCCTGGAACTGGCTGCCGGCCGGCTGGCGCGCCTGTCGGTGGCCGGTACGCCGGTGACGCGGCAGTGGTACGTGGTGCGCCGTGCCGACAAGCAACTGTTGCCGATGGCGGCGGCCTTCCTCGAGTTCGTGCGCATCGAGGGGCCGCGGCTGATCGTCGAGCAGGCGCCGATCGTGCCGGTCGCCATGCCTCGGCCGAAGAAGGCGCGGCCGCGGCAATAGTCAGTCGTGGCCAGACGCCGCGCTAGGGGGCAACGGCGCGCCAGCGTTCCAGCCAGGTTTCCGCCGCGTCCGGCTTGCCGAACAGATAGCCCTGATAGGTGATGTTGGCCAGCTGGCGCAGGTAGCGGGCCTGTTCCTCGGTCTCGACGCCTTCCGCCACGACTTTCAGGTGCATGTGGCGCGCCACCGAGAGGATCGTCTCCACCACCGCCGCGTCGCCCGGATCGTTGGGCGCATCCTGGATGAAGGTCTTGTCGATCTTCAGTTCGTCGATCGGCAGGCGCTTCAGATAGGCCAGCGACGAGTAGCCGGTGCCGAAATCGTCGATCGAGAAGTGAATGCCAAGCGCGGTCAGTTCGCTCATCTTCGCCACCACGTCGCTGACGTTGTCGATGACCACGCCTTCGGTGACCTCCAGCGTCAGATGCGTCGGATCGGCGCCGCTGGCGGCCAGCACTTCCTTCACCCAGGGCACGAAATCCGCCTGGCGGAATTGTCGGGGGCTGATGTTCACCGACATGCGCAGCGGGCGCCCGGCTACGGTTTCGCGCGCCATCAGCTGGCATGCCTGGGCCAGCACCCAGCCGCCGACTTCGACGATGAGACTGGATTCCTCGGCGATGCCGATGAAGGCGCCGGGCGGCAGCAGGCCGCGCTGCGGATGCTGCCAGCGCACCAGCGCCTCGGCGCCGACACGGCGGCCGTGGTCGTCCACCTGGGGTTGCAGATAGAGACGCAGTTCGCCGGCGGCGATGGCCTTGCGCAACTCGCGCTCGACATGGAACCGCTGCTCGGCGGCTTCGCCCATGCCGGTCTCGAAGAAGGCGGTCTGATGACCGCCGGCCTCCTTGGCGCGATGGAGCGCGGTATTGGCCCGACGCAGCACTTCGCGCGCCGAATCGTTGCCGCCGTCGGGGCAAAGCGTGACGCCGATGCTGGCGGTCAGGGTGATTTCCTCCTTGCCCGACAGCATGAAAGGCAGTCGCAGGTCGGCGTGAACCTTCTGCGCTACCGCCAGGGCGCCGTTCGACGCGGTTTCACGATGGCCGTGCAAGCCCTGCAACAGGATGGCGAACTCGTCGGCGCCCAGGCGCGCCAGGGTGTCGCCGTCGCGCAGCAGCCCGAACAGGCGGCCGCCGAGGGCGATCAGCAACGCGTCGCCCAGCGAATGGCCGCGGGCATCGTTGAGCATCTTGAAGCGGTCGATGTTGACCAGCAACAACGCACCGTGAGTTGACTGGCGCAGCGACAGGGCCAGCGCCAGGTCGAGGCGATCTTCCAGCAGCATGCGATTGGGCAGCCCGGTCAGCGGGTCGTAATGCGACAGTCGCACCAGTTGCTGGTCGCGTGCCTGCACAGCCTCGGCCATGCGGTCGAAGCTGGCGGCCAGCTGGCAGATTTCATCGCTACCCGAGGACGAGGCGCGCGCCTCGTAATTGCCCGCGGCCAGCTGGTCCGCGCTCGATTGCAGCCTGGCCAGCCGCCGGATGATCAACCAGTGCAGCAACAGCCCGAGGCCAAGAAGCAGCACGGCGTAGCCGGCCAGACTTTCGATCAGGCGTTGGCGCCAGATGGCGTCCACGCGCTCCTCGATCTGGGCCTTGGGCATGCGCAAGCTGACGATGCCGCGCAAATCGCCGACCCGATAGTCGAATGCCGTGTCGTACTTCTCGGCGAGGCCCGCGGGCGCTTCGGCGCGGGCGCCATGACATTTCAGGCACGGCGCCTCGACGCGGATCGGCGCGGTGTAGTGCAGGTAGCCGACGCCGTTGTCCTCGACGATGTCGCGCATTCGCTCCGTCGCGGCGGGATTGGCGCGGAACCAATCGATGGCCTCCATTTCAAAGCGGTCGGCCATGTTGCCCGGGTTGCGCGGACGATCCGACACATTGTTGAAGCGGATGCCGCTGTTGCTCCAGTTGGGAAACTCCCGCGCGATGCGCGCGATCGAGTGGGCGGGCAGGAATCCCAGGGTCGCGTCGGTGACCGGCAGGCCGCTCTTGACGAACTGATCCTGATAGACGCGGCGTGTTGCCATTACCAGGGCGTGAATGTTGCGGGCCTCGTATTCGCTTTCCCGCCTGGCTTCCTCGGCAACTTCGTGTCGGGTTCTGGCAACGTCCACCGCCAGCATCAATCCCACCAGCAGGCCGAGTACGAGCCAGATTTTTTTGGTGAGCCTCATGCGGCGTCCGTCTCCGATGGTGGGGGCCGGGCAATGACCGCCAGGAAATGCGGCAGTATCGGTCTGATTCGGCGCTATGGAGCTTATACGGCAATCAAGCGCGTTAATTTAGCCTTTTCGACCTGTTTCAATTGCTTTTCCATTTGATCGAACAGCCCATGCCGGGGATTTGCTGGCGCGGGCCCTGCCCCGTCAATGCCACCTGTTTCATGGCCTCGAACAAGTCGCGTCGCGCGTTGTCCGGCGCCGCTTCCTTGCGCGAGGCGTCCAGCCGGCCCCGGTACTGCAAGCGCAAGTCGGCGTTGAAGCCGAAGAAATCCGGTGTGCATACCGCCCCATAGGCCTTGGCGATCCGCTGGGTTTCGTCCAGGACATACGGAAAGGGCAACGACCACTCCCGCGCGGCGTCCACCATGCGGCTCCAGGAATCCTCGGGGTAGTCGGTCGGATCGTTGCTCATGATGGCGATGGTATTGATGCCCAGGGACGCGAGTTCGCGCGTGTCGCGGACGATGCGGTGGATCACGGCCTTGACGTAAGGGCAGTGATTGCAGATGAACATCACCAGCAGGCCCTTGGCGCCGCGCGCCGAGGCGAGGCCATGGCGCTGGCCATCGACGCCGGGCAGGTCGAAGTCGACGGCCTGCCAGTCGAAGTCGCAGACGGGGGTGGGCGTGCTGACCATGATCGTCCTCCGAACCTATAATCGTTTCATGATACCTCGCATCCATTGCCCTTTTCCGCTGGCGCCGGGCGCGGCGGTCGAGCTGCCGCCCGAGGCCTCGCACCATGTGACGAAGGTGTTGCGCATGGGCGAGGGCGACGTGTTGATCCTGTTCGATGGCCGCGGCGGCGAATGGACCGCGCGTCTGCATCGCGTCGGCAAGGCGATGGCGGCGGTGCTCGAATCCTTCGACGAGGCCGATCGCGAATCGCCGATTTCGGTCACGCTGATACAAGGCCTGCCTGCCGCCGACAAGATGGACTGGATCGTGCAGAAGAGCACGGAACTGGGGATTGCGCGCATCCGGCCGGTCGTGGCCCGACGCAGCGTCATCCGCTTGTCGGGCGAACGCATGGAACGGCGGGTGGCGCACTGGCAGGCCATTGCCGTCGCCGCCTGCGAACAGTGTCAGCGCAACCGGGTGCCCGAGGTGGCGCCGCTGGTCGACCTGATGGATTATCTTGCCGAGGAAGCCGGCTCATCCGAATGCCGGCTGATGCTGGCGCCAGGCGCGGAATTGCGCCTCAAGGAGATCGAGCCGCCGACGGGACGCGTGACCCTGCTGGTCGGCCCGGAAGGTGGCTTCGAGGAAGGCGAACTGGTGGCTGCCCGGCTGATGGGTTTTCGGCCCATTGGTCTCGGGCCGCGGGTGCTGCGCACCGAGACCGCGGGCATCGCGGCGCTGGCGGCGATGCTGGCCTTGTGGGGTGATTATTGAGATGGCGTTGGCCGGCGCGCGGCGGGCCGTCGGTAAAAAACGCTATGATTGCCGCGTTCCCGCCAACGAAGATGCCATGAACACGCCTGCCGTCCCGACACCCGCGCCCGTCACCGACACCCGCCTCGTGGCCTGGGTGCGTCAGGCCGCGCCCTATATCCACGCCTTCCGCGGCAAGACCTTCGTCATTGCCTTCGGCGGCGAGGTGCTGCGGTCGGATAAGGCCGAGGCGCTGATTCACGACGTGGCGCTGCTGGACAGCATGGGCATCCGCCTGGTGCTGGTGCATGGCGCCCGGCCGCAGATCGATGCCGAGATGGCCTCGCGCAGACTGGCGCCGCGTTTCCACAAGGGCCTGCGCGTCACCGACAGCGAAGCGCTGGAGTGCGTCAAGCGCGCCATGGGTGTGACGCGCATCGAGATCGAAGCCATGCTGTCGCAGGGCCTGCCCAACACGCCGCTGGCCGGGGGTTTCCTGCGCGTCACGGGCGGCAATTTCATCACGGCACGGCCGGTCGGCGTGGTCGATGGCGTCGATTTCCAATGGACCGGCGCGGTGCGCAAGGTGGTCGCGGAAGAAATCCAGGCCGACCTGGCGCAGGAAAACGTGGTGCTGATCTCGCCGATCGGCGCTTCGCCGACCGGCGAAATCTTCAACCTCGCCTGGGAAGAGGTCGCCGAGGCGGTGGCGACTGCCGTGCGGGCGGACAAGCTGATATTCCTGTGCGAGGCGCCGGGCCTGGTCGATCGCAAGAAGTGCCTGATCGATGCGCTGACGGCGGACGAGGCCGAGAGCCTGCTGGCGAAGAAGGCGCCGCAGGCGGACGATGTCGCTCGGGCGCTGCCTGGCGCGGTCAGGGCATGCCGGGCCGGGGTCGGCCGCGTGCACTTTCTCGACTATCGGGCCGACGGCGCCATGCTCATGGAGTTCTTCACCCGCGAGGGCATCGGCACGGTGCTGACCTGCGCGCCGCTCGCCCACCTGCGCCAGGCGACGCACGAGGATGTCGGCGGCATCCTGGCGCTGATTGCGCCGCTGGAAGCCGACGGCACGCTGGTGCGGCGCGGGCGCGAGCGTCTGGAAATGGAGATCGACCGTTTTTCGGTGCTGGATCTCGATGGCGTGATCGTCGGTTGCGCGGCCCTCTATCCCATCTCGGCGGCCAAGGGCGAGCCGAAGTCAGCGGAACTGGCCTGCCTGGCGGTCGATGCCGCCTACCGGCGCGCCGGCCATGGCGACCAGTTGCGCCAGCATATCGAGGCGCGCGCCGCGCGCCTGAAAATCAGGCGCCTGTTCGTGCTGACGACGCGCACCGCCCACTGGTTCATCGAGCGCGGTTTCGGCGAGACGACGGTGGATGCCCTGCCGGCGGCCAAGCGCGATCTCTACAACCTGCAACGGCGCTCCAAGGTGCTGGCCAAGGCGCTGTGAAAGTCAGCCGCGGCGGCACGCCGCCTGGCGCTAGAATTTATGTTCTGAAACCCCGGAGAGAATACCTATGGCTCGCATGGTCAATTGCGTCAAACTCGGTCGCGAGGCGGAAGGCATGGACTTCCCGCCCATGCCCGGCGAACTCGGCAAGCGCCTGTTCGAAAACGTGTCGAAGGAAGCCTGGCAGCAGTGGATACGCTACCAGACGATGCTGATCAACGAGAACCGCCTGAACCTGGCGGACGCCCGTGCCCGCCAGTACCTGGCGGAGCAGGTCGAGAAGCACTTCTTCGGCGATGGCGCGGCGGCCGTCGCTGGTTACGTGCCGCCGTCCAACTCCTGATCAGGCCGTCAGCATCCTGACGCCCTCGGGCGTCGCCAGCAACAGCAGATCGGCGGGGCGCTTGGCGAACAGGCCGTTGCTGACCACCCCGACGATCTGGTTGATGGCCGTCTCCAGCCCGGCCGGATCACCGATGGCCAGGCCATGGACATCGAGGATGACATTGCCGTTGTCGGTGACCAAGCCTTCGCGCAGCCTGGGTTGGCCGCCGAGCTTTACCAGTTCGCGCGCGACATGGGCGCGCGCCATCGGGACCACTTCCACCGGCAGCGGGAACTTGCCGAGCGTGTCGACCAGCTTGCTCTGATCGCACACGCAGATGAACCTGTCGGCCACGGCGGCGACGATCTTTTCGCGCGTCAGCGCGCCGCCGCCGCCCTTGATCATCTCCAGCTTCGCGGTGATCTCGTCGGCGCCGTCCACGTAGACGGGCATCGAGCCGACTTCATTGAGGTCGAGTACCTTCATGCCATGGCCTTCGAGGCGCTTCTTGGTCGCTTCCGAGCTGGCCACCGTGGCGCCGACACGCGCCTTGAGCTTCGCCAGCTCGTCGATGAAGAAATTGGCCGTCGAGCCGGTGCCGACGCCGACGATGCCGCCGATCGGCAGGTGCGCGGCCACGTAATCGGCGGCTGTTTTGGCCACCGCCTGTTTGAGTTCGTCCTGGGTCATTACCATTGTTTTTTCCAAAAATGCTTGGTCGATCGAGCTTGCTGAATGACTGGGAAATCAGTATATAGCTCGGCGGGCATGGACACGACACGGACATTCACCGCGAGCGACGACACCGTCATCGCCTACCGGCTTTGGCGGCCCGCCGCGCCCCGTCGCACGGTTGTCGCCATTCACGGCCTGGCCAGCAACATGACGCGCTGGACGGAGTTCGCGGCGACGACGCGGCTCGCCGAATCCTGGGACATCCTCCGGGTTGATCTGCGCGGGCATGGCGATTCCTTGTTTCGCGGCCGGGTCGGCATGGCGGTCTGGTGCGGCGATCTGGCGGCGCTGCTGGCCCACGAGCAGGTCCCCCGCGCCGTGCTGGTTGGTCATTGCCTGGGCGCCAACCTGGCGCTCTGCTTCGCACGGCGCGAGCCGGCGCGGGTTGCCGGGTTGGTGCTGATCGAGCCGATGTTCCGCGAGGCGCTGACGGGTCAAATGGCCCGGGTTGCCCGCCTTCGGCCGATGCTTGCCGCCTTGGCGCCGCCGCTGCGACTGTTGGCCGCGCTGGGCTTGCATCGCCGGCACCTCGCCAGGCTTGATCTCGAACAACTCGACCGCGAGGCACGCGCCGCCATGGCGGGTGCGGGCGGCGTCTTCCCGGAAGCGCGCTACGCCTCCGTGCCCGAGGACTTGCGCAGCCTGCCGGTGTCGATCTATCTTCAGGACATGCTCGCCGTCACCGATCGGCTGCCCGATCTGGCCGAGATTGCCGCGCCGACGCTGGCGCTGCTGTCGGCGGGCGCCCCCTTCTCCGATCCGGAGGTCACGGCCCGCCAGCTTGCCGCACTGCCGGACGGCCGCATCATCCGCATGAACGCCCGGCACTGGCTGCCGACCGAGCAGCCCGAAGCGATGCGTCGCGCCATCGAGGAATGGTGCGACGAGCGCTTCGGCAGATAGGTTCTACTTCTTCCTGGGGGCCGGCAGGTCGGTGCAGCTGCCGTGGGCGACTTCGGCGGCGATGCCGACCGTCTCGCCCAGCGTGGGGTGCGGGTGGATGGTCTTGCCGATGTCCACCGCGTCGGCGCCCATCTCGATGGCCAGCGCAATTTCGCCGATCATGTCGCCGGCCGAAGGGCCGACGATGCTGCCGCCGACCACGCGATGGGTTTCGGCATCGAACACCAGCTTGGTGAAGCCATAGTCGGCGCCGTTGGCAATGGCGCGGCCGGAGGCTGCCCAGGGGAATTTGGCGACCTCGACCTTGCGGCCGGCCTTCTTCGCCTCGTCCTCGCCCAGGCCGACCCAGGCGACCTCCGGATGTGTGTAGGCGACACCGGGGATCACCGAGGCGTCGAAGTGCGACTTCTGCCCGGCGGCGGCCTCGGCCGCCACGTGCGCTTCATGCACGGCCTTGTGCGCCAGCATGGGCTGGCCGACAACATCCCCAATCGCAAAAATGTGCGGCACGTTGGTGCGCATCTGCGAGTCGACCGAAATGAAGCCGCGTTCGGTTACCGTGATGCCGGCCTGGTCGGCGCCGATCTTGTTGCCGTTCGGACTGCGGCCGGCCGATTGCAGCACCAGGTCGTAGCGCTGAACTTCGGCGGGGGCCTGCTCACCTTCGAACTTGACCCAGATGCCGTCCTGCTTCGCTTCGGCGCTGGCGGTCCTGGTCTTGAGCATCACCTTCTCGAAGCGGTGGGCATTCTGTTTCTCCCACACCTTGACGAGATCGCGGTCTGGACCCTGCATCAGGCCGTCGAGCATTTCGACCACGTCGACCTTGGCGCCCAGCGTCGAATAGACGGTGGCCATTTCCAGGCCGATGATGCCGCCGCCGATCACCAGCATGCGCTGCGGCAACTTGTTGTCAACTGAGCGCAGTTCCAGCGCGCCGGTCGAGTCCACGATGCGGGAGTCAGCAGGCAGGAAGGGCAGGTGCACGGCCGCTGAGCCGGCGGCGATGATGCACTTCTGGAACTTGATGACTTTCTTGGCGCCGGTCTTGTCCTGCGCGCTGCCGGTGGTCTCCTCGACTTCGAGATGGTGCGCGTCGAGGAAATGGCCGTAGCCGCGCACGGTCTCGACGCGGCGCGCCTTGGCCATGCCGGTCAGGCCGGTGGTGAGCTTGCCGACCACCTTGGCCTTGTGCGCGCGCAGCTTGTCGATGTCGAGCTTGGGCGCGGCGAACGTGATGCCAAGGTCGCTGGCGTGCGTGGCTGCCTCTATCACCGCCGCGACGTGCAGTAGCGCCTTGGAGGGAATGCAGCCGACGTTGAGGCAAACGCCGCCCAGCGTGGCGTAGCGTTCGACCAGCACAGTCCTCATGCCGAGATCGGCGGAGCGGAAGGCGGCCGAGTAGCCGCCCGGGCCGGCGCCGAGGACGAGCATCTCGGTTTCGATGTCCGGCGTCATAGCATCACCCTCCGGAAGTCGCCGAGCAATTGAGCCAGATAGGCGTTGAAGCGGGTCGCCAGCGCGCCGTCGATGACGCGATGGTCGGCCGAGAGCGACAGCGGCACCGTCAGGCGCGGTACGAATTGCTTGCCGTCCCACACCGGCTTCATGCTCGACTTGCTGACGCCGAGAATCGCGACTTCAGGCGCATTGACGATGGGCGAGAACGAAGTGCTGCCGATACCGCCGACGGACGAGATCGTGAAGGTGGCACCCTGCATGTCGGCCGGGCCGAGCTTGCCTTCGCGCGCCTTCTTGGCGAGGTCGGAAGTCTCCTGCGCGATCTGTACCACGCCCTTCTGGTCGGCGTTCTTCAGTACCGGCACCATCAGGCCGTTCGGCGTGTCGGCCGCGAAGCCGATGTGCCAGTAGTTCTTGAAGACCTGATTCTCACCATCGAGCGACGAGTTGAGGTCGGGGTACTTCTTCAGCGCCGCGACCACGGCCTTGATGATGAAGGCGAGCATGGTGACCTTGATGCCCGACTTTTCGTTCTCCTTGTTGAGTTGCACGCGCAACGCTTCCAGGTCGGTGATGTCGGCATCCTCGTGGTAGGTGACCGCCGGGATCATCACCCAGTTGCGGGCGAGGTTGGGTCCGGAAATCTTCTTGATGCGCGACAGCGGCTTGACCTCGATGGGGCCGAACTTGGCGAAGTCCACCTGCGGCCAGGGCAGCAGGTCGAGGCCACCGGAAGTCAGCCGTGGTGACACGCCACCCGTGGCGGTGGCGCCGCTCAAAGTGGCCATGGCGCCCTTGACGAACGCCTGCACGTCGGCCTGGGTGATGCGGCCCTTCGGTCCGGTGCCCGGCACCCTGGCGACATCGACGCCCAGTTCGCGGGCGAAAGCGCGTACCGACGGGCTAGCGTGCGCCTTGGTGCCGCCTTCGGCCGCCAGCATCTCGGCGGGCGTCGGCATGCTGATCGCGGCAGGCGCGCTGGTCGGCTCGGCTTCGGTCGGGCGGATGTCGCAGACTTCGCCCGTGGGCGTCGGTGCCATCACGGCTTGAGTTGCGGCCGGCGCGGCGGCAGCGGTCGGAGCCGGCGCAGCCGCGGGTTTCGCGGCAGGCGCGGCAGCGGTTTGCGCCGCTTCGAGCACGACGACGATGCTGCCTTCCGAAATCCTGTCGCCGAGCTTGACCTTGACTTCCTTGACGACACCCGCGGCGGAACTCGGCACGTCCATGGTCGCCTTGTCGGATTCCAGTGAAACAAGCGGGGTCTCGGCTTCAACGAAGTCGCCGGGCTTGACGAAGATTTCGATGACCGGTACGTCCTTGAAGTCGCCGATGTCGGGTACTTTGATATCCATGATCAGACCCCCACCGGATTCGGTTTCTTGGGATCGAGGCCGTATTTCTTCAGCGCCTCGCTGACCTTCGCATGCTTGATCTGACCATCATCGGCCAGCGAGCGCAACGCCGCGACGGCGATCCAGCGGCGGTCCACTTCGAAGAAGCCGCGCAGTTGCTCGCGCGTGTCCGAGCGGCCGAAGCCGTCGGTGCCGAGCACCGTATAGCGGCGGCCGTCGAGCGTCACGAAAGGTCGGATCTGCTCCGCGTACATGCGGATGTAGTCGGTGGCCGCGACCACCGGGCCGCGCGTGTCGGCCAGTTTGCCAGCGACGTGGCAGAGCTTCTTCGGTTCCTCCGGATGGAGCAACTGGTGACGCACGCAGTTGTGACCGTCGCGCGCCAGTTCGTTGAAGCTCGGGCAGGACCAGAGGTCGGCCTCGACGCCCCAGTCGGTCTTCAGCATGTCGGCGGCGGCGATGGCCTCACGGAAGATGACCCCCGAGCCCAGCAGCTGCACGCGCGGGCCGTTGCTGTTGGCGCCCTTGCGGAACAGATACATGCCCTTGAGGATGTCGGCATCCACTCCCGCCGGCATCTCGGGATGCTCGTAGTTTTCGTTCATCACCGTCAGGTAATAGAACACGTCCTCCTGTTCGGCGACCATGCGCCGCAGGCCGTCCTGGACGATCACCGCCACTTCGTAGGCGAAGGTCGGGTCGTAGGAGAGACAGTTCGGGATGGTGGCCGCGAGCACGTGCGAATGGCCGTCCTCGTGCTGCAGGCCTTCGCCGTTCAGCGTGGTGCGGCCGGCGGTGCCGCCGATCAGGAAGCCGCGGGCGCGCGAGTCGCCTGCCGCCCAGCACAGGTCCATGGTGCGTTGCAGGCCGAACATCGAGTAGAAGATGTAGAAGGGCAGCATCTGCACGCCGTGCGTCGAATACGCGGTCGCGGCGGCCATCCAGTCGGCCATCGCGCCGGCCTCGTTGATGCCTTCCTGCAGGATCTGGCCGTCCTTCGATTCCTTGTAGAACATCAACTGGTCGGCATCCTGCGGCACGTACTTCTGGCCTTCCTGGTTCCAGATGCCGACCTGGCGGAACAGGCCTTCCATGCCGAAGGTGCGCGACTCGTCGGGCACGATCGGCACGACGCGCTTGCCGATCTGCTTGTCCTTGATCAGCGTGTTGAGGATGCGCACGAAGGCCATGGTGGTCGATATCTCGCGGCCGACGCCGGTCGCTTTCAGTTGCGTGTCGAAAGCGGAGAGCGCGGGGACCGGCAGCGGCTCGACCTTGCGGCGGCGCTGCGGCAGGTAACCGCCCAACGCCTGGCGATGCTCGCGCATGTACTTCAGTTCGGGCGAGTCCTCGGCGAACTTCAGGTAGGGCATCTCTTCGAGCTGCTCATCGCTGACCGGCAGCTTGAAGCGGTCGCGGAAGGCCTTGAGCGAGGTGGTGCCCATCTTCTTCTGCTGGTGGGTGATGTTCTGCGCCTCGCCCGATTCGCCCATGCCGTAACCCTTGATGGTCTTGGCGAGGATCACGGTCGGCTGGCCGGTATGCTCGACGGCCGCCTTGTAGGCCGCATAGACTTTGTGCGGGTCGTGGCCGCCGCGGTTCAGGCGCCAGATGTCGTCGTCGGTCCAGCTGGCCACCATGGCCTTGAGTTCCGGCGTGTTGAAGAAATGCTCCCTCACATACGCGCCATCCTTCGACTTGAACGTCTGGTAATCGCCGTCCACGCATTCCATCATGCGGCGGCGCAAATGGCCGTGTTTGTCCTGCGCCAGCAGCGGGTCCCAGTACGAGCCCCAGACGACCTTGATGACGTTCCAGCCGGCGCCGCGGAAGTCGGCTTCCAGCTCCTGGATGATCTTGCCGTTGCCGCGCACCGGGCCGTCGAGACGTTGCAGGTTGCAGTTCACGACGAAGACGAGGTTGTCGAGCTTCTCGCGGCCGGCCATGCCGATGGCGCCCATCGACTCGGGCTCGTCCATCTCGCCGTCGCCCATGAAGGCCCAGACCTTGCGGCCGGCGGTGTCGGCCAGCTTGCGGTCATGCAGGTACTTCGTGAAGCGCGCCTGGTAGATCGCCTGCAAGGGACCCAGGCCCATCGAAACGGTCGGGAACTGCCAGAAGTCGGGCAGCAGCCAGGGGTGCGGGTAGGAGGGGATGCCCTTGCCGCCAACTTCCTGGCGGAAGCCGTCGAGCATGGCTTCGTCGAAGCGTCCGAGCAGGAAGGCGCGCGCATAGACGCCGGGCGCGGAGTGACCCTGGAAGAAAATCAGGTCACCGCCGTGGTTGTCGCCGGGCGCGTGCCAGAAATGCTGAAAGCCGACGTCGTAGAGCGTCGCCGCCGAAGCGAAGCTGGCGATGTGGCCGCCGAGGTTGGAGTCGCCCTTGTTGGCACGCAGCACCATCGCCAGCGCGTTCCAGCGCACGTAGGCGCGAATGCGGTTCTCGATGGCGTAGTCGCCGGGCGCGCGCGCCTGGCGGTCGGCGGGGATGGTATTGATGTAATCGGTGTTCGCCGAGTAGGGCAAGTTGATGCCGGCGCGGTGACCGAGGGCGATCAGCTTCTCGATGAGATAGTGGGCGCGCTCGGGGCCTTCCTGCTCGATCACGGCTTCGAGAGCGTCGAGCCACTCGCGGGTCTCCTGGGGGTCGGCATCCACGTGCGCCAGTCCGAGTTCGGACATGGGGGTCTCCTCTTGTCAGAGTTGTCGTGTTCCCTTCCGCCGGATAGGCAGCAGGGGATTTTTCGTGAAGCTTAGACCTGCCGGGTAGTCAGGTCGACTCACGATGTTCCGCATAATAAAATATCGTTTTGTATAACGCAATATGTTGCTGCCGTTGGTGACAGTGGCCGAATCGGGGTGGTAACTTAAGACAGGAGGTGAAGAGAGCATGTTTCAGGTTCGCATTCACGGTCGCGGTGGTCAGGGCGTGGTGACCGCCGCGGAGATGCTGTCCATCGCCGCGTTCGAGGAAGGACGGCATGCGCAGGCCTTCCCGAGCTTTGGCTCGGAGCGCACCGGCGCGCCGGTCGTAGCGTTCTGCCGCATCGACGACAGGGAGATACGGCTGCGCGAGCCGATCATGGCGCCTGATGCGCTGATCATCCAGGACCCGACCTTGCTTCATCAGGTCGACGTGTTCGCTGGCATGAAGCCGGACGGCTATCTGCTGATCAACACCGGCAAGAGTTTTGAGCAACTCGGGCTTGCCGATTTCCTGCGCGGTCGGCGCAGCGAGCATCTTTGCACCGTGCCGGCCACCGAGATTGCGCTGCGCCATGTCGGTCGACCCGTGCCGAACGTGCCCCTGCTGGGCGGCTTTGCCGCGATGTCGGGGATGATCCGGCTGGAGTCCGTCATCAAGGCGATCAACGACAAGTTCTCGGGCAAGGTGGCGGCGGGCAATGTCGCCGCCGCCACCGAAGCCTACAAGATCGTTCGCGAGGAGATGGCCCATGCTTAAGCAAATGGAAGGCTCGCGCGCGGTCGCTGAAGCGGTTGCGCTCTGCCGCCCCGAAGTGATCTGCGCCTATCCGATTTCGCCGCAGACGCACATCGTCGAGGCCTTGGGCGAGTTCGTGAAGGACGGTAGCCTCGCGCCTTGCGAGTTCATCAACGTCGAATCGGAGTTCGCTGCCATGTCGGTGGCCATCGGCTCCTCGGCGGCTGGTGCGCGCACCTATACGGCGACGGCGTCGCAGGGCCTGCTGTTCATGGCCGAGGCGGTGTACAACGCTTCCGGCCTCGGCCTGCCCATCGTCATGACCGTGGCCAACCGCGCCATCGGCGCGCCGATCAACATCTGGAACGACCATACCGACGCGCTCTCGCAGCGCGATTCCGGCTGGCTGCAAATCTTCGCCGAGACCAACCAGGAAGCGCTCGACCTGCACATCCAGGGTTTCCGGCTGGCCGAGGAACTCAGCCTGCCGATCATGGTGTGCATGGACGGTTTCATCCTGACGCACGCCTACGAGCGGGTCGATATGCCGACGCAGGAACAGGTCGATGCCTACCTGCCGAAGTACGAGCCGCGCCAGGTGCTGGATCCCGCCGAGCCGGTGTCGATCGGCGCCATGGTCGGTCCGGAAGCCTTCATGGAGGTGCGCTATCTCGCCCATGCCAAGCAGATGGAAGCACTCAAGCTGATTCCGGCCTATGCGGCGGAGTTCAAGTCGGTGTTCGGTCGCGATTCCGGTGGCCTGGTGCACACCTACAAGGCGGACGATGCCGAGACCATGGTCGTCGCCATGGGTTCGGTGCTCGGCACCATCAAGGACACGGTGGACGAAATGCGCGCCGCCGGCCACAAGATCGGGGTACTCGGCATCACCCTGTTCCGGCCGTTCCCGATCGCCCAGGTGCGCGCGGCGCTGCAGGGCGCGCAGCGCGTGGTGGTGCTGGAGAAGAGCCTTGCGGTCGGCCTCGGCGGCATCCTCGCCACCAACGTGCGCATGGCGCTTTCCGCCTTGCCGATCGATGTCTATACGGTGGTGGCCGGCATCGGCGGCCGCCCGATCACCATGCGTTCGCTGCATGGCCTGTTCCGTCGGGCCGAGCAGGACGACATCGATGCCGTGACCTTCCTTGATCTCAACCGTGCCGTCGTCGACAAGCAACTCGATCGCGAGCGTGCCAAGCGCCGTTCCGGTCCCGCCGCGGAAGCCATGCTGCGCGATGTCGGTGTCGTTGCGGCGAAGCTTGCGTGAGGTAGCGATCATGAGTTTCCAACCCGTCAAGTTCTACCAGACCGGCACGTTTACCGTCGGCAATCGCCTGCTGCCTCCGGAAGAACGCAGCGTGCAGGCACAGGCCAAGCGTTACAACTCGATCAACTCCGGGCACCGCGCCTGCCAGGGCTGCGGCGAGGCGCTCGGCGCGCGCTACGCCATCGACGCCGCCATGGAAGCCGTGGATGGCCAGCTGATCTGCGCCAACGCCACCGGCTGCCTGGAAGTGTTCTCCACGCCGTATCCGGAAACGTCCTGGCAGGTGCCCTGGATCCATTCGTTGTTCGGCAACACGGCGGCGGTGGCGACCGGCATCGCCGCCGCGCTGAAGGTGAAGAAGCAGCAGGGCGAGCCGCGCAACATCCGCGTCGTTGCCCAGGGCGGCGATGGCGGCACCACCGACATCGGCTTCGGCTGCCTGTCGGGCATGTTCGAGCGCAATGACGACGTGCTCTACATCTGCTACGACAACGGTGGCTACATGAATACCGGCATCCAGCGTTCATCGGCGACGCCGCCGGCGGCGCGCACTGCGACCACCATGGCGGTCGGCGCCGAGCCGGGCAATGTGTTCGGGCAGGGCAAGTTCGTGCCGGCGATCGCCATGGCGCACGAGATTCCCTACGTGGCCACCGCGACCGTCGCCGACCTGCGCGACCTCGAAGCCAAGGTGCGCCGGGCGATGGAAATCCGCGGCGCCCGCTACATCCACATCCTGGTGCCGTGCCCGCTCGGCTGGGGTACGGCGTCCAACGAGACCATCAGGATTGCGCGGCTGGCCAAGGAGACTGGCATGTTCCCGGTCTTCGAGGCCGAGCATGGCGAAGTAAAGTCAGTCCTGGCGATACGCCACCCGCTGCCGGTGGAGGAATACCTCAAGCCGCAGAAGCGCTATGCGCATCTGTTCGGCAAGACGCCGCAGGTCGAGGTCATCGCCCGGTTGCAGGAACTCGCCGACCGCAACATCAGGAAATACGGTTTGCTCGACGGAGGTGAACGGTAATGGACAAGCCCTTTGCCATCACTCTCGATCCGGGTTCCTCGCTGGCCAACAAGACCGGCTCCTGGCGGACTTTCCGGCCGGTCTACCTCGACCGCCTGCCGCCCTGTAACGCCGCCTGCCCGGCCGGTGAGAACATTCAGGGCTGGCTCTACCACGCCGAGAGCGGCGACTACGAACAGGCCTGGCGCGCGCTGACCGAGAACAATCCGCTGCCCGCGATCATGGGCCGCGTCTGCTACCACCCCTGCCAGGGCGCTTGCAACCGGCAGTTTGTCGATTCGGCGGTCGGCATCAATGCCGTCGAGCGCTTCCTCGGCGACGAGGCGATCAAGCGCGGCTGGGCTTTCGGGAAGCCGATGAAGCGAAGCGGCAAGCGCGTGCTCGTCGTCGGTGCGGGGCCGTCCGGCCTCTCGGCCGCCTATCACCTGGCGCGTTATGGCCACGCAGTCGAGATCCACGAAGCCGGCCCGTTCGCGGGCGGCATGATGCGTTTCGGCATTCCCAAGTATCGCCTGCCGCGCGAAGTGATCGAAGCGGAAGTGCAGCGCATTCTCGACATGGGTGTGACGCTGAAACTGAACACCAAAGTCGCCAACATCGCCGATGCCATGAAGGCCGGGCATTTCGATGCCGCCTTCCTCGCCGTCGGCGCCCACATCGGCAAGCGCGCCTTCATCCCCGCCGCCGATGCGACGCGCATCGTCGACGCCATCTCGGTGCTGCGTTCGATGGAGGGCGAAGAGAAGCCGATGCTCGGTCGCCGCGTGGTGGTCTACGGCGGGGGTAATACCGCCATCGATGTGGCGCGTACCGCCAAGCGCATGGGCGCCGAGGAGGCGATCATCGTCTACCGCCGCACCCGCGAAAAGGCCCCGGCGCACGACTCCGAGATCGAAGAGGCCTTGCAGGAAGGCATCATGGTCAAGTGGCTGTCGACCATCAAGCAGGCCGATGCAGGGGAGATCACCATCGAGAAGATGGCGCTCGACGACAAGGGCTTCCCGCAGCCGACCGGCGAGTTCGAAAAGCTGGCCGCCGATTCCGTGGTGCTGGCGCTCGGCCAGGACGTCGACCTCGGCCTGCTCGAAGGCGTGCCGGGGCTGGAAGTGAAAAACGGCGTGGTGCAGGTTGGCCCGAACATGATGACCGGCCATGCCGGCATCTTCGCCGGCGGCGACATGGTGCCCTCCGAGCGTACCGTCACCGTCGCCGTCGGCCACGGCAAGAAGGCCGCACGCCACATCGACGCCTGGCTGGCCGGCGAGGCCTACGCGCCGCCACCCAAGCACGAGGTCGCCACCTTCGACAAGCTCAATTCCTGGTACTACTCCGAAGCGCCCCACCAGGTGCGCCCCGTGCTCGACATCATCCGCCGCCAGTCGACCTTCGAGGAAGTGGTGCAGGGCCTCGACGAAGGCAATACCCAGTTCGAAGCGCGCCGCTGCCTGAGTTGCGGCAACTGCTTCGAATGCGACAACTGCTACGGCGTCTGCCCCGACAACGCGGTGATCAAACTCGGCCCCGGCAAGCGCTTCCAGTTCAACTACGACTACTGCAAAGGCTGCGGCGTCTGCGCCACCGAGTGCCCCTGCGGGGCGATCAAGATGGTGCCGGAAGAGAACTGAGCGACTGAAGAGTCAGGCGTGGTGGTACGCCACCCGACGCCAGCGCGAGGCCGCCGCCGCGCTGCCGGCGGCCCGCCGTGGCTGGGGGCCGCGCCCGCCGGCGGCCCCGCGCGGCCGCGCCCAGTGGGCGCCCGGCGCCCCCCCCCCCGCCCCCCCCCGCCGCCCGGGCCCCCCCCGCCGCCCCGCGCGGCCCCCCCCCCCCCGTGCCCCCGCCCCCCCCTCCCGCCCGCCGCGCCGCGCCGCGGGCCCCCCCCCCCCCCCCCCCCCGCCCGCCCCCGCCCCCCCCCCCCCCCCCCCCCCCCCCCCCGCCCGCCGCCCGCCCCGCCCCGGGCCGGCGCGCGCCAGGTCCCCCGGGACGTGCTGCGGTGCGGATTGAAGTGGTCAAGACACTCACCTAGACTGATGGTTCGATCAACCATAATCGGAGAGAGCAATGCCAGATAGCGTCTACAAGATCATCGAAGTCGTCGGCACCAGCAAGACGTCGTGGGAGGAGGCGACGAAGAATGCGGTGAAGGCTGCCGGCGAGAGCGTGCGTGACCTGCGCATCGCCGAGATCACCAAGCTCGACACGGTCATCGACGGCGGCGAGGTTCTGGCCTTCCGCGCCCGCGTCAGCCTGTCCTTCAAGGTCGAGGCCGCGCCCGTCAAGAAGACCAAGGCCAAGGGGCGGGGGCCGCGCGGCGCGCCCCCGGGGGGGCCGCGGCCCCCCGGCCCCCCCCCCCCCGCCCCGGCCCGCCCGGGCGCCGCGGCCCGCGCCCCCCGCCGCCGGGGCGGCCCCGCCCCGGCCCCCGGGGGGGGCCCCGCCCGCCGGGGCCGGGCGGGGGCCCCCCCCCCCGGGGGGGGGCCCCCCCCCGGGGCGGCCGGCGGGGCGCCCGCCCCCCCGCCCCCCCCCCCCCCCCCCGCCCCCCCGCGGGCCCCCCCCGGGCCCCCCCCCCCGCCCGCCCCCGCGCGGGGCGGCGGCCCCGCCCCCCGCCCCCCCCCCCCCCCGGGAGGCAACGAACTCCCCGGTTTGCGGACCCACGGCAGCCCATCCATTGCCTCCCAGGCCCAGGGCGTTCCGGCTTCCCGTTGGGGCCCCCGCCCACCATCTCTTTGACTTGTGCTTGCTTCGCTGGACGCCGTTCGTCACCAACAACGGCGGAACACCGGCAAGCGCCGAGTCGGTTTTCCTTTCAGGGATCGCCAGCGGCGAAGCGTATTTCAATATCCACACGGCACAATTCCTGGGCGGCGAGATTCGCGGTTTCCTTGCACGGGCCAGGTTCCCGACCCGCAACCTGCGTTGTCGGGTATAGCCTCCACTTGTCGCGCTACAGCGACCAGACGACTTCGCCCAACTGGCATATCGCCACGGTTCGATATCAAGCCTTCGCCGCCGCGTGATGTTCCACGAAATGCCGCAGCACATGCTTCAGGACTGCGGCGTGCTTGTGATTGCCCCTCGCCTGTGCATCGCGGATGTCGTCCTGAATCATCTGCTTGATGCGCCTTTCACCGCCGGAGTTGTGGACGAGATAACTCCCCAGCTCAACGGCGAGCATCTCCGGCAGATTTTCGTGCTCGGCGATGGCGAGAACCTCGTCCTCGGTGAGGTCGGACATATCGATACATTCCTGGATTGACAGATACATGCCGTTCTTCCTTTTCCATTGATTGGTAAAACCCTGCTTCCAGCATAGGCGAGAATCGCGGATCGGCAAGCGGCCCCGATGCTTTGCGGCGCGTCGAAACGCAGGGAGGCTGGACGCTGCAAGGGCAAATCCGGATAATTCGAGGTTTTGAGTCGCTCGAATCGGTTGTCCCGTCGCGGAAGCCATTTCGATCCCAACAACGAAAACGAGAGAGTCCCCATGGCCGCAGTCATGCCCGCCCCGAGCAATGCCCGCTTACTGTTATCCGGCAACGAAGCCGTTGCCCGCGCCGTCTGGGAATCCGGCTGCCGCGTTGCCGCCGCGTATCCGGGAACGCCGTCGACGGAGATGCTGGAAGTCCTCTCGACCTATCCGGACATGTATACCGAGTGGTCGGTGAACGAGAAAGTGTCGCTGGAAGTGACTATCGGCGCCGCCTATGCCGGTTCGCGCGCCTTCTGCGCCATGAAGCACGTCGGCATGAACGTCGCCGCCGATGCCCTGATGACGCTGACCCTGACCGGCGTCATCGGCGGCCTGGTCATCGCCATCGCCGACGATGTCGGGCTGTCGTCGTCGCAGAACGAGCAGGATTCGCGCTACTGGGGCCGCTTCGCCCATCTGCCGGTATTCGAGCCTTCCGACTCTCAGGAGGCCTATGAGATGGCGAAGGTGGCGTTCGATTTCTCCGAGCGGCTGCAGGTGCCGGTCATTCTGCGCATGACCACGCGCATCAATCACGTCAAGGGGCTGGTGACTGTGGGTGAGCGCGTGCCGCATGCGGCGGCCGGGTTCAAGAAGGAGCCGGCGCGCTGGGTGATGACGCCGGCCGGCGCCGGCAAGCGCATCCCGCTGATGTTCGAACGCGACAAGACGCTGCTGGCCGAGGCGGAGGCTTCATCGCTCAACTTCGTCGACGAGGGCGCCGACACCAATGATCGGCGCGTCGGCTTCGTCACCGCCGGACCGGCGTACATGCATGTGCGCGAGGCGTTCCCCAAGGCGCCGGTGTTCAAGCTCGGCTTTTCCTGCCCCGTGCCGATCCAGAAGCTGCGGCAGTTCGCCGCGACGGTCGACAAGTTGGTCGTCGTCGAGGAGGTCGAGCCGCTGGTCGAGAACGAACTGAAGGGAGCCGGCATCGCCTGCATCGGCAAGGACATCCTGCCGCGCCAGGGCGAACTGGCGCCGAACATCCTCAAGCCGGCCATCGCCAGGCTGCTCGGTGAGCCGGTGCCCGAGGGCCTCGCGGCGCCGGCGCCCGTCTTCCCCCGGCCGCCGACGATGTGCGTGGCCTGCCCGCATCTCGGCGTCTATTACACCCTGGCGCAGATCAAGAACATCACCATTTCGGGCGACATCGGCTGCTATACGCTCGGCGCCGGCCATCCGTGGAACGCGCTCGACACGACCATTTCCATGGGCGCCTCGATGGGCATCGCGCTCGGCCTCGACAAGGGCCGCGGCGAGACCGACAAGGACAAGCGCATCGTCGCCGTGATCGGTGATTCGACTTTCCTGCACATGGGCATGCAGGGTCTGCTCGACATCGTCTACAACGGCGGCAACGTCACCGTGCTGCTGCTCGACAACCGCGCGGTCGGCATGACCGGCGGCCAGGGCAACCCGGGGTCGGGCAAGGGCATCCATGGCGACGAGCGGCCACGCGTCGATTTCGCGCGTTTGGTCGAGTCGCTCGGCGTCAAGAAGGAACGTATCCACGTCGTCGATCCCTACCAGTTGCCGGTGTTGTTCAAGACCATCCGTGAGGAGATCAAGATCCCCGAGGTGTCGGTAATCATCACCGACCAGCCCTGCGTGCTGATCGATGATTACAAGAAGCAGAAGCCCTACGAAGTCATCGACGAGAAGTGCACCGGCTGCGGCAATTGCGTCGATGTCGGTTGTCCGGCCATCCACGTCACGCGCCGCGAGAAGTCGGTCAAGCCGTCGGGCAAGGAAGTGGAGTTGCAGTTCGTCACCATCGAGACGACCGCCTGCACAGGCTGTAGTCTTTGTGTCCAGCCCTGCGCGCCCGACGCCATCGTCCACGCCGATCTGACCAAGCCGATGCGTCTCGTTCGTCACTAGGAATCCCGCCATGCCAGACAGCCAAATCACCAATATCCTCGTCGTCGGCATCGGCGGCCAGGGCGTCATGACCGCCACCGAAATCCTCGCCGAGGCCGCCATCGCGCTCGGTCACGACGCCAAGAAAACCGAGGTGGCCGGCATGGCCCAGCGCGGCGGCGTGGTGTCCTCGCATCTGCGCTTCGGCGCCAAGGTGCTGTCGCCGCAGATCATGCCGGGCACGGCCGATCTGCTGGTCGGCTTCGAGGCCGCCGAGGCGATGCGCTGGTGCCACTACCTCAAGCCGGGTGGCCTGGTGCTGATGAACACCGCCCGGCTGGTGCCGCCAGTGGTCGACCTGGGCTTGTACGATTATCCGCAGGACCCGCTCGACGAAATCAGGAAGCGCGGTTACCAGGTACATGCCTTCGACGCCATGGCCATCGCGCTCGAACTCGGCGACATGCGCCTGGGCAACACCGTCATGCTCGGTGCCATGTCCGACCACTTGCCGTTCCCGGCCTCGATCCTGCTCGAAGCCGTGCTGAAGCGTTTCCGCGCCAAGAAGCCGCAGATGGTGGAACTGAACCAGAAGGCCTTCGAGGCTGGCCGGGCGGCCGATCAGGCCGCGGCGCATGACAAGCATGAGGATCGGGAGGCGGCCGAGGCATGACTGCCCGCATCATCGATGGCAACGCCCTGTCGGCAAGGATTCGCGAGTTGCTCGCGACCAGCGCCCAGGGCATGAAAGTCAGCCATGGCGTCACGCCGTGCCTGGCCGTGATCCTGGTCGGCGAGGATCCCGCCTCGCAGGTCTATGTCCGCAATAAGGTCGCCGCCTGCGAGAAGGCCGGCTTCCGCTCGATCAAGCAGGTCTACCCGCTCGATGTCGAGCTGGTCACGGTGCTGGCCAAGATCGCCGAGCTCAACGCCGATCCCTCGGTGCATGGCATCCTGGTGCAGTTGCCTTTGCCGAAGCACTTCGACGCGGAAGCGGTGCTGGAGGCCATCGCGCCGGAGAAGGACGTGGATGGTTTCCACGCCGAGAACGTCGGCGCGCTGATGCAGGGCAATCCGCGCTTCATTCCGTGCACGCCCCATGGCATCATGAAGATGCTGGAGGCGGAGAAGGTGCCGCTGAAAGGCGCCGAGGCGGTGATCGTCGGCCGCAGCAACATCGTCGGCAAGCCGATGGCCATGCTGCTGCTGGCGCAGTCGTGCACCGTGACGGTGTGCCATTCGCAGTCGAAGGAACTCGCCTTTCATACCAAGTGCGCCGACATCCTGGTCGCGGCGGTCGGCCGGGCGAAGATGATCACCGGCGCCATGATCAAGCCAGGCGCGACGGTGATCGACGTCGGCATCAACCGCCAGGCCGACGGCAAGCTGTGCGGCGACGTTGATTTCGAGTCGGCCAAGGAAGTGGCCGGCCTCATCACGCCGGTGCCCGGCGGCGTCGGCCCGATGACCATCACCATGCTGCTGGCCAACACCCTGGAAGCGGCCGAGAGAACACTGAAATGAGCAAACCTGTTGTTGGCATCGTCATGGGCTCGGACTCCGACTGGCCGATCATGAAGGCCTGCGCCGAGACCCTCAAGCAATTCGGTGTGCCCCACGAGGCGAAAGTGCTGTCGGCGCATCGCACACCTGATCAGGCGCTCGAATACGCAGCGACCGCACAGGCGCGCGGCGTGAAGGTACTGATCGGCGCCGCCGGCGGTGCGGCTCACCTGGCCGGTGTGCTGGCGGCCAAGACCGAACTGCCGGTGCTGGCCGTGCCCATGCCCTCCAAGCATCTGGGCGGCTTCGATTCGCTGCTGGCCATGGTGCAGATGCCGGGCGGTATCCCGGTTGCGACTTTCGCCATCGGCGAGGCCGGTGCCACCAATGCCGCGCTGTTCGCCGTATCCATGCTCGCGCTATCCGACGCCGACATGGCGAAGAAACTGTCCGATTTCCGCCGCAAGCAGACCGAGAAGGTCCTCGCCAAGACCCTGCCGGAAGTCTGATGTCGCCGGAGATCGAGCGCGCAGTCCAACTGCTGCGCGCGGGCGAACTGGTCGCCTTCCCGACCGAGACGGTCTACGGCCTTGGCGCCGACGCAAGCAATGTCTCGGCGGTAGCGAAAATCTTTGCCGTCAAGGGCCGGCCGCAGGACCACCCGCTGATCGTGCACGTCCCCGGCGTCGAACACCTCGACCGCTGGGCGTGCGAGGTTCCGGAGAAGGCCCGTGCGCTGGCCAAAGCCTTCTGGCCGGGACCGCTGACCCTGATCCTCAAGCGCCGTCCCGAGGTGATCGACGCCATCACCGGCGGACAGGATACCGTCGGCATCCGCGTGCCCAACCACCCGCTGGCGCTTGAACTGCTCAAAGCGTTCGATGGTGGCGTTGCCGCGCCCTCGGCCAACCGCTTCGGCCATGTCAGCCCCACGACCGCGCAGCATGTGCACGATGAACTCGGCGACGCGGTGGCCATGATCCTCGACGGCGGACCCTGTCAGGTCGGCATCGAGTCGACCATCGTCGATCTGACGGGTGAGCGGACAACCATCTTGCGGCCTGGCATGGTCTCGGCGTTCGAACTGGGCAAGGTGCTCGGCCGCCTGCCGGCCATCGGCGGAGCCGATGCCCCGCGCGTCTCCGGGTCGCTGGCCGCGCACTACGCGCCGCGCACGCCGCTGGCGCTGCTGCAGCCCGACGTGGTGATCTTTGCGGTGCGCGAGGCGATGGCCGCCAACAAACGGATCGGCATCATCGCGCCGATGGCCTGTCCTCTCTCCGACGAGCGCATCGTCTGGCGGCAGATATCGGGCGAGGCGGCCGGCTTCGCCCACGACATCTACGCACTGCTGCGGGAACTCGATGAAATGGGCTGTGCGCGCATCGTGGTGCAGAAGCCGCCGCTGAACGAGAACTGGCGCGCGATCAACGACCGTCTGCAGCGGGCCGTAGCGGGATCGGGCAGTTAGAACGCCGGCTCGCTTACTTCGCGATGCCCAGAAACACGGCCATGGAGCGTTCGACTTCGATCAGCAGGTCTTGATCCAACCGCCCGAAGCTGGGGCCAAGCTTGTCGCGTTTCACGGTCATGATCTTGTCGACCATGATCTGGTTGGTTCCGGTGTCAATGTCGGCAAGCGCTTCGTCCATGAAGCGTTGCAGGTCGGCGTCACCGGCATCCGACGCGGCCGCCAGGCGCGACTGGCGGTGGCTGACTTACCAGGCTGGCGTTTCGACGGCCGCGGGTGGCGGTGGGGGCGGCAACAATTGCCCGGCCGCGACGTAGACCACGCCCGTCGCGATCAACGTTGCGACGATGAATGCGATGAAACCGCCACCCCGGGGAGTGGGCGGCTCCATCGGCACTTCTTTCCAGCCGGTGATCATCGGCAGCACCAGCGATTCCTTCTTGATCCGCGTGTAGAAGGTGACGGCACCGAGATGCAACAATACCAGCAGAATCAATGCCGATTCGAGCAGCTTGTGGATGCCCGTGATCCGCTCGGAAACGGCGGCGCTGACCAATGGATACAGATAGCCCTCGAAGGCGACGTCGTCGTTGGCGAACAAGCCGGTGGCGGCCTGCGCCGCGAACAGGGCAAGCATGGCCAGGACCGACAGCGCGCCGAGGGGATTGTGGCCGGCGCCTTGCCATTTTCCCTGCAAGTAGGCGCGGATCGCCGCCGGGCCGCGCACGAAGCTGGCGAAACGCGCATTGGACGAACCGAGGAAGCCCCAGACGACACGGAACACCAGCAGGCCGATGATCAGCAGGCCGGCACGGCCATGCCAGTCCATGGCGTTGCCGCCGACCTTGGCGGTGACGAACGCCGTGACGACGGCGGTTACCAGCAGCCAGTGAAACAGCCGCAGCGGCAGATCCCAGACCCGGACGCGCATCAGACGCAAGCGCCGTCTTCGGTCATGCCCTCGGGCTTGTCCTTCTTCGCCTTGATGAACTGTTCGCGGGAGACGCCCATCCACATGACCAGCGGGCTGGCGACCAGCACCGAGGAATAGATGCCGAACAGGATGCCGATGGTCAGCGCCAGCGCGAAGTAGTGCAGGGCGGCGCCGCCGAAGATCAGCATGGATGTGACCATCATCTGTGTCGAGCCGTGGGTGATGATGGTGCGCGAGATGGTGCTGGTGATGGCGTGGTTTAGCACCTCGGGCGTGGTCAGGCCGCGCTTCTTCTTGAAGGTTTCGCGCACCCGGTCGAAGACCACCACCGATTCGTTCACCGAGTAGCCGAGTACCGCGAGCACGGCGGCCAGCACGGGTAGAGAGAACTCCCACTGGAAGAAGGCGAAGAAGCCGAGGATGATGATCACGTCGTGCAGGTTGGCGATGATCGCCGAGACGGCGAAACGCCATTCGAAGCGGAACGCCAGGTAGACGACGATGCCGATCACCACCAGCAGCAGCGCCATGGCGCCATCCTCGGCGAGCTCCTTGCCCACCTGTGGTCCGACGAACTCGACTCGCTTCAGGGTCGGCGTGCCACCATCGCTGACTTTCGCCAGCGAGGCCATGACGCGTTCGCCGACCTTGGATGTCTCCGTGTCCTTGCGCTCGGTCTTAAGCAGGGGCACGCGGATTAGCACGTCGCGCGACGAGCCGAAGTTCTGTACCTGCGTGTCCACGAAGCCGTCGGTGTCCAGTTGCTTGCGGATCTTCTCGATGTCGGCGGATTGCGCGTAGCCGACTTCGACCAGCGTGCCGCCGGTGAACTCGATCGACAGGTGCAGGCCTCGGGTGGCAAGGAAGAACACCGCGGCGAGGAAGGTGATCAACGAGATGACGTTGAACACCAGCGCGTGGCGCATGAAGGGGATGTCTTTTTTGATGCGGAAGAATTCCATGGTGACAGCCCTTTACTTGGTTTTGACGCCAGGCTTCCAGATTTGGCCGATCGACAACGACATCAGCTTCCTGCGCCGGCCATAGATGAGGTTGATCAGGCCGCGCGACAGCACGACCGAGCTGAACATCGAGGTCAGGATGCCCAGGCAATGCACCACGGCAAAGCCGCGCACCGGACCGGAGCCGAAGATCAATAGCGCCACGCCGGCGATCAGCGTCGTCACGTTGGAGTCGAGAATCGTTGCCCAGGCGCGTTCGTAACCGGCCGTGATCGCGGCCTGCGGTGTGTTGCCGCCGCGCAATTCCTCGCGGACGCGCTCGTTGATCAGCACGTTGGCGTCGATGGCCATGCCCAGCGTCAGGGCGATGGCGGCGATGCCGGGCAGCGTCAGCGTCGCCTGCAACAGCGAGAGCAGGGCGACCAGGAACAGCAGGTTGGCCGACAGCGCCACCACCGAGACGAAGCCGAACAGCAGGTAATAGATCGTCATGAACACGGCGATGGCGATGAAGCCCCACATCGTCGAGTTGAAGCCCTTGGCGATGTTGTCGGCGCCCAGCGAGGGCCCGATGGTGCGTTCCTCGATGATCTCCATGGGCGCGGCCAGCGAACCGGCGCGCAGCAGCAGCGCGACGTCGTTGGCTTCGACGGTGCTCATGCGGCCGGAGATCTGCACGCGGCCGCCGCCGATCTCGGTGCGGATCACCGGCGCCGTCACCACCTCGCCCTTGCCCTTCTCGACCAGCAGAATGGCCATGCGCTTGCCGACATTGTCGCGCGTCAGATCCTTGAAGATGCGCGCGCCGGCGGAGTCGAGGGTCAGGTGCACTGCCGGTTCCTGCGTCTGGCTGTCGAAGCCGGCCTGGGCGTCGGTCAGTCGCTCGCCGGTCAGCATCACCTGTTTCCTGACCAGCAGCGGCCGGCCGCCGCGCTCGACGTAGTACTCCGTGCTGACCGGGGGCTGGCCCTTGGCCGCCAGCTCCATGACCGAGGCATTGCCGGAGCTTTCGTCGTCCACCATGCGCAATTCCAGCGTCGCCGTGCGGCCAAGGATGTCCTTGGCCTTCGCCGTGTCCTGCACGCCGGGCAACTGGACGACGATGCGGTCGGCGCCCTGCTGCTGGATCACCGGCTCGGCGACGCCCAGCTCGTTGATGCGGTTATGCAGGGTGGTGATGTTCTGCTTGATGGCGAATTCCTGGATGCGCTTCTCGGCCGTCTGCTTCAGCGTCGCGGTCAGCTTGAAGTCGCCGCTGTCACCCGCATCCTGCCGGTCGGTCAGATCCAGGTCGGGCTGGGCATCGGCGATGACGCCCCGGGCCTTGTCGCGGCTATCGGCATCGCGGAACTTGATGACGATGGTTTCCCGCTCGCGGCCGATGCCGCCGTGGCGGATGTTCTTGTCGCGCAGCAGGCTGCGCAGGTCGGCGCCGGTCGAGTCAAGC
Organism: Rhodocyclaceae bacterium; assembly: GCA_016704145.1. GTDB lineage: Bacteria > Pseudomonadota > Gammaproteobacteria > Burkholderiales > Rhodocyclaceae > Fen-999. The sequence goes on along the minus strand of JADJAS010000001.1, from coordinate 554,744 downwards.
CGCTTGGTCAGCGCGCCCTTCATGTCGACCTGGAGCAGGAAATGAACACCGCCGCGCAGGTCGAGGCCGAGGTACATCGGCAGGGCGTGGATACCGGTCAGCCAGGAGGGCGATGCCGACAGCAGGTTGAGCGCGACGCTGTAGGAACTGTCCGAGGGATCGGGGTTGAGTGCCTTCTCGATGACATCCTTCGCCTTCAACTGCGTGTCGGTATCGGCCAGTCGGACCCGAATGCTGTGCTGGTCGGCAAACAGGCCGGTATGGGCGATGGCTGCCGTCTTGAGCGTGTCCTCGACGCGCGACAGCAACTGGGTATCTACCTTGATGGTCGCCTTGATGCTGGAAACCTGCACCGCCGGCACTTCGCCGAAGAAATTGGGCAGGGTGTAGAGCAGGCCGAGCACCAGGGTGACGGCGATCAGCGCATTTTTCCAGAGGGGAAAGCGATTCATCAGAGTGTCTTCAGCGTGCCCTTGGGCAACAGCGTGCCGACGGCCTGTTTTTGCACCGTCAGTTCGACGGGGCCGTTCTTGCCCTCGGCCACTTCGACAGTGACGTAGTTCTCGCTGATCTTGCTGATACGGCCGACGATGCCGCCCTGGGTGACCACTTCGTCGCCCTTGGCCAACTCGGTAACCATTTTCTGGTGCTCCTTGGCTTTTTTCATCTGCGGCCGGATCATCAGGAACCACAGCACCACGAACATCAGGATGATGGGCAGCAGCCCGAGCAGCCCACCGGAGGCGTCGGCGGACGCGGCTTGGGCGTAAGCATTGGAAATCAGCATGTTGGGCTCCAGTTGGAGAAAAAACGAAGTGCGGATTATAGCGGCCCGCGGGCCCGGTTCCGGTGGAATTCGGCGCTGTAGCCCGGGAAGCGGTTTCCTTCGATGGCGGCCCGCAGTTCGGCCATCAGCGTCTGGTAGTAGAACAAGTTGTGGATGGTGTTGAGCCGCGCGCCGAGAATCTCGCCGACGCGGTGCAGGTGGTGCAGATAGGCGCGGCTGAAATTGCGGCAACAGTAACAGCCGCAGGTGTCGTCGAGCGGCCGCGTGTCGCTCTTGTGGACGGCGTTCTTGATGCGCACGTCGCCGTAACGGGTGAACAGGTGACCGTTGCGCGCGTTGCGGGTCGGCAGTACGCAATCGAACATGTCGATGCCCTGGGCGACCGCATGGACGATGTCCTCCGGCGTGCCGACCCCCATCAGGTAGCGCGGTTTGTTGAACGGCAATTGCGGCGCGGTGTGGGCGAGGATGCGCGCGAAGTCAGCCTTCGGCTCGCCGACCGACAGGCCACCGATGGCCATGCCGTCGAAACCCATGTCCGCCAGCCCGTTCAACGATTCGTCGCGCAGGTGCTCGTACATGCCGCCCTGGACGATGCCGAACAGCGCGTTGGTGTTGCCGAGCCCGTCATGCTCGTCGCGCGAGCGGCGCGCCCAGCGCAGGCTGAGGCGCATCGACTCGGTCGCCTCCTTCTCGCTGGCCGGGTAGGGCGTGCATTCGTCGAAGATCATCACCACGTCCGAGTTCAGCACGTGCTGGATCTGCATTGAATCCTCGGGGCGCATGAAAAGCTTGTCGCCGTTCACCGGCGAGGCGAACTTGACGCCCTCCTCGGTGATCTTGCGCAGTTCGCCGAGGCTGAACACCTGAAAGCCGCCGGAGTCGGTGAGGATGGGTTTGCCCCAGCCCATGAAGCGATGCAGGCCGCCATGGGCGCGGACGACATCCAGCCCCGGCCGCAGCCAGAGGTGGAAGGTGTTGCCGAGCACGATCCGGGCGCCGATGTCGACCAGTTCGGCCGGGTCCATCGCCTTTACCGAGCCGTAGGTGCCGACCGGCATGAACACGGGTGTTTCAATCGTGCCGTGGGCGAGGGTCAGGGTGCCGCGCCGCGCGGCGCCGTCGGTGGCGAGGAGTTCGAATTTCATTTTCTATGGATCAGCATGGCGTCGCCGTAGCTGAAGAAGCGGTAGTGGTTGTCGATGGCGTGCCGGTAGGCGGCGTGGATTTCCGCCAGCCCGCCGAAGGCCGAGACCAGCATCAGCAGCGTCGACTTCGGCAGGTGGAAGTTGGTGAGCAGGATGTCGACGACCTTGAACTCGAAGCCGGGTGTGACGAAGAGTTCGCTCTCGCCGGCACCGGCCTTGAGTTCGCCGTCCAGTGCAGCGGTCTCCAGCGTGCGCAGCGTTGTTGTGCCGACGGCGACAACCCGGCCGCCTTTTTCACGATGAGCGCGGCAGGCGGCGATGGCATCGACCGTGGCCTGCGGTACCGAGTAACGCTCCTTGTGCATGCGGTGCTCGGCGAGGTCGTGCACGCGCACCGGCTGGAAGGTGCCGGCGCCGACGTGCAGCGTCACCCGCGCCGTCTCGATGCCGCGCCGTGCCAGTTCCGCCAGCAACGGCGGGTCGAAGTGCAGGCCGGCGGTGGGCGCGGCCACCGAACCCTTCTCGCGGGCGAAGACGGTTTGGTAGCGCTCCTCGTCCGCCATCGTTGCCGGGTGGTCGATGTAGGGTGGCAACGGCAGGCGACCGTGACGCTCGATCAATTCGAAGGCGTCGCCGTCGAAAGTCAGCCGCCAGAACACGCCGATCCTGCCCAATACGGTGGCCTCGATCGCCTCTTCGAGCAGCAAACGGGAACCGACCCTCGGCGGCTTGCTGGCGCGCAGTTGCGCGATGACTTCGCCGTCTGCGGCGATGCGCTCGACCAGCACCTCGACCTGGCCGCCCGTGTCCTTCCTGCCGAACAGGCGCGCATGGATGACCCGCGTGTCGTTCATCACCAGAAGGTCGCCGGGGTTCAGAAGGTCGGGCAGATCGCGGATGCCGCGATCCGCCAACGTTGCGCCGCGCATCACCAGCAACCGGCTCGCCGACCGCTCGGCCAGCGGTACCTGGGCGATCCGCTCGGGCGGCAGGAAATAGTTGAAGTCGTCGAGGGTCGGCATCGGTTGTGACAAAGGGAAGATTCGCGGATAATGCGCGGCTTCCACGCGAAGGCGCGCATTCTACGCGGCTTCAATTCCCTGCCGGGATGGCGGAATCGGTAGACGCAGCGGACTCAAAATCCGCCGCCGCAAGGTGTGGGGGTTCGAGTCCCCCTCCCGGCACCAGCTCCAAATTCCGATGTCAGCCTTTCTGCGCAAGTTGAGGACAATCATGAGAAGCCGACTGATTGGCTTGGCGGGTCTTGCAATATTCTCGGCGAATGTTGTGGCGCAGGATGTCGGAACGCGAATGTCGAGAGAGGAATTGTTGGCATTCCTACCCGGTACCAAGGTCTCTCACATTTCTCCCACCTCGGGAAGCCTGCGGAGGTGGGCCAATGAGCCGGACGGCCGTTTCGTGGCTTCCACCGACGCAAAAGGGTACATGGGAAATTTGCTCGGCACTCAGTCGGGGAGTGCGAGAGGCACGTGGTCAGTGAACGACCAGGGCAAATACTGCATCGAGCTCGACTGGCGGGGCGTAAACCCAGAAAAGTGGTGTTCTTCGATTCTCAAGACCGCCGACGGCAACTATTACCTGGGCGTTGTTGCCCAGAAGAGCAGGATCGAGTTCATCAAGTGAGCGGGTATTGCGGTTACCCCATCGGTTCGCAAACGAAGACCGGGATGTTGCGGTCGGTGCGAGCCTGGTATTCGTCGAAGGCCGGATAGAACGAGAGCAGATGGGGCCAGAGGCCGCGCTTTTCGTCGTCGCTGACCTGGCGGGCCCGATAGCGGCGGCGTTCCGCGCCCATCTGGATTTCCACTTCCGGATGGGCCTTGACGTTGTGGTACCAAGTCGGATGCGTATCCGCGCCGCCCTGGGAGGCCACCAACAGCTTTTGCTCGCCGAGCGGTAGGTGGATCAGCGCGATGCGACGTTTTTTTCCTGACTTGGCACCCGTGGTGGTGACCAGACAAATTGGAAATCCGCCGGGAAAAGTTTTCATCCAGCGGCCACTGCTCATGCGATAGACCCACACATTGATGCATGTGTAGGTCTTGATGAGCAGGCGAGACAATCCCTTGGTGTTTTCCGGGTAAGGTTTGAGGTCTTCGCGGCGGGTCTTGACGTAGTCATAGCGGATCATGCTGAGACCTCCATGGCGAGACGGGCGTGTTCGTTTCGTTGGCCGCGGTTATTTCTTGGCGGCTGGCGGTTGGGATTTCAATCCAGGGACCGAGGCACCTTGACAATGCCGGGCGGCGTGTACCGGCCTTCGACCACGAAGCCATCGCCCTGGAATACCCGCAGCATCATGACGAATTGGGGCCGGTCCGGCGCGGGTAGCCAGTTCGGAAGCTTTTCGGGATTCGCGGGGGGCTCTTTCTGGACATGGAGTGTCAGCGAGCCGTCCTGGTCGTAGACAAGTTTGTCGCTGGACCGAACGACATATTTCCGGGCATCGTTCTTCACGAACCCGAATCGCTCGCTGTCGTAGGCGACCAGCGACCAGAATCCCGGCGTATTCCTGGCCACGGGCGGAATCTGGTCCTTTTCGAACTTGAGGACGTACCGGTCCCCCGGCGTCAATGCCTCGCCCCGCTGATCGGTCAGCGCTAGGTAATAGACAGCCTCCTTGGCCGCGTTGTAGCCGATGGAGCGGATCTGCGTCATCGCGTGCAATGGCACGGCGGACTCGCCGCCGCGCACGCCCATGTCGGTCCGGGGAAGCTGCCAGCCGTGGCGGGTTTCGAGCGCAGTGAGGTACAGGCTGGCAATCGTCTTTTGCGCTTGTTCGGCGCCCTTCATGATGATGTCGACGCCGGCGGCGTCGGCGGGCAGAGACGCTCCGGGTCCGATGCCCACGGCCTTGAAGCTGTCGACCAGCGCGCGATCCTCGACGGGCGGCGGATTCATCGTCATGTAGGCGTTGGCCATCGTCAACATCTCGCGCGGGTTCCTGACCGACAGCGGGTTGGCCGTGAGCACTTCCTTGGGGTCCGGCTGGGCCGCGACGGCAGTCTTGTCCAGGTAGACAGCCAAGGGGCGAAGCTGGATGCTGTCCTGCAGCCGATGGACATTGGCGATGTCCATCGCATCGCGGAAATGGATGCGCTGGTAGACGTTGATCCACCGCGTTGGCGCGTGCACGACCCTGCGGATGCCGGCGGGCGCGGCACCCTTCCACGCCGGTCCGACGATCAGGTAGTCGCCCGCTGCTGCGCCATCGGTGCGCGAACTGACGAAGTCGAAGTTGTAGAAGTAGGCGTCGATGAAATTGAACGCGTAATAGCGGTCCAGGATACCGGGCACGCTCAGCACGTACGGCCCGAAGTCGAGGTCGAGGAAAGTGGCGCCGTAGAGGGTGTCCTGATTCGGCATGGTGTCCTGCGTCTCCGGGCCGGCCGGCTGCCTGACCACGAAGAAGCGACCGAACGGATTGTCGACTTTCTGATAGGTGATGGTGTTATGGGCAAACTGGTAGCGTTGGCGCAGGTGCAGGAAAGCGGGAATGGCGTAGAGGTAGCCGAGCTCGGCACGGCGCACCGCCGCTTCCTCCTTGAGCCTTTCGGCCTCCCGCAAGTCCATCGGGGCAATGCGCAAGGGGCTCCAGGTCGGCGCGGGTTCGGCGGCCGAGACCCTGGCCAGGAGCAGGGCAATCAGCAGGCAGAGGCAGACCATCGTCCTTGTCATGCAAGAGGCTCCGTCAGGAAGGATTCGGGTGACCCATGAGGCATTCGATCTTCAGGTATGTTCGCGCCCGAGTTGCTGCTGCGTTTTCTCGAACGCACTCCTCGCCAGCCGTTCTTCCAGGGCTGGCGACAGGCGTGCCAGCCACCAGAGCAGCCGCCACCAGCGCGGCACAATGATGATGGCATCATTGCGGGCGACGGCATCGAGAACCTGGCGGGCAAATACATCCGGGGCCATGGGTTTCAGCGACTCCCATTGGCGTCTCTGGTCGGCCAGGGAAATATTTTCCAGTTGCTTGCCATACTTGCCGCCACTCTCAAGCAGCGGCGTACGGATGACCCCTGGACAAAGGACGCTTACCCGTACCCCCGCGCGCCATGCTTCGGCGCGCAGCGCCCGCGAGAGGCCGACAACGGCGAACTTGGTGGTCGCGTAGCCGATGGCGCCCGGGCCGCTCAACAACCCAGCCATCGATGCGGTGTTGATGATGTGCCCGTATCCCTGAGCCATCATCAGCGGGTAGGCGACCTGAACGCCGTGCACAACCCCGCGTAGATTGATGTCGATGATGCGGCTCCAGTCCTCGATGCCGTAATGCTCGGCGTTGCCGGCGATATGAATGCCGGCATTGTTGAAAAGATAGTCGAGGCTGCCCGCACGGGCCATCGTGTCCCGCACCAGGTTCTCGAACGCCACCGGGTCGGTGACATCGAGTTGTACGGCATCGGCATGGCCGCCCGTCCGGATGATGGCGTCGGCGACGTCCGTCGCGAGGCCGCCCTGCAGGTCGGCAACGACCACGCGGCACTCCCGCCGCGCCAGTTCTTCGCACAACGCCCGGCCGATGCCGGAGGCGCCGCCGGTGACGATGGCCGTGGCGCCGGCAAAGGTACGTAGGGTGTTGTCGGTGCCCATGCGCGATTTCCTCAGGCGGGCCTCAGGCTGGCTTGAGCAGCTTTGGCAGGTTGGGTTGGCCGCTCCAGGCGATGAGGCCGCCGTCGACCGGGATGATGGCGCCGGTGATGTAGCTGGCGTCATCGGAAACCAGGAAGCGGATCAGGCGCGCCACCTCCTCCGGACGACCGGCGCGCTGGAGCGGAATGTTCTCGCACCAGGTCTGGCGGAGCGCGGGCATGCTCAAGGTGCCGGCGGTCAAGGGAGTGTCGATGAGGCCGGGACAGACGGCGTTGACGCGGATGCCATCGCGGGCATGGTCGAGGGCCAATGCCCGCGTGTAGTTGATCACGGCACCCTTAGACGCCGCGTAGGCGGTGAAGCCGTAGTCCGCAGCCATGCCGGAGACCGATGCGACATTGACGATCGCACCTCCACCCTGGCGACGCAGGCGGGGAATGGCGTGCTTGCAGGCATGGAATACTGAACTCAGATTCACGTCGATGACGCGTTGCCATTGCCCTTCGTCGAGATCCGGTGTCTCACCGAAGTTGCCCATGCCGGCGTTATTGATCAGGACGTCCAAGCGGCCGAAGGCATCCTCGGTCGCCGCAACCATGGCGGCGACGTCGCCGGCGCGACCGACGTCGGCATGGTGGTAGCGGGCGGCAGCTCCCAGATCGGTTGCCAGTTTTGCTCCGGCGGCATCGTCGATGCCCACGATCATCACGCGGGCGCCATGGCCGACCAACTCGCGTACCGTCGCGGCACCGATGCCGGAAGTGCCGCCAGTAACGATGGCCACGCGCCCCGCGAGGTCGTTCACCTGCGGCCGGTCTTGATGCATGTCCGAGTTCGAGTCGTTGGATCGAGCGGTTTGGCTCACTTGACTTCTCCAGTCGATGGTGGGTATGGAGTGATTTTGCTCGGCCTAGCTTTCGCTCGCTTTCAGATGTTCGGCCATGCCGGTTACCGTATCGACATATTCATTCAGCAAGCGGAAGACCACCTCCTTCGATGATTCGGCCCGGTTGATCTGGCCGATTACCTGGCCGCAGGGATTGAAGATCACCTTTTGGGTGTCGGCGACACCGGCATAGCGAACGGTGCGGCGCATCGCGTCGGCGCTGACCAGACCCTGCAGCGGCATGCCCAAGGGCTTGGGATTGGCCGGATCCTCCCAGGCCTCGGTCCAGTCGTTCTTGAGCATCCGCGCCGGCTTGCCGGTCCAGGAGCGGGAACGCACTGTGTCCTCCGAGGTGGCACGTAGCAGGCCTTCCTTTTGGGCTGGCTCTGCCTGGGCCTCGGTAACCGTCAGCCACAGGGAACCGGTCCACACGCCGGCACAACCCATGGCCAAGGCCGCCGCCATCTGCCGGCCATTACCGACGCCGCCAGCCGCAAGAACCGGTGTTGGCGCCAGGGCATCGACCATCTGCGGCCACAGGACCACGGAGCCGATCTCGCCAGTGTGGCCGCCGCCTTCGTGGCCCTGGGCGATCACGATATCGACGCCGGCTGCCTTGTGTCGCAAGCCTTGCTTGATCTTGCCGCACAGGGCGGCCACCAGGCGGCCGCTGGCCTTGATTTCGGCGATCACCTCGGCCGGCGGCGTGCCCAGGGCATTGGCCACCAGACGCACCTTGGGGTGGCGCAGGGCCTCTTCCAACTGCGGCCGCGCCGAGGCCTCGGTCCAGCCCAGCAGACCCATTTCCGAGTCGTCGGGCCAAGCGGGCACGCCATGGTCATTCAACAACTTCTCCGCGAAATCGAAATGGCCCTGGGGTACGGCCTGCTTCAGTTGGCGTTCCAGGTCCTTCGGGTCGGTGGCGCCCATGCCCTCGTACTTCTGCGGGATCACGATATCGACGCCATAGGGCTTGTCGCCGATGTGCGCGTCGATCCAGTCCAACTCCTCCTTCACCTGCTCCGGCGTGAAGCCGACCATGCCCAACACGCCCAGACCGCCGGCCTTGGAAACTTCCACCACCACGTCGCGGCAATGGGTGAAGGCGAAGATGGGAACGTCGATGCCGAGCATGTCACAAACGATGGTACGCATAGTTCTCCTGACCTTTCTTCAATAACTGACGGTTGTCAAATCGCCGCTCAAATGACCTTCTGGTCCGCCAGCGCCTGGATATCGGCGTCGCCGTAGCCCAGGGTCTGGAGGATTTCCCAGTTGTGCTCGCCCAGCCCCGGGGGTCGGCGATCCACCGAGAACTGGTAGTCACTAAGCTTGGCCGGATACCGGAAATACCGGAAGGATTGCCCTTCCGGACCGGTGCTGTTGCCGACCATGGCCCGGGCCTGGATCTGTGGATGGGTCATCGCTTCGTCCAGGCGCAGCACCGGCGTGGCACAGCCATCGACGCTGGCGAGCAGTTTCTGCCATTCGGCCAGGGAACGGCTGGCCACCAGTTCGGCGATGGCCGCCTTGGCGGTCGAGGCCTTGTCGCCCATGGCCCAGCCTTGGGGGATCAGGTCGGGACGGCCTGAAGCTTCGCAGAAACTTTTCCAGAACTGGGGCTCCAGGGCGCCCAGGGCCAGGTGACGGCCGTCCTGGGTGGCATAGACGCCGTAGCAGGGCAGTCGGCCAGTCGGGTAGTCGTCGCCCCGGGCCATGGGCTTGCCGCCACCATAGGTGTCGGTGGCGGCCAGGGCCATGATCATGTTAGCCATGGCCGAGTCGGTCATCGAAACATCCACATAGCGGCCACGACCGCTGCGTTGGGCATCCACCAGAGCTGCCAGCACGGTCATTGCCGCGGTGAGCGTGCCGCCGGCGATGTCGGCTGCCTGAAAGCCGCCGGGCGCCGGCGGGCCATCCTGGGCGCCGCTCTGTTCCAGGGCGCCGGCAATGCTCTGGTAGTTGATGTCGTGGCCGCCCAACTGGCTCCAGGGGCCGTCCTGGCCGTAGCCGGTGATCGAGCAATAGACCAGCTTCGGATTGACTTGGCTGAGGGTGGTGTAGTCCAGGCCCAGCTTGGCCATGACGCCGGGGCGGAAGCCTTCGATTAGTACATCCATCTGGGCGGCTAGGCGACGAACGACCTCCATGCCTTCGGGCTGGCGCAGGTCCACGGCCAGGGAACGCTTGTTGCGGTTCACCAGCAGGAACATGTGCGAGGTGCCGCCGCCGGGCTGGGGCCGGGCCAGGTCGCCGCCCTGGCGGTTTTCCACCTTGATCACGTCGGCACCGAGATCGCCAAAATGCTGGGTGGCTAAGGGGCCGGGCAGATACTGGCTGAAGTCGAGGATGCGGATTCCGGCAAGGGGCTTGGTCATCGTCTGTCCTGGTATTGAGTCGGATGGGGAGCGGGCAATGATGGCATGGTCGCGGTGCGGAAAATCGTGAGTGCGCTTAGATTTGCCGGTCCCGGTCTTTCCAGAATTCCGCACGCAACTTGCCGCGCAGGATCTTGCCGGCCTCGGAGCGGGGCAGTCCGTCCACGAAATCGATGCTGCGCGGCCACTTCTGCTTGGAAAGGTGCTCGGCGCAATAGTCCATCAGGCTGCGCCGCTGGGCGTCGTCGCCCTGCTGGCCGGGGTGGAGGGTGATGATGGCCTTCACCTCCTCGCCCAGGTCGGCATTGGGCACGCCGACACAGGCCACGTCGGCCACGGCCGGATGCCGGGCGAGTACATCGTCGATCTCCTGGGGATAGAGATTGACGCCGCCAGCGATGATCACTTCGGCGCTGCGACCGGTGGGGAAAAGATAACCGTCGGTGTCCAGGTAGCCGATGTCGCCGGCGGTGAAGTAGCCGTCCCGCTGGCTCGCCTGCGTCTTGTCCGGATCCTTGAAGTACTTGAACGGGCTGCCGGGCGGATTCACCATGAAAATATGGCCCGCATGCCCGGGGAGGCACTCGTTGCCGGCGTCGTCCAGGATGCGCACCTGGCCGGGGGCGGGTTTGCCGACGGTACCGGGCTTGGCCAGCCACTCCTGCGGACCGACCACGGTCCCAGGGCCCTCCGTACCGGCGAACATCTCCCAGATGATGGGTCCCAGCCAGTCGAGCATCGCCCTCTTGGTGTCCACCGAGCATGGGGCCGCGCCGTGGATGATGAAACGCAGGCTGCTGGTATCGTAGCGTCGGCGTATCTCATCGGGCAGACGCAGCAGACGGGTGAACATCGTCGGTACGCAGAAGGTGTGCGTGATGCGATATTGCTCGATCAGAGCCAGCATTCGCTCCGCATCCCACTTGTCCATGATGACGCTGCCGATGCCGGCGGTCAGTGGCGTCGTCAGGCAGAGTCCGAAGGGTCCTGCATGATAGAGCGGTCCCGTGGCCAGCGTGCGGTCATGGCCGCTGTCCGGATCGAAGTGGAATACTTGCGTTAGCATCAACTGCATTTGTGCCGCGCGGGTGGGGTCGGGCTGGCTGCGCAATACGCCCTTGGGGCGCCCGGTCGTTCCCGAGGTGTACATCATCGTGGTGCCGCGGACCGGATCGGCGATGTCGCTGTCGTCGACGCCACTCAGGATATCCTGCCAAGCCGTATAACCATCGAGAGGCTTACCGATGGCAACCTTGAGCCGCAGTTGTGGCAAGCGGGCGCACCGGTGTGCTACGCCGGCGATGCCGCTGTCGAGAAAGAGCGCCTTTGCTTCGCAGTTGTCGACGATGTAATGGATGTCGTCGGCGCCCAGATGCCAGTTGATCGGCGTCAAGCGCAGGCCGGCGCGATACGCGGCGAACGTGACGATGGCGAACTCCATGCGATTGCCGCAAGTGAGCGCCACGGCATCGCCGTCGCCGACACCCGCCTCGCGAAGGCGACGGACAAGCTGATTGGATTGGCGGTTGAGTTCGCCGAAAGTCATCGACCCGGCCTTGCTCCACAGCGCGATACGCCCGGGCTGTGCGGCCGCCACGGCGGCGATTTCCATTCCCTCCGCCGCCCGGGCGCAGGCCTGGGCGAAGATCGAGTCAGCCATGGTCATTCGCCGGTGAACAGGGGAGGGCGCTTCTCTTTGAAGGCACGAGGCCCTTCGCGGGCATCCTTGCTGGCGACGACGCGGACCGATTCCTCGTCCTCAATGCGAAAGGCATCGGCCCATTCGGCCGTGTGGCTTTGCAACGCCGTGCGCTTGATGGCCTGGACCGCCAGCGGTGCGTTGGCGACAATGCGCTCGGCCAGCGCTTCGGCGCGGGCAAGCAGCTCGCCGCCCGGCACCACCTCGCTGACTAGGCCCCAGGCGAGGGCCGTCTGTGCGTCGATGGGGTCGCCGGTGAGCATGAACTTCATGGCGTGGGCATAGGGAATCTGGCGGGCGAGCCGCACCATGGAACCCCCGCCGGGCAGCATGCCGACCTTGGCCTCCGGCAGCCCGAAAATTGCGTGGCTGGCGGCGATGCGCACGTCCGTGGCTTCCAGCAGCTCGCAGCCGCCGCCAAGAGCGCGGCCGTTAACCGCGGCGATGATCGGCTTGTAGAGTGGCTCTTCGCGCAGCAGGGCCCAGGACGGGAGGCGAGGTTCGGCCACCAGGCGTGCCTCGGCCGGTGTTGCCGGCTTGCGGGCACCGGTCCATAACGGCACCACGTTGCCCAGATCGCCGCCGCAAGAGAAATCGCGGTCACCGGCCGCCGTCAGCACGGCGACGCGGATCGCAGGGTTGTTGCGGACTTCGTCCCAGGCATCGACCAGGCCGACGAAGGCCGCCGCGCTGAGGGTGTTGTTGGCCTCCGGCCGGTTGATGGTGATCCAGGCCACCGGGCCGCGGTGTTCGAAGAGCAGATCGGACATGACAGTTTCCTTTTTTCAGCAAGGGTGGAAGGGGCGGCGCCGACCTCAGGCCGGTGTCGCCTCGTCCTCGTTCATGGAGGCGGCCAGCCGTTCCACAGTCTCCACGTATTCCTCGACCATGCCACGGACGATGCTGCGACAGTCGCGCTCGTCGTTGCACAGGCCGACGGTCTGGCCGCAGGGATAAAAGGCCAGATCCGGATGCCTGGCCTTGGCGATGCGCAGGTGGGCTTCCTGGACCAGCATGCCCTGCAGCGGCAGGGGCAGGAAGCCCGGGCAGTCCTTGGCCTCCCAGGCGTCGGTCCAGGCCGAGCGCAGCATGCGCGCCGGTTTGCCGCTGATTACCCGGCTGCGCACCGTGTCGCCGCTGCCGGCCGCCAAGAGCTTCTGTTTGGGCAGCGGTTCCACGTCGGATTCGGGGGTGGTCAGCCAGACCGAGCCGCACCAGACGCCCTGGGCCCCCAGGGCCAGGGCCGCGGCGATCTGCCGGCCGCCGGCGATGCCGCCGGCCGCCAGCACCGGCAGCGGCGCCACCGCATCCACCACCTGGGGCACCAGCACCATGGTGGTGATCTCGCCGGTATGGCCGCCGGCCTCATGGCCCTGGGCCACCACGAAATCGACGCCGCCGGCCTTGTGGGCCTGGGCGTGCTTGACCTTGCCGGCCAGGGCGCCGACCAGGATGCCGCGGCGGTGGCATTCCTCGAGAATGTCCGCCGGCGGTGTGCCCAGGGCATTGACCATGACCTTGAGGCCCGGATAGGCGAAGGCTACGTCGAGCAACTGGCGGCACAAGTCGTGGGTCCAACCGATTTGCTCGCCGCTGATGCCGTAGGCACCGCCTTCCGCATTCGCTGGCAGGGGGGCGATGCCGTAGCGCTTCAACACCGTCTCCACCCAGGCTTTGTGACCCTCCGGAATCATCGCTTGCAAGTCGCCGACCTCGCCCTGCTCCAGCTTCTTGGGCATGATTACGTCGATGCCGAAGGGGAAGTCGCCGAGCCGTTCGCTGATCCAGTCGAGTTCCCGGCGCAACTGCTCTGGCGTGAAGCCGGCGGCGCCGAGCACGCCCAGGCCCCCGGCCTTGCTGACCGCCACCACCACGTCGCGGCAGTGGCTGAAGGCGAAGATGGGCAGGGCGATACCTAGGCGCCGGCAGATTTCTGTCTTCACGAAAGTCTTTCCCTTAGGCGAATTGTGCCGGCACGAAAGTGTTGCGACCTTCGGCATTGCTGACCTGGCCAAGCGAGCCCAGGGGTTCGGCTGTGGTCAGCCAGGAGAGGATGTCCATCCGGTCCGCCGGGGTGTTGGCGACGAAGCGGGCATCGTCGGCGAGCAGGCGGCCGATGATGACGCCGCGGGCGGGCACGCCCTTTTCGTAATGCACGGTGTAGGTTTCGATGCGCGCCTCGCCGTTCGGCTGGCGCTCGATGCGCGGCGTCGGCACCGCGTCCAGTTCCTTCTGGTACGCCTTCGGATCCTCGCGCCGCCACTCGCCGCTGCCGGGCAGGGGCGAGTAGATGCCCACCGATTCCTTGGACATCAGGCCGCCGTTGCCGGTGACCATGCCGTAGCGGCCGCGTCCCTGGCGCAGCCAGTCGACCGTCTCGGCGACCGCATGCAGCACATAGGCGTTGCCCGGCCCGCCGAAGTAGGGCAGGCCGCCGGTGACCGAAATCTCCCGCGGGTCGTCCTCGGCCAGGCCCATGGCGTCGGCGGCCAGTTCGGTGGCCGAGGGGAAACAGCTGTAAAAGTCGAAGAAGTCCACCTCGCTGATGGTGATCCCGGCCATGGCCAGGGCCTTGCGACCGATCAGGGCCAGCGCCGGCGAGCTGTGGAAATCGATGTGGTCGATGGTGCGCATGCGCTCGATGGCGTCGCCGCAGCCGCGCAGGTGGATCCAGCGAGAGGGATCGATGCCGAGGGCGCGGCTGGCCCTGAGGTCGCAGATCACCGCGGCGCCGGCATCCAGCTTCTCGTTGGCGTTCATCAGCAGGGTATAGGGATGGCTGATGATGCGGTTCTTCTCGGCGGGCGTGGCGATTTCCTCGGCCGAGCGCGGTGTGCGGTAGGCGGCCTTGGGATTCTGCTGGGCGACGCGGTTGAGGCGGGCGCAGAGGCGGCCCATGGCCCGCATGTGTTCGGCGACGCCGCGGCCGCGCTTGCCGCGGATGCCGTGCTCGAACAGCGGATAGGACCAGATGGCCAGGCCGACGCCATGGGCGTACTCGAAGTCGCTGACCATGTCCTCCGGCGGGCCGTGGTCGATCATCTCGCCGGCCGGGTCCTCGTTCCAGTCGAGGGTGACGCCGGCGCGCCGGGCCTCGGCGGCGGTACGCATGGCCTCACCGCCGGCCAGCAGGGCGGCGCGGATCTCGCCGCGGGCAATCTGCTCGGCGTAGTCGTTGATCATCTTCTGCGGCACATTGCCGCCCACGGCCGAATAAATCACCTCCCGCGGATTGATGCCCAAACGCTGGGTCAGCGAGCGGGCGATTTTGGTGCTGCCGCCGAAAGGCGACTTGAACATGCCGATGTCGGCGAACAGCTTCATGAAGACGACGCTGTCCAGTATTTGGGCCAGCTTCTCGGCCTGGCCCGAATCGGCCAGGGCCAGGCGGGCGGCGGCGGCCCCCAGGTCGGCCGGCGCCGAGGGGACGTTGAAGTCCACGGTCGCCGGACAATGCTGGCCGACGCCGACGATGATGGGGGTGTTGTCGGGCACTTGGCTCATCGCGGCCGCCTAGACGAAGCCCATCTGCCGGGCGGCGAAGTCGAGCATGATTTCCTCGGAGCCGCCGCCGATGGCATGGGGCCGCACGTCCCGGTAGATGCGCTCGATCTTGCAGCCCCGCACGAAACAGGCGCCGCCGAGGATCTGGGCGCACTCGCGGGCCACCAGTTCCAGGGTGCGGGTGGATTGGACCTTGGCGAGGGAGAGCATGCCGATGTCCAGCCTGTCCTGCATCATCTGCCAGACCATCAGGTCGGCCAAGGCCTGGGATGCGGAGATGTGTCGCATCATTTCGGCGAACTTGTGGCGGATCACCTGGTTCTTGATGAGCGGCTTGCCGAAGGTTTCCCGCTGGGTGGCCCACTCGTGGGCCTCCTCGACGGCGCAGCGGGCATAGGCGCAGGCGCCGGAGGCCAGGCCGGCGCGCTCGTTGTTGAGGTTCTTCACCGTCGCCAGGAAGCCCTTGTTTTCGGGGCCGAGCAGGTTCTCCGGGGGCAGTTCGACATCGTCGAAGAACAGGGTGGCGGTGTCGGAGCAGTGCCAGCCCATCTTCCGCATCTTGTGCTGGGTGAAGCCGGGCATGCCTTTCTCGACCAGGAACAGGCTCAGGCCGTCGGCGCCGGGGCCGCCAGTGCGGGCCACCACGGTGTAGTAGTCGGCGCGCATGCCGTTGCTGATGAAGGTCTTGGAGCCGTTGAGGACCCACTTGTTGCCACGCTTCTCGGCGCGGGTCTTGACGGCGGCCAAGTCCGAGCCGCCGGACGGCTCGGTCAGGCAGATGGCCATGGTCTTGCGGCCGGCCAGCACCTCGGGGGCGATGCGCCGCTTCATTGCCTCGCTGGCGAACTTGAGGATGGGCACCAGGGCGACGCTGTGCATCATCAGCGCGGCCACCAGGCCGCTGGCGCCGCACTGGGCCAGCTCATTGCCGGCGACGATGCCATGGAAGGCATCGACGCCCTGGGTGATGCCGCCGTATTCCTCGGGGAAACCCATTTGGATGATGCCCAGTTCCGCCGCCTTGACGCTCAGCGACAGCGGTACGTTCTCCTCGTCCTCCCACTGGTTGATGTGGGGATTGACCTCCTTCTCGACGAAGCGGCGCACCGTCTGCGCCCACTCTTCATGACTGTCGTTGTAGTAGGGGGACTGGCGCCGCCATTGATCGAACAAATTCAGGGCCATCGAAATTCTGCTCCTCGGCTGGGCCGCCCTGAGGGCGGCGAGTGGTCAATGTCGTTGGGATTGCTGCCTGCTTGGCGTGCGCATGCGGGGTAGCCAGTGTCGATGCTAGAGGCCCGGTACTGCTCAAGTCAATTGCACCTTCCCGGGGAAGCCTGTTCCCGGGGGGGTATTTCACGGATATTGGCAGGCTGTCTGGATGTAAGCGATTGATTCGCCCCATTAATGGCGGCGTGTTCGGGTTAACTGGCGGTCGGTGTGGATTTCGGTAGATTGACCGTCTACTGATATTGTCGAGGGTAAACGCCACACCATGGCCATCCTTGAGTTTCTCGATACGCCCGCCGGAGCGCGGCGCCGCTTCCGGGTGAAGAGCCCGGTGGATCGCTCGCCACCGGCCGGCGCATTGGCGAGGCCTGTGGCTTCTTCGGCGCCGTGCGGGCCTTGAAACCAGCAATGCGCCCTGGGCATCGACCCTCGGTCGCCTCTTTCAGTAAGGATGAGTTTTGTTATGCGTATGAATGCTTGGATCAGCTTGGCCGTCGCGGTTCTCGCCTGGGGTGCGGCCGCGGCCGCGATTGGGGCACGGCCGGCGGACGTTGATGCGGCGCGCATCCGTCGCGCCGAGACCGATGGCCGGGACTGGCCCAGCCACGGTCGTACTTATAGCGAGCAGCGTTACAGCCCGCTGACCCAGATCAACGATGGCAATGTGGCCCGGCTGGGCTTGGCCTGGACACAGACACTGGACTACGAGCGCGGCGTCGAGACCACACCCATCGTCGTCGACGGGGTGATGTATGCCACCGGTCCCTGGAGCCTGGTCTATGCCTTCGCCGCCGACACCGGCAAGCCGCTCTGGAAGTTCGATCCGCAAGTCGATCGGGAACGCAGTATCCGCGCCTGCTGCGGCCCGGTTAACCGGGGTGTGGCCGTCTGGCAGGGCAAGGTATACGTGGGCGCCCTGGACGGCCGGCTGATCGCGCTGGACGCCCGCGACGGCAAGCCGGTCTGGAGCGTGCAGACCTTCATTGACCTCACCCGTTCTTACACCATCACCGGCGCGCCGCGGGTGGTCAAGGGCAAGGTGCTGATCGGCAACGGTGGCGCCGAACTGGGCGTGCGTGGCTATGTGTCCGCCTACGATGCCGGCAGCGGCAAGTTGAAGTGGCGCTTCTTCACCGTTCCCGGCGATCCCGGCAAACCCTTCGAGAGCCCGGCCATGGCGATGGCGGCCAAGACCTGGAGCGGCGACCAGTGGTGGACCTGGGGTGGTGGCGGCACTGTCTGGGACGCCATGTCTTACGACCCGGAACTGGATTTGCTCTACATCGGCGTCGGCAACGGTTCACCCTGGTCGCGTAACAAGCGCAGCCCCGGCGGTGGCGACAACCTGTTCCTGTCATCCGTCGTCGCCCTGCGGCCCGACAGCGGCGAGTATGTCTGGCACTTCCAACTGGCACCGGGCGAGCAGTGGGACTATCCGGCAACGGCCCAAATGGTGCTGGCCGACCTGCCGGTGGATGGGGTGCGGCGCAAGGTGCTGATCCAGGTGCCCAAGCACGGCTTCGTCTATGTACTCGATCGCAAGACCGGCAAGCTGCTCTCGGCCGACAAGTTCACCAAGGTCACCTGGGCCACGGGCTACGACCTGAAGACGGGGCGGCCCCAGGAAACCGAGGAGGCGGACTACACCCGCACGGGCAAGCCGACCCTGCTCTACCCAAGCATGCTCGGCGGCCATAACTGGAACCCGATCGCCTACAACCCGAACACCGGCCTGGCCTACTTCGGCGAGTTGCAGGCGGGCGCCATCTATGCGGTGGATAACAATGCCACCTTCCGCGGCGGCAACAGCCGCTTCAACATGGCCCAGAATTTCCCGGCCATGGTCGGCGCCCCGGAACTGCAGGCGCAGATCGAGCGGGAGCGACGCGGCTCGCTGATGGCCTGGGACGTGCGCGCCAAGAAGGTCGCCTGGCAGGTGGAACAGAAGCTGCCGATCAGTGGTGGCACCCTGGCCACTGCCGGTAACCTGGTTTTCCAGGGTGCCGCCGACGGCCGCCTGGTGGCCTACGCGGCGGACAGCGGCAAAGTGCTCTGGGAGATCACCACTTATGGATCGATGCCCGGCGGTACGGTGACCTATTCTGTGCGCGGACAGCAGTATGTGGCCGTGGGCATAGGCTGGGGCGGCGCTTTCCCTGGCATGTTCGCCGACGGTGCCGTGCTCGCCGGCTACACTAACCCCAGCCGCATTGCTGTCTGGCGTCTGGACGGCCAGGGCAAACTGCCGCCGCCGGCGTTACGTCAAGCCAAGGTGGCGCCGCCGCCGATGACGGCGCCGATCGAGCGGGTCATGCTCGGCGTCACCCTTTTCGCCACCCACTGTGGCTTCTGCCATGGCCCCGGCTTCGGCGGCAAGCAGGACCTGGACACGATGGCGCCGGATATCCACGAGAATTTTTCGGCCGTCGTGCTTGGCGGCCGGGTCAATGCCGGGATGCCCTCCTTCCACGAGCAGCTGAAGGCCGACGACGTGCAGGCGATCCACGATTTCCTGATCATGCAGGCGACCATGCGTAAGGCAAAGGAAGCGGGTGTCCCTCAGCAGGCGACGGAGGCGCAGCGGTGACGACTACGGGGCTTGTCGTCAAGGCGGATGCTACCGGGCTTGCTGCTGAGCGAAAGACGTGCGACGGGTCATCGTCGCCGAATGGTGGGCGAAATCCACACCGTGAGGGGCACCATCCGCACACGGTCTGGCGGTGTCCTGCTCGGACGGGGCCGGAAAGTCGACTATGGCCAGCATCATGCGTTGCAGCATGGGAATCAGGGAAGGCGAGCCCAGCAGTTCCGGTCGCTCCTCGATAACGGTGCTTATCATGCCACGCAGTGCGCGGACAAAGATGAATGCCGCCAGTTCCCGGTCGGATTCGCGAACGACCTCGGCCTTTTGCGAAAACAACCTAACCGCCGAGCGCTCGATTCTTCCGAGTACTGTCTTTCGTCCCGGGCTATTGATTTCGGGATAGTAAACCCCGAAATAAAAATGTCGCGCATAGCGGGAATGGAAATCCTTGCCATAGCCAAGCAACGTGCGATCCATCTCGATGGCCTGCTCCGCACCGATACGAAACAGATCTGGCAGAGAGTCGCAAAGCGGGCCACGCAGGCGGGGCAGTATCTCCTCGCAGTGTTTGCTCATCTTGCGGTTGAGCAATTCGACGAGAATTGCGTCGCGGTTCGGGAAATAGTCATAGAGGGTTCCGATGCTCAACCCCGCCCTGGCAGCAACACGCCGCGTTGTTACGGTATCAAGGCTACCGGTTTGCTCGAGCAACTGCTCGGCTGCATCGAGGATGACATCCACCGTGAATTTCGAGCGTGCTTGACGTGGCAGCTTCTTTTGTCTCGGCGGCTCAGTCGGCTTTCCGGCGCTGGCCACATCTCTTTGTTTTCCCATGAGTCGTGTCCTCCTCTGTGCGGCATCTGTACTCGCGCCCGCGCCCGATGAGCGGAATCGACACGGTTTCATCGCGAACTCCTAACAACAGGCGTCGGTACAACCGCTAACCCGGCATCGCGACTGTAGTCGGCGAGTGAGATGATTAAATCCTTAATTGATTGTTTGGTCAATTAATTTGGGTTATAACCCGGCAGGGGGTGGCGAACGGAGAATCAAGTTGAGGTTGGACTGAATCGGCGCAGTTTCCTGAGACCGGCGCTGAGCGACGGCTGACTTTCGAATTGTGGCCAGCGGCAAGGGCATTTGCACCCGGATCACTGAATGTTCGGAATGCCCAATACTTCCATTAGCTTTCCGATCTACCCATGACTACACTCAACGATGCGCATTTCTCCGTCGAGGGCCTGCTGCAAATGGCCCGCGACGCTACCGGCCTGAGTGACTTCGGCCCCGACAGTTTTCGCCCCGGGCTGGAACATCTGGTGGCGGCGATCAACGAACTGCCCCTCACCGAAATGGGCCTCATCCGCACCCGCAACAGCGTGCTCGGCGTCCTGATCGGCCGCCTGGGCGTGTGGCAGCATCGCCAGACCCATCCCGAAGTGGCGGCGGAGGAAATCAAGCAGCCGCTGTTCGTCATCGGCCTGCCGCGCACCGGGACGACGCTGTTGATCGGCCTGCTTGGCCAGGATCCGGACAATCGCGTGCCCTTGATGTGGGAAGTCTCCATGCCCTGTCCGCCGCCGGAAGCAGCCACCTACGAAACGGACCCGCGCATCGCCATGGTCACCGCAGGCTTGGAGGCCGTTGACGGCCTTAATCCCGAAGTGATGGCCATCCATCCGGTGGGCGCCCAGTTGCCCCAGGAGTGCATCGGCTTCATCGCCCAGGAATGCCTCAGCTACATCTTCTACGCGACGCTGCCGATCAAGGGCTACAACGACTGGGTCGATGCCCAGGACCAGACGGCTGCTTACCGCTGGCACAAGATCTTCCTGCAGCACCTCCAGTCCCGTCACCGCAAGCAGCGCTGGGCGCTAAAGGCACCGTCGCACATGAACTTCATGGCCGATCTGTTCGAGACCTATCCGAACGCCGTCATCCTCAACACCCACCGGGACCCGGTGGATGCGGTGACCAGCCATTGCAGCCTCCACTGGAAGCTCTGGCAACAGGCCCTGGGCAGTTGCGACAAGCAGATGGCCGGTGAACAGATCACCGAAATGATCGACAACTGGCTGCGCCGCTACCTGGACTGGCGCGACGCCAACCCGCAGATGGATAGCCAGATCCACGACATCGACTACAGCGAGCTGGTGGCCGATCCCATCGCCTCCGTCAAGCGGATCTACCGCCGCATCGGTCTGGAGGTAAGCCCGGCGTTCGAGCGGGGCATGCAACAGTTTCTGGCAGACAACCGCCAGGACAAGTTTGGCCGGCATCGCTACACGCCGGAGGAGTTCGGCCTGACCAAGGCGCAACTGGCCAGCCGCTATCGTCGTTACCGCGAGCGCTTTTGCGTCGCCAAGCCCTAAGGAGATCAGCACCATGGTTCACATCCGTAACTGGTTCATCGTCTTCATGGCCTTATGGTCGGCCTCCGCAACCATTGCCACCGCCGCCGACAGCGCTTGGTCGAAGGAGCAGCAGCAGGCCTTCGGCCAGTCGGTCACCGATTTCGCTCGCTCGGCGGGCTTGCTCGGCTACCTCTATGGCATGCCGCTGTTCGAGTTCTCGGTGGCCGAACTGCGCCAGACCCGCGGCATCGCCAAGGACAACAGCGCGCCCCACGGCCAGTTTGGTTACTTTAACGGCGGCCGGCTGTCGGACCACACCACCACCTGGTTCGCGGTGCCCAATCCCGATGTGCTCTACGCCTCGGCCTGGCTCTACCTGAAGGGCCAGCCCTATGTGATCCATGTGCCGCCCATGGACGACATCTGGTACAGCGTCCAGTTCGAGAACTATTTCAGCGTCGACGAGGCCTACCTCAGTACCCGGACCATCGGTCAGAAGGGCGGCGATTTCCTGATCACCGACCAGGAGTGGCAGCCGCCGCTGCCTCCCGGCCTGGCCGGACATGTGCGCATCAGTACACCGCGCGTCTGGATACTCACCCGTATCGCCGCCACCCGGGACAACGAGAAGGAAAGGCATCTTCGCTATGAGCGCCGCTTCCAGTTGCTGCCCCTGGCGGACTACCTGAAGAGCCCGGCCACCGCCTGGGATCGTCCCTCGCCCACCCAGGCAAACTTGCCGACGCTGCCTGAGGCCGATTACGCGATGCGCGAAACGCTCGACTTCTTCCGCATCGTCAACCACCACCTGCGGCAGATCGACATCCCCGCTGCCGATCAAGGACTGATGGCCATGTTCGATGCCGCCGGCTTTGGCCCGCGAGTGGTCTTCGATCCGGCCAAGCTGACACCCCAGGTACGGGCAGGTTTTGAGCAAGCGGTGAAGGAAGGCTACCGCTACGTGGATACCATGCGCGCGGCGCCCATGAGCAACGACGGCAGTGGCTGGAGCGTGGCGCCACCGGGACTGGGCACTTTCGGCCAGAACTCATCATGCGCGCCCTCAGCGTCTATGGTGGCCTGGGCGCGAACATCCCGGAGGAGGCGATCTACCCCAACGCCTACAGCGATTCCCAGGGGCGTTTGCTCACCGGTGACCACGACTACACCATCACTTTCCCGGCTGGGAAGACACCGCCGGCCATCGCCTTCTGGTCGATCACCCTGATGGACGTCAAGACCCGCTTCATGGTGGACAACCCCATCCACCGCCATCACATCGGCAGCACCACCCAAGGGTTGAAAGCCAATGACGATGGTTCGCTGACCATCTATGTCTCTGCCAAAGAGCCGAAGGACCCCGTGCATCGCGCCAACTGGCTGCCCTCATTGCCGGGCATCGGCATCCAGTTGGTGATGCGCATTTATCAACCGACCGAAGCAGCCCTGGCCGGCGCCTACAAGCCGCCGGCGGTGCTGCGTGTGGAGTGAGCCCATGACCATTCCCAATACCTCTATCGCCGGCCGCGTGGCCCTGATCACCGGCGGCACCTCCGGCATCGGCGAGGCCACGGTGCGCAACTTCGTTGCCCACGGCGCCAAGGTCTGCTTTTCCGGGACGCGCCGGGAGGCCGGCGAGGCCATCGTTCGAGAACTAAGCGAGCAGGCCGGTGCCGGCGCGGTCCGGTTCTTCCGCGGCGACGTTGCCGACCAGTCCCAGGTCAAGGCCCTGGTGAAGACCACCCTCGACGCCTTCGGCCGCATCGACATTCTGTTCAACAATGCCGGCATCGCCTGCTTCGGCGAAACGCCGGCCCTGGCCGAGGAGGAGTGGCACCGGGTCTTCGCGGTGGACCTGGACGCGATCTTCTACGCCTGCAAGGAAGTGATACCGCTGATGCGCGGCCAGGGCGGCGGCGTCATCATCAACAATGCATCGATATCCGGCATCGGTGGCGACTACGCTTTCTCCGCCTATTCGGCGGCCAAGGGCGGATTGATCAACTACACCCGCAGTCTGGCCCTGGACGGCGCCAGGGACCGCATCCGGGTCAATGCCGTCTGCCCCGGCCTGATCGACACCAGCATCGCCCACCACAGCATCGAGATGCCGGTGTTGCGCCAGGCCTTCGATGCCCAGATTCCCCTGGGCCGGCCCGGCCTCGCGGCGGAGGTGGCAGGACTGGTGCGCTTCCTCGCCTCCGACGAGGCCGGCTACATCACGGGCGCGATCATCCCGGTGGATGGCGGCCTGACCGCCTGGTCGGGCATGCCCAACATGCCGCGGGTGCTGGGCATGGTATAGGCGCGACCGGCGAGTCATTCATCATGCGCAGGGGGGGCTCTGCGAAATGGCCGATCGATTGTGCGGGGCGAAAGTCAGTCGTGGCGCCACGCCAAAGGGAAACCTGACTCTCCATGGACGGCGATAATGCCCATTCCGAGATACTCAGAGGCCGAATCGCTGGCAATAGCCGGTGAAAAGACCTCCGTGCCGCTGTCGGCTCAGGCCGAACTGCTCAAGGTTATAGCGATGCAGGCCGTGCTTCTCACTGGGACGTTGCTCGAGGTAGGTGACCATCGCGTCGCGCGCTTCCGGGCTCAAGTCGAAACCGAAGTGTTGGTACATCCGTTCGATCGTCGCAATGGGGTCGGCAAGAATGTCGCGGAAATACACGTCGAAGAAGCGCGCACTCTCATCGGACATCCGCTCGCGATAATCCAGGCCGCGTTGCAGCGGATCGGCGAAGTGGCGTGCTTCCTCGTCGGCAACTTGGCGGGCGTCGACATGATCACTGAAACCGGAACGCGCGGCGCAGACCAGAAACGCGATGTGCGGCGGTGTCTTCAAGAGCCAGCGCGGTTTGGCCTCGAAAACTTCGCGGGCCATGCTAATCACGAACAATCCAGATATCAACTGACGTTTCAATTTGTTATACGGCTACTGGCAAGTTTTGACGGGCAGAGTTGGCCCTTGTCCATGTTGCGAGAACATTAGTGCCAAGTGAGAATCATGCGAACCGATATGCCGTGACCCCAAAAATATTGGCGGATTTCTAGAAAGGGAGAGACTCGCATGTACCCGAACAATCGAAAGTTGGCCATTCGTGTTATTTCGATCGCGATAGCGGCTGCATTCAGCGGCAGCGTGCTGGCGCAACAAGTCATTGAAGAGGTCGTCGTCACCGCTCAGAAGCGGGTTCAGAAGCTGCAGGATGTCCCGATTTCCATTACCGCCATCAGCGGACGTGAACTTGAGGACAAGAAGATCGATGGCTTCGGTTCCCTCGACGGTATCGCACCGAACGTGACCCTGCGGTCCGCACCGGCCGCCCCTCTGACTGCCGCGGTGTACATCCGCGGCGTCGGTACCGGCCAACCAGCCATGTGGACCGACCCCAGCGTCGGTCTCTATGTCGATGGCGTATTCGTCGGCAAGAACCAGGGTGCGATGTTCGATCTGCTCGATCTCGATCGCGTCGAAGTGCTGCGCGGCCCGCAAGGCACGCTGTTCGGCCGCAACACCGAAGGTGGTGCGATCAACTTCGTCAGCCGGCCGCCGTCGGGTGAATTCAGCGGCGTGGCGGGCGTCGAATTCGGCAATTATGGCCTCAAGTCCCAGCGGGTTGCCATGGATCTGCCGGCCATGGGGCCGCTGAAGGTCAACTTCGCCATCCGTAATTCCGACCAGGACGGCTGGATGCCCAAACCCAATGGCAAGGACTGGGGGAGCGATAATCGCACTTCGGTGCGCTTCGGTGCGCTGCTTGAGATCAATCCGCGCCTCAAGGTGTCCTACGCCTTCGATTCCAGCCACATCAGCGGCACGCCGACGGCGATCGCCGTGGTCAACAACACCGGCTACAACACGCGCTATCCGGGACTCTCGCCGGCGCTGCCGACGGGTGCGGCCTTGTTCACGCCGGCCGGCGCCGGGGCACTGTTCAGCGCGCAGAATATCTTCACGCGGGGCTACTCGGGGCTGTACAACTATGCCGTCAGCCAGGTCGGCGCAGCCGGCGCGGGCGCCCTGTTCAAAGGCGCCTTCGGTTCCGCTCTCGGCGGCATGATTGCCGCGGGCTGCTGTAACTCGGTACAGGGCATGCTTGGCGCCGGCAACGGCACCTCGGTACCGGGTTCGGTGCCCGGCCTGCCCGGCAAGTCCTATTGGCAACACCTGGACACCGAGGGCCACGCGATCAACGCCACTTTCAATGTCAATGACCAGAACACGGTCAAGTACATCGGTTCCGTGCGGAAGATGCATATGAACCAAAACCGTGACCTTGCGGGCAGTGCGCAACCGGTCTTTGAACAGAACTATAACCAGAACTACAAGTGTCGTGGTCGCACGAATTCCAGTGGATCGGCAATACCGAGCGCATGAACTACGTCGCCGGCGCCTACTACTACAAGGATGATGGCTACGCCCTGGCGAAGAATCAGGGCGCGCTGGCCGGCGGTCTCGGGCTACCGAGCTTTGTCCCCGGCTACTATGGCCTGACCCACTTCGGCGTCGGCACCAAGGCCAAGGCGGTGTACGGTCAAATCGACTACAAGCTGACCGATGCGCTGACCGGTACCCTCGGCGTGCGCCGCACCAGTGAGGATAAGTCGGGCGATGTCTGGGCCGCCAACACCAACGCCGCTTTCGATCTGCCGGGTTCGCCGGGCGTCAGTTACCAGCCGACCTTCGACAAGACCGGCGTTCGTTCGCCGCAGTCGGCCAGTACCAAGTTCACCGCCACCACGCCGGTGGCCGCGCTTGGCTACAAGTTCAATGACGACCTGACCGTCTTCGGCCGCGTCGCCAAGGGCTTCAAGAGCGGCGGTTACCCGGTGGAAGCGCCGCTGACCGCGGTGAGCAACCCGATGAAGCCCTTCCAGCCCGAGAAATCGACCAGCTATGAGGCGGGCGTCAAGGGCAAGGTTCTGGGCGGGCGCGGCACGTTTAGCGCCACGGTCTTCCGTACCAACCTCACCAACTTTCAGTTCTCGCAGCTGCCGCCGGGCAGTACTTCGCCGACCATGGTCAACGCCGGCAAAAACCACACCCAAGGCCTGGAAGTGGAAGGCGCTTTCAAGATCACCAGCGACTGGATGGTGCAGTTCGGCTACGGCTACCTGAGCGCCAAGTTTGACCGGTACATGGTCTACAACGTTGGCCGCGTCCTGGTCGATGCCGCCGCCAATACCGTGCCGCTGCAAGCGCCCAAGAACACCTTTTCCCTGGGGGTGACGGGCAAGCTGGCGCAGACTCCGGTTGGCGTCCTGCGCGGCATGGTGGACGTCAGGTATAGCGACACCCTGTACTTCTATGGGGCGCAGAAATCGTCTACGGTCACCAATGCGGCGGTGGGCCCGTCGCCCGAGAATTCGAAGTCGAAGGCGATGACCATAGTGAATGCCCAACTGACGCTGGAGAAGATCAAGATCGGTGGTCCGGGCAGTGCCGAGCTGGCCTTGTGGGTGAAGAATCTGACCGACCACCAGCAGATCGTCGGCGGCTTCGACATGGGTGGCCTGTGGCAGGTCGGCAACTACAACCCGCCGCGTACCTACGGTGTGGGCTTCAACTACAAGTGGTAGATCGCAGTCGCGACGCGGGGACAATCCTTTAAGATTAATCGTTGCCTTTGTGGCGGGCGCTTGCGTGCCGGATGCTTGAGAACGATACCGGGGGAGGGAGACATGAGCCATTCGCGAGGGCCGTTTGCCGGTGTGCGCATCATCGAGTTGGCCAACTCCCTGGCCGCGCCCGGGGCGGCGGCGGTGCTGGCGGATCAGGGAGCGGATGTCATCAAGGTGGAGCCGCCGGGTGTCGGCGACATCCTGCGCTATATCGGCGCTTCCCGTAACGGTATCTCCGGCATCTTCGAGCAGTTCAACCGGGGCAAGCGTTCGATCGCCCTGAATCTCAAGGACCCGGAAGGCCAGGCCATTCTTCAGGGCCTAGTGCGCGACGCCGACGTGGTGCTGCACAACTTCCGTCCCGGGGTGGCCGAGCGCATCGGTGCCGGCTACGCCCAGTTGAAGGGATTGAATCCGGGCCTGATTTACGCGACCCTCACCGGCTTCGGTACATCCGGCCCGTACGCCGGCAGACCCGCCTACGACAACGTCGTTCAGGCCTTTGCCGGGATTGCCTACTCCCAGGAGAATGCCCAGACCGGCGAGCCCCAGCAGTACTACCAGGTGATCGCCGACAAGCTGAGCGGCCTGACCACCGCCCAGGCCATCGGCGCCGCCCTATTCGCCCGAGAGCGGGGCGCCGGCGGGCAGGAGATCTCGGTGGCCATGATCGACGCGGTGGCCGCCTTCCTGTGGCCTGATGCCTCGGGGACTGCGGTGTTCGGAAATCCAGAGGGCGCCGTTGCCGGCCAGCAGGTGGCCAAGGGTAACCGGCTGATGAAGTTTCGGGACGGCTGGGCGCAGATTGCGCCAGTGGACGATTCCTCGTTCCAGGCCACTTGCCGCATCCTTGGCGAGGACGTCTCCGGCGACGAGCGATTTGCCACGGTGCAGGGTCGCAACCGCCACGCCAAGGAGGTGCGCGATCTGTTCGTTCGGCTCTACTTCCGCGCCGAGAGCATGTTCGTGGATGAGGTGGTTGCCCAACTCGAAGCCGCCGATGTGCCCTGCGCCAAGGCGCTGCGGGTGGAGGAACTGCCCGATCATCCGCAGTTCCAGGCCAATGAACTCTTCGTCACCGTCGACCATCCCCGCGCCGGGCCGATCCGCTTGCCGCGCACTCCGGCCTGCTTCGACGGGACGCCCCCCTCGACCGGCGCACGGGCACCCTTCCTGGGCGAACATACCGAGGCGATCCTGGCCGAAATCAAGTGGCAGTCAGATCCGGCGGCGTTGCGCGAGCGGCGGGTGATCGGCTAAGTGATGACCAGGCCGGCTCCGCCAGGACCGGCCGCCCCTGCTCATTGCTCGGCGAACAGGCCGGGCCTTACTGAACTTGATCCCTGGAGAAAACGATGCAATCCGAAGCCCTCGATATCAGCACCGAGAACTGCCTGGTGGAAAAGACCGGCCATGTGATGGTGGTCACCCTAAACCGGCCGGAAGCGAAGAACGCCCTCAACGGCGCGATGCTGGTCGGCCTCTACCGGGCCTGGCGCCGGCTGGATGCCGACGACGACCTCTACTGCGCCATCCTCACCGGCACCGGCGATACCTTCTGCGCCGGCATGGACCTGAAGACCGGCCCCGGCGGCGACAACTCCGGTGACATCCAGGCCATGATGAAGGAAATTCCCGACCTACACTGGCAGGCGTTGCTGCGCCACCAGCAGCCGCGCAAGCCGGTGATCCTGGCGGTGGAGGGCTATGCTCTGGCCGGTGGCACCGAGATCCTCCAGGGCACGGACCTGCGGGTGGCCGCTGAGGACGCGGTCTTCGGCGTCACCGAATGCAAGCGCGGCCTGTTTCCCCTGGGTGGTTCGACCATCCGCCTGCGCCGGCAGATTCCCTACGCGCTGGCTGCCGAGATTCTGCTCCTTGGCCGCCATGTGTCGGCTCAGGAAGCATTGCAGTGGGGACTGATCAATCGGGTGGTGCCCAAGGGTCAGGCCCTCGCCGAAGCCCGGCGCATGGCCGAGGAGTTGTGTGAAAACGCACCCCTGTCGGTGCAAGCCATCCTCCGCTCTCTGCGCGAAAACCAGTTTCATCTCGCCGAGGCCGATGCCCTCAAACGTGAGGAGGAACTGGGCTGGCCGATCTTCGCCACCCAGGATGCCCGTGAAGGCATGAAGGCCTTCAAGGAAAAACGCAAGCCGAATTACATCGGCAAGTAGGCCGACCGCCGCTCTCCGGGGCTGGGAGTCGAACTTCAACGCCGTGATCCCCGATAGCCCGGAAAGCCACGGCTACGCGGGCGACGCCAACCTGCGCGGCCACATCTGCCCCGTGCTGCCCGCCAACCCACAGAACGGAGGATAATAAACCCAATGACCCTCGAAGACCTGCTGGCAGAACGGGAAATCCAGCGCACCTTGTTCAAGGTGGCGCGGGGCATGGATGAGCGCGACTGGACCGGCCTGGTCGAACTCTTCTGGCCCGACGCCACCGCCGAGATCGGCACCGGGCCGCTGGCCGGCAGTGCCGCCATCATCGCCACCTTCCGCCGCTTCCTCGACGTCTGTGGCCCAACCCAGCATCTTCTCGGCAATGTACTGATCGACGTCCAAGGGGACGAGGCGCGTAGCAGCGCCTACGTCTTCGACCGGCACCTCGGTCTCGGCGAGAAGGCACGACTGACTTTCGCCACCCTCGGCGAATATCAAGATGAGTGGCGCAAGCACGAAGGTCTTTGGCGCATCAGCCATAGACGCAAGCTCAACCACGCCAGCGTCGGCGATATCTCGATTTTTCAGCGGCCAGGTTAAGGGACTGCGAATAGTAGCTCCGCGGAGATCAGTCGCGGTCATGGGTTGAGCGTGGTGGGCAGGGCGTTGGTCGGGGTCGGTCGGCACCGCGGCAGGTGCCGGCGGGCAAGGCTTAACTGGCCGGCCAGGGCGGTGCCGCGCCAGGGGCCGGTTGGATTGACACCATAGAGTGTGCTGGCCAGGTTGGCCAGGGCCGCCGCAAGTTCCGGGGACGGTGTCCGATCCAGCAACCATTGGTTCAGCCCCGGCTGGGGGGCGGCGCAATTGTTCAGCCAGGCGTGCAGCGCCGCTTGGGCAGCACCCGCATCGTGACGCCGGCAGGCCCCGACCAGCCGCCGGAACAGCCACCACTCGGAACGCTCCCAGGCCTGCCCCAAGGCCCCAAGCCAGGACACTGCCCGTTGTCCGAGGCGTCGGCTGCGCCAGGCCAGCCACAGGCCCATGCCCGCAGCTAGAGCCAGAGCCAGAGCGACAGCGCGTCGGCTGGGCCACGCCGGCCCTGGGGCCGGTGCAGTCACGGCTTCGGGCAAAGCGAACACCGCCGTCGCTCCGGCCGGGCCGACCGTGAGCGGCACGGCTGGCAGTTGGCTGCGCCGCAATTGCCGGCCGGACAAGTCCCACCAATCGAGGGTTACGGCCGGCAACTGGTACTGGCCGGGCTGTTCGAATATCCAGGTACCTGATTGCTCGCGGGTCAGCAGCGGACGCGCGGCGGCATTGACGCGGCTTTCCCGGCTGCGCGGCGGATCCAGGGACAGGCGGGCACCGGGCGCCTGGGGCCAAGCGGCCGCCGGCAATCCCGCCGTGGCGGCGTCGCTTTCAATGACGATGCTGCGGCGTACCGCATCGCCCGCCCCCAGGGCTTCGGTTGGCCGCTCCACGCGCTGACTGACACGCAGCCGATGAGCGGCGATGAAAGGGTCGAGCCGGGCCGCGGCTTCCGGTACCGTGACCGTGACGCTTGAGCCGGCCTGGCCGCGCACGGTCAGGGTACGCGGTCCCTTGCCGCCTGCGCGGGCATAGGTGATGGCCACCACCAGGGAGGGCAGTTGGAACTTGCCAGGATTCAGGGGCTGGATCCGGTAATCCCGGCGCAGCCCCGCCCAGGTACTGCCGCCTATGGTTTCCGAGAGGTTTTGTGCCGAGCCCCGGATCAGTTCGACGGTGGCGCCCGGTAATTCGAAGGTCTCGGGAAAACGCGGCGCGTCCAGGAACCAGGTGGGCACCAGGACTTCCACATGCAGGGTCAGGTCTATACCCAGTTCCACCGGGCCGCGAGGTTCAAGGTTCATGCGCAGGATGGGTGTACCTTCGGGCGCCGCCGTGACCGCCGCCGCCGTGGTCGTCACCAGCGCCAACGTAAGGATAATACTCAGCAGCAAGGTCGCCAGATTTCGCCTCATGGCTGCATCCTTGGGCCAACACCGTTCCCCGCTACGGCACCCTCGGCGGCCTGGGCCTCCATGGTGAAGCGCTGCTTCAGGAAGCCAGCCGGGCTGATCTGGATGCGGGCCAGCCACAAGCGGGCGATCTCCGCCTCGCTGAGGGTCAGTTGCCGGACCAGCTTGCGACCCTTGCGCTTTTGGCCGAAGGGGGACTGGTCAAGTTCATCCGGGTGGCCCTCTCCCCGCTCCTGGTCATCGGCGGTCTTGGCCGGCAGCAGGGCCGCCACCAGGGCTCGGTTGGCCAGGGCCTCGGGCCAGGCCGGGCGGCGGCCCAGGGCCTGGTCGTAGGCGGCCAGGGCTTCCGGGTAGCTGCCCAGGTGGGCCAGGGTGTTGCCCAGGTTGTACTGGCCCTCGGCGGTATCCACGGCGGCGAAGGCGTCGGCGGCCTCGGCGTAGCGTCCGGCGCGGTAAAGGGCGATGCCGCGCCAGAGCGGATCGGCGAAACTGGCGGCGGCCGCGTCGTGGCGCCCGTGCTCGAATTGCCAGCGCCCCTGTTGATCGCGGCTCGCCCAGAGATCGGCGAAGCGCCAATCTTGCCGGCCGGGCTCGGCGGCGCGGGCCGGGCCGGCCGGCCAACTCGTGCCCAGGCACATAGCCAGGAGCAGCCCCTGGCTCCAGCGCACCGCCCAGCCGGGGCGGAAGGCGAGCAGCAGCAAGGCCGCGGCGGGCAGCGCCAGCCAGATGCCCCGGTCGCGCCAGCGCGCCGCGGGATCGTCGGCCAGGGCCTCGGCCATGTGCCGCTGGATGCGCGCCTCGACTGCTTCGATGTCGCGGTCATCGGCGGTGGCCGAGGCCAGCCACAGCCCACCGGCGGCCGCGGCTTCCAGACCCGCCCGGCCCAGGCGGGCTGTCAGTCGGTGACCAGCGGCGTCGGTAACGTAGCCTCCGTCAGCGCGGCGCAGGGCGGCTGGCGCATCGCCGCCGAAAGCCAGGAGCAGGATCTCGCTGCGAGAACGCTCGCGGAAAGCCAGCATGGCCTCGGCCTGGCTTACGTCGAAACCGTCGGTGAGCAGCAGAAAACTGCCGGGGGTCGGCTCCTTCTCCAGCATCCCGGCAGCCAGGCTCAAGGCGGCGGCCAGGGCCTTGCCCGCGCCGGGCGGGTTCGCCGGCATCAGGTCGGTGCCCAGGGCCGGCACGTAGGTGAGCAGCAGGTTTGGATCATCGCCGAGGGGCAGGATGCGGTGAGCACTGCGGCCGCCGAAGACCACCAGCGCGGTGCGGGCGGCCTGCCGATGTTCCAGCAGAACCCGCAGCTTGAGCTTGGCCCGCTCCAGCCGCGTCGGCGAAACATCCACTGCATCCATCGATGCACCCAGGTCCAGGATCACCACCAGGGGCGCCCGGTCCTCCACCAGAGGCATCGGTTCCCGCTGCCAGGCGGGGCCGGCCAGGCCGAGGCAGCCGAGTGCCAGCGCCAGCGCCAGGGTGTGGATGGGGCGTAAGCCCCAGCGCCGCCCGGCACCGACGGTGAGCGCTGCCAGTAAATGGGCGTCGATGCGCCCGCGCCAGGCGGCCAGCCGTCCCGCCCCCTCGCGCCAGTGGGCGAAGACGATGAGCGGCAGCAGCGGCACCAGGCCCCAGAGGGCCCAGGGGCGCAGGAAATGGAAGTTTGCCGGCAGCCAGTCGCCCATCAGGAGTCCTCGGCCGGATCGCGCGAAGTGCGGCCGCTCAGCCAGCCACGCACGGCCGCCGCCAGCGCCGCGACCAGGTGCCAGCCCAGCAGCAGGGCGACCGCCGCGCCGAGGGGCCAGGGGTAAAGCGGCCGTTGGGGTCGCCAGGAGAGGGTGGTGAAGTTCTGCTTCTCGAGTTCGTCGAGCGCACGGTAGATGGCGGCGAGGCCGGCGCGGTCCTCGGCCCGGTAGGCACGGCCGCCGGTGGTCCGGGCGATGTCGGCGAGACCCTGCAGATCGACCCGGTCTTCGCCCAGGGCGTTGGGATCGCCGATGGCCACGGTATGGATGGCGATACCGGCCCGGGCGGCGATGGCCGCCGCCTTCAGTGGCGGCACGCGGCTGCCGGTGTCGGCACCGTCGGAAAGCAGGATCAGCACCTTGCTCGGTGCGTTGCTGGCCTCGAACATGCGGATGCCCAGCCCCAGGGCGTCGCCGATCATGGTGCGGCCACCGGCCATGCCGGCCCGGGCCTGGGCCAGCAGTTCGCGCACCGTGCCGTGATCGAGGGTGAAGGGCGCCTGGATGTAGGGTTCCTGGCCGAAGACCAGCAATCCGATACGGTCGCCGGTGCGCCGGCCGATAAACTCGTCCAGAACCCCGCGCACCGCCGTCAGGCGGTCGGTGGTGCGGCCCTGCTCGTTGCGGTAGTCCCGTGCCCGCATCGAGGGTGAAATGTCCACGGCCAGTAGCAGATCCCGGGCCGGTTGGACACGGCTCAGCGGCGGTTCCACATACACCGGCTGGGCCAGGGCCAGCAGCAGCAGGCTCCAGGTCAGGGCCAGCAGCAGGAACTGAGCGGTGCCGGTCGGTACCACCACGGCGCCCGGCTCCGCCGGTCGTCCGGCGCCGCGCACGGCAAGGTCGAAGAAAGCGATGCGCAGGGCCGGCCGGCGGCGACGGTAAGGGGGCAGGCGGCGCAGCAGCAGGGGTAGGGGCAGGGCCAGCCAGGCCCAGGGTGTGAGCCACTCCAGGTGGACCTGGAAGGCGAGGAGATCGGTGCCGAGTGCGGCAAGGTCGCTCACGGGCGGGGGGTGTCCACTGGGCGCCGATGGCGCCGGAGCCATTGCCGGGCTGCGGCGATCAGTGCCGCTCGCTGCCCGGCGCTGGCGGTGCAGTCGGGTGCGTAGGTCGATGTGAAGAGGGGATCGCAATCAGGATCGGCGAAGGCCGGGCCGCCGCTGTCGCACAGGAACCGCCGCCAGTCGGCTCCGGTCAGGGGCGCCACTGCTTCCCTGGCAAAGGCGACCAAAGCGGTGCGCTTCAGCAAGGCGGAGACCTCAGCCAGGGTTCCGGGTGCGGCCAGGCGCGGCGCCAGGAACGCCAGCGCGGCCAAGGCCTCCCGCCGGTAGCGATTGCGGCGGTAGCCCTGCCAGAGGCGCCATGCCGTCCAGGCCAGCAGGCCTGCGAGCAGCAAGGCCAGCAACGTCCAGCCGGGCCCCTGGGGGGGCAGCCAGGGCGGCGGCGCGGGCAAAGCCAGATCCTTGAGGCCGGCCAGGGGTTCGGCTGCCTTCGCCAACGCCGGCACCGAGCCGGTGGACGGGGATGCAATGGCCACCGACTCAGCGGCCATCGACCTGTCCTCCCGGATCGATGGCCAAGGCCCGGCGCAGTTGCGCGGCGACATCCTCGCTGGTGCTGAGGGGCAGGCTGGGCACCGCCAGTTCCTCGCGCCAGCGTTGCACCCGCCGCCGGTGAGCGACGCCTTCCTCGGCGCAGCGCTGTCGCTCGGCCGCATCGCCGCCGGTCAAGGCCAGTTGCAAGGGCCCATTGCTGACCACGTAGCGGCCGCGCTCGGGCCACAGACCGGCGCCCGGGTCCCGGATGGGCATGGCGAGCAGTTGATGGCGGCGGGCCAGTTGCGCGATCAGATCATGGGTGGGCTCGCCAGCGCCGTGGAAGTCGGAGAGCAGGAGAATGCACTGCCCCGGGTTGAGCACCCGCAGCAACTGCGCCAGGGCCTGGTCGAGCATGCCCGGCGCCGTGGTGTCGGTTTCGTCGGCGCTCAGCGCCTGATTGCGGCGGGCGATTTCGCCCAGGACCCGCAGCCAGCCGGCGCGGCTCCGGTGGGGCGTGAAGCTGGCCAAGTCACTATCGCCGATGACCAGGGCGCCGACGCGGTCGCCGCCGCGACGCATGGTCCAGCCGAGCAGCGCCGCCGCTTCGGCGGCGACCACCGACTTCATGGCCCGGCGGGTAGCGAAGAACATGTTCTGGCGCTGGTCCACCAGCAGCACCACCGGGCGGTCGCGCTCTTCGACATAGACCCGCACATGGGGCCGGCCGCTACGGGCAGTGACGCGCCAGTCGATGGCGCGCACGTCGTCGCCGGGCAGGTAGTGGCGCAGTTCGATGAAGTCAAGGCCTCGTCCGCGCATGCGTGAGGCGTGGCGGCCGGTCAGCAGGCTTTCCAACAGCCGGCGCGGCGGTGCGGCGCCGGTCAGGCTGCGGTGCTCCAGGGCGGCGAGCTCGGCGAGGTTCACATGAACGCCGGCGAACGACCTGGGGGTGGTGATCTGGCCGCCAAGAGCCGGCCGGCCGCCGCGCTTGCCGAACATGGCGCTCAGGCCACAGCCACCCGTTGCAGCAAGGTGCTGATCACCCGATCGGCATCGATG
The DNA here is from genome assembly GCA_016704145.1 of Rhodocyclaceae bacterium. Taxonomy (GTDB): domain Bacteria; phylum Pseudomonadota; class Gammaproteobacteria; order Burkholderiales; family Rhodocyclaceae; genus Fen-999. Next base: position 519,428 of record JADJAS010000001.1, on the reverse strand, counting down.
CCGCCCGCATGGGCTTCATAACTGAGAATGACGCGATGGCGCAGACAGTCGGGGGCGACGGTGCGCACGTCATCGGGCGTCACGTGATCGCGCCCCATCAGCCAGGCGTGGGCGCGGGCCACCCGGTCAAGAGCTATGGTTCCCCGGGGGCTGGCGCCCACCTGAAGCCAACCGGCCAGTTCATCGCCGTAGGGTTTCGGCTGGCGGGTGGCATGGACAAGGTCCACCAGATACCGGTCAATGGCTGGCGCGACATGGATGTCATGCACCAGGCGTCGGGCGGCGAAGACAACTTCGGGTGTCAGGGTTGGCAGGCCGTCGTCTTCAAGTCGTGTGCCATCGGGGCGTTCCTCGTCCCGCACCAGGCGCAACATCTCCGTTTCGGCTTCGACGCCGGGGTAACCGACTCGCAGTTTCATCAGGAAGCGGTCCATCTGCGCTTCGGGCAGCGGGTAAGTGCCTTCCTGCTCGATCGGATTCTGGGTGGCCATGACCATGAACAGGGGCGGTAACGTGTGGGTGGCGCCCGCCACGGTAACCTGACGCTCCTCCATGGCCTCGAGCAGGGCCGCCTGCACCTTGGCCGGCGCCCGGTTGATCTCGTCGGCGAGCACCAGGTCGGCGAAGACCGGCCCGGGGGCGAAGCGGAATTCGTCCCGTCCGCTTTCCTGATGGTAGATCTCGCTGCCGGTGATGTCGGCGGGAAGCAGGTCCGGCGTGAACTGGATGCGCGACAGTCGGGCCGACAGATGGCTGGCGAGGCTGCGCACCGCCCGGGTCTTGGCCAGTCCCGGCAGACCTTCCACCAGCAGGTGACCGTTGGCGAGGAGACCGAGGAGCAGGCGTTCCACCAAGGCTGACTGTCCCAGCACCTCGCGGTTGAGGCGCTGTTGCAGGTTGAGAAAGGCGCTACGCGGGTCCGTGGTCATGATCGGAGACAGCTTTGCCCGGGAAGCGAAGGCTGTCGAGTCCGAATCAGGCTCCCCAACCCGGGTCGCCGATTTCAATTGACTTCGACGGTCAGGCTGCCGCCTTTCTGGCGTGGCGGAAACTGTTTCAAGCTCATCATGTGCTGGCCCAGCACATCCTTGATGAGGCCGCCGATCCAGGTCTTCTCCATGGCCATGTGCTGGCTCTTGTAGCCGTCCTGCTTCTCGAACGGATCCATGCGCAGGTTGAAGATCAGAGCGGCCGGCTTGTTCCAGTCGAAGAAGCCTTCCCTGATCTTGAAGTGGCCTTTCCAGGGGCCGATGCGCACGGCCGTCAACTCCCGCTCGTTGTAATAGATGAAGAAGTTGCGGGCCGAGGATGCCTTGCCCAGCCAGTGATCGAGGTTGTTCACGCCGTCGATATGTACCTTGTGGCTGGTCTTGAGTTCTTCCACGGCGTTGGCGTTGCCGGCCGCCGCCGCCAGGGTTGGCAACACGTCCAGATGGCTCTGGATGCCGTTGGAGACGGACCCTGGCTTGATCCTGCCCGGCCAGCGAATCAGCATCGGCGCGCGCACGCCGCCTTCCCAGGTGGTGGCCTTCTCGCCACGGAAGGGCGTCGAGCCGCCGTCGGGCCACCAGGCGGACATGGCGCCGTTGTCGGTGGTGAAGATAACGATGGTATTGTCGTTGAGTTTCTTGTCGTCGAGCCACTTGAGGATGCGACCGACGTTCTTGTCGAGTTCCATCATGCCGCTGCCATAGATATCATAGTCGGACGAATACGGCTGGGCCAGGTAACGGCTCTCGGACTTGAGGTGCGTATAGACGTGCATCCGGGTGGTGCTGAGCCAGGTGAAGAATGGCTTGCCGGACTTGGCGGATCGATCCATGAAATCGAAGGCGGCGTCGGTAAACTCGTCGTCGACCGTTTCCATGCGCTTCCTGGTCAGGGGGCCGGTATCCTGGATCTTCTGCTTGCCAACCTTACCGAACCGCGGATCGACCGTCGGGTCATCTTCCGTGGTGGCCGAGGCCCGGATCACGCCGCGCGGCCGGTAGCGCTGGTTGAAGTCGCGATCCTTCGGCCAGTCCGCCTGCTCCGGTTCCTCCTCGGTGTTCATGTGATAGAGGTTGCCATAGAACTCGTCGAAGCCATGGACGGTGGGTAGGAAGTCGTTGCGATCGCCCAGGTGGTTCTTGCCGAACTGACCGGTGCGGTAGCCGAGCTTCTTCAGGACTTCGGCCAGGGTCGGGTCCTTCTCGCTGATGCCGATGCGGTCGCCGGGCTGGCCGACGGTGGTCAGGCCCGTGCGGATGGGCATCTGGCCCGTGATGAAGGCGGCGCGGCCGGCGGTGCAGCTGGGTTCCGCGTAGTGGTCGGTGAACAACATGCCTTCGCTGGCGATGCGGTCGATGCTGGGCGTCGGTACCATCATGCCGCGGCTGTAGGCGCCGACGTTCCAGTAGCCGATATCGTCACCCATGATGACCAGGATGTTCGGCTTGTCGGCCCCGCGGGCGGCACAGGCCAACAGCAAGCAGGGCAAGAGCCCGAGAAAACGCCAGATACGCATCGTGCAGCTCCCACTGTTGATAAGCAAGTCCGTTTAACGTGACAACCGGCCCAGTATATCGCTCCCGCCGTCGTCGATTTTCTCAATAATGGAAGGCGAGACTCACTCCCGCCATCCAGGTTCGCCCCGGGGCCGGCGCGTAATAGCGCCCATTGCCTTCGCCGACATACACTGCCCCGATGTAGTGATGGTCGAATATGTTGTCGACATACAGGAATTCCGTGAGCCGCAAAGGGCCGACCTGTTGCTCGATTCCCATCCGCCAACCGGCCAGAGCGTAGGCGGGCGCCGCCTGGGAGTTGAAGTCGTCGACATAAACCTTGCTCGCGTAGCGGCCGTCGACGGCCATCGTCAAGCCGGTCGACGGCTGTCGCCAGACAAGCTCGGCAAACAGGGAGCCCGACGGCACACCGGGCAACCGGCGTCCATCGGGAACGTATTGCCGGGAGCATGGCGTTGCGGCGGTCGCGAGGCAACTCTCGAAACTGCCGGCGTAACGGGCGGCCAGGTAGCTGTAGGCCAGGCTGCCACTCAGGTTGCGAGTGAATGTCGTGTCGATGCCAATTTCAACGCCGCGTCGCCGTGTTTCGGCGGCGTTGGCGTAGGTGGCCCGTCCCGCAACATTGCTGCTGATCACCACCTCGCCCCGGGTGTCGATATCGAAAAGCGCCATGTCGATGCGCACCCGCCGGTCCACCAAGGCCTTGAGGCCGATTTCGAAATTTCGGCTGCGACTCGACTTCAGATCGAAATTGATGCCGGGCTGACCGTCGGGCCGATACGCCATCTCGACGAACGTCGGCGTCTCGAAGCCTCGGGCCATGGTGGCGTAGAGATTGAGCGTTGGCGATATTCGAAAGAGCGCGCCCGCAACCGGAGTGGTCGCCGAGTATTGCTTGGCACCGCTGTCGTCCAAATTGATCTGTGGCTTGACATAGTGATCCTTGACCACAAACTCCACGGAGTTGATCCGTATTCCGCCGAACAGTGCCCAACGATCGGAGGCCTGCCACTCAGCCTGGCTGTATGCACCTGTCGCGGTCGCGATGTTGTCCTCGTCACGGCGCAAGGCACCGCGGCGGCGGCCATCGTTTTCGTAACCGGTGCGCGCATCCTTCATGCGTTCCCATTCGAATCCGCTCGTTACGGTGAGGTCGCCTTGCCGATGGGTCCACCGCAAGCCCGTGCCGCCGAATTCGCGCGCTATGACCGAATCTCCTCCGGAGCCGCGAATGAACATGGCGGCATTGAAGGGCACGGGAAGAAATTGCTCGTTCCGGCGGTCACCAACGTAGCCAACGAGGCGTAGGCTGTCCTCGTCGCCGAGTTTCCTCTCATACACCCATCCGGACTGGCTGTTGCCGAGGCTGCGCCGGGTGTTGGCCGCCATCGCGACGGCTGCGGCTTGTCGCCGGTTGCTCTGGACTTGCGCAGCCGTCAAGCCCAGGGGATCGAGGTTGTTGGGCTGTTCGAGGTGGCTGGCCACCCAGGTGAGTTGGCTATCCTCCGACAGCTCGATGCGCAACTTGCCGTTGAACTGGGTACGTTCGGCCGCACTATGGATTCGATAGCCGTCGGTCGAGAATCGCGACAGGTCCAGACGATAGTTAAGGCTATCCGACTGACCGCCCATCGTCAGCCCCGTTCGCGAGGCGCCATTGCTACCCATCGCCTGGGTGAAGGCGGTCGTCGGGCGTGGCGGGCCGTCCTCGGTGAAAATCTGCACGACCCCACCCGAATGATTGCCATAAAGAACCGAGAACGGGCCGCGCAGGACTTCGATGCGCTGGGCCGACGAGAGCGCGAAGCTCCCGGTCTGGCCTTGCCCATCCGGCATGGTGGCGGGAATGTCGTCGGCGATGATGCGTACCCCGCGAACGCCGAACTGCGCCCGCGCGCCAAAGCCGCGCGAGGAGAATTGCAGGTCCTGGGCAAAGGTCTGGCGATTCTGTGCGTACAACCCCGGTATGCGCTGCAAGGATTCCGACGAATTGACCTGCCATCGGCCGTCCCGAATCTGAGTCGACGTCAGGGTGGTGACCGAAGCGGGCAGATCGAAGCTCGGGTGCGGGATCCGGCTGCCCGTTACGACGATGGTCGGCGAATCTGCCTCCGGATAGAGTGGGCCCTCCTCGGCGGCGAATGACATATCAACCGCAGCGCCGGACATCGCCGCACCTGCCGCCATGCAGTGCCACAACCAGGCTCGCGTTACCCGCACTTTCCGCACCTACATATGGCGAGTCGGTCGAACGGTATCCCGCGTCGATCGCGCCGGAAATCGTGATCGGAAGTGATTCGGGCTGCATGGTGGGCGTGTTTGGCCGAGCAACGCGTCCATGTGCATCACGCTGGCAACGAAATCGGCATGGGCAAAGCCGGCTTCGAAGCCGTGGCGTTCGCCGTCGAGGATCAACTGCAAGGCGCCACGGGCCTCGTAGCAACAGCGGCGGAAACGCGCGGCGATGTCGAGCCTGTCCGTCGATAGGTTGGCGCCATAGCCTTGCCAGAACACCTCGGGAATCGCCATGAAGGAGAATATCCACTCGGCGCCCGGTTCGCCCCAGAATGCGCGCTCGCTGTCGAGGATGCCGCTGATAGACCATCGGCCATGGCGCCGCGCCAGCAGCACATTGCGCGGCCACAGATCGCCGTGCACCAGGCGTGGTGTGCCCACCTGATCGATCAACGACCGGCCCTGGTTCAGCAAGTCCTGGAAGACGGCGAAACCATCCACCGCAAGGTCCAAGTCGCGCAGGTCCAGCCCATGCAGGTCGACCAGGTGCCGCAACCAATCGCTGTAGCGTTGGCCCTCGGTGGCCAGCGGCGAACCGTAGTACAGGCCCGGCATGGCGTGGATGCGCCGCACGTGTTGGCCGAACTGCTGCCAGACGGAGGCGCTGTCATCGGGGCTCAGCCGATCGGCGAGTTCGCTCCACAACTCGCCTTCCAGGCAGTCCAGCAGCACCCAGGGGCGCGGCACCAGAGCCCGGGAGAAATCGGCGGCCACCAGTTTGGCTATCACCGGCCCGGCCAGGGCCAGATGCGGATGTATGGCGCATTCCCGTTGCATCAAGTCCACTTCGTGGCGGAACAGCCGCGCCTCGGGCGGCGGCGCCAGACGCAGGATCAGCGGCCGGTGCCGGGCGAAATGCAACCGGTAGGTGGTGTTGAAGCGACCCGATTGCAGATATTCATGATCGACCAATGCCGCACCCCGCCCCAGGGCTCGGGCGCAGATGCGTTGCAGGATCGCCTCGTCCACCTGTGCTTGCAGGGGACTGGCGGGGCGCCGCAAGTCCTGGAAGCGCATGGCCTGGCCTCAAGCTTCCCGCACGATGCCGGCGCCGCCGGCCTTGAAGGCATCGAGCAGGAAGCGCTCCTGGGGCTTTTCCGAAGCGGTCTTGGGGATCTCGGCGATCACTTGCAGATAGCTGGGCACGAAGTTGGCTTCGAGCTTTTCCCGGCAGCGGGCGAACAGGGCCTGGGTGTCGAAGCGGGCCGCGTCCACCGGTACCAGGGCGGCGACGAGGTCTTTCTCGCCGGGGGCGCCCGAAGCGGCCGGTACGCCGTAGACGAAGACATCATCCACTTGCGGATCCTCGGCGATCACCCGCTCGACGAAACCCGGATTGATGAAGTCGCCATTGCGGCGGATGCCACCGCCGCGGCGGTAGTCGAAATAGAGCCAGCCTTCCGCGTCCCGGTGGCCCATGTCGCCGCTGCGGTTCCAGCCGCCCTTGATCTTGCTCCGGGAGGCGCTGGCGTCGCCGAAGTATTCGACGGTGGCCTCGCCGCCCTCGGGCCGGCAGCAGATCTCGCCGACCACGCCGGGGGCGCATTCCTCGCCGTTCTCGTCCAGCACCTTCATCAGGATGCCCTGGATGGGCTTGCCGATGGACCCCACCGGGCCGACGCCCGGGGCCTTGAAGGCCATGCCGCCGCCGTCGCTGGCGCCGTAGATCTCGAAGATGCCGACGCCGAAGCGCTGCTCGAAAGCGGCCCAGATGGCGGCCGGCATGCCGCCGCTGATGACCATGCGCACGGGATTGTCGGCGTCGTTGGCGCGCGGCGGTTCGGCGAACAGGGCCGTGGCCATGCCGCCGAGCACCGAAAAACTGGTGCAGCCGTAGCGCCGGCAGACGTCCCAGAGCTTGGACTTGGTGAAGCGGCGGCTGAATACCGCCCGGTAGCCACCCCACAGGGCCGGCATCAGGGCCGTGGCCTGGGCGTTGCTGTGGGTGAACGAAAGCCCCGTGTAGGGCCGCTCGTCCGGCTGGTAGCCGTAGAGTTTGTCCAGCCAGCCTGTGCGGCCCAGGCGCTGCACGTCGCCGACGATGCCCTTGGGATCGCCGGTGGTGCCCGAGGTGTAGATGATCTGGAAGGGATCGGTGAGTGCCACGCTTGCCGGGGCAACCCGGGTGGCTGGCGCTGCCAGCACCTCGCTCAACAGATCGGCGCCCGTCGGCGCGGGCGCCTGGTCCTCGCCGGTGGTCAGGGCCAGCAGCCATTCGACGCTGGGTGCCTGGCCGCGCACTTCCCGGGCGCTGGCCAGGGCATAGTCGGCCAGCACCATGCCGCGGCAGCCAGCATGGCGGAGCATGAAGGCCAGCTTGTCGCCGCGGGTGCGCGGATCGATGGGCACGAACACCGCGCCGACGATGGACGCGGCGATCATGGCCTCGACGAACTCGGGATGGTTGCGCATCATGATCGCGAACCGGTCGCCCTTGGTCATGCCCCTGGCCACCAGATAGGCGGCGATGCGGTGGCCGTTGTCGCGCAACTGGGCGTAGGTGCGCATCTCATCCGGAGTGGCGTTGCCATCCAGACTGTAGTGCTCGAAAGTCAGTACATCCCGGTCCGGCTGCTGCTCGGCCCGGATCTCGATCATGTCCGACAGGCGGATTTCGTTGCGTTCGCTCACGGCGGCGTTTCTCCTCGGATGGTGGCGCCGCCGGTCAGCGCGACAGGATCGTGATGTTCATGGCGGCGACTTCGCCGCGAATATTGCCGCCGCCGTTATGACAGAGCCCCACCTTCGCACCGGCCACCTGGCGCTTGCCGGCGCGCTGTTGCAACTGGAGGGTGATCTCGGCCACCTGGGCGAGGCCGGTGGCGCCCACCGGATGGCCCTTGCGCAGCAAGCCACCGGAGGTGTTCACGGGAATGCGGCCGCCGAGGCGGGTGTCGCCATCGACCAGCAGGCGCAGGCAGTCCTCGGGCTTGGCCAGTTGCAGGTGCTCGTAGGTGAGCAGTTCGGTGACGGCGCTGGAGTCGTGCAACTCCACCAGGTTGAGGTCCGCGGGGGCGACGCCGGCGTCGTGGTAGGCCTCGGCGATGGCGATGGAGGTGACGTTCTCCGCGGCATCCGCCGGGTGGTCGAAGTAGGAACGGACCACGCTGGCGAGGACGCGCACCGGCTGCCTGATGCCCATCTGCCGTGCCTTGCGCTCGCTGACCACCACCACGGCGGAACCGCCGTCGGCCAGCGGACAGACCATCGGCCGGGTCAGGGGATCGGCCACTACCGGCTGGGCCAGCACTTCCTCGACCGTCATGGCGTTGGTGAACTGGGCATTGGGATTGAGGCTGCCGTGGAAGGAGTTCTTGGCCGCGACCATGGCGAAGTGCTCGACGCCGGCGCCGTGTTTCGCCATGTAGGCGCGGGCCAGCACGCCGTAGAAGTCGGTGAACAACGAGCGGGGCTTGCCGTCGGCGCCGGGCTGGGGCGTGGCGTGTTCGGCAATGAAGCGGTCCCGCTCCTCCACGTCCACCGCGCCGGCGAAGGCGGCATAGCTGATCGCCTTGTCCACGTGGTAGAGCTTCTCGAAGCCGACCACCAGCACTACGTCGTGGTAGCCGGCCGAAACCATGGCGCAGGCCTGGTTGATGGCAGTGGCGCTGCTGCCGCAGGCATTCTCGATGTTGAGGATGGGGATGCTGCGCAGGCCCAGTTCGCAGAGCACCACCTGGCCGCGGATCGACTCCTGGCCGGTGACGATGCCGGCGGCGCAGTTGCCCACGTAGGCGGCTTCGATATCGGCGACTTGCAGGCCAGCATCGGCGATGGCCATGCGGGCGGCTTCGCCGGCCAGCCACTTCTGGCTGCGCTCCAGGTGCTTGCCGAACTTGGTCAGGCCGACGCCGGCGACAATGGCATTGAGGCGCATGTCAGATCATCCCGCAGCGGGGCAGGTTGTACTTCTGGCGCAGGGCTTCGACTTCCGCCTCGCGGCCGGGTAGCGGCGCCGAGGGCTGGATCACGCCGGTCTGCTTCAGGGTGTCGACCACCGTCGGGTCGCGGGGAAAGGCTGGTCGTAGGCGTTGAGCTGGAACAGTTGTTCGAAAGGCAGGCGGGGCCGCTGGCCGCCGGCTTCGCGGCTCTCCACCGGGTAGCCGACGGTCTGGGCGACGACGATGCGGGCGCTGGGCGGCAGCCCGAAGGCCTTCTCCACCCGCTTCCAGTTGGCCGAGCCCTGGCAGCAGCAGCCCAGGCCCAGGTCGATGGCCATCAGCGTGGCCTGGGCCACCGCCTGGCCGAGGTCGAGGTCCACCAGGCCGGGCTGCTTCATGGGTTCCGCACCCTTGGTGAAGACGGGCACCAGGGTCTGCTCCAGTTCCTCGAAGCGGCCTTCGCCGTAGCCGAGGGCGCCGCAGGCCACCAGTTCGCGCAGACGATCCGAGGCATTGTCCATGGCATTGGTTTCCACGTACCAGAGGATCACCACCGGGGCCAGCTGGATCTGGAAGCCGCCGACGGGCGAGGGCAGGCAGTCCATCTGCTCCTGGGTCGCCGTGGCCCGATGTACCACCAGGGCGCGGGCGGCGTTGTTGTTGCCGAAGTGGGAGGCCAGGCGCGCTGCTTCCAGCATCATCTGGATTTTCTCGATCTCGACTGGCCGGTCCGGGTCCAGGTAGCGGAAGGACCGGCGGGTGCCGATGGCTTTTTGCAATTCCATGTCTGTCTCCTTGGGGGATTGTTTAGAGCCGGCTGGCGGCCATGATGCCGAGCATGCCGTTCTCGCCGTCCTCGATCAACGAGGCGCGGGCGTCACGGAACAGTTTCTCGATCGGATATTCCTTGGTGAGGCCATTGCCGCCGAACAGTTGGAGGGCATCGCTGGCCACCTCGAAGGCGGTTTGGGTACACAGCACCTTGACGCTGACCGCATGCTGGAATGGTACGCCGCCGGGTTTGACGGCATTGGCGACGGCGACGCGGCGGGCGTGGGAGCGGGCCGCCTCGACTTTGCGGAACATGTCGAACAGGCGCACCTTGACGGCCTGGTGCTGGATGATCGGCACGCCGCCCTGCACCCACTGCTTGGCGTAGTCCAGGGCGCAGTCATAGGCGGCGCGGGCGACGCCGACGAACTGGGGGCCCATATGCAGGTTGGCGTCGCGGATCATCGCTTCCCAGATCAGCGGGTAAGTCTCGGCGCCCTCGGCCAGCAGGAAGCGGCGGGGCACACGCACGTCGCTGAAGAAAATCTCGCCCTGGTTGAGCGTGCGCTGGCCCAGCTTCTCGAGGGGCTTGCCGCGAGTGATGCCCGGCAGATCCAGGGGGATCAGGAAGGCGGCGCCATCGGCCAGGCCGATGGGCGAATCCTCGAAAGAGCCGAACAGGATGCACGAGCCGGCGATGGTGCCGCAGGAGACCCAGGCGGCTTTCTGGCCGTTGAGCAGGAAGTCGTCGCCCTGGCGGCGTACCTTCAAGGCAGGCTTGATGCGCGGGTCACGATAGCCCGGTTCGGTAAAGGCGATGTGGTCGGAGCCGTGGCCCGGTTCAGTCACCGCCAGACAGGCGATCTCGTCGCGCTGGGCAAAGAACTCGGCCAGGTCGGGACGGCCGAAGCCTCGGGCGATTTGCGGCATGATGTTATTGAGGCCGCAGGTGATGAAAATGCCCGAGTCGCCCCAGGCCAGTTCCTCGACGACGATGGCGTGCAGCAGCGCGGACTGCGCTGGGCTGAGGTCGGCGGCGCCGATGTCGGCCCCTCCGCCGAAACCGAGCTCGGTATAGCGCTTGAGCACGGTCCAAAGAGGAGAATCGGCGGCGATGACCTGCTCGGCTGTCAGCCGGTCGAGTTGCTGGCCGACCGGTCGCATGACTTCGCGGGCAAAGCGGCGGCAGCTGGTGCGCGCCGCCAGCATTTCCTCGGTCAGGTCGATGTCGAGATCGAAGTCGCTGTTTTCCATGAGTCCTCCCGATTGAATTCTGGGAGATTCAAGCATTAATTGATCGTGCAGTCAATTAAGCCGGATCGCGCTTCGGGCGGTATGGCCGGTCCGGTCAGCCGTGCATCAGGTCGCCACTCAGCATGCGCTCGAAGGCGCGCAAGACGCGGGCGAACTCGTCGGGGCCGGAGAGGGAATCGTGGAATGAGGCCAGTCCGGAAATGCAGGCGATCAGCATCTTGGTGGCCGCCTCGATGTCTACCGAGCGGGCCAGTTCGCCGCGACGGCGCGCCCGCAACAGCAGTTCGCGAAAGAACTCTGGAAAGGCGCTGGCGTCCTCCGGGGAAAGCCAGTCGATTTCCGCGTGTCGCTGGATCTCGGCGGCGGAGGCCGATGCGAAGCCCATCAGGCCGGGGCGGCGGCGGGTCAGGGCAATGACCTTTTCCAGGCCGAAACAGAGCTGCGCCATGCTGCTCGCCTCCGGTCGTTGCATGCAGGCAGCGCGGTAGCTGGCGACGAGTTCGGCATTCACCTCCCGCAGCGCGCTGCGATACAGCGCCGCCTTCGACTCGAAGTAGTGATACAGCAAGGCTGCGGTCACACCTGCCCGCTGGGCGATCGCCTTGTTGCTGGCCTTGGCATAGCCTTCACGGGCGAAAACATCGATGGCCGCGTCGATGATGCGCTGGCGCGTATCGGCACCGCTGCCGCTGGTGCTTCCCACTGGCCGTCCGGGTTGGCGGGGCGAACGGGTTGGCGTTTTTTTCGTTGTGTTCATGGCTGTACACGCGATCGATGGCGCAGTCTAAGGAGAGGGGCGTCCGAGGGCAACAACCCTGCCAGTCCGGTAGACTCCGAGGCTGTCTTCGCAAGCGAGGTCGTTCCCACAACGACGGCAGCAGCCTACCCATGATGGAAAGACTTTCACTTCGGCGACTCGTGGCGATCGCGCTGGCATCGCTGGCCATGAGTCCGGCCGGCGCCGCCGGCGACAATCTGCTGATCCAGATCCAGCACGACGGGCGCTATCAGGTCTGGCACTCCGAAGGCGTCACGACGATCAGCGAGGACGACGCGCTGGCGGTGGCGGCGACCGCCACGCGAGACGGTGGTGATCCGCAAGCGATAGTGGGAGGTCGTGCCCGGGCCTTTGAAACCGAGCATGGCGTGGTGATCGACATGATCGACGCGGTGGCCGACAAGCGGTTGCTGTTCGACCGTGATGCCTGCGGCGCAGTCAAAATATGGCATGCGGAGGGTGCGACCCGGCTGACCGAAGATCAGATCACGGAACTGGTGATGAGCGCCTTGCCCGGCGGTGGGCCGCGGCTGACTTTCGATGACCGCCACGCCAAGGCCTACATTACGCCGCTCGGCTACACGGTCGTGTTGTGGAAGCCGGCGGCGCGCCCAACGGAAAAGTGATCCGGCAGGGCTAACTGGCCGGTGGCGGCCATGTACTGGCGAGCCTATAATGCACTGCAACATGGCTCCGCCGACCGACGACAGGCAGGCTGCAGGTACCGCATCCATTGCGGTTGCGGCAATGGGCGTCGTCTATGGCGACATCGGCACCAGCCCGCTCTACACGATGAAGGAAGTCTTCACCAGTGCCCATCACCCGGTGCCGGTGACGCCGGACAACGTGATCGGCATTCTTTCGCTGGTGTTCTGGGCGCTGACCATCACGGTCTCGCTGAAGTACGTGCTGTTCATCATGCGAGCCGACAACAAGGGCGAGGGTGGAATCATGGCCCTCACATCGCTGGCGCTGCGCACCGAACACCTGCATCCGCGCATGATGTGGCTGCTGGCGGCACTGGGCATGTTCGGTGCCGCGCTGTTCTATGGCGATGCCGTGATCACCCCGGCGATGACCGTCCTGTCGTCCATCGAGGGCCTCGAGGTCGCGACACCCGCATTCAAGCCTTACGTCGTGCCGATCTCGATCGGCATCCTGGTGGGGCTCTTCGCTTTCCAGCGCCGGGGCACGGCGAGCGTAGGCGCGCTGTTCGGCCCCGTGATGTTGTTCTGGTTCGCCACGCTGGGCGGACTGGGCCTTTGGAACGTCATGAAGCATCCGGGGGTACTGGAAGCCATCAACCCGTGTTACGCGATCCGGTTCATGATCGAACATCGGCTGCTGGCCTTTTTCGCGCTGGGTGCGGTTGTGCTGGCGATCACCGGCGGCGAGGCGCTGTATGCCGACATGGGGCACTTCGGACGCCGGCCGATCATGTGGGCCTGGCTGGGGTACGTGTTTCCGATGCTCTACCTCAACTACCTCGGGCAGGGCGCGTTGATCCTCGACAATCCGGAGGCAGTGAAGAACCCGTTTTTCATGCTGGTGCCCGAGCCGCTCCTCTATCCGATGGTGGCGCTGGCCACCGCCGCTGCGGTGATTGCCTCGCAGGCAGTGATTTCCGGTGCCTACTCGTTGACCAGTCAGGCCATTCAGCTCGGCTATTGTCCCCGTATCCAGATCAAGTTTACTTCAGAGCGCGAGAAGGGCCAGATCTACATTCCCAACATCAACTGGCTGCTGCTGATCGCCGTGGTGTCGCTGGTGCTGGTATTTCGCTCGTCCTCGGCACTGGCGTCCGCCTACGGCATTGCCGTGACCTTGACCATGATGATCGACACTGTTCTCGCATTTGTCGTGGTGCGTGCCCTGTGGGGCTGGAACTGGGGGCAGGCGGCGCTGTTCCTGGCATTCTTCGTTCTCGTGGATTTCGCGTTCTTCTCGGCCAACATCGTCAAGGTGCTGGATGGCGGCTGGTTTCCGCTGATTCTGGGGCTCGCGATATTCACGATGCTGTCGACCTGGAAGCGCGGTCGTTCGCTGCTCTATGAGAAGCTGACCCAGGATTCGATGCCGCTCGATGCCTTCATCAAGAGCCTCGACTATGGCGGCCCGCACCGTGTCCAGGGCACCGGTGTGTTCATGACCACCAATCCGGACGGTGTGCCGCGCGCCATGCTGCACAACCTTCTCCACAACAAGGTGCTGCACGAAACCGTGGTGCTGCTCAACGTGCGCGTCGAGGACGTGCCGCACGTGCCCGATGCCGAGCGCGTCAACGTGCAAAGATTGCCGCGGGGATTTTTCCAGGTGCTGGTGCGTTACGGGTTCAAGGACGATCCGAACATCCCGCTGGCGCTTTCGATGTGCCAACGCTTCGGCCTTGTCTACGAAGTCATGGAAACGTCGTTCTTCCTGGGGCGGGAAACCATCGTGCCGCGCGCCCGCGTCGAGCGCATGCCGCGTTGGCGGCAGGTTCTGTTCACCTTCATGTTCCGCAACGCCGAGCCGGCGACGACGTTCTTTCGGATACCCACCAACCGGGTGGTCGAGTTGGGCACCCAGGTCGAGCTGTAGCCGTTCGACCCGTTTCCGGCGCGTCAGTCCTGCGGCTGGATGCTGCTCAGGTAGGCAAGCATGTCCTGAAGGTCCTGTTCGCTGAACCGGTCGAGAATGCCGCCCGGCCTGTCCTCGTCGTGCGGGCGTTCCTTCTTGCGATAAGCATCCATCTGGCGCTTGAGATAGTTGGTGTATTGGCCGACCAGCATGGCAAAGTCGCTGCGGCCCATGCCGTCCTTGGCGTGGCAGTTGGCGCAGTGCTCCTGATAGTGCTGCTTGCCATTGTCGACGTTGCCCTCGGCGCGCGGAATGATCATCACCTTTTCCATCGCCAGCAGGCGGGTCAGCGCGTCCTCGTCGCCCTTGAACGTGGGTGGCTTGGTCGACAGCTTGATCGAGGCCAGGTAGGCCGAGATTGCCTTGATGTCCTCTTCGGGCAGTTCGCGTTCTTCCGTGTAAGGCACCATGGGAATGTTCGGCCGTCGGCGGCTGCGGAAGGACCGCAGTTGTTCCTCGAGATAGGCCGCGCGCTGTCCGGCGATGCGGGGATATTCGCCGCGCTTGCCACCCTGGCCATCGGCGCCGTGGCAACCGGCGCAGGTGAGGTTGATTTCCTTGCCCTTCTCGAAATCGGCCTCTTGCGCGATCGCGCCAGCGGAAAGAAAGCTAGCGACAAGCAACAGCAGTTTCAGCGTCTGGGCAACATGCTTCATGGGTCGGGCGGGGGGGTGCGACAAATGGTCGCGAAAGGGCGCAAATGATACCGGCGGAGGCGGTTTATGGAACTTGATCGTGGATAATTCAGCCAACATGTCCCTGTTGTCCGCCGTCGATCAAGCGTCCGAGCTGGCAGCGAGCCTGCGCCGCCTGCTGGCGTTGCGCTGGGGCCTGCTGGTTGGCGAAACGGTGGCCATTCTCGCGGTGCCGGCCGTGCTCGACATCGCCCTGCCGCGCGCGCCGATGCTACTGGTGGTGGCCTTGCAGGCAGCGGCCAACCTGCTGGCGGGTCGCCGGCTGGCACGACGGCAGGCGTGCGATGCCGATCTGCTGGTGCAACTGGTCATCGACGTCGTGGCGCTGGCGGTGCTGATGTTCTTCAGCGGCGGCGCGGCGAATCCGTTGATCTCCCTGCTGCTGCCGCCCGTGGCGGTTGCCGCCCTGATCCTGCCCGGGCGCTGGGTGGCGGTGGTTGCCGGTCTGGCCGTGATGGCCTACTCGCTGCTCAATGTGCTCTATCTGCCGCTGCCCATTGCCGACGCAGCGCGCGCGGCTCGGTTGCACTTGGCGGGCATGTGGGTGACGTTCGTTCTATCGGCGACCATGCTGGCCTGGCTCGTGGTGCGCATGACGGCATCGATTCGCCGGCGCGACGCCGAACTGGCCGCGATCCGCGAAAAAGCCCTGCGCGACGAGCGGGTGATCGCTCTCGGGGCGTTGGCGGCCGGCGCGGCGCATGAGCTGTCGACGCCGCTGGCGACCATGGCCATCCTTGCCGAGGAACTCGAAAGCGACCCGAATCTCGACGAGGCGACACGCGCCGACGTGGGTGTGCTGCGCAAGCAGGTGGCAGCGTGCAAGCGGATCATCAGCGGCCTGGCCGAGCGCGCCGGCGCCGAGCGCCTCGACAGCGTTCGCGCGGTCCAGCCGGACCGCTGGCTGGGCGAGGTGTTCGCGCGCTGGCGCGACCTGCGCCCGCGCGCCGTGGCGACGCTCGACTCGAGCGGCGTGTCGCCGGGGCTGACTTTCGCGGTGGACACCACGCTCGAACAAGGTCTGCTGAACCTGTTCAACAACGCCGCCGATGCCGGTTCCAAGGTGTTGGTTTCGGCTGTTCGGACAGGCGACGACGTGACGATCGAGGTGCGCGACAACGGCCGGGGCTTCCCGCCGGCGGTGCTGGAACAAGCTGGCCGCGCACCGTTTCCCGCGCATGCCGGCGGGAGCGGCATCGGCCTCTTTCTGGCCCAAGCCGCCATCGCACGGCTGGGCGGGCGGTTGACGCTGGAAAACGACGAAGGCGGCGTCGCTCGCGTCGTCATGCCCTTGAAGAAGCAGCAAGCCTGACGAGGCGCGAAGAGATTCATGGACAAGATACTCATCATCGACGACGACGAAACCTTCAACGGCGTTCTGAAGCGGGCGTTGAAGCGCCGCGGCCACGATGTCGAGGGCGCCACCGAGCCGGCCCAGGCGCTGGTCATGGCGCGCCAGCAGATGCCGGACGGCATCGTGCTCGACCTCAATCTCAATGGCGCTTCGGGGCTGTCGCTGATCGGCCCGCTGCTGGAGATCAATCCGGCCTGCCGCATCGTGGTGCTGACCGGTTATGCCAGCATCGCCACGGCGGTGGACGCCATCAAGCTCGGGGCCGTGCAGTATCTCGCCAAGCCGGTCGAAGTGGCGGCCATTCTCGCTGCATTCGACGAAAAGGAGGACAGCCCACGCGAGAATCTGGCGGGCGCCGTGCCACTATCGGTCGACCGGCTGGAATGGGAACACATCCAGCGCATCCTGCACGAGAACGACGGCAACATTTCGGCCACCGCGCGGGCGCTGAAGATGCACCGGCGCACGCTGCAGCGCAAGCTAGCCAAGCGGCCGGTGAGGGCCTGACGGCGCGCCTCGCGCGTTGGCGGGCCCGGCGCCGCCCCCCAATGCGCCGTGGCGGGGCGCCGGTTAGTGCTTGTGCGTCGAGTGATCCATCGGCGCCGCCATCGGCATCGGCTTCTTCACCGGGGCCTCGATCTGCTTGCTTGAACCGTCCTCGAAGCCGAGGGTGATCGCGACCTTGTCGCCGTCCTTCAAGGGTGCCTTGAGATCGATCATCATCACGTGCAGACCGCCAGGGTGCAGCACCGCCTCGCCATTGGCCTTGATGTCGATGGCCGGCACCTGGCGCATCTTCATGACGCCACCCTCGTTGAGGTGGGTGTGCAGTTCGGTGATCTTGGAGGCGCTGTTCTCGGCCTTGACCAGCTTGGCGTCCTTGCCGCCGCCGTTCTTCAGCACCATGAAGGCGGCGGTGGCCATGGCGCCCGGCGGCGCCATGCGCACGTAAGGGTCGACCACGGCGATGCTGTCGGCCGTGCCGGCGGCGACGGCGGAAATCGACAGCGCGGCCATGGCTAGGGCAAGGGCGGTGGGAGCAAGTTTTCTCATGATGTGCCTTTCGGAGTTGCGTGATGGAAGGGTAATGCGGAGTTCAGTCGCCTCAGTCGGTCATCTCGCCGACGGCGAGCGGGGCCTCGAATTCGAACGGAACGGTGATCTGCCGCCGGTCGGTGGTCACGATCAGGGTGCCCCGCCAGCTCATGCGGCCGGTGATGCAGACCGGAATGGAGGTTTCTCCGGCGAAACGCCCGTTGCCCAGGGGTGACAGGGTGACGCGGTTGTAGCCCATGTTCATGGTGATGCCGGCAAAATCCAGTTCCATGCGGTCGATGGCCGCGGCGGCCGGCCCGCTGATTTGGGCCTGGATCTTCATCGGCCGGACCACGGGAATCGGATGCGGCGACAAGCTCAACTCGACCTGTCCACCGTCGGGCAGTCTGGCCCGGCACGCGCCGCGATTCAAGTCGCAGCCCGGGTCCGGCGTCGCCGACACGTCGCTTTTCGGCAGCAGCAACGGCGAGTAGAGATAGCCGATCACCGCCACCGCGGCCAGCGCCAGCAGGATGGCGAAATCGACGAGCAGGGAACGGTGGGCGGGAGTCACGGCTGCGCAGCATACCGCAAGGTACTTCGGCGACCTGCGACAGTTTGCCGCACGGTGCCCGAGAAGAAAAACGGGAGCCGTTTGGCTCCCGCTTCATTCGATTTTGCCACCGTGGTCGCTCAGCCGAAGTTCTTCTCGGCGAAGCCCCAATTGACGAGGTTGTTGAGGAAAGTCTCGACGAACTTTGGTCGCAGGTTGCGATAGTCGATGTAATAGGCGTGCTCCCAGACGTCGACGCAGAGCAGCGGTTTGTCGCCGGTGGTCAGCGGCGTGCCGGCCGCGCCCATGTTCACGATGTCGACGGAACCGTCGGCCTTCTTCACCAGCCAGGTCCAGCCCGAGCCGAAATTGCCGACGGCCGATGCCTGGAAGGCTTTCTTGAAGTCGTCGAGCGAGCCCCACTTCTTGTTGATGGCGTCCGCCAGGGCACCGGTCGGCGCGCCGCCACCGCTGACTTTCATGCAGTTCCAGAAGAAGCTGTGGTTCCAGACCTGCGCGGCATTGTTGTAGACGCCACCCGCCGGCGCGGTCTTGACGATGTCCTCGAGCGACTTGTTTTCGAAATCGGTGCCCTTGATCAGGTTGTTCAGGTTCGTGACATAGGCCTGATGGTGCTTGGCGTAGTGGTATTCGAAAGTCTCCTTGGACATATGGGGCGCCAAGTCGTCCATTGCGTAGGGAAGGGGGGGCAGCGTGTGTTCCATGGTTTCTCTCCTGTTGGTGGTAGGGTTATAAGTCCTAGCATTCTAGTCGGGAATTATTCTGTTGACAATAGTGTCCGCCCCGCCTTCGGCAAACTGCAATTGCACGGACATTCCCCTTTCGAGCTGGCGATGGCTACGCACCAGTTGTCCGTCCGGCATGCGCGCCAGCGCATAGCCACGGGCCAGGGCCGCCTTCGGGTTCAGGGCATCGAGTGCGGCGTTCAGGCGCTCAAGCCGTGTGCGTTGAATCTCGATATTGGGACGGGCGCGGACCAGGCGGAGGGCCAATGGCGCCAGCGTGTGCCGATGTCGCGCCAGATGCCGTTCACCGGCGGCCGCCAAACGGTCCGCGAGGTGAGCCAGGCGCTGGCGCGTCGCGGTCAGGCGGGCGGAAGGATGGATGAGTCGCCTGCCTAGCCAGTCGACCTGCTGCATCCGCCGTTCGAGTGCGCGATCCGTCAAAGTCTGCAGTTGCCGGTGCAGCAACGCCAGTTCGCGCCTGGCTTCAAACCAGCCGGCGCTGGCCAATTCGGCGGCGGCGGTCGGCGTCGCGGCGCGCCGGTCGGCGGCGAGATCGGCGATGGTGGTGTCCGTTTCGTGGCCGATGCCGGCGATGATGGGCAGCGGGCAGGCGGCGATGGCACGCGCGACGATTTCCTCGTTGAACGGCCACAGGTCTTCCAGGCTGCCGCCCCCGCGCACCAGCAGCAGAACATCGCATTCGTCGCGTCGGCCGGCGATGTCGAGCGTGTCCGCGATCTGCCCGGCGGCTTCGCTACCCTGGACCAGGGTCGGGTAAATAATGATGGGCAGATGGTGAGCGCGGCGCCCCAGCGCGGCCACGACATCGCGCAGCGCGGCGGCGCGCGGTGAAGTGACCATGCCGATGCGGCGCGGGAAGCAAGGCAGTTTCCGCTTGCGCGCTTCGTCGAACAAGCCTTCGGCCGCGAGCTTGTCCCTCAGCTTCAGGAAAGCCTCGTATAGCCTGCCTAGGCCGGCACGCCGCAGCGCCTCGACGTTCAGCTGAAATTCGCCGCGCGATTCGTAGAGCGTCACCAGCGCATGTGCTTCCACTTGCTGGCCGTTCTCGAGCTTCCACGGCAGCAACTGGGCACGCGAGCGAAACATGGCGCAACGGACCTGGGCAGCCTCATCCTTGAGCGTGAAGTAATAGTGACCGGATGGAGCCCGCGTCAAATTCGACACTTCGCCGGCGACCCACAGCAACGGAAATTCCCGCTCCAGGGCAGCGCGGGCGAGGTGATTGAGGTCGCTGACGGTGAGGATTTCCATCAATGATGCCGGTGGGTCGGTGGGTGAGGTGCCGAGATCATCTTACCTGATCCACAAGGTCGGCTATTGTCGGGGTCATCGTCCGGAAACGCCCACGACATCAGGGGTGTCTTTTTAATCATTTGACTTATAAGGGTATTTTTGCTGCCGATTTAAGCGTCGATCCAAGGAATCGCCTTGCCGGCCGTGGACTTAGCGCGGCTGCTGACTGAAGATTCACAGACTTTTCCACAGTTTTTGTGGAAAACGATTCGGCGTGCCACCCGCTAACCTCGCGGACATGGACTCGATCGACACTGCCGCGACACCCTTGCTGCCCTTGCGTTCTTCCGCGCTGCTCGGACTCTTTCGCGAGGTATTGGAGAGCAGCCTGGTCGAACGCGGTGCGACCGAGGGCTTGGAACTGCTCGGTCCGGCGGATGGTTTCTGGCGCCAGGTCCGTCTCATCGAACTCAAGCGGATGGCGGCGGGCGGCAATCCGGCCGCGCAGGCTGAAATGGCCTGGCGTCACGTCACGGGCACCGGGGTGCCGCGCAGCGCCACCGAGGCGCTGCGTTGGGCCGGCCGCAGCGCGGAATCCGGCTGCGGCGCGGGCGAGGCCGTGTTGGGCTGGCTGCTGTATCACGGCCAGGGTGTACCGCGCGATTACCACGAGGCGGCGCGTCTTCTTTCGCTGGCCGCGGGCAAGGATGAACGCCGCGGCCTCGACCTGCTGGCGCGCTGTCATTTCTTTGGCCGTGGCACCGGCGAAAACCGCGCCGAGGCGGTGCGCCTCTGGCGGCTCGCCGCCGAATCCGGAGCCGTCACCGCGATGTTCGCCCTCGGCCTCTGCCTGTATGCCGGCGAGGGCGTCGCCGTCGATCAGGCCGGGGCGATGGCCTGGTTTCGCCCGGCGGCCGACCAAGGGCTGTGCGGCGCCATGTTCATGCTGGGACAGTGCCACTTTTTCGGCATCGGTGTCGGTATCGATCGTGCCGCCGGCGTCGAGTGGTACCGGCGGGCGGCCGAGGCAGGCAGCCGCGAGGCGGCTTACGAGCTCGGTGAAGTGCGTGCGAACGGCCGCGTGGGCGGCGATGCCGACCGTCACGAGGCGCTGCGCTGGTGGCGCCAGGCGGGGCGACTCGGCCACGCCCGTGCCTGCCTGAAGATCGCGCATTGCTACCGCTGGGGCGACGCGGTGGCCGAGGACAAACCGCTGGCGCTGGCCTGGTATCGGCGGGCGGTGCGCGCCGGCGATCCCCATGCCAACGTGTGGCTTGGCGAATGCCTGGAACTCGGCATCGGCACCGATGCCGATCCGGTCGCGGCCGTCGACTGCTTTCGGGCGGCTGCCGGCGCCGGCGACCCGCACGGTTTGGCGGAACTCGGGCGTTGTTTGCTATACGGCATCGGCGCGTCGGCGGATCCCGCCGCCGGCGAGGCCATGCTACGGTCGGCCGCCGAGGCCGGCTGGGCCTCGGCACTCGGCGAAATCGAGCGCTATTGGTTCGCGCGCGGCGAACGCCTCCTGAACAGTGGTTCCGCACGCTTGGAGGATGCGGTCAATTGCTACCGGAAAGCGGCGGAGCTGGGCCATCGGCGCGCCGCACTGATGCTGGCGGAATGCCTGCGTCATGGCGTTGGCGCCGCGCCGGATCTGTCGCAGGCCGTGGTCTGGTACCGCAAGGCGGCGATGCTGTTCGACGCCAAGATCGCCTTGGGCGACATGTATTTCTTCGGTTGGGGCGTGACCAAGAGCGAGCGCGAAGCGGTGCGTTGGTACGAACAGGCGGTTGCCCAGCACGAGGATGCCTACGCCATGTACAGCCTCGGCTACTGCCTGCTACACGGGTGTGGCGCCCGCCGTGACCGCGAGGCCGGATTGCGCTGGCTGGCCCGCTCGGCGGAACTGGGAGAAATGGATGCCCAGTACGAACTGGGCAGCGCCTATTATCGCGGTGCGGCCAGTCCGGCCAGGCGAGCGCGGGCGATGAAGTGGCTGCGTTCAGCGGCGTCACTCGGTCACGCTCGCGCCCAGGCCTTCCTCGAGCGCATGGCCAGGGGTGCTTCGCGCAGCCTGAACTAGGGGCAAGCGGCGGTGGCCGCCAGTCGCGCGCGCGCCTCGGCGGTGTCCGCGTCCAGCCGCGCCGCCATTTCCGCCAGCAGGTCGCGGCCAGCCCGGCGGGCGATGTGGCAAGCGGTGAACAGTTCGTACAGTTTTGAGCCGAAAAGGTCATTCAGATCACGCTCGATGTCGGCGATGCGCCGCTTCAGGCTCGCCAGCATCGTGGTGAAGCCGTCGTCGTCCGACGGGGCGGTCATCCCGTTCCGGGGCCCCTCGCGCCACAGGGCCATGACTTCCCGCAGGGCGACTTCATCACCGGCCCGATAGGCGCGATTGGCTTCGGCCATCAGATGATGCCGCCAGGCGCGATCGTCGTCGTCGCGCGCGCGATCGGGGTGAATCCGCTGCGCCAGCCTCCGGTACAGCCGCTTGAGATCGTCGGTCGGCGAGAAGTGCCTCGCGGCCACGGACTCGCCGTCGGGCAGATCGAAGCGAGCCAGTCGTTCGTTGTCCTCCTGGCTGTGGCGGGCGCGCGCCGTCGCGGTCTCGGCCTCGCGGCGGGCCGCGGGATCGCGTGGATTGCGCTCGGCCGCCCGCGTCGCGAGTTCGGCGCGCAGCGAGTCCAGCATGCTCATGCGCGAGCCGATCATGGCCTGATAGTGCCTGGTGAAGCCGGCGATCTCGGCCTGGGCGGTGGCCAATTCGAGTTCGAGTTCGGACAGCTCCTGGGTCAGCAACTCCAGTTCGGCCGCGCGGGTGCGCCGGCGGTTGATCGGCAGCACGGCCGATGCTCGCGCGTCAGCGGCTGTCAGCCGCAGCGTCCGTTCCGCCATCGGCCATGGCCGATGCCGGTCGGTGGCATGTTCCGCGAGTCGCTCGACTTCCATCAGCACCACCCAGTCCGGCGCGGCGGCGGCGACCCGCGCCAGCGACCACGGCATGATGCACACCGGGAACAGCGATTCCAGTCCGCGTGGCCACGGCTCGGCGTCGATGTCGCGCTGACTCCACTCGATGCAGCGGCGCCAAGGCATCGCCAGACGAGCCATCCGTTCGCGCTGCCGCGCCCAGACCGGGCCTTCCGCGACACTGCCGGTGCGCGTCAATCGGCTTTTCAGCAGGGACAGGGTGGCGCGCAGCGCAATGCGGCAGGCGGGATCGGCGGCGGGCAGCACCAGACAGAGCGGCCGCAGTTCGAGATCCATGGCATTGGAAATGTCGGCGAGGCACTGATCGTCGGGCGTGACCACCAGCAATCGACGTTGCCGCGCCATTGCGTCGGCTGCCAGCATCGCCAGCGCGGGCGCGAACGATCGACCCAGGCTGGCGGTTTCGACCGGACGCGAGCCCAGCAGCCGCGCCAGCCAGGTTCCGGCGGCGACGGTACCATCTTCGGAGTCGTCCATGGCCGCCGATTCTAGCAGCGGCCATGGTCGCGCCATGCCGCCCCGCGCCTTGCCCAATCGCTGCTCGAAGGCTAAAGTGCGCGCTTGTTCGAGTTCCTGGGAGCGATCGTGTTCGCCATCATTCAGGCTGCCGGCTGGCCGATTTATTTCTTGTTGCTCACGTCGGTGATCGCCGTGGCCCTGATCATCGAACGCGCCGCCGCCTTGCGGCGGAACAAGGTGGTGCCGTCCGGGCTGCTGGCGAGCGTGGTCAACGATTACCGCCAGCACGGCGTCAACGAGGAAACGCTGAAGCGCCTGAACGCGCATTCCCACCTGGGCCGCGTGTTTGCCGCGGGCTTGCGCAACGTCCGCAGTTCGCGTGACGTGATGAAAGAAGCGATCGAGGAGGCCGGCCGCAGCGCCGCGCACGATCTGGAGCGCTTTCTCACCAGCCTCGGCACCGTCGCCTCGATCAGTCCGCTGATGGGCCTGTTCGGCACGGTCGTCGGCATGATCGAGATTTTCGGCGCGGCCACGGGTGCCGGCAACAACCCGCAGCAGCTTGCCCACGGCATATCGGTAGCGCTCTACAACACGGGTTTCGGGCTCATCATTGCCATCCCGGCGATGATCTTCTACCGGCACTTTCGGGCGCAGGTCGATGGCTTTGTCGTCGAGATGGAGCAACAGGCCGTGAAGCTCGTCGAGTTGGTGCACGGCGAGCGGAACTGAACATGAACTTCCAGAAGGGCCGCCTGCGCGAGGAGCCGGAGATCAACCTGATCCCGATGATCGACGTGCTGCTGGTGATTCTGATCTTCCTGATGATCACCACCACGTACTCCAAGTTCGCCGGCCTGGAAATCAACCTGCCGACCGCCGACGCGCAGGCGCAGAAGGACCAGCCGAACGAGATCAATGTCATGGTCACCGCGACCGGCGACGTCATGGTTAACAAGGTGCCCGTCGCGGGCCGTGACGTGGCGGCGATCGGCGCGGCGCTGCGGAGTGCCGCCGGCGACGCCAGGGAACCGGTGGTGATTATCAACGCCGACGCCAAGGCGACGCACCAGAGCGTCATCGACGTCATGCAGGCCGCCCAGCAATCCGGGCTTTCGCACATCTCCTTTGCCACCCAGCAAGCGCAGCGTTGAAAGCGTCTGGCGGCAACGCGGGCCGCCGGCCTGGCTGCTGCTGCCACTTGGACTGCTGTTCTTCGCTGTCGTCGCCCTGCGGCGGATCCTCTATCGCTTCGGCATCTTGCGGGGCGAACGGCTCGCTGTTCCCGTCGTCGTCGTCGGCAACATCACGGCCGGCGGTTCCGGCAAGACGCCGCTGGTCATCTGGCTGGTCGATGAACTCGGGCGCCGCGGTCGCAAGCCCGGCGTCGTCAGCCGCGGCTACGGCGGCGGCGTGGCTGGCGTGCACAAAGTCAGCCTTGGCGACACGCCGGAAGCGGTGGGCGACGAGCCCTTGCTCATCGCGCGCCGGGCCGGTTGTCCGGTGGTCGTTGGACGCGATCGCGTCGCGGCCGGCCGGGCGCTGCTGGCGGAACATCCGGACTGCGACGTGATTCTCTGCGACGATGGCTTGCAGCACAACCGTCTGGTGCGCGATGTCGAGATCGCCGTGGTCGATCGGCGCGGCTTGTGGAACGGCTGGCCGCTGCCGGCCGGGCCGCTGCGCGAGCCCATCGCCCGGCTGGACAGCGTCGATGCCGTGGTGGCCAACGGCTGGTCCGGCGATGCCGCCTTTCGCATGACGCTGGTCGGCGGCGAATTCCGGCGGCTCGGCGAAGTCAGTCGCGGCGCCACGCCGCACGACCTGGCCGGCCTGCGCCTGCACGCGGTGGCGGGAATCGGCGAGCCACAACGCTTTTTCGATCATCTGGCGGCGCTTGGCTTGGCATTCACTGCGCATGCGTTTCCCGATCATCACGCCTACACCGCCGCCGATCTGGCTTTCGATGGCGACGCCATCCTGGCCACGGAAAAGGACGCGGTAAAATTTCGCGGTCTCACCAAGATGGCCGTCTGGGTGCTGCCGGTCACGGCCACCGTGACGCCGGATCTCGCGCAATTCATCCTGGAGAAAATCGATGGACGCCCGCCTGCTTGAAATCCTCGTCTGCCCGCTCTGCAAGGGCCCGCTCGACCATCGTAAGGACAAGATGGAACTTGTCTGCAAGCCGTGCCGGCTGGCCTATGCGATCAAGGACGACATTCCGATCATGCTTGAGGACGAGGCGCGGCAGATGCCCGCCGACGAGGATTGAGGTGTCGTTTCACGTCGTGATCCCGGCGCGGTACGCGTCTACGCGCCTGCCGGGCAAGCCGCTGGCCGATATCGCCGGCAAGCCGATGGTGGTGCGCGTCGTCGAGGCCGCGCTGAAGAGTTCCGCCAATGACGTTTGCGTGGCTACCGACGACGAGCGCGTGCGGGAAGCGGTGGCGGCCCATGGCCATCGCGTCCTGATGACCCGCGCCGATCACGCCAGCGGCACCGACCGCATCGCCGAAGTCGCGGATGCCATGGGCTGGGCCGACGAGGATGTCGTCGTCAATGTGCAGGGCGACGAGCCGTTGATCGAGCCGGCGCTGATCGATGCGGTGGCCGATGCGCTGACAGTCAGCCGTGGCGGCACGCCGGCCGCGATGTCGACGGCGGCGCATCCGCTGACTTCGGCCGACGATTTCTTCAACCCCAACGTGGTCAAGGTTGTCCGCGACGTGGCTGGCCGGGCGCTGTATTTCTCGCGGGCGCCGATCCCCTGGCCGCGCGATGCCTTCGCCGCGGACAGGCGGCAATTGCCCGTCAATCTCGGCGCGCTGCGCCACATCGGCATCTACGGCTACACCTGCGGCTTCCTGCGGCGCTACGGCAAGCTGGCGCCGTCAGCCCTCGAAGGCATCGAGTCGCTGGAGCAGTTGCGCGTGCTGTGGCACGGCCATGATATTCGCGTCGCGGTATTCGATCATCCTCCCCAGCCGGGCGTCGATACGCCCGAGGACCTCGGGCGCGTGCGCGCGCTGTTCGCCGGTGGGTTTGCATAAGGGCGGACAATCCCGTCATTCGCAACTCAATTGAGGCGCGTCGATAAACGGGTTTATGTTTCGCGCAGTTGGAGTGGAGCCCGATAAATCAATATAATCCAACGATTAGTTTGCGCATAGGGAGACATTATGCGTCTGATACTATTGGGCCCACCCGGTGCCGGCAAGGGCACCCAGGCCAGTTTCATCAAGGAAAAGTTCGGCATTCCGCAGATTTCCACCGGCGACATGCTGCGCGCCGCGGTCAAGGCGGGTTTACCGCTGGGCGTTGAGGCGAAGAAGATCATGGATGCTGGCGGTCTGGTGCGCGACGACATCATCATCGGCCTGGTCAAGGATCGCCTCAAGGAGGCGGACTGCCAGGCCGGCTACATGTTCGACGGTTTCCCGCGCACCGTCCCGCAGGCCGAGGCCATGAAGGAAGCCGGCGTGCCGATCGACTACGTGCTCGAGATCGATGTGCCGGACAGCGAGATCGTCGCCCGCATGGGCGGCCGGCGCGTGCATGTGGCATCCGGTCGCACTTATCATGTCAAGTTCAATCCGCCGAAAGTCGAAGGCAAGGACGACGTCACCGGCGAGCCCCTCATTCAGCGCGACGACGACAAGGAAGAAACCGTGCTGAAACGGCTGGAGATTTATCATCAGCAGACCGAAACGCTGCTCGGCTATTACGGCAAGTGGGCCGACAGTGGCCAGTCCGGCGCGCCGAAGTACCGCAGGATCGACGGCCAGGGCAAGGTCGAGGGCGTTCGCGACGCTGCTTTCGCCGCGCTGCAATAGGAGGCGACATGGCAACGAAGAAAATGAATGCCTTCTATGCCCAGTCCGGCGGCGTCACCGCGGTGATCAATGCTTCCGCCTGCGGCGTCATCGAAACCGCGCGCAAGCACAAGGACAAGATCGGCAAGGTCTACGCCGGCCGCAACGGCATCATCGGCGCCCTCACCGAGGACCTGATCGACACCAGCAAGGAATCGGCAGCCGCCATCGCAGCGCTGCGTCACACGCCCGCCGGCGCCTTCGGTTCCTGCCGCTACAAACTGAAGAGTCTGGAAGCCAACAAGCGCGAATACGATCGCCTGATCGAGGTCTTCAAGGCCCACAACATCGGCTACTTCTTCTACAACGGCGGCGGCGACTCCGCGGATACCTGTCTCAAGGTCTCGCAACTGGGCGAAGCCATGGGCTATCCGCTCCAAGCCATCCACGTGCCGAAGACCGTGGACAATGATCTGCCGATTACCGATAACTGCCCGGGCTTCGGCTCCGTGGCGAAGTACATCGCCGTGTCGACGCTGGAAGCGACCTACGACGTGC
The DNA here is from genome assembly GCA_016704145.1 of Rhodocyclaceae bacterium. Lineage (GTDB taxonomy): Bacteria > Pseudomonadota > Gammaproteobacteria > Burkholderiales > Rhodocyclaceae > Fen-999. The sequence continues at coordinate 491,863 of JADJAS010000001.1, read as the reverse complement.
GCTCGATGGCCAAGACCTCGACCAAGGTGTTCGTGCTCGAAGTGATGGGGCGTCATGCCGGCTGGATCGCCGCCGCCGGCGCCATGGCCTCGACCAAGGACTTCGAACTGCCCATCGTCGTGCTCTTCCCCGAAGTGCCGTTTGACCAGACGAAGTTTCTGGCCAAGGTAGATGCCTTGGTCAAGAAGTTCGGCTACTGCACCGTGGTCGTTTCCGAAGGCTGCCACTGGCCAGACGGCAAGTTCCTCGCCGAACAGGGCACGCGCGACGCCTTCGGCCATGCCCAACTGGGCGGCGCCGCGCCGGTCGTCGCCAACATGGTCAAGGATGCGCTCGGCCACAAGTTCCACTGGGGCGTTGCCGACTACCTGCAGCGCGCCGCGCGGCACGTGGCGTCGAAGACCGACGTCGAGCAGGCTTACGCGACCGGCAAGGCGGCCGTCGAATGCGCCCTCCGGGGCCACAACTCGGTGATGCCGACCATCGATCGTGTTTCCGACAAGCCGTACAGGTGGAAGGTCGGTCTGGCGCCGCTATCGAAAGTGGCCAACGTCGAGAAGATGATGCCCAAGAACTTCATCAGTCCGGACGGGTTCGGCATCACCGATAAATGCAGGACTTATCTCGCGCCGCTCATAAAAGGCGAGGACTACCCGCCGTACCGGGATGGGTTGCCGAGGTATGTCACCTTGAAAAACGTGGCCGTGGCGAGGAGACTGCCCGAATTCAAGGTCTAGCGAGGGAGGCCGAGGGCGCGCCATCGGGGGCGCCCTCTGTTTTTCAAGGGCCTGCCAGAATCGGCCCGATCATTTCTAGAACGGAGGGAGTAGATGACGACCGGATTGATATTCGCACTGATCTGTGCCGTGGCGGCGATCGCCTATGGCTGGATCTCCGCCCAGTGGATCAATGGGCAACCGAGCGGCAACGATCGCATGCGCGAGATCGCAGCCGCTGTCCAGGAAGGTGCCCAAGCCTACCTGAAACGGCAGTACACGACGATCGCCTGGGTCGGCATCGCCCTGGCGATCCTGATGGGCGTGTTTCTCGGCATGTCGACCGCGGTCGGTTTCGTCATCGGCGCCGTATTGTCCGGTGCCGCCGGCTTCATCGGCATGAACGTGTCGGTGCGCGCCAACGTGCGCACGGCGGAGGCTGCGCGCGCCGGCATCAACGAGGCGCTCAATGTCGCCTTCAAGGGCGGCGCGATCACCGGTATGCTGGTGGTGGGCCTCGGCCTGCTCGGCGTGGCGGGCTACTATGCCTTTCTCAAGGCCAACGGCGGCGACCAGAGCATGGATCAAATCCTGCACCCGCTGGTCGGTTTGGGCTTCGGTTCGTCGCTGATCTCGATCTTCGCACGTCTGGGCGGCGGCATCTTCACCAAGGGTGCCGACGTCGGCGCCGACCTGGTCGGCAAGGTCGAGGCCGGCATTCCCGAGGATGATCCGCGCAACCCGGCGGTGATCGCCGACAACGTCGGCGATAACGTCGGCGACTGTGCCGGCATGGCCGCCGATCTGTTCGAAACCTATGCGGTGACCATGGTCGCCACCATGCTACTCGGTGCCCTGATGCTCAAGGGCTTCGCGGAGCAGGCGGTGATCTATCCTCTGGTGCTGGGTGGTTTCTCGATCATCGCTTCCATCATCGGTGTTTACTTCGTCAAGCATTCGCCTGGCCAGAAGATCATGACCGCGCTTTACAAAGGTCTGATCGCCGCCGGCGTGCTGGCGCTGATCGCCTTCTATCCGATCACCATGAACTTCATCGACGATCACGCGCTCGATGCCGTCATGGGCATCAGTGGTGGCGCGCACATGCGCCTCTACGGCGCCTCGGTGGTCGGCCTGGTGCTTACCGGACTGATGGTGTACATCACCGAGTACTACACCGGCACCGAATATGCGCCGGTGCGTCACGTGGCGCAGGCTTCGACCACGGGCCACGGCACCAACATCATCGCCGGCCTTGGCGTTTCGATGAAGGCGACGGCCTGGCCGGTGCTGGCGGTGTGTGCCTCGATCTGGGCGGCCTATACCATGGGTGGCTTGTACGGCATCGCGATTGCCGCGACATCGATGCTGTCGATGGCCGGCATCATCGTTGCGCTCGACGCCTACGGCCCGATCACCGACAACGCCGGTGGCATCGCCGAAATGGCCGAGTTGCCCGATTCCGTGCGTGGGGTCACCGATCCGCTCGACGCGGTCGGCAACACCACCAAGGCGGTCACCAAGGGCTACGCCATTGGTTCGGCGGGCTTGGCCGCGCTGGTGCTGTTCGCCGACTTCACCCATGGTCTCGAAGGTCTCGGCAAGCACTTTGCCTTCGATCTGTCCGATCCGGCCGTCATCATCGGCCTGTTCATCGGCGGCATGGTGCCTTATCTGTTCGCTGCCATGGGCATGGAAGCGGTTGGTCGCGCCGCCGGCTCGGTGGTGGTCGAGGTTCGTCGCCAGTTCCGCGAGATCAAGGGCATCATGGAAGGCACGGCCAAGCCCGAGTACGGCACTTGTGTCGACATGCTGACCAAGGCGGCGATCAAGGAAATGATGATTCCCTCGCTGTTGCCGGTGCTGGTACCGGTCGTCACCGCGGTTGCCCTCAATTTCCTCATGGGTCCCGGTGCGGGCGTGCGCGCGCTTGGCGGTGTACTGATGGGTACCATCGTCACGGGTATTTTCGTCGCCATCTCGATGACCACGGGCGGTGGTTGCTGGGACAATGCCAAGAAATACATCGAGGACGGCAATCACGGTGGCAAGGGTTCGGAGGCCCACAAGGCCGCCGTGACCGGCGACACCGTGGGTGATCCCTACAAGGATACCGCCGGCCCGGCGGTGAACCCGCTGATCAAGATCATCAACATCGTCGCGTTGCTGATCGTGCCCTTGGTGGCCTGATCGAGCCCGGGACTGGCAGCAAACAAAGGGCCGCCCCGATGGGGCGGCCCTTTGTTTGCTGGGGCGCGATATTGCGCGCCGGCGGGGCGAGGCTTAGTTGGCGATCTCGAGCTTGACCTCGGTCAGCCCCGCGCGGACGAAGCCGAGCTTCTTGGCGGCGGCGACGCTGACATCGAGCATGCGCTTCGGCGAGGTTGGGCCGCGGTCGTTGATCGTTACCAGCACGTTGCGATTGTTTCGGGTGTTGGTGACGTTGACGCGCGTGCCAAAAGGCAGTGTGGGATGTGCCGCGGTCATGGCATTGGGGTTGAAGCGTTTGCCCGAGGCCGTTCGCCTGCCGGCGAATTTGTGGCCATACCAAGCCGCCACGCCTTCCATGGCGTGATTGCCGGCCGGTGCCGCGGCCGGGGCGGCGGGCGCGGTAGCCGCTTGCTGCGCGTGGGCCAGCGTGGCAAATGCCAGTCCGGTCGACGCCAGGACAATCCCGAGTGCTTTCATTCTTGTATCTCCCCGCAAGAGTTGAGTGATGTGATTCGTATCAGCCGGTCCGGTTGAACCGCCGCCGGAATTCTGCCCGGGATCGCGGGTACGCGGTACGGCGATACTGTGGCAGTTTGTTACATGTCCGGCGCGACCATCAAGCCTGGCGGCGGAAATTGCCCAGGCGAAAGCCGAGTGCGAACAACGCAAGGAAGTAGGTGACGATGCCGGCGGCGATGGTTCCGCTCAACCGGGCCAAGCGTTCGCCGAACGGCATGGCCAGCCAGGACGACTCCTCGCCCGTCGCGAACCACAGCACTGCCGCCAGCAGCATCAGCGCCGCTCCCAGCTTGAGGAGAAATGGCCGCCAGCCGGGCGCCGGATGGTAGGCATCCGCCCGACGAAGGCCACGGAACAGCAGTCCGGCGTTCAGGCAGGATGCCAGCCCGATCGACAGCGCCAGTCCCGCGTGCTTGAGCCAGTCGATGAAGGCCAGGTTCATCGCCTGCGTGGCGAGTAGCGTCACGACGGCGATGCGCACTGGCGTTCGAATGTCTTGGCGGGCGTAGAAGCCCGGGGCAAGCACCTTCACCAGAATCAGGCCGGCCAGGCCGATGCTGTAGGCGACCAGGGCCGAGCGAGTCTGGAGTACGTCGTTGGCGGAGAACGCACCATGATGGAACAGCGTGGCGAGCAGCGGTACGGCCAGCATCGCCAGCGCCAGCGCCGCGGGCAATGTCAGCATCAGCGTCAGGCGCAGCCCCCAGTCGAGCAGCGCGGAGAATTCCTGGCGACGCTCGGCGGCGTGGCATCGCGCCAGACTGGGCAGCAGGATGGTGCCGAGCGCGGCGCCCAGCAAGCCGGCGGGGAACTCCATCAGACGGTCGGCGTAATACAGCCACGAGACGCTGCCGGACGGCAGGAAGGAGGCGAAGATGGTGTTGATCAGCAGCGACACCTGGGCCACCGAGACGCCAATGACGGCCGGCCCCATCAAAGTCAGCATTCGCCGGACGCCGGCGTCGCGCGGCGCCCAGTCCCAGCGGGGCAACATGCCGAGGCGGCGGAGCGCCGGCAACTGGATGGCGAGTTGCAGCGCGCCGCCGATAAACACCGCCCAGGCAAGCGCCAGCACCGGCGGATCGAACCAGGGCGCCGCGAACAGGGCCATGCCGATCATCGAGAGATTGAGCAACACCGGCGTGAAGGCGGGCAGCGCGAAGCGGCTCCAGGTATTGAAAATGCCCGCCGCCAGCGCTACCAAGGCCATGAACAGGATGTAGGGGAAGGTGATGCGGGCAAGTTCGACGGTGAGCCCGAACTTGCCCGCGTCGCTGGCGAATCCAGGAGCCGACACGTGGATCAGCAAGGGTGCGCCGACAATGCCGAGCAGCGCGACCAGCGCGACCGTGACGAATAGGAGCGTGGCCACGCGGTCCACCAGTTGTCGGGTTTCGCCATCACCGCGGCGGTTTCTGTACTCGGCGAGCATCGGAACGAATGCCTGCGAGAATGCGCCCTCGGCAAACAGCCGGCGCAACAGGTTGGGCAAGCGGAAGGCGACGAAGAAAGCGTCGGTCATCATGCCGGCGCCGAAAGCGCGTGCGATCACGAAATCCCGCGCAAAGCCGAGAATGCGCGAAAGTAGGGTCATGCCGCTGACGGTGGCCAGCGAGCGCAGCAGGCTTCGGGGGGAACTCATGGCGGCAATGGTATCGGTTCCGCGCGTGATCGTGGGTGTTGCAAAGCGCGCCGCGTCTCCATATAATCCGCCACTTTTCGTCACACCAACGGGAAGATCATATCCATGGCCAATAGCGCCCAGGCACGCAAGCGTGCCCGTCAAGCCGTCAAACAGCGTTCCCACAACATGAGCCTGCGCTCGACGCTGCGCACCGCAATCAAGAAGGTTCGCAAGGCGATCGGCGCCGGCGACAAGGTCGCGGCGCAATCGGTGTTCAAGGAGTCGCAAGCCGTGATCGATTCCATCGCCGACAAGCGGATCATCCACAAGAACGCCGCAGCCCGCCACAAGAGTCGTCTGTCGGCCGCGATCAAGGGACTCTGATCGGCACATCGTCGCCATTCCCCGGAAACGGGCCGCATTGCGGCCCGTTTTCTTTTGCTTGGCGCCAATGGATGTCGGCAACAATGTCCGCAGAAATAGGACGCTACCTTGCGTACCTGATATCGGCTCAATATAATCGCGCCGAACTTTCTGATCGGAAAGGGGTTTTCATGTTGCCACCCGTGCTGACCAAATATGGCTTCCGCATCAGAACACGCGTCGGCCTGGTGATCAACAATCTGATGATTCATGGCCGTGATCCGGCCGAGGCGCATCGGAAACTGCGGCAGATGTATCGCGACTGCGAGATCATCGAGTGCATTTGCCATCATGGTGGCGTGCGGACGCCGGTGGCTGGCTACGACGACATGAAGCGTGCAAGCGCCGGCTGATCCGGGTCAGTCACGCCATTCGCTGTTCCGTTTTGTCCCGAATTCACTTAAGATAAGCCCCTTGTGAGCACGGCGGCGGCCATGGTGGCCGCCGTCTGTTTTTTTGCGCGGAGCCTTTATGCCGCATCTCATGAATACCTACAACCGGCAGCCGGTCGCGTTTACCCATGGTGACGGCTGCCATCTCTACGACGAGCAGGGGCGGCGCTATCTCGATGCGTTGGCCGGCATCGCCGTCAATACCCTTGGCCATGCCCATCCCCGGCTGGTGCGAGCAATCGGCGAACAGGCCGGGCGTATCCTCCATGCCTCGAACGTCTACCGCGTGCGCGAGCAGGAGATGTTGTCCGACCGGCTGGTGGCATTGGCCGACATGGACGAGGTCTTCTTCTGCAATTCGGGTTGCGAGGCCAACGAGGCGGCAATCAAGCTGGCGCGGATGTACGGCCATCGGCGGGAGATCGACCAGCCGGCCATCATCGTCATGGAGCACGCCTTCCATGGGCGTACGCTGGCGACGCTTTCCGCCACTGGCAACCGCAAGGTGCAAGCCGGCTTCGAGCCGCTGGTGTCGGGCTTCGTCCGCGTGCCCTTCGACGACCTGCCGGCCATCGAGCAAGTGGCGGCGAACAACCCGAACGTCATCGCCGTGCTGTTCGAGCCGATCCAGGGCGAGGGCGGCATCCATGTCGCGCACAACGCATACATGCAGGGCCTGCGTCGCATCTGCGACGAGAAGGGCTGGCTGTTCATGGTCGACGAGGTGCAATGCGGCATTGGCCGTACCGGCGTTTGGTTTGCCCATCAGCACGCCGGCATCAAGCCGGATGTCATGACGCTGGCCAAGGGCCTGGGTTCGGGCGTGCCGATCGGCGCCTGCCTGGCCGCCGGTCCCGCCGCCGGTGTCTTCAAGGCCGGCAATCACGGCTCCACCTTCGGCGGCAATCCGCTCGCCTGCACGGCAGCGCTGACCACGATCGACGTGATCGAGCAGGATGGTCTGCTGGCGCGCGCCGTGGAGCTTGGCAATGCCATACGGGGTGGACTGCGCGGCGAGCTGCAGGGCGTGCCGGGTGTCGTTGACATCCGGGGCGATGGCCTGATGATCGGCGTCGAACTCGACCGGCCGTGCGGCGAGATCGTCGGTCTCGGCCTGACCGACGGTTTGCTGATCAATGTCACGGCCGACCGGGTCATCCGGCTGCTGCCAGCGCTGATCTACACCGATGCCGACGCCCGCCAGCTCGTGGACAAGCTGTCCAGGCTGATCCGGAAGTTCCTCGGAGCGTGATCGTGCCGGTGCCGGGACCCGTCAGGCATTTCCTTCAGTTCAAGGATCTCGGGCGGGAGGAACTCGATCATCTGTTTGCCCGCACGCACTGGATCAAGCAGCAGTTCAAAGCCTACCAGCGTTACTGGCCGCTGGCCGACCGCACGCTGGTGATGATCTTCGAGAAGGCCAGCACGCGCACGCGTCTGTCCTTCGAGGCCGGCATGCAGCAGTTGGGCGGCTCGGCCATCTACCTCAACACCCGCGACTCCCAGCTTGGGCGCGGCGAGCCGGTGGAGGACGCGGCCGAGGTGATTTCGCGCATGAGCGACCTGGTGATGATCCGCACCTACGAACAGGACATCATCGAGCGCTTCGCCTCGCATTCGCGCGTGCCGGTGATCAACGGCCTGACCAACGAGTACCACCCCTGCCAGATCCTCGCCGACATCTTTACCTACATCGAACATCGTGGCCCGATCCAGGGCAAGACGGTGGCGTGGATCGGCGACTCGAACAACATGTGCAATACCTGGCTGCAGGCCGCCGAAGTGCTGGACTTCAACGTCCACGTTTCGACGCCCCCGGGCTACGAGGTCGAGCCGGAACGTGCGGGTCTCTACGGCACCGACCACTTCGAGCAGTTCGCCGATCCCATGGACGCCGCACGCAGCGCCGACCTGGTGACGACGGACGTGTGGACCTCGATGGGCTTCGAGGCCGAGAACGAGGCGCGACTGAAGGCTTTTGCCGACTGGCAGGTCGATGGCGAGATGATTAAGGCGGCGAGAACCGATGCGCTGTTCATGCACTGCCTGCCGGCGCATCGCGGCGAGGAAGTGGCGGCCGAAGTGATCGATGGTCCGCATTCCGTCGTCTGGGACGAGGCCGAGAACCGCCTGCATGCGCAGAAGGCGCTGATGGAATTCCTGCTGCTCGGCAAGGTGCCGTCATGAAACGGAAGATCTGCCTGCTGCTCGGCGTGCTGCCGTGCCTGACTTTTGCGGCCGAGGACATGCGCCAACTGGTCAAGATGCCACTGGAGGCGCGCGCCGAAATGCGCGCCGAAATGCTCGACTTCCAGACCGCATTGAATGTCATCATCGCCGATCTCGGCGACGGCAAGTTCGCGGACGCTGCCAATACCGCCGAAGGCCAGATCGGCCTGTCGGCCATGGGTCGTCATCGCAACGCGCCGATGAACGCCCGCCCCGGCATGCACATGCCCGCCGACATGCACGGCATCGCCCGCGGCATGCACGCCGCCGGCAGCGATTTCGCCAAGGCGGCGAGGAGTGGCGACCTAGCCAAGTCGCTACAGGCGCTGACCGCCGTCACTGGCGCCTGCGTCGCCTGCCATCGCAGCTACCGCACGCAGTAATTTTTGGGGAACCCAATATGAGCGAAGTGAAGAAAAGCGGCAAAGCCAACAAGGTCGTCCTCGCCTATTCAGGCGGCCTCGACACCTCGGTTATTCTCAAGTGGCTGCAGGACACCTATCAGTGCGAGGTGGTCACCTTCACCGCCGACCTCGGCCAGGGCGAAGAATTGGAGCCGGCGCGCGCGAAGGCGCTAAAGCTTGGGATCAAGCCGAAGAACATCTTCATCGACGACCTGCGGGAAGAGTTCGTGCGCGACTTCGTCTTCCCGATGTTCCGCGCCAACGCCCTCTACGAAGGCGAGTACCTGCTCGGCACCTCGATCGCGCGGCCGCTGATCGCCAAGCGCATGATCGAGATCGCCAAGAAGGTGGGCGCCAATGCCATTTCGCATGGCGCTACCGGCAAGGGCAACGACCAAGTGCGCTTCGAACTCGGCGCCTATGCGCTAATGCCCAGCGTCAAGGTCATCGCGCCATGGCGCGAGTGGGATCTGCTCTCGCGCGAGAAACTAATGACCTACGCCGAGATGCATGGCATTCCGATCGACATGAAGCACAAGAAGGGCGGTTCGCCCTACTCGATGGACGCCAACCTGCTGCACATCTCCTACGAGGGCCGGCATCTGGAGAATCCGTCGGCCGAGGCCGAGGAGTCGATGTGGCGCTGGACGGTGTCGCCCGAAAAGGCCCTCAACAAGCCCGAATACCTCGACCTCGAATTCAAGGCCGGCGATCTGGTCGCCATCAACGGCAAGAAGATGAAGGCGCACGAACTGCTGGCGATGCTCAACCAGATCGGCGGCAGGCACGGCGTCGGTCGTCTCGATCTGGTCGAGAACCGCTACGTCGGCATGAAGTCGCGCGGCTGCTACGAAACGCCCGGCGGCACCATCCTGCTCAAGTCGCATCGCGGCATCGAATCGGTGTGCCTCGACCGCGAAGTGGCGCACCTCAAGGACGACCTGATGCCGCGCTACGCCAGCCTGGTGTACAACGGCTACTGGTGGAGCCCGGAGCGCAAGGCGCTGCAAGTCCTGATCGACCACACGCAGCAGACCGTGAACGGCTGGGTGCGCGTCAAGCTCTACAAGGGCAGCGTCAGCGTGGTCAGCCGCGACTCCAAGACCGATTCGCTGTTCGATCCGACTATCGCCACCTTCGAGGACGATGCCGGCGCCTACGACCAGAAGGATGCGGGTGGCTTCATCAAGCTCAACGCCCTGCGCATGCGCATTGCCGAGAACGCGCGACAGAAGCGTACTGTCAAGCCAGCCACGTCGGCGAAGACTTCCAGGCCCAAGAAGTAAGGCATGTTCGGTTTCACCGAGGAGCAGGTATCGGAGTTCGGCGTCACCTTCGGGCTCGGCGCCTTCATGCTCTTCATGCTGTTCATCATCGGCGAGCTGGCCTACCGGTCGAAGGCCGGCAAGGTGGGTACTTTCGTCCTGTTCTTCGTGCTGGCCTTCGGCATGATCGGTTTCATCGCCAAGAACATCATCCAGAAAATGTGGGGGATCTAACGATGCCGCAATTCGACAATGTTTCCGTCGTCAAGAAAGCCAACGTCTACTTCGACGGCAAGTGCGTCAGCCATACCGTCCAGTTCGCCGATGGCACGCGCAAGAGCGTCGGCGTGATCCTGCCCGCGACGCTGACCTTCAACACCGGCGCGCCGGAAATCATGGAATCGGTCGCCGGTGGCTGCCGCTACCGGCTCAAGGGCGGCGACTGGCAGACGGCCGTAGCGGGCCAGAGTTTCAGCGTCCCGGGCAATTCCTCGTTCGACATCGAGGTCAAGGACGAGCCCTACCACTACGTTTGTCACTTCGGGTGACATCATGCCGTCGTTCGACATCACTTCCGAAGTCGACATGGTGGCCCTGAAGAACGCCGTCGATGTTGCCGGCCGGCAGGTCGGCAATCGCTACGATTTCAAGGGTACTTCGGCGCACCTCGAACTGAACGAGAAGGACAAGGTGATCACCATCTTCGGCGATTCCGAGTTCCAGCTCGGCCAGGTCAAGGACATCCTGTTCCCCGAAATGGAAAAGAAGGCGCGCGAGAGCACCAAGCGCCTCGATATCGGCGATGTGCAGGCCATTTCCGGCAACAAGGCCAAGCAGGATCTGAAGATCAAATCGGGCATCGATCAGGAACTCGGCAAGAAGATCATCAAGCTCATCAAGGACAGCAAGCTCAAGGTGCAGGCGACCATCCATGGCGATGCCGTGCGCGTGACCGGCGCCAAGCGCGACGTGCTGCAGGAAGCGATCGCGCTCGTGAAACGGAGCGTGACCGACTACCCGCTGAGTTTCGGCAATTTCCGCGATTAGCGGCACGCTTCGGCCAGCGGCCATCTTGAGCCGGCAAGCAGTGCCGATCGGGATGCGCGAAGATGGCTGAAGCGCCGAAGTGCTGATGATGTACCCGTCGGGAAGCGTTTGACGCCGCCTGGACGAGGTTCGGCAATGGCTTGTTCAATCACCCGGAGGTTTGACATGCAACGATTCGAAGGAAAGGCTGCCTTGATCACGGGATCGGCATCAGGCATCGGGCTGGCCACGACGAAGCGGCTGGCTGGCGAAGGTGCCCGCATCCTCGCCTGCGATGCCAACGCCGATCTTCTGCGCAAGGAAGTCCAGGCGCTCGCCGATCAGGGTTTCGACGTCACGCCATGGGTGTTCGACGTGCGCGACAGCGCCGCCTGCGATGGCGCCGTGGCACAAGCCGTCGCGCGCTTCGGCAAGCTCGATATCCTGTGCAACATCGCCGGCGTGTTGATGTTCAAGCACTTCACTGATCTGACCGATGAAGAGTGGGCGCGGGTTTTCGCGATCAACGTGAATGGTGTCTTCGCCATGTGCCGGGCGGCCATCCCACACCTGCTGGCGACACGCGGCAACATCGTCAATATCGCGTCGGTGGCAGGCATGATCGGCGTGCCGTACAACGCTCCTTATAGCGCTTCCAAGGCCGCCGTGCTCAACCTGTCCAGGGCGCTGGCGGTCGAGTATGCCTCGCGGGGCCTGCGCGTCAATGCCGTCTGTCCGGGATCGGTGCTGACGCCGATGACCAGCGGCATCACGCCGCCCGCCAACGCCGAACTGCCGGTATTCGCCCGGCTGTCGCCCTTGATCGATCACGCGCGCCCCGACGAGATCGCCGGCGCGGTCGCTTACCTGGCTTCGGATGAAGCGCGCTTCGTCACCGGTTCGGCCCTGGTCATCGATGGTGGACAGACGGCGATCTGATGCCTCGCCACCGCGGGCGGCATGGCGCGCCGGTCAGCCGGGCAAGCCCGCGATCCAGCGACCGTAAAGTTGGTCGGCGGCGCGACGCATGGCCGCGATGCGTTCGCCGATGCGCTCGTACATTTCCTCGGGCCGCTGCACGGAAGGGCCGGGCGCGGCGTTTTCTTCTGCCCATTGCCGGTTCCAGAGCCGGATCATGGCTTCGGTCATCTCGACGTGGCATTGCAGGCCCAGGTGCGGCCCCATGACAAAGGCCTGGTTGGCGCAGAACTCGCTTTTCAGCAAGCGGGTGGCGCCGGGCGGGATCGTGAAGGTTTCACCGTGCCAGTGAAAGGCCTCGAATTCGTCGAGATCGCCCAGCCATGCCGCGATCGGCGTGTCGTCGCGACTGACTTTGCCCCAGCCCAGTTCCTTCACCGGATTCCTGGCGATGGTGCCGCCCAGGGCCTTGCTGATCAGTTGCCCGCCCAGGCAGTGCCCGATCACCGGGATGCCCCGTTCGACCGCCTGTCGAATCAGTGCGAAAGTCGGCGGCAGCCAGGGCAGGTCGTCATTGACGCTCATCGGCCCGCCCATGAAACAAAGACCCGCATAGGCGTCGACGGACGCCGGCACGGCCTCGCCCGCGTCGATCCGGAGCAGCGTCCAGCGTACCGAGCGGCCATCGAGGAATGTGGCAAAATAGCCCGGGCCTTCTCCGGGAGCGTGGCGAAAGATCGCGACGGGTTTCATGCTTAATCAATTCAGGATGTTGCGGTATGCCGATTGTATCGCTCTGGTGGCGACGGGATGGGCGGCGTTGTCGGCGCATGCCACCGACGTGTCGTTGGTTGGCCTCTACTCCGGCAAGGCGTTGGTCGTCGTCGACGGCAGTCGGCCGCTGTCGATTCCTGTTGGTGCCACGACGCCTCAGGGCGTCAAGTTGCTTGCCATTGAAGATGGCGCCGCCCACTTCCAGGTCGATGGCCGGCGGCATCGGCTGACCGTTGGCCAGCACGCGGTTTCAGCCGGCAACGACGTGCGCGAGGCGCCGAGTGTTGCGCTGACCGCGGATCCGAAAGGGCACTTCTTCACCGTCGGCACCATCAACGGCGCGCCCATGCGTTTCCTGGTCGATACCGGCGCCACGCTGGTCGCCATGGGCAAGACCGACGCTGACCACGCCAACATCGATTACCGCAAGGGCGAGCCGGGGATGTCGATGACGGCAAACGGGCCGACGCGGGTCTGGAAAGTCACGCTCAACTCGGTCAGGGTTGGCGATGTCATGCTCAATCAGGTCGATGCCGCCGTGCACGAACAGGATCTGCCGATCGTGCTGCTGGGCATGAGCTTCCTCAACCGCATGGAAATGAAGCGCGACGGCCAGACCATGACCCTCAAGAAGCGATTCTGATGACGAGCCATGTCGTTTCGGTATTGACCGCCGACTGGCTGCGCGACCGGCTGTCCGGCGATTTCGCCGCCTCGCTGCCCCCCGACGGCTGGTTCGGCGAAACTTTGCTCGGCCACAATGCCGAGCTGTTGCCGGCCGCCGTGCTGATTCCCATCGTGATCCGCGCCACCGGCTTGACGGTACTGCTGACGCAACGGACCAGTCATCTGCGCGACCATGCCGGTCAAGTGAGCTTCCCGGGCGGCCGCTCCGAGCCGCGCGATCTGACGCCCGCGGCGACGGCGCTGCGCGAGGCCGAGGAGGAAGTTGGCCTCGATCCAGGGCAGGTGGAAGTCCTCGGCACGCTCAACCGTTACCAGACCGGCACCGGTTTCACCATCACACCCGTGGTGGGTCTGGTGACGCCGCCGCTGGATCTCAAGCTCGACGACTTCGAAGTGGCCGATGTATTCGAACCGCCGCTGAGCTTCCTGCTCGATCCGGCCAATTTTCGTCGCGACCGGGTCGAGGCGCGGGGCGCCGTGCACGAATACTGGGCCGTGCCCTGGCAGGAACGCTATATTTGGGGCGCCACGGCCGGCATGCTGGTCAATCTGCGCCGGTGCCTGCTCGGCGATGAGTGAGATGCCCGCCGCGCGGCCACGGCCATGACCATACTTGCCATCATCGCCGCGCTGGTGATCGAACAGTTCCGGCCGCTCGCGATCGGTCGGATTGACGACCTCCTGGCGCGTTGGTCGCGGTGGTTGGAGGACCGCTTCAACGCGGGTCAACGCCACCACGGCTTGGCCGCCTGGCTGATTGGCGTGGCGCTGCCGACGGCGCTGATGCTGGTCGCGCAACTGCTGGCCTTCTGGAGCAGCGCGTTGCTGGCCTTGCTGCTCGCCGTGGCCGTCTTGTACCTGACCATGGGCTTTCGCCAGTTCAGTCATCACTACACCGCCATTCACGTCGCCTTGAACGCGGGGGAAATCGGCCAGGCGAGGCAATTGCTGTATCAGTGGCGAGGTATCGAGGCCGACCGTCTCGGTTCGAGCGATGTGGCACGGTTGGCGATCGAGGAGGCACTGGTGGCGTCGCATCGCCATGTCTTTGCGCCGCTGATCCTGTTTGCCCTGTTCGGGCCGGCCGGTGCCGTCCTCTATCGACTGGCGCGGCACTTCGCGCGGGCTTGGGGTACCGACACCGGCATGGCCGCCGACAGCTTCGGCGAGTTCTCGCGCCGGACTTTCGCGGTGATCGACTGGCTGCCGGTGCGCATGACCGCCGCCTCGTTTGCCATCGTCGGCAACTTCGAGGACGCGGTGTTTTGCTGGCGGACGCAAGCATCGCGCTGGCGGGAGGAGGCGAGCGGTATACTGCTCGCTTCTGGCGCCGGAGCGTTGGGCGTGCGGCTCGGCATGCCGGTCGGCGTTGACGACAGGTTTGGCGATCGCCCCGAACTTGGCGTGGGCGAGGACGCTGACGCCGATTTCATGCAAAGCGCCGTGGGCCTCGTCTGGCGAACGCTGGTGATGGCGCTGCTGCTGCTCACCCTGCTGGGCATTGCCAGTTGGGCTGGCTGATTTTCTCATAGGAGTTGATAATGGCTGACAAGAGGGAAGTGGTGGTATTGAGCGCGGTGCGTAGCGCGGTGGGCGCATTCAATGGTTCGCTGAAGGACATGGAGCCGGCCGAGCTGGGCGGCCTGGTGGTCAAGGAAGCGATTGCCCGGGCCGGCGTCGATTCCAAGCAAGTCACTTTCGCGACGGTCGGCAACTGCATTCCGACCGAATCCCGCTATGCCTATGTCGCTCGTGTCGCGACCATTCAGGGCGGCATGAGCATGGATTCGGTGGCCTTCGCGGTCAACCGCCTGTGCGGTTCGGCGCAGCAGGCCATCGTCAGTTCGGCGCAGGCGATCATGATGGGTGACGCCGACTTCGCACTGGGCGGCGGCGTCGAGGTGATGTCGCGGGGCGCTTATCTGCTGCCGGCGCTGCGCGCGGGCGCGCGCATGGGCGACGCCAAGGCCATCGATGCCATGGTCGCCGTGCTGACCGACCCATTCGGCGTCGGCCACATGGGCATCACGGCCGAGAACCTGGCCGTCAAGCACGGCATCAGCCGTGAGGAACAGGACGCCTTCGCCGTCGAATCGCAGCAGCGCGCCGTTGCTGCGATTGCAGCCGGCCACTTCAAGTCACAGATCGTGCCGATTACCTTCCAGACCCGCAAGGGCGATGTCGTGTTCGATACTGACGAGCATCCGAAGGCGGGCACGACCATGGAAACGCTGGCCAAGATGAAACCGGCCTTCAAGAAGGATGGCACCGTCACCGCCGGCAATGCTTCCGGCATCAACGACGCAGCGTCCTTCCTGGTGCTGGCCGACGCCGCCAAGGCCGCGGCCGGCGGCCACAAGCCGATCGCCCGCCTGGTCGGCTACGCCATCGCCGGGGTGCCCAACGACGTGATGGGCGAAGGGCCGATTCCCTCGACCAAGGCGGCATTGCAGAAGGCCGGCCTGACGCTGGACAAAATGGACGTCATCGAGTCGAACGAAGCCTTCGCCGCGCAGTCGATCACCGTCGCCAAGGGACTCGGCCTCGATCCGGCCAAGACCAACCCGAACGGCGGCGCCATCGCGCTCGGTCACCCGGTCGGCGCCACCGGCGGCGTGATCGTCACCAAGCTGCTGCATGAGCTGATCCGCATTAACGGCCGCTACGGCATGGCCACCATGTGTATCGGCGGCGGCCAGGGCATCACGACCATCTGGGAACGCGGCTAAGTCCTGTCAGGCGGGGCTCGACCCCGAGGGAAACCGGCCCGGCGGCAAGCGGGCCGGTTTTTTGTTGGCCAGGCTCGCCGATGGCCGATGCGGCGTCCCGCCGCGGCTGACTTTCAGGCGATGGATTGGCGCGGTGGCAACCACTTTTCGAGCATGGCGACCAGTTCATCGACGATGACGGGCTTGGTCAGGAAATCGTCGAGACCCGCCTCCATGCAACGTCGGCGGTCGTCCTCGAAGGCGCCGGCGGTCAAGGCAATGACCGGCAGGTGAGGTCGGCCAGCTTCGCGGTCGCGGCGGCGAAGTTCCTCGGTGGCCGTGATGCCGTCCATCACGGGCATCTGGATGTCCATCAGCACCATGTCGGGCCGGTGGTCGGTGTCGAGCGCCGCCAAGGCTTCCTGGCCGTTTTCCACGCTGCGCGCCTCGATCCCGAACTTCTTGAGCAAGGCCTCGATCAACTTGCGATTGACGGCATTGTCCTCGACCACGAGCACCTGTCCGGCCAGCCGTGTCGCCGGCGACTGGGTGATGCCGCTCCCCTGGGTCGAAGGCCGAGATATTGGCGTGGCGGCGGCAGCGCTCGCGGCGACGCGGTCGGCACGGATACGGAACCAGAAGCGCGAGCCTTGTGCTGGTTGGCTGTCCACACCGACGTCACCCCCCATCATTCTGGCCAGGCTGCGGACGATGGACAGCCCGAGACCCGTGCCGCCAAACTGGCGCGTGATGGAATCATCCGCCTGCGAGAAAGGTTTGAACAAGAGCGCCTGCTTTTCGTCGGAAATGCCGATGCCGCTGTCGATGACGGCAAACTCCAATAGTGCCTGCCCGTCGCGCTGCTCGACTTCCGTCGCTTCGATGCGCACGGCGCCCGCGGCGGTGAACTTGATCGCGTTGCTGATCAGGTTCGACAGCATCTGGCGCAAGCGCGTTGGGTCGAGACGGTATTGCTGGCCTTTTGGTCCCCGCCAGGTGGCATCGATGCTCAGCCCCTTTGTTTGCGCGGCGCCGGCAAACAAGCCGGCGGTCTCCGTAACGATTCGCCCCGGATCGGCATCGGCCGCAATCAGATCGAGCTTGCCCGCCTCGATCTTGGAAAGATCGAGGATGTCGTTCAACAGCGCCAGCAGCGTCTGCCCCGAGGCGAGGATCGTCCTGGCATAGTCGTGGCGTTCCTGCTCGGTCAGCGTTGGCATGAGCAGCATTTGGGCCATGCCGAGAATGCCGTTCATCGGCGTGCGAATCTCGTGCGACATGGTGGCGAGGAAGCGGCTCTTCGCGATGTTGGCGGCTTCGGCGGCTTCCTTGGCCTTGTACAGTTCCGTGATGTCGATGCGGAAGCCGACGATGTAGCCTTCGGGGGTCTTGCGTTCGCGGATGCGCAGCCAGCGCCCGTCGTCGAGTGACTGGATCAGATCCGAATCGCCGCTCTGGTGGGCGGCCAGCCGATTGGCCACCCATTGATCGATTCGGCCGATGGCTTCCTTGTACTGACCGCGTTCGGCGCCGGCGCGAATAATTTCCTCGAAGCTGCGTCCAGGCACCAGGAGATCGGTGGAGGTCCTGTAGTAATTGAGGTATTCCTCGTTGAAATAGGCCAGCCGGTCGTTCTCGTCGTAGATGACGAAAGCCTCGCCGATGGTATCGACCGCCGACCTCAGCATCGCCTGACTACGCGCCGACGCCGCCTCGGCGGTGGCTTGCGCGGTCAGCGAACGGGACAGCAATCCGAGCAGCAGCGCTAGCACGACACTGGCCACGATGGCCCCGGCGACCACGGTCTGGCGATGCCCTTGGTAAGGCTGGAGCGCGTCGGCGACGGGATGGCCGATGACGAAGGTCAACCCGTATTCGGGCAATCGGTGGAAACCGTGGATGCGCTCGATGCCGTCTAGCGGCGAAGCGCGCGCATAGCTGCCTTGCAGCGGGGTATCGGCCCGCAGAAAGGGGGTGTCGGCAAGAACCTTGTCCATGGCGCCGTCGTTGCCCGGGTGGCGGGCCATGACGTGGCCGCCGTCGGCCACCATGGTGCTGCTGGCCTTGTCGCCGAGGCCGAGCTTGGCCAGAAAACCGGCGAAGATCTCGGGGCTGGCCGAGACGACGATGACGCCGTTGAAGTGATCTTCCGCCATGATTGGCCGAGTGAACTGGATCGACCACTTGCCGGACACCTTGCCCTTGACGGGCTTGCTGATGAAGAGATGGTCGCCGCCACGCTCCTTGTGCACCTTGAAATGCTCTCGCTCGCCGAGGTAGGTGCGATCGTTGGGTGCCGCCAAGTTGGAATAGACCAGATAGCCATCGGCATCGATGATGGCCACTTGAAAGGCGATATCCTTGAGGTGTTGCTGTCGTCGCCGCACGAGTTCGGCGAAGCGCGCGACATCGCCGGTCCAGTAGTCGCGCAGGTCGAGCACGACTTCGTCGAGGCGCTTGATGGTGGCCAGAGTGTTCTCGGCGTAGGCCTGAGCCTGAAAGATCGTCGCCTGCTCGACTTCGTGCTGATAGACGGCCTGGCTGTGCTTGAGTTCGTAGGCCACCGACAGCCAGACGAACAACAGGCTGACCGCCAGCGCGATGAAGAGTTGCGACTTGATCGAAAGGGAGGGGCGAAACACGCTAAGGCTCGACGGAGAGTACCTGGCGGCTATGGTAACCGATCCCGCATGTCTGTCTAGCCGCGGTGGTCGCGGGTCATGGCGCGGAAATGCTCGTAGCGGCGGCGGTTCACCACGCCTGACTCCACCAGGGCCTTGACGGCACAACCGGGTTCGGCTTCGTGATGGCAGTCGTGGAAGCGGCATTGGCCAAGGGTCGGGCGGAATTCCGGAAAGGCGTGCTCAATCTCGCCGAAGCTCAGATGGGCGAGGCCGAATTCCTGGAGCCCGGGGCTGTCGATCAGCGCCGACTCGCCATCGAGCCGGTAGAGCGTCGCGTGCGTTGTCGTGTGCTTGCCGGCATCCAGTGCCGTCGATATTTCGCGCGTCGCCGCCGCGGCGCCAGGCACCAGCGCGTTGATCAGCGTCGACTTGCCCATGCCCGACTGACCGACCAGCACCGACAACATTCCATCGAGCAATGGCAGCAGCGGCGTGATGTCGCCTCGGGCCGAGAGTTCGATGACCGGATAACCGATCGCGGCGAAGGGGATGAGCTGTTGCCGGGCGGCGGGCACCAGATCAGCGAGATCGCACTTGTTGAGGACGATCGTCGCCCGCATGCCCTCGTGCTCCGCCGCCACCAGAGCGCGGGACACCAGTTCGTCGCTGAAAGCGGGCTCGGCGGCGGCGACGATGACGATTTGGCCGACATTGGCGGCGATCAGCTTCTGCCGGAAGGCATCGCTGCGATACAAAAGAGACTCGCGCGTCAGGTGGTCAACGATGCGTGCCTGATCCTGGCCGGTTGGTTCGATATGGACGCGATCGCCGCAGGCATAGATGCTCTTCTTGCCTCGCGGCATGGCCTGCCAGTGGCCACGGTCGGCGTCCTCGACTTCATAGTGGCGGCCATGAGCCGCAATGATGGTGCCCTCCCGGCTCAAGAGGCGCAGTCCCGCAACCGGGCAACGCGAAGGCTGGCCGGCGGATGGGAGTCGTAGAACAGGGAATGGAGCGGATCGGGTGTCAGTGTCGCGGCGTTGTCGCGGTACAGCGCGACCAAGGCGGTGACGAGATCGCCGGCGCCGGCGTGGCGCGCCGCGTAGGCATCCGCCTCGAACTCGTGACGGCGCGAAAGTCCCGATGCCACGGGTGTCAGCGGGAACAGGAAGACCGGCAGAACCTGGACGAACAGAATCATGGCCATGGCCGTGCTGCCGGTGTCTACGCCGAGGCCTTGATAGAACCATGGCGCATCGATGACGCGGCCAAGTAGCCAGAGCAGGCCGAGGGTGGCGGCGGCGAGCAGGCCGACGCGCTTCCAGATGTGTCGCCGCTTGAAGTGACCAAGTTCGTGCGCCAGCACCGCCTCGACTTGCGGCGGGGTCAGCTTCTGGATCAAGGTGTCGAAAAAGACAATGCGGCGGGCAGCGCCGAGGCCCGTGAAGTACGCGTTGCCGTGGGCGGAGCGCTTCGAGCCATCCATGACGAACAGACCGGAACTGGCGAAGCCGCAACGCTCGAGCAGCGCCTCGATGCGTGTCTTCAAATCGCCTTGCTCAAGCGGCGAGAACTTGTTGAATAGCGGCGCGATGAGCGTCGGGTAGATCAGCATGACCAACAGGTTGAAGGCCAGCCAGAACAACCAGACATAAAGCCACCAGCGATCCCCCATCGCCGACATCAGCCACAGCACGGCCAACAGCAGCGGTGCGCCGATGACAATGGCGAGAGCAGCCCGCTTGGCAAAGTCAGCCATGGCGAGACGCCAGGTCATCTTGTTGAAGCCGAACCGCGTTTCGATGACGAAAACCTGATACAGGGATAACGGCAGGTCGACGAGAAAGCCGATCACGGCGACGCTGGCGAACAACGCCAGGCCATGCGCATGGCTTCGCTCCGCCAGGATGCCAAGCCATGCGCGATCAAGCCAGTCGAGCAGGCCGCCCAGTGTCAAGGCGAGCAACAGCGCGGTGTCGATGACGAGCGCGACGATGGACAACCGGATCTTGGCGCGCGTGTAGTCGGCCGCCTTGCGATGATCGGCGAGTGGCACGCTGGCGGCAAAGTCGAACGGCACCTGTTCGCGATGGGCGCCAACGTGGCGGTAATGCCGGTAGCCCAGCCATAGCCGCAAGACCACGCCGGTGGCCAGGGCGGCGAGAAATACCACGGTCAGCAAACTGGCGGCGTTCATTGGGCTTGGGGAACTATGAGAAGATTGTACTTTTTTCGGCGGGAAGATTATGGCTCAGGACTCCAATGCCCTCGTCTGGCTCGACATGGAGATGACGGGACTCAACCCCGATGCCGACCGGATTATCGAGATGGCGGTGGTGATCACCAACGGGCAACTCGAGACAGTTGCCGAAAGCACGGTCTGGGTCGTGCATCAGGACGTCGTTATCCTCGATGGCATGGACGACTGGAACAAGAAGACCCATGGCAAGTCGGGCCTGATCGACAAGGTGAAATCCTCGGCGCTGACCGAGACCGATGTGGAAGCGCAGTGCCTCGAGTTCCTGCGGCGGCACGTGCCCGCCGGCAAGTCGCCGATGTGCGGCAACTCGATCTGCCAGGACCGTCGCTTCATGGCGCGCTGGATGCCCAAGCTTGAAACCTATTTCCATTATCGCAATCTCGACGTGTCAACCCTCAAGGAGCTGTGCAAGCGGTGGAAGCCGGAGGTGGCCAAGGGCTTCGCGAAAAAGTCGCGGCATCAGGCGCTGGCGGACATCCACGAATCGATCGATGAGCTGAAGTACTACCGCGATACTTTTCTACGCCTATAAACCCCATGGTTGCGCGGTTTTTTCTGCTGGAGTATTAGACACGTCTAAAATCCTGTGCCAAATTTCGGCGCCTTGACCACGGGCACAATCCTCCGCTTGACGTAGTGATCGGTCATCCGCTGGTCGGTATGACCCGCGAGGGCCTTGGCGTCGATGCCCTGCCTGGTGGCGTCCGTCAGGCTTTTGGCGCGCAGATCGTGGATATGGGCGTCGGCTACCCCAGCCGCTTGACACGCCTTCTGCCAGCGCCCCCATATCGTGTGATAGCGCCATGGCTTCGCCCGGTAGGTCAGCAGGTGAGGGCTGATCACATTGCCGGCTAGCACCCTCGCGTCGGCAACGGCCTGGCGCAGTTCTGGCGTCCACTCCACCATCAACCGCGCGCCTGTTTTCTGCTGATCGAAGGCGATGCCGGCCTGTGTCAGGTCGGCATGCCGGATGGCGAGGATGTCACCGATCCGCTGGCTGGTGAAGTAGGCCAGGCGCATGACGATCCGCAGGATCGGATCGGCGTTGGTGTAGATCGCGCAGTATTCGCCGTCCGTGATGTAGCGCGTGCGCTCGCGCTCTTCGACGCGCGGCACCGACACAACGGGGTTGCGCTCGGCCATGTCGAGCAGCACCGCCTTGTCCATCGCCAGTTTAAGGACATTGCGCAGCCGGTTCGCCCATGCCGGTTTGTCCGACTCGGCGGCCAGCCATTCGGCGACATCGCGGGGCTTGATCTGGTGCGGCTCGAATTCGGCGAACACGTTCGCGATCCGCTTGGCCGACTGCTCGTACAGCTTGCGCGTCGAGGGGGCGACCTTGATACTGGCAAGCCATAAGCGCAGCAGTCCGGCGATCCGGCTGTCTGTGTGGGGCGCGGCCAGGGCAGCGTACTGCCGCAGCGCCTCCGGCAGATCAGCGCCAAGGCGAGTCCATTTGCCCGCCCGGACATGCCAATACGCGCCATGCTTAACGTAGACGCAGGGCGGGAGGTGCCGATCTTTCTTTCGGGGGCGCATGTAGGTCTGACTCGAACACGACGATACTACCATCGGGGCGCTGGCGGAACGGCACGCCGAGCGCAGTGAGCACCCGGGCCTGCGCGCTGCGGCGTCGGCGCTGGGTTAACTCGACAAGGTTGGCGTTGGTGAGGATCATTGCGCCTCGTACTTCTCGATCCGCTCAAGTTCGGCCTTGGCGTAGAAAATGATCTTGCGCAGATCGCGCTCTCGCGGGGAGTGCGGCGCCTGTCCGTAGCGGTAGCAAGCCCGGAAAATCTCGCCCATCTGCGCATTCATGTTGCGCGCGGAAATCAAGTGCTGCAGCTCGGTGGCGCCCTCCGGCAGCTCGTAGTAGCTCGCCGTGCTGCCGTCGCTGACTTTCGCCGAGGGCGCCTCGAATGCGCAAGGGCCCGTAAGGATGCACTTGTCGCCGATCTCCCCGCGGCGGGGGGCGCATGCTTCGCTTAACACGTTCATTTCCCTTTCCTCTTCATGGCTTCGAGCAGGATGTCCTGTACGGATCGCTTCGACTCGCGCCGCGCCATCACCAGCTCGTCAACGGTGTCGGCGGCCACGATGTCGTAGATGAATACCGGCCGGTCGTATCCGGCCTGAGCCTGGCGCACCGGGCCTATGCGCTCGATGATCTGGTCCCGCTCCTCGAGGTTCCACCAGTGGCCGAAGAAGGCGATGATGTTGCCGCCGTCCTGCAGGTTGAGGCCGTGGCCAGCGCTAGCCGGGTGAGCGAGGAGTATCGGAATCTTCCCGGCGTTCCAGTCCTCAATAGTCGAGCTTTCCACGTCCAGAACTCGTGCTTTAGGGAACGCTTTTTGCAGGCGGGCAAGATCACTCTTGAAATGGTACGCAACAAGGACAGGCGCGCCCGCCGCCTCCTCGACCACCTCAGCGAGAGCGTCGATTTTTGCATCGTGTACCTCCGTCCAGTTCCCGGCGTCGTCGGTGTAGACGGCGCCATTGCACATTTGCAGGCACTTGATCGTGCGACTGGCCGCGTTGAATGCCTCAATCTTGTTACCCTCGAGATCCATGAACATCTCGCGCTCGAACTGCCGATACGTCCGGAGAATCTTCGGCGGCAGATCGACGCGGAGCGTGGTGCAGATCGGCGCGCGCAGGTCGAAGTGATCGCGCGGGTCGAGGGTCAGGCATAGGTCGCGCAGACGCAGCTGTATCTCGGCCTGGGCATTGGCTAGCGGGCGCAGCTGCTGGTAGCCCTCGCCGCCGGGGATTGCCTGGAACCAGCGCTGGCGGAAGCCGTCGAACGTGCGGCCGAGGCGCTGGCCGGCATCAAGGAACCAGGCTTGCCCCCACAGATCGATCAGGCCGTTCGGGGCCGGCGTGCCGGTCAGCTCGATGAGTCGCTTGACCCGCTCGGTGTGTGCGATGCGGCCCAGCGCCCTCGCCCTTTGCGTGCCTTGACGCAGGCGGAACCCCTTGAGCTTGGTGCTCTCGTCGGCGACGACAGTCGGGTAAGGCCAACGATCGCCGACGCGCTCGAGTATCCACGGCAGCTGCTCGTAGTTGGTGGTGTAGATGTCAGCCTGCGTGCTCATGGCCGACTTGCGGCTGCGCTGGTCGCCGACGATCGGGCTGATGCGCAGGTGCCGGAGGTGTGCCCACTTCCCGATCTCGGCCGGCCAGGTTGAGCGGGCCACGCGCAGCGGCGCGATCACCAGCGCCGGGAAGATGTCCTCCTCGGCCAGGGCCAGCGTGTCGAGCGCCGTGAGCGTGCTCACCGTTTTGCCCATGCCCATGCCCGCCCACAGGGCGCAGCGGGGGTGCGCAGCCAGGTGGTCGATGGCCTGTAGCTGGTAGGCCCTAGGCGAGAAGCGCATCGACACCCTTGAGAGAATCAATTACGACGACGCGATGCCCCTTGCCGCGCATGCGGTTGTGTTCGCGCACTTGGTGCGGTTCGGGCAGCTTGCCGGGCGCTTTGAGTTCGACCCATATAGTCTGCGCGGGCAGCGTCCCGTGGTTCGCGTAACAGATAACGCCGGGTAGCATCACCAGCCTGTCCGGCGCACCGCGGCGGCCGATCCATCTGACCTTGCGCACTTCGCCGCCTACGGCTTTGACGCGCTTGACCAGGTAGGCCTCGATATCGCGCTCTCTCACCGCACCATTCCGAGACTGGTCGCGCGGCACTCGAACGCTTCACGATCGAAGAGGATGGCACCATGGTTGAGGCAAGCGAGCACGGCAGCTTGGTACTGCTCCTTGACGGCGGCCTGCGATACGGCCTCCTGCCGCAGATCTTCCTCATAGTCCATACGCCCGACGACACCATAGGCCAGCAACAGAGAGGCCAGCACGCCGACGACGACCAGCCACTCGTCGGCCGTCTCTTTCATTTCCGCGAGTGAGGGTCTTTTGCCCTGCCACTGAAGTCCGCGCGTCATGCGCAGGCGTTGGAAGAAGGTCATGTCAATCCTTTCGGTATCGGTAGGCTTCAAAGCCGGCAGCGGCCAGGGGCAAGCCCTCGGCCCAGCTCGGCGCCGTGGCCATCAGGCTGGCCAGGTGGTCGGGGTTGAACTCGGGGGCGTCGGGCGCCTCGGCGATAATCTCGTCGTGCACCGTCAGTACGATCCGGTAGCCGGCGTCCTCGATAGGTTGCATGCTGCTGGCCAGCACGTCGCGAGCCACGGCCTGGGTGATGTTCTCCGCCAGCTTGCCGCCGTAGGTCTTGAGCCGCTGCCACTTGCGGGAATACTGGTTGATGCCCATGTAGCTTACTTTTCCCGACTCATCAACTGCCGGGCTCGGGTAACACAGGGCGCGGCCGGAGGGCAGGACGATGCGCAGCCAGGCACCGTCGCGGCGCATCTTGATGCTGCGCGCGGAGGTGGTGACCCCAGGCGACAGGATCGCGCGGCGGGCGGCCTCCTCGAGCTCCTTCCACCAGCTTGCAACCTTCGGATGAGCGGCACGCCACAAGCGCTTGAGCGAGTCGCAGGCTATAAACGTCTCGTCGGCCAGGTCGAACTGGCCCATCTCCTCGACCTGGCGCCAGTCGAGGAAGTCGCGCGCCTCGTGGGCGACGTTGCCTGGAACGCTCGGCATGGCCGCCTCGGCCATGGCATCGAGGTCGATGTTGTAGCTGGCCGCTCCGGTGATGAACGCGCCGACGCCGCCCTCATACCCCAGCATCAGCTCCATGACCTTGCCGATCTGCCGCTGCGGCTTGGCGACATCCTCGTGGCGGATGGCGAAGGCGCGGGCATAGGCCAGTTTGTACAGGTCGGGGCCGATATCCGCGTCGTACTCGCGGAAGGCTTGCAGCTTCCACGACTCGCCGGCCAGCCAGGCGATGGCGCGGCCTTCGATGTTGGCCAGGTCGGCGACGACCAGCTTGCCGCCCTCGGGCGCGACGATCACGCCGCGGATCGCGGATCTGGCCAGTGCCATGACGTCGTCGAAGACCAGGTCTTCCACGTCGGCCTTCATAGCCTCGATGCCCTGGTCGATGTCACCCTGTGGATGGGTCGGTCGCGGCAGGTTCTGCGGCTGGAACAGGCGGCCGGCCCAGCGTCCGGTGCGGCTGGCGCCGCAGAATTGCAGCAACCCGCGCAGCCGGCCGTCGCTGCTGGTGGCCTCGATGACGCGCTTGTACTTCGACGCACTGGTCTTGCTCGCCTGGAGGCGCACGCCCAACTTCCTCGCTGACGCCGGCAAGCGGGTAGTCAAAGGGGCCTTGTATCAGGCGCCGGCTGGATTTTGGGGCATCGCCGCCGGCGTCGCGGATACCTTGCAGCAGGGCATCGAGGCCCTCGGGGGGTCGGGGGTGCGGCGCATCGGTGACCCGTTCCGCGCGCTCGCCATGCTCGCTGAGCGCGGCGGCGACGCGATGGCGTTGCACAAGCCTGAGGACAACATTGAGGCGGGCGTCGCGTCCGGCTTCGAGTCGCTGGGACAGAACCTGATCACGCTTCCGGCAGGCGTCGCGATGCAATCGTACAAGGCCGCCACGGCGCTGATGGCCGCCAGCGCTGGCGGGCAGTCGTACATGGAGGCGACGGGCAAGGGCAAGTCGCCCATCGACGCAATGGTGCTGGCGGGGCCTGATGCCGCGGCCGAGTACTTCACAGAGCAATACGGCATGAAGGAACTGTTCGCCATTCCAGGCGTACAGCAGGGTGTCGGCGCCCTGCTCAAGGGAATTGCGAACTTCGTAGTCAAGGAAGGGATCGGCGAGCAGGTAGCGACCCTCTGGCAAGACTTCAACAGGTGGATGGTGCTGAACCCGGAAAAGACGGCCGACGAGTATCTGGAGGAACGCCCCGACGCCGCGATCCGGACGGCCATCGCCACGGTGATTGGCGGCGGGGGCCAGGTGGCCCTTGTGTCGGCGATCAAGAGCGCCACGGGCGACGCCCGCCAGGCGCAGACCGCCGGGAAGCTCGCCGAAGTTATCGGCGAACTGAACAAGATCGCGGAGGCTAGCAAGGCGCGCGAGCGCGATCCTGCCAGCGCCCGCGAATTCTTCCAGTCGGTGCTGGAGAACGACGGCATCGCCGAGGTATGGATCACCCCGCGGGCGCTTGCGCAGTCGGGCCTGGGGCGGGCGCTCGCGCAGGCAGTGCCGGACGTGGCAGCGCAGATCGATGGCGCCGTGGTGAGCGGGCACGACATCCGCCTGCCGGTGGCCGACCTGATGGCGAGCATGGCCGGGCCGCAACTGGAGACGCTGGCGCCCCTGGTGGCCATGGAGCCGGGCGGCTTTTCCGCGCTGACCGCGCAGGCATACCTGCAATCGAGCGCCGTGCATGAGCTACAGGCAGAAGTCGAACAGGCACTGGTGCAGAAGGGTGCTGACGATGTGTTCGAGGCCAGCCAGCAGACCGTCAAGCAGCAAGTGCTCGACCGGCTGAACCAGATCGGCCGCTTCACTTCGGAGAAGAACGAAGCCGACGCGACGCTGATTTCCAGCTACGCCGCGGCCCGTGCGGCGCAGCTCGGCGTCACCCCCGAGGCGTTCTTCGGTTCGCACATGCTGAACGTCGTTGCCGAACAGATCGGCGGGCAAAACTTTGCGCAATCCTATAAAGATTTCTTCCGGCTGTTCGATGACACTGGTAGAGTGGTGGGTGCCGGCGATGTCCGCCGGATGAGCGATGAGGAGGTAAAACGTGCCGAGGATGAATTCCTATCCCATTTCCCGGAGGGAAGCCGTTACCCCCACGACACCCGGCTACTTGAAAGAATACGCCATGCGTCCGAAGCAGCTGCCAACGATCTTGGAGGAAGCGCAGAGACAGAAAGAACGCATGCTGGACCGCTTGGTCCGTTCTCCGGCTACGCAACCAGGGGCGTAATCCTTCCAGGGGACAGCTTCGATCCAGGCGGTCGGCTGGAGGTCCACGTATACGGTAAAGAGCAGGCGCAACACGGTTTCACTGGCGAGCCGGCGTTGACCTTCACCGTCTCGGCGGATGGGGGTTTGGCCGTGAATGGGCCAATCCCTTCCGGCGACACGTTCCGCGCGTTTCAGAATAAAGGATGGGCTGCACGAGCGGTAGGTGCTGAGGGCGTGCCGCAAGAAGGGTGGTCGGCGCTACGCGACCCGCAGAACCCCGGCAAGCCTATGTCGGTGCAGCAGATGATGCCGCTCTTGGCGGATGTACACGCCCGCACCAGATTATGGATGCAGCGGGACCGTGTTGGGCTGCACTGGACGCGGGCGACTGGCGCGCTTGGCGGGCTGTTTGGCGATAACCCGACTGCGATATTTTTCCAGACAGGGGAAGCGCCTCGCGGCGCCTTCCAGCCCGAAACGAACACGATCGCGCTGCTGACCGGCGCAAACCTTTCTACTTTCCTGCACGAAACCGGGCATTACTTTTTCGAAACGGACATCGGCGTGGCGGCGGAGCTGGCCAGTAGGGTCGAACCGCTGACGACCGGCGAGCGGCAAATCCTTGCCGACGTGCATGCCCTCATGGCGTGGCACGGTATTCAGGGCGACATCGGCGCGCAGCTTGGCCAGTGGTACGCGATGAACTTCGAGGAACGGCGTAGCTATCACGAGCGCACGGCTGAATCCTTCGAGGCGTACCTGATGGAAGGCAAGGCGCCGAGCATCGAACTGCAAGGCTATTTCCAGCGGTTCCGTGGATGGCTGATCAGCGTCTACACGTCGGCCAAACAATTCCTTGCCAGGTACCCCGAAGCCGGCACGATCACCGACGGCATCCGCCAGGTGTTCGACCGCATGCTGGCCACCGAACGTCAGATCGAGCTGGCACAGTACGGCCGCTCGATGCTGCCGCTCTTCCAGACGCAGGAGCGGGCCGGCATGACGCCGGACGAGTATGCGGCCTACCAGGAGCTGGACAAGGAAGCGGGGGCGACGGCGGCCGACGAACTGACAACGCGCAGCCTGCGCGACATGAAATGGTTGCACGGCGCGCGGGCGAAGGCCATCAAGGCGCTGCAGAAGGAGGCCTTCGCCCTCCGGCAAGAGGTTGAAATGGAAGTGCGCGGCGAAGTCATGTCCCAGCCGATATATCGCGCCTGGACCTTCCTCACAGCCAAGCTAACCCCCGATGATCATGTCGGCAAGGGTGCGCGGGCTGGCAGCCCGGAGTATGTCGACGAGACGCGCGATTCGATGTTCGTCGCCATCGCCAAGTTGGGGGGCATCGACCGCGACCAGCTCATCGGCGAGTGGGGCATGGATCCCGCCGAGAAGGCGCGCGCCGAAACCGGATTCGGCGGCAAGCGCATGGTCGATTCGCCGAAAGGTCGCTCGATCGACGACATGGGCATGGCGCTCGCCGAGCGTGGCTACCTGACCACGGATGACGACGGCCGTTATGATATGCATGAATTCGAAGAAAAATTCTTCGACAGCCTACGCGGTACCGAGCACTACAGCTATGCTTTCGACTACGACGCAGCGAACAACGCCAAGCCGGGCGAACAGGTGCGCAACCCTTCGGCGCTAAGCGCTGGCCGGCTGGATCGCGCCAGCATCAAGGTGCTGCTGCTGCCAGAGGACGCAGTCAAGCTGCTCGACGCCCGGCGCATGCTGCGCAACGATGCGCTGCACCCTGATCTTGTAGCCAACCTGTTCGGCTTCAGTTCGGGCGACGAGATGTTGCAGAAACTGCTCGCGGCCGATCCGCCGAACGTCGAGATCGCCGGGCGCACCGACGCCCGCATGCTGGAAAAATACGGCGATCTGACCAGTGCCGACGCGATGGAACGCGCTGCGGACAAGGCGGTGCATAACGATGTCCGCGCGCGGTTCGTGGCCGCGGAAGTCAATGCGCTGGCACGGGCCACCGGGCGGCAGACGATCCTCACCCCCGCAGCCAAGTCGTTGGCAGCCGGCATGGTGGCACGCCTCAAGCTGCGCGACATCCGGCCGAGCCAGTACGCCAACGCTGGCGCGCGTGCAGCCAAAGCCGCGGTAAAGGCGACCGATCTGCTCCAGAAGGCGGCGGAGAAGCGCAACCAACTGATCAATATCTACGCCACCCGCGCCGCGCACGATGCGCTATCCGAAGTCGAGGCGGCGCTGCGCTACCTCAAGAAATTCAGCAAGGACAGCAAGAACCTCGACGCCGACTACGCCGACCAGATACACACGCTGCTGGAACGGTTCGATCTGCGGCAAATCAGCAACAGGGCTGTCGACAAGCGGGCGGCGCTGGCCGAATGGCTCAAGGCGCAGCAGGACATGGGGTTGGAGCCAGAGCTACCCGCCGACCTGATCAATGAAGCCTTCCGCAAGCCGTACAAGGAAATGACGCTTGAAGAGTTCCGCGGGCTGGTCGATACCGTCAAGCAGATCGAGCACCTCGGCCGGCTCAAGCACAAGCTGCTGACGACCGCAGACAACCGCGCCTATGCCGCGGCGCGCGACGAGATCGTAGCCGGCATCAAGGAGCACTCGCGCGGGCGGGAGGCCAACACCCGCACGGCGACGACCAACAGAGGCCGCATCGCGCAGGCCCTGCGGCGGTTTTGGGCGGCGCATATCAAGGTCGGCACCTGGGCCTATGTCATGGACGGCGGCAAGGAAGGCGGCCCGGGGTGGACTTACCTGGTGCGCTCCGCCAACGAACGCGGCGACCGCGAGACGAGCATGCGCGCGGCGGCGACAGCCCGGCTATCCGAGATTATGGCGCCCGTGCTCAAGCGCAAGATGGGCGGCGCCGGGACGTATTTCCCAAGCGTCGACCGCAGCCTCAACCGCGAGTCGCGCATCGCCATTGCGCTCAACATCGGCAACGAGGGCAACCTGCAACGCTTGCTCGGCGGCGAGAACTGGACGCAGGCGCAACTGCTGCCAGTGCTGGAGAGCCTAACGCCGCAGGAATGGCAGGCCGTGCAATCTATATGGGACTACTTCGAGACGTACCGGCCGCTGATCGCCGAGAAAGAGCGGCGGGTCTACGGCAAAGAGCCGAACTGGATCGAGCCGGGCACCGACCTGTCGGCGCGGTTCGACCTGCGCGGCGGCTATTATCCGATCCGCTACGATCCGGCGGCAAGCCAGCGCGCCGAAGAGCATGCCGATGCCGAGAGCGCCCGGCGACAGATGCAGGGGGCCTATACCAGCGCAACGACGCGGCGCAGCTTCACCAAATCGCGCGCCGATGCGGTAATCGGCCGGCCGCTGCTCTACACCCTGTCGGGCGTCTATACCGGCGTTGATGAGGTAATCCACGATCTGTCGTGGCACGAATGGCTGATCGACGCCAATCGGCTGCTGCGTAGTAAGAGTATCGACGCCGCGATTCGCGAGCACTATGGGCCGGAGGTAAAGGCGCAATTCAAGTCGTGGGCGCAAGACATCGCCGAAGGCGACAATGGCGCCACAGCCGCCGTCGACGTGGTACTGTCACGCTTGCGCCAGGGCATCAGCGCGTCCGGCCTCGGCTTCAACGTCATGTCGGCGCTGATCCAGCCGCTCGGCATTACGCAATCAATGGTGCGCGTCGGCACACCATGGGTTGCGCGCGGGGTCGTCAAGTATCTGGCGCACCCGCTCGACGCGATGCGCGAGGTCAATGCCAAATCGGCGTTCATGGAGCACCGGGCGCGCACGCGGTTCCGCGAGCTGAACGAGCTGCGAAACAAAGTGCAGGGGCAGACGGCGTTCAACGAGTTGGTCGGGCGCTACACCTACTGGGCGATGATGCGCTGCCAGCAGATGGCCGACGTGCCGACGTGGTTGGGTGCGTACGAGAAGGCCATAGCAGACGGAGCCGACGAGACGCATGCCGTCGAGCGCGCCGATCAAGCCGTGATCGATTCGCAGGGGTCCGGCATGACGAAAGACATGGCGGCCATCGAGCGTGGCGGGCCGGCGCAGCGATTGTTCACCGTGTTCTATTCGTTCATGAACACGGCACTGAACGTCGGCGTGGCCAAGACCATGACGGCCGACACCCCGGCGAAACGCGCCAAGCTGGCCGTCGACTACCTCATGCTCTACACCGTGCCGGCCGTGCTTGGCTACGCGCTCAAGCAGGCGCTCACGCCAGGGGGCGGCGACGATGACGACGACCTGGAAAAGCTGGCGCGCAAGCTGATCGCGCAGCAGCTTGACTATCTGATGGGCTTGATGGTCGTCGTGCGCGAGTTCGCCGAAGTGGCCAAGACGATCACCGGGGGGGACGATCTCGGCCGCGATTACACCGGTCCAGCCGGCTTGCGACTGATCTCCGACGCGATTCATCTGGCCAAGCAAGCGTACCAGGGGGAGTTCGATGACGCGTTCCGCAAAGCCGCGGTCAACGTGATCGGCGACGCCACGGGGCTGCCGTCCGCGCAGATCAACCGCAGCATCACGGGCGGGCAGGCGCTGGCCGAAGGGCGCACGGACAACCCGGCGGCGCTGGCGTTCGGCTTCCAGAAGAACTGAATTCGCGTCGCAAAGGCGCGCACGGCGACAATGACGGAAAGGAGCTAGATCGATGACCATCTCCAGCGCCACCAGCAAAGCCGGGCCGTATTCCGGCAATGGCAGCACGACGCAGTTCGCGTTCACGTTCAAAACACTTACGACGACGGACCTAAAAGTCGCGCTTACCGACTCGTCCGGGGCGGACACAGAACTGGCCTTGACCACGAACTACACAGTGTCGCTGAACGCGGATCAGAGCACGGCGCCCGGCGGGGTCGTGACGTGCCTGGTCGCCCCCGCGACGGGGGAGAAGTTGACGATCCTGCGCAACATGACGTTGACGCAGGAGTCGCATATACCGAATCAGGGGGGGTTCTACCCCGAGGTGTTGGAGGATTCGTTGGACAAGCTGACGATGATCGTGCAGCAGTTGAACGAACAGTACTCTCGCACGGTGCAGGTCGGCGTAACCGCGGACCCGGCGGCGTTCGTCGCGGACATCTATGCGGCGGACGACAACGCCATCGCCGCGGCCGCCAGCGCCGCGACGGCAATGGGTGCCGCCACCGGCGCGCTTGCCAACGGCAATGGCCGGAGGAACTACTTGCTGAACGGCGCCATGGAAGTCGCGCAGCGTGGTACCAGCGGGACAATCAAGTATACGTTCTCAAGCCAATACGCCGCTTTTTTGTGCGTCGATCGGTGGGGTTTCAAGAACGGCGGCGCGTCCGATCTTGGGACGGCCAGCCAAGTATCTGCCGGGCTCACTGGATTTTCGCGGGCGCTCAAGGTGCAACGTCCGAATGGCAGTGCCAGCACCCCCCAGTTCCGCATGGCCCAAGCGCTCGAAAGCATTGACGCCATCCGGCTGCAGGGCAAGGCGGTCACGCTCAGTTTCTACGCCAAGGCTGGCGCCAACTTCTCCGCGACACTTGGACGGATTAACGCGCTGATCGCGTATGAAACGGGCAGCGAGCAGCCGACAGCCAACTTCTTGGGGGGCTCCGCTACCGCCGCAGTGGTCAGTGAGGACAAGACATTGAACACCGCCTGGCAGCGCTTCTCCCTCACCGGGACGGTGCCGGCAGGCGCGGTGCAACTGGCGGTGCGCTTTGCGTTCACCCCCACCGGCACGGCGGGCGCCGATGATAGCGTCTATATCACCGGCGTGCAGCTTGAAGAAGGCGCGCTCGCGATGGCCTTCGAGAACCGCAGTTACGCCGACGAGCTTCGTCTGTGCCAACGTCACTACTTCAAGGCGCGTAACACCTTCAACGCCGGGTTGGCGTTGGCGGCCGTCGTTAGCGGTACTTCCAGTGTGAGCGTGATACGGCCGCCCGTGCCGATGCGCACCATTCCGATCGACTTGACGTACACCAATCTGGCGGATTGGTACCTCAAGGTTGGGGCGACAAGCTACCAGGTGAGCGGTGTCGCAGTAGTTGGTTCGGGTGTGGCCGACATTGACGCTATTCGAATCGCCTGGACGCATGCCGGCACCCCAACGGCCGGGCAGTGCGGGTACATGTACTCCGATGGCGGGGCGGCAACCCTCGATTTTTCAACAGACCTATGAGGCGTGGACAATGGCAACAATGGCAACACTGAACATCACGTATGGGGATTACAAGTCGCTGACAAATGTGGAGCATATCGAGATCGTCGTTGGCCTTGGCGATGGCACGTCGACCCGCTTTATATTCCCGCCGGGCGTCGAAACCGCCGAATTTCAGATGCCGAAGGGCGGTACTTTTACCGCGCAGATACGAGCTGTCGATATCACCGGCAAAGGCATCGGTGCACTAATAACGTGCCCTTTCAGCGTACCCGTAGACACGCCGGAGATGACAGTGCGAATCCCTGTTTCGGCGGTGCAATCGTGATCGCCCTGCGCTGGCTGGCGCGCGTGCTGTTCGGCCGTAAGGTGCGCGTGCCGCGGAGGGCAGCGCCGTGAGCCTGGTGTATCTCGTGCTCGCACCCTATTTGCTTTGGGTGTTCTACCTGGCGGTGATGAATCTGAAGCGCTGCCGGGACAACGGCACGCTCACTACTGTCGCCAAGGCATTCGCGATCCCCATCCTGTTGGTGGGGTACGTGGTTGATGTGTTGGTGCAGGCCTCAATCGGCACGCTGCTTTTTCTCGATCCGCCACGGGAGGCTACGCTTTCCGGTAGGTTGTCCCGGTATTGGAACGACAACATTGACGACCAGAACTGGCGCAAGCGACTCGCGGGCTGGATGAAAGAACACCTGTTGGACCCGTTTGATCCGGATGGAAAACACATACGCTGATGTGTCTAAAACTAGAAACCCCCACTAGGCGCAATGCGGGTTTCCGAATGGACGCCCGCGGTTATTTGTCTAATTGCCTTAATGTTAAACCCCAACTAGATCAACCCCTTGTTGTAAATCGGCCACATCATACCGCGAGCATTTCCTGAAAGTCTAGCGACGTCGATAGAGCCGCCAGATTTCGTCGCGATCGCCCGGACGGCGGCCTTCCCAAACCTTGGCCCAATCGGCGGGCGGTTTTTCGCGCGGGTGGCTTTGCACCAGCAGCCACGGGCACTTGCTGTCGGTCGCTCGAGTGCGGATGCCGGCGAAGTAGTCAAGGGAGGCACGCTGCGAAGCTCCGAGGCCGCGTCGGGCGATGCAGCCCGCGTCGACCGGCAGCGCTGCTTCAAGGCTGGCGACGACCGGGCGATAGGTCTTGCCATGGTCGATCCATGGCATCAGCAGAAACACGACGGAAAGCCACAAAGCGGTCACTCCCGCGGCCCAGCGAAGCGCGGGGCGCCATGGCGAGCGCGGTAGCCCGACAAGCACCGCCAACCATCCCAGCGTGGTCACCACCGCCGCCAGCAGCGCCGGCGTCGAGAGGGTGGCGGCAAATCCTGGCGCAATCCGCGCGGCGTTGGCCGCCACTTTCGGCGGCCAGCCAAGCGAAAGCGCCGATGCCCCCAGCCAGACCAGGCCGACCAGCAGCGAGAAGGTCATCATGCCGAACCAGTCCCAGGCGTTGGCCGCGCCTCGTCGCAGGTGCATGCAGCCGGCCGTGGCCAGTAGCACGAGCGGCGGCAGCAGCGGCAGGGTGGCCGCCGCCCTGGGCTCGTGGGCCAGCAGCCAGCACAAGGCAGCGATTGCACCAAGCGCCGGAACCGCCAACGGCGGAGCGGTCAACCGCCGCCGACCGCGCCAGACCATCCAGGCCGCGATCAGCAGCACCGGCCAGGCAAACCAGCCGAGCCACTCGACATGTGCGAGGCTGAGGGGATTGCGCGGGGCGATGGTCGCCAGTTCGTTGGCCCACCAGCCCGCGAGGTGTTCTGGATGCGCAAGAGCCAGCGTCACTGGCCAAGCCAGGGCGATGGCGGTACCGAGGCCGACCGCGGCGGTGGTGGCCAGCCAGTGGCGCCGCCAAAGCGGTATGGCAAGCAAAGTCAGTGTCGGCAGCACGGCGATCAGTCCGCCGGCCAGGAATGTGGCGCCGAGGCCGGCGCCCATGAGCAGTCCGGCGGTCTTCGGATGCTCGGCGAGGCGGGCCGCGCCCCAATAGACGGCGGTGATGGTCGCCAGGATGGTGGTGGTGGGCTGGGCTTCGTGCATGGGCACCAGCAAGCCGAGCGTGCCGATCGCCAGCAGGGGAGCCGCCCAGCCAGCTTCACGGCCGAACATGCGCCGGGCCGCCGCGGCGAGGCCAACGAAGAACAACCCGCCCAGGAGCGCAGCCGCCATGCGGGCGCCTTCGTGGAACGGCAGGATCGAGCCAAGCACGGTGCCGACCATGGCGGCCAGCCAGTGGTACAGGGGTTCCGCCTCGAACCATGGCTCGCCGGCAAGCATCGGCGCACTCCAGTGGCCGGCCTGGGCGAAGCCGTGGGCGATGGCGATATTGATGGCATCCTCGGACTTCCACGGGTCGTGGCCGACGATGCCGGCGAGCAGGAACGCGCAGATCAGGGCGAGCACCAGGGCGGGTGTCGGCCCCGGGGGCGGAGTATCCGGTTGCAGTGAAAATGCCATGTGCGATGCCGCCTGGCAGTCCAAACGAAAAAGGCAGCCGAGGCTGCCTTATCGCCGCGTGACGTTCAACTCAGGCCGCCGCGCGCTTGCCATACTTCTGGCGGAAACGCTCGACTCGACCGGCGGTATCCACGATCTTCTGCTTGCCGGTGTAGAACGGGTGGCACGACGAACAGACCTCGATGTGCAGTGGCTTGCTGTTCGTCGACTGGGTCTTGAACGTGTTGCCGCAGCTGCAAGTCACTTCGATTTCCTGGTATTTCGGGTGGATGCCTTCTTTCATGGCCGTGTCTGTCCTTTGTTTACAACCTACGTGGGGCCCGTGGATGTGGCGGACCGGGAAAAAGAGGCGCGCATTATCCCTGAAAAGCGCTGACCGATCAACCTCTTCTCATGGCGTCGAAGAACTCGTTGTTGTTCTTGGTCGCCTTGACCTTGTCGAGCAGGAATTCGGTTGCCTCGAGGTCGTCCAATCCGTACATGAGCTTGCGCAGGATCCAGACCTTCTGCAACACCTCGGGCTTGAGCAACAGTTCCTCGCGGCGGGTGCCCGAGCGGTTGACGTTGATCG
This sequence comes from Rhodocyclaceae bacterium, assembly GCA_016704145.1. Lineage (GTDB taxonomy): Bacteria > Pseudomonadota > Gammaproteobacteria > Burkholderiales > Rhodocyclaceae > Fen-999. The sequence continues at coordinate 455,088 of JADJAS010000001.1, read as the reverse complement.
AGGGATAGACACGCTTCTCGGCCATGCGGCGGTCGAGATGGATTTCCATGTTGCCGGTGCCCTTGAACTCTTCGTAGATCACGTCGTCCATACGACTGCCGGTGTCGATCAGGGCTGTGGCGATAATGGTCAGGGAGCCACCTTCCTCGACGTTGCGCGCCGCGCCGAAGAAGCGCTTCGGCTTCTGTAGCGCGTTGGCGTCCACGCCGCCCGTGAGCACCTTGCCCGAGGCTGGCACCACCGTGTTGTAGGCGCGGGCGAGGCGGGTGATGGAGTCGAGCAGGATGACCACGTCCTTCTTGTGCTCGACCAGGCGCTTGGCTTTTTCGATGACCATTTCGGCGACCTGCACGTGGCGGGTGGCCGGCTCGTCGAAGGTGGAGGCGACCACCTCGCCCTTGACCGAGCGGGTCATTTCGGTCACCTCCTCGGGGCGCTCGTCGATCAGCAGGACGATCAGCACCACATCCGGATGGTTGGCGGTGATGGCGTGGGCGATGTGTTGCATCATCACCGTCTTGCCGCTCTTGGGTGCTGCCACCAGCAGACCGCGTTGGCCCTTGCCGATGGGCGCGATGATGTCGATGACGCGGCTGGTGAAGTTCTCCTCGCCACGCATCTCGCGTTCGAGCTTCATGTGCTCGGTCGGGTGCAGCGGCGTCAGGTTCTCGAACAGGATCTTGTGCTTGCTGGCCTCCGGGCTTTCGCCATTGACCTTGTCCAGCTTGACCAGGGCGAAGTAACGCTCGCCTTCCTTGGGCGTGCGGATCTCGCCTTCGATGGTGTCGCCGGTATGCAGGTTGAAGCGGCGGATCTGCGACGGTGAAACATAAATGTCGTCGGTACCCGCCAAGTAGGAGGTATCCGGCGAGCGGAGGAAACCGAAGCCGTCGGGCAGCACTTCCAGCGCGCCGTCGCCGTAGATGGATTCGCCCTTCTTGGCCTGGTTCTTGAGCAGCGCGAAGATCAGTTCCTGCTTGCGCAGCCGGTTGGCGCCTTCGATGCCGGCGGCGGTGGCCATGTCGAGCAGCGTGCTGACGTGATGGGCTTTGAGCTCCGAAAGATGCATGGAAATACCTGTGCGATGACGCGGACGGGGATGTCCGGAAGGAAGTCCGAAGGATTGCTACTCAGGGAAGTTCGGAATGCAGCCGGAAGGATCCGGCGCTAGCCTGAATCCGCTCTATTGATTGATGGAGCGGACTCAGGCGCTGACTGTAGCGAGTTCAGAGATTGCTGTCAATGAACGCGGTGAGCTGCGACTTCGACAGGGCGCCAATCTTGGTGGCCTCGACATTGCCTGCCTTGAAGAGGATCAGAGTGGGAATTCCGCGAATGCCATATTCTCCCGGCGTCTTCGGATTCTCGTCGATATTGAGTTTCGCCACCTTCAGCTTGCCGCCGTATTCCCGGGCGACTTCATCAAGGATGGGGGCAATCATTTTGCATGGTCCGCACCATTCCGCCCAATAATCGACCAGCACCGGTGTGCTTGACTCCAGTACTTCGGTCTTGAAGTTGGTGTCCGTGACATGAAGGATATGTTCGCTCATGAAAGTCCTCTGGAAGATCGTTTTCCGTCCATGCGCCTCCGTGATCCCGGCAACCGGAACGCCGGCACCACCGACGGGGCAATGATTCCGGTTGGCATCCTAACAAAAAAATGGATGGTTCAGAAAAGTTGGGTGCTATATTGAACCGAGTCTGGAGGCTGGCGAGAGATGGCGTACGTGGTGACCGAAGCATGCGTCAAGTGCAAGTACACCGACTGCGTCGACGTGTGCCCGGTCGACTGTTTTCGCGAAGGCCCGAATTTCCTGGTGATTGATCCGGAAGAGTGCATCGACTGCACCCTCTGCGTGCCTGAGTGTCCGGTGGAAGCAATTCTCGCCGAGGAGGACGTGCCGGACGGACAGAGGGCGTTTATTGCCCTCAACGCCGAGTTGGCCAGGCAATGGCCGGCGATCATCGAGCGCAAGCAACCGCTGGCCGACGCCGATGGCTGGAAGGGAGTCGAGGGCAAGTTGCGTTATCTGGAACGCTGAATGGAGGATTAGGTCATGCGGGTGAAGGAAATTCTCGCGGTCAAGGGCAAGGTGCTCTACACGATCACAACGGACAAGAAGTTGGCCGCGGCCGTGGCAACGATGGAAGAACAGGATATTGGTTCGCTGGCCTGCTTCGAGCAGGGCCGAATGGTCGGCATGCTGACGTTCCGCGAAATCGTCAAGGTGCTTCATGTGCAAGGCGCCGCGTGGGGATCGGCGATGGTGTCCGACGTGATGGTGCGAGATCCGGTGTTTGCTTCACCTGACATGGAAGTGGACGAACTCAGGCGCCTCATGATCGAGAGGCACATGCGCTATTTACCCATCATGGAGGGACAGACGTTGCTGGGCGTGATTTCATTCCATGACGTCGCGCGAGCCATTCTCGACGAACAAGACTTCGAGAACCGCATGCTCAAGGCGTACATCCACGACCAGCCCCAGGGGCAGGCGAGTTCCTGAGCGTGGCGGTTCACGGCCCCCCCCCGGGGCGGGCGGGGGCGGCACTGAGATACAATGTGCCGGCAATTCGTTCTGGGAGAGTGTTCCATGCATGTCGATCACCACGACCTTTATTCCGAGTTTCCAGAAATGAAGGACGCCATTGATGTCTTGAAAAAGAGCAATCCTTACTTCGCCTGCTCGATGGGTGCCTACAGTCGGCTGACGGGAAAGGTCGAGGATATCGAGGAGCACGACATGCCGATAGCCGACTTCACCCTCGAAGACATGAAGAAACAGCGGGTGAAACTGAAGGACGAGATTTACCATTTCCTATTGGCGTTCCGTACTGGCCAGCGGCATCCATAGCCACAAGGATCACGTTCCTCGCGAAATGGCGATCGGGCGCGCGCCATCAGGCGCGCGTCGATGCTTCCGGAGTCCTCGCATATCTTCGGTACCTCCTCCCGCTGGCGATTGTCGAGCTGGTATTTCTGCTATTTCGCCCTGATCGGCGCGTTTTCTCCATATTTCACGCTGTATCTTCGGTCGCTCGACTTCACGGCGGCGGCGATCGCGACCCTCATGTCGCTGATGTCGGCCATGCGCCTCGTCGCCCCGAACCTCTGGGGGTGGCTCGCCGATAAGTCCGGCCAGACGATGGCGGTGCTGCGTGCTTCCGCCGTATTGTCAATGATCGGCTTCCTCGGGCTCTTTTTCGCCGCGACCTTCTGGCCGGTATTCGCTGCGATGGCCGCGATGGCCTTTTTCTGGAGTGCGGCCTTGCCCCTCGTAGAGGCGCTGACCTTGCGCCATCTCGATGGCCAGGCTGAACTCTATGGTCGCGTGCGCATGTGGGGATCGATCGGGTTCATCGCGGCGGTTCTCGGAACCGGCGCCTGGCTGGATCGCGCCCCGATCGCTAGCCTCCTGTGGATAATCCTGGCGATGCTCCTGGGCATCGTGGCCTGCACCTGGTTGATCACCGACCTGCCGTCGCTCCCGGCCAGCCGGAACTTTTCGCTGCGGGGCCGGCTGGACCGCCCCGAGGTGGTCGCCTTGCTCGCGGCGGGTTTCTTCATGTCGGCGGCGCATGGCCCATTCTATGTGTTCTATTCGATCCATCTGGTGGGACACGGATATGACAAGACGGCGATTGGCGTTCTCTGGTCGCTTGGCGTGGTGGCCGAGATCGCGGTGTTCGTGGCGATGCCGCGCATTCTGAAATCCTGGTCGATCCGGGCAATCCTGCTGACCAGCTTCGTGGCGGCAATTCTGCGTTTCCTCATGATCGGATGGCTTGCCGACATCTTTGTCGTGCTCCTCGTGGGGCAGGCCATGCATGGCGCCACTTTCGGCGCGCATCATGCGGCGTCGGTGTCGGCGATCAATGAGTGGTTTGCGCCCGGACAGCAGGCCCGGGTGCTCGCCCTGTATGGCAGCGTTTCGTTCGGCGCCGGCGGAATGCTGGGCAATCTTCTTGGCGGCGTGTCTTGGGACATGTTTGGACCAGGCGTGACTTTTTCGTGGGCGGCCGTCCTGGCCGCGGTGGGGATGGCGTTGATTTGGCGCGGCATGCGTGCCGGGTGCCCTGTGCGATAATCCCAACATTTTCGAGTGGGCGGGAAACGACATGAAGATTTGTGTGCTGCCGGGCGATGGAATTGGCCCGGAAATCACAGCCGAGGCTGTTAGAGTCCTCAAGGCCCTGGGGCTGAATTTCGAAATGGAAGAGGCCCTGTTGGGCGGATGCGCAGTCGACGCGACCGGCGAGCCCTATCCCGAAGCGACGCAGAAACTGGCCCAGGCCGCGGATGCCGTTCTCCTGGGGGCCGTCGGTGGTCCGAAATGGGATGTCTATCCGCGCGAACAGCGTCCCGAGCGCGGCCTGCTCGGCATTCGCAAGCAGCTCGGTTTGTTCGCCAACCTGCGCCCGGCGATCCTGTATGCCGAACTTGCCAATGCCTCGACGCTCAAGCCGGAGGTAGTTTCCGGGCTCGACCTGCTGATCATCCGCGAATTGACCGGCGACATTTATTTCGGGCAACCGCGGGGCGTCGAAGTTCGCGGTGGCGAGAAAGTCGGCATCAACACGATGATCTACAGCGAGTCGGAGATCCGGCGCATTGCCAAGGTGGCCTTCGAGGCGGCTCGCAAGCGCCAGAAGCGGCTGTGTTCGGTGGACAAGATCAACGTCCTCGAGTGCACGCAGCTTTGGCGGGACACGGTCAGCGCGATGGCGGCCGACTATCCGGACGTCGAACTGACACACATGCTGGTGGACAACGCCGCCATGCAACTGGTGCGAAACCCCAAGCAATTCGACGTCATGGTGACGGGCAACATGTTTGGCGACATCTTGTCCGATGAGGCTTCGATGCTCACGGGTTCGATCGGCATGCTGCCCTCGGCGTCCCTGGACGCCGACAACAAGGGCATGTTCGAGCCTTGCCATGGCTCGGCGCCGGATATCGCCGGCAAGGGCATTGCCAACCCGCTGGCGACCATCCTTTCGGCCGCCATGATGCTTCGTTACACGTTCGCGCTCGAGGAGGCGGCCCAGCGCATCGAGTCGGCGGTCAAGAAGGTGCTGGCGCAAGGGTATCGTACCGGTGACATCTACGAGCCGGGCGCCAGGCGTGTCGGTACCCGGGAGATGGGCGACGCGGTATTGGCCGCGCTCTAACGGCCGCTCGTAGTCGGGGAGCAAGAGAATGAAGCAAGTCGGGTTGGTGGGCTGGCGAGGCATGGTCGGCTCGGTATTGATGCAGCGCATGCGCGAGGAACGGGATTTCCCGCTGATCGAACCCTCGTTCTTCACCACCTCCAATATCGGTGGCAAGGGGCCGGAGGAAGGTGGCGGCGCGCCCTTGCGCGACGCGCGGAATGTCGACGACCTTCGACGGATGGATATCATCATCACTTGCCAGGGCGGCGACTACACGACCGAGGTATTCCCGAAGTTGCGCGCGGCTGGCTGGAACGGCCACTGGATCGATGCCGCATCATCGCTGCGCATGAAGGACGATGCCGTCATCATTCTCGATCCGGTAAATTCGCACGTCATCGAGGACGCACTGGCCAAGGGCGGCCGCAACTGGATTGGCGGCAACTGCACGGTGTCGCTGATGCTGATGGCGATGGGCGGCCTGTTCGAGGCCGACCTGGTCGAGTGGATGACTTCCATGACGTATCAGGCGGCCTCCGGCGCGGGCGCCCAGAATATGCGCGAACTGCTCCAACAGATGGGGGAAGCGCACCGTGTCGCCCAGAACCTGCTGGGTGATCCCGCCTCGGCCATTCTCGATATCGACCGCGAAGTGGCCGGCATCCTGCGCGACGACAAGTTTCCCACGGCCAATTTCGGCGTGCCGCTCGCCGGTTCGCTGATTCCCTGGATCGACAAGGACCTCGGCAATGGTCAGAGCCGCGAGGAGTGGAAGGGCGGCGCCGAGACCAACAAGATTCTCGGCCTGGGCGCTCGCCCGATCCCCATGGACGGCTTGTGCGTGCGCATCGGCGCCATGCGTTGTCACTCCCAGGCGCTGACCATCAAGCTCAAGCGAGATGTACCGCTAGCGGAAATCGAGCGGATGCTCGCGGAGCATAACGATTGGGTGAAAGTCGTGCCGAATGAACGTGAAGTGACGATCCGGGAACTGACCCCGGCGGCGGTGACGGGAACTTTGGCGACGCCGGTGGGGCGTCTGCGCAAGATGGCCATGGGGCCGGAATACCTGTCCGCGTTCACGGTCGGCGATCAATTGCTGTGGGGGGCGGCCGAGCCGCTCAGGCGCATGCTAAGAATCCTTCTGGAATAGGCTGGCCGCAACAGTACGGCATGTTGAAGCTAAGGTTGAGCTTGCATCGCTAACTTCATGATGTTATTTTGAATGCTGGAGTGATATCCCTACGGGGAGGCGTTGCGATGAAATCATTGAAGCGAAACGGATTCCAATTCCCCTTGCTGGTGGCCGCCTTGAGTCTGTCGGCGGGTTGCGTCCAGGCAGCCGGTCTGGGCAAGATCACCGTGTTGTCGCCATTGGGGCAGCCTTTGCGGGCCGAGGTCGATATCACCGCCTCGCGCGAGGAACTGGCTTCGATGTCGGCGCGCATGGCGCCGAGCGAGGCATTCAAGCAGGTCGGCATCGAGTATGCGCCGGGCTTGACGGCCATTCGCTTCAGCGTCGACAAGCGGGCGGACGGGCAGTCTTTCCTGCGTTTGAGCACTGATCGGCCGGTCAACGAACCTTTCCTCGACATCCTGGTCGAACTGACATGGTCATCGGGCCGAATGGTTCGTGAGTACACCATGCTGCTCGATCCTCCCGATGTTTTCACCAAGCTGGTGACGGCACCGCCGACGGTCGCGCCGCAGTCGGCGTCGGCCGAGCAGCCTGCGGCAGCCGCCAAGACTCCGGTGGCCGCGACGGCCGCCGCCAGACCAAACGCAGACCGGGAAAAAAAACCACACGGTGATGGCGTCACGCGGAAAGTCAGTCCTGGCGACACGCTGACCAAGGTCGCTGCTGAAGTCAGCCCCGCCGGCGTTGTCCTCGATCAAATGCTGGTGGCGTTGTTTCGCCACAACGAGGAAGCATTCGCCGGCGGCAACATGAATCGGCTACGCGTTGGCCGTGTTCTGGCCATCCCCGATGCCGCCGCCGTGGCTGCCATTCCGGCCGGGGAAGCGCGCGCAACGGTTATTGCGCAGGCTCGGGACTTCAATGCGTATCGCCAGCGACTTGCCGGTGCGGTCGCCGCCGCCCCGGTGCGTGAGGCGGAGCCTGCCGCCAAGCAGCGGGCGGAAGGCAAGATCGCCGCCAAGGTGGAGGACAAGGCGGCTCCCGCCGAGACAGGCAAGGACAAGCTCGAGGTTTCGCGCACGGAATCGGGGAAGGACGTCAAGGCTTTTCAGCAACGCATCGCGACTCTTGAGGAGGACTTGATCGCTCGGGACCGCTCGCTCAAGGAGGCGAGCAGCCGTATCGCCGAGCTCGAAAAGAATCTTGGTGACCTGAAAAAGCTGGCTGAACTCAAGAGCCAGGTGGGTACGCAAATGCAGCAGCAGGCCGAGGCATCGAAGCCTGTCCAGCCCAAGCCTGATTCGCCGGCTCCGGCCGCATCGACCCCCGAGCCACCGGTGGTTCCGCCAGCTCCAGCGAAGCCGGTGGTGAAACCGCCCGTGCAGAAGCCGAAGCCCGCCGTCGTGGCCAAGCCGGTGGCCGAGCCCAGTTTCATCGACGACAATCCATCGCTCGTCTATGGGGGAGGGGGCTTGCTCGCCTTGCTGCTGGGATGGTTCGGCTATTCGTCCTGGCGTCGCAAGCGTCAGGAAGAGACGATGCCGCCGACCACCAGCCGGCTCAATTCCGGCGACCTGGGCGCCAACTCGGTGTTCGGCTCGACTGGCGGGCAGGCGGTCGATACCGGAGCTTCCATTCAGACTGACTTCAGTCAGGCCAGCATCGGAGCCATCGATAGCGACGAGGGAGTCGATCCTGTCGCCGAGGCCGACGTTTACATGGCCTACGGCCGCGACGCCCAGGCCGAGGAAATTCTCGTCGATGCACTTAAGAACGATCCGACGCGTCATGCCATCCACCTGAAGCTCCTAGAGATCCACGCCGGGCGCAAGAACATCAAGCAGTTCGAATCGCTGGCGACCGAGTTCTACGCCCAGACGGGCGGAACGGGGCCGGACTGGGAAACCGCCGCGGCCATGGGGCGCACGCTCGATCCCGACAATCAACTCTACGGTGGCGCGACCACCGGCCGGCAGGTTGCGACCGCGGCGGCGGCCGTGGCAACCATGGCGGCGTCGGATATCGTCCTGCCCGCGACGGAAACCGAGAAGTTGCGGGCGACGGTCATCCTGCCGGGCCAGCTCGGACAGATCGCGGAGTCCGCGCGCGAGACCTCGGCGTCGCAACCGGCGACGCTGGATTTCGATCTTGATGTCGGTGGGGGAATCGCCGACATCGAGAAGACTCCGGACGTGCGTTCGTCGGAGCCGCCGCCGATGGCCGCCGGACTCGATTTCGATCTTGATCTCCCCGCTGCTCCTTCGGCCACGGTCGAACCCAGCCATCTGGACTTCGATTTGGCGTTGCCTGAAGTCGCGGCGATGCCTCCCGAGCCATCGCCTGCCGTCGCTCCGGCGATGGCGGCGGTCCCGGAAATCGACTTCGAATTCGATATCGATGCGCCTTCGGCAACGGTTCAGGCGCCGCCGCCGAAGGCACCGACCTTCGACTTGTCCTCGATCGACCTGGAACTCGATGGCAATCCTGCCGAGCGGCGCGACTTGCCGTCCGGGCAAGTTGACGAAGAAAGTCCTGATGTGGCGACCAAGCTCGAACTGGCCCAGGCTTACGAGGAAATGGGCGACAAGGAAGGTGCTCGCGAACTGCTGCAGGAGGTGTTGCACGAAGGCGGCAGTCGCCAACAGCAGATGGCGCGCGACAGGCTGGCCGCGCTGGGCGCCTGATTCCTGGCGGTGAGGCGATCGTAACGATCGCCTGCCTCTTGTCGCTCGCGCCGGCTGGATTCAATATGAAGGGCGCATGGCATCCGGCGGTTTTCCTTGTGCTATGGACGGCATTCGCGGTACTGCTGCAAACATGGTCGATGACGGGACTGGCCGTTGCCAGTCTGCTTCTTCTGCCTCTCGCCCTGCGGGTGGCGGGCCGGCCCACGCGCAAGCTCCTGTCGCGCACGCGATGGCTGTTGCTGACGATCGCCATCTTGTTTGCCTTCGCCACTCCGGGCGAACGATTGCCGACGTTGGCGGGCGACGTGGGCATGACCTGGGATGGCGTCCATCAAGGTATCGAACATGTCCTGCGGCTTCTGCTCCTGCTTGCCGGACTTGCCTTGCTGCACCGGACTTTGGGTACCGATGGCATCATGACCGGTCTGCACTGGCTGCTAGCGCCGCTTGCCCGCTGGCGCGACCTGCGTCAGCGCATCGTCGTTCGCCTCATGTTGGTTCTCGACCAGGTGGAAAACACCCCCGGCGACTGGCGCGGCTGGCTGCGGGAGGGCGAGGTAACCGGCGTCGATCGCCTGCCGCTGGCGGCAGGGGCGACCCGCTTGCGTGACCGTCTGGCCATCGCACTTCTGGTGACCGTGGTTCTGGCGGCCATTTTCCGACCATGAGAATCGTCATCGGGTTGGAGTACGACGGATCGACTTTTACCGGTTGGCAGTCTCAACCGCACGGCAACACCGTGCAGGATGTTCTGGAGCATGCGTTGAGCCAGGTGGCGGACAGCAGGATCAGGACCGTGTGCGCCGGACGGACCGATACCGGTGTCCATGCGCTGGCGCAGGTCGCGCACTTCGATACGCAGGCGAGGCGACCGCTGTCGGCCTGGGTGCGTGGTGTCAATGCCTTGTTGCCGCCCACTGTCGCCATCCACTGGGCGGCGCCGGTGGCAGGGGACTTTCATGCGAGGTTTTCGGCGGTATCCCGCCGCTACCGCTATCTGCTCCTCAACCGACCCGTGCGGCCGGCGTTGCAAAGTGGTCGGGCGGGATGGTTTCATCGGCCCCTCGACGTCGCGGCAATGACCGACGGCGCAAGACATTTGCTCGGCGAGCATGATTTCACGGCTTTTCGCGCCGCCCAATGCCAAGCCAAGTCGCCGATCAGGGTGCTTCAGCGGGCAAGCGTGTCGCGCCATGATGAGTTTGTCGTGCTTGAATTCCAGGCCAATGCCTTTCTTCATCACATGGTTCGCAATCTGGTCGGGGCGCTGGTCTACGTCGGCCAGGGCAAGCATCCGCCGGCATGGATCGGCCAACTGCTGGCGGGACGCGACCGCGCCCGCGCCGCGCCCACGTTCGACGCGGCGGGCCTGTATTTCCTTGGCGCCGACTACGATGCCGGCTGGGGCTTGCCGTTAGATGCCATCGGCGCACCGAGGCCGGTGATGATGGGCTGCTGAACATGGCTCGCACGCGGGTCAAGATATGCGGCATCACTCGTCCGGAAGACCTCCAGGCCGTGCTCGCGGCCGGAGCCGACGCCATCGGCTTCGTCTTTCATCCGCCCAGTCCGCGTTATGTGGACAGGCCGCTGGCCGCGTCGCTGGTCAGGCGCGTTCCTCCGTTCGTGACACGCGTCGGCCTGTTCGTCAATGCCGACCCCGCCATGGTCAAGGCGGTGCTGGCGGCGATGCCACTGGATGTGCTCCAGTTTCATGGTGATGAGGACGCCCACTACTGCGAACAGTTCGCCAGGCCGTATGTCAAGGTGGCCCGGATGGCGCCGGGGCTGGATTTGGTAGAATTCGCCCGCGCTTTCGCATCGGCCCAGGGTATCCTGCTCGACGCCCATGTCGAAAGTTATGGTGGTGCGGGCAAGACTTTCGATTGGTCGCTCATTCCCGGTTCGCTGCCCTTGCCGGTGATTCTGTCCGGCGGCCTGTCGGCCGGCAACGTCGGTGAGGCGATACGAATGGTGCGCCCATGGGCCGTCGATGTCAGCAGCGGTGTCGAGGTTGCCAAGGGCATCAAGGATGCCAGCATGATTGCCGCGTTCGTCGCGGCCGTGAGAAGCGCGGATGCCAGATAACGACTACAGATTACCGGACGCCAAGGGACACTTCGGCAAGTATGGCGGCGCCTTCGTCGCCGAGACGCTGGTTCCGGCGCTCGAAGAATTGCGGCTGGCGTACGAGGCTGCCTTGGCGGACCCGGCGTTTCGGGCGGAATACGAATACGAACTGCGGCATTACGTCGGCCGGCCCAGTCCCATCTACCATGCTCGTCGCTGGTCAAGCACATTGGGCGGCGCGCAGATCTACCTCAAGCGGGAAGATCTCAATCACACCGGCGCGCACAAGGTGAACAACTGTATCGGCCAGGCGTTGCTGGCGCGACGGATGGGCAAGCCGCGCGTCATCGCCGAAACCGGCGCGGGGCAACACGGTGTCGCCACCGCGACGGTCGCGGCGCGCTACGGCATGGCGTGCGTCGTGTATATGGGCAGCGAGGACGTCAGGCGCCAGGCCGCCAACGTCTACCGCATGAAACTGCTTGGAGCGAAGGTGGTGCCGGTCGAGTCAGGCTCCAAGACCCTCAAGGACGCGCTCAACGAAGCGATGCGCGACTGGGTCACCAATATCGCCGACACCTTTTACATCATCGGCACGGTCGCCGGGCCGCATCCGTACCCGATGATGGTGCGCGATTTCCAGAAGATCATCGGCGAGGAATGCCTTACGCAAATGCCGGAACTGGCCGGCTGTCAGCCGGATGCAGTGATCGCCTGCGTCGGTGGCGGCTCGAATGCAATGGGCATCTTCCATTCCTACATTCCGCGGCAAGCGGTGCGCCTGATCGGCGTCGAGGCGGCGGGGCATGGGCTGTCCAGCGGCAAGCATGCCGCTTCCTTGACAGCCGGCCGCCCCGGCGTGCTGCACGGCAACCGTACCTACCTGCTGCAGGACGAGAACGGCCAGATCATCGAAACGCACTCCGTGTCGGCCGGGCTGGATTATCCCGGCGTCGGTCCCGAGCATGCCTGGCTCAAGGACTCCGGCCGCGCCGAATACGTCACCATTACCGATGATGAGGCCCTGGCGGCGTTCCATGCCCTGTGCAAGTACGAAGGCATCATTCCGGCGCTGGAGTCCAGCCACGCGCTGGCCTATGCCGCCAAGCTGGCGCCGACGCTGGCCAGGGACAAGGCGCTGCTGGTCAATCTGTCCGGGCGCGGCGACAAGGACATGCATACCGTGGCGGAAAAATCGGGGATACAGTTCTGATGTCGCGCATTGCTTCGACGTTCGAACGGCTCGGCGCACAAGCGCGCAAGGCGCTGATTCCCTTCATTACCGCCGGCGATCCGGAGCCGGGCCTGACGCTGCCGCTCATGCATGCGTTGGTGGAGGGCGGCGCCGACATCATCGAACTGGGCGTACCGTTCTCCGATCCGATGGCCGACGGTCCGACCATCCAGCGCGCTTCCGAGCGTGCCTTGAGCTATGGCACGAGCTTGCGCACGGTGCTGGCCATGGTTCGGGAATTTCGCAAGCGGGACGGTGCGACCCCCGTGGTGCTGATGGGCTACGCCAATCCCATCGAGGCCCATGGCCAGGCCGAGTTCGCGGCCGATGCCGCCGCGGCGGGCGTCGACGGCATCCTGGTGGTGGACTATCCGCCCGAGGAATGCGTCGATTTCTCGGCGATGCTCAAGCAGCACGGGCTGGATCCTATTTTCCTGCTGGCGCCGACGTCGACCGATCAGCGTGTCGGCGAGGTGGCGGCGGTTGGCGGTGGTTACATCTACTACGTGTCGCTCAAGGGTGTCACCGGCTCGGCCAAACTCGATCTGGACGAGGTGGCGCGGCGCGTTCCGGCGATCCGGGCAGGCGCGGGCATGCCGGTTGCCGTCGGCTTCGGCATTCGCGACGGCCAGGCCGCCGCCCGCATCGCCGCGGTGGCCGACGGCGTGGTCATCGGCAGTCGCATCATCGAGGAGATCGAGCAAGCATCGCCCCGGGAAGCGCCGCGCCGTGTCACCGCGCTGCTGGCGGATATTCGCAAGGCCATGGACGAGGGAGTCAAGCCATGAGTTGGTTGCAGAAACTGTTGCCGCCCAAGATCAAACGCAGCGAGGGTGTGCGCAAGTCGGTGCCGGAGGGTCTATGGACCAAGTGTCCCGCCTGCGAGGCAGTGCTCTACGCCACCGACCTCGAGAACAACCAGAACGTCTGCCCGAAGTGCAATCATCATCATCGCCTGCGCGCTCGCGCGCGGCTGGACCTCCTGCTCGACGCGGAGGGGCGCTTCGAGATCGGTGCCGAAGTGGTGCCGATGGATCCGCTCAAATTCAAGGATGGGCGCCGCTATCCCGAGCGCCTGGCCGCCGCCAACGAGGAAACCGGCGAGGCCGACGCGCTGGTGGTGATGCAAGGCGCGATCAGGACGGCGCCGGTGGTCGTGGCCTGTTTCGAGTTCGACTTCATGGGCGGCTCGATGGGTTCGGTGGTCGGCGAAAAGTTCGTGCGCGGCGTGCGAGCCGCCATCGAGCAGCAGGCGCCGTTCGTCTGCTTCACCGCCAGCGGTGGCGCACGCATGCAGGAAGGGCTGTTCTCGCTGATGCAGATGGCCAAGACCACGGCCGCGGTCACGCAACTGGCCGAACACAAGCTGCCGTTCATCACGGTGCTGACGGACCCGACCATGGGCGGCGTTTCGGCCAGCTTTGCCTTCGTCGGCGACGTTGTGATCGCCGAGCCGGGTGCGTTGATTGGCTTCGCCGGGCCGCGCGTCATCGAGCAGACCGTGCGCGAGAAACTGCCCGAAGGGTTTCAGCGGGCGGAGTTCCTGCTCGAGAAGGGCGCCATCGACATGATCGTCGATCGGCGCCAGATCCGCGACAAACTGGTTTCGCTGTTGACCCTGTTGCAGCGCGTTCCCGCGGTGCAATGATCCTGGACGAGTGGCTGGCGTTCATCGAGCGCCAGCATGCGCGGCCGATCGAACTTGGCCTCGACCGCGTTCGCCAGGTCAGCGCCGCGCTCGGCCAGCGCAAGACGTGCCCCGTTATCCTGGTCGGCGGCACCAACGGCAAGGGTTCCACCTGCGCGATGCTCGAGCGCATTCTGCTGTGCGCCGGCTATCGCGTCGGTCTCTACACTTCGCCACATCTGCTCCGCTACAACGAGCGTGTCCGCATCGACGGGCGGCCGGTCGATGACGAAAATTTGAGCGAGGGCTTTGCTTGCGTCGAGCATGCCAGAGTCAGTCATGGCGGCACGCCTCCCCTGGCCCTGACCTACTTCGAATACGGCACGCTGTGCGCCTGGGAAGTATTCGCCAAGCAGCCGCTTGACGCCATCATCCTCGAAGTCGGTCTGGGCGGCCGGCTCGATGCCACCAACATCCATGATCCCGACGTCGCCATCGTCACCGCGGTCGATCTCGATCACATGGATTACCTCGGGCCGACCCGAGAGGATATCGGCTTCGAGAAGGCGGGCATCTTCCGTGCCGACGGGCTCGCCATCTGCGGCGATGCCGATCCGCCGGCGAGCCTGCTGGATCATGCGCGGGCAATCGGCGCCGATTTGCAAGTGCTCGGTCGCGACTTCGGTCATGCGCGCCAGGAACAGCAGTGGCAGTACTGGGGCCGGGGTGGCAAGCGCGGCGGCCTGGCTTTGCCGGCGTTGCGAGGAGCACGCCAGCTGGACAATGCCGCCTGCGTCCTGGCCGCGCTCGACGCCCTGCATGGTGCCCTGCCGGTGGCGATGCAGGACATCCGTCGCGGTTTGCTGGAGGTTGAGTTGGCGGGAAGATTCCAGGTCGTGCCCGGCCGGCCGACGGTGGTGCTCGATGTCGCCCATAATCCGCAAGCGGCGCGTGTGCTGGCGGCCAATCTCGGCGACATGGCCTTTCATCCGGCCACCTGGGCGGTATTCGGCATGATGGGGGACAAGGATATTGTCGGTGTCATCGAGGCGATGCGTCACCGTGTCGACCACTGGTTGCCGGCAAGCTTGCCCGGATCGCGCGGCGCGCCTGCCTCGGAACTGGCCCGGGCGCTGTCCTCGGCCGGCGCCGCGAGCTCCGTGGCGACCTTCGCGTCGGCGGCCGAGGCCTTTGTCCATGCCCGAAGCCGGGCGGGCGAAGATGATAGAATCGTCGCGTTCGGATCGTTTCTCACCGTGGCCGACGTGCTGCGCGCCCTGGGGCGCGGGGCGAGCTGAAGGATCATGCCGCAAGACAACACAGTTGCATCCCTCGACGGCCAGCTGGAACTGAAGAAGCGGGCGCGGCGGCGCCTGGTCGGCGCCGCGGCACTGGCGCTGCTGGCGGCCGTGGTGCTGCCCATGGTGATGGATCACGAGCCGCGCCAGCCGGCGCAGGATGTCCAGATTACCATCCCCAGCCGCGATGACCAGGGGCTTGCCGCGAGAGTGCTGACCGGCAAACCGGCCGCGACACCCTTGCCGCCGGCGGCCAGCGCCAAGCCGGAAGCGACCCACGAGAGCAAAGCCGATGTTCGCTCCGACGTGAGGCCGGAAACCAGGCCGGATGCCAAGGCCGAGGAAGCCAGGCCGGCCGAGACGCGGCCCGCCGAACCGAAGGCCGAGACCCGGCCGGCGCCGACGCCTGCTCCCGTCGCCGACGAGTCGTGGGTCGTCCAGTTGGGCGCCTACAAGGAAGAGGGACGGGTGAAGTTGCTTCTGTCCAAGATCAAGCAGTTGGGTTTTCCCGTCTTCACCGAAAACGTCGATACGCCGCAGGGGGCGCGCACGCGGGTTCGCGCCGGTCCGTTCAAGACCCGGGAAGCCGCGGAAAAGGCCAGGGAGCGGATCGGCAAAATCGGCGTCGATGGGCCAGTGGCCAGGAAGTAAGTGACGGCCTTCGATTACGCGGTGCTCGGCGTGGTGGCAGCATCGGCCGCGTTGGGCTTCTGGCGGGGCGTGGTGAGCGAGGTACTGGCGCTGGTCGCCTGGGTTGCGGCCTTCGTGGCGGCACGGACTTGGGCGGGAGCCGTTGGCGCGAGCTTCGACGGCATGGTAGCGGAGCCTGTGTTACGTTACGCTGCCGGCTTTCTGATCGTGCTGATCGGCATGCTGGTGCTGTTTGCCGCCGGGCGCCTATTGTTGTCGGCCATGTTGCGCGCGGCCGGTCTGGGCTTGGCCGATCGGATACTGGGGGCGAGTTTCGGCGTGGCGCGGGGGCTGTTGATCGTACTGGCGGCGGTGCTGGTTGCTGGCATGACGGCGCTGCCCAAGAGTCAGTGGTGGCGGGACGCCAGGCTGGCGCCGCCGCTGGAGACGGCGGTGATCGCGGCGAAGCCCTGGTTGCCGGAGCAGATGGGCAAAAGAATTCATTATCGTTAGCTTTCGATTCGGGCAGAGGGTGGTTCCAACATGTGCGGCATCTTGGGCGTCGTTGCGACGGCGCCGGTAAGTCAGATCCTTTACGATGGCCTGCAGGTGCTCCAGCATCGCGGCCAGGACGCGGCCGGCATCGCCACCGAGGAAGATGGCCGTTTCCACATGCACAAGGGGCCGGGCATGGTGCGCGACGTGTTCCGCACGCGCAACATGCGCAACCTGCAGGGCAATTGGGGCATCGGCCATTGCCGCTATCCGACCGCCGGATCGGCCTACAGCGCCGCCGAAGCGCAGCCTTTCTACGTCAATTCGCCGTTTGGCCTCATGCTGGCGCACAACGGCAACCTGACCAACGCCGATCAGCTCAAGCGCGACATGTTCCTGCAGGATCTGCGGCACATGAACACCAACTCTGATTCGGAGGTGCTGCTCAACGTGCTGGCGCATGAACTGCAGGCGGCTTCCACCAAGTATCAGGTCGATGCCGAAACCATTTTCAAGGCCGTGGCCGGCGTACATCGCCGCGTCAAGGGCGCCTATGCCGTGGTGGCGATGATCGCCGGCTACGGCCTGCTGGCTTTTCGCGATCCGTTCGGCATCCGGCCGCTGGTGATCGGGCGGAACGAAACGCCCGACGGCACGGAGTATCTGCTGGCGTCGGAAAGCGTCGCCCTCGATACCCTCGGTTTCAAGTTCCTGCGCGACGTCGAGCCCGGCGAGGCGGTGCTGATCGATCGCCGGGGCAGTTTCGTCAGCCGCCAGTGCGCCGAGCGCACCATGCATGCCCCCTGCATGTTCGAGTATGTCTATCTGGCCCGGCCGGATTCGCTTTTGGATGGCATCTCCGTCTATGAGACGCGCGTCAAGATGGGCGAATATCTGGCCGACAAGATCCAGCACACGATGCCGCATCTGGCCATCGACTCGGTGATTCCGATCCCCGATTCCAGCCGCCACGCCGCCATGGAACTGGCCGCCAAGCTCGACCTGCCCTACCGCGAAGGCTTCGTCAAGAACCGCTACATCGGCCGCACCTTCATCATGCCCGGCCAGGCCACGCGCCGGAAGTCGGTGCGCCAGAAGCTCAACGCCATCGCCCAGGAATTCCGCGGCAAGAACGTGCTGCTGGTGGATGATTCCATCGTGCGCGGCACCACCAGCAAGGAAATCATCATGATGGCGCGCGAAGCCGGCGCCAGGAAAGTCTACTTCGCCTCGGCCAGCCCGCCGGTGCGCTTCCCGAACGTCTATGGCATCGACATGCCGACCCGATCCGAGCTGATCGCCGCGTTCCGCAGCGACGAGGAAATCCGCCGCGAAATCGGCGCCGACGCGCTGATCTACCAGGATCTCGAGGCGCTCAAGGCCGCGGTGCGCTCCGTCAACCCGGCCATCACGCAGTTCGACACCTCGTGCTTCGACGGCAAGTACATCACCGGCGATGTGTCCGCCGACTATCTCGAGAGCGTCGAGCAGGCACGCAGCGGCCCGGCGCGAAACATGCCGGAGGACGCCGAGGGACAGCTCGATCTCAACCTGGCGCCCGCTGGCGATTGAGATCCCGATGAAGGATTCCTATCAGCCCGAGACCCTGGCCGTGCGCGCCGGCCAGCAGCGCAGCCAGTTCGGCGAGCATGCCGAGGCGCTCTATCTCACCTCCAGCTTCGTCTTCGAAAATGCCGCGCAGGCGGCCGCGCGCTTCTCCGGCAGCGAGGCCGGCATGGTCTACGCGCGCTTCTCCAATCCAACCGTGGCGATCATGCAGGAACGCCTGGCCGCGCTGGAAGGCGCCGAGGTCTGCGTCGCGACGTCGAGCGGCATGTCGGCTATCCTGGCCACCGTCATGGCGCTGCTCAGCGCCGGCGACCACGTGGTGGCATCGCGCGCCATCTTCGGCGCCACCCAGCAGCTGTTCGGCAACATCTTCAGCCGCTTCGGTGTCGATACCACGTTCGTCGCCGGCAACCGGCCGGAAAATTTTCGTGCCGCCATGCGGCCGAATACGCGCCTGGTGTTCATCGAAACGCCCTCCAATCCGCTCACCGAGGTCTACGACATCCAGGCCCTGGCCCGGGTCGCGCACGAAGGCGGCGCGCTGCTGGCGGTGGATAACTGTTTCTGCACGCCGGTGCTGCAACGGCCGCTCGAGTTGGGCGCCGACCTGGTGATCCACTCCGCCACCAAGTATCTCGACGGCCAGGGCCGCGTGCTCGGCGGCGCCGTTTGCGGCCCCAAGGCGCCGATGGAGGAAGTGTTCAAGTTCCTGCGCACGGGCGGCCCGTCGCTCTCCCCCTTCAATGCCTGGGTGATTCTCAAGGGGCTCGAAACCCTGAAGATCCGCATGCAGGCGCAGTCGGCGAGCGCGCTGGAACTGGCGAAGCGGCTGGAAGCGCATCCGAAGGTGGCGCGCGTCTACTACCCGGGCTTGCCGTCGCATCCCCAGCACGCGCTGGCCATGCGGCAACAGGCCAGCGGCGGCGCCATCGTCGCTTTCGAGGTGAAGGGCGGCCGGGCCGAAGCCTGGCGCGTCGTCGATCATTGCCAGCTGCTGTCGATCACCGCCAATCTCGGCGACACCAAGACCACCATCACCCATCCGGCATCGACCACGCATGGCCGCATCAGCGCCGAAGCACGCGCCGAGGCGGGCATCGAGGAAAGCCTGTTGCGCATCGCTGTCGGCCTCGAAGCATTGGATGACATCGAAGCCGACCTGAATCGTGGCCTCGCCACGCTCCGATAAAAGTCAGGCGTGGCGGCACGCCGGTGTTACACTGCGTGCCGCGCTGGCCCTTATCAGTCATTGCCGCGCGTCGCGATAAGACTTTCCTTTCCGCGCTTCATTCTCAAAGCGTTTCTGCCTCGACTGGTTCGTGCCGCGTTGCACGCAGGGCCGAATCGAGGAGCATTCCATGAAGTTCACCGAGCTCGGCCTGCGCGCCGAGATTCTGCGTGCCATCGCCGAGCAGGGCTACGACACGCCCACGCCCATCCAGGCCCAGGCCATTCCCGTCGTGCTCGAAGGCCGCGACCTGATGGCCGCCGCTCAGACCGGCACCGGCAAGACCGCGGGATTTACCCTGCCGATCCTGCAACTGCTGTCCGCTCGCGATAGTGGGCTGTCGCTCAAGCGTTTCAAGCCGCGCTGCCTGGTGCTGGTGCCGACGCGCGAACTCGCCGTGCAGGTGCACGACAGCGTGCGTACCTACGGCAGGCACCTGCGGCTCAAGTCGGCCGCCATCTATGGCGGCGTCGGCATGGGCGCGCAGCTGTCGGCGCTCAAGAGCGGTGTCGACATCATCGTCGCCACGCCGGGCCGCTTGCTCGACCACATCGAGCAGCGCAGCGCCGACCTCTCCGGCATCGAAATCCTGGTGCTCGACGAAGCCGACCGCATGCTCGACATGGGTTTCATCCGCGACATCCGCCGGATCATTGCCCTGTTGCCGAAGAAGAAGCAGAGCCTGCTGTTCTCGGCCACGTTCTCGGACGAGATTCGCGGCCTCGCCACCGGCCTGCTCAACGACCCCGTCGGGGTCGAGGTGGCCCGCCGCAATGCGCCCGCCGAACTGGTCAGCCAAACCGTCTACCAGGTCGACCGCGACCGCAAGCGCGACCTGCTCATCCAGTTGATCGACGATCACGGCTGGCATCAGGTGCTGGTGTTCACGCGCACCAAGCACGGCGCTGACGCGCTCTCCGACCGCCTGGCCAAGGCCGGCATTCGCAGTGCCGCCCTGCACGGCAACAAGAGCCAGAACCAGCGCCAGCGCGCGCTCGACGACTTCAAGCGACTCAAGCTCAATGTTCTGGTCGCCACCGACATCGCCGCGCGTGGCATCGACATCGACGAACTGCCGCACGTGGTGAACTACGAACTGCCCAACGTGCCCGAGGACTATGTGCATCGCATCGGTCGCACCGGCCGCGCCGGCAGCTCGGGCCAGGCCGTGTCGCTGGTCTGCGTGGACGAACACAAGCTGCTGCGCGATATCGAGAGTCTGCTGAAGCGCGCCATCGAAAAGAAGGTGCAGCCGGGTTTCGAACCCGATCCGAGCATCAAGCCGCAGCCGATCCAGAAACCGCGCGGCAATGTCGCCAACGGCACCCAGGGCGCGCGCCAAAGTCAGCCGTCGCGACACGCCCCGTCGGCGCCGCGCGGCAAGCCTGGTGCCGGCCGGAACACCAACGGGCGCGCCAGCACCGCCGGCCATCACTCGGGGCAGCGGCACCGCTGAGGAGAGGCGCGTGGGCATGCAGGGGCTGGGCATCGCACACCTCCGGCAACGCCTGCGCGAACTCGGCGCCAAGCCGGAGCACGTCGAGCGCATCCTGCGCAACTGGACCGGCGTGCGACCGCTGGAAACCTGCGAGCCTGCCCACGCGCCACCGAAGGCGGTGCTCGGCGCGCTGCCACGGCTGACTTTCGAGCTGGATGCGCTGGCGCGCGTGCGTGGCGAACATCCAGGCGACGACGGTTCCGTGCGTCTGCTGGTCGAGCTTGCCGATGGTCAGACCGTCGAAAGCGTGCTGCTGCCGCGCGACGGCGTCTGCGTGTCGACCCAGGTCGGCTGCGCGGTGGGCTGCGCCTTCTGCATGACCGGCCGGAGCGGCCTGCTGCGGCAAATGACGAGCGGCGAGATCGTCGCGCAGGTGGTGTTGGCGCGCCGGTGCCGCGCCGTGAAGAAGGTCGTCTTCATGGGCATGGGCGAGCCGGCGCACAACATGGACAACGTGCTCGGAGCCATCGAGCTACTCGGCACCGCTGGCGGGATTGGCCACAAGAATCTCGTCTTCTCCACGGTCGGCGACCGCCGCGTCTTCGCGCGCCTGCCGCAAGGCCGCGTCAAGCCGGCGCTGGCGCTGTCGCTGCACAGCACGCGAGCCGACCTGCGCGCACAACTGCTGCCGCGCGCGCCGCGCATCGACCCGGGCGAGCTCGTCGAACTGGCCGACGAGTATTGCCGTGCCACCGGCTACCCGATCCAGTACCAATGGACGCTGCTCGAAGGCGTGAACGATGGCGACGAGGAACTGGACGGCATCGTTCGCCTGCTCGGGGGCAAGTACGCCGTGATGAACCTGATTCCCTACAACGAGGTCGATGGCGCCGGTTTCAGGCGGCCGTCGGCGGAACGCGCGGCGGCAATGGCGCTGCATCTATATCGCCACGGCATTCTCGCCAAGCTGCGCCAGTCTGCCGGCCAGGACATCGCCGGCGGCTGCGGGCAGTTGCGGGCGCGGGCCGTGCTACCCGCGTTCAATCGTCAGCCAGCGGCAGCCACTTGAGTCGACTGCCAGCGCATTGCCTTGTGCACCCCAGTCGCCGAGCACCCAGCGTTCGCAGCTGCGACCGTCGACCAGATGCTCGTGTCGCGCCTGGCGATGCGTGTGGCCGTGGATCATGCGAGTGACATCGCGTTCGCGGAAGGCTTCGGCGACGGCATCGGCGTTGGCATCCATGATCTCGTGGCTTTTGCCGCCCTTGGCCGTTTCGCTCTGCTCGCGCAGGCCTTCGATCTTGCGCTTGCGCTCGGCGAGCGGCAGGGCGAGCAGATCGCGCCGCCATTCCGCGGAGCGCAGCACCTTGCGCGCCGCCTGGTAGTCGAGATCGTCGGTGCACAGCGTGTCGCCGTGCAGCAGCAGCGTCGGCTGGCCGGCGAGGTCGAGGACGGTCTCGTCGGCGATCAAAGTCAGCCGTGACGCCACGCCGAATTGCGCTCCGATGAGGAAATCGCGATTGCCGGGCAGGAAGAACTTCGGCGTCGCCAGCGCGGTGAGCGCGTCGGCGATGCGGCGGTTGAACGGGTCGCCGAGATCATCGTCGCCGGCCCAGTAGTCGAACAGGTCGCCGAGGATGTAGAGCGCGCCGGCGTCGCGCGCCGGGCCGGCGAGCAAGTGCAGGAACAGTTCGACCGTTTCCGGCCTGCGCGCGCAAAGGTGCAGGTCGGAAACGAAGAGCGTCGTCACGCCTCAGCAGACCTCGGCGCGCTCGACCACCACATCCTCGGCCGGCACGTCCTGGTGGAAGCCGCTGCGGCCGGTCTTGACGCCCTTGATCTTGTCGACGACCTCCATGCCCTCGACCACCTTGCCGAACACGCAGTAACCCCAGCCGTCCTGGCCCGGATAATCGAGGAAGCCGTTGTCGGCGATGTTGATGAAGAACTGGGCGCTGGCGGAATGCGGGTCGGAGGTGCGCGCCATGGCGATGCTGCCGCGCGCGTTCTTCAGGCCGTTCTTCGCCTCGTTCTCCACCGGTTCGCGCGTCGGCTTCTGCTTCATGCCTGGCTCGAAACCGCCGCCCTGGATCATGAAGCCGTCGATGACGCGATGGAAGACGGTGTTGTCGTAATGCCCGGCTTCGACGTAGGCGACGAAGTTGGCGACGGTCTTCGGCGCCTTGTCGGCGTCGAGTTCGAGGGCGATGACGCCGTGGTTGGTGTGCAGCTTGATCATGTCGGTTCCTTGTGTCCTTATTTCTTTTCGGGCAGCAGCTTGACGGATTCGATGACGACCGCCATGGCTGGCACGTTCTGGTGGCCGCCGGCATTGCCGGTCGGCACCTTGGCGATCTTCTCGATGATATCCATGCCTTGCGTCACCTTGCCGAACACGGCGTAGCCCCAGCCGTCGCGGCCCGGGTAGTCGAGGAAGGTGTTGTGCTTGAGGTTGATGAAGAACTGCGCGCTCGCCGAGTGCGGATTGGGCTTGCGCGCCATGGCCAGCGTGCCGACCTCGTTCTTCAGGCCGTTCTTCGCCTCGTTCTCGATCGGCGGCCGCGTTGCCTTCTCCTTCATGCCCGGCTCGAAACCGCCGCCCTGGATCATGAAATCGGGAATCACGCGGTGGAACACGGTGCCGTTGTAGAAGCCCTCATTGACATACTGGAGGAAATTGGCGACGGTCTTCGGCGCCTTCGCCTCGTCGAGCTCGACGACGACGGTGCCGAGGCTGGTCTTCATCTCGACGGTCGGGTTGGCCGCCCAGGCAGGCAGCGAAAGCGCCAGCGATGCCGCCAGCACGCGCAGTTTCTTCATCAGCGATTCTCCGGTTGGGGTTTGCGCACGCGGCTGCGCCGCGGCTTCGGGACGACGGTTGAGGGGTGGTATATACTGCGCCGCCGTCGCCCCTTGCCGCCGATTGGGCGCCGATTCTACCAACAAGCTTCGCAGCGCGGCGAACCCCCGCCAGGCTGTTCGCCCCACCATCCGCCATGCTCAAGCTCTACAACTCCCTCGCCCGCGAACTCCAGGACTTCCGCCCCATCGAGCCGGGGCGTGTGCGCATGTATGTCTGCGGCATGACGGTCTACGACTACTGCCATCTCGGTCACGCGCGCGTCATGGTGGTGTTCGACATGGTCACGCGCTGGCTGCGCGCCTCCGGTTACGAAGTGACCTATGTCCGCAATATCACCGACATCGACGACAAGATCATCAAGCGCGCCGGCGAGAACGGCGAGTCGATCCGCGGCCTGACCGACCGCTATATCGCCGCGATGCACGAGGACGCCGCCGCGCTGGGTGTGCAGAAGCCCGACCACGAGCCGCGCGCCACCGACTACGTGGCGCCGATGCTCGACATGATCGGCCAGCTGGAAAAGAACGGCTACGCCTACCTCGCCGCCAACGCGGATGTCTGCTATGCCGTGCGCAAGTTCGCCGGCTACGGCAAGCTCTCGGGCAAGTCGCTCGATGACCTGCGCGCTGGCGAGCGCGTGGACGTTGCCGCCGGCAAGCAGGACCCGCTCGATTTCGTGCTCTGGAAAGGCGCCAAGGCAGGCGAGCCGGACGAGGCGAAGTGGGCGTCGCCCTGGGGCGCCGGCCGGCCCGGCTGGCACATCGAATGTTCGGCCATGAGCTCGCAACTGCTCGGCAATCACTTCGACATCCACGGCGGCGGCCAGGATCTCCAGTTCCCGCACCACGAGAACGAAATCGCGCAATCCGAGGGCGCGCATGGAAGTACCTTCGTCAATTACTGGATGCACAACGGCTTCGTGCGCGTCGACGACGAGAAGATGTCCAAGTCGCTGGGCAACTTCTTCACCATCCGCGAGGTGCTGAAGCAATACGACGCCGAGGTGGTGCGCTTCTTCATCCTGCGCGCGCACTACCGCAGCCCGCTCAACTATTCCGATGCGCATCTCGACGATGCCAAGAACGCGCTGACACGGCTCTATACCGCACTAAAGAGCTTCGACGGCGAAGCGACGGTGGATTGGAACGAGCCGCATGCGCAGCGCTTCCGCGCCGCGATGGACAACGACTTCGGCACACCCGAGGCGGTGGCCGTCCTGTTCGATCTCGCCGGCGAAGTGAACAGGACAGGCGATGCGACGCTGGCGACG
Organism: Rhodocyclaceae bacterium; assembly: GCA_016704145.1. GTDB lineage: Bacteria > Pseudomonadota > Gammaproteobacteria > Burkholderiales > Rhodocyclaceae > Fen-999. The sequence goes on along the minus strand of JADJAS010000001.1, from coordinate 430,384 downwards.
CAACTGAAGGCATTAGGCGGTGTGCTTGGGCTGCTGCAGCGCAATGCCACCGAATTCCTGCAAGCCGCGCCCGAAAGCGGTCTGGCCAATGAAGCGATCGACGCCATGATCGTCGCCCGCGCGGCGGCTAAGAAGGCCAGGAACTTCGCGGAAGCCGATCGCATTCGCGACGAACTCAAGACCGCCGGCATCGTGCTCGAAGACGGCCCCGGCGGCACCACCTGGCGGCGCGCGTAGTCGCTCACGGCGGCGTCCCGCCGCGGCTGACTTTGGCGAGGCCGGGGATCGTTGGCGCGATCACCATGAAAAAGCTTTTTTTAATGGTGGAATTTCATGGTATTGTTTCGCCATGTTTTCCCGGAAACGATTGCATGCCGCCATCCAGACGGCGCTGGCGAGAAGTCCCATCGTGGCGCTGGTCGGGCCGCGTCAGGTCGGCAAGACGACGCTTGCCCGCGGCTTCGTCGCCGCCGACTCCGGCAACTATTTCGACCTGGAAGACCCTGAAAGCGCGGCCCGCCTGACCGAGCCGAAGACGGCATTGAAGGACCTGAAGGGTTTGGTGGCGATCGACGAGATCCAGCGCGCGCCGGACCTGTTTCCGGTGCTGCGCGTGCTGGCCGATCGTCCGGGCCATCCGGCGCGCTTTCTGCTGCTCGGCAGCGCTTCGCCCGCGCTGCTCCGGCAATCGAGCGAATCCTTGGCCGGACGCATCGAGGTTATCGAGATCGGCGGCTTCGCCGTGGACGAAGTCGGGCTCGCGCACGTCGATCCCCTATGGCTGCGCGGCGGGTTTCCGCGCGCCTACCTGGCCGATACGGTGGGCGATGTCGGCGCCTGGCGCAGGCAGTACTTGCTGGCGCTGACCGAGCGGGATTTGCCCCAACTCGGCATTCAGCTGGCGCCGGCTGCGATGATGCGGTTCCTGACCATGCTTGCCCATTACCATGGCCAGATCTGGAATGCGGCCGATCCGGCGCGTTCGCTGGGCATTGGCGAGACGACGGTGCGGCGTTACCTCGACCTTCTCGCCGGTACCTATCTCTTGCGAGTGTTGCCGCCGTGGCATGCCAACGTCGGCAAGCGTCAGGTGAAGTCGCCGAAAATCTATTGGCGCGACAGCGGACTGGTGCATCAACTTCTTGGGATAGGCGATGCAACCAGCCTGTTGGCGCACCCACGCTGCGGCGCCTCGTGGGAAGGCTTCGTGCTGGAAAGCCTGCATGCCGCCCTGGCGCCGGACGAGAGCTACTTCTGGGCCACCCATACCGGGGCCGAGCTGGATGCGTTGTTCGTCCGCGCTGGTCGCAGGCTGGGTGTCGAGATCAAGCGCGCCGATGCGCCGCGATTGACGCCCTCCATGCGTCACGCGATGACCGATCTGAACCTGGACCTGCTATGGATCGTCTATCCCGGCAGCCACGCCTATGCGCTCGCCGATCGCGTCCAGGTGTTGTCTTTCGGGCAGGCGCTCGGCTTGGCGTGATTACCGCAAGCGGCAGCGCATCAATGGGCGGTCTTTGAAGTGATTGATTGAACTCCGCGTCCTTGGTTCGTGACCGGCGGGCCGGCGCTACTTGCCCTGGTAGCGCTCCGGCCGGTTCTTGACCAACTGGACGCGGTCGCCCTCGATCATGGGCGGCTTCTGCGCGAACTCGAAGTTGCGCACCTGGCCGTTGTCCATGTTCACCGCCACCACGTACACCGTGTGCCGCTTGACGCGCTTTTCCACCTCGTGGCCGGCATAGGCGCCACCGGCGACGCCGCCGATGGTGGCGAGCGTCTTGCCCTTGCCGCCACCGATCTGGTGGCCGAGCAGACCGCCGGCGACGCCACCGGCGACGGCGCCCAGCCCGGTGCCCTTGCCCTCGCGGGTTTCCTGGCGAACCGAGCCGACGATGCCGCAATCGACCTTGCAGTCGTCGGCGACGGCGGCCAGGGGCAGGGCGGCCAACGCCAGCAGCAGGCCTGAGATGATTCCGTTCATGCGCATGTCTCCCTCGGGATGATCCTGGATAGGGCGAGAGTGTGCCTCAAGGCATTCGTGCTTGGCAAATTTCGCCAGCAACGGGTAATGCCAAGGATGTATGATGTCATCGTGAAAACAAGGCGCCACCAGACCGGAACGGACCCCGGCCGCTAGGCGCCGGAGGAGGGGGACATGGCGAACGAAGCATCCGGCCGCACTGGCCAAGCGGGCTCGCTGCCCGAACTGATCGACCTGCTCTACGATGCCGCGACCGCGCCGGAGCGCTGGCGCCACTTTCTCGAGGCGGCCAGGTCGTTCGCCGATGCCGATGTCGCCGACCTCGGCGAATTGGTGCCGCACTTGCGGCGGGTGCTGGCCATCCAGGATCGGCTCGAACACCTCGACGGCCGCCGCCGCGATACCTACGCCGTGCTGGAGTCGCTGCCGACCGGCATCCTCATTCTCGCCGCCGACGGCATGATCGAGTTCGCCAACGCCGCCGCGCGCGATCTATTGGATCGTTGCGACGGTCTGAGCGCGGAGCAAGGCGTCTTGCGCGCATTTCGCCGCAGTGGCCTTGATCTGCTCGAACCGGTCCTGCGCGAAGTGATGGCGAGCGGCGAGCACCGGGCCATGGCCGTCGAGCGTCCGTCCGGCCGCCCGGCCTTCCGCTGTTTGCTGAGCTGCTTGTGGCGCGATGTCGGCGACGGCCTGCCCAATCTGCTTGCGAGTCCGCGCATCGCCTGCTACGTCACCGATCCCGACCGCGCGCTGGAGGCGCCGGCCGAACTGCTGCAGCGCTTGTTCGGCCTCACGCCCGGCGAGGCGCGGCTGGTCGAGGCCATCGTCTCGGGAAGTTCGCTGGCCGAGGCCGCCGAGTCGCTCGGCATCCGCGAGTCGACCGCCCGCGACCGGCTCAAGGGCGTGTTCCGCAAGACGGCAACAGGTAGCCAGACCGAGCTCGTGCGTACCGTGCTGACGAGCCCCGTCTGGCTGTGCGGGGGGGGGGGGCGTGCCGCCGCCGCTGACTTTGGGCGACTAGGCGAGACGCCGGCGCGCGCGTTGGTTCGACGATGTGCGTAGGCCGAGCAGCAGCAGACTGCCGGCCAGGAGCGCGATGCTGGCCGGTTCGGGCACTTCCGCGGTAATGGGGGTCATGGTGCCGCTGAACCTCCCGTCGCTGGCGAACGTGAGGTAGGTTATGAAGGCCGTCGCATCCGTCGGATCGATGCCGGCGTCCGGTTCGATGCCCAGAATACGGAAGCGGTCCACGCCATTGCCGGAGAAGAAATGCTGTTGACCGGCGGCCAGCACGGCGTTCTTGACCCAGTCGTTGCCGTCGAACAGGTAAAGATCGAACAAGCCGTTGCCGATGTCGGGCAGCATCACGCTCGCGAACAACGGATCGCCATCGCTGATCTGGTAATCGTAGCCCACCGCGACGACCGGGTCGAGCGCGATGGTTTCGCCGGCGACGACCAGTACGTCTTTATACTTGTACACACCATCCGGGCCGACACTGGGCAGGAAGACCGCAACTTGGCCGTTGCCAATGGCGTCGACTGGCGTGAATTCAAAGAAGCTGCGCGAGCGCCCCTTGACTGCGCCCGCTACGGTACGCACGTCGGCCATGACGGCGATTTCGTACTTGACGCCCTGAGCCAGCAAATTGGCGGGAACCGTGTAGCTGGTTGTGTTGGCCGCCACACTGATGTTATGCACGAGAGTCGCGGCGGTGATTCGACCATTGGACTCGGTGAGGCGTCGGATTTGAATCGCCATGGCGGTCGGTGTGGTACCCGCGGTGGGTAAATCCCAGCTGATGGTCGGTGTCAGTCCGGCCGTCAGGTTCATGCCGGTGACGAAACCAGGCATCGCCGTGCTGTCGTAATCTGGCGCGGTGTAGTTTAGGGTGTCGGCACCATTGATCACGCGGACGGAAAACGGCGTGGTATCGAAACTGGCGAGATTGGCGACGACGAAAGGGTTGGGCGGGATGTTGGGATTTGTCGACGCGAACGGTTGCGCGTAAGTGTACTCATTGAGGGCACCGCCTCTGCCGGAACTGATCCCGATGAAACCAAGATTGAAATACTGACCGCCAAATGTATCGTGAGTGAAACTAACACTTGTCGCGGCGCCGATGCCGGTGTTGTCGGAATCCGGCGATGGCGTGACGAAGCTCGAAAGCCGAATGAGATCGGTGTTGGCGCCAAAGAAGAAGCGGCTGTTGCCGATGCGGTCGTTGAGGACCGTCGTTCTCGTGACATCGATGGTGGCGGCGGTAGCCGGTAGCGTGTGTAGCGCCAGCAGAACAAGCGCCGGGACGATGGCGCGGGCGGTGATGTTACTGAGCTTCATGACGAACTTCCTCCGTTGATTTGTTGGGATGGCTGTTTTTGCCTACTGCGTGCTGCTGGCGATTTCGTGAATCCAGCGGGCAATCTCTTCGCGCGACGCCGATGGCGCGCCGAGATGGTCGGCATTGGGTTCGTAAAGGCGAGACCGAGGATGTTTCGGCAATGCGTCAAACAATGACTGCTTGACTTTCAGCAAGCCCGGATGATCGTTGGTGGGAACGATGAACAGAACCGGCGTCTGTGCTGACATCTTCTTGATCGCCGTTGCGGTGGTCATTGTGCCGTCCGGGTCGAACCAGGTCAGATAGATATCCGGTTTGACGATGATGGGATAGGTCCCCTTGGCACCCTCGAAGTCCAGCAGTCTGGCTTTCTCCGAAGCCTTGCCGGCTAGGATCAGTTGACGCGCTGCGTCGACCGATTCGGCGAGCTTCTGGCGAGTCAGCGGGCCGTCGGCATAACCGCCCGGTGCGATGGCGATCGCGCCGTCGACCGGGTTGCGACCCGCGAAGTAGAGCGCGAACATGCCACCCTGACTATGGCCGGCGACAAAAAGTTTTTTCGCGCCCTTGGCTCGTAGTGTTTCCAGTGCGGCGCTGAGTTCCGCTTCGGCAGTGGCAACATCGACGTCATAGTCCCTGCGTCCGGACCAAGGCATTTCAAGGTTGGCAACGAGAAAGTGCCTTTCAGCCAGAAAGGTCTCAAGGTCCGCGACGTGCCGTGTCGGCAGGCCACCCTTGCCGTGCATGATGGCGACCCCGATCGTCGTCGAGGCGGCGCTCTCCCCGCCGGCTATCGCGACCCTCAGGGTGCCCACCACGGCCAAGATACTGATGGCTATCGCGAGTAGCGTGGTGCGAACCTCGATTGTCATCGTCTCCCCCCATTTTTTCCGCTTCGCAAGTGCGGGTCTTGCGACATCAAGCAGACATCATGCCATTGGGTTGTGAGCCCATTGATATCAACGGCTTGTGAAGCATGCGCGCGTCAGGGCAGGGAATGCGGAGATCGATATGTCAAATCCATCGTCACCCCCGTTTGAGGGGATTGCGAGCCGCCTGCCGCGCTGTTCCGGGTGCTCACGACGACGCGGCGGCGTGAAGCCGGTGTGGGTAAGCCGTGAGTGTTGCTCGTTTGGCGGTTCGATCCGAGTTGCCGGCGGCAACAATCAAGCGCCAGTTGGCCCCCGAAACAGGCTCAGTGCCCTTTCCAGCACGGCGCGGTCGGCGATGTCCTTGTCCCTGAGCGTCTGCTTGGTGCGCAGGAGTCCTTCCAGGTTGATGGTGCGGATCGGCAGACCGTCGAGATCGATGGTTTCAGCGAACCGCGACAGCGTTTCGTAGGTCTCGCCGCAGGCATTGAGCATGATGTCGACCACGAAGGCATCGGCGACCCGGATGTTTTCTCCTTCCGCGAACCAGGCGGGATCGATGTCCTTGGCCGCCTGATCGGGAAGTACCATCAGCGCTTGCCTGATCCTCATTCCGGCCTCGGGCGTCGCCGGCACGAGGACATCGATATCGGTGGTCGCGCGGTGGTAGCCATGCGCGAACAAGGCATAGCCGCCAATCAACAGATATTCGGCGCCCTGCTCGTTCAACGAACGAATCAGAACCTTGAGGTCGTCCAGCGTGGCCGGCCGACTGTAGGCCGCCGTCATGATCGCTGCTTGGCGATTGCCGCCATGCCGGCGGCGATGCTGGCAAGCTCTTCGCGACCGGATGCTTCGTCGGACCGAAAGCGGTAAATACCCTTGCGGATGAATGTCTGGTCGCCGGTCGGCAAGCGGTGGATTTCGTCGTTGAAACGGGCGCCTTCGACGAGCAGGTCCGCCGATGCGGAAAAGACGATTGGACGTTCCTTGCGGCGCCCGACTGTGCGCATGTTCAGATTTCCCGTGAAGCCAATTCCGGTCGCATGCTAGCGAGGCCCCGCCACGCCGTCAACGCGCCCGATCGGCGCCCCGCCGCGCCTGACTTTGGCCGGCGGCGTCAGCCGCCGAAGAAGTCCCTGACCTTGTCCATCCAGCCCTGGGCCTTGGGGTTGTGCTTGGCCGAGTTGCTGCGGCTGAGATCGTCGAACTCGCGCAGCAGATCCCTTTGGCGCTCGGTGAGGCTGACCGGCGTTTCGACGACGACGTGGCAGAGCAAGTCGCCGTGGCCGATCGAACGGACGCCCTTGATGCCCTTGCCGCGCAAGCGGAACACCCGGCCGGTTTGGGTTTCGGCGGGCACCTTGAGCTTGGCGACGCCGTCGAGCGTGGGAATTTCGATTTCGCCGCCCAGCGCCGCCGTGGTGAAGCTCACCGGCATCTCGCAATGCAGGTCGTCGTGGTCGCGCTGGAATACGGTGTGCGGCTTGAGGTGCACCTGCACATAGAGGTCGCCCGCCGGGCCGCCGTTGACGCCGGGTTCGCCCTCACCGGACAGGCGGATGCGGTCGCCCTCGTCGATGCCGGCGGGAATCTTGACCGACAGCGTCTTGTGTTGCTTGACGCGGCCGGCGCCGTGGCAGGTGTTGCAGGGATCGGCGATGTAGCGGCCGGTGCCGTGGCATTTGGGGCAGGTCTGCTGGATGGAGAAGAAGCCCTGCTGCATGCGCACCTGGCCGTGGCCGCCGCAGGTGGGGCAGGTCTTGGGTTCCGAGCCCTTCTTGGCGCCTGAACCATGGCAGGTGTCGCACTCGGCCATGGTCGGAATGCGGATGCGCGTCTCGGTGCCGCGCGCCGCGTCCTCGAGATTGACTTCGAGGTTGTAGCGCAGGTCGGCGCCGCGATAGACGTTGGCGCGGCCGCCGCCACCGCCACCGCCACCGCCACCGGCCCGGCCGCCGAAGATGTCGCCGAAAATGTCCGAGAAGGCATCGGCGAAGCCGCCCATGCCCGCCCCGCCCATGCCGGCGCCGGCGGCGGAAGGATCGACGCCGGCATGGCCGAACTGGTCGTAGGCGCCGCGCTTCTGCTTGTCCGAGAGGATCTCGTAGGCCTCCTTGGCTTCCTTGAACTGCTCCTCGGCTTTCGGGTTGTCCGGATTGCGGTCCGGATGGAACTTCATGGCCAGCTTGCGGTAGGCCTTCTTGATCTCCTCGTCGGATGCGTCGCGATTGACGCCGAGGACTTCGTAGTAGTCGCGTTTAGCCATGTTCAGACCTATCAAGCATTACGGCCGGATCGAGCGGCGCCGCTGCTGCGTCCGCTCGATCCGGCCAGTCGGGGCGTCACGTCAGTGACGACTTAACCCTTCTTGTCCTTCACTTCCGTGAACTCGGCGTCCACCACGTCGCCTTCGTCCTTCTTGGCCTCGCCGCCCGCATGCCCGCCGGCAGCGCCTTCGCTCGGCTCGGTGCCGCCGGCGGCCTGCTGCTGGGCGTAGACTTTCTCGCCGAGCTTCTGCGAAGCCATGGCCAGCGCCTGCGTCTTGGCTTCCATCGCTGCCTTGTCGCTGCCCTTGATGGCCTCCTCGGCTTCCTTGACGGCGGTCTCGATCTTGGCCTTCTCGTCGGCCTCGATCTTGTCGCCATGCTCGGCGAGCGCCTTCTTCACGGAGTGCACCATGGCGTCGCACTGGTTGCGCGCGTCGACCAGCTCGTGCGCCTTCTTGTCCTCCTCGGCGTGCGCCTCGGCATCGCGCACCATGGCCTGGATCTCGGACTCGGAGAGACCCGAGTTGGCCTTGATGGTGATCTTGTTTTCCTTGCCCGTGCCCTTGTCCTTGGCCGAGACGTGCAGGATGCCGTTGGCGTCGATGTCGAAGGTGACCTCGATCTGCGGCATGCCGCGCGGCGCCGGCGGAATGTCGGAGAGGTTGAACTGGCCGAGGCTCTTGTTGCCTGCGGACATCTCGCGCTCGCCCTGCAGCACATGGATGGTCACGGCCGACTGGTGGTCGTCGGCGGTGGAGAACACCTGGCTGGTCTTGGTCGGGATGGTGGTGTTCTTGGTGATCAGCTTGGTCATGACGCCACCGAGCGTCTCGATACCCAGGCTGAGCGGCGTGACGTCGAGCAGCAGCACGTCCTTCACTTCACCTTGCAGCACGCCGCCCTGGATCGAAGCGCCCACGGCCACGGCTTCGTCCGGGTTCACGTCCTTGCGCGGCTCCTTGCCGAAGAACTCCTTGACCTTGTCCTGCACCTTGGGCATGCGGGTCATGCCGCCGACCAGGATCACGTCGTCGATATCGGAAACCTTGACGCCGGCATCCTTGATGGCGATGCGGCAGGGCTCGATGGTGCGCTCGATCAGGTCTTCCACCAGCGACTCGAACTTGGCGCGGGTGATCTTCATGGTCAGGTGCTTCGGCCCCGTGGCGTCGGCCGTGATGTAGGGCAGGTTGATCTCGGTCTGCATCGACGACGACAACTCGATCTTGGCCTTCTCGGCCGCTTCCTTGAGGCGCTGCAACGCCAGGACGTCGGCCTTGAGGTCGACGCCCTGATCCTTCTTGAACTCGGTGACGATGTAGTCGATGACGCGCTGGTCGAAGTCCTCGCCGCCCAGGAAGGTGTCGCCGTTGGTGGATAGCACCTCGAACTGGTGCTCGCCGTCGAGCTCGGCGATCTCAATGATGGAGATGTCGAAGGTGCCGCCGCCGAGGTCATAGACCGCGATCTTGCGGTCGCCTTCCTGCTTGTCCATGCCGAAGGCGAGCGCGGCCGCGGTCGGCTCGTTGATGATGCGCTTCACTTCCAGGCCGGCGATGCGGCCGGCGTCCTTGGTGGCCTGGCGCTGGCTGTCGTTGAAGTAGGCGGGCACGGTGATCACGGCTTCCGTGACTTCCTCGCCGAGGTAATCCTCGGCTGTCTTCTTCATCTTCTTCAGCACTTCGGCGGAAACCTGCGGCGGCGCCATCTTCTTGCCGCGCGCTTCCACCCAGGCGTCGCCGTTGTCGGCCTTCATGATCTTGAAGGGCATCAGGTCGATGTCCTTCTGCACTTCCTTTTCCTCGAAGCGGCGGCCGATCAGGCGCTTGACCGCGAACAGGGTGTTCTTGGCGTTGGTCACCGCCTGGCGCTTGGCCGGCGCGCCGCACAGGATCTCGCCGTCGTCGGCGTAGGCGACGACCGACGGCGTGGTGCGCGCACCTTCGGAGTTTTCGATGACCTTGGGCTTGCCGCCTTCCATGATGGCGACGCAGCTGTTGGTGGTGCCGAGGTCGATGCCGATGATCTTGCCCATGTTGGTGTCCTCAAAAGAATTCGGGAATGACTAAGCTGTTCCGGATATGGGGGTATTGGGCGCCGGCTTCAAGCCGCCGGCGTGCCGCCATCGCTGACTTTCGCCTTGGCAACGATCACCAGCGCCGGGCGCAGGATGCGCTCGTGCAGGGCGTAGCCCTTCTGCAACACGTTGATGACGCGATTCGGCTCGCCGTCGGCTTCCAGCTGGCTGATGGCCTGGTGCTTGTGCGGGTCGAACTTGTCTTCCAGCGGGTTGATTTCCGTGACATTCGATCGCTCGAAGGCGGCAATCAACTGTTTCAGCGTCAATTCGACGCCGCCCTTCAAGGCTTCGGCGTCCTGGTTCGGGCTGGCCAGGGCCGCTTCCAGGCTGTCCTTGACTGCCAGCATTTCGCCGGCGAACTTCTCGGCGGCGAACTTGCCGGCCTTGGCGATGTCCTCCTGCGCGCGGCGGCGGATGTTCTCGCCTTCGGCCTTGGCGCGCAGCCAGGCGTCGTGGTGCTCCTCGGCTTTCAGTTCGGCCGCCTTGAGCATTTCCTCAAGGCTGGGCATGGTTTCCGGCGCGACAACCGGCTCGGCGGTCGGCGCGTCGATGGCCGCGGCTTCGGTGATGGCGGCGGGTTCCTTGTCGATATCCTGCATGGAATGAACGTCCTGGACGATAAACCATGCTGATGTTGGGGCGTCGTCCGGACTTTCAAGCCCCTTCGCCGGAAAAACTTCAGGTCGCGAAGCGGTCGATACCTTGGCGCGACGGGTTGCCTGCCGTTTGGTTTGCCGGCTCCGCGGGCGATTCGGGTAGCGAGAGGGCGAAACTGGCGACGATGGCATCGCCATCAACCTGCCAGGGCAGGGTGCCGAGCAGGGGGGCGCCGAGCTCCCGTTGCAGCGCGGCAATGTTGTCCAACCAGCCAGGCATCGCCGGATCGATGCGATTGGCGATCCAGCCGGCGAGGCCGAGGCCCCGGGCCGCGATGGCCTCGGCCGTGAGCAGGGCGTGGTTCAGGCAGCCCAGCCGCAGGCCGACGACCAGAATGACCGGCAGGCCGAGCCGTGTCGCCAGGTCGGCGGTGTCGAAGCCTTCGGCCAGCGGTACGCGAAACCCGCCGACGCCCTCCACCACCACGAATTCGGCGCGACCGGCCACTTGCCGATAGGCATCGAGGATCGGCCCGGGCTCGATCGTCCGTTGCTCGTGGGCGGCGGCGACATGGGGAGCGATGGCCTCGGTGAAGCAATAGGGATTGACCAGCGCGCGCGGCAGCTTGACCGAACTGGCCGCGATGAGTTGTTCGACATCCTCGTTGCGCCCATTGGCGTCCATGCCGGCGGCGACCGGTTTCATGGCCGCCGCGCCCAGCCCGCGCGCGCGCGCCGCGTGCAGCAGCGCGCGGGCGGCGAAAGTCTTGCCGACCTCCGTGTCGGTGCCGGTCACGAAATAGCTTTGCGGGCGGTGCATAGCACGACCTCGTAGGTGGCCGGCAGGCCGGCATCGTCGCGGCGCGCCTCATAGCGCGCCTCGATGGCTCGCCAGGCCTGTCGGCCGAGCAGGCCGGGGCGGCGTGGCCTGCTGATCTGGTTGGCACCGATGACCTTCAGCCCGCGCAGCAGCGTCGGCAGATCGGCATGACGCAGGCACAACCGTCGCTGCTCGATGCCGATGTCGCCGAGGCCGGCGGTGGCGCAGGCTTGCGCGAGCGTGGCGGGCGCGGCGAAGGAGAGCACGTGATCATGTTCGTCGATGCCGGCGAAAGCGGCGTTGAGTTCCGCCAGCGTGCCGGGGCCCAGGCTGCTGACCGCCAGCGTGCCGCCCGGCGCCAGCACCCGCGCCGCTTCCGCCACGGCGCGGACCGGCTCGCACCACTGGAAGGCCAGGCTTGACCAGTAGAGATCGAAACCGGCGGCCGCGAAGGGCAGGGCCTCGATGTCGGCGCAGACCAGCGGATGCCGGCGGCCGGCGACGCGCAGCATGCCGGGCGCGAAGTCGGCGGCGACGACGCGGGCGGCGGGCCAGCGTCGCCCCAGCAGGCCGAGCGCATGGCCGGTGCCGCAGCCGGCGTCGAGAATGTTTGCCGGCGCGAGGTCGGGCAGCGTGGCCAGCAGCAGTTCGCAGACCTGCCTTTGCAGCGCGGCGGCGGTGTCGTAGCGCGGTGCGGCGCGGTCGAAGGAACGGCGGATCGCCTGCCTATTCATCGCGGGCGAATTGCCGCAGCAGGGCGGCGAAGCGCGCCGGCTCGGACAGGAAGGGCGCGTGCGAGGCTTCGAGGAATATCTCCAGCCGCGCGTCCGGCAGATGGTCGGCCAGCCAGCAGGCCGCCTCCACCGGCATGATGGCGTCGCGTTCGCCATGGACCAGCAGCGTCGGCTGGCGTATCGCCGCCACTGACTTTCGCAGATCGGTGTCGCGCAGCCGCGCCAGGCCCGTGGCCAGCACCGCGGTGTCAGGACGCCGGTCGGCCAGCAGCGCGGTGAGCCGGCGCGTCAGCGGTGCGGCGTGGGCGTCACCCTGGTTGATGCGGCCGGCGAAGCGCCGCAGCGTCGCCATCGGATCGACCTGGACGGCGGCGGCGAAGTCGACCAGCGAGCTTTCCGTCGCCGCGTCCTTCCAGTCGGGCGCTTGCACGAACCGCGGCGTGGCGCCCACCAGCACCAGTCGCGCGACGCGCTCCGGCTGATCCAGCGCCAGCCGCATGGCGGTCATGGCGCCCAGCGACCAGCCGCACACGATGGCGTCGGCCGGCACCGTTCCCGGCCGGTCGCGGTCGAGATGATGGATGGCGAAATCCGCCGCCAGCAGATCGACGACAGGCTGCCAGACACGCTGGTCGAATCCCCAGCCGGGGATCAGCGCCAGCGGCGTCAGCGGTGTCATGGCGCCGCCTCGGCAAGCGCATCGACCAGCCGGTCGACCTGCGCCTCGCCGTGCGCGGCCGACAGCGAGATGCGCAGCCGCGCCGCGCCTTCCGGCACCGTCGGCGGGCGGATCGCCGGCGCCCAGATGCCGCGCGCCAGCAGGGCTTCCGCCACGGCGAGTGTCTCCCGATTGCCGCCGATGATCAGCGGCTGGATGGCGGTGTCGGAAGGCGGCAGGCGCCAGCCCTTGCGTGCCGCGACCGGCGCCAGCCCCGCGCGCAGGCGCGCGATCAGCGCCCGCAGATGCGCGCGTCGATCGTCCGCCGCTTCGACGAGGTCGACGCTGGCGAGCAGCGTGCAACTCAGTGCCGGCGGCGCGGCGGTGGTAAAGATCGCCGTGCGCGCTGTCTGCTCCAGCCACTCGATGACTTCCGCATCGCCGGCGGCAAAGGCGCCCGCCACGCCGGCCGCCTTGCCCAGCGTGCCCATCATCAGTAGCCGGCCGGTCGGCGCGAGGCCGAAGCGGGCCAGGCTACCGCGCCCCTGCGGGCCGAGCACGCCGAAGCCATGGGCATCGTCCGCCACCAGCCAGGTGTCGTGGCGCTCGGCCAGTTCGAGCAGTTCGGGCAGCGGCGCGAGATCGCCATCCATGCTGAACACCGCGTCAGTGAGGATCAGACGCCGCTTGCCCCGGTTGGCCGCCAGTTGTCCCTCCAGCACGCCGAGGTCGCCATGCGGGTAACGGTGGCTGAAGGCGTTGGCCAAGCGCACGGCGTCGATCAGCGAGGCATGGTTGAGCTTGTCGGCGAAAATAACGTCGCCGCGACCGGCCAGCGCCGGCACGATGCCGATGTTGGCCATGTAACCGGTCGAGAACAGCAAGGCGCGTTCGGCGCCGACGAAGGCGGCCAGCCGTTCTTCCAGTTGCTGGTGCGGCTCGAAATGGCCGCCGAGGAAATGCGAGGCGCCGGCGCCGACGCCCCAGGCGCGCGCACCCTCGGCCAGCGCATCGACGAGGCGCGGGTCGGTGGCGAGGCCGAGGTAGTCGTTGCTGGCGAAGGAAAGCACTGGCCGACCGTCGACGATCATTTCGACACCGCAGGGCGAACCGGCGACGCGGCGACGGCGCAGCAGGCCGGCTTCGGTCAGTTCGGTGAGTTCGCGTTGGTGATTCATCGGCGCGGCTTCAATGGGTCCGGTCGAAGCGCCGGCCGACCGGGAGTTTCGCTGTTCGGTGGCATGGGCTTGGCAGGCGTCGGCTCTCGAATATACACTGCGTGCCATGTCTACGACCCCGTCATGCCAGGAGCGAGAAGCCATGGCCGCGCCCGTCGTGACCTTGAGGGCGGTGGTGCCCGAGCGATGGATCGACATCAACGGGCACATGAACGCCACGCATTACGTTCTGGTCATTTACGACGCCCATGTCGAGTTCACGCGCAGCATCGGCCTGGGCGACGATTACGTGGCCCGCACGCAGTGCGGCAAGGCGGTGATCGAGAGCCACATGGTCTACGAGCGCGAAATCGCGCTTGGTGACCGGATCGAGGTGCGATCCTGGCTGCTGGCCGTCGATGACAAGCGCTTGCACTTTTTTCACGAGTTGTTCAACGCGACCAAGGGCGGTCGGGCGGCGACGTCCGAGCAGATCGATATCCACATCGATCTGCGGGCGAGACGATCGTCGCCGCTGCCCGACGACTTGCGCCAGGCGTTGCGGCAGCGTGTCCGGGCCAACCTGGCCCAGATCCAGCCCGGCGGCGTGGGCGGCCGGATGCGACTGCCCGTGAACACTTGGCTCGACGCCTGATTCAGACTTCGCGGGGCGCGCCGCGTCAAGGCGGTCATGCCTGGTCCAAAGCCGCCTCCACCGCTTCGGCGGTGACGCGGCAGAGCAGCCCGATTTGCGCGTCGTCGAGGATGTAGGGCGGCATCAGGTACACCGTATTCCCGATCGGACGCAGCAGCACGCCGCGCGCCAGCATCTCACGGTGGCAGCGCCGGCCGAAGCCGTAGTCGGCATCGACATCGAAGGCGAAGATCATGCCGCGCTTGCGGTAGTGGCGCACGCGCGGATGGTCGGCGAGCGGCCGCAAGAGTGCGTCGATGCGCTCGGAACGGACGCGGTTGGCGGCGAGGACATGATCCTGAGCAAAGATGTCGAGTGTCGCCAGCGCGGCACGGCAGGCCAGCGGGTTGCCGGTGTAGGAGTGCGAGTGCAGGAAGCCGCGCGCCGTCGCGTCGTCGAGAAAGGCGGCGTAGATCGCATCGCGCGTCATCACCACCGACAGCGGCAGGTAGCCGCCGGTGATGCCTTTCGACAGGCAGAGGAAGTCGGGCCGGATGCCCGCTTGCTCATGCGCGAAGAAGCTGCCGGTGCGACCGAAGCCCACGGCGATCTCGTCGCAGATCAAATGCACTTGGTAACGCTCGCACAGGGCGCGGGCGCGGCGCAGGTAGTCGGGATCGTGCATGGCCATGCCGGCGGCGCACTGCACCAGCGGCTCGACGATCAGCGCCGCCGTTTGGGCGTGATGCGCGTCGAGATGCGCGGCCAGCGCGTCGATGGCCACGTCCACGGCATCGGCGCCGTTGCGTGCGTCGGGCGAGGGCAGCACCGTCGCGGCGCGGATCAGCGGCGCGTAGGCGTCGCGGAAGAGGGCGATGTCCGTCACGCCCAGGGCCCCGACCGTCTCGCCGTGGTAGCCGCCGGCGAGGCAGAGGAAACGGTTCTTGTCCGGCCGGCCGACGTTGCGCCAGTAGTGCGCCGACATCTTGAGCGCGATTTCGGTGGCGGAGGCGCCGTCGGAGCCGTAGAAGCAATGGCCGAGCGCGCCGCCGGTCAGCGCCGAGAGTCGCTCGGAAAGCTCGACCACGGGCGCGTGCGTGCAGCCGGCGAGGATCACGTGTTCCAAGGTGTCGAGCTGTTCGTGCAACGCGGCATTGATGCGCGGGTTGCAATGGCCGAACAGATTGACCCACCAGGAACTGATGCCGTCCAGCCAGCGCCGGCCATCCTCGCCGACCAGCCATGGGCCTTCGCCGCGCACGATCGGCAGCAATGGCAGCTCGCCGGTTTCGTGCTGCTTCATCTGGGTACAGGGGTGCCAGACGGCGGCGCGGCTGCGCTGGAGGAGAGAGTCTTGCATGGGCGGCATTTTACCGTTCGCCGGCGACGCGGCGGCCGGTAAGGCATATGGCGGCGTGTTTGCCGCTTACCGGTGACCGGTATATACTTCCAGCATGATCCGATCTTTCAGGTGCGTGGATACCGAGGCACTCTTTGCCACGGGGAAATCGCGGCGATTCGCCAACATCAGGAATGTCGCGGAACGCAAGCTGACGCAGTTGCATGCGGCGACGACGCTGGATTCGCTGCGGGCACCGCCGGGCAACCGGCTGGAGGCGCTCGCAGGCGAACGACAGGGACAGCACAGCATCCGCATCAACGATCAGTGGCGCTTGTGCTTTGTCTGGTCCGAGGAAGGCGTGTCCGATGTCGAGATCGTCGACTACCACTGAGGTCGAATGGGCGAAGAAGGGAAAATGGCAATGGTGAAGAATGGCATGCGTCCGGTGCATCCGGGCGAAATCCTGAGGGAAGACTATCTGGTTCCGCTGGGCCTGAGCGCCAATGCGCTCGCCAAACGTTTGCACGTCCCGGCCTCGCGCATCAACGACATCGTGCTCGAACGGCGCGGTGTCACGGCCGATACCGCCCTGCGGCTGGCGCGCTGCTTCGGCGGCGATCCGCAGACCTGGCTGAACCTGCAATCGATCTATGATCTGCGCACGGCCGAGATCGCCAGTGCCAAAGCCATCAGCGCCGAAGTCGAACCGCTCCGGCAGGCGGCTTAGGCCGCCGAAAGTCAATCGTCTCGCAACGCCTGCTTCGTTGCCAGGCGATAAGGCAGGTGCCCCGACATCTCGGCCTGGTAGTCGAGCATGGCGCCGTCCTCGCGTGCGAGGTAGCGCGCCACCGCCTCGCGCAGGCGCGGGGCGGCGATCCAGTACGCCGACCAGGTCGATACCGGCTCGAAGCCGCGCGCGACCTTGTGCTCGCCCTGGGCGCCGGGCTCGAAGCGCTGCAAACCATGGTCGATCGCGTATTCGATGCCGGCGTGGTAGCAAAGCTCGAAATGCAGACCGGGCACGTTGATGTCGGCGCCCCAGTGGCGGCCATAGAGCGCCGTGTCGTCGCGGTAACAGATGGCCGAGGCGACCGGTTGGTCGGCGGCGAAGGCGCAAAACACCACCATGCGCTGGCCAAGCCTTGCACCGACATCGCGGAAGAATTCGAGGCTGAAGGCCGGCCAGCCGCCCAGCCGCTCGAAGGTGCTGCGATAGTGGCGGTGGATGGCGAACCAGAGCGCGTCGTCGATCTCGTCGCCATGAAGTGCCTCGATGCGCAGGCCGGCATCGGTGACCGCGCGCCGCTCGCGCTTCATCTTCTTGCGCTTCTCGGCCGTGAACGTGCCCAGGAAGTCGGTGAAGTCGCGATAGCCGCGGTTGCGCCAGTGGAACTGGACGCCGCGCCGGATCAGGCAGCCGGCGGCTTCGAGCGCGGTGCGTTCGTCGTCGCGCACGAACAGGCACTGCCAGTTCGAGGCATGCGTGTCGGCGGTCAATGCGATCGCCGCGTCGATCAACGCGCCGGCCGTGTCGGATGCGGCATCGCGGGCGGCCAGCAGGCGCGGGCCCGGCGAGGGCGTGAAGGGGACACCGGTGACCAGCTTGGGGAAGTAGGCCAGACCCGCCTGACGCCAGGCGGCATCCCAGCTGTAGTCCATGGCAAAGTCGCCGTACCAGTGGTCCCGGGCGTAAAGCGGCAGCAGGCCGGCCAAGCGGCCATCCGCACCGCGCAGCACGATGTGCATCGGCCGCCAGCCAATCGGCCCATGATCCGCGACGCAGCGTTCCGCCGCGCCGAGAAAAGCCGGATCGACGAACGGGTCGCCGCCGGTGGCGAGTCGCCGCCAGTCCTCATCGGCGAGGCGGCAGATGCCGGCGAGGATCTCGGACTTGAGCATGGCCGGGTCGTTCAGCCTCGGCGTGTCGCGACGGCTGACTTTCTCAGACGTTGCCCTGGATCCAGCGCGTCAGCGTGCCGGCATCCATGGCGCCGGCCTGGCGGGCGATTTCGCGGCCGCCCTTGAAGATGGCCACGGTGGGAATGCTGCGGATGCCGAAGCGGGCGGCCAGCCCCTGCTCCTCTTCGGTATTGACCTTGACCAGCCGATAGCGTGGTTCCAGCGCGCCGGCCGCTTGCGCAAAGGCGGGCGCCATCATGCGGCAAGGCCCGCACCAGGGCGCCCAGAAGTCCACCACGATCGGCAAGTCGGAACGGCCGACGTGTTTGTCGAACGCGGCCTCGTCCAGTTCCACTGGCGCGCCGGCGAACAGCGCGCCCTTGCACCTGCCGCAGGTGCCGCCCGCATCCAGCCGTTCTGCCGGCACGCGGTTGGGCGTGTGACAGTGTGGGCAGACGACGATCAGTGCTTCGCTCATGAGCCGGCCTCTCGAACTCGTTTCCGAGCGATGTGGGGCCGGCCGCGACGGTTTCAAGTCCGGTAAGTCGGAGCGCCGACAGGACGCCGGTTGGCGGAGCGAGTAGGAGTCCAATAGAAGCCGCAAAGCCTTTGCCAGCCTGCCCCTTGGTTTCTTTGTCTTGGGTGATACCCCAACTACGCGGCCATCTTGAGCGGACGAATCTTGGCGATCTCCCGCTTAAGCGACTTCTCGGCCTGCCATAGGTCGTAATTGGCCTGCATGTGCAGCCACGACTCGGCGCTGGTGCCCAAGGCCGTGGCCAGCCGCACGGCCATGTCGGCGCTGATGCCGGCCCTGCCGTTCAGCACGCGAGACAGCATCACGCGAGTTACCCCCAGGCGCTCGGCAAACGCGGTCACGGTAATTCCGTTGTCGGTGAAAACCCCGTCCCGCAGGACTTCGCCGGGGTGCGGCGGGTTGTACATTCTCGTCATGGTCTCTCTCGCTAGTGGTAGTCCTGATAGTCGACCAGGATCGCGTCGCCGTTGTCGAAAGCGAAGGTCATGCGCCAATTGCCGCTAACCGACACTGCCCAATACCCCTGCAAATTTCCGGTCAGGGGATGAAGTTTCCAACCGGGCAACCCCATGTCAGCAGCAGCCTTTGCCGAGTCCAGCATGCCCAACTGAAGCTGAAGCCTCTTGGCGCGCACTGGCTGAATGCCGGCCTTGCTGCCCGTCTTGAAGAAGCTCTCCAAGCCCTTGTGCTGGAAACTCTTAATCATGGCTGACAGCGTATATTGTAAATTAACGGTGGTCAAACCGGCTTTTCAACTTCGATCCGGCGCTGGATCGAAGAACCCCCGACGGCCAAGCTTGCCCGATACCATCGAGCGACAGACTTCCGATTAATCCGCGTTACCTTGTTGTCCTGTTTCCAGTTGTCCATTGCAGACAATTACCGACCTATGCGGAAGCCGGTTGGCGGAAGCGAGCAGGAGTCGAACCTACCAGGGACGGCTTGGCCGCCCCTGCCAGTTTTGAAGACCGGCCGTCCCACCGGGGAACGTTCGCTTCCGTGGTTCATGTAATCGTCCAGTCGTGTTGGGCGGATTCGCCGCGCAGGACATGGTCGTCACGCACCCGGCGAGTGTAGCCGACGCGATCGAAGAATTCGAGAATCTGGATCGCCACCTTGCGACCGCCGCCACCTTCGCCGTAAATGGCGTCGCGCAGATCTGCCGCGCGTGCTGCGCCTTGTCTGGCGCCGAGGTCGGCGACAATTGCGGCAAGTTCGCCGACGGCCGCCGCGGTGAAGTAGTGATCATGCGCGACCGGGTAGAGCTCGCCGGCGCGAGCGATGCGACGGAACAGTTGCCGCACCGCATCTTCGGGCGTGCCAGTGGCCTTGAAGACGTCGCGTACCCGTGGCGGGTTGTAGCGCTGGGCGTCGAGCAGCGGCTTCAGTGCCTCGAACAAGCCGCGATCCGCCGCCGACACGCTGGCACGATGCGTCGGCAGGTGCAGCCAGGCGCGCGTCTGGGCGATATCACCGGCCGCTGTCAGTTCGTCGACCAGCGCCTCGAAGGCGGCGGGCGGCAGCGTCGTCAGGGTCATGCGGCGCAGACGCTCGCGTTCCACGCCGGCCATGTCGGGCGCCCGCTCGTGTTCGCGCGCCAGCGCGTCGAGCAGCCGCGAGCGCAACGCCGCCCAGCCAGCGGCGAGGAAACCCGTGTCGCCGATCACGCGCAGGCCGACACGGTGCCACAAGGCTTGCGCAGCCTCGTCGTCGAGATTTAAGTTGATGGCGAAGCGTGGCAGATCGACGCCGGCCGGGCTGCGCTCGGCGAGCAGCCCGAGCGCCGCGGCCGGATCGTCGTCGCGCATCGCGGCCAGCAGCGCCAGCCGTGCCGGCGCGCGCTTGTGGCGTGTCGGCGGAAAGATGTCGAGCACGCGGCCGCCGGCCACGGTGCGCCGCGCGCCGGCGTCGCGCAGCACGAAGCGGTCGCCGTGCAAGGCGAGGATTTCGCGGTCGAGGCTGATCTCCGCGAGTGCGATACCACCCTCGGCGCCGGGACTGACTTTCGCGCGGTCGAGCAGCGCGACGCGGCCGGTGACGTCGCTGGCGGCGAGATGGACATGCACCGCGTGCCAGTGTTCGAGTTCCGGCTGGTTTGCCGGCACACGAATTTCGGCGTGGAAGCGGGTGAGTGGTTGATGCAGTTCCGGCGCGACGACCCACATGCCGCGCGCGATGTCCGCTTTCCCGAAGTCGCCGCTCAGCGCCAGCGCGCAGCGCTCGCCGGCCTGCCCCGACTCGGCAGGCCGGTCCTGCACGTGCAGGCTGCGCACGCGCGCCCTCATTGGCCCACCTTGGCCGGGAGGCGAAATCAGTAGCGTGTCGCCACGGCTGACTTTGCCAGCATGC
Source organism: Rhodocyclaceae bacterium (assembly GCA_016704145.1). GTDB lineage: Bacteria > Pseudomonadota > Gammaproteobacteria > Burkholderiales > Rhodocyclaceae > Fen-999. Next base: position 410,107 of record JADJAS010000001.1, on the reverse strand, counting down.
ACCGTGCCGGTGACCACCGTGCCGACGCCGGAGAGCGTGAAGGCACGGTCGATGGCGAGCCTGAAGCGGCCGGCGGAGGAGCGCGCGAGATGCTGCGCGGCCGCCGCCTCGATGTGCGCGCGCAGGGCCGGCACACCGTCGCCACTAATCGCCGAGAGCGGAAACACCGGGCTGCCGGCCAGGGTCGTACCGGCCAGCAGTTCGGAGATTTCGCGCTGCGCGGCTTCGACGCGCGCGGCATCGACCCTGTCGCACTTGGTCAGCGCCACCGCGCCGCGCGCCAGGCCGAGCAGGTCGACGAGTTCGAGGTGCTCGCGCGTCTGCGGCATCGGCCCGTCGTCGGCGGCGACCACCAGCAGCACGAAGTCGATGCCCGTCGCACCGGCCAGCATGTTGTGGATCAGCTTCTCGTGGCCCGGCACGTCGATGAAGCCGAGCACCAAACCCTCGGGCAGCGGGCTGTAGGCATAGCCCAGATCGAGCGTGATGCCGCGCGCTTTCTCCTCCGGCAGGCGGTCGGCGTCGACACCGGTCAGCGCCTTTACCAGCGTGGTCTTGCCGTGGTCGATGTGGCCGGCCGTTCCTATCAACATGTTTCAATCAGCATATCAGTTGCGCGAGTTGCCGCGAGAGTTCTGCTTCGTCGCTTGCGTTCAGGCAGCGCAGATCGAGCAACAGCGCGCCGTCCTCGATGCGGCCGATGACCGGCCTGGGCAGGCCGCGCATGGCTTGCTCGATGCGGTTGATCATCCCGCTCCTTTTCCCCTGCGGGCGGATCGCAAAGCCGGCGGAGGGCAGGCGGTCGACGGGCAGCGAACCCGAGCCGATCTGCGATTTCAGCGCGACGATGTCCACACGGATCGGTAAGCCGGCCAAAGCGTCTTGCATGGTGGGCAGCAGTCGCCCGGCGGCGGCGCGTATCTCGTCTTCGGCCCGCGTCAGCTGGGCCAGCGTGGTCAGCCGCTCGGCGAGTCGGTCCGGGTCGCGGTAGAGGCGCAGCACCGCTTCAAGCGCGGCGAGGGTGAGCTTGCCGACGCGCAAGGCGCGCTTCAACGGGTTCTTCTTGATCTTGGCGATCAGATCCTTGCGACCGACGATCAGCCCGGCCTGCGGTCCGCCGAGCAGCTTGTCGCCGGAGAAGGTGACCAGGTCGGCCCCGGCGGCGATGGCGGCGCGCGGCGTCGGCTCGTGCGGCAGGCCCCAGCGCTCCAGATTCGTCAGCGTTCCCGAGCCGAGGTCGACGACGAACGGCAGGCCGCGCGCGTGCGCGAGTTCGGCCAACTCGTTTTCCGGCACGGCGGTGGTGAAACCCTGGATCGCGTAGTTGCTGGCATGCACCTTCATCAGCATCGCGGTGCGAGGTGTGATGGCTTCGGCAAAGTCCTTCAGGTGCGTGCGGTTGGTGGTACCGACCTCGACGAGCTTCGCGCCGGCGCGTTTCATGATGTCCGGCACGCGGAAGGCGCCGCCGATCTCGATCAGCTCGCCGCGCGAGACGACGACCTCCTTCTTCCGCGCCAACGTGTCGAGCAGCAGGAACACGGCCGCCGCATTGTTGTTGACCACCGTCGCGGCTTCCGCGCCCGTGAGCTCGCGGAGCAGGTCGTTCACGATGTCGTCGCGGTCGCCGCGCCTGCCCGATTCGAGGTCGTATTCCAGCACACACGGACTGTGTGCCACGCTGGCGATGGCGGCGACTGCCTCCTCGGGCAGCACGGCGCGGCCGAGGTTGGTGTGCAGCACCGTGCCGGTGAGATTGAACACGGCGCGCAGTTTCGGCTGCATCAGTGGCGTGGCGCCACGGCTGACTTTTTCCAGCAGCGCCGCCTCGTCGGGCAGCGGCGCGCCGGCGCGCACTTCGGCGCGGACTTCGGCCAGCGTGTCGCGCAGCAATTGCGTGACGACCGCGCGGCCGAGCGATTCGATCAGGGGCGCGACCGCGGCGTGGGCGAGCAGGCGGTCGACGGCGGGGAGCTTGGCGAGATCATTCATGGTTTCACCCGCACCGGGCAGAAACGAGGATGGACGAATATTACCGCCGGCCGCCACGGCGACGGTAAACTGCCCGGCCGGCAAGGGGATGGGGAGGGAGCATGAAACGTCTGCAAGAATCGGCCTGGTTCAAGGCGCTAGGCATCGAACTGAGCCCGGTGAGCCATCGCGAGCGGCTGGTGTCGGCGCTCGGCGGCTTGCTCGGCATTCTGCTGGTCTATGTCGTCAGCCGTTTCGCGCTGGACGGCACGTCGTCGCCCATCATGAGCTTCTCGATGGGTTCCACCGCCGTCATGCTGTTCGCCGTGCCGCACGGGCCGCTGTCGCAGCCCTGGCCGCTGCTCGGCGGCCATCTGCTGTCCGGTTTGATCGGCATCACCTGCCTGCTGCACGTGCCGGAGCCGATGCTGGCGGGCAGCTTGGCGGTCGGCCTGTCGATCGGCGCCATGCATTACTTGCGTTGCCTGCATCCGCCGGCGGGCGCCACGGCGCTGGTGGCGGCAATGGGCGGCGACACGGTGCGCGCGCTGGGTTACGGCTTCGTCGCCGCGCCTGTCATGCTCAACGTGTTGATCATCCTCTCCGTGGCCATTGTCTTCAATTTTCTCTTTCCCTGGCGCCGCTACCCCTTGTTCCTGATGCGTGCGATGGCACCGGCGCGGCCGGAGTCGGGCTACGCGGCGATATCGCACGAGGACTTCGTCTACGCCCTGACGCAAATGGATTCGTTCATCGACGTGTCCGAGGAAGACCTGCTGCGCATCTACGCGCTGGCCACCGGCCGTCATCAGGATCTGGCGGCGGCCGAGCGCCGTGCGGCACCGCCGTTCGTCTAGCCCGCCGCGCGCCGGCTGGCCAGCCAGCCGAGCAGCGACAGCGACGCCAGGCCGGCGCCGATCAGCAGCATGCCGGCGATTTCGGCGGCGCTGAAGCCTTCGCCCAGCACCAGGCGCGAGGAGACGATGGCCACCACCGGCGTGCCGAGCACCGACAGGCTGGCCTCCCAGGCCGGCACGCTGTCGAGGAGCCATGCCCACAGGCTCCAGCAGAACGCGGTGCTGACGATGGCGATGAAGGCGAGGATGGCAAAATAGGCCGGCGTCCATTGCGTCGGCGGCTCGGACAGCATGGTGGCCACCAGCGACAGGGCAAGCGCGCCGAACAGCATCTGCCACGCGGTCAGCGACAACAGGTCCACTTTCTCGCGCGCCAGCAGCCGCTTGATCAGGATGGTGCCCGTGGCCCACGACAGCGCCGCCGCCACGCCCAGGCACTTGCTCAGCAGGCTGGTTGCCATGTTCCAGGGTTCGATGATCAGCAGCAGGCCCGTGAGCATGACGGTGGCGACCAGCCATTGCGGAGCGCGTATCCGTTCACCCAGCAGCGGCCAGGCCATCAGCAGCGTCCAGATCGGCATGGTGAAGATCAGTACCGCCGTCTTGCCGGCGCCGCCTTCGACCAGCGCCCAGGTCTGCAGGCCGATGAAGCCGCCCGTCTGCACCACGCCGATCGCCAGCGTCGGCCACGGCGCGCGCAGCCGCAGCGGCCGGCCGAGCAGCACCAGCGCCAGGAAGGTGGCGGCGGCGGCGCCCAGGCTGCGCTCGGCGGCGAAGGCGAAGGGCGGCGCGTAAGCCAGGCCCTGTTTCGCCAGCACCCAGGTGTAACCCCAGACCAGCGACAGCACGGCCAGCGCCAACAGCGACCAGCCTTGGCCGCGCTTTGCCGCGTCCATCTGCTCAGGGCAGCGCCGGATAGTCGACGTAGCCCGCGGCGGCGCCGCCGTAGAACTGGTCGGGGCGCGGCGGGTTCATCGGCGCATCCTCGCGCAAGCGCCGCACCAGGTCGGGGTTGCAGATGAACAGGCGGCCGAAGGCGACCAGATCGGCCTCGCCGGCGGCGACGGCATCGAGGGCGGTGGCGCGGTCGTAGCCGTTGTTCACCATCCAGGTGCCGGCGAAGCGGTCGCGCATCGCCGCATAGTCGAAGCGCGGCGCGTCCGGGGGCTGGCGCGGGCCGCCGGTCTCGCCTTCGACCACGTGCAGATAGGTGAGGCCGAGTGGCGCCAGTTGCCCGGCGACGTGGTTGTGCAGCGCCTGCGGATCGCTGTCGCGCGCGCACGTGCCGCCGAAGGTGGTCATCGGGCTCAGCCGTATGCCCGTGCGGCCGGCACCGATTTCCTTCACCACCGCCTGCATGACCTCGACCAGCAGACGGGCGCGGTTGGCGATGCCGCCGCCATAAGGCCCGACGCGGTCGTTCACGCTGTCGCGCAGGAACTGGTCGAGCAGGTAGGTGTTTGCCGCGTGTACCTCGACGCCGTCAAAGCCGGCGTCCATCGCGTTGCGCGCCGCGCGGCGGTAGTCGTCGATCAGGCCCGGGATTTCGTCGTCGCCCAGGGCGCGCGCCGGTGAAACCGGAACGAAGCCGTCGCGGGTGAAGGTCCGGGCGCTCGACGGACGCGACGAGGACGATACCGGCGCGGCGCCGCCCGGCAGCAGGGAAACATGCGAAATGCGGCCGACGTGCCAGAGCTGGAGGACGATGCGGCCGCCTTCGGCATGCACCGCGTCGGTCACCCGCCGCCACGCGGCGACCTGCTCGACGGAATGAATTCCCGGCGAATCGAGGTAGCCCTGGGCCATCGGGCTGATCTGGCTGGCCTCGGCGATGATCAGGCCGGCGGTGGCGCGCTGGCGGTAATAGTCGACGGTCAGCGGTCCCGGCCGGCAGCCGTCGATGGCGCGGTTGCGGGTCAGGGGCGCCATGACGACGCGATTGGCCAGCGGAATGTCGCCGACATGGAGGGGATCGAACAGCGAAGGCATGCGGCAAGTCTCCTGGAGGGGAAGGCCCGGGCGAAAAACGGGAGAAACGCGGCGGCCGGCTCGAAGTCTAGCCGGCGGCGGCGCGGAACGTCTTGAAGTCGGTTTTCAGGTAATGCTTCTCGGTGACGTAGCGGTCGAGCAGCAGCGCTTCTTCCTTCGACTTCAGGCCGCCGTGATGCCGGGCCACTTCCTTGCCCTGGGCGTCGAGGAAGACCAGCACGGGCCGCAGTTTGCGCGGGTTAAAGCGCGCGATCATGGAATGCCGCGGGTCGCGGTCTTCCAGTTCCAGTTCGCCAAAATCGGCATGGGCGCCGACGTAATGCTTGAAGTACTGCGCCTTCACTTCGGGCTCGCTCAGCACACGCACGGTGTAGCGGCAAGCTCCTCAATTGGCGTGGTCGCCGAAGTACAGCAGCACATGGCGGTCGGGCATCGTCTTGACCTGGCTGACGGCGGCCAGGTCGTCCTTCGCCAGCGGCACGATGCCGTCCAGGTGGTCCGCCCGGGCGGGTAGGGCCAGTGTCGCCAGCGCGAACAGCGCCAGCGCCAATAATCGTTTCATCGGGGTTCTCCTTGTGCGTGGGGTAACGTGATGGTGACACGAAACGGGCACTAATGGTTCCGTGGCGACAGGCCACTGACGGACGAATCACGGCGAGTTAGAGCGCGGAAGCGACGGTGGTGGCGTTCATGACCGCGAACTGCAACGAGGGAAGACAATTTGCAGTGCAGCGACGGCGATCATCTTGGTGGGCAGCGCAAACGGTCAGCCAACAAATGCAAAGATTCTGTATAATTCACCGTCTCAGCGCGCCCGTAGCTCAGTTGGATAGAGTACCTGGCTACGAACCAGGGGGTCGTGGGTTCGAATCCTGCCGGGCGCGCCAATCGACTTGTTTTCACGCCATCCGAGTTATCCGATTTTTTGCCATGGCTGACACTCTCTACTGCTACCACTGTCGTACCTATCATCCCAGGGAAGAGATGCGCCAGATCAACACCAAGGGTGGCAAGCGCTGGCGTTGCATCAAGAGCATCGAGGCGACCAAGCGCAGCGTCGCCGAACGGGAAGCCTTCGGCCGGCAGATGACGGCCATCAACAAGGCCGAAGCACAGAGCAAGGCGCGCATTCTCAACGGCCAGACCTAGTCGGCTCGCTTTTCCCGCAGTGCCCGTTCTCGAATTCGCCAGCCTCGTCCTGCTCGGGGCGCTGGGCTGGTTCTGGCTCGATGGCCTCAGGGCGCGCGATGCCGCGGTTGCTGCGGCGCGCCGGGCCTGCGAGTCGGAGGGACTGCAATTTCTCGACGACACGGTATCGTTCGCCGGCATCAAACTGGAACGCGACGATGAAGGTGCGTTGCGCCTGAGGCGCGTCTACAACTTCGAGTACAGCGATACCGGCGACAACCGCCGGCGCGGCAGCGTCGTCATGCTGGGCCGACGGGTGATCCTGCTGAACGTCGGGCTACGCGCCGTTCCCGATCAGCGCACGCTGCACTGACCCGAGTTAACCGGACACTACTACTGAAGAGTCGTAAATAATGAATTACGGAAATGCGATTAAGCGATTATGGCTCTGTCTTTGTAATGTAGTCTTGATGTGACTACAATAGAACCTCTGCCCTTACGGAGTACCCATCATGTCCACTGCCGATACCTATGTCCGTGCCCGCATTGATGCTGGCACCAAGGAGCGTGCTACCGCCGCGCTCGATGCGATGGGTCTGTCCGTATCCGATGCCATCCGCCTGCTGATGCTGCGCGTCGCCGACGAACACCGTCTGCCGTTCGAGGTGAAGGTACCGAGCAAGAGCAGTCGCCAGGCACTCACCGAGATCGAGGCCGGGAAAGTCGAGCGCTTCGCTACCGTCGATGACCTGATAGCCGATCTGCATGCGGACGATTGATCGCCCCGGTTCGTTTAAACGCGACTACAAGCGCGAAGCAAAAGGCCAACACTGCACGACCCTCGATAAGGATTTGGTGCCGGTGCTCAAAGCACTGGCGACCGACCAACCGCTGGAGCCGCGTCACCGCGATCATGATCTGACCGGCGACTGGATTGGCTACCGCGAATGTCACATCAAGCCTGACTTGCTGCTGATCTATCGCAAGGTCGGCGACGATGTGCTGACCCTGGCCCGCCTCGGTTCGCACAGCGAGTTATTCGGCTGATAACCGCCGTTCCGCCAGCGCCGACTTTTTGCTGTCCCTTCCTTCGTTCTTTGCTACGGAAATAATGTCAGGGCAGGCGTGAAAGCAATATTCAGGCGATTTTGACAGTGTGCGCGCCGAGTCAGGCGGGTGCGCGTCCGGTCAAGAATTCTTTTTTCCGCGATCGATAATGGCCTTGCCGGCGGGGTGCCGGCAAGGCGGGAAATCGACTGGAGGCTACGACTATGGGATTGCGCGGGGTTGATCGAATCATGATCGCGGTGAAAAACTTGGAGTCGGCAAAGCGGCTTTATGCCGACATGCTGGGGGCGACGTTTGAGGATGCCCATTGGACCGGGGAACCTTTCGGCATACAGGTGGCCATCGCCTGGGATGCTGGCATCGAGTTGTGCGCACCCATGCCCGGTCGCGAACGGGATAGCGCGATATCGCAATTTCTGGCGACACGGGGCGAAGGCATCATGAGCGTGTTCTTCGGTGTGGACGATGGCGATGCGGCGATGGCAGGCGCCGCCGCCCACGGCTATGGGTGCAGCCATGCGCTCGATTACACGCAGGAAGAGATCGACCGGCACCTGGGCGGACACTTTTCCCGCTACCAAGAGTTTGTGCTGGCCACGGCCGAGCGCTGCGGCTTCTCGGTTTGCCTGGCCCGCATCGATCCGAAGGCGAAGTAGGGCGCTTCGGCGTCTGCCATAATCCGCTCCGCGGTTCATTCGGAAGAGCGGAGGCGCGGATGGGTAGGGGCGCGATGTCGGGCGTTACGGCTGATTTCGAATGGCAAGACCTGGGTGCATGGCGCGACTTCATGGCTAGGCGCTATCCCGGCGTCGACATCGCTGCGCCGAACGCCGGTTTTCGAACCCGTTACCGATCCTGGCAGCGTGGCGACGTGGAATTTGCCGAAATTTCCTCGGCAACTTGTCTTGGTATTCGCGTTGATCTGCCCGCGCGCGATGGGCCGGACTGCTACTACTTGCCACTGCAACTCGCCGGTGAGTTTCGCGTTGGCCAATATGATCGCGAGTACGGGGCGGGGCCGCGCACCGTTTGCCTGCTTGATAGTCATGTTCCGCATTGGCGGGAGCTGGCGGCTGGCGGTCGGCTTCTCAATGTGCGGCTGCCCAAGAGGATGCTCGATGGCTATCTCCTCGATCCCACCGAGGCCTGCGTGCGGCCGGTGGCAGCGGATGCAGGATTGGCAGCCGTTGTCTGGGAGTTTGCCAACTCCGTCTGGCGACGCCATCTGGAATTGGATGCTGCCATGCCGGACATGGCGAATATGCTGGCGCGCATGGTGGCTAACTTGTTCGGTGCCACGATGGATGAGGAATGCGCGGCTGGTGGGGGCGCCGAATCGCATCGACGCCGGCTGTTGCACTGCATTCATGACCACCTGGGCGACCCGCGGTTCGACGTCGGCAAGGCCGCCACAGCGTGCCATGTCTCAACACGCTATGTCCACGTGCTGATGCGCGATACCGGTCGGAGTTTTTCACGCTACCTGCTCGAACGGCGGCTGGAACGCTGCCACGAAGCACTGCAGTCGAAGGCGGGCCGGTCGTGCTCGATTACGGAAATTGCCTTCGGGTGGGGCTTCAACGACATGTCGCACTTCAGCCGCGTTTTCCGAACGCGCTATGGTCTGTCCCCGCGCGAATTCCGCGCGACGTCTGGAATCAGCGGGGATCGATGCTAGTCGGCTTGATCTTGGACTGGATCAGCTGACCCTTGCGGGCGCGAGTGCCGCGAGCGGCTTCCAGTTCCTTGCCGGCGATGCGCACCTCGACCGTCTTGCCGCCTCGCCCGGTACCGACTACCACGAACGCCGTCGTGCCGACGGCGACGCCGGCCAGCGTGTCCTTGGCGTCGATGTCCTGGATGATCAGGCCGCGTCCCTTGGCCATGACCTTCAATTCATCGAGCGTGAAGACCAGCAGTCGGCCGCTTTGCGAAATCGCAGCCAGCGACAGTGGCGTGTCGCCACGGCTGACTTTTGCCGGCCTGATGGGCTTCTCGCCCTTGTCGAGCGACATGAAGGCCTTGCCAGCGCGGTTGCGTGAGACGAGATCGGCGATGCTGGCGATGAAGCCGTAACCGCCCGAGCCGGCGAACACGTACTGCGCCTCGGGCGTGTCCGTCAGCGCCTGCGCGAGCTTGGCGCCGTCCTGGAATTCGATCAGGGTCGCCAGCGGCACGCCGTCGCCACGGCCGCCCGGAAGATCCGACACCCGCACGCTGTAGGCGCGGCCGAGCGTGTCGATGATGACCAGCGGCCAGACCGTGCGCGACTCCGCCACGAGGAACGGATAGTCGCCGGCCTTGTACGAAATGGTGTTCGGATCGATGTCATGGCCCTGGCGTGCGCGCACCCAGCCGTTCTGCGAAACGATGACAGTGACGGGTTCGTCGGGGATCGCCACTTCGGCGGTCGCTGTGGCCGCCTCGGCCTCGATTAATGTCCTGCGGTCGTCGCCGAATTTCTTCGCGTCTTCGGTGATTTCCTTGACCACGAGCTTGGTGAGCTCCTTGCGGTCGCCGAGAATCTTCCTGAGGCCCGCTTCCTCTTCGCCCAGTTCGCCGCGCTCCTTCTCGATCCTGATGCCTTCCAGCCGCGCCAGCTGACGCAGGCGGATTTCGAGGATGTCCTCGGCTTGTATCTCGGTGAGCTTGAACTTGGCCATCAGGTCGGCCTTGGGCTCGTCCGATTCGCGGATGCAGCGGATCACCTTGTCGATCTGGAGGAACACCGCCAGCCGGCCTTCGAGGATGTGCAGGCGGCGCTGCACCTCGTCGAGGCGGTGCGCCGAGCGCCGCTCGACGGTGACATGCCGGAAGTCGATCCATTCGCGCAGGATGCTTAGCAGCGGCTTTTGCGCCGGCCTGCCATTGCGGCCAATCATGGTCAGGTTGATCGAGACATTCGCTTCCAGGCTGGTTTGTGCCAGCAGCGTTGCCATGAACTCGTCCTGCGGGATCTTGCTCGTGCGCGGCTCCAGCACGATGCGCACCGGCGCCTTGTCGCTCGATTCGTCGCGCACGGAATCGAGTACACCGAGCATTACCTGCTTGAGGTTCTTCTGTTCCTGCGAGACGTCCTTCTTGCCTGCGCGCGGCTGCGGGTTGGTGATGGCCTCGATTTCCGAGAGCACGTTCGCGGTCGAGACGCCGTGCGGCAACTCCTCGATGATCACGCGCCACTGGCCGCGGGCGAGATCCTCGATGCGCCAGCGCGCGCGCATGCGCACGCTGCCGCGCCCGCTCGCATAGGCGTCGCGGATGTCGCCCGGCGAGGAAATGATCTGGCCGCCGCCCGGGAAGTCCGGCCCGGGCAGCAGCGGTAGCACTTCCTCCAGCGCCGCTTCCGGTTTGCGGATCAGCAGCTTCACCGCTTCGGCGACTTCGCGCAGGTTGTGCGGCGGAATCTCGGTGGCCATGCCGACCGCGATGCCCGAGGCGCCATTGAGCAACACAAAAGGCAGCCGGGCCGGCATCAGTTGCGGCTCGCGCATGGTGCCGTCGTAGTTGGCGACGAAGTCGACCGTGCCGCGGTCGATTTCGGCCAGCAGCAGCTCGGCGATCGGCGTCAACCGGCATTCGGTGTAGCGCATCGCCGCGGCGCCGTCGCCGTCGCGCGAGCCGAAGTTGCCCTGGCCGTCGACCAGCGGATAGCGCAGCGAAAAGTCCTGCGCGACGCGCACCATGGCGTCATACACGCTGGAATCACCGTGCGGGTGGTACTTGCCGATCACGTCGCCGACCACGCGCGCCGACTTCACATGCTTGGCGGTGGCGGCCAGGCGCATCTCGTTCATGGCGAAGAGGATGCGCCGCTGCACCGGTTTGAGGCCATCCTCGACCTGCGGCAGGGCGCGCGAGCGCACCACGCTCATCGCGTAGGAAAGATAGGCCTGCTCGGCATAGCGGTCGAGCGGCAGCGCACTGCCGTCATCGAAAGTCAGTGATGGTGGTCCGCCACCCGGAGGCGGGCTATCGTTCGGTTGATCGAAGAGATCAGGCGTTTCGTTGCTCATACATCGGCCTCGGCAAGGTGACCCTTGTTTTCCATCCAGGCCCGGCGGCCAGCGGCTTCGCCCTTGCCCATCAGGAGGTTGAAAAGTTTCAGCGTCTCGTCGCGTGCGCCTTCGTCGCCGCGCTCGACCACGGGCAGCACACGGCGCGTCGCCGGTGCCATGGCCGTTTCGCGCAGCTGCTCGGGGTTCATTTCGCCCAGGCCCTTGAAGCGGCCCACTTCGATCTTGTCGGGCGAGAAGCCTTCCTTGGCCAGGCGATCCCTGATCGCTTCCAGTTCGCCTTCGTCGAGCGCGTAGAGCCGCTTGGCGGGCCGCTTCTTGCCGGATGCCGGCACATCGACGCGATAGAGCGGCGGCTGGGCGATGTACACATGGCCGCGCCGGATCAGCGCCGGGAAGTGGCGATAAAAGAGGGTGAGTAAAAGCGTCTGGATATGCGCGCCGTCGACGTCGGCATCGGACATGATGACCACCTTGCCGTATCGCAGGTTGGACAGATCGGCATCGCTTTCGCTACCGTGCGGATCGACGCCGAGGGCGACGGCGATATCGTGGATTTCCGCATTGGCGAACAGCCGGCCGGCCTCGATCTCCCAGGCGTTCTGCACCTTGCCGCGCAGCGGCAGAATCGCCTGGGTTTCCTTGTCGCGCGCCATCTTCGCCGAGCCGCCTGCCGAGTCGCCCTCGACCAGGAAAAGTTCGTTTTCGGCGATGTCCGTCGATTCACAGTCGGTCAGCTTGCCCGGCAGCACGGCGACGCCGGACTGCTTTTTCTTCTCGACCTTCTGCGCATTCTTCTGGCGCGCCAGGGCCTGCTTGATCGACAGTTCGGCGATGGCCTTGCCGGCCTCGATGTGGCCGTTGAGCCAGATTTCCAGCGGATCGCGCACCATGCCGGCGACCAGCTTCACCGCTTCACGCGAATTAAGCTTTTCCTTCACCTGGCCCTGGAACTGCGGGTCGAGGATGCGCGCCGACAGCACGAAGGCCATGCGGCCGCAAACATCTTCCTGTTGGAGCTTCACGCCGCGCGGCAGCAGCGCGTGGTGCTCGATGAAGCTCTTCATTGCCTCGAAGACGCCGGCGCGCAGGCCGGATTCATGGGTGCCGCCGGCGACGGTCGGAATCAGGTTGACGTAGGACTCTGAAGACAGCGACTCGGTGAACCAGCCCAGCGCCCAGGCGGCGCCTTCGCCTTCGGCGAAGCTCTCGTCCTCGCCGCTGGCATACTGTTCGGCGGCGTAGATGGGCGCCACGGCTTCCTGGCCGGCGGCGACTTCCGCGAGGTAGCCGGCCAGTCCGTCGGGATAACGCCAGGTCTTCGACAGCATGCCGCCGTCGGCTTGTTCGATGTCGAGCATGACCGATACGCCCGGCAGCAGCACGGCCTTCGAGCGCAGCAGGCGCTCCAGTTCGGCCTGCGGCACTCTGGGTGAATCGAAATATTTCGGATCGGGCCAGACGCGCACGCGCGTGCCGGTGTGCCGGCCGCAATCGCCCGTGATTTCCAGCTTCGAGACCTTTTCGCCGCCATCGGCGAATGTGACGGCGTGGATTTTGCCCTCGCGCCGCACTTCCACCTCGACGCGCGTCGATAGCGCATTGGTCACCGAGACACCGACCCCATGCAGGCCACCGGAGAAAGCGTACGCGCTGTTGCCCGAACGCTTGTCGAACTTGCCACCCGCGTGCAGGCGGGTGAAGGCCAGCACCACCACCGGCACCTTCTCTTCCGGATGCGGGCCGACCGGGATGCCGCGACCATTGTCGGTGACGGTCACCGAGGCATCGCGATGCAGCAGCACGTGGATGTGCTTGGCCTGCCCGGCCAGCGCCTCGTCGGCGGCGTTGTCGATCACTTCCTGGACGATGTGGGCGGGCGAGTCGGTGCGGGTGTACATGCCCGGCCGTTCGCGTACGGGTTCGAGGCCCTTGAGGACGCGGAAGGAGGATTCGTCGTAAGTCTTGCTCATGGAAGCGGCGAAAAGACGCGGGGCAGGCATTCTAACGGCGTGGCGTGTCTCGCCGCCGTCGACGTCGGTGGACGAGACCTGAAGTAGCTTAGCGAAAGGCGAGGAGCAGGTCCGGCCTGTGCGTGAAATCGCGCTCGCTGTTCTCGGTCAGGCGGGCGCGTTCCACCACGCCGATGGCATACGAGTAGCAGGCGCCGCGCATGCTCTCGAAGTCGGCGATGCGGATTTCATCGGCGGACCTCCGGCCGTGACGGCGCGCCTGGGCGACGAAGTAGCCGCGCTGGAGCATCACCGCGGCTTCGTGATCCCGCTCGGGATAGTGGGCGGTCGCCCAGGCCGAAAAACCGCGCATCATCGACTTGCCCACGATCGCGGCGGGCGCCACGACGGTCCCCAACCGCGCTTGCAGCCGGATCGCCAGTTCGCCGTTGCGCCAGACCGAGCATTCGGATGGCGCTTCGCTTTCGTCGGTCACGGCGATCTCGTATTCGCACCGGGCGGTGTCGCGGCGGGCGTGGGCGAGGGACCACCAGGCCAAGTCCTGGAGATGGGTGCAGTTGGCGGCGGGCGGCAGTCTCCGACGGAATTCTTCCCAACCTACCGTGAGCGGACAGCCGATCAGTTGTTGCAGCGGCCGGTTCGTTTCGTTGCAGGTCGTCATGGGGATACGCAGGGCTTCAGAAGCGATGGCGGTGACGCGGACACCGTCGTGGTCGATGCGCAGCCGGAAGCCGTGGGCATAGTCCTCCAGTTCGGCCAGGATCGAGACCGCGTCGCGCTGCAGGCGCACCTTGCGGCGGAACACGCCGGTGCCGTACAGCGGGTTCTCCGCCCCGGCAAATGGCGTCATCATCTCGGCGTCCCGGGGAGATGCGGGCGCTCCATTGCCTGCCGCAGTCGTGTCGAGTCTTGAGTTCTCCATGATCCTTGGAATTTTCTTGGCCTCGATGGCGCAGACCAACCTTCATTCAGACTAGTGGCCGATGCTTGTCGACATTCGTCCGGCTAGCGCGGTCGAGGTATGATGGCCCTGAATGTGAGCAAACTCAGGTTATATGAAAAAAGAATTTACCGTTTTTTTGCAAAGTATTGAATTATCGTTTTTTATCATCGTGTCGCGATAGATTGGGAATGGCCGAAAAGCGAGTAGCCAGAAAAGGCCGGCTCCGATTAAATGAAAAAAACCACTGATGGCCAAGCCATGAACCGACGCCACGCGCCCCGCCGACGCAATCCGACCCAAGCCCGGGCCGAGGCGACGCTCGCCGCGATCCGGCAGGCCTGCCTGCGGATCATCGAGCGGGAAGGCCTGTCGCATCTCACCACCAATCGCATCGCCGAAGTGGCGGGCATCAGCATCGGCAGTCTGTATCAGTACTATGCCGACAAACACGCGATCGCCGCCGACATCTGCAACGAATTGCTCCTCGCGGAACTTGACCAGTTGGGGCGCTTCGATGCCGAGACGCTGGCGCTGGTCAAGACTTCGCTCGAGGAAACGCTGCGTTTCTTCATCGACGAGCACGTCGCGCGGCAGCGCCGTCTCTACCGCAAGCTACGAGGCTTCTATCTCGAAATCCACTGGCATTACGACTTCGAGGCATACATGGTCGAGAAATTTCCCGGCAAACTCACCACCACCGATTGGCTGCCCGCGGCGCTCAAGTACCACCAGGCCTCGCTTGCCGTCCGCGACTATTCGCTGGCGGCGACCATGGTGACCAATGCCATCGAGGGAAGCATCCATGCGACGCTGGATCGCGATCCGGAACTGATCATGTCCGATGCCTTTCCGGCGGAATTATTGGCCATGATCCTCGCTTACCTGAAGCACCCGCGCGCCCGTGCCGGTGCCGGGGAATCACACTGACCGAGGCCCTCGACGAGATTGCCATGCGCTATTACTTCGACTTCACGACCTGGCTCAAGCTGATGCGGCTGGTGGCGCAGGAGCCAAATCCGCGCCAGCGACGAGGACTGTATCGACTGTTGCTGATCCACATTCCGGCCAGGGTGCTGGTCACGGCGATCTGTTTCCTGCTCGATGGCATCCTTTTCCCCGGCCTGTGGTTCACGCGCGTGAAGGCGCCGGTGTTCATCATCGGCCATGCGCGCAGCGGCACCACGCTGGCGCACCGGCTGATGTGCGCCGACCGGCGGTTTTCGGCTTTCATGTACTACGAGCTGCTGCTGCCGTCGCTGATCCAGAAGAAGCTGGTGCGGCTCGGTGCCTGGCTGGATCGCACGGTGTTCGGCCACCGGTTGGAGCGTCGGCTACAGACCTGGGAGAAGCGCAAGTTCGGTCCCACGCAGCACATCCACAAGATGGGTCTGACCATGCACGAGGAAGACGACCTGATTCTGTTCAACTCCTGCGCGTCCGGATTCTGGATGACCAAGCTGCCCTACATGGGTGAGCTGGATTTCTTCCATGTCGACCAGCGCCCGCCGGCCAGTCGGCGCCGCATGATGCGCTTCTACAAGGAATGTGTGCGTCGACAGCTTTACCTGAACGGACGCGGCCTGATTCACCTGAGCAAGAATCCGACCTGGAGCGGTCGCGTCGAGACCCTGCTCGAAGTGTTCCCCGACGCGCGCTTCGTCGTGCTTTACCGCAATCCCTACGAAACCATCCCCAGTCTGCTCAAGCTGTTGCACGTCGGCTGGAAGATGCAGGGCAATCTCGCGGCGGAGCGCATCCAGAAGTCGACGCGGGTGATGACGGATCTGTCCTACGAGACCTATCTCTATCCCCGCGAGGCCTTGGCGCGGCATCCGGGGACGCCATGCGCGACGATCGATTACCGTCGGCTGACCACCGATCCCAGGAGCGCCATCGAGGCCGCTTACGCCGAGCTCGGCCTGACCATGACGCCGGAGTACCGGGCATTCCTGGCAGCGGAAGCCGCCCGGGCCCGCAAACACGAGACCGAGCACCGCTATAGCCTTGCGGAATTCGGCCTCGAGGACCAGGAGATTCGGCGCCGCCTGGCGCCGTTGTTCGAGCAGTTTCAGTGGGACAAGGACGAACCAGGGTCCCGTGCCGTATCCACCAAGGAGGACATTCATGCCTGAGTTGCCTTTCCCGCCGCCCGATGCCGCTACCCGGGAGGCTGCCGTCGAGCTGCGGCAAGCCTGGGATGAGATGCTGGTTCAGATCGGTCAGGCCCGCGATGCGATCGACGATCCGGCGCTATGGCCGCCGCCGGCGACCGAACGCAACCTCGCCGAGGGCTATCGTTACGTGCTGGGTTTCCTGTACGGCTCACTGGCCAGGGGCTTGGGCCCGACGGTGGAGAATCCCTATTTCGTTCGTGCCATCCAGCCCCTCAATCGCTCCACCATCGACAACGCCGATGCCATCTACCTCGCGACTCCCATCGACGGCAACTTCAGCTACATCATCCGCGGCCGCGCCGGTGACACCCGCCACTGGCGCGGTGAGGCGCCGATCACTACCGGCCGCAAGGCCCCTCATTACGTGATTTTCGAAACCCCAAGCGGTTATTCCGGCGACAGCGGCAGCATCAAGGAAATGAAGGCCGGTTCGCGCATCAACTGCTCGGTGCTGGATTGCACGCACCTTCAAGTCAATGCCGATGGCAGCTTCGAAATCCTGCTGGCCCCGGAAAAGCCCGATGGCTACGGCGGTAACTTTATGCTTACCCGGGCCAGCCGCACCCGTACCCACAAGGACGGCACCACGGAAACCCGGGAATACGTCGCAAGAATGGTAATGCTGCGGGAACTGTTCTACGATTGGGCCCAGGAAGACCTGCTGGATCTCTTCATTTACCGGGTGGACAAGTTGGGCCAGTCCTCGAATCCCTACGCACCGGCTCGGGCGGCCGAAGAGATGCGCCAAATCGGCAGGCTCACCCGTAACCAGGTGCATTTCTGGAACGAGTTCTACGCCATTACCTGCGAAGCCTACGGCGACATGAACGGCGACGGGGAATGCTTCATGCCCCGCAACACCTTCAACAAGCCCAATGCCGCATCACTTGCCACTGCTGGTGGCATGAGCACCAACATCTATTGTGGCGGAATATACGAACTGGCCCCGGACGAAGCCCTGATCATGGAATTGCACCAGCCGGTGGAGCCCTATTACATCGGATTCCACTTGGGCAACATGTGGGGAGAATCCATCGAGTTCGGCAACGCCCAAAGCAGCCTCAACGCCTTCCAGGCCGACCGGGAGCCGGACGGCTTGCTGCGGTACGTAATTGCGCACCAGGACCCCGGCATCGCCAACTGGATCGACACCACTGGCCACCCCGAAGGCTACATGTCCGTACGCTGGGCCTATCCGGAAAAGCCGAAGGAAAACTGGCCCTGGGCCACGGCCAAGGTTGTGAAGCTGGCGGAACTGGACCAGCATTTGCCAGCCCATACCCGCCGCGTCACCCCCGAGGAACGCCGAGCCGCCATCGCCATCCGCCAGGAGCATGTTCAGCGGCGGTATCGACATCACTGAGGGAGGCATGCGAGTGACGCAACTACTCAAGGGCAAGGTGGCCATCGTCACCGGTGCCAGCCGGGGCATCGGCGCCGCCATCGCCCTGCGTTTCGCCGCCGAGGGCGCCAAGGTCGCCATGGTGGCGCGTACGGTGGCAGAGGGCAGCAGCCGCCTGCCCGGATCGCTGAACGAGGTGGCGAGCCGCATCCGTGCCATGGGCGGCGAATGCCTCTGCATCGGCGCCAACCTGGCCAAGGAAGAACAGCGGGGCAACATCGTGCCTGAAGCGATCGCCCGCTTCGGCGGCGTCGACATCCTTGTAAACAATGCCGCCTGGTGCCGTTATCAGGCTTGTCATGACCACAGCTTGAAGGATGTACGGCAAACACTGGAGGTCAACATGGTGGCCCCGCTGGATCTGAGCCGGCAGGCCCTGCCGAGCATGAAGGAGCGCGGCGCGGGCTGGATCGTCAATCTCTCCAGCGCGACGGTCAGGCATCCGGCGCCGGCGCCCTATGATTTCACCGAACGCTACACACGGTTCAATTTGGCGGACGGCCCGTCCATCTACGCAGCAAGCAAGGCGGCGCTCGAGCGCATGACCCTGGGCATGGCCATCGAACTGGCGCCGTTCAACATCGCGATCAATACGCTGGCGCCAGTGGAAGCGGTGGCCAGCGAAGGCGCCAACGAGCTTGGTGTCATCGATGCCGTGGCGCACCTGGAGCCGGTCGAAGCCATGGCGGAGGCGGCGCTGGCCCTCAGCAGCCGGCCGGCCAACGTTCTTTCGGGCCGCGTGGCCTTCAGCCTCGACCTGTTGCGTGAGCTGGGCATGCGCACGGTCATGACCCTGGATGGCGAGCGAACACTGCCGGCTTATTCCTTCTGACTCATGGGAGTCGACATGACATTCAGCGGCAAGGTGGCGGTCATCGCCGGTGGCGGCGGCATCGGCGGGGCCACGGCGCGGCGATTGGCGGCCGGTGGTGTCGCCGTGGCGATCGGCGACCTTGACGGGGGCAGCGCGGAGGCCGTTGCCGGCGCCATCGTCGCCCAAGGTGGCCAGGCATTCGGCCAGGCGTGCGACATCGGCAACGAAGCCGATGTGAATGGGCTGGTGGAGGCGGCGGTCGTTCGTTATGGCGGCCTGGACATGTTGCATGTGAACGCTGCGGATCTGCAGGTGATCTTTCGCGACTCCAACGCCGTCGATGTCGACCTCGCGGTGTTCGATCGCACGCTGGCGATCAACCTGCGCGGACACCTGCTGTGCACCCGGGCGGCTATCCCCAGGATGCTGGCGCGGGGTGGCGGCGCCATCGTCTACACCAGTTCGAGTGCCGCGTTCATCGGCGAGGCGGAGCGCCCCTGCTACGCCATGGCCAAGGCCGGCATCCACGCGCTGATGCGGCATGTTGCGTCGCGCTGGGGCAAGGCCGGCATACGCGCCAATGTCGTGGCGCCTGGCTTCGTGCTGACGGAAAACAACCTGAAGACCATGCCGGAAGAATTCAAGGCGCTGGCCCTGGGCAAGACCAGGAGCACGCGCACCGGCAAGCCCGAGGACATCGCGGCGATGGTCTGTCTGCTGCTTGCGGACGACGGCGAGTGGATCAACGGCCAGGTCATCAGCGTCGACGGCGGTGCCACGATGCGCTGAGGCGCTTGCCGACATGGCGTCCATGCCACCGGCCCGGCCGCTCGTCGGCCGGACATCGATTTCCAGGATAAATGAACATGACATTAATCTTCAGGCGCGTACTCTCCATCACCGGGCAAATGGCCGCAAGCTTGTTGTGCGCGACCGCGCTCGCCGCGAGTGGCAATGACCAGGCCACGACAACGCCCCTGGCCTGGAACGAGGAGTTTGCCTACATCACCGGCATGCAGGCCTTCATCTATGGCTACCCGATCATCGCGTACTCGGACTTGCGTCATCGAGTGATCGCCCAGGGCCAGGGAGGGCCGTCCGTCGCCATCAACCAGTACTCGCACACCAGGGCGCTGGCAGACCCGACGGTACAGTATGGCGGCTCGCCCAACCGGGAGACGCCGTACTCGCTGGCCTTCGTCGATGTGAGCCGGGAGCCGGTGGTGTTGAGCGTGCCGCCGAACCCCGCGCGGCGCTACTACTCGCTGGAACTGTGCGACATGTACAGCGATGCCATCGGCTACATCGGTCTGCGCGCCACCGGTAACGTCTCCGGCGACTACTTGCTGGCCGGTCCCGGATGGCAAGGACGGCTGCCCAGGGGCATCCACAAGGTCATCCGCTCCTGGACCCCGTGGGTCGCCATTTTCGGCCGTACCTTTACCGATGGCAGCGAAGCCGATCTGGCCAGAATGCGTTCCTTCCAGGACGGCTACAAGATCACGCCGCTTGGAACCTATCGGGGCGGGAAGGCAGCACCGGCGAGCCATGCCGTCCTGCCGGCCGCCGCCCGGGACGACCCGCTCGGCGCATTCAAGGCGACCTGATTAGCCACAATGTTCAGCCGCGCGCAAGAATCGCTCGGGACGAGCCGTGGTAGCCACGGCAGCAACCAAGAGGCGCTTCAGGATAGACGACAGATCGAACCGGCGATTGAACCGATACTGGACTTCAGCAAGATACCGATGCGCATACTTAGCGAAATCGAAGGCATGGTAGGTACCCGAGTAGGCGGTCTTGAGATTGCCGAGGAAGGTATTCACTGCGCGGAATTGCTCCAGCTTGACGCAGGCGGGGCCGCCACCAGTAACAATGCGCTCCTGGGTGGCGCCGGCCGCGGTGACGGCGCGGAAGCACCACAGACCATCCGACACCACGTGGGCCGATGCGGACAGTGCCGTCTTCGCCCAGTCGGTGATCGCCTCCTTGGTGAATTCCAGCTTCTTCAGGCAGACCTTCAGTGGGTTGCCGGTCTCGGTGGTCTGCACGGCGGCAATGAACGATACCTTGTTCTCCGAACCGCGCCCGCTCTTTCCGCCAGGCAGTTCGCCGCCCAGGTAGGCATCGTCGATCTCGACCCGGCCATCCAGTTGGCGATCCGCCTCCCGCTCGCTCATCACCTGCATCAACTTGTGCTTGAGCAGCCAGGCGGTCTTGTACCGCACACCGAGGTGGCGCTTGAGTTCCAGCGCCGAGACATTGTTCTTGGCCTGGGTCAGCAGATGCATCGCCAGGAACCAGGTCGTCAGCGGCAACTTCGTGGACTCGAACACCGTCCCGCACATTACCGTCGTCTGCTCCCGGCACGACGCACATTGCCAGTACCGCAGTCCCTTGCGCTCGAACGTGTAATGGCGCCTGTCTTTGCATTCGGGGCAAACGAACCCATTCGGCCAGCGCAGCGCAACAACCGCAGCGTGGCATTTCTCCTCCGTCCCGTAGCGCTCCATGAATTGCGCCATCGACAATCCCTTCTGAAACTGCACCCGGTTGATCCCCATCGCGCATCCCCTTCGGACAAGACGCGCCCATTTTTCACCCCGGCAGGCTCGCCAAATGAGCCTTCTGAATATTGTGGCTAATCAGGCAAGGCGATGAATGCGGCGATGAAGGAAAACCCGCCCCCGCGCGAGCATGCCGCACTGGTCCGGCAGTTCGCCCTGGTCGGACTCGGCCCGGACGCCAGGCAGAACATCGACGACCTCGACCCCGCGGTCAGGCGCGGACTCGCTCGCGCTATCGTCGATGGGCGTGCCCTGCTCGGTCGCGTCGCCAAGGCCGGCGGCTCGATCGTCGGCGCCACGAGGACCGTCAACGGCTGGTTCTATGGCCCTAGCAACTGGGGCCGCATGGCCGTGGATGGCGACTTTCTGGGGCGCGCGGGGACGCAGGTGTTCTCCGGCATCGTCGAACATCTGATCGAGGAATCGGTCAAGCTGCGCACTTTCGTCGATGCCGACGGGCAGCCGCTGAACGGCGCCAACCGCTACGTGATCCGCTTCGCGAAGGACGAGATGCCGGTGGCCCGCTCCTTCTGGTCGGTGACGCTCTATGATGAACGGTTCAATCTGTTCCCCAACGCGGCGGGGCGCTACACGTTCAGCGACAAGGTCCCCGGCCTGATCTACGACAGCGACGGATCGCTGACCATGCATGTTCAGCCGGATCCGCCCGCTGGCGACCGGGCCAGCAATTGGCTGCCGTCACCCAGGGACAAGGACTTCAACCTGTTCTTGCGCGCCTACCTGCCGGGCCCGCGCATGCTGGATCAAAGCTATGTCGCGCCTCCGGTGCGCAAAGTGGTCGATTAGCACGTCGCGGCAAGTCCCGCTCCTGCTCTCGATTGCCACGCCAGGCGCGTTGTCTGGTCCGGACACCGCCGAAGCCGGATGTGGTTTAATCGCCGGGTCATGACCACGGCGTTTCGCAAAACCATCAAGACGGCCGGTTTGATCGGCAAGTACCAGAGCCCGGAAGTGGCGGAATCGCTGCCCTTGCTGGCGGCTTGTCTCGCCGAAAGCGGCGTGCGCGTCCTGGTCGAGGAAACCCTGGCCGGCCAGGTGAAAGTCAGTCATGGCGAGACGGCGAGCTACGAGGCCATGGGCCGTCTTGCCGACGTGGCGATCGTCCTTGGCGGCGACGGCACCATGCTCTATGTCGCCCGGCGGCTGGCCGAGTTCGGCGTGCCGCTGGCAGGCGTTAACCTCGGTCGGTTGGGCTTCATGACCGACATCGCCCGACACGAGATGCTTGCCGGCGTGCGGGAACTGCTGGCCGGCCGTTTCACGACCGAGGCGCGCATCCTGCTCGACGTGAAGGTCTGGCGCCTAGGCGTGCCAATCTTCGACAGTCTTGCGCTCAACGAAGTGGTGGTCAACAAGGGTGACTTGGGCCGTATGATCGAGATGCGGGTCGAAGTCGACGGCGAGTTTCTTTACCTGCTGCGGGCCGACGGGCTGATCGTCGGCACGCCGACCGGTTCGACCGCCTATGCGCTGTCCGCCAACGGCCCGATCCTGCATCCCGGCGTCGCCGGCATCGCGCTGGTGCCGTTGTGTCCGCACGCGTTGTCCAACCGGCCGATCACCATCGGCGACGGCAGTCGCATCGAAGTCTCCCTGTTGCCGCCGCACGATGGTCGGGTGCATGTCGACGGCCAGACGCGCTGCGATGCGCTGACCGGCGATCGCATCAGCGTGGCGCGGGCCCACCACGCGGTGACCTTGCTGCATCCGCCCGGTTACAACTATTTCGCCATGCTCCGGGAGAAGCTGCGCTGGAGCGAGCCGCCGAGAAACTGACGACGGGCGATGCTGCGCCGACTGTTCATCCGCGATTTCGTCATCGTTGACCGCCTCGAACTGGAGTTCGAGGCCGGCTTTGGCGCGCTGACCGGCGAGACCGGCGCCGGCAAGTCGATCCTCGTCGACGCCCTGGCGCTGGCGCTGGGCGAGCGTGCCGACGCGACGACCTTGCGCCAGGGCGCCGAGCGCGCCGAGATTGCCGCCGAATTCGATGTCGCGCCCGGCGGCGAGCTGGAAACCTGGCTGCGCCAAAATGACTTCCATGGCGATTTCGCGGCGGACGAAGTTTGCCTGCTGCGGCGGGTGATCGACGCCGGTGGCCGTTCGCGCGCCACCATCAACGGCTCACCGGCCACGCTCACGCAGCTGCGCCAGGCCGGCGAATTCCTGGCCGACATCCACGGCCAGCATGCCTACCATGCGCTGCTGCGCGCCGATGCCCAGCGGCAACTGCTCGACGGCCAGATCGGCGCCACGGATCTCGCTGTGGCGGTGGCGACGAAGTTCAGGGCGTGGCGTGGCCTGCGCGAAGCGCGCGAACGTGCCGAGCAGGACAGCACGGCGCTAATCCGGGAAAAGGAAATGCTCGACTGGCAGGTTCAGGAGTTGCGCACCCTGGCCTTCGAGCCGGCACGCTGGAGCGAGGAGAACCAGGAGCACCGGCGTCTCGCGCATGCCGCCAGCCTGCTGGAAGGCGCGACGATGGCCTTGCATCTGCTGGACGAAGGCGAAGCGACCGTGTCTGGTCAGCTCGACGAAGTACTGACCCGCCTCTCGTCGTTGACCGACTACGACGCCGAACTCAAGGCGCCGGCGGAATTGCTGGACGCCGCGCGCATCCAGCTTTCCGAGGCGACACACGCGCTGTCGCGCTATCGCGACCGGCTCGAACTGGAGCCGGCGCGGCTGCGCGAACTGGAGGCGCGCATCGAGGTGGTGACGGCGATGGCGCGCAAGCACCGCGTCATGCCCGACGAATTGCCCGAGGTGCTGGCGCGCATGCAGGCGCGGCTGGACGACCTGGGCTCGTCGGCCGATCCCGCCGCGCTGGCGGCCAAGGAAAAGGCCGTCCGCGCGGAGTACGAAAAGGTGGCGAAGAAGCTCTCGGCGAAGCGGCGCGAGGGCGCGGCGGAACTGTCGGCGGCGGTGACCGAAGGCATGCAGCAACTGGCCATGGCGGGCGGGCGCCTGGAAATCGCGCTGACGCCGATCGAAGACGGTGCCGCGCATGGCCTGGAGAATGTCGAGTTCCTCGTCGCGGCCAATCCGGGCCAGCCGTTGCGGCCCCTGGCCAAAGTCGCGTCCGGCGGCGAACTGTCGCGCATCGGCCTGGCGATCCAGGTGATCGCCAGCACGGCCGGCGTGGCGCCAACGCTGACTTTCGACGAGGTCGACGTCGGCATCGGCGGCGGCGTCGCCGAGATCGTCGGCCGCATGCTGCGCCAGCTCGGCCGCCAGCGGCAGGTGCTGTGCGTCACCCACCTGCCGCAGGTCGCGGCGCAGGCCGACTGGCAGTGGTCGATCGCCAAGGAAACGCGCGACGATGCCACGTTGAGCCGCGTCACCGTACTCGATCGCGATGGCCGCGTCGAGGAAATCGCCCGCATGCTGGGCGGCGTCAAGATTACCGACACCACGCGCCGCCATGCGCGGGAAATGCTGGACAGTTAGCCGGCGGTTCCCGCGGCGCCGAGCATGGTGAGGACGCCGGTGGCGATGAAGACCGCCGCCGCGATCCAGCGGATCGCCTGCAAAGGCAACTTCTGCGCCAGTTTTTCACCGATGATCACGGCCGGCACGTTGGCCAGCATCATGCCGATGGTCGTGCCCATCACCACGGCCATGAGCGCGTCGAAGCGCGCCGCCAGCGCCACGGTGGCGAACTGCGTCTTGTCGCCCATTTCGGCGATGAAGAAAGCGATCGCCGTGGTGACGAAGGCGCCGGCCCGGTGCAGCTTGGGATCGTCATCGAGGGAATCCGGGTGCAGTGTCCACAGGCCGAAGGCCACGAATACCACGCCCGTGATCCAGGGCAGCCACTGCGGCGCGATCAGACTCGCCAGCCAGACGCCGACCGAGCCCGCGACGAGGTGATTGGCGATGGTGGCGACGAAGATGCCGGCGATGATCGGCCACGGCTTGCGCAGCCGGGCCGCGAGGACGAAGGAGAGCAACTGGGTTTTATCGCCGATCTCGGCAAGCGCCACGAGAACGGTCGAGGTCAGGAAAGCTTCGAACACTTCATGATTCTTTGCGGTTTGGGCAGTTCGGCTTGGTGCAGTCGGCGTACAGATGCAGGGAATGCTCGATCACCTTGAAGCCACGATCCTCGGCAACCTTGGTTTGCCGCTTCTCGATGGCGGCATCGTAGAACTCCTCCACCCTGCCGCATTGCAGGCAGACCAGATGGTCGTGGTGACCGCCCTCGTTGATTTCAAAAACGGCGCGGCCGGAGTCGAAGAAATGCCGGGTGAGCAGACCGGCCTGCTCGAACTGGGTGAGGACGCGATAGACCGTGGCCAGCCCGAGGTCGACCTCATCGGCGGCCAGCTGTTGCTGCACTTCCTCGGCCGACATGTGATGCCTGCCGGCGCCCTTGGCTTTCTGGAACAGATCGAGAATCTTGACGCGCGGAATGGTGGCCTTGAGGCCCATGTTCCTGAGTTCGTCGGACTTGGTCATGACTGGGGATTCGGCGGCTGTCGGTGAATGTTGATGGCGACTGGCGGACGGGCGATGGAACCTTCGGTGCTTATGATATAGTTTTTGCGGCACTCCATCGATGCGATCCGCTTGGCGCCGATGCCTGCCCCCCTTCAATCGTCCGTCTGCCACCCACCCATGAAGCGCCTGCTCGTTCTCGTCGCCACGCCGTTCCTGTTGTCGTGTTCCGGCCTGGGTGGCGTGACCTCCTACCTAAGGCCGTTTCGCATCGATGTTCGCCAGGGCAACCTGGTGACCCAGGAGATGGTCGCCCAGTTGAAACCGGGCCAGACGCGAGAGCAGGTCCGTTTCATCCTGGGCACGCCGCTGGTTGTGGATATTTTTCACGCGGATCGATGGGATTATGTTTATCGCTTCCAGTCCGGCCGCGATGATCAGGAATTCCAGCAGCGCCGGCTGGTCGTCTACTTCGAGGACGGCAAGCTGACTCGACTGGATGGCGATGTCGTGGCGAGCCGGGGCGAGGCCGATGCCGGCAGCGTGGTGGCGAAGCCCGCGACCCGTGTCATCGACATCAAGTCGGCGGAAGGCACCGCCAAGTAACCAGAGATCTGTTGTCATGGACAAGATTCGTTTTGCCGTCGCCGGCGCTGGCGGCCGGATGGGCCGTACCCTGATCGAGGCCATCCTCAAGGCACCCGACGCCGAACTGGCCGGGGCGCTGGACATGGCTGGTAGCCCGTTTCTTGGCAAGGATGCGGGGGAACTGGTGGGCTCGCCGTGCGGGGTGGCGATCAGCGACGATCTCGAAGCAACGCTGGCCAAGGTCGAGTGCCTGATCGACTTTACACGCCCGGAAGGTACCTTGCGTCACATGGACGCCTGCCGTCGCCATCGCGTGCACATGATTATCGGCACCACGGGCATGAATACCGAACAGAAACTGGCCATCCAGGATGCCGCGCGCGACATCCCGATCGTCTTTGCGCCGAACATGGCAGTGGGCGTCAATCTGGTCTTCAAACTGCTCGAAACCGCCGCCGTCATTCTTAATGACGGCTACGATGTGGAGATCGTCGAGGCCCATCATCGCCACAAGGTCGATGCGCCGTCCGGCACAGCGCTGCGCATGGGCGAGGTCGTCGCCGCTGCGCTCGGCCGCAGTCTCGATGAATGCGCGGTCTACGGCCGCGAAGGCCATACCGGCGAGCGGCCCGCAACCCAGATCGGCTTCGCTACCGTGCGCGGCGGCGACATCGTCGGCGATCACACGGTGCTGTTCGCCGGCACCGGCGAGCGCGTGGAGATTACCCACAAGGCGGCCAGCCGCATGCCTTACGCACTGGGCTCCATCCGCGCCGCCCGCTTCCTGCGTGGCAGGACGAACGGTCTATATGACATGCAGGATGTGCTGGGGCTGAGATGAGCGGCCCGCGCTGACCATTGTCGGCGTTGCCTGTTGCATTGCGGCAGGGTATAATCAAAAAGTTTGTCAGGCCGGGCATTTGCAGTGCCGCGTCCGTCCTGTTCCCTCGCCGCCATGTCCTCC
This sequence comes from Rhodocyclaceae bacterium, assembly GCA_016704145.1. GTDB lineage: Bacteria > Pseudomonadota > Gammaproteobacteria > Burkholderiales > Rhodocyclaceae > Fen-999. The sequence goes on along the minus strand of JADJAS010000001.1, from coordinate 383,198 downwards.
AGGAGCCCCATCGTGCCCACGGTGCCCAAGTTTCCGCCTGCCATTCTTGCCCTTGCAGACGGAACGGTTTTTCGTGGCCTGGGTATTGGCGCGACGGGCGAGAGCGTCGGCGAGGTGGTGTTCAACACCGCCATGACGGGCTACCAGGAAATCCTCACCGACCCGTCTTATACGCGCCAGATCGTCACCCTGACTTATCCCCACATTGGCAACGTCGGCGTCAATCGCGAGGACTGCGAGGCGCCGCGCGTCTATGCTGCCGGCCTGGTCATTCGCGACCTGCCGTTGCTGGTGTCCAACTTCCGCAGCGAACAGAGCCTCGACGCCTACCTCAAGGCCGAGAACGTCGTCGCCATCGCCGACATCGACACCCGCAAGCTGACCCGCATCCTCCGCGAGAATGGCACGCAAGGCGGTTGTCTGGTGACTGGCGACAAACCGGATGCCGAGGCTACAGTGGCCAAGGCGCGCGCCTTCCCCGGTCTGGCTGGCATGGATCTCGCCAAGGTCGTGTCGGTCGACAAGTGTTACGAGTGGACCGAGGGCGAATGGCAGCTGGGCACGGGCTACGTCTCGCAGGAGAATCCAAAGTTTCACGTCGTCGCCTACGATTTCGGCGTCAAGCGCAACATCCTGCGCATGCTGGCCCAGCGAGGCTGCAAGCTGACGGTGGTGCCGGCCCAGACGCCGGCCAAGGATGTCCTTGCGCTGAAACCCGACGGCGTCTTCCTCTCCAACGGCCCCGGTGACCCGGAACCCTGCGATTACGCCATCATGGCAATACGCGAATTCCTGAAACTCAAGCTGCCGACCTTCGGCATCTGTCTAGGGCACCAGTTGATGGGCCTCGCCGCCGGCGGCAGGACACTGAAGATGAAGTTCGGCCACCACGGCGCGAATCATCCGGTCAAGGATATGGAATCCGGCCAGGTGATGATTACCAGCCAGAATCATGGCTTTGCCGTCGATCCGGCGACGTTGCCAGCCAACGTCAAAGTCACCCACGTCTCGCTGTTCGACAGCAGCCTTCAGGGCATGGCCTGGATCGACCGCCCGGCGCTCTGCTTCCAGGGTCACCCCGAGGCGAGCCCGGGTCCGCACGACGTCTCCTACCTGTTCGACCGCTTCATTGGCATGATGGAGAAGAGCAAGAATGCCTAAGCGCACCGACCTCCACTCCATCCTCATCATCGGCGCCGGCCCGATCATCATCGGCCAGGCCTGCGAATTCGACTACTCCGGCGCCCAGGCCTGCAAGGCCCTGCGCGAAGAGGGCTTCAAGGTCATCCTCGTCAATTCGAACCCAGCGACGATCATGACCGACCCGAACATGGCGGACGTGACCTACATCGAGCCGATCACCTGGCAGGTGCTGGAAAACATCATCGCCAAAGAGCGGCCCGACGCGATGCTGCCGACCATGGGCGGCCAGACCGCGCTCAACTGCGCGCTCGACCTCGCCAAGCACGGCGTGCTCGAGAAGTACGGCGTGGCAATGATCGGCGCGACCAAGGAAGCCATCGACAAGGCCGAGGACCGCGAGAAGTTCAAGAAGGCGATGACCAAGATCGGCCTCGGCTCGGCACGCTCCGGCATTGCCCACAGCATGGAAGAGGCGCAGCAGGTACAGGGCGCCATCGGCTTCCCGGCGATCATCCGGCCGTCCTTCACGATGGGCGGCTCGGGCGGCGGCATTGCATACAACCAGGAAGAATTCGTCGAGATCTGCAAGCGCGGTCTTGAGGCCTCGCCGACGCGCGAACTTTTGATCGAGGAATCCCTACTCGGCTGGAAAGAATTCGAGATGGAGGTGGTGCGCGACCGCAAGGACAACTGCATCATCATCTGCTCGATCGAGAACCTCGACCCGATGGGCGTGCATACCGGCGACTCGATCACCGTCGCACCGGCGCAGACGCTCACCGACAAGGAATACCAGATCATGCGCAACGCCAGCATCGCGGTGCTGCGCGAGATCGGCGTCGACACCGGTGGTTCGAATGTGCAGTTCGCGATCAACCCGGACGATGGGCGCATGATCGTCATCGAGATGAATCCGCGCGTGTCGCGTTCCTCGGCGCTGGCCTCGAAGGCGACGGGTTTCCCGATCGCCAAGGTCGCGGCAAAACTGGCCGTCGGCTACACGCTCGACGAACTGAAGAACGACATCACCGGCGGTGCCACGCCGGCCTCCTTCGAGCCGTCGATCGACTACGTCGTCACCAAGGTGCCGCGTTTCGCCTTCGAGAAGTTTCCGCAGGCCAATGACCGCCTGACGACGCAGATGAAGTCGGTCGGCGAAGTCATGGCCATCGGCCGCAGCTTCCAGGAATCGCTGCAGAAGGCGCTGCGCGGCCTCGAGGTCAGCGTCTATGGCCTCGACGAAATCGAGGCTGATGGCGAGAAGATCGAGCATGAACTGGCCAACCCCGGCGCACAGCGCATGTGGTACCTCGGCCAGGCCTTCCGTTCCGGCTATTCGATGCAGGACGTCTTCAACCTGACCAAGATCGACCCGTGGTTCCTCGTGCAGATCGAAGACATCGTCAAGACCGAGGAATGGTTGAGCACGCAGAAGCTTGAAGCGCTCGATGCCGACACGTTGCGCAATCTGAAACGCAAGGGCTTCTCCGACCGCCGCATCGCCGTGAAAGTCGGCGCTGGCGAGACGGCAGTTCGGGAAAGAAGACAAGCATTGGGCGTGCGCCCGGTGTTCAAGCGCGTCGATACCTGCGCCGCCGAGTTCGCCACCTTGACCGCCTACATGTACTCGACCTACGAGGAAGAGTGCGAATCACGTCCCACGGACAAGAAGAAAATCATGGTGCTCGGCGGCGGTCCGAACCGCATCGGCCAGGGCATCGAGTTCGACTACTGCTGCGTGCATGCCGCGCTGGCGATGCGCGAAGACGGCTACGAGACCATCATGGTCAACTGCAACCCCGAGACCGTGTCGACCGACTACGACACCTCGGATCGCCTCTACTTCGAGCCGCTGACGCTGGAAGACATCCTCGAGATCGTTCATGTCGAACAGCCGGCCGGCGTGATCGTGCAGTTCGGCGGCCAGACGCCGCTGAAGCGGGCGCGCGACCTCGAAGCCAACGGCGTGCCGATCATCGGCACCTCGCCCGATATGATCGACGCCGCCGAGGACCGCGAGCGTTTCCAGAAGCTGCTGCACGACCTCAAGCTCAAGCAGCCGCCCAACCGCACGGCGCGCACCGAGGCGGATGCCATCCGCCTCGCCGCCGAGATCGGCTATCCGCTGGTGGTGCGGCCGAGCTACGTGCTGGGCGGCCGGGCGATGGAAATCGTCCATGAGGAAAAGGACCTCGAGCGCTACATGCGCGAGGCGGTCAAGGTTTCCAACGACTCGCCGGTGTTGCTCGACCGCTTCCTCAACGATGCCACCGAAGTCGACGTCGATGCGCTCTCCGACGGCAAGCAGGTGATCATCGGCGGCATCATGGAACACATCGAACAGGCCGGCGTGCATTCGGGCGACTCCGCCTGCTCGTTGCCGCCCTACACCCTGTCGCAGTCGATCCAGGACGAGCTGCGCCGCCAGACCGAAATGATGGCCAAGGGCCTCAATGTCTGCGGCCTGATGAACGTGCAGTTCGCCATCCAGGGGCGCGACGCCGAGGCCGTCGTCTATGTGCTGGAAGTGAACCCGCGCGCTTCGCGCACCGTGCCATTCGTCTCCAAGGCCACCGGCCTGCCGCTGGCGAAGATCGCCGCGCGCTGCATGGCCGGCCGCAGCCTGGCCGACCAGGGCGTGACCGGGGAAGTGATTCCGCCTTACTACTCGGTGAAGGAGGCGGTGTTCCCCTTCATCAAGTTCCCCGGCGTCGATACCATCCTCGGTCCCGAGATGAAGTCCACCGGCGAGGTGATGGGCGTCGGTCGTACGTTCGGCGAAGCATTCGTAAAATCCCAAATTGCCTCCGGCACCAAGCTGCCGAAGTCGGGCAAGGCCTTCATCAGCGTCAAGCCGGCCGACAAGGCAAAGTCAGTCGCGGTGGCACGCCAGCTTCACGAGCTTGGATTTTCCTTGATGGCGACGCGCGGTACCGCCGCTGCCATCAGCGCCACCGGCGTGCCCGTGACGATCGTGAACAAGGTCAACGAAGGCCGGCCGCATATCGTCGACATGATCAAGAACAACGAGATCGCCTTCATCGTCAACACGGTCGAGGAGAAGCGCAGCGCCATCATCGACTCGCGCTCCATCCGTACCTCGGCGCTGGCGCAGAAGGTGACGCTGTTCACCACCGTCGAAGGTGGACTGGCAGCCTGCCAGGGCATGCGTCACGCCGGCCTCGAAACCTACGCGCTTCAGTCGCTGCATACAGAGTTGCAATGAGCAAGTTCCCGATTACCTTGCGCGGCGCCGAGATGCTGCGCGAAGAATTGAAGCGCCTGAAGACGGTCGAGCGGCCCGCGGTCGTCGCGGCCATCGCCGAAGCGCGTTCGCACGGCGACCTGTCGGAAAACGCCGAATACGATGCAGCCAAGGAACGCCAGGGCTTCATCGAGGGCCGCATTGCCGAGGTCGAGGGCAAGCTGGGCAATGCCCAGATCATCGATCCGGCGGCGCTCGATGCCGACGGCCGCGTGGTGTTCGGCGCCACGGTCGACCTCGAAGACATGGACAGCGGCCAGAAGGTCAGCTACCAGATCGTCGGCGACGACGAGGCCGATATCAAGGTGAGCAAGATTTCCCTCAACTCACCGGTGGCGAGATCGCTGATCGGCAAGTTTGCCGGCGACGTGGTTGAAGTCCAGACCCCCGGCGGCCGGCGCGAATACGAGATCCTCGACGTCAGGTACGTTTGACGGCGCGTCGGGGTTTTTCCTGCGCTTCCGCGGCCTGCTTCTTGGTCATCGGTTTGCTGCGACGTGTCGTCACGGCTGACTTTGGCGCTTCGGGCTTCTCGCGCCACAGGACGAGGATGTTGCCGATGTGCTGCACCGGGGCGCAGCCGAGCCGCTCGCAGATATCCGCCAGCAGCGCTTCGCGCTCGTCTCGCTCGATGCCGGCGAGCTTGACCTTAATGAGCTCGTGGGCCTTGAGGCCGCGGTCGATTTCCTTCAGAACCGGGTCGCTGAGGCCGTTACCGGCCACTGTGACGACCGGATGGAGATGGTGGGCGGCGGCGCGCAGGGCGCGGTGTTGTTCAGGTGTCAATTCGATCATGGTGCCATTCTAGCGCGATGACCCAGAAGTCCCGGCAGCAGAAGAAGAGCAAGGCGTGGATGCACGAGCACGTCACCGATCCCTACGTCCAGAAGGCGAAGGCGGAGGGGTGGCGCTCGCGGGCCGTGTTCAAGCTGATCGAAATCGACGACAAGGATCACCTGCTGAAGCCGGGCATGACGGTGGTCGATCTCGGTGCCGCGCCGGGCAGCTGGTGCCAGTACGCGGCGCGGCGCATCCAGCCGGGCGGCAAGCTGATTGCGCTCGATCTGCTGGAAATGACGCCGATGGCGGGTGTCGAGTTCATCCAGGGCGACTTCCTCGAGGAAGAGACGCTCGACAGGCTAAAGTCAGTCTTGGCGGGACGCCGGGTGGACCTTGTTTTGTCGGACATGGCGCCCAATATGTCGGGCATAGCGGTGGCCGACGACGCGCGGGTCATGCACTTGGCCGAGTTGGCACTGGAATTTGCCCGTGGGCACCTGAAACCAGGCGGTTGCATGCTGGTCAAAGTATTTCAGGGCTCGGGATTCATGGAATTGCGCAAGGAGATCATGACAAGCTTCGACAGCCTGTTGGTCCGCAAGCCGGCCGCTTCTCGCGATCGCAGCGCCGAGACCTATCTGCTGGCGCGCGGTTTGCGGCCATGAAGCCCGTTTGCAGCCCTTTCGAATCGGTTCTACAATCGCCAGACTTACGCAACAGCGAGACAAATCCTTGAATAATCTATTCAAAAACCTTGCAATCTGGATGGTGATCGGCATCGTCCTGATGACGGTGTTCAACCAGTTCAATTCCCGGCAGGCTGCGCTTGCCTCGATGGATTATTCGCAGTTCCTCGAGGAGGTGAAGCAGGGCCGCATCACCAAGGTTGTGATCCAGGGCCGGACACTCGAAGCGACCACGGCCGAGGGGCGCAAGATCACGTCCTATGCGCCGCCCGATCTCTGGATGGTGTCCGATCTGTTGCGCTACAACGTCAAGGTGGTGGCGAAGCCCGACGAGGAGCAGTCGTTCCTCATGAGCATCTTCGTCTCGTGGTTCCCCATGCTGCTGCTGATCGGCGTTTGGGTGTTTTTCATGCGCCAGATGCAGGGCGGCGGTCGCGGTGGCGCCTTCTCGTTCGGCAAGAGCAAGGCGCGCATGCTCGACGATGCGAACAATACCGTTACTTTCGCCGACGTGGCCGGCTGCGAAGAGGCCAAGGAGGAAGTCTCCGAACTCGTGGATTTCCTGCGCGATCCTTCCAAGTTCCAGAAACTGGGGGGACGGATTCCGCGCGGGGTGCTGATGGTCGGTAGTCCCGGCACCGGCAAGACGCTGCTGGCGAAGGCGATCGCCGGCGAGGCGAAAGTGCCGTTCTTCTCGATTTCGGGTTCGGATTTCGTCGAGATGTTCGTCGGCGTTGGCGCGGCGCGCGTGCGCGACATGTTCGAGCAGGCCAAGAAGACATCGCCGTGCATCATCTTCATCGACGAGATCGACGCCGTCGGCCGCCAGCGCGGCGCCGGCCTCGGCGGTGGCAACGACGAACGCGAGCAGACGCTCAATCAGTTGCTGGTCGAGATGGACGGCTTCGAGGGGTCGTCTGGCGTGATTGTCATCGCCGCCACCAACCGGCCCGACGTGCTCGATCCGGCGCTGCTGCGTCCCGGTCGCTTCGACCGTCAGGTGGTGGTGCCGCTGCCGGATATCCGTGGACGGGAGCAAATCCTCAAGGTTCACATGCGCAAGGTGCCGCTGGCGCCGGATGTCGATCCCTCCGTGCTGGCGCGCGGCTGCCCGGGTTTTGCCGGCGCCGATCTGGCCAATCTGGTGAACGAGGCCGCCCTGTTCGCTGCCCGTGCCAACAAGCGCTTGGTGGATATGGAAGACTTCGAGCGCGCCAAGGACAAGATCATGATGGGCGCGGAACGCCGCTCCATGGTCATGCCGGAGGAAGAGCGACGCAACACCGCCTACCACGAATCCGGCCATGCCGTGGTCGCCAAACTGCTGCCGAAGACCGACCCGGTGCACAAGGTGACCATCATTCCGCGCGGACGCGCGCTGGGCGTGACGATGCAACTGCCCACGGAAGACCGTTACAGCCAGGATCGCATTCGCTTGCTGTCGACCATCGCCGTCTTGTTCGGTGGCCGGATCGCCGAAGAAGTTTTCATGAACCAGATGACCACAGGCGCTTCCAACGATTTTCAGCGTGCCACCGACCTGGCGCGGCGCATGGTGACGCAATGGGGTATGTCGGACAGCCTGGGCACCATGGTGTACGGCGAGGAGGAGGGCGAGATATTCCTTGGTCGTTCCATCACGACACACAAGAATGTGTCCGAAGCGACCATGCAGCAAGTGGATGCCGAGGTCAGGCGCATCATCGACGAGCAGTATGCCCGCGCGCGCAAGCTGATCGAGGACAACCGCGACAAGATCGAGGCCATGACGGCCGCCTTGCTCGAATGGGAAACCATCGATGCGGAACAGATCAACGACATCATGGAAGGCAAGCCGCCTCGGCCGCCAAAGCCGTCGAGTACGCCACCAAAGTCTTCTGAAGGCAGCAACACGCCCGGTGCCGAGCCCAACGCCGCCGCCCCCGCCTGAGCGAAACGGAGACGACTCGGGCCGCGCGGTTGCGCGGCCTTTTTGCTTATGAACGCACCTCTGCAATGTGGCCATTTCCAGCTGGCACTGGATCGACCTCTGATCATGGGCATCGTCAACCTAACCGACGATTCCTTTTCCGGCGATGGCTTGCGTGGTCAGGCGCTCAAAGCCATCGCCCATGGCCTGCGCATGGCCGAGGAGGGGGCGGATCTTCTCGACCTGGGTGCCGAATCGTCTCGCCCCGGCGCCGAGCCCGTGTCAGAGCAACAGGAGATGGATCGTCTCTTACCGGTCATCGAGGGGTTGCGCGAGTGCGGCATACCGCTGTCGGTGGATACCGTCAAGCCCGGGATCATGAGTGTAGCCCTCTCCGCCGGTGCCGACATGATCAACGATATCTTCGCCTTGCAGGCACCGGGCGCGTTCGAGGCAGTCGCTGCGTCCAATGCCGCCGTATGCCTGATGCACATGCAGGGCGAGCCCCGCACCATGCAGTCTGACCCGCGCTACGGCGATGTCGTGACCGAGGTGGCCTCATTCCTCGATTCCCGGGTAGCGGCGTGCATGGCGGCGGGGATTGATAAAAATCGTATCGTCATCGACCCTGGCTTCGGTTTCGGCAAGACGCTGGCGCATAATCTGGCCTTGCTGCGACATCTGGACAGGCTTGTCAGGTCGGGACTGCCGGTGCTGGCGGGGCTTTCGCGCAAGTCGATGTTCGGCCTCATTACCGGTCACCCGATTGGCGACCGCATGCCGGCCAGCATTGCGGCGGCGTTGCTGGCAGTCCAGCGCGGCGCGGCGATGGTGAGGGTCCATGATGTCGCGGCCACACGCGACGCGCTGCTGGTCATGAAGGCTATCGAGGGTAATTGAATGGGACGCAAATATTTCGGCACCGATGGCGTGCGCGGGCGGGTTGGCGACGGCCTGATCAACCCCGAGTTCGCCTTGCGGCTGGGCTTCGCCGCCGGCACCACGCTGGTGGACCTGGAAACCTTGCCCGCCGGCGAGCGGCCGACGGTGATGATCGGCAAGGACACGCGCATATCCGGCTACATGCTGGAAGGCGCCATGGAATCCGGTTTTTCGGCGGCTGGCGTGGATGTGATGCTGTCGGGACCGTTGCCGACGCCGGCGATTGCCTATCTGACCCGGGCGCTCCGGCTTCAGGCCGGCGTGGTGATCTCGGCCTCGCACAATCCCTACGACGACAACGGCATCAAGTTTTTCTCGGCGCAGGGCACCAAGCTGCCCGATGCCGTCGAGGAAGCCATCGAGGCGCAGCTCGATGAGCCGCTGGCGTGTCGCGCCTCGGCCGGCCTGGGGCGCGCCAGGCGCATCGATGACGCCCGCGGCCGCTACATTGAATTCTGCAAGAGTACCTTCCCGACCGAACTGGACCTGCGCGGCCTCAAAATCGCGGTCGACTGCGCGCACGGTGCCGGCTATCTGGTCGCGCCCAATGTCTTCCACGAACTCGGCGCCGAGGTGATCGCCGTCGGCGCCACGCCCAATGGCCTCAACATCAACGATGAGGTTGGCGCGACCTCGCCGGACACGCTGCGCCAGGCGGTGCTCGATCATCGCGCCGACATCGGCATCGCCCTGGATGGCGACGGCGACCGGGTGGTGATGGCCGATGGCCAGGGCCGGCTTTATGACGGGGACGAACTGCTTTATGTCATCACTCGCGCGCGCCATGCGCGCACGCCTGTTGCCGGCGTGGTCGGGACCTTGATGACCAATCTTGGCTTCGAACATGCCCTGGGCCGGCTGGGTGTTCCGTTCGCGCGCGCCAAGGTGGGCGACCGCTACGTGCTGGAGATGATGCAGGAGCGTGGCTGGCCGCTGGGTGGCGAAAACTCCGGACACATCATCTGCCTCGACAAGCACACCACGGGCGACGGCATCATCGCCGCGCTCCAGGTACTGGCGGCGCTGCGCGCCAGCGGCGAAACGTTGGCGCGGGCGTGTGGCGACCTCGTGATGTATGCGCAGGAGCTCATCAACGTGCGCATGCCCCCCGGCTTCGACTGGAACAACGACTCGCGTATCGGGGCCGCCGCCGCGTCCGCCGAGGCGGCGCTGGCCGGCAAGGGACGACTGTTGTTGCGACCATCCGGAACCGAGCCGCTGCTGCGGGTGATGGTCGAGGCACCCGATGCGGCGCTGGCGACGGCACAGGCCGGGTCGGTTGCCAGCGCGGTGCGCGCGGCCATTGCCTGATGCGGCGTGCCGTGACGACTGACTTTGGTCAGCCGAGCAGAACCAGGCTCCAGGTTACGATGACGTTGAGCAGCGCAATCATCACGGCGGCGCTGCCGATGTCCTTGGCGCGCTTGGAAAGATCGTGGTGCTCCAGCGAAATCCGGTCGATGGCCGCCTCGATCGCAGAGTTGATCAGTTCGACGATCAATACCAGCATGATGCTCGCGATCATCAGTGCCCGACCAAGATTGCCGACCGGCATCACAAAGGCCAGCGGAACCAGCGCTAGCGCCAGCCACGCTTCCTGACGGAAGGCATCCTCGTGGCGATAGGCGGCGCGCAGGCCGTCGCGAGAATAGAACAAGGCCCGCCACAAGCGCGCCAATCCGGTCTTGCCCTTGAAGGGGCTTGCGTTGCCCGATTGTTCGTCATTGGTCATGCGGGGATTAAAGCACGATCGCCTGCTCGGCCAAGCCGCGCTTTTCATTGCTGGCTGCCTGAGCGGGCGCTATAATTAAAAACTTTTGAACCCATTGATGGCCACGACGATGTCCCGGATCAAACTTGTTGCCGGCAACTGGAAAATGCATGGCAGCCTGGCGAGCAATCTCGCCTTGCTCACCGCGGTCACCAGTGGCGCGAAGGCATTCGATGGACAGTTTGCCGTCTGTGTTCCCTATCCCTATCTGGCCCAGGCTCAGGCCGTATTGGCCGGTAGCAAGGTTGCGTGGGGCGCTCAGGATGTTTCCGAGCATGCGCTGGGCGCCTACACGGGCGAGGTCAGCGCCTCGATGCTGAACGACTTCGGCTGCCGTTACGCGATCGTCGGTCATTCCGAGCGGCGTTCCTTCTATGGCGATACCGACGCCGTGGTCGCCGCCAAGTTCTCGGCGGCGCTCAAGGTCGGGCTGACGCCCATCCTCTGCGTCGGGGAAACGCTCGATGAGCGGGAAGCGGGCATCACGACCGCCGTGGTCGTTCGCCAGATGGACGCGGTGTTGGCCGCGGCCGGCGTGGCCGCACTCGGACAAGCCGTTGTTGCCTACGAGCCGGTATGGGCCATCGGTACCGGCAAGACCGCGACGCCGGCGCAGGCGCAAGACGTGCACGCCATAATCCGGGCGCGGGTGGCTAGGGACGACAAGGCGGTCGCGGAGCGGTTGCAGATTCTCTACGGAGGCAGCGTCAAATCGACCAATGCGAGGGAACTGTTCGGCCAGCCCGATATCGATGGCGGACTGATCGGCGGCGCCTCGCTGGTGGCGGAGGATTTCCTCGGCATTTGCGCGGCCGCGGGCGGACAGAGATAAGAGGAGACAAGCGAGGTTGTCATGGAAATGTTCTATCCACTACTGCTGACGGTGCATATCATTGTCGGTGTCACGGTGATCGGTCTCGTGTTGATCCAGCACGGCAAGGGCGCGGACATGGGCGCGGCCTTTGGCAGCGGCGCTTCGGGCAGTCTGTTCGGCGCCACCGGGGCGGCCAATTTTCTGTCGCGGACCACGGCGGTTCTGGCTGCGGCGTTCTTTTTGACCAGCCTCGGCTTGACCTATCTGGCGAGCGCCAAGCCGAAATCGTCGGGTAGCGTCATGGATGCCGTCAAGACCGAGTCGGTGGTTCCCACCACGCCGGTCGAGCCAGGCGATTCCAAGGCGAAAGACATTCCGAAATAGCGATCAATAAATTATTCCGCGGCGCACAAAAAATGGTACTATGCGCGCCGCTTCGCTGATGGCGTGGCAAACACCTCGCCGCAGTACGCAGAAGAGAGCAGCCGACGTGGTGAAATTGGTAGACACGCTATCTTGAGGGGGTAGTGGCGAAAGCCGTGCGAGTTCGAGTCTCGCCGTCGGCACCAGTATCAACAGCGGCAGTCGCGGATCGCGGCGGCCGATAACGTGGCGGGGGCCACAAGGTCATGTTGGAAAACTATTTTCCTGTCCTCGTCTTTGTCGTCGTCGGAATGGCTTTCGGTTGCATGCCCATTCTGCTCGGCTGGCTGGTTTCCCCGCACCGACCGGACAGCGAGAAGCTGTCGCCTTTCGAGTGTGGCTTCGAGCCCTTCGAGGATGCGCGCACGAAGTTCGACGTGCGCTACTACCTGATTGCCATCCTCTTCATCCTGTTCGATCTGGAAATTGCCTTTCTCTTCCCGTGGGCAACGATCTTCAAGGAGATCACCGCGACACCCGAGGTGAAGTTGTTCGGCTTCGCGGAAATGCTGGTCTTCATCGGTGTGCTGGTGATTGGTTACGTTTATGCCTGGGTCAAGGGCGCACTGGACTGGGAGTGACCGAGTGAGCATCGAGGGCGTCTTGCAGGAAGGCTTCGTCACCACCAGTCTGGACAAGTTGCTGAACTGGACGCGCACTGGCTCGCTTTGGCCGATGACGTTTGGTTTGGCCTGCTGCGCGGTGGAAATGATTCATACCGGTTGTGCTCGTTACGACCTCGATCGCTTCGGCGTGATGTTCCGCGCCAGTCCCCGCCAATCGGACGTGATGATCGTGGCCGGTACGCTGACCAACAAGATGGCGCCCGCGCTGCGCAAGGTCTATGACCAGATGCCGGAGCCGCGCTGGGTCATCTCGATGGGTTCTTGCGCCAATGGCGGCGGCTATTACCATTATTCCTACTCCGTCGTCCGCGGTTGCGACCGCATCGTGCCCGTCGATATCTATGTTCCAGGGTGTCCGCCGACTCCGGAAGCACTGCTGTACGGCATCATGCAGTTGCAGAACAAGATCCGGCGCACCTACACCATTGCCCGTTGAGATTCCGACTCCCCTGTAGCCATGAGCGCAAAGCTTGAACATCTGTGCGAGAAGCTGAAGGAAATCCTGGGTGGCGCCATCGGCGATCCGTTGTCGAGGCTGGGTGAAGTGACCGTGGAGGTGCCGGCGGCGGCATACCACGAAGTGGCGAAAACGCTTCGGGACCACGCCGAGCTGAAGTTCGAGGAACTGATCGACCTTTCCGGAATCGACTATCTGTCGTACTCCGACAGGGCATCCGGCCTCCGCTTCGCGGCGGTGTCGCACCTGCTTTCCATGACCCACAACTGGCGCTTGCGCCTGCGGGTTTTCGCCTCGGACAACGATGCGCCATCGCTACCGACGGTGACTGATCTCTGGCCCGGCGCCAACTGGTACGAGCGCGAGGCGTTCGATCTGTTCGGCATCGTCTTCGAGGGCCACCCGGACCTGCGCCGCATCCTGACCGATTATGGCTTTGTCGGCCACCCGTTCCGCAAGGACTTCCCGGTTTCGGGCTATGTCGAAATGCGCTATGACCCCGAGCAGCGGCGCGTCGTGTATCAACCCGTGACCATCGAGCCGCGCGAGGTGACACCGCGCATCGTTCGCGAGGAAAGCTACGGGAAGGCAGGCGGCCGTGGCTGAGATCAAGAATTACCACCTGAACTTCGGCCCGCAGCACCCCGCCGCGCACGGTGTCTTGCGGCTGATCCTGGAACTCGATGGAGAGGTCGTGGTGGGTGCGGATCCGCATATCGGCCTGCTCCATCGCGGCACGGAAAAGTTGGCCGAGACGAGAACCTGGCTGCAAACCGTGCCTTATCTCGATCGTCTCGACTACGTGTCGATGATGTGCAACGAGCATGCCTACTGCCTGGCGGTCGAGCGTTTGCTCGGCATCGAGGTGCCGATTCGAGCACAGTACATCCGTGTCCTGATGGACGAGGTAACGCGCATCCGCAATCACCTGCTCAACATCGGTACTCATGCTCTCGATATCGGCGCCATGGGCATGGTGCTCTACACCTTCCGCGAGCGCGAAGACCTCATGGATGTCTACGAGGCGGTGTCAGGCGCCCGGCTTCATGCCGCCTACTATCGTCCAGGCGGTGTCTATCGCGACCTTCCGGAACAGATGCCGAAGTATCGGGCCAACAAGTTCAAGGACGAGGCAACCGTCAAGCGGCTCAACGCGGCCCGGGAAGGATCGTTGCTCGATTTCATCGATGACTTCGCCGATCGGTTCCCGCGCTATCTCGATGAATACCATACGCTGCTAACTGAAAACCGCATATGGAAGCAGCGGACCGTCGGTGTCGCGGTTGTTTCGCCGGAGCAGGCATTACAACTGAGCTTTACCGGCCCCATGTTGCGGGGCTCCGGCGTGGCCTGGGATCTCCGCAAGAAGCAGCCCTACGAGGTCTATGACCGCATGGACTTCGATATTCCGGTGGGCACCAATGGCGATTGCTATGACCGTTATCTGGTGCGCATGGAAGAGATGAGGCAATCGAACCGGATCGTCAAGCAGTGTGTCGAATGGCTGCGCAACAATCCGGGGCCGGTCATCAGCGACAATCACAAGGTGGCGCCGCCGCCGCGGGAAGCGATGAAGAGCAACATGGAAGAGTTGATCCATCACTTCAAGCTGTTCAGCGAAGGCATGCATGTGCCGGCGGGCGAAGTCTATGCCAGCATCGAGCATCCCAAGGGCGAGTTCGGCATCTGGGCGGTCTCCGACGGCGCCAACAAGCCATATCGGATCAAGTTGCGCTCACCCGGCTTCCCGCACCTGGCGGCGCTGGCGGAGATGTGCAAGGGCCACATGCTCGCCGACGCGACGGCGATTATCGGCACCATCGACCTGGTGCTGGGCGACACGGACAGATGAACGGGCAACCAAACATGCTGAGCCAGGAAGCACGAGCAAGGATAGACCGGGAGGTCGCCAAGTACCCGACCGACCAGAAGCAATCGGCGGTGATGGCGGCGTTGCGCATCGCCCAGGAGGAGCAGGGCTGGCTGTCGAACGCGGCGATCGAGTCCGTCGCAAGCCACCTGGACATGCCGGCGATCGCCGCGTTCGAGGTGGCGAGCTTCTACAACATGTATGACCTGAGACCGATCGGCAAGTACAAGCTGACCGTCTGCACCAATCTGCCCTGCGCCTTGTCCGGGGGTGTTCATGCGGCCGAGTACCTGAAACGGAAGCTGGGCATCGACCTCAATGAAACCACGCCAGACGGAAAATTCACGCTGAAGGAAGGCGAGTGCATGGGGGCCTGTGGCGATGCTCCGGTCATGCTGGTCAATAACGTGCAAATGCGTTGCTTCATGACACCGGACGAGATCGACAAACTGCTGGCGGAGTGTAAATGACATGGCGCTGATCGAAGCGATCAATCCGCTGTTGTCGGCCGGTTGGGGCAAGGGCGATGCCGGCTGGGGTATCGGCGAATACGAGCAACGGGGCGGATATCAGGCCTTGAAGCGGATACTGACCGAGAAGATTGCTCCCGAGCAGGTCATCGCCGAGATCAAGGCCTCGGTGTTGCGCGGTCGTGGTGGCGCCGGCTTCCCGACGGGGTTGAAATGGAGCTTCATGCCCAAGGGCAGCGGCGAGAAGTACGTCGTTTGCAATACCGATGAGGGCGAACCGGGGACGTTCAAGGACCGCGACATCCTCCGCTACGACCCACACGCGGTCATCGAGGGCATGATCATCGCCGGTTACTCGGTGGGAGCCGCGCGCGGTTATAACTACATCCACGGCGAGATTTTCGAGATCTACGACCGCTTCGAGCAGGCGCTGGCGGAGGCCCGGGCCACCGGCTACTTGGGCGGGAACATTCTCGGCTCGGGATTTGATTTCGAGTTGTTCGCCCATCACGGCTGGGGCGCCTACATCTGTGGCGAGGAATCTGCCTTGCTCGAGTCGATCGAGGGCAAGAAGGGGCAGCCGCGCTTCAAGCCTCCGTTCCCGGCGAGCTTCGGTCTCTATGGCAAGCCGACCACCATCAACAACACGGAAACCTTCGCCTCGATTCCCTTCGTCCTGCGCATCGGCGGCGAGGCCTACCTGAACCTGGGCAAACCGAACAACGGCGGTACCAAGCTGTTTTCGGTTTCGGGCCATGTCAATAAACCCGGCAACTACGAAGTTCCCATGGGTACGCCGTTTGCCACGCTGCTGGAGATGGCGGGCGGCATGCGTGGCGGCCGCAAGCTGAAAGCCGTGATTCCAGGCGGCTCGTCCTCGCCGGTGCTGCCAGCAAATATCATTATGGATTGCACCCTCGATTACGATTCGATCGCGAAGGCCGGTTCCATGCTCGGCTCCGGCGCGGTCATCGTCATGGACGAATCGGTCTGCATGGTCAAGGCGCTGGACCGCCTGTCCTACTTCTACTACGAGGAATCCTGCGGTCAGTGCACGCCTTGCCGCGAGGGTACGGGCTGGCTGTACAAGATCGTCCATCGCATCGAACATGGACAGGGCCGCGCCGAGGATCTCGACTTGTTGCTCGACGTTGGCGCGAACATCTGCGGCCGCACGATCTGCGCGCTGGGGGACGCCGCCGTCATGCCGATCCAGGGGATGCTCCGTCATTTTCGCGCGGAATTCGAGTATCACGTCGAGCACAGGAAATGCCTGGTGCCTGCGGAACTCCAAAAGGCGGGCAGCACCTTCCACACGCGCATGATGGCGGGGGCGCCATGCTAGAACTCGAGATCGACGGCAAGGCCCTTCAGGTCAAGGAAGGCAGCACGGTCATCGACGCCGCCCATCAGGCCGGCATCTACATCCCACATTTCTGTTACCACAAGAAACTCTCCATCGCCGCCAATTGCCGTATGTGCCTGGTGCAGGTCGAGAAGGCGCCCAAGCCGTTGCCGGCCTGTGCGACGCCGGTGACCAATGGCATGAAGGTGTTCACGCACTCCGATCTGGCGATCAAGGCGCAGAAGGGCGTCATGGAGTTTCTGCTCATCAACCATCCGCTTGATTGCCCGATCTGCGATCAGGGGGGTGAATGTCAATTGCAGGATCTCGCCGTCGGCTACGGCTCTTCGTCCTCCCGCTATCAGGAAGAGAAGCGGGTGGTGGTGAACAAGAATCTCGGCCCGCTGATCAGCACCGACATGACACGGTGCATCAACTGCACCCGCTGCGTGCGCTTCACGCAGGAAATCGCCGGCGAGATGGAACTCGGCCAGGCATTCCGCGGCGATCGCGCCGAGATCATGCCGTTCATCGAGAAGACCGTCGATTCGGAGCTCTCGGGCAACATCATCGACCTGTGTCCAGTGGGCGCGCTGACCGCCAAGCCCTTCCGCTTCGCGGCGCGTACCTGGGAACTGGCCCGGCGCAAGTCGATCAGTCCGCACGATGGCTTGGGCGGCAATCTGGTCGTGCAGGTCAAGCATGACAAGGTGTTGCGCGTGCTGCCGCTCGAGAACGAGCATCTGAATGAGTGCTGGTTATCCGACAAGGATCGTTTCTCGTATGAAGGCCTGAATTCGCCGGATCGCCTGACCAAGCCGCTGATCAAGCAAGGGGGGGCATGGAAGGAAGTCGAGTGGAATCAGGCGCTCGATTATGTTGCCCACGCGATGCGCGACATCGTCAAGGAACACGGACCCGACGCGGTCGGCGCGATAGTCAGTCCTCATGGCACGCTGGAGGAGATGTATCTCGCCGGCAAACTGATGCGTGGCCTGGGTTCGGATAACATCGATTGCCGCCTGCGCCAAAGCGATTTCTCAGGCCGGCGTGCCGGCACGCCCTGGCTCGGCATGAAGATCGCCGAGATCAACAAGCTCGACCGCGTGCTGGTGGTCTGTAGCTTCCTGCGCAAGGACCATCCGCTGATCGCGCAACGCCTGCGCCAGGCCGTCAAGCGCGGTGCGCAGGTGTCGGTGATCCATGCCGCGGACGAGGATTTACTGATGAAGTTGGCCGGCAAGATCATCGCCGCGCCTTCGCAATTGCCCGATCGTCTTGCGCAGATCACCAAGGCTGTCGCCGAACTGAAAGGTGCGACTTGCGACCTGAGCGTCGCCGTCGGTGCCGAAGCCAGGAAGATCGCGGAAAGCCTCGTGTCGGGCCAGAACGCCGCGATATTGCTCGGCAACCTGGCCCAGCAGCACGCGCGCGCCTCGACGCTGAATGCCCTGACCCAACAACTGGCCGGCTATCTGGGTGGCAGATTCGGCTTTCTCGGCGAGGCGGCTAACTCCGTCGGCGGCTACGTCGCCAAGGCTGTGCCAGCCGGCGATGGCTTGGATGCCTCGCGGATGCTGACCGAGCCGCGCAAGGCCTATCTGGTGATCGGTGCCGAACCCGAACTCGACTGTGCCGACGGCGTCCGGGCAACCAATGCCCTGACGCGGGCCGATAGCGTGATCGTACTCTCGCCCTTCAAGTCGGCGGCGGCGTTGGCGTATGCCGACGCCATCCTGCCGGTGGCGCCCTTCGCCGAAACATCGGGCAGCTTCGTGAACACGGAAGGTCGGGTGCAGAGTTTCCAGGCCGTCAATCGCCCGCTCGGCGAGACCCGTCCCGGCTGGAAGGTGCTGCGCGTGCTGGGCAATCTGCTCAAGCTAGACGGCTTTGATTTCGCGAGCAGCGAGGCGGTGCGCGACGAAGCCCTGGGTGGCGGGGCCGGCAAGCCCGAGTTTGCCGGTGATCTCGACAACATCATCGCCGACGTCGCCATCGACCTGTCGCCGGGTGGCGGCATCGAACGGGTCGCCGACGTGCCGATCTACTTCGCCGATGCCCTGGTGCGCCGTGCGCCAAGTCTCCAGAAGACCAAGGATGCGGTGACGCCGGCCGCGCGCATGAACGCCGCGACCTTGGCCAAGTTCGGCGTCAAGGCGGGCGAGCAACTGAAAGTCAGCGGTGGCGGCACGCCGGCCACGCTGGTCGCCGCACTCGATGTCGGCTTGCCGGACGACTGCCTGCGCCTCGCCGCCGGTCACGCCACCACCGCCGCCGTCGGAGCGATGTCCGGCGCAATGACCGTGGAGAAAGCCTGATGGAAGCCTCGGTCCTGCACTTCTTCGAATGGCTGTGGGGCCCCTACTGGTCCACCCTGTGGGCGTGGTTCAAACCGGTCTGGCCATTGATCTGGGTCATCATGAAGATCGTGGCGATCCTGGTGCCGCTGCTTCTCGGCGTTGCCTACATGACCTACGCGGAACGCAAGATTCTCGGCTTCATGCATGTGCGCATCGGCCCTAACCGGGTCGGCCCGCTTGGTCTGCTGCAACCGATTGCCGATGGCCTGAAGTTGTTCTTCAAGGAAGTGATCCTGCCGACCAAGGCCGATCCGGCGCTCTATTTCATGGCGCCCGCGCTGGCCATGGCGCCCGCCGTGGCCGTCTGGGCCGTGGTGCCCTTTTTCGATGGCGTCGTGCTGGCCAACCTCGATGCGGGCGTACTCTTCCTGCTGGCCGTTTCGTCGTTGGGCGTCTATGGCGTCATCATTGCTGGCTGGGCCTCCAACTCCAAGTACCCGTTCCTCGGCAGCATTCGTTCGGCGGCACAGATGGTCTCCTACGAAGTTGCGATGGGATTGGCCCTGGTCTGCGTCCTGATGGTGTCGAACAGCCTGAACCTCACGGACATCGTGCACGCGCAAGGACGCGGCATATTCGCCGATTGGGGAGTCGGCGCCTTGTCATGGAACTGGTTGCCGCTTTGGCCGGTATTCCTCGTCTATCTCATTTCGGGCGTGGCGGAGACCAATCGGGCACCGTTCGACGTGGTGGAAGGCGAGTCCGAGATCGTTGCCGGCCACATGGTCGAGTATTCCGGCATGGCGTTCGCCATGTTCTTCCTCGCGGAATACGCCAACATGATCCTGGTGGCGGCGATGGTGACCGTGTTCTTCCTTGGCGGCTGGTTGTCTCCCGTGGGCTTCCTGCCAGACGGTTTGCCATGGATGCTGGCCAAGATGTCGCTGATGCTGTTCCTGTTCCTCTGGCTGCGCGCCACGTTTCCGCGTTATCGCTACGACCAGATCATGCGCCTCGGCTGGAAGGTCTTCGTGCCCGTTTGCCTGATCTGGATTCCGGTGGTCGGCGTCTGGATGATGTCACCCTTCAATATCTGGGAATGAGACCATGGGTGCCCGCGACCTGATTCAAACGTTTTTTCTCGGTGAACTTCGCCAAGGCTTGTCGGTGACCTTGCGTTACCTGTTTTCGCCCAAGATCACCATACAGTACCCCGAGGAAAAGACGCCGATCTCGCCGCGCTTTCGCGGCCTCCATGCCCTCCGCCGTTATCCGAACGGCGAGGAGCGCTGTATTGCCTGCAAGCTGTGCGAAGCGGTTTGTCCAGCCATGGCCATCACCATCGAGTCGGCGGAGCGGGAAGACGGCAGTCGGCGCACCACGCGCTACGACATCGACCTGACGAAATGCATTTTTTGCGGTTTTTGCGAGGAAGCTTGCCCGGTGGATGCCATCGTCGAATCCCATGTCATCGAGTACCACGGCGAGACACGCGGCGACCTTCACTACACCAAGCAGATGCTACTGGCCAACGGCGAGCGTTACGAGGCCGACATCGCCGAGGCGCGCGCCCTGGACGCCAGGTATCGGTAGCGCCATGGATCTCAAGACCATCATTTTTTACGTATTCGCCGCGCTGCTGATCTTCGCCGCGCTGCGCGTGATTACCGCGCGTAACCCGGTGCACGCCGCCCTCTACCTGGTTCTAGCCTTCTTCAATGCTGGCGGCCTGTGGCTTACCCTGCAAGCCGAGTTTCTCGCCATTACCCTGGTCATGGTCTATGTCGGTGCGGTGATGGTGCTGTTCCTGTTCGTCATCATGATGCTCGACATCGACATCAAGCGCCTGCGGCAGGGTTTTTGGCGCAACATGCCATTGGCGGCCACCTTGGGTGTCCTGATGGTCGCCGAGATGGCACTGGTCCTGTCCACCGACTATTTCGGGCCGGTGGCCTTCCCCGGCACCAAGATGGGCGCCGATTACAGTAATACCAGGGAACTCGGCCGCCTGTTGTTCACGGACTATGTCTATCCGTTCGAGCTTGCCTCGATCATCCTGCTGGTGGCCATCATCGCCGCCGTGGTGCTGACGCTCCGGCGACGCAAGGACGTCAAGCATCTCGATCCGGTCCAGCAGGTCGCCGTCAAGCACTCCGACCGGCTCAGGGTGCTGCAGATGCCGGCCGAGAAGGAGGGCGAATGATCACGCTGTCGCATTACCTCATCCTTGCTGCCATTCTTTTCGCCATCGGCGTGGTCGGCATCTTCCTCAACCGGAAGAACCTGATCGTTCTGCTGATGGCCATCGAACTGATGCTGTTGGCGGTAAACCTCAATTTCGTCGCCTTTTCGCACTACCTCAACGATCTGTCGGGGCAGTTGTTCGTGTTCTTCATTCTCACCGTCGCCGCCGCTGAATCGAGTATCGGCCTGGCGATCCTGGTCGTGCTGTTCCGCAATCTTTCCACGATCGACGTCGATGACCTCGACGGACTGAAGGGCTAAGGCATGAAGACCCTTTACCTGATTATTCCTTGCGCACCCCTGGTCGGCGCTATCCTTGCCGGCCTCATGGGCAGGGCGATCGGCCGGGCGGGCGCGCACTGGATCACCATTCTCGGTGTGGCCATCTCCTTCGTCTGCTCGGTGCTGGTGATGCAGGATGTGCTCGCCGGCAACACCTTCAACGGCACGCTGTACACCTGGATGGAGGTGGGCGGACTCAAACTGGAACTTGGTTTCCTCATCGACCGCCTGACGGCGGTGATGCTGATCGTCGTGACTTTCGTTTCGCTGATGGTGCACATCTACACGATCGGCTACATGGCGGAGGATCCCGGCTACCAGCGCTTCTTCAGCTACATCTCGCTATTTACCTTCTCCATGCTCATGCTGGTCATGAGCAACAACTTCCTTCAGCTCTTCTTCGGCTGGGAAGCGGTCGGTCTCGTTTCCTACCTGCTGATCGGCTTCTGGTACACCCGGCCGACGGCCATTTACGCCAACTTGAAGGCCTTCCTGGTCAATCGTGTCGGCGACTTCGGCTTCCTCATGGGCATCGGCCTGATCGCCGCCTATGCCGGTTCACTGGATTACGCGACGGTCTTTGCCAAGGGCAAGGAATTGGCGACCATCACCGAGGTTGTCACCGGCTGGCCGCTGATTACGGCGATTTGTATCGGCCTGTTCATCGGCGCCATGGGTAAGTCGGCGCAATTCCCGCTGCACGTCTGGCTGCCCGACTCGATGGAAGGTCCGACGCCAATCTCCGCGCTGATCCATGCCGCCACCATGGTGACGGCCGGTATCTTCATGGTTTCGCGCATGTCGCCGCTCTTCGAATTGTCGGACGCCGCCCTTTCGTTCGTGATCGTCATCGGTGCCATCACGGCGCTCTTCATGGCGTTGATCGCCATCGTCCAGACCGACATCAAGCGCGTCGTCGCCTACTCGACGCTGTCGCAGCTCGGCTACATGACCGCCGCGCTCGGTGCCTCGGCCTACTCCGCCGCGATCTTCCACCTGATGACCCACGCCTTCTTCAAGGCGGTGCTGTTCCTGGGCGCGGGTTCGGTGATCATCGCCATGCACCATGAGCAGGACATGCGGCGCATGGGCGGACTGCGCAAGTACATGCCCATCACCTATGCGACGGTGCTGATCGGTGCTATCGCCAACGCGGGCTTGCCGCCGTTTGCCGGATTCTTCTCCAAGGACTCGATCATCGAGGCCGTACAGCTGGCGCATGTCCCGGGCGCGACCTTCGCCTACCTTGCCTTGCTTGCAGGGGTATTCGTCGGCGGGTTCTATTCGTTCCGGCTGGTCTTTTTCGCCTTTCATGGCAAGGAGCGATTCCGCGACGCGAAACATGATGATCACGGCCACGATGCCGATCATGACGATCATGGACATCATGGCTCGGTCGAGCCGCATGAGTCGCCTTGGGTGGTGACCCTGCCGCTGATCCTGCTGGCCATCCCGGCCATCGCGTCGGGCTGGCTCATCGGGCCGATGTTGTTCGGCGACTACTTCGGTGGCGCCATCGTCATCGGTGACAACCATCATGCCGTTGCGCACATGAAGGAACATTTTCATGGCGTGATTCCCATGATCCTGCATGGACTGACTTCGGTGCCCTTTTGGCTGGCGATCGCCGGCGCGAGCACGGCCTGGTTCCTCTATATCCGGCGGCCCGACCTGCCGGCGGTGATCAAACAGCGCTTCGCGCCGTTCGCCTGGGCGCTCGAGAAAAAGTATGGTTTTGATGATTTCAACGACTGGTTCTTCGCCGGTGGTGCGCGTGGCCTCGGTCGCGGACTCTGGAAGGCCGGCGATCAAGTACTGATCGATGGCTTGGCCGTCAACGGTTCGGCCAGCCTGATCGGACGCTTCGCTGGTGTCGTGAGGCGCTTGCAGACCGGCCACCTGTACCAGTACGCTTTTTCCATGCTTCTCGGCGTCTTCGTCCTGTTGACGCTGTGGCTGGGTCGTAGCTGATAGGACGAGAAGCGGATGAACTCCTACCTCCTGAGCCTTGCGATCTGGGTGCCCATCCTCGGCGCGCTGCCGATTCTGGCCCTTGGCTCCGAACGCCGTGACGCGGTTCGGTGGCTGTCACTGGCGGTAGCCGTCGCTGGCTTCCTTGTCACGCTGCCGCTTTACACCGGCTTCGATCGTGCTTACGTTGGCATGCAGTTCGTCGAGCTGGCGCCATGGATTCCTCGCTTCAACGTTCAGTACTTCCTGGGCGTGGATGGTATTTCCGTTCTCTTCATCCTGCTGAATGCCTTCGTCACGGTGTTGGTGGTATTGGCCGGCTGGCAGGTGATCGAGGAAAAAATCGCGCAATACATGGCCGCTTTTCTGATCATGTCCGGCTTGATGAACGGCATTTTCGCGGCACTGGACGCTGTTCTGTTCTATGTCTTCTTCGAGGCCAGCCTGATTCCGATGTACATCATCATCGGCGTCTGGGGCGGACCGAACCGGGTCTATGCGGCATTCAAGTTCTTCCTTTACACCTTGCTTGGCTCGCTGCTGATGCTGGTCTCGCTGCTCTACCTGTTCCTGGAGTCCGGCGGCAGCTTCAATCTCCTCGAGTGGCATCAGCTTCGACTGGCCATGCAGCCTCAGGTAATCGTGTTTGTCGCCTTCATGGTGGCATTCGCCGTTAAGGTGCCGATGTGGCCGGTGCATACCTGGCTGCCCGACGCGCACGTCGAGGCGCCCACCGGCGGCTCGGTGGTGCTGGCGGCCATCATGCTGAAGCTGGGTGCCTATGGCTTTGTCCGGTTCTCCCTACCCATCCTGCCCGACGCCAGCCATTACCTGGCGCCGATGATGATCGCCCTTTCGCTGATTGCTGTCGTTTATATCGGCTTCGTGGCCCTGGTCCAGGCCGACATGAAGAAGCTGATTGCCTATTCGTCGATTTCGCACATGGGTTTCGTGACCCTGGGTTTCTTCATCTTCAACCAGCTGGGCGTGGAAGGGGCCTTGGTGCAGATGATCTCGCACGGCTTCGTTTCCGCGGCGATGTTCCTTTGTGTCGGCGTCATGTACGACCGCATGCATTCGCGGCAGATCGCCGACTATGGCGGTGTCGTCAACAGGATGCCGAAGTTCGCCGCCTTCTTCATGCTATTCGCGATGGCCAACTCCGGCTTGCCGGCGACCTCGGGCTTCGTCGGCGAATTCATGGTGATTCTCGGCGCTATCAAGTTCAATTTCTGGGTGGGCTTTGCCGCCGCAACGACGTTGATTCTCGGCGCCGCCTACACGCTCTGGATGTACAAGCGCGTTGTCTTCGGTGACGTGGGCAACAGTCACGTGGCCGAGCTCGAGGACATCGGCGCCCGCGAGTTCTTGGTGCTTGCCTTGCTGGCCGCGGCCGTGCTGGCCATGGGCATTTACCCCTTCCCCTTCACCGACATCATGCATGCCTCAGTGGATAACCTGCTGAAGCACGTCGCGGTGAGCAAGTTGTAAACCGGCGCGAGAGCAACGATGCTGAAAAACTTCGTCATGCCAGACCTGTATCCGGCCGCGCCGGAGCTCTTTCTGGTGGCCATGGCCTGTGCCATTCTTCTGGCCGATGCCTTCGCCGGGGCGTCGCGGCGGTGGCTGGCGCCGGTCTTGACGATGCTGACCTTGATTGGCTGTGCGCTGATCACCTACGCGACTTTTGATGGCACCGCGACGCTGACTTTCGCCAATATGTTCGTCGACGATCCGTTGTCGGACTTCCTCAAGCTGTTGCTGTACGTGGCCATCATCGTCGTGCTGGTTTACGGCCGTGATTACCTGGCCGCGCGCAATCTGGACAAGGGTGAGTATTACCTGCTGCTCTTGTTCGCGACGCTGGGCATGATGGTGATGATCTCGGCCTACAATTTCCTCACCATGTATCTCGGCCTGGAATTGCTGTCGCTGTCGCTTTATGCCATGGTGGCCATCGACCGCGATTCTCCCCGCGCGACCGAGGCGGCGATGAAATACTTCGTTCTCGGCGCCTTGGCATCCGGACTGCTGCTCTATGGAATGTCGATGATTTATGGCGCCACCGGAACATTGGAACTCGGCCGGGTGGCGCAGACGATCCACGAAGGCACGACGAACCGCACGATCCTCGTGTTCGGGCTGGTATTCCTGGTGGCCGGCGTGGCATTCAAGCTCGGTGTCGTTCCGTTTCATATGTGGATACCCGACGTCTATCACGGTGCCCCGACGGCGGTGACCCTGCTGATCAGTTCCGCGCCGAAGCTGGCGGCCTTCGCCATGGCGCTGCGGCTGCTGGTTTCGGGTCTGTTTGGCCTGGCCGAGCATTGGCAGAGCATGTTGATGCTGATGGCAGTTCTGTCGATCGGTATTGGCAACCTCGCCGCCATCGCTCAAACCAACATCAAGCGCATGCTCGGTTATTCGGCGATCTCGCACATGGGGTTTATGTTGCTGGCGCTGATGAGCGGTGTTGCCGGTGCCGAAGTGGATCCGATGGCGCTGATCAACGCCTACAGCTCGGCACTCTACTACATTATTTCCTATGTGCTGATGTCGCTGGGTGCGTTCGGCATGGTATTGCTATTGTCTCGGGGCGGCTACGAGGCCGATAATCTGGAGGATTTCAAGGGGCTGAACAAGCGCAGTCCCTGGTTTGCGCTGATGATGGCGATTCTTATGTTCTCGATGGCCGGCATTCCGTTCTTCGTCGGCTTCTTCGCCAAGTTCTCCGTGCTGCTGGCGGCCGTTGCGGCTGGGCATGTCGCCGTCGTCGTGTTGGCCGTGATCTTCTCGCTGATCGGCGCCTATTATTATCTCAGGGTCGTCAAGCTGATGTATTTCGACGACCCGGTCGATGCCGCATCCATTCGGGCCGGCCTCGACATGAGATTGCTGATCTCGCTCAACGGCTTGGCGGTTGCCTTGTTCGGCCTGTTCCCCGATTCGCTGATGATGCTGTGCACGGCGACGCTGGTGCGTTCGCTCTAGCTTAGGTCTGGACACTGGCGAATCGCTGCTTCGCCGCCCGCGCTTCCATCGCCTCGGCCTTTGAATAGGCTTTCCCCGACCACAGCAGTCGATAGGCGACCTCTTCGTTGCCGTTTTCGCAAAGCTCAAGCACTGAGCGGAACAACGGCTGGAAGGTCGGGCTGCGATGGGATGCCTCATGCTCCTCGAATGATCGCCAGCAGGTGACGATGAGCGCTTCGCGGTACTTCAATGCATTCTCCAGTGCTTGTCCCGCGGTACTGCCCTCGTTCGATATCATGCCGCTGTTGAGCATCACCAAACCACCAATGAAACCAGTGTCGGAGTGATAGGTCTTGACGTTCTCGCAGAGCAATGCGACACGCTCCTCGAGGTCTTCAACGCTGTAGTTTGCTTTCAGCACCACGCGATTTACCGTGACGACGCCGTCGCTGTCGAAACCGGGAATGAATCCGGACATGCTAGCCTCCTCCTGTCGTTGGCGGTTGACATGGCTACTTCTCGCTACTGTAATCAAGAGATGGCGTCGAAATCGAAAAGTTCAATATTAATCAATGCCATGAGATGAGTATGGATGATTCCCGCTTTACCGAGGAAACCCTGGCGTCGGAAGAGGTGTTCACCGGTCGGCTCTTACATGTCCATCGCGACGAGGTAAGGCTGCCCGACGGGCATGACAGCATCCGCGAATGGGTGGACCATCCCGGCGCGGTGGTCGTCGTGGCGCTTCTGGATAACGGCAAGCTGTTGTTCGAGCGGCAATACCGCTACCCGCTTCGGCGGGTCTTCATCGAACTGCCGGCGGGCAAGATCGATGCTGGCGAGCATATTCTCGACACGGCGAGGCGCGAGCTTCGTGAAGAAACCGGCTACAAGGCCAAGGCTTGGCGGCATCTTGGCACCATGCATCCCTGTATCGGTTATTCGAACGAGCGTATCGAGATATTTCTGGCACAAGGCTTGACCTATATTGGCCATGAACTCGACGACGGCGAGATTCTCGAGGTCGTCGAACTGAGCGTCCATGACGCGCTGCTGTCGGTGCGCGACGGCGAGATTACCGACGCCAAGACGATCACTGCCCTGCTTTGGGCCGAGAAGGTTCTTTCCGGAGCATGGCCGCTGCCGGCGTAGAATCCATCCTTCTCGTTCCCGAAGGTCGAAGACGCATGGACGCAGTTGGCGAGCCGCGCTCCGCCGACCTCGAACTGGAGGTCGACGACACCACCAAGCTCGAGGCGCTCAGCATCATCTCCGAAGTCTCGGCGAACCTCGCCGACGAGGATGATGTCGAGGAGCTGCTGGGCCGCTTTCTCGGTACCATGTTGCGGCTGGCGCATGCCAGTGCCGGCGCGGTACGGGTGCTGACGACCGATGGGCGCCACTTGCGGTTGGTGGGTGCGCGGGGTTTGCCCGCCGAAGTCGTCGAGCGCGAGCGCGTCGTCCCGATCGATTGCGGTCAATGTGGCCGCGCCGTGCTGGACAATCGCACCCACTACGAAATCGACTTGCACGATTGCGCGGTGCGAACGGGCCATCCGTATTTTGACCGGGATTGCCAGGCCATGGTGGTGGTGCCTCTGCGGCACGGTGGTCGGCTGATGGGAACGTACAACCTCTTTCTGCCCGAGCAGTTCGAATTGCCCGAGGAAGTCGTGCTGCTGTTCCGCTCGATCGGTGAGCACCTGGGCATGGCACTGGAAAATGCACGCCTGAAGCGCGAAAACCTGCGTATTGCCCTGATGAACGAACGGCAGATGATGGCGGCGGAAATCCACGATTCCCTGGCCCAGACCCTGGCCTACATGAAGATGCGCGTCGCGCTCTTGCAGGATGCGCTGGCCGACGGCGAATCCGACCGCGCCGGCAAGTATTCGGCGGATGTCGGTCAGGCCCTGGACATGGCTTACGGCCAGTTGCGCGAGCTGCTGACGCAGTTCCGCAACCGCATGGACCCGCTGGGGCTCGCGCACGCCCTGCGCGAGATGGCGGTCGGATTCCAGGATCGCACCGGCATTGCGCTGGAGTTCGATAATCGCGTTTCCGATCTCCGCCTGTCGGTCGATCAGGAAGCCCAGGTTTTCTTCATCGTCCAGGAAGCGCTGGCCAACGTGGTGCGGCATTCCGGCGCCACCATGGCGCGTTTGTCGCTGGAGGGGGCCGGCGATTATTACGTCGCCACCGTCGAGGACGATGGTCGTGGCGGGCAGGGTTTCTTCGCCATCGCCAATCGCACCGGCGGTTTCGAGGAGCATCCGCGCCTGCGCGATCACTTCGGCCTGGCTATCATGCGCGAGCGGGCGAGGAAGATCGGCGGCCGCATCGAGGTGGCTAATCTGCCGGATCGCGGCTTCCGCGTTCGCCTGATCTTTCCCGTGATGCCCATGAGGTCAGCCGCATGAACGATGCTCGCATACGCGTCCTGTTGGTGGACGACCACACCTTGTTCCGCAAGGGGCTTGCCGAGTTGCTCGAGCAGCGCGGCGAGATCCGCGTGGTCGGCATGGCCGGCAATGGCGATGCCGCGCTTGGCCTGCTCGCCGAGGCAAGTCCCGACGTGGTGATCACCGACCTCAACATGCCGCCGCAAGGCGGCATTGCTTTGCTGCGGCGTATCCGCGCCCAAAACTGGCGTGGCCCGGTGCTGATCCTGACGGTTTCCGACGCGGAAGACGATCTCGCCAGCGCGATGCGCGCCGGGGCGCAAGGTTACCTGCTCAAGGACATGGAGCCGGACGACGTGGTTGACGCCGTCCAGCGCGCGGTTCGGGGTGAGACGGTGGTGGCGCCGACCATGACCATGAAACTCGTGAACCTGCTGCAAGGCGGAGCGCCGCCGGCGGAAAAGGCCGATGCGCTCAAGCAGTTGACCGCGCGCGAGCGGGAAATTCTCGATTATCTGGCCCAGGGACTATCGAACAAGGCCATCGCCCGCGCGCTGGACATCAGCCATGACACCGTCAAGCTGCATGTCCGCCACATCCTGTCCAAGCTCAACCTGACGTCACGCGTCGAGGCGGCGGTTTTCGCCGTCGAGCACAAGAGCGGCAAGCGCGAGTAGCCAGCCATCCGGCCGGCCATGATGCCTGGCAGCCTGTGCGCTCAGGCGGACTCGGGCAACCAGGCGAGTTTTCCGTGGAGATCGACGACTTCGCCGACGATGATCAGCGTCGGGGCTTTCAGCTTGGCGGCCTCGGCCAAGGCAGGCAGGGTGGCCAGCGTGCCGGCGACGGTACGCTGGCGCGGGGTCGTCCCCTGCTGGATGATGGCCGCCGGCCATTCTGGTGGCAGGCCGTGTTCGATCAACTTCTCGCACAGCACGGGCAGACCGTGCAGTCCCATGTAGATGACCACGGTCTGGCGGCGGCGGGCCAGGCCGGGCCAGTCCAGGTTCATGCTGCCGTCCTTGAGATGGCCGGTGACGAAGACGCAGGCCTGGGCGTAATTGCGATGCGTCAGCGGAATGCCGGCGTAGGCGGCCACGCCGGCGGCGGCGGTGATGCCCGGCGCCACCTCGAAGGGGATGCCATGTTCGACCAGTGTCTCGACTTCCTCGCCGCCACGACCGAAAGTGTAGGGATCGCCGCCCTTGAGGCGTACCACCCGCTTGTTGTCACGGGCAAGGCGAACCAGCAATCGATTAAGTTGTTCCTGCGGCAGGGCGTGGTTGCCGCGCTCCTTGCCGGCATAGATTCTTTCGACATCGGGTCGGGCGAGCATGGCCAGAATCTCGGTGGAGACCAGATTGTCATAGACGATGACATCCGCCTCGCCGATCAATTGCGCGGCGCGCAAAGTCAGCAGTGACGGATCGCCGGGTCCGGCACCGACGAGATAGACCGTTCCGGCCTGGGCCGGCAGCGAGGTTCGCGTCGGCATCAGGCGCAACCTCCGCCGCAGGAACCGCCGCCGCCGGCGCATTGGCCGCTGTGGCGGGCGCTGTCCATCGGATTGATGAAGATGAACTGGTATTCGCCAGGTCGCAGTTCGACGAAGTCGAGCGTGGCCTCGTCGAGCAATTCCTGGCTGCGCGGCGAGATCAACAACTGCAATCCCTCGCATTCGACGACTCGGTCGTTCTCGCGTTCCTCGTCGAAGCCCATGCCGTAGGTTAATTCGCCGTCGTCGTCCAGCTTGGCCGCGACCCGCAAGGTCGTGCTTTCCGGTTGGGTTTGCGCGGCGCTGAGGATCTGTGTGGCGGCGGCGGGGGTGACTCTGAACATCATTGGCTCTCCTTCAAACGGCCGGCCATCTTACAACGTCGGGCGAAGTCGACGAAGCGGCTCGGCCAATCGCAGTCACCGGTCGAGCGCAGGTGCGTGTAGGAGGCCAGCAGGTTCTTGTAGACGATGCCGTCGTGTTCGCCGTCGATACCATGCCCGCGCTTCACGTCGTAGGCGAATTGCGTGTCCGCCGCCAGATGGTCGAGACTGGAATAATGAAATTCGTGGGCTCGCAGCAGGGCGGCCTGTTTGCCGGCTGCGCGCCAGGGATGGTTGCCGTTTGACGCGAGGATGACATAGCCGCGACCAACCGGTTTCTCGTGCATCGTGATGTCGCCGGGTATGGCGCCGACCATTTGGCGCGCCCTGCCTCGCCACGCTATGGACCTGGCCAGGTACATCAGGCCCCCGCATTCGGCGTAGGTGGGCAGCCCGGCCTCGATGGCGGTGCGAATATCGGCCCGCAACGCGGTGTTGGCTTCCAGCGCGTCGACGAACGACTCCGGAAAGCCGCCACCGATCAGCAGGGCATCGCAGGTGGGCAGGCGGGCATCGCGCAGAGTATCGAACGGTACCAGCGTGGCGCCGGCGGCGACGAGGGCGTCGAGATCGTCGGCGTAATAGAAGCCGAAGGCCGCATCGCGGGCGATGGCGAGCCGCAGTGGTGCCCCGGGTCTCGTCTCGCGCGTAGCCGGCGGGGGTAGCGGCGTGTCGTCACGGCTGACTTCCAGCAGGGCGTCGAGATCGACCTGCGCCGCGATCCGTCCGGCAATCTCGACGATTCTGGGACCGGCGGCGGGCATCTCGTTTACCGGCATCAGGCCGAGATGGCGCTCCACCAGCGCCAGGCGGTCGTCGTCGTGGATCGCGCCAAGCACCGCAACGTCGGTGTAATGCTCGATGACGGCGCGCAGCTTCGATTCGTGACGGCTGCCGCCGAGGCGATTGAGGATGACACCGGCAATGCGGATCTGGCGGTCGAAGGCCTGGTAGCCAAGAATCAGCGGCGCGATGCCGCGCGTCATGCCGCGCGCATCGAGTACCAGCACGACTGGCAGGTCGAGCAGGCGCGCCAGGGCGGCATTGCTGTTGGCGCCATCGAGCGCCAGACCGTCGTAGAGTCCCTTGTTGCCTTCGACCAGACAGACGTCGGCATCATGACCGAAGCGGGCGAACTGGGCGCGAATTTCTTCGTCGGCCGACAGGAAGAAGTCGAGGTTGCGGCAGGCGCGACCGGCGGCCATGCCCAGCCAGAGCGGGTCGATGTAATCGGGACCCTTCTTGAACGGCTGGACGACCAGACCGCGCGATCGCAACGCCGCCGCCAGGCCAATGCTGACGGTGGTCTTGCCCGATGACTTATGCGCGGCGGAAACGAGGAAGCGATGCATGATTCATCGATATCGGTGCGGCCGGCAAAAAATGCGGCGGGCGTGGCCGGCGTGGCGGGCGGGAATCAATCGCCCTGGTGGATCGCGGCCTGGTCGAGGTGCGCCAGGTCGTCCTCGGGCAGGAACTTGAGGACGCGCACGCCGATGGTGGTCATCAGGAAGGCGATGCCGACGCCGCCCAGGCCGAGCAGGATTTCCGGCAGCCTGGGTGCGTAATGCTCGACCTGGCCGTCGTGGAAGCTGCTGCTGACGATCATGCCTGGGAACAGTTCCAGCGGATAGGCCTGGCCGCCGATGATGAATACGTAGAGGGTGAAGAACGCGCCGACCACGATCAGCAACGCGGCGGCGATCAGCGAACTGCAACGCATGCTCAATGATGGCAGATAGAGCAGCAGCAGCGGCACAAACCCGCCGATCAGCACCTGGCCGATCCAGAACAGCGGCGCGAACTCGCTATCGACCAGCAGGAACTTCTCGAAGTCCATTTGCCGGGCGAAGTACAGATTGGTCAGGTGGTAGACCGCGACGAAGTACAGCGTCGCGGCGAGGAAGAGGCCGAGCAGGTTCTTCATCCGTTTCTGCACGGCCGGATGCAGCGTCATCCGGTTCCAGCGGAACATCGCTGCCTGGACGATCAGGAATACCGCCAGGCCCCAGGCGAACGACATGATGATGAACATCGGCGCCAGGATCGCCGACTGGTAGGCCTGGCGCGCCACCAGAAAACCGAAGATCGAGCCGGTGCCGGTGGTCAATATCAGCCGCCAGATGAAGGCGGCGAAACCGGCCGGCTTCGACCACGGGTTCATGCGCCGCTCCATCATCGTCCAGATATAAACCGCGGCGATGCCGAACATGCCGGGATAGAGGATGACGTTCCAGCCGAACACCGAGCTCGGGTTGAAATGGGTCATGGCGACGACCAAGCGGTCGGCGCGGCCGAGGTCGAGCATGATGACGGCGAGGCCACCGGCCAGCATGGCGATGCAGAGCAGGGCCGACAGCGGCGCGCGCTTCTTGTAGACGGTCTTGCCGAATACCGAGCCGATCGAGGCGACGTTGAGTACACCGGATGCGGCGACGATGAGGAAGATGGCGAACACGTGCGGCATGCCCCAGACCACCTGGTTGGTCATGCCGGTGACGACATGGCCGCTGTGCTCCATGTGCAGCGCCGCCGCCAGGCCGATGGTGACGACCAAGGCGCCGACGGCGGCGAGCACGTAGAACAGCCGTTCCTCGGCGCGGGAGTACGGGACCAGGCTCATGATGTCAGATTCCTTGGTAGCGAACGCCGGTGTCGAGCTTGAGGTCGGCCCGAACCTGGGCGGTGGCGACGCTGGCGATGCGGCGGGCGATCTCGCTGTTCGGGTCTTCCAGATCGCCGAAAAGCATCGCCTGTTCGGGGCAGGCTTCGACGCAGGCCGGTTTCAGGCCCTTGTCGACGCGATGTACGCAGAGGGTGCAGGACTCGACGCAGCCGATGCCGCGCGGCACTTCGGGATTCTGCCGCGTGAGCGGCTGGTGCACGAAGGAACGTGCCTTGTACGGGCAGGCCATCATGCAATACCGGCAGCCGATGCAGATGTGGCGGTCAACCAGCACGATGCCGTCGGCGCGCTTCATCGAGGCGCCGGTCGGGCAGACATCGACGCACGGAGGCTCGGCGCAGTGCTGGCACATCATCGGCAGCGAATGCTGGCGGCCATTCTTGGGGTCCTTGATATCGATCTTGCGGATCCACTGCGAGGCCTGACGCGGGTCGGCCACCGTCTCGTTGATGCCATTCTCGGCGGCACAGGCCTTGACGCAGGCGTCGCAGCCAGCGGCGCACTTGGTGGTGTCGATCAGCATGCCCCAGCGCTGGAGCCTGGAGGCGGGTTCACCTGCCGCTCGCTTGGTCTGGGCCTGCGCCACCTGCATCAGGTGCACGCCGGGGGCGAGGGCGACCATCCCGAGACCGGCCGTTGCGGCGAGGAAGCCGCGGCGATCGTTATGGCTCATGGCTTGGCTCCGGTGGCACTGAATCCCGCCTTGGGCTGGTGGCAGTCCCAGCAGTCGAGTTTCACGGCGGCATAGGCATGGCAGCTTTCGCAGAAATTATCCTTGCCCAGCACCGAGCCGGTCGACTTGCTGGCGTGACAGGCGATGCACTCGTTGAGGCTCGCTTTCTCGCCGCGCATGCCTTGGCGCAGCGTCCTGTCGCGCTGATGCTTGAGCATCTCCATGTGATTGCGGCGCATCTCCTCGGGTGGCGCGATGCAGCTTCCCTCGCTGGCAATCCTGATGGTCGGCTTGGGAGTGGCATCGGCCGCCCGGACGGAGCCGACCGGCAAAGTCAGCCATGACAGGACGCCGAGCGCGAGCAGTGTTGCCGCACGTCGCATGGAGCAATTCCTCGCTATTCGCCCAAGCCCATCTGGATGTAGCCGGTCGGGCAGACATCGTGGCAGATGTGGCAGCCGATGCATTTGTCGTAGTCCGTGGCGACGTAGCGGCCGGTGGTCGCGTCGGTCTTCTTGACCTTGTAGACGGCGGTCTGCGGGCAATAGACGATGCAGTTGTCGCACTCGAAGCACAGGCCGCAGCTCATGCAGCGCTTGGCCTCGGCCATCGCCTGCTTTTCGTCGAGCGGGTCGAGACGCTCCTCGAAGTTGCCCAGTGCTTCATCCTTGGTCAGGTGCGTGATGACGCGCTGGTTACGCGGCGTGTACTGGAAGTGGCCGAGAAACAACTCATCGTGGGGAATGACGTAGCGGTCGGATCGGTTGTCGAAGTTGTGCACCACGTTTTTCGAGTCGCTGGTACCGCGTAACGGCTCTTTGATTTCCTCGAAGCCGACGCCCTTCTCGACGTACTTGCGCATGAGGTCGAAGGTGTGCACGTCGATCTTCGGACGGCGACCGACCGGAATGCCCATCAGGAACTGGTCGATGGTGTCGGCGGCGATCGCGCCGTGGCCGATGGCGGTCGTGAGCAGATGCGGCCGGATCACGTCGCCGCCGGCGAATACGCCTTGCTGGTTCTGCACCTGGTAGTTCTTGTCGGCGGTGAGGCCACCCTTGCCGTTGTTGAATTCCTCGAGACCGGTGAAATCAACCGCTTGGCCGATCGCGGAAACGATCAGGTCGGCTGGCAGGTCCTTCTCGCTACCCTCGATCTTCTTGATCTCAAGCTTGCCGCCGGCCATCTTGGCTTCGCACTGGCAAACCTTCAGGGCGGTGGCGCGACCGTCGGCGCCCTTGACGACGCCGACCGGCATCCAGCCGCCCATGATCTCGATGCCCTCGGCTTGCGCATGCTCGATTTCATGCTTGCTGGCCATCATCTTGTCGGTGGTGAATACCGAGGTCAGCACCACGTCGGCACCCTGACGCGCCGAGACATCGGCGACGTCCTGCGCCAGCTTGCCGGCGATGGCCCCTTCCCAGTCGGTCGGCTTCGCATCGGTGATATGACCGAGACGGCGGGCGACCGTGGCGACGTCCATCGAGGTATCGCCACCACCGACCACGACCACGCGCTTGCCGACGTGGCGCAGCCGACCGTCATTGAAGGCCTTGAGGAAGGCGGTGGCGGTAACCACGTTCGACGCGCTGGTGTCGCCGTCGATGGGCAAGGCGCGGCCCGCCTGGGCGCCGAGGCCGAGGAACACGGCATCGAAGTCCTGGCGGATCTTCGCCATGGTGATGTCGGTACCGATGCGGGTCTTGGTCCTGGCGACGACGCCAAGGTTGAGGATGCGCTGGACCTCGGCGTCGAGCACGTCGCGCGGCGTCCGGTAGCCCGGGATGCCGTAGCGCATCATGCCACCGAGGAACTCATGCTCTTCAAAGATGGTGACAGCATGACCCTTGAGCGCCAGTTGGTAGGCCACCGACAGGCCGGCCGGGCCGCCGCCGATCACCGCGACTTTCTTGCCGCTGAGCTTCTCGGGCTTGTTGAACTGGAGGTTGTTCTTGATGGCGTATTCGCCGAGGAAATGCTCCACCGAGTTGATGCCGACATGGTCCTCGACCTGGTTGCGGTTGCAGCCGGTCTCGCACGGCGCGGGGCAGACACGGCCCATCACCGCCGGCAGCGGGTTGGCCTCGGTGAGGCGCCGCCAGGCATACTCCTGCCAAGGCATCGCCGGCTTGCCGTCGGCGCCGACCGGTGGCTTTTCAATGCCGCGCACGATGTTCAGGTAACCGCGGATGTCTTCGCCAGACGGGCAGGAACCCTGGCAGGGCGGCGTAGACTGGATGTAGGTCGGGCACTTGTGCGACCAACTGGCCTGGAAAATATTGTCCTGCCAGCGCTTGACCTTGGTGTCACCGTCCTTGAATCGGCGGAACGACAGCTTGGTGTCCTTGGCTTCGGTCGTGAGTGACATGGCGTTTGTCTCCGGGAATGTTATTGCTCGTTGCCGAGGTGGATGGCGGTGCTGACCAGTTGGTGCACGCCGCCCACCAGGCCCATCTTGAAGCCGTAGTAGGGCAGCACCTTGGTGAATTGGGCCTTGCAGATGGCGCAGATGGTGGCCATGAAATTGACGCCGTGATCGTCGACGACCCGCTTGAGGGCTTCCATGCGCGGCAGCGCGCCCTTGACGCGGATGTCCAGCAACTCGTCGGTGAGCAGGCCGCCGCCACCGCCGCAACAGAAGGTCTTTTCGCGGGTGGTGTCGGGCGCCATCTCGAAATAGTTATTGGCCACCGCCTTGATGATGTTGCGCGGAATGTCGAATTGGCCGCCGGGATAGTCGCCCATGCGCGAGGCGCGGGCCACGTTGCAGGAATCGTGGAAAGTGATGATGCGGCCGTCGTTGGCCTCTTTGTCGAACTTCAGGCGGCCGGCCTGGATCAAGTCCCAGGTGACTTCGCAGATGTGCGAGGGCTGCTTGTAGTGCGGATCGAGCTGCTTTTGCAGTTCGACGGCAAAGGGATCGTTGGCGCCGGCGCCGATGCCGGTCAACGTGTTCCAGAAGGCGTAGGCGACGCGCCAGGCATGGCCGCACTCGCCGACCACGATGCGCTTGACGCCGAGTTCCAGCGCCGCTTCGCGCACGCGCAGGGCGATCTTGCGCAACTGGTCGTAGTTGCCGATGAACATGCCGAAGTTGCCGGCTTCGGAAGCCTTGGTCGACAGCGTCCAGGAAATGCCGGCGGCGTGGAAGACCTTGCCATAGCCGATCAGGCTTTCGATGTGCGGCTCGGCGAAGAAGTCCGCCGAGGGGGTGACCAGCAACACCTCGGCGCCCTGTACGTCGAGCGGATACTTGACGTCGACGTCGGTATCTTCCTTGACGTCCTCTTCGAGGCCGTTGAGGGTGTCTTCGAGCGCCGGGCCGGGCAGACCGAGGTTATTGCCGATCTTGTGCACCTTGCCGATGATTTCGTTCGAGTATTTCTGGCCATAGCCCACTGAATCGAGGATCTCGCGGCCGGCCATGGTGATCTCGGCGGTATCGATGCCGTAAGGGCAGAACACCGAGCAGCGCCGGCACTCGGAGCACTGCCAGTAGTAGGTGAACCACTCGTCGAGCACTTCCCTGGTCAGGTCGCGCGCGCCGACCAGGCTTGGGAACCACTTGCCCGCCGGGGTGAAATAGCGGCGGTAGACGCTGCGCATCAGATCCTGGCGGGCGACCGGCATGTTCTTGGGGTCGTTGGTGCCGATGAAGTAGTGGCACTTATCCGTGCACGCGCCGCAATGCACGCAGGCGTCGAGATAGACCTTGAGCGAGCGATAGCGCTCGAGCAGTTCGCCCATGCGGCCAATCGCTTTGTCATGGGTTTCCCGCCAGTCCTCGGCCAGCTTGCCGGGAAAGCCGATGGCCTCCTGGATCTTGTCGCTGGCGACATAAGAGCGGATATTCTCGGTCGCGTCTGGCTGGATCGCGGGCACGGTGGCAAACTCCCGGAATGCGGGGGCTTCGACCTTGGCCTTGGCGTCCGGGGCGGCCATCTCAGTGCTTCTCCAGGGCGGCCGCCCAGGGCGCCAGATGGCGCGCTTCGCGCGGGTTGTCGGCCTGATTGCGCGAAGGACTGAAAAACACTCCGGGCGCGTGCAGCAGCTTGCTGAACGGGAATACGATCATCAACGTCGCCACCAGCAGAAGATGAACACCAAGGAGCGGGTCATCGGGCAGCGGCTGGATGTCGAAGCGCATTAGGCCGAGGAAAAATGCCTTGACGCCGACGATGTCGGTGTGCGTCAGGAACTTCATGGCCAGGCCGCTGAGGCCGATCAGCACCAGCAGGGCGAGCATCAGGTGATCGGAGACCGTCGAGATGTAGCGGATGCGCTCGACCAGAAAACGTCGCGCCCACAGACCGCCAAGGCCGGCAACTATGGCGAAGCCGGCGTACATGCCGAAGGGCTGGGCGAAAGCTACCCACGACCACACCGGTTCGGTGAAGTAACGCAGATGCCGAACCGCGACCAGGGCCAGGCCGAAGTGGAACAGGGCCGCGAATGTCCAGATCCAGAGATTGCCCTTGAACAGGCTTTCGAAGAACACGACTTCGCGGCACATGCGAAAGACGACGCCGCCGCGCGTGGTCGGTGCCGGCGTCGTCGGAATCGACAATGGCGCCGGGGTACGGGCGAAATCGAGAATCTTGTACGCCAGCCCGGCGACAAACAAGGCCGTGGCAAGGTAGAAGAGGATCGCGAAGAGGGTCGTCATGGCATCTCGCAAGTACGGCTTGCTGGGGGAGCAGGGCCGAGGAACCGCCAGGCGGGCGCTGCCGCCCGCTTGGCGTAAACGACGGCTATGCCAGCCTAGACGCAGCCGGTCGGCTTCGGCAGGCCGGCGATCTTGCACGCCTGCTTGGCGGGGCCATAGGGGAACAACTCGTACAGGTACTGGCTGTTGCCCTTCTCCGGGCCGAGCTTCTTGCCGATGGCTTTGGTCAGCACGCGCACGGCCGGGGCGATCTGGAATTCGTTGTAGTAGTCGCGCAGGAAATTGATGACTTCCCAGTGCTGGTCGGTCATGTTGACGCCTTCCTGCTGCGCCAGGAAGTTGCCGACTTCCTCGTTCCAGTCGCCGAGGTTGATCAGATAACCTTCTTCGTCGACTTCGTAGGACTTGCCATTAACTTCGATAGCCATTTCGATATTCTCCTAAGTGAGTGATCGTGCTGCGTTCAGAGCCAGGATTGGCAGGTGTTGTATTCGGCCACCAGATCGACGAAACCGGCGTAATCGATCAAAGTGACCCCGTCCATGGCGCGATCGGCAATGCCGCGCGCTTCCATGTCCGGGCCCAGCGCAAAGAGCTTGAACTTGCCGGCGGCGGCTTTCAGCCTGGCTTCACCCGCGCTGCCGCGGGTGGCTGCGTACACCCCGTCCTCGATGAGCAGGATGGCGCCGGGTTCGGCGGATTGCAGGCAGGAATCGAGCGAACCGCGATCCAGGGGGGACTTGTTGACGATATTCAGCATGATGTTTCCCTCAGAACGACAGGAGCACGTCCTGCTCCTCCATGCGCTTGCCCAGATCGGCGCGCGACATGATTTCCACCGGCACGCACAGGTCGTCGGCGGTCAGGCCGCGCCCGGCCAGCGACTCCTGGTCGACGTAAAGCTTGGTGACGTCGTAGTCCTCGAGCGCACCATAGGTTTTTTCGAAGGCTTTCATCTCGACCCCCTTGGTCTGATGGCCTTTCTTGAGTTGATAGACACCGTCATCGAGGAACGCGAGGGACACATCCTGCTCGAAAGCGGCGGCGATCAGCACGACCTCCAGCGACTCCAGCGCATAGACCGTGCCGTAGGGCGCCTTGCGGTTCACCATCATGAATTTCTTGATTGTCATGGGGTTCCCCTCAGTCGCCGAACGTGACCATGCGGTCGGCCTGGATGCCGGCTTCGATCAACTGGCCGAGGCCAGAGATGCGAAAACCGGGCGCCAGGTTGGTGGCGTCCTTGCCGTTGCGCTTGGCTTCGCCTTCGTCCACGATGCCACGACGCTGGGCGGCGGCGACGCAGACCACCATGTCCAGCTTGTGCTCCTCGGCCAGCTTTGACCAGCGATTGACGATGTTGCGGTCGTCCTGCGGCGGCGTGGTCAGGCGGGTCGCGTTATTGACCCCGTCGTGGTAGAAGAAAATACGGAAGATTTCGTGCCCCTTGGCCAGTACCGCCTTGGCGAACTGGTAGGCCGAATCCGACGCCTGGTGCGTGTAGGGGCCTTCGTTGATCAGGATGGCAAACTTCATCGTTCCCCCGCGTTCAGAACCGGATGTGGGCCGACGCGTTGAGGTTGGCGCGTCCGCCACGCCAGTCGTCGATCATGTACTTGGTGAAGGGCAGACCGGTCTTTTCGAAGAAACGCGGCCAGCCGATGCGGTCGATCCAGTCGGCCATGCGCTCCCAGGGGTGGGCGTCTTCCTTGTAGGTGGTCAGGATCGTCTTGACGATGGTGCTGACTTCGGGCCAGCGCGGTGGATTGTTCGGGATGCCGGCGGCCACCATCTTGTGGAAAGTCGGTTTGCTGCGGGCATTGGAATTCTTGCCGCCGACCCAGATGGCGAACTTGGAGTGCTCCGGGTCGTTGATCTGCATGGGCGGGCAGGGCGGATAGCAGGCGCCGCAACAGACGCACTTCTTCTCATCGACTTCCAGCGTCGGCTTACCGTTCACCAGCGCCGGCCGGATCGCCGCCACCGGGCAGCGCGCGACGACCGCCGGGCGCTCGCAGACGTTGGCGACGAGGTCGTGGTTGATTTTTGGCGGCTTGGTGTGCTGGATGACGATCGCGATGTCGGCCTGGCCGCCGCAATTGATCTCGCAGCAGGAGGTGGAGAGGCGGACGCGATTCGGCATCTGCTCGTGCTTGTACTCGTCGATCAATTCATCCATCAAGGCCTTCACCGCGCCCGAGGCGTCGGTGCCAGGGATGTCGCAATGCAGCCAGCCCTGGGTGTGGGCGACCATCGACACCGAGTTGCCGGTGCCGCCGACGGGAAAGCCTTCCGCTTCCAGCTTGGCGATCAGCGGTGCCACCTTGGCCTCGTCGGAGACCATGAATTCGATGTTGGAACGGATGGTGAAGCGGACATGGCCCTCGGCGAACTGGTCGGCGATGTCGCACAGCTTGCGGATGGTATAGACGTCCATCTGGCGCTGCGTGCCGGCGCGAACCGACCATACCTCGTCGCCGGTCTTCGCGACATGGTGCAGCACGCCGGGGCGGGGGCGGTCATGGGTCTTCCAGTTGCCGTAATTGGCGGCGAGCTTCGGGTGCAGGAACTTCTTGCTGTCCGGCACGCCGCATTCGTCGGCGCGTCGTGGTTGGGCTTGTGTCATTGCTGGTCTCCAGGCAGGTCGCTAATTGTCGCTATCGGAGCAGGGTCTCGGCTTCGGCGAAAGTCAGGCGTGGCGCCACGCCTGACTTTCACGCGCGGCGGCGTCAGGCCGCCGTCTTGCGGGCGTTGGCCTTGGCCACTTCCTCGTCCCAGCCATCCATGCGCACGTAGGGATTCATGCGCGGGCTGGACACCATGTTCGGATCGATCTCGAGGCCGATGCCTTCGAGGAAGTTCACCAGGCCGATACGCTCGATCATCTCGCCGGTGCGTTCATGTTCGAGCGCATTCTCGGCGAAGAAATCGACGATGGTCTGGCCGAGCTCGACCAGCTTCTCATAGTCTTCGTCGTTCTTCAGGTCGAAGAAGGGTACGATGACCGTGCCCATCAGGTCGCCGATCTTGAGGGTGCGCTTGCCGCCGACCAGGATGGTGGCGCCCTTGTCCTGGCCCGGCGCCAGCGCGCCGGTCATGACGTTGATGCAATGCATGCAACGCACGCAGTCCTTGTTGTTGATTTCCAGGGCCTGGGTGTCGTTGATCTTGACGCTCGAGATGTGCGCGTCCTTGCCGACGGCACCGGCATCCTTGAGCTGGATGGCGCGGGTCGGGCACATGCCGATGACGTCGTTCACCAGTTCGTTCATGCCGTGCTTGGCGAACCATTTCCGCGCCAGCGCTTCGTCGGTGCCCATGTTGTCGCGCCAGGTGCCGATGACGGCCATGTCGGCGCGCTGGATCGAATTCATGCAGTCGTTGCCGCAGCCGGAGAACTTGAACTTGAACTTGTAGGGCAGGGCGGGGCGATGGATGTCGTCGAGGAAGTTATTGACCACCATGCGATGCGCCTTGGCTTCGTCGAAGCACGACTGCTCGCAGCGTGCCGCGCCGACACAGGACATCGAGGTGCGCACCGCCGGTCCGGCGCCGCCCATGTCGAAGCCCATCATGTTGATTTCGTCCCAGGCCTTTTGCACGTTCTCGGTAGTGCAGCCCTGCATCATGATGTCGCCGGACTGGCCGTGCAGCGCGATCAGGCCCGAACCATGCTTTTCCCAGATATCGCAGAACTTGCGCAAGGTGGCGGTATCGTAGTGCATGCCGGGCGGAGGCATGATGCGCAGGGTGTGAAACTCGGCGGCATCCTTGAACACGGGCTCGCCTTTTTCGTCCTTGATCTCGGTGAAGCGGGGGATGACGCCGCCGCCATAGCCGATGACGCCCACGGTGCCACCTTTCCAGTAACCCTTGCGGGTCTTGTAGGAGTGTTCGAGGTGGCCGAGTACATCGACCATGTAATCCTTGTCCTTCGCCAGCCGCTTCAGGCCGGTGACGAAACTGGGCCACGGACCGGATTCGAGCTGGTCCAGCAATGGGGTTGGGTAAAGTGGCTTGGCCATCGTGTTCTCTCCTCGCAAGGTTCTGTTTGCTTCGACGTGCCGCCGGCCAGGCAAGCGCAAGTTCCGGGACGTGCTTCGATCGACATCAGGCTGACGCATGGTAAGTAGCCAGCCGCCAGGCGGCCATACCTCTGATTGGTAGATTTTCCTCCCAAAACGGGCTAGCCTCACCTACCCGAAAGGAGTGCATGACGGCAAGCCAATCCGGTGATGGCCGCGACGGCGGCTCCGGTGCCATAGTACGGCCCCGTTATCGCCGTCGGAGCCAAGCCGTGGAGCGTGTTGCCAGCATAGACAAATTCCGGGTGCCCATCGGCAATCAGGAAATCGAATTGCAGCAGGTGGAATACGAGGCCGGCGGCATGGCCATGCTGCGGATCCGCATCCGCGAGCGGACGCGTTTCACAATTTTCGACATCGATCCGGTCACGGCGGAACGTTGGGCGAAGGGAATGTTGGAATGGTCAAGGCGGACTCTGTCGGGTTAGGCGGCGCGGACGACGAAGTCCTCGACTTCGTGTTCGGCCTGCAAGGTCGGGCGATCGCCATCGACTATGCCGACCGGCTCTGGCGCGCCCTGCGCGAGAGCATGAGCTGGTTGGCGGATGAACCCGGCGCCGGGGTGCACCCGTTGGCCGGCGTCAGTGCGGGTGACTTCGAGTTGTACCTGACACGGCGCGCGCGGTTGATACTGCGCTTGCCGGGCTGGCGGGCGAAGGCCGCCGCCGGGCTGGTCGGGCAGCGGCTCGACCTGGGCGGCGAGGTTGGCGTCAGCGCGATGAGTGAGCGGAGACTGTGGCCGGCAAGGGTCTTGTACGCGTCGTTCGTTTCGGTGGGCGAGTCCGACGAGGGACGCTTCCTCGAGCGCTGCCAGTCGGATCTGGCGGCCCTCGGTGTCGGCGCGGCGCAACTGGTCTGCGGCAAGGCGCGGCGGTCGGTGGGTCGCGAAGGCGAATGGCGCGGCTTCAGCTTGATGATCGCCGGCCTCGACGCCCCAACGTCGCTGCGTCTCCAGCACCGGGGCATCGGCGGCGAGCGCGGCCGGGGTTGCGGCATCTTCGTCCCGCACAAGTCGGTGGCCGCCGTCGGCGAAGCGTAGATAGAGCATTCATGGAAGGAGATTTCACATGTTGGAGCAACCCACGGTAACCATCGACATGAGCGGGATGCCTTGTCCCGCGCCGTTGCTGGGCGCCAAGAAGATCAT
The DNA here is from genome assembly GCA_016704145.1 of Rhodocyclaceae bacterium. GTDB lineage: Bacteria > Pseudomonadota > Gammaproteobacteria > Burkholderiales > Rhodocyclaceae > Fen-999. The sequence goes on along the minus strand of JADJAS010000001.1, from coordinate 339,387 downwards.
CGACGACCTGCAGCCGGGGCAGAGCATGCTGCTGGTCTCCGATTGTCCCGGCACTTCGGACGACCTGTTCGCTTGGTGCAAGTTCACCGGCAACGAACTGGTGGCCAGCGACCGGCGGCCGGATGGCAAGACCGCCTACACCTTGCGCAAGGCGGGCGGCGCGCACGCGACACCGGTGGCGCACGTCACGCTCGACATGCGCGGCGTGTCCTGCCCCGGACCGATTCTGGAAGCCAAAAAGCTGCTCGACGGCATGAAGGCCGGCGAAGTGCTGCAAATGGTCAGCGACTGCCCGGGCGCGGTCGATGATGTGCAGGCCTGGGGTCACAGCGCCTCGGTCGAGGTGCTGGCGATGCTGCCGATGGCGCGCGGCGCCCACGAGTTTTATCTGCGCAAGAAGTAAGTCATTGATTCTTCATCGAACAGGAGCACGTCATGGGCTATGTCATCAACGGCGAGGAGAGGGAAGTCGACGATTACGGCTATCTGCTCGAGCCGGATTACAGCGACGAGGCGGCGCGGGTGATCGCCGAGGCTTGCGGTCTGGCGCTGACCGAGCAGCATCACAAGGTCATCAAGTATCTGCGCGAGAAGTACCGGGAGGACGGCCATACGCCCAACCTGCGCAATCTGGTCAAGGGCTTGCAAGACGAAGGCGGCATGCCCGAGGCCGACAGCAACCTGCTGTTCGATCTGTTCCCGGATGGCGGCGCGGCCAAGCAGGGCTGCAAGGTCGCCGGCTTGCCGCAACCGAAGGGCAAGGGCGGGTACTGAGGTACCCGCCTTAGGCACGATATGGCCGTTCGCATCCGCAGCCGCTTCCACACCGAAGGCGAGCGGTCCGCCGCAGCGCTGGCGTCGGTGGCGGGCATCCTGGGCTGGAAACTGGCGATCGACGCGATCAAGCGGATGCGCCAGGCGAATTACGACATCGACATCGGCCGGCCGTACTTCGATTTCGTTTGCGAGTTCCTGGTCTTCATCGTCGTCGCGGCCGACCGCATCGCCGCCATCAAGTTGCCGCCCGAGCGGCGCGTCGAGTTCACCACGGCACTGGCGCGCCGCGTGGCGGACATTGTCGAGGAAAACAGCGACATGCTGCTGGATGTCGCCGAGCCGGACTCCTGTCGGCGCCATGTCATCGACCTGTTCAACCGCCGCGGTGGGGAGTATGCCGATTTCGACTACGGTGTCGATGGACCCGATTTCGGCTTCAAGCGTCTGTTCGCTGCCTGCCTGCGCGAAGGCCTGCCGGAAAAGGACCGCCTGTGGGCGATCGATCAGGTGATGGAGATCGAGGTGCCCGAGGTGCTCAAGGCCCTGGAAAAGACGCTGGCGGGGTTGTTTGGCGGCGGCGCCCAGCGAGCCAGGCCAGACACTGCACCTGGAGAATGATGTGACTTCGCCTTTCGAGCTCGACGACACGCGGGCCTATGCTCGGTGGCGGCAGCGCAAGCTCGACACCGCGCCGCGCCGGCTCGAAGACATCCTGGTCGAGATCGGCGATCCGCGACGCCTGACTTTGGCGGAGCGCGACCGCCTGCTGGGGCTGAACGCCATCGCCAACATGGCCGTGTATGCGGGGCAGTCCGGCCGTGATGCCGACAAGGACATCCCGCGCCGGCTCGGCGCCCAACTCGGCCTGACGACGCTCGACAACCACTGGCTCACCGATGACGCCGCCATTTCGCCGATCTCGGTGCGCGGCGCCGAGGAACGCGGCGAGCGGCGCGAATTCATTCCATACACCGACAAGCCGATCAAGTGGCACACCGACGGCTACTACAACCCGCCCGAGCGCACCGTGCGCGGCCTGCTGCTCCATTGCGTCGAAAGCGCGGCCAGCGGCGGCGAGAACCAGCTGCTCGATCACGAGATCGCCTACATCCTGCTGCGCGACGAGAATCCGGATTACGTTCGCGCACTCTCGGAGCCCGACGCGATGACCATTCCGCCGCGCCTCGACGAGAACGGAGTCGCGCGCGCCGAGCAGCCGGGGCCGGTGTTCTCGGTGAACGCCGATGGCACGCTGCACATGCGCTACACGGCGCGCACGGTCAGCATCGCCTGGAGACAGGATGCAGCGATGCAGGCTGCCAGGGCGGCGCTGGAAGGCATCCTGGCGAGGCCGACACCCTGGACGCTGCACGGTCGACTCGAACCCGGCATGGGTCTGGTCAGCAACAACGTGCTGCATGACCGCGCCGGGTTCAGCGAAACCCCTTGGCGGCGGCGCTTGCTCTACCGGGCGCGCTATTACGAACGGGTCGGTGCGTCCGCCTAGCCGCCACCGCGCTGCATGGCGCGGTCGAGGCGGTCGAGCAGGGCGGCCAGTTCGGCGTCGTCGCCCGCCGTGCCGCGAAGGCTGACTTTCAGGCGGGGCAGCGTCAGGGCGGCAATGGTGTGCGGCGGCAGCTCGGTGACCGTGATTTCCAGGCTGGCCCGGCCATCCGCCGCGATGACGAAGCCATCGTCAGCCGAGATGGCGCCCGGCAGGGCGAGGCGCAGCTGGCGAAGGTATTCCTGGCGCGTGGCACCGGTTTCGCGTTCGATGTGGAACGCCGACGGCGGCTTGGTCATGTTAGAAATGCGCTTGCTGTTGCCTCGATCGAGCCGATTATGAACCGCAAACTTTCCGAACCGCTGCGCTGGGCCAATATCCTGCTGCGCGGCCTGCACATGGTGGCCGTCGTGGTGCTGGGCGCGGCCTTGCTCGGTGCGCCGGTATCGGCGGGCCGGGCGGTGGCGGCCCTGGTCGCCACCGGCGCGATCATGCTGGCGCTCGACACCTGGAAACGTCCGGGTCACCTGCTCGAAGCCTCCGGCGTGGCCCTGGAAATCAAACTGGTGCTGGTTGTGTGGATGGCGTGGGACGAATCGGTGCGCGCGGTGCTGTTCTGGCTGATCGTGGCGGGTTCGACCCTGTTTTCCCACGCTTCGTCGAACGTGCGGCATATCCCCGTATTCCACTGGCGCCGATAACCGTCGCCGGTTGCCGCGATGTTGAAGCGCCAGGGTGAATATGCTAGTTTGCGCATATCCGGTTTTGTTGCCCGGCCGGCCAAAACAACAATCCACCCGAGGAGTCCGATATGCAGAAATCGCTGCACATCAACGCCGCCAAGTGCACCGGCTGCCTGCAGTGCGAGATGGCGTGTTCATTCGAGCACCATGGCGTGTTCAACCCCGCGAAGTCCCGCATCAAGGTATTCAACTTCGAGCATGAAGGTCGCAAGGTACCCTACACCTGCACGCAGTGCGCCGAGGCCTGGTGCCTGAATGCCTGCCCGGTCGATGCGATCCGCGTCGATGCCGGCACCGGCGCCAAGGTGGTGAATGAGGCCACCTGCGTCGGCTGCAAGGTGTGCACCATCGCCTGCCCGTTCGGCACGGTCAATTACGTCGCCGATACCGGCAAGGTGCAGAAATGCGACCTCTGCGGCGGCGATCCTGCTTGTGCGACCGCCTGCCCCACCGGCGCCATCACCTACGTCGATGCCGACTGGACGGGCCTCGACAAGATGCGCGCCTGGGCTGACAAGACCGATACTTCATCGCGCGCCAGCGCCTGAGCGGAGGGAAACACCATGGCATGGACCCGTAATGTATTGCGCGTTGACCTCACCAACGGCACCTGCAAGCGCGAACCGCTCAACATGGAATGGGCGCAGCAGTATCTTGGCCAGCGCGGACTGGCCACCAAGTATTTCGTCAGTGAAGTCGATCCCAAGGTCGATCCGCTTTCGCCGGCCAACAAGCTGATCATGACCACCGGCCCGCTGACCGGCACGCCAGCCTCGACCGGTGGCCGTTACTCGGTGGTGACCAAGGGCGCGCTGACCGGCGCGATCGCCTGTTCGAACTCCGGCGGCTATTTCGGTGCCGAACTCAAGTTCGCCGGCTGGGACATGATCATCTTCGAAGGCAGGAGTCCCAAGCCTGTTTACCTGTGGCTCGAGAACGGCAAGGCCGAGCTGCGCGATGCCGGCCACCTGTGGGGCAAGACCGTCTGGCAGACCGAGGAGATCATCAAGAAGGCACATCAGGACCCGCAAGTTCGCGTTTCCAGCATCGGCCGCGCCGGCGAGAATGGCGTGCTGTACGCCTGCATCGTCAACGACCTGCACCGTGCCGCCGGCCGTTCGGGTGTCGGCACGGTGATGGGCTCGAAGAACCTCAAGGCGGTCGCCGTGCGCGGCACGCTCGGCACCTCGAGCGTCAGGGACCCCAAGGCGTTCATGGCCGCCGCCGCCGCCGGCAAGAAAGTGCTGGCCGACAACGCCGTCACCGGCCAGGGCTTGCCGACCTACGGCACGCAGGTGCTGATGAATGTCATTAACGAAATGGGCGCGCTGCCGACGCGCAACCACCGCGACGTGCAGTTCGAGGAGGCACGCAAGATTTCCGCCGAGGCCATGCACGAAAAGCGGCCGACCGACGGCAAATCGCACCTGGTCACCAACGCCGCCTGCTTCGGCTGCACGATTGCTTGCGGGCGTATCTCGAAGATCGACGAGACCCATTTCAGCGTGGTGAACAAGCCGGAATACTGGGGCGCCTCCGGCGGCCTGGAATACGAGGCGGCCTGGGCGCTGGGGGCCGCCAACGGCGTGGGCGACCTCGAAGCCTTGCAGTTCGCCAACCTGATCTGCAACGAGGATGGTTTCGACCCGATCTCCTTTGGCGCCACCGTCGGCGCGGCGATGGAACTCTACGAGCTGGGCATCATCAAGCAGGAGCAGATCGGCATGGAAGCACCGTTCGGCTCTGCCAAGGCATTGTGCGAGCTGGCGCAGATGACCGCGAGGGGCGAGGGCTTCGGCAAGGAACTCGGGCTGGGTTCGGCGCGGATGTGCGCGAAGTACGGCCGGCCGGAACTCTCGATGTCGGTGAAGAAACAGGAATTTCCGGCCTACGATTCGCGCGGTATTCAGGGCATGGGCCTGACCTATGCCACTTCCAATCGCGGTGCCTGCCACCTGCGCAGCTACACGGTCGCCTCCGAGGTGTTCGGCATTCCGGTCAAGACCGATCCTCTCGTCACCGATGGCAAGGCCGATCTGGTCAAGGCTTTCCAGGACGCGACGGCGGTGTTCGATTCCGCCGGCATCTGTGTGTTCACGTCCTTCGCCTGGACGCTGGCCGATGTGCAGCCGCAGATCGCCGCCGCCTGCGAGGGCGATTGGTCGATGGAGAAGCTGAACGAGGTCGGCGAGCGTATCTGGAACATGGAACGCCAGTTCAACCTGGCGGCGGGATTCACCGCCAAGGACGACGACCTGCCACCGCGCCTGAAGACCGAACCGGCCAAGACCGGCCCGGCCAAGGGCCTGGTGAACGGCATCGACAAGATGAAGCCCGAGTATTACAAGACGCGCGGCTGGGATGCCAACGGCGTGCCGACGCAGGATACGCTCAAGCGTCTGGGGCTCTGAGCGATGAAGCATGTCATCGTCGGCAACGGCCCCGCCGGGGTCTTTGCCGCGGAAACGCTACGCCGCCTGCAACCGGCGGCCGATATCGTCCTGATCGGCGACGAGCCGGAGCCGCCGTATTCGCGCATGGCGATTCCTTATTTCCTGCACGGCAACATCACCGAGCAGGGTACCTATCTGCGCAAGGATGCCGACCACTACGCGCGGCTGAACATCCGGCTCGTGCAAGGGCGCGTCGCCCGGGTGGCCCCGTTGGCGAAGCAGGTCGAGTTCGCCGATGGCCAGCGCCAAGGCTATGACAAACTGCTGATCGCCACCGGCTCGCGGCCGATCCGGCCGAGCGTGCCCGGCATGGATTTGCCGAATGTGCATACCTGCTGGACACTCGCCGACGCGCGCGCCATCGCCGAGAAGGCGAAACCCGGCAGCCGCGTGCTGCAACTCGGCGCCGGTTTCATCGGCTGCATCATCATGGAGGCCCTGGCGGCGCGCGGCGTCAAGCTGGCCGTGGTCGAGATGGGCGACCGCATGGTGCCGCGCATGATGACTGAAACGGCCGGCGGCATGATCCGATGCTGGGTCGAAGCCAAGGGCATCGCCGTGCACGTCAATGCGGCGATCACGGCGATCGAACGGCAGGGCGATGCGCTCGCGGTGAAAGTCAGCGGCGGCGGCACGCCGATGATGGCCGATCTCGTCATCTGCGCGGCCGGCGTGCGGCCCAACATCGAGTTCCTCGCCGGCAGCGGCATCGAGATGGGCCGCGGCATTCGCGTCGATGGGGGCATGCGGACATCCGTGGCGGACATTTTCGCGGCGGGCGACGTCACGGAGGCGACCGGCTTCCACTCTGGCCAGCCCGAGTTGAACGCCATCCAGCCCAACGCCGCCGATCAGGCGCGCATCGCGGCACACAACATGGCCGACGACGCATCGGCATCGCAGGGCAGCCTGGCGATCAATGTCCTCGACACGCTCGGCTTGATTTCGACCTCCTTCGGACAGTGGCAAGGGGTCGGTGACGGCGTCGAACTGGTCGACGCGGAGAATTTCCGCTACCTCTCGCTCCAGTTCAAGGATGACGTGCTGATCGGCGCCACCAGCATCGGCTGCACCGACCACGTCGGCGCGCTGCGCGGCCTGATCCAGACCCGTGCGCGGCTCGGCGCCTGGAAAGACCGGCTGCTGGCCGATCCGACCTCGTTCATGGCCGCGTATCTCGCCACTGCGCAAAAGGCGGCATGAAAGTAACATTCAAGCTCTTCGCCATGCTGCAGGACTACCTGCCGGCGGAGGCGAAGAAGGACAATTCGCTCACGCTCGACCTGGCAGAAGAGACCACGGTCCTCCAGGTCATCGAGCGTTTCGCCCTGCCGCCGAAGTCGTGCCACCTGGTCCTGATCGACGGCAATTTCGTCCCGCCGGCCGAGCGTGCATCACGACAACTGCGGGAGGGCGAAACGCTGGCCATCTGGCCGCCGATTGCCGGCGGGTAGCCAAGCGGCGGCTAACCCTAGGCGGCGGCTAACGCGGGGCGCTGGCGGCGGTAGCGTCCTTCAGCGCCCGCCGCAGCACCTTGCCGACATTGCTCTTGGGCAGGTCGTCGCGGAACTCCACGTGCCGCGGCACCTTGTACGAAGTGAGTTGCGTGCGGCAATGGGCGATCAACGCTTCGGCGGTCAGCGACGGGTCGTTGCGCACGACGAATATTTTCACCGCCTCGCCCGAGCGTTCATCGGGCACGCCGATGGCGGCCACCTCGCGCACGCCCGGATGGCCCGCCACCACCTCTTCCACTTCATTCGGGTAGACGTTGAAGCCCGACACCAGGATCATGTCCTTCTTGCGGTCGACCAGGAAGATGAACCCCTGGTCGTCGATGTAGCCGATATCGCCGGTGCGCAGGAAGCCGTCGGCGTGGAACACGGCAGTGGTTTCGTCGGCGCGCTGCCAGTAGCCGCGCGTCACTTGCGGGCCGCGCACGCAGAGTTCGCCGGGCAGGGTGCCGGCCACTTCATCGCCGGCATCGTTGCGGATCGATATCTCCGTCGAGGGCAGCGGCAGGCCGATCGAACCGGTGAAGGCATCGATGTAGAGCGGATTGATGGTGACTGCCGGCGAGGTCTCCGTCAGTCCGTAGGCCTGAATCAGCGGCTTGCCGGTCACTTCGTGCCAGCGGTCGGCCACCGGCTTCTGCACGGCCATGCCGCCGCCAAGCGTCACTTTCAGTCGCGAGAAGTCGAGCGTGGCGAAGTGCTCATCATGCAGTAGCGCGTTGAACAGCGTGTTCACGCCGGTGATGATCGAGAACGGATGCCTGCCGAGTTCCTTGACCAGGCCCGGGATGTTGCGCGGATCGGCGATCAGCAGGTTGGTGGCGCCCAGGCGCATGAACATCAGGCAGTTCGCGGTGAGGGCGAAGATGTGATAGAGCGGCAGGGCGGTGACGACCCATTCCCCGCCTTCGTTGACCGACTTGCTGATCCAGAGACCGGCTTGCGTGACGTTGGCGATGATGTTGCCGTGACTGAGCATGGCGCCCTTGGCCACGCCCGTGGTGCCGCCCGTGTATTGCAGGAACGCCAGGTCGTCGAGGCCAACGGTCGGTGCGCGGAATCCATTACGGCGTCCGGTCGCCAGCGCCGCGCCGAGGCGGACCGCGGCGGGAATGCGCCAGGGCGGTACCAGCTTCCTGACGTGACGCACCAGCAGGTTCACCAGCAGCCCCTTCGGCCCCAGCATTTCGCCCATCGAGGTGACGACGACGTGACGCAGCGAGGTGCGCGGCAGGATCTGCTCGACGGTGTGGGCGAAATTTTCGACGACGACCATCACTTCGGCGCCGGAATCGCGCATCTGGTGTTCGAGTTCGCGCGGCGTGTATAACGGATTGCAGTTCACCACGACGCAGCCGGCGCGCAGCGCGCCGAACATGCACACGGGGTATTGCAGGAGATTCGGCATCATCAGGGCGACACGCGCGCCCTTGCCGATGCCGATGCTTTGCAGCCAGCCGGCGAAAGCGGCCGACTGTCGGTCAAGTTCCGCGTAGCTCAGGCCGATGCCCATGCTCAGGTAAGCGGTCTGGTCGGCATGGCGCCGGCAGGCCTTGTCCATGAGCTCGCCAAGCGAGGACTCGGCGAGTGGGCCGATCTCCGCGGGAATGCCTTCCGGATAACTCTTCAGCCAGATCTTCTCCATGCCCTTGTCTTTTTTCTTATCTTCCGCCCGGCGGCGGATGGTTTTGCCCCGACCCTCGCAGCATACCGCAATTGCGCTGCGGTCACGACAGCGGCGAACCTGCCTGCCGGGGCCTCCGCGAGGCACCGGTGACGCCGAAATCGTAGGGAAAGTCGTCCACGCGCACGACGATATCGCGCAGCCGGTTGCGCCGGCGCATCAGTTCGTGTTCCGTCGCATCGATGATCCCGGCCGCCAAGGCGGCGTCGGCGATGTCGCGGACGTTGGCCGTCGGGTTGCCCTCGAAGCGGCCGTCGCGCTCGGCCTTGCGGATCTTCGCCTCGATCGGCTCGGCCTCGACGGTGGCGGCCAGCGCCAGTTCGATGGCGCCCACCGGCTCGTCGTCGCCGGCCGGGACATGGCAGCCCGCGGTCAGTCGTTCCCGCGCCGGTCCCGGCGCGATCAGCGCCCGGGCGACTTCGTGGCCAACCGCGTCGGAAGGCACGACGTAGGGATGGCCGAAGGGAAAGATCACCTTGTGCAGCCAGAAGGCGAAGAAGCGGTTCGGATAGTTGGCGATGACGCCGTCGAAAGCCTGCTGCGCCTTGTACATGGCGTCCCAGATCGCCCAATGCATCAGCGGCGCGTCGGCCGGCTGGCGGCCTTCGTCCTCGAAGCGCTTGAGCGTGGCCGAGATCAGGTACATCTGGGACAGGATGTCGCCCATGCGCGCCGAGAGTTTCTCCCGGCGCTTGAGGTCGCCGCCCATGACCAGCATCGAGATGTCGGCGATGTAGGCGAAGGCCGCCGAGAAGCGGGTCAACTGTTGGTAGTAACGGCGGGCTGCCGGCGCCACGTCGGGCACCGGCACGGTATGCGAGCCGGTCAGCCCGTGCCAGAACGCGCGCAGACCGTTTTTCAGCGTGTAGCCGACATGGCCGAACAGGGCGGCATCGAAGTCCACGAGGCCCTGCTTCGCGTCGGCGTTCTGCACCGCCTGGATCTCCGCCAGCATGGGGGTGGCAGCGTACTGCGCCCTGGCCGAAGATGATCAGGCTGCGCGTCAGGATGTTGGCGCCCTCCACGGTGATGCCGATCGGCAACTGCTGGTAGGCGCGGCCGAGGAAGTTGGCGGGGCCGAGGCAGATGCCCTTGCCGCCGATAATGTCCATGCCGTCGTTCACCACCTGCCGCGCGCGTTCGGTGACGTGGTACTTGACGATGGCCGAGACCACCGAGGGCTTCTCGCCAAGGTCGATGGCGCCGGCCGTCAGCGTGCGCGCCGCGTCCATCATGTAGGTATTGGCGCCGATGCGCGTCAGCGGCTCCTCGATGCCCTCGAAGCGGCCGATGGCCATGTTGAACTGGCTGCGCACGCGCGCGTAGCCGCCGACCGCCCGGGCGGCGAGCTTGGCCATGCCGGTATTCGAGGAAGGCAGGGAAATGCCACGCCCCGCCGCCAGGCTTTCCATGAGCATGCGCCAGCCTTGGCCGATGCGCTCCGGGCCGCCGATGATGAAATCGAAAGGCATGAACACTTCGCGGCCGCGCGTCGGCCCGTTGGTGAAGGCACCGTTCAGCGGCAGGTGGCGGCGGCCGGTCTCGACGCCCGGATGGTCGTGCGGTACCAGTGCGCAGGTGATGCCGCGATCCTTGCGGCCGCCGAGCAGGCCGTCGGGGTCGAATAGCCGGAAGGCGAGGCCGAGCAGCGTGCAGACCGGCGCCAGCGTGATGTAGCGCTTGTCCCAGGTCACGCGCATGCCGATCACTTCCCGGCCTTGCCAGGTGCCTCGGCAGACGATGCCGACGTCGGGAATGGCGGCGGCGTCGGATCCGGCCCAGGGCGAGGTCAGCGCGAAGGCCGGGATCTCGATGCCCTTGGCCAGCCGGGGCAGGTAGTGGTCTTTCTGCGCCTCGGTGCCGTAATGCAGCAGCAGTTCGGCCGGCCCGAGCGAATTGGGCACCATGGCGCTTACCGCCAGCGCCGACGAGCGCGTCGACAGCTTCATCACCACTTGGGAGTGCGCATAGGCGGAGAAGCCGAGGCCACCGTAACGCTTCGGGATGATCATGCCCAGGAAGCCCTTGTCCTTGAGGTACTGCCAGGCCTCGGGCGACAGGTCGTAACGCTCGTGCGAGACCCGCCAGTCGTCCACCAGGCGGCAGGCTTCCTCGGCCTCGTTGTCGAGGAAGGATTGTTCTTCGGCGGTCAGTTTCGGTGCCGGCAGGTCGAGCAACTTCGCCCAGTCGGGCCGGCCGCGGAACAACTCGCCTTCCCACCAGACGCTTCCCGCTTCGAGGGCTTCCCGCTCGGTATCCGACATGGTCGGCAGGATTCGCTTGAAAATGGCGAACACGTGGCGGGTGATCAGGGCGCGCCGCAAGGGCGGCAGGATCACGACCAAAGTCAGTGCCGACAGGACGCCGATGGCGATCAGGGTGCCCATGTTGTGTTCCTCCGAATGCGTGGCTTCCGGGCAGCGATGTCACCGGAATGCGGCCAGCCGCAAGCTTACAGGTTTGCCGCGCCGGAAGCAGCCCGCACATTCGGTATACTCCGCGCTTCCCGTTTTTCCCGCCGAAGGCACTTCGACCCGTTTCATGCGCATCCTCCTGAGTAACGACGACGGCTATTTCGCGCCGGGCATCGAGGTGCTGGCCGAAGCGCTGCGCCCCTTGGCCGACATCACCGTGGTGGCTCCCGAGCGCGACCGCAGCGGCGCCAGCAACTCGCTGACGCTCGACCGGCCGCTGCGCCTGCGCCGGGCCGCCAATGGCTTCCATTTCGTCAACGGCACGCCGACCGACTGCGTACATCTGGCGGTCACCGGCATGCTCGATCACCTGCCCGACATGGTGGTGTCGGGGATCAACCTCGGCGCCAACATGGGCGACGACACCATCTACTCCGGCACCGTGGCGGCGGCCATGGAAGGCTACCTGCTCGGCGTGCCGGCCATCGCCGTTTCTCTCGCCAGCAAGGAGGGACATCATTTCGCCACTGCCGCCCGGCTCGCCCGGGAACTGGTCGAGCGCTTCCTGCGCGATGGCTTCGGCGAACCGGTGCTGCTCAATGTCAACGTGCCCGACGTGCCGGCGCTCGAAGGCGTGCGGGTGACGCGGCTGGGCCGGCGGCACAAGGCCGAACCCGCCGTGCCGCAACTCACGCCCCGGCATGAGACGGTCTATTGGGTGGGCGCCGCCGGCGCGGCGGCCGACGCCGGCGCCGGCACCGATTTCGACGCCGTCGCCCACGGTTATGCCTCAATCACGCCGCTGCAGATCGACCTCACCCACACCGGCCAAGTGGGCGCGGTGGAACGCTGGCTGACGCGATGACGGCATTGCAGGGCATCGGCATGACGTCGCAGCGCACGCGCGCGCGCATGATCGAGCGCCTGCGCGAGCAGGGCATCCGCGACGAGCGGGTGCTGACGGCGATGGCGGCGGTGCCGCGCCATGTCTTCGTCGGCCCGGCGCTGGCTCATCGCGCCTACGAGGACACGGCGCTGCCGCTGATCCTCGGCCAGACCATTTCGCAGCCCTATGTCGTCGCCCGCATGATCGAACTCCTGCTGGCGGGGCGCGCCACGCTGGGCAAGACGCTGGAAGTCGGCGCCGGCTGCGGCTATCAGGCCGCCGTGCTCGGCACCCTGAGCAAAGAGGTCTTTGCCGTCGAGCGGCTGGCGCCGCTGCTGGCGCAGGCGCGCGACAACCTACGCACCGCGAAGCTGTCGCACGTCCGCCTCAAGCACGCCGACGGCATGGCGGGACTGCCGGAAGCCGCGCCCTTCGATACCATCGTCGTCGCCGCCGCGGCGGCCGCCGTGCCGCGCGCATTGCTCGATCAACTGGCGCCGGGCGGCCGCCTGATGCTGCCGCTGGGCAGCCAGGACCAGGTACTCAACCTGTTCGAGAGGACCGCACAGGGCGTGGTGGAAACGCGGTTCGATCCGGTTCGCTTCGTGCCGCTGTTGCCGGGAGTCGATTGAATGTCGCTTTGCCGCTGGTTCTATTTGCCGATCGTCGTCGCCCTGGCCGGTTGTGCCAGCCGTGCGCCGGCACCCATGGGCGCGCCGAGTGCGCCGGTCGTGGTCGAAGGCGGGGCCGCCGCCGCTCCGGCTGCCGTGCTTGCCGCGCCGGCGACCGGCCGCGAGGGTTTTTACATCGTCAAGAAGGGCGACACGCTGCGCAAGATCGCGCAGGATCATGGCCGCGACCATCGGCAGGTTGCCGCCTGGAACAACCTGACCGATCCGAACAAGCTCGAGGTCGGCCAGGAATTGCGCATTGCGCCGCCCGACGGCGAGGCGGAAGTCAGGCCGATCGTCACCGTGGCGCCGGTGGTGGTGGCGCCGGAGCCGGCGGCGTCGACAGTCAGTGGTGGCGAGACGCTGAAGCGCTGGCCCAAGGGCGGCAAGATCGCCTATTCGGAAACCGCGCTGGTGCAGGCCAAGGCGCTCGACGGGGCCGCCGCGCCAGCCAGGGCGCCGGCGGCAACGCCACCGCAGCCGGCAACCGCGGGCATTGCCACGGCCGCGGTGGCGACGACACCCGCGGCACCGCCAGTGCCCGCCACTCCACCCGCCGAAGCGGTGGATTGGACCTGGCCGGTGGGGGGCAAGGTCATCAGCGAATTCGTCGAAGGCGGCGGCGGCAAGGAAAGCAACAAGGGCATCGATCTGGCCGGACGCATGGGCGAGCCGGTGCAGGCGGCGGCGGCGGGCAAGGTCACCTACGTCGGCAGCCTGCGCGGCTATGGCGACTTCCTGGTCATCCGGCACAACAGCGACTACATTTCCGTGTATGCCCACACCAGCAAGATTCTGGTCAAGAAGGACCAGGTGGTGGGCAAGGGCCAGAAGATCGCCGAGGTGGGCAGTTCCGACGCCGACCAACCCAAGCTGCATTTCGAAATCCGGCAGCAAAGCCGGCCGGTCGATCCGCTCAAGCTGCTGCCGGCGCGCTAGTGAACGAGGAAAGATTCCCCGAGGAAGGCGAAGAAGGCCCCGCCACGGAGGCGGACAGCGGTGGCGGCGAAGTCGACTTCATCGAAGACGTCACGCAGATCTACCTGAACGAGATCGGCGCCGGCCCTTTGCTGACGCCCGCCGAGGAACTGGCGCTGGCGCGCGCCGCGCGCGCCGGGGATTTCGCGGCGCGCCAGCGCATGATCGAGGCCAACCTGCGGCTGGTGGTCAGCATCGCCAAGCACTATCAGCATCGCGCCATTCCGCTCGACGATCTCATCGAGGAAGGCAACCTCGGCCTGATTCACGCGCTGGAAAAGTTCGACCCCGAGCGCGGCTTCCGGTTTTCCACCTACGCCACGTGGTGGGTGCGGCAGAACATCGAGCGCGCCATCATGAACCAGTCGCGCACCATCCGCCTGCCCGTGCATGTCGTCAAGGAGCTCAACATCGTGCTGCGCGCCCTGCGCAAGCTCGAATCCGCTGTCGACAGCGAACCCGACCACCATGCCGATGCCCTCGCCGTCGCCCGCCTGCTCGACCGGCCGGTCGCGGAAGTGAGGCGCCTGCTGGCCTGCAACGAACGCACCGCCTCGCTCGATGCGCCGCTGGACATCGACCCCGACCTGTCCATGGGCGATGCCATCGCCGACGACCGCATCGAGGCGCCGGACCTGAAGCTCGAGCACGCCGAAGTCGAGCGGCACGTCGCCGAATGGGTGGCCCGGCTGTCCGACAAGCAGCGGCTGGTGATCGAGCGCCGCTACGGCCTCAACGGCCGCGACGTGGCAACGCTGGAGATGCTGGCCCACGACCTCGGCGTTACCCGCGAGCGGGTCCGCCAGATACAACTCGAGGCGCTCGGCCAACTGCGCCGGCAACTCGCGCACGAAGGCGTCGGCCGGGATTCGGTGCTGTAGGTTCGAGCGCACATGGGCTGCCCCATGTCTTCACGGAACACGGGGCGCTCGTCCGTCATGCAATCGATCTGTCGCCCAAGGCGAAGCAACGGTTCGGCGTGCCGCGATGCGATATTTCGCCGGCGCTACCGTTTGCTCCAAAATCATGCAAACGGTATCCGCTAACCGAAGGTTTCTAGGCTCAGAGTAGCTGCAACAGGTCGAGTGGTTGGGCGATCGTTGCATCGGCGCCCCAGACTTCGATCGGTGCGCCGTCGCCGAGATAACCCCACGCCGCGGCAACCGTCCGCATGCCGGCGGCACGGCCAGCCTGGATGTCGCGCAGGTCGTCGCCCACGTACAAAGTCAGCGGTGGCGGTACGCCGGAGCGTTGGCAGGCCAGCACCAAGCCGTCGGGCGCCGGCTTCGGTCTTGGTGTGGCATCCCCCGAGATGATCGCCGAGGCGCGATGGCTGACTTTCAGACACTCGGCCAGTGGCTCGGTGAAGCGAGCCGGCTTGTTGGTGACAATACCCCAGCGGATGTCCCGTCGCTCCAATTCTTCGAGCAATTGGCGGACACCATCGAACAGGCGGGTGCCGACGCAGAGTCTCTCGGCATACAGTTCGAGGAATCGCGTTGCCCTCTCGCCATATCCGTGATCGTCTGGCGTCAGCCCCAGGCCGACGCCGAGCATGCCGCGGGTGCCGGCGGAGACGTGCGGACGTAGCACGGACATCGCGATCGGCGGTCGCCCGAGTTCGGCGAGTAGCGCGTTGAGTGCGCCGCCGAGGTCCGGCGCGGTATCCGCCAGCGTGCCGTCGAGGTCGAAAAAGACGGCTCGAATGCCGCCATCAGGCATCGCGGCGGGCACGAATCAGGTAATTCACCGAGGTATCGCGACCAAGGGTGTAAGTTCTGGACAGCGGGTTGTAGCTCATGCCAATGATTTCTTCGACCGCCAGGCCGGCGTCGCGGCTCAGCCTGGCAAGTTCGGCGGGACGCAGGAAACGGCCATAGTCATGCGTGCCCTTGGGCAGCAGTTTGAGTACATATTCGGCGCCGACGACGGCGAAAAGATACGCCTTGGGGTTGCGATTGATGGTTGAGAAAAACACCTGCCCGCCGGGCTTGGCCAGCGCCGTGCAAGCACGCACGATGCTGGCGGGATCGGGCACGTGTTCCAGCATCTCCAGGCAGGTCACTAGATCGAACTGGCCGGGTTCGGCCGCCGCCATCGCTTCGGCGGCGATGGCGCGATAGTCCACCTCGAGACCGGATTCGAGCAGGTGCAGGCGGGCGACCGCCA
The DNA here is from genome assembly GCA_016704145.1 of Rhodocyclaceae bacterium. Lineage (GTDB taxonomy): Bacteria > Pseudomonadota > Gammaproteobacteria > Burkholderiales > Rhodocyclaceae > Fen-999. The sequence continues at coordinate 323,594 of JADJAS010000001.1, read as the reverse complement.
ATGCCTTATCGCCAAGATCAATGCCGACCACATCGGCGCCCAGCGTGGCCATGCCTTCGGCAAGCAGTCCGCCGCCGCAACCGACGTCGATGACGCGCTTGCCGCGCAGCGTGCAGCACTTGTCTATCCAGCCCAGGCGCAGTGGATTGATGTCATGGAGCGGCTTGAATTCGGAGTTCGGGTCCCACCAACGGTGTGCCAGTTCGCCGAATTTCGCCAGTTCCCGAGGATCAACGTTGTCCGTCATGAGTATTGCGTTTCATCCCGACAAGAAAAAAAGCCCTGCGCAGCAGGGCTTTTTCCCGGGCCAATGGTGATTACTTGGTGCCGATGATCTCGATCTCGACGCGGCGATCGGGCTGCAGGCAGTCGATGACCTTCTTGCTCTTCGGGCCCTTGCACTGGTCGGCCTTGGTGACAGGCTGCTTTTCGCCCTTGCCTTCCGTATAGACGCGGTTGGCTTCAACGCCCTTGCCGACCAGATAATCCTTGACCGCGGCGGCGCGACGCTCGGAAAGCTTCTGGTTGTAGGCATCCGTGCCGAAGCGGTCGGCGTGACCCACGGCGATGATGACCTCCAGCTTGATGTCCTTCATCTTGGTGGCGACATCATCGAGTTTCGCCTTGCCTTCGGGGCGCAGCATGGCTTTGTTGAAATCGAACAGGGCGTCGGCCGCCAAGGTGACTTTCTGAGCTGCTGGCTTGGGCGCCGGGGCAGGTGCGGGAGCCGGAGTCGGAGCAGGAGCCGCTGCGGGAGCGGGCGCGGGCGGCTCGGGCTTCTTGACCAAATCCGGATCGCATTCCTCGATGGCCATGGCGGGCGTCCAGTAACCGGTGCGCCAGCACAAGCCGTGACCGCTCTTGGCGACAAAGCCGCGTTGGTCGATGGCGTAACCGACGGTACCCTTCATGTCGACGCCCGGTGTTTGTGCGAACGCGGCGCCGGCGGTGCCAAGAACGGCGGCGAGCAGTGCGGACTTGGTCAAGTAATTCATCGTTTTTCCCCGTTGAAAATGACTGCGATCGGAATTGTTTGAGGTTGAGGTTCGTTGTTTCGTGCCAATGGCCGCGGCGGGAAGAATCCATGCTAACCAACGCCAACCAAGATTGTCCGTTTACCGCTGCCTAGCCAAGCGCATCCGATTATGCCACGACTTGGCAAGATCGATCAAACCGTCGGGCGCCATGCCAACGGGCTGAGTGTTGCAAATCCGCAAACGGCCACCGACCCAGACGTGGCTGACCTGGTCCCGGCCTGCGACGTGCACAACGTGCGATGCCGGGTCGTGGAGGGGCTGCATGGGCCAATCATCCAGTCGAATGCTGCAAAGATCGGCCATTTTGCCGGTTTCCAGGGAGCCGATGGCATCGCCGAGGCCCAGGGCGATGGCGCCATCGAGCGTGGCCATGCGCAGGACGCGGTGTACCGGCGCCACGGCGGCGTCGCCGCTGGCCACCTTGGCCAGCAGCGTCGCCTGACGGGCTTCGCGGAGGATATCGAGCCGGTTGTTGCTGGCGGCACCGTCGGTACCAAGGCCTACGCGCACTCCGGCGGCGAGCAGGTCGCCGATCGGCGCGATGCCGCTGGCCAGCTTCATGTTCGAGGTCGGACAATGGGCGACGCAACAGCCATGGCGCGCTAGCTGCTCGATTTCGCGGCCGTCGAGGTGGACGGCGTGAACCGCGATCAGGTTCGGGCCCAGGATTCCCAGGCGTTGGAGACGCCCGAGTGGCCGCAGGCCATGCTGCCGGATGCTTTCGGCCAATTCCTCCCGCGTTTCATGCACGTGAATGTGAATGCCCATGTCGAGTTGGGCTGCCAGCGTTGCCACCCGTTCAAAGGTCGAGTCGCCGATGGTGTACGGCGCGTGGGGCGCCAACGCGAAGGAAATCAGCGGGTCATCGTGCCAGGCATCCCGCACGGCAAGGCCCTTGGCAAGATAATCGTCGGCATCGGCGGCATAGGCGGAGGGGAACTCGATGACCGTGACGCCCAGCACGGCGCGCATGCTCGCCTGGTGAGCCGCTTCGGCGGCGGCTCCGGGAAAAAAATACATGTCGTTGAAGCAGGTGATGCCGCCGCGCAGCATTTCCCACGCCGCCAGCAGCGTGCCGTCACGGATGAAGTCGGGCGAGACGAACTGCTGCTCGGCCGGCCAGATGCGTTCGTTCAGCCAGCGCATCAATGGCAGGTCGTCGGCATGGCCACGGAGTAGCGTCATCGCAGCATGGGTATGAAGATTCACCAGTCCTGGCAGCAAGACTTGCCCGGGCAGTCTGACGTGTTCGCGCGGGGTATGGGCCTGGCGGGCATCCGCGACCGGCGCGAGCGCCAGGATGCGCCCCTTGTCGATCACCAGGGCATGGTTCTCCAGCACCACGCCGGCGGGTTCGATGGGGATGATCCAGTCTGGCTCGATCAGCAGGTCGACAGGTGCGGCAGTCGCGGACATGGTGGCCGATTAAAGCAGATTCATCCTTGGCGAACAACGCGGTCCGGCGGCTCGGCATGGTAAAATCACAAGCTTTCCCGGCCCTGAGGTTTCCCGGCCGCATTATTGCCGCGCTTCTCGATGCCTACCACTTCCTTCGCCAAAGAAACGCTCCCGATCAGCCTCGAAGAGGAGATGCGCCACTCCTACCTCGACTACGCGATGAGCGTGATCGTCGGTCGAGCCTTGCCCGACGCGAGGGATGGCCTGAAGCCCGTGCACCGGCGCGTGCTCTATGCGATGCACGAACTGGGCAACGACTGGAACAAAGCCTACAAGAAGTCGGCGCGCATCGTCGGCGACGTCATCGGCAAGTATCACCCGCATGGCGACACGGCGGTCTATGACACCATCGTGCGGATGGCGCAGAACTTCTCGCTGCGCTACATGCTGGTCGATGGCCAGGGCAACTTCGGCTCGGTGGATGGCGACAACGCGGCCGCCATGCGTTACACGGAAGTCCGCATGGCGCGCATTGGCCACGAGCTGCTGGCCGACATCGAGAAGGAGACGGTCGACTTCGGGCCGAACTACGACGGTTCCGAGCAGGAGCCGCTGATCCTGCCGGCGCGCATTCCCAATCTGCTGATCAATGGCAGCGCCGGCATCGCCGTCGGCATGGCCACCAACATTCCGCCGCACAACCTGGGCGAGGTGATCGACGCCTGCCTGGCGGTTCTCGAGAATCCGGCGATCGCCATCGAGGATCTGATCAAGATCGTCCCGGCGCCGGACTTCCCGACCGCGGGCCTGATCTATGGAGTTGCCGGTGTCCGCGAGGGCTACCTGACCGGGCGCGGCCGCGTCATCATGCGCGCGCGCACCCACATCGAGGATCTGGAAAAGGGCGGAAAGCAGGCGATCATCGTCGACGAACTGCCGTACCAGGTGAACAAGAAGAGCCTGCTCGAGAAGATCGCCGAGCTGGTCAATGACAAGAAGATCGAGGGCATTGCGCACCTGCAGGACGAATCCGACAAATCCGGCATGCGCGTGGTGGTCGAGCTAAAGCGCGGCGAAGTGCCTGACGTGGTGTTGAACAACCTGTTCAAGCAGACGCAGCTGCAGGACACGTTCGGCATGAACATGGTGGCGTTGGTCGATGGCCGCCCGCAACTGCTGAATCTGAAGCAGTTGCTCGAATGCTTCCTCGCCCATCGGCGCGAGGTGGTGACGCGGCGGACCGTGTTCGAACTGCGCAAGGCGCGCGACCGCGGCCACATCCTCGAAGGTTTGGCGGTGGCGCTGTCCAACGTCGACGAGGTGATCGCCCTGATCAAGGCGGCGCCGACCCCGGCCGACGCCAAGCGCGAGCTGATGGCGCGGGCTTGGCAGTCGACACTGGTGCAGGACATGCTGGCCCGCGCTGCGGCCGAGGCGTCGCGCCCCGAAGGCTTGGCGCCGGAATTCGGCCTGTCGCGGCGGGGCTACTTCCTTTCCGACGTTCAGGCGCAGGCAATCCTCGAATTGCGTCTGCAGCGGCTTACCGGCCTCGAACAGGACAAGATCGTCGCCGAGTACAAGGAAGTCATGGCGCAGATTGCCGACCTGCTCGACATACTGGCCCGCCCGGAGCGCATCACCCAGATCATCGGCGACGAACTGGCGGCGATTCGCCAGCAGTACAACGATCCCCGCCGCTCGGAAATCGTCTTGCAGACGGCCGACATCAACCTCGAAGACCTGATCGCCCGCGAGGACATGGTGGTCACGCTCTCCCATGGCGGCTACGCCAAGCGTCAGCGCCTCGACGACTACCGGACGCAGCGGCGCGGCGGTCGTGGCAAGCAGGCGGCGGCGGTGAAGGAGGACGATTTCGTCGACCACCTGTTCATCGCCAACACCCACGACTACATCCTTTGCTTTTCCAATCGCGGCCGGGTGTACTGGCTCAAGGTGTACGAAGTGCCGGAAGGTACGCGGACTTCGCGCGGCAAGCCCATCGTTAACCTGTTCCCGCTCGAGGAGAACGAGAAGATCACCGCCGTGCTGCCGGTGAAGGAGTTCGACGAGAATCACTTCGTCTTCATGGCCACGGCCATGGGCACGGTGAAGAAGACGCCGCTGACCGATTTCTCGAATCCGCGCAAGGCAGGCATCATCGCCGTGGCGCTGGACGACGGCGATTATCTGATCGGCGTCGCCATCACCGACGGCGGCTATGACGTCATGCTGTTTTCCGATGCTGGCAAGGCGGTACGCTTCGAGGAGGGCGATGTGCGGCCGATGGGCCGCAATGCCCGCGGCGTGCGCGGCATGATGTTGGAAGACGACCAGGCCGTGATTTCCATGCTGGTGGCGCGGGGCGAGGACTATCAGGTGCTGACCGCGACCGAGAACGGCTACGGCAAGCGCACCGATTTCGCCGAATACACCCGGCACGGCCGCGGCACCAAGGGCATGATCGCCATCAGCACGTCGGACCGCAATGGCAAGGTGGTGGGCGCCGTGCTGGTCAAGCCGGAGGACGAAGTCATGCTCATCTCCACTGGCGGCGTCATGATCCGCACCCGGGTCGAGCAGGTGCGCGAGACCAGCCGGTCGGCGCAGGGCGTGACTCTGATCAATCTGGATGACGGCACCAAACTGGCCGGCATCGACAAGGTCATCGAAACGGAAGAGGAGTGACAATCATGGCACGCGTATTTAATTTCAGCGCTGGTCCCGCCGCGCTACCCGAGGAGGTGCTCAAGCAGGCCGCCGACGAGATGGTCGATTGGCAAGGCTCCGGCCAGTCGGTGATGGAGATGAGCCATCGCGGCAAGGAGTTCATCGCCATCGCCCAGGCCGCCGAGGCCGATCTGCGGGAATTGATGGGCATTCCCGCCAACTACAAGGTGCTGTTCCTGCAAGGCGGCGCCTCTCTGCAGTTCGAGATGATCCCGATCAACCTGTTGCGAGGCAAGGCGGTTGCCGACTACGTGCATACCGGCGAGTGGGCCAAGAAGGCGATCAAGGCGGCCAAGACTTTCTGCAATGTCAATGTCGTCGCCAGCGCCGAGGACAAGAGCTTCACCTATGCTCCCGCCCAGGCTGACTGGAAGCTGACCAAGGATGCCGCCTACGTGCATTACACCGCCAACGAGACCATCGGCGGCGTCGAGTTCAACTGGGTTCCGAACACGGGTGACGTGCCGCTGGTGTGCGACATGTCGTCGAACATCCTGTCGCGACCGGTCGACGTCGCCAAGTACGGTCTGGTCTACGCCGGCGCGCAGAAGAACATCGGCCCGGCCGGCCTGACCATCGTCATCGTCCGCGATGATCTGGTCGGCAAGGCGGTACCGACGCCGCCGGCCATGCTCAACTACCAGACGCATGTCGACGCCGAATCGATGTACAACACGCCGCCGACCTATGCCATCTACATCGCCGGGCTGGTGTTCCAGTGGCTTAAAAGGAATGGTGGCATCGCCGCCATGGAGCAGAAAAATATCGACAAGGCCAATCTGCTGTACGGTTATCTGGAGAACTCCGATTTCTATCGCAATCCCGTGGCCAGGCCGGACCGCTCGCGCATGAACGTGCCGTTCACACTCAAGGACGCCGGACTCGACGACGAGTTTCTCAAGGGCGCCAAGGCGCGCGGCATGGTGCAGTTGAAAGGCCATCGCTCGGTCGGCGGCATGCGGGCGTCGATCTACAACGCCATGCCTGTCGAAGGCGTCAAGGCGCTGGTCGACTACATGCAAGAGTTCGCGGCGAGCAAGGGGTAAGTCATGTCCGACAAGTTCCAGGTGCTGATTCTCAACAACATCTCCGCCCATGGCCTGAAGCGCCTGCCTGCCGAACGCTTCGAGCATGGCAAGGAGGTGGCGCGGCCCGACGCCGTGCTGGTACGCTCCGCCGACATGCATGCCATGGACATCCCGAAATCGGTGCTGGCCATCGGCCGCGCCGGCTCCGGCACCAACAACATTCCGGTCAAGGACATGAGCAAGCGCGGCGTGCCGGTGTTCAACGCGCCGGGCGCCAACGCCAATGCGGTCAAGGAGCTGGTGCTGGCGGGCATGCTGATGGCGGCACGCAACCTCGGCGGCGCCATGAAATTCGTCGCCGCGCTGGACCCCAAGGACGCGGAGATGGAAAAGAAGGTCGAGGGCGGTAAGAAGACCTACGCCGGCTATGAATTGGCCGGCCATACCCTTGGCGTTATCGGCCTGGGCAAGATCGGCTGCCTGATCGCCGACGCGGCCATCAAGCTGGGCATGCACGTGATCGGCTACGATCCGGAGATCACCGTCGATGCCGCCTGGAGTTTGCCGTCGCAGGTCAGGAAAGCCCATAGCCTGGCCGAGGTGCTGAAGAATGCCAATTTCGTCACCATGCACGTGCCCTTGGTCGATGCCACGCGCAAGATGATCAACGGATCGGCGATCGAGCAGATGAAGGCTGGCGCGGTGCTACTCAACTTCTCGCGCGAGGGCGTGGTCGATGAGACGGCCGTGCTGGCCGCGCTGGATGCCAAGAAACTGGCCACCTATGTCTGCGACTTTCCGAGCGCCCAAGTGAACAGCCATCCGCATGTCGTCGCATTGCCGCATCTGGGGGCGTCGACGCGCGAGGCGGAGGAGAACTGTGCGTTGATGGTGGCCGACCAGCTTCGTGACTACCTGCTCGATGGCAACATCGTCAATTCGGTGAACTTCCCCAATGTCGTCATGCCGCGCGAGTCGGGTTTTCGCATCGCCATCGCCAATGCCAACGTGCCCAACATGGTCGGCCAGATTTCGACCGCAATGGCCGAGGCCAAGCTCAACATCGGCAACATGATGAACAAGGCCAAGGGCGATGTCGCCTATACCCTGGTAGATGTCGATAGCAAGGTGCCGAAGAAGGTGATCGAAGCCATCGGCAAGATCGAAGGCGTGCTGGCGGTACGCTATCTGCCGGTCGAGGCCTGAACGGAGAGGCGCCCGATGGCCAACGAGGACGACCAGGCGCGGCGGGAACTGGCGGAACTGCGCAACGGCATCGACGCCCTCGACGATGAAGTACTGCGCCTGCTTTCCCGGCGGGCGCAGCTGGCGCATCGCATCGGCGAAATCAAGCAGGGCAATCTCTATCGTCCCGAACGCGAGGCGCAGGTGCTGAGGCGCATCGCCGAGCACAATCCTGGGCCGCTGCCGGAACACGCCGTGCGCACGATTTTTCGGGAGATCATGTCGGCCTGTCTGGCGTTGGAGCAGCCGCTCCGGATCGCCTATTTCGGTCCAGCCGGCACCTTCACCGAAAGCGCTGCCAAGAAACAGTTTGGTTCGGCGCCGTCGTTCACGCCGCACGTCACCATCGACGACGTGTTCCGGGCCGTGGAATCCGGCAATGCCGATTACGGCGTGGTGCCGGTGGAGAATTCCACCGAGGGCGCGGTCGGTCGGACGCTCGACCTGCTGCTAACTTCACCGCTGATGATCTGCGGCGAAGTTGGCCTGCGCATCCAGCAGAACCTGATGTCAAAGTCAGCCGTGGTGGATCGCCTCGACAAGCTCTATTCGCATGCCCAGTCGCTGGCGCAATGCCATGAATGGCTGAACCGCAACCTGCCCGAGCTTCCGCGCGTGCCGGTGGCCAGCAACGCCGAGGCGGCGCGGCTGGCGGCCGCCGACCCCTGCTCCGGGGCGATCGCCGGCGAGGCCGCCGCCAGGCTTTACGAGTTGAACATACTCGCGGCCAACATCGAGGACGACCCCAACAACACCACGCGCTTCCTGGTGCTGGCCAAGCATGACGCGGGGCCCTCCGGCGTGGACAAGACTTCGTTCGTCTGCTCGGCGCAGAACAAGCCGGGAGCGGTGCACGATCTCTTGACGCCACTGAAGACCCACGGGGTGTCGATGAGCAAGTTCGAGTCGCGCCCGGCACGGGGTTTCGGCGGCTCGCGCTGGGCCTATGTGTTCTTCATCGACATCGAAGGCCATCGGCTGGATCCGGTCGTGGCGCGCGCGCTCGAAGAGTTGCGCGGCCAGGTCGGCTTCCTCAAGGAACTGGGCTCGTATCCGCGAGCCGCCCATTGATCGAAAGTGACGCCATGAGCATCGCCAAACAGGCACCTGAATATATCCGGGCCATTTCACCCTACATTCCCGGCAAGCCGATGACGCAGCTTGCCCGCGAGATGGGCATCCCGGTGGACAAGATCGTCAAGCTCGCCTCCAACGAGAATCCCCTGGGCATGAGCCCGCGGGCCCGCGTCGCGGTCGAGCAGGCGATCGCCGGCATCGAGCGCTACCCCGATCAGTTCGACCTGATCAAGGCGCTGGCGGATCGCACCAGGCTGGCGCAGGAGCAGATCGTGCTGGGCAACGGCTCCAATGACGTCCTCGATCTGGCGGCACGCGTTTTTCTCGCCCCCGGTCGTTCGGCGGTAATGGCACAGCATGCTTTTGCCGTCTATCCGCTGGCGACGGTGAGCACCGGCGCCGAGTGCATCGTGGTGCCGGCGAAGCATTATGGCCACGACCTCGATGCCATGCTGGCGGCGATCCGGTCCGACACGCGCCTCGTCTGGATCGCCAATCCGAACAACCCGACGGGCAATTTTCTGCCCTATTCGGAGATCAAGGCCTTCCTCGCCAAGGTGCCGGCGGCTGTCGCCGTGGTGCTCGACGAAGCCTACACCGAGTACCTGGCGCCGGCGGATCGCGTGGACACCCTGTCCTGGATCCGCGACTTTCCGAACCTTATCGTCACCCGCACCTTCTCCAAGGTCTATGGTCTGGCCGGCTTGCGGGTCGGCTACGCGGCGGCGTCGCCAGCGGTGGCGGACCTGATGAACCGCGTGCGCCAACCGTTCAATGTGAATAACCTGGCGCTGGCCGCGGCGATCGCCGCGCTCGACGATCATGTCTTCCTGGCCGAGAGTTATCAACTCAACCGGCGCGGCATGGAGCAACTGGTGACGGGTATCAAGCGCCTCGGCCTCGAACACATTCCCTCGCACGGCAACTTCGTCACCTTCAAAGTCAGCGATGGTGGCGCGGTGAATCAGAAGCTGCTCAGGCAAGGCGTCATCGTCCGGCCCATCGGCGGCTACGGGCTGCCCAATCATCTGCGCGTCACCATCGGCCTTGAACGGGAAAATGACTGTTTCCTCCAGGCGCTCGAACAGGCGCTGAACGCTTGATGTTCAAGAAGGTCGTCGTCTGCGGCGTTGGTCTGATCGGCGGCTCGTTTGCCTTGGCGCTGAAATCGGCGGGCGTCGTGCGGGAAGTCGTCGGCTTGGGCCGCACGCCGGCTCCGCTCGAGGCAGCGCTGCAGCTGGGCGTCATCGATCGCATCGCGGCGGATTGGCCGGACGCCATGCATGGGGCGGATCTGGTGCTGCTCGGCATGCCGGTCGGCCAGATGGCGCCGGTGATGGCGGCGCTGGCGCCCTACCTGGCGCCGGGCACGCTGGTCACCGATGGCGGGAGCACCAAGGCCGATGTCGTCGCGGTTGCGCGTACCGCGCTCGGCGCGCGGCGTGCGCAATTCGTGCCGGGCCACCCGATTGCCGGCGCCGAAAAGAGCGGCGTGGCGGCGGCGCGAGATGATCTCTATCAGGGTCGGCGGGTCGTGCTGACGCCTCTTCCGGAAAATGCGCCGGCGGACGTCGCCCGCGTCCGCGCGGCCTGGGAAGCTTGTGGCGCCCGGGTGTCGGAACTCGCGCCCGATGAGCATGACCGGGTATTCGCGGCAGTCAGCCACCTGCCGCACCTGCTGGCCTTCGCGCTGGTGCACGATCTCGCCGGTCGGGAGAATGCCGACCAGTTGTTCGGGTTCGCCGCCGGCGGCTTTCGCGACTTCACGCGCATTGCCAGCAGTCATCCGGAAATGTGGCGCGACATCTGCTTGGCCAATCGGACGGCCCTGTTGGGCGAACTCGATGCCTACATGACTGAGCTGCTGCGCACTCGCGTATTGTTGGCGGCGAGCGATAGCGGCGGACTGGAAACCCTGTTCGCGGCTGCCCGCGCCCGGCGCGACGCCTGGCTCGACGGCCTGAAGCCGTAGCCGACGGCGCCTCAGCGTTGGCGGGCCTGTAGTTCCGCCGCCAGCGACGAAAACTCGCCGTCGAGGCGATTGACGAGATCGTCGGCCTGGCGCCAGTCGCCATCCGGCGTGAACTGCTCCAGCGTCTGGGCCAGCGCCACCAGGGGCTTGGCGCCAAAGAGGCCGCAACTGCCCTTGAGTCCGTGGGCGACACGCTGCACGATGGCGTGATCGCGATTGGCGATCGCCTGGCGCAGCGTGGCGACATCCTTGGGAAACTGTTCGAGGAACAAGCCGGCGACGATATCGACCATTTCACCGTCGGCATTGGCGATGGCATGAGCATAGTCGAACTGGCCCGCCGCCGCTGGCGCGTATTGGCTGATCATTTCCCGCAGCGCCGACGTCTTGATCGGCTTGGCCAGATAGTCATCCATGCCGGCTGCCAGACAGGTTTCGCGGTCGCCTTCCATCGCGTTGGCGGTCATGGCGATGATCGGCGTGCGGCGTCCTGTTTCAGTGGCGCGAAAGCGACGGGTTGCCTCGGTTCCGCCGAGCACGGGCATCAGCATGTCCATCAGGACAATGTCGAAGCGGTGCCGGGCCAGAATGTCGAGGGCTTCCTCGCCGTTTTCGGCCAGACGGGTGCGATGCCCCCACTTCTGCAGCAGGCTGAGCACCAGTTTCTGGTTGACGGGGTGATCCTCCACCAGGAGGACATCGAGCGCCACGGCCCCCGGAGACGACCGTTCGGCCGGCATCCGGGCCGCCTCGGGACTCGTTTCGCCCAGGACTTTCAGGATTGCCGTCTGTAAGTCGCCTTGCATGACCGGCTTGACCAGGTAAGCGGAAACCCCCAGGCGTTGCCAGTGTTCCGTGTTGTCGGGTACCCCCGCCGACGACAGCACGATGATGGCGGGCCGCCGTTCGAAAGGCACCGAGGCCAGCACGGCGGCGGTTTGCAGGCCGTCCATGGCGGGCATCAGCGCGTCGAGCAGGATGAGATCGACCGGTTCGGCGCCCGGCGCGCTGAGCAATTCGACGGCGGCAGTGCCGGAATCGGCGATCCGCACCCGCATGCCCCACTGGCCGATCGTTTCGGCAAGGATGCGGCGATTGACCGCATTGTCGTCGACCACCAGGGCGGCAAGATTGCCCAGCTGTTCTCGCGAAAACGACGGCGCCGAAGGCTGCTCGCCGCTGGCCGGCAGCAGCGCGGTGAAGTGGAAACTGCTGCCCTTGCCCGGCTGGCTTTCAACCCAGATGCGGCCGTTCATCATGTCGACCAGGCGCGCCGAAATGCTCAGCCCCAGTCCGGTGCCGCCAAAACGGCGGGTGGTCGAACTGTCCTGCTGCGCGAAGGCCTCGAAGATATGGTCCAGCTTGTCGGTCGGAATGCCGATGCCGCTGTCGATCACCGAGAACTTCAAGCGGGAGCCGTCATCAACGGAGGTGACCGCGAGAACCACCTCGCCATGCTCGGTGAACTTGATCGCGTTGCCGATAAGGTTGACCAGTACCTGCCGCAGCCGCCCGGGGTCGCCGACCACCCAGACCGGCAACTCGGGCGCCATCTGGCAGATCATTTCCAGCCCCTTTTGGTGGGCGCGCAGGGCAAGACTCTTCAGTGTCTCGCCGAGCAACTCCGCCAGGTTGAAGGTGGTTTGGTCGATCTGCATCTTGCCGGCCTCGATCTTGGAGAAATCGAGGATGTCATTGATCACCGTGAGCAGCGATTCCGCGGACGACTTGATGATGCGCACGTACTCGCGCTGCTCGTCGTCGAGATCGGTGTCCAGCACGAGTTCCGTCATACCGATGACGCCATTCATCGGTGTGCGGATCTCGTGACTCATGTTGGCGAGGAAATCGCTCTTGGCGCGGCTGGCCGCCTCGGCCTGCTCCTTGGCGTGCAGCGCCTCGCGTTCGGCGGTGCGCAAGTCGGTGACATCGGCGATCAAGCCGATCAGCCCGCGCACGCTGCCGTCGGCGTGGGTCAGTGGCGCCTTCTGGTAGAGCATGCTGCGCCAGTCGCCCTGGCCCCACCGCATCCTGCGCTCGTAGGACTGTGGCTGGGGCGCCTGGTAAAGCTCGTTGTCGCGCTGGTCGTGGTAGCGCGCATCCTCGACGTCGAGCGGACCAAGATCGAAAATGGTGCGGCCGATCAACTCGTCGCGCCGGCACTCGAATACCGTCTCGAAGGCGCGGTTCAGGCCCATGTAGCGGCCGTGCACGTCCTTGAAATAGGTTGGCAGTGGAATCGCCTCGATCAGCTCCTGCACGAAGTGCAACTGCTCTTGAAGCTCGTCGCGCATCTGCTTGGATCGCGTGATGTCGGTGCGGATGCCCGCGTATTGGTATGGCTTGCCGTGCTCGTCGAGAAAGGGCACGACGGTCGCGGCCACCCAATAGAAGTTGCCGTCCTTGGCCCGGTTGCGGATCTCGCCTTGCCAAGTCCTGCCGGATTCGATGGTCCGCCACATCTCGGCGAAGAATTCAGCGGGATGCAGGCCGGAGTTGACGATGTTGTGGCTTCGACCAAGAAGTTCCTCACGCCGGTAACCGCTGATTTCGCAGAACCGGTCGTTGGCGTAAGTGATGATGCCACGGGTGTCGGTGATGCTGACGATGGCGTGCTGATCCAGCGCGAACTTCTGGTTTTCCAGGTCGCGTTGCGTTGCCTTGATCTGCCGCTGGGCGATATCGCGGTAGGCGACGAGGCCCGATACCAGCTCGATCAGGTGATCGAGGTTGGTCTCGTCGCTTGCCGAGCCTTCGAAGCCGGCTTCCGCCTGCAGCGCGCGGGCGGTTTGCTGGAGCACGCGGATGTTGGCCTCGCGAGCGGCCAGTTCGTCATGCAATCGCTGATTGGTGGCCAGCAGTTCGTCTGAGCTCAGTTTCAGGCTGCGGGAACGCAGGTCGAGGTCGCGGTCGTACTGTTCGTAGGTAGCATCGATGCCGGTCAGTAGCGCGGAAAGTCCCGTCAGCCGCGCGGCGACATCCGCCGGCAGCGTGCCGGATTCGGTCAACCGTGCGATGCCGTCGAGAAATTCGCCGAGTTCGGCATCATCGGCGAGCCGCATGGCCCGGCGGAGCTGACGAGACAATGCCTTGTGCATGAGTGGCGCCGTGTGCCGCCTCAGTCTTCGGCCAGACAGGTGATGGTCATGGTCTGGTTGTGTAGTTTGCAATCGCCGCCGGGGAACATGGGACTGATCTCGCCGTTGGAATAAAAGCCGGTAAGGGTGGCCTTCCTGCCCAGCACGTTGGCCACCGCCTCGACCTCCTCGTCCACGCGCGCTCCCATGGCCAGCTTGCGCCCGACGCACGAGACCAGGATGGCTAGTCCGGCGGCGGCGCGGTTGTCCATCTGGCCGGCGGCCTGGGCGGCCGCCTCGGCGCCGCGCACCAGCGTGTCGGTCGAAGCGTGCATCAATTGCAGGTAGCCGTTGGCCTGGATGTCCCCCGCCAGCACCAGACTGCCTTCGGTCTCGTCGATGCCGAGAATGGTGCGGATCAGGCCGGTGGATTTTCTCTCCTCGGTCAGCCGGGAAAACGGGAACAGCAGGCCGGCGGCCGGCAGATCCTTGGCGTAGTCGCCGAGGTAGCGCTTGTACACGGTGAGGGCCGGTTCGCCGTCGAGTTCATGCAGCACGTTGCCCTCGCACCGGGTCGCCTTGCGCGGCGGGCCAAAAGGTTCCCAGCCACCGAAGGAGCCGTGGCTGAAGCGCAAGTACGGTCCGCCCAGACCGAGCCCGACGACGGCGCGGTCGGAAACGCCGGCCGGACCGATGGTCCAGGTGCGGGTAAAGGCGCCCTCATCGCCGGCGAGTCCGCCGGTGATGACGACATCGGCGCCGAGCACCGATCTCATGCCTTCGATCAGACCGCTGCCGTTGATGCCGACCCCCTGGCCGAACACCAGGACGGCACGGAGGTCGTCGCGCCGCAGCTGTTCGGCCAGCCGCCGGCCGGCGGCCGTCGAGTCGGCCATGTCGGCAAGATCGGTGGAAGCCACGTTGAGGCTGCTCCGCTCGAAACGGGCCGCCGTGACGATGCAGTGGCCGGCGTGCACGCCGTTGCCGGATATCTCGCCGGCCGTCGAGCAGCCGAGGACGATGGCGTCGGGGAAGGCCATTGCCAGTTCGTCGCCGAGCGACGCATCGCCGAACCAGGCCGGCGCGGCGAAGACCAGGATCAGGTTGGGACTTGGTTCGGCCAGGCGCTTGAGTTCGTCGACGGCGATCGGTCGGGCGGAGAAAGTGGCCTGCTTGACTATCACGGGGGACCTCGCCGGATCAGTTGGCGCCGCCGATGCCGGATACGGGCGGCATCGGTTCGTCGCGATGGCGGTCGTGAATTTCCTTGATGTCGTTCCAGATACTGAAAAACGCATCGATGCAGCGTGGATCGAAATGCTTGCCGGCCTGCTCGCGCAGGTACGCCGTCGCCTGGTCCAGGTCCCAGGCGCGCTTGTAGGGCCGCTCGGAGGTTAGTGCGTCGAACACGTCCGCGGTGGCGACGATGCGGCCGTGCAGAGAAATCGCCTCGCCGGCCACGCCGTTGGGGTACCCCGAGCCATCGAAGCGTTCGTGGTGGGCCAGGGCGATGATGGCGGCCGCCTGCAGCTTCGGCGAACTGCTGCCGCGAAGGATTTCGTGGCCGATCAGCGCGTGGCGCTTCATCAGCTCGAACTCCTCGACCGTGAGCTTGCCCGGTTTCAGCAGGATCAGGTCGGGGATGGCCACCTTGCCGACATCGTGCATGGGTGCCGCTTCATAGATCAACTGGCATTCTTCGTCGTCGAGTCCGAGCGCCTGGGCGATCAATCGCGAATAATTGGCCATGCGCACGATATGGCTGCCCGTTTCCGGGTCGCGATATTCGGCGGCCTTCGACAGCCGGAAAATGGTTTCCCGCTCCCGCTGGACGATGGTTGCCGTCGCCGCTCTTACTTCTTCCGCCAGCAGGGCAGCGCGGTCCGCCAGCAGGCGCTGGCCGCGGCGCAGGGTCGCCATGTTGGTGATGCGGGCGATGAACTCGTTCTTGTCCACCGGCTTGGTCAGGAAGTCCGTCGCGCCCGCCTGAAGGGCGGAATAACGCACTTCCTTGAGGTCGTTGGCGGTGACCATGACGGCCGGCACGTCCGCCATGCCGGGCAACTGCCTGATGCGCCGGATGAACTCGAGGCCGTCGGGCGCGGGCATCATGTAGTCGACCACGATGACGTCGGCACCGTTGCGCGTGCACCAGTCGAGCGCTTCGGCCGAGACGGAAAAGCAACGCGGCTCGACGCCCTCGATCTTGGCGATCAGGTGCTTGAACAGCGTCAGATTGATCTCCGAATCGTCGACGATGACAACGGACAGGTTCACGTCGAGTCCCTCCCAGGGAATGATAAAGTGCCGGGGCTGTCGTTCCTCCGCGCCGCACCGGCGTGGCAGCGCCATTGTAGTTTCGATTGCCAAACCATGGAACATTTCGATCTGCCACCGCTCGGGCGGGTTGCGGGCAACGTGTCTCTGCCGGGCTCGAAAAGTATCTCGAACCGCTTGTTGCTGCTGGCGGCCCTGGCCGAGGGAAGCACCGAGATCCGCGACCTGCTCGATTCCGACGATACCCGTGTCATGCTCGCGGCGCTGGCCGCGCTGGGCGTCGGTCTGGAGAAGACCGCTGCCCATGCCTGGCGCGTGCGCGGCGTCGGCGGACCGTTTCCCGTCAAGCAGGGTGACCTCTTTCTGGGCAATGCCGGCACCGCCTTCCGGCCATTGACGGCGGCGCTGGCGCTGTCGGGCGGCCATTACAAGCTTTCCGGGGTGCCGCGCATGCACGAGCGGCCGATCGGCGATCTGGTCGACGGCCTGCGCCAGATCGGCTGCGATGTGCGCTATGCCGCCAACGAGGGCTTTCCGCCGCTGGCGATCCTGCCCGCCGCGGTCAGTCTGGCGGCGCAACTATCTTCACCCCTGCGCGTGCGCGGCGACGTGTCCTCGCAATTCCTCACCGCGCTGCTGATGGCGCTGCCGCTCACCGGCAGGCCGGCTGTCGTCGAGATGACGACCGAACTGATTTCCAAGCCCTACATCGAAATCACGCTGAACCTGATGGCGCGTTTCGGTGTCACGGTTCAACGCGAGGATTGGCGGCGGTTCACCATCCCCGGCGGGCAGCGTTATAGCAGTCCGGGCACGGTGCATGTCGAAGGCGACGCTTCCGGCGCTTCGTATTTCCTGGCCGCCGGCGCCATCGGCGGTGGACCGGTGCGCGTCGAAGGCGTGGGCCGCGACAGTATCCAGGGCGACGTGAAGTTCGCCGATGCGCTGGCGACGATGGGCGCGCGCATCGAGATGGGCGACAACTTCATCGAGGCGTGCGCGCCCGCGAGCGGCAAGCTGCGAACCTTCGATCTCGACCTCAATCACATTCCCGACGCGGCGATGACGCTGGCGGTGGCGGCGCTGTTCGCCGACGGCCCCTGCAAGTTGCGCAACATCGCCTCCTGGCGCGTCAAGGAAACCGACCGCATCGCCGCCATGGCGACCGAACTGCGCAAGCTCGGCGCGACGGTGGAGGAAGGGCCCGACTGGCTCGGCGTGTCGCCGCCGCTGACTTTCCAGGCCAATGCGGCGATCGATACCTACGACGACCATCGCATGGCGATGTGCTTCTCGCTGGCGGCGCTCGGCGGCGTGCCGGTGCGCATCAACGATCCCCGGTGCGTGACGAAGACTTTCCCGGACTATTTCGAGCGATTCGGAAGCATCGCGGCGCCGGTGATCGCCATCGATGGCCCCTCGGCCTCGGGCAAGGGTACGGTGGCGCAGCGCGTCGCGACGACGCTCGGCTATCACTTCCTCGACAGCGGCGCGCTGTATCGGCTGACGGCGCTGGCGGCCATGCGTGCCGGCGTCGCGCTCGACGACGAATCCGCGGTGGCCGCGGTGGCAACGGCGCTGCCGGCCACGTTCGAGGGCGAGCGCATCCTGCTGGCCGGCGACGACGTCACCGAAGCCATTCGTGCCGAGGATGTCGGCGTCGGGGCTTCGAAAGTCGCTGTCTTGCCGGTGGTGCGTTGGGCCCTGCTGGAGCGACAGCGCGCCTATCGCCGTTTCCCCGGCCTGGTGGCCGACGGCCGGGACATGGGCTCGGTGGTATTCCCCGGAGCGCCGGTGAAAGTCTTCCTCACCGCGTCGGCCGAGGCGCGCGCCCAGCGGCGCCATAAACAGTTGATCGAAAAGGGAATGGCTGCTAACATGCGCACCCTTTTGCAGGACCTGCAGGAACGCGATGCGCGCGATGCCGCGCGAGCCGTGGCGCCTCTCCGGCAGGAAGACGATGCCGCCTTGGTGGATACCACACCGATGAGCATCGACGAAGCGGTGGCTGCCGTGCTGGACATCGTCCGCGGGCGGTTGCCTTTCATCAACTAACCCGTCTTCATCGACGGTTTTTTGGAAATATCCATGTCTGCTACTGCTACCGCCGTGTCCGCCGAAACAAGTGCCAACGAGTCCTTTGCCGCCCTGTTCGCGGAAAGTCTGCAACGCCAGGAAATGCGCGCCGGTGAAGTCATCACGGCCGAAGTTGTCCGCGTCGACCAGAATTTCGTGGTCGTCAACGCGGGACTGAAATCCGAGTCCTTCATCTCGGCTGAAGAATTCAAGAACGACCGGGGCGAACTCGAGGTCAACCCCGGCGAATTCGTCCAGGTCGCCATCGAGATGCTCGAGGACGGCTACGGCGAGACCCGCCTGTCGCGCGACAAGGCCAAGCGCATTGCCGCCTGGAACGACCTCGACAAGGCGCTCACCGACCAGGCCCTGGTCAAGGGCGTCATCACCGGCAAGGTCAAGGGCGGCCTGACGGTCATGATCAACGGTATTCGCGCCTTCCTGCCCGGTTCGCTGGTCGATACCCGCCCGGTCAAGGACACCACGCCCTACGAGGGCAAGGAATTCGAATTCAAGGTTATCAAGCTCGACCGCAAGCGCAACAACGTCGTGCTGTCGCGCCGTGCCGTGCTCGAGGCCAGCATGGGCGAAGAGCGCCAGAAGCTGCTGGAGAATCTCCAGGAAGGTACCGTCGTCAAGGGCATCGTCAAGAACATCACCGACTACGGCGCCTTCGTCGACCTCGGTGGCATCGATGGCCTGCTGCACATCACCGACCTGGCCTGGCGCCGCGTGCGCCACCCGAGCGAAGTGCTCAACGTCGGCGACGAAGTCACCGCCAAGGTGCTCAAGTTCGACCAGGAAAAGAACCGCGTCAGCCTCGGCATGAAGCAGCTCGGCGAAGATCCGTGGGTGGGCATTGCCCGTCGCTACCCGCAGGGCACGCGCCTCTTTGGCAAGGTCACCAATCTCACCGACTACGGCGCTTTCGTCGAGATCGAGCAGGGCATCGAAGGCCTGGTGCACGTCTCCGAGATGGACTGGACCAACAAGAACATCCACCCGTCCAAGGTCGTCCAGCTGGGCGACGAGGTGGAAGTGATGATCCTCGAGATCGACGAGGAGCGCCGCCGCATTTCGCTGGGCATGAAGCAGTGCATGGCCAATCCCTGGGACGATTTCGCCATGAACCACAAGAAGGGCGATAAGGTGCGCGGCGCCATCAAGTCGATCACCGACTTCGGCATCTTCATCGGTCTGCCCGGCGGCATCGACGGCCTCGTCCATCTGTCCGACCTGTCGTGGTCGGTGGCTGGCGAGGAAGCCAAGCAGAACTACAAGAAGGGCGACGAGGTCGAGGCCGTGGTGCTGTCGATCGACGTCGAGAAGGAGCGCATCTCGCTGGGCATCAAGCAGATGGATGGCGACCCCTTCACCAGCTTTGTCGCCACCCACGACAAGAACAGCATCGTCAAGGGCCAGGTCAAGAGCGTCGACCAGCGTGGCGCGGTGATCGACCTGGGCGGCGATGTTGAGGGCTATCTGCGCGTTTCCGAATACTCACGCGAGCGCATCGAGGACCTGCGCGCCGTGCTGAAGGAAGGCGATGCCGTCGATGCCCTGATCATCAACGTCGATCGCAAGTCGCGTTCGCTCTCGTTGTCTATCAAGGCCAAGGACCAGGTCGAACAGAACGAGGCCATGCAAAAGCTGGCGGCCAGCAGCAATGCCAGCAGCGGCACCACCAACCTGGGTGCCCTGCTCAAGGCCAAGCTCAATCAGCAGTAGTCCGGACCGGCGCGGCGCGGGACTCTGCCATGACCAAATCGGAGCTGATAGCGCGGCTTGCGGAGCGTTTTCCGCAGCTGGTGGCCAAGGATGCCGACCTGGCGGTCAAGGTCATTCTCGATGCCATGGCCGCGGCGCTTGCCCGCGGCGATCGCATCGAGATCCGCGGCTTCGGCAGCTTTGCGCTCAATTACCGGCCGCCGCGCACGGGACGCAATCCGAAGTCGGGCGAGAAGGTGCAGGTACCCGCCAAGTATGTACCGCACTTCAAGGCCGGCAAGGAATTGCGCGAGCGGGTCGATAGCCCGGCCGATTGAAGGTCGGGCGCCATGGCGGCCGGGATGGACTAAACCAGGCGGCACTCGCGACGAGCGGGTGCCGCATTTTTTTGCGAGGCGACATGGCTGTCCTCTTGTGGTTGCTGCGCGGGATCGTTTTCATCGCCTTGTTCGGCCTCGCGGTGAAGAACAGTGGTCCCGTCGAGCTCCGCTTCTATCTCGACGGCGTCTGGGTGGCGCCGCTGTCGTTCGTGATCCTCGCGGCGTTCGCGCTCGGCGCCGTCATCGGTCTCACCGCCACCCTCGGCACGATCGTGCGCCGGGGCCGGGAGCTGGGCCGCTTGCGCAAGCGCGCCGCCGCCGAGCAGGAAAAGAAAAGGCCTGGCCGGTCGTGATTGCCATCGAGTTGTGGTGGCTGCTGGCGCTGCCGGTGTTCTTCTCACTCGGCTGGATCGCCGCGCGGATCGACCTCAAGCACCTGTTGCGCGAATCGCGCGCCTTGCCCCGCTCCTATTTCCAGGGGCTGAACTTTCTGCTCAACGAGCAGCCTGATCGGGCCATCGAGGCATTCCTCGAGGCGGCCAAGGTCGATCCGGAAACGATCGATCTGCATTTCGCTCTGGGTAGCCTGTTCCGCCGCCGCGGCGAAACCGACCGGGCGATCCGGGTGCATCAGAACCTGGTGGATCGCGAGGGCCTGAGCGATGACCGGCGCCTGCACGCGCTGGCCGAACTCGGGCTGGATTACCTGAAGGCAGGCCTGCTCGACCGCGCCGAGGAAATTTTCCTCAAGCTGCGCGGCACGGTGCGCGATGAAGAGGCGCTCAAGTCGCTTCTGGAAATCTATCAACAGGAAAAGGAATGGCAACACGCCATCGACATCGCCGAGGCGATGCCCGATCACGCCGACCACCTGTGGCGGAAAGCCATCGCCGAATTCCACTGCGAACTGGCGTCGTCGGCGATTCTGCATGGCCGCCCGGCGGAGGCGCGCGCTCATCTCGATGCGGCGCTGGCCGCCAACCGCAAATGCGTGCGCGCCACCATCCTGCTCGGCGACCTGGCGCAAAGCGAGGGGCGCCTCGACGACGCCATCGAGGCCTGGACGCGCGTCGAACAACAGAATCCGGTTTACCTCTCGCTGGTCGCGGACAAGCTGATGGCGGTGCTGCGTCAGATCGGTCGCGCCGAACATGGCCGCCAGCTGATGCGGGGCTATCTCGAACGGCATGCCTCGCTCGATCTGCTCGACGTCGCCTTTCAGGCCGAGCTGCGCGAAAGTGGTCCGGAACCGGCCTATCGGCTGGTGCGCGACGAACTGCGGCGCAACCAGACCCTGCTCGGGCTCGACAAGCTGCTCGAGGCGCAGGTGCTGGTCGCTCCGCCGGAGCGTCGTGCCGACCTCGAACTGGTCAAGAACTTGATCCACGCGCATACCCGGCGCGTTGCACGCTACCGGTGCGACAATTGCGGCTTCAAGGCCCGCCAGTTCCACTGGCGCTGCCCGGCCTGCGGCGGTTGGGAAACCTATCCGCCCAAGCGCACCGAAGAATTCGACCTGACCCCTTAGCCTTCAGACCATGATCGTTCCGGATACCTCGAAGG
Organism: Rhodocyclaceae bacterium; assembly: GCA_016704145.1. Classification (GTDB taxonomy): domain Bacteria; phylum Pseudomonadota; class Gammaproteobacteria; order Burkholderiales; family Rhodocyclaceae; genus Fen-999. The sequence goes on along the minus strand of JADJAS010000001.1, from coordinate 302,069 downwards.
CCCGCATCCTGGTGGTGGGTGATGTCATGCTCGACCGCTACTGGTTCGGCGACGTGTCGCGCATCTCGCCCGAGGCGCCGGTGCCGGTGGTGAAAGTCGAGCGGGTCGAAGAGCGGCCGGGCGGCGCCGCCAACGTCGCGCGCAACTGCGCGGCTCTCGGCGCGCGCGTGGCCTTGCTGTCGGTGGTGGGCGTCGACGAGGCGGGCCGGGTGCTGGAACGCTTGCTCGCGGCCTCCAACATCGACGCCAGCCTGCACGAGGACCCGCAGCTCGATACGACCGTGAAATTGCGGGTCATCGGCCGGCAGCAGCAACTGCTGCGCATCGATTTCGAGAACGCGCCGGCCCATGAAGTGCTGCAAGCGAAGCTCGTCGAATACCAGCAGCGGCTGGATGCATGCGATGTCGTCATTCTTTCCGACTATGGCAAGGGCGGGTTGACCCACATCGGCGAAATGATCCGGCTGGCCCGTGCCGCCGGCAAGCCGGTGCTGGTCGATCCCAAGGGCGAGGACTACGCGCGCTACGCCGGCGTCAGCGTCATCACGCCCAACCGCGCCGAACTACGGCAGGTGGTGGGCCGCTGGCGCGACGAGGACGACTTGCGCCGGCGCGCGGCAAGCTTGCGCCAGGAACTGGGCATCGGTGCCTTGCTGCTGACGCGCTCCGAGGAGGGCATGAGCCTGTTCACGGCCGACCAGGTCAGCCACGAGCCGGCGCTGGCCCGGGAGGTCTATGATGTCAGCGGCGCCGGTGACACCGTCATCGCCACCCAGGCGGTCATGATGGCCGCCGGCGCCAATCTGGCGGATGCCATGAGGCTGGCCAACCGCGCGGCGGGCGTGGTGGTCGGCAAGCTCGGCACCGCCGTATGCACCCTGCAAGAACTGACTGCGAGCTGATATGTACACCATCGTCACCGGCGCCTGCGGCTTCATAGGCGCCAACATCGTCAAGGCGCTCAACGAGCGCGGCGTCACGGAAGTCATCGCCGTCGATAACCTCAAGAAGGCCGACAAGTTTCGCAACCTGACCGACTGCGAGATCGCCGACTATCTCGACAAGGAGGAATTCCTCGATCTCGTCGAGGCCGGCCAGTTCGACGGCGCCGTCGACGCCATCTTCCATGAAGGCGCATGTTCCGACACCATGGAAACCGACGGCCGTTACATGATGGCCAACAACTACCGCTATTCGTCCAGCCTGCTCGACTTCTGCCTCGACCAGGAAGTGCCCTATCTCTACGCCTCGAGCGCTTCGGTGTACGGCGGCGGCCGCGTTTTCCAGGAGGCGCGCGAGTATGAGGGGCCGTTGAATGTCTATGGCTACTCGAAGTTCCTGTTCGACCAGATCGTGCGCAAGCACATGGCCGACGCCAGTTCGCAGGTCGTCGGCTTCCGCTATTTCAACGTCTACGGCCCGCGCGAGCAGCACAAGGGGCGCATGGCCTCGGTGGCTTTCCACCACTTTCACCAGTACCGCGAAACCGGCAAGGTCAAGCTGTTCGAGGGCTGCGACGGCCATGGCAACGGCGAGCAGAGCCGTGACTTCGTCTACGCCGAGGACGTGGTCAAGGTGAACATGTTCTTCCTCGACAATCCGGACAAGTCGGGTATCTTCAATCTCGGCACCGGGCGGGCACAGCCGTTCAACGACGTGGCCGTCGCCACCGTCAACGCCTGCCGCGCGCTGGACAGCCAGCCGCCGTTATCGCTGCGGGACATGGTTGCGCAGGGCATCGTCGAGTACATCGAGTTTCCCGAGGCGCTCAGGGGCAAGTACCAGAGTTTCACCCAGGCCGACGTCGGCAAGTTGCGCGCCGCCGGTTATCGGGACGAATTCGCCACCGTCGAGCAGGGCGTGGCGAAATATGTCCGGCATTTGGCGAAGTGACGAGACCATGAACTACAAGACACTCGACGACTGCGTCGGCAATACACCGCTGGTCCGACTCAAGCGTATCCCCGGCGCCGACGGCGACCGGCGCAACAACGTCATCCTGGCCAAGCTGGAAGGCAACAATCCGGCCGGCTCGGTGAAGGACCGCCCGGCGCTGTCGATGATCATGCGCGCCGAGGAACGCGGCAAAGTCAGTCCCGGCGACACGCTGATCGAGGCCACCTCCGGCAACACCGGCATTGCCCTGGCCATGGCGGCGGCCATGCGCGGCTACAAAATGGTGCTGGTGATGCCGGAGAACCAGTCGCTCGAGCGCCGGCAGACCATGCGCGCCTTCGGCGCCGAACTGATCCTGACGCCGAAGGCCGCGAGCATGGAAGGCGCGCGCGACATGGCCGAACGGCTGGTCGCGGAAGGGCGCGGCGTCATGCTCGACCAGTTCGCCAATCCCGACAATCCGCAAGCGCATTACGAAGGCACCGCACCGGAGATCTGGCGCGACACCGAGGGCCGCGTCACCCACTTTGTCTCGAGCATGGGCACCACCGGCACCATCATGGGCTGTTCGCGCTTCCTCAAGGAAAAGAACCCGGCGGTGCAAATCATCGGCTGCCAGCCGGCGGAGGGCTCGCAGATTCCCGGCATCCGCAAGTGGCCGCCCGAGTACCTGCCGAAGATTTGCGACTTCTCGCGCGTGGACCGGCTCGAATACGTCAGCCAGGCCGATGCCGAGACCATGACGCGGCGGCTGGCGCGCGAGGAGGGCATCTTCGCCGGCATCTCCTCGGGCGGCGCCCTGCACGTGGCCCTGCGCATCGCCGCCGAGGTCGACAACGCCGTCATCGTGACCATCGTCTGCGACCGTGGCGACCGCTATCTGTCGACGGGCGTTTTTCCCGCTTAGCCTGTTCGCTGCGCTGTGCTCGGCGCCGCCCACCCAGGCCGGGGCGGCGCTGACGCTGGACAGCATCCGCCACCCTTCCTTCGAGGTCGATGGCCTGCGTGTCTCGCTGTCGACGCGGCGGCGCGGCCAGGCCGACATCCAGCTCGACCGGCTGCGGGTCGCGGGCATCGAATATCGCCGGCTGAACTTGCATTGCGCCGATTTCGTGCTCGACCTGCGGCGGCTGGACTGTCCGCGCGGCCAGATCCGGCGCGAGGATGCGCGAGGCCGCGAACGACCGGCGCTGCCCTTTTCCTTTTCGTATCGCTTCGCCGACGGCGCGACGAACCTCGCCATCGAGGGTGCCGAGGTGGTGGCGCTGTCGCCGCTGATCAAGCGCCTGCGCGGCTGGCGGCCGGAAGGCCGCTTCGATCTCAAGCTGACGGCGGACCGCGACGAGGCCCGGCTCGACCTGACCGTGCGCCAGGCCAGGTTCGGCAGCGCCGCCGGCGACATCGCCGGCGAGGGCGTCGACCTTGGTCTCGAGGCCACCGCGCGCCTCGTTGCCGGCGGCTGGCGCTGGCGGGCGCGGCTGGACTGGCCGGCCGGCGAAATGTATGTCGCGCCCTGGTACCGCAAGGCCGGCGTCGCGATCGAGGCCGAGGGCCTGCTCGACAAGAAAGTGCTCGACGTGGCGCTGGCGCGCGTGGCCATCGACGGCATCGGCAACATCGACGCCAGCGGACGCTGGGACCGCGTTGCCGCCGGCATGGAATCGTTCGGCTTCGTCACCGAGCCGCTCGATCTCGGCACGGCCTTCGCCGAATGGGTGCAGCCCTGGCTCGACCAGTCGGCGGTGCCGAAAGTCCGGGCCAGCGGCAAGGTCCGCTTCGCCGGCACCTGGTCGCGCGGCGCATGGCGCTCCTTCTACGCCGGCCTGGACGATGCCCGCCTGGTCGACGGTACCGACTATCTCGAATTCGCCGGCATGAATGCGCGCATTCCCTGGGAGCGGGGCGTCGTCAGCGAAGCCGAGTTTTCGGTAGCGTCGGCGCGGCTGGGCGACGTGCCGCTCGGCGGTTTTCGCATCCCCGTGCGGCTGGCCGACGGGGAGGCGCGCCTCGACCGGCTGCAACTGCCCATGCTCGACGGCCGCCTGCATGTCGATGAACTGGTGGCGACCCGCCACGACGACGGCTGGCGTGGCAGCTTTGCCGGCGGCATCGAATCGGTGTCGCTGCCCAAGCTGACGGCGGCGCTCAAGCTGCCGAACATGGCGGGCGGCCTGACCGCGCGCATTCCCCGGGCGACCTACGCCGCCAATCGCCTCGCGCTCGACGGCGATCTGGTGATCGAGGCCTTCGACGGCCGCATCGTCGCCACCGGTCTGCAAGTGCTCGACCCGTTGAAGTCGACGCGCTGCTTCACCGCCGATGTCGCCGCGCGCGAACTCGATCTCGGCCGCATCACGCAGACTTTTTCCTTCGGCAGCATCCTCGGCCGACTCGATATCGATATCGCCGGGCTGGAACTGATCGGCTGGCAGCCGGTGCGCTTCGACGCCCGCGTGCGCAGCAGCCCCGGCGACTACCGGCGCGCCATCAGCCGGGGTGCGCTTCAGGATATCTCGGCGCTGGGCGGCGCCGCCGGCGCGGCGGCGGTGAGCCTGAGTCCCGCGCGCTTCTTCAACACCTTCGATTACGAACGGATCGGTTTCGAATGTTCGCTGCGCGGCCAGGTCTGCGCGTTCACCGGCCTCGCCCCCGCCGGCGAGGGCCAGATCATCGTCGCGGGCAGCGGCCTGCCGAGGGTGGAAGTCATCGGCTACAATCGCCGCATCGACTGGAACCTGCTGGTATCCCGCCTGCGCGCCGTGATCGCCGGCAAATCGAAGGCGGTGATCGAATGAGCCCATTCCGAATTCCCTCTCGCGTCCTGTTGGCCGCCCTGGCCGTGGCCATCGCCGGTTGCGTCACCATCAACATCTATTTTCCGGCCGCTGCCGCCGAAAAAGCCGCCGACGCCATCATCGACGAAGTCTGGCAGATGAAGCCGCCGCGGCCGGGCGGCCCGGGCGCCCCGGCCGCGGACCCCGCCAAGGAGAAGACCCCATGATCCGCCTGTTCGTCATCCTGCTGGCCTGGGCACTCGCCGGCGCCGCGCTCGCCCAGGGCAACCTCGACATCGACACGCCGGCCATCGCCCAGTTCAAGGCCGCCATGGCCCAGCGCCACGCGCAATTGTTGCTCTGGTACCAGTCCGGCGCCGTCGGCTTGACCCGGGATGGCGGCGTCGTGCTGCGCGAACCGGGCGCCGTCCCGCTGGCCCAGCGCCAGGCCGTCACCACGCTGCTCGCCGGCGAGAACGCCGACCGCACCGGCCTCTACCGCGAAATCGCCCGCGCCAACGGCAATCTCGCGTGGGAAGCCGACATCCGCGCCACCTTCGCCCAGCGCTGGGTCGAGCGCGCGCCCGCCGGCTGGTGGGTGGAGAATGCCACGGGCATCTGGCGGCAGAAGCAGTGACATCGCCGTGACACCTGTGCTCGTCTTCGACATCGAGACCATTCCCGACGTGGCCGGGCTGCGCCGCCTGCACGAGCTGCCGGCGGCGCTGTCCGACGCCGAGGTCGCCGAACATGCGTTCCAGAAGCAGCGGGCCCGGAACGGCAGCGACTTCCTGCCGCATCACCTGCAGCGCATCGCCGTCATTTCCTGCGTGCTGCGCAGCGACGAAGGCTTCAAGGTCTGGTCGCTCGCCGAGCCGAAGCTGAACGAAGGCGAGATCATCCAGCGCTTCTTCACCGGCATCGAGAAATACACGCCGCAGCTGGTGTCGTGGAACGGCGGTGGCTTCGACCTGCCCGTGCTGCACTACCGCGGCCTCATCCATGGCGTGGCGGCACCGCGCTATTGGGACATGGGCGAAGGCGACTACCGCGACAGCCGCGACTTCAAGTGGAACAACTACATCAGCCGCTACCACCAGCGCCACCTCGACCTCATGGACCTGCTGGCCATGTACCAGCCGCGCGCCAACGCGCCGCTCGACGACCTGGCCAAGCTCATGGGCCTGCCAGGCAAGCTGGGCATGGACGGTTCCGCCGTCTGGGGCGCGTGGCTGGCCGGCAAGATCGACAACATCCGCGACTACTGCGAGACCGATGTCGTCAATACCTACCTCGTCTACCTGCGCTTCCAGCAGATGCGCGGCGCCATGACCGCCGACGGGCGCAATAGTGAAGAGGCGTTCGTACGCGCGCAGCTCGCCGCCATCGACGCGCCGCACTGGCGCGAATTCCTCGAAGCCTGGTAGTCGTCCGCGAAAGTCAGGCGTGGCGGGGCGCCGCGGCGGTAAGGATCGTGGTTCCTAAAGACGGTCGCGAAGCGACACGTTTTGGAAAGCGGCCCCTGTGGCTGCTTTCCAAAACGTTGTAGCTCCCTCTCTCACCCCGGATAGCTACAATCCCTGAAGCTCGCCCGCCTGGACGCCGCCATTGTTGTAGCTCCCTCTCTCACCCCGGATAGCTACAATCTCAACTGAAGTGATCTCCCATGTAATTTGGGTTGTAGCTCCCTCTCTCACCCCGGATAGCTACAATCAGTTCTGCCGCCGCACGATGGCGCGACGCGTTGTAGCTCCCTCTCTCACCCCGGATAGCTACAATCGATCATGCTTGCCGTGTCGATCTACGCCTAGTTGTAGCTCCCTCTCTCACCCCGGATAGCTACAATCATCGATGCGTTGCAGGCCGAGGCTGGCCGCGTTGTAGCTCCCTCTCTCACCCCGGATAGCTACAATCTGATGTCGCTGAAATCCCCGCTAGGCCTTGGCTTGCCGGGGATTTCTTTTTCCCATTTTGTTTTCAGGCCGTTGATTTCGCCGAGGCGGAATTCATTTTTCCGAAAAATCCGTCGCCCTCACGTCTGTCTCGCGTCTGTCAGTATCTGCCATAATCCAACATATTCGAGAGGAGGCCATCATGCCCAATATCCACCTGACCACCCCGATGCAAGAGTATGTACAGGGTCAGATTGCATCGGGCGCCTATGCCAATCTCAGCGAAGTCGTGCGTGCCGGCATCCGCCTGCTGATGGAAAAGGATGGTGCACGACAGTTCTACGCGCTCAAGGCCGAGTTGGAAGCGGCCCGTGCGGAGGCCGAGGGCGGTGCCTTTGATACTTTCGACCCGCGCGCTTTCGAACCGGACGCCTGGCCGAAGCAAGGTTGACGTGCGCATCCTGCTCTCGCGCCTGGCGCGAGAAGACATCGAAGACATTCGCCGTTACACGGTCGAAACCTGGGGGCGGGCGCAATGGCTGGTTTATTACTGCAAGCTCGTGCAGGGCTTTGAGTACATCACGAAGAACCCCGAAGCCGGCCGTGACCGTAGCCTGTTCGTGCCCGGCATGCGTTCGCTGAATTGCGAGAAGCACGTTATTTTCTATCAGCGGCTGGAGGCGGCGAAGGGGGCACCGGTCGTGCTGCGCATCGTCCATCAGAAGCGTCATTTGCCAGCGCTGGTCTATTACGACGATCTGGACGCGATTTGATGCAACGCGATCCGCTCAGAACAAGAGCATTTGGGAGGCCGCGACCTTCTTCTCTTGAAACAGCGGCATGCCGACGAGAAGGCGCATGCCGGCATACTGCTTCTCGGTGACGGTCATGCTGCGTATCGAGCCATCGGGCGGCAGGTTCTGCGTCAGGCGCGCCAAGTGTTTTGTTTCAGCGTCGCGACCGTTGAGAATGCGGCCATAGACCGAGAACTGGATCATGTCGTAGCCGTCGTTGAGCAGAAAGCGGCGGAACTGCACGTAGGCGCGCTTCTCGGTCTTGGTGACCATCGGCAGATCGAAGAAGACGAGCAAGCGCATGTATCGCCTCGTCTCGATGCCCACTCAATGCTCCAGGGCATGCGGCTGCAAACCGATCAGGCGGGGAAGGTCCATCTCGTGCGTGTCTCCTTCGTACACCCGCGCCAGGCTCTCGACCGCGTACTCGATAGCCGAGAGCACCGACATGCGGCCTTGCGGCATGGCGACATCGACATTGAGCAGGGCAATCAGCGCCGATTTGTCGGCGGGCAGCAGTTCGCCTTCCGTGGTGGCCGGATGCTTGGCGACGTGAAGGTCGACCAGCGGCCGGAATGGCTCGATCATGTCGTCGGCGAGGTTGAAGGCGTTCTGCTCGCTATCGTGAAACAGCCCGACGGTAGGATGCAGACCGTGTGCCACCAAGCCGCGCGCGATGGCGCCGCGCAGTACGGCATAGCCGTAGTCGAGCGCCGCGTTGTTCCAGCATAGCTCGGCACGATGGAAATCCTTGCCGAACAATTGTGCGAAATAGAAAGCGGCGGCTTGCGCCTCCAGGTTTTCCGGATCGCCCGAGCGCACGCGGCGGGCGTACGAGTCCAAGCGATCCGCAGCGTCCACGCCAGCCAGTTTCATGCATTGGGCCTGGTTCTCGATCTTGCGTTTCACGATACTCGCCCAGGCCTGCTTCGCGGCAGGCTTGGCGATCGCCAGCTGCAGCCGCATCATGCGCGTGGTGCGCGAGTGCGGCAGGAAGGGCAGGAACACGCCGGCCGGCTGGTGGTTGTGTCCGGTGGCGTAGAGGCCGATGCCGTATTCGGCACAGGCCGAAAGCACCGGATGCGTCAGCGTGATTTCGCGATGGTTGAGGACGATGACGGCGATGTCCTCGAAGGGGACGAAGGCGGTTTCCTCCTGCTCGATGGCGAGGGAGAAGTGCTCCCGCCACAGCTTGGCGGGGCGGGAGATCATCACGCTACGCCAGGCCACAGCGCTCTTCCTTCGGGGCAGAGTAGATGTTGCCGAGGACGTCGACGTGGAATTTCTCTAGCGCAATTGCTGTCTTGACTCCGGTACGGATGAATCCATCTTTTCCAACGGATGAATTGCGATCATGTATCCATAGGCCAACGTTACCCGTTGATCGATCACAACCGGCGAAATAGCCTTGTAGTACTTCGCCTTTGAGTGACACACGTAGAAAATCGTTGGGATACATGGCGAAGCAGAACTCGAAGTTCTGTTCGTCAATCAATGTCCATTCATCCTCGTCCTTGAACGCCACAATCGCCCGATTCGGCAGTTCCTGCGCCACCGTGTGGTGCACATACACCGGTACCAGATGGAACTTGCCATCCTTCTTGTGGCGGAAGACGTCGACGCGCAGCATGGTGTCGTTCTTGGCGATGCCGCCTCGCACGGGGATGCCGGAAGACGAAATGACGGTAGCGACCTTGCGAACGGGAGGTGAAGCAACCGCATTCTTTCTTCTGGTTGGCTTATTAAAGCCACTTGTGAATGCTTTTTTTCCGTTCCAGTCGTGTTCTGCAAGTTGGTCGTAGAGAGCTTCGTAAAACTCCTTGTTACGCTCGGGGTCAATCAATTGGCATTCTCGCCATTTTCTGTCGATGCTCCAGATGTCAGCCCCTTGATCGGAAAATGTCTTGAATAGCGCTGCGGCAGCCTTCCTCGTGAGGGTGCCCTTAGACAATCGCTTTCTCTCGGCGAAATAGTCTTCGAGAAATCCAAAGTGATTGCGGTTCAATGATTCCAAATCAATGTGCTGAACCACTTGGTTGGTTAGCTTTAGTTTTTCGGGCTGGGCGTAGATGGTGTCCTTGTGCGCCGCGCCGCCGTTGCGCCGCTGCGGTGCGCGCGAGACGAATAGCGGGCTTACGGCAGCCAGCGCCTCAGAAGGATAGGTGCCCAGGCGCTCGATTTCCTCGCTTAGACGGACGGGATCATCGTGAAATGCGAGTTCTCGTTTGCCCGTTACTGGATTCGTTACGACTTCAGCGCATAAGCGTGAGTAGAGTTCGGTTCGGAAATGCGGCCAAGGGTCGGGAAAATGCGCATGCAATTGCTGGAATTTCGCCGGGTCGAGAATCTCGCCCGTTTCCGGATCGGGGAAGCCGTCGCGGACCTTGGCAATTTCCTTGGTTCGCGAGTAATCGGCCAAACGTTTGACCATGCCGTGGCTGCATGCGGCCACCACGGCGGCGTCGAGCGCGTGGTGGCGGTCGCTGTCGCCGCGAATCTTTAGCAGTCCCCAGCGGGCGCGCAGGAAGGCGGTGGTCTGGCCGCTGAGCACCACGCAGCGCTTGTTGACTGCCTCATCCGGCGTATCGCCACGACTGACTTTTGGCGCCAGTTTCAGGTAGCGCTCGACGTAGTTCTTGAAGAAGCGACAGATGTAACGTGTGTCATTGAGGTTGCGTTCGCGGAATTCCTCGGCGGCCTTGTCGCCGAAATCCTTGCGCAGCAACCGGGTGCGCTTGGCAAGACGGTAGTTCTTGTTCGATTCCTCATAGGCGACGTAGGTGCGCCAGCGTTCGCCGTTCTCTCCGCCGGCAAAGGAGGTGAGATATTCGTACGCGGTGCGGTTGCCCTTGTTGCGATTTTCCTCCGTCAGCACCAGTACCTTGTTGTTCTTGCCATCGTCGTAGCTGCGCGAATAGGGCAGGGCGTGGTCGATTTCGACATAGCCGGGTTCAAGTAACCGGTCAATGTCCAACGGCTTGAGCGAGTAAATGCACTTGCATTGCTGTTCGTGGTACAGAATCCACTTCGCGAAATCGCGACCATGTTTTTCGCGAATCGGTGGTTCCCGAAGGCCAATACGTCGGGCGTTAGCGACAAATTCATCCCATCGTTTTTCGTTCTTCTCGCGGTATTCGTCCTGCGCCTTCTTGATCTTGTTGCGCTCGTCGAGCGGGCGGGAAAGATCGCGCGCCATTTCGATATGCACGGCAACGGGCGAGCCGTATTGGCGCACCAGCGCGTTCAAGACCTTGCGCGCCTGGTTGAGGGCGCGCAGCACGACCGGGTTGCGTGGCACGTCGAGTTCTTCATTGAAGACCAGCCGGCCGTCCTTGTCGCGTCCCGAATAGAGCGGCGGCAGATAGTTCGCCTTTTCGTCTTCGCTCTGGTGCAATTGGCTATGGTGGTAACCGGCAACGGCACAGGCTTCGTCGTAGCGCATGCCGGCTTCCATTTTCGGCAAGATCTTGCGCAGGGCTTTGAGCGAGAGCGCGTGGAATTTGTCGAAGCTGATTTCGGCAAGGGCTTCGATCATCTTTTCGCCGCCGGGCAGGTTCAGTTTGCGCAACTCGGTCTCGACCTCGGCGCCGTCCTTGAATACCGACAGCACGCGGGCGATCTCGTCGAGCAGCGTTGGGTCGCCGCCGGCCGCTGCGCCGGTCATGCCCTGCCATTCAGTTTCCAGCCCGGCGTCCTTGAGCGTTTTCCGCAACTCCTGCCAGGCAGGCAGCTTTACCAGCTTCTCGGCTTCCGGATCTTTCGGCTTGGCCTCGTCGAGCTGCTTGCCGGCGGGATAGTTCAGGCCGGCAAACTTGAAGTTGTCCGGCAACAGGCCGGCCTTGGCGAGCGCGGCGCGCAACTGCTTGTAGGTGAAATCGCCGGCCTGCTGGTAGGGCAGGGGAAGCGCGAGCCGGCGTTCCGTCTCATTGAGGCCGCGCGTCGTGCCATCGACGACGATGCGCAGATTGTTGAGCCGCGTGAGCCAGACATGGCGCTCGGCGGTGAAGCTGGCCTTGGGGGCGCGGTATTCGTCCTTCTCGAAGGTGCATTTGCCGAGCATCTTGAGTAGGTCGGCGCCGGCGAGTGGTGGTTTCTGTTCCCAAAACAGGCCGCTCTTGCGGTCGCCGCTGCCGAGTATCTTCGTTTCCAGATCGGCATCGGCCTGCGGGTTGCTCAGTTCGCGTTGGCGTTTGAACAGCAAAGCCAACTCATCGGCCAGCAACACGCGCGAAAGCGCCTTGCCGTAGTCGCCGGCCTTGTTCCTCTGTGCGTCGGGGAATTCGGCCAGCACCATCTCGGCGGCGCTGCGGTAGCTCTTCTCGGCCATGCGGCGCTGGGTGTCGGACAGACCTTTTTTGACCCGCCCGCCTTCGCCCTTGGCATCGCCCTCGGCCTTCTTTTCCTCGGCACGGCTGATCCAGTGGAAGCCGCGATGCTTGCACAGGTGGTAGATGACGCGCGCCCACTCGTCGTCGGTCAGCCGGCGGTCGAGTCCTTCGACGCGCAGTTGCCACGGCGAAACCGTGGTGGGGCCGCGGACATCGATGCTCAGGCCGGTACGCTTGAGCAGCCGCGCGAGCTTGGTCAGCCGCCAGGCACGGCGGCGCAGGCGGCGGCGCATCAGGCGCGCCGTGCGCCTGGCGAGGTTCAGCGATTCGCCTTCCTTGGCGGTTTCCGCCTTGTCGAAGCAGCGCACGCCGAGATCGACGATGCGGTTCTCGCCAAGCACGCACCAGCCGACCGAGGCGATGCCGATGTCGAAGCCGAACGTGAGCGCTTCAGGGGTGTTGCCAGCCATCTTGTCCTCCCGCATAATCGACCCCGTTGTGGCTATCCGGGGTGAGAGCCGTTGCTACAATAAAGAATCGAAAGATTCTGTATCCAGGCCCGGCGGGGCGATTGCATCAAGCCGCCGGGCTTTCCTTTTCGTGACATCGGCATCTTACCGATATGCGCACAGAATTCCAGTGCCATCCGCCTGGGTGGTGGGCGCTGTCCGGTTGCGCCGCGCTGGCGCGAATTCCTCGAAGCCTGGTAGTCGTCCGCGAAAGTCAGGCGTGGCGGGACGCCGCCTCGGCGCCGGCTATGCTCCGACCTGCTCGACCGCAACGACCCGGGCGGCGAGCACCTGCAAACCCAGCGCCGGCAATGCGGCAGCGAGACGCTCGGGGCGCGCGGTGGCGGCCAGATGCAGCGCGCCCCGGCCACCGTGGTGGCCGCGCAGGCGCACGACCTGCCGGGCGACGGCGTCGGCAACGTCGATCAGTTCGGCGCGGCCCTGGACGACTGGCGTCATGAGCGACGCCAGGAAGGCGTAGTGCGTGCAGCCGAGCACGACGCGGTCGACGCCATGATCGAGCAATGGCCGCAGCGTGGCCCGGACTTCGGCGGCGAACTCCGGGCCGTCCAGATGCAGGGTCTCCACGCGCGTGGCCCAGCCGGGACAGGGCACGACGCGGATATCGAGATTCGCGGCGTGGGCGCCGATCAAGCGCGCCAGCCGCTCGCTGCGGGCGGTGGCTTCGGTGGCAAGCACGGCGATGCGGCCGGTGCGCGTCGTTTGCGCCGCCGGCTTGACGCCGGGCTCGACGCCGACCACGGCAACGCCGGGGTGCTGATGCCTCAATGCCGTGACCGCGTGGGCGGTGGCGGTGTTGCAGGCGACCACCAATAGCGTGCAGCCGCGCTCGGCCAGATGGCGGCCGATGGCGAGGACGCGGCCGCGAATGAAGCCGTCGGGCTTGTCGCCATAGGGTACGTGCGCGGTGTCGGCCAGATAGGTCAGATCGGCACGCGGCAGGGCGCGGGCAATGGCGGCGAGGACGGAAAGGCCGCCGAGGCCGGAGTCGAAGACGCCGATCATGCCGGGTTCATCGCTCCGCCCAGCCGATCTCGCCGGCGGTGACGGCGCCGATCACGGCCTGGTCGAGCGAGTCGGGAATCTCGGCGCGCGTTTCGCTCAGGGCAATCCGCCCGCCCATGATCTCGGCGAAGGCTTGCGGATGGCGCGGCGAGCGTTCGGGTTCGGCATAGCCGTGCGGGAAGATCGGCAGGCCGCTGGCGGGGGCATACTTGTCGGTGGCGCCGAGAGTGTGCAGCAGTTCATGCGTGATGATCACGGCATTGGAGCCCGCCATCGCCCGGCTGGCATAGGCATTGATCAGGCCGATCATGCCGCGGTCGATGCCGACGGAATGGGGCAGCGATTCGTGCGTGGCGGAGTCGAAAAACAGCACGAACAATCGAACCTGGGGCTTCATGCCGGGCACGTCATCGTGACGCCAGGCCCAGTAGCGCATGCGCAGGCTCCAGGCCAGGCTTTCCAGCGCGGTGCCGCCGCGCCGGGGTTGGGGCGGCAGTTCGGCCAGCGGCGGCGCGATGGCGATTTCGACCGGCCGGGCGATGTCCTTGCCGTACCGCCGCGCTTCCTCGTCGAAGAAGCGCTCGATCGAGGCGAAGCCGGTCGGTGTCAGGCTGGCGACATAACGGGCCGCCGCCGCGCCGCCGTCGCCGTTGATGGGATAGATGGCGACGCGCAGGGGGCCTGCCACGAGATCGCCCGCGAGCGGGCGAGCCAGGCTTCCTGCGCCACCGTGGCGAGGACGAGCAGCAGCAGCGCGATGCGGAGCGCGCGGAACACCCGGTCAGGCTTTGGTCAGCGGAATCTTGCCGATCTTGATGCGCCACTCGGTTGGGCCGGTGATGTGCACGGCCGACCCGGCGGCATCGACGGCGACCGTCACCGGCATGTCGCGCACCTCGAATTCGTAGATGGCTTCCATGCCGAGGTCGGCGAAGCCGACCACCTTCGCCGACTTGATGGCCTTGGCGACGAGATAGGCGGCGCCGCCGACGGCCATCAGGTAGGCCGACTGGTTGTCCTTGATGGCCTCGATGGCGACCGGGCCGCGTTCGGCCTTGCCGACCATGGCGATCAGGCCGGTCTGTTCGAGCATGGTGCGCGTGAACTTGTCCATGCGCGTCGCCGTGGTCGGGCCGGCCGGGCCGACGACCTCGTCGCGCACCGGGTCGACCGGGCCGACGTAGTAGATGACGCGGTTGGTGAAGTCCACCGGCAGCTTCTCGCCCCTGGCCAGCATGTCGGCGATGCGCTTGTGGGCGGCGTCGCGGCCGGTGAGCATCCTGCCGTTGAGCAGCAGCTTCTGGCCCGGCTTCCAGGACGCGACCTGGGCCTTGGTCAGCGTGTCGAGATCGACGCGCGTGGCGGACTGGATGTCGGGCGTCCAGGTCACGGCCGGCCAGTCGGCCAGGTTGGGCGGCGCCAGCCGGGCGGGGCCGGAACCGTCCAGATGGAAATGGACGTGGCGGGTGGCCGCGCAGTTCGGGATCAGCGCCACGGGCAGGTTGGCGGCGTGGGTGGGATAGTCGAGCACCTTGACGTCGAGCACGGTGGTCAGGCCGCCCAGCCCCTGGGCACCGATGCCGAGCGCATTGACCTTCTCGTACAGTTCCAGGCGCAGTTCCTCGGCGCGATTGCGCGCCCCGCGCGCCTTCAGTTCGTGGATGTCCACCGGCGCCATGATGGCCTCCTTGGCCAGCAGCATGGCTTTCTCCGGCGTGCCGCCGATGCCGATGCCGAGGATGCCGGGCGGGCACCAGCCGGCGCCCATGGTCGGCACGGTCTTCAGCACCCATTCGACCAGGTCGTCCGACGGATTGAGCATGGCGAACTTGGATTTCGCTTCCGAGCCGCCGCCCTTGGCGGCGCAGATGACCTCGACATGGTCGCCCGGCACGATCTCGTAGTGCACGACGGCCGGCGTGTTGTCACGGGTATTGGTCCGCTTGCCGGCCGGGTCGGCCAGCACCGAGGCGCGCAGCTTGTTGTCGGGGTCGTTGTAGGCGCGCCGCACACCCTCGTTGACCATCTCCTGCACGCCCATGGTCGCGTCCCAGCGCGCGTTCATGCCGACCTTGAGGAAGACCAGGGCGATGCCGGTATCCTGGCAAATCGGGCGGTGGCCTTCGGCGCACATGCGCGAATTGGTGAGGATCTGGGCGATGGCATCCTTGGCGGCCGGCGATTGCTCGCGCTCGTAAGCCTCGCCCAGCGCCTTGATGTAGTCGACCGGGTGGTAGTAGCTGATGTACTGGAAGGCGTCGGCGATGGAGGCGATGAAGTCTTCCTGCTTGATGGGTGCGGACATGGCGGATCTTCCGTGGCGGGTGGGCTCAGTGCTGGCGCTGGTGATGGCTGATGGCGAGCGTCTGCATCATGATCTTGTCGGTCCAGGCGACCGCCAGCGCCGAAATCAGGAACGAGGCATGGATGGCGATCTGGGCGACGATGACGCGATCTTCCATTTGCGACGCATTGATGAAGGTGCGCAGCAGGTGGATCGACGAGATGCTGATCAGCGCCACGGCCAGCTTGACCTTGAGCACGCCGGCGTTGACGTGTGACAGCCATTCCGGCTGGTCGGGATTGCCTTCAAGGTCGAGCTTGGAAACGAAGGTCTCGTAGCCGCCGATGATGACCATGATCAGCAGGTTGGCGATCATCACCACGTCGATCAGGCCCAGCACGATCAGCATCACCTCGACCTCGGTCAGCGAGCCCGCCTTGGTCACCAGATGCGCCAGCTCGTGCATGAACTGGTAGACATAGACGCCCTGGGCGATGATCAGGCCGAGGTAGAGCGGCGCTTGCAGCCAGCGGCTCCAGAAGATGAAATGTTCGAGTGCCTTGACGGTCTTGTGCATGGTTGCGGTCCGGGGGAAACAGTGGGCGATTCTAGCATCGGCGGGAAGTCGAATTCCGTGATGCAGCAATGGCTTGCGCCGGCCCGGCGGGTGAGTAAGAGCGGTGTAAGCCTGCTGGCTTTTAATGGCCTAGAATCGTCCGGCCAAGGTGTCCATGGCCGGGAAAATTCCCGAACAACGTCACGCGAGAGGAGAGCAAGAAATGTCTGGAATTGAATCGGTCCTTCAAGAAAGCCGTGTTTTCCCCCCGTCGGAAGAGACCGTCAAGAAT
The DNA here is from genome assembly GCA_016704145.1 of Rhodocyclaceae bacterium. Classification (GTDB taxonomy): domain Bacteria; phylum Pseudomonadota; class Gammaproteobacteria; order Burkholderiales; family Rhodocyclaceae; genus Fen-999. The sequence continues at coordinate 285,718 of JADJAS010000001.1, read as the reverse complement.
GCCGCGATTTCCGGCATGGCCGCCTACGAGGCCCTGTGCAAGGAGGCGGACCAGGATTACGCCGGCTACTGGGCCCGCCTGGCGCGGGAACACCTCGCCTGGAAGCAGCCGTTTACGCAGACGCTCGACGAGTCGAACGCGCCGTTCTACAAGTGGTTCGCCGACGGCAAGCTCAATGTCTCCTACAATTGCCTGGACAAGAACGTCGAGGCGGGGCTGGGCGACAAGGTTGCGCTGATCTTCGAGGCCGACGACGGCGCCGTCACCAAGGTCACCTACAAGGACCTGCTCGGCCGGGTCAACAAGCTCGCCAACGCGCTCAAGGCCCAGGGCGTCAAGAAGGGCGACCGCGTCCTGATCTACGTCGCCATGTCGGTGGAAGGCATCGTCGCCATGCAGGCCTGCGCTCGCATCGGCGCCATCCACTCCGTGGTCTTCGGCGGTTTCTCCGCCAAGTCGCTCGAGGAGCGCATCCTCGATGCCGGGGCCTCGGCCGTGATCACCATGGACGAGCAGTGCCGCGGCGGCAAGGCCATTCCGCTGAAGCCGGCGGTCGACGAGGCGCTCAGCCTCGCCACCGGCCACCAGGTAAAGTCAGTCGTGGTGGTGCGCCGTACCGGCGGCCCCTGCAACATGGTCGCCGGCCGCGACGTCTGGTACCACGAGATCGTCGCCAGCCAGTCCGATGTCTGCGAGCCGGAGTGGGTCGAGGCCGAGCATCCGCTGTTCCTGCTCTACACGTCCGGTTCGACCGGCAAGCCGAAGGGCGTCCAGCACAGCTCGGGCGGCTACCTGCTGCTGGCCGTGATGACCATGAAGTGGACTTTCGACATCAAGCCCGCCGACGTGTTCTGGTGCACGGCCGACATCGGCTGGGTCACCGGCCATACCTACATCACCTATGGCCCGCTGGCCTGCGGCGCCACCGAGATCGTCTTCGAATCGGTGCCGACCTACCCGGACGCCGGCCGCTTCTGGAAGATGATCCAGAACCACAAGGTCAGCGTCTTCTATACCGCCCCGACCGCCATCCGCTCGCTGATCAAGGCCTCGGAAGGCACGCCGTCCACGCATCCGAAGAACTACAACCTGTCATCGCTGCGCATCCTCGGTTCGGTCGGCGAGCCGATCAACCCGGAAGCCTGGATGTGGTACTACAACAACGTCGGCGGCGGCCGCTGCCCCATCCTCGACACCTTCTGGCAAACCGAGACCGGCGGCCACATGATCACGCCGCTGCCCGGCGTCACGCCGCTGGTGCCGGGTTCCTGCACGCTGCCGTTCCCGGGCATCCAGGCCGCCATCGTCGATGAAACCGGCAATGACGTGGAATGGGGCAAGGGCGGCTTCCTGGTCGTCAAGAAGCCCTGGCCGGCGATGATCCGCACCATCTGGGGCGATCCCGAGCGCTTCAAGAAGTCCTACTACCCGGTCGATTTCGGCGGCAAGCTCTATCTCGCCGGCGACGGCGCGGTGCGCGACGCCAAGACCGGCTACTTCACCATCATGGGCCGCATCGACGACGTGTTGAACGTTTCGGGCCACCGCATGGGCACCATGGAAATCGAGTCGGCGCTGGTGTCGAACCCGATGGTGGCCGAGGCCGCCGTGGTCGGCCGGCCGGACGACCTGACCGGCGAGGCCATCTGCGCCTTTGTGGTGCTCAAGCAGTCGCGTCCCGGCGGCGAGGAAGCCAAGAAGATCGCCAACGATCTGCGCAACTGGGTCGGCAAGGAAATCGGTCCGATCGCCAAGCCCAAGGACATCCGCTTCGGCGAGAACCTGCCCAAGACGCGCTCCGGCAAGATCATGCGCCGGCTGCTGCGCTCGCTGGCCAAGGGTGAGGACATCACGCAAGACGTGTCCACGCTCGAGAACCCGCAGATTCTCGACCAGCTGAAGCAGGCTTCGTAAAGTCAGTCACGGCGGCACGCCGGGAAGAGGGGCGTTTCGGCGCCCCTTCTTCTTTCCCTCGGCGCGATCAGCTGTCGGCGTCCTCGTAGGCGTTGATGTCGAGTCGGCCCTGCTGGAAGCCTTCGAGCAGCGTCCTTAAATCGTCGGGCAGCGGCACCGCGCGGCCCTTGTCCAGATCCATTGCCACCAGCACCTTGTTGGCGCGCAGGCGCAGTTGGCCCTTGTGCGTGCATTCGACCACCAGTTTCATCGAGCTGCGGCCGAGGTGGTCGAGGCGCAGCGCGAAGGTGATCGTCTCGCCGATCTTGGAGGGCGATTCGAACTGGCAGTCCAGGCTGACGATGGGAAAGCCGAGCCGATGCTCGGTGATGTAGTTGGCGTAGTCGACGCCGAGGCCGAGCTTGAACCAGTCCTCGATCAGGCCGTTGAACATGATGAAGTACTGCGGATAGAACACGATGCCGGCGGGGTCGCAGTGCGAGAAGCGGACCAGGCGGTCACAATGGAAGGTGTTACCGATGATGCGAGTCGTCATGATGTGGCGGATCGGTTGGGTGTTGTCGGAGTATGCGCTGAGGATGCCAGTTCGGCGGGCGAATTGAGGTTGGCGAAGGCGGCGGCGTCGGCGAAGTCGACGATGGCCAGCGGCAGGGAATGGCACCAGTCCTGGATGCGGCGGCCACCCCCTGCGAGGAAAGCCGCGAGGTCGGGCAGCACGTCGCGGCGCATCAGCGCGAAGGTCGGTTGCAGGCCGTCGACGGTGCGGGCGACGGCGATGCGCGACGGCTGGCTTGCCAGTGCCGCGCGCAGGCGGGCGACCAGGTCGGCGGGCAGGAAGGGCGCGTCGCAGGGTGCGGTCGCCAACAAAGGGGTTGCGCAGGCCGTCAGTCCCGCGTGGATACCGGCCAGCGGGCCGGCGAAACCTTCGATGCGGTCGGCGACCACCGGGTAGCCGAGCCCGGCATAGGCGTCGAGGTTACGATTGGCATTGACCACCAGCGTGTCAACCTGCGGCGCCAGCCGTTCGATCACCCGCTCGACCAGCCGCCGGCCATCGAGCAATTGCAGGCCCTTGTCGACGCCGCCCATGCGGCGGCCCAGGCCGCCGGCCAGGACGAGGCCGGTGATGTATGAAGTGCCAGACATGGTGCGATTGTCCCACAGCCGGCCGTAGCCGCCTTCGACCAACAGGCGCGATGCCGCCGGGCGTAGAATCGAACATCATGATGCGCTCCCGCCTGGTTGCCCAACGCTTGGCCGCCTTGTTCCTGCTCGGTTGCCTGTTGTTCAATTTCCCGCTGCTGGCGCTGTTCAATCGCGACGGCGAAGTGCTGGGCATCCCCTTGCTCTATGCTTACATCTTCGGCGCCTGGCTGGCGCTGATCGCGCTGATGGCGCTGGCCGCCGAGCGCGGCGGTCGACAGTAATGCTGCAAGGCTGGGTCGTCGTCGTCGTTTCCTTCGCCTACCTGGGGGTGCTGTTCGCCATCGCCTACTGGGCCGACCGGCGCGCCGACGGTGGCCGCTCGGTCATTGCCAGTCCGACGGTGTATGCCCTGTCGCTGGCGGTGTACTGCACGACCTGGACCTTCTACGGCAGCGTCGGCCGCGCCGCCGCCACTGGCATCGGCTTCTTGCCGATCTATCTCGGCCCGACGCTGATGCTGGCGCTGGGCTGGTTCGTATTGCGCAAGATGGTGCGGGTGGCGAAGGCCAACCGCATCACCTCGATCGCTGATTTCGTCGCGTCGCGCTACGGCAAGAGCCAGCTGCTGGGCGGGCTGGTCACCGTCATCGCCGTGGTCGGCGTCATTCCCTACATCGCCCTCCAGCTGAAGGCCGTCTCCAACAGCTTCACCATCCTGATCCATTACCCCGAAATCATCATGCCGGCCAAGGCCGGTACGGCGCCGCTGTTGCAGGACAGCGCCTTTTACGTCGCCATCATCCTCGCCGTGTTCACCATCCTGTTCGGCACGCGTCACATGGACGCCACCGAGCGTCACGAAGGCATGGTCGCCGCCATCGCCTTCGAGTCGGTGATCAAGTTGCTGGCCTTCTTCGTCGTCGGCGCCTTCGTCACCTATGGCATTTACGACGGTTTCGCCGACGTATTCGACCGCGCGCAGGCATCGACGCGCCTCTCGGCGCTGATGACGACCCGCGACAGCGCGGCTGGCTATGGCAGCTGGGCGGCGCTGACTTTCCTGTCGATGCTGTCGGTGCTGCTGCTGCCGCGCCAGTTCCAGATTGCGGTGGTGGAGAACGTGGACGAGAGCCACGTGCGCCGCGCGGTCTGGCTGTTTCCGCTCTACCTTTTCCTGATCAACATCTTCGTGCTGCCGATCGCCATCGGCGGCCTGCTGCGCTTCCCGACGGGTGTCGATGCCGACACCTTCGTTCTGACGCTGCCGATGGCGCATCACGAGCAGACGATTGCCCTGCTGGTGTTCATCGGCGGCCTGTCGGCGGCCACCGGCATGGTCATCGTCGAGACGATCGCCCTGTCCACCATGGTGTGCAACGACCTGGTGATGCCGGCGCTGTTGCGCGCGCGGGCGCGCGCGCTGCACGCCCGCCAGGACCTTTCCGGCCTGCTGCTCGGCATCCGGCGCTGGGCGATCGGCATCATCGTGCTGCTCGGCTACATCTACTTTCGCGCCGCCGGCGAGGCCTATGCCCTGGTCAGCATCGGCCTGATCTCGTTTGCCGCCGTCGCCCAGTTCGCGCCCGCCGTCATCGGTGGCCTCTACTGGAAGGGCGGCACCCGCGAAGGCGCGCTGGCCGGCTTGCTGGCGGGATTCGCGGTCTGGAGCTACACGCTGCTGCTGCCTTCGTTCGCCAAGTCGGGCTGGCTGCCGGGCGAGTTCATGACCGGCGGGCTGTTCGGCATCGAGATGCTGCGGCCGCAACAGATGTTCGGCCTGCAGGGGCTGGACGAGATTACCCATTGCCTGCTGTGGAGCCTGCTGGCCAACATCGGCGCCTATCTCGGCATCTCGCTGGTACGCATGCCCAACGCGGCCGAGGCGAGCCAGGCGACGCTGTTCGTCGACGCCAAGGAACGCGACAGCGTGGCCGCCTGGCGCGGCGGCGCCGCCGTGGCCGAGCTGTTGCCGCTGGCCAGTCGTTTCCTTGGGCCCGAGCGGGCGCGCGAGGCCTTCGAGCGCCACGCCCGCGACCGTGGCCTTGGCCGCGTCGATGACTTGCCCGCCGACGCCCGTCTGGCGCAGTTCGCGGAAGGACTGCTGGCCGGCGCGATCGGTTCCGCCTCGGCGCGGGTGATGGTCGCCTCGCAAGTACAGGAGGAGCCGCTCGGACTTGACGAAGTGATGAACATCCTCGACGAGGCCTCGCAGGTGCGAGCCTACAGCCGCGAGCTGGAGGAAAAATCGCTCGAGCTGGAGCAGGCCACCGCCGAACTGCGCGCCGCCAACGCCCAGCTGCGCGAGCTGGACCGCATGAAGGACGACTTCATTTCGACGGTCAGCCATGAGCTGCGCACGCCGCTGACCTCGATTCGCGCCTTTTCCGAGATGCTGCTGGACGATCCCGACATCGACCTCGACGAGCGCAAGCGTTTCCTCGGCATTATCGTTGGCGAGGCGGGTCGCCTGAGCCGGCTGATCAACCAGATTCTTGACATGGCCAAGCTCGAGTCCGGCCGCGCCGAGTGGACCACCGAGTCGGTCGATCTGCCCGCCGTGGTCGGTGCGTCGGTCGAATCGCTCGGGCAGATGTTCCGCGACAAGGGTGTCGAGGTCGGCATTGATCTCCTGGCGGGGCCGGTCAAGGTGTTTGCCGATCGCGATCGCCTGACCCAGGTCATGATCAATCTGCTGTCGAACGCGCAGAAGTTCGTGCCGGATGAAGGCGGTTGCGTCTCGGTGGTCGTGCGCCGGGAAGGCAATTCGGTGCTGGTCGCGGTCAACGACAACGGGCCCGGCATCGCGACGGAAGACCGGGAACTGGTGTTCGAGAAATTCCGCCAGGGCGGCAGCGTGCTGACCGACAAGCCGCACGGCACGGGACTGGGGCTGCCGATCAGCCGGCAGATCATCGAGTACTTCGGCGGCCGCTTGTGGGTGGAGAGCGCGCCGGGCCGGGGCGCCACCTTCCAGTTCATGCTGCCCATCCATGACGAAAGCGCGCCGTCGACATAAAATCATTTGAAAGACCGGGAGGAGACCCGCATGGCCAAGAAGGTGCTGATCGTCGATGACGAGCCCAATATCGTGCTGTCATTGGAGTTCCTCATGAACAAGGCAGGGTTCGACGTCGCGGTTGCCCGTGACGGCGAGGAGGCGCTGGCGCAGGTTGCCGCCTTCGGCCCGGATCTGGTGCTGCTGGACATCATGATGCCGAAGAAATCCGGCTACGAGGTCTGCGAAATTCTGAGGAGCGACCCGGCCCGCGCCGGCATGAAGATCGTCATGCTCAGCGCCAAGGGCCGCGATACCGAGGTGGCCAAGGGCATGGCGCTGGGCGCCGATGCCTACGTCACCAAGCCATTTTCCACCAAGGACCTGGTGGCGCAGGTCGCCGGGCTGCTGAACGGCGGATGAACGCGCGCATCCGCTTCGCGCTGGCCGTGGTGGTGCTCGGTCTGCTGATGACCGGCCCGTTCGTGCTGACCGGCATCGTGCTGTTCGCCGATGCCCAGGAGGCGGAGCGCCAGGCCCTGGTCGATCTGCTGACGCCGCGGCTGCCGCTCGGGGCCTTGATCACCACCTTCGGCTTCATCATCGGCGTCGTCGTGCTGCGCAACCTGTTCCGGCAGTACGTCACCGGCCTGCTCAACATGGCCGAGAAACTGCGCCTGATGCTCTCGGCCAATCGCCATTTCCGGGTCGAGTCCGAGGGGCCGCCGGAAGTGCGGGCGCTGGCGCAGGCGGCCAACGACCTCGCCCAGCAGCGCGACGAACTGCTGACCGACGTCGAGGCGCAGATCGCGCAGGCCAAGCGGTCGGTCGAGGAGGAGAAGAACCGCCTGGCGGCGCTGATGTCGGAGCTGGCGCTCGGCGTGGTGGTGTGCAATCTCGACGGCCGCATCCTGCTCTACAACAACCGCGCCCGCCTGCAGTTCAAGGCGCTGGCGCAGGGGCCGACCTCGGTGGCGGGCGGTGCCTTGATCGGGCTGGGCCGCTCCATCTTCGCCATCCTCGAGCGCGGCCAGATCACCCATGCGCTGGAAAACATCCAGCAGCGGCTGCGCAAGGGCAGTTCCGAACCGGTCGCCAACTTCATCACCACCACGCGCTCCGGCCAGTTGCTGCGCGCGCAGATGGCGCCGGTGATCGGCGCCGGCGGCGCCGTGGGCGAGGGCGAGGTCACCGGCTATGTGCTGACCATCGAGAACATCACCCGCAGCTTCGAGCGTGAAACGGAGCGCGACCAGGTCATCCATTCGCTGTCGGATGGCTCGCGACCCGCCCTGGCCAGTCTGCGCGCCGCCGTCGAAATGCTCAAGGAACACCCGGACATGGATGTGCCGACGCGCGAGCGCTTCGTCGGCGTCATCGAGGAGGAAGCGGGCCGCATGAGCCAGGTGCTCGACCGCACGCTCAACACGTTCGCCGACTCGCTGAAGACGCGCTGGCCGCTCGAGGACGTGCTGGGGGTGGACCTGGTGGCGGCGGCCTGCCGGCGGGTGGAGGCGCGGCTGAGTCTCGCCACCAAGACCGAGGAGCTCGACGAGGATTTGTGGATTCGTGTGGACAGCTTCTCGCTGCTGCAGGCCATCGCCTTCCTGGCTTCCCGCCTGCAGGACCATTACGCGATCCGCGAACTGCGCTTCCGGCTGTCGGCCGAAGAGCACATGGCCTTCGTCGATCTGATCTGGTCCGGCGTACCGGTGTCGTCGGAAACCCTCTACACCTGGGAGCTGGAACCGATGAGCATCGGCGCGGAAACCACCCCGTTGACGCTGCGCGACGTCATCGATCGCCACGGCGGCGAGATCTGGTACCAGCGCGAGAAAGCCGCCCACCGTGCTTTTTTCCGCCTGGTGCTGCCGGTGGCGGCGACGCCCGAGGCCGCGCCCGAGGCGCTGGCTGCCTATCACCAGTCGGCGCGCGGCGACAGCCGCCCCGAGTATTACGACTTCAACCTGTTCAACTTCCAGCATGCCGGCGTCGACCTCGATCGCCGGCTCGTCGAGCTGGCCTACACCGTGTTCGACACCGAGACGACCGGCCTCGAGCCTTCCAATGGCGACGAGATCATCCAGGTCGGCGCCGTGCGCATCGTCAATGGCCGCCTGCTGCGGCAGGAAATCTTCGACCAGCTGGTCGATCCGCGCATTCCGTTGAAGCCGGAAGGCATCCCGATCCACGGCATCACCGAGGACATGGTGCGCGGCCAGCCGACCATCGACGCGGTGCTGCCGGCCTTTCACGAGTTCTGCACCGACACCGTGCTGGTGGCCCACAATGCCGCGTTCGACATGCGTTTCCTCCAGCTCAAGGAAGACAGCACCGGCGTCAGGTTCCAGCAGCCGGTGCTCGACACGCTGCTGCTGTCGGCGGTCATTCACGCCAACCAGGAGTCGCATCGCCTCGAGAGCATCGCCGACCGGCTCGGCATCAACGTCATCGGCAGGCATACCGCGCTCGGCGATGCGTTCGTCACCGGCGAGGTGTTCCTGAAGATGGTCGGCCTGCTCGCCGACATGGGCATCCATACGCTGCGACAGGCGCTGGAGGCGGCCCAGAAGACCTACCTGGCGCGCGTCAAGTACTGAGCCGCGACGCTGGCGCATGAACCCGACCGCTGCCCCGATGCCCTTGGCCGACGATGTCGCGGCGCTGGTGCGCCGCATCGACGCGGCGCCCGCTGTCGCGGCACTGGCCGGCCTGGCGGCGGACATTCGCGGCCTGGCGGCCGAACTGATCGGGCAGGACGCCGGCGCGGGATTCCTGACACGCGTCGTTTCGGGCCTCAACGAGCGGCTGACGGCGCGCGTCATCGGCCTGGTCGCGCCGCGCCACCGGCTGCCCGCCGCCGGCTGGTGCTGGCTGACCATGGGTTCGGAGGGGCGCGGCGAGCAGACTTTCGTCACCGACCAGGACAACGGCCTGGTGTTTAGCGCCAGCGATCACGCCGAGGCGCGGGCGCTGCGGCCGCTGTTTCTCGGCATGGCCGGCGAGGTGAATCAGGCCCTGGCGGCCTGCGGCTTCCCGCTGTGCGAAGGCGGCATCATGGCCGGCAACGCGCAGTGGTGTCTGTCGGTCGAGGAATGGCGCCAGCATTTCAGTCACTGGATCCTCACGCCCGAGCCGGAAGCCCTGCTCAACGCCACCATTTTCTTCGACCTGCGGCCGCTGTGTGGCGATGTCGGCCTGGCGGGCTCACTGCGCCAGCAATTGCAGCGCCAGGCGCCGCAGGCGGCCGGCTTCCTGCACATGATGGCCACCAACGCGGTGTCGGTCGCCGCGCCGCTGGGCCGGCTGCGCGATTTTGTCGACGCCGACGGCCACAAGGGCTGCGTCGACCTGAAAAAGCACGGCTCGCGACTGTTCGTGGATGCGGCGCGCGTGCTGGCGTTGGCCGCCGGCGCGGCGCCAGTGGCGACGGTCGAGCGGCTGCGGGCGGCGGCGCCGGTGCTCAAGCTCAACGCCGGCGATGTCGACGCCGCCCTCCTGGCCTTTCGGCATGTTCAGCGCATCCGGCTGCTCGACCAGCATCGCCGCCTGTCGCGCGGCGAGGCCGTTGACAATCTGGTGGCGACCGGCAGTCTCAACGGTCTCGACCGCAAGTTCCTGGTCGACAGCCTGAAGGAGGCGCGTCGGTTGCAGTTCGTCGTGCAGAAAACCTTCCGGCTGGAAAGCCTATAATATTTTTGCACCGCAGCATGCGATGTTCCTCAGCGTAGCCCCATGACCCGCCAAGCAAGCCTGACCCTGCACAGCCAGCTGGCTGCCTTCATCCGCAACAAGCCGATTACCGTCACGCCCGACGCCACCTTGCGCGAGGCGGTGCAGGCGATGTCGGAGCATCGCATCGGTTCGGTGATCGTCGTCGAGCCGCTCGGCGGCCGGCCCCTCGGCATCTTCACGTTGCGCGACCTGTTGCACAAGGTAGCGGCGAAGAGTTGCGATCTCGACCAGATGGTGATGTCGGTGATGAGCGGCAGCGGCCTCCTGACGCTCAACTGGCGCTCGACGATCTACCAGGCGGCCCTGATGATGGCGCGCCATGGCGTTCATCACGTCATCGTCGTCGATGCCTCGGGCCGGCTGGCGGGAATCGTCTCGCAGGAAGACATCTACGAATTGCAGAGCGGCGGCGGCAAGGCGATCTCCGGAGCAATCCGCGGCGCCCGCGACATGGAAGCCCTGGTGGCGGCGGCGGACGATATCCAGCGCCTGGCCGAGCGCATGCTGGCCGAAGGTTCCGCCGCCGAGCCGCTGACGCAATTGATCTCCTCGCTGAACGACCACCTGACGGTGCGCATCATCGAGCTCACGCAGCAGGACTTCGACCTGCCGAAAATCGCCTGGAGCTGGCTGTCCTTCGGTTCGGAAGGCCGCTTCGAACAGACGCTGTCCACCGACCAGGACAACGGCCTGATCTTCGACGCCGGTGGCGGCGATGCCGAGGCGCTGCGCGCCCGCTTTCTGCTGTTCGCCAAGGCCGTCAATGACCGGCTGGCCACCTGCGGTTTCCCGCTGTGCAAGGGTGGCGTCATGGCCAGCAATCCGGAGCTGTGCCTCGCGAAGGACGAATGGCGGCAGAAATTCGGCTCCTGGCTGCATTCCAACAATCCCCTGGCCTTGCTCAACGCCACCATCTACTTCGATTTCCGGGCGCTTTACGGCCCCGAGGAACTCGCGGAAGATCTGCGCGAATGGCTGATGCAGAACGCGCCGTCGGCCACGCTGTTCCTGCGCTTCATGGCCCAGAACGCCGTGCAGGTCGAGCCGCCGATCGGCATGATCCGCGACTTCGTGTTCGAGAAGAACGAAGCGTTCCCCCATACCCTCGACCTCAAGACCAGCGGCGCCCGCCTGTTCGTCGATGCGGCGCGCATCCTCGCGCTGGCCAATGGCGTCGGCGAGACCGGCACGGCGCAGCGGCTGCGCGCGCTGGCCGAGAAGGGCAAGCTGGGGCGCGACGACATCGGCGCGGTGATCGACGGCTTCTATTTCATCCAGCAGCTGCGGCTGCGCCAGCAGCAGGCAGCCGGTCCGGAAGGCGCCGCCAACCGCGTCGATCCCGACCAGCTCAACGAGCTGGATCGGCTGATTCTCAAGGAAGCGTTCAAGCAGGCCAGGAAACTGCAGGGCCGGCTGCAGATGGAGTATCGTTTATAGATGATTGCGATCGGGAGCATCGAGACCATGCGTATCACCCAAAACATCGCCGCCGCCGACGGCAAGGTTCATGCGGCCGAACTGATCAGCTCGCATCGCATTACTCCGGAGTCATCGCGCGAGGAAGTCCGGCAACTGCTGTTCCGGACCAACGACATCGCTTTCGACGGGGTGCCGGGCAGTTGCATCCGCCTGCTGGCGCCGGGCCAGTACGGTAACAAGCACCACGTCCGGCTGTATTCCATCGCCGACCAGGAGCGCGCCGGCAGCCGCACCGAGTTCGCCCTGTGCGTGCGTCGCTGCTTCTACATCGACGATTTCAACGGTGAGCAGTACGAGGGCGTGGCGTCGAATTACCTGTGCGACCTGAAGCCGGGCGACGCGATCGAATACGTCGGCCCGGTCGGTTATCCGTTCCAGGTGCCGGACAATCCCGCGGCCAACATCCTGATGATCGGCATGGGTACCGGCATTGCCCCTTTCCGTGGCCTGATCCGGCTGATCTACCAGAAGTTCGTGCGCTGGGAAGGCAAGGTGCGACTCTTCTACGGCGCGCGCTCGGGCCTGGAAATGCTGTACATGAACGATGTCAACAACGACCTGGCCAACTACTACGACCTGCCGACCTTCAAGGCTTTCCAGGCCATCAGCCCGCGTCCGGTGTTCGACGCGCCGGTCGAACTCGACAAGGCGCTGACGCGCAATGCCGCCGAAGTCTGGGCGATGCTGACGAGCGACGACTGCCGTGTCTTCGTGGCGGGCACCGCCGACATGTTAGAACAGGTCGAGAAGGCCTTGTTGGGCATCGCCGGCTCCGCCGCGGCCTGGTCGCGCGTGCGCGACGAACTGGTCGCGCGCGGCCACTGGGCCGAAGTGCTGTACTGAGGCCAGCCGTCCGGCGAAAGTCAGCCGCGGCGGCGCGCCGGCGTCAGGTGTTGCGCTCGCGCAGAAAGCGCGGCATGGCCTCGGCTGCGAGGGGGCGCGAGAACAGAAAACCCTGATACGCATCGCAACCGCGCGAGGCGAGGAACCCCAGCTGCTCTTCCGTTTCCACACCCTCGGCGACGGTGCGCAGGCCGAGCTTGCGGGCCAGCGTCAGGATGGCGTCGACGAAGACATCGTCCTCGACTTCACGCTGGATGTCGCGCACGAAGGCGCGGTCGATCTTCAGCGTCGTTACCGGCAGCCGCTTGAGCTGGCTCAGCGACGAATAGCCGGTGCCGAAGTCGTCGATGGTCAGGTGCAGGCCAAGCGCGATCAGCCGGTACATGGTGGTCATGGCCTGTTCGATCTGGTCCATGATCGAGCTCTCGGTGATTTCGAGATGCAGCAGCGATGCCGGGCAGCCACTGGCTTCGAGGGCGCGGGCGACCGATTCATCGAGCGTCGGCGCCGCGAACTGCCGCACCGAGAGATTCACCGCCACGGAAATGCTGCCCAGCCCCAGATCCTGCCAGGCCCGCGCCTGGGTACAGGCTTCGCGCAGCACCCAGTCGCCGAGCGGCACGATCAGCCCGGTTTCCTCGGCGATGGGGATGAACTCCAGCGGCGAGATCAGCCCGCGCTCGGGATCCTGCCAGCGCACCAGCGCCTCGGCGGAGACGACGCGGCCGCTGCCGGCATCGATGATCGGCTGGAAGTGCACCCGCAGTTCGCCCAATTCGATGGCGCGGCGCAGGCCGGCTTCCAGTTGCAGGCGCTCGGTCAGGGCCCGCATCATTTCCGGCGTGAAGAAGGCCATGGCATTGCCGCCGTCGGCCTTGGCGCGATACATCGCCGTGTCGGCGTATTGCAGCAGCGTGTCGGCCGTTTCGCCGTCGCGCGGATAGACGGCGATGCCCAGACTGGTGTTCACCGACAGCAACTGTCGGCCGATCTCCATCGGCTCGGCCAGCGCGCCGAGAATCTTCTGCGCCACCGGCACGATGTCGGCCACGTCGGCCATGTCGCTCAGCACCACCACGAACTCGTCGCCGCCCAGGCGCGCTACCGTGTCGCCCTCGCGCACGCATGCGCGCAGGCGGTCGGCCACCGCCCGCAGCAACTGGTCGCCCTGCCGGTGGCCGAGGCTGTCGTTCACGGTCTTGAAGCGATCGAGATCGAGCATCAGCACGCCGGCGACGCGATGGGCGCGCCGGGCGTAGACCAGCGTCTGCTCGAGGCGGTCGGTCAGCAGGTGGCGATTGGCCAGGTGGGTCAGCGGATCGGTGTTGGCCTGGTACTCGAGCGCTTCCGTGTTGCGGGCGATCTCGACGCGCTGTTGCTCGAGCGAGCCGGCCATGCGGTCGAGCGCGCCCATCACCTGGCCGAGTTCGCCGCGCGGGTAGGGCGCGCCGATGCGCGAGCGGTAGTCGCCGGCGTCCATGCGCGAAATGGCCTGCATCAGGCGCGCCGTCTGGCGCCGGACGGCAAATTCGCCGAGCACGGCGGCCACCACGAAGATCAGCGCGGCGGCCATGGCCAACCAGGACAGCGCCTGCCGGAACTGGCTATCGACACGCTCGTTGAGGTCGGCTTCCGGCACGCTGAGCGCCAGGCGCAGTCCGGTGTCGCGTGAGCCGGGCAACAGCGCCTTGACCCAGATACGCGCGCTTTCATCCGCGCCGACCACGGCCGTATTGTCCGGTGATGGTCCGAGCATGAAGGTTTTTTCGGCTGGGCCGACCTCCAGCTTCGTCGAACCAGGCCCGGGATGGTCCATGACGATCGAGCCGTCGCCGTTCCAGACCTGGAAATTCATGCGGGCGAACGGCAGCGCCGCCGCCACCGCCCGTCCGTAGGTATCCATGTCCAGCGATGCCAGCAGCACGTAACGCAGCGTGTTGTCCGCCGCGCGCACCGGATAGGCGATCTGCAAGACGCCCTTGCCGGTCAGCCGGCCGACAGCCGCCTCGACCACCGTGCCGCTGGCGGTGCGCGCCTGGCGGAAATACTGGCGATCGTTCAGATTCAGCGCGCGGCCGCTGTTGAGCGAATCGCAGTGCAGGTTGCCGTTGGGCCGGATGGTGAGGATGCCGGTGTATTGCGGGTGCTCCTTGAGCACGTCGGCGAGAAAGGCCGAGCAGGCCGCCTGGTCATCGCTGCCGACCAGCGGTACGCGCCCGAGGCCGAACAGCAGCTGCCCCGTCCCGGCGATGCGGTCGTCGAGCTCGGCGGCAATCGTTTCGGAACGCTGGATGATCTGTTCGCGCGTCTGGTCGCTGTTCGACGCCCGTATCTCCAGCAGCAGCCAGAGCATCGTCAGCAGCGGCAGCAACGACGCCGCCAGCGCCAGCAGCAGGATGCGCGCGCGCAGGCTCATCGGGCAGCACCGGGGTGCGACCGCGGTGCGTCAGCGACGGTGGGGCGGAGAACGCCGGTAGCTGCCCGCCGGGAGAGGGGTTGACGCGGTGCCATGAGCAGCCATGTTACACAAGCGCCAATCGCGTGTCATGGGGTGGCGATGGCGACCGTCGGTGGCCGTCGCCGGGTTTCACCAACGCGACAGCAGGCGTTCGATGCGAGCGCGGAAAGCGCTTGCCCGCGCCGGCGCGAGCCGCTCGGCCTGATGGAGCGATAGCATCTCGAAGCGGCAGGCCGGCGCGCAGGTGCCGAGCAGGGCGGTCTTCAGCACGCGCCGCACCGGCCGCCGAAGCAGCAGCCAATCCACCCACCACGGCGAACCGAGCGTGGTCACGGCGAGGGTGCGGCGGAGACGGTGCAGCCGTGGCTCGATCGGGCCGAGATCGTTGCCGTGGTCGTAGGCGATGCCGGGCGCCCAGACGCGATCGAACCAGCCCTTCAGGATCGCCGGAAAGCCGAACCACCAGGTCGGAAACACGAGCACCAGGGCCTCGGTGGCGAGCAGGCGGTCGATCTGATCGCGCGCGGCCGAGTCGTCGAAGCTCGCGCCGTAGTAACTCTGGCGTTCGGCGGCGCCGAGCGCCGCGTTGAAGCCGGAGCGATAGAGATCTTCCACCACCACTTCGTGGCCGGCGGCTGTCAGGGCCTCGATCGCCGTGCGCGCCAGCGCGTGGCAGAGGCTATCGGCGAGGGGGTGCGCGATGACGACGAGGCACTTCATGGCTGGGACGCGCGGATCGTGACCGGCCATCAGGGCTGGAAGCGGGCCAGCTTGAAGACATCGGTCGCCGGCATGCGCGGGATGATGATCTTCAGGTAGTGGGTGGTGTTGCGGCGCAGCCAGCATCTCGACGAGTCGCCGTGCAGATGCACCGGCACCCAGGCTTCCGCGCCCATCTTCTCCCGCTCGAAGTAGCTCACGTTCTTGCCCGGCGACGCGGCCGAGATCGACATGTAAAGCACGGGTGGCGTGTTTTTCGGCAGCAGCCTGTAGTAGCCGTCATAGAGGTCGGTGCGATCGAAATACAGGTTGCGCAGCCCCGGGTCGCGCGTGTTCTTCTTCACGTCCTCGATCACCTCGCCGTGCAGGAAGACGTTGGCCGCCTCGTGGGCCTTCCTGGTGTCGGAGAAGAATTCGAGGAAGTAGTCGCCGACCGGCTTGCCGTGGTTGTCGACGACATAGGCGTTGAGCTGGAAATACTGGTGGAAGTAGTCGGCCTTGCTGCCGTCGGGTGGTGCCAGCCGCCGCTCCGCGGTCTTTTCGGTGACCTCGTCGTCCCAGCGCTGCCGGATCGCGCGATAAGCATCGAAGCTCGAGCAGCCGAGCGCTTCCAGGATCAGCTTGCCCAGCAGGGCTTTCTCGTCCGCGGTTTCGGCAATGTCCTCACGGTTCGAGCCGTCGGCGCGCTCGGGGTCGACGATCGAGCCGTGCGTTCGGGTCGGCAGCACGGCCAGCGGCACTTCGCACTCGATGCGCGAATCCCACTCGACGAACTGGTCCTGCGGATCGGGCCGGCTGAAGTCGATGGTCACGCCGCGCGCATTCAGGTTGGCGGCGCAGACGCGCACCGTGCCGTCGCTGCCGTCTTCGTTCACGATCTGGCGCAGCATTCCCGCATAGGGATGGGAGCCGACGATCACGAACGGCCAGACGCGGTCGGCGCCGTAGTAGCGTTCGTTGCCGCTGCCGATCGGCATCAGGATGTCGCGCTGCGCCAGTTCCCACTGGTAGGGGCTCGCCAGTTCCAGGTCGTCGAGGATGCCCTGGCCGGTGTGGAACCAGTTGTCGTAGCCCTTCACCACCCGGCCGAGCAGGCTCTTGCCCGTGGCCGCCAGCTTGGAGCCGTAGTTCGCTGGCGCCAGCATCAACAGCCGCTTCATCGGGCATTGCTCGGCCATGCCGCGGTAGCGCGCGGTCAGCCAGGCGCGGGCCACCAGCCCGCCCGTGCTGTGCACGATCATGTCGAACGACTTGTCGAGTTCACCCTTCGCCATCCGCTCGTCGATGACTTCGCCCATGCGTCGCGCCACATCCTCCACGCGCAGGTCGTCGTCGCGCGAAATGTAGTCGCCCAGCCAGAGCAGCCTGGCGTTGTAACCGTGGTCGGCCAGGAAGCGGGCCAGCGCGCGGAACGACTTGGAGGTGTCGCTCCAGCCATGAACGATCAATACTTGGCGTGCAGCTGCAGGCATTGCTTCTCCCTCGTCAGAATGGCGGACATGCCGGTCGCAAAGGCAGGCAGATTACCGACGGAGCCCGCGTCGGGCAACAGCCCGCAGCGCCCGGCGGAACGCTAGTCGGGCGTGGTCGGCAGCAGGGCGATCGTCGCGGTGCCGCTGGCCCGGTCGATCGTGATCTCGATCTCGCAGTACTCGTCGATCTGGTCGACCGGCGTCGGATCGTCGGCGCAACTGCAACCGGCAATGATCCCGGCGTAGAAAATCCCCGCTCGCGCGCGGATGCTGCCACCGTCTGCACTCGCACCAATGACCATCGCCGTCGGTGCCCCTGGCGCGACACTGCTCGACCGCGCCAACCCCTGCTGCAGCGGCAACAGGTCTGGGTCCAGCCGCTCGATCTCTTCCTTCAGCACGGTAGCAAATGCGGGTGTGCCCCATTCACGCAGGGCCATGTCGAAGCGGATCATGGAATCTGGTGCATCGTGGGTGGTATGTTCGCCAAGTAAGCTTCTTGAGAGACGCAGGCCATCGCTATGGACAACGAAGCTGTAGAAAAAGTGATTTCATCGCCGCATTCTGCGGTGAAGCAAATGGCATGGCAAGGCTCCAACGGCAAGATATCGAGGAGCCTTGCATGGCGCGCCACAAAGTCACCGGAAGTCAGCCGTGGCGGGACGCCATTGGCGGGGCGGTCGGGCTTGTTCCCGTTCATGACGGCAGCTTACTCCCACGCGGCATGGGCGGCAACGGCGTCGGTTTGGGCGAGGGGCGGAGTCGGGTAGACTGCCCGCATGAATTCCATGGGTTCGGATTGGTCGTTGCTGCTGGCGTTTGCGGTCGGGCTGCTGCTTGGCGGTCTTGCGGTGTTCCTGCTGCTGCGCGCGCGGGCGCGCGAGGCGGAGACGGAGCGCCTGCGGCTGACGGACGCCTTCAAGGCGCTGTCGGCGGATGCGCTGGAGCGCAACAACCAGCGCTTCCTCGATCTCGCCCGGCTGGCGCTGGAGCGCCAGCAGGCCGAGGCGTCGGGCGAGCTGGAAAAGCGCCAGCAGGCGATCGGCGAACTGGTATCGCCGATGAAGGAGTCGCTCTCGAAGTTCGAGCAGCAGATCGCCGGCATCGAGAAGTCGCGCATCGACGCCTATGCCACGCTGACGCAGCAGGTGCGGGCGCTGGCGGAATCGCAGGGCCAGTTGAAGAGCGAGACGGCCAACCTGGTCAAGGCGCTGCGCGCGCCGCATACACGAGGAAGGTGGGGCGAGATCCAGCTGAAGCGCGTGGTCGAGATGGCCGGCATGCTCGACCACTGCGATTTCTTCGAGCAGGAATCGACCGACACGGAAGAGGGCAGGCTGCGCCCGGACCTGATCGTCAAGCTGCCCGGCGGCAAGAACATCGTCGTCGACGCCAAGGCGCCGCTGGCCGCCTACCTCGACGCCTTGGAGACCGACGACGACGCTATCCGCCGCCGCAAGATCGCCGACCACGCGCGCCACGTGCGCGACCACCTGACCAAGCTGGGCCGCAAGGCCTACTGGGAGCAGTTCCAGCCCTCGCCGGATTTCGTCGTGCTCTTCCTGCCCGGCGAGACCTTCTACAGCGCCGCGCTGGAAGCCGATCCCGGCCTGATCGAGGCGGGCGTCGACAGCCGCGTCATCCTCGCCACGCCGACGACCCTGATCGCGCTGCTGCGCGCAGTGGCTTACGGCTGGAAGCAGGAGGCGCTGGCCGAGAACGCGCAGAAGATCAGCGACCTCGGCAAGGATTTGTACGAGCGGCTGGCGACCCTGGCCGACCACTGGGCCGGCGTCGGCAAGAACCTCGGCGAGGCGGTCGGCGCCTACAACAAGGCGGTCGGTTCGCTGGAAACGCGCGTGCTGGTCACGGCGCGCAAGTTCCGCGACCTGCGGGCCGTGCCGGAAGGCAAGGAGATCCGCGACCTGGCGCCCGTCGACACCTCGGCGCGCGCTCTTCAGGCGCCGGAAATGCAGGAGCGTTTATAGGAAAGTTATTGTATTTACAAGAAATTTGTAAATTTACTAATAACCGTATATTCTCCCTGCCATGGACCCCGTGACAAACCCCTTTGCCCCGGGCGCGGGCACGCCGCCGCCGGAACTCGCCGGCCGGGACGACCTGCGCGAGACGGTGCGCATCGCGCTGGAGCGCGTGCGGCGCGGGCTGCCGGCCAAGAGCATCCTCATGGTCGGCCTGCGCGGCGTCGGCAAGACCGTGTTGTTGGACCGCATGCGCGACGATGCCGAGGCGGGCGGCCTGCACACCATTCGCGTCGAGGCGCCGGAAAGCCGCTCGCTGCCGGCGATCCTGGCGCCGCAACTGCGCCTGGCGCTGATCCGCCTGTCCCGCAACGAACAGGCCAAGGAGCTGGCGAGCCGGGCGTTGCGCGGCCTGGCCGGCTTCGCCAAGGCGCTGAAGATCAGGTATCAGGACATCGAGGTCGGGCTGGACCTCGAACCGGAACCCGGCCTCGCCGACAACGGCGACCTGGAGCATGATCTCCAGGCGCTGCTGGAGGCCGTCGGCGCGGCGGCCCGCAAGGCCGGCACGGCGCTGGTGCTGTTCATCGACGAACTGCAATACGTCGCGGAGGAGCAGCTAGCGGCGCTGATCACGGCGCTGCATCGCTGCGCACAGGGCAAGCTGCCCGTCGTACTCGTCGGCGCCGGCCTGCCGCAATTGCGCGGGCAGATGGGGCGCGCCAAGTCCTATGCCGAACGCCTGTTCGATTTTCCGGAGATCGGACCGCTGATCGACGAGGCGGCGCGCTCGGCCATCGAGAAGCCGGCCAACGCGCAAGGCGTCGCCATCGATGCCGATGCGCTCGACGGGATCGTTGTACAAACGCGCGGCTACCCGTACTTTCTGCAGGAGTGGGGCAAGCATGCCTGGGACGTGGCGTCACAATCGCCGATCACCCACGCCGACGTCGACACGGCATCGCGGGCGGTGGTGGCCGCCCTCGACGAGAGCTTTTTTCGCGTCCGCCTCGACCGCCTGACGCCCACCGAAAAGCGCTACCTGCGCGCGATGGCGGAGCTGGGGCCCGGCCCGCATCGATCGGGCGACATCGCCGACATCCTCGGCAAGAAGGTGACCGCGCTGGGACCGACGCGGAACCAGTTGATCGCGAAAGGCATGGTCTGGAGTCCGAGCCATGGCGACACGGCCTTCACCGTGCCGCTGTTCGATGAATTCATGCGCCGGATCATGCCCGGTGACGACTGGCGGGCCTGACTCCATTGCCGGTTCCGCCAGGCTCACGCTATGAGCTTTTGGGTGGCGAGAATGGCTTCCGTCAACGTCACGGAGGTCATTCACCATGAAAACCATCATCCCACCCGACGCATTCGTGTTCTGGGGCACCGCCCTTTCGTTCGTGCTCAGCCTGTTCTTCTGAGCCATGAGTGACAGCGCCGCAGTCGTCATCTGCGCCACCAACCGGCTCGCGCGGCGGCTGCGCGAGCGGCACAACCGGGCGCAACAGGTGCAGGGGCTTACGTACTGGGCGCCGCTCGACGCGCTGACGCTCGATGCCTGGCTCGGCCGAGTCACCAGCGAGGCCTTGCTGGCCGGCCGCATCGGCGCCCGGCAGGCGCCCCGGCTGCCGCTGTCGGCGATGCAGGAACGCATGCTCTGGGAGCGTGCCATCGAACGCGACGCCGAGGCGGCGGAGGATGGCGAACAGTCATTGTTCGATCGCGAGGGACTGGCGGCGGTCGCCGCCGAGGCCAACGACCTCGCCGAAGTCTGGTCGCTGCCGCTGCCGAAGGATGGCGAAGCCGCCAATGAAGAACTGCGCCGCTTCCTGCACTGGCGGCGGCGCTTCCGCGCCGACTGCGAGCAGAACGGCTGGCTGGAGCCGGCCAGGCTGCGCGCCTGGCAGTTGCGCGCCATCGAGGCGGGCGCATGCCGCCTGCCGGCGAGGATGAACTTCGCGGGCTCCGACCGCTACAACCCGCAAGAACGCGCGTTGATGCGCACGCTGGCGGAACGCGGCGTCGAGGTCGGCGAACTGTCCCCGGGCGGCGAGGCGGCGGCTGCCGCGACCGTCGCCGAATGGCCCGACCGCAAGGCCGAATGCCGCGCGGTGGCGGCCTGGGCGGCGGACCGGTTGGCGCGAAATCCGGTGGCGAGGCTGGGCATCGTCGTGCCGCAACTGGCCATGGCGCGCGCCATGCTGGCGACCGCCCTCGACGATGCGCTGCACCCCGAGGCGTTGGCGCCGCACAACGCCGAGATGCCGCGCCGCTACAACTTTTCGCTGGGCACGGCGCTGGCCGAACAGCCCATCGTCGCGGCGGGGCTGCGGCTGCTGGCGATTGCCGCTCAGCCCCGGCGCATCGCCGCGGCTGACTTTGGCGCGCTGCTGTGCGGGCCGTACTGGTCGGCGTCGGCGAGCGAAGCCGACGGCCGCGCCCGGCTCGACGTGCTGCTGCGCGAGCGCATGCCGCCGGAACTTAATCTCCCCGGCGTGCTGCGCATGGCGCGGCGCGCGCGCGACCGCGGCCTGCGCATCGGTCGCTGTATCGGGCATCTGGAAACACTGCTCGAATTCGGCGCGCGGCATGGTTCGGCGCGCCGGCCTTCGCAGTGGGCGATGGAACTCCTCGAACTGCTCGACGCCGCCGGCTGGCCCGGCGAGCGCGGGCTTTCCAGCCACGAGTGGCAGGCGAAGGAGGCCTGGCTCGACACGCTGACGGGGCTCGACGCGCTCGACGTCGTCACCGGCAAGATCGGCCTCGCGCAGGCGGCGCGGCTGGCCATGCGCCAGTGCCGCGAGCGCGTGTTCCAACCCGAGACCGAGGGCACGCCGGCCATCGAGGTGCTCGGGCCGCTGGAGGCGGCGGGCGCTGAGTTCGACGCGCTCTGGGTGCTGGGCATCAACGAGGAGGTCTGGCCGCCGGCGCCGCGGCCGAATCCGCTGCTGCCGGCCGACGTGCAGCGCCATGCGCGCTCAACCCATGCCTCGGCCGAGGTGGAACTCGAATTCGCGCTGGCCGTGCAGCGGCGGCTGTTGCGCTCGGCGCCCGAGGTCGTGTTCTCGTATGCCCGCGCCGAGGGCGACCGGCCGCTGCGGCCCAGTCCGCTGCTCGCCGGGCTGGCGAAGGCGGCGGCGCTGCCCGCGCCGGCTGCCACGACCGTGGCGGCGCGGGTCGACGCGGCGCGCATCGAATCGATCGACGACCACATTGCGCCGCCGGTGCCGGAAGGCGCGGCGATTGCCGGCGGTACCGGATTGCTGCGCGCGCAGGCCCTGTGCCCGGCCTGGGCGTTCTATCGCTACCGGCTGGGTGCGCAGGCGTTGGCCGAGCCGGTGGCAGGGCTCGACGCCGCCGAGCGCGGCACGCTGCTGCACCGGGCGATGGAGCACCTTTGGCGCGGCCGCGATTCGCGGGCCATGCGCGATCTTGGCGAAGCCGGGCGGCGCGAGGCGGCGCAGGCCGCCGCGGCGGCCGCCATCGAGCAGTTCGCCGAGCGACGCGAGGCGCCGCTGCCGCCGCGTTACGCGGCGCTGGAGCGCGAACACCTGGCCGGGCTGCTCGCCGAATGGCTGGCGGTGGAGCTGCGACGTGAGGCGCCTTTCCGCGTCGTCGGCAGTGAGCAGCGCCGACGCGTCGAGATCGAGGGGCTGGCCATCGATGTCGCGCTCGACCGCCTTGACGAGCTGGACGATGGCGGCCGGCTGCTGATCGACTACAAGACCAGCCGCGAGCTGAAGACGACGGCGTGGGACGGCGAGCGCATCGCCGAGCCGCAGCTGCCCGTGTACGCGGCGTGGGCGCTCGACGAGCCGCCGGCCGCCGTCGCGTTTGCCCGGGTCCGGCCCGGCGACTGCGGCTTCATCGGCATCGGCGAGGCGGCGTTGGTCGATGGCGTCAAGGCCGTCGAGGACTGGCCGGGCGTGCTGGGCCGCTGGCGCGAGGCGATCGCGGCGGTCGCGTGCGAGATTCGGGCCGGCGAGGCGGGCGTGCGCGTGGCCGACGAAAGCGAATTGCGTTACTGCGACGTGCTGCCGTTGCTGCGCTTGCCGGAAAAGGAAGAACAATGCCGGTAGGCAACGAAGCGCTGCTGCGCGAAGACGACGAAGCCCGCCGGCGTGCGCTCGGTGCCGAGTCCTGCATCGTCGAGGCGCCGGCCGGCGCGGGCAAGACCGAACTGCTGGCGCAGCGCTTTCTCACGCTGCTGGCGGCGGTCGAGGCGCCCGAGGAAATCGTCGCCCTCACTTTCACCAACAAGGCGGCGGCGGAAATGCGCCATCGCGTCATGGACAACCTCGTGGCCGCGGCGGCGGGCCGGGTGCCCGACAAGCCGCACAAACTCGTCAGTCACGAACTCGCGCTTGCCGCGCTGGCAGCCTCGCGGCGCCGGGGCTGGGGCCTGCTGGAGCATCCGGGCCGGCTGCGCGTCACCACCATCGACGCCCTGTGCGCCAGCCTCGCGAGGCAGATGCCGGTGCTCTCGCGCTTCGGCGCCGAGCCGCGCCTGGCGGACGACGCCGGCCGCCACTACGAGGAAGCGGCGCGCCGGGCGCTGGCCTGGCTGGAGGAGGAAGCTCCGCAGGCGCAGGCCGTGGCGCGTGCGCTGCGGCACGTCGACAACGACGCGCGGCGCCTGGCCGAACTGCTGGCGGCGATGCTGGCCAGGCGCGACCAGTGGCTGCGCCACACGCTCGAAAGTCCGCCGTGGCAGGACGCCGAGCGCGCACTGGCGGCGCTGGTGCGGGCCGATCTGGATCGCGTGGCCAAGGCATTCCCGACAGCCGTGCAGCAAGCGTTGATGCCCATCGCGCGCCATGCCGCCGGCAACCTGCCGGAGGATCATCCGCTGGCCGTGCTGCGCGACTGGTCGCGGCCGCTGTGTGTCGAGCCCGAGGAACTGCCGCTCTGGCGCGGCCTGGCGGCGCTGCTGCTGACGGGCCAGGATACGCCGCGCCGGAAGCTCGACAAGCGCGACGGCTTTCCGGCGAATGAATCCGGCGCGCAGAAAAAGGCGCTGTCGGACATCGTCGCCGCGCTGTCCGACGAAGCGGTCGATGCGCTGGCGCAGGCGCGCCGGTTGGCCGATCCGCATTACACGGAAGAGGAGTGGGCGACCATCGAGGCGCTCGGCAACCTGCTGCGGCTGGCGGCGGCGGAACTCTGGAACGTGTTCAACGAATCGGGCGAGGCCGACTTCGTCGAGGTGGCGCTGCGCGCGCGCCAGGCGCTGGGCGACGAGGCGCAGCCGACCGATCTGGCGCTGGCGCTCGATTACCGCATCCGCCATTTGCTGGTCGACGAATTCCAGGACACCAGCCCGACGCAGGTCGATCTGCTGGCGCGGCTGACGGCGGGCTGGCTGCCGGGCGACGGCCGCACGCTGTTCCTCGTCGGCGACCCGATGCAGTCGATCTACCGCTTCCGCAAGGCCGACGTCGGCCTGTTCATCGACGTGAAGCAGCGCGGATTGGGCGACCTGGCCATGGCGCCGCTGCGCCTCTACCGCAACAACCGTTCGCAACGGGCGGTGGTGGCGTGGGTGAACCTAACCTTCGCGCGGGTGTTCGCGCTGGCGGACGACATTCCGTGCGGCGCGATCCGCTACCGCGAGTCCGCGGCGACCAAGGACGAGGCGGGTGACCCGACGGCCGACGCCGGCGTCACGCCGCATGCCGTCGTCGTGGACAAAGGTGGCGATGCCGATCTGGCCGAGGCGCGCGAGATGCTTGCCACCATCGACGCCGAGCGGGCCGCCGATCCCGGCAGGCAGATCGCCGTGCTGGCGCGCGCGCGCGAGCATCTTGCGGCGCTGGTGCGGGAAATTCGGCGGCATCGACCCGGGCTGCGCTTCACGGCGGTGGAGATGGAGCGCCTCGACCAGCGCCAGCCGGTGCAGGACCTGCTGGCGCTGACGCGCGCGCTGCTGCATCGGGGCGACCGCGTCAGCTGGCTGGCGATTCTGCGCGCACCGTGGTGCGGCCTCACGCTGGCGGACCTGCACGCGCTGGCGGCCGACGACCACATGTCCACCCTCTGGCGTTTGATCGGCGATGCTGACCGGGTCGCGAAGCTCTCGCCGGACGGTCGGGCGCGGCTGGCGCGCTTCGTCGATGTCGTCGGGCAGGCGCTGCGGCAGCAGGGCCGCGTCGCGGTGCGCCGCTGGGTCGAAGGCACGTGGCTGCAGCTGGGCGGTCCGGCGTGCCTTGCCAGCGAAACCGATCTCGCCGATGCCAACGCCTTCCTCGACCTGCTCGACCAGCTCGATGC
Organism: Rhodocyclaceae bacterium; assembly: GCA_016704145.1. Lineage (GTDB taxonomy): Bacteria > Pseudomonadota > Gammaproteobacteria > Burkholderiales > Rhodocyclaceae > Fen-999. The sequence goes on along the minus strand of JADJAS010000001.1, from coordinate 260,704 downwards.
CGGCGGCCGGCTGACGCTGGCGCAGCTCGACAAGGAAACCGGGCGGCTCTATGCGACGCCCGATGCGCGCTCGGACGGCTCGCTCCAGTTCATGACCCTGCACAAGGCGAAGGGCCTGGAGTTCGACACGGTGATTCTGCCCGGTCTCAACCGCAAGACGGGCAGCAACGACACGCCGCTGATGCGCTGGGAAGAGGTGCTGATCGGCGACCGCGAACATCTGGTGGTGGCGCCGATGAAGCGGCGACGCCGACCGGTGGACGGGAGCGGCAATCTCCAGACGCCCTACGATTGGCTCGGCGGGCTCGAAAAGCGCCGGGAACGCAACGAGGCCGCGCGCCTGCTGTACGTTGGCGCAACGCGCGCCATCCGGCGGCTGCACTGGGTGGCGGCGGTGGAGCTGAACTCGCATGGCGAGGCGAAGGCGCGGGCCGGCAGCCTGCTCGAACTGCTCTGGCCCGTGGTGAGCCACGCATTCGACGGCACCGCGCCGACGGTGGCGGACGCCGGCGCGACAAGCGGCGGCTTCGACTTCGTGCCCAAGCTGCGGCGGCTGGCCGAGCCGCTGGCCGTGTCGTTACCCGAGACCGTCGCACCGGCGCCGCCGACCGGCGAGGGCGCGACCGAGGACATCGGCGAGCCGCTCGACGCACTAGTCGGCACGCTGGTGCATGTCTATCTCGAAATGATGGCCAACGACGGGCCCGAGGCCTGGCCCGTCGAGCGGGTGTCGTCGCTGCGCGCGGGCATGGAAGTGTGGCTGATGCAGCAGGGTTGTGGTGATCGCGATTCGGCGCAAGGGGCGGAGCGGGCCGGCGCGATCCTCCGGACGACGCTGACCAGCGACGACGGGCGCTGGGTGCTGCGCGCGCGCGCGGGTGCGGCCTCGGAACTGGCGCTGGTGAAAGTCAGCGATGGCGGCACGCCGACCCGGATCATCGACCGAACTTTCGTCGAGGACGGTACGCGCTGGATCATCGACTACAAGACCGCGACGCCGGCCAGCGACCTCGCCGCGCATGCGACGCACTACCGCGCGCAGCTGGCGCGCTATGTCGATCTTTTTACGGACGAAGGACTGCCGGTGCGCGCGGCGATCTTCTTCGCGGCGCTGGGTCGGCTGGTGGAGGTGCCGCTGGCGACGCCTTCCGTCTGAGCCGGTGCGCGGCGCGGCGCGGGCAGGGGAAGCCGATGGTTCGGCTCAAGGCTGATGTTCGCCTTCGCGGTGACCGCGACGACGCAGGGATGCGTCAGCCGCCGACTCGCCGACAGCGCGAAATACTCGATGCTGGCGCGGTCGGCGTGGCCGAGCAGCACGAGATCGCCAGCGGCAAGATAGTCATCGAGCAGCACGCTGGGCACCGGAAAGGCGCCCACGCGCTCGCGCCCGAATGCCGCCATGAGGGCGGCGTCGTCGAATTCGCCGGCCACGGTGACGCGCAGGCGCTTGCGATCGAGCCACTCGCGGGTTCGGCGCCGCATGGAGGAATCCTCGCCAGGCATCAAGAGCGGGACATGTTCGAGGCATTGCGGAAAAGGCGCGGCCGACTGGCGCGCCAGCGCCGGATGGGCAAGGAAGGAAAGCCCGGATTCGCCGAGCTTGTGCGTATAGACGCGAATGTCGATGTTGCTGGGTATCGGCCAGTCAGCCAGCACCAGATCGAGGCGATGCAGGGCCAACTCGGCCAGCAGGGGCTCGATGCGCCATTCCCGGCAAATAATTCGAACCGGATTCGGCAATTCGATGGCCGGATGCAGGAGCCTGTAGGCAAGCGCCTTCGGCAGGGCATCGCTGACGCCGACGCGGAAGTCGGTGGGGCGTCCCTTGGGAACCGCGCGGATGGCGTGTTCGAGTTCGGCGTCGAGGGTGAAGATGTCGTCCGCATATTCGAGCGCCAGCCGGCCGGCATCGGTCAGTTCCAGCGACCGTCCCTGGCGGACGAATAGCGCGGCGCCGAGCCGCGCTTCGAGCAGCTTGATCTGGCCGCTCAGCGTCTGGGGCGAGATGTGGATCGCCTCGGCGGCGCGGACCACGCCACCGAGTTTTGCGACCTTCCAGAAGTAGTACAGGTGCTTGAGGTTCATCGCGTTCAACTATACGAAAAAATCGTAATGTATGTATCGTTAATACGAATTTATCTTTACGTCGAGTTTCGCTACCTTGGCGACGTTGCAGCGTCCGCTGCATATACAGGAGAGCAGATATGCAGATAAAGATCCAGATCAAGGGACTGCCCCGGGCGGCGAAGCTGCGCCGTTTGGCCGCGCACAAGATCGACCTCGCGCTGGCGCGTTACGCCCACGCGATCCAGGAGGCGAGCATCCGTCTCGACGATATCAATGGTCCCGACAGGGGCGGCGTCGACAAGCTCTGCTGCGTCGTGCTGAGGATGAAGGACAATTCCATCCTCGTCATCGAGGAACTGGGCAGCGACATTGCACAGGTAATCGGGCGCGTCGCCGATCGGCTGCACCAGAGTGTCGCGCGCCAGCTGTCACGGATTATCGGTGTCGACCGGAATGGGATCCGGCCAAGCCTCGCGGCTTCGGCAGCCTGAGTTTTTCGCCAAGAAATTATCGCATGGAGAGAACCATGAAGACCAATGTCATCAAGCCTGGAATTGACAGAAAGGCCGTACCCGCAGCCATGATCGACCTGGAAGACGAGCCGGACGTCAGCGGTCGTCTGGAACGGATCGCAACCTCCGCGTACTACAGGGCCGAGGCACGCGGCTTCGTTCCCGGGCTCGAAATGGAGGACTGGCTGCAGTCGGAGGCCGAAGTGGACGCCGATATGGACTCCGGAATGCGCCAATAGCCACGCGGCTGCCTGGCATCGACCAATTCAAGGCGTCCCCCAACCCCAGTTCACGGAGAACAGACATGACACCCTTCAAGACAAGAGCGATTGCTCTGCCCCTGCCTGTTGGCACCCGCACCGAATCGGTGCTGGCGACCAACAGGGTCATCCGCAATACCTACATGCTTCTATCGATGACGCTGCTGTTCGCCGCCGCAACGGCCGCGGCGTCGGTGGCGCTGAAGCTGCCGCATCCCGGCCTGATCCTGACGCTGATCGGCTACTTCGGCTTGCTGTTCGCGATCACGAAGTTCCGCAGCAGCGGCCTGGGCGTCGCTCTCGTGTTTGCGCTGACCGGCTTCATGGGCTACACGCTCGGCCCCATCGTCAGCCACTATCTCGGGCTGCCCAACGGCGGCCAGACGGTAACGATGGCCATGGGCGGCACAGCGGCGATCTTCCTCGGCCTGTCAGGCTACGCGCTGTCTACGCGCAAGGACTTCAGCTTCATGGGCGGTTTCCTGACCGTAGGCATTCTGGTCGCGTTTCTCGCCGGCCTGGCGGCGATCTTCTTCGAGATCCCCGCGCTGTCGCTGACGGTTTCCGCCGCATTCGTGTTGCTGATGTCCGGCCTGATCCTCTACGAGACGAGTAACATCATCCACGGCGGCGAGACCAATTACGTCATGGCCACGGTCACGCTGTTCGTGTCCATCTTCAACCTCTTCACCAGCCTGCTGCAACTGCTCGGCCTGGCAAATAGTAGCGACTGACGACGGGAGTCTTAATGCCCTTTGCCGCCGGCGACCTCGCCGCCGTGACCGGGGCCGTGGTGCTGGCGGCGGCCGGTGGCGAGGCCTTCCTCAAGGCCATTCTTTCCGCTGCGAAGCAACTGCGTGTGCCCAGCGCGGTGGCGGCGACGACGCTGGCCGCGTTCGCCACCTCCAGCCCCGAACTGACGGTGTCCACGGTGGCTGCGCTGTCGGGCCATCCGGAGATCGGCCTGGGCGACGCGCTCGGCAGCAACGTCGTCAATATCGCGCTGATCTTCGGCCTGGCGCTGCTGTTTGGGCCAATATGCTCGTCGCGCGACGAATTCGGGCGCGATTATCTTCTTGCGCTGGCAGTGCCACTGGCCACGGCGCTCACGGTTCTCGATGGCAGCATCGAGCGCTGGGAGGGCTTCGTGCTGCTCGCAGTGTTCGCCGGCTGGATCGGATGGGTGTTGCGTACGACGCTGCGGCGACGCGACATGGCAACCAGCGCCACCGTGTCTCCCGGCCTTGGTGCCTGGGCGACGCTGGCCCTCGGCGGAGCGGGGCTGGCTGCGCTGGTCGCGGCGGGGCGCCTGTTTGTCCTCGGCGCGACCGGGATCGCGACGAGTTTCGCGATCGATGCCTACGTGATTGGCGTTCTGGTTGTCGCCGTGGGCACGTCGTTGCCGGAACTTGTTACCGTGCTCCTCGCCCGCCTGCGGGGGCACGAGGAAGTTGGTGTCGGGACGCTGATCGGCAGCAACCTGTTCAACGGCCTCGCCATCGTCGGCACCGCGGCCAGCATCCACCCGATCGCCGTTCCCGCGCGGGAAGCCGTCGTCACCCTCGTGTGGGGCCTCGCTGCGTTGCTGCTCTTGCTGCCGAATCGTGTCGGGCTGATCGCGCGCGGCCGCGGCGTGGTGCTGCTGGCGCTTTACGGCGGCTTCGTCTGGACCTCGCTCGGCGCGGCGTCGTGAGCGGGCCATGACGATACCGCGCCGGAATCCTTCCTGGCACGCGCTTGCGGCCGAAACGGTGGTCAGCGAACTCGACAGCGCGCCGCGTGAGGGGCTCTCGGCCGTCGAGGTGGCGGCGCGGCTGGCCAGCCAGGGTGCCAACCGGCTGGCCGAGAAGCCGCGGCGACCGGTCTGGCGCAAGTTCCTCGACCAGTTCCGCGGCCTGTTGGTGCTGATCCTGCTCGCCGCGGCGGTGCTTGCCGGCGCGGTTGGCGACGTCAAGGACGCCGTCGTCATCTTCATCGTCGTGCTGCTGAATGCCACGCTCGGCTTCATCCAGGAGCACCGCGCCGAGAACGCGCTGGCGGCCCTGAAGAACATGCTGGCGCCGAGCGCGCGCGTGCGCCGGGGCGGCTCGGTCGGGTTGGTCGAAGCCGCCGAACTGGTGCCAGGCGACATCGTGTTGCTGGAGGCCGGCGACCGGGTGCCGGCCGATGCGCGCGTGTTGCTGGCCCACGCCGCCGAGGTCGCCGAGGCGGCGCTCACCGGAGAGTCGCAGCCCGTGGCCAAGACGCCGGAGGCCGTGGACGAAAAGTCAGTCCTGGCGGAACGCCGGGGCATGGTGTTCATGAACACCGTGGTGACGCGCGGGCGGCTGGAGGCCGTCGTCGTGGCCACCGGCATGGCGACGGAGATGGGGCGCTTGGCCTGGCTGCTCGCCGAGGCAGCCGAATCGGCCACGCCGTTGCAAGTGCAGCTCGATGCGCTCGGCAAGCGGCTGGCGGCCATCGCGGTGGCGGTGGTCGGCCTGATGTTCGTCGCCGGCCTCTGGCGCGGCGATGACCTGGCGCGCACCGCTATGACCGCCATCGCGCTGGCAGTGGCGGCGATTCCCGAGGGGCTGCCGGCCGTGGTCACGGTGACGCTGGCGCTGGGCATGCACCGCATGGCGCGGCGCAATGCCATCGTCAAGCGGCTGGCCGCCGTCGAGACGCTGGGCTGCACCACGGTGATCTGTTCCGACAAGACCGGCACGCTGACGCTGAACCGCATGACGGCGCGATCGCTCTATTGCGCCGGGCGGCGCCATCCGACTGGCGAGGATGTCCCGGTGGGGCGCGATCTGGGGGCTTGGCTGATGCCGGCGGCGCTGTGCAACGACGCGCGGATGCGCGACGGCGACCTGATCGGCGATCCCACGGAAGGGGCACTGCTGACGCTGGCCGCCAAGGCCGGCCTTGATGCCGAGCGGCTGACGGAGAAGACTCCGCGCATCGCCGAGATTCCCTTCGATTCGGCGCACAAGTTCATGGCCACCTTCCACCACGACGGCGAAGTCGTACGCATGTGGCTGAAGGGCGCGCCCGACGTATTGCTGGCGCGCGCCGGCCGATGGCTGGGTGAGGCACGGGAGCAGGCGCTCGACGGTACAGCGCGGGCGGCCTTCGTGGCGGAGAACGAGGCGCTGGCCGGCGAGGCGCTGCGGGTGCTGGCGCTGGCCAAGCGCGACATCGCCGCGCATGACTTCGACCCGGCGGGTGACCTCATGGCCTGGGCGAACGACCTGACCCTGACCGCCTTGGTCGGCATCATCGATCCGCCGCGCCCCGAGGCGAAGGAGGCCATCCGCGTCTGCCGCGAAGCCGGCGTGGAAGTGAAGATGATCACCGGCGACCACCCGGTTACGGCTGCCGCCATCGCGCGCGACCTCGGGCTGGAAGGCGAAGTGCACGAGGGCAGCGCGCTCGACGGGCTGGACGCGCCGGCGCTGGCGGCGCTGGTCGAGCGCAGCGCCGTGTTCGCCCGCGTTGCCCCCGAGCACAAGATGCGCATTATCGATTCGCTGAAGTCGCAAGGGCACGTGGTCGCCATGACCGGCGACGGCGTCAACGACGCACCGGCGCTCAAGACCGCCGACATCGGCGTCGCCATGGGCATCACCGGCACCGAGGTGACGAAGGAGGCGGCGACGCTGGTGCTGACCGATGACAACTTCGCCACCATCGTCCGAGCGGTCAAGGAAGGTCGCACCATTTACGACAACATCGTCAAGTTCGTGCGCTTCCAGCTTTCCACCAACATCGGCGCCATCTTCACGGTGCTCGGCGCGCCGGTGTTCGGCTTCGCCACGCCATTCACGGCGATCCAGATCCTGTGGGTGAACATCATCATGGACGGGCCGCCGGCCATGACGCTCGGCGTCGAGCCGGCGCGGCCCGGCATCATGCGCCAGCCGCCGCGCGCCGCCGCCGCCGCCATCCTTTCCTGGCAACGCATGTGGCGCATCGCCCTCTACGGGCTGACCATGGCCGCAGGCACGCTCGCCGTGTATGCCTGGGGCCTGACGACGCCGGGTGAGGTGGCGACGGCGAACACGCTGGCTTTCACGACCTTCGTCCTGTTCCAGTTCTTCAATATCTTCAACGCCCGCGCCGAGCATGGCAGCGCCTTCAACCGGCAATTCTTCAGCAATGGCAAGCTGTGGCTGGCGCTCGCCGCCGTGCTCGGCCTCCAGGTCGTGGCGGTGCATTGGGCGCCGGCCCAGGCGGTGTTCGACACCGTCGATCTGACGGCCTTGGAGTGGGCTATCGCGGTGCTGGTGGCCTCGACCACCTTGTGGCTGGAAGAGTTGCGCAAGCTGCTGGTTCGAGTGATCCGGCGATGAGCACCCAGGACTTCGCCCAAGTACTCGTGCTGCTCGGCAGCACAGTGGCCGTAGTGCTGATGCTGCAGCGGCTGAGGGTACCGACCTTGCTAGCCTATCTGCTGGTCGGCGTGCTGGTCGGCCCGCATACGCCGGGCCCCGTCATCGACGCGGCGCCGATGAAAGTGCTGGCCGAGTTCGGCATTGTGTTTCTCCTCTTCTCGATCGGGCTTTCCTTTTCGATACCGCAATTGCGGGCTCTGCGCCACCTCGTCTTTGGCCTCGGCACCGCGCAGGTCATGCTGACCACGGCCGTGGTCGCGCTCGCGGCCTGGCTGGGCGGCCTGCCGGCGCCGGCAGCCTTTGTGGTCGGCGCCGTCTTCGCGCAGTCGTCGACCACCATCATCGGCCGGCAACTCGTGGAACAGGCGGAGGAGCAGTCGCGACACGGCCGCCTCGCTGTCGCCATGTCGGTGTTCCAGGACATTACCGCGGTACCGTTCATCATCGCGATTCCGGTTCTCGGCGGCATGAGTTCGGCGGGCACGCTGGGCGGGACGATGACGTTCGCGCTGGCCAAGGCCGCGCTCGCCATCGCCATGGTGGTCGTCAGCGGTCGCTGGTTGCTCAAGCCCTTGTTTCATCTGGTGGCCGAACGGCGATCGATGGAATTGTTCACCCTGACGGTGCTGCTGGTGTCGCTGGCGGCTTCGGCGATGACCCATGTGCTGGGGCTGTCGATGGCCTTCGGCGCATTTTTGGCGGGCATGATGCTGGGCGAAACCGAGTTTCGTCACCAGGTGGACTCGGCGATCCGCCCGTTTCGGGACGTGTTGCTGGGGCTCTTCTTCATCGGCGTCGGCATGCTGTTCGATCCGCTCGACGCGCTCGGTGTCTGGCACTGGGCGCTGCTCGGCGCGGCGACCCTGCTGGTGAGCAAGATTCTGCTCGTCGCCGCCATCACGCGCATGGCCGGCATCGACGCGATCAATGCCTGGCGGACCGCCTTGTCGCTGGCCGTCGGCGGCGAGTTCGGCTTCGCGCTGCTGGCCATCGGTCTTGATGCCAAAGTCGTCGATTCCCATTTGGGACAGGTCGTGCTGACATCGGTGTTGCTCTCGATGGTGCTCGGGCCGTTCCTGATCCGTCATGGCCATGCGCTGGCGAGCCGGCTCGCGCGGCCGACGGCGGCCGACGACGACGTTCCGCTTCAGGTGCCGAACGACGGAGCCTTGCTGAGCCAGCATGTGATCATCTCGGGCTTTGGACGCATCGGCCAGAACGTGGGCCTGTTCCTCCAGCAAGAGTGCATACCCTATGTCGCGCTCGATCTCGACTCCGCGCGCGTCAAGGAGGCCCGGTTGGCCGGTGAACGGGTCTTTTTCGCCGATGGTAGCGAGCGCGACATCCTCGAGGCGGTTGGCCTTGCCTCGGCGCGCTTGTTGGTTATCGCCCATGACGACACCGGCGCGGCCTTGCGCACGCTGGAGGTTGTTCGCCTCGCGCGGCCCGAGATACCCGTCATGGTGCGGACCCGGGATGAAACGCATGTGGAAGCGCTGCGGGCGGCCGGCGCGACCGAGGTGGTGCCGGAAACCATCGAGGCCGGCTTGATGATCGCCACGCATGCCTTGCTGCTGCTCGACGTGCCGCTCGATCACGCGCTCGGTCGCATCGAGGCCCAGCGCACGTCGCGCTATCGCCTGCTGCGCTCGCGCTTTCGCGGCGATGCCCGTTTTTCCGAGGAGGACGCAACATGAAACCATTGGCACGCATGCTGGCCGCCACCGACCTGTCGGCGCCGGCGCATCACGCGGTGGATCGCGGCTTCCGCATCGCCGCCGAGACCGGGGCGGACTACGTGGTCATGCACGCTTTCGAGCTGGACGCGATCGACAGCCTGGTCGGCTTGCTTGGGGACGGCATTGCCGCCGTCAAGCGGCGCCTGGAGGACGATTCGCGGCTGACCTTGCGGCAGATGCTGGAAGATCCCCGGCGCAACCAGGGCGTCGCCGCCGAAGGCATGGTGGTGGTGGGCAGCGCGCTCGAAGCCATCGGCGAGCGGGCTGATGCCTGCGATGCCGACCTGCTGGTGGTGGGCGCGCGCGGCGAATCTTTTCTGCGCCATGCCCTGCTTGGCTCCACCGCCTCGCGACTGCTGCGCAAGTCGACCCGCCGTCCCGTGCTCGTCGTCAAGCAGGCGCCGCGCGAACCGTATCGCCGGCTGCTGGTCCCGGTCGATTTCTCGCGTTTCGCCGAAGAGGCGATCCGGCTGGGGTGTCGCATTGCCCCGCAAGCGGATATTGTCCTGCTGCATGCGTTCGAACTGCCGTTCGAGGGCAAGCTGGCCTTCGCCGGCGTTGATGAAAAGGTGATACACAGCTACATCCGCCAGGCGCGCGAGGATGCTGTTCGGCGCGTGCACGACCTGGCGCGCGCCGTGGGACTGGAACCGGATCAGTACTCGGCGATCGTCCGCCACGGCGACCCGTCGCAGCAGATCATCGCCGAGGAGCAGGCAGGGGATTGCGATCTCATCGTCATGGGCAAGCATGGTACGCATCTGACCGAGGAACTGCTGTTGGGCAGCGTTACCAAGCACGTGCTCGATGAATCGCAGTGCGATGTCCTGGTGTTCTCCGGCAAGGCCGGCTGAGGTACCTTCAACACGTTTCGCGGTGCGCCCCACGAAAGTCAGCCATGGCAGTGCGCCGCCGTTGGCGCGTTTGATGCGATACTCGATGCCAACCCAAGGAGTCTCCATGCCCGTCACGCTGGAAGGAAAACTCGTCGTCGCCCTGTCCTCGCGCGCCCTGTTCGACTTCGAGGAGGAGAACAGGGTGTTCGTCGATCGCGACGACTCCGCCTACATGGCCGTGCAGCTGGATCGCCTGGAGCAGGCGGCGCGGCCGGGCGCCGCGTTTCCGCTGGTGAAGAAGCTGCTCGCTTTCAACAGCGAAGGACTGCGCCGCGTCGAGGTGGTGATTCTGTCGCGCAACGATCCGGTCTCGGGCCTGCGCGTGTTTCGTTCGGCCGAGGCGGCGGGGCTGTCGGTCGAACGCGGCGTGTTCACGCGCGGCCGGCCGCCCTACCATTACCTCAATCCGCTCGGCGCCCATCTTTTCCTGTCGGCCGACGATGGCGACGTGCGCGCGGCGCTGGCGGCGGGTTTCCCGGCAGCGCGGGTTTATCCGCAGTCCTTCGTCGATGCCGACCGGCATCCCGACGAGGTGCGCATCGCCTTCGACGGCGACGCCGTGCTGTTTTCCGACGAGGCGGAGCGGGTCTATCAGCGCGATGGCCTGCCGGCATTCGTCGCCCACGAGCGCCAGCACGTGCGCCGGCCGCTGCCGGCGGGACCGTTCAAGCCGCTCTTGGAGGCCTTGCACCGGTTACAGGCAGGGGGCACGCTGCCGATGCGCATCCGTACGGCGCTGGTGACGGCGCGCAGCGCGCCGGCGCACGAGCGCGCGGTGCGCACGCTGATGGACTGGAACATCGACGTCGACGAGGCGATGTTCCTCGGGGGGCTGGACAAGGGCGCCTTCCTCAAGGAGTTTCAGCCCGACTTCTTCTTCGACGACCAGGCGGGCCACTGCGAATCAGCGGCGGCGGCCGGGCCGGCCGGCCACGTGGTCAGCGGCGTCAAAAACGGCTAATCGAGAATCCGGGCGACGAATTCGGCGACGGTGGCGATTACCTGTCGCGGCTGGTCCTTGTGCGGCGAATGGCGGCAATCCGCCAGTTTCACCAGCTCGACGTCGCGGCATCGGCGGGCGATGCGCTCGATCTGGTCCATGGTGCCGTATTCGTCGTCTTCGCCCTGGATGGCCAGCAGCGGGCAGACGATGCCGGGCAGGCAGTCCTCGATGTTCCAGTCACGGAAGGCGGGATCGAGCCAGATGTCATTCCAGCCCCAGAACGCCGAGTCCGGATCGGCGTGATACTTGGCGAGGCGCGCCTTGAGATCGGTCGAGAGATAGGTGTCGCGTGCCTTACGGATGCTGCGGATGGAAATGTCCTCGACCAGCACGTGCGGCGCCATGACCACGGTCGCCGTCAGCGGCCGCGACGTGCCGCCGGCATGGATCAGGGCGATGGACGCCCCGTCGCTATGCCCGAACAGGATGGGACGATCGAGGCCGAGTTGGTCGAGCAGTTGCGGCAGGCAGACGCGTGCCTCGTGGTGCATGAAGGCGGGCGTGCGCTTTTTCGTGAGCGGGTCCGAGCGCCCATAGCCGTGGCGCGAATAGACGATCGCTTCGCAGCCGCAGGCGTCGGCCAGCTGCTGGGGAAAGTCGCGCCACATCGACAGCGAGCCCAGCCCCTCGTGCAGGAAAACCATCGCCGGCGCACCACTGCGCGGGTGGCTGGAGGGCAGACGGACGTATTCGATGCGCCGGCCGTCGATCGTGCAGATGTTCATCGGCACTAACGCGTGAATTCGATGGCGCCGCCGGGCAGCAGATAGAGGACGAAGGCGCGGCCGCCGGAGACGGTCGGGCGATGGCTGCTGCCCGCCGGATAGACCAGCCAGCCGGCGCCGCGTCCGTCGAACCTGGCATCTCCCTCGGTCGGCATGATCAGGTCGACTTCGCCATTGGGGTGAGTATGGTGCGGGCCGGCGACCTCGTTCATGTCGACGACATCGATCGAGTAGCCGTGCAATTCCGGCGACGGCTTGGCCACGCGGCCGAAACGTATGCCGCCCTGCTCGCGATTGCACAACCAGCCGGCGGCCGAGCCCGTCCGGCAGGCGGCGGCGATCTCGGCGACCACCGTGCCGTTGGCGGGGAAACGTTGGTTGAGATCGGTTTCCAGCGCCGTATCGACCGGCTTGCCGGCGATGGCGGATGTCACGTTGGCGATCAGGCGAACGAAGTCATCGGCGGTCATGATTCTCTCCTTTGGGATTATAGGCACTATAGTACATATAAGCTTTCCAGGTACCGAGGCATTATCGCCTTATTTGGAAAGGAAATAGAAAATATTTCCTAAAATTGATTAAAATCATTGTTGACAAAGACTATCGACAAATAGCAATATATTGCACATGCCGTTTCGGCTACCCTGGAGACTGCCTTGAATACCTCGACCACCCCCGACCCAACGCTGGTGACCTACGATACGGAGCCGGCAAAGTACCGGCATTGGACGCTGATCACCGATGGTGGCCCGATTGCCCGCCTCGTGCTCGACATCCAGGAGGATGGCGGCATACGTCCCGGCTACAAGCTCAAGCTGAATTCCTATGATCTTGGCGTCGATATCGAATTGAACGACGCGGCGCAGCGCCTGCGCTTCGAGCATCCCGAAGTCAAGTGCGTCGTCATCACCAGCGCCAAACCGCGCATGTTCTGCTCGGGCGCCAACATCTACATGCTGGGCCTTTCGTCCCATGCCTGGAAGGTGAACTTCTGCAAGTTCACCAACGAGACCCGCAACGGCCTCGAGGATTCCAGCGAACACTCCGGGTTGAAGTTCCTGGCGGCCCTCAATGGCGCCACGGCCGGTGGCGGTTACGAACTGGCGCTGGCCTGCGACGAGATCGCCATGATCGACGACCGCTCCACTTCGGTCAGCCTGCCGGAAGTGCCGCTGCTGGGCGTGCTGCCGGGAACCGGCGGACTGACGCGCCTGATCGACAAGCGGCGCATGCGCCGCGACCTGGCGGATGTCTTTTGCACTACCTCCGAGGGGGTGCGCGCCGAGCGCGCCAGGGAGTGGAAGCTGGTCGATCACATCGCCAAGCCGCAGCAGTTCGACGAAATGATTGCCGCGCGCGCCGCCGATCTGGCCAAGACGTCGGATCGCCCCGGCGGGCAGGGCGTGGCGCTTACTCCGCTCAATCGGAAGATTGACGAGAATGGTTACCACTACACTCATGTCGATGTCGTCATCGACCAGGCCGCGCGCGGCGCGACCTTGACCCTGACGGCGCCGATGGGCCGGCAGCCCGACGCGATCGACGAGATCCTCACCCAGGGCGCGCGCTGGTGGCCTCTGGCGATGGCACGCGAGCTCGACGATGCCATCCTCATGCTGCGCACCAATCATCTCGATATCGGCCTCTGGCGGATTAAGACGCGGGGTGACCTGTCGGCGGTGCTGGAAGCCGACGCGATGTTGATGAAGCACCGTGATCACTGGTTCGTGCGGGAGACCATCGGTTTCCTGCGCCGCAGCCTGCGCCGCCTCGATGTGTCGTCGCGTTCCCTGTTTGCCATCATCGACGAGGGTTCCTGTTTTGGCGGCCTGTTCCTGGAACTCGCGCTGGCCACGGATCGCAGCTTCATGCTGAGGCTCGAAGACGACTTCGCCCGCGCGCCGCGGGTCGCCTTGTCCGACGCCAATTTCGGGCTATATCCGATGAACAGCGGCCTGTCGCGCCTGGCCAGCCGTTTTGCCGGCGAAGCGGCGCCGGTCGAAGCGGCACGTGCCACTACCGGGCAGTCCATTGATGCGGCACAGGCGGAGAAACTTGGCCTGGTTACGTTCACGCCGGACGAACTGGATTGGGACGACGAGCTGCGCCTCGCTGTCGAGGAACGGGCCAGCCTGTCGCCCGACGCGCTCACCGGCATGGAAGCCAGCCTGCGCTTCGCCGGGCCGGAAACAATGGACACGCGTATTTTCGGCCGTCTCACGGCGTGGCAGAACTGGATTTTCCAGCGGCCGAATGCCGTCGGCGAAAAAGGCGCGCTGAAAGTGTATGGCACGGGCAGCAAGTCGGCCTTCGACTGGAACCGCGTCTGAATCGACCATAAACCCCAGGAGAGACAGAGATCATGAGCATCGACTACAGCGAGAAAATCCCCAACAACGTCGACCTCGCGTCGAACAGGACCCTGCAGCGTGCGCTGGAGCACTGGCAGCCGGCCTACCTCGATTGGTGGAACGAGATGGGGCCGGACAAGACCACCACCGCCGAGGTCTACCTGCGTACCGCCATCAGCGTTGACCCCAAGGGCTGGGCGCATTTCGATTACGTGAAGATGCCTGAATACCGCTGGGGCATTTTCCTGGCGCCGGCCGAGGCCGATAGGAAGATCAACTTCGGCGAGCACAAGGGCCAGCCGGCCTGGCAGGAGGTGCCAGGCGAATACCGCTCGACCCTGCGCCGCATCATCGTCACCCAGGGTGATACCGAGCCGGCCTCGGTCGAGCAGCAGCGCCACCTCGGCATGACCTGCCCCTCGCTCTACGACATGCGCAACCTGTTTCAGGTGAACGTCGAGGAGGGCCGCCACCTGTGGGCCATGGTCTACCTGTTGCACGCCCACTTCGGCCGCGATGGCCGCGAGGAGGGCGAGGCGCTGCTCGAGCGCCGCTCGGGCGACGCCGACAACCCGCGCATCCTCACCGCCTTCAATGAGAGGACGCCGGACTGGCTGTCCTTCTTCATGTTCACGTTCATCACCGACCGTGACGGCAAGTACCAGCTCGCCGCGCTCGCCGAGTCGGGTTTCGACCCGCTGTCGCGCACCTGCCGCTTCATGCTCACCGAGGAAGCGCATCACCTGTTCGTCGGCGAGTCGGGCATCAGTCGCATCATCCAGCGCACCTGCGAGTTGATGGCGCAGCACAAGACCGACGATCCGGCCAGGCTGCGCGCCATGGGTGTCATCGACCTGCCGACGCTACAGAAGTACCTGAACTTCCATTACAGCGTCACCAGCGACCTCTACGGCGCGGAAATTTCCTCCAACGCCGCTTCGTTCTACACCAACGGCCTGAAGGGACGTTTCGAGGAGACCAAGCTCGGCGACGATCACCGGCTCGACACGGCCGAGTACCCTGTCATGGAAGTGACTGGCGACAAAATCATTACCCGGCATGTGGCGGCGCTGACCGCGCTCAACGAGCGCCTGCGCGACGACTGGGTGAAGGATGTGCAGGCTGGCGTCGATCGCTGGAACAAGGTGCCGGAAAAGCTCGGCATCCCCTTCCGCTTCACGCTGCCGCACAAGGGTTTTCATCGCAGGATCGGTGTTTTCGGCGACCTGCACGTCAGCCCCGATGGCCGCATCATTGCCGAGGCCGAATGGACGCACAAGCACAACGACTGGCTGCCCACTGCCGAGGACCGCGCCTTCGTGCAGTCGCTGATGGGTCGTGTCGCCGAGCCGGGCAAGTTCGCCAACTGGATCAGTCCGCCTTCGCGCGGCATTAACAACCAGCCGGTCGACTTCGAGTACGTCCGCTTCAATTGATCCCGCCACCTGATTAGCCACAATGTTCAGCCGCGCGCAAGAATCGCTCGGGACGAGCCGTGGTAGCCACGGCAGCAACCAAGAGGCGCTTCAGGATAGACGACAGATCGAACCGGCGATTGAACCGATACTGGACTTCAGCAAGATACCGATGCGCATACTTAGCGAAATCGAAGGCATGGTAGGTACCCGAGTAGGCGGTCTTGAGATTGCCGAGGAAGGTATTCACTGCGCGGAATTGCTCCAGCTTGACGCAGGCGGGGCCGCCACCAGTAACAATGCGCTCCTGGGTGGCGCCGGCCGCGGTGACGGCGCGGAAGCACCACAGACCATCCGACACCACGTGGGCCGATGCGGACAGTGCCGTCTTCGCCCAGTCGGTGATCGCCTCCTTGGTGAATTCCAGCTTCTTCAGGCAGACCTTCAGTGGGTTGCCGGTCTCGGTGGTCTGCACGGCGGCAATGAACGATACCTTGTTCTCCGAACCGCGCCCGCTCTTTCCGCCAGGCAGTTCGCCGCCCAGGTAGGCATCGTCGATCTCGACCCGGCCATCCAGTTGGCGATCCGCCTCCCGCTCGCTCATCACCTGCATCAACTTGTGCTTGAGCAGCCAGGCGGTCTTGTACCGCACACCGAGGTGGCGCTTGAGTTCCAGCGCCGAGACATTGTTCTTGGCCTGGGTCAGCAGATGCATCGCCAGGAACCAGGTCGTCAGCGGCAACTTCGTGGACTCGAACACCGTCCCGCACATTACCGTCGTCTGCTCCCGGCACGACGCACATTGCCAGTACCGCAGTCCCTTGCGCTCGAACGTGTAATGGCGCCTGTCTTTGCATTCGGGGCAAACGAACCCATTCGGCCAGCGCAGCGCAACAACCGCAGCGTGGCATTTCTCCTCCGTCCCGTAGCGCTCCATGAATTGCGCCATCGACAATCCCTTCTGAAACTGCACCCGGTTGATCCCCATCGCGCATCCCCTTCGGACAAGACGCGCCCATTTTTCACCCCGGCAGGCTCGCCAAATGAGCCTTCTGAATATTGTGGCTAATCAGGTCCCGCCATGACCACCGAGACCGCGGAACTGGTGCGGCAGCACCTGATCGACCCCGAGATCTGCATTCGTTGCAACACCTGCCAGGAGATGTGCCCGATCGATGCCATCGAGCACGATGCGAATAACTACGTGGTCAAGTTTGATGTCTGCAACTGGTGCAACGATTGCATCGGACCTTGCCCGACCGGGGCGATCGACAACTACCGGAACGTGACACGCGACCGGCCGTATTCGCTTGATGAGCAATACGGCTGGGGTGCGCTGCCGGTGCAGGTGGAGATTGCGCCGGGCGGCGGTACGGAAGCCGACCTGCCCCCCGACGTCGCCCGCATGACATCGATCGCCACGGCGGGGCAGGGCGGACCCGGCAGTCCGCCCTGGTCGGCGGCCCATCCCTATGTGAATCTATTCGCGCCATCACGGCCGGCCACGGCGACCATCACGGGCAATTACCGCCTGACTGGTGCCGATGCCTCGGCCGACATTCGCCACATCGTGCTGGATTTCGGGCAGACGACTTTTCCCGTGCTCGAGGGGCAGTCGATCGGCATTCTGCCGCCAGGCAACGACGAGAACGGCAAGCCCCACGCCATGCGTCTTTATTCCGTGGCCAGCCCGCGTAACGGCGAGCGCCCGGGCTACAACAATCTGGCCCTGACGGTGAAGCGGGTGACCGAGGACTACGACGGGCAGCCGGTGGTCGGCGTCTGTTCCAACTACCTGTGCGACCTCGACAAGGGGGCCAGGGTGCAGGTCTGCGGCCCTTATGGCACCAGCTTTCTGATGCCCAACCACCCAAATAGCTCGATCATGATGATCTGCACCGGTACCGGTTCGGCGCCGATGCGCGCCATGACCGAGCGGCGCCGGCGGCGCATCGCGCTCAACGAAGGCGGGGAACTGATGCTGTTCTTCGGCGCGCGCACGCCGGATGAATTGCCCTATTGCGGTCCGCTCGGCCGGCTGCCGAAGGAACTGATCGATGTCAATTTCGCGTTTTCGCGCGTGCCGGGCAGTGCCAAGCAGTATGTGCAGGACAAGATACGAGAGCGGCAAGAGGAGGTTTTCCGTCTGCTGCGGGACGGCAATTGCTATATTTACATTTGCGGCCTCAAGGGGATGGAAAACGGCGTCATCGAGGCGTTCCGTGACATCTGCCGCCTGCACGGCGGCGACTGGGAGAAGCTGAAGCCGGAACTGCTGGCACAGGCGCGGCTGCATATCGAAACCTACTGAAACCGTATCGGAAAGACGACCCGACATGACCACCGAGGCTTTTATCTGCGACGCCGTTCGCACCCCGTTCGGCCGCTACGGCGGCACTCTTTCGTCGGTGCGCACCGACGACCTCGCGGCGCTGCCGATCAAGGCGCTGATGGCACGGCACACCGGTGTCGACTGGGGCGCGGTGGATGACGTGCTCCTCGGCTGCGCCAATCAGGCCGGCGAGGACAATCGCAACGTCGGGCGCATGGCGGCGCTGCTGGCGGGATTGCCGATAGCGGTTCCGGGAGCCACCATCAACCGGCTGTGCGGTTCCAGTCTGGACGCGGTGGGTTCCGCCGCGCGCGCCATCATGGCGGGTGAAGCCGATCTGCTCATCGCCGGCGGCGTCGAGAGCATGAGTCGGGCGCCGTTCGTGCTGGCCAAGGCCGATACCGCGTTTTCGCGCAGCGCGAAGATCGAGGATACGACCATCGGCTGGCGGTTCGTCAATCCTCTGATGAAGGCCCAATACGGCATCGACTCGATGCCGGAGACCGCCGAGAATGTCGCCGTGCAGTTCAATGTCTCGCGTGCCGACCAGGACGCCTTTGCCCTGCGCAGCCAGCAACGCTGGGCGCGGGCGCGCGATGCCGGGTTCTTCGAAGGCGAGATCGTGCCGGTGGCGATTCCGCGCAAGAAGGGCGAGCCGGTGCAGTTCGCGGTGGATGAGCATCCACGGCCCGAGACGACACTGGCCGAACTGGGCAGGCTGAAGGGTGTGGTGAAGCCGGAAGGCTCGGTCACCGCCGGCAATGCCTCGGGCGTCAATGATGGCGCCTGTGCGCTGCTGATTGCCTCGGCGTCCGCTGTCGCGCGCCACGGGCTGACGCCCCGCGCGCGCATTCTCGGCATGGCGACGGCGGGGGTGGAACCGAGGATCATGGGCATCGGGCCGGCACCGGCCACGCAGAAGCTGCTGGCGAGGCTGGGTTTGGCCATCGGCCAGATCGACGTCATCGAACTCAACGAGGCGTTTGCCGCGCAGGGGCTGGCGGTCACGCGCATGCTCGGCCTGCCCGATGACGCGGAGCACGTCAATGCCAACGGCGGCGCCATCGCCATCGGCCATCCCCTGGGCGCCTCGGGCGCGCGCCTGGTGGCCACCGCCGAAAGTCAGTTGCGGCGGATCGCCGGTCGTTATGCCGTGTGCACCATGTGCATCGGCGTCGGACAGGGCATCGCCCTGGCGATCGAGCGGGTCTGATCCGCCCATGAGCGCGCTTGCTACCGCCGTCGACGTCGCTGTCATCGGCGCCGGCACCATGGGACGCGGTATTGCCCAGGTGGCGGCGGCCGCCGGCCACACCGTGTTCCTGTTTGACAGCGCCGCCGACGCGGTGACGAAAGCTCGCCAGGCCATGGCGAAGGACTTGCGATTCCTGGTGGAGAAGGGCAAGCTTGCCGATGACGAATGCCAGGCTGTTCTCGGCCGCGTGCGGCCCGCCGGAAAACTCGAGGATCTGAAGACGGTGGGGCTGGTCATCGAGGCAGTCGTCGAGAATCTCGATGTCAAGCGCGATCTGTTTCGCCGCCTGGAAGCCCTGCTCGGTCCGGACGCGATCCTGGCCACCAATACCTCGTCGATTTCCATCACGGCGGTCGCGGCCGGCCTGGCGCGCCCGGAACGCGTGGCGGGGCTGCATTTCTTCAATCCCGCCCCGCGCATGGCGCTGGTCGAGGTGGTCAGCGGCCTTGCCACCGATCCGGCGCTGGCCGACTGCCTGGTCGACACCGCCCGCGCATGGGGCAAGGTGCCCGTGCGGGCGCAATCGACACCGGGCTTCATCGTCAATCGGGTGGCGCGACCCTACTACGCGGAGCCGCTCAGGGTCTTGGGCGAGGGTGCCGCCACGCCGGAAACGCTCGATGCCATCCTGCGCGAAGGCTGCCGCTTTCCGATGGGCCCCTTCGAACTGATGGACTTCATCGGCCACGATGTCAATTTCGCCGTGACCTGTTCGGTGTTCGAGGCGACCTTTGGTGATCGACGCTTCCAGCCATCGCTGATCCAGCAGGAACTGGTGCTCGCCGGCCGGCTTGGCCGCAAAAGTGGCCGCGGTTTCTATGACTACGCCAGCGGCGCGGCGCGTCCCGCCCCTGTTTCGCTGCCGGCGCATGGCGTACCGGCAAAGGCGTCGATTCTGGGCGAGCTCGGGCCGATGGCGGCCTTGGCCGAGCGATTGGGCGGCGAGGGTGTTCGGCTCGATCGTGCGAATGGTTCGGGCGTCCTGTTTGCCGGGACGGCGACACTGGCCTTGACCGATGGACGCACGGCCAGCCAGCGCGCCGCGGACGAGGGCACTCCCGATCTGGTGTTGATCGACCTTGCCTTCGATTACGCAGGCGTTACCCGCCTGGGCGTTGCCAAGGCCGATCAATGTTCGCAGGCCGCCTACGCGGAGGCCGTCGGGCTGTTGCAGGTGTGCGGCATCGAGGTGTCGCCGATCGACGACGTGGCCGGCATGCTGGCCATGCGCACGGTCTGCATGCTGGCCAACGAAGCGGCCGATGCGGTTACGCAGGGTATCGCGTCGCGGGAGGACATCGATGCCGCAATGCGCCATGGCACCAATTACCCGCTCGGACCGCTCGACTGGGCGGCGCGGCTCGGCTTCCGGCGCGTCGTGGCGGTGCTCGACAACCTTCGGGCGCACTATGGCGAGGAACGCTATCGCGTTTCGCCGTGGCTGCGCCGACAACTCGCCAGGGAATCCTGAATCATGTATGAGACGCTCGAAATCGTGCGCGACGGCGCTGTCGCCACCGTCTGGATGAATCGACCGGAAGTGCATAACGCCTTCGACGAACGGCTGATCGACGAACTGACGCGCGCCTGCGTCGAACTGGATGGCGACGCGTCGGTCCGCGTCGTGGTGCTGGGTGGCCGGGGCAGGAACTTCTCGGCGGGCGCCGATCTCAACTGGATGCGCCGTGCCGCCAACAACAGCGTTGACGAAAACCGGCGGGACGCGCGCCGCCTAGCCGAGATGCTGCGGGTATTGGCGCATATGAGCAAGCCCACCATTGCCCGCGTGCAGGGCGCCGCGCTGGGCGGTGGCACCGGCTTGACGGCGGCTTGCGACATGGCCGTCGCCGCCCGCGATGCGGTATTTTCGACCAGCGAGGTCCGGTTCGGCATCATTCCGTCGGCCATCAGCCCCTACGTGCTCAGGGCCATCGGGCCGCGCCAGGCGCTGCGCTATTTCCAGAGCGCCGAGCGAATTCCCGCAGAGCGTGCCCTGGCCATCGGCCTGGTGCACGAAGTGGCGGCCAGCGAAGAACTTGATCGCGTCGTGGCCGCGCTTGCCGCCGAACTGATGTCGGGCGGCCCAAATGCCCTGGCGGCGGCCAAGGCGCTGGTACGGGATATTGCCGGCCGTCCGATCGATGCGGCGATCGGCGAGGAGACGGCGGAACGCATCGCCCGTCAGCGCGCCACCGACGAGGCGAGGGAAGGCATTTCGGCGTTTCTGGAGAAGCGCCCGCCGAGTTGGCGCCCCTGACGATCTCCGCCTTTGGTGCGTCAGACGCCCAGATGCTGATGCACAAAATCGCGTTGTGCGTTCAGGTCTTTCGCCGGACCGTCATAGACGACTTCACCCTTGACCAGGATGACCGAGCGGTCGACCAGGGGTAGCAAGGCGGCAAAATTCTTGTCGACGATGATGGTGGCGATGCCGGTGTCGCGGATCTCGCGGACGATGCGCCAGATTTCCTTGGCAATGGCCGGCGCCAGTCCCTCGGTGGCCTCGTCGAGGATCAATAATTCCGGATTGGTCATCAAGGCCCGGCCGATCGCCAGCATCTGCTGCTCGCCACCGGATAGCTGCCAGCCGCCGTTGCCGATACGTTCCTGGAGGCGCGGAAACGTTTCGAGGACGCGCTGCAGCGTCCAGTGCCCACCGCCGTCGGGACCCGATCGCGACGCCATGACGAGATTCTCCCGCACCGACAGATTGGGAAAGATGCCACGGCCCTCGGGAACGTAACCGATGCCCTGGCGGACGATCTTATGCGTGCTGGCGCGGGTCATGTCCTTGCCCCAGATACGCACGTGGCCCAAGCGGGGCCGGACCAGACCCAGCATGGTTTTCAGCAGGGTGGACTTGCCCATGCCGTTACGTCCCATCAGCGCCACGGTTTCGCCCGGCTGGATCTTGAAATCGATGCCGCGCAGCACATGGCTGGTACCGTAGTAGGTGTGCAGGCTGGCGGTTTCCAGCAAGGCGTCAGGCATAGTCGGTTCCCAGCAAGGCGTCAGGCATAGTCGGTTCCCTCGTCCTCGCCGAGATAGGCACTGCGCACGGCGGGGCTTGCCTTGATCTGTTCCGGCGGTCCGGATTCCAGAAGTTCGCCGTTGACCAATACCGTGATCACGTCGGCCAAGGCAAATACCGCGTCCATGTCGTGTTCGACGAGCAGAATGGCATGGTCGCGGCGCAATCGAGCCAACAGGTCGACCATGCGGCTCGACTCCTCGGCGCCCATGCCGGCCAGCGGTTCGTCGAGCAGCAGCACGGCTGGATTGGTGGCCAACACCATGGCGATTTCCAGTTGACGTTGTTCGCCGTGGCTGAGCGTGCCGGCGATCTGGCTGGCGCAATGGTTGAGTCCGGCCAGCGCCATGACTTCGTGGGACCGGGCCACCACGGCTTCGTTCTGGAGCGGCGGCCTGAATATCCTGCCTGGTTGTTGCTGGCGGGATTGCGCGGCCAGCACGCAGTTCTCCTGTACGGAAAACGTCGGAAAGATGTTGGTGCGCTGGAAACTGCGGCCGATGCCGATGCGGGACCTGCGATGGGCAGAAAGAGCCGTGACATCGTCGCCCTTCAGCAGGATGGTGCCGCTGCTGGGGGGGAGATCGCCGGACAGCATGTTGATGAAGGTCGATTTGCCGGCGCCGTTGGGACCGAGCAGCGCATGTATCTCGCCGCGCCGCAGCGTCATCGACACATTCGAGTTGGCGGCCAATCCGCCAAAGTGTCGTGTGAGGCCGCGCGCCTCGAGCAGCACATCCCCGGGCCTCTCAGTCATTGTCCGCTCCCTTGACCAGGCGACGTCTCAGGCGAGCCGGAATCGCGGCCAGACCCCCGGGCAGGGCGAACACCACCAGAATGATGAAAATCCCCATCACCAGTTGCCAGCGATCGACCAGCCCTTGCGCGAATTCCTGAAGGGCGATGAAGGTGAATGCGCCGAGCACCGGGCCGATCAGCGTGCCGATGCCACCGAGGATGACCACCAGCAGGACATTGCCGGACTGATGCCAGGCCAGCATTTCGGGTGTGACGAAGCCGGTCAGCACTACTTGGAGAAAACCGGCGAGTCCGGCCAGCGCGCCCGCGATGGTGAAGATGGCCAGCTTGTAATGGAAGGTGTTGTAGCCCATTGCCACCATGCGATGTTCGTTGCTGCGGATGCCGATCAGAATGTGACCAAAGCTGGTCTTGAGCAGCCAGCGCAACAAGAGATAAACGGACACGGTCAGCGCCAGCACGAAGTAATAGATGTGCGTGGGATTTTCCAGCGTTAGTGCTTCGAGGCCGAACACCGTGACGGTGGGCTTGCTATTGAGAAAGATGCCGTCGGAACCGCCACCCAGGTCGGTGTCATGGAACAGGAAGAAGGCCATCTGGGCGAAGGCCAGCGTGACCATGATGAAGTAGATGCCCTTGGTTCTCAGCACGAATACACCGATCAGCAGAGCCGCCAGCGCCGCGGCGAGCACCGAGACGGGAAGGATCCACCAGATGGCATTGACGGCGCCGGCCGGGGTCAGCAGGGGGATGGCGTAGGCAGCGATGCCGAAATAGGCGGCGTGACCGAAACTGACCAGGCCGGTATAGCCCACCAGAAGATCGAGACTCATGGCGAAAATCGCCAGGATCAGGGTCTTGGCCACCAGTTCGGTATAGAAGATCTGGCCGAACATCGGAAAAACGAGCAGCACGGCCAGTGCCGCGATCATCGGAAAAGTCCGGAAGAAGCGCGTCATCGATTGCTCAGCCTTTGCGGAAAATGCCTTCCGGCCGCCAGAGCAGAACCAGCGCCATGACCAGATAGACAAACATGCCGGCATAAGCGGGCACCAGGAGCTTGCCGAAGACATCGGCGAAAGCGATCACCATGGCCGCCACCATGGCGCCGCCGACCGAGCCGATGCCACCGATCACGACCACCACGAAGGAAATGATCAATACCTGGTTGCCCATGCCAGGCGAAACGGATGTCATCGGCGCCGAGATCATTCCCGAGAAAGCCGCCAGCATGAAGCCCAACGCAAAGACGATGCGGAACAGCAGGTCGATGTTGATGCCGAGTGCCTGCACCATGTTCCGGTCGTGGCTGCCGGCGCGAATCATCATCCCCAGCCGCGTATGGCGAATCAGATAGTAGAGCAACCCAGCCATGATCAGACAGGCGGCCGAGATGAATATCCGATAGACCGGGTAGCTCAGCGTTGCCGTCAGCGGGATCGATCCGGCCAATGCCTCCGGCACCGCCACGCCGAGGACATCGTTGCCAAACAGGATACTGCGCAATTCCTCGAACACCAGGATCAGACCGTAGGTCAGCAGCACCTGCTCCAGGTGTTCGCGCTGGTAAAGGAAGGCGTAGAACACCCATTCGAGGATGAAGCCGATGAAGAACGACAGGATCAGCCCGACTGCGATCATGGCGGGCAGTGTCTCGGTGATGCCGGACGATAGCCCGAACGCCATGTAGGCCCCGATCATGTAAAACGATCCATGCGCCAGGTTGATGATGCGCATGATGCCGAAAATCAGCGTGAGGCCGCTTGCCAAGAGGAACAGTACCAAGCCGTATTGCACGGCATTGAGCGTCTGGATGAGCAGGGAAACAATATCCATGGCGGTCGGGAAAGGGGTTCCGCCAGCTTACATCTTGCAGCCGCGCGCAGGGTCCGTCAGGGCCTTGCTTACCACGCTGATTACCTTGTTCTCGCGACCTTCGACCTTGCGCAGGTAGATATCCTGGATGGGGTTGTGGGCCTTGGAGAGTTGGAAGGCGCCGCGCGGACTGTCTATCTTCGCCGTTTCCATCACATTGACCATTTCCGCGCGCTTGCCGAGATCGCCCTTCACCCCGGCGACTCCCGCCGCTAGCAGTTGGGCGGCATCGTAGCCCTGAACCGCAAAAACGTCGGGCTGCATCTTGTAGGTGATCGCGTAGCGAGTGCGGAAGGCCTTGTCCTTGGCGTTGTCCAGGCCATCGGCATAGTGCAGCGTCGTCAGCAGGCCGTTGCCCGCATCCCCCATGGCTTCCAGCGTGCCATCGGTCAGGAAGCCCGGACCGTAGAGCGGGATGCTGGTCTTGAGGCCGGCGGCGACATAATCCTTGACGAACTTGACGGCTCCGGCACCGGAAAAGAACACGAACACCGCATCCGGCTTGAGGGCGGCGATTTCTGTCAGGTAAGGCTGAAACTCGGTGTTGGGGAACGGCAGGGTCATTTCCTTGACGACCTTGCCGCCGCCCTTCTCGAAGGCCTCCTTGAAGGCGGCGACCGACTGCTCGCCGAAGGAATACTTCCAGGTCAGGGTCACCACGTTTTTGTGCTTGCGCTCGAGCATGACGTTGCCCATGGCGTAGGAAGGCTGCCAGGCCGAGAAAGAAACCCGGAAGACATTCGGCGCGCACAGGGCACCGGTGATTTCGTCGGCTCCCGCGTTGGGATTGATCAACAGGGTGTTGGTCTCGCGCGCGACCCGGGTCATGGCCAGCGCCACGCCGGAATGGACGGTGCCGACGATGACATCGACCTTGTCGCGCTTGATGAGCTTACCCGCGTTTTCGGTGGCCTTGGCGGGGTCGGACTCATCGTCGACGGTCACGTATTCGACCGTGCGGCCGCCCATCTTGCCGCCAAGTTCATCGACATGCTGCTTGAAGCCGTTGGTAATGGCATGCCCGAGACTGGCGTAGGTTCCCGAGTACGGCAGCATGAAACCGACCTTGAGCTTGCCGTCCTCCGCCGCTAGGGTGGTAGCCGGCAACAGCAGTGTTGCCAGTACCGCCAGACAATTTCGAAGAATGCCGCTGGTCTTCATTTTGCGTCTCCTCTTTTCTTGTGGTTGAACATCGCTCTTGAAGCCGGGTGTGTCACGGTGCGCTGCCATGGCGGCAGCGCACCATGCCGTGCATGATTACATCTTGCAGCCGCGCGCGGGATCGTTGAGTCCCTTGACGATCGTTTCCACAAGCTTGTTGTCGCGTCCCTCGGCTTTGCGCAGATAGATGTCCTGCACCGGATTGTGGGCCTTCGACAACGAGAAACTGCCGCGCGGGCTGTCGATTCTGGCGTTCTCCATGGCCTTGATCAGTTCGGCGCGCTTGCCCAGGTCGCCCTTGACGGAGCCGAGGCCCGCAGCCAGAAGCTGGGCGGCGTCGTAACCCAGCCGGCTCCACCCATTGCGTCGAGCGTGCCATCGGTCAGGAAACCGGGGGCGTAGAGCGGAATGCCATTCTTGAGTCCCGCTGCCGCATAGTCCTTGGCGAACTTGGCCGCGCCCGCACCGGCGAAGAAGACGTAGACGGCTTCGGGCTTCAACGAGGCGATTTCGGTCAGGTAGGGCTGGAACTCGGTGTTGGGGAAGGGCAGGGTCATTTCCTTGAGCACCTTGCCACCACCTTTTTCGAACGCCTCCTTGAAGCCATCGACCATCTGCTGGCCGGCGGCGTATTTCCAGGTGAGGGTCACGGCGGTCTTGTGCTTCTTGGCGACATGAAGCCCCATCGCGTAACCCGGCTGCCAGTTGGAGAATGACGTGCGGAAGACGTTGGGTGCACACATGGCGCCGGTGACTTCATCGGCGCCGGCGTTGGGCACGATCAGCAGCGTGTTGGTGTCGCGTGCGACTTTCGCCATCGCCAGGGCGACACCGGAATGAACGGTTCCCACCATGACATCGACCCGGTCGCGCTTGATCAGCTTGCCCGCGTTCTCCGTGGCCTTGGCCGGGTCGGACTCATCGTCCACGCTGACATACTCGACCGTGCGTCCGGCGATCTTGCCGCCGAGTTCATCCACGTGCTGCTTGAAGCCGTTAGTGATGGCATGCCCGAGGCCGGCATAGGTGCCGGAATAGGGCAGCATGAAGCCGACCTTGAGCTTGCCATCCTCCGCCGCCAGCGCCGTTCCCGACAGCATCATCACGCCCAGGGCGGCCGCGCGCGCCCAAGTTCTAGCTGGTTCCTTCATGCCTGGTCTCCTCCGTGTGTGTCGTTATGTGATGGTACGGTAGTGGTTGCTACTTTTGCGCCGCGCGCAACTTGAACCGCTGAATCTTACCTGTTGCCGTCTTCGGTAGCTCATCGATGAATTCGATCCAGCGAGGATACTTGTACGGTGCCAGACGGCTCTTGACGTACTTCTGAAGCTCCTCGGCCAGCGCGGCTGACGCATTCCGGCCCGGCTTGAGCACGACGTAGGCGGCTGGCTTGATCAGCTTCTCTTCGTCCTCGCGACCGACCACCGCGGCTTCCAGAACGGACTCATGGGTCACCAGCGCCGACTCGACCTCGGCGGGGGATACGTAAATGCCGCCGACTTTCAGCATGTCATCGCTGCGACCGGCATAGATGAAATAACCATCCTCGCTCATCATGTACTTGTCACCGCTGCGTGTCCATGGTCCCTGGAAGGTCGCGCGGGTCTTTTCGATATTGTTCCAGTAATACACGGCCGACGACGGACCGTGGATTTGCAACTCGCCGACTTCGCCAACGCCGACCGGTTTGCCGTCGTCGCCAACGAGACGAACCTCGTAGCCGGGCACCGGCTTGCCGGTGGTGCCATAGCGCACTTCGCCGCTCTGGTTCGACAAGAAAATGTGCAGCATCTCGGTCGAGCCGATGCCGTCGAGAATGTCCACGCCGAAACGCGCTGACCACTGCTTGCCGATTTCCTCGGGTAGGGCTTCGCCTGCCGACGTGCACCGGCGCAGGTGCAGTTCGCCCCTGTCGGGGCAATCCGGATGGGCCAGCATGGCGGCGTAGAGGGTCGGCACGCAGTAGAAAATGCTCGGCCGGTGCTGCCGTAGCCGCTTGAATACCGCTTCCGGGGTGGGACGCTCGGCCATGAGGATGGTGGTAGCGCCCACGGCGAGCGGAAAGGTCAGGCCATTGCCCAGGCCATAGGCAAAGAACAGCTTGGCCGCCGAGAAAACGACATCGGCTTCGCCGATGCCGACGATGGGAATGGCGTAAAGCTCGGCGGTGTTGATCAGGCTGGAGTGAATGTGCACGGTGCCCTTCGGCTTCCCCGTCGATCCCGAGGAATATAGCCAGAAGCAGGGCGCGTCGCAGGTGGTATCGGCCGTCTGGAAACGGGTGGCTGCGGCCGACATCAGTTCGCCGAAATCGCGGGTGCCATCAATGCCGGCGCCGCCGGCAACGACGATGTGCTTGACCGTCGGCACGTCCTTGACGATGTCCTTGAACTGTGGCCAAAGCTGTTTCGACACCACCAGGGCCACGGCGCCGCTGTCGCGCAGCATGTATTGGTAGTCGGCCGGTGTCAGCAGGGTATTCGTCGCGATCGGGATCACACCGGCCTTGATGGAGCCCAGAAAGGCGGCCGGAAAATCGATCGTGTCGAGCAGGCAGAGCAGCACCCGCTCCTCGCGATGCACGCCCAGGGAGGTCAGCACGTTCGCGAAGCGGTTGACGCGCTTGGCCAGTTCATCGTAGCTGTATTCGCCGCCATCGTCGATGTAGGCGATCTTGGCGCCGCGTCCGGCGGAGAGATTTCGTTCGATCAGGTCGTGAGCGGCATTGTATTCACGCGGAATGTGGATATCCGGCGGGCTGGCCGTGCGATCGACTTTGCTGAGCTGAACCATGGTCTTCTCCTTGTACGTCTTCGTGTGGCTATTCGGCCCCGATGCGCCTTTTGAATTCCGATAACGGTAGCACGTCCGGTTCCCGGCAGCGCCGCCGGTTCGGTTCGGGCGCCGCGAGCGGCACGCAGGGCACCAGCGACTGGCGGGAGTTGGCGCAGAGCTGGTGATAGGTATCGGTCGCCGCCAATTTCCAACCCAGTTCCTGGTCGGTGAGTTGGCGGACCACTTTGGCCGGCACGCCGACCGCCAGGCTGCGCGGAGGGATTTCCGATTGCGCGGGCACGAACGCCGACGCGGCGATGATGGATGATTCCCCGACGACGGCACAGTCCATGACCACGGCATTCATGCCGATCAGGACATTGCGCCGAAGGGTGCAAGCATGAACGATGGCGCCATGGCCGATGTGGCCGTTGTCCTCGATGACGGTGTCAGTCCTGGGAAAACCGTGTACCACGACGGTATCCTGGATATTGACGCCCGCACCGATGATGATGCGACCCAGATCACCTCTCAGGCTGGCGCAGGGGGCGACATAGGTGCCGGCACCGATCATGACGTCACCAATAACCACGGCACTTGGATGGACAAAGGCCGTTGGGTCGATCACCGGCACCACGCCGTCGTAGGAATAAATCTGCGCCATGGCCAGCGATGGGCTAGTGGATGCTCAGTCCGCCGTCCGCGGAGAGAATCTGACCCGTGACGTAGGACGCCCCTGGCGACGCGAAGAACACGAATGCCGGCGTGACTTCCTCGGGCTCGGCCCAGCGACCCATCGGAATCCGCTCCAGATATTTTTCCTTGAAGCGGTCGTCGGTCCGGATGACCTCGGTCATCGGTGTGGCCGCGCCGGGGGCGATCGCGTTGACCACGATGCCGTGACGGGCCAGTTCGCGCGCGCATGACTTGGTAAAGCCAAGAATTCCAGCCTTGGCAGCGCTGTAATTGACCTGGCCGATGGTGCCGACCAGACCGGCGGCGGATGTGACGTTGATGATCCGACCCCAACGCCGTTCCATCATGCCGCCCACCACCGCCTGCGTGCAGTTGAACGTTCCCGTCAGATGCACATTGACGACTGCTTGCCATTGCTCCATCGTCATCTTGTGCAACATTGCCGTGCGGGTGATGCCGGCATTGTTGACGAGAATATCCACATGGCCGAGACGTGCCACTGCCTCGGTCACCATGGCATCGACCGAGGCACGTTCGCCAACGTTGCAGGCGACACCGATGGCCGCATTGCCCAATTGCTTGGCGGTTGCGGCGGCGGCGGCGCCGTCCAGATCGGCGATGACGACGCGCGCGCCTTCCTTGACATAGGCGGCCGCCACGGCGGCGCCGATGCCCTGGGCGGCGCCGGTGACGATGGCAACGCGGTCAACGAGCATCATGACTTGGGCTTGGCAATGACCTGCTCGGCCAGGGCCTCGTCAAACGGATGGCCCTGGGCAAGCAGCTGGCGGAGCTGGATGAAGTCAATCACGTCCTTGCCCGTGAGCTTTTTCGTGTTGAAGGCGTTGAAGCCAAGCCACGCCTCGTTGTTCATGTTGGCTTGCAGCCAGTGACGGTTCATGCTCTTTGTCGCATCCCAGAAGAACTTCTTCTTGGCGCGGATGCTGTCGATCGAGGTTTGCAGGCAGTTCGGGAACAGGTTGGCGAAGCGCCAGACCAGCCGATCAATTTCCTTGTCCACTAGCTCGAAATCCGTCGTGCACTGGGCGATCAGTTCGCGCGCGGCCGCCTGCCGGTCGGCAGCGATCGGTTCGCCATAAACGATTTCACCATCCTCGACAAAAGTGTCGGTGCGCACCAGCGGATTGCGCACCCACTCGCCGTTGCGCTTGAGCACGGGCAGCACCTTGCTGATCATGCCCTTGTACTTCATCTTGTAGGCGCTCCAGAGCTCGCAGGACACACAGTTGTAAATGGCGTCCTCCATCGACAGGAACCAGGGCAGGAAGTCCGTGGAGCCGCCGACCGGTGCGGAGCCGTGTTTGGGGCCTGCCTGGCCGTAGTTGGCCATGTCCGACGAAATGGTAATGTCAGTGGCCATGCCGATCTCCTGGCCACCGGCGACACGCATGCCGTTGACGCGGCAGATCACCGGCTTGCGGCACTCGAGAATGGCGTCGACCATGCGGTTGAACAGGTCGATGTAGTCGCCGTACTCATGGGGGCGTCGGGAATAGTAGGAGGCGTATTCGGCGGTATTGCCGCCACTGCACCAGGCCTTGTCACCCACGGCAGTGAATACGGCAGCCACCACATGGCGGCTGCTCGAGGCGCGCTGGAAGCCGGCGATCACGCCTTTCACCATGTCGTTGGTGTAGGAGTTGTATTGAGCCGGATTGTTGAGCCATATCCACGCGGTGGCGAGGCCATCCACCGGCTTGCCCGCTTCGTCGACAACCGGACGCTCCTCGTAGATGACCGAGGGCGCATCGGTGCCGAAGTGCTCCCGGCCAATGAGTTCGTGGTCCTTCAGGGTGTTGTCGCGGGGCATCCAGTCAAGCGCCATGAGGCTTCTCCTTTGGTCAGTAATGATGGTGGGTATTCAAGCAGGTGTTCAGAAATCGGGGATCAGGATGACACGCTTCTTCAGCTTGCCGTGATGAGCGTCGTCGAATACCTGGGCGATCTGGCTCATCGGCCGCGTCTCGACGAAGGGGCCGAGCTTGATGCGGCCGTCCAGGCACATCGCCAGCACCGGCGCGTAGCGCTCCGGCGGGCAGCCCCAGGTGCCGATGATTTCGGCGTCGAACGCCATCAGCTTCGACAGCATGTAGCTGGTCTCGTCGGTGCCGTAACCGACCACGATCAGCTTGCCGGTGAAGGCAAGCAGCGCCAGCGCCAGTTCCTGGCCCGGTTTGGAGCCGGTGACCTCGAAGATCTTCCAGCCCGTGTTGGCCGGGATGCCGCGCTCCTTGCAGAATCCCTTGATCTCCTCCTTGACGTCCTTGGCGCTCTTGCCCTTGGGGTTGATGACGAAGTCGGCGCCATAGTCGGTCATCGTCCGGAGTTTCTCTTCGTTGATGTCGATGCCGATCACGGCTGCCGCGCCCATGCCCTTGGCTGTTTGCACCATGAAGCTGCCGACGCCACCGGCGGCGCCGACCACCACCACGCGGTCGCCCGGCTTGAGGTCGGCGCGCACCGCCGCCTGGTAGGGCGTGGTCACCGCGTCGGCCACTACCGAGAGGTGTTCGAGCGGCGTGTCGCCACGGCTGGCTATCGGGCAGAGGAAACGGGCCTCGGCAACGATGTGGCTCGAGTAACCGCCATAGATGCCCATCGAGTTGCCGGGCATCTTCTGCGCCAGGCAGCGGTTGCCGCGGCCGGTCTGGCACAGTTCGCACTTGCCGCAGGGGATCACCGCCGGGACAATGACTTCCTTGCCGATCATGTCCGGGCGGCCGCCGATTACCGTGCCCGAGATTTCGTGGCCGAGCGACAGCGGCGGCTTCTGCACCGTTGGCACGCCCATGTAGAAGTAGGACAGGTCGGTGTGGCAGACGCCGCAGCCGGCGATCTTGATCACGACGTCATCGGCGCCGAGGGCCGGCATGGCGATTTCGGTGCGCTGCAAGCGGCCAGGCTCGGTCATTTGCCAAGTCTGAATGGTATTGGGAATCATGGTCATCGCCTTGTGCGGTATCAACGGTTCTTCCAGACGGGCTGTCGTTTTTCGATGAAGGAGTTCAAACCCTCCTTGGCATCCTCGGTGGCCATCAGGTCTTTCAGGTAATGCTGCTCGACGTGGAACAGCGCTTCGTAGAAGGGGCGCGTCGCGGCTTCCCTGATGGCCTTCTTGGTGTGGAGCAGCGCCACGCGCGACAGCGACGTGAAACGCTCGATGAACTGCTCGGTGTCGGCGGCAAAAGTCTCGTGCGGAAAGACCTGGTTGACCATGCCCAGGCGTTGGGCTTCTTCGGCATCGATCGTGCCTCCTCCAAGGAGCAGTTCCATCACCTTGGTCATGGGCACGAGTCTGGGCAGGAGAATGGCCGCGATCGGCGGAAACACGCCCAGCCTGATTTCCGGCTGCCCCAGCTTGGCCTTGTTGGAGGCGATCACCATGTCACAGGCGATCGCCAGCTCGCAACCGCCGCCCAGCGCGGAGCCGTTGACCGCCGCGATGGTCGGGATCGGCACGACCATCAGGCGCTTGAGCAGGCCGTGGAAGACGTCGATCATCTTGACCACTTTGTCGGGCGTATGGTCAACCACATCGACGCCGGACGAAAAGACCTTGCCTTCGCCGCCCCCGATCACCAGTACCTTCGCCGTCGTGTTTTCCATCGCCCGGTCGAGGGCGACGTTCATCTCCTCCATGGTGGCGATGTTGAGCACGTTGTAGGGCGGCCGATTGATGGCGATGCGAATCTGGTCGCCAACTTCCTGGTAGGAAATGTATTGCAAGTCTGACATGCTCGAGCTTCCTGTCTAGAAAAGATCGTCGAGTTCGCCGCCGCCGCCGGGCATCTTGCCGTACTGCTGCAAGTAGGCCTGGATCATCTGCGACTCGCGCGAGGTGTACAGCGCCGCTTCCTCGAAGACGAAGTAGCGCGCGGCTTCGTTCTTGCCCAATTGCGCGGCCAGACCGTCGTGCAGGTTGTCGACGCCCTTGATCATCAGTACATTCTTGTCGGCATCGAGCAACTGGAACACGCCGGCCTCGGCCGTGACCTGCGCCACGGCTTCAGGGCCAAACTCCAGCCAGGTCTCGGGCGGCAGCACCGCGTCGCCGATGGCCGGCGCGAGATTGCATTTGAGGCAGCGGCTGGCTTCGCTGCGGGCATCGGCATCGCTGAAACCGAGTTCCACCTCATCCCAGTTGGCGCGCTTCTCCGGCGCCAGCATGATGGGATGGATCTTGTGGCGCTGGTTGAAGCCATCCTCCCGGCCGATATGCGGATCGGTGTCCCAACCATCCCGCAACAACTTTTCCTCGATGTCGCCGTCGCCGCCCAAGAGCTTGTCCATGGCGCCTGCGGCAACGCGGCCCTGGGCGATCGATTCGATCAGGGTCGAGGGACCGAGCACCGTGTCGCCGCCGGCATACACCTTGGGCCGGCTGGTCAGCATGGAATCGGCGCGCACGATGACGCGGCCCTTCTTGTCGGTCTCGACGCCGAAGCCCTCGAACTTCCTCGGATGCTGGCCGACGGCGGCGATCACCAGATCCACGCCTTCGGTGACTTCCTCGCCGGTGTCGACCGGACGGCGGCGACCCGAGGCATCGGGCTCGCCCAGTGCCATCTTCGCATAGGTGATGTTCAAACGATGCCCGTTATTCCCCGCTTCGACCTTCTTCGGTGCCAGCAGGTAGCGGATGTTCACGCCCTCCTCGACGCAGCCGTCGAACTCCTCGTCGCGTGCCGGCATTTCCTCCCGGGTGCGCCGATACACCATGTCGACGGCGGCACCGTAGCGGATCGAGGAGCGCGCGTTGTCGGTGGCGACGTTGCCACCGCCGATTACCGCCACTTTCTTGCCGACCTGGATGCCGTCCGGCGTGTTCACGAGGCCCATGGTGGCGGCACGCAGGTAGGTCGGACTATCGACCACGCCGGGCAGATCGTCACCCGGGATGCCGAGCCTGTCGCCGCCCTGGCAGCCGATGCCGATGAACACGGCCTCGAAGCCCTGGCCGAATAACTGATCGATGTTCTCGATGCGGGTGTCGTACTGAAACCTGACGCCGAGTTTTTCCACTTCGCCGACCTCTCGGTCGATGACTTCACCGGGAACGCGGTACGAGGGAATGCCATAGCGCGCCATGCCGCCGGACGATGGCTGGGCATCGAACACGGTGACGGCATGGCCCTTCTTGGCCAGATAGTAGGCGACGGTCAGACCGGCCGGGCCGGCGCCGATTACGGCTGCCTGTTTGCCGGTGGGCGGCAGTTGCTTCGAATGCTCGCGCCACAGGCCGGTGTCATTGTCGTCGGCGACGCGCTTGAGCGTGCGGATCGACAGCGGGTCATCGAGCTTGCCACGCCGGCAGGCGGCTTCACACATGGCGAAGCAGGCACGGCCGACGATGCCGGGGAAGGGCAATTTCTCGCGCACGACGGCAATCGCTTCACCGTACTTGCCCTCCGCGGCAAGCTGCACATAGCGCGGCACGTCGATACCGGCCGGGCAGGCGGCATGGCAGGGCACCATTGACTCCTCGCGCTTGGCCGGGTCGAGCGTACGGTCGGTCAGCGCGCCGGTCGGGCAGACGGTGACGCAGGCCTGACAGAACTTGCAGCCCGACTCGACCAGCGTCGTGGCGATAGTGCCGACGTAGGTACGCTTGCCTTGCGGCGTGTCCACCGTCTTGACTTCCAGGCAACCGACGCCGCGGATGTCGTTGCAGGCGGTGAGGCAGCGCCGGCAGTCGATGCACAGGTTGTAGTCGCGGTCGAAGAACGGTTCGTCCTTGATGATCGGCAGGCTGCCGGGCTTGTAGGGCGGCGTATTGTTGGCGATGCCGACGTAGTCCGAAATCTTGCGCAGTTCGCAACTCGAGAAGATGGAACAGCAACGCGTCTCCGGCGGGTTGCCGTAGGAGCACTGGGTGCGGGAGCAACCATCGCGCTGCGGGCAGGTCAGGCAGACGTGCGGGTGTGCGCCGAGCGTCTTGATCAGCGCGGCCTGCCGTGCCGCGCGGATGGCGTCGGTGGCAGTCTGGACGATCATGCCGTCCTCGACGGTCACCGAGCAGGCTTTGCGCATGCCCGGCTGACCGTCGATTTCGACCAGGCAGAGATTGCAGCCGCCGCCGCCGTCATGGCGCTGCGTGGCCGGTGCCAAATCGGGATGGGCGCACAGCGCGGGAATGTAGATGCCCACCGCGGTGGCGGCGTTCAGCAACGAAGCCCCCGCGGGCGCCTCGACGGTCTTGCCGTCGATAGTCAGACGTCGCGGCGCGCCAAAGCTGGCCATGCCAGGGGGCCGGCTGGCGCTCCACCACTGGATTTCTTGTACCGTGCCCATCATGCGCTCCTCAATGTGGAAACGAGTAGCCTGGAAAGTAGGCGCCACGACACATGCCGTTCCGGACTGCCGCGACGAAGCTGGCCATGTCGGCGATTGGCGTCGAGAACTCGGTGGCGCAACGACCCACCGCTTCGACCTTGTGGCAGTCGCTACCACCAAGACCGGGCAGGCGCATGTGTCCCGCGGCGGTGATGGCCAAGTGATTGTCACTGTCGAGATTGCCGCCGTTGTGGGTTTCGACCGCGGCGATGCCGGCAATATCGAGCAGGTCCTCGAGTTGCCGGCTCAAGCCGATCTCCCGGAAGGGGTGGGCCGGGGCACTGATGCCACCCAAGTCGGTGACGCGCTCGATGACCGCCGCCAGCGGCAGATAGTTGTTGCGTCCCCAGATGTTCCAGCCGTCATCCGCAAGCCCGAAGGCCAGCAGATGCCCGCCGTCCGTGGAAATTTCAACGCCGCGCAGCACCAGCAAGCCCTCCTCCCGGCCGATGTGCTCGACGGGCTCGGATGCTTCGACCGAGTGGTGCTCGGTGATGACCAAACCGCCAAGACCGATCGCCTTGGCGCGGCGTACCAGATCGGCCGGCTCGAGATAGTTGTCATTCGAATGCTTGGTGTGGCAGTGGCAGTCGATCCACATGAAATCGGCGGGCCCGGTTGCTCAGGGCATCTGGAATTCGAGATTGATGCGCTTGGACGGCACGAACTTGTGGCGCGAAAAGAATTTCTCCAGCGCAAAGTCGTCCCAGTTCACCAGCGTATACACCTTGTTCACGCCCGCGGCCTTCATGTTCATCATGAACTGGTCGAGCAGTTCGCTGGCCAGACCCTTGTTCTGGATCGACGGATCGACGCCCAGAGTATCGATGGTCGCCGACGTTTCGGGGATGCCGAACTCGCCAAAATAGACGTCGCCCATGATGAAGCCGACCACTTTGCCATCGAGTTCGGCGACGATCGACGTGTTGATGCTGCGCTCTGGATCGGTGATGGTGTCGATCTTTCGCGCGTAGTACTCGCGGCGGTTCTGGTTGGTGATCTTGGTGTCGATGGCGACGATGCCTTCAAGATCTCCTTTCTTCAAAACGCGCATGATGCGCTCTGCAGCCATTTTTGGTTCCTCCGAAATTTGATGGGATATATCGGGTGTCAATCGAATAGTTCGTGGTTCGCCGGCGCGTCGTTCCGCTTGCGCACGTAAAGCGTGCCAAACACCTGGCCGATCTCCTCGCCGGCGTCGAAGCAGCTGTTGCAGCCACCTTCGTTGCGCTGGATGTCCCGGATATCTACCTCGTAGCCGAGTGCCCGGTAGTTCTCGGCCATCTCGGAAAGTCGCGGTTCGGACAACGTGGATAATGGCCGCCAGCCGTCGTCGACCGGCGGCTGGCTCGTGACCTGCTTGATCGGAATGACGGTTTTCATGCCCGTTCTCTACCAGGAGTGCGTGATCGCCCCGGGCGTACAGGCTGTGATGCAAGGTAGCGGCGGCCGGTTGCTGGCGGGCTTGCATTCGGCGCAGTCGTAGGCCAGATTCCTGCGAAACTGCTGCTTGATCTGCACCACTTCGTCGTCGTAGTCATCGACCATCGTCTCGAACATGCCCTTGGGGCAGCCCGTGAGGCAGGCTCGGCCCGCCTCGCAGGAAATGCACTTGTCCGTGTCGATGCTGATGTAATACTCGCCCGAACCGTCCTTGTAACCGTAGTTGGCGATCATGATGGCACTCCCTTCCGGGTCAGGCTGCAATCGGTGCCAGCGGCCCCTGTTTCTGCACCAGGGTGTTGGCGAACAGGGCGGCCCCCAAGGCACCAGCGATCTGACTATCGATCTTGGTGTTCATGGCCTGGATGCCGAGGAGCTTTTCGATGCGCTTGACCACGCCGGGATTCTTGGCGATGCCGCCGGTGATGAAGAAGCCCTCCTCGACGCCGATGCGCTCGAGCAGGCTGACCACGCGCTCGGCCATCGCCTGGCAGTAGGCCGCGATCACCTTGTTCTTGGTGTAGCCGCCCTTGAGCAGCGCCAGCGCCTCGGACTTGGCGAACACCACGCAGACGGACGACACCGCTTCCGGCTCCTCGTCCACCTCGAAGGAGCGCGGGCCGAGTTCGGCGATCGGGATTTGCATCAGGTCGGAGATGACTTCCATGCCGCGGCCGGTACCGGCCGCGCACTTGTCGTTCATCAGGAAGTTGGTGACCTTGCCCTTATCGTCGCAGTGGATGGCCTTGCAGTCCTGACCGCCCATGTCGAGGATGGTGCGCACCTTGTTGCCGCCCATGTAGTTGGCGCCGCGCGCGTGGCAGGCAATCTCGGTGATGGCCTTGTGCGAGAAGGGCACGTTGACACGACCGTAGCCGGTACCGACCACCATGTGCACGTCGTCGAGCGTCAGGCCGGTCTTCTCGGTCACGCCCTTGAATGCGTTCCTGGCGGAATCCGGCGAGTTGTTGCCGGTGCGCATGGAGTTATAGGCGTAGAGCTCGCCATCGGCCACGATCACGCACTGGGAGGAGACGGAGCCGACGTCGATGCCGACGGTGACGGCCTTGGCCGAGCGCCAGTCCTTGGTTTCGTCGGCCCAGCAGTTCTCCTGCCAGCGCCAGAATTCGGGCTTCTTGTCGCCGGTGTTGAGTTGTTCGCTCATCTCTTCTTGCTCCTTCCTTCAGTGCTTGGCTTCGGCGGCCAGCAGGGCACAGCCCAGCGCGGCGACGAATTCGGGGTAGTCCGGCAGTTTGACTTCGTCGATGTCCATCGCGGTCTTCAGCGACTGCACGAAGCCGGCGTTATGCACCATGCCGCCGATCAGTACCACATCCTTGTCGATGCCGACACGGCGCACCATGGCGCAGACTCGGCTGGCGACGGCGTCGAGTACCGCCTTGGCGATATCTTCCTTGGGCGTCGAGGAGTGGATCAGCGAGACGACCTCCGATTCGGCGAACACCGTGCATTGCGCGTTCATCGGGATGGTCTTGTCCGAGCGCAGGCTGGCGTCGCCGAATTCCTTCAGCGTCAGTTGCAGCGCGCGGCTCATGGCCTCGGCAAACGAGCCGGCGCCGGCGGCGCACTTCTCGTTGCCGGCGAAGTCGATCGCCTTGCCGGTGCCGTCGGTCTTGATGCCGCGGCCTTCCTCGGCGCCGACGTCGACGATGGTGCGCGCGTTCGGGTAGAAGTAGGACACGCCCTTGGCACCCGCCGACATCTCGGTAATCTTTTCGTTGGCGAAGTTGACCATGACGCGGCCGGCGCCGGTGGCGAACACCGCGTTCACGTCGTTGCGCCTCAAGCCGGCGGCGGCCAGCGCGTCGTCGTAAGCCTTGTCGGCGGCGGCGTCGCCGTCGAGGTCGCCGGGGAACATCAGGTGGGTCTTCTTGACACTGGGGGCGCCGGCGGCGGCCGTATCGATCAGCACCACCTTGACGGTGCGGCTGCCCATGTCGATTCCTGCGGTAATCATCGATCTATCTCCTTTTCCTTAGGCTGCTTTCTTGCGCAGGCCAAGCTGTTCCATGAAAGCATCGACACGGGCCTGGGTGCGCACTTCGTCGAACTCGCGTTCGTCGCCCATGTTGCCCTCGAAGGTCATGATCGGCACGCCCGCCTTGGCGATACCCAGGCGGTTTTCCATGATGCCGAGCGAAAGACCCTCGCAGCCGCGGTTCAGGTGCAGCATGACGCCATCGACGCCCCACTCCTTGACGATGCGCAGCATCATCTCGGTCTTCAATTGCGGGTTGTAGAAATGCTGCCACTGCGGCTTGGATAGGTTCCAATCGGCATACAGCTTGAGCGCCGTGTCGCGGTCCTTCATCTCAATGCCCTTATTCCAGGGCAGGGTGCGGCCGCCCCAGCTGCCGTCCGGTTTCTCCTCCCAGATGCCTTCTAGGCCGAAGGTGTACAGCGAGCCGATCGAGATGGCGCCATAGGTTTCCAGGTAGCGGAAAATCTTCAGGAAGGCCCAGGGCGGCTGCGTGTCGGACATCAACCGGCAGCGTTCGTTGGGCACGGCGGCGATGCCGCGGGCAACACGATCCTTTACCTCTTCGTAGAGCTCGTCATAGAAATCCGCGCACCACTGCGACGACTTGTGCAGCGTCGCCAGCACGTAGAGTGAGTACATCGTCTTTTCGTCGAGCGGCGCCGGCTTCGCCTTGTTCAGGGCGCAGATGTCGGCCCAGCGGCTGGTCGAGCGCATTTCGTTCTTGATGGCCCGGATCAGGCGCTCGTCGTCGCACTTGCGGCCAGTGGCCTTCTCGATGAAGGCGATGCCATCGTGCAACTGGTTGGCGACGTACTCGACGCGGTCAGTGGTCAGGTCCTTGAACGGGCCGACACCGACGTCGAGGTAGAACTGCGGTACTTTCTCCACCTGGGCGACGTGCTGATACCACTTGGAGTGCGAGCAGCAGATCTGAGTCTGGAAGATGAAGTCGGGTTTCGGAAATTTGCCGCCGAAAGCGTACTTGTCGAGATGCATGCCGCCCCAGTAGATGCGCATGTAGGAGCAGAGATCACGGGCGAAACCGTAGGCTTCGGCGGAGTCCATGCACTCCTTGGCGAACTTGCGATCGTGGGAAACGCTCGCCGCGTAAGGTTCGCCCGTCAGCGAATAGACATCATCGCCGAATGCGGTCGGGATGGCGTCGAGCGCCCAGGCGGAACCCGACCAGCGCAGACCGCCGCGCTCGTGGGCGGTTGCGTAGTTCTGGTAATACTGCTCGCGCAGCTGTTTGGCCTTGCCCCAGAGTTTTAGGGGTTCGGTGGGATACAGATCGGCTGTGGTCATGAGTTTGTCTCCTCCCTTAGAACAGGTCGTCTTCGCGCAATGTTTCGAGGAAAGCCTCGATGCGAATGCGGAAAGGGCCGATGGGATTGGTGATGTCGAATTCGAGGAACAGCGTCGGGATGCCGTTGGACTCGAGGTGGCGCTTGAGGTCCGGATAGTCGCCTTCGTGCGGATCGCAGAATTTCTGCTGCAGGAAAATTGCCGCCGTGGCGTTGTAATCCTTCGCCAGATTCAGCACATGATCGAAGCGCGTGTGACTGGGATAGTCCTTGGTCGGGCAGGCCGGGCGGTCGCAGTAACGTTCGGCGATGGTTTTCACCGGGTTGCCGTTGGGTTTGGACTCGTTCCAGAAGTAGCGGGTACCCGAGCACTGGTCGTCGATGACGATGGTGGA
The DNA here is from genome assembly GCA_016704145.1 of Rhodocyclaceae bacterium. Classification (GTDB taxonomy): domain Bacteria; phylum Pseudomonadota; class Gammaproteobacteria; order Burkholderiales; family Rhodocyclaceae; genus Fen-999. Next base: position 219,975 of record JADJAS010000001.1, on the reverse strand, counting down.
ACCGACCGACTCGACCATGTTCATGAAGGCGATGTCGTCGTTTTCGGAACCGATGGTCATGAAACGGATGCCTTCCTCGCGATCCATCTTGCGGCCGGGCAGCGCAGCCAGCACCTTCTTCATGGCGGCGTTGTGCTCGGCCTTGTCGACGAACTGCGCGGTCAGCGCCGCGTACACCGCCTCGGTACCGGTCACCTTGGGGTTGGCTTCCTTGCGGTAGTCGTAGATCTGGCGCAGCAGGCGGCGATTCTCGTCGACCAGGGCAATCGCGGCGTTCAGCTTGTCGTCGGTAAGCTTTTGTCCGGTGAGTTGTTCGAGGAACTCGCGGAAGCGTTGCACTTCGCCGGAGTGGGCCTTGCGCGCGTGGGGGCTCTGCACGTCGTTGGGCATGGGGCAGTAGTAATCCCATTGCACGGTGGGCACATGCATGCGCCAGGAGCCGAAGGCCTGGCGGTACTGTATGCAGGACTGCGTCAGGGTCACGCCTTCGCAATAGTCGAAACGGCCGAGCAGGCCCTGTGCCAGCGAATCCCGGCAGAATGGACAGAACATGCCGAAGATGTGCGGTTCTGACACATTTTGAGGTTCGTGGGCACCGAGAACTCGGACGGGCAGCATGCCGGCCGCGATCAGTAACTCCTCGGGTGTGTAGGTACACATGGTCGCGACCACCTGACCGCCAGTCCGCTGCTTCCAGGCGCGGGCGTAATCATGTCGCTTTTCGTACCAGGTCTTGAATTGGTCAAACAACTGGTCACTCATTGGCTGGTTGCCTCCTCCGTGGATATTTCGAACACCAGGGTTGAACTGCCATGCATTCGATACAGCATATTGCAGAAGATGAAGTATAGTGCATACTACTAAGCCTGGTGTGGAATCATTTGATCTGGGTCAACTGCTTGCGATTATTTTGGCGGGCTTCCCGAGCTTCGCCTAGCCGCCGAAAGCCGGAATGCCGGTGATGGCCCGGCCGAGAATCAGGGCATGGATGTCGTGTGTACCTTCGTAGGTATTGACTACCTCCAGATTCACCATGTGACGGACGACGTCGAATTCGTCGGAAATGCCGTTGCCGCCGAGCATGTCGCGCGCACAGCGCGCGATGTCAAGCGCCTTGCCGCAGGAATTGCGCTTCATGATCGAGGTCGCCTCAACCGGCGCGATGCCCTCGTCCTTCATCCGGCCAAGTCGTAGGCAGCCCTGAAGGCCGAGTGCGATGTCCGTCGCCATGTCGGCGAGTTTCTTCTGGATCAGCTGGTTGGCGGCCAGCGGGCGACCGAACTGTTTGCGGTCCATGACGTACTGGCGCGCGGTTTCGTAGCAGGACTGGGCGGCGCCCAAGGCGCCCCAGGCGATCCCGAAACGGGCTGAATTAAGGCAGGTAAAGGGGCCCTTGAGGCCGCGGACATTCGGCAGCAAGTTGCCCTCCGGAACGAACACCTCGTCCATGACGATCTCGCCGGTGATGGATGCACGCAGGCCGACCTTGCCATGAATGACTGGCGCGGACAGGCCCTTCCAGCCCTTTTCGAGTATGAAGCCGCGGATGGCGCCATCGTCGGTCTTGGCCCAAACGACGAATACATCGGCGATCGGAGCGTTGGTGATCCACATTTTCGCGCCGGACAACAGGAAACCGCCGTCAGCCTTGCGCGCGCGCGTGACCATCGACCCTGGGTCGGATCCGTGGTTGGGTTCGGTCAGGCCGAAACAGCCGATCCACTCGCCGGTGGCGAGCTTGGGAAGGTACTTGCGCTTCTGCGCCTCGCTACCGAACTCGTTGATGGGAACCATCACGAGCGATGATTGGACGCTCATCATCGAGCGATATCCGGAATCGACCTTTTCGACTTCGTGGGCAATGAGGCCGTATGAAACATAATGCAGTCCGGCGCCGCCATACGCCTCCGGAATCGTCGGGCCGAGCAGGCCAAGTGCCCCCATTTCGCCGAAAATACGCCGGTCCGTTTGCTCGTGCCGAAAGGCCTCGACAATTCTCGGTGCAAGACGATCACGTGCGTAATCGCGGGCCGTGTCGCGCACCATGCGCTCGTCCTCGGTCAGCTGTGAGTCGATGTTCAAGGGGTCCTGCCAGTCGAAGCGTGCTTGGTTCGTGGTCATGATTGTTCCTGTTTCGGGTGATGGAGAGTGCTCGATGCTATGCAGCGGGTCCGGCACAGGCAAACGACAAATTTGCATTCTGTTATGCAATAAGTGCATAATTAAAAAATGCGAAGGAAAATTCCCGGCACTTTCGCCCTGGTCGCATTTACGACCGCCGCTCGCCACGAGAGCTTCACCAAGGCGGCCCACGAGCTATCGCTTTCACAAAGCGCGGTATGTAGGCAGATCAGCGGGCTCGAGGATTTTCTGCGCGTCAAGCTTTTCCGGCGCACGCGTCAAGGGGTCAGGCTTACCGAGGCCGGCATGTTGTATGGCCGGCAAGTGGCCAAGCAACTCGACGCGGTGGAACGCGATACCTTGGCCATCATGGCCCATCAAGGGGGCGGATTGACCATCGATCTCGCCGTCGTTCCGACATTCGCGACCAAGTGGTTGCTGCCTCGCCTCGGCGGCTTCCTGGCGCGGCATGTCGGCGTCCAGGTGAATTTCGAGACCCGCACGCGACCATTCCTTTTCGATGACACCGAGTTCGACGCGGCGATCCATTTTGGCAATGCCGGCTGGCCTGGTACGCAGGCCTGCTTCCTGATGTGGGAGCAGTCGGTTCCGGTCTGCAGTCCCGCTGTGTTGGCTTCGCGACCGGTCATCGAGCCAGGTGTCATAGCGGAGCTGCCACTACTGCAACAGTCGACGCGACCCTACGCATGGCGGCAGTGGTTTGCATCGCTGAACATGGAGGTCGCTCGCGATATGTCGGGACCGCGTTTCGAATTGTTCTCGATGTTGGCGGAGGCCGCGATTCAGGGCATGGGCGTCGCGCTGATTCCGGCGATGCTGATCGAGGACGAACTGGCCAGCGGCAAACTGGTGGTGGCGTGCGATCGAAGTTGCCGCAGCGAGAAGGCGTACTACCTGATCTATCCGGAGCACAAGTCCGAGACGACGGGCTTTCGTTCGTTCAGGACCTGGTTGTGTGACGAGGCGACGCGTTATCGTGAGGCATCTGGCTTATGATCCGGCGTCATTGCTTCCGTCGCCCACTTCGATGAACGATCGCAGCGCCAAGGCTTCCATGCACGCCGATATCGGCGACGACCGCTATCTCACCATGCTGGGAGACCGGATTCGCGAGTTGCGCGCCCGGCGGGGCATGACACGCAAGATACTGGCGCGCGACTCCGGTGTTTCGGAGCGCTACCTGGCTCAACTGGAGGGGGGCCAGGGCAATATCTCGGTGCTCAGGCTGCGTCAGGTGGCGCAGGCGATGGGCATGCCGCTCGAGGATCTCATTCGGGTGGGCCCCGAACAGGCGCCGGAGTTGACGCTGCTGATCCAATACCTGAGCCGCTTGTCGCCAGGCAAACTGACCGAGGCACGCGAGTTGCTGTTGTCCAGTTTCGAGACACAAGGCAAGCGCGGCCGTATCGCGCTGATCGGGCTGCGTGGCGCGGGCAAGACGACCCTGGGTACCCGTCTCGCCGCGCGGCTGGACGTTCCCTACATCGAGCTGGCGCGGGCCATCGAGGAGCAGGCCGGCATGACGCTGCCGGAGATTTTCTCCCTCTATGGGCAGGGCGCGTATCGTCGTTACGAACGGCGTGCCTTGCAGGCCGTGATCGAGACGCACGAGCGTTTCGTCCTGATTCCCGGCGGCAGCATCGTCTCCGAGCCGAGCACGTTCGATGAACTGCTGACCGCCTGCTACACCATCTGGCTGAAGGCCTCGCCACAAGAGCACATGGCGCGGGTCATCGCCCAGGGTGATCAGCGACCGATGAGCGACAACCGGGAGGCCATGAAGGATCTGGAACGCATTCTCGCCGGCCGGGAGGCGATGTATGTCAAGGCCGACGCTTCGGTGGATACGTCCGGACGCGCGGTCGAGCAGTCGCTGGCCGACCTGCTGGCGGTGCTGCCGAACTAACCGAGCGGCTCCTGGCGGTAGAAGCGCTTCAGTTGCGCGTAGACGGCCGGGTAAGCGTGGCGTAGCAGTCGCGGCGCCTGGAAGAAAGCCTCGCTTGTCACGGCGAAGAACTCGGCGGCATCGGTGGCGGCATAGGGATCAAGCAGGGGGTCCTCGCCCGCATCGATACGATGCTGAAAGTCCTCGAAAGCATTGGTGAAGGCGTCGATCCAGGTGCTTCGCGTCATGTCGTCCGGCAGGCGCGGGATGCCGTCGATAGCGCCATTCTCCATGTCGAGCTTGTGCGCGAACTCGTGGATGACGACGTTGACGCCGTCGATTTCCTCGCCGTCCTCGAACCACGCGACCAGCACCGGGCCGCCTTCCCATGCCTCGCCGAGCACCGGGTCGTCGTATTCATGCACCACGCCATCCTCGTCGATGATGCTGCGCGGAATGACGAAGTCGCCCGGATAGACGACGATGCCGACCCAGCCGCGATAATGGTCGAGGCCGAGGTTCAGCACGGGCAGGCAGGCCTGCAAGCCAATCGAAAGCTGAATGGCAGGCGTCAGGCGCAAGTCGCCGGCGCTTGTCCATTCCTTTTCGGCGATAAATGCCCGAGTCGTGGCGCGCAGCCGCTGGCGATCGCTGGCGTCCAGGTGGCCGAGAAACGGCAGGTCGGCCTCGGCTGCCACCCACTGTGCCTCGCTGACCTGGATGCGCTCGATGGCGCGCTGGCGCCGCCATTCCCTGAGGGCGCGGATCATCGCGGTTTCCCGCCGTTCAGTCCGATGCCGGTGAAGATGAGGGCGACGCCGAGCGCGTGATAGACCTCGGGTTGCTCCGCGAGGAAGAAGATCGAAAGCGCGATGCCGAACACCGGCAGCAGGTGGTAATACAAACCCGCCTTGGCTGGCCCGACTTCCGCGACGCCCCGGTTCCAGAACACGAAGCCGAGCAAGGCGGCGAACACGCCGGTGTAGGCGATGGCGGCGAGTGTTGTCCAGTCAAGGGTCATCCGGCGACCGGAGGCGATTTCCCATCCATAGGCGGGCGCCAGTTCGAGCAGGCCGAAGAAGCTAATGCCGGCGAGGAAACTGAGCGGATGCACGTTTGGGCGATGGGGTAGCAACAGCGTATAGATTGCCCAGGCCAGCACCGAGGCGATGACCCAGGCGTCGCCAATGTTCAATTCCAGCAAAGTCAGTGTTCGCGGATCGCCGCGGGCAACGATGGTCAGCACGCCAAGCAGGGATATGGCGACGCCCAGCAGCTCGACGCTACGCAGGCGCTTGCCCATGAAAGCCCAGCCGAGCGCGACGATGGCGACGGGCACGAAGGAGTTGAGGAGCAGACCGTTGGTGGCCGTCGTGTATTGCAGCCCGACATAGGCCAGCGCATTGTAGGTCGCCGTGCCGAGCAAGCCGAACAATGCCAGCCAGCGCCAGCTGCTGGTCAGCATCGGCCAGTCGCGGCGCAGGTGCGGCCGTGCCAGCGGCAAGATGAACATCAGCGCAATCATCCAGCGCCAGAAGGAGAGAGCCAGCGGTGGAATGTCGCCCCGCATGGCGCGGCCGATCACCCAATTGCCGGCCCAGAGCACATTGGCGAGCACCAGCAGCACGTAGGGAGAGGGCCGGAAACGCATCGCCGCGCAATGAAAAACGGGGGCCTTGGCCCCCGTTTCATCAGTTTCCTGCCCGCTTACTCGACCTTGGCCTTGGTGCGCAGATCCAGCACATGCTTCTGGATCATCTGCTGCTGCATGCGCTGCATCAGCTGCGGCTTGACCTGCTCCAGTTCCGGGCCTTTCAGATCGCGGATATCGTCGAGCTGGATGACGTGCCAGCCGAAATCGCTCTTGACGGGCGCATCGGTGAATTTGCCCTTTTGCAGCTTGATCATGGCGTCGGAGAACGGCTTGACATAGCCCGCCGGGTTGCCCCAACCCAAGTCGCCGCCGTTATCCTTGGAGCCGGGGTCCTTCGACTGCTTGGCCAGGTCCTCGAAGCGCTCGCCCTTCTTCAGCTTGTCGATGATCGTCTTGGCGTCGGCTTCGTTCTCCACCAGGATGTGGCGGACCTTGTACTCATGGTCGCCCAGCGACTTGCGGATCGTCTCGTATTCCTTGGCGATCATGTCGTCGGTGATCGGGTGCGCCTTGACATAGTCCTCGAGGTAGGCGGCGATCAGCACCTGCTGACGGGCCATGGCCATCTGCGCCTGTACTTCATTCTTCTTTTCGAAACCCTTCTTCTCCGCTTCCTGTGCGAGCAATTCGCGACGCACCAGGTCCTCCTTTACGGCTTCGCGGAGCTTGGGGTTATCGGACTGGCCCTGCGCGAATTGCGAGGCGAGCAACACATCGGCACGGTTCTGTGGAATCGCCTTGCCATTGACCGTGGCCACGGCCTTGGCGGTATCCTTGGCCGGCGGTGCCGCGATGGCGACGGTGGCGAACATCACGGCGAGGGAAGCGGTGAGCAGCGTGCTAAGCAGGGAGCGATTCATCGATGGTTCCTTAGGGCTTGACGGGTCGGTAAAGAAAGGGGAGATGGCGTGGCAACGGGCAGATTTACTCGGCCGGTGTCCGCGCGGTGATGCTGAGGGCGTGTATTGCGCCGTTCATCAACGTGCCGAGCGCATCATACACCAGGCGGTGTCGCGCCATTGTCGCCAGTCCGGCAAAGCGCTCCGAGACGATGTGGACGCGGTAATGGCCGCCGCCGTCGCGGGCGCCGGCGTGTCCGGCGTGCTGGGCGCTGTCGTCGATGACGTCGAGGTAGGAGGGCTGCAGCGTGGCGAGCCTGTCCTTGATGGTGGCAACGGTGCTCATGGCAAGACCTTTCTGAAGGGTTTGACGGTGATTCCGGCAAAGACGCCGGCGGCGATATAGGGGTCGGCGTCGGCCCAGGCGCGGGCATCGGCGAACGACGGGAATTCGGCGACGATCAGACTGCCGGTGAATCCGGCCGGGCCGGGATCGGGCGAGTCGATGGCGGGACAGGGGCCGGCCAGTACCAACCGGCCTTCAGCCTTGAGCGCGTTCAGTCGCGCAAGGTGGGCCGGTCGCACCGCGAGCCGGCGCTCCAGCGAATCCGGCAAGTCCTCGCCGAAGATCAGGTACAGCATCAGTGGTTTTTCTCCTGGTTCTGCTCGTCGGGCATGTACCGGGAAAGCCAGAATCCCTGTGCGATGACGAACACAAGCATTAGTCCCATGCCGCCGAAAAGCTTGAAATTGACCCAAACATCGGTCGAGAAGTTCCGCGCGATGTAGAGGTTGGCGATGCCCATGAAGGCGAAGAACACGGCCCAGGCGAGGTTGAGCTTGCTCCAGACACGGTCGGGCGCGTCGATCTGCGCCGCCGCCATCATTACGCGAATCAGGTTCTTGCCGAACAGGGTCGCCGAACCGAGCAAGACCACGGCGAAAGCCCAGTACAGCAGCGTTGGCTTCCATTTGATGAAGGTCTCGTCGCGCAGCATCAGCGTCATGCTGCCGAGCACGACGATCAGGCCGAGGCTGACCCAGAGCATGGTGTCGACTTTCCGGTGCCGGAACCACACCCAGCCGATCTGCGCGAACGTGGCGGCGATGGCCACGCCGGTGGCGACATAGATGTCGGCCAGCTTGTAAGCGGCGAAGAAGAGGATGATCGGGAACAGGTCGAAGAGCAGTTTCATGGCGACGGCTCAGTTGGCAAAGTTGCAGCGGCAATATGGAAGGCGCGGGCGGTCAGGCGCCGGCGAGGGCGTGAAAGGGTGCAGAGTATAATTCTAAGCCGCTCCTATGCACGCAATCAGACTCCCTCCGGCCGTCATGTCCAGAATTTTCAAGCTGCGCGGCGCAGCCGCTTTCTCCGCTTCCCGTCTCGCCCGATTGCAGGAACTCGTGGGTACCCGGCTGACGGCCGAGCACTGGTATTTCGTCGAAACGGATGGCGGCCTGGACGCCGACGAGCTGGCGCGGCTCAAGGATCTGCTTGACATGCCGGCGCAACTGCCGCAGCAACCGGCCGGCGAGCTGATCCTGGTGACGCCGCGGCTGGGCACCATTTCGCCCTGGTCGTCCAAGGCAACCGACATCGCCCGCAACTGCGGATTCTCCAAAGTGAAGCGCATCGAGCGCGGCACGGCGTTCCATGTTCAAGGCGCGCCAAAGTCAGCCGTGGCGATACGCCACCTGCACGACCGCATGACCGAGTCGGTGCTCGAATCGCTCAATGCGGCCGACGAACTCTTCCACCACTACGAGCCGCAGCCGCTGACCACGGTCGATATCCTCAAGGGCGGCCGGGCTGCAATGGTCGCCGCCAACGGCGAGCTGGGTCTGGCGCTCTCCGACGACGAGATCGACTACCTGCTGGACAACTTCGGCAAGCTCGGCCGCAACCCGACCGACGTTGAGCTGATGATGTTCGCGCAGGCCAACTCCGAACACTGCCGGCACAAGATCTTCAATGCGACATGGACGGTCGATGGCCAGGACCAGCCGCTGTCGCTGTTCGGCATGATCCGCGAAACGCACAAGGCGCATCCGGAAGGCACGGTGGTCGCCTATTCCGACAACGCCTCGGTGATCGATGGCGCGACGATCAGGCGCTTCCTGCCCGGCGCGGGCGGCAAGTACGGGTACGTCGAGGACACCACGCACATCCTGGCCAAGGTCGAGACGCACAACCACCCGACCGCCATCTCGCCCTTCCCGGGCGCGGCGACCGGCTCGGGCGGCGAAATCCGCGACGAGGGCGCGACGGGCCGGGGTTCCAAGCCGAAGGCCGGCCTGTGCGGCTTCTCGGTTTCCGATCTGAATATCCCCGGCTACGCGCAGCCGTGGGAATCGGGCTACGGCAAGCCGGACCGCATTGCCTCGGCGCTCGACATCATGATCGAAGGTCCGCTCGGCGCGGCGGCCTTCAACAACGAATTCGGCCGGCCCAATCTCGCCGGCTACTTCCGCACCTTCGAGCAGGAGTTCAACGGCGAAGTGCGCGGCTACCACAAACCGATCATGATCGCCGGCGGCGTCGGCAACATCGCCGACCGCCACTGCTTCAAAAATGAGTTTCCGGCCGGCACCCTGCTGATTCAGCTCGGCGGGCCGGGCATGCTGATCGGCCTGGGCGGCGGCGCGGCCTCGTCGATGGCGACCGGCACCAACACCGCCGACCTCGACTTCGCCTCCGTGCAGCGCGGCAACCCGGAAATGCAGCGGCGCGCCCAAGAGGTCATTGACCGCTGCTGGCAACTCGGTGAGGCCAACCCCATCCTCGCCATCCACGACGTCGGCGCCGGCGGTATCTCCAACGCCATGCCCGAACTGGCCAACGACGCCAAGCGCGGCGCGCGTTTCGAGCTGCGCAACGTGCCGTCCGAGGAGCCGGGCATGTCGCCGCGCGAGATCTGGTCGAACGAGGCGCAGGAGCGCTACGTGCTGGCGATTCCGCCCAGGCGACTCGAAGAATTCAAGGCAATGTGCGAGCGCGAGCGCTGCCCGTTCGCGGTGCTCGGCGAGGCGACGGCGGAGCGCGAGCTCATCGTTACCGACAAGCATTTCGGCAACAAGGCGGTCGACATGCCGATGGAGGTGCTGCTCGGCAAGCCACCGCGCATGCACCGCAACGCGACGCGCAAACAGGTGAGTATGCCCGCGCTCGACGTCGGCGGCATCGACTTGAAAGAGGCAGCATTCCGCGTGCTGCGCCTGCCGGCCGTGGCGAGCAAGAGCTTCCTGATCACCATCGGCGATCGCAGCGTCGGCGGCATGACGGCGCGCGACCAGTTCGTCGGCCCGTGGCAGGTGCCGGTCGCCGACGTGGCCGTGACGACCATGGGCTACGATACCTGGCTCGGCGAGTGCTTCGCCATGGGCGAGCGCACGCCGCTGGCGATGCTGGAGGCGCCAGCCTCCGGACGCATGGCCATCGGCGAGGCGATCACCAACATCGCCGCCGCCGACATCGCCAGCCTGAACCACATCAAGCTGTCCGCGAACTGGATGGCGGCTGCCGGTCACGGCAACGAGGACGCGGCGCTGTTCGATACGGTCAGGACCGTCGGTCTCGACTTCTGCCCGGCGCTCGGCGTTTCCATTCCCGTCGGCAAGGATTCCCTGTCCATGCGCACGCGCTGGGAAGAGAACGGCACGGCCAAGCAGGTCGTCGCGCCGCTGTCGCTGATCGTCACCGCCTTCGCGCCCTGCGCCGACGTGCGCAAGACGCTGACGCCGCAACTGCGCGCCGACCAGGAGGTCGGCGAGACGGAACTGATCCTGATCGATCTCGGCAAAGGCCGCAACCGCCTCGGCGGCTCGGCGCTGGCGCAGGTTCATGGCAAGTCCGGCGACGTGCCGCCGGATGCCGATGCGGCTTCGCTCAAGTGTTTCTTCAACGCCGTGCGGCAGCTGCGGCCGAAACTTCTGGCCTACCACGACCGTTCCGACGGCGGCCTGTTCGCCACTGTCTGCGAAATGAGCTTCGCCTCGCACCTGGGCGTGTCGTTGAATCTCGACGCGCTCTGCTTCGATCCGCTGATGAATGATGTGGACGGCATCGAGCGCGCGCCGCAACTTCTGGATGGCCGCATGCGGGACCGCATGGTCGCCGCGCTGTTCAACGAGGAGCTGGGTGCCGTGGTCCAGATACGGCGCGAAGATCGCTCGGAAGTGATGCAGACGCTGCGCGACGCGGGCCTCGGCGCTTGTTCGCACGCGATCGGCACGCTCAACGGCGCCGACGAGGTGCGGGTCTGGCGCAACGCAAAGTCAGTCTTCGCGGCACGCCGCGTGGAACTGCAACAGGCCTGGAGCGAGGTGAGCCACCGGATCGCCCGCCTGCGCGACGATGCAGGTTGCGCCGACGAGGAATTCGACGCGCTGCTCGACGCGGGCGACCCGGGTCTTGCCGCCACGCTCACTTTCGATCCGGCGGCGCCGTTCGCCATCGGCGGCGCGAAGCCGAGGATCGCCGTACTTCGGGAGCAGGGCGTCAACGGCCAGGTCGAGATGGCGGCGGCCTTCGACCGCGCCGGGTTCGAATGCATCGATGTGCACATGAGCGACCTGCACGCGCGGCGTGTCGCCATGACTGACTTTTCCGGCTTCGTCGCCTGCGGCGGCTTCTCCTACGGCGACGTGCTCGGCGCTGGCCAGGGCTGGGCGAAGTCCATCCTGTTCAACGAGCGCCTGCGCGACGACTTCGCCGCCTTCTTCGCGCGGCCCGATTCCTTCGCGCTGGGCGTCTGCAACGGCTGCCAGATGATGAGCCACCTGGCCGGCATCATCCCCGGTGCGCAAAGCTGGCCGACCTTCCATCGCAATCGTTCCGAGCAGTTCGAGGCGCGCTTCGTGATGGTCGAGATTCCGGAGTCACGTTCGATATTCTTGCAGGGCATGATGGGTTCCAGGCTTCCCGTCGTCGTCTCCCACGGCGAAGGTCGCGCCGTCTTCGCGGGTGATTCGGGAAAGCCAGCCGTGGCGCTACGCTACATCGACAACCGCGGCCGGGTCGCGACGACGTATCCGTTCAACCCGAACGGCTCGCCCGCGGGCATCGCCGGCGTGACCACGCCGGACGGCCGCTTTACGATCATGATGCCGCACCCCGAGCGCATCTTCCGTACCGTGCAGATGTCCTGGCATCCCGAGGGCTGGGGCGAAAACAGCCCGTGGCTGACCATGTTCCGCAACGCGAGGAAGTGGGTGGGGTAGCTTGGTATCCGTCGTCCACGCCCTCAGCGACGCCGGCATCGATGGCGACATCCTGACCCGCCTCGGCGCCGGGCTGTCCGGGCAGGCGAGGACGACACTGGACGAGGCGCTCGATCTGGCCGCCGATCTTTACGCGGGCAAGAGCCTGGGCACCGGCGAGGAGGTTCTCCGCCACGCAGTCGGCATGGCCTTGCAGATCGCCACGCTCAATCTCGACCTCGATGCGCGCCTGGCGGCGGTACTGTTTGCCGCCGCCGACTATTTGCCCGAAGCCCGGGTCAAGTTGGTGGCCCGCTTCGGCGAATCGGTCGCCGACCTGGTGACCAGCCTGCATCGACTCAAGGGGCTGCGACCATTGACCGAGGCGGCGGCCCGCACCGGTGGGGCCGGCGATGCCAAGGCGCAGGCGGAGATCCTCAGGAAGATGCTGCTGGCGATGGCGGCCGACATTCGGGTCGTGATGCTGCGGCTCGCTTCGCGGGCGCAGACACTGCGCGGGCTGACCGATCACGACACGCCGGAGCGCCACGATCTCGCGCGCGAGAGCCTGGAGGTCTACGCGCCGCTGGCCAATCGCCTGGGCGTCTGGCAGATGAAGTGGGAGATCGAGGATCTCTCATTCCGCTTCCTGGAGCCGCTCACCTACAAGCGCATCGCCAAACAACTCGACGAGAAGCGCGTCGAGCGGGAATCCTTCATCGGCTCGGCCGTGGCCCGGCTGCGGGCGGAACTCGAACGATCCGGCATCGGCAATGCGGAAGTCTATGGCCGGCCCAAGCACATCTACAGCATCTGGAACAAGATGCGGCAGAAGGATCTCGACTTCGCCGAGGTCCATGATGTGCGCGCATTGCGCATCGTCGTGGATGAGGTCAAGGATTGCTACACCGCGCTGGGCCTCGTGCACGCCCTCTGGCAGCCGATCCACGGCGAGTTCGACGACTATATCTCCCATCCGAAGGGCAATTACTATCGCTCGCTGCATACCGCCGTGATCGCCGAGGATGGCCGTTCGCTCGAAGTACAGATCCGCACGCAGGAAATGCATCGCCACGCGGAACTTGGCGTGGCGGCCCACTGGCGCTACAAGGAAGCCGGCTCGGTTGGCCAAAGCGCGGCAAAGGCGGAATCGGCCTACGACGAGAAAATCGCCTGGCTGCGCCAGCTGTTGTCCTGGCGCGACGAGCTCACCGATTCGGTGGCCTGGGTCGAGCAGTTCAAGCGCGCCGCGCTCGACGACACCATTTATGTGCTGACCCCGCAGGGCCGGATCATCGACCTGCCGAAGGGCGCGACGCCCGTCGATTTTGCCTATCGCCTGCATACCGATATCGGCCACCGCTGCCGCGGCGCCAAGGTTGACGGTCATCTGGTGCCGCTGAACACGCCGCTCGCCAACGGCCAGCGCGTCGAGATCATGGCGGCCAAGGCGGGAGGACCGTCGCGTGACTGGCTGGCGCCGGAATTCCTCCATTCGTCGCGCGCGCGACAGAAGGTCAAGGCCTGGTTCGCGGTACAACAGGAGTCGGAGATGCTGGCGCAGGGACGAAACCTGGTCGCCCGGGAGTTGCAACGCGCCGGCCAGAGTTTGACCAACCTCGACGAACTCGCCCACAAGCTGGGCTGCAAGAATCCCGACCAGATGTTCCTCGCCGCGGCGCGCGGCGAACTGGGTCCGCGCGCCTTTCAGATGGCGCTGCGCGGCGATGCGGCGACCGCCGAATCCGAGCCCGAGCTGGCCACCCGGAAGAGCAAGACGGAAGGGCAAGGCGATGGCGGCCGCATCCTGGTTGTTGGTGTGGACAAGCTGATGACCCAGCTCGGGCGCTGCTGCAAGCCGGTACCGCCCGACCGCGTGGCCGGTTTCGTCACGCGCGGGCGTGGTGTCTCGGTGCACCGCCTGGACTGCGCCAACTTCCGCAACATGTCCGCGCGTAATCCCGAGCGCGTGGTCGATGCCCAGTGGGGCGGCCAGCACGGCGGGGTCTACGCAGCCGATCTGCTGGTCGAGGCCAACGACCGCCAGGGTTTGCTACGCGATATCTCCGATGTGCTGTCGAAGGAAAAAATCAACGTCACGGCCGTCAAGACGCAATCGAAAAGCGGCATGGCCCGGATGGCGTTTACCGTCGAACTTGCCGATGCCGATCAATTACAGCGGGTGCTGGCTCGGGTGGGAGAAATCGGCGGCGTCATTGGCGTTCGGCGTGGCTAGTGTAGTGTTATTCAGCAATCATCGCGCATGATGCTGCGACAAGTATTTCAAAGATCACCAATCTCCATGCGGAGCTGGTTTAGTGTTTTCCCCGAACCTTCGACGGCTATCCATTCGCAAATATTGGCTGTAGACCAAGCTAGCCGGCGCAATTCCAGTGCGTCCGGTAGTGTGCTACCGTGTACTTACCGCGTAATACATGAGGGCAACACCATGAGCGAGGCAACCTTTACGTTCCGGGTCGATGAGGCCTTGAAAGCCGAATTTTCCAACGCCGCAAGGAACCGCGACCGCAACGCCGCGCAGTTGCTGCGCGACTTCATGCGCGACTTCGTGAGGCAGCAGCAGGAGGCATCGGAACATGACGCCTGGTTTCGTCGCCAGGTGCAAATCGGCCTGGATTCGGCCAATGTCGGCCAACTGATTCCGGCGGATGAGGTGGAAGCGAAGTTCGCGGCCAAGCGCACGGCAACGCGTCGCCGGCTTGAAGCCGCTGCCGAATGATCCGGTTATTTTGGACGCCAGAGGCAACACAGGACCGCGACGAGATTTATGACTACATCGAGGCCGACAACCCGACCGCCGCGCTGGCGCTCGATGAGTTGTTTGCGGAAAAGGCCTGCCGCCTGATCGATCATCCCGGCCTCGGTCGGCCGGGTCGTGTGGCGGGCACCCGCGAACTGGTAGCGCATCACAATTACATCCTGGTGTATGACGTGGCCGGCGAGTTGGTGCGCGTGCTGCGCGTCATGCACGCGCCCAGGCAGTGGCCGCCGCAGCGGTGAAGCCGGTATCAGCCCAGCCGACACTCTCGGGCGGCACGATCGTCGATGCGATGCTGATCGCCGAGCTGCCCTCGACCAAGAACCGGGAGAAGGCCCGCCGACCCGTCCCTCCGGGAGCCAGAATATGACAAAAAAATCAGCATCTCCGCCCAATCAATGTCCGTGGCCGCGTTCTGCGGCTACTTGTTCAGCGCGTCCCTAGATTGAAAGCAGGGACTACTTGGTTGCGGTTCCCTCAACCGGCCGGTTGTCCGTGGTTCGGTGAAGTGCTGGCGATGCTAAGATTTCGCCGACCCTTGGATATGACTTGAGCTATGGTGACTCATGACCTGATTGCCGCCGTGGATCTCGGTTCCAACAGCTTCCGGCTCCAGGTCGGCCGGGTGATCGGCAACCAGATCTATCCGCTCGACTCGTTGAAGGAATCAGTGCGCCTGGCGGCGGGTCTTAACGCGGAGAGGGCGCTGGACGATGCTTCGCAGATCCGGGCGCTGGAGGCACTGGCGCGCTTTGGCGAACGCCTGCGCGGCCTGCCCGGCGATGCAAGGCGCGCCGTCGCGACCAATACCCTGCGCGTCGCCAAGAATGCATCGTCGTTTCTAGCCCGGGCGGAAGCCGCGCTGGGCATCCCCATCGAGGTGATCTCGGGGCGGGAGGAGGCGCGCCTGATCTATCTCGGTGTCGCGCACAGCCTGCCCAATCCTCGCTCCCAGCAGCTGGTGGTCGACATCGGCGGCGGTTCGACCGAGTTCATCATCGGCCGGAACTTCAAGCCGCTTCATCTGGAATCCCTCTACATGGGCTGCGTCGGTTTCAGCCTGCGCTATTTTCCCGGCGGCCGGGTCGACAAGGCGTCGATGAGGGCGGCCGAACTGGCGGCGCGCAAGGAGATCCAGACCATTGTTCACACCTATCGAAAGACGGGATGGGAAGAGGCGGTCGGTTCGTCGGGGACGGCCAAGGCGCTGGTCGACCTGCTGGAAATGAACGGGCTGTCGACCGGCGGCATCACCGCCGACGGATTGGACAAGCTGGCGACCATGCTGCTGCGTGCCGGCGACGCGCGGCACCTGCAACTGGATGGGTTACGCGCCGACCGTGTGCCCGTGCTGTCGGGTGGACTCGCCATCATGTTGGCGGTATTCAAGGAGTTTGGTCTCGATCAGATGGTCTTCTCGGAAGGCGCGCTGCGTCTGGGCGTGCTCTACGATTTGCTCGGGAGATATCACCATGACGACTTGCGCGAAGCCACGGTGAGCCTGTTCATGCGGCGCCACGAAGTCGATGGCGAGCAGGCGGCGCGGGTCGCGCGCACGGCGACCCGCCTGCTGGCGCAGTTGCTGCCGGAAACCCGGGACGATCCCGATCACCCGGATGTACTGACCATGACTTGGGCGGCGCGCCTGCACGAGATCGGCATTTCACTGGCGCATGCCAGCTATCACAAGCACAGCGCCTATATCCTGGCCAATGCCGACATGCCCGGATTCTCCCGGCGCGATCAGGCCAAGCTGTCGCGGCTGGTGCTGGCGCATCGCGGCAAGCTCGAACGGATCGTGCCGGAACTGGGCGAATCGCGCGACTGGATGCTGATCTTCGCGCTGCGCATGGCGGCGCTGCTGCATCGTGCGCGCGACGAGGCGCCGGAGCCACCCGTGCAGGCCAGCCTGCTGGCGATGGGCTTCCAGCTCAGGATCGACGCCGATTGGTTGGCCGTCTTGCCGCTCACCGCCGCCGCGATCGACGAGGAGGTGCGGCAGTGGGCGGGCATCGGCATCGAACTGAAGGTGCGGCGCAAGCACAGTGAGCGTTCGCCGTGATGGTCCGCGCCCGCGCTGCGGGGCTTGCGGACGCGGACCTTCCCCGCGTCGAGGTGACGACCCGCGAGGGTGGGAGCGGGCGGGTGACGCTCACCGGTCGCTGGACGCTGGCGGCGATCACGCCGCGCATCGCCGAATTGAGGCAACAGCTGACGGCGATCGGCGGCGATGCCGAATGGGACTGCCGTGGCGTCGGCGCGCTCGACAGCGCCGGCATGATCATTCTCTGGCGTGCCTGGGGACAGCGCCTGCCGCAAGTCCTGGAGGCGGGCGCCGAGCATCGGCGCGCCTTCGAGCGCATCCTCGTAACCGGCACGGGCGAAAAGTCAGCCGTGGCGCCACGCCGGCAGGCGGAATGGTTGCGCGACGCCGGAGCAGCGGCGCTGGATTTCGGCGGGCATCTCGCCGACTTGCTGGCGCTGATCGGTCGGGTGGCACTGGACATGCTGCACGTGGCGCGGCATCCGGGCGACATGCCGTGGCGGGAGGTATCGGCCAACATCTACAAGAGCGGTGTGCGCGCCATGCCGGTCATCGCGCTGGTGGGAGCGATGGTCGGCGTCGTCCTGGCCTACCTTTCGGCGCTGCAATTGCAGCGCCTGGGCGCCGATCTCTACATCGTCGATATCCTCGGTCTTGGCATCGTCCGGGAACTCGGTCCGGTGCTGGCCGCGCTGCTGGTGGCCGGGCGCTCGGGATCGGCGATGACCGCGCAGCTCGGCGTGATGCGGGTGACGGAGGAAATCGACGCGCTGGCGACCATGGGCGTGCCGAGGAGCCTGCGGCTGGTGATGCCCAAGGTGATCGCGCTGGCCGTGGCCATGCCGCTCTTGGTGCTGTGGGTGGATGTGCTGGCGCTGGCCGGCGGCATGCTCGCGGCAGCCGCGCAGATCGATGTCGGCCACCAGGTGTTTCTCGACCGCCTGCCCAAGGCCGTGCCGGTGGCCAATCTGTGGATCGGCCTGGCCAAGGGCGTAATTTTCGGCATCCTGGTGGCGCTTGTGGCCTGTCATTTCGGCCTGCGCGCCCGCCCGAACACGGAGAGTCTCGCTGCGAATACGACAGCGTCGGTGGTGACCTCGATCACCGCCGTCATTCTGGTCGATGCAATGTTCGCGGTCGCCACCCGCACCATCGGCGTGCCATGATGGGCGCCGCGCCGGTCATCGAGTTGCGCGGCGTGGCGAACCGATTTGGCCGCTTGTGGGTGCATCGCGATCTCGACCTGCTCATCGCCGCCGGCGAACTGGTGGCGCTGGTCGGTGGCTCCGGCAGCGGCAAGACCACGCTGCTACGAGCGATTCTCGGCCTGCTGACACCGGCCGCGGGTGAGGTGCGCGTGTTCGGCGAGCGATTGTCCGGCGGCGGCCAGCGCCGCGAGCGCGCGCTGCGACGGCGCTTCGGCGTGCTGTTCCAGCATGGCGCGCTGTTTTCGGCCTTGACCGTGTTCGACAACATCGCCTTCCAGTTGCGAGAGTTGCGGTGTCTGGACGAGGCGACCATACGCGACCTGGTGATGTTGAAGTTGGACATGGTCGAGTTGTTGCCGCGACATGCCTGTCTGATGCCGTCGGAACTGTCCGGCGGCATGGTCAAGCGTGTCGCCCTGGCGCGCGCGCTGGCGCTCGACCCGGAGCTGCTGCTGCTCGACGAGCCTACCGCCGGTCTCGACCCGGACCTCGCCGACGGGTTCGTCGGCTTGATCCGCGCCCTTGAACGGGAACTCGGCCTGACCGTGCTGCTGGTCACGCACGACATCGACACGCTGGTGGCGTTGTCGACGCGAGTGGCGGTGCTCGCCGAGCGCCGCATCGTCGGTTATGGCCCGATCGCCGAAGTGATCGGCATCGATCATCCTTTCATCCGGAGTTTCTTCGGCTCCGACCGCAGCCGGCGGATTCTCGTCGAGGCCGGGCTCCGGTAAAGTTACGGCCATGGAAAATCGCGCGCACGCGCTCCTCGCCGGTCTGTTCGTCGTCCTGCTCGGACTGGCGACGCTGGCGGCCGTCTGGTGGCTCGGCCAGAAGACCCAGGATGTCCGCTACTATCTGCTGGAAGCGCGGCAGAACGTCACCGGCCTGAATACCCATGCCCAGGTGCGCTATCGCGGTATCCGGGCGGGTCGCGTCGAGCGCATCGACCTCGACGAACGCGATACGCGCGTGATCCTGGTGCGCATCAGCCTCGACGCCCGTTATCCGCTGACCGTCGGCTCGACAGCCAAGCTCAACACCCAGGGCCTGACCGGGATTGCCTATGTGCAGATCGAGGACGACGGCGGCAATCCGCAGCCGCTGGCGCCAAGCGGCGGCGACCTGCCACGGCTGACTTTGAGGCCGACCTTGCTCGATACGCTGGGCACGCAGGCGGGCGACATCGCGACGCAGGCCAATCTGCTCATGCTGCGGCTGGGGCAGCTGCTGAGCGAGGACAATCTCGGCAATGTCGCTCGCACGCTCGACAATCTCGAGACGCTGACCGCGGGCGTCAATCACGGCATGAAGGAGCTGCCGGCAACGCTGGCCGCGCTTCGCCAGTTGCTGTCGACGGAGAACGTGCACAAGCTGTCGGCGGCGCTGGCGCATGTTGAGCGCACCACCCGCGAAACGGCGCCGCTGATCGCCGAACTGCGCGAAACGGTAAGGGTCATGGCCGGGCTGGCCGGCAGTCTCGACCGGCTTGCCGCCGAGACCGGCTCGGAGCTGAAGGCCCGGACGCTGCCCCGTGTCGGGGAGTTGATCGACGAACTGACCGGTAATTCGCGGCGCCTGTCGCGCCTGATCGAGACCCTGGACAGCCACCCGGAATCCCTGGTGTTCGGCCGCCAGGCGCCGGCGCCCGGCCCCGGCGAGGCGGGCTTCGTCGTGCCCGGGCCATGAAGGAGCACCGCATGCGGAAGCTGTCGATCGCGCTCGTGACCGCCGCGCTGGCGGCAGCGTGCGCCAATCCCGCGGCGCGGCGGCCCGATGCCGCCCGCTTCGATCTCGGCCCGGTACGCGCCGGGCCGCCGATGGCGAGCGTGACCGCCGTTATCGTCGATGCGCCGTCCTGGCTGGCCGGGGCCGCCATGCAGTACCGGCTGGCCTACTGCGACCCGGCGCGCCGGCGCGAATTCGCCGAAAGCCGCTGGGCGGCGCCGCCGGCCGAACTGATTGGCCAGGCGCTGGAGCGGCGTCTTGTCGGCGGCAGCGGCCGGTGTCGGCTGCATATCGACATCGACGAATTCGTCCAGGTGTTCGACGCCCCGGAACGCAGCGCGCTGGTGCTGGCCGGCCGGGCGGCGCTGTTGGTCGGTGCCGACGTCGTCGATCGCCGCGACTTCGTTGTCGCCCGACCGGCGCCGACCGCGGACGCTCGCGGCGGTGTGGCGGCCGCGGCCGAGGCCGTGTCGGCCTTGAACGAGGATCTGGCGCCATGGCTGGCGCGTGGCCAACGTTGTCGATAGGAGGCAACATGTCCGAATCCGTTCTACTGATCGAGCGCGCCGGCGAGGTGGCGACCCTCACGCTGAACCGCCCCGAGCAATTCAACGCGCTTTCGGAGGCGCTGCTCGAGGCGATGCAGGCCGCGCTCGACGAACTCGCCGCCGACGCCGCGGTCCGCGTGGTGGTGATTGCCGGCGCCGGCAAGGCGTTCTGTGCCGGCCACGACCTCAAGGAGATGCGCGCCAACCATTCGCATGAGTACATGCGCGACCTGTTCCGGCGCTGTGGCAGGCTGATGACCACCATGACGCGGATGCCGCAGCCGGTAATTGCGCGGGTGCATGGCATTGCCACCGCCGCCGGCTGCCAATTGGTGGCGAGCTGCGACCTGGCCGTGGCGGCGGACGTGGCGCGTTTCGCGGTGTCGGGCATCAACGTTGGCCTGTTCTGCTCGACGCCCGCTGTTGCGCTGTCGCGCAACATGGGCCGCAAGCAGGCGCTGGAAATGCTGCTGACCGGCGAGTTCATCGATGCCGCCGAAGCCGGTCGCCGTGGCCTGGTCAATCGGGTAGTGCCGCTGGCCGAGTTGGACGTCGAGCTGCGACGGCTGACCTTGGCGATCACCGGCAAGTCGGCGGCGGCCGTGACCATGGGCAAGCAACTCTTCTACCGGCAGCTTGAGATGGGCACCGACGCGGCTTATCAGCTGGCGGCCGAGACGATGGCGCGCAACATGATGTGCGACGATGCCGTGACCGGCATCGATACCTTCATGGCGGGCCGACGGCCAGTCAAGCGCGAGGAATAGGCCAGGGGTTTCGGCGAGCGGGCGGACGCGATAAACTACCCGGCTTTGGCTGCGGCCAATTCATTATCGAGAGATGGAGGTGTCGCTTGAAAGTTTTCGTTCCCGTCAAGCGCGTGGTTGATTACAACGTCAAGGTCCGGGTCAAGTCGGACGGCACGGGGGTCGATCTCGCCAACGTCAAGATGTCGATGAACCCGTTCGACGAAATCGCTATCGAGGAGGCGGTTCGGCTCAAGGAAGCCGGCGTCGCCACCGAGGTGGTCGCCATCAGTTGTGGCACGGCGGCCAGCCAGGAGACGCTGCGCACGGCGCTGGCGATCGGCGCCGACCGCGCCATCCTGGTCGAGACCGATGCCGACGTGCAACCGCTGGCGGTGGCCAAGCTGCTCAAGGCGCTGGTGGACAAGGAGGGCCCGCAGCTCGTCATCCTTGGCAAGCAGGCCATCGACGACGATTCCAACCAGACTGGCCAGATGCTGGCCGCGCTGCTCGGCTGGTCGCAGGCCACCTTCGCTTCCAAGGTCGTCATCGCCGGCGGCAAGGCCGCCGTCACCCGGGAAGTCGATGGCGGCCTGGAAACGCTGGAATTGACGATGCCGGCGGTGGTGACCACCGACCTGCGCCTCAACGAACCGCGTTACGCCACCCTGCCGAACATCATGAAAGCGAAGAAGAAGCCGCTCGACACCTTCAAGCCCGCCGATCTGGGCGTCGATGTGGCGCCGCGCCTGACGACGCTCAAGGTCGTCGAACCGGCGAAGCGCCAGGCCGGCATCAAGGTGGCCGACGTTGCACAACTCCTCGATAAACTCAAGAACGAAGCGAAGGTGATCTGAGATGGCTGTCCTCGTCATTGCCGAACACGACAACGCGGCGCTCAAGGCCGCCACCCGCAACACCGTCACCGCCGCCGCCCGGCTGGGTGGCGACATTCACGTCCTGGTGGCCGGTAGCGGCTGTACCGGTGCCGCGCAGGCTGCCGCCCAGCTGGCAGGTGTCGCCGTCGTCAAGGTGGCCGATGCCGCCCACTATGCCGATCAGACCGCGGAGAATCTCGCCGCCCTGATCGTCGCCCAGAAGGCTGGTTACACGCACATCCTTGCCGCTTCGACCAGCCAGGGAAAGAACACCATGCCGCGCGTCGCCGCGCTGCTGGATGTTGCCCAGATTTCCGACATCGTCGCCATCGAGGACGCCGATACCTTCGTCCGGCCGATCTACGCCGGCAATGCGCTGGCCACGGTCAGGAGCGGCGATGCCGTCAAGGTCGTCACCGTGCGCACCACCGCCTTCGATGCCGCCGGGCAGGGCGGCGGCGCCAAGATCGAAGCCATCGCCGCCGCGCCTGACGCCGGTGTCGCCAAGCTGCTGGGACGGGAATTGACCAAATCGGCCCGCCCCGAACTGGCTGCCGCCAAGATCGTTGTGTCCGGTGGGCGCGGCATGGGTTCCGGCGAGAACTATCACAAGGTGCTCGAACCGCTGGCCGACAAGCTGGGCGCGGCGCTGGGCGCCTCACGCGCGGCGGTGGATGCTGGCTTCGTCTCCAACGATTACCAGGTCGGCCAGACCGGCAAGATCGTGGCGCCGCAGCTCTACATCGCGGTGGGCATTTCCGGCGCCATCCAGCACCTGGCCGGCATGAAGGACAGCAAGGTCATCGTCGCCATCAACAAGGATCCAGACGCGCCGATCTTCCAGGTCGCCGATTACGGCCTGGTCGCCGACCTCTTCCAGGCCGTGCCGGAACTGGTGACGGCACTTTAGGCGGAACCGACGGGTGTGAACTTCCCCGAGGGACTGTTCGGCCACGGCTGGTCTCTCTGGGCATTCCTGCCCCTGGCCATTGTTTGGCTGTGGTGCTTGCGTACCGCACCGTGGCGTCGCCTGGCCGATTCCCGACAACTCAACGTCTGGCTTGGCTCGGTCGTCGTGCTGATGCTCGTCTGGAGCATGAAGGCTGGCGTCAGGCCGGGGCTCAACCTCCATTTGCTGGGCGCCACCGCCTTGACGCTGATGTTCGGACGGCAACTGGCGATCCTTGGCCTGTCGGTGGTGATGGCGGCCGTGACGCTCAACGGGGCCGCCGGCTGGGAACCCTACGCGCTCAATGTCCTGGTGACGGCGGTTTTTCCGTCCGTGGCCGCGCATGCGTTGTTGCGGGTAGTCGAGCGGTATCTGCCGGCCAACTTCTTCTGTTACATTTTCTGCGCCGCGTTTTTCGGCGCCGCCATCGCGGTCGTCGCCACCGGCTTGCTCGCATCACTGGTGCTGTGGCTGGCGGGCGTGTATACGGCCGAGATGCTGGTCAACGACTATCTGCCCTACTACACGCTGCTGGGTTTTGCCGAGGCGTGGCTTAACGGCGCCGCCATCACCTTGATGGTGGTCTACTATCCCGATTGGGTCGGCTCGTTCGACGACCGGCGCTACTTTTTCAAACGATAGGGAAGGCACAAATGAGCAATTACTCCGCGCCGGTGAAAGACATGCTGTTCGTCATGAACGAGTTGGCCGGTCTCGACCAGGTGCGCGCGCTGCCCGGCTGCGAGGAAGTGACGCCCGATCTGGTCGAATCGATTCTCGACGAGGCCAGCAAGTTCGCCGCGGAAGTGCTGGCGCCGCTCAACGCCACCGGCGACCAGGTGGGCGCGCGCTGGCATGACCGACAGGTGACCATGCCGCCCGGCTTCAAGGAGGCTTACCGCCGGTATGCCGAGGCTGGCTGGAACGGCTTCGATTGCCATCCGGCATTCGGCGGCCAGGGGCTGCCGCGCCTGCTCTCGGCGGCGGTGCGCGAGATGTGGAAGTCGGCGAACATGGCGTTTTCGCTGTGCCCGCTGCTGACCAATGGCGCTATCGAGGCGCTTGAGCTGTCGGGTTCCGACGCGCAGAAGCGGACGTATCTGCCCAACATGATTTCGGGCAGGTGGACCGGCACCATGAATCTCACCGAGCCGCAGGCCGGTTCGGATCTCGCCGCCATCCGCACGCGCGCCGAGCCCCAGGCCGACGGCACCTACAGGATTTTTGGCCAGAAGATCTTCATCACCTACGGTGAGCACGACATGGCCGAGAACATCGTCCATCTCGTGCTGGCGCGGCTGCCGGACGCGCCCGAGGGGGTCAAGGGCATTTCGCTGTTCGTCGTGCCCAAGTTCCTGGTCAAGGCCGATGGCAGTCTCGGCGAGCGCAATGATGCCTATTGCGTTTCCATCGAGCACAAGCTGGGCATTCACGCCAGTCCGACCTGCGTGATGGCGTTTGGCGACCACGGCGGCGCGCTCGGCACGCTCGTCGGGCGCGCCAACGAAGGCCTCAAGTACATGTTCGTCATGATGAACGCCGCTCGCTACGCCGTCGGCGTCGAAGGGTTGGCGCTGGCCGAGCGCGCCTACCAGAAGGCGCTGGCCTATGCCCGCGAGCGCGTCCAGGGGCGCGCCATCGAGGGTTCGCCGGCGCCGGTGGCGATCGTGCAGCACCCCGACGTCCGCCGCATGCTCATGACCATGCGATCGCAGACCGAGGCGATGCGCGCGCTGGCCTATGCGGTGGCGGCGGCGCATGACGCGGCCGGCCGCCATCCGGATGCCGAGCAGCGCCAGCGCAATCAGGCTTTCGTCGACCTGATGATTCCGGTGGTGAAGGGCTGGCTGACCGAAACTGCCAACGAGATTACCTATCTGGGTGTCCAGGTGCATGGCGGCATGGGTTTCATCGAGGCAACCGGCGCCGCCCAGCACATGCGCGACGCCCGCATCACGACCATCTACGAGGGCACCACCGGCATCCAGGCCAATGATCTGATCGGCCGCAAGCTGACACGTGACAACGGTGCGACGCTCAAGGTCGTGATCGGCATGATGCGCCAGACGCAGGCCGCCGCGGCCGCCGACAGTCAGTTGTCGCGCATCGCCGGGGCGCTGGGCGAAGGCGTCGACGCGCTGAAAGACGCGGCGAGCTACGTCGTTACCTGCTTTGGGACGGATGTGCGAACCGTCGCGGCAGGCGCCGTGCCCTTCCTCCGGCTGATGGGCATCGTTTCGGCCGGCTGGATGATGGCGCGCTCGGCGCTGGCCGCGCGTCGCCAGATGGCCTCGGGCAGCACCGATCCGTTCTATCCGACCAAGATCGCCAGCGCCGAGTTCTTCGCCGCTAATGTTTTGCCCGCGGCACCCGGCTTGGCGAAAGTGGTGGCGGGGGGCGGCGCCAGTGTGCTGGCCATTCCGGAGGACAGCCTGTGACCGGAGTGCGCGACGCGCGACGGAATCTGCTCGACGCCGTTCTGGCCGAGATCGGCCGCGGCGAGGTCAGTTTCCCCACCCATGCCGACGTGGCCCTGCGGGTCCGCCTGGCGCTCGACGATCCCGATCTGCACCTGGCCAAGGCCGCCCAGATCATCCAGGCCGAACCGCTGCTGTCCGCGCGCGTGGTGGCGGTGGCCAATTCCATCGCCTTCAACCGTACCGGCGCGCGCGTTGCCGACGTCCGGACGGCGGTCACCCGTGTCGGCATCCGGCTGCTACGCGCCCTGGCGACCGCCGTGGTGATGCGGCAGATGGCGGGCGGCATGCGCTCGCCGAAGTTCCGTGATCTGGCGGCGCGGCTGTGGGAGCATACGGCGCATGTTGCCGCGCTGTCGCATATTCTTGCTGGCCGATTCGTCCGCGGTGCCGCCGAGATTGCCCTGTTCGCCGGCATGGTGCATGAGGTCAATGGCTTCTATCTGCTGTCGCGCAACGACTCGCACCCGGAACTGTTTCTGGAGGAAGGAGCCTTGCAGGCGATCGCCGCCGATGCAACGGTCGGTCGGGCGGTGCTGAACGCGCTGGCCGTGCCCGAAGAGGTGCTCGACGCCGTTGCATCCCTTTGGCGGGACGAACCGCCAGTTTTCCCCCCGGTCACCCTCGGTGACGTGCTGCGGCTGGCCAACGGCCTGACGCCGATCCAGTCGCCGCTTCAACCCGAGGCAGCGGCATCGCCCCTGCCGCTGCCGCCGGCCGTCGAGAGCCAGTTGGCCGAGATACTCGATCAATCCAGCGACGAACTCGAACAAATGACCGCCGCCTTGCGTTATTGAGATTATTGGTATACGCTGGTTATCGTTATTCGGTCTAACTGCAAAAGGCAAACCCATCGAAAGGTGGGGACGCAAAGTCACCGGTCTAAAGTAATCCGTCGGCAGTCCGATGGATTTCCAGGACAGCGGAACCGCCAGGCTAGCCGAGGCCGCGTCGGACAGCAATATGCAATATGGTTTATGCTTGCTGTGTATCTTTTGAAGGACGCCGCCTCCACTCTATCCAGCCCAACGGTTTCCGCCTCGGCCGCGTTCTTGGCCATCGGTGGTTGTTGGGCTGTCGGGTTGCCCGACAGGGATTGCGACTAGGAGGTTGGCGATGGAAACGATGGCACTCGACAACGTGATTCGTTTTCCGGAAACCGCGCGGAGTTCGCTCGGCGACAGCGATCGCGTGCGCATCCTGCGCGAAGCCCGGGATCTGGCCGCGCAGAAATTGCGCGAGGCGGTGCGCGCCTTGATCAGCGTCATGGAGGCTGATTTCGAAAAGCGTGCCGACGCCGCCGAGGGCAGCGATAGGCGCGCCTTCTGCTATGGCGGCCAGGTGTTTCTGCGCGAGAATGCGGTCAGGCTGGAGGGTTTGTTCGCCGCCGGCTGGCTGATGCTGTTCGATGCCGCCATCGCCGGCGGGGTGCGCAAGAGCATCAAGGGCCCGGTCAGCGCCCTCGACGAACTGGAACTGGTCGACCTCGTCGACATGGACGAGGATATCGCCGTCAAGGCAGTCGCCGGGCGCCTCAATGGCGATTGCGAGGATGGCCTGTTCGCGGCGAGCCGTCGCCTGGCCTTCCTGGCGGGTCGCGATGACGACTCGATCGAGGTGGCGAAAATGCTGGCGGACGCCATGCAGGCTGCGTTGAAGGAGGCCGGCATGAGCGGCGCATTGCGCCTGGAAATGCTGCGCAACGCCGAGCGGTTGGTCGCCAGTGCCTTTGCGCCGGTCATTCACGATCTCAACGCTTTCCTAGTGGGCCGCAACGTACTCTCGAAGTTACGCCGGAGCTATGGCAAGCCGACCGGCGGCAAGCCGCGCCAGGTGTCAACGGAGCCGAGTGGCGATGTGTTTGCGCTGCTCCAGAAACTGATCGGGCCGACGGTCGCCGCCGCGAGTGGCGCCGCCGGGCAGGGTGGCAGCGTGCCGGTGTCGTTCGCCAGCATGGCGGCGGCCATGGAGCGGGCCATCGTCCAGCTCGACGCCCTCCAGCATGCCGTGCCCGCCGGCGTGGCGATGGTGCCGTCCACCAGCATCCTGCGCGAGTTCCGCGCCAGCGGCGTTGGCCAGGAACTGGGACATCTTGACGCGGTGACGGTGGACATCGTCGCGACGCTGTTCGATTTCGTTTTCGATGACGAAGACATCGCTGATCCGATCAAGGCGCTGGTCGCCCGCTTGCAGATTCCGGTGCTGAAAGTGGCGATGCTCGACAAAAGCTTTTTCTCGAGCAAGGCGCATCCGGCGCGTCGCCTGCTCGACGTCATTTCGCGTGCCGCGGCGCGCTGCGGTCCCGACGTCGGTCACGGCGACCCCCTGTACGCCCGTGTCGCCGACATCGTCGATCGGCTCCAGTCCGGATTTGCCCAGGACGCCAGCCTGTTCGAAAGCTTGTGTGACGAGTTGAACGCCTTCCTCGAGGTGCAAGAGGACGAGGCTGACGCCCGTGCTGTTCGCGCCGCGCCGCTGGTGGCCGAGCGCGAGCGGCGCGAACTGGCGGCCATGGCGGCCGACGAGGTCCTGTCACGCTGGTTGTCGGTGCCGCTGCCCTCGGCGGTCGCCGATCTGCTGGCGCACGAATGGCGGGCCCTGCTGGTGCGCCACTACCTGAAGGGCGGGGACGCCGCGTGGGACCTGGCGGTGAGCACCGCCGCCGAACTGGTCGCCAGCACCGCGCCACGGGTGGATGCGCAAGGTCGCAAGGCGCTGGCCGGCAAACTGCCGACCCTGGTCAAGAATATCCACATGGGACTGGACAAGATCCATGTCACCACCGAGCGCCGTCTGGCCCTGTTCGATTGCCTGTTCAGCATTCATGCCGCCGTCCTGCGCGGCGCGGCGCCAGTGGTGACGACGCTCTGGCCGAAGGCGCAGGCGGTTCCGGAGATTGTCAGCGAAACGATCGCCACCGACGAGGCGCAGGTCGATTGCATCTCCCTGGTTGGCGCCGACGACGTGCCGGCCGAGGTCGAGGATGGCGAGGCGCAGGAACGTGTCGCCGAGTTGCGGCGCGGCGACTGGGTGGAGTTCAAGGGCGAGTCGGGGCCGGTTCGGTACCGGCTGTCCTGGGTCAGTCCCGAGCGCGGCATCCTGTTGTTCACCAATCCACAGTCGCCGCGCGCGCTGTCGGTCGCGCCGGCGGCGCTAGCGCTGCAGGTCGAGCGCGGCGAAGCCAGCATTGTGCCGGTCGAGCCAATTTTCGACCGCGCCGTCAATCGCGCGCTGGAGTCGCTGAAAGCCGCTTAGGGAAGTCGCGGCGGCGTACCACCACCGCTGACTTTCGACGGTGATAACATCGCCGTCATGAGCGCATCGACGGATCTGCACCACCGCATCGCGACCCTGCGCCGCGACCTGCACGCGCACCCCGAACTGGCCTTCGAGGAACGCCGTACGGCGGACGTCGTCGCCGCGCATCTGGAGCGCCTGGGCATCGAGGTGCATCGGGGCCTTGCCGGCACCGGCGTGGTGGCGCGCATTCGGGTAGGCACGGGCAAGCGTTCGATCGGCCTGCGCGCCGACATGGACGCGCTGCCGCTCGACGAACTGAACGGTTTTCCGCATCGATCCAGGCACGAGGGCCGCATGCACGCCTGCGGCCACGACGGCCATACCGCGATGTTGCTCGGTGCGGCGGAGGTGCTGGCGCAACGCGCCAAGGCGGGTGCGTTCGATGGTACCGTGCATCTGATCTTCCAGCCCGCCGAGGAGCATGAAGGCGGCGGCCGTGTCATGGTCGAGGAGGGATTGTTCGAGCGCTTCCCGATGGACATGGTGTTCGGTCTGCACAACTGGCCGGGCCTGCCGGCCGGCCGGTTCGTCGTTACCGATGGGCCGGTGATGGCCGGCGCCGACCGCTTCGACATCACCATCAAGGGGCGCGGCGGCCATGCCGCCATGCCCCATCAGGCCACGGATACCGTGCTGGCTGGCGCCGCGCTGGTGCAGGCGCTGCAATCGCTGGTCAGCCGCAACGTCGACCCGCAGGAAGCGGCGGTGGTCAGCGTCACGCGCTTCCATGCAGGCTTCGCCGACAACGTGCTGCCGGAGAACGCCGCGCTCGGCGGCACCGTGCGCAGTTTCCGGCCGGAACTCCAGGATCTGCTGGAGGCCGGCATGCGCCGCATCTGTCATGGCATCGAACTCGCGCACGGCGTCGAGATCGCGCTGCAATACCATCGCGGCTATCCGCCGACGATCAACGACGCCAGCGTCGGAGCGCTGTGCCGGGACGTGGTGCGCCGACTCGGCAACGAACTCGTCGCCGCGAAGCCGAGCATGGGTGCCGAGGACTTCGCTTTTCTGTCGAGCGTCGTCCCGGGCTGCTACGTCTGGCTGGGCAACGGGCCGGGCGAGGGCGGTTGCATGCTGCACAGCCCGCATTACGACTTCAACGACGCCATCATCCCGACCGGCATCGCTTATTGGGTCGCGTTGGCCGAGCGGATACTGGCGATCTAAAGCATCAGCCAGCCATCCTCGCAGCGATGCCAGCCTTCCAGGCGCATCGCCGTCGGCAGCAGGTTGAGGCCAGTTTCCTTCTTGAGTGCGCGTGCCGCGGTACGCAAGTCAGGCAGGCGCATTTCGATGGTCTCGCCGGTCGCCGCGAAGGCCACGGCGTTGCCTGAATCGCAAGACGGAAAACACAGCGCGCGGCCATCGAAGGCGCGTTCGAGGCGCTCGACGCTTCGCTCGAAATCCTTGCGCTTGCTCAGCAGGTTGGCGACCAGCAGTCCTTGGTCGGACAGCCGCGCCCGGCAGTTGGTGTAGAAGGGCAGGGTGTCGAGCATGCCGGTGCGTGCCTCGGCGTCGAAACCATCGACCAGGATCAGGTCGAAGTACGTCTTCGTGTCCGCGACGTAGTCGGCGCCGTCGCCGATGACGATGCGCAGGCGGGCGTCATCGTCGGGCAGCCTGAAATGCTGGCGCGCCGTGGCGACGACGGCCGGTTCGATCTCAACTACCGTCAGCTTCGCTTCAGGCCGATGGCGATGCAGGAACTTGGTCAGCGAGGCGGCGCCCAGGCCGATCAGCAGAACCTTGCGCGGCCAGTCTGGCTCGGGCCGCAGGAGCAGGGCCGCCATCATTTCCCTGGTGTATTCGAGCTCCAGCGCATACGGGCGGGCGACGCGCATGGCGCCCTGGATCCAGTCGGAACTGAAGTGGAGGTAGCGGACGCCAGCTGCCTCGCTGACCAGGATTTCCATCAGTGCAGCGTGGGTGGCGCCGGCGGGAACAGCAGGTCGAGCACTTCCGGACCATAGCGGTATTCCTGCCGGCAGATGTCGTCGTTGATGGCGATCTCGCCCTGCTCGGCCAGCGTTGCTTCGAGTTCGTCGCGGCCGAGCGAGCGCAGCATCTCCAACACCTTTTCCTCGTTGCGTGGACAGTGGTAGGCCACCGGGCGCGCATCGAACAGGCGGATGTCCTCTTCCGGAAAGAGACGCGTCAGCAGCGTCTCCGCCGGCAGTGCCAGTTCCGCCGGTGTCACCGTGGCCGCCAGTTGCTGGATGCGGTTCCAGCCGTCCGGATCGTGCCGGTCGGCCGAATGTGTGTCCGGCAGCTTCTGCAGGAACAGGCCGCAGGCATGCGCCGTGTCGGCCATCAGCCAAAGCCGCGAAGGTGCCTGCTCGGACTGCTTCAGATAATGCTCGAAGACGGCGGCGACGCTGTCGCCGGCCAGCGGCACGATGCTCTGCCACGGCTGACGGGCATCGTTGGTGTCGAGCGTGAGCGTCAGCTGGCCATCGCCGAACAACGCGCCGAGCGGTGCGGGGCCAAGGTCCGCCGGTGCCTTGGCCAGGCCGCGGATGCGCAGTCGTTCGTCGCAATCGACCACCAGCAGGCGCACCGGGCCGTGGCCGCGCAGGTGGAAGGTCAGGCGACCGGGCGTCTTAAGGTTGCAACCGATGAGGGCCGTGACGGCGGTCAGCTCGCCGAGCAGGTCGCGTGCGGCATCGGCGTAGCCGCGGCCGGCATGCATCTGCCGCCAGGCGGGACCGAGCCGCACCAGCGCGCCGCGGATGTCCAGATCCTCGAACAGGAAGCGCTCGACGGCGTCCATGGTCAAGTGCTATTTGACGAAGCTGGCGAATTGCGCGGGATCGAAGCCGACCAGCAGCTGGCCGCCCGCCGTTTCCACTACCGGCCGCTTGATGCAACTCGAGAATTCCAACATCGTCGCCACGGCCTTGCTCTGTGTCGTGATGTCCCGCTGTTCCGGCGAGAGTTTGCGGAAGGTCGGGCCGCGCGTGTTGAGCAGCGTCTTCCAGCCGGCCGATTGGCACCAGGCGACCAGGCGCTCGCGTGGCACGCCGAGCTTCTTGTAATCATGGAATTCGTAGGCGACGCCATGCTCGTCGCACCAGGCGAACGCTTTCTTCATGGTGTCGCAGTTCTTGATGCCGTAAATGTGACAGGTCATGGGGTACGGGTTTCCACCGAAGATGCGGGATGTCAGGGGGATCGTGGAGGCGGTAGCATAAAGGACAACGGCTTCGTCAGCAGCCGGCGCCCAAGTATCTTGCCGAGTCCGAGCATTTGTGTGAAGCCTTGCCCGCGCGACTTCATGGCCACGTAGAGGGCGAGCAGGAAGCTGACGGCGAGGTTGACGAGCGCGATGCAGGCGACGCCGGCGACCGCCCAGGGCAGTGCGTCGGCCAATGCTGCCCGATCCAGCGTCGCCAACGCGGTGCCCAGGTTGGCGCTGGAGAAGGCCACGTGGCGGATATCCACCGGCAGGCCGGTCAGCACGCCGAAGGCACCGGCCAGGCCCAGATAGAGCCCGAAGAACAGGTTGCCGAGGATGGCGCCGTAGTGGGCGTCCAGATAGTCGCCGAAACGTGTCGCGCGCTCGGCGCCGAACCGGCGCAGCCAAGGCTGATGTGCAATGCGTGCGGCCAGGCCGTGGTAGCGTGCCTGATTGTCGTAGTATCCGGACACTAGGCCGGAGAGGAACAGGCCGACGCCGGCGACGGCGGCGAAGAACAGCGAACCGCTCGCGAACGGGTGCACTTCATGCAGCATGTGTGTCGCCTTTTCCGGCGAGGCCGGGGAGGCGCCGGTCAGCGCGATGCCGGCCATCGCGATCAGCCAGGCGACCGGCAGCGCCAGGCCGATGTTGCCGAGTACGGCGATGAACTGGGTGCGCGACACGTTCTGGACCAGATCGGCCAGCCGCCCCAATTCACGCGGGTGGGCTTCCTCGACACCGGCTGCGATCGAGGCCGCGGTCATCGCCGGCTGCTTGGTGGCGACCGTGAAGCCGAGCAGGTGGATGAGCACGAAGCCGAGGCCGTAGTTGAGGCCGAAGGCGATGCCCTCCGTGAGAGGCGGAAGGTGCAGGGCGGCGAGCTTGATCTTCGCCAGGGCCATGAAGGCGATGACGATGCCGCCGCCGGCGGCGCCTTTCGCCATCGCCCACCAGTCGGTGCGATTCTCGGCGATGTAATGCTCGCCATGGCGGCTGGCGTGGTCGGTGACGTTGCGCGCCAGCAGCGAGACATTGCCGCCGACAAAGGGCAGCAGGCGCTGCCGCTGCTTCTCGGCGGCGAGCAGCGTCTTCATCAGGCGCACCGCGCGCGGCAGCCGATCAAGCTCGGCGGCGAGGTCGAACAGCTCGCGCATGCGGCCGATCAGCTGCGACAGCCGCGCCAGCAGATAGGTGAGGCGGATGCTGATGCCCTTCTGCGCGGCCTTGCGCCGGACTCTTTCCAGCACTTCGTCGCATTGCGCCAGCAGCACATCGACATGGCTCACCTCGTCCGGCGGCAGCGCATGGCCTGGCGCGGTCAGCAGCGGCACCAGGGCGGCGTTCTGCGCCAGGAAGGGCGATTCGTGGCGTTCCAGGTCCGGCCCCGCGCGCAGCAGTTCTCGGTCGAGCGCCGCACCGGCAAGTCGGTAGGAGAGCAGGCGCAGCGCCTCGTAGAGATTGGCCAGCACCTCGTCGGCGGCAAGGTGGCTCGACTGGTGCAGACCCAGCGCACGCGCCAGCTCTACCCAGGCTTCGTCGGCGACGATCGATAACCAGACGTCGTCGTCGCGGCGCGTAAAGATCATGCCCAAGGCATCACGCAGGCGGGCCGGATCAGGGGCCGGGGGCAACAGCCGCTGGCCGAGGCGCTGCTTGAATTCCAGCAGGAAGCCGAGCGCCGAGTGCACGCCCGTCTCGGCGTAGAAAGCCGACTGATGCGGCAGTGTCAGCAGCCGGCGCATGGCCGCCGCCAGCGCCGCGGCTTCTTCCGGATGGCTGCGCAGGCGCAGCGTCTCGGCGGCGATGTTTGCCTCGGCCGCCACACCGTCTTCGGCATCGGACGGCCGCAGCCGGTCGGTCAGGGCGGCCAGGCGGGCGATGTCGGCGCAGAGCGTCGCCTCGTCCATGCCCCTATCGTCTGCCCAGTTTGGCGAAGGCGGCCGCCATGGCGCCCGCCGGCTCGGGTGATCGCTGGGTCGAGCGTGGCGCCTTGGGCGGCGGCGTGCCACCACGGCTGACTTTCGCGGGATCGGCTCGTGGCGTGACCTCGTCGGCGAGACGCATGGTCAGGGCGATGCGCTTGCGCGCAAGGTCGATTTCCAGGACCTTGACCTTCACCACGTCGCCGGCCTTGACCACCGTGTGCGGATCCTTGACGAACTTGTTCGACAGCGCCGAGACATGCACGAGGCCGTCCTGATGCACGCCGATATCCACGAACGCGCCGAAGTTGGTGACGTTGGTCACCACGCCTTCCAGCAGCATGCCGGGTTCGAGATCCTTGAGTTCCTCGACGCCGTCCCTGAACGAGGCCGTCTTGAATTCCGGGCGGGGGTCGCGGCCGGGCTTCTCCAGTTCCTTGAGAATGTCCTGAACGGTCGGCAGGCCGAATTTCTCGTCGGTGTATCGGGCGGCGTTCAATGACTTCACCGTGCGGCCGTCGCCGATGATGTCCTTCACGCCCTTCTTGATGTCGGCGAGGATGCGCTCGACCACGGGATAGGCTTCCGGGTGCACGGCCGAGGCATCGAGGGGGTTGTCGCCGCCGTCGATGCGCAGGAAACCGGCCGCCTGCTCGAAGGTCTTGTCGCCCAGACGCGGCACATCCTTCAGCTGCTGGCGCGACTTGAAGGCGCCGTGCTGGTCGCGATGAGCGACGATGTTGGCGGCAAGCGTCGTCGTCAGGCCGGAGATGCGCGTCAGCAGCGGCACCGAGGCGGTGTTCACGTCAACGCCGACGGAGTTCACGCAATCCTCGACCACGGCGTCGAGCGACTTCGCCAGCTTGGATTGATTGACATCGTGCTGGTACTGGCCGACGCCGATGCTCTTGGGATCGATCTTGACCAGCTCGGCGAGCGGGTCCTGCAAGCGGCGGGCGATGGAAACGGCGCCGCGCAGGCTGACGTCGAGGGCCGGGAACTCGCGCGCCGCCAGCTCGGAGGCGGAATAGACCGAGGCGCCCGCTTCCGAGACGACGATCTTGTTCAGCTTCAGTTCGGGATGGCGCTTCATCAGCTCGCCGGCCAGCTTGTCGGTCTCGCGGCTGGCGGTGCCGTTGCCGATGGCGATCAGCGCGACGCCGTGCTTCTGGCACAGGTGGCGCAGCGCGGCGAGCGAACCTTCCCAGTCGCGACGCGGTTCGTGCGGGTAGAGGGTGTCGGTGGCGAGCAGCTTGCCGGTGCCGTCGACCACCGCGACCTTGCAGCCGGTACGGATGCCGGGATCGAGGCCGAGCGTCACGCGCGGGCCGGCGGGCGCGGCCAGCAGCAGGTCGTGCAGATTGCGCGCGAAGACGCGGATCGCTTCCTCCTCCGCGCGCTCGCGCAGCGCGTTCATCAGCTCCAGTTCGAGGTGCAGCGAGAGTTTGACCAGCCAGGTCCAGCGCGCCGTCTCCACCAGCCACTTGTCGGCGGCGCGGCCCTGATCCCTGAGGCCGAACCGGCCCGAGACCATGGCGATGCAAGGCGAGCTGTCCGGCGGATCGCGCAATTCCTGCTCGGTCTTGAGCGACAGCCGCAGCACGTCCTCCTGCCGGCCGCGCAGCAGCGCCAGCGCGCGGTGCGAGGGGATATCGGCGATCTTCTCGCGGAAGTCGAACCAGTCGCGGAATTTCGCGCCGGCGTCTTGCTTGCCGTCGATCACGGCGGAAACGATCAGCGCGTGGTCGTGCAGATGGGTGCGCAGGCGCGCCAGCAGCGCGGCATCCTCGGCGAAGCGCTCCATGAGGATCTGCCGTGCGCCGTCCAGCGCGGCCTTGATATCCGGTACATGCTGCTCGGGCGGCTCGGTCGCGGTGTTCACGTACTTCGCCGCTTCCGCTTCGGGCACGAGGGTCGGATCGCCGAACAGCGCGTCGGCCAATGGTTCCAGGCCGGCCTCGCGGGCGATCTGCGCCTTGGTGCGGCGCTTGGGCTTGTAGGGCAGGTAGAGATCTTCGAGCCGCTGCTTGGTGTCGGCGTTCTCGATGTCGTTCTTCAGTTCCGGCGACAGCTTGCCCTGTTCCTCGATGCTGGCCAGCACGGCGGTGCGTCGCTCCTCCAGTTCGCGCAAATAGCCGAGCCGCTCTTCGAGCGTGCGCAGTTGGGTGTCGTCGAGGCTGCCCGTGACCTCCTTGCGGTAACGGGCGATGAAGGGCACGGTCGCGCCCTCGTCGAGCAGCTGGACGGCGGCGAAAACCTGGGGCGGGCGGACACCGAGTTCCTCGGCGATGCGATGTTCGATGGGGGGAAGCATGAAAGTCAGTCGTGGTGATACGCCAAGACAAGGCGGGCGCGCACCTTAGCGCGCTCCCGGAGTCCGATCAAGGCTTGACTTTTTTCTCCAGCTGGAGCGAAGCCGAATTGATGCAATAGCGCAGCCCTGTCGGCGCCGGTCCGTCGGGAAAGACGTGGCCGAGATGGGCGTCGCATTGCGCGCAGGTGACCTCGGTGCGGACCATGAAGTGGCCGCGGTCTTCGTGCTCGTCGATTTTCGAGGCCGCCAGCGGCGCGGTGAAACTCGGCCAGCCGCAGCCGGAGTCGAACTTGGTTCCGGAGGAAAACAGCGGTTCGCCGCAGCAGACGCAGCGGTAGATGCCATCCTCGTCGCAGTTCCAGTATTCGCCGGTGAAGGCGCGCTCGGTGCCCTTTCGTCGGGTCACCTGGTACTGCATCTCGCTCAACTGACCGCGCCATTCGGCTTCGGATTTCTCGATCTTGGACATGGTGACGGTACCATTCGTGGCAACAAGGAGACGGACAAGCGATGCGTGTTTTGGTTCTCGGCGCCGGACTGGCCGGCGTCGCCTCGGCATGGTACCTCGGCCAGGATGGCCACGAGGTCGTCGTGGTCGACCGACAGCCGGCGCCGGCGATGGAAACGAGTTTCGCCAACGGCGGCCAGATCTCCACCAGCCATGCCGAGCCGTGGGCAAACCCGGCCGCGCCGCTCAAGGTGCTGCGCTGGCTCGGCCGCGAGGATTCGCCGCTGCTCTGGCGGTTGCGCGCCGATGCCGGGCAATGGGCCTGGGGCCTGCGTTTCCTGCGCGAATGCACGCCCGGCCGCACGCGCGAGAACATCGTCGCCATCCTGCGTCTCGCGCTCCACAGCCGGGCGCTGCTCAAGGAACTGCGGCCGGCGCTGGGACTGGAGTACGACCAGCAGCAGCGCGGCATCTTGCACTTTTACACCGACGCGACCGAGTTCGCGCATGCCATGCCGCAGGCCGAGCTGATGCGGCAATACGGCTGCGAGCGCGTCGTCAAGACCGCTGCCGAGTGCCTGGCCATCGAGCCGGCGCTAAAGCATGCGACGGCGCCCATCATCGGCGGCACCTATACCGCCGACGACGAATCCGGCGACGCGCACAAGTTCGCGACGCTGCTCGCACGGCGGGCGTCGGCGCGGGGCGTGGTCTTTCGCCACGGCGCGGCCATCGATGCGTTGCAGGCCGAGGGTGGCCGCATTTCCGGCCTGCGGCTGGCAGGTGGCGAGATGCTGGCGGCCGATGCCTATGTCGTCGCGCTCGGCAGCTGGTCACCGCTGCTGCTGAAACCACTCGGCATCGGTGTTCCCGTCTATCCGGCCAAGGGCTATTCGGCGACGATTCCATTGACGGCAGGGGAAGTGACAAACGACCTGGCCCCGACCGTGAGCCTCACAGACGATGGCTGCAAGATCGTTTTTTCGCGCCTCGGCGACCGCCTGCGCGTGGCGGGCACGGCGGAGTTCACCGGCTACGACACGACGCTCAACGACGTGCGCTGCCAGGCCCTGGTGCGGCGAACGCACACCATCTTCCCGCGGCTATCCGCCAGCAACGTCGAGTTCTGGGCCGGGCTGCGGCCGGCGACGCCGAGCAACGTGCCGCTGATCGGCGCGACGAGGTTATCGAATCTCTACCTCAATACCGGCCACGGCACGCTCGGCTGGACCATGGCCTGCGGCACGGGCAAGCTGCTGGCGGACATCGTCGCCGGACGCG
This sequence comes from Rhodocyclaceae bacterium, assembly GCA_016704145.1. Classification (GTDB taxonomy): domain Bacteria; phylum Pseudomonadota; class Gammaproteobacteria; order Burkholderiales; family Rhodocyclaceae; genus Fen-999. The sequence goes on along the minus strand of JADJAS010000001.1, from coordinate 182,453 downwards.
AGCCGGACATCGATCCGGCGCCGTACCTGGCGTATCGCCACGGCTGACTTTGGCGCGGCGCCGTCATGGCGCCGCCTCCGTGTCAGCCACTGATGATGCCCAGCCGCTTCAGATGCGCGATGATCCGCTCGGCCGCTTCGTCGGCGGACAGCGCGGTGGTATCGATGCGAATTTCCGGCGCGTCGGGCTCCTCGTAGGGCGAATCGATGCCGGTGAAATTCTTCAACTCGCCACGCCGGGCTTTCTTGTAGAGACCCTTGGGATCGCGCTGCTCGGCGACCGCTAGCGGTGTGTCGATGAAGATTTCGATGAACTCGCCTTCCGGCAGCAGACCGCGGGCCATGCGCCGTTCGTTGCGGAAGGGCGAAATGAAGGCGGTGCCGACGATGAGGCCGGCATCGACCATCAGTTTCGCCACCTCGGCGATGCGGCGGATGTTCTCGACGCGATCGGCCTCGGTGAAGCCGAGATCCTTGTTGAGGCCATGACGGACGTTGTCGCCATCGAGGAGATAGGTGTGCCGCCCCGAGACGTGCAGGCGCTTGTCCACCGCGTTGGCGATAGTGGACTTGCCCGAGCCGGACAAGCCCGTATACCAGAGCACGCAGGATTTTTGGCCCTTCATGGTCGACCGTGCGGTCTTGTCCACCTCGAGGGCGTGCATGTGGATGTTTTGCGCGCGCCGCAGCGAGAAGTTCAGCATGCCGGCGCCGACGGTGCGGTTGGTCAGACGATCGATCAGGATGAAACTGCCCGTCTCGCGATTTTCCGCGTAGGGATCGAAGGCGATGGAGCGATCCAGTTCCAATTCGCAGACGCCGATCTCGTTCAGTTCGAGTTTTTCGGCGGCAACCTGTTCCATCGAGTTGACGTTGACCTTGTACTTGAGCGGCGCGATGGTTGCCTGCACCGTCTTGCCGCAGGTCTTCATCAGATAGGTGCGGCCACGCAGCATGGGGTCGTCGTCCATCCAGACCACCGTCGCCTGGAACTGATCCGCGACTCCGGCGGGCGCCTCGATGCCGGAGATCAGGTCGCCGCGCGAAATGTCCAACTCGTCCGCCAGCGTCAGGGTAACCGATTGTCCGGCGACGGCTTTCTCGAGGTCGCCATCGGCGGTGACGATGCGCGCCACCTTGCTTTCCTTGCCCGACGGCTGGATGCGCACGCGGTCGCCCGGCTGGATCACGCCGCTGGCCAGGGTTCCGGCAAAGCCGCGAAAATCGAGGTTCGGGCGGTTGACCCACTGCACCGGGAAACGCATCGGCTGGGCCTGGAGGCGGTTCTCATCCACCGGCACCGTCTCGAGGTAGCCCATCAGCGTGGTGCCGCGATACCAGGGCATGCGTTCGCTTTGCGCGAGCATGTTGTCGCCCTTCAAGGCGGAGAGCGGGATCGCCGTGACATCGGCGATGCCGACCTGCTCGGCGAACTTCCGATATTCCTCCTCGATGGCGCGGAATTTCTGCTCCGAGTATTCGACGAGATCCATCTTGTTGACAGCCAGCAGCACGTGCCGGATGCCGATCAGGGAAACCAGGAAACTGTGCCGGCGAGTCTGGGTCAGCAGCCCCTTGCGCGCGTCGACGAGGATCACGGCGGCGTCGGCGGTGGAGGCGCCGGTGATCATGTTGCGGGTGTATTGCTCATGCCCCGGCGTGTCGGCGACGATGAACTTGCGGCGGTCGGTCGAGAAGAAGCGGTAGGCGACATCGATGGTGATGCCTTGCTCGCGCTCAGCGGCCAGACCATCGACCAGCAGCGCGAAGTCGATGTCGTCGCCCTGCGTGCCCCATTTCCTGGAGTCGTTTTCGACGGCAGCCAACTGGTCATCGAACAACATTTTCGAGTCGTAAAGCAGCCGGCCGATCAGGGTGCTCTTGCCGTCGTCAACAGAGCCGCAGGTGATGAAACGCAGCAAGCCCTTGGTCTCGTGCGACTTGAGGTATTGCTCGATATCGCTGGCGATGAGATGAGATTGATGTGCCATCAGAAATACCCCTCCTGTTTCTTCTTCTCCATTGAAGCGGCCTGGTCGTGGTCGATGACACGCCCTTGGCGCTCGGAAGTCCGCGTCAACAGCATTTCCTGGATGATGGCCGGCAAGGTGTCGGCGCTCGACTCCACCGCTCCCGTCAGCGGGTAGCAGCCGAGCGTGCGAAAGCGCACGGTGCGCATCATCGGCACTTCGCCCGGGCGCAGCGGCATGCGCTCGTCGTCGACCATGATCAGCGCGCCGTCGCGTTCCACCACGGGCCGGGGTTTGGCGTAATAGAGTGGCACGATCGGAATGTTTTCGAGATGGATGTACTGCCAGATGTCGAGTTCGGTCCAGTTCGACAGCGGGAACACGCGGATGCTTTCGCCCTTGTGCTTGCGCGCGTTGTAGAGGTGCCAAAGCTCCGGGCGCTGGTTCTTGGGATCCCAGCGATGCTGCGTCGAGCGGAACGAGAAAATTCTTTCCTTGGCGCGGGATTTTTCTTCGTCGCGCCGGGCGCCGCCGAACGCGGCGTCGAAGCCGTACTTGTCCAAGGCCTGCTTGAGCCCCTGTGTTTTCATGACGTCGGTGTGGATGGCCGAGCCATGCGTGAAGGGATCGATGTTCATTGCCAATCCTTCCGGATTGATGTGAACGAGCAGGTCAAGCCCCAACTCGCGGGCGGTGCGATCCCGGAATTCGTACATCTCGCGGAATTTCCAGGTGGTATCGACATGGAGCAGCGGAAAGGGTGGCTTGCCCGGGTAGAAGGCCTTCATGGCCAAGTGCAGCATGACCGCGCTGTCCTTGCCGATCGAATAAAGCATCACGGGATTGTCGGCTTCGGCCACGACCTCCCGCAGGATGTGGATGCTTTCGGCTTCCAGGCGTTGAAGATGGGTGAGCGTGGTACCCGATATGGTCGGCATGAGAGTCCTTTCTCCGGCGTCAGGCTTTCCCGGAAATCTGGTTTTGATATCCACTAAATGTTTTACGTTTCGCGGGTGTCGAGCGGGTCGCGCCGGCACGATATCGGCGAGGGGCAGGCAATGAATGCGATCGGACTGCGTATCGAGCCATCGGCGTACTTCCGGTGCTTGCCGGAGATCGAGGTTTTCCGCGGCAACGCGAATCCTGCCGCCGATCGACCGCTGCAGGCGGTCGAAAAACTCGATCAGCGAACCGGACGTCAATGGCGACGGCACCACCAGCCAGCGCAGTTTGCGTCGCGGCCCGGCCGCCCGGAACAGAATGCGGTCGCTGCCCAGATGGCGCCAGCCGGCAGGCAGCAGCGGAGCCAATGGCGTCTCCCGGACACGACTGGCATCGGCGCTCGCGCCGCCGCTGCCGGCATCGGCGGCGAAACCCCAGTCTTGCAGGTAGCGTCCGAGCGTGGTGGTGGGCACCTCGACGCCGAGGCGCTGGCGAGCCAGTTCGGCCACGGCGGCCTTTTCCCAGAGCAGGTATGGCAGCGCCGATCGTTCCGGCGGGCCGTCGATGATCGTCGCGACGAGCTGCTCGATGGCGCTGGGCTCGATCAGCTGTCCGGAGCCGCTGCGCCGTCCGCGCGGCGCGACACTGACGGCGTCCCACCCACCGGCCAGGAAGGCTCGGTGGGCGGCGATGACGGTCGGTACGCTCAACTCGGTCTTGGCCGCGACATCGGTCAATCGCATGCCGTCAAGGCGCAGGGCGACCGCACGCCGACGCCGCTCGTTGAGCGCCGCAAGTGGCAGAAGCCTGCCGTCCTGGCGGCTCATGGGCGGGTATGCGGCAATCCCGCCAGCCGCATCATCAAGTATATTGATTTGCACATAAAACCAATGCTATTAACTAAAACCGATATTGTCAACGACAAAAACTAAAGTGTTAATGGAGTTTTATTTTCGGCGTCGAGCGGGTACTCCGGCCTGACCGGGCGAGCGAAGTCGCCGGCAGCGTGATCTGAAGAGGGCGCCCGCTTTTTTTGGGGGGGGTCAGTGAAGGTGCCGAGGTGCGGCTTCCGCCTGCTCCTCAGGCAGTTCGGCGTGGCTCGGTTCGCCGTCCGGGTTGGGGTAAAGCGGCGCGCCGCAATCGTCGCAGTATTCGAGCGGGAAGCGGTGATCGAGGGCGACGACTTCGCGGATGCCGGCTTCCTTGAGCACGGTCTCGATCTGGGCGGGCGTGTCGGCCGTCTCGTCCTCGGCTTCCAGCAGGGGCCAGACGACGCCGTGAATGACGTCATTGGCATCGGCCAGCGTGAAGCCGATGCGGTATTCCTCCAACTGTCGGTCGTAATAGGGCCCGACGACAGCCCGCAGGTCGGCGGCCGCCACGTTCAAGGTGGTCTGCAGGAAAGCAACCGCGGCGCGAACCGAATAGGGCCGCGAAGCGCGGTCGGCGTCCCGGGCCGCGGCATGATAGGGCTGGGGCAATAGCGGCTCGATGGCGCAGGCCGGCAGCGCGCGCCGCAGCGCCTCGCCGCCCTGGGCCCGCCATTGCTTGAGCGTTTCGGCGCGCGAGCCATCGTCTTCCTGCCAACGGAACATGGCCGTGCCGCGCGGCGCGGCGACCACGCCGATCAAATAACGGATGTCGGAAAGAAAATTGGCGGTCTCCGGCATGCTGGCGGTATCGATCCTGACATCCTTGCCGTGCAGCGCGGCCTTGGTCAGCCGCTCCGCAAGCTGGGCGGTCTCGACGTAGGATTGCGGCAACTGGTCCGGGCTCCAGAGATAGTCGGCGAGGCCGATGCGGGCATCGGCGGCAAAGACATGGGCCTGCAACTGCACCCTGAGAGTCGACAACTGGTCGGCGGCGATGGTGCCGGAGGGAATCACGAAACGCGACCAGGCCAGCACGGGCACCGCGAACAGGATGGAATCCTGCCCCGGCCCGGTGTCGACTCGACGCGTCTCGCTGCAAGACTCCACCAGGTCCGCCAGCTCATCGTAGGCTCGCCCGCCGGCGCCGTAAAGGTGATCCAGCGCGCCGTTGAGGGTGACGTCATCGCCGTCGGCGATCAACCGGTTGATCGCGGCGGCCAGCCTGTCTTGCCAGAACTCGTCCTCGACGCGGCTGGATGATTGGGCCAGACTGCCGGCCAGGCGGATCAATTCGTCGGTGGCGGGGTTCTGCTTCGCGCGGCGGGAAAAGCGGTTGCGTTTCATGATGATGTGGACCGGAGGAAGGTCACCGGAACACCGGCGAGCCAGATGCGCGATTCTAGCAGTTGGGTTGTGCGCGCCCCGGGCGAGGGAACTGCTAGAATCGGCCCGTTTCGTTCAGGGCGGTGTTCCTCATGTTCTCACGCTTGATGCCCCAGGAAGGCAAGTTCTTTGACTTGTTCAACGCTCACGCGGAACTGATCGCCCAAGGTGGCCGCGAACTGGGTGCGCTGATCGACAACATGGTCGACGGCACGGGCGAGTTGACGGTGCATGCCCAGAAGATCGACGAAGTCGAAACACGCGCCGACAAGATCACCCACGAAACGATCGCGCTGCTGCACACGACCTTCAACACGCCGCTTGACCGCGACGAAATCCACAAGCTGATCACCCGCATGGACGACATCCTGGACCTGACCCAGGATGTGGCCCAGTCGATGCATCTCTACGACGTCCGCAAGCTGACCCAGGAGGCCTGTCACCTGTCGGATATCTGTGTGTCCTGCTGCGAGCGCGTCAAGTCGGCGGTGTTCCTGCTCAACAACATGGACAACGGCCCCGCCATACTCAAGACCTGCGACGAAATTGATCGCCTGGAGTCGGATGCCGACCGGGCCATGCGCGCCGGCATGGCCAAGCTGTTCCGCGAGGAGCAGGACACCCGTCAGTTGATCAAGCTCAAGGCCATCTACGAACTGCTGGAGACCATCACGGACGCGTGCGAGGACGTGGCCAACATCATCGAAGGCATCGTCCTCGAGAATTCCTGACCCGCGATCATGTCGGGCATCGAAATCAGCCTCACTGCCGTCGTCGTGCTGGTGTCCCTGGCGCTGCTGTTCGATTTCATGAACGGCTTCCACGACGCCGCCAATTCCATCGCCACCATCGTCTCCACGCGCGTGCTCAAGCCTCATCAGGCGGTCATCTGGGCAGCGGTGTTCAATGTCGTGGCCTACTTCATCTTTGAACTGAAGGTCGCCAGCACCATCGGCAAGGGCACCATCGACGCCTCCATCGTCGATCATTTCGTGGTGTTCGGCGCACTCATCGGCGCCATCGCTTGGAATGTCATCACCTGGTATTACGGGATTCCGTCAAGTTCTTCGCACGCGCTGGTCGGCGGGCTGGTCGGCGCCGCCATCGCCAAGTCGGGTCCGGGCGCGCTGATCTGGGGAGGGGTCGGCAAGATCATCGCCTTCATTTTCATCGCGCCACTGCTGGGTTTTCTTGTCGGAGGCCTGCTCATGGTGGCCGTTTCATGGGCCTGCAATCGAACGTCGCCGACCAAGGTCGATCGCTTGTTCCGACGTCTGCAATTGCTCTCGGCGGCGGCCTACAGCCTTGGCCACGGTGGCAACGACGCGCAGAAAACCATCGGCATCATCTGGATGCTGCTGATCGCCGCCGGCATGTCGAAAACCGGTGAGGGCGTGCCCGGCTGGGTGGTGATGGCGTGCTATGCCGCCATGGGGCTGGGCACGATGTTCGGCGGCTGGCGCATCGTCAAGACCATGGGCCAGAGGATCACCAAGCTCAACCAGCCCAAGGGCTTCGCCGCCAATTCGGCGGGTGCGGCAACGCTGTTCCTTGCCACGGCCATGGGCATTCCGGTATCCACGACGCACACCATCACCGGCTCGATCATGGGCGTCGGCGCCACCGGAGGCGTCAAGAAAGTTCGCTGGACCGTGGCGGGGGGCATCGTCTGGGCCTGGATTCTGACCATCCCGGCGACGGCGCTGATCGCCGCCATGGCCTGGTGGCTCGGCCAGCTACTGCTATAGCCGTCGTGTCGGGCAATTCGCGCTTCGCCGGCGGCATGGCGTGAACGATCGTCTCGCTCCCGGATCGGCCGCCTTCGCGCTCATGGTGCTGCTTTGCGCCATATGGGGCTTGCAGCAGGTGGCGATCAAGCTGGCGCTGCCCGGGGTCAGTCCGGTGTTCCAGGTCGGCTTGCGTTCCGCCGGCGCGGCCGTGCTGGTGCTCATGTTTGCGCGCCTACGTGGCTTGTCGCTGTTCGTCGCCGACGGCTCGGCGCGGCCGGGCCTGCTCGCCGGCGTCCTCTTTTCGCTCGAATTCGCCTGCATCTATGCCGGCCTCGCGTACACCAGCGCGTCGCGCATGGTGGTCTTCCTCTACACGGCGCCCTGCTTTACGGTGCTGGGATTGCACTGGTTCGTCCCCGGTGAGCGCATCGGGCCGCGTCATGGCTTCGGCGTGGCGCTGGCCTTCGCCGGGATTCTGCTGGCTTTCGCCGAGGGTATGGGGCGTGCCGCCACGGCTGACTTCTGGATCGGCGACGGGCTCGGCGTGCTGGGCGCGGTCTTTTGGGCCGCGACCACGGTGGTGGTCCGCGCCACCGGGCTTGCCCGGATCAGCGCGGCGAAGGTGCTGTTCTATCAATTGGCGGTCTCGGCGGTGATCGTGCTGCCGCTGTCCTGGCTGATGGGCGAACCCGGCATCACCGCGCCGACCGTGCCGGTTGTGCTGGCGCTGGCCTATCAGATCGTCATCGTCGCCTTCGTCAGCTATCTCACGTGGTTCTGGTTGCTGACCAAGTATCTGGCGAGCCGGCTGATGGTGTTTTCCTTCCTGACGCCGATGTTCGGCGTGGCTTTCGGCGTGCTTTTGCTGGGCGAGCAGCTGAGCACGCAGTTCGGCCTGGCCGCATTGATGGTGGTGGCTGGCATTGTGCTCGTCAATGCGCCCGAACGGCCGCGATGACCAAATCGGAATTGGGTCGTGGCGCTGCGTTCCTGCTGGGCGTGCGGGCGCTATTGCCCATGCACCTCGGCGTCGTCCCGTTCGGCATCATCTACGGGGTTGTCGCGATGCAAAGCGGCATCCCGCCGCTGGCCGCGGTTCTGATGTCGTCGATCGTCTTCGCCGGCTCGGCGCAATTCCTTCTCGCGCAGCTGGTCGGCGCTGGCGCGCCCGGACTGCTGATGATCGGGGCCGTCGGCCTGGTGAACCTGCGGCATGTGCTTTACAGCGCCTCGGTGGCACCGATGTTGCGTGGCCTGCCGCGACGCTGGAAAGTCTTGCTCGCCTACCTGCTGACCGATGAGGCCTACGCGGCGGCGATTCCGCACTTGATGTCGGGGGCCGCGCACGGGCATTGGATTCTGTTCGGCGCCGGTTTCGCCCTCTGGGCCGGCTGGCAGGCCGCCACCATCGTCGGTGTCGCACTGGGTGCGCACTTGCCGGCTGATCTGTCGTTCGATTTTGCCTTGCCGCTGACCTTCATCGCGATCGTCGTGCCGCTGCTCGTCGACCGACGCCGCATCGCCGTGGCGGTGCTTGCCGCCACCCTGGCGGTGTTGCTGGAAGCCTGGCCCTACAAACTCGGCCTCTTCTTCGCGGCGCTTGGCGCCCTGGTGCTGGCGGCAATGCTGACACCCAGGAGCGAGCCATGAGCCTGGCCATGGTGATGCTGGCCTGCGGGCTGATCACCTTCGCCATCCGGTTGTCCTTCATCGCGATGGAAGGGCGTTATCGGCCGCCCGGCTGGTTCGTGCCGCTGCTGCCGTTCGTGCCGATCGCCGCCCTCACGGCGCTGGTAGCGCCCGACCTGCTGCTGGTGAAGGGGCACTTGAGCTTGGGCGCCGGCAATCCGCGCTTTTGGGCCGGTCTGATCGCCATCGTCGTCGCGGCCTGGCGCGGCAACATTCTGCTCACCATCGGCTGCGGTTTCGCGGCCCTGTGGTTGTTGCGCCTGGCGGTCTAACCGGCGGCTTCCTCGGGGAAGTAACTGCGCCAATCGACCCCGGCCGGCGCGGTAACGATGAAGTTCGGGTTGAGCGTCGCGCTCGGATTGGCGTAGGAGAGACGGTTGCCGTCGAGTCGCAGCACCTGTCCGCCGGCCTGTTCGACCACGCATTGCGCGGCGGCCGTGTCCCACAGCGAGGTGGGTCCCAGCCGTGGATAGAGATCGGCGCTGCCTTCGGCGACCAGGCAGAACTTCAAGGAACTGCCCATCGAAACCAGGGTGTGGTCGCCGAGCCGACCCAGGAACGCGGCGAGCGAATCGCCGGCATGGGAGCGGCTGCCGACGACGCGCCAGGGTTGGCCTCCGGCCCGGGTCGCACAGCGGATCGGCGCGGACGGCCGGTCACCGATCTGTTTGCGGCTACCGAGGTCGCGGGCCGCGAAATATGTGGTGTCCAGCACGGGCGCATGCACCACGCCGGCGACCGGGTACCCGTTCTCGATCAGCGCGATATTCACCGTGAACTCGCCGTTGCGCTTGATGAATTCCTTGGTGCCATCAAGGGGGTCTACCAGCCAGTAGCGCCCCAGGGCATCGGCACCGGGAAAGGCTTCGACATCCTCCTCTGACAGCACGGGAATCGTTTCGGGAAGGGCGGCCAGGCGCGTCGCGATCAACACGTGGGCGCGCTGATCGGCCTCGGTGAGCGGGGAGTTGTCCTGCTTTTCCTGGACGGAAAACTCCCGGCCATAAACTTCGAGTATCTCCCGCCCGGCTTCGCGGGCGATAGCCACGATCGACTCGATCAATTGAGCGTCATTCATGCGGTGCGTCTCCCTTGCCGGTTATTCTAAAGTTTCTTCCAGGATGGCTTGCGGCCTGTGCCAAAGGCGGCCATGGCTTCTTCCATGCACCCGGTGAAATTGCCGAGCACCTGGGTGCGGTTCTCGAGTTCCATGGCATGGCGCAGGCTGGGCGCATCGACGTTGCTCCAAAGGCCTTTCTTGGTCATCCAGACGCCATACTCGGAGTTTTCGGCGATCGCCCGCGCCGTTTCCAGCGCGGCGCCTTCCAGCGCCTCGGGCTCGACGACGCGGGTGACCAACCGTATCTCACGCGCTTCGTCTGCCTTGAATATCCGGCCGGTCAGCATCAGTTCGGCGGCCACGCCGGCGCCGACCAGCCGGGGCAGGAAGTAGCTGGTGCCGACGTCGCAGGCGGACAGCCCGGTCTTGATGAACACGGCGCCGAAGCGCGCCGCCGTGGAGGCGATGCGTACGTCGCTGGCAAGCGCGATGGCGAAGCCGCCGCCCACCGCCGCGCCATTGATCGCCGCGATCACCGGCTTGTCGCATTCGTGGATGGCGAGCATCAGTTGCGTCAGGTATTCCTGGTACTTGTAGACGAAACCGAGATGCGACATGCCATCGGTGCCGGGGATCGCGCCGGGCGCGGCATAGTCCCGCAAATCGGCGCCGGCGCAGAAGCCCTTGCCTTCGCCGGTGATGATGGCGACCCGTGCCTCGCGGTCCAGTTGCAGTTGCCGGAAGACGTCGATCAAGTCGCCGATCAGCGTCGGGTTGAGGGCGTTGAGGCGATCCGGGCGGTTCATGCGGACTTCCAGGATGCCCGGTTCGAGGGTGCGGCAGCTTACGGTTGCCATGGTGTCCTCACAAGGTCAGATAGCCGCCGTCGGTGACCAGGGTCGAGCCCGTGGTGAAGCTGGACATGTCGCTGGCAAGATACAGCACCGAGCCGACGATTTCGTCGGTCTCGGCAATGCGCTTTTGCAGGGTGGTGGCGATCGAACCCTCGATGAAGCCAGGCAGTACCTTGGCCGAGTTGTCGAACATGTCGGAATGAAAGCTGCCCGGCGCCAGGGCATTGACGCGCACGCCGCTCGAGGCCCATTCGGCCGCCATCACCTTGGTCAAGGCGTGCAGCGCCGCCTTGCTGGCGGCATAGAAGCCCTGGTAGGCGGGCGGCTTGAGGCCGCCCACCGATATGACGTTGATGATGCTGCCGCCACCGTGCCTGGCCATGCGCGGCGCCGCGCGCGAGGCCAGGTACCACGGCCCCTTGGTGTTGACCTCGAACACTTTCTGGAACAGTTCCGGCGTCAGGTCGGCAAGGCCGGCCGTCACCGGATTGGTGCCGGCATTGTTGATCAGGATGTCGAGACGGCCGAAGCGCTCGTAAGTGGCATCGAGCAGGCGATCCAGGCTCTCCATCTGCCCGGCGTGCGCCGAGACGGCGAGGGCCTGCCGGCCCAGGGCGCTTGCCTCCGCCGCCACCTGCTCGCAGCCGTCGAGCTTGCGGCTGGCAATCACCACGTCGGCGCCGGCGCGCGCCAACCCCATGACCATGGCGCGACCCAGCCCCCGGCTGCCGCCGGTGACCAGCGCGACTTTTCCTTCCAGATTGACTTGATAGGTCAATATCTACTCCTCCCTGACATGGTTCTTCATAGGGCGATTTCGGCGATCGCGCGCAGCATGGCCGGGCCACCCGTGCCCATCAACAGCAATGTCGTCGCCGGCGACTCGCGCCATGCCTGCAAGCGCTCCTTGATCCTCGCGAGCGGACCGCACAGGCTGATCTCGTCGGCGAAGCGGTCGGGTACGGCCATCACCGCCTCTTCGCGCTTGCCCGCCAGGAACAACTCCTGAATGCGGTTGGCCTCGGCCTCGTAGCCCATCCGCGCCATCAGGTTCTTGTGAAAGTTGTGTTCCTGCGCGCCCATGCCACCGACGTAGAACGCCAGCGCCATCTTCTGGGGCAATAGCGTTTTCGGGAGGTCGTCGCCGATGTTGACCATGACCATCGGGGCTATTTCGAATCCGGGCCGGGCGTCCTTCAACTGATCGGCGTAGATTTCCGGGCGGAACGGATTGAAATAGAGCGGTAGCCAGCCGTCGGCGATGGCGGTGGTTTGGGCGACGTTCCTGGGCCCTTCGGCGCCCAGATAGATCGGCAGGTCGGCCCGCAACGGATGGGTATTGGCCCTGAGCGGTTTGCCGACGCCGACGGCGCCCGGGCCGCGGTAGGGCAGCGGATAGTGCGGGCCGGCGTTGGTCACCGGCCCTTCGCGGCGCAGCGCCTGCCGGATGATGTCGACATATTCGCGCGTACGGGCCAGCGGCTTCTCGAACGGCTGGCCATACCAGCCCTCGACCACCTGGGGGCCGGAGACGCCGAGTCCGAGTATCACCCGCCCCCCCGACAGGCGATCCAGCGTGAGCGCCGCCATGGCGCAGGCCGTCGGCGGGCGCGCCGAAAGCTGGGCCAGACCGGTGCCGAGCTTGATGCGGCTGGTGTGGGCACCGATCCAGGCCAGCGGCGTGAACACGTCGTTGCCCCAGGACTCGGCCATCCAGACGGAGTCGAAGCCGAGCGATTCGGCCTCGCGGGCAAGGCCGACATGGCCGTCGGCGGGCGGGTCCGATCCCCAGTAGCCGAGTTGCAATCCGAGTTTCATGACATGGAGTTCCTAAAGTTCGCGGAAAGGTATCTTGCGATCGGTGCGGATTTCGCCCGGCATGCCCAGCACACGCTCGGCGATGACGTTCTTCATCACCTCGTCGGTGCCACCGGCGACGCGAGCGCCTGGCGCGCCCAGCCAGAGCCGCTGCATGTAGTTCCAGTCCTGACCGATCGATTCGTGCGACAGCGCGCCCTCGGGGCCGGCGAGTTCGAGGGCGAAGGATGAGATGTCCTGCATCGCCTTTGCCGCCACCAGCTTGGTGATGGACATTTCCGGCCCCGGTGCCTTGCCTTTCGACAAGGCGGTCAGCCCCCGCGCGATGATCAGTTCGACGCCGTGCTGGAGCAGGAAGGCGTCCGCCACGTGCGCCCGTACCCGCGCGTCCTCGATCGCGGGTTTGCCGTTCCATTGGCACTTGCGCGCGAGGTCGATGAGGACAGTGTGCAGATCGGTCGGCAGGTGTCCGCCAACGGCGAGTCGCTCGTGCATCAGCGTGCTCAGCATGACTTTCCAGCCGCCGCATTCCGGGCCGAGCCGGTGCGTGTCGGCGATGCGCACGTCGTTGAGGAACACTTCGTTGAACTCGGACTCGCCCGACATCTGGTGAATCGGACGTATCGCCACGCCGGGCGCCTTCATGTCCAGGATGAACATGGTCAGGCCTTCCTGTTTCGGCTTGTCCCAGTCGCTGCGGGCGAGCAGGATGCCGTAGTCGCAGAAGTGCGCGCCGGAGGTCCAGGCCTTCTGGCCATTGATGACCCAGTGGTCGCCCTGCTTTTCGGCGCGGGTGCGGATGCCGCCGGTGTCGGAGCCGGCGGCGGGTTCCGAAAACAACTGGCACCAGATTTCGTCGCCGGCGATCCCCTTCGCCAGGTGACGTGCCTTGAGTTCCGGCAACGCCCAGGTGGCGATGGTCGGCAGGCACTGGCCCAGGCTGTTCTCGAAGATCATGCGCGGCACGAGGTAGGCAGCCTCTTCCTGCTTGTAGATGACCTCCTGCATGGCCGTGCCGCCCTGGCCGCCCATTTCCTTCGGCCAGGTGATGGCGGCATAACCGGCCCGCGCCTTCCTGGCCTGCCAGGCTTTGGCCGCCGCCAGCTTCGCCGCGTCATCGAGGCCTTCGCCGAAGACCTGGTCGGCGCTTCGCCGCCGCTGACCATGGGTTTCCAGCCAGGTACGCACTTGGCCGCGATAGGCGGCTTCCTCGGGGGTGTCCTTGAAGTCCATCGTGGTTCTCCGCCTAGGCGGCCTCCGTGATCAGTTGCTGGGCCAGGCGGTCGCGCCAGGCGTGTTCGCTGCCGATCAGCTGGCCGAGATGGCGCGACCGGCGCAGGTAGAGATGGCAGTCCATTTCCCAAGTGAAGCCGATACCGCCGTGGATTTCGATGCCTTCCTCGGCGGCGTGCTTGTAGGCGGTGGTGGCGGCGACGCGCGCCGCCGCCGCCGCCAGCGGCAGTTCCGGGGCGTCGGCGGCCAGCGCCCAGGCGCCGTAATAGGCATGTACCCGCGCCAGCTCGTTGCGCGTGTAGATATCGGCCATCTTGTGCTTGAGCGCCTGGAAACTGCCGATCTGCCGGCCGAACGCTTTGCGCTCCAGTGAATAGTCCCGCGAAATGTCGAGGATGCGGGCGGCGCCACCCACCTGTTCGAAAGCTAGCAACACCGCCGCGCCATCCAGCACGCGGGCGGCGAGGTCGGCACCCCTCATTTCGCCCCGCAGCGGTTCCGCCGGCGTCGCGCTGAAGTTCAACTCGGCTTGCGGCCGCGTCGGGTCCAGCGATGACAGCGGCTTGCGGGTGACGCCCGGCGATTGCAGGTCGACCAGCACCAGGTCGTCGCCGGCCCGCAGCACGGCCAGTCTGGCGACCATGCCGTCGGCAACGACGGCGGCCCGGCCGGAGAGGGTGCCATCGGCGAAGCGCAGGGCGGGCGTGGCGAGATAGGTTTCGCCGCCGCCCAGTGCCGCGGTGGCGATCAGTTCGCCACGGGCGATGCGAGGCAGCCAACGCTGCTTCTGCGCTTCGCTGCCGCCCTTGAGCAGCGCTTCGGCCGCCAGGTAGAAGCTGCTGGCAAGCGGCACCGGCGCCAAGTGACGGCCGGCCTCCTCGGCGACCAGACAGAGCTCAAGATAGCCGAGGCCGGCACCGCCATAGCTCTCGGGAATGGCGGCGGCGGCCGCGCCCATGTCGATCAGGTTGCGCCAGACCGTTTCGGCATAGGCGGTCCTGCCATCCAGCACCCGTCGTATCTCGGCGGAGGTACTGGTGTCCGCGAGCATCTTGCGCACTTCGTCCTGCAAGAGCCGCTGGTCGTCGGAAAAGTCGAAGTTCACGGTGCGGTATTCCTGTGAATGGTGAAGGCGACAACACTACCCGAGCCTTCTTGGCGCTTTCATACTCTGATCGGACTAACGGACGGTGAATCGCTCGGTCGCCCGCCGCCTTGCAAAGTCAGCCATGGCGACACGCCGCGCCCGCAACGGACCGCGCTACGAACCGGCCGGCGACCAGTTGACGCCGTTGATGTGGGCCCCGCCATCGGCGAACAGCGTGTTGCCGGTCAGGTAACGGGCATCGTCGCTGGCCAGGAAGAGGGCGATGCTGCCAATGTCCATCTCCGGATCGCCCATCCGCCCCATCGGGTTCTGTTTCAGCATGAGGGCGGCGTTGGCCGGTTGCGCCTCGGCGAACTTCTTGTAGGCCTCGGTGGCGGCGGCCGGGCAAATGATGTTGCAGCAGATTTGATGTCTGGCCCATTCGCGCGCGGCCGTGCGGGTCAGCGCCCGCAGCGCTTCCTTGGCGGCGTTGTAGTCCACCGTCCAGGGGTGGGCATTGACGCCATTGAGCGAGGCGATGTTGACGATGCGCCCCCACTGTCGCGCCTGCATGCCGGGGAAGACCGCCTGCATGGCCCAAAACGCGGCCATGCAGCCGATGCGCCAGGCGTGGTCCATGTCTTCCTCGGACTTGCTCTCGATCGGACCCATGCCGATCGAACCGCGACGGCTCGCCCAGGCGTTGTTAACCAGGATATCCACCTTGCCGAAACGCTCGATGGCGCCGGCGACCATCGCTTGCACCTGGTCGCGCTCGCCGACGTCGGTGCGCACGAACATGCTTTGCGCGCCAAATTCGTCACGCAACTCATCTGCCACGGCCGTGCCGGCGGCTTCGCTCCATTCGGCCACGACGACGGCGGCGCCTTCGGCGGCGTAGCGCCGGGCAATGCCGCGGCCGATGCCGGCACCGGCACCGGTGACGATGGCGACGCGATCAGCGAGTCTGCCCATGGGCGATGCCTCCATTCAATGGGATTGACTGGCCAGGTGGTTGGCGGCCCGGAAACCGAAGACCATGCCCGGGCCGATGGTGCCGCCGGCGCCGGCGTAAGCGCGGCCGAGCGCGGCGGCGGCGTTGTTGCCGACGCAATACAGACCCGGGATCGGCTGGCCGGCAACATCGATCACCTGCGCGTCGTCGGTGATGGCGGGGCCGCCCTTGGTTCCCGTGTCGCTGGGCAGCACCTTGATGGCGTAGTAGGGCGGCTTGGCGATGGGGGCGAGGCATGGATTGGGTTTGTTCGCCTTGTTCGACCAGTAGCGGTCGTGGGGGTTGTTGCCCCGCTGGAAGTCGAGGTCGACGCCCGTCGCGGCGTATTCGTTGTTCCGGCGCACCGATTCGGCCAGGCCTTCCGCGGCAACGCCAATCTGGCGGGCCAACCCGTCAAGTGAGTCGTCCTTGAAAAAGAAATCGCCCAGCCATTCCTTGGGCACCTTGCTGTCCGGAAAGATGCTGGCCGGCAGGAACGGACCCATGGGACAGTCCTTGCGGAACCTGGCGTCGAAGACGATCCAGGTCGGGATGCCGCCGCCGCTCTTGCGCTGCTCTTCATACATGGCGGTCTGGAAGCGGTCGTAGGAAATCGCCTCATTGATGAAGCGACGCCCCTGGCTGTTGACGGCGATGAAGCCGCCGAGGCCCCGCTCCGAAAAAATGGGCTGCTGGCCCTGCGGCGCCGTCGGCGACGGCACCGAGGGCGTTCCCCAGACGAGATCCATTTTCTCCAGCCTGGCGCCGATCGCCTGCGCCGCCAGAATGGTGTCGCCGGTATTGTTGTCCTTGGGTGTCGAGGCCCATTCCTGGCGACTGGGCTGCGGCAGATACTGGTCGCGCATGGCCTGGTTGCGCTCGAAGCCGCCTGCGCCGAGGATGACGCCGCGGCGGGCGCCGATCCTGATTTCCTCGCCGTGGCGTCTCGCGACGACACCCGTGACACGGCCATTTTCCTCGATCAAGCCCACCAACGGGCACTCGCGCCAAAGCGGGATGTTGCGCACCATCATTGAGTGGCGTAGGCCGCCAATCAGCGCGTTGCCGAGACAGAGCCGCCGGTCGCGCTTGGTCTTCAGGCGCCAAGGGTAGTCGAGATAGTAGCGGCCCATGGTCTTGAGGGTGATCCACAGCCAGCCGCGCCCCTTGGTGGCGAGCGTGTTGGCTTCGGGCGCGGTCATGCCGATGCCCATCAGCGTGACGCCGGGATGGGGCTCGCGCAGATGCGCCAATTCGTCGCCCAACAGCGCGCCATCGAATGGCAACGGTTCCATGCTGCGTCCACCCGGCGCGGCACGGGGAAGTTCCTGGTAGTAATCGGGATATTCCCGGCTGGCGTTGTAGCGCACGGAAGTCTGATCGTTCACGTAACGGATCATCTCCCGTCCGCTCTCGAGATAGGCGCGCACCTTGCCGTCGGTGGTGGTGTCGCCGACCGCGGCCTTCAGGTAGGTATAGGCCGAGTCGTAGTCGTCGTCGATCTGGTCGTTGAGCGGCACCCAGAGCACGCCGCCCGACGTGGCGGTGGTGCCGCCGTATTTGTCGCTTTTCTCGATGACCAGGACTTTCAAGCCCAAGTCGTGCGCCCGGATGGCGCCGAGCAGGGCGCCGCCGCCGGAACCCACCACGATCACATCGTATTCGTTGCCTTCGCTCACGCTATCTCCACTGTCGTAACGCACTACGCTGGATGCATCTCCTCGGCGCCCCAATAGGCCCGCATCGACGTGATCTTGCCATTGTCGTCGAAGGTCATCACCTCGACCAGGGGAATGCGCTTTGGCCCCTCGCCCGGAAAGCCGACCGGCACGTCCACCCGTACTTCGGCCGCCATGGCGGCGGCATTGGCAAAGGAACCGAACGGTCCGGCGAGTATCTTGAGACGAACATTGGTGGCCACGGCGTTCCGGTACAGCTCGGTGATCGCCGCCCGGTCGGCGCGCGGCGGCGAACCGACGGGGTCCTCGATGGTGGCGCCATCCGCGTAGAGGGCCACCACGCCATCCGCGTCGCCGGCATTGACTCGTTCGACATACTTGACCATGGTGGCCTTCATTTCGGCTTGTGTCGGCATTTCCTTACCTCATCGGGAATTCAGAACGGTGGAAGGGGCAGCCTTGCCAGGCTTCTCTAGAGTGACGGCCGGCGGTTGGCCCACGGGGCAGCGGTTTCGAGTTGCGCCGCGAGTCGAAGCAGCATCATCTCGTCGCCGAAGCGCGTGGCGAACTGGGAGCCGATCGGCAGGTTCTCGGCAGTCCAGTGCAAGGGAACCGACATGGCGGGATGGCCGCCCATGTTCCAGAGCGCCGTGAACGGGCTGGCATTCATCGCCGGTGGCACGAACTTGTCATAGGGTTGATCGAGCGACAGTTCGCCCAGGCGCGGCGGTGGCACGGCGGTCACGGGCGACAATACCATGTCATAACGGCTGAGGAAGTCGTCGAGGATTTCGCCCACCCGATCAAAGGTGGCCCGGGCACGATAAACATCCTCGGCGCTCCGCTTCCTGGCCGCCTGGTAGTGATGCCAGTTGATCGGTTCGATGTCTGCTTCGGTGACCTCGCGGCCAAGCTGTTTCTCGCGGTCGCGGAGGGTGATCAGCATGCCGGTGCCGGTCATGACACCCATGGCGCCAAACATGTCCTGCACGGGCAGTTTCGGCGCGGCCGGCTCGACGGCGTGGCCCAGCGATTCGCAAAGTCTTGCGGTTTTCGCCACGGCCTCCTTGCAGTCGGCGTGCACCGGCAGGCCGAAAAGATGCGTATCCCAGAGGGCGATGCGCAACTTGGGCGGCGGCCGGCGATGGCCGGCCAGGAAGGAGGCGTCGCCCGTCGGCGGCACCACGCGGCTGCCGGACTCGGGCCCCTGGCCGACATCGAGCAGCGCGGCGGAGTCGCGAACCGACCGGGTAATGGCGTGCATGATGGAGAGCCCCATCCAGCCCTCGAGCCTGCCAGGGCCGAAGGGAATCCGTCCCCGGCTCGGTTTGAGGCCGAACAGGCCGCAGTGCGACGCGGGAATCCGAATCGAGCCACCGCCATCGCTGGCATGGGCGGCTGGCAGAATACCGGCCGCCACCGCCGCCGCCGCGCCGCCGGAGGAGCCGCCGGCACTATGCTCGCGGCTCCACGGGTTGCGCGTCATGCCCCAAAGGCGGGATTCCGTGGTGGCGGTCTGGCCGAATTCCGGGCTGGCCGTCTTGCCGAAGATATTGAGCCCGGCCCGGCGATAACGGTCGACCAGGGTGCTGTCATGATCGGCCACGGCATCGCGGAAGAAGACGCTGCCGTTGCTGGTGATGGTGTTCTTGAACGAGATGCCGAGATCCTTGAGCAGCATGGGTACCCCACCGAATGGCCCGGAGGGCTTGCCTTGGGCCAGGGCCGCGCGCGAGAGGTCGTAATGCTTCAGAACCACGGCATTGATGACGGGATTGATCGCCTCGGCCCGGCTGACGGCGGCCTCCAACACCTCCAGGGGGCTGACCGCGCCCCCGCGCATCAGCTCCGCGAGGCCGAGAGCGTCGTTGGCGGCGTATTCGGCTTGCGTCAGCCCCTTGGCGCGCGCCGGGCTCGACAGCCCCAGGGCGGTTCCGGCCAACAGCCCTCCGGACGACATCAGAAAGCGACGACGCTGCATGGTTCCTCCCCGGTCAATTCGACGAATGCAATCCCGCAACCCTAGCGACGGGCCGCGCCGCACTCATCCTTCAATCGGACTAGCGTACCCTCAGGTGGGCCAGCCGGGGACGATGCCGCGTTCGCGCGCCAGCGACTGGGCCTGGATCAACTGGCACTGCAAGGCATTGGCTTCGGGCCGGGTCGCCAGCCACAGCATGACCTCGGCGGGTACCTCGGGCGGGGCGCTGCCATGCTGGAGCGCCAGCACGCCCTGGTCGCCGATGGTGGCGATCAGGGCCTCGGTCGTCACGACACCCGGGTTGAGGGTAAACGCACGGATGCCCCGGCTCTTCAATTCCGTGACCATCACGCCGGCCATGCGCGAGAAGGCCGCTTTTCCCGCACCGTAGGCAAAGCCCCAGCCGCCCTGGTCGGCCGGGATGGGGGGGTCCCGGTCGCCGGCGCCGGAGGAAACGTTGATCACGGTGCCGCCGCCGTGCGCCAGCATGGGCGCGAGGATTCGCCTGGTCAGCCGGAAGGGCGCCAGGATGTAGCCTTGACACATCCGCGCGAGGCTCGCTTCATCGAGATCGAGGAAGAGCGCATTGATATCGCGCCCCTGATAGACGGCGTTGTTGATGAGAACATCGACACGGCCGAACGCGGCCAGCACCCGATCGGCCGCGGCATCGACCGACGCCGAGTCGAGCAGATCCATCGGCACGGCCATGGCGCGTCCGCCGAGCTTGTTCAATTCGGCGAGCGTGGTGGCCAGGCTACCCGGCAGCGGTAGGCCATCGGGGGTCGTGAGCGCGTGATTGCTGCGCTGTCCCTCGACTTCGGTGCGTGCGGTGACGGCGACATCGAAACCGGCGCGCGCGAAGGCGAGCGCGGTGGCCTTGCCGATACCCCGGCTGGCGCCGGTGATCATCACGACTTTGCGCATCGGTACCCCCTGGGCATCAAGTTCGGGTCGACTCTAGGCGGCGCGACCACGCTCCGGCATCGTCGCATCGGACGATGCCGCCCGCCGCGCGGCGATCATGGCATCCGCAGGAACTCGATCAGCAGCGGGTCGCCGGTCCGCTCGAGATAGGCAAACGTGATCTCCGGGCTGAACCGCTTGTACCAGATCGGTCGATAGCCGATGGCGCGGGCCTTGGCGATCCAGGCGTCGACATCCTCGACGCGGAAGCGCAGATGGTGCATGCCCTCGCGGCCCTGGTGCGTGAATTCGGCATGGGGGCTCTCACCGCTACGCCACTGGATGAGTTCGATCTCGAGCGCGCCACTGCGGCCGAAGGCGATATCGAGCTCGACGTCGGCGATGCGTCCCCGGAAGTCACAGCCTTGCACCGAGCCGTCGATCCGGTGAAATGGCCCGAACAAGGGGGAGTAGCGGGCGATGGCCGCGTCGAGGTCGTGCACGACAAAGCCCACCTGGTCGATGGGCGGAAGGCCGAGATTTGCTATTTCCGGGGAATGGACTGACATGGGCATGGCCTCACGAGTATCGGGTGGGTTCAGGCGGAGGGCGGCGACATGATGAACACCGGCATGTTCTCGGGCATGCCGCCGAGACCGACGGCACAGCGCGACATGGCGTGGAAAGTGGCGATCGCGACCGCCATGTCGCCTATCTGGCGAGGACTGAACTCCTGGCGAAGCCGGGCCATCAGATCGGGGCTGGCTCGATCTGGATCTTGCAGATAAGTGTCGGCGAATTCAAGGGCGAGTTTTTCGCGGCGATCGAGATTGCTGTTCTGATAGCCGTCGTCCACCAGCGCTAGCTTTTCCTCGGTCGTGCCATCCCGGTGGGCGACGTCATAGCGCGTCGATTTGCATATGACGCAGTTCACCGTCCTGGCGTTGCGCAGCCTCAGCATCTCGATCAATCCCGGATTGACACTGCTCGCCGCCCAGTTGAGATGAGTGAGGCGCACCACCGGTTCGAGCAGGTCGGCCGCCAGGCCGAAGGCGCTGTCGCGGATGACATGACCGGTTTTTGGCGATGACGGTGCGGTGACACGAGATTTCGTTGCCATGATGGTCCTATTCAGTCACCGGTTTGGAGACGGTTGAAAACCAGTGCCAGCCTGATTCTGGCATCAATGAAGCCCAGGGCCTCGATCAGACAGACCAGGCCGGCGTCACCGAAATGTCCGGTGATCTCTGTCGCCAGTTCGTCGGTGATGAACTCAGGACCCTGTGCGTAGATTTCCGTGAATGCCAGCACGGACCTCTCGGCCGCGTCGAAATCATCTTGCCGGTGCCATGCTCCCGCCAGCACTGCTCCGGCTTTCCGTTCATGCATACCCGTTGCCCAAGGCGAACGCAGCGCCATTTCGCGATCCGCTCGATGCAAGGCTGCCAAGCGCAGCCGCGCCAGTTCCAGAGTGGCCTTGGGCAGATGGCGCTGGCATCCGAGCGACTCCCAAATGGCTCGAAAGGCGGCCTCGATTTCGGGGGTTGCTCCGACTTCCAGTTCGGCGCTGGTGTACGTCATACCGGTCCTCTATGCGCTGATGTTGACCATGACCTTGATGGCCTCATTGACGTTGCGCGCCTGCGTGAAGGCGTCAGAGGCTTGGCTGAATGGAAAGCGATGCGTGATCAACGGGCCAACATCGACCTCCTGCGCGGCCAACATGTCGAGCACCTCCTGAAATTCATTGTCGGGGTAGGCGATTGAACCCGCCAACTCGATTTCCTTGGCCATGACCATCAGTAGGTCGAGCGCGACGGGCTGTCGATAAACGGCAACGATGACGATCCGCGCACCATGCGCGCACATTTCGACCGTGCGTTGCAACAGGCTTCCTGCGCCGGCGGCATCGATGAAAATCCGCGTGTTGACGGTGGCGAAGCCGTACTTCGTGCTTTCCCCGTGCAGCTTCGCCAAGGCGGTCCGCAGGTCTTCATGATCTGGATTGATCGTCGCGGTGGCTCCCATTCGTCGAGCGAGGGCGAGACGGCAATCCTGACGATCTACCACCACGATGTCGCGCACCCCGCGTCGACGAAGGTTGACTATGACGCCGAGACCGATCATCCCGGCGCCATAGACAACTACTTGGCTATCTGGTTTGACCTTGGCCCGATTGACGCCATGCAGCGCGACCGACAAGGGTTCGACCAAGGCGGCCAGTTCGAAGGGAACGCTATCGGGAAGGACATGGATGTTGCGGCCCGACCGGGCGTTGCGGACCAGTACAGTGTCGCAAAATCCGCCCTCCGGCCCGCCATTGCCAATAGCGTCGTCATCGGGATTGACCACTACGCGCATGTCGGGACGCAAGTCTTCGACTTCGTCTCCGATGCTGTCGATGACGCCGGAGAGTTCGTGGCCCAAGGGCATGGGTTGCTCGCCGGAACCGCGCAGGCCACCGGTAGCAAGGTAACCGAGATCGGTACCGCAGATTCCGCACACGACGACTCGCACGAGTACATCACGAGGACCGGGCGTCGGCCTCGGCACTTCATCTAGACCGAGTACATCGGGGCGATGTACTCGCAGTTGTCGTCTGTGCTGGTTCATAGGCAACTCCCAAAGCATGGGCGGATCACGCGGTGCCAAGGGCAACCAACGGCAAGAATGGTTGATCCGGATTATTTAATATGATACCATTAAAATTATCCCGGATTATATAACTCGGAGGCCGGCAAGAAACCATGGATATGGTCAGTCAACTCGTGTCACAGCGGCCGAATTTTTTTGCGAATCGTGCTGCGGATCAGGAAAAGGCAATCGCAATTACTGACTTCATCTATATGTCTCCGGGTTTGTCGAATGCCTACATGGTGCTCACTTCGGCTGGCCGGGTCGTCATTAACACCGGCATGGGCTTCGAGTCGCCGGTGCATAAGAAAGTGTTCGATGCCGTCTGTCCCGGGCCGACGCCCTACATCCTGCTGACGCAGGGACATGTCGACCATGTGGGGGGGGTTAGCCTTTTTCGAGAACCGCAAACCAAGCTGGTAGCCCAGCGCAATCTGAGGGGCTGTCAGGAAGATGACCGGCGCATCAAGGCGGTTCGTCAAGCCCAGTCGTCGATCTGGTTCAAGAGTGCCTTGACCCGGGCGGCCCAGGGCGAGACGGAAGCCAGACCGGCATTTGTTCAGGACGTGCCAGTCGCCGACATCGTTTTCGATGAGCATCATCGGCTGGAAGTCGGCGAGACGTCATTCGAGTTGTACTCGACCCCGGGTGGTGAAACGATCGACAGCTGTGTCGTCTGGCTGCCTCGGCATCGCATCCTATTCTCGGGCAATGTATTCGGTCCCTTGTTTCCCCATTTTCCCAATTTCAACACCATACGCGGCGACAAGTACCGGTGGGCGGAGCCATATCTTGCCTCGCTCCAGCGTGTCCGCGCACTGGCCCCCGAGATGCTGATCACCGGACATTTCGCGCCGATCGTGGGCGCGAACCTGATCAAAGCCTGTCTGGACCGTCTGGAAGCGGCGGTCGATTTCGTGCACCGCGAGACGCTCAACGGCATGAACAGTGGCAAGGACATTTGGACGCTGATGAGGGAAGTACGGCTGCCCCCCGAGCTTCATGTCGGCGAGGGCTACGGCAAGGTGAGCTGGGCTGTTCGGACGTTTTGGGAAGAGTACATGGGTTGGTTCAAGGCGGAAGACACCAGCGAGCTATATCCCACCCAGCCTCGGGATGTCTATCCAGACTTGGTTGAGCTGGCCGGCGTCGATGCCGTGGTCGAGCGCGGTCGAAGGAAGCTTACGGAAGGTAATCCCGAAGCGGCCTTGCTGCTGGCGGAGGCTGCGCTGGCTGCGGACCGGGATCACCGAGAGTCGCTCAAGCTTGCGCGGGACACCCATCAAGTCTTGCTCGATCGTTCGGGTGCGGTGAATTTCTGGGAGACAGGCTGGCTTCGTCATCGCATCGACCGGCTTGATGCCGCGCTCAAGGTTGCACGAGGAGGAACAGGATGAATGCAAGCTGGCCCAACGTAAGCCACGACTATCGCGGTGCTCATGTGTTGGTAACGGGCGGCAGTCACGGCATTGGCGCTGGAATCGCGGCCGCCTACCGGGACGCCGGCGCCGAGGTCACGATCACCGGGACCCGGCCGAGCGCCGCCGACTATGGCACCGATGCAGTCGGGTATCGATATCTTCAACTGGAACTGACTGACAACCGCCAGATTCAAGCCGTGGCCGATGCGCTGCCTAGGCTCGATATCCTCGTGAACAACGCCGGTTGCAATTTTGCCGCCAGCAACGAGTACGAGCCGGAGGTCTTCGCGCGGTCGGTGCAGGTCAATCTTGTCGGCGCCTACCGCATGGCCCGTGCCTGCCAGGCGAAACTTGCCGGCAGCGCGCTGCCCGGTGGCGGCAGCATCATCGGTCTGGCGTCCATGACATCGTATTTCGGCGTCACGGCGGTGCCGGGCTATGGCGCCGCCAAGGCCGGCATCGTGCAGCTGACCAAGACGCTGGCGATGGCCTGGGCCGACCAGGGCATACGCGTCAATGCCGTGGCGGCCGGCTTTATCCGCAGCAACATGATGAAGTACTTTGAGTCGGAGCCGGCCATGTTAGAGCCGGTGCTCGCGCGCACGCCCATGAGGCGAATCGGCGATCCATCGGACGTCGCCGGCGCCGTGTTGTTCCTGACCAGCGCGGCGGCGCGCTTCATCACGGGCCAGACCCTGCCGGTGGATGGCGGTTACTCGGTGGTGGGTTAGCGAACATGACCGCGCCATTGAGCGGCGAGGTTTTCCGGGGGCGCCTGACGGCGCGCAGCGCGGCGACACGAGCCAAGCTGATTTCCGTCGCCGAGCAATTGTTCGCCATGCGGGGGGTGGATGGCGTGACGCTCGCCGAGATCGGCAAGCTGGCCGGGCAGCGCAACGCTGCCGTGTGCCAGTATCACTTCGGTGGGCGGGACAGTTTGCTCCAGGCCATCATCGACAAGCACGTGCCGGGTATTGTCGCTCGGCGACACATGATGCTCGACGAGATCGAGCGCGCCGGTCAGTTCGGCCTGCGCGATGTTGTCCGCGCCTTCCTCCGGCCGGTGGCCGAGAAGTTGACCGACCCGGACGGCGGCCGGGATTTCATCCGCATCAACGCGCAACTGGTCGCGCTGCACACGGTGCACGCGCATCATGTGGGCCCATCGCCTCTCAGGCTGCCGGCCAACGATCGCCTCGTGGTGTTCCTTGGGCGCGCCATGGCCGGGCAGGCCGTGCCCGCCGCGGTACTCAGGCAAAGGACCATGCTGGCGGCCGTGTTGTTGTTTCACGGACTGGCCGATCACCTGCGTATGCTCGAACTGGCCAACGCCATGGATGACTCGATGAACACAGAGCTGTTTCTGCAGACGCTGGAAGAAGCGATTGTTGCCATTCTGCAGGGGCCGCGCCCGAACGGCATCGAGAAGCCGATGGACGATATGGAGAAGCACCGTGGCCGATAACGTCATCGATATCGATGACCTGGCGAGTCCGCGACTTTCCGAAACCCAGCGTCAGGCCTTGGCCTGGGCGGAGACCGTGCCGGTGGATTTCAGCGAGCATGCCATCCTGGAGGCGGCGCGCCGGCGCACGGGGCTTACGGACTTCGGGCCCGACGACTTCCGGCTTCGCCTGCGCGTGCTGCGCGAAGGCTGGGACAGCGATCCTGAAATCACCGCCCTGTCACGACTGACTTTGCATGGTTACCTGGTCCGCTACGCCAGCAATCGCCTGTTGATCCGGGCAACGTTGAAGCAACATCCGGAGATCCGCGCCGAAAGGATCGATCGTCCCGTCATCGTCGCCGGCCTGCCGCGCTCCGGCACCACGCATCTCGTCAACATGCTGGCCGAGGATTCGCGCTTCCACTCCCTGCCGCTCTGGGAGTCGTACGAGCCCGTGCCCTTGCCCGGCGAGCCGCCGCTGCCGGACGGTACCGATCCGCGCTATCGCCGCTGTCTGGAGGCCTGGGAAGGCATGCAGCGCACCACGCCATTCATCGCCGCCATGCATCCGATGGCGCCGGATCACATCCACGAGGAACTGGAGTTGATGGGGCCCGACTTCGCCTCGTACAACTTCGAGTGGCTGAATCATTCGCCGTTCTGGCGCGACCATTACTGCGCGCACGACCAGGCGCCGCATTACGAGTACATGAAGACCGTGCTCAAGCTGCTGCAATGGCAGCGGCGCCAACGTGGCGATACAAGGGCGCGCTGGGTGCTGAAGTGTCCCCAGCATGTCGAGCAATTGCCGGTGCTGAACCGGGTGTTTCCCGACGCCACGGTGATCTTCACCCACCGCGATCCGGTCGCGGTGATCCAGTCGACGGTCACCATGCAGGCCTACTCGCAACGAATCGGCCGCCGGCGGGTCGATGCCAGGGCGCTCATCGACTACTGGAGCGATCGTGTCGAACACCTGCTGCGTGCCTGGGTGCGCGACCGGTCGCTGGTGCCGGCGGAACGCAGTTTCGATTCGTTGTTCCATGTTTTCATGGCCGACGAGATGGCCACGGCGGAGCAGGTGTATCGTGTCGCCGGCCTCGAGTTGATCGACGCGGCGCGGCGGCGACTCAAGGGCTATATCGATGGCCATCCGCGCGGCAAGGAAGGCAGGGTTGTTTACAACCTGCGGCGTGATTTCGCGACCGAACCCGCCGAGTTGCGCGAGCGGTTCCGTTTCTATTTCGATCGCTTTCCGGTTCGCGCGGAGACGAAGTCGTAACCGTCGGGGAGGAGTTCATGTCGTTGACAGAATCGCTCGTCGTCTACGCCATCGATGGCGTGGTGCCGGTGGTGGACGCCACCGCTTTCGTCCATCCTAGCGCCGTGCTGATCGGCGACGTCGTGGTCGGCCCCGGCTGTTACATCGGCCCGTGCGCCAGCTTGCGCGGCGACTTCGGTCGGCTGGTGATCGGGGCCGGTGTCAACATTCAGGACACCTGCGTCATGCACGGTTTTCCCGGCACCGAGACGTTGGTCGAGGAAAACGGCCACATCGGTCACGGCGCCGTCCTGCATGGCTGCCGGATCGGCCGGAACGTGATGATCGGCATGAACGCCGTGGTCATGGACAATGCCTACGTCGGCGAATCGTCCATCGTCGGTGCCTGCGCCTTCGTCAAGGCGGGCGCGGAAATTCCGCCGCGCTGCCTGGTGGCCGGCATGCCGGCGAAAGTCGTGCGCGAATTATCCCAGCAGGAAATCGACGGCAAGCGCACCGGCACCCGCACCTACCAGGAACTTGCGCGCCGCTGCCACGCCAGCATGGTGGCGACGTCGCCGCTGCGGGTGGAAGAGCCGGGCCGCAAGCGCATCGAGATGCCAGGCGTCGCGCATCTGGTCAGGCTGAAGGCCCGGCAACCGCTGTCGGGCGACTGAAGGCATACCCCGATCTCATCCTAATCTGAATGAGGTATGACAGCGCCGGCTCCTCGCCCCATGCTTTGACAACATGGCTATCCTGTAGGGGAATCCGTTGGCAATCGATTGTTCACCATCCCGGCCACTGCGTCTGGACGACGTCGAGCGGTGGGATGCGGAAACCGATGTTCTGATCGTCGGTTTCGGCATCGCCGGCGCTTGCGCGGCGATCGAGGCGCGCAACGCCGGGGCGCGCGTTGATGTCTTCGAAGTGGCTTCGGCTGGCGGAGGCAGCGCCGCGCTCTCCGGTGGCGAGTTCTATCTCGGCGGCGGTGGGGGCACGCCCGCGCAGCGGGCCGCCGGTTTCGAGGATGCGACGGACGACTTCTTCAAGTATCTGATGATGGCGGGTGGTCCTGGCGCGGACGAGGCGCGGGTCCGGCGCTATGCCGACAACGCCGTCGCGCATTTCCATTGGCTGGCCGAGCAGGGCATTCCGTTCAAAGGCACCTATCTGCCGGGTAAGTGGCTGGAACCCCTGACCGACGATACCCTGATCTGGTCCGGTAGCGAGGCCGCCTGGCCGTTCGCCCAGCAGGCCAGGCCGGCGCCGCGTGGCCACGCGGCGCAATTGCCGGGTTGGGGCGCGGGCAAGCTCATCATGGAGAAGCTCTGCGCCCGCGCGCTCGAACGCGGTGCCACCGCGCATTGCAACGCCCGGGCATTGGCCCTGGTGGCCGACCGCAACGACGCCGTCCATGGCGTCGTGGTGCGCATCGATGGCGAGCCGCGCGCGGTGCGCGCGCATCGCGGCGTCGTCCTTTGCGCCGGTGGCTTCATTTGCAACGAGGCAATGTTGCGCACCTATGCGCCGCTGGTGCTGGGCTGTCCAAATCCGACCACGGGTGGCAACGACGACGGTTCCGGCATCCGCATGGGCATATCCGTCGGTGCCGCCGCGATACACATGGATCAGTTCTTCGCCACGCGACCGTTTTTTCCTCCCGAGTCGCTGGTCAAGGGCATATTCGTCAATGAACTCGGGCAACGCTTCATCAACGAGGATGCCTATCACGGCCGCGTGACGCATTACATGCTGCGTCAGCCCAATGGCCGCGCATGGCTGTTGGTGGACGACGAGATTTTCGCGCGGCCGGTGACCAATCCGAATGTCGACATTGCGGCCGTCGGGGAGACATGGGACGAGGTAGAGCGCGAACTCGGTTTGCCGGCGGGCGAACTGACGCACACCGTCGAGGGCTACAACCGGCATGCCGCGCAAGGCGCGGACCCGCTGTGGCACAAGCAGGCGGCATTCCTGAAACCCTTGACCCAGGCCCCGTTCGCGGCGTTGAGCTATTGCCCCGCAGATTATCCGGCCAGCATGTTCACGCTCGGCGGCCTGTGGACGGCCACGGACGGCCGGGTATTGACGCCCGCCGGCGAGGCGGTTCCCGGGCTTTTCGCGGCGGGGCGCACGGCCTGCGGCCTGCCCCGCTGGGGCGAGGGCTACAGCTCGGGCATGTCGCTCGGCGATTCGAGTTTCTTTGGCCGTCAGGCCGGCCAGGCGGCGGCTAGACAACAAGCGCGAATTATTCGTTGATCCTTCGCCGCGATGAGCGCGGGCGAACCACATGGGGAAGCAGGCATGACAGCAGACGAAAACAGGGACCTTGAAGCGGAAGTTCGCGCCTACGTCGGGCGCGAAGTCAGCGCGCCAAAGCGGGGCAAGGATGATGTCAATTTGGCCATGATTCGCCACTGGACGGAGGTGACCGGCGACGAGAACCCCGTCTATCACGATCCGGAATTCGCGGCCAAGTCCAGCAAGGGCGGAATCATTGCCCCGCCGACGATGCTGCAGATCTGGTCGATGGAAGGGTACTCGATGTGCCAGGAACCGGAACTGGACGTGCAGCGTGAACTGCACAAGGTCTTCGATGCCCACGGCTATGTCGGCGTGCTGGGCACCAATACCGTCACCGAGTTTTATCGCGACTTGCGGCCTGGTGATCAGGTGACGGCCCATACCGTCATCGACAACATCTCCGAGCGCAAGACCACGGGGCGCGGCGTTGGCTACTTCATCGAGACAGTGACGAAATTCACCGACCAGAGCGGCGCGGACATCGGGCGCCAGGTGTTCCGCGTGCTGAAGTTCAAG
Organism: Rhodocyclaceae bacterium; assembly: GCA_016704145.1. Classification (GTDB taxonomy): domain Bacteria; phylum Pseudomonadota; class Gammaproteobacteria; order Burkholderiales; family Rhodocyclaceae; genus Fen-999. Next base: position 152,670 of record JADJAS010000001.1, on the reverse strand, counting down.
CCCAATGCCGAGACTGCCGAAGCCAAGACGAGTACCGCCGGCGCGGCAGCCGAAAAGCCGGCGCTGCCGACGCGCATCCAGGCGCCGCGCGGGCACGACAACGCCTGGTGGTGGGAGGCCATCGACCAGGGCAAGCTGATGATCCAGCGCTGCAAGGGGTGCGGCAGCTTGCGCCATCCGCCCCGGCCGATGTGCGGCAAGTGCAATTCGACGGCATGGGACGCCATCGAGTCGAGCCTCGATGGCGAGGTTTACAGCTTCACCGAACTCCACTATCCGAAGTTTCCCGGCTATCCCTACCCGCTGCTTTGCGCCGTCGTGCAGTTGCGCGAAGGCACGCGCCTGATCGCCAATCTGGCCGGTTGCGCGCCCGAACAGGTGTTCATCGGCATGAAGGTGAAGGGCAAGGTCGAGCGCGTGGACGACAAGACCATGCTGCCCAATTTCTATCCCGCCTGAGCATTCCACAGCATAGCGAGACCATACATGAACAAGACCACGAGGCGCTTTGGCAGCGTCGCCATTGGCGAGAAACTGCCGCCGCTGAAAATCGACATCACATCGGGCCTGATCATCGGCGGGGCGATCGCCTCGCGGGATTTCACGCCGGTGCACCACGACAAGGCGGCGGCCCAAGCCGGCGGTTTGCCCGACATTTTCATGAACATCCTGACCAGCAACGGTCTGATCGGCCGTTACGTCACCGACTGGGCGGGACCCGACTGCACGATCAAGCGCATCGACGTGAAGCTGGGTGCGCCCAATCTGCCTGGATTCATCATGACCATCACCGCGGAAGTGAACGCCAGGGACGACGCGGCCGGAACGGTCGATATCGCCTACAGCGGCGACAACAACGTCTGGGGTACCCACATGGCCGGCATCGTCCGCGTGGCGCTGCCCAAGGAGGCTTGAGCAATGGTTGCGCGAATTTCTGACAAGGCCGCGATCGTCGGCATTGGCTCCACCGAGTTCTCGAAGGATTCGGGACGTTCCGAACTGGCGCTGGCCGCGGAAGCGGTCAAGAAGGCGCTCGACGACGCCGGTCTGAAGCCGTCGGACGTCGATGGCATGGTCACTTTCACCATCGACCAGAACGAGGAAGTCGATGTCGCGCGCGCCGTCGGCTGCGGCGACCTCAAGTTGTACAGCCGGATTCCCTATGGCGGCGGCGCCGCCACCGGCACGCTGTTGCAGGCGGCCATGGCCGTGGCCACCGGTGTCGCCGAAACCGTGGTCTGCTATCGGGCGCTGAATGGGCGTTCGGGGCAACGTTATTCGAGCGGCGTCTCCGGCAACCTGATCACCGGCAGCGCCATCCACTACAGCTGGTACATGCCGTTCGGTCTGCTGACGCCGGCGTCATGGGTGGCGATGTTCACCCAGCGCTACATGCACCTCACTGGCTGCTCGCGCGATGCCCTGTTCGAGATTGCTCACTCGACGCGCGAGTACGCGGTGAACAATCCGGCGGCCTTCTTCCATCAGCGCCCGTTTACCCGCGAGGAATACGACACGGCCAAGAAGATCTGCGAACCGCTGCGCCTGTACGACTGCTGCCAGGAAAGCGACGGTGGTTGCGCGGTGGTGGTGACCACGCCCGAGCGTGCCAGGGATCTGAAGCAGCCCGGCGTCATGATCCGCGGCGTCGCGCAATGCGCCGCCCGTGACCAGGAGGAGATGACCTCGTTCTATCGCGAGGAAATCGCCCGCATTCCGGAGATGGATCTGGCCGCCGACGAGGCCTATGCCCAGTGCGGGCTCGCCGCCAAGGACATCGACGCGGCGGTGATCTACGATGCCTTCACGCCCATCGTGCTCTGGCAGCTCGAATCCTGGGGTTTTTGCAATTACGGCGAGGCGGCGGATTTCGTCAAGGACGGCAATCTGCGTCCCGGCGGCCGGCTGCCCACCAACACCCACGGCGGCCAGCTGTCGGAGGCGTATATCCATGGTGTGAACGGCATCGTCGAGGCGGTGCGCCTGGTGCGCGGTACATCGGTCAACCAGCCGAAGAAGCCGGTACGCCATGCGCTGGTGACTTCCGGCGTCGGCGTCCCCACCGGCGGCGCCATCCTCGGCGGCATGGTCTGACCGCTTCGCCGCCCGCGGCGTTCCGCCGCGGCTGACTTTCGGCTTCGGCGCGCTCGCGGTTCGGCGGACGAGATTGTCCGCCGAGCGCTTAGTCGATGCGCAGCAAGCGCAGCGGCAGGTCGTCGCGCAGCTTGGCGAAGGGGAAGTGCACGATGGGCGCCGCGCCGCGGTAGTCGGCGGCCAGGCTCCAGCGGTAACGGCGCAGCAGCTGCGTCATGGCGCACTTGAACAGCAGGTCGGCGAAATGCATGCCGATGCATTTATGCGCGCCGCCGCCGAACGGAATGAACAGATGGGTGTGCGCCTTGTGCTCGGCGCGCCCGGGCGCGAAGCGCGCGGGGTCGAAGCGGTGCGGCTCGCGCCAGAACTCCGCCATGCGATGGCAGAACACCGGGGAAATGGCGATCAGCGTGTCGGCGGGAATGGCGTGGCCGAGCACGTCGGCATCGCGCACGATGCGCCGCATCAGTTGCGGCACCGGCGGATGCAGGCGCAGCGTCTCGTTGAACACGCATTCGATGCCGGCCAGCCGGTCGTTCTCCCGCGCATCCTCGTAGCTCGGCTGATCGCCCGGCAGCGCGCGCGCCTCCTCGCGGAGTCGCTCCTGCAGGCCGCTATCGAGCGCCAGGTAGTAGGCGGCCATGGTCAGCGCGCTGGTGGTGGTGTCGTGCGCCGCCAGCAGCAGGAACAGCATGTGGTCGATGACCACCTGGTCGGGCAGGGGCTGGCCGTCGTCATCGCGCGCGGCGGCGAATTCGCTCATGACGTCGGCGCCGCCATCATGGCGCTTCGCCGGCAGTCGCTGGCCGATGAAGCGCGCCAGCGAGCGCCGCGCCGCCATGGCCCGGCCATAACCGAAGCCCGGCCAGTCCTTGCGAACGATGGCCAGCACGCCGGCCATCATGCGCAGGAAGTCGGCGTTGACGCGCTCGATCTCGGCTTCCAGGTCGAGGCCGAGGAACACGCGGGCGGCGATGTCGAGCAGCAACTTCTTGACCGCCGGATAGAACAGCAGGCTGGTGTGTTCGCCCCAGGCGGCGATGTGCCGCTGGCACAGCGCATTGACGTCGTGGATCTGCAAGCGCGCCGATTCGGCCTTGAAGGCGGACATCATGAGGCGACGATGCAGCCGGTGTTCGGCGAAGTCGCGCATCAGCAGGCCGCCGGCGAAGAAGTCGCGCAGCGGTCCGTCGTAACCCATGCGCGCCGAATAGATCTGCCGCGGATCGGTGGTCAGTTCGCGGTTGAAATCCGGACCGAGCGCCCAGAGCAGCTCCTGGCCGGTCAGCCGGGTGCGGCAGACCGGGCCATGACGGCGATAGTGCCGGTCGACGCAGGCGAACGGATCCTTCAGCAAGTCGAAGACATAGCCCAGGTAGGGCAGGCCGTAGGCGCCGGGAAACTGCTCGAGACGACGATTGTCGGGTTTCGACAGATAGTCCGTATCGGGCGCGGCGGCGTGGGCGCTCATGTCGTCATCCTGGCATCGGCAGTCCGAAATCGGGCCACGCACCAGTCACATAGGTCTGGCAGTTGCCCCAGCCGGTGGCCCCGGTTTCGGTGTCCTCGACCACGATGAGGCAATCCCGGAACTGATTCAGGAGTGCCACAGCCCCCGGCATGGAACAGTCGGCGAAATATTCCCCGTCCAGCGCCAGGCGGCCGCGATAGCTGCCATGGAACTTGCCCTCGAAGCCATGGTAGAGGCCGGCGCCGAGGTGGAAGCCCGTGTCGCCAATGGCGCGCACCCTGAGGATACGCTGGCGGCCGTCGCCCATGGTCAGGCGGAATTCTCCGCCCTTGAGGCGCCGGTTGACCGGATCAAACGTCAATGCCGGCTCCATGGCGCGCAGCGGCTCGCGACGCCCGTCGGCGAACTCGAAGCCGCCCTGGATGCGTTGGTGGCGGAAGCCCGTACCGGCATAGTCGAGGTAGTACTGGTGAAAGGCATAGCTGCCGCCATCCGGCCGCTCGAAGTACAAGGGATTCCAGACGGCCAGGACCCGCGCGGAGTCGGAGTCCATCGGGTCGGGCGGCAGGTCGCGCATCGGCTCGCCGACCGCCGGGCGCAAGCCCCAGGAGTGGTCGCGCGTCATGATCCAGGTATCGGGGCCGATCGCGTGCCGCCTGCCATCGACCTCCAGCCAGCCGCGGGCGGTGCCGGTCTGATGGTAGCGGATCTGGTCGGCGCTGTGCCGATAGCCGGTCAGCGTGCGCCGGTCCTCGCGTTCCTCCAGCATGCAGGGGACGACGCCGTCGAGGACGATGTCGAAGGCGATGGGCTGAATATCGTTGCGTTCGAGCACGACGCGGATCCTGTTCAGCGGCTTGATGACCTCGTAGCGCAAGGGGCCGACATCGATGCCGTTCGGATCGGATGACAGCTCGCGGCTGGCGCGCACCGTCCATTGCTCGACGCCGCGCGAAAGGCCGCCGTAGGCATCGACTACGTTGCGGTTCGCATACTTGCCGAAACCGAAGCCGATGGCCAGCGAGCCGTCGCGCGCGGCGGCCATGCCGCAGACCTTCTCGGTCCATGAATAGTCGCTCTGCAAGACCGAGGCGAAGGTTTCGACAATCTGGTGATTGAAGTATTCGTCCGCGTGAAGCAGGGGGCCGATGCTGCCAGTCATTCTTTGCTCCCGAAGCCATATCGTTCGCCAAGCAGGCTCAGGACGCGGGCGCCACCGTTGTCAGTATCCATCTGGAAGCCCTCCGGGGCCAGGCCGCGTTGCTGGAACAGCGTACCGATGCGGGCCATGATACTGGCAAACTTGAAGGCGCTGAATACCTCGTAGTATTCCAAATCGGTGGCGGATTGTCCGGCGCCGGCTTCCCAGCGAGCCACACTTTCCGCGCGTCCCGGCAGTCCGGCCAGCCGGGGCAGGCCATAACCTTCGCAAAGGCAGCGATCGAGAGTGAGCCACCAGGCGAGGTCCATCACGGGACTGCCGAGATGGGCGCCTTCCCAGTCGAGCATCGCCACCAGGCGACCGTTGCGGAAGACGCAGTTGCCCAGCTTGGCATCGCCCCAGCACAGGCCTCCCGGCATGGGCGCCGGGCGATGGTCGCGCAACCAGGACCAGGCGCGTTGCAGATGGGGATAGGGTCGGTTGAGGCTTTCGGCCCAGCACATGTGCGCGCGGAAGTACTCGAGTTGCTGGCCGAGGGGATCGTCCCGCCATTCGGGCGCCGCCAGGAATTCGAAGCCTTGCGCCCACGGATCGATGCGGGCCAGCCGGGCGATGGCGTCGATGCCCTGCAGCCAGTGGTCGGCCTGCTGGTCCGCCGGCAGTTCGTGCAGCCAGCCCTCGAGGTGATAAAGCGGGTTCTCGTTCGGCACCAGGCCATCGACCCGCTCCATCAGGAAAAACGGCGCGCCGAGCAGGGCCGGGTCGGGCTCGAAACCGAACAGCCGCGGCACCGGGATGGTGGTGTCCTGGAGCGCCGTCATGCAGCGGTACTGCTTGGCGAGGTCGTAATCGGGAAAGGTGCCGACCGCCGTGGTCTGGATGCGCAGCACCAGGGGTTGATATTGGTGCGCGCCGCCATCGTCGTTCCAGGCAAGGTCGCACAGCCAGGTCTCGTTGGAATAGCCCTGCGACGGATTGCGCAAGTCGGCGACGACGATGTCGCGTTTCCCCGGGCGGCGCGCCGCCAGCCAGCCGGCCAGGACCGAAGCCAGCTGCTGCTGATCCATCAGCGTCCCTCCCACTTGGGTTGCCGCTTTTCGGCGAAGGCAGCGATGCCTTCGAGAACGTCGTGGCTCCGGCGCAGCGCGTTCAGGGTGGGATAGCCGTCGGCATCCTGGCGACGGATGGCCTCCTCCAGGGTCAGGTTGAGGCCCTCGCGAACGCATTCCTTGGTCACGCGCAGCGACAGCGGCGCCGCGCGCAGCAACTTGGCCAGCCATGCGGCAATGACGTCCTCGAATTCCGTGGCGGACGCCACCTCGTTCACCAGCCCCCACTCGAAGGCCGTCCGCGCATCGATGCTGTCTCCCGACAGAAGCAGGCCCATTGCCCGTTTCATGCCGATTTGACGTGGCAGTCGATGCATGCCACCGGCCAGCGCGGCCGCCCCGATCAAGGGTTCCGGCAGCCCGAACCGGGCATGTTCGACGGCGATGACGATATCGGCGGCCAGGGCAATCTCGAAGCCGCCACCCATGGCCAGCCCATTGACGGCCGCAATAACCGGCTTGTTGAGATCGAACCGGCTGGTCAGTCCACCGTAACCGCTCGGCGGGGCGACATAGGACTCACCACCCTTCGCGGCTTCATTCATCGCCTTGAGATCGCCGCCGGCGCAAAAAGCCCGGTCGCCCGCGCCACGGATCACGGCGACCCATAGCTCGTCATCGGCGGCGAAGCGATCAAAGGCATCCGCCAGTTGGGCATGGGTTGCCGAGTCCAGCGCGTTGTGGCGTTCGGGGCGATTGATGGTGACGTGCAGCACGCGGCCATCGGTTCGCGTCAGGACGCGGGGCGGCGCGGCGACATTGGCGGTATCGTTCATGGCGTCGAAGGCCGACAGGCGTTGCCGGCGGAATATTGATGATGATGGCAACACTAGACGGCTTCACTGCCGCCCAAACCGTCCAAATGGACGATTCCCGCCGGATTCGGGCGGAAAAGAATGGCTGGGCATCCGGTTGCGAACGAACAAGAGGGGGCGAGCTTGGAAAAAGTGATCTATGCGCTGTGGCGCGCGTCCGGCGATGGCCGCGCCGACTTCAGCCGACGACTGCGGGGCGATCTGGCGGAAAAGTTGCTTGATCTCGGCGCGCGCGGCTTGCAGGTCAACGTGGCGGACGACGATGTCGCGCCGGCCGACACTCTGCGCCAGACCAACACGCGGCCGCAGATGGAGGGATTGCTGTCGATCTGGGTCGATACCGCGATTGAGAAATTCCGCCGGCCGTTCGATCTCGCCATCGCCGCGGCGGTCGAACGCGCCGAAGGATACCTGGTCACCGAGTCGCAGCCGATCCGCAACACCCGCCATCCGGCAAGGGCGGGGGAACGCACCTGGGGGTTTTCGCAACTGGCGTTTCTACGGCGCCCGCCGCGGCTCAGCCATGAGGCCTGGCTGGATGTCTGGCATAACTCGCACACGCAGATCGCCATCGATACGCAAAGCACGTTTCTCTACGTGCAGAACGTGGTGGTGCGCCCGCTGACCTATGCCGCGCCGCGCATCGACGCGCTGGTCGAAGAATGCTTTCCGCCCGAGGCGATGACCGATCTGGCGGTCTTCTTCGATGCCGTCGGCGACCAGGACAAGCTGCGGCGCAACGTGCAGGCGATGATGGACAGTTGCGCCCGTTTCATCGACCGCAACGAAGCCAGCGGCCAGCACATGATCGACGTGGTGCCGACCAGCCAGTACGTCATCAGGCCGCCGGCGGCTTGAGCGGAAGCATCGGCGATCCCCGGATTTTTCGATTCATTGAGAGAGGAGAAACGCATGGCGTTGTTCGATGGCAAGGTGGCCCTGGTGACCGGGGCGGGAAGCGGTATCGGTCGGGCCACGGCGCTCGCGTTCGCGCGCGAGGGCGCCAGGGTGATAGTGTCCGATGTCAATGCGGCGTCGGGCGACGAAACCGTCGCCATGATCCGCCAGGCCGGCGGCACGGCGGCCTTCAAGGCTTGCAACGTCGCCAGCGAACAGGAGGTGAAGGCGCTGGTGGAGGGCACCGTGGCCGAGTTCGGTCGTCTCGACTGCGCTTTCAACAACGCCGGCGTTTCCAATTCCAGGCCAGATTTCGACCTCGACGTGTTTCGCCGCACCATCGAAATCAACTTGAATGGCGTCGCCTACGGGCTCAAGTTCGAGATCGAGCAGATGATCAGGCAAGGGGGCGGCACCATCGTCAACACCAGTTCGATCGCCGGACTGTCGGGTCAGGGCACGGTGGACTACACCGCCAGCAAGCACGGCGTCGTCGGCATCACGCGCGCCGCGGCGTTGCGTTACGCCGCCATGGGCATCCGCGTCAATGCCGTTTGCCCGGGGGTAATCGCCACCAGCATGACCGATCCGCTCATGAAGGATCCGGCCATGAAGGCGCGGATCGAGGCGATGACGCCCATGCAGCGCATGGGCACTGCCGAGGAAATCGCCGAGGCGGTGATCTGGCTATGCTCGGCCAAGGCCAGCTTCGTCACCGGCCAGGCGCTGGCCGTGGACGGCGGCTGTCTGTGCCGTTGAACGGCCGATGACGATGACCTGGCGGCCGCCGGTCGGCGTGCCGCCATGGCTGACTTTCATCGCCACCGTCGCGGCCGAGGCGGCAAGTTAGGCCTGGTGGGGAAGGATGTAGCGCTGCCGGTAGACGGCGAAGTCGCGGCTGATGCCCGCTGCCGACAAGCCGAAATACGCGGCGGCATAGTCATGCGCCGGGCGCTTTTCGCGCCGGTTGTCCTCCAGGTAGCGCTGCATCCGTTCCTGGATGTCCGCCGGCAGATCGAGGCCGACGAAGGCGTAGATGTCCTCGACCACCGATAGCGGCTGGGTCAGCGTGTCGGCGAACCCTATGTCGAGGAAGCGCTCGGCGGCCCCGGCGTCGCGGAACGCCATGGTCGCGGCCGTGCCGCGGGCAAAAATGTCCGACCACTGCCGGCCGGCGCGCGCGGGATCCGGTTGGTCCATGTACACCGCCCACAGGTTGTAGACGAAACTGGCGATCGAGGGAATCGTTTCCAGCGGATCGCGATGGGTCTGGATGACCTGCGCGCCCGGGAAGACCTTGAACAGCACGTCGATCTGGCGCAGGTGATGGGGCGCCTTGAGCACCCAGCGATCGGCCGCGACGCCGCGCCGGCGTTTCTGCCACTGGATGAACTTGAGCATCCGTTGCAGGTGCCGGTAGGCCGGCGTCTGGTCGTGGCTCCACATCCATTCGGTATAGCCCGGGATGTCGGCGTAGGAATCGAAGAAGCTCATGAACGAATGCTCCATCAGCATGCCCTCTTCGTCGGCCGCCTCGGCGTCGAACGGGTGGATGGCCAGCAACGCCGGATTGGCCTCGACCATGGCGCGCACCTCGGCGCGGGCGAGCGCCACGCGCGGATCTTCGCCGCCGGCGACCGCGGGTTGCCCGGGCGCGGGGTATCGACATTCCCACCAGAGCATGGGATAGAAACGCGGGTCGCAGCTCAGGATGCGCTGCAACAGCGTGGTGCCGGTGCGCGGCAGCCCGACGATGACGATCGGATCATCGTTGGCTTCGTCGAGGATGTCTGGATGCCGGCGGACATGATCTTCGAGGACGAGGCGGTTCTTCAGCATCTCGACGATTCGTCCGGTCAGCAACCCGCGGCCGGCGGCGGATAGCCGCCCTTCGCGGTCCAGGCAGGCGAGCAGTTGCGCAAGCGCCGGGCGAAATGCCTCGTCGCCGAAATCGGTGAGTCCGCCGGCGCGGCGCGATGCCTCGTCGAGCAGGGAGTTCATGTCGAAAGTCATGATCGCTCAGCGTCTCAAGGCATCGAGTTTGACCACGCGGGCGGCGGGATGAAGGTGCTCGCGGGCGCCTATCCAGCGAAAACACAGCGTGCCGCTCCGGTGGCCGGCCGTCTCCAGCCAGTTTGGCAGGCCGGGATCGCGTTCGGCGACGATGACCGTCAGGCGGCCATCGTCGTCGAGGATGGCATTGTGTTTGTTCAGATGGATGCGGTGGTACCGGTAGTCGAGTGACTCCATCCAGTAATTGTCGACTTGCAGGTTCCAGAAATCGCAATCGGGAATGCGCGGCAGTTCGATCAACAGCGCCTCATCCTCTTCGAGTTGCCAGTAGCCATGGTAGTAGAAGATGTTGGGGTCGCCGCCGGCGGCCTGGCAAACCGCCTGGTCGGCCGGAGGCAGGCAGTTGACGCGGGTGCGATAACCTTGCGCCCAGTCGGCGAACAAGCGCGCGGTATTGCCGACGAAGGCGCCGGCGCGCGATAGATTGTCGTGAAACAGGACCGGATCCAGAGGCTTGGGCTTCGCCGAGCCGCCGATTCTTTCGATGCGAAGCTGTGCGGGCTGCTCCGTCCGGCGGTCGAGGAAAGTCTGGCGGACGAGCAACTGATTGGTGTCCGCCTCCATCGGCAGCCAGTTGCCCGGTTGGGGCTGCCGGCTCAGGGTCAACTCGAAACGGCCATCGGCTTCGAATGTCATGTCCTTGGCGGCCAGGAAGCCGGTGCCGTCCATGCGTCCGTCCCGATTGGCGTAACCGCCTTTCTTGGTGGCGAAATTGAGTGTCGCGACCGTGCCGCGCCGGCCGCTGACCCGGTACTCGTTGCGTCCGTCGAGGCGCGCCGACATGTAGAGGTTATCGGGGCTGTCGGCGCCGATCTTGATCGTTTCGTGCGATGGCACGATGAACCCCGGAAAGTCGGGATCGGCGAATTCGACGTGCATCTCGAGCGCGACGCGCACCAGTCGCGAGAGATATCGATAGCCTTCCGCCCGGTCGAGTGGCGTGTCTGGCGCTTCGGGCCGCAGGATCTGCTGCCCGGCGCTTTTCAGGGCCTCGCAAAACTGTTCCCATGTCTTGCCCAGCATCAACTGCTCGACGGCATCGCTCATGATTCGGATCCTCCAACGATGATTCTTCGTGGTGGCGGGCGACGCCGGCATCGTCCACGGGGACTAGCCGGTTGGCCTGTGGATTCGCCGGTGAAACAGATATGGAACCTATTGAAACAGCCTCGTGCTGGAGTTCGGTCGCCGCCGACGGCGGGTTGCGTCTGCAACATCGGCGCTGGCCTGGCCGACACCGCTCGCTGTTGGTGGTTCATGACGCGCAAGATGTCGATGATCGGCGATGCGCTAGTCTGCTCAGACGATGCATGCACCGGGGGCGGATGAAAGGATGCCGGGCTATATTGGCAGCCCCATGGCATGGATCGTGCTGCGAGGAACAAGCCGGCTGGTGCACGGAGGAATCAGGATGGGAGCGATGCAAGGCGAAGCTGTTACGATGAAACAGGCGGGAGCGGAATCGTGATCGGAGGCGAGCGTACATCGAAGGCGCCGGACACCATTCCCGCGCTGCTGTTTGCCGCGGCAAGCGAACATGCGTCGCGCGCCGCCATCGAGCAGGATGGCGTCGCCATCACCTATGCGGAACTGGCCGGCTGGGCCTTGGTGGTCGCGCGCGCGCTGATGGCGCTGGAGGTGCAACCGGGTGATCGCGTCGGCATTTGGGCGCCGAACCAGGCGGAGTGGGTGGTTGCAGCGCTCGGCGCGCATTGTGCCGGTGCGGTGCTGGTGCCGATCAATACCCGCATGAAGGGCGCCGAGGCCGCCGATATCCTGAACCGCAGCGGCGCCCGCGTGCTGTTCTGCATCGGCGATTTTCTGGGATCGTATTACCCGGACATGCTGAGCGGCCAGCGACCCTCGTCGCTCCGCCATATCGTCGTCATCGGGACCGCGCGCCGCGACCCGAGCCGACATGACATGGCCTGGCTCGAATTTCTCAACCTGGCGAGCGGCGTCGACGAAGGCAGGGCAAGGCGGACGGCGTCGAAGGTCAAGGCCGACGATTTGGCCGACCTGCTGTTCACCTCGGGTACCACCGGCAGGCCCAAGGGTGTGATGTCGACGCACGGCGCGGCGGTTCGCGCCTTCACCGAGTATGCCAAGGTGATTGGCCTGGTGCCCGGCGACCGCTACCTGATCGTCAATCCGTTCTTTCATTCATTCGGCTACAAGGCCGGCTGGCTGACCTGCCTGATTGCCGGCGCGACCATTCTGCCGCAACCGGTGTTCGATGCCGACGACATTCTCGGCCGCATCGAGCGCGATCGCATCAGCGTCATGCCGGGACCACCGACGCTTTATCTGACCATGCTGGCGCATCCGCGTCTGGCGCAGGCCGATCTTGCCACTCTGCGCGTGGCGGTCACCGGGGCTGCGACCATTCCGCCCGTGCTGATCGAGCGGATGCGCAAGGAGTTGAACATCCGCGTCGTCACCACGGCCTATGGTCTCACCGAGTGTGGCGGATTGGCGACAATTTGCGATCCGGACGATGATGCGACGACAATCGCGACGACCTGCGGCAAGGCGATCCCCGGCACCGAGTTGCGCATCATGGACACCGCCAATCGGCCCATGCCGGCCGGCCAGGCGGGCGAAGTCTGCCTGCGGGGCTATCATGTCATGAAGGGATATTTCGAGGATGCCAAGGCCACGGCGGAAACGATCGACGCGGCGGGCTGGCTGCATACCGGCGACGTTGGCGTGGTTGACGAGCGCGGCTACCTGCGCATCACCGACAGACTGAAGGACATGTTCATCGTTGGCGGTTTCAATTGCTACCCCGCGGAGGTGGAGGCGATGCTGACCGAACATCCGGCGATTGCCCAGGTGGCCGTGATCGGTGTTCCCGACGAACGGCTTGGCGAGGTCGGTTGTGCCTGGGTCGTGCCGCGCGCCGACGCCGGCCTGACCGAAGACGACGTCATCGCATGGTCGCGCGGCCGCATGGCCAATTACAAGGTGCCGCGCTTTGTTCGATTTGCCCGACAACTGCCGGTCAATGCTTCGAACAAGGTTCTCAAGAACGAGTTGCGTGATCGATTTGCCAAGGGCGCATGATCGTTCATTCGGACGATGATCGAGGCTGTTGTCGATGTCACTATTCTTGCAATAATGAGGCATCGCAGCCGAACGGGATCGATGGCCGGTGTGGGCGCCATCGCGATGCATGAAGCTGTGATTCAGCCAAGACGAAGCACCGAAGCGTGCAGCAGGCCGAGGAGGCAGTAATGACTTACGCGCAACTCGATTACGCGCAGCAGCAGCGAAATCCGGCGAAGCATCTGGCCGGTATCGCTTTTGTCATCATCTTTCATGTCGCCCTGGTTTATGGGCTGATGAACGGCTTGGCCCGCAAGGTGGTCGAGGTGGTCAAGGGGCCGCTGGAGACGCGCTTGATCGAAGAGATCAAGAAGGCGCAGCCCGACAAGCCGCCGCCGCCGCCGCCCAAGCTGGCGCCGCCACCGCCTCCCTTCATTCCGCCGCCCGAGGTGAATGTTGCGGCGGTGCAGCAGGCCAATCCAGGGGCCATTACCGCCATCGCCAGGACATTGCCACCGCCGGCGCCCGAGCCCGCACCCCCCGTGGTACAGGCGGCGCCCAGGCCCGCGGTCAGGGTTCCCCCCGTCATCGATGCCAAGCGCTCCTGCGCCGAGCCCGAATACCCGTCGGCCTCGCGTCGCCTGGAAGAGGAGGGCACCGTGGTGCTGCGCTTCCTGATCGATACCGACGGCCGGGTGGTGAAGAGCGAAGTCGAATCCTCGAGCGGTTACGCTCGCCTGGACGAGGCCGCGCGCAACGCGCTCGGGCGTTGCCAGTTCAAGCCGGGAACCGTGGATGGCAAGCCGGAGCAGTCTTGGGCGAGCCTGAAGTACACATGGAAGCTTCAGTGATTTCACTGTAACCGTAGTAATCCGTACGCAACGAAGGAGGAGTCATGTCTATCATCAAACGTCTCAGAGTCCTGGTCGCCGCGTTGGTCGTCGTTTGCGCGGCCGGCATTTGCGCTCTGCCCGAAGTGGCCAACGCCCAAAGCCCCGCGGCGACGGCCGAGAGCGCCGGCACGCCGGTCGCTCCGCCCGCGCCGTCGTCCAAGGCGACGGAAGTGGTGGAGAACCCCTATGGCCTCGATGCCTTGTGGAAGACCGGCGACTTCGTCGCCAAGGGTACCCTGATGATCCTGGTGATCATGTCGATGGGCACTTGGTACATCCTTGTCGTCAAGGTGGTCGAGCAGAGCAAGCTGTTCAGGCAGTACAAGGCGGCCAAGAAGACATTCTGGAGCGCCGGCAGCCTCCAGGACGGAGCCAACTCGCTGGCCGAGGGCAATGCCTTCCGCTTCATCGCCGAGCGGGCGCTGGGTGCGGGTCAGCATCACGAAGGCTCGCAGCTTGATCAGATCGACTTGAATACCTGGATCACCATGCAGGTTCAGCGCGCCGTCGAGAACGTCCAGAATCGTTTGCAGGACGGCCTGGCCTTTCTTGCCACCGTTGGTTCGACGGCTCCGTTTGTCGGCCTGTTCGGTACTGTCTGGGGCATCTATCACGCCTTGACCGCGATCGGTATCGCCGGCCAGGCGTCGATCGACAAGGTGGCCGGGCCGGTGGGCGAGGCGCTCATCATGACCGCCATCGGTCTTGCCGTCGCCGTTCCGGCCGTGCTTGGTTACAACTGGCTGGTCCGTCGCAACAAGGTGGCCATGGAGAACGTCCGCGCCTTCTCCGGCGAACTGCACATGGTGATGATCAGCAAGCAATCCCGAAAGGGCTAGATCATGAGCATGACCGTCGGTCCCGCCGAGGGCGGCGATGAAGACGAAGTGGTCTCCGCGATCAACACGACGCCGCTGGTGGACGTCATGCTGGTGCTGCTGATCATCTTCCTCATCACCATCCCGGTGGTCACTCAATCCGTCCCGGTGCAGCTGCCGAAGGAGACGAACGTGGTGACCCAGACCAAGCCCGAGAATGTCCTGATTTCAGTCAGCCGCGATGGCGATATCTTCTGGAACACGGAGTACCTGCCGGACCTCGAGGTGCTGGTCGAGCGCCTGAAGAAGGTATCGGTGCTGAGTCCGCAGCCGGAAGTGCATATCCGCGGTGACATGGACGCGCGTTACGAGTCGGTGGGCAAGGTTGTTGTCGCCTGCCAGCGGGCGGCGATTGCCAAGGTCGGTTTCATTACCGAGCCACCCGTCCGCCAATAGCGAAGGAAAGGAGTCAAGCATGGGCATGAACGTGGGTTCCGGCAGCGCCTCGGGCGATCCGGAGGTGATGGTCGATATCAACACGACGCCCCTGATCGACGTGATGCTGGTGCTGTTGATCATGCTGATCATCACCATTCCAATCCAGACCCATGCCGTCAAGCTGAACATGCCGGTGGGCAATCCGCCGCCTCCCTTGAAGCCGCCGGAGGTCGTTCGCATCGATGTCGATTTCGACGGCACGGTGATCTGGAACGGCGAGGTGGTTTCAGACAAGGCGGGACTGGAACAACGCCTGAAGGAGCTGACGGAACGGCCGGAGCAGCCGGAAGTTCATTTGCGCCCCAACAAGCTTGTCAGCTACAAGTCCGTGGCCATGGTCATGGCGTCGGCGCAACGGCTGGGCGTGACCAAGATCGGCTTGGTCGGCAACGAGCAGTTCGTTCAGTGAAGGCTAGGGCCGCGGCGAACCGCCGGGCGCCAGCGAGAAAGAAACTAACGCGAGGTTGATTTCCATGAAGCGTGTGAGTGTCCTTGTCTTGGGGCTGCTGGCCCTTGGTTCGTGGGTCGGTTCGGTTACGCCGGAGGGCGTCGGACTGTCGAGTGTCCACGCGCAGGAATCACTGCGTCCGGAAGTGGGCAAGCCCTTGCAGGCCGCGCAGGAGTTGATGAAGGCGCAGAAATACAAGGAAGCCCTGGCCAAGATTCGCGAAGCCGACGCGGTAAGCGGCAAGACCGCCTACGAAAACTACATCCTCGACCGCATGCGCGGCAGCGCTGCCTCGGGTGCGGGCGAGACGGAACTGGCGGCGAAATCCTTCGAGGGGGTGATCAACTCGGGCAAGCTGCCGGAAGCCGAGCAGGCCAAGATCATGGAGGCGGTGGCGGGAACGTATTACCGGGCCAAGGATTACGGCAAGGCCATCGGCTGGGCGCAGCGCTACTTCAAGGCCGGCGGCTCCTCGGCGGCCATGCGCACGCTGATGATGCAGGCCCAGTATCTGAATGGCGACTACGCCGAGGCGGCCAAGGCGATCAACGAGGCGGTCGCGGCCGACGAAAGGGCGGGGCGGAGTCCCGGCGAGGATCAATTGCAGCTGCTCGCCAATTGCTACCTCAAGTTGAACGACAAGACAGGTTATGCCAACGCGCTGGAAAAGCTGGTCGTTCATCATCCGAAAAAGGAATATTGGGCCGATTTGTTGGCGCGTATCCAGCGCAAGCCCGGGTTTTCCGATCGCTTGTCACTCGATGTCTATCGGCTGATGTTCGCCACCGGCAATTTGCGCGAGGGCAGCGATTTCATGGAGATGGCCCAGCTCGCGCTGCAGGCGGGTTTGCCGGCGGAAGCCAAGAAGGTCGTGACCGAGGGATTCGCCAAGGGTGTATTGGGCACCGGGGCGGAGGCGGATCGCCACAAACGTTTGCGCGACTTGGCGAACAAGCAGACCGACGACGACCGCAAGACGCTGGCCGACGATGAAAAAGCCGCCATGGCGGCCAAGGATGGCGAGGCATCGGTCAAGGTGGGGTATGCGTTTGTCACGAACGGTGATGTCGACAAGGGCATCGCCATGATCGAGCAGGGCATCGCCAAGGGCGGGCTGAAGCGTGCCGAGGACGCCAAGCTCCATCTGGGCATGGCATATCTCCAGGCGGGCAATCGGGCCAAGGCCGCCCAGGTTCTGCGCAGCGTCGCCGGGACGGATGGCGCGGCCGACCTGGCCCGACTCTGGATGGCGCAAGGCGGTCGTTCAGGCTAGGCTGATGACGGAACGCTCCGGGAGGAAGTCGCCATGATGCTTGTCAGGCCTCCCGGGATGTTGCGGGCAATCGTTGCCGCGGCTTGTTGCCTGGCGATCACGCCCGCGTGGGCGGGGGATCGAGCGGTGGCCAGCGAGATCGAGTCACTCGATGTCGCCAAGGTTGACCGCGCCAAAGCGCTCCTGGCCCGCGCTGTCTCGCACTACCGCCGGCGCGGCGACAAGGCGCTGGCGGACTTTGCCGAATCGGGCCGATTCGAGGACGGCGAACTCTACGTGTACGTGCTCGCCACCGATGGCAACTTCCTGGCCAGTGGTGGCTCGTCTTCGGTGCTGGTCGGCCGCAACGTTGCCGACATGCGAGACTCGGCGGGCAAGCCTTTCTTCCGCGAAATGCTGAAGACCGCGCGCGAGAAAGGCAGCGGCCACGTCGAGTACCGCTGGCTGAATCGCGTGGACCAGCGCGAGGAGCGCAAGCTGGCCTTCTTCAAACGGGTCGGCGACAGGATCATCTCGGTCGGCTTTTATATTCCGCGCGCGACGGCCAGCCAGGCGAGGGCGCTTCTGGAGCAGGCCGTCGCGGCGATGCAGAAGGACAGCCGTCGCGCCATGGCTGACTTTGGCGATCTCAACGGCGCCTATGTCCAGGACGACCTCTACGTCTTCGTCGTCGACAGCCGTGATATGAAGATGGTGGCGCACGGTTCCCTGCCGCAGCTGGTGGGCAGCGACAGTCGCAAGCTTACCGATGCCAATGGCCGTCACATCGTCGTCGAGATGGCGCAGAAACTGCGCGATGCCGATCGCGCCGAACTCGACTATACGTGGCGCAATCCCGTGACGCGGCAAGTCGAGTCAAAACGGACCTTCATCCAGAAGGTTGATCAGCACATCGTCGGCGTCGGTTACTACCCGCGCTGAGACGCTCGTCTCGATGCTGCGCTGCGGTATTGCGCGGCAATGTTGTGCAGAAACTACACCGTTTGGTCGGAAGGGGCTCATTCGTCCGTATGGACGATGGCGTGTCGCTGCCAATATCGTCATGATCAGCCTGCCGCATCTACAACCAAAGTCATACAAAGGAAGGGAAGACCAAATGAGGAAACCGAAACAGCAACACATTGTTCGCACCCTGCCGCTGCTTCTGGCGGCTGCCTATGCCGGCGGGGCCTTTGCCCAGTCGCAGATCGAGGAAGTCATCGTCACGGCGCAGAAGCGTCAGGAGAAGCTGCAGGATGTGCCGCTGTCCATCACGGCGATCAGCGGCGCCCAACTCGAGACGCGCGGTATCGAGGGGTTGGCCAACCTGAACGCGCTGGCGCCCAACCTGATGTATCGCTCCAACAACACGTCGAACCTGATTTCGACCGTTGGTCTGCGCGGCAGCGTGCAGGGACAGCCGGCCATTTGGGTGGATCCGCCGGTCGGCATGTATGTCGACGGTATCTATATTGGCAAGACGCAGGGCGCCGTGTTCGATGTCGTGGAGGTCGAACGTATCGAAGTCTTGCGTGGTCCGCAGGGAACGCTGTTCGGGCGGAACACCGAGGGCGGAGCGGTGCACTTCGTCAGGCGTCGGCCGACTGGTGTCTGGGGCGGCTCGGTGGGTATCGAGATCGGCAATTACAAGCACTCGGTCGAACGCATCGCGCTGGATCTGCCCAAGATGGGAATCGCCAGCGTCAGCCTCGGCGTGCGCAAGGAAGATCGTGACGGCGTGATCAAGAATCCCAACGGCCCCGACTGGTCCTCGCGGGACAAGACGGCGTACCGGTTGGCCGCCACGCTCGACTTCACCAAGGACCTGAAGGTCGATTACACCTATGACAAGTCCGAAGCCGACAATGGCCCGCCGGTTACCACGCTCGACTCCTTGTCCGGCTGGAGCGGAAGCCTCAAGACTTTCTGGCTGCCCTTCGCCTCGGTATTTGGTGGCACGGCCGTGGTGACGGCATTGGGCAACGCGCAACACAACGCCATGTTGCCCTATTTGCGGTCATCCGCCCCCAGCAAACTGGCGGCCAATGGCTATGCTGGCTTGTGGGAGCGCCTGGATGCGGAAGGCCATGCGTTGACCGCCAGCTACAAGCTCAACGACAACCACACGCTGAAGTACATCTTCGCCAAGCGCGAAATGCGCTACAACGATCGAAACGACATCGACGGCACACCGCTGGCCTCGGTTCAGGTCTTCCCAGGGTTCAACTGGGGCATGAACATGTACTACGATCGGACCACCGATTACGATCAGAAGTCGCACGAGCTGCAGTGGATCGGCAATGCGGGTCCCGTGAAATTCGTTCTCGGCGCCTATTGGTTCAAGGATGACGGCGTGACTCGCGGCCCGCAGGACTTCGGCTTTTTCGGGACGCCGTTCGTTCGCAGCGACTACAGCGCCAAGACCGATGCCAAGGCCGTGTTCGGTCAGGTCGACTACGCGGTGACCGACAGCCTGACCGCGACGCTGGGCTTGCGCCGCACCGAGGAGGAAAAGAAAGGCTGGACGCATCGATTCAATACCACGGGCTTCAATGGGCCATTCAAGTCGAATGGCTTTGGCCGCGTCGATTACAGCGAGGACTTCTCGGGTAATACGCCAATGGCGGCACTCGCCTACAAGCTCGACGCGACGACCAACGTGTACGCTCGCATCGCCGAGGGCTGGAAAAGCGGCGGTTTCAGCAGCGAGCTGACCACCATGAACGTCTTGACGCCGTACAAGCCGCAGAAGTCGAAGTCGATCGAACTGGGTGTGAAGAAGACCTTCCTTAACAATCGTGCCCAGATCAATGCGGCGGTGTTCCAGACCAAGATTACCGATCAGCAATTGACGCGCCTGGCGCCGGCGTCGACCGAGTCGATCATGGCCAACGCTGGCAAGTCGACCTACAAGGGTCTGGAACTGGAAGGCGCCATCGTGCCGGTCGATGGCTGGAAGATTCAGGCCAGCTACGGTTATCTGAAGACCGAGTTCGACAAGTACATGGACAATGCCCTGAATATTCCCGGTCGACCTCTCATCGACACCGCCAGCAACCGGGAGGCGCCGTGGGCACCCAAACATACCTTCAGCCTCAACATCGATGGCCGACTGGCCAAGACGGCCTGGGGTACCTTGCGCGGAATCGTCGACTTCAGCTATACGGCCGAGACGTATCTTTACGCCTGCAACAAGAGCCTGACGGCGGCCAATGCCGGCGGCAGCTATCTATGTCGCGATGTGAAGATGCCAGCGCTCGAGAACGTCAATGCCCGCTTGCTGCTCGCCGGCCTGCCGATCGGAGGACCGGGTTCGGCGGACATCTCGCTGTGGGTCAAGAACCTGACGGACAAGCAGAAGCAGATCGGCGGCATCGATTTCGGCATGATCCGCACTGCCAACTGGCAGGAGCCGCGCACCTACGGCCTGAGCTTCAACTACAAGTGGTAAGCAGTTAGCAGGTAGTCCCACGACAACGGGCGGCCTTGGCCGCCCGTTGTCATTGGGGGCTGTGGATCAGCGTGCCGGCGCGGAGGGTGGCGATCACCTGCACGGCGGCAAGGTCTGCCCGGGCATCCCGCCACGGCCGATCCAGCAGGCACAGATCGGCCGTCGCACCCGCGTGGATGGCGCGGGAACCCGCACCAGGCCGTGTGGCCGGTCCGGTGAACAAGGCCAGCGCTTCCTCGGCAGTCAGGGCCTCATCCGGGTTCAGGCAGGCGCCGTTGCGCGTGTGTCGATTCACGGCGGCGGCCATGGCCCGCCAGGGGTCCGCATGGCCGAACGGCGCGTCGGTACCGGCGGCCAGGGGTATGCCGTTGGTGAGGAATCGCCGGCCACCGTAAAGCCACGGTTGCTCGGCGGCTGCCAGATCGACCAGGTATTGGTCGCCGCGCTCGAAGACGAAGTTCGGTTGCGTCACCACCGTCAGCCCTTCGGCGGCCAGCAGGCTGAGAGTTTCGGGTGGCGTGAGCGACGCGTGTTCGATGCGGTCGCCCGGATGATGCCCGGCTTCGGCGAGCGCGCTGGCCACGAAGACGAGTTCCGCGACGGTGACGCAATGCACGGCGACCGCGCGCCCAGCGCCATGGCTGAGTCGTATCGCTGCGCAAAGATCGTCGAAATCGGGCAGCGCCGATTCGTGCAGATGAATCTTGGTCGGTCCGACGGCCACGCCATCGTGCCTTTCTGCAAGACGGAGTTCGGCGCTCCCCATGATCAGCACCTCTTGCAGCAAGTGGCCGCGCGCGTGCTGCTCGGCGAAATAACGATAGTCGGACAAACCGTTCGAGGGCGTGGCGTCGGTGACACCGACGACACCGCGCTCGGCGAGCCGGGCGCTGGCAAGGCGCAGCGGCGGTCGTTGGTCGGGCAAGCGCGCGCGCAACCAGTCGTCGGCATCCAGGAAGCGGCCGCCCGCAAGATCGGCGCCGGGATGAAAGGGCGGCGCGCCGGCGCCGATGCGCGCCAAGGCGGCGCTGTTGAACATCCAGAGCCGGCCGCTGCGATGCTGGATGCGCAGCGGTCGGTCAGGTACGACGGTATCGAGCCAGGCTCGGTCGATGTCGCCGGCGACGGCTTCGTGGTAGCCGATGCCGCGCAGCCAGCCATCATCATCGGCCGCCGTCGCGGCGTGTCGCTTAAGCTGGGCGGTCAATTGCGCTTCATTCGATACCTCGGGCGGACCGCACGGGATCGAGTCGAGCGCCTTGGCCAGCGACAGCAGGTGGAGATGGTGGTCGTGGAGACCCGGCAACAGGGCCCCGCCGGCGGCATCGAGGACGACTTCTCCCGGGTAGGGTTCGATGCGCTGGCTCAGTTTGGCGACATGAGTCGCTTCGACGCGCACATCGACGCGCCCGAGTCCCATCACCTCGGCCCGTCGAATCAGCACGGGATGCCGAGGCTGGTCAGTACGGCGATGGTGTCAGCGCCGAGCGGCCGGGCCGGCGAGGCGACGCTCCGAATCGCCGCCCGCCGTTCGGCGAGGCCGGTGGCGACGGCGATGTCCTGCCAGCGGCGCCAGCGCTGGCGGGTGGCCTCGATGCCGGGCGACGGCATGAATTCCAGGCAATGCCGGACGACTTCGCTCAGCGCCAAGCCGACGAGCATGCCACCGCCGGCGCGATGGGCACTCCAGGCGGCGAGGGCCGCGTGGACGCCGGTCAGCGGATCGGCGATGGCATCGCCGCAGAACATGATGTCGCCGGTGGCATCGAGCATGAGGCTCGATAGTCCGGCGGCGACCCCGGCGTCGTCGCCGTAGGCGATCCGGTCGGCCCGATCATCGGTGCGTCCGTGGCCAGTGATGCTCAGCCAGGTCAGGCGAGGGTTTCCGGCGAGCATGGCCGATGCGTCGATGCCCAGCTGGCGCAGCGCCCGGGGCCGCGCCGACTCGATGACGATGTCGGCGACGAGCAGCAGGTGGCGCAGCTTGTCGATGTCGCGGGCTGACGAAAAGTCGAGGGCGACGCTGGCCTTGCCGGCATTCATCAGGTCGTGAAAAATCGGGGGGCCGCCGCGGGCGCCGTCCGGCCGACGCAAGCTTTCGACCTTCACCACGCGCGCACCCAGCGCTCCGAGCAATTGCGCGCACAAGGGGCCGGCCCAGAGCGCGGAAAGATCGACCACCAGCGGCGTGCCGCGACGGCTGACTTTTGCGTTGGTGGTCGGCGATCGGTCCAGCACGCGGCACCATGGCGTCGGGCCCGGTAGCGGCTCGCGGGCAGCCGCCAGCGCCAGCCCCAGCATGCGGCCGCGCTCGACCAAGGTGTCGATGCGCGCGATGGCGACCGCATCGGCCACGGCGGGCCATGAATCCAGCGCGCCCGATTCGAGCCAGGCCGGCAGCAGTTGCCAATCGTCCGGTCGCGCCAGACTCAAGGCGAGCCAGCCGTCGGCGCCGGACAGCAGCCGGCAGGCGCCGCCGGCCGACACGCGCCTGCCGCGGCGAAGGCCGGCAATGGCGGCGCGTTCGCCAAGCAGCGAGGCGTCGGGCAAGGCGCTGGTCAGGTCGTCGCCGGCGAGGGCACGCAGCGCCGCCAGCGCGCCATCGACGCACGAGGCGATCGGCGCCGGGCACATCCGACCCTGTTGGCCGGGCGCGCCGGTGAGCGCCATGGCGCCACTCAGGGCCCAGGCCAGTGCCGGATGAGCGGCCGCCGGACCCGGTTGCCGCCGAGGCTCGGCGCCGAGCGAGTACAGCAGCCGGTGGGCGTATTCGATCGCGACGCCGGTCCCTGGCAGGTCGAGGGGCAAGCTCGCCAGAGGGCGCCAAGCGTCGCTGGCGGGCCGCGGGCGGGTGTCGCGCATCAGCAGCGGTTGGCCGGCTTGACCCGGGGCATCGCCAGCACGAAGACGATGCA
Organism: Rhodocyclaceae bacterium; assembly: GCA_016704145.1. Lineage (GTDB taxonomy): Bacteria > Pseudomonadota > Gammaproteobacteria > Burkholderiales > Rhodocyclaceae > Fen-999. Next base: position 129,726 of record JADJAS010000001.1, on the reverse strand, counting down.
GACGAGGTACAGGACGACGCAAAACGCAGCGAAGTCATTGGCGGCCAGGGTTTCGGCCTGGTTCACGATCATGCGCTCGATGACGGCGAGGGCGCCCTGGTCGCCCATGGCCGGCGCCAGCGTCGCCAGCGCATCGACGGCGGGCTGGTCGGCGATCGAGATATGGTCGGCCAGATGGCCGCGATGGTGGGCGATGCGGTCGTCCCAGACCGTCGTCGCCAGCGAGGCGCCGATGCCGGTGCTCAGGATGCGCACGAACGTGTAGAGGCCGCTGGCGCTGGCCGTCTGCCATTGCGGTATGGCGGTGAGGGCGAGCAGCAGCAGGGGCATGAAAAACGCCGCCGTGCCGAGCCCGGCCACCACTTGGGGCACGATGAGATCGATCTTGCCCAGGCTGGGGGCGAACCCCGTGCGCAGGTACACGCTGGCCAGCATCAGGCCAAGGGCCAGCAGGGCCAGCGGACGGATGCCGGCGCGGACGACCAGCTTGCTGACGAAGGGCTGGACCATGAACATGGCGATGCCGCCGAACATGACGATGGACCCCGCGAGGGTGGCGGTATAACCGATGGTCTGTTGCAGCCACAGGGCGGTCACGACGATGTTGCCGAAGTACGGGATGCTGCCCAGCCCGACCACGACGACGCCGAGGGTGAAACTCGGCGTCCGGAACAGGTGCAGATCGACCACGGGATGGGGGTCGTACCATTCCCAGACGACAAAGAACAGGAATGCGATCAGGGCGACCAGTCCAAAGACGGTGACCAGCGTCGAGTCGAACCAGCCGTGTTCGCGGCCGAGGTCGAGCATGAGCTGGAAAGCGCCCACCCAGACGACCAGCAGGACCAGGCCGATGTAGTCGACGGGCTGCCGGATGCGCTTCGATTCGCGGTGGCGGAAAATTCGCCAACTGGCCCATGCCGAATAGAGGCCGACCGGTAGATTGACATAGAAGATCCACGGCCAGGACAGGTTGTCGGTGATCCAGCCGCCGAGCAGGGGGCCGACCACCGGCGAGATCATGGCTGTCATCATGGCCACGGTCATGGCCACCGCGGCCTTGTTCGGCGGGTAGGCGGCCAGCAGCAGCGACATGGCCACCGGTGTCATCGGGCCGGAAGTCAGTCCCTGCAAGGCACGGGCCAGCACCAGCATTTCCAGGCTGGTCGACAGGCCGCACAGCATCGAGGCGAGCGTAAACATGAGGACGGAGGCGACGAACACCCGCACCTGGCCGAAGCGCGTGGTGAGCCAGCCGGTAAGCGGGATGACGATGGCGCTGGCGACGGCGTAGGAGGTGATGGCCCAGGTGCCCTGGGTAAGCGAGCCGCCCAGGTTGCCGGCGATGGCCGGCACCGAGACGTTGGTGACGGCGAGGTCGACGCCATGCATGAAACTGGCCAGCGACACCGCCACCGTTGCTGCCACGCGCTGCTCGCGCGGCAGCGGTGGTTGGGGTACCGGATTGTCCGCTGCGGGCGATTCCTGGACGCTGCCGCTCAGCGGCGCTGGCTCGGCCATGAGGGAGCGAGTGTGGCGAGATTGGCCCGGATGATGTCTCGGGCGCGCCGTTCGGCGGCTTCCATGGCCACGGCGTTGCCGGCGACGGCCGGCGCCGGGGCGTCGCGCACGGCATCGGGCAGGTCGGCGGCCGGCTGGCTGGTGTCGACATCCACCGACATCGACAGGCCGATGCGCAACGGATGCGCCGCCAGTTCGGCCGGATCCAGCGCGATGCGCACCGGCACGCGCTGCACCAGCTTGATCCAGTTGCCGGTGGCGTTCTGCGCGGGCAGGATGGCGAACGCCGAGCCGGTGCCGGCGCCCATGCCGACCACCCGGCCATGGTAGGTCTGGTCGCCGCCGTAGAGATCGGCGTGCATGGCCACCGGTTGGCCGATGCGCATGCGCTTGAGCTGGACTTCCTTGAAGTTGGCGTCGACCCAGACGCTGGCCAGCGGCACCACGGCCATCAGCGTGCCGCCGGGACTGACTCTCTGGCCCGGCTGGACGGCGCGCTTGGCGACGACGCCATCGACCGGCGCGACGATCGAAGTGCGGCGGTGATTGACGTAGGCCTCGTTGAACTTCGCCGCCGCCGCCGCGACGGCGGGGTGGCGGGCAACGTCGCTGCCGGCGATGCGGGCGAGGCTGGTCGCAAGTTGCTCGCGGACCTGGGTCAGTTGGGCTTCGGCACTGGCGAGGCGGGCGGCGGTATGCGCGACTTCCTCATCCGGGATGGCGCCTCCGGCGGCGATGCTCCGCCGGCGCGCCAGATCGTCGCGGGCCCGCGCCACCTCGATTTCGCGGTCGCGCTGAGCCGCGCGTAGTGCCGCCGGGGCGGCGAACAGCACGCGGGCATCGCGCACGGCTTCCGCCAGTTCGGCCTCCGCCTTGTCGAGGGCGATGTGGCTGTCGGTCTCGTCCAGTTTGACCAGCTGGCTGCCGGCGCGGACGAATTCGGTATCCACGGCCGCGACGGTGGCGACGGTGCCGGCGATCTGGGCGGTGACCTGCACGACGTGGCCGGCAACATAGGCATCATCGGTGGTTTGGTGATACTGACCATGCAGGGTCCAGTACGCTGCCCAGGCGGCGCCGGCGAGGAGGCAGATGGCGGTCAGCAACACGAGCAGCTGCTTGCGCCGGACGGGATTCGCTGTTGGGGCCGGTGCCGGATCGCTCATGGATGGGTGGTGGTCGTCAGTCGGTCGAGGGTGCGGATGTGGCCATAGGCAACGCCGGCACGGCCAGCGTCGCGGGTACCCTGGTCATTTCGATCCTGCCGATGGCGCGTCAGGTCTGGCCGGGGCGGGCGCGTCCGTGTTTGGCCAGATAGTGGAAAGTCAGTGGCGGCGGCTCGACGAGGGCATGGTCGATTTCGTAGATGCGCTCGTACCGGCTCTCGCGAATCTGCCAGCGACCGTCCTCCTTGATATAGCGGTCCCGATAGAGCGCCGTGCCGGTGACGAAATGCATGTCCCAGAGCCGATAGAAGTTGTCGTGCAGGTACCACGTGCCGGTGGCCTCGGTCTCGCCGAGCACGTCGATTTCCGGGTGATGGCCGTTGTGCTGGGCCACCACTTCGTTGTTGAAATTGGCGGCGATGGCCTCGAGGTACTCCTCGCGGCCATTCAAGGTCCACTCGTAAGTGCCACCGATGAAGTGCACGACGACATCCTTGTGGAAAATGGACTTGAGCTCCTCGATATTGGCCGTGTCGATGCAGCGGAAATAGGCATGCTTGACGCGCTTGATCGCTTCGATGTCCTTCAGGATGCGCATGTCCCGTTGCAGCTGCTTCAGTTCCTCGTCGGTCATGGTCATCGTCGACTCCTGTACGGATTCACTTGGCTGGCGGGCTGGTCAGTTCCTGCTTGACGACGCGCCTCAGGATCTTGCCCATTTCGTTGTAGGGCAGTTGGTCCTTGAAGATGATGGCGGCCGGCACGCGCGAGGAGCGCAAGCGGTCCTTGACCCATTGCTGCAATTCGTCGGCGGTCGCCGCGGCGCCCTCCTTGAGCACGACGGCGGCGCCCACGTTCTCGCCCCATTGCTCGTCGGGAATGGCGACGATGGCGACGTCGAGCACGGCGGGGTGCGCCAGCAGCACGTCCTCGATCTCGCCCGGGGAGATGTTTTCGCCGCCGCGCACGATGACGTCGTCGGCGCGGCCATCGAGGTACAGGTAGCCGTACTGGTCGAGATAGCCGCGGTCGCGCGTGGGGAACCAGCCATTGGCGTCGAGCATGCTGCCCATGCCGAGATATTCACCGGCGACCTGCCCGCCGCGCACGAAGATTTCGCCGGGCTGGTTGACGCCGACAGCCTTCCCTGCATCATCGCGAATCTCTACTTCCACCGTGGCGATCGGCTTGCCCACCGACGTCAGTCGCTTGCGCACGGCGGGGTCGTCGCCGGCGATGGCGGAGCGGTGATCATCGGGATCGAGGATGGCAATGGTCGAGCTCGTCTCCGTCAGTCCGTAGGCGTTGGTGAAGCCGGTCTCGGGGAACAGTTCCATTGCCCGTTCGATGACGGCCAACGGCATCTTGCCGCCACCGTAGGCAACGGCCTTCAGCGCCGGACAGCCAGGTTGCTCGCCCTTGGCGTTCAGGTGGTCGATTACCCGGGACAGCACGGTGGGAACGACAAAGGCATTGGTGACGCGCTCGTTCCGGCACAGATCGAGCCATGCCGCCGCCTCGAAGTTGGGCAACTGGACCATGCGACGACCGGCATAGGTGGAACTGAGGACGGCAGAGATGCCGGCGATGTGGTAGGGCGGCACGGAGATCAGCACCGCGTCATCCTCGGCCGCGGAACCGAAGTCGATGGTGCCGAGAATGTAGGACATCAGGTGCTCGTGGCGGAGGATGGCCGCTTTCGGCTTGCCCGTGGTGCCGCTGGTGAAAAGCTGGATGGCGGTGTCGTGCGGCTCGCCGGCCGGCGCGAGATCGACCGGTGCGGGCAAGCGCGCCAGATCGAGCAGTTCGGTTCGCGTCACGACGCGCATGCCCGGAGGCATGGACAGGCCATCGACATAGGCGGGATCGGCGATCAGGAAGGCCGGCGCGATGCGTCCCAGCAGTTCCTCCAGCTCCGGCTTGGTCAGCCGGTAGTTCATCGGCACATAAGGCACGCCGGCGTAGGCCGACGCGAAGATGGCGACCGGTACCGCCAGGCTGTTGATGTCGAGCAGACCGACGTAGCGGCAGCCGCTGTCGCGAATCGCCGCGCCGGCCGAGCGGGCCGCGGCCAGCAGTTGCGCGTATGTCATGCTGGTGCCGGCGGAGGTGACGGCGACCCGGTCGGGGAACGCCTCCGCCGCCATTTCCAGCGCCATGGCGATGTTCATGCCGCTCAGTCCGAGGAGGGCAGGGCTTTGGCCTGCTTGACCGTCAGAGTGGCGCCGTCGAGCGCCAGCGAACCCTTGCCGCCCTTGGTGCACAGAAACTCGAACTGATCCTTGGCATCGACGTAACGTTTGCCGACCAGGCAGCCGCCGGCATGCGCCGGATCGATCGCGGCGGCGACTTTCGGGTCGGGCATGCCGATCATCTCGACGCCCCCGCAGGTTATTGTGACGTCGGCGGGCGTTGCGCGAATCACCATCACCTCCGCGTCGCAGACGGCACTCTTGAGGCGGGTACCCGCTTTGAGAACTTTCATCATGACTCCTGTCGTCCTGGGGATATTGGCCAGTGAAGACATGAACTTCACGGCGAATCGCGTGCGGGGAAATTCTGGTTTCGTCGCGGCCGCCGATCATCGTCCACACGGACTAACGCTGGCGCGCCAGCGCGTGGACGGTGGCTCAATTCATTCGGGCAATGATCTCGTCGGCGAAGCGACGAATGCCATCCAGCTTATGCTTCCGATCAGTGGAGGCGTCATAGACGTTCCAGGCACTGGTGCAGATGTCGGTGACGCCGATGTCGCGCAGTCGCTTGAAATCGTCCGGTGTCCTGGCACTCGCGTCGAAAGCGTGGATCTCGAAATCGCTTTTCCCATGAGTGCCGAACTCGGCGCGCAGCCCATCAATCTGCTCGATCAGCGATTTCAGCGTGGCGAAGTCGGTGTTGGCGGAAATCCAGCCGTCGCCGCTGCGTGCCGCCCGGGCCAAGGCGGGCTTGGCATGGCCACCAATCAGAATGGGCACGGGCTTGTCGGGTACCGGGCACATCTTCATCGGGCCAAAGTCGTAGTGCTTGCCGTGATACTCGAAATAGTCGCCGGTCAGCGCGCCGCGAATGATCTCGATGCACTCGTCCATCCGATGGCCGCGATCCTCGAAAGGCACGCCGTTGTACACGAAATCCTCTGCCCAGGGGCTGAGTCCCGCGCCGAGAGAATAGCGGTTGCCGCTCATGACCGCGAGGGAGGCGACGGACTTCGCCAGCAACAACGGTTGGCGGATCGGCACCTTGAGCACGCCCGGGTAGAAGCGAATTGTCCGGGTCACCGCGGCCATGCCGGCGATGGCGACGAAAGGCTCGATGACCGGCGCCACCGAGAGAAACTGTCGCACCGCATCGGTGTCGGCGTAGGGGTATGCGGACGCGGTCTGGCGTGGAAAGAATATGCTGTCAGGGAGAGACAGCGCCGACCAGCCGGCCTCTTCGGCGACGCGGGCGACTTCCAGGTAGTCTTGGTAGCCGCCCAGTCCAAGCATCAGGGTGAAACGCATCATGGGTCTCCTAGTCGTGAGAGTGGCAAATTCAGCCGTGGCTGGTCATCCGGCATGTGATTTTCGTTGCTTCACCAGCCCTTCGGCGAACCGGATCACCTCCGAAGCCAGTCGCTCGCGGTCGGCGAGCGATGACATCAGCGTTTCCGTGAACAGCACGGGCAGGTCGAATTGTCCGGCCAGGTGGCGGTCCTCGATGTCGGCCACCAGGCCGTCGATGATTCCCGCGTAATGCCGCGCGATCTCCAGCGATGAAACAGATAGGTCGAGTTCCGTCATGATCTTGGCGGTGGGCCCCTTGACCGCCTTGCCGCCGACCAGCGGCGAGACCGCGACGATCGGGGCCGGGCAGCCATGCAGCAAGTCCTTCATGCCGGGGATGGCCAGTATCGGATCGATGCTCAGATAAGGATTCGACGGACAGATCACCACGGCTTGGAGTCCGGGGTTGCCCAGGGCTGCGGCCGCCGCGGCGGCCAAGCGGGCTTGTTCGGCGCCGGCGAAACGCAACGACACGACACCTGGTGCGCACTGGTGACGCACGAAATAATCCTGGAAGGCCAAGTCGCCGGCGTCGGTCGCGACGATCGTGGCGACGATGTCGTCGGTCATGGGAATGATGCTTGCCGGGATGTTCAACCGCCGCGCCATGTCCGCGGTGATCTGGCTCAATGATTGACCGGTCGCCAGTCGGCGAGTGCGTTCGACATGCATGGCCATATCCCCGTCACCCAGCCGGAACCAGGTCTCGCCACCCAGCGCGGCGGCGGCAGCCATGAAGTTCCAGGTTTCGTCACGTCGCCCCCAACCCGTCTCCGGATTCACGATGTCCGCCAACGTGTATACGGTCGTATCGACGTCCGGCGAGATGCGCAATCCCAGGTGCGTGAAATCGTCGGCCGTATTGACGATCACGGTCAGACTGTCGGCGGGCAGGGTGCGCAACAGGCCCAAGGAGAGTTTGGCGCCTCCGACACCGCCCGACAGGGCGACGATGGGACGGGGATGGGTCATGGACATGGGCGAGGTTTCCAGCCAAATGCCGGCATTGTCACGTCGAGTTCGGCAATCATCAACACCCGGGTGTCCATCCTCCGCCCCGTCATGGTTGTGCGCGACTAGACAACACGCCGCTGCACCGCGATTTTCAGGGCTCGATGTCGATGCAACAACCAGACGGTCGTCACGGCAAGACCGCCGCCTTGCATGAACAAGGTACACATCACGCCCACCTGGGTCGCGGCGAATCCGCTCACGAGCGAGCCGAGCGCGTCGAAACCGAATCGCGCGGCCACCACCCACGCGATCAGGCGTCCGCGCAGCACCGGCGGCGCCAGGGTTTGAACCAGTGTTCCGATCGCCACATTGGCCACCGATGTTCCGAATCCCAGCAACAGCAGCGCCAATGCGGCCACCCAGAATGACGGGGCCGCCGCCATCAAGAGGAGCGCGACCGCGCTTATCGCCGTTCCGGCCGCGATGGCATCGACCAAACGGACCATGGCACTGCGCCGCGCAAGGTCGATCATGGCAATGAAGGCGCCGAGACCGGCGGCCCCCGACAGAAGCCCCAGCGTGCGTGCGTCGCCGGCCAGTACATCCTTGGCGAACGCCGGTAGCAGCACGAGGGCGGCCGATGCCGTGAGATTGAGCAGCGCCATGATGGTGAGCAAGGCGCGCAGCGGAGGATCGGCAAGGACGTGGGCAATGCCTTCGGCGACCAGGCGTCCCAGCGGACCGCTGGTGGCCGGGCTCGGTGTCGGTCGGAGGCGTGTCACGATGATCAGCGGGGCGAGGAAGGTGAGTGAATTGATGAAGAAGCAGGCCGCTTCCGAGCTTGACGCGATCAGCAAGCCGGCGAGCGGTGGCCCGAGAAGACGGCCAGCGTTCAAGATCATGCTGTTCAACGCCATGGCGCTCGGCAGATCCTTGGGACTGTGCACAAGATGGCTGATCAGGGTTTGACGAAGCGGAATGTCGAACGAGGCCAGCACGCCCAGCGCCACGGACATGCCAACCAGTAGTCCGGGGCCGATGATGCCGGTCCAGGTTATCCAGGCCAGCACGGCGGCATGGATGCAGAGCAGCATCTGGACCGCCACGAGGAGCTTGCGCAGGTCATGGCGGTCGATCCAGGCGCCGGCGACGGGGCCAATGATCAGCTGCGGCGCCATGGTCGCGAAGGCGGTGATGCCGAGCAAGCCGGCCGAGTCCGACAGGCGATACACCAGCCAGTGGATGGCGATTTGCTGTATCCATGTCCCCAGCACCGAAATGGCCTGGGCGAGGAAGTACGGACGAAAACCTTCGTGCGCCAATGCTCGCCATGGCGATATCGAGTTGATGCCGGGTGTTCGGGATGGCTTGGCTGGCACGAGCTATTGAGGTGTCGGCGGGCGCGTTCGGGCGTGACGGCATTTTGCGTCGAGCCAAGCGGGAACGTCAGGCGTGGCCGAGAATGACCCAGCAAAGGCCGGAACAGATTCGTGGCGCGGCGGGAGCGTGGAAGCAGTATGAATAAACTATGATTATGGGCAGATTCCCTATTCACCGAGGAGCGGCGATATGACCATCGTTCTATGTACATGGGGCAGCTTTATCGAGGGTGGCACCGAGGAGGCGCTTACGCTGGCCAGGAAGCTGAGTGACTCCCTGGGCGCCCGGCTTCATTGGCTGGTGGCCGGCGATGCCGCGAAGGAGGCATCGGCGCTGGCGGCGACGCATGGCGTCGCCGGCCTCGATGTCATTAACGATCCAAGGCTTGGCGAATTCCAGCCGGACACGTTGGTGGAAGCGTTGGTTCAATATTGTGACCAGGTCAAGCCGACGACCATTCTGTTCAATCAGACCGTCGCGGCACGCCTGATCGCGCCGCGCGTCGCCGGCCGTCTGGGTGCGGCCGTGGTGATGAATGCCTTTGCCGTCGCGGCGCGGGACGGCGGCCTCGACGTCACGGCCACAGCGTTCGGCGGCGACACCAACGTTGTGTACCGCCTGGATGCGCCGCTCAGCGTGGTTTCCGTCGTGACCACCACGGTCGTGGCGGCGCCAGCGGTGCAACCCGGCAATCCGGTCGAGCGAACCATCAGCGTCGACCTCGCCAGCGTCAAGGAGCGCTTCAGGGTGGTTTCGTCACCCAAGGCGGAAGGACCACGCCTCGAGGATGCCCAGATCATCGTTTCCGGCGGTCGGGGTCTGGGCAGCGCCCAGAACTACGATCTCGTGAAGCAGTTGGCCGATGCCCTGGGCGGCATGTGGGGCGGTTCAAGAGCGATCGTGGACGATGGCTGGATCGATTCGTCGCGGCAGGTCGGTCTCACGGGGAAAATTACCCGCCCCGGCCTGTACCTCGCGGCAGGCATTTCGGGCGCGAGTCAGCACATGGCGGGTTGTTCGGCGGCGAAAACCATCGTGGCCATCAACAAGGACAAGGACGCCTCGATCTATCGCTATGCGCGCTACGGCGTCGTCGCCGACTGCCTGGAGGTGTTGCCCGAGCTGATCAAGGCGGCCCGGGCCTGACAAGGATATGACCATGGCAGAGAAACGTTCGAACGAGGTGGATGGCGCTTTCGTCGAGGAAGGATCGGTCGCCGGCGGCAGCTTTGTTCCGGTATTGCGCGTGCCGGCGGTCCCCGGGCTTTTTTCCGAAGAGGGTGGGGCGACGGTATTGGGCAACAAGTGCCTCGCTTGCGGAACCCCCTATTTTCCCAAGGCCGCGGAGTGCCATAACCCGCGTTGTGGCGAGTCGCGGATGGCCGATTGCGCCTTCGGTGGCAAGGGTGTCATCTGGAGTTATTCGGTGGCTGATTTCCCACCGCCGCCGCCACACAAATTCGACAAGCCGTTCAAATCCTATGTGATCGGCGTCATCGACATGGACAATGGCTTGCGCATGGTCGGCCAGATGGTTGATCCGCTGGAGCATGTCCGGGTTGGCGCGCAGGTCGAGTTGGTCGTCGATACGCTTTACCACGAGGAAGGGAAGGCGTACACCTCGTGGAAATTCAAACTGGTCTAGGCGGCCGCGGAGATAGCAGATGCGAGAAGTCAGTGTTCTGGGCGTGGGCGTTCACCGATTTGGCAAGACCGGTGACGAAGTGGTCGGCACCAAGTCGGTGACCGAGCTATGCCGTCACGCGGTGCAAATGGCGCTCAAGGATGCCGGGGTGTCCTGGGGGCAGATTGAGGCGGTGGCGGCCGCCAGTTCCCGCTTTTCCGGCGGCAAGGGCTGGGGTCTGAACGGCAACGACGTGGTCGAGGATATCGGTTCGACGGGTATCCCGGTCTACAACCTTTCGGCGGGATGCGCTGCCGGGGGCAACGCCTTCAATGTCGGCTATTCGCTGGTGGCGGGTGGTATTCATGACATGGTGCTGGTCGTCGGTGGCGAGGTGATGCCGAAGGGAATGATCCAGACTTCCGGCGTCGAGGAGGCCACCGACCCTGAGTTCCTGCGGCAACGCTGCGTCGGCATGCCCGGCCCTTCCTTCTGGGCCACCCTCGCGCGTCGCCGGATGTTCGATCACGGCACCACCGAGGAACAATACGCGCGCGTGACGGTCAAGGCGCGCAAGTGTTCCGTCGGCAATCCCCACGCGCGCTTCCAGAAGGAAATCAGTGTCGCCGACGTGCTGGCCTCGCCTTATGTCAGCAACCCCTTGCGCCTGTTCGAGATCTGCCCGGTTTCCAATGGCGCGGCGGCCGTGGTGATCTGCTCGGCGGCGAAGGCAAGACAGTTCACCGGCAAGCCGGTCACGGTGGCCACCAGCACGGTGGCCACCATCGATTTCACCGATGCCCTGCCGCGCGGACTGGCGGGCCCGGTTCCGACGGGCCCGAGCTTCCACACCGAGGCCAAGGCCGCCGTGATGCGGGCATTCGAGCGGGCCGCGATCGGCCCACGGGACATCAGCTTCACCGAGCTGCAGGACAACACCTGCTACTACGAACTGGCCTTCCCCGAGGAATGGGGCCTTTGCGAACCGGGCGAGGCGCAGGCCCTGCTCGACAGCGGGCAGACGACGCCGGTCGGCCGCATGCCGATCAACCCGTCGGGTGGGTTCGTGTCTTTCGGCGAGGCGACCACGGCCATGGGCGTCTGGCAGATCGCCGAGTTGACCTGGCAACTGCGTGGCCAGGCCGGCGCTCGCCAGGTGCCGGATGCCAAGGTTGGGTTGGCGCAAACCAACGGCCTGGGCGGCAACGCGACGGCGGCGATACTGAAGCGATAGCCGGGCCAACCGGCATTGCCATTCGGATCATCGGCGTCTGGCGACGACTGACTTTCTATCGATGGCGAATCTGCGCAGCAACCAAGGAAAGGACGAGCAATGACAACGGACAATCGCGACAAGATGACAAAACCAGACTTTCTCAACGACGAAGCCTGGGAAGGTCTGAAGGATGCCACAGGGTCGCTGGCACGTATCCGCGGCGATGCGAAGGCCGACGTGCAGCGCTATCTGGACAACCCCGATGGCTGGTCGACGGGCAAGGGGTCGCCGTCCGGCTTGCCGACGCTGCTGCTGACGGTGCTTGGACGCAAGTCGGGCGAACAGCGCACCACGCCCCTGGTCTTCCTTCAAGACGGTGAGCAGATGGTGGTGGTCGGTTCGCTGGCGGGGTACGACGAGCATCCCGCCTGGTATCGGAATGTCAGCGCCAATCCGAACTGCTGGGTGCAATTGGACCGGAAGAAGATGACCGCCGTGGCCAGGGACGCGCGACCGGAGGAACGCGAGGCGTTGTGGCCGAAACTGGACATGGTTTTCCCCGCCTGGGGTTTTTTCCAGAAGCAGACCGACAGACCTTTCCCGATCGTGATCCTGACGCCGACAGGGCAAGCGTAAGCGCTATCACAAGAAACCGAGAGGAGAGGCCAGTCATGACCAGCATGAAATTCGAGCACCTGTTCGCGCCCCCGCAAGTCGGCCCGATGCGCGTGCCGAACCGTATCTGCGAGACGACCAACACCATCAACTCTTCGATGGCGCCGGGATTGATCGACGATCATTTCATCGCCCACCATGGCGCCAAGGCTCGCGGCGGTACCGGCTGGATCGGGGGCGAAACCTGGCTTCTCAACCTGCCGCTGCCCAAGGGCGCACCCGACGAAATATCCCTGCGCGGAGGGTTCGGCTGTCATCAGGCTGCTTATCAGAATCCGGCTTTCGCCGAGGGTTGGAAAAAATTCACCGACGAGGTGCATCGTCACGGCGCCGTCGTGGTCGTTCAGCTGACGCACCTGAATGCCCTGTGGTCACCCTCGCCGGTGCCCGTGGTTGGCGCGCAGGACTACACGCCGCACGTGCTCGGCGAGGAGGAGATCGAATTCCTCCTGCAAACCTATGCCGATGCCGCCGAAGTGGCGAAGAACACCGGTGCCGACGGCATCGAGATTCATTGCGCGCACGAGACGGTGGGGTACAGTTTCCTGTCGCCGGTAACCAACCGGCGCAAGGATCGCTGGGGCGGAGGCCCCCGGGAGCGCGTTCGGTTCGTCGTCGAGGCGCTCAGGCGTGTCCGCGAGCGCGTGGGCGATGCGCTGGCCCTGGGCATCCGCATCAATGGCCAGGAGTCCCGGCCGGGCGGCTACGACAACATGGAATTGCGCGAGATGCTCTATGCCATCGGCGAAACCGGGCTGCTCGACTTCGTCGATATCGACACCGGGCATTGCTGGGGTGCGCCCTCGTACGTGCCGTCGTCATATCATCCGCATGCCGAGTACCGTGAAACCGGCAAGGCATCGCGCGCCGATCTTGGCGAGATGGACAAGAAGATCGCGGTTCTGTTTACCGGCCGCATCAATGACCCGGTGCTGGCCGAGGAACTGCTGAAGGACGGCTATTGCGACCTGGTCGGCATGGTGCGCGCCGGCATCGCCGACCCCGATTTCGCCAACAAGGCGCGCGAAGGCCGTCTTGGCGAGATTCGCCGTTGTATCGGCTGCACACGCTGCATCGACGAGGCATCGGAGCCGGTGTACATACCCTATACCCCCACTTGTTCGATCAATCCGGTCATCGGCAACGAACTCCGCTGGGACGCGGAATACCGGCCGGCCGAGACCCCGAAACGGGTGGTCGTGGTCGGCGGCGGGGCGGCCGGTTGCGAGGCCGCGCGCGTGGCGGCCATGCGCGGGCACAAGGTGGTGTTGCTGGAACAGGGGAAGCGCCTGGGCGGGCAGCTCCTGATCGCCGCCAAGGCGCCAGGACGCGACTCCTTCGAGGATCAGGTGTATTTCGAGGAAAACGAAATGATCCGTCTGGGTGTCGATGTCAGGCTCGAAACCAGGGTCGATCTGGCGCTGATCAAGTCGCTGGCGCCCGACACCGTTGTCATCGCGACGGGTTCGTTACCGCGCGTTCCGGAGGAGGTGGCGGGCATCACCTTGCCGCACGTCGCGCAGGGCTGGGATGTGATGCTGGGCAAGGTCGCCGTCGGCGAGCGGGTCGCGCTGGTGTCCCAGGAAGACTATTACCAAACGCCCTGCGTGGCGGAGTATCTCGCCGAGCGTGGCAAGAAGGTGGATATCTTCCATAAGTCGGTTCATCTCGCCACGGAGGTGGCTCGATATTCCATCGGGATGGTACTGAACCGCATGGAGAAGGCCGGCGTGACCGTCCATCCGAATCTCATGCTGACGGCGGTCAAGCCGGACGAGCTGGAGTTCGTGTCATCCTGGGGCGGCAGCACCTATACGAAACGCGGTTACGACAGCGTGGTCCTCGTTTACGGTTCGGTGCAACAGCCCGATCTCTACTATCAGTTGCAAGCCGACGGCTGTGTTCGGGATGTCTATCTGGCCGGGGGCGCCTGGGTACCGCGCCGCCTGGCCGAAGCCACTCGCCATGGCGCCAACATCGGCTTGATGATCTAGACCAAACCACCGGCGTCAGCCCTGATTCATGGGGTCTGCGCGAATTCCGGTTCAGCCATGTACTCGATATCGGCAATCAACTACGTGATCCTGACGGCGCTCCTTTGCGGGGCGCTGTTCATGTTTTTTCAGGGCCTGCACAAGCGCTGGACGCTAGTGGCAAGCGGCAAGCCGTGGTTCGGGCGGGCCGTTTCCCGCCAAGCGATCGCAGCCAAGCTGAATTGGCGGGCTTTTCTCACCCGGGGAGTGTTGCTTTCGCGCCTGATCAAGCGGCCGGCGTCCGGGATCGCGCATCTTCTCCTGTTCTTTGGCGCCCTGATCGAGATCGTCGGGCACGGCGCGTTTCCGCTGTCCTGGCTTCACGTCGACGTTTATGGCGGATGGTTCGGTAGCGTCGTGATGGAAGGTGGCCGTGAACTGGCGGGCATCGCCATGTTGCTCGGCGTGCTCTTCCTGACGTTCCGGCGTATCCTGGCCCCGGATCGCCTGACGGTGCACAAGGTACGACGGGGCTTCCTGTCCATGGAGATCCTGCTGACGGCGATCGTGGTGCTTGGCTTCGCCGCGGAGGCTTTCCGGCTGACGGATCCCGCCGCCCATAGCCAGGCCGAATTCCTTGGCCGCGCCATCGCCTCGATGATGCATGGGCTGGGCACCGACGTCCTGGTCTCCGGCAACTTGGTGATGTGGTGGCTGCACGGGCTGATGGGGGTGGCATTCATTGCCCTGGCCACTCGTACGCCCATGTCCCATATGGTGTTGGGGCCCATCAATTCGGCCCTGGCCCACCCCCGCGCGGGCATCAATTTGTCGCCGATCGATTTCGACGCCGAGGATGACACCGGCAAGGACCCCGTCTTCGGCGCCGCCAGACTTGCCGACCTGAGTCAGAAGCACCTGATGGACTTCTCCAGTTGCCTCTGGTGCGGCCGCTGCCATGAAACCTGCCCGGCGGCACAAACGGGCAAGCCGCTGTCGCCGAAGAAGGTGATGGCCACCTGCGCCGAGTATCTCGAGCAGGGCAAGGTCGATGACGTCGGCTTGATCGATGAACTTGGTCAGGAGGCCATCTTCAATTGCACGACCTGCGGCGCCTGCGTCGAGCAGTGCCCGGTGAGCAACAACCCGGCGGAGGCGATCCTGGAGTTTCGTCGACATTTCGTGATGGATCGCTCGGAAATGCCCGACACCATGGCGGCCGCCAACCGCAATCTCGAGTCGCGGGGACATCCGTTCGTCGGCACCGGCGCTAACCCCGAGGACTGGCGCAAGGATCTGGATGTTCCGTTGTTTGTACCTGAGGAAACCGAGTATCTGCTCTGGATCGGCTGTTCGGTCACCTACGAGGAGCGTGCTCAGCAGATCGCGCGGGCCATGGTGCGGATTCTGGATGCGGCCGGCGTGTCCTACGGCATCCTCGAAGAGGCGCGCTGCACGGGCGATCCCGCCAAGATGATGGGCAACGAAATGCAGTTCCAGGAAATCGCGATGGGCAACATCGAGGAATTCCAGGATATGAAAGTCCAGAAAGTGATCACCATGTGTGCTCACTGCTTCAACAGTTTCGATCGCTATTATCCGGAACTCGGGGCGACATGGCAGACGATTCCGCATGCGGTGCTGATCGACCGCCTTATCAAGTCCGGCGAACTCAACGTCACGCGAGACGACGCCCGGACCATCACTTTCCACGATCCGTGCTACCTGGCCCGTCACAACGACATCGTCGACGAGACGCGCGGCGCCGTTGCGGCCGTCGGCCGTCTGATCGAAATGCCGCGCAACCGCAAGGACAGCTTTTGCTGTGGTGCCGGTGGCGGCAACTACTGGGGCGGGCAGGGCGGCAACGCCAGGATCAGCGATGTGCGTACCGAGGAGGCGCTGGCGACGGGCGCGGAGAGGATTGCCACTTCCTGCTCGTTCTGCCTGCTGATGCTGACGTCGAGCGTCGGCAAACATACCGAGGCGCGCAAAGTCTTCGACATCGCCGAGCTGGTCGCCGACGCGCTTCCGGCAAGGCCGCCAACCGCCAACTGACGCGATCAGTCGATCGCGTCGATCAGTCCCCATGCCAGGGCGGTGCGGGCGCGCAAACGTCTTGCCGACAGGGCCCAGCGAGCCATCCGCTGACGCCCGATGCGCTTCAGGATGCTGACGGTACCCCCCGCTCCCGGGATCAACCCCATGGTGATCTCCGGCAGTTGAAAGAAGGTGTCGGCGGTGGCCGTGACGCGGCCGGCAAATGCCGGCAACTCGATTCCGGAACCGATGCAGGCCCGATGCACATGAAACTCGACACGATGCCGCAGGCGATGCATCAACAAGCCGACAGGTCTGGACATCCTGATCAGATGTGCCTCGGCGGGATCGGCGGCCATGCCGAATTCCGATAAGTCGCCGCCGACGCAGAAGCAGTCGCCCTTGCCGCGTATTTCTGCGAGCACGAGGCTGTCATCCGCTTCCAGCCAGCGGAGGGCTTCGAACAGCGCGTCGCGCATGGCCGCCGAATAGGCGTTGCGCTGGTCGGGTCTGTTGAGCACGATATCGAGGCCATTGCCGATTCGGGTTGCGATCAGCGGGTCGTCGTCCTCGCGTGGCGTGATCGGCGCAGAGCGCCTGGACAGGAAGGCGCGGAAGTCACGGCTGCCCTGGAGCGTCGCATACGCCAGTGACTCGGCGTGAAGGCCGGCTTCGACGGAGGTCGATTCGTTATGGCGCAACAGTTGCACGAGCGTGGCGGCCGCGAGCGGATGCGCGGTGACGTTGCGCAGGATGGCGGTCAATTCCTGTTCGTCGTCCACCGTCGCATCGAGCGCTTCGGCCAAACTGCTGGTACGCCTGGCATCGACGCGGGGGCCGACGCCGATCGTCGGGCAGGGCAGTTCCCGCAACAATCCGCTGAGCCCATCAGCCCATGGCGCCGGTAATGATTGGCGAAGATCGACCAGCAGACACGGGTTGCCTTCCAGCGGCGAATACGAATCGCGGCCCCAGGGGTCGCCAAGGCACGCCAGCAATTCGCTCGGGGAAAGCATCGGGATATCGTTGGTCACGGCAAGGCGGAGGCTGTTGGCTCGGGCCGGACCATGCTAGCGGAAAGCAAGGTGGGTGTGGCGAGATAACGTCGGATGGCACCGGCGGCGAACGTCCCCAACGGAGCCTCTCCTGGCCGGAATTGATTCGTTGCCATGGCTGGGCATTCATTGTGATGGGGAGGCAGTGGCGGTATCCTTTCCGGTCAAACCGCGAATGTCAAAATACTGTTGCTCTTGAGGAGAAGCGATGAGCCGCGCACTTGATGACGTCATCGTGCTGGATCTTGGTCGGCAGTTCTGCACCGCGTTGTCGGCCGCTTTCCTGGCCGATTTCGGCGCCCGCGTCATTCGGCTCGATCCGCTGCCGGCAAACGCCGAACCACGGCCCGCCGGCTGGAACCACGAGGCCGATCTCATCCATCGCAACAAGGAAAGCCTGGCTCTCGATTTTCGGCGCGACCAGGGGCGGGCGGTGCTGACGGACTTGCTCGCCAAGGTGGATGTGGTCGTCACCGATTGGCAACGGGACGAACTGGCCGCCGCCGGGCTCGCTTACGAGCGCGTGCGGACGATTCGTCCGGATATCGTGTATGGCCGGCTCTCGGGCTTCGGCCCGCTGGGCCCGGACGCAGCGCTACCGCCCATCGACGAACTGGCGGCCGCTCGCACCGGCATGATGCCGATTCTGCCCCAGCCCGGGCAACCGCCTGTTTATACCGGCTCCGGCGCCATGCATGCGTCGGTGATGATGGCTTTCGGCATTGTCATGGCGCTCTTTCACCGGCTGGAAACCGGCGAGGGCCAGGAGGTCGACGTCTCCCTGTTCGGCGCCAACATGTACGGCGCGGCCCTCGACTTGCAGGCATTCCTGGCCATTGGCAAGGGCGACCGGTTGCTCAACCCGATTTCACGCCTGGACGTGTCGAATCCGATGTCCGGCTCCCTGTATCCGAGCGCGGACGGCCGCTGGGTGACGCTGACCATGCCCGATACCGATCGCTGGTGGCCGGTGTTCTCGAAGATGGTGGGCCTTGCGACCGATGACCCGCGTTTCGACACCCATGACAAACGCACCGAAAGCCATCGGCTGGAACTGATCGAGGCGCTGGAGCAGGCGTTCCAGCGGCATCCGGGCGCCTATTGGCGCCAGGCGTTCATGGACAATCAGATGTCCGCGGACGTCATCGAACAGTTCGATTATCCGGCCAGCGATCCGCAGGTCGGCGCCAATCGTTACATTCTCGAACTCGACCATCCCAGCTTTGGCAAGGTCAAGAGCCTCGGCTTCCCGATTTTCATGAGCGACAGCACGGCGCGTCTGGAACGCCTGGCGCCGTGTAGCGGACAACACGGCGGACAGGTCTTGCACGAGTTGCTCGGCTATTCCGCCGAGACCATTCATCAACTGACCGCCGCCGGCGTTGTCGCGTAACCGGAGGGAATCATGTCCAAGGCACTCGAAGGCATTCGCGTCGTCGATCTCACGGTGTGGTTTCAGGGGCCGGTGGCCGCGCAGCATCTCGCCGACTTCGGTGCCGATGTGATCAAGATCGAACGTCCCCAGGGCGGCGATCAGGGGCGCGGTGTGCGCAGCATCAAATCGCTCGAGGTGGGTGACTGGAACCAGTATTTCCTGGTCATCAACCGCAACAAGAAGAGCATGGCCATCGATCTCAAAAAGGCCGCGGGGCAGGAAATCCTCTACCGCCTGGTCGAGAAGTCCGACGTTTTCCTGTCCAACCTCTCGATGGATCTCCTCGCCAGCTGGAATCTCTCGTACGCCAAGCTGGCGTCGATCAATCCGCGCCTCGTCTATGCCACCAACACCGGCTACGGGCGTTTCAGCACGGCCTCGAAACCGTCGTTCGACATGACGGTGCAGGCGTTGACCGGCGCCATGGCGCGGCTGGGCGAGCCAGGCCAGCCGCCGATCTACATGGGCATGGGTTCGGGCGATGCGTTCGGCGGCATCATGTCGGCGCTCGGCATCATGCTGGCGCTCTACCAGCGCCGTCGCACCGGCAAGGGGCAATATCTGGATGCCTCCCTCTATGGCGCGCAGCTGTACCTGGCCGCGCCCTATCTTCAATCCTTCCTCGCCGGTCATCGCGAAAGCGCGCTGCAGCAGTCGCGCAAACAGGTGGTCAATCCGCTCTGGAACCTTTATCCCACCCGGGGCAAGTGGGTGTATCTGTGCGAGCCGAATCGCGACGACCGCCATGCCGCCGTTGGTCGCGCGCTCGCGGCCGAGGCGATGCTGCAAGACGGCCGCTTCAAGGATGCCGCCGGCCGAGCCACCCACAACGAGGCGCTGATCGAGATCATCGAGAACGCCACCCGCCAGCGCGGCCACGAAGAGCTGATGGCGGCCTGCAACAGGGAAGGCGTGATCGCCAGCCCGATCAACAATCTGGCCGATGTCATCCGCGACGAGCAGGCATGGCGGAACCGCTACTTCATGAAGACTTATTGCGAGGAGGTCGATCGTGAAGTCGATGTTCGCGGCATGCCTGTTACATTGTCCAAGACCCCCGGCGAGTTGCGCTGCCTGGGGCCGCAACTGGGTCAGGATACCGAACTGCTGATGATGGAGCTGCTCGAATACCAATGGGAAGAGATCGAGGCCATGAAGGCCAAGGGGGCGATTCCGTGAACCGGGCACCATTCTCGTCGCAAGGAGACCGACCATGAGCTGGACCGACTGGAGCGTCGTCACGGGCGACGGCCTGGACGATTTCAAGGAGATCGTCTACGAAAAGAAACAGCACGCAACCCTGGGTGGCGGCGTCGCCCGGGTGTCGTTGAACAAGCCGGAGAAGATGAACACCCTGACCATGTCCACGGTCGAGGAGATGTTTCGCGCGTTCTACGACGCCAACCACGATCCCGGTATCGGCGTGATCGTCGTCGCGGCGCGCGGCAAGCATTTCGGAGCGGGAGGCGATGTCGACTGGGAACGCTGGGGGCTGCGCGAAGCCTTTTATAACCGCTATCCGCACAACCGGCTGATGCGCATGTCGCGCAAGCCGATCATCGCCCAGGTGCAGGGCTACTGCATCGCCGGCCATAACCACATGGCTTACTGCTGCGATTTCACCATCGCCGCCGACAATGCCGTTTTTGGCCAGGCGGGTCCGCGGGTTTCCTCTCCCGCCGACGGTTTTTTCGTGCCCTATCTCACCAAGGTGGTCGGCGCCAAGAAGGCCCGCGAAATGTGGATGCTCTGCCGCAAGTACAAGGCCGACCAGGCGCTGGCGATGGGCCTGATCAATACCGTGGTGCCGCTCGATCAACTCGAGGCGGAAGTGGACAAGTGGTGCGAGGAACTGCTTGCCGTCAGCCCGGGCTGTCTCGAGGTACTGAAGGCGGCGTTCGACCAGGAAATGGACGGTTACAAGGAATCCTGCATCACCTCGGCGGCGCTGTATCCGGACTGGTTCGACATGCCCGAGGGCAAGGAAGGCGGTGCTGCCTTCGTGGAGAAGCGCAAGGCCGAGTTCTGGGCCATACGCCGGCGCGAGGCCGAGATGCGCGGACAATTGCTCGCGGAATACGAACAAGCGCAGGCCGAGCGGGGCAAGGCCAAGCCGGGCCGGTAGGCGGTGACATCATCGTGGAGCGCACAGTGATCAGGGACAAGGCATGCATCGTCGGCATCGGCGAAACGGCGGTTTGCCGCAAGCCGGGCTCCGGCCTCGGCGAAATGGCGCTGCAACTCAAGGCCGCGCTGGCGGCCATCGACGATGCCGGGCTCAAGGCGGGCCAGATCGACGGCATCATTCCCTTTCCCAATCTGGGCAAGGCCGAGGCTTTTGCCGCCAACCTCGGTTGCGCCGATCTGCGCTTCGCCGTCATGCTCAACATGGGCGGAGCCTCGCCGGTGGCGGCGTTGCGTGTCGCCGCCATGGCGGTTGTCACCGGCGCGGCCGACCATGTCCTGGTGCCGGCCGGCTGGAACGGCTTTTCCGGCGTGCGGGTGCGCGAGACCGCCGCCAATGACGCCGAGTCGATTCCCGGCGCGGCCATCGCCCGCGACTACTACATGCCGTTCGGTCTCAACGCGCCGCCGCAGTGGTACGCCTTGATGGCCCGCCGCCACATGCATGAGTACGGCACCCGCGCCGAGCATCTCGGCGCCGTTGCGCTCGCGATGCGCAAGCACGCCCAGTTGAATCCGGCTGCGCTGATGCACGGCAAGCCGTTGACGATGGAGGCCTATCTGGCCTCGCCGATGATCACCGATCCCTACCGCCTGCTCGACTGCTGCCTGGAAACCGACGGCGCGGCGGCCTATGTGGTGACCAGCGTCGAACGCGCGCGCGATCTCGGCAAAACGCCCATTTACATCATGGGCGCGGCCTCCGGCCAGCCCTATCCCGCCGACGAGATCATGAATCGGCCCGAGTTCCATCGCATCGGCTTGACCACGGCGGCGCCTGAGGCCTTCGCGATGGCCGGCGTGCGTCCGCAGGACGCTGATTTCGCCCAGATCTATGACTGTTTCACCTTCGAAGTGATCCAGCAGATCGAGGAAGCCGGCTTTTGCGCCCGCGGCGAGGGCGGAGCCTTCGTCGAAAATGGCGGCATCGAACTCGGCGGCCGGCTGCCGGTCAACACGCATGGCGGGCTGTTGTCGCAAGGCCATCTGCTCGGGTTCGGTCACGTCGTGGAAGCGGTACGGCAACTGCGCGGCGAGGCCGGCGCGCGGCAGATCAAGGATGCCGAAATTGGCGTCGTGACCGGTTGGGGTGATTTCGGCGACGGCAGCATTGCCATCCTCAGGCGTTGAACCGTAGCCAACGATACGTCGGGAGAAAACGACATGCAAGCGAATCCGAAGCCGCTGCCCGTCCTCGCAGGACTCGCCGGAGAGTATTACGAGTGGTGTCGGCGGGGCGAACTGCGTTTTCAGCGCTGCCGTCACTGCGGTGGTTTTCGGCATGTGCCGCGCGAAATCTGCGCCGGCTGCGGCTCGTTCGACTGGGATTGGGTTAAGTCGGGCGGGCGCGGCACGGTCTACACATGGACCGTGGTGGCGCGCGCCCTGCATCCGGGCTTCGCCGGTGACGAGCCCTACGCGCCGGCGGTGATCGAGATGGAGGAAGGCGTCCGTGTGCTGAGCCAGGTGCGGGACTGCCCGCCGGAACAGTTGCGGGTGGGCATGCCCGTCCGCGTTGAGTTCGTCGCCGTCAATGAGCAGGTGACGCTGCCTTATTTTTGTCGCGCCTGAGCAGGCGTGGATCATTCGAGAGGAAACGAACCGATGGCTTTGAATCTGCCGGAAACCTTCACTTACGAGAAGCGCGGCCACATCGCGGTGATGACGCTCAACCGGCCGCAGGCGATGAACGCGCTGACCAAGGACATGATGCTGGGGCTGGAAGCTGCGATCGAGGACTTCAACCGCGATCCCGAACTGTGGGTGGCGATCTTTACCGCCACCGGCGAAAAGGCCTTTTGCACCGGCCTCGACCTCAAGGTGGCGCTGCCGGCCCTGAACGAGGGTGACGACATGGGTTACGACGATCCGGCGACACGGCCTTTCCACAAGGTCTACAAGCCCGTCATCACCGCGGTCAATGGCATCTGCGTCGCCGGCGGGCTGGAGTTCATGCTGGGCACGGACATCCGCATTGCCGCCGAGCACGCCACGTTCGGGTTGACGGAAGTGCGCTGGGCGGTGATTCCGGCGGGTGGCTCGCATGTCCGCCTGCCCCGGCAGATTCCTTGGGCCGTGGCCATGGAGATGCTGATGACTGGCAAGACCATCGATGCCAAGCGTGCCTACGACATCGGCCTGATCAATAAAGTGGTGCCAGCGGCTGATTTGATGAGTGAAGCGCTTGCCATGGCCGCCAAGATATGCGAAAACGGCCCATTGGCGGTTCGCACCGCCAAGGAAATCGCCGTGCGTGCGCAGAACCTCGAGCCAGCCTTCGTGCTGGAAAAATCGATGTCGGCCCGCGTCTTCGCTTCCGAGGACGCCCGCGAGGGGCCGCGTGCATTCGCGGAGAAACGTAAACCTGTCTACAAGGGAAAGTAAATCAGATGAGTGAAGCAAGACCGATCATCGCCATCCTTGGCGGCACCGGCGACCTGGGCACCGGCCTAGCGCGACGTTGGGCGCAGGCCGGCTATACAGTTATCATCGGCTCCCGGACTTTGGAAAAGGCCGAGGCCGCGGTCGCCGATCTGTCGAAGGTGATGGCCGAGCGCGGAGTGAAGAATGTTTCCGTCCGGGCGATGGACAATCCTTCGGCGGCCCAGGCGGCGAATATCGTGGCCATGACCGTGCCGTTCAGCCATCAGGCCAGCACGCTGGAGTCGGTGAAGAGCGCCCTGGCCGGCAAGATCCTGATCGACGTGACCGTACCGCTGGTGCCACCGAAAGTCGCCAGGGTCCAGTTGCCGCCGCAGGGCTCGGCGGGACAGATCGCCCAGGCGCTGCTCGGCGAGGAGGTAAAAGTGGTTTCGGCGTTCCAGAACGTCGCCGCCCATCACCTGCAGGAAGGTCACGGCCTCGATTGCGATGTGCTGGTGTGCGGCGATAGCAAGGAGGCGCGCGCCGAGGTGATCAAACTGGTCGAGGCGGCGGGCATGCGCGGCTTCCACGCCGGCAGCATCGCCAATGCCGCCGCTGTCGAGGCCATGACTTCGGTGCTGATATTCATCAACAAGCAGTACAGCTGCCACGCCGGCATTCGCGTCACCGGCATCGAGGCCGGCGCGTGAAGTAGGGCGCCCGTCCAGCGCGGTTTCCGGCACGGCAACATTGAAGGAGACGAACCATGTCCAAGTTGATTGCCGCGTTGTTCGGGACCGCGCTGGCCGCCGTCGGTTGTTCGCTCGGTACGACCGTCAGTGAAGAGAATTCCGCCGCGAAGGTTGCGATCGGCGGCCCGGAAACCTGCGTTTTCGTCCGAACCATTTTCGACTGGCGGGCGGTTGATGACGAGCGCATCGTCATTCGCGAGACCGCCGGCGACGACCGCGCCTACCTCGTGGTGCTCGTGTCGCCCTCGTTCAACCTGCACACGGCCGACAGCATCGCCTTTGCCGACGGTAATGGCGACGGCCGCTTGTGCTCCTTCGGCGGCGACGCGGTGCTGCTGCCGGGCACGCTCGGTGAGCGTCGCTTGATCGCCTCGATCAAGCGGCTCACCGCGGCGGAAGTCAAGGCCCTGCTGGGCCGGACCGCTTCGCCAGCCGCCAAGCCGGTGGCCCCGGCTCCGGCGCCCGGCTAGTCGACGAGGCGCGAACGAAAGTCAGCCGTCGCGGCACGCCGAACCGTACGCTAGACGAGACCTTCGGCCTGCAAGGCCTGCTGCACCGCCGGGCGTTGCGCCACGCGCGCGGCGAACTCGGCCAGCTTCGGCCACGCCGCGATGTCGATGTCGCAGAACTTGCCCCAGCCCAGGACGGTGAACAAGTAGGCATCGGCCACCGTGAATTGTTCGCCGAACAGGTAGGGGCCCTTGAGTTGTGCCTGGACATGATTGAAGCGGGCAGCGATCTGCACGCGCGCCGCCTTCTTCCCGTCGTCGCCGGCGGCGGGATTGAACAGCGTGCCGAAGGCCTTGTGCAGTTCCGTGGCGATGAAGTTGAGTATCGCCTGCAACCGGTAGCGCTCCAGCGTTCCGTTGGGGGGCGCCAGCTTTTTCTCGGGCACACGGTCAGCGACATACTGGACGATGGCCGGTCCTTCCATCAGCAGGCTGCCGTCGTCGAGCACCAGGACGGGTACATAGCCGTTGGGATTGACGGCGGAGAAATCCGCGCCCGTCTCGGTCTTGCCGGTGGCCAGGTCGACGCGCGTCATGTCAAAGGGGAGGCCCGCTTCGCGCAGGACGATGTGCGGTGACAGGGAGCAGGCAGCGGGGGCGTAATACAGCTTCATGGCGTTCTATCCTCCTTGGTTCGGTTGAATGATCATCGTAGCAGAAGCGCGCCCCAGCGATTTCGATCGAGGCGGCTACAACACGGCGTTGAACACGTAGCCGACCAGCAGGATACCCGCCGCGACGACACCGGCGAAGGTGGCGATCAATCGCGGCTTGAGCACCTTGCGCAGGATGAGCATCTCCGGCGCGGACAGCGCAATGACGCTCATCATGAAGGCTAGCACCGTGCCCAGCGCGGCGCCCTTGCCAATCAAGGCGTCCACGATGGGGATGATGCCGGCGGCATTGGTGTACATCGGCACGCCGAGCGCGACGGCTGCGGGCACCGACCACCAGGGTGCGTCCTTGCCCATGATCGAGGCCATGAAGTCCTGGGGTATGTAGCCGTGGATGCCGGCGCCCAACGCGATGCCGACCAGGACGTAAGGCCATACCTTGCCGAGGATTTCTCTGACGTGGTGGCCGCCGGCCTCGAAGCGGCCGGTCCAGTCGAGCTCCGAACCCCCGGCGGCCTGGCTGTCGCCGACCTGGATGGCGCGCACCCAATCCTCAAGATGGCTCTCCATCTTCAGCGCGCCGATGACATAGCCGGCGACAATGGCGACCAAAAGGCCGAGGCCGAGATAAAGCGCGGCCACCTGCCAGCCGAACATGCCGAACAACAGCGCCAGCGCCACCTCGTTGACCATCGGCGCGGAGATCAAGAAGGAGAATGTCACGCCCATCGGCACGCCGGCCGACAGGAAGCCGATAAACAGCGGCACGGCCGAGCATGAGCAGAAAGGAGTGACGATGCCGAGCGTCGCCGCCAAGACATTGCCTATGCCTGTTCGCTTGCCGGCGAGCAAGGCTCGCGTGCGCTCGGGGGCAAAGAAGGTCTGGAGCACGCCCATCAGGAAGACGATGCCGACCAGCAACAACAGCACCTTGGGCGTGTCGTAGAGAAAGAAATACATCGCCTCGGCGAAGTGCGTGCCGCGCTGGAGACCGATGGCCGCGACCAGCACGTCGGCGATGTCGGTCAAGTGACGGTAAGCCGCGACCCAGGCGATGGCGGCAATCGCCAGACCCGCCAGCCAGCGGCCCAAAGTCAGCCGCGGCGGCACGCCGGCGGCGGTGGCCTCGCTCATCTCGATGCCTTCACGTCAACCAGCCATCGACCTTGGCTCGGCTCGGGATTCCGCCCGAATGGACGACCTTGCCATCGACTACCACTCCCGGCGTCTTCGATCAGCTTCAGCGTGGTTTTGCAGTTGGCGTAGCCGGTGCCGAGGACTTTGATGATTTTCATTGCCTGGTCTCCAACAGGTGGTCGATGTTCGAGTACAAGAACCGTCTTGGCGCGGAGGCCATCCTTGTCTGGATTGTTCGTCGGGTCACAACGCGTAATCGGCGTCAAATGGCGCCTCGCCCTCGACCACCGGCAGCGTTAGCGAGCGGTCCCACTGGCTCCAGCCGCCATTGAAGAAGCGTACGTCCCGGTGGCCCAGCGCCCTCAACTGCATCCAGGCCAGCGCCGAGCGAAAGCCGTCGTGACAGTACACGATGATGGTCGCGTCCCTGGCAATGCCTTGGTACGCCCGCGCCAGCTTTTCCAGCGGCAGCCATTTCTGCGATTGCGCGTCGGTAAGGTCCAGGCTGACGATGTTGATCGCGCCCGGAATGTGGCCGCCCTGCACGGCGTGGCGGATCGCCTGGCCCGTGTACATCTCCTTCGGCCGACTGTCGAGCAATACGGTCTTGGCCTCGCGCCGGGAAACGACACGGTCGTAGACATCGGTCCACTCGGCGACCAAGCTCCGGTCGGCCGGCTTGAGCGTCACGTTGCCTGGCGCCCTGGCGATGGTTTCCGTAGTCAGTTCGTTGAAGCCCGTCCATTCGACGGCGCCGCCGTCGAGCAGCTTGACGCGGCTCATGTCGTAGCCGTAATAGGCAAGCAGGAAGTAGAGGCGCGCCGCTAGGGCCGAGCGGGCGTCGTCGTAAAGCACGATGACCGAGTCGTCATCGATACCCCATCGGCGCAGCGTGGACTGGAAAGCCTGCCGCGATGGCAGGCGCATCAGCACCGGGTTGTCGTTGTCGCCGAGATTCCTGAAGCGTTGCACTTGCACGGCGCCAGGAATGTGTCCGACGGTGAAATGGCGATGGGGGAAATAGCGCACTTCCAACACCACGGTCTTCGGCTCCTTGATCTGGCCTTCCAGCCAGCCGGCATCGACGAGGAAGTCGGGCTGGCTGGCGCGGGCGAGACTGGCACCGACGACGGCCAGCAACAACAGAAGCCAGAATGGCGGGCGGCGATGATGGCGAGGAGTCATGTGGCGTTATTCCCTTCGTACCATTCCTTGCTGGCATTGACCATGCGCACCAGCCACAACATCACCGGCACTTCGATCAGCACGCCGACCACGGTGGCCAGTGCCGCACCCGATTCGAAGCCGTAGAGCGCGATGGCGACGGCAACCGCCAGTTCGAAGAAGTTGCTGGCGCCAATCATCGTCGAGGGAGCGGCGATGTTGTGCGCCACACGGAAAGTGCGGTTCAGCCAATAACCGAGCGCGGCGATGAGCAGGCCTTGCAGCAGGATGGGGACGGCGAGCATGGCGATGATCAGTGGCTGCTCAGCGATGGCCTGGCCCTGGAAAGCGAATAGCAGCATCAGGGTTGCGAGCAGCGCGGCGATGCTCCACGGGCCGATTGATTGCGCGGCGGCGTCGAAACAAGCCTGCCCCTTTGTCAGCAGCGACTTGCGCCACGCCTGGGCGAGCACAAGGGGGATGACGATGTACATCACCACCGACAGCAGCAGCGTGTCCCACGGAACCGGAATCGCCGATACGCCCAGCAGCAAGGCGACGATCGGCGCGAAGGCAAATACCATGACCAGATCATTGAGCGCCACCTGGGTGATGGTGAAGTTGGCGTCGCCGCGACAGAGGTTGCTCCAGACGAAGACCATGGCCGTGCAGGGCGCCGCGCCAAGCAGGATGAGGCCCGCGACATAACTGTCGTGCTGGTCGGCCGGCAAGTACGGGGCGAACGCATGACGGATGAAGAGCCAGCCCATCAGGGCCATGGTGAAGGGCTTGATCGCCCAGTTCACCAGCAACGTGATGGCGATGCTGGCTCGCTGGCGTTGTACTTCGTGCAGCGCGCCAAAGTCGATCTTCATCAGCATCGGAATGATCATCACCCAGATCAGCACGCCAACCGGGATGTTGACATGGGCCAGTTCCATGCGGCCCACCGTGCGGGCGAGCTGGGGCGCGGCGACGCCGATCAGGGTGCCGGCGATGATGCAGAGGAAGACCCAGAGCGTCAGCCAGCGTTCAAAGAAGCTCATGGGTGCGCCGGCGGCAAGCTTGGCAGTGGCTTCGCATTGGGCGGACATCGTCGGCTCCCTCAGAGTTTCAGCGCTGCGCGCACGGCCGGCACCAGGCGAGTGCGGATGTCGTCGCGCACGGTGACGAAGCTGTCCAGCGGCTCGCCGTGCGGATCGTGGAAGGGCAGGTGGATCTTCGGCACCAGCCGCGGGAAGACCGGGCAGGTTTCCCTGGCGTTGTCGCAGACGGTGACGACGAGGTTGATGGCCGTATCGAGGAAAACGTCGACGTCCTTCGGGTACAGGCCCTTCGTCGGCAGGCCGGCCAGCTTCAGCGCCTCGATGGCGCCGGTCGCCACCTTCGGCTGCGGCCGCGTGCCGGCGGACAATGCGCGCACCCGGCCGGCAAGGTCGTGGTTGAGAATCACTTCGGCCATCTGCGAGCGGCAGGAGTTCCCGGTGCAGAGCACGAGCACGGTAGGCATCGACGGATTCCTTCAGGCCGCCCGGGGGCGACGTTTGCCGGCGGTGGCCACCGCGGCCGTCTTGGGCAGGCACTGGGCACCTTGGCAGCAGTTGTCGGTGAGATAGGCGATCAGGTCATCCATCGCGGTGAAGTTGGCCGAGTAGTAGATGAAACGACCGTGCTGGCGCGACTCGACCAGCCCTGCTCGGGTCAATTGGGCGACGTGAAACGACAGCGTGGCGGCCGGTACGCCGAGTGCGTCGGCAATCGCGCCGGCGTTGCGACCCTCGGGACCGGCCTCCACCAGCAAGCGGAACACCTGCAAGCGGGTCGCTTGTGCCAAGGCAGCCAGCTTGGCGGTTGCATCAAGCGGTTCCATTAATATTTCCACATTTATCGAATTATCGAATTATGGCGGGTTTTGACCCGCGATGCAAGCGATGGCGGCCGACATGGCAACGCGCTGGCTGTACAAGTCGGCGCAGCCGCGCTAGGGTACGACGATGGCTGCCACCGCACTTTCCGCCTTCACCCCGACCACCGGCCTGCCGGCGCTGGACGACGTGCTCGCCGGCATCCAGCGCGGCGACAATATCGTCTGGCAGATCGAGTCGCTCGACGAATACGTGGCGCTGGTGCGGCCCTATGTCGAGGCGGCGCGCCGGCAGCGGCGCCGGCTGATCTATTTCCGCTTCGCCGATCATCCGTCGCTGGTCGAGGACGATGCCGTCGAAATGGCCCGCCCCGACCGGACGGCCGGTTTCGACGTTTTCGTGGGCCAGGTCCATTCGGTGATCGAGGCCGCCGGACCGGAGACCATGTACGTGTTCGACTGCCTGTCGGAACTGGCCGATGCCTGGCAGTCGGACCGGATGATGGGCAACTTCTTCCGCCTGACCTGTCCGCGCCTGTTCGATCTCGACACCGTTACCTATTTCGCGGTCTATCGCAACCGGCATGCCCGCCCGGGCATGGCCGTGATCGCCGGCACCACCCAGTTCCTGCTCGACGTGTTCCGCTGCCGCGGCCGCCTGTACATCCGGCCGATGAAGGTGCAGCATCGTTCGGCCGCCGCCATGAACCTGATGCACGCCTGGGAGGAGGGCGACCGTTTCCGCCCGGTTACCGACAGCGGCACGGTGTCCGAGATCCTGGCCAACTCGCAGTGGCTCGGCCTGGAGGACAATCCGATCGTCGGCCACTGGCAGCGGCAGTTCGACGCGGCAAAGTCAGTCGCGGCGGCACGCCGCGCCGGCTATCCGGACCCGGCCGAAGCCGAGAGCTTCGACCGTCTCGCCCACCTGCTGTGTCCGGACGACCAGGCCATGTGGCAGTTGATCGGCGAATACCTGACGCTCGACGACCTGCTTGCCGTGCGCGCCCGCATGATCGGCACCGGCACCATCGGCGGCAAGGCCCTGGGCATGCTGCTGTCGCGGGCGGTGCTGCGCCGCGACGCGCCGGAACTGCATGCCCGCCTGGAAGCGCACGATTCGTTCTACGTCGGCGCCGAGGTGTTCGACACCTTCTTCGTGCACAACCGCCTGTGGTGGAGCCGGCACCGCCAGCGCGACCCGGCGACCTTCCTCACCGATCTCGATGACCTGCGCGCGCGCATCCTGGTCGGTTCCTTCTCGCCATCGACGCTGCGGCAGTTCGAAGGCATGCTCGACTACTTCGGCGAATGGCCGTTTATCGTCCGTTCCAGTTCGCGCCTGGAAGACCGCTACGGCAATGCCTTCGCCGGTCAGTACGACAGCGTTTTCTGCAACAACCGCGGCCCCTGGGAGACCCGCCGCGCCGCCCTGCTCGGCGCCGTGCGGCAAGTCTATGCCAGCACCCTGAGCGAACAGGCGCTGCGCTATCGGCATCGTCGCGGCCTGCTCGGCGAGAACGAGCAGATGGCGTTGCTGATCATGCGCGTGTCCGGCACCGCCGGCCGCCGCTATTTCCATCCACACGCCGCCGGCGTCGGTCTGTCGCTGAATCCCTATCCGTGGAACCCGCGCATCGACATGCGGGCGGGCGTCATCCGGCTGGTGGCGGGCTTGGGCACGCGCGCCGTGGATCGCGCCGACGACGACTACACGCGGCTGGTGGCGTTGAACGAGCCCGAACTGCGGCCGGAGACCAGCTTCGGCGAGATCGCCCGCCGCACGCAGCGGCGCATGGACGCCATCGATCGCGAGACCGGCGAACTGGTCAGCGGCCGCTTCACCGACATGGTGGCCGGCCAGCCCGATTTCCCGTTCGCGCTGCTCACCTCGCGCGAGGAGCCGGGCAAGCCGCCGTTCCTGACCTTCGACGGCTTGCTGACCACGACGCCGTTCGTCGGCGAGATGCGCGAAATGCTCCGCTGCCTGCACGCCGCCTATCAGCATCCCGTCGAAATCGAATTCGCGCTCAACGTGCTGGCCGACGGCGGTCAGCGCATCAACCTGCTGCAATGCCGGCCCCTGCAGGTGCGCAAAGTCGAGGACGTCGCCAGCGTCGAACCGCCCGCCGACCTGCCCGTGCTGGTGGCCGCGCGCGGCGCCGTGATCGGTCCCAGCCGCGTCATCCATCCCGATCGGGTCGTCTATGTCGTGCCTTCGGTGTATGGCCATCTCAACCAGGCCGACCGCCTGGCGGTGACGCGGCTGGTCGGACGCATCAATCAGGCGAGCCGGGAGCGCTCGCTGTTGATGCTCGGTCCCGGCCGCTGGGGAACCCGCGATGCCTGGCTGGGCATTCCGGTGGTCTTCAACGAGATCAACCACGTCAAGGCCTTGTGCGAAATCGTCGGCATGCACGAGAACCTGACGCCGGATGTCTCGCTGGGTACGCACTTCCTCAACGAACTGATCGAGGCCGACATGCTGTATTTCGCCCTCTTTCCCAACCGCGAGGGCAACCGGATCGAGGAACCGACCCTCCTGGCGCGGCCCAACCGGCTGACCGAACTGCTGGCCGATGCCGACGCCTGGACCGGGGCGGTGCGTGTGGTGGATTTTCCGGCCGGCGCGTTGACCTTGTACGCCGACGCCGAGGGGCAGCGGCTGACGGTGACGCTCGCGCCTTAGCCGCCCGCCAGATCGTCGCGGTAGAGCATAAATACCTTGCCGTCGGCGCTGGCCGAATCGACCCAGGTGAAGGGCAGGTCGGGAAAGGCCGCCTCGACGATGTCGGCGTTGTGGCCGACTTCGACGAACAGCAAGCCGCGTTCGTTGAGATGTTCGGCGGCGCCGACCAGCAGCCGGCGCACCACGTCGAGGCCGTCCTCGCCGGCGCCCAGCGCCAGCGCCGGCTCGTGGTGGTATTCCATCGGCAGCTTGGCCATCGATTCGGCGGTGACGTAGGGCGGGTTGCAGACGATCAGGTCGTAGCGACAGCCGGCCAGGCCTTCCAGCAGGTCCGACTGAATCAGCCGGATGCGATCCTCGCGGCCATGCTCGGCGACGTTGCGGCGCGCGACGGCGAGCGCCTCGGCGGAGAGGTCGACCGCGTCGATGCGCGCGTTGGGCAGGGCATCGGCCATGATGATGGCCAGGCAGCCCGAGCCGGTGCACAGATCGAGCGCGGCGGTCACGGCGAACGGATCGTCGAGCCAGGGGGCAAGATGTTCGGCCAGCAACTCGCCGAAGTAGGAGCGCGGCACGATGACCCGCGGGTCGACGTGGAAGTGGTAGCCGCACAACCAGGCCTCGCCGGTCAGGTACGCCGCCGGCATGCGCCGGACGATGCGCTGTTCGAGCAGATGGAGCACGCCGAGTCGTTCATCGCGCGTCAGGCGGGCATCGAGGAAAGGCTCGAGACGGTCATGGGGCAGGCTCAGCGCGTGAAGTATCAGCCAGGCGGCCTCGTCATGGGCATTGTCGGTGCCGTGGCCGAAATGCAGGCGGGCCTCGGTGAAGCGGCTGACCGCCCAGCGCAGCCAGTCGCGAACGGTGATCAGTTCGTCGATCAGCGTGGTCATGGCTTCAGCAGGCGGGTCAGCGTCTCTTGGTAGATCGCCGCCAGCGGTTCGAGATCGGCCACCGCGACGTGTTCATTCACCTTGTGGATGCTCGCGTTGATCGGCCCGAACTCGACCACTTGCGGGCAGATGTCGGCGATGAAGCGTCCGTCCGAAGTGCCGCCGGATGTCGAGAGTTCCGGTCGGCCGCCGGTGACGGCCTGTATGCTTTCCTCCAGCGCCGCCACCAGCCATCCGCGCGGCGTCAGGAACGGCTGGCCGCCGATCGTCCAGTGAATTTCGTATGCCAGGTCGTGGCGGTCGAGCAGGGCATGTACGCGTGCCTGGAGACTCTCGACGCTGCTGGCCGTGGCGAAGCGGAAGTTGCACAGGACTTCCAGCGTTCCCGGCACCACGTTGGTGGCGCCGGTGCCGGCGTGGATGTTGGATATCTGAAAGCTGGTCGGCGGAAAGTACTCGTTGCCCGCGTCCCAATGCGTTTGGGCCAGTTCGGCCAGCGCCGGGGCCGCCAGGTGGATGGGATTGCGCACATTGTCGGGGTAGGCGACATGTCCCTGGATGCCCTTGACGACGAGCCGCGCCGACAGCGAGCCGCGCCGGCCGTTCTTGATGGTGTCGCCCAGCCGGTTCACCGATGTCGGCTCGCCGACGATGCAGAAGTCGATGCCTTCGCCACGCGCGCGCAGCGTTTCGACCACGCGCACGGTGCCATCCGTCGCGTCGCCTTCCTCGTCGGAGGTCAGCAGCAGCGCGATGGAACCGGGATGGTCTGGATCGGCGGCGACGAAGCGCTCCACGGCAACCACGAAGGCCGCCAGCGACGACTTCATGTCGGCGGCGCCGCGGCCGTACAGCATGCCGTCGCGCTCCGTCGGTTCGAAGGGATCGACATGCCATTGCTCGCGCGGTCCCGGCGGCACCACGTCGGTATGTCCGGCCAGGCAGAGCAGCGGCGCCGTGTTGCCGCGGCGCGTCCAGAGGTTGCAGACCGGTCCGGTCGGGCCGGTGCTGTCCATGCGCTCGATGACGAAGCCGAGCGGGCGCAACCGCCCGGCGATGATGTCCAGGCAGCCGGCGTCGTCGGTGGTGACCGATGGCCGGGCAATCAACTGACGGGCCAGGGCGAGCGTGGTGGCCGCGGCCATCAGTCGTCCAGCTTGAGCGTGAATTCGGCGAACGAGGCGCCGCCGGGTGTCGCTTCCGGCTGGTCGGCTGGCGCCACTGTCAGCGGCGCCAGCGTGGTCTTGGTGGCCGGTGCCTGCAACTGGGCATTGTTGATCAGCCAGGACAGGTTGGTCGGCGAATCGGCATTGGCCAGCGCCTCGTCGAGGGTGATGGTGTTTTCCTTGTAGAGGCGGAACAGATCCTGCTCAAAGGTCTGCGACCCCGGCGCCAGCGTTTGCTCCATGGCTTCCTTGATGCCGTTGATCTCGCCCTTCTCGATCAATTCGGAGATATGGCGCGTGTTGAGCAGGATTTCCACCGATGGGATGCGATGGCCGTCGGGCCGGCGGACGAGCCGCTGGGAGATGATGGTCTTCAGCGTCGACGACAGGTCGAGATACAGCGCCGTGCGGTTTTCCAGCGGGAAGAAGTTGATGATCCGGTTGAGCGCGTGATAGGCGTTGTTGGCGTGCAGGGTGGCGACGCACAGGTGGCCGGTCTGGGCATAGGCGATGGCCGCGCTCATGGTTTCCTTGTCGCGAATTTCGCCGATCAGGATGCAGTCGGGCGCCTGGCGCATGGCATTTTTCAGCGCATCGTGCCATGAATGGGTATCGAGGCCGACTTCGCGCTGGTTGACGATCGACTTCTTGTGCTTGAAGAGGAACTCGATTGGGTCCTCGACTGTCAGGATGTGGCCGGTACGGCAGGTGTTGCGATGGTCGAGCATCGAGGCGATGGTGGTCGACTTGCCAGAGCCGGTGGCGCCCACCACCAGCACCAGGCCGCGCTTTCCCATGATGATGTCCGACAGCACGGCGGGTAGCGCCAGTTCCTCGATGCGGGGAATCGCGCTGGTGATGAAGCGCACCACGATGCCGATGCTGTTGCGCTGCCAGAACATGTTGATGCGGAAATTGCCGATGTCGGCGATGCCGACCGACAGGTTGAGCTCCCGCGCCGTTTCCAGATGCGTCACCTGCTCCGGCTTGAGCAGTTCGTAGGCCATGCGCTGGATGGTGGCCGGGTCCATCACCTGCTGGTTGATCGGAATGCAGTTGCCCTGGATCTTGATGTTGATCGGCGCGCCGGCGGAAATGAAGATGTCCGACGCCTTCTTCTCGGCCATCAGCATGAACAGCTTGTCGAGGATCATGAGGGCTCCCGTGAATGTGGGTGGTAGGTCGGAATCAGTCGCGCAGCAACTCGTTGATCGATGTCTTGGCGCGCGTCTGCGCATCGACTTTCTTGACGATCACCGCACAGTTGAGGCTGTACTTGCCATCGGCCGACGGCAGGCTGCCGCTGACCACCACCGAGCCGGCGGG
The DNA here is from genome assembly GCA_016704145.1 of Rhodocyclaceae bacterium. Classification (GTDB taxonomy): domain Bacteria; phylum Pseudomonadota; class Gammaproteobacteria; order Burkholderiales; family Rhodocyclaceae; genus Fen-999. Next base: position 94,480 of record JADJAS010000001.1, on the reverse strand, counting down.
CACGCGGCCGTAGCTGATTTCGCCGGTGGCGCGATCGTAGATCTTGGTGCTCTGGCCGATGAAGACCCCCATCGAGATCACGCAGTTGTCCTCGACGATCACGCCTTCCACCACTTCCGAGCGAGCGCCGATGAAGCAGTTGTCGCCGATGATGGTCGGATTGGCCTGGATCGGTTCGAGCACGCCGCCGATGCCGACGCCGCCGGAAAGATGCACGTTCCTGCCGATCTGCGCGCAGGAGCCGACCGTCGCCCAGGTGTCCACCATGGTGCCTTCGTCGACGTAGGCGCCGATGTTGACGAAGCCGGGCATCACCACAACGCTCTTGCCGATGAACGAACCGCGCCGCACCACGGCGCCGGGCACGATGCGGAAACCGCCGTCGCGGAAATCCTTCTCGTCATAGTGGGCGAACTTGGTGGCCACCTTGTCGTAGTAGCGGAAGGCGCCGCTGTCCATGACGCGGTTATCCTCGAGACGGAAGGAGATCAGCACCGCCTTCTTGACCCACTGATGGGTGACCCACTGGCCGTTGATCTTCTCGGCGACGCGCAGGCGGCCCTGGCCGAGGTCGTTGATCACCTGTTCGACCGCCGCGCTGACCTGGGCCGGCGCGGCGTCCGGGTTGAGGCTGGCGCGGTTTTCCCAAGCCTCATCGATGATGGTTTGCAGCTCTTGCATGATGCCTTCCTTGTGGTCTCCGTGGATTCGATTGGGTTCAGAGCGTCTGGCAGAAATCGGCGATGCGCTGCGCGGCCTCGATGCATTCGTCCAGGTCGGCGACCAGCGCGATGCGCACGAAGCCGGCGCCGGGGTTGATGCCGCCGGCGGCGCGGGCGAGATAACTACCCGGTAGCACAATGACATTGTAGCGGTCGCGCAGGCGCCGGGCGAAGTCGGTGTCGGCGATACCGTAACGGCCGACCGAGGTCCACAGATAGAAGCCGGCATCGGGCATGCGCGTGTCGAGGCAGTCGGCGATGATCGGCGTCACCTCGGCGAACTTTTCCTTGTAGAGGCGGCGGTTGTCGAGGACATGGCCTTCGTCGCGCCAGGCCACAGTCGAGGCGACCTGCACCGGCGGACTCATGGCGCAGCCGTGATAGGTGCGATAGAGCCAGAACTGCTTGAGGATGGCGGCGTCGCCGGCCACGAAACCGGAGCGCAGCCCCGGCACGTTGGAGCGCTTCGACAGGCTGGAGAACACCACCAGCCGGCGGTAGTCGTCGCGGCCGAGCCGCCGGGCGGCCTGCATGGCGCCCAGCGGCGGCTGACTTTCGTCGAAATGGATCTCCGAATAGCACTCGTCCGAGGCGATGACGAAGCCGTGGCGGTCCGACAGTTCGAACAATTGCCGCCATTGTTCGAAGGACACGACGTTGCCGGTCGGGTTGCTCGGCGAGCAGACATAGACCAGCTGCGTGCGCCGCCAGAGATCTTCCGGCACCGCGGCGAAATTCATCGCGAAGTCGTCACCGGGCAGCTGGTTGACGAAGGCCGGTGTGAGGCCCGCGAGGTAGGCCGCGCCTTCGTAGATCTGGTAGAACGGATTCGGGCACAGCACCAGGCCGCCCGGACGCGTTGGGTCGGCCACGCACTGCGCGAACGCGAACAGCGCCTCGCGCGAGCCGTTGACCGGCAGCACCTGATGCACCGGGTCCGGCGCCGGGATGCCATAACGGCGGCCAAGCCAGTCGGCGATGGCGTGGCGCAATTCGTCCGAGCCGTTGGTGATGGGATAATTCGCCAGACCCGAGAGGTTGGCCGCCAGCGTGGCCTTGATGAAGTCGGGCGTGCCGTGTTGCGGTTCACCGATGGCAAGCCGGATCTCCTTCATGTCGTCTGGCGGTTCGCCGCCGGCGAAAAGCTGCCGCAGTTTCTCGAAGGGATAGGGCTGGAGCTGGGCGAGATGGGGATTCACGGATCGGGAGCAAGCGTGGCGGGTGGCTCGGATTATAGGGCAGGGTCGGCGGCCGCCGTCGCGGCGCTGTTCGCCGGCGCGACGGTCTGGGGACTGATCTGGTACCCCTATCGGCTGATCGAGGCGGCGGGCATGTCCGGCCTCGTCGCCACCACCCTCACCTATGCGGTGGCGCTGCTGATCGGGCTCATCATCTTTCGCCGGCAGTTGCGCGGCGCGGTCGTGGACCGCTGGCTGGTCGCCATCGCCATCGCCTCGGCCGGCTGCAATCTGGGTTACGTGCTGGCGGTACTGCACGGCGAAGTCATGCGCGTGCTGCTGCTGTTCTACCTGGCGCCGCTGTGGACGGTGCTGCTGGCCCGCCTGCTGCTGGACGAACGGCTGACGCGCGCCGGACTCGGCGTGGTGGTGCTGTCGCTGGCCGGCGCCGCCGTCATGCTCTGGCATCCGGAAACCGGCCTGCCCTGGCCCCGGCAGGGCGCCGAATGGCTGGGGCTGGCCGCCGGATTCCTGTTCGCGCTGTCCAACGTACTGATCCGGCGCGCCGACCACTACGGCATCGCGCTGAAATCCCTGGCCGTGTTCGCCGGCATCGTGGTGATTGGCATGCTCGGCATCGTTGCGGTCGAACCGATGACCATGCCGGCCATATCCGGCGGCGGCTGGGCGCTGCTGCTGGCGGTAGGTTTGGTGCTGCTGGTGATCAATCCGGTGGTCCAGTACGGCCTCACGCGGGTGGCGGCGGGCCGGGCGATCGTCATTTTCCTGTTCGAGCTGGTGGTCGCGGCCTTTGCCTCATGGTGGCTGGCCGGGGAAACCATGGGCGCGCGCGAGTGGGTGGGCGGTGGCCTGATCGTCGCCGCCAGCCTGTTTTCGGCGAAGCTGGAAAACTAGCGTTCCCTCAAGCTTTCGTCCTGGTATTGGAGCAAGGGGCTAAGGAAATACTCGATCACGCGGCGCTGGCCGGTCTTGATTTCCACCGTTACCGCCATGCCCGGCGACAGATTGACCATGCGCTCGTCCACCCGGATCGACGTTCGCGCCAGTCGCGCGCGGGCCGAATAGATCAGTCCCTTCTTCTCGTCGGCGATGGCGTCGTCCGATACGTGCGCCACGGTCGCTGCGACCGTGCCGTACCTGGTGAAGGGGAAAGTCTCGATCTTCACCACCGCCTCCTGGCCGGCGCGGACGAAACCGATGTCCTTGTTCTCCAGGAAGGCATCGACTTCCAATGCCTCGTCGGTCGGCACCACCACCATCAGCGCTTGCGCCTCGGTCACCACGCCGCCCACGGTGTGCACCGCCAGTTGCTGCACCGTGCCATCGACCGGCGCGATCAGCGTCATGAGGCGCTGCCGCGAGTCGGCCTTGACCCGCTCCTGGGTCAAGGACGCCGCCTTCCGCTCCGCCTCGGCCAGGCTTTCCAAGGTCAGCCGTCGCGATTCGGCGACCAGGGCGGCGCGCTGCTGGCGGCCTTCGCGCAAGGCCGCCGCCAGTTCGTCGAGGCGGCTCTTCTGTGTCGCCAGGTCGCCTTCCTGCTCGATGCGCAGTTGCTCCTTCTCGAGATAGCCGTGCTCGGAAATGAATTTCTGCTCCACCAGGCCCTTGAAGTCGGCGGCGCGACGGCGGGCGATGGGCGCGGTCTGTTCCAGCTTCGCGACCACCTGACGCGTCGAGGCCAGCTCCGCCTCGCGGCGGGCGATTTCCGCGTCTACGCGGTCGAGCTTGCCGCGATACTCGTCGAACTGCCCAGCGAGCAGCCGGCGTTCCCGCGCCAACCGCTCGGCGCCGACATCGCGCGGGTCGGGAAATCCGAGCAGCGAGGGCGATCCATCCTCGGTCATGGCGGCCAGCAAGGCACGAGCGCGGGCCGCTTGCAAGCGCGCGTCGGCCAGATCGCCGGCGATCCGTGCCCGGTCGGCCGTGGCTTCGGTGGCGTCCAATTCGACCAGCACCTGGCCAGCCTTGACCGCCTGACCGTCGCGAACATGAATGGCCACCACCTTGGCCGTGTCGATCGGCTGGATCACCTTGCTGCGATCGCCCGGCACGATCTTGCCGCGGGCCGTTGCCACCATGTCGACATGGCCGAACACCGACCAGAGCAGCGCGATGGCGGCGAAGGCCATCAACAACCACATCGCCGCGCGCGGCGCCGGCGACACCGGTGTTTCGCGCAAGGCCAGGGCGGCCGGCAGAAATTCCGCCTCGTGCGCCAGCCGGACGGGCGGCGTCGAGTACCGGCGTTCGCGCCAGGCTTGGCCGAACACCGCGCCATGGCGGCGCAATAGATCGACGATGGCTTCGAAGCGCGGGCCGGTCATGGCTAGCCCGCCTGCAAGCGGTGCAGGCGCGCGTAGTAGCCCGCTTCGTGGCCGAGCAACGCGGCCGGGCTGCCGTCCTCGACCACGCGCCCTCGCTCCAGCACGATGATGCGGTCGGCATCCTTCACGGCCGACAGCCGGTGGGCGATGACGATCACCGTCCTGCCCTGGCAAATCGCCTTCATGTTCTGCTGGATGACCCGTTCCGACTCGTAGTCGAGCGCGCTGGTGGCCTCGTCGAAGATCAGGATGCGCGGACTCGTGATCAGCGCGCGGGCGATGGCGATGCGCTGGCGCTGGCCGCCCGACAACGTCGCGCCGTGCTCGCCGACCACGGTATCGTAGCCTTCCGGCAGTTCCAGGATGAAATCATGGGCGCCGGCCAGCCGGGCCGCTTGCATGACGGTTTCCAGCGGCAGGCCGGGGTCGGACAAGGCGATATTTTCCCGGACGCTGCGGTTGAACAGCATGTTCTCTTGCAAGACGACCCCGATCTGGCGCCGCAGCGATGTCGGATCGGCCACCGCCAGATCCATGCCGTCGATCAGCACGCGGCCGCGCTCGGGCGCGTAAAGGCGTTGCACCAGCTTGCCGAGCGTGCTCTTGCCCGAGCCGGACCGGCCGACGATGCCGACCACCGTGCCCGGCGCCACGTCGAGACTGACTTCGCGCAAGACTTCCGGCCCGTCCGGGCGGTAGCGGAACGTTACCTGGTCGAACTCGACGCGGCCGGCCAGGCGCGGCAAGGCGCTCTTTTGGCTTGCCGCCAGCTCCGCGCGGGTATTGAGAATGTCGCCCAGGCGCTGCACGGAAATGCCGGTCTGTTGAAAATCGGTCCACAGCTGGGCCAGGCGCATCACCGGCTGCGCCACCCGGCCGGCCAGCATGTTGAAGGCGATCAATTGGCCCAGCGTCAGCGCGCCGTCGATCACCAGCCGGGCGCCCAGCCACAGCGTCGCCACCGTCACCAGCTTGCCGATCAAATTGACGCCCTCGTGGGCGAGGGTCGCCAGCGTGCTGGTCCTGAAGCCGGCGGCGACGTAGGCGGCCAGCTGGTTGTCCCATCGCCGGGTCATCTGCGGCTCCACGGCCATGGCTTTCAGGGTGTCGATGCCGTTGATCGATTCGACCAGGAAAGCCTGGTTCTCGGCGCCGCGGTTGAACTTCTCGTGCAGCCGGGCGCGCAACAGCGGCGTGATGCCGATCGACAGCACCGCGTAGGCGGGCAGCGACACCAGCACGACCAGGGTCAGCCAGCCGCTGTAGAACAGCATCACGCCGATGAACACCACCGAGAACAGCAGATCGAGCACCAGGGTGATCGCGTTGCCGGTGAGGAACTGGCGGATGTTCTCCAGTTCGCGCACCCGCGCCACGGTATCGCCCACGCGCCGCGCCTGGAAATAGGCCAGCGGCAGGGCCAGCAGGTGGTGGAACAGGCGGGCGCCCAGTTCCACGTCGATCCGGCTGGTGGTGTGCGCGAACACATAGCTGCGCAGCCCCGAGAGCGCGGTCTCGAAGATCACCACCACCAGGAAGCCGAAGGCGATGACATCCAGCGTCGCCAGGCCGCGATGCACCAGCACCTTGTCCATCACCACCTGGAAGAACAGCGGCGTCACCAGGGCGAACAGTTGCAGCGCGAAGGACACCAGCAGCACCTCGCCCAGGAGCTTGCGGTACTTCACCACCGCCGGGATGAACCAGGTGAAATCGAACCTCGCCAGGTCCCCGGCCAACGAGGCGCGGCTGGCGAACAAGATCAATGTGCCGTCCCATGCTTCCGCCAACTCCTCGCGGCCCAGCACCCGCGGCCGGGCTTCGCCGGGATGCTGGATCAGCGCTTGTTCGCCGTCGACGCGCGCCAGGATGAAGAAGCCGCCCTCGCGGGCGGCGGCCAGCGCCGGCAAGGGCACGCGGTCGAGCCGGTCGAACGCGCTGGCGACCCGCCGCGCCTTGAGCCCCAGCGATCGCGCGGCCAGCAGGATCTGCTCGACGCCGAACGGCTCGCCCGGCGCCTTGAACTGGTGGGCCAATTGGTCCGCGTCCGCCGCCAGCCCGTGAAAGCGGGCCAGCAGGGCCAGGCCGAGCAGGCCGGAATCGGGTCCAACGGTGACCGACGGGTTCTCTTCCGACATTTGCTTATGGCAGGCGTCTTCTGCAATACTCATGGCTACTCAACTTCCTGAGCGCGGTCCGCTCCGTTCATGCGATGAGACCCTCCGAATCCCTCGTTGCGCACCGCCTGGAAATCCGCCGCGTGGTCGAGCAGCATCGAGCCCGCAATCCGCGCGTGTTCGGGTCGGCGCTGCACGGCAGCGACCGGGATGGCAGCGACCTCGACCTGCTGGTCGATCCCACGCCAGACGCCACGTTGATGGACATCGCGCGTATCCAGAACCGCCTGCAGAAGCTGCTCGGCGTGCCGGTCGACGTATTGACGCCCAAGGCGCTGCCGCCAGCCTTCCGCGATTCGGTTCTCGCCGAAGCCCGAGCGATATGACGGCCAGTGCCGACAGTGCCAACCTTCGCCTGCACGACTATCTCGACCACATTCTCGAAGCCTCGGCGCGCATCCGTCGTTTCACCCAGAACATGACCGAACTCGTCTTTCTCGAAGACCAGCTCGTTCAGGATGGTGTCATCCGCAACATCGAAGTCATCGGCGAAGCCGCCCGCAACGTCCAACGCCGCTTCCCGCGATTCGCCGCGGAACATCCCGAGGTACCCTGGGAAGACGTTTATTGGATGCGCAATCGCCTTTCTCACGGGTATTTCGCCATTGATCTCGAGCTGGTCTGGAAGACCGTGGAACGCGACGTTCCGGAGTTGGAAGCGCAAGTCCTCCAACTCCGAAATACCGCAGGCTAGCCACGACACAGTTGCGCTTATTGCCAATTCGCGGCAATCACCGGCTGCAGGGCGGTCTGGTAGTTGCTCGGCAAGGTCGTCTGGCCGGCGGCCGGCGGCGAGAAGGCGGCCATCGCCTGCACCAGGTTTTCCACCTTGCTGTCGAGCAGGAGATGGTTGTCGGCGGTCCTGAACTGCTCGACGTGGTAGGCCGAACCCGAGTACCAGTTCTTGATCGTCAGCTTGTCCGAGGTACCGATGATGCTGGCCTCGAGATCGTTGCCGACATGGCGGAACCAGATCTGGTCGGTGGCCACGCCCGCCAGGAAGCTGGCGAGGTCGGCGTTGCCCGATGTACTGTCGTTCTCCGTCACCGTGTCGGCGCCATGGCCGCGTCCCAGCACGTAGGTATCGTTGCCGGCGCCACCGACGAGCGAATCGGTCCCCGCGCCACCATCGAGGGTGTCGTTGCCGGCCTCGCCGTAAAGGTTGTCGTTGCCGGTGCCGCCGGTGAGCGTGTCGTCGCCCGCGCGTCCATAGATCGTATCGTTGCCGTCGCCGCCATCCAGGGTATCGTTGATGGCCAGGCCGGTCAGCGTGTCGTTGCCGGGCGTGCTGGCCATCACCTTGGCCGTCAGCGTCGCCGTGTCCCAGGTGGTGCCGTCGGCGAATTTCACTTGCTGGATCGGGCTGTAGGTCGTGGCCGGGTCGTCGCCGTAGAAGAAGAATTGCGCGGTCACCTTGTCGGTGCTGCCGGCGATCGACAACACCAGGTCGTTGCCCGAGCGGGTCGCCACGACCTCCGAAGGAGCAACTCCCGCCTTGAACTGCAAGGTGTTGAGCTTGCCCGACGTCGTGTCGTAATCTTGATTGATGTAGTCTGCGCCATCGCCCTTGCCGAACAGATAAGTGTCGTTGCCGGCGCCGCCGCCCAAATTATCGTTGCCCAAGCCTCCCGTCAGCGTGTCGTTGCCGGCATCGCCTCGCAGCGTGTCGTCGCCCGCGCCACCCAACAGCGTATCGTTGTCCGCATCGCCGTTGAGCGAGTCATCGCCCGTGCCACCGTCGAGGGTGTCGTCGCCCGCGCGTCCATAGATCGTATCGTTGCCGTCGCCGCCATCCAGGGTATCGTTGATGGCCAGGCCGGTCAGCGTGTCGTTGCCGGGCGTGCTGGCCATCACCTTGGCCGTCAGCGTCGCCGTGTCCCAGGTGGTGCCGTCGGCGAATTTCACTTGCTGGATCGGGCTGTAGGTCGTGGCCGGGTCGTCGCCGTAGAAGAAGAATTGCGCGGTCACCTTGTCGGTGCTGCCGGCGATCGACAACACCAGGTCGTTGCCCGAGCGGGTCGCCACGACCTCCGAAGGAGCAACTCCCGCCTTGAACTGCAAGGTGTTGAGCTTGCCCGACGTCGTGTCGTAATCTTGATTGATGTAGTCTGCGCCATCGCCCTTGCCGAACAGATAAGTGTCGTTGCCGGCGCCGCCGCCCAAATTATCGTTGCCCAAGCCTCCCGTCAGCGTGTCGTTGCCGGCATCGCCTCGCAGCGTGTCGTCGCCCGCGCCACCCAACAGCGTATCGTTGTCCGCATCGCCGTTGAGCGAGTCATCGCCCGTGCCACCGTCGAGGGTGTCGTCGCCCGCGCGTCCATAGATCGTATCGTTGCCGTCGCCGCCATCCAGGGTATCGTTGATGGCCAGGCCGGTCAGCGTGTCGTTGCCGGGCGTGCTGGCCATCACCTTGGCCGTCAGCGTCGCCGTGTCCCAGGTGGTGCCGTCGGCGAATTTCACTTGCTGGATCGGGCTGTAGGTCGTGGCCGGGTCGTCGCCGTAGAAGAAGAATTGCGCGGTCACCTTGTCGGTGCTGCCGGCGATCGACAACACCAGGTCGTTGCCCGAGCGGGTCGCCACGACCTCCGAAGGAGCAACTCCCGCCTTGAACTGCAAGGTGTTGAGCTTGCCCGACGTCGTGTCATAATCTTGATTGATGTAGTCTGCGCCATCGCCCTTGCCGAACAGATAAGTGTCGTTGCCGGCGCCGCCGCCCAAATTATCGTTGCCCAAGCCTCCCGTCAGCGTGTCGTTGCCGGCATCGCCTCGCAGCGAGTCATCGCCCGTGCCACCGTCGAGGGTGTCGTCGCCGCCCTTGCCGTACAGAACGTCGTTGCCGCCCAGGCCGGTGAGGGTGTCGGCGCCCAGGGTGCCGCCGATGGTCTCCGCGCCTTCGGTGCCGGCCAGCAGCTTCGACATGATGTCGGCCAGGCTCCAGGTCGTGCCGTCGGCGAACTTGATCTGCTGCAACGGATTGCTGGTGTTGGCCGGATCGTCCTGGTACAGGAAGTCGCGTACCGTCAGCTGGTCGGTGGTCCCGGCGATCTTGATCACCAGCCAGCTGCTCGACGTGCTCAGGCTGATCTCGCCGGGGGCCACCCCCGCCTTGAACTGCAAGGTGTCGATCTTGCCCACCGTGGCGTCGCTGACGGCATAGATCATGTCCTGACCATCGCCCTTGCCGAACAGGTAAGTGTCGCTGCCCAGGTCACCCCGGAGCGTATCGTTACCCGCGCCACCGTCCAGGATGTCGTTGCCGGCGCCACCGTTCAGGTTGTCCGTCCCCGCGCCACCCAACAGCGTATCGTTGTCCGCATCGCCGTTGAGCGAGTCATCGCCCGTGCCACCGTCGAGGGTGTCGTCGCCGCCCTTGCCGTACAGAACGTCGTTGCCGCCCAGGCCGGTGAGGGTGTCGGTGCCCAGGGTGCCGCCGATGGTCTCCGCGCCTTCGGTGCCGGCCAGCAGCTTCGACATGATGTCGGCCAGGCTCCAGGTCGTGCCGTCGGCGAACTTGATCTGCTGCAACGGATTGCTGGTGTTGGCCGGATCGTCCTGGTACAGGAAGTCGCGTACCGTCAGCTGGTCGGTGGTCCCGGCGATCTTGATCACCAGCCAGCTGCTCGACGTGCTCAGGCTGATTTCGCCGGGGGCCACCCCCGCCTTGAACTGCAAGGTGTCGATCTTGCCCACCGTGGCGTCGCTGACGGCATAGATCATGTCCTGACCATCGCCCTTGCCGAACAGATAAGTGTCGTTGCCCAACTCGCCCCGGATGTTGTCGTTACCCGCGCCACCGTCCAGGATGTCGTTGCCGGCGCCACCGTACAAGAGGTCGTTGCCGGCTTCGCCATACAAGAGGTCGTTGCCCGCGCCGCCACTGAACGTATCGTTGGCCACGCCGCCAAACGCGATGTCGTCGGCGGAGCTTCCGGTAAAACTGCCGCTGACCATGCCGACGTGCAACTGGGTGAGCAACGGCGCCCAGGCCGGGTCGGCGGCGGCCGTCTCGGTCCATGCGCGCAGGGTCGCGCTGGCGCTGGCCCAGCCCATGTTCATGAGCAGGTGGCCCTGGCCGCGCATGAGGTCGACCAGATCGCCATAGGCCGCCTGGGCGTCGGTGGCGCGGCGGCTGGCGAGCATGGCGTCCACCGCCGTGAAGTCCAGCCGCACGCCGTTGGCATCGATCTGCAGGACAATCGCGTCCAGGTAGCCCTTGAGCCGGGTTTGCAGGGCCAGGCCATCCCGCACCGATTCCTTGAGCGCGTCGTACGAATCGTTGATCAGGCGAGCCTGCTCGGCCGTCAGCGATAGCACCGCCGTTCCGCCAGGCTTGCCACCGCCGCCGCTGCCGTTGGTGGTGGTGCCGGGCGTGGTGGTACGGCCGTTGCCGGTGGTAATGGCGCCGGTGGTTTCGTCGCGGGTGACGAAGGCCTGGCCGTTGAAGCATTCCAGCACGGTGATCCGCCGCATCAACTCCAGCGACGCCGGATCGGTGGGTGGCGGGGTGTAGCCGCCACCACCACCGCCGCCGTCAGAAAAGCTGACCCCACCCGTCGTGGCCGTCTTGTAGAGCACGCTGTTCTGGGCGCTGGTCTTGAGGGTGGAGGTGGCGGCCCAGGCATCGAGCAGGGTATCGAGTTCGGTGTCGAACTGCTGGCGGCTGCGATAGCCGCCCTGGAGGTTCGTCAGTTGTGTTGCGAGCGACGAGGACAGCGTGGCGGCCTCCTTGAGGTCGCGCACCCGGCCGGAGCCGGCCATGTCGGGCAGGCTGGCCACGGCGCTGGTGTCGAGGTGGTCGGGGAATTCCCGATAGAAGGGGTTGTCCGCCAGATTCAAGGACACGGCGGCGTTCTCGCCGAGGCCGGCGACGGCGGCGGTGAGCGTCTGGGTGTTGCCGCCGGGCAGGGTCTTGTTGGCCTTTTGCGTGGCGAGGTCGATGCTGGCGATGCCGGCCTCGGCCAGGCCTTGCAGTTCGTTGGCCTGGCTGAGGCCGTCCTGGTTCAGGTCGCGCCAGAGGCGGACGTTGGCGTATTGGGCATCCGATGCGTTGAAGAGCTTGTCGCCGTTGCCATCGAGGCTTCCGAGGGCGGCGAAGCCGTCGGGGGCGTACAGGGTGCGGCCGGTGAGGGGTTCGGTGCCGACGATGGTATCGACGCCGAAGAGTTCGCGGCCGGAGTCGATGGTGCCGTTGCCATTGCGGTCGAGGACGACGAAGGCGTCATCCCCTTTGAGCCAGCCGGTGCCGGTCTTGATGGCGTCGGCGTCGTGGTCGAACAGAACCCCCGCGGCCACGCCGACCGTTTCGATGCCATCCCCGTCCAGGTCGATGGCCAGGGGGTCGCGACGTACGAAGTTGCGGGCGCGGAGGTACCAGATATTGGTTGGATCGTTAATTTGCTGCCGAATCCCGTCCCAACCACCTGGCGGGTTCACGAGATCGAGAATGATTGCTGGTTTACCGGCAAGGCTATCCAACAATGAATTGGTCAGGTTCTTCAGGGCTTCGGCGAGTGCCATCGGATAGTCGACGGTGTTGACCTTCCAATCGAAGGTTGCAAGAACGGCGATCGCGATGCCCTTGTCGTGGTCGGACAACTGCCTGGCCTCAAGCAGCTGCCGGGTGTCATTGATCAACCTTTCGTCCGCGGCCAGTTTCTGCGTCCATTCTGTCGGCGAGCCAAGTGCGTTGTCATAGGACAGGTCATGAGATTTGCACAGCACGTCAATTGGTCCGGTCGTGATTCCATCTGGATCGGCCTGTTGTCCGAACGTTCCATTGGCATAACCGGGGCCGCAGTAGTTCGTGCCAGCGACGCCAAAGTTATTGAGTCCGCTGCTGCCTGATGCGAAGGAATTATTCATTATCGATGCTCCTCATGTAGTAGATTCAATTTGCTGCCAGTCCGTCCAGACGACGGAACACAATTTCGTCGCCCGCCCTGTCCATGACCCAGATTTCGCCGGTGCGGCGGGCAATGCCAAAACCCATCGAAATCGGTAGCTCGGTCAAGGTCATCGGTTTGCTGCCGTCAGGGCCTGACCGGACCAAGAACCACAGGAAGTGCCCGCCTCCTGACCGTTCCTTGGCGGCGATAAAGTGCAGATTGCCCTTCTTGTCGCGTTGGGGCTTGTAGAAATCGAATACCCCATTGCGCTGATCAACAGCAATCGGGTTGAGTTTCCCAGCCTGTAGGTGAAATAGTGCATTTCTAGATTCCTTGCCAAACGCGTCCTTCATGGATTTCGCGGCATTGGGAGTAGCACTAAAAATGATCGAATCGCCATCGTCGTCGCCTCGGCCGGCCAGATAGAACTTCTCGTGGGTCAGTTGCCGCTCCTGGCCCGTCGCCAGGTCTATCGAGTAGAGGTCGAAGCGACTGGCCGGCGTCTTGCCGCTTTCTCGCTTGACGCCCTTGAAGTAATAAACACGATTGCCGTCGGCCGAGAAGAACGGGAGGTTCTTGACCCCTTCCCCCACGGTGATCGTCCGATGCCGCCATGTGGCCGGATCGATCAAAATCACTTGCATGTCGCCGACGATGTGGTAACCGTTTCGCACCGCCGTCGAGATCGCGACCACCTGCTTGCCGTCGTGCGACCAGTTGGGCATTTCCCAAAATCGTCCGGCCTCTGCCTGAATTACATCGATCTTGCCGGTGTGCAAGTCAAGCACGCGTAATCCATGAGCCAGGCTATCGGTCGTGAAGAGCAACCGGCCGCCATCCGGCGCAACGGCAAGCATGCCCCGCTTCCCGCTTAGTCCAATGCGGAACAGGTTGTCTTCGGCGGCAACCGCAGCCAGAGCGAAGGTTGCGCACACAATCCAGAGCATTGCCCGCCAAGGGTGAGTCGGGGCCAAACGTAGCGTTTTTGTGACATCTCTCACGCCGCGCGCCTCCATTCCTCATTCCCCGGCGTGCCGCCACGGCTGACTTTCGTCCACTTGCTGTGTCTCACCTGATTCATCCCGCGGTTCTCCAAGCCAAGCCATCCCGCCGGCCCATGCGAGCCGGAGATGAAAACTCATTCGGGGAAAAATCGCCCGCGTGATCGCGGGTCTGATGAATGCCGGCGGCACTATACCCAGATCGGTTATGCGGGACAATTAGACGAAAGTCATAGATGTGCCGTTTGCTGCCAAATGCGTTGACATGGTCGCTCGAAGCTTGGACGACGCTCACGCTGCCACCCGCCACGCCCCATTGCATGGCGTGCCGCGACGGCTGACTTTGGTCGCGCTGGCGCTGGCCCAGCCCATGTTCATGAGCAGGTGGCCCTGGCCGCGCATGAGGTCGACCAGATCGCCATAGGCCGCCTGGGCGTCGGTGGCGCGGCGGCTGGCGAGCATGGCGTCCACCGCCGTGAAGTCCAGCCGCACGCCGTTGGCATCGATCTGCAGGACAATCGCGTCCAGGTAGCCCTTGAGCCGGGTTTGCAGGGCCAGGCCATCCCGCACCGATTCCTTGAGCGCGTCGTACGAATCGTTGATCAGGCGAGCCTGCTCGGCCGTCAGCGATAGCACCGCCGTTCCGCCAGGCTTGCCACCGCCGCCGCTGCCGTTGGTGGTGGTGCCGGGCGTGGTGGTACGGCCGTTGCCGGTGGTAATGGCGCCGGTGGTTTCGTCGCGGGTGACGAAGGCCTGGCCGTTGAAGCATTCCAGCACGGTGATCCGCCGCATCAACTCCAGCGACGCCGGATCGGTGGGTGGCGGGGTGTAGCCGCCACCACCACCGCCGCCGTCAGAAAAGCTGACCCCACCCGTCGTGGCCGTCTTGTAGAGCACGCTGTTCTGGGCGCTGGTCTTGAGGGTGGAGGTGGCGGCCCAGGCATCGAGCAGGGTATCGAGTTCGGTGTCGAACTGCTGGCGGCTGCGATAGCCGCCCTGGAGGTTCGTCAGTTGTGTTGCGAGCGACGAGGACAGCGTGGCGGCCTCCCTTGAGGTCGCGCACCCGGCCGGAGCCGGCCATGTCGGGCAGGCTGGCCACGGCGCTGGTGTCGAGGTGGTCGGGGAATTCCCGATAGAAGGGGTTGTCCGCCAGATTCAAGGACACGGCGGCGTTCTCGCCGAGGCCGGCGACGGCGGCGGTGAGCGTCTGGGTGTTGCCGCCGGGCAGGGTCTTGTTGGCCTTTTGCGTGGCGAGGTCGATGCTGGCGATGCCGGCCTCGGCCAGGCCTTGCAGTTCGTTGGCCTGGCTGAGGCCGTCCTGGTTCAGGTCGCGCCAGAGGCGGACGTTGGCGTATTGGGCATCATTGGCGTCGAACAGCTTGTCGCCGTTGCCATCGAGGCTTCCGAGGGCGGCGAAGCCGTCGGGGGCGTACAGGGTGCGGCCGGTGAGGGGTTCGGTGCCGACGATGGTATCGACGCCGAAGAGTTCGCGGCCGGAGTCGATGGTGCCGTTGCCATTGCGGTCGAGGACGACGAAGGCGTCATCCCCTTTGAGCCAGCCGGTGCCGGTCTTGATGGCGTCGGCGTCGTGGTCGAACAGAACCCCCGCGGCCACGCCGACCGTTTCGATGCCATCCCCGTCCAGGTCGATGGCCAGGGGGTCGCGACGTACGAAGTTGCGGGCGCGGAGGTAGTTGCTATTCGTGAGATCGGAAATGTTCTTGAGGCCGTTCCAGCTGTAGTCGGTCTTGATTAAATCGCTCCATGCTTTACTGGCGGGGACTGACCGAGCAAGGTCGTAGGCTTGTTTGAATAGGTCAGACGCAAATTCACCAGCCAGAATTGAGGCCCAAGGCCCATATTCGAGCGCAAGCGTTCCTACTGCTACCCCGACTGCCGCAGCAAAAATCTCTCGTTGATACGATGACGGATTCTGCGACTCGAATCCATTCCAAATGTCTCTCATCTGATTTACATCGAGTGTGTGCTCCACGAGTGGCGCAGCACCATCAATGGTTTGTACGATGACAGCAGTCCCTTCGCCAGCCACGACCTTTTGTTCGAGGTAATTGGCCAATGCGGAGGTGGCAGTGCCTGCATCCACCTTGAAAACGCCCGCAGTTGTGTAGTAAAGCGTAGTGATTCCCATGTCCATTCCCTTCCTTAATTTGATTTGCGGCCCTGAATTCCGACGACAAGTAGAACGATGCCTAGCAAGCCAGTAATCACAGATGGCCCATACGGCCCGAGTACCTGATAGGCCCAGCTCTTCAACCATCCGAATCGACCGGTGTAATCAACTCCCACCAGGCCGATAACTTGCAAGAGCGTTAGCGCAAGCGAACCAACGCTTAGAGCAATCATGATCGCCGCCGCATTGCGGCGGCGAGTACGCCGATCATCAGGATCGGACGACAAGCCCAACGTCGTGTGGTGATCTCTCACGCCGCCACCTTCCACGCCCCGTTGGCCGGCGTGCCGCCACGGCTGACTTTGGTGGCGGCCGTCTTGTAGAGCACGCTGTTCTGGGCGCTGGTCTTGAGGGTGGAGGTGGCGGCCCAGGCATCGAGCAGGGTATCGAGTTCGGTGTCGAACTGCTGGCGGCTGCGATAGCCGCCCTGGAGGTTCGTCAGTTGTGTTGCGAGCGACGAGGACAGCGTGGCGGCCTCCTTGAGGTCGCGCACCCGGCCGGAGCCGGCCATGTCGGGCAGGCTGGCCACGGCGCTGGTGTCGAGGTGGTCGGGGAATTCCCGATAGAAGGGGTTGTGTTCGGCTGCGCCGAATCCCTCGCTGCGCTCGGGACCACCGCTGCGCGGTGTCCTGCGCCCTGCGGGCTGGTCGGCCAGATTCAAGGACACGGCGGCGTTCTCGCCGAGGCCGGCGACGGCGGCGGTGAGCGTCTGGGTGTTGCCGCCGGGCAGGGTCTTGTTGGCCTTTTGCGTGGCGAGGTCGATGCTGGCGATGCCGGCCTCGGCCAGGCCTTGCAGTTCGTTGGCCTGGCTGAGGCCGTCCTGGTTCAGGTCGCGCCAGAGGCGGACGTTGGCGTATTGGGCATCCGATGCGTTGAAGAGCTTGTCGCCGTTGCCATCGAGGCTTCCGAGGGCGGCGAAGCCGTCGGGGGCGTACAGGGTGCGGCCGGTGAGGGGTTCGGTGCCGACGATGGTATCGACGCCGAAGAGTTCGCGGCCGGAGTCGATGGTGCCGTTGCCATTGCGGTCGAGGACGACGAAGGCGTCATCCCCTTTGAGCCAGCCGGTGCCGGTCTTGATGGCGTCGGCGTCGTGGTCGAACAGAACCCCCGCGGCCACGCCGACCGTTTCGATGCCATCCCCGTCCAGGTCGATGGCCAGGGGGTCGCGACGTACGAAGTTGCGGGCTAGGAGGTAGAGGTCGTTGAGGGTGATGTTCATTTGATTGGCTAAGGCACTTGCAAATGCCGAAGTCACGCCGAGGGCAGCGATGTACGGCATGGAAACTGTGCCTACGCCGAGAGCTACGGCAACACCAGCAGCAATCGTTACACCTGACCCGACGAGGTTAATAGCATCACCCAAGGTGGTGCCGTTCCCGTTTTGAACGTCACCGACAACCTTGACTGCGACAACAAACCCAGCTATCGCGTTGACTCCAGCAACATTCGACAAGCTAATCGGAAACACCCCAACAACTGATCCAACAATTTGGGCGTTGGCTGCATTGACAGCAGCAGCGTTAGCCAGATCTCCTCGCTGAAATGCGTCAACAACGGTAGGGCCGTTGTCAATTACCGTGACCACTAACGTAGTCGAATCCGCTATTCCCATCTGTTTCTCCTGTGTCTTCTAAAGTATGTTGCGAAGCGCCAAAGCTACAACGAGCATGATCTGGACAATGACTATGCCATACATTGACATGCCGGCTCTTGGGTGTGCTTTTCGAAAGGCTGTGATCATGCTCCAGTATGAATTGGTCATGGATGTTTGATCGACAACAAAGTACTCGCGGTATCGAGATCCGATATATATATTTATGCCAATAGATATGAGTAATAAAATAATAATTGCATAGTCTAGCGTCATCATTGAAATCATCGGTTTACTATGAGTAAAGAGTTGGGAAAAGGCATGAACAAGAATACTGTCTCCTCACGCCGCCACCTTCCACGCCCCATTGGCCGGCGTGCCGCCACGGCTGACTTTGGCGGCGGCCGTCTTGTAGAGCACGCTGTTCTGGGCGCTGGTCTTGAGGGTGGAGGTGGCGGCCCAGGCATCGAGCAGGGTATCGAGTTCGGTGTCGAACTGCTGGCGGCTGCGATAGCCGCCCTGGAGGTTCGTCAGTTGTGTTGCGAGCGACGAGGACAGCGTGGCGGCCTCCTTGAGGTCGCGCACCCGGCCGGAGCCGGCCATGTCGGGCAGGCTGGCCACGGCGCTGGTGTCGAGGTGGTCGGGGAATTCCCGATAGAAGGGGTTGTCCGCCAGATTCAAGGACACGGCGGCGTTCTCGCCGAGGCCGGCGACGGCGGCGGTGAGCGTCTGGGTGTTGCCGCCGGGCAGGGTCTTGTTGGCCTTTTGCGTGGCGAGGTCGATGCTGGCGATGCCGGCCTCGGCCAGGCCTTGCAGTTCGTTGGCCTGGCTGATGCCGTCCTGGTTCAGGTCGCGCCAGAGGCGGACGTTGGCGTATTGGGCATCATTGGCGTCGAACAGCTTGTCGCCGTTGCCATCGAGGCTTCCGAGGGCGGCGAAGCCGTCGGGGGCGTACAGGGTGCGGCCGGTGAGGGGTTCGGTGCCGACGATGGTATCGACGCCGAAGAGTTCGCGGCCGGAGTCGATGGTGCCGTTGCCATTGCGGTCGAGGACGACGAAGGCGTCATCCCCTTTGAGCCAGCCGGTGCCGGTCTTGATGGCGTCGGCGTCGTGGTCGAACAGAACCCCCGCGGCCACGCCGACCGTTTCGATGCCATCCCCGTCCAGGTCGATGGCCAGGGGGTCGCGACGTACGAAGTTGCGGGCGCGGAGGTAGAGGTCGTTGAGTGTGGGGTAAACACCGGGCGCTTTGAATAGTCTCATGTCGTTGCCAAACCGGGATCGTAGGTCCTTGGCGAAGTCGAGTTCCCCCCCGCGTCAGAATAGTTGTCGCCCCGATATGATCTTGAACCTGGGGGCGATAAGGATGGACGATGGCACGGTACGGGGAAGCATTCAGGAACAGGACGGTGGGGCGATTGCTGCCGCCGGAGAGCGCCGATGCAGGTGCATTGGCGAAAGAGATTGGAGTGTCAGTGCAGACATTGGAACGCTGGCGGGAGGACGCGCAGTCCAGGCCCGCCCTCGGGCGGGCCTGGACTGCGGGTGCCCGGCGAGGTGGTGATTACCACGGCGGCAATGAGCGAAGCGGGCAAGAACGCGTGGTGCCGTGAGCATGGCGTATACCCCGCCGAGTTGGACAAGTGGCGCCTCAATGCCACCACGGCGCTGGCGGAACCGGAAGAGGCCCGGGCCAGCCCGCAGGCCACGCGACAAGACAAGAAGCGCATCAAGGAGCTGGAACGAGAGCTGCTGCGCAAGGACCGGGCCCTGGCCGAGACAGCCGCGCTGCTGGTGCTGTCAAAAAAAGTCGCGGCGATCTTCAACAAGGGAGAGGGCGAATGATCGGCCTCGAAGATCGCCAGGCGTTGGCCCGAGATATCCATGGTGCGCATGCCGCCGGCGCGCGGCTCAGGCCGGCCTGCGAGATTGCCGGCATCGATCTGCGTACCCTCCAGCGCTGGCAGGCCGCCGATGGCCTCGTCAGCGGTGATGGACGGCCGCAGGCGGTGCGAGCAACGCCCAGTCATGCCCTCTCCGAGGCGGAGCGTGCGCACCTGCTGGCCGTGGCTAATGAGCCGCGCTTTGCCGCCGTGCCACCGGCGCGCATCGTACCCATGCTCGCCGACGAAGGTGTCTATCTGGCCAGCGAATCCACCTTCAGCCGCGTGCTGAAGGCCTGGACAAACCGCTCACCGCGGGCGTGCCAAGGTGCCCAAGGTGGTCGGCCGCCCACCACGCACATCGCCACCGAACCGCGCCAAGTATGGTGCTGGGACATGACCTATCTGCCCGCACAGGTGATGGGACGATGGTTCCACCTGTATCTGATCCTGGACCTGTACAGCCGCAAGATCGTGGGTTGGGAGGTGCATGACGCCGATCACGCCGACCATGCCGCATATCTGGTGCGCCGTACCGCGCTGGCCGAGGGCATCGCCGCCCTTGGCACCAAGCCCGTGCTGCACGGCGACAATGGCTCGACGCTGAAGGCGACGACGGTGCTGGCGATGCTCAACTGGCTGGGTGTCAAGCCATCGTACTCCCGGCCGCGCGTCAGTGATGACAACGCCTATGCCGAGTCGCTGTTTCGTACCGCCAAGTATCGGCCCGAGTTCCCCACCAGGGGCTTTGCCGACCTCGACCAAGCGCGTATCTGGGCCGCCGATTTCGTGCACTGGTACAACTTCAACCACCGTCACAGCGGCATTCGCTACGTCAGCCCGGCTCAACGCCATGCCGGGGCCGATCATGCCATTCTCGCTGCACGACATGACTTGTACCTTCGGGCCCGCGAACGCAATCCCGCACGTTGGTCCGGCAACACTCGAAACTGGGCACCGATCGGCGCCGTGACGCTCAACCCCGAACGCGACTCCGTCATAAAGACGCATTTGCCAGGTAACCATATTCAACCGTTGGCTGCATGACCGAGGCGACAACTACCTTGACGCGCGCCGGTTCCGCCGGCAACCGATCTGGGGCCGTAACATCGGTCCAATATGGAAGCTGGTTGGTCTTGCGCAGCATGTCTTCGACGAACTCGACGCAGTTGTTGCCGAAAAGTCCGTAGTCGCCTGAGTGGTTATAAACCCATTGCGCATAGTCGTGCATCTGCTGATACTGCTCTTGCGTGATCTCCACCGGACCGGATGACCAATCGTAGGGGTGGGTACTATCTGGCCGCAACTCGCCAATTCCTTGCGGGACACGATCGCGAGAATAGTAGCCCCAAGTCTCCGAGTTACCATTTACGTCCGTGAACTTGATAAATGCGTGACCAAGATCAGCGTGATCGACAAACACTTCGTATGAATAGTCCATTTCCAGCTCCTCTCAATGATTGAAATCTGAATTAAGGATAGTTGCGAATGACAAGGACATCCGACCTGGTCGCCTTGTCGTAGATCACGAAGATGACCCGATTTTTGGCAGCGGCAATTTCCTGCAGCCGGAATTGCAGACAGCGCGGATGCTTGAGCAGCTCCGCCTCGTACATTGTGGTTTTTGCGGACTCGAGCAACCAGATGCTCCCGTGCTCCCGAAACTCCGGGAAACGATGCATGGCACCCCGGTTATCCGCATACGGCGTCAATGTCGTTCCGTCATAAACCGACTCACATTCACTTCTCACTTCCCCTGAATACTCAGGGAAACTCCAACCTTCTCTAGCAACGAAATAGCCTGGTGTCCTAGTCTGGGTACGCTGAAAGGCCGCCATAAACACTTGCCAGAGATAAATGAGCAGCAGCACGGTTACCGCGATTCCGACGGGCCAGAACCAGCGTGGTAGCTTCTTTTTGCCCTGCGCGCCGCTCGGGGCGCGGTTTGCCATTTCGTGGATGGCCATCCCGGCGGCACCGGCGTTGTCGCTTTCGTTATCAGATTCCAAGGTCATTCCGTTCTTTCTGATTCATTACTCGCCGTCCCGCTGCGCCTGACCCGCCCGAAGGGCGCAGGACGCCACGGAGCGGCGGTCCCGAGCAACGCGAGGGATGGGGCAAAGCCCCACACTTTCGTTTCTCTGCGTCCCGCCATTCGCTTCATTCCTCTGTTCTCCAAGCCAAGCCATCCCGCCGGCCCAAGCGAGCCGGCGATGAAAACTCTTTCGGGGAAGGATCGCCCGCGTGATCGCGGGTCTGATGAATGCCAGCAGAATATTCGTCCTGCCATGCCATGTAAATATGGCGAAAGTAATAGACGGGAGAAGCCCGTCTGGCACCCCCCAGCAGCTTGTCGTTGCCGTCGGCGCCGCCGAGGATGTCGTTGCCGCCCTGGCCGTCGATGAGATCGCTGGCGCCGGTGCCCGAGAGGTTGTTGCCGTCGCCCGTGCCCATCACGGTGTGGGTGGGGGTGATGACGGTATCCGGTCCCCTGAGGTGCCCATTTCGGTCGGGCTGTAGCCTTGCTTTTACGCCTGGCCTCGATGTTCCCCAATTTTTCGTGGCGCCTTGCACGGCGCGGTTCGGCCGTTGCGCCGAGGCCGTGGGTCGCGAGCAGGACGCCGAAATTCCTGTCGGCGCACTGCGGCATCATCGCGCGTCAGGACTGGCGGGGGAACTTGCGTGCGGTATGGACGATGTTCAGCACGATGATTGCATCGGGCAGCAACTTCACGAAAACGATGTACGGCAGACGGTTTACGACGAACTCGCGGGTGCCCGGGATTCGGTCGCTGGTCCGGATGCGTTCGGGAAAAGGGGGCAGCCCCTCGACCTGCTCAATGATTCGGCGCTCGACGGATTCGGTCGTGCGCGGACTTGTCTCCGCGTAGTGGTAGGCGACGATTTCGGCGAGGTCGTCGAGCGCCTCGTCGGTCCAGAGAATCTGCATCCGTTACTGGGGCTTACGTGCCAATTTTCGCCTTGACGCGCGACTTCAGCGACGCCATGGCATCGCCGTGGGGAAGCAGCGTCGTCGCGCCGCTGTCGACCCGGGCCAGGGTCGAGCCGACTTTCGAAGTCAGCCACTCCTCGTACCCGGGTTCCTTCTCCATGAACATCTCCGGGATGAGCGTATCGGCCGCGTCCTCGATCGAGATCATGATACCGACGGGGCGGTCGTTTTTGGTGACGACGACGGGCTCGCGTCTGGCGGCGTCGAGGAATTCTCCGAAACGGTTCTTGGCGTCGCGCGCGGTCATGGTCTTCAAGGTCATACCCTCCGGGTAAGTGGCTACTGTGGACATTGTAGCCATTGTGGGCGTTTGGTGGCGGCGCTTCGCGCCAGCTAACCGCGCGTGTTCGACTGCGGCGGAAACTCGGCTAGTTCGATCTTCGGCGCCGGCCGCCAGCCTTTCTTGCGATGCTCGGCGACGACGTTGGTGAAAATGCCGCCGCGCACGTAGAAGCGCGCCGTCAGGCGCATGAAGCGCGGTTTGGTGGCCTTGGCCAGGTCGTCGAGGATGCGGTTGGTGACATCCTCGTGGAAATGCCCTTCGTCGCGGAAGCTCCAGACGTAGAGCTTCAGGCTCTTCAACTCCACGCACAGCTTGTCGGGAATGTAATCGAGCGTTAGCACCGCGAAGTCCGGCTGGCCGGTCTTGGGACACAGGCAGGTGAATTCGGGAATCTCCATGTGGATATGGTAATCCCGATGGGGTGCCGGGTTGGCGAAGGTTTCCAGGGTCTTGGCGGGGCGTGTGGGCATGCTGTGGTCGAAGAATGGATGGACGGAAGGGATTATGCAGGTGTGTGCCGGTGCAGCGTAAGTCGGAGATGTTGCGCGCGACCACCGTCAGATCGCGAGTCAGTCCGCCGGCGCAACTTCCCAGTTGCCGGTGGCCCGGTTGAGCAGGGCACCAATGCCCATGCCGACGAGGGTCGCGGCGACGATGAAGGGCAGGGCGGCATTCCAGTGGCCGGCGGCGCTGACCAGGCTGGCGACGATCGGCGGGCCGAAGAACTGGCCGAGGTTGGAGCCTTGCACGTAAAGCCCTTGGAGGGTGCCGACCTGTTCCGGGCCCTTGGCCAGGATCGACGACGACGACAGGATGCAGGCCGGAATCACGCCGCCGAGCAGGGTCAGGGCGATGCATAGCAGATAGCGGGCAAGGTCCGGCAGCAGATCGGTGAAGATGCCCAGGCTGCATGCCAGCATCACGATGTTGAAGACGATCAGCAGCGTGCCGAGCCGGTAATGGCGTTGCACCAGCACGCCGCCGAGGATATTGCCGAGCATGTTGGCGAGGATGACGACGGCGGTGAGGATGGCGGTGGCCGTGAGGGAGAGGCCGCGCTGTTCGGTGAGAAAGGTCGGCAGCCAGACGATGATGGCGAAGAAGGGCACGGTGTAGCAGCTGAAGGCAAACGCGAGCAGCCAGGGCACCGGGCGGCGCAACACCTCGCCGATGCCGCGTAGTCGCCAGCCGCCGCCGTGGGGCGCGTGCGCATAGTGGCGGCGATTGGCATGAACGGCCAGGGCGGCGGCGACCACCATCAGCAGCGACAGCGCCCACAGGCCGCGCCAGCCGTGGGCGGACAACACGAAGGGGGCGAAAAGCGTGATCGAGCCGATGCCCAGCGGCATGTAGGTCGACCACACCGATAAGGCCATCCGCCGGTCCCGGGGCGAACTGGCGGCACTGGCCAGCGCCGGCGCCGAAACACCGACGGCCAGGAAGCCGGCCCCCTCGATCACCCGCGACACCAGCAGCATCGACGCACCGGTGCCGAGCATGCCGAGGGCGATGCCGACGATCAGCAAGGACAAGCCGACGGCACAGAAGCGACCGGCGCCGAGACGTCCGTTGATGATGCCAACGAAGACGCCGGAGGTGAATGCCATGGTGTTGAACATCGACGCCAGCCAGCCGGCCGCCGCCAGCGACAATCCGAACTCGGCGCGCAACTGCGGCAGGGCGATCGGCAGCTTGCCGATGTTCATCGCGGCGGCGACACCGCAGAACGTTGCCGCGAATATCGCCGGCCAGTGGGTTTCGCGCTGCATCACCTCGCCGGGGCCAGGGGCTTGAAGTCGCCCAACGCCAAATAACCGAGTTGCATTTTCATTATCGAGACACCGAATGTTCGAGGTAACCGGCCGGCGGAGGCATTTTCCTTACGCCGTCTATTACGAGATTCAGGGCAGCACCGTGTCTACTCCCAACCACCCCAGTTCAGGCTTGGCGGCGAAGGCTCCATCGCCGACACCGGATAGCGAGCCAGGTCTGGATACAGCCGACTCCAAACGACGGCGAACGCCGCCAGGGCGGTCACCCCCGCGAGGACCGGATACAGCAACGCCGACCATTGCGAGTGGGCGTAGATCATGATGATTGGATTTGCACCAGCAGGTGGATGCACCGTGCGTGTGGCGAGCATCAGACCCAGTGCAAGGGCGACCGCGCAAGCGTAGGCCGGCAAACCCACGCCGAAAAGCTGGAACGAACAATACCCGAAAGAGCGCCGAGGAGATGCCCGCCGAAGAGTGCGCGAGGCTGAGCCGCCGGGGCATGCGTAAGG
Source organism: Rhodocyclaceae bacterium (assembly GCA_016704145.1). Taxonomy (GTDB): domain Bacteria; phylum Pseudomonadota; class Gammaproteobacteria; order Burkholderiales; family Rhodocyclaceae; genus Fen-999. The sequence goes on along the minus strand of JADJAS010000001.1, from coordinate 69,927 downwards.
CCGAACAAAAAGACGGCGCTTCCCCCGAGAGAGGCCAACACGAAGGTGACATGCGGAGGGCCAGCCAAGAAAAGGGCAAAGGCGATTGCGCATGCGGCGCCGAAGAGGCACCAGGTCAAGCGAGCGAGCGGGTGGCGGTGCATGTGCCGTCTAACGACGCGGTGGAAAAAGTCTGTTCATGGTCGCATTCTGCGGTGAACCAAATGGCATGGCAAGGCCCCAATGCAGGGCAATCGCATGAAGCTCAAGCCAGCCCGAGCAACTGAGCACACGGTACCTGACTATCGCGCTTCATTGCTCGGCCTCGCTCCGCTACGCTAAATGCGATTGCCCTGTGGAGTTTGACCCTTGGGGGGCGTAACGGGTATCATCGTGCTCCTTCCGGAGAAGTGGCCGAGTGGTCGAAGGCACTCCCTTGCTAAGGGAGCATGCGGTCAAAAACTGCATCGAGGGTTCGAATCCCTCCTTCTCCGCCAAGTACCTATGTAGAACAACGCCCTTCGGGGCGTTTTTCATTTCTACCCATCTCTCTACCCATCGTTCCGGCTGGTATGTAGTCGGCCAGTGACGACGGTATAGAACGTCAGCCGTGGCAATGTCGGTGCGAAAGTCAGCCGTGGCGAAGCGCCGGCCGATAATGGTGTATCGTAACGGCATCACCATGGCACCCACATTCGACTACGGCGGCGCCTTCGCGCGCAACATCGGCTGGCTGACGCGCGACGAGCAGGCAATATTGCGCGGCAAGCGGATCGCCATTGCCGGCATGGGCGGGGTGGGTGGGGCGCACTTGCTGACGCTGGCGCGTCTTGGCGTCGGCGGCTTCAACATCGCCGACCTCGACACCTTCGACCTTGTCAATTTCAATCGCCAGGCGGGTGCCTTCGTCAGCACGCTGGGCCAGCCCAAGGTCGACGTCCTGATGCGCATGGCCCGCGACATCAACCCGGAAATCGACATCCGAGTGTTTCCGCAAGGCGTCACACCAGCGAATATCGATGATTTCCTCGATGGCGTCGATCTTTACGTCGATGGTCTCGATTTCTTCGTCTTCTCGGCGCGGGCGATGACCTTCGCCAAGTGCCGCGAGCGCCGCATTCCCGCAGTGACCGCGGCGCCGCTGGGCATGGGCTCCGCCGTGCTGTCCTTCATGCCGGACGGCATGAGCTTCGAGGATTACTTTGGTTTCGAGGGACGGTCGGAGGACGAGTTGGCCCTGCGTTTCATGATCGGCCTGTCGCCCCTCATGTTGCACCGAAACTATCTGGCCGACCCCTCGGCGGTGGATCTCGACGGCCGGCGCGGCCCGTCCACCATCATGGCGTGCGAACTATGTGCCGGCCTGGCCGCCACCGAGAGCCTGAAGATACTGCTGGGGCGAGGCAAGCTGTTGGCCGCGCCGCATGGCTTCCACTTCGACGCCTACCGGAACAAGCTGGTGCGCACCTGGCGGCCCTGGGGGCACCGGAATCCCATTCAGCGTGTCATGCTGGCCATTGCCCGGCGGCAATTGGCGGCCATGCGGCAGGCGTCCCGCCATGCCTGACTTTGGCCTGATCCAGCGCATCCTGGAGCGGGCCCGCTGGGCGCCCAGCGGCGACAACACGCAGCCCTGGCGTTTCGAGATTCTGGGCGAACATCACCTGCTCGTACACGGCTTCGACACGCGCGACCATGTCGTGTACGACCTGGACGGCCGTCCCAGCCAGCTGGCGGTCGGCGCGCTGCTAGAGACCATCGCCATCGCGGCCAGCGCCGAAGGCTACGCCTGCGACATCGAGCGTCGCCCGGATACGCCCGAAACGCACTTGCTCATCGACGTTCGCCTGGAACGCGACAACCAACTGCCGGCCGACGTCCTGGCGCCGTTCATCGAAAAGCGGGTGGTACAGCGGCGCGCCATGAGCACCCGGCGATTGTCCGTGGAGCAAAAACAGGCTCTCGCCGCTTCGTTGCCCGAGGGATATGCGGTTCTCTGGTTCGAAACCTGGCCGGAACGCTACCGTATGGCGCGCCTGATGTTCGATAACGCCAAGATTCGGCTCAACATTCCGGAAGCCTTTCCGGTGCACAAGGCCGTGATCGAATGGAATGCCCGTTTCAGCGAGGACAGGATTCCCTCGCGGGCCTTGGGCGTCGACCCGCTCACGGAGCGGCTGATGCACTGGGCGATGGCAAGCTGGCAGCGTGTCGAATTTCTTAACAGGTGGTTGTTCGGCGATCTCCTGCCGCGCTTGCAGATGGACATGGCTCCAGGGCTCTTTTGCGGCGCTCACCTTGCACTGCTGGCGCCGGCGGAGCCGACGACGGTCGATGACCATCTGGTGGCGGGTCGGGCGCTTCAGAGATTCTGGTTGACCGCCACCCGCCTGGGCTTGCTCATTCAACCGGAGATGACGCCGCTGATTTTCAGCCGTTATTACCGCGAAGGTGTTCGATTTACCGCGCGTACATTGGCTATGGAGTCGACCGCCGCCCTACGGTTGCGTCTGGCGGCAGAACTTCCCCCAGGCGGCGAAGGTCAGGTATTCTTCCTTGGACGATTGGGTTGCCGCGCTTTGCCATTGGCGCGATCAATGCGTCGACAAGTGAATGCTTTGGTCATTGAATGACTAGGTTGCCCCGGCTGTGCCGGTCGCTGAGATGGCACTGTCCTTTCATCTCTAGCCACGCTTAATAAACTTCCTGTCGAGAAAACTTACATTAGCTCTTGCCGAAAGGCTGGATTAAGCTGTTATGTTTTTGTTTCAAAAGAGCTATTATATTTAGGTATGAAGTGTGCTTTAAGCTTTGAGAGCACGATTGATTCATTAATTTAAAGGAGGTAACGTGATGAAACCGAATAGTCGCAATGATCGTCCGTCGCCCATGTTCAAGGCATTAGCTATCGCAGGTTCGGTGTCATTGGCGGTCGCAACAAGCGCCGCGCAAGCGACGATGCTTGATGGCATTGTCGATCAATGGACTGTAGGCGTAAGCACCATTTTTGATACGTCATCTATCGTCGACAGCAACGGGAGTAGCCCCGGTGGAGTGACGGTCGTTAATAACAAGAGCTTGCGTTGGGGTAACGATCTTGGCTCCGGACTGAGTGGCTTGGACATCTCTGGCTCTCCGGCATCGGGCACGGTCCTGACCAATGGTCCGGCGGTGGGCAATGTATCCATCACGCACCTCAATCGGCCGATTACCGGGGACACCTTGCGGTCCCTGGATATTCTGTCGACGCTGACCTTGACTCCGTGGGTTCCTGCAGCTCCGGGTCTGCCCGCGCAAACGTTGTCCTTTACGGTTCACTACGCGGAGACGACAAATAATGCCAATCCGTGTGCCGATGGCGGGGTCAACGGTGTTGGCGTGAATGTCAACGGTTGTGCGGACATTTATGTCACGGACGCGAATTCCTTGAATTTCTCGTTCTTCTATGATCTTGACGGGGGCGGGTCACTTCAGAATCAACAGTACTACATCAGTTTCTTTGAATTGACCAGTGGGTTGAAGCCGCTGAATACTCTCGCGTGTACCGCAGCTGGCGTAGCATCGCCTTGCCTTGGCTTCGAGACGCCTGAAGGATTGGATACGACTGTCCAGTTTGCTTCACTCATCACTACGGAGAAAGTTCACATTGATGTTCCGGAACCAAGTAGCTTGGCCTTGGCCGGATTAGGGCTGCTCGGATTAGGGTTGCGTCGCCGCCGCCGCGACTGACCAATTACGGTAGCGTGAGCAAAAGGGGCTTCGGCCCCTTTTTCTTTTTCCATAGGCTGCTCGGCTTTTGCGAAGTACCATGGCGTCAACAAGATTTCCTGGTAGAGGCCACAAGACGAGAATGCCGGCTGATCGCTGTCGAGTCCTGTTTGTTGCCGAGGGGGCCACGCTCGCGCATGTTGCTCGCCCGTTGGTCCTAGCCAAGGAACTAAACTCGGGCGGATTCGAAATCCTGTTTGCACGCCCCCCCGGTTTCAGATGGCTGACCGGCGATTCGGGCCTAGTGGAGTTGGATCTCGATTGTCAGGATACGGCGACCTTTGTCCGCCGCCTGGATCGCGGCCTGCCGCTTTACGACTTCGCAACGCTTGACCGGTATGTCCAGGCCGACTTGGCGCTGATCGATCAAGTCAAGCCCGACGTTGTCGTCGGCGATTTTCGGCTGTCGTTGTCGGTCAGCTCGCGCCTGCGGAAGGTTCCTTACGTGACGATCTGCGATGCCTACTGGAGTCCCGAATGTCCGCTCACATCCGAGCTTCCGGTCATGGCGTTGACGCCTTACGTACCGATCTCAATGGCTTCGGCTGTGTTTCGCGCAGTCGCGCCGCTGGCTTTTCGCGCGCATGCGGTGCCGATGGAGCGATTGCGCAAACGCTACGGGCTGCCCGGTTTCGGGCATGACTTGCGATGCTGCTACACCGATGCCGACTGGCGTTTGTTCGCCAACTTTCCCGAGTTGTTCCCCGAAGTTCGGCGTTCCGCCACGGCTGACTTTATCGGCCCTGTCGCGTGGTCGCCGCCCGATCGTCAGGATCTCGAGTTTCCGGAGGGTGACGGGCCACTGATCTATGTCACGATGGGCAGTTCGGGCGATCCCACGGTGTTGGCGACGCTGATTCCGGCGCTGGAAGCCATGGGGGGCCGGACCATGGTGGCCAGCGCCGGCAAGTCTTTATCACCTTCGCTTGTTTCGCAACGGACACGCATCTACGATTTCCTGCCCGGCGACCAGATGTGCCGGCAAGCTCAATTGGTGATTTGCAACGGCGGCAGTCCGACCACCAATCAGGCGCTACGGCACGGCGTGCCGGTTCTGGGCATCGCCAGGAACATGGACCAGTTCCTGAACATGGGCGCTATTACAAGGTTTGGCGCCGGACTCACCATGCGCTCTGATCGGCTTGATTCACAACGGCTTAAGGAAAATATTATTGCCTTGCGGGATGATGTTTCATTCATGCGCCGGGCAAACCAGCTTGGACGATCAGCATGGTCGGGCGATATCCTATCCTCGGTGATCAAGATGCTCTGCTGATCAATCGGATTCCTGATTAGCCACAATATTCAGAAGGCTCATTTGGCGAGCCTGCCGGGGTGAAAAATGGGCGCGTCTTGTCCGAAGGGGATGCGCGATGGGGATCAACCGGGTGCAGTTTCAGAAGGGATTGTCGATGGCGCAATTCATGGAGCGCTACGGGACGGAGGAGAAATGCCACGCTGCGGTTGTTGCGCTGCGCTGGCCGAATGGGTTCGTTTGCCCCGAATGCAAAGACAGGCGCCATTACACGTTCGAGCGCAAGGGACTGCGGTACTGGCAATGTGCGTCGTGCCGGGAGCAGACGACGGTAATGTGCGGGACGGTGTTCGAGTCCACGAAGTTGCCGCTGACGACCTGGTTCCTGGCGATGCATCTGCTGACCCAGGCCAAGAACAATGTCTCGGCGCTGGAACTCAAGCGCCACCTCGGTGTGCGGTACAAGACCGCCTGGCTGCTCAAGCACAAGTTGATGCAGGTGATGAGCGAGCGGGAGGCGGATCGCCAACTGGATGGCCGGGTCGAGATCGACGATGCCTACCTGGGCGGCGAACTGCCTGGCGGAAAGAGCGGGCGCGGTTCGGAGAACAAGGTATCGTTCATTGCCGCCGTGCAGACCACCGAGACCGGCAACCCACTGAAGGTCTGCCTGAAGAAGCTGGAATTCACCAAGGAGGCGATCACCGACTGGGCGAAGACGGCACTGTCCGCATCGGTCCACGTGGTGTCGGATGGTCTGTGGTGCTTCCGCGCCGTCACCGCGGCCGGCGCCACCCAGGAGCGCATTGTTACTGGTGGCGGCCCCGCCTGCGTCAAGCTGGAGCAATTCCGCGCAGTGAATACCTTCCTCGGCAATCTCAAGACCGCCTACTCGGGTACCTACCATGCCTTCGATTTCGCTAAGTATGCGCATCGGTATCTTGCTGAAGTCCAGTATCGGTTCAATCGCCGGTTCGATCTGTCGTCTATCCTGAAGCGCCTCTTGGTTGCTGCCGTGGCTACCACGGCTCGTCCCGAGCGATTCTTGCGCGCGGCTGAACATTGTGGCTAATCAGGATCGGATTTGAAAGGCGTTAGTCCAACTGTTGGCGCGCTGCTTCTTTTCTCGCAACGAAACGAAGCGTACCTCCTTCCAACCACGGCGCCGTGAGCAGTGCAAAGAGGGACATCAAGGGAAAACCAACGACCAGAGCCATCTCGCTAAACAACAGGCCAAGGATGTTGCGCAATTTGCCGAGACTTCCGTGGCGCGATCCTAGAATCTCACTGATTGTCACCTGCTTTGTATTGAAGTTATTCAGTACGTTAGGTGCTGAAATGATCTTGTTGAGAAAACTTTGTACTGCTCCAAAGGCATCGTACTGAGTATTGTGGGTGCTCGTCCGGGTAACAACGAACTGATGATCCGTCATCAGTCGGTGTAGGGTCTGCTTGTCAAAATGGTAGAGATGCCGAGGTACGTCGTAATGAAACCAATCATCACCGAATGTTCTGGCGTACCAGCTGCCAATATTTGGGACTTCTATGAGCAGTAAGCCCCCGGGGCGCAAGAGCTTGTGCAAGACCGTAAGTGTGCTCGCCGGCGAGGGCAGGTGTTCGAGTACATGGAACAGCGTGATGAGGTCGAAACTGCCTGGTTCATACGGTGCAGTCTCGACGTCGGTCGTCAGCACGGGGAGGCCCTGACTTCTCGCGTAGGCGCTTGAAACCTCGGACAGCTCGGTTCCGGCAACTTGCCAGCCACGCTCTCTCAGGCCCGCTAAAAAAAGTCCCTTGCCGCAGCCGACATCCAAAGCGCTGCCGGAGTGTTCCACGACCAATTCATCAATGAACTTAAGTCGGCTGTTTGCATCCATCTTCTCGTAAGCAGCCGGTTCGGCGCGCTGGTGACCGGACGGGTAATATTTTGAAATTACCGCACGGTCCGGTTGAGGATGAACGAATATCAGATGACAGTGACTGCATTGGACGACTTGGAATTTCTCCCCGGAGATGTAATCAGTGGGAGTCGAGTGAACTTTCCAGTCAGCGGAACCGCAGACATTGCAGAGTGTGCTGGTCATTCTCTTTGCACTCGCTGGGTAACGGGTCAGTGGGTCGTAAGCAACGACATCTTGCTCGGCAGCCGATAGTAGCAACGGATGGGATATCCGGCTAGAAGCTCAACAAAAAAAAACCGCCTCGGACGAGGCGGTTTTTGATCTCCGAAAAGGGACAAATCAAATTATGCCGACTTGCGACGACGAGCGGCGCCGAAGCCAAGAAGCCCCAGCCCGACGAGGGCCAGCGAACCGGGTTCCGGCACGAACGACTGGTTGGCATCAGCCTGCATGCAAACGGTCCCAGCGGCACGATTGCAAACAATGCGCTGCGTCAAAGGCGTGCCTGTCGGCAGAGCGCCACCGTCAGTGCGGTCGGTGCCGAACTTGAGTTCGGTGCCGGCCACCGTGCCCATCATGTCCGGATTGATATAGTTGTTGTCAGTCCATGACACCTGACCATGCAGTGTGTTGCTGCCGGTGCCGCCGGTGGCGGTCGCGGTAAAGGTTCCCGCGAAGCCGGACCAGAAATTACCTTCCAGTATTTTGACGCCGTCCATGAATCCGGTCCCGGCAAGCCGGTTTGAGTCAGGAGTGGTGTCGTAATAAATTGCCCAAGTGCCACTGTTCAAGATGAAATTGGCTTGGGTGCACAACCCGGCGCCGTTGTCGGCAGTGCAAATTGCCGTTTCGGTCATGTGAGCGACAACGGTGTATTCCCAGGATCCACCCAGAATGCCCATGTTTACAGGTGCAAGGCCAGGATTAAGCGGATCTTGGTCCGGGTCCACCACAGAAGCGGCCTTCGCCCAGAACGTCAGGTCTGTCGAGGCCGATTGGCCTGCTGCCGCAAGCGAAAAGCCCGTCGCCACTGCAACGCCATTACTGGCCCAGTCAAAACCGCCGAATGGGGAGTAGGTTCCAGTCGAAGTCGTGATCGTCTGAATCGGGCTTGCGTGCGCAGTTAGCGCGGCAGTCCCGACAGCAAGGCCGATCGCCAGTGAGGTTGCCAGTTTGTTGAGTTTCATCATCATTCTCCTAAGTTTTACTCGGTACTTTTCTTGGTTCCTAACGGCGCGATCCCAGAGACGCCTTCTTCGATTCTTGACCAACAGGTGCTGCTGGCAACCAATAAGCATGTGGCGTGCCAGCTAGATGTTATTCATAATAATCATATACATATAATTTTGCTGGGTAGAGCATCGGATAGCGACTGTAAAAAAAATCGACGCAAGAACGAAGCGGAGTTGCGGTAAGTCAATGGCGGGCATTCCCAAGACCGGATACCTTGGGAGCGAATGAAATACACTTCGCCACAGTCGAAGCCACAACCACGACCGGACCGGGTTTCATGAATGCAGTATTAATCGAGCTTGTTCTTGGGGTGCGAAACCTGCGTCGAAACGTCAAGCGATCATTGGCTGCGCTGGCGACCGTGGCGAGCGGAGTGGTGGCGTTCATGCTGGCGGGCGGATTTATCGCGTGGACCCTGGTTCAAGGTCGGGAAGGCGCCATCCACTCACAACTCGGTCACGTACAGATTGTTCGTCCGGGTTTCTTTGATCGCGGTATCGCCAATCCATACGGATTTCTTCTTCCATCGGAAGACACCGGGCTTGCGATATTTCAGCGTCCGGATGTGGTGGCGGTTACACCGCGACTTCTATTCAATGGCTTGATCAGCCACGGCGAGACCACCGTGGCATTTTCAGGCGAGGGCATCGATCCGCTCAAGGAACGGCCGATCGCATCGGCCATGACGATCCTGACCGGACATGACCTGGGCGGGCTCGACGAGCGGCAGGCATTGCTGGGCGAGGGTTTGGCCAGGAGTCTCGCGGTTGCTCCCGGGGATAGAGTGGTCTTGATGACGACAGCCTCGGGTGGCGGGCCGAGTGCCATCGAGGTGGAGGTTGCCGGTACCTTCATGTCGGTCGCCAAGGAATACGACGACTATGCGGTGCGTCTGCCCATCCCGCTGGCGAGAAAGGTGATGCGAGTCTCGGGTGCGACGTCATGGGTGGTCTTGCTGACCGACACGGAACGGACGGCGAACTTTGTCCAGGCAGCCAACAGTGCGCTCTCGAGCAAGGAGTTCCAGGTTGTGCCGTGGCGGGAACTGGCGGATTTTTTTAACAAGACGGAAGCGCTGTTCACCAAACAGGTGACGGTGGTGAAGGTGATCATCGGAATGATCATCTTGTTAACCATCGCCAATACCCTGACCATGAGCGTTCTCGAGCGGACTGCGGAAATCGGGACGTCCTTGGCGGTCGGCGTGCCTAAGGCCGCGGTCATGAGGCAGCACGTTCTCGAGGGTGCTCTGATCGGGATCATTGGTGGGCTGGTGGGTGTGGCGCTAGGCAGCATGCTGGGGTTCGTCATCTCGACAATTGGCATCCCCATGCCACCACCACCCGGCATGGCCCATGGTTTCGTTGCGAAAATCTCGATCACTCCTTCGTTGGCATTCGAGGCCATGGTCCTGGCGATATTCCCCACGGTTGTTGCCAGCGTGATTCCCGCGTGGAAGGCGTCGAGGATGAACATCATCGAGGCACTGAGAGTCGGACAGTGAAGTCACAGTTCAACCTTGCACTACGTAATATCTTCCGCCAACGCGCGCGGTCGGCAGCGACCCTGATTGCCATCGTGGTGGGGATCGCCGGGATGATCCTGGCGGGAGGCTTCGTCGAGGACATGTTCATCAAGCTGGGCGAGGCGATCATCCACGCACAGACCGGCCATCTACAAGTGGTGCGCCAAGGTTACCGGGAGGGGAAGTCGCGCGAACCGGAGAAGTATCTGATCGACCAACCGGACGCGATGAAGGTCAGTCTTGGCGGCACGCCGGGCGTGGAGAGGGTTTTTGCGCGCTTGAGTTTCACGGGTGTCCTGAACAACGGCAAGCGCGACCTCGGCATCATTGGCGAGGGCATCGAACCGGAAGCCGAGGGCGAGGTCAGCAGTTATCTTCGCTATGTCGAAGGCAGACCGTTGGCCGACGCGGACGTCGATGGCGTGGTGGTCGGGCATGGCGTGGCAAAGTCCATGGGGTTGAAGGTCGGCGACCGGGTGAACCTGGTCATCAGCCTCGCGCAGGGTGCCGTCAATACGCTGGATTTCCAGGTGGTCGGCGTATTCCAGAGTTTTTCCAAGGAGTTCGACGCCCGCGCGGTGCGCATTCCGCTGGTGGCGGCGCGCGAGTTGATGGATACACAGGGTGCCCATCTGCTGGTCGTGATGCTCGGCAAGACAGGAGATACCGATGCTGTCGCTGCGGCGATGGAAGCGCAGATGGGCATCAGCGGATTCGAGGTGGCACGCTGGAATAAATTATCCGATTTCTATGAGAAGGCGGTCGATCTCTACGATCGGCAGTTCGGCGTGCTGCGCCTGATCATCCTGCTGATGGTGCTGCTGAGCGTGGCCAACAGCGTGAACATGACCATTTTCGAGCGCACGCGCGAATTCGGCACCGTCATCGCGCTCGGCACGCCGCCGGCGGGGGTATTCCGCACGGTGATGGTCGAGAGCGTGCTACTCGGCGCCATCGGTGCGCTGCTCGGCGTGGCGGCGGGGTCGCTGCTGGCGCTGGCGATTTCGGCGATCGGTATTCCCATGCCGCCGCCGCCCAATGCCAACCTCGGGTACACGGCGGAAATTCGCCTGTCGCCGATGCTGGTCTTGTCCTCTGGCGCCATCGGCTTCGTCGCGACCTGTCTTGCCGCCATCCGGCCGGCGCGGCGCGTTTCGCGGCTGGACGTGGTCGAGGCGCTGCGCCACGGTACCTGAGTCCGCGACGCACTGTAGAGATTGGGGCATTGAACGGGGCACCAGAACGATCGCTCTGCATGATGTCGCTTGCTCATAATTTCCTGATCGCGACCGTGGGAATCCACAAGGTCAAGGGCGAATCGGGGAGTCGCTCGAACTCATAGCGCTCGTACCACCCGCGCGCGCATTCGTCCTTGGCATCGACGATGACGCCTGCCATCCCGATCTCGTCCGACAGATGCAGGCAACGTTGCAAGGCGTCGGCGAGCAGTAATTCACCCAGCCCCTGGCGCTGATACTGCCGGGCCACCGCGAGTCGAGCCAGACGGGCTACCGGCAACGGGAAGTTCGGGAAACGATCGGCATGTCTGGGCGGCAGGTTGTCACGGCGAATTCCAGCCATGGCGAGAGTATAGTAACCGCGTATGTCGGTACCAGCCACGGCCACATACGTTCTGCTGATGTTGGCCGCCGCGTGTTGGCGCGCGAAACGACGCAGATACTCATCGAGCGCGGCGACGCCACAGGTGAATGCGCGCCTGTCATGATTCCGCGCAAGCTGCTCGATACCGTCCGCGAAATCCACGCTCAGCGCTTTTCTTGCCACTCGCGATGACGTTTCATGGCGGCGGAAAGTCTGGGCCTCGGCTTGTCGGTGTTGTCCAGGGCCTTGGCGAAGGCATTCCAGTCGCGGGACGACAAGGCAATCATTTCGGTTTCGGCCAGGATCTGCCTGGCGCGCTCCTGCGCGGTGGCCAGCAAGAAGGCGCTGACCGACATGCCTGCCGCCGTGGCCGCACGCACGATCAGTTCCTTGATCTCTGGCGAGGTACGCAAGTCGATGCGCTCGTGCGCCTGAGCCGAAGCCAGCATGATCGGTCACCTTTGTACGGAAAATTTACGGATCAGTGTAATGCTGGCTGCGGCTGGATGCAACTGCCCGGGCCAACGCCGGGGCCACAGCTTAATTTTTCGTCCCGCCGGCCGTTAAGCCCAGAGGGCGAGCGTGCCACGGGGGCGGGAAGGCGTGATGAGGCTTTCTACGCTATAGTCATGCCCGTTTGCCAATCGTTCTGCCGCGATCAGGGAGGAAATCATGTTCCAGTGTTTGAAGAGTGCGTTCGGTGGGTTCGGCCGGCTTCTGGTCGTGGGGCTCGCCTCGATGGTACTGTTCGGTTGCGCGTCGACCAGCCTGCCGCCGGCGCCGGGCGCGGCGGCGTCGCCGGATTACAAGTACATCATCGGGCCGGGCGACACGGTGAATATCATCGTCTGGCGCAACCCGGAGATTTCGATGTCGGTGCCGGTGCGTCCCGACGGGCGGATTTCGGCGCCCCTGGTCGAGGACCTGCCGGCGATGGGCAAGGACCCGACGACGCTAGCGCGCGACATCGAGAAGGAATTGAGCAAGTACATCCGCGACGCGGTGGTGACGGTGGTGGTGACCAGCTTCGTCGGGCCGTACAGCGAACAGATCCGCGTGGTCGGCGAGGCCGCCAAGCCGCAGATCCTCGCCTACAAGCAGAAGATGACGCTGCTCGACGTGATGATCGCCGTGGGCGGCATGACCGATTTCGCCGATGGCAACGCGGCGACCATTTTGCGCACGGCCGATGCCAACAAGCAGTACGGCGTGCGCCTGAAGGACCTGATCAAGCGGGGCGATGTCTCGGCCAACGTCGAGATGCGGCCCGGCGATGTGCTGATCATTCCGCAAAGCTGGTTCTGAGCCGGATAGCGCGGCGGCCGTCGGCGGCATGCGCCGCCGGCGGGACGATCAACGTCTAGGGAAAACACGACGAAATGGATGAACTGCTCCGACAGGCGGGGGCGATACTCCGGGCGATGTGGCGGCAACGCTGGCTCGGCCTCGCGGTGGCGTGGCTGGTCAGCGTGGTCGGCGCCGCGGTGGTGATGCAAGTCCCCGACAAGTACGAAGCCTCGGCGCGCATTTTCGTCGATACCCAGTCGATCCTGAAACCATTGATGGCCGGGCTGGCGATTCAGCCTAACATCGAGCAGCAAGTGGTGATGCTGAGCCGCACGTTGATCAGCCGGCCCAATGTCGAACGTCTGGTGCGCATGGCCGATCTCGACCTGAAGGTGAAGTCCAAGCAGGAGCAGGACGGACTGATCGACGACCTAATGAAGTCCCTCGAAATCAAGAGCACTGGCCGCGACAATCTCTACACGCTAGCCTATCGCGACTCTCAGCCGGAAAAGGCCAAGCGCGTCGTGCAGTCGCTGGTGTCGATCTTCGTCGAATCCAGCCTGGGCGACAAGCGCAAGGATTCGACTTCGGCCAAGCAATTCATTGACGAGCAGGTCAAGGCCTACGAAAAGAAATTGGAGGAGGCGGAAAGCCGCCTCAAGGATTTCAAGCTGAAGAACATCGATCTGCGCCTCGGCGAAGGCAAGGGACTGACGGAGCGGATCTCGGATATCAGCCAGTTGCTGGCCAAGGCCCGGCTCGACCTGCGCGAGGCGGAGAATTCCCGCGACGCGTTGAAGCGGCAACTGGTCGGCGAGGAACCGGTGCTGCTGCCCGATGCGCCGGGAACCGAGTCGTCGGTGTCGATTCCCGACATTGATGGCCGCGTCGATGCCATGAAGCGCAACCTCGACACGCTGCTGCAGCGTTACACCGATCAGCATCCCGACGTCGTCGGCGCCCGTCGGCTGATCAAGGAGCTGGAAGAACAGAAGCGGCAGGAGATTGCCGCGCGCAAGAAGGCCGCCGTCGCCAATCCAGCCGTCGCCTCGGCCAATGCCAATCCGGCTTACCAGCAGATGAAGGTCTCGCTGGCCGAGGCGGAGGCGACGGTCGCCTCATTGCGGGCGCGCGTTGCCGAATACGATGCGCAATACCGTCGTTCTCTGGATGTCATGCGGACGGCACCGCAGATCGAGGCAGAGCTTGCACAATTGAACCGCGACTACGACGTGCACAAGAAAAACTACGAGGCACTGGTTGGCCGCCGAGAATCGGCCAGCCTGACCGGCGAACTAGAATCCACTGCTGGCGTCGCCGACTTCCGGCTGATCGATCCGCCCAGGGCATCGACCACCCCGGTGGCGCCTAATCGCATGCTGCTGCTGCCGGGTGCGCTGCTGATCGGCCTTGCCGCCGGCCTCGGTTTTAGTTTTGTCGCCAGCCAGTTGCGGCCGGTGTTCTTCGATGGCCGGGTGCTGCGCGAAGTGACCGGGCTCCCGGTGCTCGGTGCGGTATCGAGACTGAACGACGTCAAGGAGACGGCGCGCCAGAAACGCCGGACAAGACTGTTTTTACTTGGGTTTTTCGGGCTCATCGCCCTCTACGCTTCGGGCATCCTTGCTTATGCCTTGATTTCCGGCCGCATGGCTTGAGGGAACGCACATGAGTCTCATCGAACAGGCGGCCAACCGCCTCGAACAGCTCCGCAAGGCGGGCGTCGAGATTCCGGACGAGGTTCCCGCGGCCATCCCGCCGTCGGAGCCGCCGGCGGTGAAGAGTACGATCCAGCAGGCGGCCGAGGCGCTGCCGGGTTCGGCAGTGGCGCAGCCGGCACCGCGGCATCAGCAGGTGGCCACGGCTCCGCGCGCCGGTGCCAAGGCGGTGTCGATCGACCTCGACCTGCTCGGTCGGGGCGGCTTCATCACGCCCAAGGCGCCGCGCGCCCAGATCGCCGACGAGTTCCGCGTCATCAAGCGCCCTTTGATCGCCAACGCGCTCGGCAAGGGCGCGGCACCGGTGGCCAACGGCAACCTGATCATGATCACCAGCGCCGTGCCGGGCGAGGGCAAGACTTTCACGGCCGTGAACCTGGCGATGAGCATCGCCATGGAACTCGATACCACGGTCATGCTGGTCGATGCCGATGTCGCCAATCCGTCGGTCTTCCGCGTGCTCGGCCTGCCGCCAGGGCCCGGTCTGCTCGACGTGCTGGTCAAGGACTCGCTCGACCTCGGCGAAGTTCTGCTGCGCACCAATGTCGACAAGCTGACGCTGTTGCCGGCGGGCACCCAGCACCCGCGCGCCACCGAACTGCTGGCGAGCGATTCCATGGCGCGGCTGATCGAGGACATGGCCAGGCGTTATGACGACCGGATCATCATCTTCGATTCGCCGCCCCTACTGGTCACCACCGAGGCGCGGGCGCTGGCCGCGCACATGGGCCAGATCGTGGTGGTGACGCGCGCCGAGCGAACCCTGCACGGACAGGTGACCCATGCGCTGGCGACCATCGAGAACTGCCCGGTCAAGCTGATGATGCTCAACCAGGCGCGGCCGGACCCGCTGGGCAGCTATGGCTACGGCTATGGTTACGGCTATGGTTACGGCTATGGCGAGGGGCAGGGCGGTCGGGCAAGCGGAAGCTAGGCGGAACGAGTGGAGTGGGAGGGGGCGGTGTGCGCGGATTTCGACTGATTGCGATGGTGTCGGCGGGCGCGGCTGCTTGGGCCGCCGCACCGGCCTGGTCGCAAGTCCAGGGCCTTGGCCGTTTCGATCAGTCGCTCGACATCAAGGCGCCATCGTCGACACCAAGCGACGATGCCTCTGTGCCATCCGGTGAAGGAAAACGAGCGTGGAGCATCGTGCCGCATGTGTCCGTAAATGAAGTTATCACGGACAATGTCGCGCTCGGTCAAGCCCGCAAGCAAGGCGACCAAGTCACCGAAGTGAGCCCCGGCGTCCGGATCGAGGCCAACACCAAGCGACTCAAGCTGAATCTCGATTATGCTCTGCACGAGTTGTATTACGCACAAGGAACCCGCAGCACGGGTTCGCAGCACTCGCTAAACTCGATTGGCAAGATCGAGGCGCTGGAAAACCTCCTGTTCGTCGACATCAGCGGTGTCATTGCGCGGCAGAATATTTCCGCGTTTGCAACTCAGTCGACTGGTAACTTTAGTGTCAATGCGAACAATACCGAAACTGCGAACTTCCGCTTTTCCCCGTATATCAAGGGCTTGCTGGGGAGTGCCGCGGATTATGAAGTGCGTTACGGCCGCACGATGACGCGTTCGAAGTCGAAACGGGCCTCGGATCTGGATCAAGACGAATGGACTGGTCGTATCAACGGCAGCACGCCGCTGGCGGCGCTCGGCTGGTCGGCCGAGGCGAGCCGGCAGCAGTACGACTATTCCCGCGGCCGCGCCAGCGAGAGCGATCGTTTGCGCGGCTTTCTGACCTATCGGATCAATCCGCAATTCAAGCTTTCCGCAAGTGCGGGACGAGAACGCAACGACTTCGCCTCGCTCGGTAAGCAAAGCTGGACCACGCATGGCTTCGGCGCCGACTGGGCGCCGACCGAGCGCACGGATATTTCGGCGTTCCGGGAGAAGCGTTTTTTCGGCTACGGACACACGTATAGCATCAGTCATCGCTTCCCGATGAGCGCCGTCAGGTTCTCCGACATCCGCGACATTTCCTCGCTGCCCAACCAGTTCGCCACCGCCGGCCTGGGCAACATCTACGACCTGCTGTTTGCGCAACTGACCTCTACCGTGCCGGACCCGGTCGATCGCGCCGCCCGGGTTAACGCGTTGCTGAGCGCCGCGGGCATCGCACCGAATATGCCGGTCGATAACGGCTTTCTCAGCTCGCGGGTCACTGCCCAGCGCCGGCAGGAACTCTCCTGGCTGCTGCGTGGCGTGCGCAATACACTCACCCTGACGGCCACGCGAGGCAAGAGTGATCGGCTGGGTTCACAGTTGGATACGGGGGATGACTTCTCCTCGGCTTCATCGATTGCCCAAAGTGGCTTTCGCGTCGGTTTGTCTCACCGGCTGACCAAATTGACCTCTCTTAATGTTGACGCCGCGCAGACGCGCAGCACGGGCCAATCGTCCTCCACTTTCGACCAGAAGAGCCGGCAAAGGACGCTCTCGGCGACGCTTGGCACCAAACTTGGCGCCAAGACCAGCGCGGCCGTGACGGCTCGGCGGAACAAATCGGACGGTACCACGCAGCCCTATACCGAAAACGCCCTGGTCGGATCGATCGCGATCGAGTTTTAGCACTCATGTATGAGTCCTTCTATGGCTTGACCGGCAAGCCTTTCCAGCTCAATCCCGATCCGCAGTTCTATTTCGGCAGCAAGCAGCATCGCCGCGCCATGGCCTACCTCGAGTACGGCATGCACCAGAACGAAGGCTTCATCGTCGTCACCGGCGATGTCGGCGCCGGCAAGACCACCATCGTGCGCAACCTGCTGGAAAGCCTTGACGCCGAGCGTGTGGAGGCGGCGCACCTGGTCAGCACCCAGCTCGATGCCGAAGACATTCTTTCGATGGTCGCCGCCGCCTTCGGCGTGCGCGCCAAGGGTGCGAGCAAGTCCGATTTGTTGATGTCGCTGGAAGCCTTCCTCATGTCGGCGGCAACCCGGAGCAAGCGCTGCCTGCTCATCGTGGATGAGGCGCAGAACCTGACGCAGCGCGCCGTCGAGGAACTGCGCATGCTGTCGAACTTCCAGCTCGGCACGCAATCCGTGCTCCAGACGTTCCTGATCGGCCAGCCCGAATTCCGCGCCATCCTGCAAAGTCCGGACATGGTGCAGCTGCGTCAGCGCATCATCGCCTCCTGCCATATCAGCCCGATGGATCGCGAGGAGACGCAGGGCTATATCGAGCATCGGCTCCATTGCGTCGGCGCCAAGGACAAGCCGGCCTTCGACGCCGGCGCCTTCGACGCGATCTTTGCCGCCAGCGGCGGGGTGCCGCGCCGGATCAACGCCCTGTGCGACCGCCTGCTGCTTTCCGGTTACCTCGCCGGCAAGACCGCCTTCACGCGCGAGGATGCCGACAGCGTGGCCGCCGAGATCGAGGACGAGGTATTCGCCAGGTCCGCCGTCAAGCCGCGCGCGGTCGAGGTCGAAGAGCCCCGCTTCGGCGATATTCCCGACCTGCCGGCCGATGCCGTGGCCAGCCTCAGTCTCGATGACAAGTCGATCAACGAGGCCAGCACCCTGCTGTCGGCGCTGCATGCCGACCAGCTGGGCAGTCGCCTGCGCCGGCTGGAACGCAGCCTGCTCAGGCTGGAGCGCATCAACTCGGCGACCCTGGTGCTGCTGCAGAAGCTGGTGCAGAACGCGCAGGCCCAGCCGCGGGGGGAGTGACATGGCGGCGCCGCGCATCGCCAACGCCCTGACCATCGACGTCGAGGACTACTTCCAGGTCTCGGCCTTCGCGCCCTACATCGACCGCCTGGAGTGGAACAGCCGCGACTGTCGCGTCGAACGCAATGTCGGCCGCATCCTGCAACTGCTCGATGACGCCGGCACCAAGGCCACTTTCTTCACCCTCGGCTGGATTGCCGAGCGCTATCCGCAACTGGTGCGCGAGATCGTCGCCAACGGCCACGAACTGGCCAGTCACGGCCATGCCCATCTGCGCGCCAGCGAGCAGACCGAAGCGGGCTTTTACGCCGACATCCAGCTGGCCAAGATCGTGCTCGAGGATGTCGCCGGCCACGAGGTCAAGGGCTACCGGGCACCCAGTTTTTCCATCGGCCGCGACAATCTTTGGGCCTTCGATTGTCTCGAGCGCGCCGGCTACCGCTATTCTTCCAGCATCTATCCGATCCGCCACGACCACTACGGCATGCCCGACGCGCCGCGCTTCGCCTATGCCGTCGGCGGCCTGCTGGAAATTCCCGTCACCACCGTCCGCTCCTTGCGGCGCAACTGGCCGGCCAGCGGCGGCGGCTACTTCCGCCTGCTGCCCTACGGCGTTTCGCGCTGGCTGCTCAAGCGGGTCAACGAAGTCGATCGACAGGCGGCGGTCTTCTACTTCCACCCGTGGGAAATCGATCCCGAACAGCCGCGCGTGGCCGGCATCGATGCCCGGACACGCTTTCGCCATTACCTCAACCTGCATCGCATGGAGGCGCGCCTGCGGCGGCTGGTGCGCGACTTCCACTGGCGGCGCATGGACGAAGTCTTCCTGGCGGAGCGGCCGGACTGATGCGCACGGTCAAGACGCTCGACCGTCGCGATGCCGACGGCGCGGCCCGCTGGGACCGCTTCGTGCTCGCCTGCCCGGATGCCACGTTTTTCCATCGCGCCGGCTGGCAACGCCTCGTCGCCGAGGTGTTCCGCCACAAGACCTTCTTCCTTTACGTCGACAACGACGGCGTCATCGAAGGCGTGTTGCCCCTGGCGGAGGTGAAGAGCCTGCTGTTCGGCCATGGGCTGGTCTCGTTGCCGTTCGCCGTCTACGGCGGCGTGGCCGCGACTTGCGCCGAGGCCGCCGACCTGCTCGAGGTTGAAGCGCAGACGCTGGCGCAACGGCTCGGCGTCCAGCACCTGGAACTGCGGCACATCGCGCCGCGCCACGCCGACTGGCCGACGCAGGATCTCTACGTCACGTTCCGCAAGGCCATCCTGCCCGAGGAGGATGCCAACATGCTGGCCATTCCGCGCAAGCAGCGCGCCATGGTGCGCAAGGGCATCGGCAACGGCCTGCTCGCGGAGGAGGATGCCGGCGTGGAGCGCTTCTTCGCCCTCTATGCCGACAATGTGCACCGCCACGGCACGCCGGCGCTGCCGAAACGCTACTTTCAGGCGCTGCGCGACGAGTTCGCCGCCGACTGCGACGTGCTCACCATCGTCAGCCGTGACGGCACGCCGCTGTCGAGCGTGCTCAGCTTCTATTTCCGCGACGAGGTGTTGCCCTATTACGCGGGTGACGACGAGGCCGCCCGCCATCTCGCCGCCAACGACTTCAAGTACTGGGCGCTGATGCGTCGCTCGTGCCAGCGCGGCCTCAAGGTGTTCGACTACGGCCGCAGCAAGGTCGGCACCGGGCCCTATTCGTTCAAGAAGAACTGGGGCTTCGAGCCGACGCCGCTGCACTACGAATACCGGCTCTACCGGCGCGACGCCATTCCCCAGAACAATCCGGCCAACGCCAAATACCGTATCTTCATCGAAGCCTGGCGCCGCCTGCCGATCGGCGTGGCCAACGCCATCGGGCCGCACATCGTGCGCTATCTCGGATGAGACCGCGCATGGCCAACGTCCTTTACCTCGTGCATCGCTTGCCCTATCCGCCCAACAAGGGCGACAAGGTTCGCTCCTACCACCTGCTCAAGCATCTGGCGGCGCGCCACCGCGTGTTCCTCGGTACCTTCATCGACGATCCCGACGACGAGCGCCATGTCGACGTGGTGCGCGGACTGTGCGCCGAACTCCACATCGCGCGGCTCGATCCGCGCTGGGCGCGGGTGAAGAGCCTGACCGGGATGGCGACGGGCGAGGCGCTGACCTTGCCCTATTACCGCGACGCCGGCCTGCGCGCCTGGGTTGGTCGCATTCGCCGCGACAACGTGATCGATGCCGTCGTGGTCTTCTCCTCGGCCATGGCGCAGTACGTCGAGCCTGGCGGCCGGGCGCCGGTGGTGGTGGATTTCGTCGATGTCGATTCCGCCAAATGGACCCAGTACGCGCCGGCGCACCGCTGGCCGATGTCCTGGCTCTACCGCCGCGAAGGAGCGCGCCTGCTCGCTTTCGAGCGGGCCACGGCGCTGCGCGCCGCGCGCGGCTTTTTCGTCACCGAGAACGAAACCGATCTGTTCCGCCAGTTGGCGCCGGAAGCGGCGGCGCGGGTCGAAGCGATCGGCAACGGCGTCGACGCCGACTTCTTCGCGCCTGAGGACGGCCGGGCCTCGCCTTATCGCGCCGACGAGGTGCCGGTGGTGTTCACCGGTGCCATGGACTACTGGCCGAACATCGACGCCGTCACCTGGTTCGTCCAGGACATGCTGCCCGCATTGCGCGCGCGTTGTCCCGGCGTGTGCTTCTGGATCGTCGGTCGCAGTCCGGCGGCGCAGGTCCAGTCCCTGGCGGGCGAGGGCGTGCGCGTCACCGGCACGGTGGACGACGTGCGGCCCTATCTGCAACACGCGGCGGTGGTGGTGGCGCCGCTGCGGGTGGCGCGCGGCATCCAGAACAAGATCCTCGAGGCCATGGCCATGGCCCGGCCGGTGGTGGCCTCGGCGGGCTGCGCCGGCGTTATCGAGGCCGTGCCGGGCGAGGAGCTGCTGCCGGCGGCCGAGGCCGGGGACTACGTCGATACCGTCGCCGGCCTGATCGCCGATCCCGCCCGCGCCGCGCGCATCGGCGCCGCGGCCAGGCGGCGGGTGGTGGCGCGCTATAGCTGGGAAGCCAGCATGGCCGGCATCGACCGTTATCTCCAGCCGGCAAGCGGCGAGGCGGCGGCATGAACGCCGCGTCCGCGGTGGCGGCCCGTGCGGCCTGGCGCGGCGCCCTGCCGGCGCTGACTTTCGTTCTCGCCTGGATCCTGTTCTGGTACTGGGACACGGCGCGCGCCATGGTGGTGATCTGGGCGCGCTCGGAGACCTTCACCCACGCTTTCCTCGTGCCGCCGATAGCGATGTGGCTGATCTGGCGCCAGCGCCATGTCCTGGCCCACTTGGCGCCCAGGGCATGGTGGCCGGTGCCGGCGGTGGCGCTGCTCGTCGGCTTCGGCTGGCTGCTCGGCGAGCTGACGGCGGTGAACGCCGTCACTCAGCTGGCGCTGGTATCGCTGTTGGTACTCGCGGTCGCGGCCGTGCTGGGCCGCCGCGTGGCCTGGGCCATGGTTTTTCCGCTGGCCTACCTCTTCTTCGCCGTGCCGGTGGGCGAGTTCGTGATGCCGCGCATGATGGAATGGACGGCCGATTTCACGGTGCGGGCACTGACGCTCACCGGCATCCCCGTGTATCGCGAGGGCCAGAACTTCGTCATTCCCTCGGGCAACTGGTCGGTGGTGGAGGCGTGCAGCGGCGTGCGCTATCTCATCGCCTCGGTGGTGGTCGGCACGCTGTACGCCTATCTCAACTATCGCTCGCTGCGCCGCCGCCTTGTCTTCATCGGCGTGTCGATCGTCGTGCCCATCGTGGCCAACTGGCTGCGCGCCTACATGATCGTCATGCTCGGTCACCTGTCGGGCAACACGCTCGCCGTCGGCGTCAATCACCTCATTTACGGCTGGCTGTTCTTCGGCGTGGTCATCCTGCTGATGTTCGTCATCGGCGCCCGGTGGACCGAACATCCGGACGCCGGCGAATGTGTCGGTAGGGCGAGCGCGAACGAAGCCACCGAGTCGAGCGCTGCTGGCCGCTGCTGGCCTATCGCCATCGCCATGGTGCTGGCAACCGTCCTGCCGCATCTCGGCCTTGCGACCATCGAGCGCCAGGAAGCCGCGCGCGGCGGCGTGCCGCCGCCACTGACTTTCGTCGCGCCGGACGGCTGGCAGGCCGCCGATGCGCGCTCGATCGACTGGCGGCCGGCATTCGCCAATCCGCGCGCCGAATTGCAGGCCGAGTTCATTCAGGGCGAGCGGCGGGTAGGTATCTTTGTTGGCTATTACCGCCGGCAGGACTACGAGCACAAGCTGGTCAGTTCCGACAATGTCCTGGTCAAGACCAGCGACAAGGTCTGGTTGCGGGTGGCGGGCGGCAGCCGGGAACTGGCATCGGGCGGCCAGCCGGTCAAGGCGAGCACCGCCGAGCTGCGTAATGTCGCCGGCCAGCGGCTCGCGGTCTGGCAGTGGTACTGGATCGGCGGCCGGCTGACCAGCAGCGACCATCTCGCCAAGCTCTGGCAGGCCGTGCATCGCCTGCTCGGCGAGGGCGACGATTCCGCCGTGGTGATCCTCTACGCGCCGAAGGAGGACCAAGCCGCCCTGGCGGATTTCGCGGCGGGCGCCATGGGCTCGGTGGAGCGGACCTTGCAGGCAGCGCGTGGCCGCTGAGCGATCGTCGATGCGCGCCGATGCCCGCCCGCTGGTGGTGCACGTCATGTACCGCTTCGACGTCGGCGGCCTGGAGAACGGCGTCGTCAACCTCATCAACCGCATGCCGGCCGACGCCTACCGGCATGCCGTCCTCGCCCTCACCGAAGTCACCGATTTCCGCCGGCGCATCGCGCGCGACGATGTCGAATTCATCAGCCTGGCCAAGCCGCCCGGGCATCTCTGGTGGCTCTATCCACGGCTTTTTCGCCTGTTCCGGCAACTCAGGCCGGCCATCGTGCATAGCCGCAACCTGGCGGCGCTGGAAGTCGCCGTGCCGGCCTGGGCCGCCGGCGTGCCGGTGCGCATCCACGGCGAACATGGTCGCGATGTCGGCGACCTCAAGGGCTTGAACAAGACCTACCAGTGGCTGCGCCGGCTCTACAACCCCTTCGTCACGCATTTCATCGCGCTGTCGCGCGACCTCGAAAACTACCTGCTCGATCCGGTCGGCATCGCCCGGCGTAAGGTCACCCAGATCTACAACGGCGTCGACGCCGAACGCTTTCATCCAGCCGATGGACTGCCGATCATCGACGGCTGCCCGTTCCGGCGGCCGCAGCACTGGCTGGTCGGCACGGTCGGGCGCATGCAGACGGTGAAGGACCAGACCCTGCTGGCGCGCGCATTTGTCCGGGCGCTGGAGCGCGAGCCGGCCTTGCGGCAGCGGTTGCGACTGGTGATGGTCGGCGAAGGCCCCTTGCGCGCGCAAGCGCAAGAGATGCTCGATGCCGCCGGCGTTGCCGACCTCGCCTGGCTGCCCGGCGAGCGCCACGACGTGCCCGACATCCTGCGCGGCCTCGACTGCTTCGTGCTGCCATCGCTGGCCGAAGGCATTTCCAACACGATCCTCGAAGCCATGGCCTCGGGCCTGCCGGTGATCGCCACCCGGGTCGGCGGCAATCCTGAACTGGTGCTCGAAGGCGAAACCGGCCGCCTGGTGCCGGTCGGCGATGTCGAGGCGCTGGCGTCGGCGCTGATCGACGATGCCCATGCGCCGGAAGCCGACCGTGCCGCCGGGCTGGCGGGGCGGTGGCAAGTCGAGCGGCGCTTCAGCATGGATTCGATGGTGGCGGCCTATCGGGGACTGTATGACGAGCTGTTGGCGATTCGCAAGCCAGTGTAGGTGATAAACTAAGTTGGACTAAGTTTACTGGAGCCGTACCATGTTCAGCGTCAATATTCACGAAGCCAAGACCCATCTGTCCCGATTGGTCGATCAAGCAGCCGGAGGCGAGGAGATCGTCATCGCCAAGGCCGGCCGCCCGGTGGCGCGCCTGGTGGCATTGACGGCATCCGCCGCGATCCCGCGCCGCTTGGGTCGGCTGGCCGGGAAGCATGTGGTACCGGACGATATCGATTCTCCTTTCGAACAGGCGATCGCCGAGATGTTCGAGGGAGCCAAGGCCGGCGGTTGAATGCGCTGCCTGATCGATACGCAGATTCTCCTGTGGTCGGTATACCAGCCGGAGAAAATTCCATCCGGTCTGGCCAGCCGCCTGATCGATCCGGCCAGCGAAATCCTGTTCAGTTCCGTCTCTCTGGCGGAGATCGCCATCAAGTTTTCGCTCGGACGTGCCGATTTCCCTTTCTTGCCCGACGAAGTCGGGAGTGTGGCGATCGAGACCGGTTTTACCGAATTGCCGCTGACATGGCGCCAGTCCGCCCGGTTGGCAGGCTTGCCTTGGCACCATCGGGACCCTTTCGACCGCTTGCTGGTCGCGCAGGCGCTTGAGGAAGGATTGAAGCTGATCACGACCGATGGGCACTTGAGCCGCTATTCCGATCTTGTCGAACGAATCCCCGGACAGGCAACAATCGGTTAACATACCGCATTAAAAAAGTATCGCAACACCATGAAATGGCGTAGAAAATAGAATATGTGCGGCATCACCGGCATTTTCGACACTCGGAGTAAGCGCGACATCGATCGTGCGGTGCTGCACCGGATGAACGAGTCGCAGTTTCATCGCGGCCCCGACGAAGGCGGGTTGCACGTCGAGCCGGGCGTCGGCCTCGGCCATCGCCGGCTGTCGATCATCGACCTGTCCACCGGCCAGCAGCCGCTCTACAACGAGGACCAGAGCGTCTGCGTGGTCTTCAATGGCGAGATCTACAACTACCGGGAACTGATTCCGGAGTTGCAGGCGCTGGGCCACGTTTTCCACACGAAGAGCGATACCGAAGTCATCGTCCATGCTTGGGAAACGTGGGGCGAGCGCTGCGTCGAGCGCTTCCGCGGCATGTTCGCCTTCGCGCTGTGGGACAGGAATCAGGAAACGCTTTTCCTCGCGCGCGACCGGCTCGGCGTCAAGCCGCTGTTCTACGCGCTGCTCGACGACGGCACTTTCCTGTTCGGCTCGGAACTGAAGTCCATCCTCGCGCATGGCGGGCTGAAGCGGGACATCGATCCGCTCGCCGTCGAGGAATATTTCGCGCTGGGCTATGTCGCCGAACCGCGCTGCATCTTTCGCCAGGCCAGAAAACTGCCGCCGGCCTGCACGCTGAAAGTCAGGCGTGGCGGGACGCCGGTCGCCGAACCAAGAGAGTACTGGGACGTCAGGTTTTCGCTCGATGCGCGCATCGGTGACGAGGAAGCCTGTCACGAACTCGAACGACGCCTCACCGAATCCATCCGCCTGCGCATGATTGCCGAAGTGCCGCTCGGCGCGTTTCTTTCCGGCGGCGTCGATTCCAGCGCGGTGGTGGCGATGATGGCCGGCCTGTCGGCCGAGCCGGTCAATACCTGCTCCATCGCTTTCGCCGACCCGGCCTTCAACGAGGCCGCCTTCGCCCAGAAGGTGGCCGACCGCTACCAGACGCACCACTATGTCGACATGGTCGAGAGCGACGACTTCGATCTCATCGACACGCTGGCCAGGCTCTACGACGAACCCTATGCGGACAGCTCCGCCATCCCGACCTACCGCGTCTGCCAGCTGGCGCGCAAGCACGTGACGGTCGCGCTGTCCGGCGACGGCGGCGACGAAAGTTTCGGCGGCTATCGGCGCTACTGGCTGCACCTGATGGAAGAGAAGATGCGTTCGGCGCTGCCGCTCGGCTTGCGCCGGCCGCTGTTCGGCGCTCTCGGCCATCTCTATCCCAAGGCAGACTGGGCGCCGCGCGTCGTCCGGGCCAAGACGACGTTCCAGGCGCTGGCGCGCACGTCCGTCGAAGCCTATTTCCACAGCATTTCGGTGATCCGCGACGCCCAGCGCGACCAGCTTTTCAGCCCCGCCTTCAAGGCTCAACTGGGCGGCTACAACGCGCGGCAGGTGTTCGACCGCCACGCGGCGCGGGCCGGCACCGACGATCCGCTGGCGCTCATCCAGTACCTCGACCTGCACACCTATCTGATCGGCGACATCAACACCAAGGTCGATCGCGCCAGCATGGCGCATTCGCTGGAAGTGCGCGAACCGCTGATGGATCACCCGCTGGTCGAATGGCTGGCGACCTTGCCGACCTCGATGAAGATTCGCGGCACCGCAAGCAAGTTCCTGCTGAAGAAGGCCATGGAACCGCACCTGCCGCGCGACATCATGTACCGGCCGAAAATGGGCTTCGCCGTGCCGCTGGCGCGCTGGTTCCGCGGCCCGCTGCGCCAGCGGATGCGCGACGACCTGCTCGGCGGTCCCCTGCTCGAGACCGGCTGGTTCAATCGCGATGCCATCCGCCAGATCGTCGAGCAGCACGAATCCGGGCGGCGTGACCACAGTACGCCGATCTGGGTGCTGCTGATGTTCGACGCCTTCCTGCGCAATCGGCTGGATGACTGAATCGGTAAACTCCCGTCGATCATGAACCGGCAATTGACTATTCCGCGAACCGCGATAAGCGAATTCTGTCGAGTGCACGGCATTCGAGAGTTGGCGATTTTTGGTTCCGCGGTACGCAATGATTTCAATCCGGACAGCGATGTCGATGTGTTGATCGAACTGGCGCCGGATGCGCGCATTGGGCTGGTGATGCTGCAGAGAATGCGCGATGAACTGGTTTCAATATTCGGCAGGCCGGTCGATCTGGTGACCCGCCATGGTCTCAATCGTCATATCCGCGATCAGGTTTTGCGCGAGGCGGAAGTCATTCATGCGGAGTGATCTGCTCTTCCTCGATGACATTCGCGGTCCATGCCTACTTTTCGGTCGATTGGCGCATCGTGTATGTAACGGTCGCCGATGACCTGCCTTCGCTCAAGCTAAGCGTGGCCAACCGACTGAATCGACGCTAGGAAAACCCATGCCCATCCTCTACCTCGTCGCCGGCGCACGTCCCAACTTCATGAAGATCGCGCCCATCGTGCGCGCCTTGCAGGCGCATGGCGGACTCGAGTACAAGATCATCCACACCGGCCAGCACTACGACCGCGAGATGAACGACGTGTTCTTCGAGGAACTGGGCATTCCGGCGCCGGATGTCTTCATGGGCGCGGGCGGCGGCAGCCATGCGCGGCAGACCGCGAAAATCATGACGGCCTTCGAGGAACTCTGCGAGGCCGGCAAGCCCGACGCCGTGCTGGTCGTCGGCGACGTGAATTCCACGCTGGCCTGCTCCATCGTCGCCAAGAAGCTGCACATTCCCGTCGCCCATGTCGAGGCCGGTCTGCGCAGCGGCGACCTGAGCATGCCGGAGGAGATCAACCGCCTCGTCACCGACAGCATCTCCGACTGGTTTTTCGTCACCGAACCCAGCGGCGTCGCGCACCTGCGGCGCGAAGGCAAGCCCGACAGCGCCATCCGCCACGTCGGCCATGTCATGGTGGATAACCTGCTCTATCAGGCCGCGAAACTCGCGCAAACCGGCGGCGAGTTCGAAACCTCCGGCTTCAAGCGCCGCCACGCGCGCTACGGTGTGGTCACGCTGCACCGGCCGAGCAACGTCGACAATCCGGACATGATGGCGCGCATCGGCGGCGCATTGACGGACATCGCCGCCGATCTGCCCTTGATCTTTCCCGTGCATCCGCGCACGCGGGCCAATCTCGCCCGGTTCGGCGTCGATCTCGGCCCGAACGTCGAACTGCTCGGCCCACAGGCCTACATGGCTTTCCTCGACCTCTGGAAGGACGCCGTCGTCGTGCTGACCGACAGCGGCGGCCTGCAGGAAGAAACCACCGCACTCGGCGTGCCCTGCGTCACCATCCGCGAGAACACCGAGCGCCCGATCACCGTCGAGGAGGGTACCAACGTACTGGCCGGCACCGATCCGGCGCGCATTGTCGCCGAGACACGGCGGATCATGCGCGGCGAGGGCAAGGCGGGCCGCCGGCCGTCGCTATGGGACGGCCGCGCCGCCGAGCGGATCGTCGACATTCTGGCCAAGGAATTGGAGTTGCCATCATGAAGGTTCTCGTCACGGGTTCCGCCGGCTTCATTGGTTCGGCGTTGGTACTGCGATTGCTGGCGCGCGGCGATACGGTCGTCGGCATCGACAACCACAACGATTACTACGATCCCGCGCTCAAGGAAGCCCGCCTGGACAGGCACGCCGGGCACCCGGGCTACACCCATCTACGTATCGACCTCGCCGACCGCAAGGCGATGGAGACCGCGTTCGGCGAGCACAAGCCACGGCGCGTCGTCAATCTCGCCGCGCAGGCGGGCGTGCGTTACTCGCTCGACAATCCGCTGGCTTACATCGACAGCAACATCGTCGGCTTCGGCCACATCCTGGAAGGCTGCCGTCATCATGGCATCGAGCATCTGGTGTATGCCAGCAGCTCCAGCGTTTATGGTGCCAACACCGCCATGCCGTTTTCAACCCACGACAACGTCGACCATCCGCTCAGCCTGTATGCCGCAAGCAAGAAAGCCAACGAACTGATGGCGCACACCTACAGTCATCTATTCGGCTTGCCGACCACGGGGCTGCGCTTCTTCACGGTCTATGGCCCCTGGGGACGACCGGACATGGCCCTGTTCAAGTTCACCCGCGCCATCCTCGCCGGGGAGAAGATTCCGGTGTTCAATTACGGCAGGCATCGGCGCGATTTCACCTACATCGACGACATCGTCGCAGGGGTCATTCGCGTGCTGGACAAGCCGGCAACGGGCAACCCCGAGTGGCGCGGCGATACGCCGGATTCCGCGACCAGCCGCGCGCCCTGGCGGGTGTACAACATCGGCAACAACCAGCCGGTGGAATTGATGGACTACATCGCCGCCCTCGAAAAGGCATTGGGGAAAAAAGCCGACATGGAAATGCTGCCGCTGCAACCCGGCGACGTGCCGGACACCTATGCCGACACGGGCGATCTCGTCCGCGATTTCGGCTACAAGCCCGCCACGCCGGTGGAGCAGGGGGTGGCCCGCTTCGTCGACTGGTATCGCGGCTACTACAAGGTCTGATTTCATGAAAATCGCCATTGCCGGTACCGGTTACGTGGGCCTCTCCATGGCCATGCTGCTGAGTCAGCACAACGAAGTCGTGGCACTCGATATCGTTCCAGGGAAGGTCGACATGCTCAACCGCAAGCAGTCGCCCATTGTCGACGCCGAGATCGAGGACTACCTGGCGAAGAAGCCGCTCAACTTTCGCGCGACGCTCGATAAGCAGGATGCCTACAGCGGCGCCGACTTCGTCGTTGTGGCTACCCCGACCGACTACGATCCGGAAACCAATTACTTCAACACGACATCCGTCGAGGCCGTCATCCGCGAAGTCGTTGCCATCAACCCCGAGGCGACGATCGTCATCAAGTCCACCGTGCCCGTCGGCTACACGCAAAAAGTGCGCGATGCGTTCTCGCTTGCGCTCGGCCGTCCGGCCAACATCATTTTCTCGCCCGAGTTCCTGCGCGAGGGCAGGGCGCTCCACGACAATCTCCATCCGTCGCGCATTGTCGTCGGCGAAAGGTCGCCGCGCGCCGAAGCCTTCGCCGGCCTGCTCCGGCAGGGGGCCATCAAGCAGGACATTCCGGTTCTCTTCACCGACAGCACGGAAGCCGAGGCGATCAAACTGTTCGCCAATACCTATCTGGCCATGCGCGTCGCCTATTTCAACGAGCTCGACACCTACGCCGCCACCCATGGCCTCGACACGCGCCACATCATCGAGGGCGTTTGCCTCGATCCGCGCATCGGCGATCATTACAACAACCCCAGCTTCGGCTACGGCGGCTATTGCCTGCCGAAGGACACCAAGCAGCTGCTCGCCAACTATCGCGACGTGCCGCAGAACCTGATCCATGCCATCGTCGATTCGAATACGACCCGCAAGGATTTCGTCGCCGACAGCATCATCCGCCGGAAGCCGAAGGTGGTCGGCGTCTACCGGCTGATCATGAAGGCCGGCTCGGACAACTTCCGCGCATCGAGCGTCCAGGGCATCATGAAGCGCATCAAGGCCAAGGGTATCGAGGTCATCGTTCATGAACCGGTGCTGACCGAGTCCGAGTTCTTCAAGTCGCGCGTGGTGAACGACCTCGCCGCCTTCAAGCGCGAGTCTGACGTCATCATCGCCAATCGCATCACCGACGACATTAGCGACGTGGCGGCAAAGGTGTACAGCCGCGATTTATTCGGCGAGGATTGAGCGAGGCGAAGGCTCATGCGCATCCTCCACATCTTCGACCACTCCCTGCCGCTGCACAGCGGTTACACGTTTCGCTCCGCCGCGATCCTGCGCGAGCAGCGCGCACTCGGTTGGGAAACCTTCCATCTCACCTCGCCCAAGCAGGGGAAGACGGCGGTCGAGTTCGAGGACACGGACGGCCTGCG
Source organism: Rhodocyclaceae bacterium (assembly GCA_016704145.1). Classification (GTDB taxonomy): domain Bacteria; phylum Pseudomonadota; class Gammaproteobacteria; order Burkholderiales; family Rhodocyclaceae; genus Fen-999. Next base: position 39,595 of record JADJAS010000001.1, on the reverse strand, counting down.
CTTCCACCGTTGCCCGGTGCCGCCGTCCGGCCCGCCGGTGATCAACGAATGGCGCCAGATGCGCGCCATCGAAGCGCGCCTTGAAGGCTTGGCGCGCGACATCAAGCCGGACATCCTGCACGCCCATTCGCCCGTGCTGAATGCGATTCCGGCCCTGCGGGTCGGCCGGCGGCTTGGCATTCCCGTCGTCTATGAGATACGCGCCTTCTGGGAGGATGCCGCCGTCGACCACGGCACCACGCGCGAGGGCAGTGTGCGCTACCGCCTGACGCGGGCGCTGGAAACCTGGGCGCTGCGGCGCGTCGATCATGCCTTCACGATCTGCGAAGGATTGCGCAAGGACATCGTCAGCCGTGGCATCGCGCCGGACAAGGTGACGGTGATCCCGAATGCCGTCGATATCGAGGGCTTCCAGCTTTCCGGAGAGCCGGATGCCGAGTTGAAGCGCCGGCTGGGTCTCGACGGTGCCACAGTCATCGGCTTCATCGGTTCGTTCTATGCCTATGAAGGCCTCGACTTGCTGCTCGATGCCTTTCCCGCCATGCTGGCCAAACGGCTGGAGCTACGCATCCTGCTCGTCGGCGGCGGTCCTCAGGATGCGAATCTCAAGGCGCAAGCGCAACGGCTCGGCATCGCCGACAAGGTGGTGTTCACCGGCCGCGTGCCGCACGGCGAAGTCAGCCGCTATTACGATCTTATCGACCTGCTTGCCTATCCGCGTCATTCGATGCGCCTGACCGAACTCGTCACACCGCTCAAGCCGCTCGAAGCCATGGCGCAGGGGCGCATTTTCGTGGCCTCGGATGTCGGTGGCCACAAGGAACTGGTGCGCGACGGCGAAACCGGCCGGCTCTTCAAGGCCGGGGATGCCGGCGCGCTCGCCGCGGTGGTCGAGGAAATGCTTGGCCAGCGCGACACGTGGCCGGCCTACCGTGCCGCCGGCCGCGATTACGTCGAAAGGGTGCGCAACTGGCGCAACAGCGTGGCGAAGTACAAGCCAGTCTATGAGCGTCTTGTACGTTCTCGTAATTCATCAGACCAAGTATGACCACCGGTGATGGTCTGGTAATGGTTGCGATGGCCCGATGGGGAGTGTATGCTCATAAATAGTTACATCATTCTGTACATTCAGGGGTTATGATGAAGCAGGCTACATTTACGGAGGTCCGCAACCACGCCAAGACCTATTTCGACCTTGTCGAGTCGGGTGAGTCCGTTCGTGTCCTTCGTAACGGTAAGGCAATCGCCGACATTGTGCCGGTCATTGCCGATCTGCCTTCGTGGAAGCGTCGCAAGGTGCAGCCCTTGCTCCTCGATGGTGTTTCGGCGAGTCGTACCATCCTCGAAGAACGTGCATCGGGCCGATAGCGAGACGGGACGCAGATGCGCGTATTCTTCGACAGTTCCGCTTTCGTCAAGCGCTATATTCAGGAAGCCGGAACGGAAGAGATCGTGGCATGGTGCGATCGAGCCACTGAAATCGTGTTGGCCGGAATTGCCTTGCCCGAAATCATTTCCGCATTCTGCCGCTTGCGGCGTGAGTCGCGGATCGACAATACCCAATACAGGCAATTGAAGACCCTGCTGCTCGCGGATATCGAGGATGCGGCGATTTGCGATTTGACGCCCCTGGTTATTGCTCGGACGATTACTGCCCTCGAGGCCAGTGCCCTGCGCGGCATGGATGCGATCCACATCGGCAGCGCACTCATCATGCAAGCCGACGTATTCATCACCACCGACGAGCGCCAAGTGGAAGCCGCATTGCGCGCGGGCTTGCGGGTCAATGCGGTATAAAGTGCCTTTAAGCCACATGGGCCACGCCTTCCTGTTCGTGCCCTCCGCCGTATCTGCCGCTGATGTACCGACCTTTCGGCGCGTGAGAACTCAATGCACGTTTCGCGGCGAGCAGTGGCGAGGGTTGGTTACGCTGGAAGCCCTGTCAAGGCAAACTGACACAATCTCTGCGAAGTCATGATCCGCACGCTCCTCTTCTCCACCCTCTACCCCAATAGCGTGCAGCCGAGCCACGGCATATTCGTCGAGACACGCCTGCGCCATCTGCTCGCGAGCGGCGAGGTCGAAACGCGCGTGGTGGCGCCGGTGCCGTGGTTTCCTTTCCGCCACCGCATGTTCGGCGAATATGCCAAGAAGGCTTCGGTGCCGGGCCAGGAGCAGCGCAACGGTATTGCCGTCGAACATCCCCGCTATCTGCTGCTGCCCAAGGTCGGCATGAACAGTGCGCCGCACATGCTCGCGCAGGTCGGCCTCAAGGCTGCGCGCAAGCTGATCGCCGACGGCTACGACTTCGACATCATCGATGCCCACTATTTCTATCCCGACGGTGTCGCCGCCACCATCATCGGCAAGGCTCTCGGCAAGCCCGTCGTCATCACCGCGCGCGGTACCGACATCAACCTGATTCCGCAATATGAGCGGCCCCGGCGGCTGATTCTCCAGGCCGCCGAAGACTGTGCCGCCATGATTACCGTCTGCGCCGCGCTCAAGGAGGCGATAGTCAGCCTTGGCGGATCGCCGGAAAAGGTCACGCCATTGCGCAACGGCGTCGACCTCGAACTGTTCCGGCCCGAAGACCGACAGCAGGCGCGCCAGGCGTTCGGGATAAGCGAGAGATTTGCCATTGCCTCCGTCGGCCATCTGATCGAGCGCAAGGGCCATCATCTGGTCATCGCGGCGCTAGCCGACATCCCGGACGCGAACCTTTACATCGCCGGCGCGGGCGAGGAAGACGCAAACTTGCGCGCGCTGGCGGCGCGGCTTGGCATCACCGATCGCGTGCACTTCCTCGGGGCCATGCCGCAGGCACGACTGCGTACCCTCTACAGCGCCGTCGATTGCCTGGTGCTGGCATCGAGCCGCGAAGGCTGGGCCAACGTGCTGCTGGAAGCGATGGCCTGCGGCACGCCGGTGGTGGCGACCAATGTCTGGGGCACGCCGGAGGTGGTGGCGGCGCTGGAAGCGGGCGTGCTGATGTCGTCCCGCACGGCAGAGGGCTGTGCCGAGGGCGTCGCCGCGCTCAGGCGCAACTATCCCGACCATGCCTCGACCCGGCGCTATGCGGAAGGCTTCAGCTGGAACGACACCACCAATGGCCAGATCGAGTTGTTCCGGCATGTGCTGGCCGGATCCCGGACTTAGGCGCGGTCGTGGCATCGGTCAGGAAGGCATTGTTGTTGACGGTGGCTTCGAACGGCACGGGCATCGCCCTGCAAATGGTCGTCATCGTCGTTCTGTCGCGCCTGCTCACACCGGCGGAGGTCGGCGTGTATTCGGTGGCGGCCGTTCTCACCGGTCTGGCGGGCGTGCTGCGCGACTTCGGCGTCGGGGAGTACCTGATCCAGGAGAAGGATCTCACCGACGAAAAGATTCGCGCCGCGATCACGGCCAACATTGCCGTGTCATGGACGGTCTGTATCGTGCTCTTTCTGCTGGCGCGTCCCATGTCGGTCTTTTATGCGGAAACCGGGGTGGGCAACGTCTTGGAGGTCTTGGCCTTGGGTTTCCTCGTCACCCCGTTTGGCGCCGTCGCCATGGCCTTTCTGCGTCGCGAGATGCGCTTTCACGCCATGTATTGGGCCACGCTGGTCTCCGGCGTCGGTAGCGGCGCCGTGGCGATCATCCTTGCGTACCGCGGTTTCGGCTACATGAGTCTTGCTTGGTCGTCGTTGGTCAGTTCCATGCTGATCGTCGTGGTCTCGCTGGTGCTGCGACCGGCGCACTTGCCCTTCTGGCCGGGGTTCAAGGGATTGCGACAGGTGCTGCATTTCGGCACGCACATGACGGGCACTTATCTATTCGCGCACATCGGCCGCGGCGCGCCCGACCTGGTCATCGGGCGCATGATCGACATGCAGGGCGTCGGCCTGTTCAGCCGGGCCGGCGGGGCGCTGGAACTGATTCATCGCTTCGTTCTGCGCGGCATCCGTCCGGTCATGCTGCCGTATTTTTCGGCGCAGCGCCGGGCGGGCGCGGAACTCAAGCAGGGCTACCTGCGGTGGGTGGCATTGGTCACCGGCGTCACCTGGCCCGTCATCGCGATTCTCGGCCTCATGGCATACCCGGCCATACGGCTGCTGTACGGGCAGCAGTGGCTTGCCTCGGTGCCGCTCATGCAGGTGCTGTGCGCTGCCCTCGCCATCGAGATCGTGTTTCTCACCGCCAGCGAAATCCTGATTGCGGCAGGGCGGGTGGCCAGCAGTTCGCGCTTGCAACTCGTCACCCAATCGATCCGGATTGCGGCCATCATCGGCAGTGCGGCGTTCGGTCTGCTGGCGGTCAGCCTTGCCCTCCTCGCGGCCGCCGTCGTTAATGCCGGAATCACCATCGCCGCCTTGCACCGCGCCATCGACATGAACCGGTCCGACCTGTTCGCCGCCTGCGGTCCCAGTCTGGCGCCGACGCTCGTGGCGGCGCTGCCATCGGTCGGGGTTCTCGCCTGGGCAGGGGTTGGGGAGGAGAACTTCGTTGCCGCCGCGCTCTTTTCTGGCATTCTTGGCGCCGCCGCCTGGCTGGCGAGCGTCATATGGCTGCGGCATCCCCTGGGCCTGGAAGTGGTCGGCGCCTGGCACCGGCTGCGCGGCCGCGAGGGTTGATCAACGGCCATGTTCGGGTTGCCCATGAAACCATTGCTGAGTCTGCTCTCGCCGGGCGGCCGCCGCGGCAGGCTGTCGATCCTCATCTATCATCGCGTACTGGCGCGCGACGACCCGTTCGCTCCATGGGGAATCGGTGCGGAGGGTTTCACCGCCCAGATGGCGGCCCTGCGCAACCACTTCAACGTGATTCCGTTATCCGAGGCCATCGCGCGCCTGCGCTCCGGTTCGCTGCCGCCAAGGGCGGCAGCCGTGACGTTCGACGATGGATACCGGGACAACCTGACCGTCGCCCTGCCCATCCTTCGGCGGTATGGGATTCCCGCAACGGTGTTCGTCGCCAGCGGATTCCTCGACGGCGGCAGAATGTGGAACGATACGGTGGCCGAGGCGTTGCGGGTGGCCGATGGCCCGTTCGATCTCACCGATCTCGATCTGGGCCGCTGGGACTTGAGTGAGGTGGATCACCGGGCTGCGGCTTTCCACCAACTGCTGCAACGGCTGAAGTATCTGCCGCAAGCTCGGCGTATCGACGCGGCCACCGTCATCGCGGAACGATGCGGCGCCGACCTGCCGACCGATTTCATGCTCTCTAGCGATGAACTGCGGAGCCTGCATTCGGCGGGCGTGGAAATTGGGGGGCATACAAAAACTCACCCGATTCTGGCGGGGCTGGACGATGGCCTGGCGCTCTCCGAGATCGCGGGAAATCGCGAGCGGCTGCAGGAAATCATTCGGGCGCCGATCCCGGTGTTCGCCTATCCGAACGGCCGGCCGGGTCGCGACTACACCGAGACGCATGTGCGCATGGTGAGGGATTGCGGCTACGTCGGCGCCGTATCGACCTCGTCGGGAACCGCAACCAGGAACTCTGATCTGTATCAGTTGCCCCGGTTTACGCCCTGGGATGTCACTGCCGGACGATTCGCGTTGCGAATGGCGAGAAGCATGGTTGGTGGGACGGCGGCGCGGGTGTAGTTCGCGCCGTCGGCAGCGGCAAGCTAATTCGATGGGCCGTGTTTGAACATGGAGGATTGCCGGGATGCCCAACCAGCCAGCATTGCATCGGTCGATCGGGTCGCGGCGGCGAGTCGCGGCGGAATGGCGGCGCGCTGAAGATCGCTGAGGCGATAGATATACACGTTCTCGCGCACGCTGTTTACCACGACATAGACGTTCCGCGAGGGGACGTAGCGGAAACGGCCGAAAGTGCCGTTCTTCGCGGCAGGCGTCGGTCTGGTTCTGTTGCTGGCAGCCGGTGGCAGACGTTGCCATTGCCAAGTCTCGGGATCGAGCGTGAAAATGTCCGCACCGCCATTCCAGCCGACGAATTTGTCGATGATCGGGTCGTATTCAAAACCGGGATTGGTGGCGGCGACGATATCCTGCGGCCCGGAGGTCCGGATGTCCCGCTGGATGATCGACCCCGGCGACGAGAGGTCGTAAGTCCGAATCTTTCCACCGCCCACGGCCACATAGCGGCGGCCCAGTGGATCGATGGCGGCGGATTGGTCAAACCAGGTCTTGTGTTCCAGCCCACGAGCACGTGCCGTCCAATGATCCTTGACGGGATCCCATTCGGCGAGCATGCCCTCCTTGCCGTTCAGACGAATCCAGATGCGCTGTGTGACCGGGTCCCACGCCGAGGAAGTGCCAAAGCCGAAGCCGGGTGCCGGCGACTTGCGTTCCCATTTTCCCGCGCTGAAGTCGTAGGCCCATGTCGTCGGGCCACCGCGCGATGCCGGAAAATTTGCCGACGTGCCGAACGAGCAGAAACGGTCGACGACCGGGACGTACTGGAGGCTGCCGTAGGTATGGTTGGAACGCGGCTTGCCGTCGATATAGATATCGTCGCCGGCCCGATAGTCCAGGTCGATCTCCAGACTCGGCTCGCTGAGCCGCTGCCACCTCAAGTGGCCAAGGTCGAAGCCATAGATCTCGTTACCGGCATAGGCAAAATGACCGCCGCCCCAGATCAGCAAGCGATCACGCCGGGTATCGTAGGCGCCGCCGCTCCAGTTGCCTATTACGGCCTTGAAGCCGACGCCGTTCTTTGTCGTGATGACATTGGCCGGCCAAGGGTAGGCCACCTGTTCAAGTTGGGACGAAGGGATCTCGTACCACACGCCGGGTCCAAGCCTCGCTACGACGTTACTCTGTGCGTTTGCGGCTTGCGGTGGGTAGGCCACAAGGCTAATCATCAGGCATGCGATGCTGGGCAGCAGCGTTGTACGGGTCACGGCACTCTACCTCGGTAAGTTCCAACTAGGCTGTAGTCTGGACTGCAGCTAGATTGACGAACATACAGAACCTCAAACTACCCAGGCGGCTTCACATGCAGGCTTCTTTGCCACCTGGCATTTTCCCAGGCTTTGACCACTTGACATGCCATGTCTAGCTTAGCTCCGTGCAATTGATCGATGGGCAAATTTCCGTCCTGCGTATCGAACGTGACAACTCGTGTGGTGGTATCCAAGGTCGTCCGCTTGCCCTCTTTGGTGACGATACCTATGGAGGATGCGGACTCGATCCCGCCTATGAACTGAACGACGGGCATTTCGAAATTAGGCACCCGCTTGCCTGACAGAATGCTGAGGATGATTTGCCGGTAATCGGATATTCCAATTGCGCCAGCGAGAGGAATGTCAGGTTTGTTAAGCACAAATGGGACATTGGTTTGCTGATCGTCTAACTTCAGACCATGACCAAGGAGGCCGTCATCGAACAGAGATTCTCCGTGATCCCCCGTGATGACCAGAAGTGTGTTGCCCCAGATGTTTAGGCTCTTCAGCAGAGTGACGATTTCACCTATCCAGTGGTCGGACCACGCTACCGCATTCCAATATGTAGGAGTCAGACGATCCCGGTTATATGGGCGAATTTCGCTTCTGGGCAGGGGATGCGGTTCGACGAGATCAAGCATTCCATCATGATGGTATGGAAAATGCGGAGACTGAAAGTTGAGATAGACGAAATTCGGCGCCTGCCAATTCTCAACCTTGCCGTAGTGTTCTTTGAATTTCTCGAACAGAATTGCCTCATCAATAAGCAGAGATCCCTTGGCGGCATAAGAGAAGGCGCGATGCTCCTTCAAGGTGTCTCCATCGATGAAGACGTCCGAATTCTTGTGCATACCTATGGTGTTAGAGATGCCGCCGAAGTTTTCTGCTTGACCAGATATGACGCCGATACGATAGCCCGCCTTCTTCAAGTCAAGAAACATAGACTGACTTTCGTCGGTCGGTTCCAACTGGCCAGTGAACAGGGTCTTGAGGGTTGGCACTGTATATCCAACATGGCTATATGCTACGGCTGAGCTTCCCGATTGGGCAATCTTATTGATATTTGGCGCTACGATCCTTCCATTTATGTGCTTGCCTAGAACGTCTCCTCGTGTACTCTCGAGAACGATGACTATCAAATGCGATGGATGCAACAGTGTTTCTGTCGAAATAAGAGGAGATACTGCCGGCGCAGTTGGGTTGGTAAAGTCCCCACAAAAGCCATCCTCATCAATACCATTGTTTGGATTATCCAAGGCCAAGGGGTACCGAGTCGAATCAAACGGATTCGTATCCCGCTGCAGGGAATACAGACTGTATCCGTCGCCGTCGAAGTCTGTGAGAAAAGACAAAGCGGCCCTGGCGGCTGATGGCATGATGAACCGTTGCAATGCGAAACGAAGATCGCGAACTTCATCAACGAGATAGATGCCGATTGGAATAGCAAGCAATGTGGCAACATAGAGCCGGCGTGTTGATTGAACAATCCGGTACGTATCCGGCGCCGGAGGAATATCGAACCGGAACAGTACGCGAACAACCAGAACCAAGACCACGAACACCAGAACGATGACGGCTAGTATCGGTAGCACGTCGCTCAAGACAAAGGCGAGGGCGTCCCATATGTCACCCCCCGCGAGGCGCTTGACCATATCGAAACTGATCGCGTCGCCAAAATATGCCAAGATATCGTAGCGTAGGAGCAACAGGCTCGCCATGCTCGCTCCGCCTACTATCCCTACTGTCAAGGGAAATGTAAGCCCATTCCAACGTTTGCCGAACAGCTTGGCAATTATCAGGTATATCGTCACCGTGAAGGCAATCTGACTCGGCAGATAGCCGAAGAGAAGCACAGTCGCGATCTCCTGGGGGGTCTCCATGTAATGAACAACAAGAAAACCACCGCGAAAGACGCCATACTTTCGCTCTGCGAGGACAAGCTCGATGATCGACATACCCAGCATTACCAGCCCAGGTATTGCGGCTCGCAGCCAGCGGATAGAAATTGGGGTGAAGTACTGCTGGTCTGAGCGAGAGGTCATAGTAGCGATTCGATATGATTGAAGTTATGGTTGGAGCGCTTCCGGCCGGGCTGCAGGGGATGCTTGCTCTGGCGTCCGATATGCGGCAGGCGAGGGTGAATGTTACTCACATAATTGGACGGAGGGTTACGCGAGTGCGCGCGCGGGAGGTGTGTGCTGGCAAGTGCCAGCTGAGTCTAAAATCTCAACAGTATTTTTATTATGGTGGCAAGAGATGACCAGCAAATCATCCCGCAGACAGTGTTTGGGCACAGTGATCGCCTTGATGCTGTCGCTTCCTGCTTTGGCCATGCCGCCAAAGCGTATTACCGCTGCGGAGAAGGCGCTTCTCCCGCCCTACTGCAAGTTCACGCAGGGTGGTTATTTGGGCAGCGAGACAACGCAACAGTATTCGTCGGGGGCAACGAGATGGATTGATGCGTTCGGCCGCCCCCAAGGAGGGCAACTGCCCTATCTGTGGCGCATGCATCATTACTGCTACGCGCTTATCCACATGATGAGAGGCGAGAGAGCCGGTTTGACCAGGATGGAATACAAGGAGGCTTGGGTTGGTGCGCTGGATGAACTAGATTTCACCTTGCAGTTCCTGCCAGCCGATTTTGTGCTGATGCCGGAAATGTTGCTGAATCGGGGACGCATCATGATGCGGCTGAAGAAGCCCGACGCGGCGATGGAGAACTTCGCGCAGGCAATATCAGCGAAGGCGGATTACTGGCCGCCCTACCTGGAGATTGCGGATTACCAGGTCTCGGTCGGGGCGAAGGCCAAGGCGATCGAAACGCTGCAAGAAGGGTTGCGGAAAGCGCCGGATGCGAAGGCACTGAGACTCAGATTGAAGGAACTTGGCGGCGCCATGCCGGAACCGGCGATGGAGAAACAGCCCACCGGAGCACCTAGTCCTTCTTCAGAACGGCCATGATCCAGCCACGCAGGAAGCCGAGACCTTCGAAGCGGCTGATCAGTTTTTCGTACAGTGTTCCGACAAAGAAGAGTAGGCCGTTGAAAAGCAGGTAGGACGGATATTGGCCGAGATACCGGAACGACTCGACCTTGAACCCGGCTTCGCGGGCGTACTTGGATACCGCGCTCCGTGTGTTCGTCTTGTATTGAATCGGAAACACGTCATGCTCCTGGCGCCCTTCGGTTCTGGCGACGATCCAGGGGTGGAAGCGGTTGGGTATGACACGGGCGATCAGCGCCGAGTAGTCCCAGAGATTGGCGGTGACGAACACGAAGTAACCCCCCGGCTTCAAGACGCGAGACATCTCGCGATAGACTGCCGTGGGATCGGCGACGTGCTCCATCACGCTGCGGGCCATAATGATGTCCACCGATTCATCGGGAAGGCCGGTGTTCGACAGATCGCCCTTGATCAACTCAAGACCGTCGGGATGAACGGAAAAGTCAACCAGGTCAACGCCAATCAGCCGCCGCGCCTTGCCCCGGAACTTGGCGAGGATCGGCGCCGTCCAGCCGCAACCGGCATCGAGCAAGGTGTGTTCGGGGCGCAGCAGGGACTGAATGGTTGCCTCGAACAGCCGGTAGGGATGATCCTCGTCGCGGAAGTAGCGATCCTTCAGACGGTGCGCCAGTGAAGACATTTGAAATATCGGTGCGTGAAGAGACAATGACATTCGCAGAATATCATTTCCCGAGGGCTGTCAGCGCGATTGCGGCACGTTACCTTTCCGCCGGCAACTCGATTGATGGTCCATTGACAAGATGAGAGATGTAATTTTTGGTTTGATCCTGCTCGGCCTTCTCCCGCTCTGTATTTGGCGGCCATGGATCGGCATTCTGGTCTGGACGTGGATCGGCTTGATGAATCCTCATCGCCTGACCTGGGAGTTCACAAGCCTCCCCGTGGCCATGGTTACCGCCGCGCTGATTCTGCTGGGCATGGTGTTTAGAAGAGACTACAAGGCGCCGCCGTGGAATCGTGAACTCATCCTGCTGGTCATGTTGATGGGCTACTTCACCTTGACCAGCATGACCGCCTGGTATCCGCCGGCGGCCTGGGAATACTGGGTTCGTGTGCTCAAGATGGTCGGTATGGTCTTGGTCACGACGATGCTGATTCATGGACGCAAGCGAATTGAACTATTGTTGCTCGTCGTGGCGCTGAGCATCGGTTTCTACGGCTTCAAGGGCGGAATTTTTTCCATGGCGACGGCGGGGCAATACCGGGTTCAAGGCCCCGAAGGCAGCATGATTGCCGGCAACACCTTTCTTGGCCTGGCGATGGCCATGGTGTTGCCGCTACTGTTCGCCCTGGCTCGGGAAGCCGCCGTTAAGTGGAAGCGAACCCTTCTGTATGCGACTGCGATTCTGACGTTCATTTCCATTCCGTTTACCTATTCACGTGGCGCGCTGCTGGGTCTGGCGGTGGTGGTCCCCGGTGTTTTTCCTCGTTTGAAGAAGCTGTTCATCGTGCTTCCGCTGTTGATTCCGCTCGCATTCCTGGCGCGGGATTATCTGCCGGAGAAGCTCGTTCAACGCGCCCAGACGATTGAGACTTATGACGAGGATAATTCGGCGATGCAACGGATTCGCGCGTGGGCCGTTGCGATTGGCATTGCCAAGCAGAGCCCGCTTCTGGGCGCCGGATTCGACTTCGAGGAACTACCCGATCCTTCCCGCTGGTGGTCTCATGTTCCACCGGACCTCTTCGGCTACGGCACCATGAAGACGCACGTTGCACATAGCATATACTTCTCGGTTCTCGGGCAGCACGGCTTTGTCGCGTTAGCCATGTTCCTCATGTTGCTGATATTTACCTACCGAGATTTTCGCCGGCTAGAAAGTCAGACGATGGCGAATCCGGATGTTGCCTGGATCGGCCCCTATGCCCGGGCGCTGCGTATCGGGCTGGCGGGTTACATGGTCGCCGGCGCCTTCCTGAATGCCGCATATTTCGACCTGAGTTATCTGTTTGTGGCTTTTACCGCCATCTTTCGCCGCGAGGTACGCGCGACAGGGAACAGGACATCGATGCAGGCAGAGTCCGCCAAGAACGGTGTGATCGCATCGGTCTGAGTTTGTTTGGCTCAGCACCGTCAGTTCCTAGCGGTAGCGGAGGTGGAAGTTCTTCAGGTAAATCAGGTAAGCCTTGATGGTGTCGACGAAGCCGCGCTGCTTGCGATGGAGTGGTCCTCGATACACTCTCGTCAGGTTGCTCATGTCGAGCGAGGTGCCGAGATAATCGTTGAGCGTCTTCAAAGTTGCCTCGGGTCGCATGAGAATGTCTTCGTAGATGATCTCAATATGAGGAAGCTTGTTTTCGCCGAGAAATTCCATCAGCGACGAATGGACTTCATTCATATACCGGCGGCAGTAATCGCGCGTTTGGATCTGTCGTCGGATCGTTGTCGAAACCCAGGTCTGGAATTCCTCGCGGGACAGGATGATGAACTGCACGTTGCTCAGATCAAGCATGTCCTTCCAGAAGCGGATCGTCAGTGACAGACGCGGGTCCTTCCAAATCCAGGGATGATGTTGCTCGCAGCGTGAAACGAAATCCCGATAGGGCGCCGGATCGATGTCATGTGACCGCTCGGCGATCATCCGCACGTCATTGCGGCTGAATTCCATCGTGTAGTTGCGTTCGTAACCGACGGCCTTGAAGATGCCGCGGTTGAGTTCAACGAGCTCCTGGTTCTCGAAAGTGTTGTAGTCGCTCTTCTTGAAGGTGTCGTCGCCGGTCCAGTATCCAGCTTCGGCGAGCAGACCCGTGAGTACCGAGCTGCCGGCCAGCCCCGTGGTGAGAATGATGACGTTGCGTGGCATGGGTATCTTTCGGTTTCTGCCTTGAGGTATGGATGTTGAGCTAGTGACTGTCCGATGAAGGCCATCCACCGGCATCGAGATAGCGCTCGATTACGTGCCGCGCCGGCGTGCGTGGGTTTTCGGCGAGGAAATGGGTTGCCTCTTGGCGAATGGCGCCGAGATTCTCGGAACTGATCGCGGTCTTCCACTTCTCATCCGACACGATCTTGCTGACCTCGCGGGTGCGCATCGAATTGCCGAGGATGTGGTGCTCGCTGCTTTTGAAGTCGCCCGGATAGGGCACGTGATCGAGGCCGAGGAATGCGTGCATGCCGGCCAGCTCACGGTCGACATCCTGGCACAAGTCTTCGTAGTAGAGCGTGCGCGCCCCGGGGAATTCCTGAAGGATGCGCTGGATGTCGTGCTGGTCCCATAGCCAGATCCGCGCTGCGGTGCGCACATCATTGGCGCGTTCGCGCATGTTGGAGACGACGACGCCGCGGATATCGCGCACCAGGTACAGGACGGCGACTTTGAATTCCGGGATTCTCGCCAGATGGCGTAGGCGATGCGGTTCCTTGCTCACGTCCGCGAAAACGGAAGCGCCGCTATAGGCGAGGACCGTCTCCACGAACACGCGATTGGCCTGTTCGGTGCGGCGCAGGCGATTGCGCAGCAGGGGCAGGCGCCGGACCAAAGTATCGCGCAGGCGTTCGGCGGTCGAGTTGCGGCTGCGCGGCAGATTGGTTGTCAGGTAGCGATTCAGGCGTTCGTCGGCGACGAGCTGGTAGGCCGTGCCGAATCGATTCGTTCTGAACGGCAGGCCATGGTCCGCAAAGGCCTTGGCGATACTCACAAAAAGCGGGCAACGGTCGAGCGTTGCGCCGCACGAGCAACGGAATTCCTCGCCATCCTCGAAATCCCACCCGATCATTTCGCTCACCGTGAAAATCCCGGGGTGCGTGTTGAGCAGGAAGGCCAGCAGTGTGGAGCCGGAGTACGAGGACGACGTGACGTAAAGAAGTCTGGAACGTTTCATGTTGTTTTCGGCAAAGCCTTCAGCCCCGGATGCACTATTCCGCCGCCAGGGCACCGATGTCCAGACGGCGGGAATCGGCTCGTGGCCGGGAGGTGGCGTTATGCTGGTATTCATGTGTCGGTGTCAGCGAGTATCCGTCGGCCGCGATGCCGGGCGGGACTCCGGCCTGGATTGCCTTTGAACGCTTGTCGAGGCGATAGTCACCACCCTTCATGTCACGGAAATCGCCGCTGTTTGCCGCGAGATTGCCCTTGGCGAAGCCGGCGCCGACCAGCAGGTTGCCCGCTCCGGCATACAGGTTGTTGATCACCGAGACGCTGGTTGCGCCGTCGCGGACGAAGATGAAGCGCCCGGCGCCCGGTTTTTCATCGATCAGGGTGTTATTGACGACATAGAGGCTGTTGTCGGCCTGTCCATAGCCCTCCGCGCCATAGGAGATCAAGGTCCGATTCTCGGCCAGGGGGCCCTTTTGCACGATATTGCCCAGGACGATCGATATGCCGCCATTCGGCAGGTCGATGGCATAGCTGGCGTTGCCGTCGCTTTCGTCGGCGATCCGGTTGTAAAGAATCAAGTTCCGGGCCGCGCGGCTCTTGATGTTATGTCCGACCCTGGCATGATGAATGTAGTTGGACCGCATGGTGAGGCTCTTGATTCGTCCGCAATAAATGTTGTGACTCTGGCCGTCGCCATGGCCGTTGCGTTCGAACTCGGAATTCTCGACGACAACTTCCGCCCGCGGGTTGCCGCCGCAAAGAATGCCATTCTCGTTGTCGTGAAAGTAGCTGTGGCGAACGGTCAGACCGGTGCCTTCCAGGCGGATTGCCGCGCCATTCCGATCCGCCACGCTTGCTCCGGAGAGCTCGATGTTCTCCACCGTCACATTGTCGCCCCGGAATATCCAGATGCCCTTGCCCTGGGCGGCGGCACCATGCGCGGCCATGTGGGCAATGCCACCCGCTCCCCTGATGGTCAGGTTATTCTGCTTCCAGACGGCGACATCGCGGTCGTAGGTGCCCGCGTCGATCTCGATGGTGTCGCCATCCCGGGCAAACTGGGCCGCGACGCTCGGCAGCACGAACTGACGGTTCGACCCGACGCGCAGGGTCTGGTGCATCTGGCCTGCCGCTGGGCTGGCGGCCATCGCGGCGGCGCCGGAAAGCGCCATGGACATCACGCTGGTGATTGCCATGCCGACTCGGGCGCCGAAACGCATGCTCACGCGGTCGATTATCTGGGGCATCATGTCATAACTATTTTTCGTGGCAATCTTAGCAGGCTGATCCGGAGTCCAATAGTCATGGAAGGCTGCCGAGGACTCACTGCGGTGTTGGCTGTTTTTAGTGGAGTTGTATCGCGGCAGCCCCCATCGCGATGGCGATTCCCAGTCGATTGAGGTGTCCATCATAAGGCCCCACATCAAGCTTGAGCGCGCTGTGTTGTAGCTGAGCCCCAAATATCAACTCGGTATCAATCACTTTTGCGCCTTCGGCGCGTGCGCTAGCAATGAAGCGTGTACGAGCAGGGTCGACGATCGGCTGCTTGCGATACAACGCAGTCCGATCACTGTCGATGACAATCACTAGGTTTCCTGAAATTCGTCCACGGATACGATCAAAGAAGGTGGACGCCACCCTGTCAAGAACCTCCATGGAGGGAACGGTGTTTGTGGTGGCAACTATCGCTTGTTGGGAAAGAACTGCCGGCCTTGATTGAACGATCGCTTGCTGCCATAGTCGCTCGGGATTCAGTTTGAGTTGGCTAAACAGGTATTGGGCAAATGCTGAATGGCGGAGCATGCGCTTTGCCAAGCCAGGCTGTTCGCGAGTTTCTGTTCTGAGCTGCAAAGTCTGGTGGTCGAGGCAGGGGCCATGAATGCTGCCGGAGCCGCACAGGGATTGTCGCAGATCGAAGCGCTCCATCAGGATCACCACGTCGCGAATGGAGTATTTTTCTGTCACCAGCCGAATTCTTTCCGCGTAGTCGAGCAACGAAGAGCCCGGACAACCGAAAGCGTATACCGGTCGGCCGCCGAGTGCCCGTTCCAGTTGCGGGCCGGGGCGGTCCTCGGGAGGGAGCATCGAAGATTCGACAAACGAATCGCCGATCAGCGCTACCGCGTTTGGGTTGCGCTCGAAGTCATGCTTTGACAGGAAGCCGGCATTGTTTGCCTTGTGCCGTTGTACATTCCGCAAATCCCAACCGGTCGACGTAACCCAAGTCTGGTGCGGTGGATAGCTCAGAATGACGGGATCGATGTAGTAGCCTGTCTCGGTCGAGGTTGATACGGGGAGGGCTTGAAACATCATCTCACAGCAGAGGACGGTCCCCACGATTCCACCCAGCCAGGCGAGAAAAGGGCGTGACATGTTAGAAGTTGAAGTAAATAAAGGCACTGACTGAATCGCGTGCGGTGTTGATCATCACGAGCAGGAACGAGGCGGTTAGTGCCGCGCCGCCAATCCAGCCCCGCGCGGTCCGGTGGTTGCGGGCCAGTTCGAGAATCGAGCTTCCAATTCGATTGCTGTTGGGCAGCATGAAGGCAACTCCACCCAACATGGCACACCAAATATATCCCGCATCCAGTTGAAGTCCCGCATTCCATAGCAAGGAATGCATTCCAGTCGGTGCCGGGTCATTCATGCCCACCAGCCCTTGCAGCATTCGAACAGCGCCATCGAAGGATTCGGCGCGGAAGAAAAGCCAGGCGATGATTACTGACAGCATGGTCAGTGCCCAGGATAGGAATCTGAATATCCGGCTATTCCCCAGGTATTCCAGGCGTGCCGCGCCGCACGCCGCATGGAAACCATGATTGATGACAAGAAGGACACCATGAAGGCCACCCCAGAAAACAAAACTCCAACTTGCACCATGCCATAGTCCACCGAGCAGCATCGTGATACCAAGGTTGATGTAGCGACGCAGTGGTCCATGACGATTGCCGCCGAGCGCGATGTACAGGTAGTCGCGCAGGAACGTCGATAATGAAATATGCCAACGACGCCAAAAGTCGCTGATATTGACGGCTTTGTACGGGGAATTGAAATTGAAGGGCAAGCGGATGTTGAAGAGCCACGAAAGGCCAATAGCCATATCGGAGTATCCGGAGAAGTCGAAGTAAAGCTGAAAGGTGTAGGCCAATGCACCCAGCCAAGCTTCATGCAAATCAGGAACAAGACCGGCATCGGCGGGTTGGAAAATGGCATCAGCATAAGGACTGATTCCGTCCGCCAGGATGATTTTCTTGAATAGACCAATCGCAAAAATGGCCAGGCCACCGGCGATGTTGGCGGAATTCCAATGGTAGGTACGAGCGTCGCCGAACTGCGGCATCATCTGGGCGTGATGCAGCACCGGTCCGGCGATCAAGTGTGGAAAGTAGGTAACGAACAACCCGTAGTGTGCAAACTGATACTCGGTTGTGCCCTTTTGGTAGGCATCGGCCAAGAACGCGATCTGTGTGAATGTGAAGAACGAGATGCCGATGGGAAGCAGAATGCGACCAATATCCCAATCGATCCCCAATACGATGCTCAGGTTGTCGACGAAGAAGTTGGCGTACTTGAAGTAGGCAAGGAGTAGAAGATTGGTAGCCACTCCGATGATCAGCCACCGTTTTGCTTGTATTCGCCGCGATCGGCCTATGCGAAGTCCGATGAAGTAGTTACCGCAAATCGAGCCCAGCAGCAATACGGTAAATTCCGGCATCCAATAACCATAGAAAAAGACCGATGCGGCAAATAGCCAAGCGGCGGCAGTCTTGGTCGAGAAGCGTGCAATGGCAAAGAAACCGGCTAGCGCTACTGGCAGATAGAGGAGGGTAAATACGGCAGTAGTGAACAGCATGAAAAACGTAGCGCGGCTGGTTTTGACGAGGGTGATCGTTGCTCGATATGGTTCTTATGCTGACGGGCTTAGAGTTAGCTTGGGTCTCGAATTTTTGGATAGGCCAAGATGCAGATAAGGCTTAGTCCGGGCCACGGTGATTTGCACCTGGCCGATGCAGAGAAATGTTGCCGAAAACAGCTTGCAGGCGCCCATACGACCATGTACCGACAGCGAATTCGGATTGAAGGCGGAGATTCGCGAATAGCTCCACCGCACGCCTTGAGCGGCCAGGCGGCGGTTGGCTTCGTCCCATAGTCGGGAAAACGTGCGACCGATGCGGAATTCCGGTTCGACGTAGACATCAAAATCCCAGACGCTTTGCTCGGGGACGGCAAATTCGTAGCGGCAGCGCACCTCGTCTTCATCGTAGCCGCCGTGTGCCAGCCAGAGGAATCCGGCGAAGCGTTCCCTGGCTTCGGCTACCAGGCAGGTGGCGCCATCGGCGAAGCGCTTGGCGATGACTTGTGGCGGACGCGGGAATTGGGCAACGATCGGGTCGCTCACCTTTACTTCCCGGATCGGATTCTTGGCGGTCGGACGGCACATGGGAGTTGAATCCGGAGGAACAGGCTGGCCGACGAGGAGATAGCGGTATAGCCGGATGCGATGTCCGCTGATCCGGCCGAGCGCCACGGCTAGCAGATAGAGCAGGCCATTGGCAGCGCCAAGCTGTGTCAGGGTTGTGTGGACCGAAGCGAGCATCGGGGCGTCAGGCCGGGTGATGCCCGGAAGGACCGGGAAAGCAGGCCATGATCTCGCCGGCTGCCGTCTCGACAGTGCCGAGTGTGCCTTTGGTCATGGCTGGAGGTTTGGACTTTCAGTCCGCATCAGGTGCTCAAAACCGACTGCACGGATTTTTTCCGTCAGCGGAAATTCGCGCTCGCCAGGATAGATGATGAGCAGTTCTTGCAGTTGGAGGACATCGATCGCCGTATGCATGGAACGGGTGACTCGTGGCTGATCGGTGTATTTGATTTCGTAACCTCGGCGGCCGCGGTCGGTCAGCAGAAAAAGGTCGACCTCGCCGCCACCATGGGCACCCCAGAAATAAACCTCGCCGGGCGTGGCTCGTTCGTGACGGATGATTTCCTCAATGGCGAAGCCTTCCCAGGAAGCACCGACCTTGGGATGTCGCGTCAGCGCGGCATGGTCTGGAATGCCTGTCAATGAATGAAACATGCCCGAATCGCGCAGATACAGCTTGGGGGCCTTCACTTGCCGCTTGCCGACGTTTTCGTGCCACGGTGTCAGCAGACGGATCATGAATGTGGCTTCGAGGATATCCAAATAGCGCCGCACGGTGGTATCGGCCACGCCGAAGGCGCGAGCGAGCTCGGAAAAGTTGATCAGCTGTCCGTGGTAGTGGGCGAGCATCATCCAGAAGCGGCGCAGCGACTGCGGCGGAATGCTTATCCCGAGCGAAGGCAGATCGCGTTCCAGGAAGGTGGTGATGTAATCCTTGCGCCATTGGACACTCGCAACGTCGCTTCTGGCCAGAAAGGACGAGGGAAAGTCGCCACGCAGCCACAGTCGCGGCATCGAATCGATGCCTGTTTCGGACAACGAAAAGGGTGTGAGCTCAATGTGGCCGATGCGACCAGCGAGCGATTCCGACGACTGGCGGATCAGATCGCGCGAGGCGCTGCCAAGAACCAGGAAGCGTGCCGGATGGTCCGGCCGATCTGCCAGTACGCGCAATACCGGAAACAGCTCCGGGCCGCGCTGGATCTCGTCGATGATCACCAGTCCGCGTAAATCCTGCAGTGCCAACCTGGGGGCGACAAGCGCCGCCAGATCGGTCGGATCTTCCAGATCGAAGTGGTTGACCGAATCGGTGGTGCGATCCGCCAACATTCTCGCCAACGTCGTCTTGCCGCATTGTCGGGGGCCAAGCAGGGCCACCACGGGATGGATGGCGAACAGTTGCTCTATCAGATGAAGAAAGTCGGGCCTGTCCATCAAGCTATTATAATTGAAAATTCTGCTTATTATGACGAATTTTCAAAGTTAATCAGGGTGCTTGACTGGCTGCTGGGTGCGCAGCCATTGTTCCAGCATGGTCATGATCCAGACCAGTTCGCCATGGAAGCCGGGGTGGGCAGGCAGGTGTACCTTGAGCAAGGTGTCGATGAAGTCACGGCGCACGATGTCGCGATCGGCCAGACCATGGAGCGATTCCGTGGCGAGTTTGCCGAGGGCAGGGTGGTTCACCGCCCATGGGCCGAAGGGCAGGCCGAAACCGTGTTTCTTCTTGACCAGGATTTCATCGGGGAGGAAACCGCGCAGGGCTTCCTTGAAGAACCAGCGCAGTTTGAGGCCCTTGAGCTTGTAGGAGACGGGCAATTTGAGCGAGAAGTCGAGCAGGCGGTCGTCGAGCAGTGGGAAGCCGACTTCGACGCCGGCCAGCCGCGCCGAGCCGATGACCTTGGGCAGGTCGTTTTCCGCGAGCGTGTAACGCCAGTCATAGGCGAGCATTTGGTTGATCAGCGAGGCCGACGCGGGACAGGCGGCATAGGTTTCCCGCTGATGGCGCAAGGGGATGCCGGTGTCGATGCGGGCGAGGAATCCGGGGGTCAGGATGGTGCCGGCCCCGAGGTGCTCGATCAGGTTGTAACTTTCCATGCGGTCAGGCATGGGCACGCGCGCCTTGCGCACGTAGCTGGCGCCTTTTTTCAGCAAGGGGAGGCGATTCAGCAGGCCGCTGTCGACCAGGGGTTCGGCGATTCCCCTGCGAAGTAAGCCAGGCAGGCTGCCGTAGATACCAAACAAGCGCTGGGTGGCGTAGCGGGTGTTGCCGCCGAACAGCTCATCGCCGCCGTCGCCGGCGAGCATGCGGTCATGGCCATCCTGCCTGGCCATGCGCGCGCAGTAGTAGGCCGGCACGGCGGATGAGTTGCCGAAGGGCTGGTCATAGCTGGCGGCGACGGCCGGCATGCCGGCCACCAGATCGTCCGGCGTGACGTAGTACTCGTGGTGGCGCGTGCCGAAATGCTTGACGGCAAGGCGCGCGTATTCCATTTCGTCATAGCCATCGACGGCGAAGCCGATCGAGTAGGTGTCGGCGGGTTGACCGGTGATCCGCGTGACCATGCCGGCAACGGTCGAACTATCGGTGCCGCCACTCAAGTAGCAGCCCGCCGGGCCCGCGGCGAGGCGGTCGGTGACGGCATCCTTGACGATTTGGTGGAATTCGTCGCGCAACGCGGCGAACGACGGATTGCGAAGCTCGTCGAAGCGCGGCCGCCAATAGGGCGCGAGGCTCAGCTTGCCTTTTTCGAACAGTGCGCAATGGCCGGGTGGCAGCCGAAAAACATCCCTGAAGATGGTGCGCGGCGAGGGGATGACGTGGAAATAGAGGTAGTCGAAGATCGCCTGCGGGTCGAGCTCGGTGGCGCCCAGTTCGTCGGCGCGCGTGGCGACGCGCAGCTCGTCGCCTTCGACCCGGTAGCACAGCGTCTGAATGGCGAAACGGTCTATGGCGATGAAAACGCGGCCATCGTCGAGTTCGACGGCGACCGCGAAATCGCCGGTGACGCGCGCGGGGGCATCGGCGCCATGCTCGCGGAATGCTTGCCGCCAGGCGGCGAGGTCGCCTTCGCGCTTGGCGATGTCGGCGAGTGCGTTGTCGCCGAAGCGGGGATGGCCGAGTGTCAGTGTTGATGCGTTAGTCATGTTTTTCCAGCCAGTCGAGACAGGCATTTTCCACGGTTTTGCGCCATTCCTGTGACGAAAATGTGTGGTCGGCCGCCGGCATGTCGAGACGGGACAGGCCTGGCCGATCGAGCAGGCCGTGCCAGTCTGCATTGCTCGACGCATATTCGAGGAATTCCTTGGCGGTGTAGTCGTCGCCGCTGAGGATCAGCAGTATCGGGCCGGGAAAGGCGCGCCAGCCCGCCGCCATGCGGTCCTGGAAAGTCAGCCGTGGCGAGGCGCCGGTTCCGGACGATGCCCCGGCAAGCTTGCCGGCGAATTCGGCGATCGACTTGACGATGTTCAGCCGGCCGCTCAGCAGCTTGCGCCAGAATTCCGCCTGCAATAGCCGCTGGCCGTAGTAGTGCTTGACCTGCGTTTTCGCCAGCGACGCCTCGGAGCGCACCCAGGGATTGAGCAGGCACAGGCCGGCGATGCGCGGGTCGCGCGTGGCTTCGACATGGAGCAGCGAGGCCGACGCGGCGTCGCACAGGCCCCAGAGCACGATCTTGGCGACGCCGGGGCAGGCTTGCCGGAGCGCGTCGATGGCGGCGCCGATATCGAGCGCGATGGCTTCGAAGTCGCGCTGCGCGCCGCCGCTGTCGCCCATGCCACGGACATCGAAGCGCAGCGCCGGATAGCCGGCGGCGGCGAGGGCGCGGGCCAGCAGGACGAACTGGCGGTGGCTGCCGACGCGGGTCTGCGGTCCGCCGACGACGATGACGACGCCGGTCGCCGCCGCGTCCGCTGCCGGGCGGGCGAGGATGCCGACGAGGGTCTCGCCGGCGCAGTCGAAGGTGAGGGCGTGTTCGCTGAAGCTCATGCCCGAGCCGCCAGCGCCGCGATGCTGGCGTCGATCAAGGCGGGTGCTTCCTCGATGTCGGTGGTCTGCCAGAAAGCCGGCCCCTGGACGATTTGCGCCGCCACGTCATGGCCGGCGGCCTGCCATTGTTCGATGCGCTTGACCGATGCGGGCGGCAAAGTGGCGTCGTCGCGCGTGGACAGTTCCAGCCAGACGACGTGCCCCGGTTGGGCCGGCGGCGTGAGTTCGGCGGCTTCCAGGCCGCGCGCGAGTTCCGGATTCAAGCGGTAGCCGGCGATCTCCGGCGACTGACTTTCGTCGAGTTGCCGCCGGATCGCGGCCATCGCGCCCTTGGACTCGCCACCAAGCATTTCGCCGGCGACCTTGAGCCGCAGGAACTGCTGCAAGTGTTGTTGGCCCGACACGGCCGGCTGCCAGAACAGGAAATTGGCCGGTTCTTCGATCGAGCGCGCGGCGTCGACCGCGAGCAGGCCGCCGGCCCGCAGCCCCCACAGCCATAGCGGCGCATCGCAGCGCTGGCGCAGCCAGTCGCGGGCGGCCCGTACGTCGTGAAGCCAGCTTGCCCAGGTGGCATCGCCGAAATCGCCGGCGCTGTCGCCGCAGCCGTGCAGATCGACCTGCAACACGGCATGGCCTTGTGTCGCCAGTCGGCGCGCCAGCAGGGCCGCCATGCGCCGCGACTTGTTCATTTCCTCGGCGAAGGGGTGGAGATACAGCATCGCGCCGCGCGCTTGGCCGGCGGCGGCCGGAGGGTGGTACAAGCAGAAGCGCTGTCCGCCGGCGACCGGCAGGAAAAAAGCTTCGGGCGCCATCGGCACGGCCGGGCGGATCAGCCGGCCAGCTTGCCTTCCACGAAGTCGAGCAGCGAACCGACGGTGGCGAAGGTGGAGCCGTCGATCTCGTCGTCGTCGGCGATGAAGCCGAAACGCTCTTCCATGCCGGTGATCAGTCCGACGACCGCCATGGAATCCAGTTCGGGGATGGCACCGAGCAGCGCGGTGTCCTTGGTGAATGTTGCCGCCCGGCCATTGAGGCTGAGGATTTCGTCGAGCAGGGATAGCACTTCTTGCAGGATATTCAACGGGCACTCCGGTCGGGTTGGGCCGAAACGAGGGCGATTATAGGTGAAACGGCCGCCTTGGCTATGCGATACTGGCTTTTGTCATTGTTGGCCGAATTTCGAGATGCGCGACGCCTACCTCCTTCCCGAACTGATTACTCTTGCCGCCGAGCGCGACGCGCTGGCGCCGGCGCTGACCCACGGCAAGCTTTCGCTGAACTATGGCGAGTTGCACGACGCGGTCGCCGGTTTCGCCGCCGGCCTCGTCGAACTCGGCCTGCAACGCGCCGAGCGCGTCGCCATCTACCTCGAGAAGCGCTTCGAGACGGTGGTCGCCAGCTTCGGCGCGCCGGCGGCGGGCGGCGTGTTCGTGCCGCTCAATCCTTTGCTCAAGCCCGAGCAGGTCGGTTACATCCTGCGCGACTGCAACGTCCGGGTGCTCGTTACTTCGGCCGACCGCCTGGCGCTGCTGGCGCCGGTATTGGCCGCCTGCCATGACTTGCGGCAGGTGGTGGTGCTGGATTCCGAGCAACCATTGCCGGCGGCGGGCGGCATGGGCTACCGCCGCTGGAGCGAACTGCTGGCCTCGCCGCCGCGGCCGGGCCACCGGGTCATCGACGACGACATGGTGGCGATCCTCTACACCTCCGGCAGCACGGGCAAGCCGAAAGGCGTGGTGTTGTCCCATCGCAACATGGTGGCCGGCGCCAAGAGCGTGGCCTCATATTTGGAGAACCGCGCGACCGACACGCTGCTGGCGGCACTGCCGCTGTCGTTCGACGCCGGTTTCAGCCAGTTGACCACGGCATTCCATGCCGGCGCCCGCGTGGTGCTGCTCAACTACCTGTTGCCGCGCGATGTGCTGAAGGCGCTGGAACGCGAGAAGGTGACCGGGCTGACGGCCGTGCCGCCGCTCTACATCCAGCTAGCGCAGCTGGAATGGCCGAACTCGATCACCGAGCATTTGCGCTATTTCGCCAATACCGGCGGCCGCATGCCGGGCGAAACGCTGGCGGCGCTGCGCCAGCGCCTGCCGAAGACGAGGCCCTACCTGATGTACGGCCTGACTGAAGCTTTCCGCTCCACCTTCCTGCCGCCGGAGGAAGTCGATCGCCGGCCCGATTCCATCGGCAGGGCCATCCCCAATGCCGAAATCCTGGTGCTGCGCGAGGACGGCACGCCTTGCGCGCCCAACGAACCGGGCGAACTGGTGCATCGCGGCGCGCTGGTCGGCATGGGCTACTGGAACGATCCCGAAAAAACCGCCGAGCGCTACAAGCCGCTGCCGCCGCATGCGCCCGGGCGGGAAGCGGGGCTGGTGCTGCCGGAGTTGGCGGTGTATTCGGGCGATACCGTGCGCATGGACGACGAGGGCTTCCTCTATTTCGTCGGCCGGCGCGACGAGATGATGAAGACGTCCGGCTATCGCGTCAGCCCCACCGAGGTGGAGGAAATCCTGTACGCGACGAAGCTGGTCGGCGAATGCGTGGCGTTTGGCGTCGATCACCCGACGCTCGGCCAGGCGATCCAGGTCATCGTCACCGCGCCCCCGGATGGGCGGGTCGATGTCGAAGCCCTGTTGGCCGAGTGCAAGGCCCGCATGCCGGCGTACATGGTGCCGGCTGGCTTCCAAGTGCGCGACGGCCCGCTGCCGCGCAACCCGAACGGTAAGATCGACCGGAAATCGTTGTCAACGGAATGGAAGGAAGCCCATGAGCGCTGAGAAATCCGCTCCCGCTCACGCACCGACGAACCAGTTCGCGGTTTTGGCTGGCGAGATGTCGGTGGGGGGCCAGCCGCTCTCCCGCCTCGCTGCCCGCGTCGGTCGCACGCCGTTCTACGCCTATGACCGCAGTTTGCTGAGCCGCCGGGTCGAGGAGTTGCGGGCCGTGCTGCCGGCGTCGGTGAAGTTGCACTACGCGATGAAGGCGAACCCGATGCCGGCGCTGGTCGGGCACATGGCCGGGCTGGTCGATGGCATCGACGTGGCTTCGGGTGGCGAACTGAAAGTCGCCCTGGACGCCGGCGCCGATCCACGTGAGGTCAGCTTCGCCGGGCCGGGCAAGAGTGTCGGCGAGCTTCGGCAGGCGGTGGCGGCGGGCATTCTGGTCAATGTCGAGTCGTTCCGGGAGATCGGCGAATTGGCGACGATTGCGCGGGAACTGGGGCTGCCGGCACGGGTGGCGGTGCGGGTAAACCCGGATTTCGAGTTGAAATCATCCGGCATGAAGATGGGCGGCGGGCCGAAGCAGTTCGGCATCGATGCCGAACTGGTGCCGGAGGCGCTCGCCGAAATCGGCCGGCAGGGTCTGGCTTTCGAGGGTTTCCACCTGTTCGCCGGGTCGCAGAACCTGAAGGCCGAGGCGATCGTCGAGGCCCAGCAAAAGTCAGTCGCGGCGGCACGCCGGTTCATGGCGGACGCGCCGTCGCCAGTGCGCTTCCTGAATCTGGGCGGCGGCTTCGGCATTCCGTATTTCCCGGGCGAACAGCGGCTGGACCTGGCGCCGATCGGCGCCAACCTGGCCGAACTGGCGGCAAGCATCGGCACCGACATGCCGGAAGCGTCGATCGTCATCGAACTTGGTCGCTATCTGGTCGGCGAGGCGGGCATCTATGTCACCCGCGTCGTCGACCGCAAGGTGTCGCGCGGCCAGGTGTTCCTGGTGACCGATGGCGGACTGAATCACCACTTGTCGGCGTCGGGCAACTTCGGGCAGGTGATCCGCAAGAACTACCCCGTGGCGATCGGCAACCGGATGGATGCCGCCGACCGGGAGAGCGTTTCGGTCGTTGGCCCGCTCTGCACGCCGCTGGATATATTGGCGGACAAGATGGAACTGGCCAAGGCCGAGCCGGGCGACCTGGTGGTCGTCTTCCAGTCGGGCGCCTATGGCGCCAGCGCCAGTCCGCAGGCATTTCTCGGGCATCCCCCGGTGGTCGAAGTGCTCGTCTAATCATAGACTTGCCTGCGGTGCGGTGGCTCGCCGGCGAGGGAATTGGCACTGAAGTTGCGGCGGAAGCTGCCGATATGTATGCGACAATTCCCAAAGAATATTCTGTGAGGCGGCGGTAGATGCCCCGGCAGCTCAGTTTCTGGATCCACTGGCGGACCTTGATCGAGGTCCTGGCCGACTTTTCCTTCATCGTCATCGTCATCGTCACGGCGGTGAAGTGGGTCGGCGCCGGCTTGCCCGTCGATCTGAAGCTAGTGTTGGGGTATGCCCTCCTGCTGTCCCTGATCATGCTGCCGATCAACGCCTGGCTCGGGCTCTACCAGCGCATCCACTACCGGACGCTGTACGACAGCCGGGCGCGGGCGGTGCTGTCGCTGCATCTGGCGATTCCCATCGCCGCCTTGGCCTTCGCCGTGCTGCAAATCACCGACGTCAGCCGGGAATTTCTCGAAATCGCCGCTATGATCGGCCTGTTCGGCGTGCTGACCAACCGCGTGCGCATGGCGCACGCGCGCAACCGGCCGATTCCGCGCGACCGCGTGCTGGTCTATGGCATCGGCGAGCGGGCCGCCATGGTCAAGGAAGCCCTGGACAAGCAGGACGACCTGGTGGAGATCGTCGGTTTCTTCCCCAGCCCGGCGGAACGCGTCGCCAAGGTGCCGGAAGGCAAGGTGACGCCGCGCGACGGCGCGCTGATGGATGTGGTGCATCGCCTGAAGGCCAACGAGATCGTCGTGGCGGTCACCGAGCGGCGCGGCGGGGCGATTCCCCTGCGCGAACTGCTTGACTGCAAGCTGCGGGGCATCCGCGTCTACGACCTGGCCAGCTATTTCGAGCAGACGCTGGGCCAGATTCGTTTGGATGCCCTTTACGCCGGCTGGCTGATCTTCGGCGACGGCTTTTCGCAGGGCGGGCTGCGCACCGTCGTCAAGCAGATTTTTGACATCCTCTGCGCGTTGATCCTGCTGGTTCTGGCCGCACCGGTGATGTTGCTGGCCGCCGCGGCCATCGTCATCGAAAGCGGTTTCCCTATCCTTTACCGCCAGGAGCGCGTCGGCCTGCACGGCCGCCTGTTCAACGTCGTCAAGTTCCGCAGCATGCGCACCGACGCCGAGAAGGACGGCACGCCGCGTTGGGCGACGGCCAAGGACGACCGCGTCACCCGGGTCGGGCGGATCATGCGCAAGACGCGGATCGACGAACTGCCGCAACTGTTCAGCATCCTGTCCGGCGACATGAGTCTCGTCGGGCCCCGGCCCGAACGGCCGTTCTTCGTCGATCAATTGACCAAGCAGATACCTTTCTATTCGGTTCGCCACAGCGTCAAGCCCGGCGTCACTGGCTGGGCGCAGGTGCGCTATCACTATGGCGCCTCGGTGGAGGATTCCGCCGAAAAGCTCCAGTACGACCTGTACTACGTCAAGAACCACTCGCTGATGCTCGACCTGGTGGTGCTGTTCGAGACCGTCGGCGTC
This sequence comes from Rhodocyclaceae bacterium, assembly GCA_016704145.1. Lineage (GTDB taxonomy): Bacteria > Pseudomonadota > Gammaproteobacteria > Burkholderiales > Rhodocyclaceae > Fen-999. The sequence goes on along the minus strand of JADJAS010000001.1, from coordinate 11,961 downwards.
GTGCTGATGGCCAAGGGCGCCCGCTAGCGGCGGCCCGGGTTCACTCGTCACACCCCCGCGCGGACGATATGGAGGGCGACCTCGGCACCCTGACGGTCTGGAGTTACGGCTTTGCCGCCGCGGCGTACACCTTGCTGGCCATCTATCTCGCACCGGTGGCGCGCACCGGGCCTCGCGGCCTGCCGAATGCGGTGATGCTGGCCGCCGTGGTGTTCACCGTCGTCTGGAGCCTGCTGGCGTGGGGTTATGGCATGACCGGCAGCATCGGCCTCTATGCCATTGCCGTCGAGGCCGACATTCTGCGCTACGGTGCCTGGTACGCTTTCGTTTTGGTGGTGCTGCGCCCGGGCGAGATTCCGCGAGAGGGCGGGCAGGGTGGCTTCCGCTGGGTGGCGGCGGTCATTGCTCTCGTGGTGGTGGCCGGTTTCGTGGTGCAGGGCTTGCTGGCCAGTGGCGTGGCGCTGGCCGTGCCGATCAAATGGATGACGTTCCATCCGCTGCTGCTGGCGGTGATCGGCCTGTTCCTGCTCGAACAGTTGTTGCGCAACGTCGCCGCCGATTCACGCTGGAACATCAAGCCGCTCTGTCTCGGGCTGGCGGGCGCCTTTCTGTTCGACCTGTACGTTCATTCCGACGCCATGCTGTTCGGCAAGCTCGACGCCGACGCGTTGGGCATCCGCGGGCTCGTCCATGCGCTGGTGGTGCCGCTGATCTGGCTGTCCTCGGCGCGCAGCCGCGACTGGGCGCGCCGGGTGCGGCTGTCGCGCAAGGTGGTGATGCATACCACCGGGCTGCTTGCCGTCGGCGCCTACTTGCTGTTCATGGCGGCGGTCGGCTATTACGTGCGCTTTTTCGGCGGCGAATGGGGGCGGGCGTTCCAGTTCGCCCTGGCTTTCGCCGCGCTGCTCGGCCTGGCGGTGCTGGCGTTCTCCGGTGCCATGCGGGCCAAGCTGCGGGTGCTGGTCGGCAAGCATTTCTTCCGTTACCGCTACGATTACCGCGAGGAGTGGCTGAAGGTGACACGGGCCCTGTCGGCGCAGAACGCACCCCAGGCACTGGGCGAGCAGGTGATCCGCACGCTGGCCGACATGGTCGAGAGTCCCGGCGGCAGCTTGTGGCTGTGGGACGGCACGCGCCAGGGCTACCGGCAGTTCGCACGCTGGAACATGCCGGAATCGCCGGTCCTGGAATCCCGGGAATCCTCGCTGTGCGGCTTTCTCGTCCGCAGCGGCTGGGTGATCAATCTCGAGGAATTCCGCAGCCTGCCCAGCCGCTACGAGTCGCTGGAACTGCCGGCCTGGCTGTCGGAGATGGACAACGCCTGGCTGGTGGTGCCGCTGATGGTCGGCCATGAACTCACCGGGGTGGTGGTGCTGGGCAGTTCGCGTACCCAGGTCGACGTCAATTGGGAAGTCAATGACCTGCTGCGCACCGCCGGCAGCCAGGCCGCCGGCTTCCTGGCGCAGATGCTGGCGACCGAGGCCCTGCTCGAGGCGCGCAAGTTCGAGGCCTTCAACCGCATGTCGGCTTTCGTGGTGCACGACCTGAAGAACATCGTCTCGCAGCTGTCGCTGATGCTCAAGAACGCCGAGCGGCACAAGGATAATCCGGAGTTCCAGCAGGACATGCTGATGACGGTCGAGAACTCGGTGGAGCGCATGCGCCGCCTGATGTTGCAATTGCGCGAAGGCGCGGCGCCGGCCAGTGCCAGTTTCGGCGTGGAACTGGTACGGCTGTTCGAGCGGGTGCGGGCGACCAAGCGGCAGACCGGGCGCGAGGTCGAGGTCGAGGTCGTCGCGGCGGTGGCCGTGCGCGGCGACGAGGAACGCCTGGAGCGGGTATTCGGCCACCTGGTGCAGAATTCGCTGGACGCCACCGATCATGACGGCAGGGTTTGGGTTAAAGTGGACAAGGATGCCGGTCAGGCGCGGGTGGAAGTGGGCGACACGGGACGTGGCATGACGACGGAATTCGTGCGCGAACGGCTGTTCAAGCCCTTCCAGACCACCAAGCAGGCCGGCATGGGCATCGGCGCCTTCGAAAGTTTCCAGTACATCCGCGAACTGGGAGGCGAGGTGGCCGTCGATAGCGTTTTAAACGTGGGGACCAGGATCGTGGTGACGCTACCGTTGTTCCAAGTCAGTCGCGGGTCGGATCTGGAGGCGGCATGAGCGAAGCCCAGCGGCCCCTGTTGATCGTCGAGGACGATCCGGCCCTGCAAAAGCAGATGCGCTGGTCGTTCGACCGTTATGAAACCCTGGCGGCGGGCGATCGCGAAAGCGCGCTGGCGCTGGTGCGCCGCCAGCAGCCGCCGGTCGTCACCATGGATCTGGGCCTGCCGCCCGATCCTGATTCGACGTCGGAAGGCTTCGCGCTGCTCGAACAGATCCTGGCGGTCGCCCCCGACACCAAAGTCATCGTCCTCACTGGCCAGAACGACCGGACCAATGCGCTGCGCGCCATCGACATGGGCGCCTACGATTTCTTCGCCAAGCCCTTCGAGCCGGAGTTGCTGACGCTGACCATCGATCGGGCCTTCCGGCTGCACGACCTGCAACAGGAGAACAAGCGGCTGCAGGCGATGCGCCAGCCGGATGCCATGTCCGGCATCATCAGCCGCGACCCCGAGATGCTGCGCGTCTGCCGCGTCATCGAGAAAGTGGCCAACACCAACGCCACCGTGCTGATCCTGGGCGAGAGCGGCACCGGCAAGGAGCTGCTGGCGCGCGGGCTGCACGAGTCGTCGACCCGGCGCGGCCAGCGCTTCGTCGCCATCAACTGCGCAGCGATTCCCGAGAACCTGCTGGAAAGCGAGTTGTTCGGCTACGAGAAAGGCGCGTTCACCGGCGCCGCCAAGACCACGCCGGGCAAGATCGAACTGGCCGACAAGGGCACGCTGTTCCTCGACGAAATCGGCGATTTGCCGCTGGCCTTGCAGGCCAAGCTGCTCCGCTTCCTGCAGGAACGCGTGTTCGAGCGCGTCGGTGGCCGGCAGGAGATCGCCATCGACGTGCGCATCGTCTGCGCCACGCACCAGGACCTGAAGGAACTGATCAAGGCCGGGCGTTTCCGCGAGGACCTTTACTACCGGCTTGCTGAGATCGTCACGGTGATTCCGCCGCTGCGTGCGCGCATTGGCGATGCCGTGCTGCTGGCCAACGCTTTCGCGCGCCGCTTTGCCGAGCAACACAGCCGTGGCGCCATGGTGCTGACCGCCGATGCCTTGCGCGCCATCGAGGTGCATGGCTGGCCGGGCAACGTGCGCGAACTGGAAAATTGCATCAAGCGCGCCGTGATCATGGCCGATAACACCCAGATTACCGCTGACGACGTCGGCCTGGCGGCGGCGGACGACAATCCGATGGCTTTCGACTTGCGCACCATCCGCGAAGCGGCCGAGAAGACGGCCGTGCTGGCGGTGATGGCGCGCGTGAACGGCAATATAGCCAAGGCGGCGGAAATGCTCGGCGTCAGCCGGCCGACCTTGTACGACTTGATGCATCGTTTTGGCCTGAAATAACGGCGCCGCGCGGCGCCGAACCGGGAGGAAGAACATGGCGAATCAATATCGGTTTTCCCGCGGCGTGCTGCCGGCACTGACTTTGGCGTTGCTGCTGGCGGCTTGCGGCGGCGACAAGCCGGAGGCGCTGCTGGCTTCGGCGCGCGACTATCTGGCCAAGGACGACGCCAAGGCGGCGGTCATCCAGATCAAGAACGCGCTGCAGAAGGCGCCGGAATCGGGGGAGGCGCGCTTGCTGCTCGGGCAGGCGCTGCTCAAGTCCGGCGATCCGGTCGGCGCCGAAGTGGAATTGCGCAAGGCGATGGACGTCGGGTACGCCCCCGACCAGGTGGTGCCGCAGCTGGCGCAGGCGCTGCTGGCGATCGGCCAGCCCAAGAAAGTGCTGAGCGACTTGCAGACCGCGCCGCTCACCACTGCCGAGGCCAAGGCTGACCTACAGACGTCGGTGGCGCTCGCCCATGCGGCGCTGGGACAGATGGACAAGGCGCGCGCCGCCATCGATGCCGCGCTGGCCGTCAAGGCCGACCACGGGCAGACCATGCTGGTCAAGGCCCGCATGCTGCTGGCCGACGGCGATATCGCCGGCGGCACGGATACGCTGGAAAAAGTGCTGGCCAAGGATGCCAGGAACCATGAAGCCTGGAAGCTCAAGGGCGACCTGCTGGGCCTCAGGAAGGATGCCGAAGGCGCGCTGGCCGCCTATCGCAAGGCAGTGGAGGCGAAGCCGGACTTCGGCATCGCCCACGCGGCGATCGTCGAGAGCCTGATCCGGCAGAACAAGCTGGACGATGCCGGCGCCCAACTGGAGGCGATGAAGAAGGCGCTGCCCAGGAATCCGCAGACCGCCATGGTCGAGGCGGAATATCTCTACCAGAAGATGGACTTCAAGAAGGCGCTGGAATCCGTGCAGGCCGTGCTCGGGGTGGCGCCGAACCACCCGAAGGCGCTGCTGCTCGCCGGCGCCACGCAGTTCCAGCTCAACGCCTTCCCGCAGGCCGAGGATTACCTGACCAAGGCGCTCAAGCAGGCGCCGGGCACCGCCATGGCGCGCCGCATGCTGGCGGTCATCCACCTGCGTTCGGCGCAGCCGGCCAAGGCCCTGGCCGACATCGAGCCGATGCTGGAAGATGGGCAGGACGATGCCGCGCTGATGTCGCTGGCCGGCGATATCTACATGCAGAACGGCAATCCGCAAAAGGCTGAAGAATATTTCGCCAAGGCGGTGACGCTCGACCCGAAGAATCCCGTCAAGCAGACCAAGGTGGCGCTCTCCCACCTTGCCGGCGGCAAGGGCGAATCGGCGTTCAGCGAACTGGAACGCATCGCCGCGGCCGACAGCGGCACTACCGCCGACATGGCCATGATCGCCGCCGCCGTCAAGAAGCGCGATTTCGCCAAGGCGATGAAGGCGATCGAAGGCCTCGAGAAAAAGCAGCCGGACAACCCGCTGGCCCATGCGCTGCGCGGCACGGTGCTGGTGGCCAAGGGCGATGTCGCCGCCGGCCGCGCCAGCCTGGAAAAGGCGCTGACGCTGAAGCCGGCCTATTTCCCCGCCGCCGCCGCGCTGGCCAGTCTTGATTTGCGCGACAAGAAGCCCGACGACGCCCGCAAGCGCTTCGAGTCGGTGCTGGCCGCCGATGCCAAGAACGTCCAGGCTGGCTTGGCGCTGGCCGAACTGAAGGCGAGGACCGGCGGCAGCGCCGACGAGGTGGCGGCGATGATCGCCAAGACCATCCAGGCCAGCCCGACCGAGCCGGCGCCGCGCCTGGCCATGATCGGCCTGCACCTGAAGAACAAGGACGCCAAGAAGGCCGTGGCGGCGGCGCAGGATGCGGTGGCGGCGATGCCGGACCGCGTCGAGATGCTCGATGCCCTGGGCCGCGCGCAACAGGCCGCCGGCGAGACCAACCAGGCGCTGGCCACCTACGGCAAGATGGTGGCGGCGATGCCCGGTTCGCCGCAGCCCTACCTGCGCATGGCTGAGATCAACGTGGCGGCCAAGGACAACGACGCGGCGATCCAGAACCTGAAGAAGGCGCTCGAACTGAAGCCCGACCTGCTGGCGGCGCAGCGCGGCCTGGTGCGCCTGTTCCTCGAAACCAAGAACGTCGCCGAGGCGCAGAAGGTCGTCAAGGAGATCAAGCAGCAGCGGCCCAAGGAGGCGGTCGGTTTCCTCTTCGAGGGCGACATCGCCGCCGCCGGCAAGGACTGGAAGCCGGCGATCGCCGCCTACAAGGCCGGCCTGAAGCAGGCGCCGTCGACCGAACTGGCGATCAAGACCTATGCCGCACTGTATGCCGACGGCAGCGGCGCCGAGGCCGAGAAGTTCGCCAGCGGCTGGCTGAACGACCACGCCCAGGACGCAACGTTCCGCATGGCCATGGCCGAGGGGGCGACCGCTCGCAAGGATTACGCGGTGGCGGTCAAGCATTACCAGACGCTGATGCAGAAGCAGGCGGACAATCCCGTCCTGCTCAACAACCTGGCCTGGAACCTCGGTCAGTTGAAGGACGCCCGCGCGGTCGAGTACGCCGAAAAAGCCAACAAACTGGCGCCGAACAATCCTGCGATCATGGAAACCCTTGGCGCGCTGTTGTCCGACAAGGGCGATTCGGCGCGGGCGATCGAGTTGCTGGCCAAAGCGGTCGAACTGGCGCCGCAATCGGGCACCCTCAAGCTCAGTTTGGCGCGCGCACAGCTGAAAGCGGGCAAGAAGGACGAGGCACGAAAGCTGCTTGACGATCTGGCGAAGCTCGGCGACAAGTTCCCCGGGCAGGCCGAAGTGGCCAGATTGATCAAGGAGATCGGGAATTAGCGGAAACAAAAAAGCAGTTGGAACAATTGCTTGCCTGCTCCTGGCCCACTTGCTGACGTTCAGCGAGGCCACGTCGGTGGCCGCCGCCGAAAGTGTCGACTTTTTTGCCAGTCGGCGGGCTGAAGCGCAAGCCCTTGAACACGGCGAAGGTGTGGCGCGCGATCCCCAGCGCGCGGCGGCGCTGTATTGCGACTGCGCGCGCGAAGGCGACGCCGAAGCGCAGTTCCGGCTGGGCTGGATGCACGCCAACGGCCGCGGCGTCAGCCGCGACGACCGGCTGGCCGCCTACTTCTTCGGCCTGGCGGCCGCCCAGGGCCACGCCGACGCCGAGCGCATGCTGCGCCGTGTCGATGGCGAGATGACGCTGATGCCTCCGTGCATGGTCGTCGCGGCGCCCGAGCCCCCCGTGGCCGAGGCGCTCGAACCAGTCTGGGAGAATCCGACGCCCGCGCAGTTGAAAGTGCTCGAACTGGTGCGCCGGCTGGCGCCGGACTACGGCGTGGCGCCGCGCCTGGTCATGGCGGTGATCCGCGCCGAGTCGAATTTCGATCCGCTCGCCGTATCGGGCAAGAACGCCCAGGGACTCATGCAATTGATTCCCGAGACGGCGGCGCGCTTCAACGTCAGGAAGCCGTTCGACCCCGAGCAGAACATCCGCGGCGGCCTCGCCTACCTGCGCTGGCTGCTGGCTTATTTCCAGGGCGACGTGGCGCTGGTGGCGGCCGCCTACAACGCCGGCGAGGGTGCCGTGAACCAGTATCGCGGCATTCCGCCCTATGCCGAGACGCGCGGCTACGTCAGGCGCATCCGCGAGTTTTATCGCGGCGACGCGCATCCCTACGACGCCAGCGTGGTCGAGCCGTCGCCGGAGCTGCCGCGCATCCGGAAGCGCCTGATGTGATCCGCCGCCGCTTCGTCGGCCTGCTCGTTGCCTTCGCGCTCGACTGGAGCCTGCCGGCGGCCGCCGATCTGGTCGCCACCATCGAGCGCGTCAAGCCCTCGGTGGTCATGGTCGGCATTTTCAACAAGCTCGGTGCGCCGCAATTCACGCTGCGCGGCACCGGTTTCGCCGTCGGCGACGGCCAGACCATCGCCACCAACGCCCATGTCGTCGCCGACCTCAACCTCACCGAAGGCACCACGTTGGTCGTGCGCGCGTCGACGCCGCCCGACAGGGCGCGGCCGGCGACGGTGCTGGCCATCGATAAGGCGCACGACCTGGCGCTGCTGCGCGTCGAGGGCGGCGCGCTGCCGCCACTGACTTTGCGCGATTCCGACACGGTGAAGGAAGGCGCCGCCATCGCCTTCACCGGCTTTCCGATCGGCGGTGCGCTCGGCTTTTCGCCGGTCAGCCATCGCGGCATCGTCGCCGCCGTGACGCCGATCGCCATCCCGAGCGGCAACGTCCAGCAGTTGAAAGGCAACTTGATCCGGCAGTTGAAGGATGGCGGCTTCAACATTTTCCAGCTCGACGCCACTGCCTATCCCGGCAACAGCGGCGGTCCGATGGTCGATGCCGAAAGCGGGGAGGTGGTCGGCATCATCAACATGGTCTTCGTCAAGGGCAGCAAGGAATCAGCGTTGAGCCAGCCCTCGGGCATCAGCTACGCGATTCCGGCCAATCACTTGCGCGCCCTGTTGGCAAGCCGTCCATGAACTGACGGAAAATGTCAGCTTTCTTTACAATGTCCGTCACCTGATTACCGTAATTTGGCCATGGAATTGCTATCGTGTTGTTTCTTATGGTAACTTGTGGCGAAACGCTGATTGGCGCGGAAATTGCTAGTAGTTGGTCAGGACATTCAACCGATCTTCGCAGCTCGGGCCACAAGGAATTCAGCCATGTCGGACAACGAACGAGAAAAGCTCAAACAACGCCGTCGGGCCTTGATTAAGGCCGCGGGCGCGGCGCCTGTCGTCTTTTCCTTGGCGAATGGATCAGCCGTTGCGGCCGTGAGTGCAACCTGCGATACGAAACCGATGGGAACCGCGCCAGGGAATATTGTGACGGCTCCCGATACGTGGGTTCGTCAGACGGTCGCCAAGTACGATATCAAGATCAAGGAAGGCAAAAATACCAAGGTGGTTTCGGGTTTCATGCAGAACGGGAATTACTACTCCATTTCCGGTTCATTGATCGATCCGACAACGGTGAAACGAACCACCAAGAACGGCAGTGTGTATCTACTTGTCGACTACGATGGATCGTCTTCAACCTACCGTGCTTACGAACCTGGATCGACAGTCGATAACCCGATTTCAGGGTCATGCTGGGCATCGCTTAATCCGACAGGCGGTGGTGGCGGCAACATCCCCTGATTGGCGCTCGTTGCGTCGTCGTGGGTGAGGGTGGTCAAAGCTTGCTGAGGCGTCTAGGAGACGCCTCAGTCGTTTTTGATTCCCGTACCTGGCAAACCCACCTGCTGCCGCCGGCGACGACGGTGGTGGTGGATGTGATCGAGGAACTACGGGAGCAGGGCAAACTGAGCGACGAAGCCCTGGCCGCCGCGCTGCGCGACGACCTCGAACTGGACCCCGAATCGCCGGCGATGGCCGATCTCTTGCGCATGTTGCGGGAGATTGGCATCCTGCCGACATGACCAGCCCACCGGAACGCATCGGCGATATTCCGCTTTCCCGATTCGACGACTATTTTCCCGGCGGCCGGGTCTACATCGACTACGGCGCCTGCCGCGTCGCCGTCACCGCGCCGGTGGCCGAACTGAAAGCTGCCTTGCACCGCGTCTACGGCGCCTTCGCCTACCTGCGGCGCAACGACTTCTCCGACTTCCACGTCGGCATCCATTCGGGCCGCGGCCTGCGCCGCTGGCTGCGGCCAACCGCGCGCTTCAGCATCGATGGCGTCGAGCCTTTCGAGCCCTATCCGCGCGATAGCGCGCTACCCATGTTCGAGTGGGGCGTGAACTGGTGCTTCGCCCAGCGCTTCAACCAGTACGTGCTGCTCCACGCCGGCGCGCTGGCCCTCGGCGACCGGGCGGTGATCATGGCCGCCACGCCCGGCTCCGGCAAGAGCACGCTGGCCGCCGCCTTGATGCTGCGCGGTTGGCGCCTGCTCTCCGACGAATTCGGCGTGCTCGATCCCGCATCCGGCCTCTTGCTGCCCATGTTGAAGCCCGTGGCGCTGAAGAACCGCTCGATCGACGTGATTCGCGAATTTTCGGCCGAGGCGGTGCTCGGCCCGGTGTTCCCGGAAACCCGCAAGGGCGATGTCGCCCACCTGGCGCCGGATGCCGCCAGTGCCGATGCCGTCGGCCGACCGGCGCGGCCCGCGCTCGTGCTGTTCCCCCGCTACCAGGCCGGCGCCGCGCTCGAACTGCTGCCGCAGCCGCGCGAGCAGGCCTTCGCCCGTCTCGCCTTCAACAGCTTCAACTACGCGCTGCTCGGCCCGGTGGCGTTCCACGCCGTCGCCGATCTGGCCGAGGGCTGCCCCGCCTACGAACTGCGCTACGGCTCGCTCGACGAGGCGGTGGCGCGGATACGCACGCTGTTGGAGCACGAGGAGGCGACCTCGTGACGGCGACCCGGCTGCTGCCGCTGTTGCGCGACATCGACCAGGCGGTCGCCCTGACGCCGGCGCAGTGGGACGACACGGTGCGGCTGGCGCGGCAGTCGCGCCTGCTCGGGCTGATCGCCCACCGCCTGCGCGACCGCGATGACCTGTGGCGCGCGTTGTTCCCCGCCGTGCGCGGGCACCTGCAGGCGGCGATCCACTACAGCACCCACCGGGCGCAGATGGTGCGGCTGGAACTCGACGCCATCGATGCCGCGCTGCCCGCCGGCCGGCGCATGGTGATCCTCAAGGGCGCCGCCTACCTGCTGCAGGGTCTCGAATTCGCGCGCGGCCGCATCCCCAACGACGTGGATCTCATGGTGCCCCGGGCCGGCCTGGACGAAGCCGAAGCGGCACTCAAGAGCGCCGGCTGGGAATCGGAAACGGATGATGCCTACGATCAGCGCTACTACCGGGAGTGGAGCCATGAATTGCCGCCCATGCGCTTTCCCGGGCACGCGTTGGAAATCGACCTGCACCACACCATCTCGCCGGTCACCAGCCGCATCCGCGTCGACGACGCGCTGATGTTCGAAGGCGTGCGCGACCTGGCCGGCGCCGGACGCTTCGCCGTGCTGCATCCGTGCGACCAGATCGTCCATGCCGCGATCCATCTGTTCCAGGATTCCGAACTGTCGAATCGCCTGCGCGATCTGGTCGACATCGATGGCCTGATCCGCCGGGCCATGCGCAGTGAGGCGGACTGGCGGGAACTGCTGAGTCGGAGCGAACGCCATGGTGCGGGCGACGTGCTTTGGTACGCGCTGCATTATTGCCGGACCTGGCTAGGTACGCCGGTGCCGACGAACCTTGCGCCAAGGCCGCCGCCGGCATGGCGCCGGTATCTGCTGGACCGCATATTCAGCCGCGCCTCGCTGCCCGGGCTGCCCGATGCTGGCGGCGGCTTCGGGCGCGGGCTGGCCTTGCGCCTCGGCACGTTCCGCTACCATTGGCTGCGCATGCCGCCGGGCCTGCTGCTGCGCCATGGCCTGGCCAAGACTTGGCGCGCCACCGGACGGTCTGCCGCCACGGATTGAGGGTCGGTCGGCTACAATCCGGCCATTCAAATGTACTGTTCGAAGGAGCCGTCGTGAAGCCAGTTGTCGCCGTCTGCGGGTTGGGTTATGTCGGTCTGCCGCTTGCCGTCGAGTTCGGCAAGCAGTACGAGACCATCGGTTTCGATCTCTCCGAGGCGAAGATCGCCAGCTACAAGCAGTTCGTCGATCCGACCGGCGAGGTCGCCACCGAGCAACTCAAGGCGGCCAAGGGACTTTCGGTATCGACGGATGCCTCGACGCTGGCCAGGGCCGATTTCATCGTCATCGCCGTGCCGACGCCGGTGGACGAAGGCCACGTCCCGGACTTTTCGCCGCTGGTCGGCGCGTCGACCCTCGTCGGCAAGCACATGAAGAAGGGCGCGATCGTGGTGTACGAATCGACGGTCTATCCCGGCGCCACTGAGGAGGTCTGCATCCCGCTGCTGGAAAAGCATTCGGGCATGAAATGGCTCAAGGATTTCCACGTTGGCTACTCGCCGGAGCGGGTCAATCCCGGCGACAAGGAACGCACCATCACCAGGATCGTCAAGGTGGTGTCGGGCGACGACGCGGCGACGCTCGACACCGTCGCCGCGGTCTATGGCTCTGTCATCACCGCCGGCGTGCATCGCGCCAGCTCGATCAAGGTCGCCGAGGCGGCCAAGGTCATCGAGAACACCCAGCGCGACCTCAACATCGCGCTGATGAACGAACTGTCGATTATCTTCGGCCGCATCGGCATCGACACGCTGGAAGTGCTGCAGGCGGCGGGCACCAAGTGGAACTTCCTGCCGTTCCGCCCGGGACTGGTCGGCGGCCATTGCATCGGCGTCGATCCCTACTACCTGACGCACAAGGCCGAGATGCTCGGCTACCACCCGCAGGTCATCCTCGCCGGCCGGCGCATCAACGACGGCATGGCCGCCTACGTGGCGCAGCAGACCGTCAAGCAGCTGATCCGTGGTGGCAGCGCGGTCAAGGGCGCCAAGGTCATCGTGCTCGGCCTGACGTTCAAGGA